>NZ_CP046532.1:0-2197384 GCF_017750945.1 Mannheimia sp. ZY171111
GGCGTTTATCACAGGCGGTGACGGATTTAGGGATAAAAATCGGGCGGTTTAAAGCTCGCCGTTTAATGCGGGAGCTTGAGATAAAAGCCAAGTGCCCGAAAGCTAAAGTTTGGCGAAAACAAGCGGTCGATTTTGCGGAAAATAGTGCAAATGGGCAGTGTGCAATGATGCCCGACACCATTTGGGCAGGCGACATTACCTACATTCCCACTGATGAGGGCTGGCTCTACTTGGCGATTGTCATTGATTGGTTTTCACGGTTAATTGTCGGCTGGTCGGTATCGGATACGCCAGATAGCCGCTTATGCGTTCAAGCCTTGCGACTTGCCATTCACCGCCGCAAGCCCCCTGCGGACGTTATTTTCCACTCAGACCGCGGCTCCCAATACAGCCAGCCAAGCCTTTCGGAATGTGCTAACAGAAGCGAAAATGGTGTATAGCCAAAGTAGGGCGGGGAAATGTACGGACAATGCGGTAACAGAGCGTTTTTTCCGCAGTTTAAAGGTGGAGAAACTCAACGGCTACCGATTTAAGACACGAGAGCAAGCATTGCTTTGTGTTGCGGAATACATTGAGGATTTTTACAATCCGAGACGACTGCATTCTGCATTAGGAAATCGCTCCCCAATGCAGTTTGAAATGGATTGTTTAAGGATTTAAATGTGGTTGTGTCTTTGGAATATTGCAGTAGGTTAGACCATTACAGTTAGAATAAAACATGAGAGTTTCCTTTTTTGTTTAGATTGAATTTGGACACTCATATTCTAAACGGGAAACTCTCAATTTTTAGAGTGAATTGTCAGATCAAGTCTGATCTTCTACATTTAAATAACAGTCTAACTTTTTGGGGTCAGATCATTGCTAAGATGGGCTTTTCAGTTTTAATCATCAAAAATTTTATTTCTACTTTGAATTTGCACCGACATCATCAATTTTTGAAACTAATCCGTTTTCATCAAAGTAAACAAATAAATTGTACTTTTCCGCAGCTTTATAACCTTCACGTTTAATAAAGACATAATCCCAACGATGGGTTTCAAAAATATTTCTTAACATTGGTGTGCCAAGTAAATATTCCACCTGTTCTGGTGTCATACCTACCTTAAGTTGTGCAATTTTATCTTGCTCTAAGTAATTGCCTTGCGGAACATCAATTCGATAGACCACTTTCTCAACCGTTGAACAGGCAGTTACACTCATTGCAACTAATAATGTTAATAAAAGAGATTTCATTTTCATAGATTGACCTTTTGATAATACAAAATTCATATAATTAAGATAATACCTAAACCAGCAAAAATTTTCCATTATTTATTACGTTCGAGCTGATCACGCAAGTTAGCTGGTAACCCTTTGATTGTTAAAGTATCATTTAGTTCATCCCAAATTAAACGCTCACCTAATAATTCTGTATTAAAACTGATCGTTATTCCTTTACCTGAACCTGAAAATTTAGTAAGCGTTTTTAATGCGTTACGAATTGGGGGAATACTTTCTTCCAATCCATATTCTTGATTCTGGGTAAATTCAGCAAAATCAATATCGTTTAAGGTTGGCATTGAATTTGAAAGATCATTGAGTGCAATCTCATCTCCATTATTGATTTTCTCTTTACAGTAATCAAAAACCTGCTTTTTCACTTCCCTGGTTTGAGGTGAAGACAATTCGCCTTGTTCACAATAATCACTTACAGCCTGCAGTAAAGTCTGATTTTGTAATTGAGGATTAAAACCTTCTTCTGCACCTAAGAAATCCATAAAGAAATCAGCAATTTTACGCCCTACTCTGCCCTTCACGAAAGTTAAATAACGGTTTGAGGTTGCATCAAGTTTCAGTTCAGTTAAATTAATTCGACAAGCTATATCATATTGTAAAATATCTAAATACTGCGTACGCTTGATCTCTAACTGCTCGTCAACCAACATTGAATGACGACTATCAATTAAAGCCATAAAAAGATATTCCGTGGCCAAAAAAGTGTAACGGCAAATAACAAAGGTACCACCATCAGCAAATGAATACTTCGCCAATTCTGCCGCTAACATTTTTACACAACTGTGACTAAAAGGAAGAAAATCGGTTTCTTTTTCTAACAAACGATTAAGCTGCTGAGCAAATACCGACTCTGGCTTAAAAATACCATAAGCTTTTGCCTTACTTTGATACGCTTGGTGTAATTGCAACATCATTTGATCGACTTCAGGCGAGATTTCTAATAAGTTTTCACGTAAAAATGTTTTTAATTCTGAATTCTCACTTTCTGTTTTGTGAATTTGATGTAGTACAATTTCTGAAACATTAATGCTCATTTCGTTATTCTCTTTATTCCAAATAATGGAAAAAGATATTATCATTAATCTATTCATTTTTCATTAATTAAGGAGAAGTAAAAATGCCAACCGTCATTCATACAGAAAACGCACCAGCAGCAATCGGACCTTACGTTCAAGCAGTTGATTTAGGTAGTCTTGTTTTAACATCAGGTCAAATACCAGTCAATCCTGAAACAGGTCAAATACCAACTGATATCATTCAACAAACCCGCCAATCACTCAATAATGTAAAAGCAATCATTGAGCAAGCAGGGCTAACCGTTGCGGATATTGTTAAAACCACTGTATTTGTTAAAGACTTAAATGATTTTGCTGTTGTAAATGCAGAATATGAAGCCTTTTTCCAAGAATATGAACATCCAAATTTTCCTGCTCGCTCTTGCGTAGAAGTGGCTCGATTACCAAAAGATGTCGGTATCGAAATCGAAGCTATTGCCGTACGTAGATAACAAGCGGTTATTTTTTAAGATTTTTTGCAAATGGATAGGATTATTCCAAACTGGTGCGTTCCCAAACATATTCACGCATTCACTACAGTTAGAACAGGCGGAGTCAGTAAACCGCCTTTTGATAGTTTTAACCTAGGCGAACACGTCAATGATGCACCAAAAGATGTAACTCAAAATCGTTTATTACTCGTAGAGAAATTTCAATTACCGTGCTCCCCGCTGTTTTTAACCCAAACGCATAGCACAAAAGTGATTGAAATTCCTTATTCAAGTGAAAATGTTGAGGCAGATGCAGTTTACACAAATCAGCCTAATCAAGTGTGTTTAGTGATGACAGCAGATTGCTTACCTGTACTATTCGCAAGTCAAAATGGAAAAGAGATCGCAGCAGCTCACGCAGGCTGGCGTGGGCTGTGTGATGGCGTGCTAGAAGCAACAATTGAAAAATTCCAGTCTCCAAGAAGTGAAATTTCTGCTTGGCTAGGCCCTGCAATTAGCGAAAAAGCTTTCCAAGTCGGTACAGAGATAATGGAGCAATTCTGTGCTTTTGATCCAAAAGCAAAAGAAGCATTTATTCAAGACGGCTCCACAAGCGGTAAGTTTTTAGGAAATCTTTACCAAATTGCAACTCAACGCCTCAATAAACTGGGCATTACCCATATTTCAGGAGGAGAATACTGCACTTACAGCCAGCCAGAGCTATTTTTTTCTTATCGACGAGATAAACAAACAGGCAGAATGGCTACTTTGATCTGGCGAGAAGAATAACTCTTCGCTAACTCGATTAATAATTAACCGAGTAATTTTCTACTACTAGACGACTACTCGGTTTTTCTCTATAATCTACGACCAATACATTCCCCCCATAGCTCAGTGGTTAGAGCAGGCGACTCATAATCGCTTGGTCGCTGGTTCAAGTCCGGCTGGGGGGACCAATTCAAATTTTCCACTCTTCTTTCGTAATCTTACACAAAACCCTTGATAACACTAGCATAAACTAGATTTTAATTTATTTTTTCATTCGTATTCTTTCGTGTTCATTCGTTTACATACCCTTTTTTAGGGGTATATTTGAGGGTATAACGTAAAAGGGTACGAAACCCATACCCTTAAACCCCTTATTATTTGGTAAAGCACTATGCGATTTTAGGTGCATTTTTATGGCTAGAGTTACCACCGAATTAAACAATACCCAAATCAAAAACGCAAAGGCTCTAAGCTATGGCGGTTTAGATATAAAAAGCCTATTACAGGTAAAGAGAGCGATTTAGGAATAAGGAGTTACCCCGAAAATCACTTTAGCCGAAGCAAGAGAGATTAGGGAAGAATATCGAGCATTATGGCGGAAAATATCGATCCGCTTGAACACCACCAAAGATTAGAGGCTGAAACGTTAGCAGAAATTGAGAACACCTTTTAAGTCTGTCTGATAATGACGCTACACCGCTTTCTTTTTTCTTTGTGCGTTTACAAGTGATTATTTCGCTATTTTATACTTTCTTTGCGAGATGCCATAAGATAATGTTGCACTATATATGATGAATACCGCTATTAATTGAAAAAGAAATAGGCTTTAAAAATTGCTTGGATAATAGAGAGATGCAGGATTTATTTGATCGATTAAAGACAAAAAAAGACCAAGTCTTTCAACTTGATCTTTTCCTAAATGAGTCATTAGCCTTTGTAGTTATAAACGTGAGCGACTAAGTCTAATACTTTGTTTGAATAACCAACTTCGTTATCGTACCAAGATACTAATTTAACAAATGTATCTGTTAATGCGATACCTGCTGCTGCATCAAATACGGAGGTTTCAGTTGCACCATTGAAGTCTGTTGAAACAACTGCATCTTCTGTGTAACCTAAAATACCTTTCATTTCCTGCTCTGAAGCACGTTTGATTTCAGCACAAATTTCAGCATAAGTTGCTGGTTTTTCTAAATTTACAGTTAAATCTACAACAGAAACGTTAGTTGTAGGAACACGGAAAGCCATACCAGTCAATTTACCATTTAATGCAGGTAATACTTTACCTACTGCTTTTGCTGCACCTGTTGATGAAGGAATGATATTTTGTGATGCACCACGACCACCACGCCAGTCTTTCACTGATGGACCATCTACTGTTTTTTGTGTCGCCGTAGTTGCGTGTACAGTAGTCATTAAACCTTCTTTAATTCCGAATTTATTATGGATTACTTTTGCTAATGGAGCTAGGCAGTTTGTAGTACAAGAAGCGTTAGAAACGATGTCTTGACCTGCATAAGCATCAAAGTTTACGCCGTTTACAAACATAGGAGTTGCATCTTTAGATGGACCAGTTAAAACAACTTTTTTTGCACCTGCTGTAATGTGCTTACGTGCAGTTTCATCATCTAAGAATAAGCCTGTTGCTTCAACGGCAATATCAACACCGATCTCGTTCCACTTTAAGTTAGCTGGATCACGCTCAGAAGTCACACGGATTGATTTACCGTTCACTACTAATTGACCATCTTTAACTTCAACAGTACCATCAAAACGACCATGAGTTGAGTCATATTTAAGCATATATGCCATATAATCAACATCGATTAAGTCATTAATACCTACAACTTCAATGTCATCACGTTGTTGTGCTGCTCTAAAAACGATACGACCGATACGACCAAAGCCGTTAATACCAATTTTAATTGCCATAGATTTTTCTACCTATATTAAAGTTAAACAAAATTCGTTCTTTATGTACTACTAAATAAAGATGGCAGGAATTATAACACATCTTTTCACTTTTCTGACAACTTAAAAGAACTCGCCCAATATAACAGATAAATTTTTTGTGATCTATGTCAATTTTTGAAATTTATAACGATTTATAATGAAAAAAAAGTTACAATATTTTGCAATGATTTTAGGGGAAATGATGATGAAAGAGATTAAAGATTTAACCGAGCAGCAAGTTGATATTTTAATAAACCAAGGTACAGAACTGCCTTTTACGGGCAAGTTTTTAAATGAAAACCGTGTTGGTGTTTATCGTTGTGCAAGGTGTCATCAAGAGCTCTTTCATTCTGATACTAAATTTGACGCTGGTTGTGGTTGGCCTAGTTTCTATCAAGCCGTTTCTGAAACTGCATTACGCTATTTAGATGATTACAGTTTAGGCAGACATAGAACAGAAATTCGTTGTGGCAACTGTAGTTCACATCTAGGACATGTTTTTAATGATGGTCCACCTCCAACAGGATTGCGTTTTTGCCTAAATTCTGCGGCATTAAATTTTAAATGGGCTGAGACTGGCGAAGAAATAGACGGCTAGCTTTAGTAAATACAAGCGGTAGTAAATACAAGCGGTCAATTTTGTAAAAAAATTGTCCAAATTTCATCAAAAATAAACCGCTTGTTTATGATTGAACATATAAAAAATGAAAAAAAGCTTACTATTGTTTATTCCTATTTTATTAGGGAGTGCTTTATTTTTGAACTATAATCTAACCATCTACACTCCACCTGAGGTTATTTTTCAACATTCCCAGAAAAGTATCTTTAAAGAAATAGAATTTTCTTCTTATTGGCAATGCTATCAAAATCCTGCTGCTCCTACTACGCTAAATAAACGTTTTCGGTTACTTAATTGGAATATTCATAAAGGGGAAGATTCTGGCTGGCAGAAAGATCTAAAAGCATTCGCAGAGACAGCAGATTTTATCTTGCTACAAGAAGCAATTTCTGGGCAGCAAATTCCAGAACGACTTTCACATTTTGATAGTTTTTTACATATTTTTGCTTTTCAGTATCAGCAGCAAAAATCAGGTATTCTCAATTTAAGCCAATTAGATACTGAGCGTTATTGCTTAAATAGTGCGAAAGAGCCTTTAATTAGGCTACCTAAACTAATGTCTGCGATGTATTTTCCATTTGAGAATGGAAAATCACTACTTGTTATAAATGTACACCTTATTAATTTTGATTGGACAAACCATAGTTATCAGACACAATTAGATAGTTTAAAAGAGCTTATCCAACAACATCAAGGTGCTGTCATTTTAGCGGGCGATTTTAATACTTGGAATGAAAAACGCAAAACAAAGTTGTTTCAATTAACTAATGAATTAAATCTTACCGAAGTGGAAATTACGCCCGATCATCGAATCACGGTGTTCGGCTACCCACTAGATTATATTTTTACTCGAGATATTATTGTGCATTCTACAAAAAGCTATATGGTGAAAAGCTCAGATCATAATCCACTTGAGTTGGACTTTTCACTAAAATAGCATCGCTACCATATTAATAGGGATACCTTATGCCTTTTTCTTTTACTTGGAGTGGCGTCTTACTCCTGATTAATTTTATTATTGTACTCATATTTGCGATCAGAGTTTTATATACTCAACGCAATATTGGTACAGCGATTGCCTGGCTAATTATTTTATTTGTTTTCCCTGTTGGGGGGATTCTCATCTATTTACTGGTTGGAGAAGTTCGTGTAAGCAAAAAACGTCTTGCCCGAACAAAAAAAATGATCAGATTCTATGATGAATTTGCTGAAGAATATATGCCGAGTAAGCATTTCAATCCTGATAATGAGATCCCGCCTACTTTTCGTGGAATAGAAAGAATGGCAAAACAAGCCACTCGCTTGGGAGCCAGTTCAAATAATAGTATGCAACTGCTAAGTAAAACAGATGATATTCTTCAGTCTATGATTAAAGATATTGAGCAAGCTAAATCGAGTTTTCTACTTGCATTTTATATCATTGAGCCAGAAGGCAAAATCAATAAGCTATTAGAGGCAATAAAAGTGGCTGCAGAACGTGGCATTCACTGCATTATTTTAGCTGATGATGTTGGAAGTGCCCCTTTTCTTAAAAGTGAATGGAGAATAAAACTAGAACAAGTTGGTGTATTTATTCAAACATCTCTGCCTGTTGGGATTATGCAAACCTTTTACGGACGTAATGATTTACGTAACCACCGCAAAATTTTAGTGGTTGACTACCAAATTGGTTATACAGGCAGTTTTAATCTAATCGATCCTGTCTTATTTAAAAAAGATACTGGGATCGGTGAATGGGTTGATGTGATGATGCGTTGTGAAGGCCCTATTGTACTTGAAATGGCAGCGGTACTCTATGCTGATATTGCTGTTGAAGATGGTGTAAATTTACAGAAAATCAAAGATTACCTTAACCAGCAAGTAACGCAAGATAGCGGTTTAACGCCACCTGATGATGGTAATGTAATTGCTCAAGTGATTCCTTCTGCACCAGAGCAAGAAGAAAACATTATTTACGAAACCATTTTGTGTGCTATTCACCTTGCCAAGAAGAGTATTGTGATTACCACCCCTTATTTTGTGCCGAATGAACCCTTACTTCTAGCTCTCACTACTGCTGCTCGCAGAGGGGTTGATGTAACCCTCATTTTACCGAAAAAAAATGATTCCACGATGGTTCATTATGCTTCGAGAGCTTATTTCCCATTATTACTTAAACATAATGTTAAAATTGCGAGATTCGATCAAGGAATGCTCCATACCAAAACACTAGTAATTGATGGTGAATTTAGCCTCTTTGGCACAGTAAATATGGATATGCGAAGTTTCTTCTTAAATTTAGAAATCAGTCTTGCTATTTATGATAAAGAAATGACCAAAAAGATTGCTCAGCTTCAACAAAAATACTTGGAACAAAGTGAATTTATTACACCGAAAGGATGGCGTTATCGCATTAAATTGTGGGGATTAGTCGAAAATATTGTACGATTAATGAGCCCACTGCTCTAAAATCAACACATTTTGTCTTAGTTATTTTTTAAGGTTTATATTAGGGCGAAAAAACTCTCGCCCTACAATCAATTAAGTTAAATATTTTTCGCAATAATATCACCCATTTCTGAGGTTGAAAGCGGCTTGCTACCATCGGCTAAATCAGCGGTACGGTAACCATCTACTAATGCCTTTTGAATTGCGGCTTCAATTGCATCTGCAGCTTCTCTTAAGTTGAAACTATAACGTAGCATCATCGCTGCTGATAAAATCTGTGCAATCGGGTTAGCAATATTTTTACCTGCAATATCAGGCGCTGACCCACCTGCAGGTTCATACAAGCCAAATCCTTGTTCATTTAGGCTTGCAGAAGGCAACATCCCCATTGAACCAGTAATCATTGCTGCTTCGTCTGAAATAATATCGCCGAAAATATTTGAACATAATAAAATATCAAAAGATTCAGGGGCTTTAATCAGCTGCATTGTGGCATTATCAATGTACATATGTTCTAAAGTGACTTCAGGGTATTCTTTCGCGATGTCCGTTACCGTTTCACGCCACAAAATTGAGCTTTGCAACACATTCGCTTTATCTACAGAAGTAACGTGTTTTTTACGCTTCATTGCTGATTCAAACGCCACGCGTGCAATCCGTTCAATTTCATATTTATAATAGACTTCGGTATCAAAGGCACGAGTTTGTGAACCTTCGCCATCTCTGCCTTTTGGCTGACCAAAGTAAATACCGCCTGTTAATTCACGCACAACCATCATATCAAATCCTTTAGAAGCGATATCCGCACGCAGTGGGCAGAATTTTTCTAAGCCACTATAAAGTGCGGCTGGACGTAGGTTACAAAACAATGAGAAATGCTTACGCAATGGTAATAATGAGCCGCGCTCAGGTTGTTCATCTGGCGGTAAGTGTGTCCATTTGGGTCCGCCTACTGAGCCAAATAAAATGGCATCAGCTTCCTCACAGCCTTTTAACGTGTTGTCAGGTAAAGCTTTACCTTGAGCATCTATCGCTGCACCGCCAATGTTGTATTCGTTAAAATTTAATTTAAAACCAAATTTTTGTTGTGTTGCTTCAAGTACTTTAATGGCTTGGGCCATTACTTCTGGCCCGATACCATCACCAGCTAATACTGCAATGTTGTAAGTTTGCATATAAATCCTCTTAAATTATAAATAAATCACGCTACATTCTGCCTGAAAATAACCTTTTTTTAAATGAAATTTTAGGGAAATAGCGTAGAATGAACGCATATTTGGAGATTTTTTATGAAATTAACCGATTGTAAAATTATAGCACTACTCTGTTTAATATTTCATCTAAGTGCCTGTGGCACGATGATTAGCTTAGCTGAAAAAAATTACCGTGTGTATGCAGGTGTAACCAACGATTTCCAAGCTATGCAAGAAGGAGGTGTTTTAGCTGTACTCGCTGTGATTGATTTACCACTGAGCTTTGTATTAGATACACTGCTGCTACCTGTAACATTAAGTCAATAACATAACAAGCAGTCTTATATTAGATAATTTTTACCAATAGCCTCTTACTAAAGTTTTTCACCCAACTCAGCGACTATAAATGGCGTATTTTCTCGTTTATTTTTCAGTAAATTTTGTTCTCTAAAATTAATTGGAAAATGGCACGCAAATTCATGTTGTTTCACTTTCACTAAAGGCGGTTTATTTATACATTTTTTCTGAGCAAAAGGACAGCGAGGCCCTAAACGACAACCAATTGGTATTTCTTTCAACATTGGAACAGAACCACGTAAGGTATTTAAACTACTTTTAAATGCAAGTGGTTGAGAGAAATCAGGCGAACTATTCAGTAATACTCTGGTGTAAGGGTGATAGGAGGATGATAAAATACTTTCTTTATCCGCAATTTCAACCGTTTGCCCACAATAAAGTACATTGTAAGAATCTACCCAGTTTTTAATACTTTTCATATCATTGCTTACCAATAAAATAGAGGTTCCTAAGTTTTTATTCATACTGGAAAGCAAGCGGTAAATTTGTAGCTGTGTGGTTGATTCCATCACATTAGTGGGCTCATCTGCAACCAATAAGCGAGGCTGGTTCGCCACAGCCATTGCAATCATTACTTTTTGGGCTTCCCCCTCGGTAATATCGCTTGGATAACTATTCATAATATCATTATGGTCACGCACACCAACACGGTGCAGCAACTCTATCACTTTTTTCTTTTTCCAACCAAATCGCCACCATTTACCTTTCGAGTTAATCGCCTGCATAAGCTGTTTACCCACTCGTTGGCTGGGATCAAGGCTGGTCAATGGATCTTGAAATACCATTGAGATGTGATCGCCAACTAATTTTCGACGCTCTGTTGGCGAGAGTTTAAGTAATTCAATATCGTCAAATCGAAAACGGTCCGCCGTCACAATCCATTCATCTTTAACAATACCGCAGATCACTTTAGCAATCAGACTTTTTCCAGAGCCTGACTCTCCTACCAAACCGCAAATTTCTCCTGCATCGACGGTAAGATTAATATTATCTACCATTTTTACTCGCCCTTTTGGCGTGTTAATTTCAATACTTAAATGGCGAATATCCAGTAGTGCCATAAGTACTCCTTAATATGTAAATTTTCGTGAGAAAATGACCGCTTGTTATGTTATGCGCCACATTTATATGTTGCGGTATTGTTCAAAAATATCGGTTAATCGGGAGCCCAGTATTGTGATGCTAAAAATGCTAAAAATAATCGCCAAGCCAGGTAAAATAACCGTCCAAGGGGCAACATAGATAAGATCCATCGATTCTCTAATCATTATGCCCCATTCTGGCATTGGGCTTTGCGTACCAAGCATAATAAAGCCTAATGCACTAATATCTAGCACAGCAATCACAAAAATATGGGAAAGTGCTTTCATTGCCACCCCCGTTAAATTTGGAATAATGACTTCCTTAATTAAGTACCAACGGGTTGCACCATCTAATCTAAGCGTTACAATGTACTCTTTTTTCAGTTGCTGTTCGGTTGCATGATAAATTTTATGGATAAAATGAGGCAACATAGCCAAGAAAATAGCGAGCATTGCATTCATTAAACTTGCATCCATTAAGGTTGCAATAATAATCGCAATCAGCAAAATGGGCATAAATAAAAAGGTATCAAATAAATGGCTAATAAACCAAACGGACTTACCTTTTTTCAAGCCTGCTAATATACCGATTCCTCCTCCAATTACGGCAATTAGCACCGTAATCATTAACGCTGAGCCAACGGTGTAATAAAAACCATACATAATACGGCTTAAAATATCTCTTCCTAAATCATCTGTGCCCAGAAAATGGCTGATTTGTCCGTTATCGTCCCAAGATGGTGGCATTAATTCTAAACCAACAAACTGCTGATTGTAATTATAAGGAGCAAGTAAACTGCCAAAAAAAACGAGCGTGAGTAATAACCCAAAAAGATAAAAGCTGCCAAGTGCCACTTTATCTTGACGAAAATATCGCCAGAACTTTTTAAACGATTCCGTTTCTCTAAATTGCTCGGGTTCTTTAATAAGAGCCATACCAATCCTTTTTATCTGAAGGGTCTAATATCACTCGAATAAGGCCTGTCATCATATCTACCAATAAAACAAACACACCAATAGCAACAACACCAGATGAAATAGCATTGTAATCTTGAATAGCCAATGCATTGATTAGCCAGCGTCCAATCCCCCCCCAACTGAAAATATTCTCAATTAACATTCCGAAGGCAAAAATCAGAATAAACGTACGGGCAATCATCGGCACTAAGGAAGGTAAAGTATTACGGAGAATATGTGTTGTCCAGATTTTAAATGGTGTCCAGCCTCGTGTTTTCGCAATTTTGATATAATTTTGCTTCATAACATAAGCTGCTCTCGCTTGAGTAACATACATAATTTCAAGGATTGCTGGAATTGCCAGCACTAACGTTGGCATAGCTAAATGATGTAATGCATTTTGTAGCATTTTTAATTTATAAGGGCTATCCGACAGCCAAATATCTAATAATAAAAAGCCTGTTACACTTTGCTTAGAATAAATAGGATGGATTTCACCCATTGTAGAAATTGCCCATTGATTCAGCGAGGCATAATACATCAAGACTAAAGCAAGCCAAAATACCGGTACGGCTAAACTTAAAGAGCCTAAAATACTCATCATTTTACCTATCATATTTTTCTGCTGAGTAGCGGCAAAAAAGCCAAGTGGAATCCCAACAATAAGCGAAAGTATTAACGCTGATAGACAAAGTGTAATAGTGGCAGGAAATACTTGTAAAATTTGCTCGGTCAATGGCTGTCCATTATTAAAACTAATGCCAAAATCGCCACGAAGTAACAATTTTAGATAATTAAAATAAGCATCGAACCAATTCAGATCTGTTAGGTGATTTAGCGGATCTCGAAGCAAAATATGAAAGCTGATAATGGATAAAAAAATCAGTGTAATCAATGTAAGAAATATTTTTCGGATAAAGGCTATTAACATATTAATTCCCTTTTCTATTCTCCGAACTTAAACGCAGTTCAGATAATTTAACCTGCCCCAAAGGCGAAATTTCCGCCTGTTGAATACCATTTTTTATCACTAATACACGATTTGCATTAACTAATGGCAAAATTGGCAACTGTTCTTCTAATAAATTTTGTGCAAATTCATACAATAAGTTAGATGATGCTGAATCATTACTTAAGCGAGCAGTCTCTAGCCAGAAATTAAAGTCTTCATTACACCAATTCGATAAATTAGTCACCGTCTCTGCTGTTTTACAACTTAATAATGCTTCTAGAAAATGATTCGGATCTAGATTATTTGCCAACCAGCCGCCTAAAATTAAATCATAATCGGCTGTTTTATTTTCAAGCTGTTGCACTAAATACGCACGGCTGACTTTGCGAATATCTACCGCTAAATGTTTAGCGGCTAAATCTGATCGAATCATCTCTGCCATTTTAATTGGGTGTGGATTATACACTCGTTTTTCATCAATGACCCACAAGATCAAGCGGTCTATATTTGCAAAATTTTTACCTTTTTTGACCGCTTGTTCACTGTCCTTTAAAGCATCATAAGAATAGCTCTCTTTATTCTTTTCTGCCCATAAAGCGGTGGGCAATACATTATCAGCCACTTCACCCATATTATAAAATAATTTCTCAGCAATTCGTTGTCGATTGATACTAGCGGCAATCTGTTGGCGTAGTGCAAGATTTTTCCCAATTTCTTTTTGCATATTAAAGGCTAAATAAACTAAATTTGCCCCTTTATTCTCAATCAGCTGCTGGTCAGTTAAAACCACGCGTTGGCTTGGCTCTGGAAAAGCCACCACATCACACTCATTATTTAAAAATTTAGCCATTCTTCCCGTCGCTTCGGTGGAAAAATCAACAATCATATTTTCAATATAGGCTTTCTTGCCCCAATAATTAGGATTCGGTTTTAATCTAACATAGTTATTATTTTCGTAACTGTCGAGTTGATAAACACCTGTTCCAACAGGCAAAAGATCGAGCTGAACCAAATTTTCATCTGCATTAAGCTGTAGTGCATATTCTTTAGACAAAATGACCGCATATTGGCTGGCTAAATGAGCTAATAACGAAGAATCTGGCTTAGTTAATGCTATCTGCACAATATGATTTGAAGGCGAGCTGATATGAGCAATTTTATTCACTAAATCCACACTCTCAAAATAAGGAAAATAAATTTGACTTGTTGCTTTTTGGTAAACATAGCTTTGGCGTTGATGATTCAATGCACGCTCTGCCATAACCTCTACTTCAGGTAGGTCCCCTTCCCTCCCAATCATTCTATTAAGCGAGAAAACAACGTCTTCTGCATTTAACGTACGCGTAGGAGTAAACCATTTAGTCGTATGAAAAGCCACATTTTTTCTTAAATGCAAAGTGATGATTAATCCATCATCACTAATTGAATAACTCTCGGCTAATGCTGCCTCAAGGCGATTTTTCTTTGAATTAAATTCAAATAATTTATCGTAGATCTGTTCGGTCACCACGTTCATATTTGAGCTTACATCTGATTTTTGTGGGTTAAATGACAGCCCCGACGAAGTCGTGCAATAAACCAAACTATTTGCCTGCAATTCTTTAGGAATGCTCGGTGCAGCATAAGCATTTGAATTTAGACAGAGACTTGCAAAAATCATTGAAAAAATGACCGCTAGTTTATTCATCTTTAACATTTCCGTTTTTGGTTAAGCCATACTGACGCAATTTATTAGCGACCGCTGTATGTGAAAGCCCTAGGCGTTTCGCTAATTTTCGTGTGCTTGGGTACGCTAAATAGAATTTTTGCAGCAAATGTGCCTCATATTGTCCCATCATTTCTTCAAGGGTTGCATTTTCAAGAGAGACTTCATTTTCTTCTACCTTATCATCAGGCAAATTTAAATCTTTTACCGCTAATTGATAACCCTGTGCAAGTGTACAAGCTCGGTAAATAGCATTATAAAATTCACGCAAATTACCCGGCCAGTGATAACACTGTAACGCTTGCAAGAAAGCATTATCATATTCTAATTTACTCACGCCAAGCCGTTTGCTCTCTTGAGTAATAAAATAATCGGCTAATAAAGGAATATCTTCTTTACGCTCACGCAGCGGTGGTAAATTTAGTGTTAAGACGTTTAATCTATGATAGAGATCTTCCCTAACTTTACCAGCTAAAACAAGCTGAGATAACGGCTTTTGCGAGGTACAAATCACTCTCACATCAACATTGACTTCCTGATCTTCTCCTACTCGTCTAAACGAACCATCATTTAAAAAGCGGAGTAATTTTGCCTGCATTTCAAGGGATAATTCCGAAATAGAATCAAGCAGCACTGTACCGCCGTGAGCATATTCAAAAAAACCAATTGAATCAGCATCACCACCACGATGCCCAAACATCTCCGTTTCTGCTTCTTCTTCGGGCAGCCCTGCACAATTTACCGCAATGAATTTTTGCGTGCTACGCGTGCTAAAATGATGACAAGCTTTCGCAAATAGATCTTTTCCTGTACCCGTTTCACCTTGAATAAGTAATGGTGCATTAAGATTGGCAAATTTCTGAGCTTGAGAAATCACTTCTTTAATTTTTATTGATTTCCCAATAATCTTCTTAAAGCATTCTAGCTGGGCTGTCATATATTTTCCTATCGTAGCAAGTTTGATAAGCAAATCATACCGCTATTTTTTAATTTTGGAAACTTTTGTTTACAATTTTCTTTACAATAAGAATGCGATTATTTGATCTAAGCTAATTTACAAGATTGATTTGATCTTCTAAACTTATCGCACTTTTAACCGATCAAGCGGTCAAAAAAGAGAATTTTTTTGCAAAAGGAGCAAATGATGTATTTAGAACAAATTAAAGCAGAGCTTCAAGAAGCAGCCGATGTGTTAGACAAATTTATGCTTGATGAAAACAACATTAAGCTTATTGAAGAAGCAGCTTTACTGATTGCTAATAGTTTTAAACAAGGCGGAAAAGTAATTTCTTGCGGTAACGGGGGCTCTCACTGTGATGCTATGCACTTTGCCGAAGAATTAACAGGTCGTTATCGTGAAAATCGCCCTGGCTATCCTGCAATTGCGATTTCTGATGTAAGCCATTTAAGCTGTGTCAGTAACGACTTTGGTTATGAGTTTGTGTTCTCTCGCTATTTGGAAGCCGTTGGGCAAACAGGCGATGTGTTATTTGGGTTATCAACTTCAGGCAACTCTAAAAATGTATTAAATGCAATTAAAGTAGCCAAAGAGAAAGGAATCAAGGTTATTGCGATGACAGGCAAAGATGGCGGTCAAATGGCTGGGCTCGCCGACGTGGAAATTCGCGTACCTCATTTCCGTTATGCCGATCGCATTCAAGAAATCCATATTAAAGTCATTCATATTTTAATGATGCTCATTGAATTTGAAATGGCAAAAGCTGAATAAACAAAGCAAAAGGCGTTTTTAAACGCCTTTTATCAAACCTCATCAATCACAAATTCAAACCAATCAATTACCTCTTTTTCGTGAATGCCATTAGCAATTAATATACCTGCATTTTTTACCGAATTAGGATCTTTTGAGATCAGTGGGTGCCAATCATACAAAGGCTTCCCTTCATATAATAAGCGATAGGCACAAGTTTTCGGCAACCAGCCAAAATCAGGTAAATTCTTTTTGGTCAACTTGGTACAATCAGACTCAATGATGAAACGATTTGAGTAATTCGTGCAGCGTCCTGTATTTACATCTAATAAATTACAGGCTACCGATGTGTAATAAAGTTGCTCTCGTTTACCTCGACCTTGAATATATTTACGATAGCAACATTTACCACACCCATCGCACAGTGCTTCCCACTCTGCCTCATTCATCTCCAATAGTGATTTTTCTTGCCAGAAATAAGGTGTTAATGTTTGTTGATGAGATGACATACTAGCGAAGCACAACCGCAGTACCTGTTGCTACCACGATGAACATACCTTTATCACCGCCCATAGATTGGTATTCCATTGAAACACCAACCACGGCATTCGCCCCTACTTTCTTTGCTTCTTTTTCTAACTCGGCTAATGCCTGCTGACGCGAACTATTCAATTTGCTTTCATAAGCACCTGCACGTCCACCAATAATATCGGTAATACCGGCTAAAAAATCACGAATAAAATTCGCACCAGATACTACCTCACCAAATACTAAGCCTTTATATTCAATGATTTGCTTACCTTCAATAGTTGGCGTTGTTGTAATGATCATTATTTATTTCCTCTTAATTGCTGTTGTAAATGCGCTAAAGCAATAGCACGATGTGAAATTGCTTTTTTCTCTTGAGTTTCTAATTCCGCAAAGCTCCGATTTTTAGGCGGAAAGAAAAAGAGTGAATCATAACCAAACCCATTCTTACCTCTTTCCTCTGTTAAAATTTCTCCAACACATTCCCCCAATGCAATGTAAGGCGTTGGATCAGTTTCATGTTTTAAAAATACAATACAGCTCACAAATTTCGCTAAGCGATTGTCCTTATCCGACATCACTGTTAATAATTTTTTACGATTATCCGCATCAGTTGCTTGCTCACCAGCATAGCGAGAAGAATATAAACCAGGCTCACCATCTAATGCTTCCACTGATAAACCTGAATCATCTGCAATTGCTGGAAGCCCTGTGATTTTAGAGGCAAATCTGGCTTTAATTAACGCATTTTCGACAAAAGTTAATCCCGTTTCTTCAGGCGTTTCAATACCAAATTCACTTTGTGCGATCACCTCAAAACCAAATTCAGCTAACACGTCCGCCATCTCTTTGACTTTACCTAAATTGCTAGTAGCAAGTACAACTTTTATTTTTTCCATTTTATTCTCTTGATGTGATATTTGTAGCCTCAAGCTGATACATCTATACAATCCCTTTTTGGTAAGACATCATCAGTAAAGTTCGCCATTTATCATTACCCTGTTCATCTTTCCCCATATTGGCAATATTTGGAAAGCATCCCCACTGTTCAAAACCATATTTTTTCATTAGATTTTGGCTAACTGTATTCAGTTCAAACACATACGCCATTAAAGTATGAATATTATGATTTAGCATTTCTGCCTGCATAAACTCAATAATTTTTGAGCCATAACCTTTACCTTTTGATTTTTCATCTAAATAGATACTGATTTCGGAAGTATGCACAAAAGCAGGCCTCTCGTAAAATGGAGAAAAACTAAACCAGCCAGCCACACCTGTTTCATCTTCTACGACCCAAATCGGGTATTGCTTGCTTTGAAGATGAAAATCAAACCATTTTCGGCGATTTTCCGTAGTCGCAAACACCAAATCTGCAGTAATTTGCCAGGTTGGAATCGCCTGATTGTAGATATCTAAGATAATTTCAAAATCCGCTTCTATTGCTTTTCGGATCTGCATTTTATTTCCTTTTTAGCTCTTATTTGTAAATTTTTAGTAAAAAATCACCGCTTGCTTATCATATTCGGTAGTAAGATTTGCACTTTCACACCACCATCTTCTAGATTTTGAATGGAAAACTCGGCCTTCAATTCAGCAGCTCGTTCCTGCATAATAGTTAATCCATAATGACCTTCAATCTGCGTCTTTTCAGGTAAGCTTTTACCATTATTTTGAATAATCAGACAAGGCTCACCATCATCATTCGATTCAGCAATGACACTAATTTCAGTAGCATCAGCGTGTTTAATCGCATTAATTACCGCTTCCCGCACAATTTGCAATACGTGAACTTGCTGCTGGGCATTAAACATATGCGATGGTAATTTACAGCTTAAGCGAATTTGGGCAGACGTTTTCGGTCTTAAGCTTTCGACAATTTTTTCTAACGCTTGTTGTAAATTTGCCTCTTGAATAGTCAATCTAAAGGTTGAAAGCAGTTCTCTAAGCTGGCTATAAGCATCATTTAATGCACTTTCAAATTTTACTAATATTTCATTACGTTTTTCATCGGTTTTTGCTAATTTAAGTAAGCTTACTTGAATTTTAAAAAAAGTCAGCGATTGGGCTAAGGAATCATGTAATTCACGGGCAATAATCGCCCGCTCCTCCATTAGTACTAATTGCTGCTGTTGTTTTTGCATTTGTACGACATAAAGGCTATTTCCAATCATCTCTGAAACGTTTTGGATCAATCGCTCATCGGGGCAAACAAGTGATGGCTGCCAGCGTAAAATGCCAATTTTTTCATTTTTAATCGCAATTTCACATACCTGCCATTCAACCTTCTGACTGCCGCCAATCTTCACATTCCAATCATCTGCTCCATACACTTGTAACTCAATGCCTAGTAGATGTTCATTATCAAACACTGTTTTCACCACTTGATCTAGCACCGCTTTACTAATCGGCTTTGTTGTTAATAACTGGGAGCATTGATACAGTACCAATAGCGAACGATTTACAGCAAGTAAACGGCGAGTTTTGTCCTGCACCTTATCTTCTAGTGAAGTGTATAGTTTTAACAATTCACTCGACATTGCAGTAAAAGTGGAAGAAAGTACGCCTAATTCGTTAAGCTCATTGACTGCCAATTTTATGTGGTCAAAATCCTTATTTTGAATTTGCCAACTCGCTTTTACTAATTGTTTAAGCGGTGTGATGATACTTTTACGAGTGTACCACACGCCAATATAAGCAAGGGCGATAATCAGTAGCATTGCTATTGCAATCACGCCTGTAGCAATTTTTAATTTAAGTTCCGCAAACTCTTGTAAACGGAGTACAAAATCATCAACTTGTTTAACGTATTCATCAATATGAACCGCGTAGCTCACTCGATCATTTTGATTTACATAAGATTGCATTGCATACCACTCTTTTAATAATTGCTGATAACTTTGGATTACGTTATCAGGCAATAAAAAGCTCTGTTTCAGCGAGCTCAATTCAGTAGAATGCAAAGTACGATGGTACTCTAATAAACGCTCAGGTAGCACGTCTTGCTTGGTATCCATTTCAGATAATAAACGATAAGTTTGCATTCGAAGCGAGCCAGATACATTAATCAGGCTCGCATCCGATTTATTACTCCACATAATACCCAGCGAAATCGTACTAATAATAGAGGCAAATACGATCATTATCAGAAAATAAATGCCAATACGTCGCCCAATTGAGTCTTTCGGTTTAATCATAATTTATAGATTAAATTGCGTCTTTAATTCCTCAGAAATGCTATCTTCGTTATTAGAACCTATCATTTTCTTCGCTTTTTGCTGAACAGCCTCTTCTGCCCCCCCCATTGCAATTCCTAATCCAACAATGTCTAACATTGAGATATCATTAAAATTATCACCAAATGCGATGACTTTTTGTAGTTCAATACCTTCTGTTTTCAATAATTCTGCCAACTTTTTCCCTTTACTATTGCCGACATTGGTAATATCCACACGATCTACCCAAGACCATTCAGGGCTAACTTGATCAAGCGGTAATTTTTCAACAAATTTTTGCATTTTAGTTAAATCTGGATCGCTGATTAATACTTTCCAAACGGTTAATCCTTTATCAATTTCTTGTTGGAACTTCTCAACTTGATAAACATTCGGGCGAACAGCTTCTGGACAAGATTCCACCCATTTTTGAAATTTTTCAAAATGAATATTCTGGGTTTCATAAGTCATCGCATCTTCAAAATAAACGGCCGTATGAATACCTTGAGCTTGTGCATCATTAATTAGTTTAGACGCAACTTCTGCTGGTAACGGATTACCAATAAGTGCTTTTTCATTTTTAAAATCATAAACATAAGTACCATTACAGCAAACTACAGGTGTGTCTAAGTCAAGTTCAACATAATATGGGCGAACAGCAGTATGATGCCTGCCTGTTACAAAATAAACTTTTATGCCCTTCTCTCTTATCTGTTTAATTGCCTGTTTACTTGATTCTAAAATCGTAGCATTTGATGAAAGTAAGGTTCCATCTAAATCAAAAGCGACAGCTTGGTAATTCATAGCATTCTCCTGAAAAAATAGTAGATAAGAAAAAAGAAAAGACAACCATTCTGGCTGCCTTTATATTTTACTCTAAGTTAGTTAAAACTAGAAATTATTTACCACTATTATATGCTGGTGTTTGGTAAAGTGGTGCTGGACCATGAGGGCCAGCCACATTACCACTCTCATTTTGTTTAAGTACACCACCGTTTGCGGAAATTTCTACACGACGATTAGGACGCAAACAATCTTTTTCTGCTTGGCTTGCATAAGCATAACCCTCACAAGATTTAATTTGGTTTGCCTTACCATAACCTACAGCGTCAATGTGAGCATTAATACCTTGTTGAATTAAACGTTCTTTAACCGCATTAGAACGGCGTTGCGATAAATCTAAGTTGTATTGCTCAGAACCTAAACGGTCTGTGTAACCTGCAACTTTGATTTTTTGTGCACCCGTCGCCTTTAATTGCTGTGCTATATTATCAATGACTTCTGTACCTTTATTCGTTAAGGTTGCTTTATCGAAATCAAATAAATAGTCGCCAGTTAAACTGAATGATGAGTTACCATTACAACCATTTGGATACCAGAAGAAGCTTTGTGCGTCCATATTTTTGTCAAATAAAATTTTGAATTGACACATTTTATGCACACCATTTTCACGATAGTTAAAAACATAATCCCATTCACGCACACCATACAAGCCTTCTTCAAAGTGAGGGCGACCAATTAGATTATATAATTGATCTTTGTTCATTCCTTTTTCAATTTGGCGAACATTTTCCCAATTTGGCCATGAACCAAATTGAGAACCATCGTGGTTGAATTTAGATGCTGGAATTGTTGGGAATACCGGATTTTCAGTTGTTCCTTCATCACTCACTTTGCTTAAGTTACCACAGGCAGCAACCGCTAGTGCAACACTTGATAATAAAAACATACGGAAAATATTTGTTTTTTCCATTTTCATATTAAGTTCCTTATTTAACTTATTTAAAAACGCTTTAATAATTTATTTATACATAAACGATATATTTACAACAATTCTACAATACAACGATAATGAATTCATTAAATTTTACGTAAAGTCATTAAATATAACGCATATATTCAACCTTTAATTGTAACCTTTTGCTATCTCTGAATTCATTTATATCTAATTTATACACAAATTTCGCCTTTTTAGCCGACAAATCTGGAAATAAACTTACCTCAACATTAAACCAAATTGCCTCTAATAATTGTCCTTTTTCCGATTGTAAAATCAACTTCAAATGCTTACCTGCCAATAATTTTTGTTGCAAAATACTAAATTCGCCTTCAAAACTTGGCTCTGGGAAATGTTGCCCCCAAGGTCCTGCACAACGAAACATTTCCGCATTTGCAATAGTGAAATCCTCTTCTGCAAGCTCTCCATCAGTATAAATAATGCCTTGTAATTGTTCTGGTTCTAAAATTTCATTAATGGTTTGATCAAAAACTTGTTTAAAGGTGTTTAATTGAGTTTGATGAATTGTCAAACCTGCTGCCATTGCGTGCCCACCAAATTTAGTGATTAATTCTGGATATTGCATATTAATATGTTCCAACACATCTCGCATATGCAAGCCCGAAATAGAACGAGCGGAACCTTTTAAGCATTCACTATTTTCACTTTCTTGTGCAAATACAATAACTGGACGATGAAATTGATCTTTAATGCGAGAAGCAAGAATACCAATTACACCTTGGTGCCAATCTGCTTGATATAACACAATACCGTGGGCTTGTTGAGATTGAGACAAACTTGGCAAGTTTGCACAAATTGCTAAGGCTTCAGTTTTCATCTCTTGTTCAAACTCTTTTCGAGTCTGATTAAGGGAATCTAGCTCAAAAGCAAGCTGGCGAGCTATATCCATATTGTTACAAATTAGCAACTCAACGCCTAAAGACATATTTTCAAGCCTGCCCGCTGCATTCAGTCTTGGTGCAATCACAAAACCTAAATCTGAGGCTTGTAAGGTTAAAAGCTCACGCTTACTCACTTCCGCTAATGCTTTTATCCCCAAACGGCAATGACCAGAACGGATTCTTTGAAGCCCTTGATATACTAAAATTCGATTATTTTGATCAAGCGGTACAACATCTGCTACCGTGCCTAAAGCAACTAAATCTAAAAGCTCTGCAAAATTTGGTTCTACTTTATTATGAAAATATTTTTGCTCTCGCATTCTAGCGCGAAGCGCCATCATCACATAAAAAATAACGCCAACACCCGCCAACGATTTGGAAGGAAAGGTACAAAATGGTAAATTGGGATTGATCATCGCATCAGCAATAGGTAATGCTTCAGGAGGTAAATGGTGATCGGTAATCAGAACTTGAATATCATTCTGTTTCAGTAATTCAACGCCTTCAAACGAAGAAATACCATTATCCACTGTTAAAACTAAATCAGCCCCCTTTGCTATAACAATTTCTGCAACCGCAACACTCAACCCATAACCTTGTGAAAAACGATCTGGAATCAAATAATCAACCTGCTCAAAACCGAGCTGTCTTAGTGCAATAATTGCCAGTGCTGTGCTAGTTGCGCCATCAGCATCAAAATCGCCCACAATCACAATTCGGCTTTGTTTATCAAACGCATTAATTAATAAATCAACTGCTTGTTCAATATTGGCTAGTTGTTGCGGTCTGTGTAAATGTTGGAGATGATGCTCTAACTCTTTCGTTGTTTTTATGCCTCGACTTTGATAAATCCGATTTAATAGCGTATTTTCAGATAAGGTTTTAGTCGTTAATAAAGGACGCTTTTTAATTAATTTTTCCACAATACTCTTCTTTTTTTAGAATAACAAGCGGTCTGATTTTGCATAAATTTTGCAATAATTCAACCTTTTCAAGAAAATTAATCATTCAATCACTGCCACCTCAAACTATCTATTGATTTTTATCATTTTTAGTCTATTATCTTACACCGAAATGTATAGGATATGATCCACTTTTTATATACATAGTTTATTTAAGGAGTAATTAATGAAAATATTGAATAAATTTACCCTCACCTTGCTATCTACGATGATTTTAACCGCTTGTAGCAGCGGTGGCGGTGGCAGTTCAGGCAATCAACAAAAAGAACACGTATTAGTGCCATCGAAAAATGCAGTAGCTCCCCCTGCTAAAAAAGCAGAAAATAATATTAAACCCAAAGCTGAAAAACCAACTATTGAGCAACCTAAAACTGAACCTAATCCAATAAAACCGAACGATAAAAATGAAAAACCGTTAACTAAGGCAGCTATTTTCAATACGTTAAGCCGTAACGGAGGTAGTTTTGAATCAGGGGAATGGATTTCACTAAAACTTGATGATAATGGGAAAATTCAAATGCTCCCATTACACAAAAAAATGATAGTTAGCTCCCAAGAAGTAACAGAATTATTTGACCAATCAGGGCAATTCCTTGGCTATGTCGGCTATGCGTCATTTACTCACACTAAGCCAAATATCAATAACGTAGGTGATGAAATCGTGACACATTACACTTTTCCGATGTTAGAAATGGATCAGTCACAAAAAGCACGTCCAACTCATAATATCAACTATGAGGGATCTTTCTTTTATTACTATAAAAATCAACCTGTTACAGCACTAAAAGGAGATGTGAAAGCCTCTTATCGTGAAGAAGATAAGCGGCTATTTATGGAACTATTCGGAAAAAATAAAGAACATTTCGAGTTAAAAGAAAAGCCAAATGAAGCAGGTGTAACAGTATCAGAAAAAGGTGATGTTTTTGGTCGGCTATATGATAATAGATCGGCTAACGCCACATTCAATGGTGCCATATATGGTAAAAACGGGGAAGTTCTAGCTGGAACATTAGATTACGATGATCATAATGATAAAGATAATAGCTGGAAAGGCACTGTAGGAGCAAAAGCTAAAAATCCTTAAAAATCAATACAAGCGGTCTGAATTTGCAATATTTTTACAAAATCTAACCGCTTGTATTATTTGTTATTATTGCTCAAGCATTTTAATAAGCTCTTTCGGCTCAACATAGCCACCAATTAATTCACCTTCTGAGGTAACCATACTTGGTGTGCCTGTTACACCAAACTTGATTCCTAATTGGTAATGTTTTTTGACAATATCTGGCGTCTTTAACTGAGTTGGTAAATTTCCGTTCTCAGCATTATTTAATGCTGTTATTTTATCTTTAGCCGTCCAAATCGCTTCCATTTGTTTTGCCGTTTGGCTATTCATACCACCTCGAGGAAATGCTAAATACCGAATAGTAATTCCTAACTCATTGTATTCTTTTATTCTTTCGTGTAATAAGTGGCAATAATGGCACGTAATATCCATAAATACGGTAATCACGTGCTTTTCATTTTTTGCTGGATAAATAATCATTTCATTAGTATAAGTATTTAACTCTGCAAGTAATTCTTGATTGGTAATATCAACCACCTTGCCATTTTTCAATTCAAAAACCTTGCCCTGAATCACATAACGTCCGTCTTGGCTAATATAAATAATGCCTTCATTTGACGTTGCCATTTTAAAACCAGCTAACGGCGAATCAGAAATTTTCACCTCTGTTGCCCCTATCTGTTCTAACTGTTTTTTTAAGTTTGCATCAGAGGCAAAAACTGATGCTGATAAAAACATTAATCCGAGTGCAATTGCATTTTTTTTCATTAGATGTCCTTACATTTTTAGTTTTGCTATCACATTCTTGGCTTTATTTAAGAATGCTTGGCGTTCTTTGTTGCTCATACCTAAACTTGACCCTGGTAATTTTACCGTCATTGGATTGACGGGTCGCCCATTAATATGAAACTCATAGTGTAAATGAGGTCCTGTGGAACCTCCTGAATTGCCAGATAAAGCTATACGCTCACCTTTTTTCACTCTTTGCCCTGGCTTTACCAACGCTTTACTTAAGTGCATATAAACAGTGGAAATATGGCCGTGTTTAATTTTGATATAACGTCCTGCTCCTCTGGCTTGATATGCTACACGCTCAACTACTCCATCACTAGGTGCAATAATTGGTGTACCTATTGGAATACCATAATCTACCCCTTTATGCGGACTAATAAGGCGAGTGATTGGATGTCTACGTGTTAGGTTAAATGAAGAAGTCACTCTTGCTGCATATAATAATGGATGTCGAGCAAATCCACCACTTAACGTTTCACCATAGCGACTATAATATCGTCCATTATCCGCTTGGATTGCATAATAACTTTTTTTGCCACTAATTACGAGGATACCTTCTACATTACCTAAATCGGTTACTTTTCCGTTTATATATTCACGCTTAATTAAAATAGCAAATTTATCCTTTTTTTTCAGTTTATTCGTCGCAATCTGTGATTGTAATCCAACCGCTAATTGGTTAATTTGACGACCAGAAAGCCCTACTGCTTTCAAACTAGCCGTGAAACTATTTTGAATCGTGCCACGTACAACATCTTGCTTCCATTCACCTTTTTTATTAAATTTTTGATAAGTAAATTTGCCATTTGCTTGCCGTTCATAAACACGCTCTTCTTTCTCTGAAACTAACCAGTTTAGATATTCCAACTCGCCGTCTTTATCCAACACCCAGTAAAATTGTTGTCCTGATTCTAATTGAGCTAATGATGAATATTGTTTAATCAAATCGCTGGCAACTGAAGCATCCAGCCCTGATTGCTCTAATACATGTCTTAGTTTATCACCTACTGCCACCGTATAACTAAATTGATTTTGAATTCTTAATGCCTGATCTGCCACATCAACAATATCTTCTAATACTTTTTCTGCTTCCGTAGGAAGTTCTGCTGTATCAATAAGCTTTTCAACTTCATCATCTTCATTTGTCAAGCCATCTTCATAAGAAGTCGCGGCTTGGTCTTCAACAAGAAAATCCTTTCCCTCTATAGAAAGAGTAGATTGGGTTATTAAATTTGTAATATGCTGAATGAAAATATTACCCTTTTGCGGAGTAATATTGGTATGTAGTTCATCTTGATGGGACAAAACTACTAGATTTTCTTGTGTAGCGTTCTTACTTATTGCAGATTGTTCTTTTAATGTGAGAACAATACCAACAAGCAAACTAAAGACAGCTAATAAAAAAACCATTATTTTTAAGTGTTTCTTACGCTGTTTACGATCTCTTGCTAAAATTACATACTGCAAACTATCTCTCTCTTTATTAAATTATTTACTAAAATTTACATAATTTCCTAATAGACTATCTTACTAAGAAAAAATTCATTTATTCTATTGTCATCAAGTAAAAAATCCGCTACTTTTATTTCAGTGTCCTTAAATTTTTTATCGTAATGAAAATTAATCAACTAATACCCAGCCTAAATGCCACAAAAATTGCCTTAACTAAACAACATCAGCCTTTGGTCTCATTACATGATATAGAGGTCGTATTTAACAATCAGAAAGCTTTACACAATATCAATTTATCTATTTACCCTAACTCCATTACAACAATTGTTGGACCAAATGGCGGCGGTAAATCAACCTTACTCAAAGTATTGCTAAAATTAATTACCCCAACTAAAGGCAAAGTCGTTCACCATAAAGACTTAAAAATTGGCTATGTGCCACAAAAACTGCATTTAGATCCGTCTATGCCTATAACGGTGAGTCATTTTCTTGGTCTCAAACCGCATACTAATAAAGCGATGATTGAAGAAGCATTGTCTATGTTTGCTATCCACCATTTAGCGCAAAACAGTATGCAGAAATTGTCTGGCGGAGAGCTACAACGTGTTTTACTTGCCCGAGCTATCTTAAATAAACCTCAATTATTAGTATTAGATGAGCCAATGCAAGGGGTAGATATTACAGGGCAAACTGAACTCTATCAACTATTAAATCAGACCCGCTCTTGGCTAAATTGTGCTATTTTAATAGTTTCGCACGATTTAAATATTGTAATGGCAAATACGGATGAAGTACTTTGCGTGAATAAACACATCTGCTGCCAAGGCACACCAGAAGTGATTACTCATGATCCTAGTTTCATTCATTTCTTTGGCGATCAATTTGCTCGAAATGTCGCATTTTATTCACACAGCCATAATCACCACCATAATCTACACGGCGATGTTTGTTTAGACGAATGTCAGTGTAAATATTAAAGTTTTATTCTGTTTAGTATTTGTAAAATTTTTGCTAAAAATAACCGCTTATAAATCAACAATTATATAAAAATCAGACTTATATCACATTTTATTTACTTTATTTCAAGTATAATAGCACTATGATTCAACACGCTAAAATTAGGTTAGGTCTTTATGCAATATAAAAATTTTGATGATTGGATTACTTCATCGCCTCTAGGTGGCACAAACCAATCTTATGTCGAAGAAATTTATGAACAGTATTTAGAAAATCCAGCAAGCGTTGATGAAAGCTGGAGATGCATTTTTGACTCATTTCCCAACATTCCTCATATTGAACAGCCTCATTCTAAAGTGCGTGACTACTTCCGTAAATTAGTACGCGAACAACAACCTCAATCTGTAACAGTTATTGATCCAGAAGCTGGTGCGAAGCAAGTTCGTTTACTGCAATGGATTAATGCCCACCGCTTTCGTGGTTATTTAGAAGCCAAACTCGATCCACTTGGCTATTATCGCTGGAAAACCTCTAGTGTGCCTGAATTGGATTACAAGTATCACGGATTCACAGATGAAGAACTCAATGAAACCTTTACTGTTGGTCGCTATGTGTATGATAAAGATACAATGAAACTAAGCGAACTCAATGATGCGTTAAAAGAAACTTATTTAGGCTCAATTGGCTTAGAATTTATGCACGTTCAAGATATTGAACAACGTAACTGGCTACAAACAAAAATGGAGAGCGTATTAAATAAACCTCTTTCCACAAAAAAAGAAAAACTGAATTTATTAAGTGAATTAACCGCAGCAGATGGCTTAGAACGTTACTTAGGGGCGAAATTCCCTGGAGCTAAGCGCTTCTCTTTAGAAGGAAGTGATGCCTTTATTCCAATGATGAAAGAGATCATTCGCCACGCCTCTCGCCAAGGAATGACAGATGTCGTTGTAGGTATGGCTCATCGTGGTCGTTTAAATATGTTAGTGAACGTATTTGGTAAACGCCCTGCAGAATTATTTGATGAATTTGCAGGTAAACACACTGATGAGAGCCGTACTGGCGATGTGAAGTACCATCAAGGTTTCTCTTCAAATTTTGCTGTAGATGATAAAAACGTTCACCTCACCTTAGCGTTCAACCCATCACATTTGGAGATCGTAAGTCCTGTAGTAATCGGTTCTGTTCGTGCAAGACAAGAGCGTATACGTGATACCGAGCACGAAAAAGTATTAGCAATTACTGTTCACGGTGATTCTGCAGTTGCAGGACAAGGTGTTGTTCAAGAGACCTTAAATATGGCGAATGCCCGTGGTTATAAAGTAGGCGGCACTATTCGCATAGTGATTAATAATCAAATCGGCTTTACTACGTCTAATCCAAGCGATACTCGCTCAACAGAATTTTGTACTGATATCGCTAAAATGATTCAAGCCCCCATCATTCATGTAAATGGAGATGACCCAGAAGCGGTTGCATTCGCAGCAAGAATGGCGGTGGAATATCGTACTAAATTTAAACGTGATATTTTCATTGATTTAATTTCATATCGCCGTCACGGCCATAATGAAGCAGATGAGCCACTAGCCACTCAACCAATGATGTATGGCATTATAAAAAAACACCCCACACCGCGTAAAGTTTACGCTGATCGTTTAATCGCCGAAGGGGTATTAACCAGCGATCAAGAAATTGAAATGTTAAATCTTTATCGTGATGCCTTAGATAATGGTGAACGCGTAGTGCCTGAATGGCGTGAAATGGATATGGCTGCCGTAGATTGGTTACAATATCTCAACTATGATTGGACAGCACAATACGAAAGTAAATTTCCTAAAGCGCGTTTCTTAACGATTGCTAAACGAGTATGTGAGTATCCCGAATCATTAAAAGCCCACTCCCGTGTTGAAAAAATCTACGCTGATCGTAAAGAAATGTACGAAGGCAAAAAACTATTCGACTGGGGAATGGCAGAAACAATGGCGTATGCTACTTTACTTGATGAAGGCTCACACGTTCGCCTTTCTGGTGAAGATGCTGGGCGTGGCACATTCTTCCACCGCCACGCAGTAATCCATAATCAACAAGATGGTACAGGTTATGTTCCATTAACACAGTTACATGCAAATCAAGGGCGTTTCCAAGTGTGGGATTCGGTGCTTTCTGAAGAAGCGGTTCTTGCTTTTGAATATGGTTTTGCGACAACCGATCCGAAAACCTTAACAATTTGGGAAGCTCAATTTGGTGATTTTGCAAATGGTGCACAAATTGTTATCGACCAATTCATCAGCTCTGGTGAACAAAAATGGGGAAGAATGTGTGGTTTAGTGATGCTTCTTCCGCATGGTTATGAAGGTCAAGGACCTGAGCATTCTTCTGCTCGTATTGAGCGTTATTTACAACTTTGTGCACAACAAAATATCCAAGTTTGTGTGCCATCAACACCCGCTCAGGTTTACCATATGCTACGCCGCCAAGCAATTCGCAAAATGCGTCGTCCGTTGGTTGCCATTACACCTAAATCCTTGTTACGCCACCCACTTGCAGTATCGTCACTTGATGAACTGATTAATGGCTCATTCCAAAATGTGATTGGCGAGATTGATAACATCGAACCGAAACAAGTTAAACGTGTGGTGATGTGTTCGGGTAAAGTCTATTATGACTTAATTGAAAAACGCCGTGAGAATAACCAAACAGATGTTGCGATTATTCGAATTGAACAACTCTACCCATTCCCACTTGAAGAAATGAAACAAACTCTTGAACCTTATGCACACATAAAAGATTTTGTCTGGTGTCAAGAAGAGCCATTAAATCAAGGTGCGTGGTATTGCAGTAAGCATAATTTTGAGGCCTCTATTCCAGAAGGTGCAAAATTAACTTACGCAGGCAGAGCGGCTTCAGCTTCTCCAGCGGTTGGCTATCCGTCACTGCACGCAAAACAGCAAAAACAACTTGTTGAAGATGCTTTAACGATAGCTTAATCAAATGAAAATGTCGCATAAAATACGCCTACAAGCGGTTAATTTTCAACAAAAATTTACACATTTGATTATAAGGTAGATTACATACCCTCTAAAGAAAAAGGATTATAAAATGACAATCGAAATTTTAACTCCAGACCTTCCTGAATCTGTCGCAGATGCAAGCGTAGCTATATGGCATAAAAAAGTGGGAGACAGCGTAAAACGTGATGAAATTCTAGTCGAAATCGAAACAGATAAAGTCGTTTTAGAAGTACCCGCTACCAATGACGGCGTACTGATTGAAATAACCCAACAACAAGGTGCAACCGTTATTTCAAAACAAATTTTAGGAAAATTAGGGACGGCTCAAGCAGGTGATATTAGCTCAGCCACCATTGAGCAAAAGACGGAAGCAACCCCATCAGATCGTAAATATGCCGCTATTGAAAATAGTCACGCAAACGCTGATGATCAAGGCCCTGCTATCCGTCGTTTATTAGCTGAACACGATTTACAAGCAACCGATATTCAAGGCAGTGGCGTAGGCGGAAGAATTACTCGTGAAGACATTGAAAAAGAGATTGCCAAACGCGTTCAACTCAACCAAGTAAAAGAATCAGCAACGAATCAAAATACCGTCAGCACGGTTGCTTTCAGCAGCCGCAGTGAAAAACGTGTACCAATGACTCGGTTACGCAAACGTATTGCGGAACGTTTACTTGAGGCAAAAAATACAACCGCAATGCTCACCACCTTCAACGAGTTAGATATGCAACCAATTATGAACTTGCGTAAAACCTATGGCGAAAAATTTGAAAAACAACATAGTGTACGCTTAGGCTTTATGTCGTTCTACATTAAAGCGGTCGTTGAAGCACTTAAACGTTACCCTGAAATCAATGCCTCTATTGATGGTGATGATGTGGTTTACCATAACTACTTTGATATCAGCATTGCAGTGTCAACGCCTCGTGGGCTAGTAACGCCCGTGCTACGGGATTGTGACAAAATGAGTATGGCTGACATTGAGAAGAAAATTAAAGAGCTTGCGGAAAAAGGGCGTGATGGCAAATTAACGGTTGAAGACTTAACTGGCGGTAACTTCACCATTACCAATGGAGGTGTGTTTGGCTCATTAATGTCTACCCCAATTATCAATCCACCACAAAGTGCGATTTTAGGTATGCACGCAATTAAAGATCGCCCAGTAGCGATTGACGGACAAGTAGTAATCCGCCCGATGATGTACTTGGCTTTAAGCTACGATCACCGCTTAATTGATGGCAAAGAGTCTGTTGGTTTCTTAGTCACAGTAAAAGAATTACTGGAAGATCCAACTCGCTTATTACTAGAAATCTAATAAATTTGACCGCTTGTAGTTCGCTACAAGCGGTCTATTTTTAATCAAAATTAACAAAATCGGATAAACGCTCTACTTTTTGCGTCAAGCAAACAAAGTGGCGAAGCAAGGTCTGCTTTCTTTTGGTTACTTTTCTTTGCACAAAGCAAAGTAACATAACACGATGAGGAAACTCTATGAATCTACACGAGTATCAAGCAAAACAAATATTTAAGCAGTATGGACTGCCTGTAAGTGAAGGTATCACTTGCTTTTCAGCAGATGAAACCGTTGAAGCAATAAAACAACTAAAGGGCGAACAGTGGGCGGTAAAATGCCAAGTTCACGCAGGGGGCAGAGGCAAGGCAGGTGGGGTAAAATTAGTTCGCAATGTTGATGAAGCGAAAGCCTTCTCTGAACAATGGTTAGGAAAACGCTTAGTTACCTTCCAAACAGATGCTAACGGGCAACCTGTTAACGCTATTTATGTAGAAGAAACTTGCAATATTGACCGTGAACTCTATTTAGGGGCGGTGTTAGATCGCTCTGCACAAAAAGTGGTATTTATGGCATCAAGTGCGGGTGGTATGAATATTGAAGAAGTGGCTGAAAAAACACCTGAGTTAATTCACAAAGTGACTATCGATCCACTAACAGGTGGTCAAGCTTATCAAGGGCGTGAACTTGCTTTCAAATTAGGCTTAAAAGGCGATGAAGTTAAACAATTCGCTGATATTTTTGTAAAACTGGCTAAATTATTCATAGATAAAGACGTCGCCTTATTAGAAGTCAATCCACTTGTAGTAACCAAAGAAGGAAAACTGCTCTGTTTAGATGCAAAAATCACGATTGATAGCAACGCACTTTATCGCCACCCAGATCTAAAAGCATTGCAAGATCTCTCACAAGATGATGAGCGTGAAGCGGAAGCCGAAAAATGGAGCCTAAATTATGTCGCATTAGATGGTAATATTGGCTGTATGGTAAACGGTGCAGGGCTTGCAATGGGGACGATGGATATTGTAAAACTCTATGGTGGCAAACCGGCTAACTTCTTAGATGTAGGCGGCGGTGCAACCAAAGAGCGTGTAGCGGCAGCATTTAAGCTGATTTTATCTGATCCAAATGTGAAAACCGTTTTAGTCAATATCTTCGGTGGTATTGTACGTTGTGATTTAATTGCTGAAGGAGTCATTGCCGCCGTAAATGAGGTGGGTGTAAATGTGCCTGTTATTGTACGTTTGGAAGGTACCAACGCAACACAAGGTCGTGAAATATTAGCCAATAGTGGATTAAGTATTTTAGCAGCCTCATCACTAAAAGAAGCGGCTGAATTAGCGGTAAAATCTGCAAATTAGGAGGAAAAATGTCGATTTTAATTGATAAAAAAACAAAAGTAATTTGTCAAGGTTTTACAGGCGGACAAGGCACATTTCACAGTGAACAAGCTCTCGCATACGGCACACAGTTAGTTGGAGGTGTTTCGCCTAATAAAGGGGGCACAACACATTTAGGCTTACCTGTTTTTAATACCGTGCGTGAAGCGGTAGAAGCCACAGGTGCAACCGCAACCGTCATCTACGTTCCCGCGCCTGGCTGTAAAGATGCGATTTTAGAAGCTATTGATGCAGGTATTCAGCTTATTGTTTGTATTACCGAAGGCATCCCGACACTAGATATGCTTCAAGTTAAACAACGTTTAGCACAAACTGGCGTAACAATGATCGGCCCAAATTGCCCAGGTGTGATTACGCCTGATGAATGTAAAATTGGGATTATGCCAGGCAATATTCATAAAAAAGGAAACATTGGTATTGTTTCTCGTTCTGGCACGCTCACTTATGAAGCCGTTAAACAAACGACTGACGAGGGCTTTGGGCAATCTACTTGTGTTGGTATCGGCGGCGATCCTATTCCAGGCGCTAACTTTATTGATATCTTAAAGATGTTCCAAGAAGATCCTGAAACCGATGCCATTGTGATGATTGGCGAAATCGGCGGTTCTGCAGAAGAAGAGGCGGCAGCCTTTATCAAAGCGAACGTCACCAAACCGGTGGTAAGCTACATCGCAGGGGTAACAGCACCAAAAGGCAAACGAATGGGGCACGCCGGGGCAATTATCAGCGGCGGAAAAGGCACAGCAGATGAGAAGTTCAAAGCATTGGAAGATGCTGGTGTAACTACCGTGAGAAGCCTCGCAGAAATCGGCTCTGCTCTTCGTAAGATTTTGGGTTAATAATATCACCGTAGGGGCGAATCATATTCGCCCCGCAACTAAACCATCAACAATCCAACCTCATTCCCCATATTCAAAAAATACAGCCCAATAAAACACACTAACACCACCGTTTCTCGCATTTCCTATCCTCATTCCGTCTTTCCTCTGATTAAATCATCATCGCATATTGCATAAAAAAAAAACAATATAAAATGAAGAGGAATTTTTACTAACCAATAAGGAAAAGCTTATGTCACATCCCCAAAATCAGAATAGCACTCAAGCACCTGCGAACATATTGTTCGTTTTAACTATAATTCTACTCCTTGCTCTTATCGCTTATAACTGCTTTTTACTTAAAAACATCAATAGCGATGTTAATGTACTCAACATTATCTATATAGATATTGATACATTTAATAATGGAAACATAAAATCATATATAACGCTATATATTCCACCTATATTTCTATCTTTGTCCATTTTATTTTCCGCACTATTTTTGAGCATTAGGCAGTTTTTTGGAAAAAACTGTATATTGCTTTATTACTTATTTTTAATTTCAATTACTGCCTTATCTTTATCCTTTATAGAGATACATAAAGAAACGGAAGAAATGGTAAAAAACCTACAAAACATAAGTAATGATAAACTTATACTTATTAAATCAATCACCATTTTAATACCAGCTATTTCTTTTATTGCCAACTATTTCGCTGCAACCTTAATTAATCTATTTAAGAATAACGCTCAAAACCATTAATCAAAACAATCACACCTATATCCCTCCAAGCCTTACTAAGAATAAGCCCTGGGGGTATAAACGACCAAAACAGGAGCCCATTATGAAAAAACTAATTACGATTGCACTACTTGCATTAGCCACCACCCCACACGCTAAAATTGGCGATACGTTTATCGACCCTGAATTTGGGAAAATTACGGTGAAAGCACCTGCGTTTCCTAACGACGGTAAAACCAAATATGAAATCGTCAATGGTGAGCGAAAAGCGATTTTAACTACCCAATGGAAATTTGTTAGGAAGGCATCAGGTGCAGATACTAACGTTGAAATAGCATTAAATAAATTCTTAAAACAAGAGACTAAATCTGAAAGCGATATTATTAAGATGACGAAAGTCTTTATTGAGGGTTTACAAGAATTAAAGCCAATGCGTAAAACCATCTATTTGGACGGTTACAACCCTTATATGCTTTTCCAATATGGTGCTAAAATTAAAAACATTCAGCGAGCGGTGAAATATCAATTTTGGGATTACTTAATGAAAATTAAAGGTACGCCTGAATTTAAACAATTAAGAGAAGAAATCAACTTTTCTTCCCAAATTTTAGACAATTTAAAACTTTATGAAGAATAACAAAATGGCGGGAAACCCGCCATTTTTTATGCTTTAAATGAAAAATCTTCTTCTTTTATTTGAGCCTCTTTCATTTGCTCATTGGCATTTTCTTTACCTAATGCGACCGCTTCGTGTTCTTTTGCGACGAGCCTATCTAATTGAGGATATTCTTCTTTAATTTCCCCTAACGGTTTTCCTTGTTTAGATAATTCATCTAGGGCGAACTGTTTTTCTTCCTCGCTAACAGGCTCTTTGTTTTTCATTTTCTGTAAAACAACCCCCAAAGAATAGGGCGTTAATTGATTAACTTCTTCTTTTTTATAAACATTATTGTATGCACTATAAGCGTTATTCGCCATAATTTCATCTTCGGTCATACGAGTTATAAAACGCTCAGCTTCTTCTTGATTCATTTTAATATGAGGATCGTTAACATAAGCGGAAATCAATGTTTTTCTCATCGCATCAATATGCTCTTTTAACACTTTCATTAATTCAGCATTATCCTGGTTTTCTAATTTATAGCTCACCAATGCTCTTAACTTTGCATATTGCTCATTAATACCGTTAAATTTTGCCTCATTTCCCTCTTCTTCATTAACAATAGTAAATTTTGTATTGGTATTGGTGAAATCTTTTAAGAAGTCGTCAATCGAGTTAATGTCTGTTTTATTTTCTGAGGTTAAATTTTTCAACCCCACTTTCAACATCGCTTCGGTAAAATCCAACATAACTTGTCCGTCATCTTTGGATTTTAAGGAAATCACCCCCATATCGGAGCCAAAACTGCTGATTTTGATTTGATACCCTTTGAGATTTTCATCATCTTTTTGTTTTGCAAGAATATGATTTGTTACCCCTACGGTGATTTCAGTGTAAATTAAATTATTAAGCTGACCTTTTAAATGGGCGGGGACTTCACTTTCTTTATAGGTGGCGATTTTTGCTTGCAATTCTTTACGTTTTTGGATTGTTTCATTAATATTTGCTTCGGCAATATAAGCATCTAAATAAAAGACTTTACCTTTTAAATCATCAAGAGTTATTTTACCACTTTTAATATTGGCAAGAAGCTCCGATAAATCTTCCGCTGTTAATTTGTCTTTGCCTATTGATTTGGCATAGTCTTTCATTAAGTCGACCAAAATCGGGGGTAACTTATCTTTGTTTTCCTTCTGGAATTTTTCCACTCTTTCCATTTCTTCAACGTGAAGTTCAAAAATTTTATTGAGCTTTTCCTTCTCACTCAAACTACTATCCTGCATTACCTGCTGTATTTTCTCTTGAAGATTTGCTATATCTTCAACAAATTCAACCCCACCTTTTATGGGAGGATTAGCGTTTTCAATTTCTTTACGAATTTTTTGAGCAATAGCTATCTTAGTCGGTGTGGGTTTAACTTTATTCCAAATTTCCGAAAGCTCAGAGTTTTCAGAAACAAAAGCGTCCATTTCCCTCTCAATTTCTTTATATTCTTCCGATTGGAAAAACGCTTCCACTTTATCAAAACGTTGTTGTAATACCACCATCGCAGCTAAATGAGATTGAATATTGTATTGTTGTCTCTCAATATTACGCTGAATACGACTATCCTCTTCACGAGTATTTTGAACCTGTACTGTTTTCTCAATATAATCAAGATTTCGCATAAAACGCACACGCTCACGCAAAAGCTCATGTTTTTCTTGTCGCTCTTGTAAGGTGGCTTCTAAAATAATTTTATTGTTCGCCTCTGTCGCAAATTGTTTAAATTGCTCTACTTTGTCTTTGATTAAGGGGGGTAAAGTCAAGAGTTCGACTGGGCAAACTTGGGGGAGTTTTGCTATAGGAATTTAGGGCGAATGGTGATTTGCCCCAAAAACTCAAGCGGTCTAATTTACACATTTTTTTGCAAATTAGACCGCTTGTTTTTTGCACTTAAATTACTCTTTTGACTTCCAAATTAATGGATCAACACCTTTTTGAATAAGTACTTGGTGCTCCTCAATTTTAAACACTGGCTCTTTGCCTTCTTTGAGCTGGCGGATATAGTCTTTCATAATAATCCATACAATCGGAGCAAGAATTAAAATTGCCACTAGATTGATAACTGCCATTGATGCCATTACCGTATCTGCAAACGCCCATACAATACCACCATCTCTCACCGCACCAAAGTAAACAAAGAACAGCACAACAGCACGGAAACCCCAGACAAACCAGACATTATTTTTAATATAGCGAATATTAGTTTCCGCATAAGCGTAATTACCGATAATTGAAGTAAAACAAAATAGCAAAATTATAAAGGCTAAGAAATGTAGTCCAAACTCGCCTAAGTGGAATTGTAACGCTGTTTGGGTAAGTGATATACCTCTCAAACTTTCGCCACCATAGTTATCCGACATTAAGATAATGACCGCCGTACAAGTACAAACCACGATAGTATCCACAAATACACCTAACATTTGTATCAACCCCTGACTTGCTGGGTGTTTTGCATCAGACGTCGCTGCTGAGTTTGGTGCAGACCCCATCCCTGCTTCATTTGAGAACAAACCACGCTTAATTCCCATTAGCATCGTTTTTGACACCAGCGCACCAAACATCCCGCCAGCTACTGCCGAGAAGTCAAACGCACTTTCAATAATCAACGTGATTATCTGCGGTACTTTTTCAATATTCATGCCTAAAATAATCACAGCAATAATCAAGTAAAATAATGCCATCATTGGTACAACTTGAGCAGAAAATTTACCAATACGTTTTACTCCACCTGAAATAATCACGCCTGTGATAACAACTAAAGCAAGCCCTACATAAGAAGGATCCCAATCCCACGCATTTTTAGTTGCTTCCACAATTGAATTGGATTGTACTGCATTAAATGCAAAACCGAAGGTAAATATTAAGGTGATGGCAAAAGCAATCGCCAATGAAGGCAGTTTTAACCCCCGTGTAATATAGTAAGCAGGACCACCACGGAACATACCATTTGGATCTTTGGTTTTATATAATTGAGCTAAAGAGGACTCAGCAAAAGCTGAACTCATACCCATTAATGCCGTTATCCACATCCAGAACACCGCACCTGGTCCGCCAAGAGCAATCGCTGTTGCCACACCACCTATATTACCAACGCCAACACGACTTGCTAAGCCTGTTGTAAAGGCTTGAAATGGCGAGAGTGCTTGACCTGAGGTAGAACGTCCTCCCCACATTTCACTCAAACTTTGGGGAAAAAGACGAAACTGCACAAAGCCTGTCGTGATAGTAAAAAACATGCCAGCACCGAGTAATAATATGATAGTAATATCCCAAAGTGGGCCGTCAATTGTATTGACTATCCAAGTTAAAACACCTTCAAAAAATAGAATAATAGAATCCATAAAGACCTCTTAATTAAAATAAAAACGTGCTAGTTTAACCGAATTCCCATTTTTAAACATTTTTTAATACTTTTCTATAATAATTTTATCGCCATCCACTTAACGCCTAAATAAAATACCTGTGCTAGTATCAATAAAACTACTGTGAAATAATGTTATACCAAATAGAATCAGCATTATTCCTAAGGCAAATTTAAATAATAGAACTGCCTTTTTATTCATTCGTGCTGAAAAATACCAACTACTTATTTTAACTGCTTTATTTCTTGCAATAATAACTAGGTATGCAAATAAACTTAAGGTAGATCCCGTGCCAATTGCCATGACTAACGCTGAAATCACGCCCCAAAAATAGAGATCGAGCGTATAAGAGAGAAATAATACCAAAATCGCACCAGAGCACGGTCTCACACCAATACTTAACACTAGTATTAATTGAGCTTTCCAATCTTTGGCTTTTTGTATTTCATTCGAGGTAGGCAAATGTTTATGTCCACAACTGCAATGTTCATTATGAATATGATCTATATGCTGAACAAGCGGTTGTTTTTGTAATGTTTTTTGCAAAGTGAGCTGTTTTGAAAATCGGATTGATTTAATCTTAGGCTTACTCGACTTCCTCATTCCTTTGAAAATCTGATAGCACCAATAAAGCCCAAGCAAAATCATCATAGCAAAGCTACCACGCTCAACCCACTTCAACGTTAAATTAAAGTATTGGCGAGAAAGCGTAAAAATGACCACAATCACCGTAACAAGTAAAACCGCCACCAAGCCTTGCACCAAAGCTGAAGCGAAGGTAATTTTCATTGCCTGATTGAGTTTTGTTTTTTCAAGCGAAAGATAACTCGTTAGAATAAACTTACCGTGCCCTGGGCCTACCGCGTGAAACACACCGTATAAAAAGCTGATAAAAACTAAGGTCACACCTGCTTTTTGCTGATTGTTACTCAATGCGTTTAACGAAGTGGAAATCGCTGAATTAAACACCTTTTGCCACTCCATTACTTTAAATAGCAAAATCGGATAAAGTTGATAAAATGCAAAAAATATCAGAAATCCAACCGCTAGTACTGCCCATCGTTTCGTGCCTAATCGCATATAATCTCCACTTTCTGAGCAAATTGAGCACCTAATGAATCATCTTGATTATCCACCATCTCCTGCGATTGCGTTTTATCTAGGCTTGAAGCATATAAACGCAATTTATTATCTACTTGCGGCTGTAATAATGTTACTTTACAGCTAGGATTGCTGATACTAATCTCATTAGCACGGTTGTATTCCATCGCAATGTAATAACTTGGCTCATAAGTCGAAAGTATTACCTTATTTTGCTTTAACTCGTAAGGCTTACTTAAATGAAAAGTGATATAAAACACCACTCGATTATTTTTGATTTCAAAACGTGTTTCTGTTGGTTGAGAAGTGAATTTTATGGGCTGATTTTTACTATTATAAAGTACACTGAAATAATGATTTTGTCGGGCAGAGTGTACCATCTCTGCCGTAATAGCCTGACGAGTTTTCGCTTTATCTACACTATTATTCATTTCGTAAATCAACTCCGATGAAGCAATTTCATCGAGCAACCATTCCATTTGAAATGATCTCAACATTGTACCGTCAACTACCACTTTATTTTTTAAATCCACAAAAGAATGAGGGTGAGAATAAGCATAAGTTGTCAATAAAGTAGATAATGCAATCACAAAAAATTTTAATAATTTCATATTCATTCACTATAAAATAAAAAAGCGAACAAGTTAGCCCTGTTCGCATTTAAAAATTCGGTGAGTTGGTCGATAAGCCGAGTTCTGTCTTGGACAATCATTCCTCTAGGCGTACATTTACACATACGCTCAAGCAACCTACCCGAACTCTCGGCGGGCTACCGATTGAGTTCCTATTTGGTCTTGCTACGAGTGGAGTTTACCTTGCTGTGAAATGTTACCACCCACACGGTGCGCTCTTACCGCACCCTTTCACCCTTACCGAAAAATCGGCGGTCTGCTCTCTGTTGCACTGGTCGTAGGCTCACGCCCCCCGGACGTTATCCGGCACTCTGCCCTGTGTAGCTCGGACTTTCCTCTCGTTTACTTGTTTCTCAGTTTACGTTTTCACGAATTTAGAGGCTTCAATAAACCAGCGATTGCCTAACCAACTCGCAACGAAGTATAGCGAATTTACAAAATATTGCAAGAAAATAACCGCTTGTAGCAACTCTATAAACAAAAAGGATTAAGTGTAAAATGATCTGCCCTTAATATTGTTGTTTATACCACGCCGAATAATCACTTCTGGCTTGTTCTATTTCAAAAGAATGCTCATAAAATTTTACTCTTATCATCCCTACTTCTGCGGTATTTAATACCGCAATATTTTTTCTTTCTAATCGCTCAATAACCCCTTTATTAGGCAATTTCCAGGCATTCCAACGTCCTGCGGAAATCATCGCAAATTGTGGTTCAGTTAGGGCTAATAATGTTTCACTGGTGCTACTTTTACTTCCATGATGCCCTACTTGTAAGAAATTAATCTGTCTAGCATCTTGTGCAAATTGGCGTTCTTGTTGTATGCCTGAATCCCCTGTTAGCAAAATCTGCAAGCGGTCATTTTTTGCTAAAATAACGCAAGAATCTTGATTCTTAGCCCTTTCTACCAAATGAGAGGGGTAAAGTGCCGATAAATGCCATTCACCAAATTGCCATCTTTTTCCTCGAATACAAGGCTCTGGCTCACGCCCTAAGTAACGAATTTTGCTTGAGCTAATAAGCCTGGCATTTGGATAAGCAGAAAGTAAATCCACCACGCCCCCTGAATGATCGTTATCATCGTGGCTGAGAAAAATCGCTTCAACTAAAATGCCGTTACGTTTTAAATAAGGCAAAATCTCTAGCTTTGCCATTGAGTTTTTGTTGCCATTATTATTCGATTGCCAACTTGAACCTGTATCGTAAATCACCGCGTTATTTTGATCATCAATGAATGCCATTGCTAGGCCCTGTCCAACATCGAAAATAATCCATTCTGATTTGGCTTTAAAAGCCCATTTAGGTAGATAAAAACTGAAATTAAACAAGATTGTGAAAATGACTACATTAAACCATTTTTTATAAGAGAGCCGATAAAGTTTACAATAAAGGCATAACAAGACGAGTAAATTAAATGAGAGTAATTGCCATTGTTGCCAATCGTTTAGTGCAAGCCAAGAGTTAGAAAATGGGGCTAACAGCCATAAACTAAATTGAGCTAGGTAATCCGCTAGCTGCCAAGTAGCAAAGAGATTATCACTTAACAGGCTGAATAAAATGAGTGGAACAAGCAAAAAACTATATAGTGGCACAATCATAAGATTAGCAAGTAATGCAAAGGTAGAGACACCCTCAAAAAAATAGAGCTGAACAGGCGAGAAAATGAGCCAAATACCCACTTGCAAATGTAAAAGCGATAACCACAAGCGGTTGAATTTTGTCATTTTTTTGCGTGTTTCATCAGAAATAAAACGATTTAATGGAAAAAATTGATACCACAAAATCAAGCTTGCTACGGCTAAAATAGAGAGCCAAAAGCTATCTGAAAGCAAACTCAAAGGGTCAATCACAATCAATAAAGCAACAATTCTCCACCAAAATTGCCAATGAGTATAATGTCGCCTTAACACTTGGCAGAGTAACACAAACGTAATGGCGAATAACGCCCTCATAGTCGGAACAGCAAAGCTAGCCAAATAGCTATAAGCAAACGCGGTGAGAAAGCCGACTACTCTTGCAAAATGTAGTGAAAATCCGACCGCTTGTAACCAATCAAGCCTGCTTTTTAAGCATAACCATTGCCATCCTTTGGCAACATAAAAGCCAAATAACATAGCAAGACCAATATGCAACCCTGAAATTGCAATTAAATGAGCGGTTGCGGTTTGTTGAAATTGCGCCCAATGTTCTGCCTTTAACCAAGCTCTCTCACCGAAAGCTAGCGCCAATAATAAACCTTGAGTAGGTAAATTTTTCGTTTCTGCGTTAACTTTATTAAGCCAATTTGTTCGCAATGAGTTGTCTGTTTGTGCTAATTTTTCAACTTGACGAACGGTTGCTATCATATTGATATGATTAGAGAAATACCAACGTTGGCGGTCAAAATTACCGATATTACTGCGAGCTGAAATCGGGCGTAGATGAAGTGCTGCTTGATAATGTTGATCGAGGAATAAAGGTTGATCTGCTTGCCAATTTAGGTAAATGTTCTCACCAGTTTTAATTGTGGCAATAGCGGTTTGATAATCTCCCTGTTTAAGGATTTTCGTGATTTTAAATTGAGTGAGTTGTTTATTAGCGGTTATATTTCCCGCATTTTTTGCAACTTGGAAAGTATGAAAATAGCTAATACAGATTATCAGCCCACATAAAAAAGTGAATGTTGTTCGGCTACAAATACCGTATAGCAAAATCATTCCACCAAAGACAATGCTACCTAATAACCAATCTTTAGGTAAAAATAAGATAGGCAAATGGCATAAGACAGTAGTAATACAAAAACGATCTAAGGTCATAATAAAACAGTTTAAATTTTTAAACTGAGTATGCCGTTTACGCTAAAAATTTTCAGAGAGAATATGTAAATTTTCGAGCCAGATCGCAAAAATAAACAAGGCAGGCCAAAATGCCTGCCTTTGTAATCAGATTATGCTGACTTTTGATCTTCAGAATAACTTACCGCAGCGGTAAATAAAACATCGGTTGATGAATTTAATGCAGTTTCAACTGAATCTTGAATTACCCCAATAACAAAACCAACGCCAATAACTTGAGCGGCAATATCATTTGGAATATTAAACAAGCTACAGGCTAATGGAATGAGCAATAATGAACCGCCAGCAACGCCAGATGCACCACAAGCACAGATTGATGCTACCACGCTTAATAATAATGCGGTTGCAAAATCAGGCTGAATACCTTGTGTATAAGCTGCGGCTAAAGTTAATACCGTAACAGTAATTGCCGCACCCGCCATATTAATGGTTGCCCCTAAAGGGATCGCTACAGATGCAATTTCATCACGAATACCTAAACGTTTAGCAAGATTCATATTCACTGGAATATTAGCCGCTGAGCTACGGGTAAAGAATGCGGTGACACCACTTTCACGCAAGCAAGTGAACGTTAATGGATATGGATTACGGCGAATCTTCCAAAAAACTAATAGCGGATTTAACACCAATGCTACAAATAACATTGCACCCACTAATACTAATAACAAGCGAGCGTAACCTTCAAATGCCTCTAAACCATTTACTGCAACAGTTTCAGCAACCAAACCAAATACACCAATAGGTGCGAAAGCAATCACAACTTTAACCACAAAAGAAACTGCATCAGCTAAATCATTTAAAAAAGCTTTTGAACTTGCTGAACCGTGACGGAAAGCAGTCCCTAAACCGATAGACCACGCAAGAATACCGATAAAGTTAGCATTGCTTAATGCAGTTAGTGGGTTATCGACTAAGTTGAAAATAACCGTTTTTAAAATTTCACCAATGCCTTGTGGTGGGCTTAAACCATCAGGGCTTGCAGTTAATTCTAATGTGGTTGGGAACATAAAACTTAAAATCACTGCAATTAAGGCTGCAAAGAATGTACCTAATATATAAAGCACTAAGATTGGTTTTAATTTGCTATCTGTTCCCACTTCTTTATTTGCAATCGCAGATAACACTAATACAAAAACTAAAATAGGTGCAATAGCACGTAGGGATTTCACAAAGAATTGACCTAATACCCCAACGCTAACAGCCCAATCTTTATTAAAAAATGCCAATAACACCCCTAGCACTAAACCAATAGCGATACGTAATACTAAATTACCGCCAAGAATTTTTGATGATGAATAACTCATAACATTTCACTTCTGTAAGATAAAAATAAGGATAAATACAATTTACCCACCTAAAAATAGGCTTATTAGATTAGCGGAAAAATAATCAATATGGAATAAACAAGCGGTCATTTTTTTGAAGTTTTTTGCAAAAAGCTGCTTTTTTCTCTTTTCAGATTAATTTATGGTATTCATACTAAATTTATTTGAAGATAACGCTTCTTTCAGTACAATAATCCCTTTACACACTTAATCTTATTTAACTTATGAAACCTAAAAATAAAGCTGATTTTCAACGCATTATTAATGCAACAAATTATTCAATCAAAGGCTTGAAAGCTGCCTATATTAATGAAGCAGCCTTTCGTCAAGAGCTGTGGTGTACGATTATCTTATTTCCTTTAGCCCTCATTTTAGGTGACACTAACATTGAAAAAGTGTTGTTAGTTGCCACCATTCTTCTTGTATTAATTACTGAATTATTAAATAGTGCAATTGAATCGGTCGTTGACCGTATCGGTTCTGACTTCCACGAACTCTCAGGCAGAGCAAAAGATCTTGGTTCTGCCGCCGTATTTTTATCAATGATTTTACTGGCAATTACTTGGATATTGGTCTTATTCTTCTAATGCTATTTTACAACGCTAATACTTACTGAGGTATTTCTATGAATTTTAAAAAAACATTACTTACGCTCTCTATTTTAGGTTCTGCATCCGCAATCGCGTATGAAACAGATAAAACCTATTCTTTTACGGTATTACATACCAATGATTTGCATGGGCACTTTTGGCAAAATGATAAAGGTGAATATGGTTTGGCTGCACAAAAAACGCTAGTTGAACATATTCGCAAAGAAGTGGAAGACAAAGGGGGTGAAATCTTAGTGTTAAATGCAGGTGATGTAAACACGGGTGTGCCTGAATCTGATATGCAAAATGCTCGTCCTGATATTGAGGGTATGAATGCGATAGGTTATGACGCGATGGTTTTAGGCAATCATGAATTTGACTTTCCGCTACAAACGCTGTCTATCCAAGAAAAATGGGCTAAATTCCCTTTTATTTCTGCGAATGTAATTAATAAAAAAACAGATAAGCCTATCGTAAAACCTTACGTTATTCTTGAACGAGGCGGTATAAAAATTGCGGTTGTTGGATTAACGACAGAAGATACGGCAAAATTAGGTAACCCTGATGTCACTGAAAATGCAGTATTTAAAGATCCGATTGAAACCGCAAAAACAACACTGGCAGAAATTAACAAAAATGAAAAACCAGATGTACGGATTGCCTTAACTCATATGGGCTATTATTTTGATGGTAAACACGGCACTAACGCACCGGGTGATGTAACAATGGCTCGTAGTTTAGATAAAGGTGCTTTTGATTTAATCATTGGCGGACATACTCATGACACCGTCTGCATTGATGAAAAAGGTCAATTTAAAACCCAATATACGCCAGGTGAAGAATGTAAGCCTGATTTCCAAAATGGTACTTGGATTGTTCAAGCAGGCGAATGGGGCAAATTTGTTGGACGTGCCGATTTTGAGTTTAAAAATGGCAAAACAACCTTAGTAAAATATGAGTTAATTCCTGTCAATTTGAAAAAAACGATAAAAAAAGAAGATGGTACAAAAGAATATCAACTTTACCAACCAGAAATTAAAGCTGATGAAAATACCTATACACTGCTTAAAAAATACCAAGATGAAGGTGATGAAAAGCTCAATATTGATGTCGGTACGGTTAAAGGCTTATTAGATGGTAAACGTGAACATATTCGCTTCCATCAAACTAATCTTGGTCGCCTCATTGCTCAATCTCAAATGGAGCGTGTGAAAGCTGATATTGGTATTATGAACTCAGGGGGTATCCGTACTTCCATTGAAGAGGGTAAAGTAACTTATAAAAATATTCTAACCGTTCAGCCATTTGGTAATATGATTGCAACCGTTGATTTAAAAGGCAAGGAGCTATTAGATACAATTACAACCATTGCATTAAAAGAGGTAGATACCGGTGCATATCCACAATTTGCAGGTATTTCAATGGTCGTTGATCGTAATACAAAAACTATTTCTAATGTAAAAATTGGCAATAAAGCATTTGATGAAAACAAAACCTACAAAGTCTCTTTACCTGACTATGTAGCCTCTGGTGGTGATGGTTATCCATTACTGAAAAATCACCCAACTTATGTAAATACAGGGTTTATTGATGCAGAAATGCTGAAAAAATACTTTGAAGACAATAAAGTCATTGAAGCGGATAAATACGATCCGAAAGATGACATTATTTTCAAATAATGTCATCTAAAGAAATAGGGAGATCGTCTGATCTCCCTATTTTAACCACCTGATAGTTTTACTTGAAATCCTTTAGACTCTAGAATTTGTTTGATAGCTTCACGATTATCACCCTGAATTTCAATAATTCCCTCTTTAAAGGAGCCACCACAACCTAATTTACGCTTAAGTTCTGAGGCAAGAGAATTAAAGGCTTTATCCTCTAAATCCAATCCTGTAATAACACAAACACCTTTGCCTTTTCGCCCGCTGGTTTGACGTTGAATGCGTACAATACCATCGCATTTAGGACGCTTTTCTTCAATTACTTCAGGCTTAATTCTCCCTGTTTCGGTTGAATAAACTAATGTCATTTGTAAATTTTCCTCAAAAACATCTATCTATTTGAAGGTTAACTTCTGCTCCTGGTTTAAAAGAGCAAAAAAAAGCGAATAATATGACCGCTTGTATTTATTTAAAAGAAAAGCGCAACTTATACTAATTAGCAATTGATTGATTTATTGATTTTAATACCGCTAATGGATCTGCAGCTTGAGTAATTGGACGACCAATCACTAAGAAATCTGAACCTGTTTCTATGGCTTTTTTAGGCGTCATTACACGACGTTGGTCAGCAAAATCCGTTCCTTCTGGGCGAATACCTGGGGTAATTAATTTGAAATCGTTCCCACAATGTGTACGTAATACTTCCACTTCTTGAGGAGAACAAACTACACCGTCTAAACCTGCACGTTGAGCTAAATGTGCTAAACGAATAACTTGTTCCATTGGTGAGGCATTAATGCCGATTTGTAATAAATCCAAATCTTCCATACTGGTTAACACGGTTACAGCAATTAATAATGGTGCATCTTTACCATAAGGTTCTAAGATTTTTTTCGCTTCTTCCATCATCGTTAAGCCACCTGAAGCGTGCAAATCTACCATCCATACGCCCAAATCAGCCGCTGAACGCACTGCACGAGCAACCGTATTTGGAATATCGTGATATTTCAAATCAAGAAATACATCAAAGTTTCGTGCGTGTAATTGTTTTAAAAAATTTGTGCCTAATGTCGTAAACATCTCTTTACCTACTTTTAAACGGCAAAGTGATGGATCAACTAAATCTACAAACTTCAGTGCCTCATCTTCGGTTTCATAATCTAAAGCAACAATAACTTTATTGTTCATACTGAGCTCCTTAATTTTCTATTGGATAAGACCATCGATACTTGGTATCGGTTTAATTTTTTCCCATTGATTACAAGATGGGCATTGCCACATTAATCGATAACTTTGATAACCACAATTTAAGCAACGATATTGAAAACCTTTTTTGATTTGATTACCCACCATATTATGTAACAAAATCAAGCTTTCTTTACCACTCCCTGCTTCAGCAAAATCTGCTTGATAGCGAATAAAACGATGGAAAGTGATCAAACTCGGATAACTACTTAACTGCTGATACAACTTAGAATGCGCAGCATTAACGCCATCTTTTTCTTCAATAAATTCAGTTAATGCAACATCTACGCTACTATTATGTTTTACTTGATTTGCTTTAATCAAAAATAACTCATAACCATTAGGATCATTTAAGACCGTATAACATTCTAGAATACGACCAAGTACCTCGCTAATATAATCAGGATCTTGCTGGAGTATTTGCTCAAAATAACCTAATGCTTTTATAGACTCTCTTTGTTCTAAATAAAAATCCCCAAGCATCATTGAGGCTCGGGTAGATTCTGGATAATAGTCTAAAGCTTTATTTAACGCATCAACAAATGCCATTTTATCTTCAAATTTGACCGCTTGTGCATATTCACAGAAAAAATGAGATAGCGGGATTTTATCGGACTCAGGCGAAATTTTTAATAATTTCTCAAAGACATTAATCGCTTTCTTCCACTCTCGTGTTTTTTGATAAACAACAGTAAGCTGAAATAAGGAATGTTTAGCAAATTCTGGTTCATCAACCAATGAAATATAATAATTTTCTGCTCGATCATAAAAACCTGCAGCCATAAAATCCTTAGCTAATTGCTGCTTTGCTAATAATTTCTGTTCAAACGAATAATTAGGATTATTCTCTAATGCTTGATGAATTCGCAGAGCCCTATCAATTTCTCCCCTTGAACGGAATAAATTACCTAAAGTTAATTCTGCTTCAAACTGAGATTCAGTAGAAATTTGATTTTCAGACTCTTGCTTTTGCAGCATAGAAAGGAAAAGATCGACAGCTTTCTCCTGTTGATTAGATAATAGAAGGTTTAAGCCAGCAACATACTCACGAGAGAATTTATTACTGACGGTTTCTTGCTCCTTTTTTGCACTACGCCGCCCCATATACCAACCATATAATGCAGCAATAGGCAATAAAAGGAACAATAATTCAAGCATTAGCTATTCAACCTTTGGCGTGGTTAATTCAATGATTTGCTGAGATTGGCGTTTTACACGGCGATTCAACGCGATATTTTGGAGTTTAATTTTTAAGTAAAAAATACCTGTTACCAACCAGCCTAAAATTAATCCTAAACCAAATAAAATTGCTACTAATGTAGATAAGCGTAATTCACTTTGTGCAATAATATAATTAAAAGTAATAAGTTGATCATTATTTGCACCAACTGTAATTGCAACAATAATTACCGTAATTACAATTAAAATACTCAAAATATACTTAACCATATAATCTCCCTGACTACAGAAATGTATAACTTAATGAGAATTACATTAAGTCTACCCGCTCTTTTAAATCCTTACCTGGTTTAAAATGAGGAACGTATTTCTCAGATAATTCCACACTATCACCAGTTTTAGGATTACGCCCTACTCGAGGTTGTCGATAATGCAAGGAAAAGCTACCAAAACCTCTCACTTCAATTCGCTCACCTTTTTCTAACGTAAGCGTTAAATGCTCTAAAATCTCTTTTACACAATTTTCTACAGTTTTAATTTGCAAACTTGAGTTTTGGGCAATTAACCTCTCAATTAATTCGGATTTGGTCATCTCTTCCTCATCAAAATCATTATAGCTATTTTAAATAATCACTTATAAAATTAATGAGTATTTAAAATAACTATTCTAAGTTTAAATGGGTATGTTTAGAACATACCCATTTATCAGTTAGAAGCTAAAATTATTCACCTTTAGCTGCTTTGAAAGCTTCAGCAAATGCATTTGGTACTGCAACTTCTTCTTTGTTCACCTGTGCAATTGCTGCTGATTCTTCAGCTTCATTTTTCGCACGAACCGATAAGTTTACAATACGAGATTTACGATCTACGCCTGTGTATTTTGCTTCAATTGAATCACCTACAGAAATTACTGATGTAATATCTTCAACGCGCTCCGCAGTTGCTTCATTTGTACGAATAAATGCTTCAACGCCACCGTCTAATTCAACTTTAACGCCTTTAGCATCCACTTCTACAACTTTACCTGTTAAGACTGCACCTTTTTTCGTGCTATCTACGAAGTTTGTGAACGGATCAGATTCTAATTGCTTGATACCTAAAGAGATACGCTCTTTCACAGCATCAACTTGTAACACAACAGCTTCTACTTCGTCGCCTTTTTTGTAGTTACGAACAGCTTCTTCACCTGAAACATTCCAAGAAATGTCAGATAAGTGAACTAATCCGTCAATACCACCTTCTAAACCGATGAAGATACCGAAATCAGTGATTGATTTGATTTTACCTGATACTTTATCGTTTTTATTATGAGTTGCAGCGAATTGCTCCCATGGGTTTGCTTTACATTGTTTTAAACCTAAAGAGATACGACGACGCTCTTCATCAACTTCAAGTACCATAACCTCAACAACATCACCTACATTAACTACTTTAGATGGGTGAATATTTTTGTTTGTCCAATCCATTTCTGAAACGTGGACTAAACCTTCAACACCATCTAAAATTTCAACGAAGCAACCATAATCAGTTAGGTTAGTTACTTTACCTGTTAATTTACTATTTACTGGGTGATTTTCAGCAATAACAGCCCAAGGATCTTGGCCTAGCTGTTTTAAGCCTAATGATACGCGAGTTTTGTCTTTGTCAAATTTCAATACTTTAACCGTAACTTCATCGCCTACATTAACCACTTCACTTGGATGCTTAACACGTTTCCATGCCATATCTGTAATATGTAATAAACCGTCAACACCACCTAAATCTACGAAAGCACCGTAGTCAGTCAAGTTTTTAACTGTACCTTTAACTTCAGAACCTTCAACTAAACTTGCTAATACAGCATCACGATCTTGGTTGCTTTCTGTTTCAATAACCGCACGACGAGATACAACTACGTTATTACGTTTTTGATCTAATTTGATTACTTTAAATTCGTACTCTTTACCTTCTAAGTTTAAAGAATCACGAACTGGACGAGTATCAACTAATGAGCCTGGTAAGAATGCACGCACACCATTTAATTCAACAGTGAAACCACCTTTAACTTTACCATTTACGAAACCGACAACTGTAGCTTGTTCTTCAAAAGCTTTTTCTAAAGCAATCCAAGCTTCGTTACGTTTTGCATCACCACGAGAAACAACTGTTGCACCAAATCCGTCTTCTACAGCTTTAAGGACAACATCAACCTCATCACCAACTTGAACTTCTAATTCGCCTTGTGCATTAGTAAACTCTGATGCATCAATCGCTGATTCAGATTTGAAACCTGTATCAACAATCACTAAACCTTTTTGGATAGCAACAACAGTACCTTTAACAACATCGCCTAAACGTGGTGTAGCTGCAAATGATTCTTCAAGTAGTTGAGCAAACGATAATTCTGACATAATAAATCTTCTTAAAAATAAACATCCATCTAGCTTCCTGCTAAACGGGGTTGGTAGTAAAAGCTAAACAAATCCTATGTAAAGCCAACAAACTAAAATTTAATATATTGAGCGATGTAGTATAATGCTTGTTTAATCACATCATCAATCGATAAATGCGTGGAATTTAGAAGTAACGCATCTTTCGCTGGGACAAGCGGTGCAACTGCACGACTTCTATCGCGAAAATCACGCTCTTTTATCTCAGCTAAAATCTCGTCAAAGTTAGCATTAAATCCTTTTTCTTGCAACTGTTTTACGCGTCTTTTTGTGCGCTCTTCTGCACTTGCGTCTAAAAATAGCTTAATTTTAGCATCAGGAAAGACAACTGTCCCCATATCCCGTCCATCTGCGATCAGTCCTTTTTCAGTGCTAAATGCACGTTGGCGCGCTAATAACGCTTCCCTAACCAGTGGAAAAGCTGCAATTTTTGACGCATTTTGACCCGCTTGTGCCGTGCGAATTTGGTCGCCAACATTCTCGCCCTCTAAAATTACCTTAATCTCACCATTTTCAGGTAAAAATTGAATATCTAAATTACGTGCAATTTCGGCTAATGTTGTCTCATCATCAAGAGAGACGTTTTTTTTCTCTGCATCCAACGCAGTAATGCGATACAAGGCTCCAGAATCTAAAAAATCAAAACCTAATTTTTCAGCTAGCGCGTGACATAATGTGCCTTTGCCCGCGCCACTCGGACCATCAACCGTAATAACCACTTTTTCCATTTTATCCCTTTCTATTCAATCACTTACTGAGCTTGTAGTTCGGTAATTGTGACATCAAAATTCAATAATTGTTCACCACGCTGCACGGCCACTTTCACTGTGCTATAGGGCTTCATTTCTGCTAATTCAGTCATCATTTGAATAGGTGATAAAGCCTCAATACCGCCAATGCTAAGCACCAAATCACCTGATTTAATTCCAGCTTGAGCAGCAGGGCCTTGTTCATCAACATTCGCAATAAAAACGCCCTTTTCATAGCCATTCATTTTTGCGGTATCAATCAAATCAGTACTCACGCCAAAGTAACCACGAATGACACGACCATCTTTAATAATTTTTTCCATAATTCGATTAGCATGATTGATAGGAATGGCAAAATTTAATCCTTCAGATAGCTCATTTGTATTCTTGCCAAAACGAAGTGTATTAATGCCTATTAATTCTCCTGCCGTATTAATTAATGCACCACCTGAATTACCTTGATTAATAGACACATCTGTTTGAATGAAATTTTGTCTTCCGCTCTCGGTCAATGTTTTACGTCCAATTGCACTCACAATACCTTGGGTAATACTTTGCCCCAAATTTAAAGGATTACCAATCGCTAATACCACATCACCAACTTCTAACTTTCTATTTGGATTTTGCGGAATAGTGGGTAGATTTTCAGCATCAATTTTCAATACTGCTAAATCTGTTAATGAATCATCTCCAATTAATTTAACATTTGCCGAAATTAATCCATTTTGCAATGCAATCACAATCTGGTCTGCATTTTCAATAACATGCTTATTGGTTAAAATATACCCATCATTACTCATAATAACGCCTGAACCTAAATTCTCTACCTCAAAACTTGAGTTTTCTGAGCTAAAATTTCGGCTATATACATTCACAACAGCTGGAGAAGCAATTTTAACCGCAGTATTGTAGCTGATGATCTCTTTTTGATTGAGTGCTGAAAATATCCCTACGTTACCTTGAAATAATGGCGCAATAAATAGAATCAAAAATGCACAAAAAAGTCCAAAAATGACCGCTTGTCCAATTTTTTTCAGCATTATAAGTTCCTTAAAACGTTATTATTTATCATAAGCGGCGGGCTTGCCAAAATACCTTTGACCAATAAGGAGAGTCGATATCGGAATAAATCACACCGCCTTTTGTTGAAGCATGAAGAAACTGCCCATTCTTAACATAAACACCCACGTGTTTGCCATTTGGTCCTCTGCCTGTATTAAAGAACACTAAATCCCCTGTGCGTAATTCTCGCTTAGAAATACGTTGTCCTTCTTTTGCTTGCTCTTTTGTTGTTCGCGGTAGATTAATCCCAAATAGATCTCTAAAGGTCACTTGCATAAAACCAGAGCAATCAATACCTAATTTGCTATTGCCACCTAAACGATAGCGGGTGCCTTTCCATTCATGTTGATGTTCGCTTAAGCGGCTAATTGCTATAATCGGATCTGCAAGTTCCGCATGATAAGCTGAAGGATAAATTTTTCGTTTTGCTTGTTCGTCAGTTTTAGAGCCATTTGAACTAGAGCAAGCTGATAATACAACTACACCTACTAGCACAAAGCCTAATGATAGCCATTTTTTTACTAATTTCATTTAATACCACTTAATGAGCATTTCATATTCATATATAAATTATTTTTTTGATTGTGCATTAGCCATAGCCAGCTCAACACGTTCACGCAATTTTTTACTCGCTTTGAAGCTAACTACTCTACGAGCAGATACCGCAACATTTTCACCCGTTTTAGGATTACGCCCTGGCCGAGCTTTTTTCTCTCGCAGGAAAAAATTACCAAAACCCGATAATTTCACTTCTTCGCCATTCTCAAGAGTTGCACGAATTTCTTCAAAAAATAGATCTACAAATTGCTTGGCAACACGCTTTTCTAAATCTAATTTTTCAATTAGATTTTCTGTAATTTCAAGCTTGGTAAGAGCCATAATTTATCCTTAATTTATTGTTATGGCTGATATAAACACCAGCCATATTTTATTTGCTGATTAATCACGAAGTACCGCATTGAAACGTGCTGCCAATTCAGCTAATACCGCTTGAATAACAGTATTGATTTCATTTTCTTCTAATGTTTTTTCTTTATCTTGAAGAGTCAAACTAATCGCTAAACTTTTCTTATCTTTGGCTAAATTTACACCACGATAGACATCAAATAAGTTTAATGCAATTAATTTACTGCCTGCAGCTTGACGGCAAACATCTAACACTTCGCCAGCTGGAACAGACTCATCAACCACAATCGCAATATCACGGTTATTTGCAGGAAATTTAGAAATTTCGACCGCTTGTGTAACAGTTCTTTCTGCAATTGCCGAGGCTAAAATTTCACATACAATCGGTTTACCTTTAATGCCAAATTTTTGCACAATAGATGGGTGAACTGTACCAATAAAGCCAATTTCTTTACCATCTAACATAATTGCCGCAGATTGCCCAGGGTGTAATGCAGGATATTGTTTTACAACAAATTTTAGATCATTACGCACAGAACTAAGAGAAAGTATGCGTTCAATATCGCCTTTTAGATCAAAAAAATCAGCCGCTTCAGCTTTGTTTTCCCAATGTACAGGGCGTTTATCACCAACAATTGCCGCAGCGAATACAAACTCTTGGCGTACAGCAGATTCCGCATTGCTATCTGGGATAAAACGTAAACCAGCTTCAAAAATACGCACACGATGTTGCTGGCGGCTTTGATTATAGACAATGGTATCTAATAAACCTGTTAACAATGATACTCGCATTACAGACATTTCACTTGAAATTGGATTAGGGAGAACTAATGCCTGCTGTTCTGGATGTAAGCACGCTTGCTTTTTAGGATCTACAAAACTATAAGTAATGACTTCTTGGTAATCACTATCAACGAATGCTGTACGAATACGGTTAACTCCCAGTAACTTCTCTGGTGTCCCATTCATAGTTAAATGAGAAAGTGGAGCATTATTTGGAATGCTATTATAACCATAAATTCGAGCCACTTCTTCAATGAGATCTTCTTCAATTTCAATATCAAAACGCCAGCTTGGCGCCACAGCTGTCCAAGTATCATTAGCAAATGTGACCTTTAAACCTAAACGCGTTAAGATATCTGTCACCATTGCATCTTCGATATGATGGCCAATTACCGAATCTAATTTACTACGACGTAGCGTGACGGTATTGCGTTTTGGTAAGTTTTCTTCACTGACCGCCTCCACAATTTCGCCAGCCTCACCGCCACAGATCTCAATTAATAATGCGGTTGCACGCTCCATTGCTTGGCGTGCTAATTCTGGATCCACACCACGCTCGAAACGATGTGAAGCATCGGTGTGTAAGCCGTATTGACGAGCTCTGCCTGTAATGGCAAGCGGTGCAAAAAATGCAGATTCTAGCACTACGTCTTTTGTGTTTTCGCTCACGCCACTCGCTTCGCCACCGAAGATCCCAGCCATAGCCAGTGCACCTTTACTATCAGCAATTACTAACGTATTTGACTGCAATTTCGCTGTTGTACCATCTAATAATACAAGCTCTTCACCCGCTTTTGCCATACGCACTTGAATGCTGCCTTCAATTTTAGCGGCATCAAAAGCGTGCATTGGCTGCCCAAGCTCTAATAAACTTAAGTTGGTAATATCTACAATTGGATCGATTGAACGAATACCACAACGGCGGAGTTTCTCTTGTAACCACAATGGCGAAGCCGCTTTTACATTCACGTTTTTCACTACACGGGCTAAATAACGAGGGCAAGCCTCTGGAGCTTGTAACTCGACTGCCACTTTATCTGAAATGCTTGCTTGAACAGGTTCAATCGTTGGCGACTTAACACCCGCTTGGTTAATCACGCCCACTTCACGAGCAATACCAGCAATGCTTAAGCAGTCAGCACGATTTGGTGTAAGGCTGATTTCAATCGCAACATCATCTAAATTCAAATACTCACGGAAATCTTGACCAACTGGTGCATCTGCAGGTAATTCAATAATTCCGCTATGATCTTCTTTAATGCCAAGCTCAGAATAAGAACAAAGCATACCTTCTGATGGCTGACCACGTAATTTAGTTTTCTTAATTTTGAAATTACCTGGTAAAACGGCACCATCAACCGCACAGGCCACTTTTAAACCTTGACGACAATTTGGTGCACCGCACACAATATCCAATAGACGCTCACCGCCCACATTAACTTTTGTTATACGTAATTTATCGGCATCAGGGTGTTGAGCACATTCAACCACTTCGCCAACCACCACGCCTGAAAAGCTACCTGCTACAGGCTCTACATCATCAACTTCTAAACCTAACATCGTAATTTGGTCACATAACTGCTCTGTGCTAATTGCTGGGTTTACCCATTCACGCAACCAAGATTCATTGAATTTCATTATTTCTATCCTTTAATTTGCAAAATTTTTCTTATTCTAGACCGCTTGTCTTATTCAATCATTTAAACTGTTTTAGGAAACGTAAGTCATTTTCAAAGAATGCACGCAAATCTGTGACATTGTATCGTAACATTGTTAAACGCTCTACACCCATACCGACTGCAAAGCCACTATATTCTTCAGGATCAATACCTACATTGCGTAATACATTCGGATGAACCATTCCGCATCCTAATACTTCCAACCACTTACCATTTTGACGCATTACATCAACTTCAGCCGAAGGTTCTGTGAAAGGGAAGAAAGATGGGCGAAAACGTACCTGTAGATCTTCTTCAAAAAATGCTTTTAAGAAATCATGAATTAAACCTTTTAACTCAGTAAAATTCGCTTTTTTATCCACATATAATAATTCAATTTGATGGAACATTGGCGTATGAGTTTGATCGTAGTCATTACGATATACACGACCTGGTGCCACAATACGGATAGGCGGGCTTACCTTTTCCATTGTACGGATTTGTACGCCCGAAGTTTGGGTTCTTAATAAACGATTTGCATCAAACCAGAACGTATCATGATCGGCTCGGGCAGGGTGATGAGCAGGAATATTGAGAGCATCAAAATTATAATAATCTGTTTCAATTTCAGGGCCATTTGCTACGGTAAAACCTAACTCAGAGAAAAATTTTACGACACGCTCAATCGTAATAGAAACTGGGTGTAAGCCACCTAATTCAATTTTACGACCAGGAAGTGAAACATCAATACTTTCGTTAGCTAGTTTTGCATTTAACGCTTCGGCTTCCAGTTTTTCTTTTTTCTCATTTAACGCATTTTGTGCGATTTGTTTAGCATCATTAATTTTTTGACCCACCGCAGGGCGTTCTTCTGCTGGAACATCACGTAACCCTTGCATTAACGCGGTAAAATGCCCTTTTTTACCAAAATATTCCACTTTCAATGCTTCTAATGTGGCAATATCATTCGTAGCATTAACAGCATCAACTGCCTGTGCAACTAAACCTTCTAAGTTGTGCATTTTATCCTCTAATAATTTTGATGATTTAAAATTGGTGAAATGATAATACTTTAGAAAAAAAAAGTAAATGTAGCCTTCTGCTAAATTGTTGATTTTTAAGGTAAAGGATTGGATTTTAATACAAGCGGTCGTATTTATTTATTTTTTTGCAAGTGTTTAGAGATAAAATTGGCTTTACGACGTAAAAGCGTTATGATTAATAAAATTTTTAAGCTAACAAAGGAAAAACAATGTTCAATATTAGCAAACAACAGATCTTAGAAGCGTTTAGCTTCCGTGCGGCTTGCCGTAGTTACGATCCTGCTCGAAAAATCAGTACCGATGATATGAATTACATTTTAGAATTGGGTCGTCTTTCGCCAAGTTCGGTTGGCTCTGAGCCGTGGAAATTTTTAGTGCTACAAAACCCTGAAATTCGTAGCAAAATCGCCCCTTTTTCTTGGGGAATTAAACACTCAATGGAAGAGATGAGCCATTTAGTGGTCATTCTTGCTAAAAAAAATGTTCGCTATGATTCTCAATATTTAAGAGATTCACTTATCAAACGTGGTTTAAGTGATGAACAAATTGAGGCTTCGGTTGCTCGCTATAAAAGTTTTCAAGAAGAAGATATGAAAATTTTAGACAGTGAACGAACCTTATTTGATTGGAGTACGAAGCAAACTTATATCGCATTGGGTAATATGATGACGGGTGCAGCCTTAATTGGCATTGATTCCTGCCCGATTGAAGGTTTCCATTATGAGAAAGTAAATCAAATTTTAGCTGATGAAGGGCTGTTTGATCTCAATGAGTATGGCATTTCGTGTATGGTTACCTTTGGTTACCGTAACAAAGATATTAAGAAAAAATCGCGTAAACCTGCTGAAGAAGTGATCGAATGGCTTGAATAATTATTGAGTTGAAAAAACGGGCGAATTAATCGCCCATTTTTATAGCATTTATTCAGATTTAATCCATTTATTCGTGATGCTACCCGCAACCATAGCACCATTTACATTTAATGCCGTACGCCCCATATCAATAAGTGGCTCAACTGAAATCAATAAGCCAACCAACTCAATAGGTAAGTTTAAGGTAGATAACACCACAATTGCCGCAAATGTGGCACCACCGCCAACGCCTGCAATACCAAATGACGAAATAGCCACGACTAAAATCAGCGTTAAAATATAGTTTAAGCTAAATGGGTCAACACCAACTGTGGGTGCAATCATCACGGCTAACATCGCAGGATAAATCCCTGCACAACCATTTTGCCCAATTGTCGCACCGAATGTTGCCGAAAAATTAGCAATGACGGAATGATTCCCTAATTTATTAGTTTGCGTTTCAATGTTCAGTGGAATCGTTGCTGCACTTGAGCGAGAAGTAAAAGCAAAACTCAAGGTTGGTAATACTTTTTTGTAATAATCAAGCGGATTTACTTTTACAACAAAAAGTAAAATACCGTGTACAACAAACATCAACAAGATTGCAATATAAGATGCAACAATAAAACGACCTAAGTTTAGGATATCGCTCCATTGCGAAGTTGCTGCCATTTTAATCATCAATGCAAATACACCGTAAGGGGTTAAACGAATAACAAAGTGGACTAAACGCATTACTAATTTATTTAAAGTTTCGACCCCTTGTGCGATACGGCTGCCTAAATCCCTATCTTCTTTGCCTAAACTTAATGCCGCAAAACCGAGTAACCCAGAGAAAATGACTGTACTGATAATAGAGGTTGGATTTGCTCCTGTTAATTCTAAAAATGGATTTCTTGGAATAAAAGAAAGTAACATTGCTGGCACAGATAAATTGCTCACTTGCTCAGCTCGACCCACAACGCGTTCTTGTGCAGCAATTTCACGAGTACCTGCCACTAATCCTTCAGCTGAAAGATCAAAAAGATAAACTAACGCAATACCGATAACCGCAGAAATGGCTGTAGTGACTAACAATACCGACAACACATAAAAGCTGATTTTGCCTAAAGTACTAGCCTCTTTTAAGCGTGTCATTGCAGATAAGATAGAAACAAATACCAATGGCATCACAATCATCTGCAATAAGCGTACATAACCATTACCAATTAGATTGACCCACGCTAAGGTTTCATCAATAATAGGCTTCTCGTAAAAAGTTTGCAAAATTACACCGCTTGTAAGCCCTAATACTAAACCAATAAATACCGTTTTCCCTAACTTTTGCGTAGATTGATAAATTCTTGCCAATAAAAACAAAATAGCGACAAAAACCGCTAAATTAAACACAAACATACAGCCTCCAAAACAACAGATAATAAAAAATGCTGCAAGGTTATTACGCTTACAGCATTCATTCAAGATGATTTATTGCCTTTAAATAACTAAAAGTTATAACAACTCCCAACTGAGATTAGAAATTAGCCGACAACGCTCACATTTAAAATAGAAAATATCGTGCAGTGGAGAAGATAATCTCCAGTCCCCATTACAAGCAGGACATTTTCGATCACGTTCTTCTACTTCATCAGCTCCCAAACGGTATAGATAGTAGAAAGTTGGAATCTGCGTTTTCTCTTCTAGTTGTTTACACAACGCTAAGCCCTCAATCGCTAATTCACTTTTATTATCCGAGATTTGTCTTAATGCGTTTTCTTCTAAAATAACACCTTTCATTTGTAATAGATCACAAGCCTGCCAATTTTGTTGCCAATTTAATAATGCTTCGCTCAGTTCTTGATCTTTTAAACGGTAAAGAGGAATCGGTGCAAATTGCTCGCCATCATAAAGTGGCGAACAAGTATCTAAATAGGTGGTATATAAAATTTGGAATTTCGGCTGCTTATTATTACTCGTTTCTTCACCTTGATAATCTCGCCCCATTATTTCAAAACCAGTAAAATTTATACCATATTCGACCGCTTGTAATAGCGCTTGATTCACTTCATCACTATTATTTTTAGCCAATAAACTCTCTTGCTCGGGTGTACAAACTCTTACTTGAAACTCATTTTGGTGAAAAGTAATCGGCATTTCTCTGCCAATCACCTGCCCATTATATAGCCATTGATTTAAAACTTGGCTAATTAATGTAACAGGATCTTGCTCAAAATGTTGGTAACTGAAATGAGCGATAATTTGATACATTAAATATTCTCTGCCATATCTTGAAATTCTTGCTTAACCACCGTTGTTGGCTCTTGATGAATAATCACTTTTGACATTGGAAAAGCATTAAGCAATTTCTGCTCAAGACTGTCTGTAATTTCGTGAGCGACTAAAAGCGTTAAATGATCATCTAATTCCAAATGCAGCTGGATAAACCGAACAGCCCCAGCACGGCGAGTTTGAATATCGTGAATGCCTAAAATATTCGGATGGTGCAACGCTATTTCTTTAATTCGCTCAATTTCTTCGTTAGGCAATGATTTATCCAGTAAGATTTGCACCGCATCCCAAAACATTTTTACTGCATTAAAGGCAATATAAAAGGCAATACCAATCGCAAAAATCGCATCAGCATAGATAAAACCTGCCCCATTAAATAACATTGCCACTAAAATTGCCGCATTCATAAATAAATCTGTTTGATAGTGCAAGGAATCCGCTTCAATCGCGGGGCTTTGTGTAACAGAAACAACGTATCGCTGATAAAATACTAAAATTGCAGTAACTATTATTGAGATAATGCTTACCACAACCCCAATATTTGATTGGCTAATTAATTCAGGATTAGTTAATTTATGAAAACCTTGCAACAGCAAAAAAACCGCTGATCCAGAAATAAAGGCACTTTGAGCGAGCGCTGCTAAAGATTCCGCCTTACCGTGCCCAAAAGTGTGGTTATCATCTGCAGGCTGCAACGCAAAACGTAACACTAAAATATTGGTTAGAGAGGCAAAGAGATCCACCACAGAGTCAGTCATTGCCGCCAAAATAGAAATTGAGCCTGTTTTCCACCAAGCAAATGCTTTAATAATAATAAGCGAAATAGCAACAATAATCGCAAAATTTGCTGCCAGCTTCACTAATTTGTCATAATTTTCTTTCATTTTCTACATCCTACTAACCACGCAATTTGGTTGAATTCAAGGGTAAGTTCGGCGATTGCATCGTTGTAAGCGGTCAGATTTTTTGATTTTTTTGCAATTTCCGATTTATTTAACGATCTCTTATCTGAAAACTGCATCTGCCCATAGCCACAATCTAAATTACGTCCGCGTGTTACTTCTAACATCACATTATGAAAGCGTTCTGTTGGTGGATAAATTACGCTACTTTGCAGTTCATTTTGCTCAATCTTAAACGTGGAAACTACATCTTTCTGCTTAGCAAAACTAGATTGACGAAAAGTCGCTCGTTGTTCCAACGTCTGATTTTTGCTGTTTTTATCTAGAAAAAACAAAATACCTTTTTCCCATTGTGCCGTATTTTTCTCTCCAGCTTCAGGCAAGTAAAGTAAATGCTGCATTTCATCTAGCTGATTTACCGTCACTTTAACGTAAGTTTGCCCTTGAAAATCCACATTTTCTGGCACAGAAAAGGGATCACGTTGGCTCACGCAACCGACTATCATCAATGTAGAAGCAAATAACATTCCTCTTCTAAATAAACGCTCAATCATTGCTCTTCTCGCTTGAAAATAAATTCTGTTGCGGTTGAGCTTTCTTCATCAAACCAATAACCACCATAATTAAACTGCTTAAGCATTTCAATTTCAGTTGGCTGCTTTTCTAACATAAAACGAACCATCATTCCTCTTGCTTTTTTTGCATAGAAGCTAATTACTTTATATTTGCCGTTTTTTTCATCTAAAAAGATAGGCTTGACGATAGTCGCATTCAAATGCTGCGGTTTAACCGCTCCATAATATTCATCTGATGCAAGATTAACTAAAATATGATCACCTTGTTCATTAATCGCTTTTTGCAAATGTTCCGTAATCGTATTTCCCCAAAATGCGTAAAGATCTTTACCTTTTGCGTTGCGTAGTTTCGTCCCCATTTCTAAGCGATAAGGTTGCATTAAATCTAAGGGTTTTAATAATCCGTATAAGCCTGAAAGTATACGCAAATGATTTTGAGCGTATTCTATTTGTTCTTTGGTTAAATTTTCTGCATCTAAACCGGTATAAACATCGCCTTTAAACGCAAAAATCGCTGCTTTGGCATTGTCTTGATTATGCTCAATTTGCCATTTTGCAAAGCGAGCGACATTGAGCCCCGCTAGCTTATCGCTAATTGACATTAAACTCCCGACTTCAGCAGGCGAAAGCTGTTTGCAAGTATCAATCAACGCTTGGCTACAAGCGGTCAAATTTGGCTGAGAAAATGCAAAACCATCTACTTTTGTTTCAAAATCAAGGGTTTTCGCTGGTGAAATAATTGCTAACATACTTATCCTTTATTCTTTTAGTTTCTCTATTTCTTTCGTAAATTCTTCAATATCGCTAAAGCTCAAATAAATAGAGGCAAAACGGATATAGGCAACTTTATCTAACTGTTTTAGCACATTCATTGCAAGAGTGCCAATATGGCGACTCGGTACTTCTCGCTCCCCCATAGCTTGTAACTGAATAATCATTTGACTAATCGCTTTTTCAACATCATCAGTACTCACGGGGCGTTTATTTAACGCACGTCTTAAGCCCACTCTGAGTTTTTCCGCATCAAATGGCTCTCGATTACCATTATTTTTAATGACATAAGGCACAACTAATTCCGCCGATTCAAAAGTAGTAAAGCGTTCTTTACACCCTACGCACTCACGACGACGGCGAATTTGGTAGCCATTTGCAGCTAATCGTGAGTCAACTACCTTAGTTTCTTCCATTGAGCAAAATGGACAACGCATTATTTCTTCCCTTTATGTTGTGCAAGAAAAGCGTGGTGCAGATTTTCAGGCGGAGGTGGCATTTGCAAATAGTAGCCTTGCTCTGCTAATTTTTGCAGAACCTCTTCATTTTTAGCTCGAACGAGAGGCTTGTCGCCCATTAAGTTAAACATCATCACAAATTCAGGCTTGCCAAACATTTGGCGTAACGTTTCTGGTACCTGTTCAAATTGATTTCGCTTCTCTACATATAAATACATTTCTTCTTTTATTTTGCTTTTGTAAATCGCACAAAGCGTCATTGGCTTAGTATTCATCGTCATAATGTCCACCACTATAATTATCAAATCGGGAATATTGCCCCTGAAACGTTAATCTCACACGCCCAATTGGGCCATTACGCTGTTTACCAATAATAATTTCAGCAATGCCCTTGAGATCGGAATTATCGTTATATACTTCATCACGATAAATAAACATAATTAAGTCTGCATCTTGCTCAATAGAACCAGACTCACGTAAATCAGAGTTGACAGGGCGTTTGTCTGCACGTTGTTCTAAGCTACGGTTTAACTGAGAAAGTGCCACTACAGGTACTTCTAACTCTTTGGCTAAGGCTTTTAATGAGCGAGAAATTTCTGCGATTTCAAGAGTTCGGTTTTCAGAAAAACCTGGGGCTCGCATTAACTGCAAATAATCCACCATAATCAAGCTCAAGCCACCATTTTCACGATAAATACGTCTGGCTCTAGAGCGAAGCTCTGTGGGTGTTAAGCCTGAACTATCATCAATATAGATATTATTCCGCTCCTGTAAAATGGCCATTGTGCTGGAAATTTTCGCCGTGTCTTCATCATCTGAAATTTGCCCAGTTCGGATCTTAGTTTGATCCACCCGAGAAAGTGACGCCAACATACGCATCATAATTTGGTCTGCTGGCATTTCAAGGCTGAAAATTAACACTGGTTTTGCTGGTTTTTTCTTCGGATTGCCATTTTCATCTAAGTCATCTTTGTCTTCAATATCCAGTAATGACGCATTTTCACACAGATTCATCGCAAAGGTAGTTTTCCCCATTGAAGGGCGTGCTGCCACAATAATCAAATCAGATGGCTGTAAACCTGCTGTTTTTTTATTCAGATCGGTAAAGCCTGTTGAAACGCCAGTTATCCCGCCATTATGGCGATTTTTAGATAGCATATCCATTCTTGCGAGCGTTTTTAACAAAATATCATCAATACGTTGCGGACCTTCATTTGCATTGTGGCGTTTTTCCGCAATTTCAAATACAATTCGCTCGGCTTCATCCAACACTTCTTTAGACGTTCGCCCTTTGGTTTTATAACCCATTTCCGCAATTTTATTACCCGCACTGATCACGCTTCTTAAATCAGAACGATCACGTACGATATTCGCATAAGCAAGAATATTAGCGGCACTTGGCGTATTTTTTGAAATTTCGGCAAGATAAGCAAAGCCTCCTACATCTTGTAACACGCCCTTATCTTTTAACGTTTGGTCTAGGGTAATAATATCAACGGGCTTATTTGCTCGCACCAAATCCGCCATTTGCTCAAAAATAATACGATGTGCGTAGTTATAAAAGTCGTGCGGTTGCAGACGCTCTGCAACGTTATCCCAATGCTCGTTACTCAGCATAATACCGCCAAGCACTGCCTGTTCTGCCTCAATAGAGTGGGGGGAAATACTGATTTGCTCAACTTGTTTATCGTTCATTTTTCCACGGGATGTTCCGTTATATTCTGCCATTTTTATCTCTTATTAATGATCTTTTTGACTGTCTATAGTTTATCGGAATTTGAATTAAATTGAAATTTGCATTTTCCAGAAAGAACTACAAGCGATTGGATTTATTCAAAATGTTACAAAATTCTCACAAAACTCAACCGCTTGTTCAAAAAACAGGCTTTATATCGTGATCTTTATGAATACATCAAGTAAAATACGCAGGACTTTTTAGAGTCCTTGTAAATATTATCATTATGGAGATATTCTATGGCATTGAATAACATTTTAGGTTTATTCGCCCAGTCCCCACTTAAACCGCTGCAAAAACACTCCAATAAAGTGACAGAATGTAGCGAGTTATTAGAACCTTTTTTTGAAGCTACTTTTGTACATAATTGGGAAAAAGCAGCAGAAGTGCGAGGTCAAATAGTTGATTTAGAACGCCGAGCAGACTCTTTAAAACGTGAAATTCGCTTAAAACTCCCTCGTGGCTTATTTATGCCTCTCGAAAGAACAGACTTATTAGAGTTAGTTACACAGCTAGACAAACTGGCAAACTACTCAAGAGATATTTCTGGCCGTATCATTGGACGTCAATTAGTCATTCCTACTGAAATGCAACCGCTTTTCAAAAAATTCCTTTCTCGTAGCATTGACGCTAGTCGTCAAGTTAGCAAGGTATTAGATGAAATGGATCAATTGTTAGAAACTGGCTTTAGAGGCAGAGAGCTTGATTTCGTCAATAAAATGATCCTTGAACTTGACCAAATTGAAGATGATACAGATCAATATCAAATCACATTACGTCATACACTATTATCATTAGAAAAAACACTTAACCCAATTGATGTTATGTTCTTATATAAATGTATCGAACGTATTAGTGTTTTAGCCGATCAAGCCCAACGAATCGGTTCTCGAATTGAATTGATGTTAGCTAAATCATAGGAAGTTACAATGGAACTGATTAATAACTACGGGTTTATTATCGTCGTCATTACCGCTATTTTTGGCTTTATTATGGCCTTTGGTATAGGTGCTAATGACGTCGCAAATGCAATGGGGACTGCTGTCGGTTCTCGTACTATTACCGCCAAACAAGCTATCTATATTGCATTAGTCTTTGAATTTTTTGGTGCTTATCTTGCAGGTGGAGAAGTCGCGGAGACTATTAAAAGCGGTATCATTTCTACTGATGCTTTTATAGGGCATCCTGACATACTTATTCTCGGTATGATGTCAGCACTCTTTGCAGCGGGTATCTGGTTAGTAGTTGCCTCACAAAAAGGTTGGCCAGTTTCAACGACACACTCTATTATTGGGGCAATTGTTGGTTTTGCAGTAATTTCAGTTGGAATGGAAGCAGTGCAATGGTCTCAATTTAGCGGTATTGTAGGTAGCTGGTTTATTACTCCATTTATTGCAGGGATTGTTGCCTATTTCATCTTTACCTCTACACAAAAGATGATTTTTGATACTGAAGCCCCAATGAAAAATGCAGAGAAGTATGCTCCTTATTATACTGCTCTAACCGTCTTTATTATTTGTATCGTTACGTTAGAAAAAGGGCTTAAACACGTTGGTTTAAATTTAACTGGCTTACAAACTGCCATTCTTTCAGCAACAATTGCTGTAATTTGTGCGGTTATTTGCGTTTTTTATCTTCGTAGTAATGTATTTAAAACGAGTCTAAAAGATAGCTCTGCATTCAGCGGCGTAGAAAAAGTATTTAGTATTTTAATGCTAATTACGGCTTGTGCAATGGCTTTTGCACATGGTTCAAATGACGTTGCTAACGCCATCGGACCTTTAGCGGCGGTAGTATCTATCGTTGATCATGGCGGTATAATTGAAGGAAAGACTATCATGGCTCCTTGGGTTCTACCATTAGGTGCTGTGGGTATCGCCATTGGTCTTGCCGTAATGGGGCATAAAGTAATGGGAACTATCGGTACAGGCATTACAGACTTAACGCCAAGTCGTGGTTTTGCCGCACAATTTGCTTGTTCAATTACAGTTGTCATTGCCTCAGGTACGGGGCTTCCAATTTCGACAACTCAAACTCTTGTAGGTGCTGTAATTGGTGTTGCCTTTGCACGAGGTATTGCTGCCCTTAATCTTGACGTCATTCGCAATATTATTGCTTCTTGGGTTATCACACTACCAGCAGGTGCATTACTTGCAATTGTGATTTACCATATTTTGAGTGTAATTTTTATTTAATTCACTTACTATTCTTAGGGGTGATTCTGTTTACCCCTTCGCCATTTTAGATTGCAGGGAGGGTTATGAAAAAAATCGTTTATTTGCTCGCAGGGCTTATGTGCTGTACAGCTTTACCTACACTGGCTCAAACGCAATATATTAGCGAAAATCTTAGTACCTATATGCGTAAAGGTGCAGGAGATAATTTTAGAATTTCTGGTGCAATCCAAGCAGGCGAGAAGGTAAAAGTATTAGATAAAAAAGAACGTTATAGCTTAATTAGAGATGCTAGAAATCGTGAGGGATGGGTTTTAAACTCAGATTTAAGCAATACAGCCAGTCCGAAAGAGCGCATTCCACAATTAAATCAGCAAGTGCAAGATTTGGCTAATCGCTTAAGTAAAATTGATGCTGAGTGGCAACAACGTACCGCAGAAATGCAGAGAAGAACACAAGATGCTATACAAAAAAGCAGCGATTTAGTGGCTGAAAATTCACAACTAAAGCGTGAGCTAGAAATCTTAAAAAATAAAAATCGTGATTTAGAAACAATGCACGATTCTGAAAAACGTGAAATTGTGATTCAATGGTTCATTTACGGCGGTACCGTATTAGGTGCAGGATTATTACTTGGCTTAATTGTGCCATTACTGATTCCTCGCCGAAAACGTAATAACGGCGGCTGGCTATAGCATATAACATAAAAAAGGATTTAGCTTAAAGCTAAATCCTTTTTAGTTTTATCTTACCGATAATTTTTCAAACTCAGTAAAATAGGTTGGGAATGTCTTCGCTGTACAATTTGGATCTAAAATCGTTACTGGCGTATCCGATAATGCGATAAGTGAAAAACACATCGCCATTCGATGATCGTTATAGGTTTCAATGTCTGCGTGTTGGAATTTATCTAACACAAGTGGTTGAATACGGATAAAATCTTTCCCTTCTTCAACTTCTGCGCCAATTTTACGTAGTTCAGTTGCCATTGCAGTTAAACGGTCTGTTTCTTTTACTCGCCAATTATAGATATTACGAATAACAGTTTCCCCTTCCGCAAAAAGGGCTGCTGTAGCAATCGTCATTGCGGCATCGGGAATGTGATTCATATCCATATCAACACCTTTTAATGGCATCTGCTCTGCTTGAATGAAATCGTCTCCCCAAGTAATTTTTGCTCCCATTTTCTCTAACACATCAGCAAACAAGCGGTCACCTTGTATTGATTTTTTACCAATACCCGTTACTTTTACATTGCCTTTAATTGCTCCCGCTGCCAAAAAGTAAGAAGCCGATGAGGCATCGCCTTCCACCAAGTAATTGCCTTTTGGTGCAATATAGCGTTGATTTCCTTTCACTAAAAACGTTTTGTAATCACGATTTTCAATGCTTACACCAAAATCACTCATCATCGCAAGAGTAATATCGATATAAGGTTTTGATACTAGATCGCCAATAATCTCAATTTCCATATCATTTTCCGCCAATGGGGCTGACATTAACAATGCGGTTAGAAATTGGCTAGATATAGAACCATCAATTTGTACTTTTCCGCCGTTTAAACCACTATTTGTAATGGCAAGCGGAGGATAGCCCTCATTTTCTAAATATTGCACGTTCGCACCGACTTGACGTAACGCATCCACTAAATGCTGTATTGGACGCTCTTTCATTCGAGGTTCGCCAGTTAAAATAATCTGAGCATTGCTTTCTCCCTTTAAACACAGTGCAGCTGCTAAGGGACGCATAGCTGTGCCTGCATTGCCTAAAAAGAGAGACAAGCCATTCTGAGCCTGAAAAGCACCGCCAATCCCTTCTACTACACAAATAGTTTTATCTGCGGATAATTCATACTGCACGCCTAGCGCTTTTAAGGCATTAAGCATATGGCGGATATCATCGCTATCTAATAAGTTGGTAACCCGTGTTGTACCTTTAGCGAGGGCTGCGAGTAACAATGCACGGTTAGAAAGGCTTTTTGAGCCTGGTAAATTAATTTCCCCTTCTACACGGGAAATGGGGGCTAGAGTTAGTTTTTCCATTTGTTCATTTAATTTGTAAAATTTTGATAAAAAAAGACCGCTTGTTAAGCTAAAATTTTCAATAATGCAGCAAAGAATCTATCATTTTCTTCAGGCAATCCAATACTCACACGCAAATGATTCGGCATTCCGTAACCTGCAATTGGGCGAACAATCACACCTTCACGCAATAGTGCATCATAAATAGGTACCGCAGGGCATTTAAAGTCAATCGTAATAAAATTGCCTTTAGAAGGGATATATTCCAATCTATTTGCCTGACAAAACGCCTCATAACGAGCCATTTCCAAGCGGTTATTTTTTGCCACTTTTTGCACAAACGCATCATCATTCATGACTGCAATCGCTGAGGCTAACGCAAGGCTATTACAATTAAACGGTTGGCGAACACGGTTCAATAAATCAGCAATTTCAGAATTTGATACGGCATAACCAATACGAAGGCCCGCCAACCCATAGGCTTTAGAAAGTGAGCGAGAAACAATTAAATTTGGATATTTAGCTAATAAGCCAAAAGAATCAACCCGTTCTCCCACTTCAGTAAATTCAGTGTAAGCCTCATCTAAGACGACAATTACATTATTCGGCACTTTTACTAAAAAGGCTTCTATTTCAGCTTGAGTTAAGAAATTTCCTGTTGGATTATTTGGGTTTGCAATAAAAATAAGCTTGGTTTTTTCATTGATTGCGGCTAAAAAACCATCTAAATGATGTCCCCAATTTTTTGCAGGAATTTCACGCGCGATTGCATTAATCGCTTTTGTAACAAGGGGATAAACAATAAAGGCATATTGTGAATAAATAATCTCATCTTTATCGTTTGCAAAAGTATGAGCAAAAAGCTCTAATAAATCATTTGAGCCATTACCTAAGGTAATTTGATTTGGGTGTAAATTGAACTTTTTAGCAATCGTTGATTTGAGTTCAAAACCATTTGAATCAGGGTAACGAGTGAGGTGTTCAAACTGGCTAATAATTGCTTGTTTCGCACTCTCAGGAAAACCAAATGGATTTTCATTTGAAGCAAGTTTAATAATATTTTGAATACCTAATTCACGCTCCAACTCTTCGATAGGCTTGCCCGCTTGATAAGGCGAAAGCGATTTCACTCCCTCATTAGCGATCTTGAAAAATTGCATAATAACCTCTGTTTTTCTTATTAACATACAAAATGATTTTAGTGGAGAAAGCACCTTTTTGCTAGTAAAAAATTTGTTACAAATGGAAAGAAATAAGTACAATCGCCTAATGTCTTATATTGGTAAAATTTTAATAAAAAATAACCGCTTGTCATAACAAAAAACCGAGAGTAAATTACTCTCGGTTTTCATCTATCTATCACTCTCTAGCTTTAGAATCAGCCAGAGAATCGCCAATATTGTTATCCTTAACAGGCTTATCATCTAAAGTGATAGAGGTTGTATCTGCTGCTTGCTCACCACTTGGTGGCGTTGCATTATCATCTTTTGTAGGTGTATCACTCCAACCCGAAGGTTCTCCTACTGGACGACGAGCCATTAGATCATCAATTTGTTTACTATCAAGCGTTTCGTATTTTAATAAGGCATCTTTCATTGCGTGTAAGATGTCCATATTGTCTTCTAATGTTTGTTTTGCTCGTTGATAGTTTCTATCAATAATCTTACGCATTTCAGTATCAATCAGCTTTTGAGATTCTTCTGATACGCCTTTAATTGCGCCCATTCCATCTTCATTTTGATAAAAGATTGGACCTAACTCTTTCGAGAATCCCCACTGTGTTACCATTGCACGTGCAATTTGCGTTGCACGGTGGATATCCGAAGAAGCCCCAGTGGTAATTTTATCGTCCCCAAAGATCAACCCTTCTGCAATACGCCCTGCAAATAGCGTTGAAAGCTGGCTTTCTAATTTCGTAAAAGTTTCACTTACACGGTCGCCCTCTGGTAAAAATTGGGCAAAACCTAACGCTTGACCACGAGGTACGATGGTTACTTTATTAAGTGGGTCGTGTTCTGGCATTAGATAACCGACAATAACGTGCCCAGCTTCGTGATAAGCAGTATTGATGATCTCTTTTTCCGTCATCGTATTTGAACGACGCTCTGGTCCCATATTGATTTTATCACGGGCTTCTTCAAAGTCTTCCATTGTTACTACACGCTTGTTTTTACGCGCGGCGAACAATGCCGCTTCATTTACCAAGTTCGCTAATTGCGCCCCTGAGTAACCAGGGGTACCTCGTGCAATTTGCATTGGATCAACACCTTCTGCAAGCGGTACTTTTTTCAAGTGAACTTTCAAAATTTGCTCTCGCCCTTTCACATTCGGTAAATCTACTGTAACTTGGCGGTCAAAGCGACCTGGACGTGTTAGAGCATCATCAAGCACATCCGCACGGTTTGTGGCAGCAATAATAATTACGCCTTCTGAACCTTCAAAACCATCCATTTCTACGAGCATTTGGTTCAGTGTTTGTTCACGCTCATCATTACCACCACTAAAGCCTGCACCACCACGTTTACGACCAACCGCATCAATTTCATCAATGAAAATAATACAAGGTGCATTTTTCTTTGCTTGCTCAAATAAATCACGAACGCGAGAAGCACCAACACCTACAAACATTTCTACAAAGTCTGAACCCGCCATTGTAAAAAACGGCACTTTAGCTTCACCAGCAATGGCTTTGGCTAGTAAGGTTTTACCCGTACCTGGAGGACCTACCATTAATATCCCTTTAGGAATACGTCCGCCTAGTTTTTGGAATTTAGCTGGATCGCGTAAAAATTCAACCACTTCACCTACTTCTTCTTTCGCTTCATCACAACCTGCAACATCAGAAAAACGAGTTTTGATTTCTTCTGCAGTCAGCATTTTTGCTTTGCTTTTGCCAAACCCCATTGCTCCACGTCCGCCGCCACCTTGCATTTGTCGCATATAGAAGATGTAGAAACCAATTAATAATAGCATCGGGAACCAAGAAATTAAGATTTGTGATAATAATCCTCTACGTTCCGCTGGTTGTCCTGTAATCACTGCATTCGTCTTGGCTAAATCTGCCATCAGGTATTCATCATACATTGGCATTACAGTTTGATAAGTTGCACCATCATTTTTTGTCACCATAATAGTGTCATTATTTTGTTTAAAATCGACACCTTGTAAGCGATTCTCTTTGATATCACTTAAAAAAGTCGAATATGGTACGGTGTTTGAACTACTACCAAAATTAGAATTGAAACCTTCGTAAGCTGTCATCAGCACAACAGCAATCACAACCCAAAGTAAAATATTTTTAACCATATCGTTCAAGGTTAATCCCCTATTCTCTTAATAAAAATCTATTCAAGGTTACTATAAAAGCGGTCAAATTTCCTAATTTTTTTGCAAATTTTTAGCAAAAAACAACCGCTTGCGTGGTTTCTAGTCTTTATAGCCAGTCGCAACAATATAGACTTCTCGTGAGCGATCTCGTGAAGCTTCTGGCTTCCTAACTTTTACAACACTAAATAAGGAACGTATTTCCCTGAGATATTCGTCAAATCCCTCACCTTGAAATACTTTCACCACAAAGCTTCCCTTTGGAGCTAATACTTGGCGGCACATATCTAATGCTAATTCCACTAAATACATTGCACGAGGAATATCTACAGATGGCATACCACTAAAATTCGGTGCCATATCAGACATTACTACATCAACTTTGTCTTCGCCTACTCGTTCTAACAACGCATTCAAAACGGACTCTTCACGGAAATCACCTTGCAAGAAATCTACTCCTGCAATCGGGTTCATATCTAAAATATCACAAGCAATGACCCTACCTTTACTACCAATTTGTGTCACCACATATTGTGACCACCCTCCTGGTGCAGCACCAAGGTCGACAACCGTCATTCCAAGCTTAAACAAGCGGTCAGTTTGCTGAATTTCGTCTAGCTTAAAATAAGCACGTGAACGTAATTTTTGCTTATGTGCTTTTTGCACAAATTGATCTTTAAAATGCTCTGCAAGCCAACGAGAGGAGCTTGCACTACGTTTTTTACCCATTTTTCTTTCTTTTAAGTTAAATTTAGTCTTTAATAAGGTCTAAATTAAATAATTCAAGAGATAGTGGGATTTCCCCACTATCTCTTATGGCATAGATGATTTCCGCACGCTAAGGAACAATAACGGTAAATACATAAGTCGCTAAAATAACCAATAACACTATACCGTATAACATATTAGTTTGTCCGTGGTTAAGCGAAAGCATTGCTACAAAAGAAGAGAGCGATAATAATACCATTGATTTCCAATCTAGCCCTAATACCATATTAATGTCAAAAATCAAGCATACAATCACGACTGCAGGGATTGTTAAGCCGATACTTGCCAGTGCTGAACCTAATGCAAGGTTTATACTGGTTTGTAAACGGTTACGGTGTGCAGCAGTTAAAGCAGCTACACCCTCTGGCAAGAGTACAACAGCCGCAATAATCACCCCAACTAACGCAACTGGAGCACCCGCACCAACGACTATTGCCTCAACCGCAGGTGAAAGGGCTTTTGCTAACAACACGACAATGCCTAAACAAATAATCAAAAATAGTAAACTAGCCAATGCAATCTTAGCTGAAGGCGGTGCTGCGTGATGTGATGGATTATTATCATCAGCTAAAAAATAGTCACGATGACGAACTGTCTGAACCAAAATAAATGAGGCATAAAGTACAATTGATGCAATCGCTACAAAAATCAGTTGAGATGGGCTATAAGTTGCTCCCAGCGTACTGGTAGTAAAGTTTGGTAAAACTAAGGTAATCACTAAAATCACAACTAACGTAACTAATGCTGTCGTTGCAGACTTTTTACTAAAGAATTGTTCGTGATGCTTTAACCCTCCAATTAGTAAACAGCCCCCCAAAATACCATTTAAAATTAACATTATTGCCGCAAAAACAGTATCTCGAGCTAAATAAGCGGTATTATCTCCACCTGCAACCATTAATGAAACAATAAGTGCCACCTCAATTACAGTGATTGCTAATGCAAGAATAATGGTACCGAATGGCTCTCCTACTTTATGGGCAACAACTTCTGCATGGTGAACAGCAGAAAGCACGCTTCCAATCAGTAAAACACCGCCAACTAACTGTAAAGCAACACTCTCTTTCACTCCAACAAAATAAATTATCCAAGCTGCTATAGGCAATAAAAGTGACCAAATAGGCAAAGGCTGATGGCCTTTTTGTACTGTTGGCATAAATTCTCCTTAATATGAATTAGTTATATACTCCATATCTACATTCTATCAAAAAGATTTTTAGTTGTAGAGAAATATAAGAAATAAGTAATACCTATTTAATTCTATAATAAGTTAAATCGTCTCTTAAAAAGCTTAATAACCAACCTAATAGAAATTTCTCACATCAATAAATGAAATCATTTTACAAAAAGAGTAAAATACCGCACAAATTGTGCTTGTTATAGTGAGCACTGCAATATATTAACTAAATAAGGATCTATTATGACTCAACTGAGTGTTGTAATTTTAGCTGCTGGTAAAGGAACCCGTATGTATTCAGACTTACCAAAAGTGTTACATCCAATTGCTGGAAAACCAATGGTAAAACACGTCATTGATACTGCCAAGCAATTAGATTCTCAGCAAATTCATTTAATTTATGGACACGGTGCGGATTTATTAAAAGCACGCCTAAATGAAGAACCTGTAAATTGGGTATTCCAAGCCGAACAATTAGGCACAGGGCACGCAATGCTACAAGCGGCTCCATTTTTTGCTGATGATGAAAATATTGTAATGCTCTATGGCGATGCACCATTAATTACCCCAAACACATTAGCACGTTTAGTTGCAGCTAAACCTGAAAATGGGATTGCATTATTAACCGTTGAATTAGAAGACCCTACAGGGTATGGACGTATTATTCGTGAAAACGGTTCCGTTGTTGCTATTATTGAACATAAAGATGCGAACGAAGAGCAACTCAGTATCAAAGAAGTAAACACTGGCGTAATGGTAGCAAGCGGTGCAAGCTTCAAGAAATGGTTGAAAAACTTAAATAATAACAACGCACAGGGCGAATATTACATTACTGATGTGATCGCAATGGCAAACCAAGACGGCTTCAAAGTACAAGCGGTTCAAGCCACTGAATTTATGGAAGTGGAAGGAGCAAATAACCGTTTACAACTCGCTGCATTAGAACGCTTCTACCATAAACGTGAGGCGGAAAAATTACTGTTGTCAGGTGTAACCATTATCGATCCAAGCCGTTTTGATATTCGTGGCACACTCACTCACGGTAAAGATGTGCAGATTGATGTAAATGTAATTTTAGAAGGCGAAATCAAACTCGGTAACAACGTAAAAATTGGTGCTGGTTGTATACTAAAAAATTGTGAAATTGGCGACAATGTTGAAATTAAGCCTTATTCTGTGATTGAAGATTCGATTGTTGGGGCAAAATCGGCTATCGGTCCGTTCTCACGCTTACGCCCGGGTGCAAAATTAGCGGAAGAAACCCATATCGGCAACTTCGTCGAAATCAAAAAAGCAACTATCGGCAAAGGCTCAAAAGTAAACCACTTAACCTATATAGGCGACTCGGAAGTGGGTAAAAATTGTAATATCGGGGCTGGCGTAATCACCTGTAACTACGATGGTGCAAACAAATTCAAAACCATTATCGGCGACAATGTGTTTGTTGGTTCAGACAGCCAGTTAGTTGCACCAATAACGATTGCTAACGGCTCAACTATCGGAGCTGGTGCAACAGTTACTAAAGATGTGGCTGAAAACGAGCTAGTGATTAGCCGTGTGCCACAACGCCACATTCAAGGCTGGCAACGCCCGACCAAAAAGAAATAACAAGCGGTTAAATTCTGCTGATTTTTTGCAAAAGCCTCTGTGTTTTCACAGAGGCTTTTTGTTAATTAAAGCCCCCAGAAATCAAATAGCCAATCTCCACTCGGCTGTTTAATTGCGTGATGTGTTTTTCTAACAACCTCTTCACTTTGTGGAGAAATGTAAACAGCTTGAAATTCAACCGTATTTGCGGCTAATTTTTTAATGCGTTCAATGCGTAATACGTTTAAGCACCCTGATTTATGGTGTGACATATTATGCTGTGGCATACCTAAACCGTTAGGTTCTATACTATCGGGATCGCTATATGCCGCTAATTGCTTTGTCGGGGTATTACACGCTATCAGAGCCACATATTTAGAAATTGCAGGTTTTGCTTGATTAAATAAAATTTTAGCATCTTGACTAGCTTTAGCTTTATTCACTCACTGCACTATCAACGGAAGATTGAGCAGCAGAAGTTACAGCAGTACCGGAAAGTGCGGAGTTCACAGAACTCAACGCTCCATTAACGGTAGAAAGTGTATCAGTAACTACTTGACAACCACTTAAACCAAAACACATTAAAGCAGAAAGATATAACTTAGTTTTCATTTGATAGCTCCTAAGGATATTTATTTAAAATTTCATACTTCTATATGAAGACTAAAATATAACATATTGCTGAAATTCATACAATTATAGGAACAATAAAAGGTATGGGTTTTGGAAAATATCGCTATTGCATTTGGTCGAGCTATTCGCCAATTAAGAAAACAGAAAAATTTATCACAGGAAGAACTAGGATTTGAGGCGGATTTGCAACGCATTTACGTGAGTAAATTAGAGCTTGGACAACAACAACCTAGTATCACAACCATCTTTAAATTAGCTAAAGGATTAGGTTACTCAGCTACAGAGTTGATAGAAAAAACTGAGGAAGAATTACAGCAAAAATAAATAAAGCCTTGTAAAACAAGGCTTTATAATTTTATTCCCACTCAATCGTTGCTGGCGGTTTCCCGCTAACATCATACACCACACGGGAAATACCGTTCACTTCGTTGATGATACGGTTGGAGATTTTACCTAATAAATCATAAGGTAAATGCGCCCAATGTGCGGTCATAAAGTCGATGGTTTCGACTGCACGCAGGCTAACGACCCAGTCGTATTTACGTCCATCCCCCATTACGCCCACCGATTTTACAGGTAGGAATACAGTAAAGGCTTGGCTAACTTTATAGTACCAATCTGAGTTGTATAACTCTTCGATGAAAATTGCATCGGCTTTACGTAGCAAATCACAGTACTCTTTTTTGATTTCACCAAGTACACGTACGCCTAAACCCGGGCCTGGGAATGGGTGACGGTTTAGCATTTCAGCCGGTAAGCCAAGTGCCAAGCCGATTTTGCGAACTTCGTCTTTAAACAATTCACGTAATGGTTCAACTAAGCCAAGTTTCATATAATCCGGTAAACCGCCCACGTTATGGTGCGATTTAATCACGTGTGCTTTACCTGTTTTGCTTGCGGCAGATTCGATTACATCAGGGTAAATTGTGCCTTGAGCCAACCATTTTACTGAAGTTAATTTTTTAGATTCATCATCAAAAACATCTACGAAAACTTTACCGATAGTTTTACGTTTTGCCTCTGGCTCATCAATGCCTTTTAAGGCATCTAAGAAACGATCTTCCGCATTGACACGGGTAATGTTTAAGCCGAATTTATCGCCGAACATTTCCATCACTTGATCGCCTTCGTTTAAGCGGAGCAAACCGTTATCCACGAATACGCAATGCAAGTTTTTGCCGATGGCACGGTGTAATAATAACGCAGTTACAGACGAATCTACCCCACCTGATAAGCCTAAAATGACTTCATCGTCGCCTACTTGCTCTTTAATGCGAGCAACGGCATCTTCGATAATGTTTTCCGGTGTCCAGTTACGCTCACAGCCACAAACACCTACCACAAAGTTGGTTAGAAGTTCTAAACCGCTTTTTGTGTGGGTTACTTCAGGGTGGAACTGCACGCCGTAGAAACGACGGCTTTCGTCCGACATTGCCGCAATCGGGCAGGTTGGGGTAACGCCTGTGATTTGGAAGTTGGTTGGGAGCTTGGTCACTTTGTCACCGTGGCTCATCCAAACATCTAATTTCGGATCGCAAGCGGTCAAATCATCGTTTAAATTTGCAAAAAGTTGATCGGCGGATTTCAGCTCAACAGAGGCATAACCAAACTCACGGTGATCGGAAGTTTCGGTTAAACCGCCCAACTGCATCGCCATTGTTTGCATACCGTAGCAGATACCCAGTACCGGCACACTGGCGTTGAATACATATTCAGGGGCACGAGGGCTATTTTCTTCAGTGGTACTCTCAGGACCACCTGAAAGAATAATTCCTGTTGGATTAAATTCACGGATCTGCTCTTCGGTCACGTCCCAAGCCCAAAGCTCGCAGTACACCCCAATTTCACGCACACGGCGTGCGATCAGCTGGGTATATTGTGAACCGAAGTCTAAAATTAAAATTTTGTGGTGGTGGATGTTTGTCATTTTTTGCCTTACTTAGAAAAGAAATTTTTAATTTTTTGCCAAAGAGAAACTTGCTTTACTTCGGTTGTTAATACTTCTGAATTTGGATTGCTTGGCAGAGCTTCACTTAACTGTTCAAATACCGCTTCTTGATATAATAACGCCCCTTCAACATCACAATTAAATAAGTTTGAGTAACAGGAGGAATTATTGAGTTCCAAAGGGTCTGGAGTAATGACATCAGTCGCTTCAAGCAAGCCTACATTATGTTCTTGAGCAAATTTTAGTGCATTTAAAAATACCGAAATTCTTTTATGTGAATAAGACTCATCCAAAATACGTCTTACATTCTCATTATGCTCATAGTCATTTAAAAGTTTTTTCACTTTATCATTGGGAATAAAAACACCAGAAGAATAGTTTTCAAAAATTTGATTGTGGATAGTACCCTCAAATTTATTTTTTAAAATATCTTGCCAGTGTTTAGTGTATTCTTTAAAAGCTGGATATTTTTCAATAATGAAAGAAAATGCAGAACCACGAGTATAAAAATACTTCCTTACAAATCCCTGTGCAATTGCGATATTAAATCCGTGATATTTTTCAAAAATATTATGATGTTCGTTTTTTACTTCTTGGATAAATTCCCTATATTGTTCTTGATAGAAAGGATCTATATCAAATTTTTCTGCTAGGTCAGAAATAATACTTTGATCTTCGAGTACATCAAAATACCAATGTTGTATTTCGTCTTCACTGATTGGATGATAGCTAACATCAAAACCCATAATTTTTCTCCTAATGTCTTTGGTACAAGCGGTCAAATTCCTTAAAAACTTTGCAAAAACAGACCGCACTTTTAGATCTCTAACTCCCGCAATTTCCGTTGCAACAGTTCTTTCTGTGGCAGTAGCACCTGATATTCTGCCACCATTGCCGGCGATAAATTGCGGTTTAGAGCGTATTCAACCACTTCGTTATCTTTATCTTTGCAGAGCAAAATACCGATACTCGGATTTTCGTTTTCCCGTTTCACATCACGATCTAAAGCCTCTAAATAGAAATTGAGCTGCCCTAAATGTTCGGGGCGGAATTTGTCGGCTTTCAGTTCAAAGGCGACAAGGCATTGCAAGCCACGATGATAAAACAGCAAATCAATAAAGAAATCGCTGTTGCCTACCTGCAATTTATATTCTTGCCCCATAAATAAGAAATCTCTACCCAGTTCCAAAATAACGTTTTTCATTTGCGAAACTAAGCCTTTTTGCAAATCGCTTTCGTTGTGGCTTTCAGGTAAATTCAGGAAATCAAAAATATAACTGTCTTTAAAAACGGGTTCGATTTCTTGGGTAAATTCTTTTAACGCAGGGGATAGTTGCGTGTTGCCCAACATTGTTCGTTCAAATTGACAAGCGGAAATTTGGCGGTCGAGTTCTCGTTTGCTATACCGTTCTTTGATTGACATCCGAATATAAAATTCACGTTCCACATCTATTTTACAACGAGTGAAAATGATTAAGTGGTTTGTCCAACTGACTTTTCCAAGAATAGTTTGGCGAATATCCATTGGGACAAATTGTCTCGACACTGGTGAGACAATGTTGGTTTCAGGCGAGTTTTCTAATTGTGTCACCACTGGTGACACAAATTCTTCCAATGCGTAGGTTTCATAAAACTGAACCATACGATAAAGCCCGCGTCGATCAAAACCTTTCAAATCCGGTTCATTCTGTTTCAAAAACTTCGCCAACTCCGACACGGTTTTATCGCCCCATTCAGAATGTTGTAATTTCTGGCTGATATAGGCTCCAACGTTCCAATAGAGATTAACCAGCTCAGCATTGACCGCTCGCAACGCATTCGCCCGTGAGGTTTGGATTAAACCGGCAATTTCGCCAAAGTGTTGTTGAAGTTCCGCCATTTGCAAATTTTCCTTGAAATCAGCCCGCTTGTTTGGCTTGGTTATAGCGTGCTTGGATAATCCCTAAAATCTCCACCATATCCTTCCCCATATAATCCGCTAAACTTTGGTCGATTAGCATTCGTTTTTCTTCGTAGCCAATTACGGTTAAACCTGCGGTTTTTGCAGATTTCATTCCGTAGTAGGAATCTTCAATCGCCACGGCATTTTCAGGAGGCACTCCTAATTTCTCACAGGTGTAGCGGTAAATCGTTGGGTCGGGTTTACTGTGTTCAAACTGCTCGCCGCTGACGATTAAATCAAATTCATCAATGATGCCGCAAGCGGTCAAAATTCGCTGAATATGTGCAAGAGCAGAGGATGAGGCGACCGCCAGTTTGATATTGTTTGCTTTGGCGTAATCCAAAATCAGCTTGATGTCCGAACGAAAAATCGACGGATAATCTACGTTGTTAAACAGATTTTCAAAAAATGCCTGATAGCGGGTTTTCAGATCTTCCAAAGGGAGGGACGATTTCGTCAGCCGTTGCATAATTTCAGGAATATCGGACAATGCTTTGCCACATACTTCCGAACGCGCCTCGAAACTGATTTCATCATCGTGTTCTTTATGCTGTTCAATAAACTGTTGTTGCAGATCGAATTCGACAAATTCCATATCAACAATCACGCCGTCCATATCAAAAATGATAGCTTGGAGCATAGAGCCTCTCTTTACAAGCGGTTAATTTTTCGCAAAATATTACAATTGTAGGGGCGAATAATGATTCGCCCCTACACCATTAGCCCATACGGTAGTTTGGTGCTTCTTTGGTAATAGCAACATCGTGAACGTGCGACTCTTTAATGCCAGCACCGCTGATGCGGACGAATTGGGCTTTGGTGCGTAACTCTTCAATAGTGGCACAGCCAGTTAAACCCATACAAGAACGTAAGCCACCCATTTGTTGGTGGATAATTTCTTTTAGGAAGCCTTTGTAGGCAATACGCCCTTCAATGCCTTCTGGCACGAGTTTGTCTGCGGCGTTGTCGGATTGGAAATAGCGGTCACTTGAACCTTTACTCATTGCACCAAGTGAGCCCATTCCACGGTAAGATTTGAAGGCTCTGCCTTGGTAAAGCTCAATTTCGCCAGGGGCTTCTTCTGTGCCAGCGAACATTGAGCCAACCATTACGCAGCTTGCTCCTGCGGCAATCGCTTTGGAAATATCGCCTGAATAGCGAATACCGCCATCAGCAATCACAGGGATACCACGATCTTTTAAGGCTTCGGCAGCCTCTGCAATCGCGGTAATTTGTGGCACACCTACGCCAGTTACGATGCGAGTGGTGCAAATTGAGCCTGGACCGATACCGACTTTCACCGCACTTGCTCCAGCGTCTGCCAAGGCAATCGCCCCTTCGGCGGTAGCGATGTTACCTGCCACAATCGGTAAATTCGGGTATTTTGCACGTGTTTCACGCACACGTTGTAAAACGCCTTCGGAATGACCGTGGGAGCTATCAATTAATAATACGTCCACACCCGCTTTCACTAACGTATCAATACGCTCTTCATTGCCTGGACTGGCACCGACTGCGGCACCAACACGCAAGCGACCAAATTCATCTTTACACGCATTCGGCTTACTTTCGGCTTTTTGATAGTCTTTGAGTGTGATCATTCCTTTTAGTTTGAAATCATCGTTCACCACCAACACTTTTTCCACACGGTGCTCGTGCATTAGGTGGAAAATTTCCTCACGAGTTGCATTTTCTTTAACGGTAACCAAACGCTCTTTTGGTGTCATAAATTCACGCACAGTTTTACTTAAATCGTTTACAAAACGTGTGTCTCGACCGGTAATAATACCAACTAAATTTTGGTTTTCATCCACAACAGGATAACCTGCAAAGCCATTTTGTTTTACTAAATTGGCTAATTCCGCTAACGTCATACCAGGCGAAACCGTCTCAGGCTCAGAAACAATACCACTTTCAAATTTTTTCACTTTACGCACACGGTCAGCTTGGCGTTCAATCGACATATTTTTGTGGATAAAGCCAATACCACCTTCTTGAGCAAGGGAAATCGCCAGTTTAGTTTCGGTTACGGTATCCATCGCGGCGGAAAGCATCGGGATATTTAAACGGATAGTTTTAGTTAATTGAGTAGAAAGATCAGCAGTATTTGGGAGCACGGTTGAATGTGCTGGGACGAGAAGAACATCATCAAATGTGAGGGCTTCTTGCTTGATTCGTAACATTGCAATAATTCCTTAAAAAGTGGTTAAATTTAAAAACTGTATTGGAAAATTGCGAGCGGATTATACAGAGGAACACTATTTTTGTAAATAGGCAAACGATTACGTGATTGCAAAATCAGTTTACAAGCGGTCAGAATTTCTCCATATTTTGCAAAAAATAAGAGAAATTCAACCGCTTGAGCCAATAAAAAGAGCGTGTTATAACGCCCTTTCATATTCATTGATGATTATTTAATCATCGGGAAATATTTTTGCTCATCAAACTCACGCAAGGGTTTGTGTTTTTGCCCTAAGAAGGTGTAGATAACTGGCAAGACGAATAAGGTAAAAAGTGTACCAATGGCAAGGCCAGATACAATCACCATCCCCATACTAAAGCGCGCTGTTGCCCCTGCACCAACAGCAAAAAGAAGCGGAATTAAGCCTGAAATCATCGCTGCTGTGGTCATCATAATAGGGCGTAAACGAACAGTGGCTGCATAAACAATCGCTTCATAGCGGGATTTGCCGTGATTTAATTGCTCTTCTTTTGCAACTTCACACATTAAGATACCGTGCTTGGTAATCAAGCCAACAAGAGTAATCAACCCTACCTGTGAGTAAATATTCAGTGTGTAACCTGCTGTCCAGATACTATTAGCAAAAGCCATCATCTCTTTTGATCCTGTGCCAGCAGCAATCCCCATAAACAATCCCTTTATTGCAGATGGAATATTCATTACTAATAACGCACCACTCACTGCAAGCGGTACAGAAACTAAGATGACGAATGGATCACGCCAAGACTCAAACTGAATTGCTAGCACAATGTAGATAATGACAACGGCAAGTGCGAATGTGATTACCATTGCGTTACCTTCTTGAATAAATTGGCGAGATTCGCCTCTAAAATCGTATTGATAACCTGTTGGCAATGTACGATCTAACTCTGCTTTCGCCCAGTTTACCGCATCACCAATAGAGCCTGATACTACCCCACCAATAGTTGCGGAGTTTAATTGGCTCATACGTGGCAGAGAAGAGAGCGAGGTGGTTAATTCCATTGTAACAAATGAACCTAACGGAATAGATTCCCCGCTTGCGGTTGTTACAAAGTAGTTCATTAAATTTTCAGGGTTTAAACGATCGTTACGCACGGCTTGAGATACGATTGGGTAAGCACGGGAGTCAATATCTACACGGGTAATAATGGCTCCTGATAAGAATGCGCCTAATGTACTACTCACTTGTTGCATCGTCACGCCATAGACGCCCATTTTTTCACGGTCAAACTTCATATTCATCGTTGCCGTGTCAAATTTCAAATCTAGGTTTGCAAAGAAAAACTGACCCGATGCTTGTGCTTTTTTCAAGAACTCTGATGCAACAATAGCAAGTTTTTCATAGCTGTCTGCACTTGTAATCACAAGTGAGAATGGTAAACCATTTTCGCCTGTTGATATTTCAGGGAAAGCGATCGCATTTACGTCCATTGCAACGACTTTTTTGCCCAGTGCTGCAATTTCATTGGAGATTTCTGCACGCCCACGTGTACGTTCATTCCAATCTTTTAACGCAATAATAGATAGTGCTCCACTACCACCGCCAATGCCTGATATGGTCATTACCGATGACACTTCAGGAATATTTGATACCTTTTCATTAAATGGTGCTAATGCTTCCTCTGTATAATCTAAGTTTGTGTTAGAAGGCCCATTTGAAATTCCCACTACAAAGCCCCGATCCTCTGTTGGTGCAACTTCATTTGAAAGAGAAGTAAATAAGAAAGGAAGACTTGCAAAAATCAATACCGCAAAAAGTAACACAAAACCACGCACTGCCATTACAGCACTTAGCATATTGGTGTAGCCGTTTGTCATTTTATCTAGCGTACGATGCACAAAGCGAGCAAAACGAGATTCTTCCCCCTCTTTTTCCTCTTTTAACACTCGGCTAGACATCATTGGCGAGAGGGTAAGAGCAACAATGCCTGAAATAAATACTGCACCCGCAAGAGTTAAGGCGAATTCTTTAAAAAGCGTGCCAGTAACCCCTGTCATTAAAGCCATCGGAGAATATACTGCCGCTAATGTGATTGTCATTGATATTACTGGTAACGCAATTTCACGCGTACCAATAATTGCTGCATCAAACGGTGTTTTACCTTCTTTAACGTGGCGTTCTACATTTTCTAATACAACAATTGCATCATCAACTACCAAACCAATTGCCAACACTAGAGCCAGTAAGGTTAGAAGATTGATAGAAAAGCCAAACATTTGAAGTAAGAATAATGCTCCAATAAGTGAAATTGGAATGGTAATAACCGGTACAATCATTGCACGAAGTGAGCCTAGGAATAAGATAATGACCACGAGTACAATCACAGTTGCTTCTAAAATAGTACGAATAACTTCGTTGATTGAGCTATCAATCGCAATCGTTTTATCGTAAACAATATCCCCTTGAATACTATCCGGTAAGTTTCTAACGATCTGTTTAAACATCGGGTAAATATCTTTTGCAACCGTAAGCGAGTTAGCTGTTGTTGCAACAGACACCGCTAAAACAACCGCTTCTTTGCCGCTTACTGTTGCACGAGCAACATCTTGGAATTTATCTAACTCAACTGTGGCAATATCTTTAAGTTTAATCGTTCTACCGTCTGCCGTTGTTGAAATCGTTACTTGTTCTAATTCCTCAACGGAAGGCGTAGTTGATAATACTTTGTTTTTATAAACCGTATAATAACCGTTAGTATTACCTGCTGCTGTTTGTAAATTATTAGCACTTAATGCAGATAACACCGCTGAGCCTGATAATTTATGAATCGCCATTTTATCTGGGTCTAACCAAATGCGTAAACCAAAAGTTGAGCCATACACATCAACGCTTGACACACCATTTACGGTAAAGAATTGCGGTTTAACCACTCGGTTTAGATAATCGGTTACTTGTGCTGTATTTAATTCATCAGAAACAAATCGAATATACATTAACGCATCATTCGAACCTGTTGAAACCCTGATAGATGGATTATCAATGCCACGAGGTAGGTTTGAACGTACCGCATTGACTTTAGCTGAAATATCAGAAAGTGCCGCATTTGGATCAGTATTTAGCTTCATTTTCGCAGTAATTGTTGCTGTACTTGGCGAACTTGATGAAGTCATATAATCGATATTATCAGCCTGAGCAACAGCTTCTTCTAACTGTGAGGTAACAAGAGCTTGCATTAAACCTGCATCGGCACCTGCATAGTTCACACTTACCGTTACAATAGAAACAGTCATCTCTGGATATTCACGCACCTGCAATTTTTTAATCGCTTGTAATCCTAAAATAGTTATTAATAAACTAATACAAACCGCTAAAACAGGGCGTTTAATAAAGATATCAGTAAATTTCACTCATTACTCCATTAAAGTTTGCTGTTTTTTTCAGGGGTAGTTACACCGACAGCTTCAGCATCAACCACTTTTACCAACGAATGATTACTTAAACGCTGTAAACCACCTGTTACAATTAAATCGCCTGCTTTTACACCTTTAATTAATTGTGAATAGTTAGCTTGACGATCAGCGGTTTTTACTTCCACCTGCTTTGCACGGTACATTTTATTTACATCTAAACTTGGATTTCGTGCTGACATTTTTTTAACCATCTCTTTATCTGCTTCAGATAAAGGCTGTAAAACATAAACAGTTTCTCCATACATCGTGTAAGCCACAGAAATTTGTGGTACTACAACTTGCTCAGTTTGGGTTGGTAACGCAATATTTAAACGAACAAACATACCCGAAAGCAATTTTTCTTGCCCTTCCTCAATAACCGCCTCTACATTGATTAGGCCAGTTAAACGATCAACAGCAGGATCAATTGCTACAATACGTGCAGAAAAGCGATGTTCTGGCAAGGCATCAATTTCTGCCGTTACTTTTTGCCCAACAGAAATTTGGGTGATATTTGTTTGAGGAAGACTAAAACGAACTTTCATTGCCGATTGGTCTTCAACACGCACAATTTCCGTTCCCATCGTAATATATTGACCCACATTTACATTGACGATACCTGCAACACCGCTAAATGGTGCATAAATTTGACGACGCTTGATAGTAGAACGCAATGACTCAATATTCGCCAGTAATTGATTGTAAGTCGATTGTGCATTATCAAACTCCGCTTTTGAAGCACTGTTTGAGGCAACCAACTTACGATAACGCTCAAAATTCGTTTTTGCTGTTGAAAGTTGAGCTTCTGATGCTCTTAAATTAGCCTGTTCAACGCTACTATCAAATTCAACTAAAAGATCACCTTTTGTCACACGCTGACCTGATGTCACTAAAATACGCTTTACCACACCTGATGTTTCAGCACTTAGCATAGCCCCTTGATTTGGGCGGATATAACCTACCGCCGAAAGCATTGGCGTCCACGCCTGTGCGGTAACGTGCATTGCCGTCACTTCACTAACAGATTCAGGCATATTCGCTGCTGCGTCTGCTTTTGCTTTCTTCCCAATGAGTTGTAACCCGACGATTGCGGCAAACACAACCAATACAATTAACAATGTGAGCACAATAAAAAACTTTCTGCCTTTGCCTGGCGTCTGCGTTTTCGTTGTCATACATTCTCCGTAAATAAATAAAAAATAAACTTAAAAAGTGATTGCTTTCCAAGTGCGTAAAATAATTTCATCAAGATACTCTTCAAAATGAATCTCTTGATTGAGTTTTTGTAAATATTTAATATCCACCAATGTTCCAATACTTAATGAATAAAGTAACTCATTGGGTAAATCTACAATTAACGTTTGTCGCTTGCCTTCAAAAATCAATTGATTCCAAAATGAATTTTCATCTGCAATAGTTTCACGAATCAGCTCATCAATTCCAATCACTGCCTGAAACTGCTTTACCAGATCTAATCGTTCTGTTAAAAACAACCATTTCTTTTTCATTAACGCTTGATATTGCTCGAACAGTTCCATCTCTGGATTAAATTCAAAAGAGAGATAGCTGTTATAACACTCAAGTAATTGAGTTGCTAAACAATGCAATAAATCCTCTTTTGTCTTAAAGTAAAGATACAATGTGCCCGCAGCAATATCCGCTTCTTTTGCAATATTCCGCATTGAGAGATTTTGTAACCCATCTTGAACAATCCGTTTTTCAGTTGCCAATAAGATACGGTTTACCATATCTTCTTTTGGCTCAATCCGCCTAGACATTTAATCTCCCAGCCAATAATGAACAGCTGTTCATTTTAGCCATTTTTAGGAAAAAAGAAAGCAGAAAAATCATAAAAAATATAAAGAGATTCATTGAAAAATTTAAATTTTTTAAACAAGCGGTCGAATTTCTGCAAAACTTTGCAAAAATCAGCCAAACAATAATCTTAAATACTACTTTCGCCCCATTTTTATGCTACCATTGAAATACATTTTTATCCGTTTTTTATCTGTTTATGGCAACAAAATCTAAATATCATACAAAACAATTTGATGCGTTATTAGCCGATCTCATTGCTGCGATTGAAAAGCACAAAGCCCCTGTTGATTTATCTTTAATGGCATTAGGCAATATGGTCACGCATATTTTAAGTGACAATATTCAAAATCCTACACAACGTGAAGCTCTTGCAGAAGCGTTTGCAAGAGCATTAAAACAATCATTAAAAACTCAATAACGATTATGTTTAAACGTCTACACGCTTTATTGCCAACCAATTCTCGCCAATACCGAGAAGCTACCTCACAAAAAATCACGTGGGGACATTGGTTTGCATTATTTAACATTGTGTTGACGTTATTGATTTCTGCTCGTTATGCCTTTAATGCCGACTGGCCAAATACGCTTGTCGGCAAACTTTACTTTTTTGTCAGCTTATTTGGGCATTTCAGTTTTGTTGTTTTTGCTGCTTTTCTGTTAATTTTGTTCCCGCTTAGTTTCCTAATCAAAAATGACCGCACCTATCGAGGGGTTTCAGTCATTCTTGCAACTATTGGTCAAACGGTTTTATTGGTTGATACGGAAGTCTTTAAGCAATTTTCCTTGCATTTATCACCGCTTGTATGGGATTTATTAGTTAATCCTGAAGAGGGAGAACTGACACGAAAATGGCAACTATTATTTGTGCCAATGCCTCTTATTTTATTAGCAGAAATGCTTTACTCCCGTTGGTGTTGGCAAAAACTGCGTAGTTTTAGTCGCCAAAAATGGGGAAAATTTATTGCATTTTTTTTCGTAATCAGTTTTACCGCGACTCACTTAATTTATGCCTGGGCGGATATAAGTGCTTACCGCCCAATTACGGCACAAAAAGCCAATTATCCTTTATCTCACCCAATGACGGCTCGGAATTTTCTAGAGAAACACGGGGTTATTGATAGAGCGGAGCTAAATCAAGAAATTGAAGAAAGCGGGCGTTTAGACACTTTTTTCTTGAATTATCCTAAGTCTTCTTTGGTGGTAACTCAGCAATCAAATACTAATATTTTATTGATTAATCTCTCTGGCTTATCCAAAGAGATGATTAACGCTGAAACAATGCCAAAGCTGACAGAAATAAGCCAACATTCTTACCGCTTTATGAACCACTATAGCAGCGGAGATAGCAAATCTGCTGGGGCATTAGGCTTATTTTATAGCCTAAGTGGGAAATATTTAGATTCTGTGCTAGCAGACAAAACAACATCGCCATTAATCCAAACATTCAGAAAATCTCAGTATAAATTAGGGCTTTTTTCTCATAATGGATTTGCCGATCCGATTTACCACCAAGCTATTTTCTCTGGCATTTTACTACCGACAGCTCACAACAACATCGGGGCAATTTCGCAATGGAAAAATTGGATAAGCCACCGTTCGCTAGATAATCCATTTTTTAGTTATTTGGATTTAAGTGTGCCATCCGATGCATCAACTCAAGATACGCCAACACAATTAGATTTAGCATTGACTGAAATTTGGCAGCACTTAACGCAAAATGCGTTATTAGGTAATACCTTGGTTATGATTACTTCCGATATTTCCCATAATGAAACAAGCGATGAAAATCAGTTTGATAAGCAACACATTCAAGTGCCAATGCTCTTTTACTGGCAAGGGGAAAGCAAAGAGTATCACTTTCTTTCCAGCCATTTAGATATTATGCCAACATTGCTAAGCGGCTTCTTTAAAGTACAAAATCCACTTAGCGATTACGCACAAGGTATTGATTTAAGCACTCAAAGCCCACGCATTTGGGTATCTAGCTCAAATCATAAATGGAATGTGGCGGTAATGCCAAACGGGGAGCAATATCACATTGACCGCAAAGGAAATTTCAAACATTTCAGTGCAAATGGGGAAATACAAAAAGATACTCGCCCACCGCTTGCATTATTCTTACAGATGATCCAACAAAGCAATCAATTTATTGCTAAATAAGCATACAACATACAAGCGGTCATATTTCCTATTCTAAAAGCAATTGATTAAAAAGATTGTTAATGTTGCCATTAACAATCTTTTATTAGATAGGGTATAAAAGAACTATTTTCCGAAACCTTTCAACCCAACCACATGCACATACTCTTGGTTATTACTCATCTTACGCACCAATTTATAAGTTGTACCACGTTCTGGACTGATGTTTTCAGGGGCGGCAATTAATAACTGCATATCTAAACGTTCGCAAAGTTCAAATAACGTATTAATTGAAGTCGCATCTAATCGAGCAGCTTCATCAAGGAATAATAAACGAGCTGGAAGAATATCTTTCGCACGCATACGACGAGCCTCTTCTTCCCAGCTTTGTACTACCATCAAGAGAATCGACATACCTGTACCGATCGCCTCACCCGTTGATAATGCACTACTTTCAGCCCGCATCCAGCCATCTGCCCCACGGAAGGTTTCTACTTCTAAATCCAAATAGTTACGATAATCTAACAGCTCCTCCCCCATAGTTTGTGGTGTACGCTGCCCCATATCAATATGTGGGTTCACACGTTTATAGAGCATTGCCAATGCTTCGGAGAAGCTGAGTTTCTGGCTGTCAAACAAATCTTTATGCTCATCACGGTGATTAGATAGTGTATTAAGCAAAATTGCGTGCGTATCACGAATATTCACCACCAAACGCACGCCTTTTACTTGACCAAAGGCAATATTTTGTAAACCTTGGTTGAGTTGCAAAATACGTTGTTGCTCACGCTGAATCGTTTTACGTAAAATATTTGCTACACTTTCTGCACTAATAGCCAGTTTTTTCTCACGCTTTGTTAATTCATTGGTTAAGCGTGAAAGCTCAATTTCCATTTGCTCAATTGCATCAATCGGATCATCGGTTTTAATAATGTCTTGGCGAATACGCTCACGCAAGTGCTGATAAACCGCAATGAAGAATGCCACTTTATTCTCTGGTTTACGGCTATCTTCAGATGCTCGTAAACTATCACGCAAGTATTCATTATCTGCCACTGCAGTACGCAATGCACCTAATGCTTTATCTGAAATTGAACGTAGCTCTTCAGCGGATTGATAAGCCAGTTCAGGTCGGTTCAATCGTTTTTCCACATCACTATTGCGAGATAAACGCTGTACAATGCACCAGCTTGCTTTCGCCTGAACCACTAACTTACGCTGTGTATGGTAATCTCGCTCTGCTTTTCGTAATGTACGATTGAGATTATCCATTTCAGCTTCAATCAAGGCAATTTGTTTATCTAAGTAGCTTTTGCGAGCACGTTGCTGGCTCAATCTTTGCTGTAATTCATCTCGGTTGAATCTTGCACGCTCTTCTGCGTTAATATCGCCACGCACGCCTAAATCATTGATTTCACGAATGAGCTCTTGTAACATTTGATTTTTGGCATCATAAGCGCTACGCAATCCAGTTAAAACTTGGTTATATTGTGATAATTGTGCTTGTGCTTGACGTAGATTATCACGAGCTTGCTCACGTTCACGTTGTGCATTTTCTAATCGTTGGCGTAACTGTTCCGTCAATGCTGAGCCTTCTTTGCCCACTGTTTCTTCATAACTAAAGTGCAAACGGCGGTGCATCACATCAGCCAAACTAAATACTTTTTGTTGTAGCATTTTTTGTTCTGCAACCAGACGACTGTAATCTGCCTCAAGCTGTTCAAATAATACAGGATCACTTTTCAAGGCGACGGCAATCGGCTCTAACTGACTTAATGTTGAGCCAAATTGGCGAATAAAAATTTCATCTTCTTCTGCATTTTCTAGCTGTTCACGACACTCTTCTGCTTGTTCTGATAGGCTGTCATCCGCTAATAAATTTGCAAGCGGTAGAATTTTGTTTAACATTTGCAACTGGTTTTTTACGCTCTCTAATTGGTGGCGTAATTGTTGCTCATTGCCACTTGATTGAGTCAATTCACGCTCAATTTCTGCACGCTCTGCCGCAATTTCTTGCATTAGTGCTTCTGGGTTGTCTTGGAATGCCAAATTCAAATGTGTGCCGACAAACTGGCTTAAGTGCTGATGTAAACGCTGACATTTCTGCACATCAAAGGATCGCTCAGTGTGCTTTTCTGCAATTGCATCACGCTCAGCGTTTAAAGTTTCTAAATGTTTCTCACGCGCTGCACGCCCGAATAACGGTACTTCGGGGAATTTAGAATAACGCCATTGGCGGTCAGATACTTTCACCACAACGCCATCTCCTAGCTCTTCAGTGCTAAATACAGCATCATCAAAAGCAGAAGGATCGCCTTCAATTAAATAGAGATCACTTGGGCAATCCTCTAATTTTTCTAACTGAGCTTTAACCGCCTCTAAATCACGCACCACAATAGCGTGGCGAGCTTCGCCGTATAAGGCAGAGAAATATGGAGCATCTTCAATCGACACATCATCATAAAGCTCAGAGAGCAACACGCCGCCAAAACGATCTGCCAAATGATTTAAACGAGCATCTTCCGAGCCATCGGGCTGGTTTAAACGGTTAATTTGTTCGTCTAGTCGCTGCTCTTTGCGAGCCAATTCATCACGTTCCAACGTGGTTTCACGCTCTTTGCTCAGCATATTTTGCATAAACTGCATAACCGCTTTACTTGATTCAAATTTCTCGCCGCATTGCTCTTCCAAACGAACCAATGCTGATTGAGCTGTGTGCCATCCAGGGGCATTTTTCGCTAATTGTTGATATTGTTGATTGAGTTGTTCACGCTGCTGGCGTTGAATTGAACGCTGTTCTACAAAATCAGAAAACTCAGCCTCTAAATCTTCTAGGCGAGCTTGCTGCTCGTCAAAAAAGTTCTCTAATTCTTCACTTGAATCTAATTGTTGTTGCGATTTTTGATTAAATTCCGCCAATAAACGCTGTGCATTTTGCTGTTGTTGCAAACGCTGTTCTAAATTGTTCAGTTTCTGACGTAAACTAACCGCTTGTTGGGCTTGCATTTTTTGTTCAGGGAAAGCAGAAAGTAACGAACGGGCCTCTTCCCACGCTTGCGAGCGGTCAATTTTCCCTGAAATTTTGCAAACTAACTCAAAGGCTTTTTCAAACTGCGTTTTCGCCATATCCGATACAGCTAAACGCTGTTCAAGATCAAATACTTTATTGGTCAGATCCTCTGCTTGAGCTTCAAATTCTGCGTGATAATCTTCAATATTATTCAAGTCTAAATTTGCCAAGCAGGTTAATTGTTTCGCTTTTTCTAATGCATTGATCGCTTGCTGATATTGCAACGCTCGGGTTTGTTGAGCATCTAAGGCTTGTTGATAATCCGCCATTTGCGAGCGTAGTTCTTCAACGTGGTCGTCTGCCTGATCAACTCTCGTTTGGGCGTTTTCCGCCAAATCAGTAATTTCTTCCAACGCTTCTTGCTGTTCTTCTAGCTTGATATTCAGCTCTTCCACTTCATCTTGGTAGCGTTCGATTTTTTCTTGATGGCGTAACGCATTCATCACTAAATTAAGATGATCGTTCGCACTATTATATTCGCTCTCAAGCGCCTGCTCTGCTTCTGCAATATCCGCACTTTCACGACTAAATTCTACAAAACGTTGCTGTTCAAGCACAATTTTGGATTTCGCTGCATACCACTCTTTACGCTGCTCCAACGCGGCTTCTACGTTGCCACGACGTTCATTAGCATGACGCATATAATCTGCTGACACATAATGAGTCGATTCAGTTATCAAGCGTTTGAACATATCACGATCTGATTGGGTAACCTTAATCGCCTCTAGCGTCATTCGGTTTTCACGTAGTGCCGATTCCATATCTTGGAACGCTTGGCGAACGCCTGTATTTTCTGGCAATAAGTAATCACGCAGCGATTTTGTAATCACGCTGGAAATACCGCCGTAAAGTGAAGCCTCAATTAATTTATAGAATTTGCTTCTATCTGCTGACGAACGAAGACGCTTTGGAATCACCCCTAAATCAAACATAAAACTGTGGTAATCGGTAATCGAGTGATATTGCTTGAATTGAAATTCACTGCCCTCAAATTTCTCTTTAAATTCATTTAACGGCAATACACGGGCTTTTTCGCCTACTTGTTCAGTAAATAGGCTGATGATACTTTGGTTAGCTGGGATGTTTTGTACTGAAAACGAACGAATATCAACTTTCTTATCACGCCCAATAATTTGTTGTAAACGTACACCCGTAATAATTCGCTGACCACGAGAATTTAACGATTCCAACACCGCATAACATACGCCTGATTTTAACTTACCATATAAGCCTTTGTCCCGAGAGCCTGCCGTTGAACCAGCCTCTGTGGTATTACGGAAATTTAATAATGTTAGATCGGGAATCAGCGCCGTTACAAACCCTGCCATTGTAGTGGATTTACCCGCGCCATTACCACCAGAAAGCGTGGTAACAAGGTCATCTAAATCAAAGGTACGTGCAAAAAAACCATTCCAGTTGATAAGGGTTAAAGAGAGAAATTTGCCACGCTGTATCTCATTTTGTTTTGCAAGCGGTGCAATTTGAGGATTATTTTGCAAAGCTAATTCATTATTTTCCATTATTCTGTTTCGTCCTCTGTTCTGTGTAATTCGTGTTCAATGATGGCGACTAAGCGTTCTTCAGGATCAATTTTGCTGTCAAATAATTTTTGCGTTCTGGAATAAACCTCAAAACTTTCAGGTTTTCCTTGCATTAAGACTTTTAAGGCATTTTCAGCTAATGAATGAATAACTAAATCAAAATGCTCTCTCGGCACATAGCGTGGTTGAATGCCATTTTTTGCTTGTTCCTCTGCGCGTTTTAGCGTGCTTTTCCAGCTGATTTCTTTTGGGCAAGTACAAATTAGCACTGCTGTTTGATAACCCGCAGTTCTGAAATTTTCCAGCTCATTAAGTGGAATATCTACCGTGCGGAGTGTACCTTCAATTAGAATATTAAAACGATGTTTAATTGCTTCATTACGGACACGCTGAACCATTTTGCCGGTAAATTCGCCAGTATATTTTGAAGCTTCTTTTCCATAACGTTGGTAAATCTCGTGATAATACTGATGATAAGGACGAAACTCATCGCCATTAATCACCAATAAATTGAAATTTAATCGCTTGCTCATTTCAAGCGAGCCAAAAGACTTTCCAGCTCCAGGCTGACCGCCCAATAAAATAGCTATCGGATTTTGTTCAGGAACAAGATTATTTTCTGCTAATAAATTCGCCCAAACGTAGGGAAATTTTCGCTCAAGATCCGCTTCTACATCATAATCGAACATAGCTCACATCTGCGGTAAATGTTGGTATTTTTGGCTAATATTTTGAATTTTAGCCACCATTTGCTCAAAATTAATATGAGCAGGCTCTGAACGATAAATCTCACCACGCAAACGACTAAGTGTTATTTGGTCTTCATTTAACGGCAATGCCAAACGCTTACTTAAATCCGCCTGAGCAGTCGCTACCATTTCAATCAACACATCTTTTTGCATTAAAGTACACATTATTGATTTTCTCCGTCAAATATAGACTCTTCGGCTTCATCATTTGCAAAATTTTCGTCCATTTCAACCGCTTGTTGAGCCATTAATTCAGGCGTGGTGGCTTCACCATCACGGATTAAGCGTAATTGAGCTTCTCTTGGATCATCACCTGTACGCACATCGGCACCGAAGCGAAATACAGATTCTGAAATCACAAACTTTTTGCTGTTTTGCTCGCCTACACGCGTAATAATACCAATACGAGCAAGGCGGCGTAATGCTCCAGCCACTTTTTCTGCTAACTTGGCACGATCTAGATCAGAACCTGTTGATCGTGGATTTACCGCTTTTAATAACTTGCTTTCATCAGCAAGGCTTAACAACTCTTCATACACATCATCTTGACCGAAAATGCCTTGTTGAGCCAAACGCTCTGGGCTTAAATAGAGATAACATAACACCTTACCCACCAGCATTTCCATTTCAGACATTGCTGAACGAGCAATCAATGTTGAAGCTTTCGGTCGTAAATAGAAAAAACCTTCTGGTGCTCGAATCAGGTCAACGTGATAACGGCGATAAAAACTTTCCAGCTCAATTTGGAAATCCATCAAAAAAGCATGTTGATCAAGCTGTTCCGTATTGATATGGCGACCAGCACGTAATTGACTATCGAGCTCTGGAAAAATAGGATTTGAAATAGCAATCGCCAATTTCGTGGAAATAAAATCTTGAATATTGTCTGTCATGTAGAATATCTCTAGCTGTTTATACCAAAGGCAAAAAATTTATTTTAGCCAAAACTGTCTTTTTAGGATTTTCACCACTGTACCTAAAATCAAAAATAAAATCATTAGATTAGCAAAAACAAAGCTAAATAAAGCTAGATAGGTAAGTTGCGACTGCTCATAAAAGGCAATAGCACTATTTGCCATAGAAGCTAAGCCAAATGAAAAGGACCAAAATCCTACAGAGAAGCCATTTTTAATTAAGCTTGGAAAAATACGCAATAAGAAGATGAATTGTAAAAAGCCATACCCCCAAAGGAATTTAGCGAATAAATCAACATGTCCCCCATTTATTGTTAAATAAGAAGCAACTCCCACAAATGCAGGAGCTAAGACTATACCTATCGTCCCTTTAGTTGCTACTGGTAATGGAGCAACGCGTAAACGTTGTAATAAAATAGGTTCAAACGCCAACCAAGCAAAAAAGCCAGCGCCAAAGAAAAGATAAGCGAGATCAATATACCCTAATACAGCGAGTGAGCTTCCAGTAGTAAAATTGCTTGCTACTGCAGGTAAATAAAATGGTGGCTGAACTGCTTCATCTTTAAATATATTACCCGTCAAAAGTGAGCCAATTCTTAATAAAGAATAAGTCAATTGACCAAATACTGCTAGCCAAACAAGTATTTCACCAAACAGATACCATTTCCAATGGTAAAGTAAATCGCCAACAAGCATTATGCTAATAAAAATCAGGGCAAGAAAAGAAAAACGCACAGGACAATTCCATTCATCTTCAACTTGATGATGAAATGCCACTATTTTATAAGTATAAAGAGCTAAAAATATCACTAAAAACAGCGTAGCAAATAAGCCCAACATAGTCCCAACTATTTCTGCTCCACGCCATAAATAGCTCGCCTTAAACCACGCAATAGCAATTGCGGCTAAACCAACAGAAATAGCAAAATAAGGTGTAGGCATTAAAAATGGTTTAGTGATAGATTGTAGTTTTTCCACAAATCATACTCCTATGAATTGATCAATTACATTAGCTTGTACTTTTGCACCTTGTTCGTTAATTAGCTGCCATTGTGGGTAAACCGCTTGGCTATCTTGGCTCGCCATACCTAATTTAACCGCTTGATCCACAATAATGCGAGCCACATCGAAATGGCAAGACTCAGGGAATTGAGCAAGTTGCTCACGCAAGACAATACCTAAATCAATTGGTTTGCCCTCCACACGCAATGGAGCTAAATGAGCTTGTATTGCCGAAACAATTTTCTCTTGTACATCAGAAAGGGATTCATACTCTAATTCGTTTGGTAACTCACCTACCGATTCAGCCTCATTTAGCATTGCTTCATCATCACGCAAGTCAAGTAACGAATCGGCTTTAGCGGTATAAAGAAACCAAGGATTGTTGTAATAAGTTTGAATGGATTGACGTAAACGCTGCCCAAATACCCGGTTTTTATCCATATCAATTGCCGTTCGGATAAATTTATGCACGTGGCGATCGTAGCCAATCCACAGATCAATTGCTTGCTGCCCCCAACTGATGATACGGTCTAATTTATTTTGTAAATTCACAATAAGCTGATCGATAAAATCCAAATCATCACGGGCAAGTAAGCAGCTTTGAATACGCAATAATTGAGCTTGAAGTTTATCGCCTGCCGCATTGAGCGTGTCTTGTAGCTCACGAAGATTACCTGAGGTTTCATCTAATAATTGCTCACAACTCATAATCGCCTCGTGCCAGTTTTGACTTAACAACTCAGCAATTCTCTCACGAATTTGATGCTGATTTTCATCCATCATCCGTTGTGACAGATCAATACTGTCGAAAACTTCCGCCACCGAATATTTCAACGGTGCATACACATTATTTCGCCAAAAACGCGCATCTTTTGTTTCCGCCGTCCCCTCTTCTGCAGCCACTGAAGCACGCTGAATTTCATCTGCTACAATTGAAAGCTGAATAGAAAGACGAAGAGTTGAAAACTCACGCTGACGAATATAGTAGTTGGAAATCCCCACCCCTAACGGAGTGATGCGATAAATGGCTATACCTTCGGTAAATTCACTACTAAAACGATTTAACAAACGCTGCCTGACTAAATCATTAATCGCATTATTCGCACGCTGAGTAAAAGTTGTATCAGACTGCTCAAACGAATTTGAAACATAACGAAAAAGATCAATAAGATCACTTTCTAGCAATTCACCGTCCGTTTGTTCTTGATTATAAATAGAAATCGCAAGTAAGAAAGCTAAACGGTCGGAAGAAAGTGACAGCGAAAATTCACGATCTCTCGTCCAAGAAATGAGTTCTGGAATAGTTTGTGCCAATTCGTTTTGCATACAAGCTTAATCTTTGATTTGTGTATAAAATAGGAAAATGGCGAGTATTGTAACTGAATGTAAAAGAAATGGGAATGGATAAAATACAAGCGGTGCGTTTTGTAAAGTTTTTTGCAAATATACTCACTTATCTATATAAAATAGGATTTTCATTACAATAAATAATAATTGACTAATATGTATAAAAATCTATCTTTGCTCTCTCCTAGTAATCCTTTTGATTTAGAATTAATTGCTGGAATTACCCAATGTGAAAAAGGCAATTATCTTGATTTTGCTGTAGATAAACCACAAGGAATGAGTGGATATATGTTACAGCTCACAACATTTGGACAAGGAGCTGTCTTTGACGGTAACAAAACATTTACTACTCAACGAGGACAATTGTTACTCTTCTACCCTGGTACTATCCAGTACTATTATCGCCATTTAGACTGTCAATCTTGGCACTATAAATGGATATATTTTATGCCAAACCCTAAGCTAAATAAGTGGCTAAACTGGTCTGACAAAGAAGCTGATATAGGTCAAATTAAAATCAACAATCACCGATATTTTCAAGAAATCAGCCAGCTTTTTTCTAAAGTTGATATGGAATTGAAATCTGGATATTTTTTCAAGGAAGATGTTGCTACAACGTTACTAGAATACTTGCTGATGAAATGTATTTCCGCAGAAAAAATAGCTATTATTCCAACTATTGATCAGCGAATATTAGCCGTTTGCGATACTATTTTATCCAACTTATCGGCTAATGATAGTGTAGAAATGATAGCAGAAAAAGTCTTTCTATCTTCATCACGCTTATCTCATTTATTTAAGCAATTTCTTGGTGTGAGTTTAGTTCAATGGCGAGAACTGCAACGAATCTCTGAGTCTAAAAAACTACTTTATTTCTCAAATATGTCAATATTAAATATTGCTAAATCCTTAGGATATGAGGATGCTCTCTATTTTTCAAAAATATTTAAAAAACATACAGGGCTTTCTCCTACAGAATTTCGAACAATCGAAAGGCGAAAAGAAAGCGAAATGTGATCTCGCTCTCAAATTTGTGTATGTAGCAGAATATTCCATATCAACAACAAAAATTTACCTATTATTCTCAATGCTAACCCCATAATATAACCCCCACTTTAATAGCTCTGGTTCTATTAAAGATTGGCTGCTCTGTTATTTCAGCCAATATTAAAACCTGATGACTTCTTATTTAATGAGGGAAGAATGATGAAAAAATTGACATTAAAACACGCATTATTTTCAGGATTATTTGCATTAACTTGCTATGGCTCTGCATTTGCTAATGATATTGTTAACATTTCTAAAATTGATGGCATGCCTTGGTTCAATCGTATGGCAGAAGGCGTTGTTCAAGCAGGTAAAGATAATAATATCAATGCTTACCAAGTTGGACCATCTAACACTGATGCTCCTCAACAAGTGAAATTGATTGAGGACTTAATTGCAAAAAAAGTTCGTGCGATTTCTATTGTACCGAATGATGCGAATGCGTTAGAACCTGTACTTAAAAAAGCAAAACAAAACGGCATTATCATTTTAACTAACGAATCTGTTGGTCAGCCAAGTGCCAATTGGGATATTGAAATTATCGATAATGCTCAATTTGCTGCCGATTATGTAGAAGAAGTAGCAAAATCAATGGGTGGAAAAGGAGGATATGTGATTTATGTAGGTGGTTTAACCGTGCCTCAACATAACCTTTGGGCAGATTTATTTGTTAAATACCAAAAAGAACATTATCCAGATATGTTTGAAGTCACTAGCAGAATGCCAGTTGCAGAAAATATTAATGATGCCCGCCGAACCACAATTGACCTAGTTAAAGCTCATTCAGGCTTAAAAGCTGTAGTTTCTTTCGGTTCACAAGGTCCGATTGGTGCTGGCCTAGCAGTCAAAGAAAAACGTTTGAAAAATAAATTACATGTTTTTGGTATGATGATTCCATCGCAAGCAGCTAATTTAATTAAGAGTGGCGATATCACAATGGGTATCACCTACGATCCTGCAAATGCGGGTTATGCCTTAGCAGCAGTAGCCGCAAAAGCACTTAAAGGTGAAAAAATCGAAGATGGTTTAGAAATTCCAAATGTAGGTAAAGCGAAAGTAGATAGCGAGAAAAAATTACTCCAATTCCATAATGTGTTAAAAGTAACCAAAGAAAATATCGATAACCTCTACTAATAATTCTACTTACAATATGGGTTCTTTATGAACCCATATTTCTCTAGGAGGCAATTATGGCATTTATTTCTATGCAAAATATCAGTAAGACCTTCCATGGTGTAAAGGCATTAAACCAAGTTAATCTTTCTTTAGACTATGGCGAAGCAATCTGCCTTGCCGGCCAAAACGGTTGTGGTAAATCAACCTTAATTAAAATTCTTTCTGGTGTTTATCAACCTGATAAAGGTGCTGACATCCGAATTGGAGCAACTAAATATACTAAGCTTACTCCACAAGAATCTATTGAAAAAGGCATACAGGTTATCTATCAAGATCTCGCACTTTTTCCAAATTTAACAGTAGCAGAAAATATTGCTATCAACTCACATCGCCAATTTGGTTGGGTCAGCCAAGCAAAAATTTATCAAGTGGCTTCAGATGCAGCTCAAAGTATCAATGCAGATCTAGACCTAAATGCAACTTTAGAAGATTTACCAATTGCTCAGCAACAATTAGTTGCTATTTGCAGAGCCTTAGCACAAAACGCTCGCTTATTAATTATGGATGAACCAACAGCTTCACTGACAGCAAAAGAAGTTGGCGATCTATTAAATGTAGTAATCAAACTAAAAAGTAAAGGAATTAGCATTATTTTTGTCAGTCACAAATTGCAAGAAGTAATGAGCGTTTCTGATAGTGTCTTAGTGTTGAAGAATGGGAATATGGTGGGGCAATATCCTATTAGTGAAATGGATGAAAAACGCTTAGCTTTTTTAATGACTGGATTAGAAATCGATCTCAAGCGGTTAGATTTACCCAATTTTTCGCAAAATAATACAGTTTTAGAAGTCAGGGATCTCTCCTTACCTCGTCAATATGAGGAGATTAATTTTTCTCTAAGAGAAGGGGAAATTATCGCCTTAACAGGATTACTCGGTTCAGGTCGAACTGAATTATGCCTTAGCTTATTCGGCATCACCAAACCTCAATCTGGTGACATATTATTAAATGGCGAAAAAGTTGTATTCAACACTAACCGCGATGCTATTAGAAAAGGGATTGCTTATGTTTCTGAAGATAGGATGAATACTGGACTGATTATGGCAGAATCTATTCATCACAATATTATTTCAACTATTTTCCACAAAATCACAGATAAATTGCATATTATTAAATCACCAAAAGCATATAACTATAGCCAAACTTTAATTGAGTCATTGAAAATTAAAGTTACCGATTCCGAGTTGCCCGTTAATACACTTTCCGGTGGTAATGCACAACGTGTTTCAATTGCAAAATGGTTAGCCATTGATCCCCAAATTATTATCTTAGATTCACCGACTATTGGCGTAGATATTGCCAATAAAGACGGTATTTTCCAAATTATTAAATCATTAGCCAAACAAGGAATTGCGGTAATTTTTGTAACCGATGAGATAGAAGAAGCATACTATAACAGCCATCGAATTCTCGTAATGAAAAAGGGCAAAATAGTTAATGAGTTCTTACCAATACATGCTACAGAAAAATCAATTTCGGAGGCTATTTATGAAAATCAGTAATAATCATATTCTATCTGGGACTATCCTCTTTTTAATTGTTCTGTTGAGCTTATATTCTATGTTAATGATTTTAGCTTGTGGTTTATTTATCGTTTTACTTTCCGGTGGAATTGATATTTCATTTCCTGCAATCACGATCATCTCACAATATATTATGGTTACTATGATAGGAAAATATGATATCGGTTTCTTGGGTGTATTTATAGTTTCATCTACTATCGGAATTTTATTGGGCTTTATAAATGCAACTTTTGTTAATCGCCTTAATGTACCTTCAATTATTATCACGATATCAACCTTAAATATTTTTTACGGGGGACTACTTTATTTCACCAAAGGCTTCTGGTTATATGACTATCCTGCATGGTTTACACAAGAAATTATTTTCTTTAAACAAACTACCTTAGATGGGTTTGAATTCGGTTTATCCTTCCAAGCAATAATGGCAATCTTTGCTGTTATCCTTACTGGGTTGATTACAAATAAATTAACTATCGGGCGTAAAATCTATGCACTTGGAGGCAGCCAAGACTCAACGTCTCGTATTGGTTTTAATCTATTATCCTTACACCTTTTTGCTTATGGCTATATGGGATTCATGGCTGGGATTGCAGGTATTGTTCAATCTTACACAGTACAATCTGTTGCACCAGATTCTTTACTAGGATATGAATTAACCGTACTTACCTCGGTTGTTTTAGGTGGAGCAAGTTTATCAGGGGGAAGAGGGACACTATTTGGTACGGTTATGGGGGTAATGTTATTGGCAATTATTCAGAACGGATTAAATTTAATGGGTGTGTCTTCCTATTGGCAAACTATTATCACTGGCATCATTATTATTTTAAGTATTAGCACCACCGCATTAGGCCAACTTAAAAAACAAGGAGTATAACGATGAAAAACAAAATTGATCATACTATTTTTTATCTACTGGCTCTGTTTGCACTTGCTGTTATCGTATTTAGTATCCTTATTCCGGATATATTTTGGTCTGTCGATAATTTTCAATCTATGGCATCACAAATTCCTGTATTAGGTATTTTAACCTTAGCAATGGCATTACCTATGCTAACAGGTGGAATCAATCTTTCAATCATCGCTAGTATGAATGCCTGTTCATTAATTATTGCCTACTTTATTACTCAATATACAGGAATTTCTTGGCTATTTATTTCTATCATATTAAGTCTCTTATGTGCATTAGCTATTGGTCTGCTAAATGGCACTTTAATTGCGGTTATTCGCGTTTCCCCTATTTTAGCCACATTAGGTACAATGACCTTACTTAATGGCATCAACATTTTAGTAACAAATGGTTCAACAATAGCCAATTTTCCAGAAAGTATTTTGAATATTAATGCATCAGCCATTCTAGGTATTCCAACACCAATCTTACTTTTTCTCTTACTGGCAGGGTTGGTATGGTTCTTCCTGGAAAAAACATCAATGGGAAAAGCAGTTTACTTTATTGGCAATAATGAAAAAGCAACTTATTATTCCGGCATTAACACGAAAAAAGTACTGATTTGGGTTTATATCATCTCATCTATTCTCTGTATATTTGCGGCAATTTTGATGATGTCAAAACTAAATTCAGCTAAAGCTTCTTATGGCAATTCTTACCTACTCATTTCTATTTTGGCATCAGTATTAGGTGGCATTAATCCTGATGGTGGGAAAGGGAAACTGGTTGGCATTATGCTAGCTCTTGTTTTATTGCAAGTGATTGAAAGTGGCTTAAATATGCTCAGTGTCAGTAGTTATATTACGATGATTTTATGGGGCAGCTTGCTACTAGTGTTCATCTTCTTACAAAAAAATCATCTATTCCAATTAAAACATTAAGGTGGTCATATATGCAAAATGAAAAACAACTTATTGAACTAGGGAGGGTCGTTATTGGGATTGAGTTAGGCTCAACTCGTATAAAAGCAGTACTAATCAGTACAGATGGAACAATACTTGCTACAGGTGGTGTTGATTGGGAAAATCACCTCATTGAGGGTATTTGGACTTACCACCAAACAGAAATATGGGAAAGACTCCAAGCAGCTTACGCTGATTTGAATAAAACGGTTAAAGAAAAATATCATACCGTTATTCGTAGCGCCAAAGCTCTTGGAATTAGTGCAATGATGCACGGCTATTTACCATTTGATAAACAAGGAAACCAGCTTGTTCCTTTTAGAACTTGGCGAAATAACATTACTAGAGATGCATCCGAACAGCTTACAGAGCTATTTCAGTATCCGATACCACAAAGATGGAGCATTGCTCATTTATATCAAGCACTTTTAAACCAAGAGCCACATTTAGCAAATATTGATTATCTAACAACTTTATCTGGCTACATACATTGGCAACTAACCGATCATAAAGTACTTGGCGTAGGTGATGCTTCAGGAATGTTTCCTATTGATATTAAATCAAATTCCTACAACCAACAAATGCTGACACAATTTGATGAAGCTATTACTAAATTCGGAATGCCTTGGAGATTAGAATCTATATTACCCAAAGTTTTGGTTGCTGGCGAACAAGCGGGTAAATTAACTAAAAAAGGCGCAAAATTACTTGACCCTAGTGGAGCATTAAATGCTGGCATTCCACTCTGCCCTCCAGAGGGAGATGCTGGCACAGGAATGATCGCTACTAATTGCATCAAAGAGAAAACAGGAAATATATCAGCCGGCACTTCTGCATTTGCTATGATAGTTCTAGAAAAAGCCCTTTCCAAAGTCTATTCAGAACTAGATATTGTCACGACCCCAACAGGTAAATTAGTCGCAATGGCTCACGCCAATAATTGCACCTCTGACATCAATGCTTGGGTAAATCTATTCCGTGAATGTCTAGATACCTTCGGTGTTAATGTATGTACTGAAGAACTTTATGAAACACTCTTCCTACAAGCATTACAAGGTGAAGCTGATTGTGGAGGACTTCTCGCTTATGGTTTCCACTCTGGAGAACATAATGTTGGGCTATCCGAAGGTTGCCCTATGTTTTTACACCCCACCAAAGCCCGATTTAATCTAGCCAATTTTATGAAAGTACACCTCTATACTGCCTTTGGTGCAATGAAATTAGGAATGGATATTCTCATTAACCAAGAAAAAGTGGAGATATCTCGAATTTTAGGACATGGTGGAATTTTTAAAACAGAAGGAGTTGCTCAAAAAATTCTAGCCTCTGCATTAGGTATTCCATTAGCTACAGCAAGTACGGCCTCAAATGGCGGAGCTTGGGGAATTGCATTACTGGCGAACTTTCTAGAAGTTTCTGATGGCTGTAATTTGGAAGATTATCTAGATAAAAAGATATTCAATACCACTCAGCTTAATCTTATACAGCCAGATAAAACAGTAAATGAAGGATATAAACATTTTATGCAAAGATATAAGCAAGGTATATCTATAGTAGAAAAAGCTCTTTATCTTAATTATTGAGAACATACAGCTAAAAATCAAATTAAGTTGTAGATACTATAAAGTTTTTACAACCAAACCCAATAAAAGGAGAATATCTTTGCCATTACAAGATTTATTTATAGAAGATCAGACATCATATTACTCATATTCAAAAATAGGCTAGCGGTTAAATTTCCTATATTTTTTGCAAATCACTAATTTTCTGGACCAATCCAGCCAAGCTTTCCGCCTGCATTTTTACCATTACATTCGCCCGATGAACTTCTACCGTTCGTACGGAAACCGCCAGTTTATCGGCGATCTGTTTGTTGGTAAAACCTTGCATAATCAGCGGTGCGAGATTTTGCTCTTTTTCGGTGAGTTTGACATAATTTTGCCGAATTTCGTGAATTTTAACCGCTTGTTGGCTAATTTTCTCCGCTTGGGTGATTGCCTGTTTGAGCTGGTCAAAGGTCGCTGGTTTTTGCAGAAAGTCCACCGCCCCATTTTTCAGCTCACGCACCGCCATCGGCACATCACCGTGGGCGGTCATAATTACTACCGCCAAGGTGGATTGGGCTTCTCGCAGTTTTTGATGCACCTGCTGACCGTCTAACAACGGCATACGAATATCGAGCAATACCACACCAAGTTGGTGTAAATCTGCCTGCTCGATAAACTCCACGCTGTTTTGCCACGTTTTGATGGGCAGATTGAGTGGGGAAAGTAGGAAAGCCATTGCGTCAAGCAGGGCTTCATCGTCATCTAAAATATGTATTATCATTTTGTCTCCGTAGGGTGGGCATCCCTGCCCTCCGTTGCGATAGTGATTCGTTCGTTAGCGGTGGGCAAGGATCCCCACCCTACGTGTGAGGAATAGACAGCGTCACCCTCGCCCCTTGCTCCCCATTCGCCAACTCAATTCCACCACCGAGAGTTTGCATTAGGCGTTGGCAGAGGACTAAGCCTAGTCCTAAGCCGTGCGGTTTGTCGGTGCGGAAGGGGACGAAGGGGAAGTCGAGTTGGCTTTGAGAGAAGCCGCCCGCATCATCTTCAATGGTAATTTTTAACTCATTTTCGACCGTTTGTAGGCAGATTTCAATTGCCGTTGCCCCAGCTTGTAAGGCATTGAGCAAGCAATTGGTTATTACTTGCTCCAGCACCGTGGAATTTATATTAAGCGAAAAAGTGTTGTCAGAAAAGAGATGAATTGTCGCATTTTGGCGGTTTTCTACGCTGACAAATTCCACCACTTTTGCAATTAATTCGTTCAAAACTACCGCTTGCGGCTCGCCGCTCGGGCGTTTTTTCGCCCAATCCCGAATCGCCTGCATCGTGTTGGTCGAGCGATCCACTTGGGCGATAAGCTTGTCCAAAATCAGCCTCTGATAGCTGTCGTTGGTCTGATTTTTCAAGCCCTCGGCGTACATTCGAATCGCCGACAGCGGCTGTTTCAGCTCGTGGGCGAAGCCCGTGCTCATCTCACCTAAAAGCGTCAGACGGTCAGCGGTTGCCAGTTCCTGCTGATATTGCTGCATTTTGCGGTGAGCGGCACGCAACGCCTTGCTTTTGCGATAGACCTGATAGCGAAGGGCGGCGAGGTTGAACAGGATAAAGGCAGCGACCGCCAGCAGCCCGAATTGGTTGAGGCGAACCCAGTCCAGCACCGTGTCCCACAGGCTTTTTTGCTGCGGGTGGCGATACAGCTCACGCAAAATCAGGTCAGCTTGGAACGAGGAAAACGGCGGTGTCCAACGAGGCAAATCGGGCGATTGGCTCGCCAAAAGTGCGGTCGAAATTTGGGCGACAAGGGCGTTCGGCACATTCGGCATCGCCGCCAACGACCAGTTTGGCAACAGCTCGGTACTGGCTTCACAGCCCCGAGCCTGCGGATTTTGCAAAATTAAGCGGAAATCCGACCGCTTGATCTTGCCCTCTTTCGCCAGATCTTCCATTAAACAGATGGGGGCAATCGCCGCTTCAACCTGATTTTCTGCCAATAAAAACAAGGTGTTATCCACCGGAAAGCCAGAAAACTGCACGTCAAAATCTCGGTTTTGTTGCATTCCTTGCCGATGAAATTCGTAGTAGCCGAGCAGGAAACCGCCGAACGCATCGTTATCCACCGCACTCAGGGTTTTGCCTTTCAGATCGGTCAGGCGTTGATAAGGGCTGTCGGCACGCACCCAAATGCTACTGCCGACCGAGCCGCCGTCCGCCGAATGAGGGCTGTTGAGCGTCGCCAACCAACGGACATTCTGCCGACTTAAATAGAAAAACTGGGCTTGGTTAGTCAGCAAAAAATCCAACTCCGCCCGACTGTTCGCCTCGCCCAAGCCCAATGGCACAAGCTCAAACTGCTCATTCGGAAACTGCCCGTTCAACCAATCCACCCAAGGTTGCCAGTGAGTGCGTGTATAGGCTTCCCCACGCTGGGCGAGAATACCGATTTGGTAGGTTTCTGCCCAAACGGTGTGGGAGAGGAATAGGAGGAAGAGAAGTAGGCGTTTCATTTTGGGTAGTTAGGTTAATCAATATGGTTATAGTAATAGGTTGAGTGTGAAAATTCAGTAGAAATATGCACAAAAATTGGGAATTTTGTTATATAAGAGCTGCTCGGCTATGTGTAACCTAGTACTTGTTATTGTACTAGATGCCGAAGGTTAGATGAAGCCTTTTACTTTTGATGATCTAAAATATATGATTAAGCAGCGAGACGCCTCTAAAATTCTTACAGCTAAAACTATAAAGAATATAAAGATTTCAGAGAAAACTATAGTTTTAAACTATGAACAATATTTATACCAACTGTTATTTTAGTATAAAAAACAAACAAACCACACCTAAAATGTGTTAAGGTCGTTTATATGAATAATAAAAAACATCAAATTTTTGTTAGTTCAACATATATGGATTTAGTTGAAACGAGAAATAAGGTTATTAATAGTATTCTTTCATTGGAACAATTTCCTGCTGGAATGGAAATGTTTAGTGCTGCGAATGAACAGCAATGGAGTATTATTCAAAGAACTATCGATAATAGTGATTATTATGTAGTGATTATAGGGCATAGATACGGCAGTATTGAGCCAGTATCAGGTATTAGTTATACAGAAAGGGAATATGACTATGCTGTGAATAAAAATATTCCTGTTCTTGCATTTATTAGGAATAGAAATATAGCGACATTACCAACCGAAAGAGAACAAGATCCTGAACTAACTGCTAAATTAGAAAAGTTTATTGAAAAAGCTAAAACTAAAATGTGTCAATTTTGGGATGATTCAGATGATTTAGTAGCTAAAATGCAAACTGCCTTATTTAAGGCTTTTCACCATAATCCTTCTATTGGCTGGATTCGAGGAGATCAAGCAGCCTCTCCAGAAATGGCTAATGAACTAGCTAGATTGAGTAGAGAAAATAGTGAATTACGTTCAGAGCTAGATCGTTATAGAAAAAATAATGAACTTCCCGAATTAGAAATTCTATTGAATAACGAATATAAAATATCTTTAATTTATCCTGAAATAGTAGATGGATTGATAAAAAAAATGCAGTATCAAAAGATCAAAAAAGATGAGATTGATGAAAAACTATTGCCATTTATTAAAGATGAAGAAATAGAAGAATTTAATTCTAAGATTCCTAGCATAGAAGATATTGATAAATTTAATAAAAATAAATTAGAGTATGAGTTAATTACAAATCACTCATCTTTATTAGAAATATCAATAGCAAATATAGGCATCATTAAAGCTACTGAAATTTATATAGATCTTGAATTTCCAAAAGAAGTACGAGTTTTTACAGAGGAATTTTTGGAAGAAATTAAAGAGCCTAAGTTAGAAATTCCAATAAATCCTATTTTTAATGCTCGTAAAAAATATATGGAAAGCATAAACCCTTTTATGAAAAACATTAATCATTATTCAAATTTAATGCGTCCTTATAAAGATCTTGGCAATCTATTTTTAGATACCAAGTCTAGTAATTTTCAGAGCTTAAGTCGTTTATCTAATTCTTATTTATTAAATAATAATGGTTATAAAAAATTATGGGTTGAAGGGAATTCAGTTTCTATAAAAATCACAGATCTTTTGCATACTAGAGAAATCAGATTACCACATAAACTATACATTTCTCCATTACAGGAAGGAGAGTTCTTAATAAATTGTTCAATGATGTGCGAACAATTTAAATCCCCTAAAAACATAGAAATTCCAGTTATTATAAATAAAAATTTATTAGATAAATAAAATATTATTATCTCTATAATTTAGTGGGTATAGTATAAAATCAAGAATACTATACTTACTATTTAATCTTCTTTATGAGAAGTTTATTAGTGTAGGAGTGGAATATTTCTTGAAAAGTATTATCAGAAATACCATTTTATCTGGGTAAAATCCCTATTGTAGTAAAAATGGAGATTTTTGGGTTACAGAGTGAATAACTCTGTGACTTCATAGTGAATTATTTTTATAAATAAAATTATCATTTAAAAAAATCCCCTACCATAGCCCGCTTATTCTTTTCCCCCTTGACCCAAATCAAACTTCCCCCTGATATGTGGAAAACCACAATACCCACCCAATCTGCCCGTTTCTACAATACCCTCGTTGATTTTTTTATGATTGTGGGGACGTATGGATATTACAAAACGATTATTTTTGAAGTCCGCCTTAACCGTGGGGGCGGCTGCGATGCCGTTGGCTCAGGCGAAGGCGTTTATGCCTGATCGCCGTGAGGGCGACGGGACGAAACGCTACGGAATGTTGATCGATTTACGCAAATGTATCGGCTGTCAGGCTTGTACGGTGAGCTGTTCAGTGGAGAACGCCACACCGCTGCACAGCTTCCGCACCACGGTGCGTCAGTATGAAATCACCAACGGTCAGCAGGTGGCGAATAATGTGGTGTTGCCTCGCCTGTGTAACCACTGCGACCAACCACCGTGCGTGCCGGTCTGTCCGGTGCAGGCGACCTTCCAACGCAAAGACGGGATTGTGGTGATCAACAACGAGCAGTGTATCGGTTGCGGTTACTGCGTGCAGGCGTGTCCGTACGATGCCCGTTTTATCAATGAAGAGAGCAAAACCGCCGACAAATGTACCTTCTGCTCGCACCGTTTGGAGGCAGGTTTGCTCCCAGCGTGCGTAGAAAGTTGCGTGGGCGGAGCGAGGGTGATTGGCGATTTGAACGATCCGAAAAGCCAAATTTCTCAACTTTATCAACAACATAAAGACGAGTTGAAAGTGCTGAAACCGGAATCCGGCACGGTGCCGCACGTCTTTTATTTAGGGCTGGACGAGGCGTTTGTGAGCAAAGTCGATGGTCAGCCGATGCTTTGGACAGGGGAGGCGTAACATGATTCGTGAAGTATTAGTCGAACCGCAACATATTGTTTGGTTGCCGTGGATTGTCAATTATTTCTTCTTTGTCGGTGTGGCGGCAACGGCGGTATTTACGGCGGTGCTGTTTGCAAAAAAAGCCCAGAAACCGACCGCTTGCGAACAGTCGGCGGTGCTGGTCGCCTTTATCGGCTCAATTGTCGCTCCGGTGGCTCTGACTGCCGACCTGCACCAGCCAAGCCGAATTCTGCATTTCTACACCGATTTTGCCTGGTGGTCGCCGATGGCGTGGGGGGCGATTATCCTGCCGTTGTTTAGTGTGGCAGTCGCCGGTTATTTCGTGCTGACCTTAGCACATAATGCTCAACCCAACCTGCCAAAATGGCTGGCGTGGCTCAACCTTCCACTCCTACGCAGTCAAGGCTTGTTATGGGCATTCCGCCTGTTTTCGGTGCTTACCGCAGTCGGCATTATCGGCTACACCGTGCTTGAAACCTACCAAACCGGCACAAGAGCCTTGTGGCACAGTGCGTGGCTACTGCCGATTATGCTGTTCTCCGCGTGGGCGGTGGCGTTGGGATTAACCCAATTTGTGAGCGAAAAAAGTAGGGCTGTATGTCATACGCCCGCTGGGGAAAATCAGGGCGTGCAACGCAAGCCCCTACAAACGCTGTTAATTTTAACCGCACTTTCAATCGCAGGATTAGCATTCAGCAGTGAAACCGCCCAACGTGATTTCGCCTTACTTTTCAACGGCTCAATCACTGTTTATCTCACCGGTATCTGCTGGCTCATCGCTCTTGTTTGCAGTTTTTCGAGCAAAAATCACCGCTTGCAATGGATCGGCGTGGTCGCTCTCATCGGCTTCGGCTGGTGGCTACGTTGGGTATTGGTTATCCAAACCCAAACCATCGCCAAAACCAACGCTCTGCAAAATCCGTACCACTTTGATTGGTTAGCCGTTGATGGTGGATTAGGGATTGTGGGGATTTTTGGGTTGGCGGTGTTAGTGACGGTGGTGGTGTGGCAGGTGGTGAATTTAATTAAATATCACAAATAAAACATAGAAATGCTACCTCTAATATTGAGGTAGCATTTCTCATTTAATATCTTATTCAAGTTCCTTAATTCCTATTTCTTTTAAATAGTGATATATAGAATCGTAATATTCAGGTAAGCGTGTTTTATCCTCGTTACTACCATAAGGAACCCAAATAATCATACCTTGTCTTGCTCGTGTTAATAAAACTCGATAAGCATTTAATAGATAATTTTGTGCCTGTTCTTGATTGATATTTTGCCATTTACTCCCTTTGAAGTTTTGAAAACACCAACGATTATCTTTAATATAAAAATTAGCATCCCAAGCAACACAAGTCCAATCAAGCTCTAATCCTTGTACACTAAATTCCGTCGCTATATCTTCCAAAAAACAATTCGAACGTACATCATTATTATCATTTAAAAACCAGTCAGACTCATTAATTTCATTCTTGCAATCTACCCCAAATGCTTTTAATCTTCTTGCGCCGGATGAAGATAGCAAACCGTAACGCTCACTTCCTTTTGCTCGTTCTTTTAGCCACTGCTTTGCAATATCTAGATTTCTAGTAAGAAGAATCGGATAATCATTTTGAATAATTTGATATAGTTTCTTAGCTAAATCATTATCCCGTTTTAATAAAGCATTAATGAAATCAGATAATCTTTCAGAGCGAAATGATCTCACAGAAATGGCTAAATGCAGTTGAGGACTTTTCTGCCCTTTATGCACTAAATATTCAGACAATGGCGATTCACTTAAATATTCAGAATGTTCAAGCAGGTAGGGAGAATAATAAATATCCCAATCAGGAAAATGTATTTTTAATGCGCGAATCCATTCTGATAAGCCGGCCTCCCCGATATTGATTTCTTGCCCACCGCCTATTAAACAAATGATGACACACCAATCTTGATGACGGTTCATAACATCAATTAAGAATTGAGGTTCAGACTGATTGAAATCATCTAATCCTCTTTTTCTTTTCATAAAACTACTTGCTTGTTCTTTATCCCAGGCTCTCTGAGCCTCATCAAAAATAACAACCTTTTCTATTGGTGCAGATTGATCTTTTAAATATTCATCACGGAAATGATGAATGTTCTGAATAAAGGACTCTACTTTTGGGGCAATATCTCTTTTGGTTGTTTTAGGCGTATTATTTACTGTGTTACGAATAAGAGCTTCACGTAGTACCTTAACCAAAGGTCCATTACCAGATAAAAATACTGCGTGTTCTGATTCATCTATATTCATTCGTTGGGTTGCAGCATTCAGTCCCACTAAGGTTTTACCTGCACCGGGAACACCTGTAATAAAACAAATTGTTTTATGTTTTTCTTTTTTACTTTCTTCAATAATATCGTGTAGGCATTGGTTAGTTAGGCTTAAATTTTGTACTCCTGCATCAGAGCGAGTAATTTCATCAACACTATGTCCTTGATAAAGTGCTTGTGCAGCTTCAACAATAGTAGGAGTTGGATGATAAGGCGCATTAGCCCAATCAGTTACATTTAAAATAGACGAAGATGATACAGATTGAACAATATTTTTTAATTGTGAAGCATTAATTATAATCGCTGTCTGAAAATTGCGAGCCATTTCAAAATTAAATGAAGTTTGAGTGGGTGCTTTTTCTGCAACTAATACAGGCACTAAATCAGCCGAATGGCTGGAACGATGAAAATTTCTTAAATCCAAACCATAATCAAGGACTTGATTGATATCCTGCTTTTCATATTTTGTAGCTCCTATTTTAAACTCAACAATAAAGATCGTTTTTCCAATGATAATAATATTATCAACACGCTTCCCCATTCTTGGTATAGAAAACTCAAAGAAAATGTATCCTTTTACATCAACTAATTGTTGTTTTAGAATTTCAATTTGCCTTTTCCAAGTATTTCGTTGCGAATCTTCTAAGCTACGATTTAGATGGTTTTGACTCAATATTCCTAAAATACTATCGGTATTCGTGTTTAAAAAATCGCCAATAGATGATTGATAATAGGCACGGTGATTCATCGTTCTGCTCCTTTTTATTTAATGATATTAACCGCATACAACGGCACATTCATCATCCAGTCCTGCTCTCGATAATCCGCCATTGAAAATCGGATTGCTTTTTCAGGTTGGAATTGCTCTACATAAACTTTCAAACTTTTCGCCTTCAAATTTTCTTCGGCTTTCACTTCAATTGGGATAACAGACTGCTTGCATTGCAGAACAAAATCTACCTCAGCAGTTCCTCGTTCTGTTGCCCAATAAAATACCGGATTTTCTTGGCTTGCAATTAGTTGTTGAAGTACATATTGTTCGGTTAATGCCCCTTTGAATTCGGTAAATAGGCGATTGCCTTCCAATAAAACGCTTTTATCTAGGTGTGTTTGTGCTGTCAGTAACCCTACATCTAATCCGAACAATTTAAATGCACCATCTTGATAGGCCGAAAGCGGTAAATATGGCTTTTTAATACGAGGGACTAAATGCACCAAACCTCTATCTTTTAGCCATTGCAGAGCAAGTTCATAGTCCTTACTTCTCGCCCCTTTTTGCAATAGAGAATACACAAATTTTTTGTTTTCCTTGGCAAGTTGCTCAGGGATTGCATGCCATAACGCCCGCACCCGTTGCACCGTATGTCCGTCTTGAATATGTTTGGAAAAATCTTGCTCATACGCCATCAACAAATTGCGTTGCACTTGGCGAACTTCGTCCAAATTTTGAGTTTGAATAAAAGTTTTGACCGCTTCCGGCATTCCACCGACAAAATAATATTGCCTGAGCAGATCGATATAACGGCTTTTCATTGCAGAAATCAGCGTCCAATCTTGCAATTCCAATAGTTGCACTAAATCTTGCTTGCCAAGTGCGGTCAGAAATTCGTGAAAATCCATCGGATAGAGAGGCAGGAAATCGACCTTACCGACAGGAAAAGAGACTTGATGATGTAGCGATACGCCGAGCAACGAACCGGCCGACATAATGTAAAACTGTGGTGCATTCTCATAAAAATATTTAAGCGAAGAGAGAGCCTGTGGCACTTCTTGAATTTCATCAAAAATAATTAGCGTATCTTCCGCCTGAATATCCACGCCACTCTCAATTTTCAAGCCCAAAAGTAGGCGTTGAACATCGTAATCGCCTGAAAACAGAGCTTTCATTCGGGGATTGTTATCAAAATTGATGTATGCCACCTTAGTGAAAGCTTGCTCTCCAAAATGTTTCATTGCCCACGTTTTTCCTACCTGTCTTGCCCCTTGAATAATCAATGGCTTACGGTTCGGTTTCTCTTTCCACTTGTGTAATGCGTGAAGAATTGTTCGTTTCATTATGTTTTCTATCTATTTTTTCGTCTGATCTTATGATGAAGATTACATTTTTTCAAATGAAAAAGTGAGTTACCTTTACATTTTTACAAATGAAAAAGCAATAACTAGGGGCGAGCGGTCAAATTCATTGGAATTTTTGCAAATTTTCTGGGTATAACCCCAAAAACTTCTCAGATTAATCGAGTATTTGGGCTTATACCCATAAAAAGTGCAATAACAAGCGGTCAAGTGTGGTCAGAATTTTACAAATTTTGACCGCATTTTTTTTATTCACTAAAAAATTATACAATGTATAACATCGGATAAAAAAGGAGCAAACAATGCAATTGGCAATCAAAAAATGGGGGAATAGTGTGGGGGTGCGAATTCCTGCTTCTATTCTTACCGCACTGCAATTACAAGCAGATAATTTAGTCGATATTCGGGCAGAAAACGGCAAAATTATTATTGAACCCATCCGCCAAGAATATAGTTTGGAACAGCTTTTATCGGGTATTACCGCAGAGAATTTACATCAAGAAATCGAGACCGGCGAACCTATCGGCAAGGAGCAACTATGAGCGAGTATGTTCCCGATGTCGGCGATATTATTTGGCTGAATTTCACGCCACAGGCAGGGCATCGTCCAGTGGTGGTTCTCACCCCAGCAAGCTATAACCAACTCACTAGCTTGCTCATCTGTTGCCCGCTAACCACCAAAATCAAGGGCTATCCGTTTGAAGTGCATATTGCCGGCAAACCACAAAATGTGGTGCTTTCCGACCAAGTGAAAAGCCTTGATTGGCGAGTTCGTCAAGCCGAATTTAAAGGGAAGATTGCAGAGAGTGAATTGGTGGAAATTCGGAAGAAGGTTGGGGTGTTGTTGGGGTTAGTATGAAAGAAAAGGTATTGGAACTACTAAATGAGAATTCTCAGCAACAAACTGATGAATGTTTGTATTACTTATATTTACATTTAAGTGACACACTTGAAAATCAAGGTGTGGATACACTGTTCAATGAAGTAGAGTTTTTTATCGAAGAGAAGAATGTAAATATATTTCTTGACGAACTGAAATATTTAGATTATCACCTCTCTCAACTTTCTGAAAAAGACTTGTCTTATTTCATCACTAAATGCTTTCTAAAAAATCAGACCATCTATTATAGATTTGCTTCAGATATTCTAAGTTATAATAAAGGAATTGAAACAGAGTTTGACTTTAGCTTAATACCTGATAATACAGACTTACACTTTTTAGCTAAAAAATGCATAGGCTGGTTACTGCCAAATAGTTCAAAATCTTCTATACCTATTACTTTATCTACTTTATCTCTGCTAAATAAATCTGAGGATAACATTCAGAATGAAATCATAAATCTTCTTTATGATTTTGCTTTTATGGCTTACCCAATGAGTTCTATTGAGTACTTTAGGAAGTTTAAAAAGAGTACTAAAGGAAAACTAAATAAGAAGCTAAAGGAATTAATCTATAGATGTGAAGAGTACGATAAATTATTGGATCTTGCAATCGAGTCCAAAGAATTCTCACCAAGTAATGAAAATAGACATATCTATAATATAAAGAAACATACTTGTTTTACGCAAGCATATGAAAAATCAGAAAATAACTCTATTTTTTCTAAAATTGCCACAAAGATAACTATTCTACACGGGAGCGAAACTATCCATCATATGAAGAACGGTAGCAATATTAATAGGAATATATCCCCATTTTCTTCAATTAAAACAGAATTTGAAATCTTTAGATTATCTTTATTAAATCCTGTGGAAACAGAGAAAATATTATTTCTATTTAGAATAGAAGGAATATCAGAATGAAATTAATACTCAAAGAATACCTACGCTCTCTTAAAGAAAGAGATGAATTAGACAGAATACTTCCTGATTTATTAAGCCAAATGGGAGCAAATGTATTTGTGTCTCCAATAAGAGGAAGAAGAGAATATGGGGTAGATGTTGCTTGCTTTGGGAAACTAGAAAATGATGAAGTAGAAAAGATCTATTTGTTTTCGATAAAAAGTGGGGATTTAACTAGAAATGTTTGGGATGGGAATTCAGATCAATCATTACGCCAGTCAATGAATGAAATCTTTGATGTCTTTATTCAGAGAAGAATACCTGTACAGTACAGGGGAAAAGAAATTGTAGTTTGCCCTTGTTTTGGTGGTAACAATCTTATTCAAGATGAGATAACTGGTTTTATGGATAGATATCTAAAATTAAATGAAATATCATTTTCTATTTGGGACGGAGATAAATTAGCAGGATTCATACAAGATTATTTCCTAAGAGAGGATATTGCACCTGATGATATAAAGAGTTTATTAAGAAAATCTTTAGCAATGGTTGATGAGCCGGAGATATCTATTTTACACTTTAAAAAATTAGTTAAGCATTTGTTTTCCAGAAAAATGAAAAGCAAAGATGATTACTTAACCGTCTTTAGACAGATATACATATATACTTCTATTTTGTGGATATGGGCAAGAAATGAAAATAACACTGAAAGTGCTTATATTTCTTCAGAGTTCGTTATATTACATGCTTGGAATTCATATAAGAAGTATATAGGTGATAAGAAAATAAGAGGAAATTGCCCTGTTTATCAACAACTAATTTCTTTGATTATGTTACATATGAGAATTTCAGAAGAATATATACAGCGAGCCATCATTCCATTATCACAAGAAAAGTACTTATTATCATCTTCTATAGGACTATCTTCCGTTGATATAAATCTTAAATTATTTGATATTTTAAGCCGAGTTTCTTTACTTGGGATTTGGAACTCTTGGTTATATCAAAGAGTTAATGAAGAGCATAAAGACTTTTTGGCTAATAGGCATTATGATCTAACAAACTTGGTTTGGGGTGTTATTGTGAATAACAGTTCCTTATATTCCCCTTATATGGATAACCAAATCATAGATATTTCTATTGCGATGATTTTCCTAAGGTCATCTAAGGATATTAATACCAATAATATGATAGGGTGGCTTAATCAAATTATAGATAATTGTGCATTTTGCCTTAATCAAAGAAGGCGACACATAACAACCATAAATAATTATAGAGATTTAATAGATTTTATAGAGTTTTCTGGAGATAGAAATAAATTTGAAAAACTAACAAGTGCATCTGCATTCTATCCATATTTGTTTTTATTTTTATCTCAATTAAAGGGTGAGTTAGGTACAAATAGAATTTCTTCTATTAAGGAAAAGCTATTGCCTCATTGTAACTTTCAAGTATTCTTTTTTAATCATATTTCTGAAGATTATCTATATAATAACGAAGAAATACATGGAGCCACATTGCCCAATGTTGATGTCTCATCACCTGAGAAATTTCTAGAACAACTAAATTTTGAAGTTAATAACCAAAAGGAAAATTTTGAGAATATATCTGCAATTAAACACGGGTTTTATCCTATTGCATTACTGGCTTGCAGGCATTATAGGTTACCAGTACCCATAAACTTCTTCTTAACAGGAGATAGCAACTAAGTATTTTATACATATAAGCGGTCAAATCCCTTCAAAACTTCGCAAATCCCCACCGCACTTTGACCGCTTGTTCCCTCCCCCTTGACCCAAATCAAACTTCCCCTTGATATGTGGAAAACCACAATATCCACCTAATCCGCTCGTTTTTACAATGACTGTATTGAATTTTAGCTTTGCTTGTGGGGAATAAAATGAATAACAAACGGCGGAATTTATTAAAAGGCAGCCTCGCGCTCGGTGGGGCGGCGGCGTTTGGGGCAGGGTATGCGCCGAAGGTGTCGGAGATTGCCAAAGGGGTGATGCACGGCACGTCGGGTGAGAAAACCCGTGATCCCATTCACGGCAATTCATTGCCACCGGAATATCAGGTGATTGACGGCAAGCTGTTGAGCAATCCTGATCAAATCGTCTGCAATACGCAGTGTATGGGCTGTTGGACGCAGTGTGGCGTACGGGCTCGGGTCGATTTGAAAACCAATCAAGTTATCCGTATTTCGGGCAACCCGTACCACCCGTTATCGAGCGATAAAACCTTGCCGTTCGGTATGCCGATTGCTAAGGCGGAAGTGTTGCTGGCGGGTGAAAGCGGGATTGAAAACCGCTCGACCGCTTGTGCCCGTGGGGCGGCATTTTTAGATAGCATCAATAGCCCTTACCGCATTACCCAGCCGTTAAAACGTGTTGGCAAACGGGGCGAAGGCAAATGGCAGACGATCAGCTTTGAGCAGTTGGTAGACGAAGTGGTGAACGGGGGCAACCTGTTTGGCGAGGGCGAGGTAGAAGGCTTGAAAGCCATTCGCAATCTGCAAGAGCCAATTAATCCGAAACAGCCCGATTTAGGCGTGAAAGCCAACCAACTGTTAGTCACCTTTGCCGGCCCGGAAGGTCGTCAGCCGTTGCTGCAACGCTTTGCCCAACGCAGTTTCGGCACGATCAACTTCTCCCAACACGGGGCGTATTGTGGGGCTTCCTACCGCAACGGTTCGGGGGCGTTTATGAAGGATTTCGATAAAAACCAGCACGCAAAGCCAGACTGGGATCACGCCGAATTTATCCTGTTTATCGGCACCTCGCCGGCACAGTCGGGCAACCCGTTCAAACGTCAAGCCCGCCAGCTTGCCAAACGCCGTCCGGACGACAATTTCAGCTATGTGGTAGTCGCTCCACGCTTGGAGATGAATTCTACCCTCGCCACCCAAAACAACAACTGGGTGCCGATTAAGCCCGAAGGCGATTTAGCCTTGGTGATGGGGATGTTGCGTTGGATTATCGAAAACGACCGTTTCAACGCCGACTATCTCTCTCGCCCAAGTTTGGCAGCGATGACCCAAGCTAACCACGCTAGCTACTGCAACGCTTCGCATTTGATTGTGGCGGACGAGAAACACCCAAAATTCGGGCAGGCGTTACGCATTACCGATCTGCAAGATGTGCAACTCGCCCCCGAAGATAAAGTGGAAGAGAATGCGATTGTGGTCAAAGATCAGGCAACAGGCGAGCTGGTAATGGCGAAAGCCTGTTCGCAAGCGGTCATTTTTGTTGATGAAATTGCAAAATTGTTGGACGGCACGGAAGTACGGGTGAAATCCTCAATGCAATTGCTGAAAGAGTCCACTCAACAAAAAACCTTAGCGGAATATAGCGAGATTTGTGGCGTGCCAGTGCAAGTGATTGAAAACTTAGCGAAAAAATTCACCTCGCACGGTCACAAAGCCAACGCCATTACCCACGGCGGCACAATGCACAGCACCGGTTTCTACACCAGTTGGGCGATTTTGTTGCTAAATGCAATGGTCGGCAATATGAACAAAAAAGGCGGAATGTCGGTCGGGGCGGGCAAATTCAAAGATTTTGGCGATGGTCCTCGCTACGATTTGGCGAACTTCCCGAACCAAGTGAAGCCGAAAGGCACGAACCTTGCCCGCAGTAAAAAAGCCTACGAAAATTCAAGCGAATACAAGCAAAAAGTAGCGAAAGGCGAAAATCCGTATCCAGCACAGGGGGCGTGGTACCCTTTCACCGGCGGGCAGACTACCTAGATGATTACCTCGATGGTGCAGGGCTATCCCTACTTTGCCAAAGCGTGGATCAGCCATATGACCAACCCCGTCTATGGCTTGGCGGCGATCAACCCCATTGCATTAGAGAAGCTAAAAGATCCTAAAATCCTACCGCTCTTTGTGGCTGTCGATGCCTTTATGAACGAAACCACCGCACTAGCGGATTATATCGTACCAGATACACACAACTTCGAGAGTTGGGGCTTTTCAACGCCGTGGGGCGGTGTGCCGACCCGAGCCAGCACCGCCCGCCACCCAATTGTACCGTCCCCGAACGCCAAAACCGCCGAGGGCGATACAGTCTGTATGGAAGCCTTTGTGATTGCGGTTGCCAAGAAAATGGGCTTGCCAGGCTTTGGTGAGAATGCAATTGCCGATTTAGAAGGCAACAAATATCCGCTCAACCGCTCCGAAGATTACTTCTTACGAGCAGCGGCGAACGTAGCATTTGTCGGTGAAAAACCAGCCACGAATGCCAGCCAAGAAGATTTATTACTGACTGGCGTGCAACGTATTTTGCCGAAAATTGAGCAGACACTCAAAGCAGAGGAAGTGTTGAAAGTGGCAGCGATTTACTGCAAGGGCGGACGTTTCGCCCCACACGAATCAGCTTGGAAAGAAGATAATATGGCGTTCCAGTGGAAAAATTGCCTGCAAATTTGGAACGAAACGGTTTATAAAGCTCAGCATCATAGCAACGGCGAGCACTACTGGGGCTGCCCGCGCTATATGTCGCCACGTTTTGCCGACGGCTCAACGCTGGAACAGCACTATCCGCAGACGGAATGGGGCTTCAAGCTGATTTCGTTCAAATCGAACATTATGAGCAGCATTACCGCTCCGCTGCTGCGGCTGCTCTCGATCAAGCCCGAAGGCATTGTGGCGATGCACAGCGAAGATGCCAAAGAGAGAGGCATTACCCACGGCGATTTAGTCAAACTCAGCACCCCAACCGCCAGCCTCAACGTGCAAATCGTGGTACTCGATGGACTCGCCCGTGGTACGATTGCGATTGAACACGGCTATGGTCACAAACAGCTCGGGGCAAGTGCCTACACCATCGACGGTGTGGAAGTCAAAGCTAACCCAATGATCGCCAAAGGCATTAATTTGAACGATCTCGGCATTATCGACCACACCAAAGCTGTTAAATCCCCCTGGGTAGACTGGGTCTGTGGCTCGGCGGTACGAAATGGAATACCTGCGAAGGTGGAGAAGATTGCCTAATTAAAACGTTCAAGCGGTCGGTTTTGCAGAATTTTTTGCAAAACCGACCGCTTGTATTTTTAAATATAAACGATTAGAGGATTTTTTAGCTTTGTAGAAGCTACTCCACAACCTCCACCGTTGAGTTGGTGCTCAGTCCTCTCACTAGCTGCGAGCCTTTTCTTGCTCGTTCGCCGCGGTAGTTGTCGATGTCGCTCGGCTTCAACGTGATTTTGCGTTTGCCTGAAACAAAGACCAGGGAATTTGTCGGTTTGATTACCAATAATCGAGCTAAGTATTCATCACCTGATTTTGCAGCAGCTGCAGAAATATTAATGATTTTATTCCCCTTTCCTTTCGATAATTCAGGCAACTCGCTTACAGGGAACACCAACATTCTGCCCACATTGCTCATTGCCACGAGCGATAAATTGTCATCATTTTCCAACAACTGCGGCGGTAACACTTTTGCATTTTCTGTTAAAGAAATGACCGCTTTCCCAGCCTTGTTACGAGAAACTAAATCTTCAAATGAGCAGATAAAACCGTAGCCTGAATTCGATGCCATTAGCACATTGTTGTCTGAATTTGCCATTAATACTTGTTGAACGCTTGCTCCTTCAGGTAAGGTAATTTTACCCGTTAGAGGTTCGCCTTGCGAGCGAGCAGACGGCAGTGAAGTTGGATCTAACGCATAAGCTCGTCCTGTGCTATCAAGGAACACCACTGGTTGATTGCTTCTACCTCGTGCGTGGGCAAGATAGCTATCACCAGCACGGTAGCTTAATGCTTGTACATCAATATCGTGTCCTTTCGCACAACGTACCCAGCCTTTTTCAGACAGAATCACCGTAATATCTTCAGCTGGGGTTAAATCACTTTCTGCAATCGCTCTTGATTCTGCACGTTCAACCAATGGTGAACGACGTGGGCTGGCAAATGTTTTAGCGTCTGCTTGAATCTCTTTTTTGACTAAGCTATTTAAACGGCGTTCTGAGCCTAAAATTAACTGTAATTCATCACGCTCTTTTTCAAGTGCCGATTTTTCTGCTTGTAGTTGATGCTCTTCCAACTTCGCCAAATGACGTAAGCGTAAATTCAAAATCGCTTCGGCTTGAATATCGCTTAAGTTAAAGCGAGCCATTAATTCCGCTTTCGGCGCCTCTTCATTACGAATAATCTCAATCACTTCATCAATATTTAAAAAGGCAACCATCAAACCGTCTAAAATATGCAAGCGGTTTAAAATCTTGTCTAATTTGTAATTGAGTCGGCGAGTAACGGTGCTACGGCGAAAGGTCAGCCATTCAGTTAAAACCGTCAGCAGATTTTTTACCGCAGGTTTGCCATCTAAACCGATCATATTCATATTCACACGATAGCTTTTTTCCAGATCGGTAGTAGCAAATAAGTGATCCATCAACGCCTCAAAATCAATACGATTTGAGCGTGGCACAATCACAATCCGAATCGGGTTTTCGTGGTCAGATTCATCACGAATATCATCTACCATCGGCAATTTTTTATTACGCATTTGGCTGGCAATTTGTTCAATGATTTTTGATGGGGAAGCCTGATGTGGCAAAGCTGAAATCACAATTTCACCCTCTTCCTTTCTCCATATCGCTCGCATTTTGATCGAACCACGCCCGAGCTCGTACATTTTGGCGATTTCCGCTTTTGGCGTGATAATTTCTGCCTCGGTTGGGTAATCAGGGCCTTGCACTACGGTTAAAAGATCATCTAGAGTGGCTTTTGGATTATCTAATAACATCACGCTGGCATCAGCCAATTCGTTAATATTGTGCGGAGGAATATCGGTTGCCATACCTACCGCAATACCCATTGTGCCATTAAGCAAAATGTGAGGTAAACGTGCAGGCAAATATTTTGGTTCGTCTAATGAGCCATCAAAATTAGGCTGATAATCCTCCATTCCCTGCCCTAATTCGCCTAATAAAATTTCAGCAAACTTAGAGAGTTTGGATTCAGTATAACGCATTGCTGCGAATGATTTTGGATCGTCTGGAGCTCCCCAGTTTCCTTGCCCATCAACAAGTGGGTAGCGATAAGAGAAAGGCTGAGCCATTAGCACCATCGCCTCATAACAAGCACTGTCGCCATGTGGATGGAATTTCCCCAATACATCACCCACCGTACGAGCCGACTTTTTATATTTTGCCGAAGCATTTAAGCCCAGCTCGGACATTGCATAAATAATACGTCGTTGTACGGGTTTTAGACCATCACCAATAAAAGGCAATGCTCTATCCATAATCACATACATTGAATAGTTTAGGTAAGCGTCTTCAGTAAAACGCTTGATAGGCATTTGCTCAATGCCTTCGTAATTGATTTCTGCGGTCATTTCTAATTTTATTCTCTGGATAAATGGAGGCTATTTTCTACGATTTAACCATTTTAGTCTAGCTTGAAACACAAGCGGTCATCTTTGATGATTATTTTGCAAAAAACAATCAAGAAATAACCGCTTGCATAAGCAAAAAACAGGCGATTTTTTATGAAAACTTCTGTACAATAGGCAAGTTTTATTTTTCATATTGAGAGGCGGCTACCAAAAATTCTTTTCGTCTAAGAGTTTTTTTGTTAGTCGCAATTTAAAGAAATAAAACAAAAAATATAATAGTAATTCTTTAAAAGGAAAACAGAATGACTCCAATTGTTAAACAATTTAAATACGGCCAACATACCGTAACCTTAGAAACGGGTGCAATCGCACGCCAAGCAACCGCAGCCGTAATGGCAAGTATGGATGACACAACCGTTTTTGTCACTGTTGTGGCGAAAAAAGAGGTGAAAGAAGGTCAAGATTTCTTCCCATTAACCGTTGATTATCAAGAACGTACTTATGCAGCGGGCCGAATTCCAGGCGGTTTCTTCAAGCGTGAAGGGCGTCCATCTGAGGGTGAAACATTAACTGCTCGCCTAATCGATCGCCCTGTTCGCCCATTATTCCCTGAAGGTTTCTTTAACGAAATTCAAGTAATTGCCACGGTGGTCTCAGTAAACCCACAAATCAGCCCTGATTTAGTGGCAATGATCGGTGCATCAGCCGCATTATCTTTATCTGGCGTGCCATTTAATGGTCCTATCGGTGCAGCACGTGTTGGTTTCATTAACGATCAATTTGTATTAAACCCTACCACCAGCGAACAAAAACTTAGCCGTTTAGATTTGGTAGTTGCGGGCACAGATAAAGCTGTATTAATGGTGGAATCTGAAGCGGATATTCTAACCGAAGAGCAAATGCTTTCTGCGGTAGTGTTCGGTCATCAGCAACAACAAGTGGTGATTGAGAACATTAAAGCGTTCGTTGCGGAGGCTGGCAAACCACGCTGGGATTGGACTGCTCCAGCTCCAAATACCGATTTAATCAACAAAGTAAAAGCGTTAGCAGAAGGCCGCATTGGTGATGCTTATCGCATTACTGAAAAACAAGCTCGTTACGAGCAAATTGATGCAATTAAAGCAGATGTTATTGCTCAGATCACAACAGCAGATGAAACAATTTCAGAAAACGCAATTAACGACATTATCAATGAATTAGAAAGCCAAATCGTACGTAGCCGTATTATCGCAGGTGAACCGCGTATTGATGGTCGAACTGTAGATACTGTACGAGCGTTAGACATCTGTACAGGTGTATTACCAAGAACTCACGGCTCAGCATTGTTCACCCGTGGTGAAACTCAAGCATTGGCTGTAGCAACTTTAGGGACTGAACGTGATGCACAAACAATCGATGAGCTTACTGGCGAAAAATCAGATCGCTTTCTCTTCCACTACAATTTCCCTCCATACTCTGTAGGTGAAACTGGTCGTATCGGATCGCCAAAACGTCGAGAAATCGGTCATGGTCGCTTAGCGAAACGTGGCGTATTAGCGGTAATGCCAACAGCAGAAGAGTTTCCGTATGTTGTGCGAGTGGTCTCGGAAATTACTGAGTCGAATGGTTCTTCTTCAATGGCATCTGTGTGTGGTGCATCATTAGCATTAATGGATGCGGGCGTACCAATTAAAGCAGCTGTTGCAGGTATAGCAATGGGACTTGTAAAAGAAGAAGATAAATTTGTCGTACTTTCAGATATCTTAGGTGATGAAGACCACTTAGGTGATATGGACTTTAAAGTAGCAGGTACACGTACTGGTGTAACCGCACTTCAAATGGACATCAAAATCGAAGGTATTACGCCAGAAATTATGCGTATTGCATTAAACCAAGCAAAAGGTGCAAGAATGCACATTTTAGGAGTAATGGAACAAGCAATCCCTGCACCTAGAGAAGATATTTCTGACTATGCACCACGTATTCACACAATGAAGATCGATCCGAAGAAAATCAAAGATGTGATTGGTAAAGGCGGTGCAACAATCCGTGCCTTAACCGAAGAAACCAACACTTCAATCGATATTGATGATGATGGTACCGTGAAAATTGCAGCCACTGACGGTAACGCGGCGAAAGCAGTAATGGAACGCATCGAAGAGATCGTAGCAGAAGTTGAAGTAAACCAAATCTACAATGGTAAAGTCACCCGTGTGGTTGATTTTGGTGCATTCGTATCAATTCTTGGTGGTAAAGAGGGATTGGTTCACATTTCACAAATTACTAACGAACGTGTAGAGCGTGTTGCAGATTACCTACAAGTTGGTCAAGAAGTACAGGTGAAAGTGGTAGAAATCGATCGTCAAGGACGTATTCGTTTAACGATGAAAGATCTTAACAACACTAACTCAGAAAAAAATATGGAAGAAACTGTATCTGAAGATATTGTTACCACAGAGCAAGAAAATATCTAGCTCTACATATAAAGGTGAATAACAGACTTGTCTTGTCTGTTATTCAGTTTTTAGCGCCTTAATAAGGATATTCTGTAATGGCACAGCTGTTTAAGTTGTTTCGAATCCGCTTCTTTTTACTTAATTTAGTATCTATTTTAATACTAACTGGCTGTGCTAGTCGTTACTCAGATTTAGTTTCGATTAAAAATTTAGCATTATCAGAACTTAATCCACAATTTCGTTTTGAACAAGAAGCGATGATGGTAAGGCTTAGTCAGGTATTGGAAGAAGCCGAATTAACGCCCTCTGAACAAGCAGACCTTTATTTTGAAAGAGGTGTGATTTATGACAGCTTGGGATTATGGTCATTGGCCCGTTATGATTTTGCTCAAGCTATCTCAATTAATCAACGAATGGCAGCAGCTTATAACTATATGGGATTATATCTGCTTTTAGAAGGCGATTATGACAGCTCTATTGATGCATTTAATGCGGTATTAGAGTTAGATAACGAATATAGTTATACTTATCTAAATCGTGGGTTAGCGTTCTACTATAGCAGCCGCTATTCTGAAGCACAGCGTGACTTACTACGTTTTTATGAAGAAGATAAAAAAGATCCTTATCGGGTGTTATGGCTCTATTTTAACGAGTTAGAACTTACACCAGAAAACGCTAAAAATAATTTACAAAAGAGAGCTAATGCTCTTTCTCCAGATTATTGGGGAACAAATATTGTAAATTATTTTTTAGGTAAGCTAAATTTAGCTCAACTTCGTGCTATAATGGATTCCGAAGCTAAGGAAAATAGCTCACAATATGCAGAAATACTAACAGAAACGTATTTCTATTTAGCAAAACAACAACTCAAATTAGATCATAAAGATGAGGCAGTTAGCCTCTTCCGCCTTGCTTTAGCAAATCAAGTGTTTAACTTCGTTGAGTATCGTTTTGCCCTGTTTGAACTATCACAAATTCGTGGTATGACTCAAACAACGCCCATTGTTGAATAGGGAAAATTAGAACAGACAAGCGGTTAATTTTATAAAATTAACTGCTACGTATACTCAGGGGATTTTTAAGGCACCACTTGCTTTGTTATTTCATTTTCTACCTAGATTTCAACAATATAATTTTCATTGAATGCAAATACAGAAATTAATCTTATTTTCTATATTATGCTTTCCTAAATAATGGTTTTTTATGACAACTGAATCTTTAACTTTCGCCGACTTAGGCTTACCTCAACCTATTCTTGATGCTGTAAATGATATGGGATTTGTAAACCCATCGCCTATTCAACAAGAATGTATTCCTCATTTATTAGCTGGGCGTGATGTGCTTGGTATGGCTCAAACAGGTAGTGGAAAAACAGCTGCCTTCTCTTTACCTTTACTTGCACAAATAGACCCAACTCAACGCCATCCACAAATGCTAGTAATGGCTCCAACCCGTGAGCTTGCGATCCAAGTTGCTGATGCTTGTGAACAATTTTCTAAAAATATGAAAGGTGTTCGTATTGTAACTGTCTATGGTGGACAACGCTATGACATTCAACTTCGTGCCTTAAAACAAGGCTCACAAGTCGTTGTGGGTACACCAGGTCGTATTCTTGACCATATCCGTCGTGGTACTTTAGATTTATCTGAATTAAAATTTATCGTGTTAGATGAAGCTGATGAAATGCTCCGTATGGGCTTTATTGACGATGTTGAAACTGTTATGGCTGAGCTACCAGAAAATCATCAAACTGCATTATTCTCTGCAACAATGCCTGAGCCAATTCGCCGTATTACTCGTCGCTTTATGAATGATCCACAAGAAGTAAAAATTAAGGCGACAGAACGCTCTGCACCAGATATTGAGCAAAGCTATTGGTTAGTAAACGGCTTCCGTAAAAATGATGCGTTATTACGTTTCTTAGAGGTAGAAGAGTTTGATGCCGCTATCATCTTTACTCGCACCAAAACAGGTACAATTGATATTACAGAATTATGTGAACGTAATGGCTATCGCACCGCTGCATTAAATGGTGATATGACCCAACAAGCTCGTGAACAAACATTAGAAAAACTTCGTTCAGGTCGCTTAGATATTTTAGTCGCAACAGATGTTGCAGCTCGTGGTATTGATATTGAGCGTATCAGCCTTGTCATAAACTATGATATTCCGCTTGAAGAAGAATCTTATGTTCACCGTATTGGTCGTACTGGTCGTGCTGGTCGCTCAGGTCGTGCATTATTATTTGTTGAGCCTCGCGAACGCCGCTTACTACGCAATATTGAACATTTAATCAAAAAACCAATTAATGAAGTACCGATCCCAAATCACGAAACATTAATGGAAAAACGTCGTGAGAAATTCAAAGCTCGAATTTCTAAACAGCTAGAACACCACGATTTAGAAAAATACCGTGAATTACTAGAAGACTTATTCACAGCAGATCAAGATCACGAAGAATTAGCAGCTGCAATGATGATGTTATTGCAAGAAAAACAAAAATTAATCCTTCCTCCTGATCCTGTTATTCGTGCCGCTCGTTCAGAAAATGGGCGTGGGCGTGATCGCAATGACAGAAATGAGCGTAGAAATGGCCGTGAAGAACGTCAAGGCACAAATGTTGCGATGGATTTATATCGTATTGAGCTTGGTCGTGAAGATGGCGTAGAAGTACGTCATATTGTTGGTGCGATTGCAAATGAAGGGGATATCAGTAGTCGTTATATTGGTCATATCAAATTATACGACACCTACTCTACCATTGAATTACCACAAGGTATGCCAAACCAGTTAGTACAACACTTTACACATAAAGCCAGAGTGTTAAGTAAACCTATGCAAATGAGCCTGTTAGGGCCCGCGAACAGTGCAAGTAATAGCAATCCTGACCGACGTAGCAGAGATGATCGCCGTGAGCGAGGTCCTCGCCGTGATAGTGGCTTTAATAAGGATAGAAAAGGCGGCTTTAAAGAAAAACGTTTTAACGAAAAACGGGCTCGCCGTGACTAATTAGATAATGCCCCAATATGGGGCATTTTTTAATTTAAATAATGCGATTTACAAGCGGTTCTTTTTTTATATTTTTTTGCAAATATGTTTATAAAACCTAATCAAATATCCTGCTCAACGGATATTTCCGAACAGGATATCGCCTTTATGCAATATGCTTTAGATTTGGCAGATTTAGCCGAAACAAAAGGCGAAATTCCCGTTGGGGCAGTTTTAGTGGATAAAAATCAAAATATTATTGGCAAAGGCTGGAATCAAACCATCCAACTTTCAGACCCCTCAGCCCACGCTGAAATGCAAGCGATTCGCCAAGCAGGGCAAGCCATTCACAATTATCGCTTATTAGATTGCACGCTGTATGTTACGCTTGAGCCTTGTCCTATGTGTGCTGGGGCTATTTTGCATAGCCGAATTGGGCGATTAGTTTTTGGCGCCAGTGATTATAAAACAGGTGCTGTAGGTTCACGTTATCATCTGTTTGAAGATTATAAAATGAACCATTTTTTAGAAGTGCAGGGTAATGTGCTCAGTAAAGAATGTAGCCAAAAGATCAGCGATTTTTTTAAGCAAAGACGTTTACAGAAAAAGGCGCTTCACAAATGAAAGCCCCCTTCTATACAAGATGTATTTTGCAAAAAATGATGAATAATTGACCGCTTGTAAGATAAGTTAATCATTACGCTCATACTGTAACGGATATAAATTTAACTTCTCCATTAATTTACGATCAGAATCTTCCTCAGGATTTTCTGTGGTGAGCAATTTATCGCCATAAAAAATAGAATTAGCTCCCGCCATAAAGCAAAGGGCCTGCATTGCCTCAGGCATTGCCGTTCGACCCGCTGAAAGTCGGACAAAACTATGTGGCATAGTAATTCTTGCCACGGCAATTGTGCGAACAAATTCTGTCCAATCTAAATCTTGTGCATCAGAAAGTGGAGTTCCTTCTACTTTGATAAGTTGGTTAATCGGCACGCTTTCTGGTTGTGGTTCAAGATTAGCAAGACTGGCTATCAGCCCTGCTCGTTCTGGTCGGGTTTCATTCATACCAACAATCCCCCCACAACATACTTTTAAGCCAGCATTACGTACTTTACCTAAGGTATCCATACGATCTTCGTGATTGCGTGTGTGAATAATTTGATTATAACGTTCAGGATCGGTATCTAAATTATGGTTATAATAATCTAAACCTGCTTCTTTTAATTCTTCCGCCATTCCGTCTTCCAGCATCCCAAAAGTACCGCAGGTTTCTAAACCCAATGATTTTACAGCATTTACAATTTCAGACACCACTTTAATATCTTTTGGTTTTGGTCCTCGCCAAGCAGCTCCCATACAAAAACGGCTTGCTCCCCTTTCTTTCGCAATTTTGGCTTTTTCAATAATAGTTTCAATATCCAACATAGTTTGCTTTTCTAAGCCAGTATTATAGCGAGCAGATTGTGGGCAATATTCACAATCTTCTGGACAACCACCCGTTTTAATTGAAAGCAAAGTAGAAAGTTGGATTGCATTAGCATCAAAATTTTCACGATGAATTTGTGCTGCTTTAAATACTAAATCCATAAACGGCATATCAAATAGCTCTTCCACTTGGCATTTTCGCCAATACTGCGTTGTTGGGTGTGGCATCAGTTCATCTTTGGATTTTAACCTTAATTGGAAGGTTGTCATACTAAAATACTCCTTTATAAAAAAAGACTAAACCTTTAAAAAGATTTAGTCCTTGAGTTTCTAATTACTGTTAATTACAAATTATAATTTTGGACCTGCTACAATTAATGCTTTGCCTTCTTCATTAGTTGCATATTTTTCGAAGTTTTTGACAAATTTTTCTGCTAAATCCTCCGCTTTGGTCTGCCATTGTAACTTATCTTCATAAGTATTGCGAGGGTCTAAAATATTACTATCAACGCCTGACAACGCTGTTGGAATGGCTAAATCAAAAATTGGCAATTTCCCCATTTCTGCCTTTTCAATTGAGCCATCTAAAATCGCATCAATAATACCGCGAGTATCCTTAATTGAAATACGTTTACCCGAGCCATTCCAACCTGTATTGACTAAATACGCTTCAGCACCAGCTGCTTCCATTCGTTTTACCAACACTTCAGCATATTGTGTTGGATGAAGCGATAAGAATGCTGCACCAAAACACGCTGAGAATGTTGGGGTTGGCTCAGTAATACCACGCTCTGTACCAGCTAATTTTGCAGTGAAACCAGATAAAAAGTAGTATTTTGTTTGCTCTGGCGTGAGTTTAGATACAGGTGGTAACACCCCAAATGCATCAGCGGTTAAGAAAATCACTTTTTGGGCGTGCCCTGCCTTTGACGGCACAACAACATTATCAATATGATAAATTGGATAACTTACACGCGTATTTTCTGTTTTCGATTTATCATCAAAATCAATTACGCCATCTTCACGCACAACCACATTTTCTAGTAACGCATCACGGCGAATTGCACGATAAATATCTGGCTCATTTTCGATAGACAGATTGATAGTTTTCGCATAACAACCGCCTTCGTAATTGAATACGCCGTTTTCGTCCCAACCGTGCTCATCATCACCAATTAATTTACGTTTTGGGTCTGTTGATAATGTTGTTTTACCTGTACCAGATAAACCGAAAAATATTGCCACATCGCCCTCTTCACCAACATTTGCCGAACAGTGCATTGAAGCAACACCTTTACGTGGTAAGAAGTAATTCATCATTGAGAATATACCTTTTTTCATCTCACCACCGTACCAAGTACCACCAATAATTTGGATACCTTCTGTGATATTAAACGCCACAAAGTTTTCCGAATTTAAGCCTTGTGTTTTCCAATTCGGATTGGTCACTTTAGAGCCATTGATGACAACAAAATCAGGCTTAAAATCTTTTAATTCTTCTTCCGTTGGACGAATAAACATATTTTTCACAAAGTGTGCCTGCCACGCTACTTGTGTAATAATGCGTACATTAATACGATGTTTAGTGCTTGCCCCACAAAACGCATCAATAATAAATAAGCGTTTGTTAGAAAGCTCATCGGTCACTAAACTTTTTAAACTTTTCCACGTTGATTGATTCATTGGCTTATTGTCATTTTTAGCCGCCTCAGATGTCCACCAAATAGTATCTTTTGTGATTTCATCTAACACAATATATTTATCTTTCGGCGAACGCCCAGTAAAAATACCAGTATCAACCGCTACCGCCCCTAAATTTGTTAAAACACCTTTTTCATAACCTTGAAGATTTGAGTTCAATTCTTCTTGAAATAGTTGCTCATAGCTAGGATTACGCACAATTTCTTTCACGTTTGTAATGCCTAAGTCTGCAAGTTCTTGTTCAATACGATTTAACATAGTAATTACCTCATAATAGTTATAAAAATTTAACTCAGCCTATTATACCGAAATGAAATAGAAAAAATGTTACATACTTCAAACTTTTGAAAATTGCTCAAACGTTTTTTTGCGTTATATCAACATTTACTATTAACTTAAGCATATTCAAAACAAGCGTTTGGTTGGACTTTTTGCAAATTCAAGGTAAAATCAGACCGCTTGTATTTATAGTTTAAACAAAGAGAACTAAATGCGTTTATTGATTATTTTTTTTGCCCTTCTACTCGTTTTTTTCCAATATAGCTTTTGGTTTGGCAAAAACGGCTGGACGGATTATCAAGATGTTCAAGCAGAAGTCGCACAATTAAAAGAAGAAAATGCTAAATTGACCGCTCGGAATAAACTCATTGAAGCAGAAATTTACGATCTAAAAAATGGTGTAGATGCACTTGAAGAACGTGCCAGACTTGAGCGTGAAATGGTAAAAGAGAATGAAATGTTCTACCGCATTGTACCGAAAGTAAAATAAATAATAGGTTTATGATGAGAGAAATTATTGCTGTTATTCCAGCCTCTGGCATTGGTAGCCGAATGCAGGCAGACAAACCTAAACAATATTTAACATTAAAAGGGAAAACCGTATTAGAGCATACGGTTTCGCTTTTTATTGATCATCCACAAATTCACAAAGTGATTGTAGCGGTGGCAAAAGATGATCCTTTCTATGCCAACATTGCCCTGCTGAAATCAGATAAAGTACAAATCGTCTTTGGTGGCAAAACCCGAGCAAACTCCGTATTCAATGCCCTCTGCCAGATTGAAAATGAAACCGCGTGGGCATTAGTTCACGATGCCGCACGCCCTTGTCTCAAGCGGTCAGATTTAGACAAAATTTTGCAAATTGAAGATCAACAAGGCGGCATTCTAGCCACCCCAGTGGTAGATACGATCAAAAGAGCTCACAGCACGCAGATTCTACACACGGAAGATAGAACAACCCTTTGGCAGGCTTTCACACCGCAATTTTTTCCCGCAGATCGCTTAAAGAAAGCGCTGCAATCCGCCTTTGAAAAAGGACAAAATGTCACAGACGAAGCCTCTGCAATGGAGCTTTCTGGTTATTCACCACAGCTGATTTCTGGCAGAAGCGATAATTTGAAAATTACCCGCCCTGAAGATTTAGCCTTGGCGGAATTTTATCTCACACATAGCCCTAGTTTATAAATTTGGAGAATAAGATGATTCGAATCGGACACGGTTTTGATGTTCACGCTTTCGGTGAAGACCGCCCACTCATAATTGCAGGCGTTGAAGTGCCTTACCATACAGGCTTTATCGCCCACAGTGATGGCGATGTTGCTCTACACGCCTTAACGGATGCGTTACTCGGTGCAATCGCCTTAGGCGATATTGGCAAACTTTTTCCAGATACCGATATGCAATATAAAAATGCGGACAGTCGAGGTTTGTTGATTGAAGCCTATCGTCAAGTACAAGAACAAGGCTACAAGGTGGGAAATGTGGATGTAACCATTATCGCCCAAGCACCGAAAATGCGACCGCACATTGATAAAATGCGTCAAGTGATTGCCGATGATTTGAAATGCGATATTGCACAAGTGAATGTAAAAGCCTCTACAACGGAAAAGTTGGGCTTTACTGGGCGTGGAGAAGGTATTGCTTGTGAAGCGGTGGCATTGTTATTAAAAGCATAACTGATGATAAGCGGTCATATTTTTGCAAAAATTGACAAATTTCAACCAGAAAATAACCGCTTGTAAAATTCTACCTTGCCTTATTTTTAAATTTATCTATAATAGCAAGCCTTACGCAATCAGCGTAATCCGATGGGGCGTTATTGGTTCCTCGCAACGGTGTTCAGCTTACTTGATCAGGTTCGGAAGAAAGCAGTCTGGGTTGAAATTTCTGTGTGCCGAGAGCTGCTGGTAACGCCCCACCCTTTTATCTAATCATCTTATCAGGAGAACATTATGCTCCAGATTACCCCTATTCCTGCATTAAGCGACAACTATATTTGGGCTATTCGTCAGGCTCAAGATGTGATTATTGTTGATCCGTCAGAACATCAGCCTGTTTTAGATTTTATTGCAAATAATTCGCTAAATTTGACCGCTATATTACTCACACATAATCATAACGATCACACCGATGGTGTGGCAGGCATTGTTGAGAAATACCCGAATATACCTATTTATGGCCCGCAAGAAGCCACCGAATTTGCCAATATGATTGTTTCGCCAGAGCAACATATAAAATTGTTTGGTTATGAGGTGCAAATTATAGAGAGTGCGGGACATACCGCAGGGCATATTAGCTATTTATTTGGATATGATTATCTATTTTGTGGCGATGCGTTATTCTCTGGCGGCTGCGGACGTGTTTTCACGGGCGATTATCAAGCACAATTTGATGCATTACAACGCTTTAAAAATCTGCCTGACTCGGTTAAAGCCTATCCAGCCCACGAATATACTAAGAGCAATTTAAAATTTGCCGAAGCTGTGTTACCCACAAGTTGCACTCTCGCAGAATATCAAGAACAAGTTGATATTCTACGTTCTCAAAATAAGCCCACTCTACCTACTACCATTAGGCTTGAAATGCAAGTTAATCCATTTATGCAAGCGGTCGATTTACAAGAATTTATTGCACTTCGGAAGAAAAAAGATAATTTCTAACCATTATGGGAGCATTATGCGGATTTCAGTACAAAAGAAAAACGGCTCCCCTCGCCTTCTTTGCTGATAATGTTGAGTGTTGAGCCGTGTTGCTCTAATGCGTGCTTCACTATTGCCAGCCCTAAACCACTGCCGCCAGTCTTTTTACTTCGGGATTCGTCAACTCGATAAAAACGTTCGGTTAAATGTGGCAAGTGGATTTCAGGAATGCCGATTCCATCGTCCTTTACTTCAAATTTCATACCTTGCTCGCAAGGTTTCCAGCTGATTTCAATATGGCAAGCCTGCCCAGCATGTTTAATTGAATTATAAATTAAATTAGACACTACACTATGTAGCTGGTGCTCATTACCGAATATTTCTACATTTCGCTGAATATCAAAGCTGATTTGATGTGAATATGTATTTAAAATTTCTGCATCTTTTTTAAGTGAAAGAATCATTGCAGACATATCAAACAGTTGGTGATCTTTATTTGATGAAGTTTCAATCTTTGCCAGCATATTTAGCTGCTGTAATAAATTCGTCATTCTCAAGCTCTGCTCTTGCATCGCTTTTATCGCTTTTTCTTGTAGCAAACTTTGTATAGGTTGATCAGCTAATATTTCTAAATAGCCTTGCAAAACCGTGAGTGGCGTTCTTAATTCGTGGTTAATATTACTTAAAAATGTTTGTCTGGAACCTAGCAACTTTATCATTTCTGTAATATCACGCCCGATAATCAGCAAGGTTTCTGGGTCATATTGATGAATGTGAATTTCAATATAACGTTCGTTATACGTTAATAACACAAGCGGTCGGCTTTTTTTAGGTTGGGTAAAATAGTGCTTAAATTGTTTGTAAAAAATCACATTAAGAATATTTTTTTGCGTTTTTTTATGCCAATAGAAATCAAACATTTTTTGAGCGGCTTGATTACACCAAACAAGTTCGCCATCTGCTTGTGAAACCATAATCGCATCAGGTAAATATTGGATATTTTTATTTAATTTAGACAGCAGGCGTAAATTCTCAAATTTCTCTTTCTTATTTTTATTCCGATAATAAGCAATGGTTTGAGAAAAATTTTCTAATTAATCAGCTCTAGCTCTTTCTTACTTTTCGGATTGAGGGTTTGAAGTAAGCGGTGTTCCGTGATGTGATGCCATATCAATAAGCCCACAAAAATAACAATCAACCAAGTGCTGATATCCAAGCCAAATAAGCTAAAAATAAAAGCGATGGTAATCGCTAAAATCAGTTCTGCTAACAAGTTAAGTAGTTTTTTCATCACTCACCTTGAATATGTTGAGAAAAACGATAGCCACTTCCTCTTACTGTTTGCACATAGCTATCACATTGGCAAGCCTCAAGGCTACGGCGTAAGCGGCGGATATAACTATCAACCGTTCTGTCTTCTACATCTAAATCATCGCCCCAAATTCGATTTAATAACTGTTCGCGGGAGTACACTTTTTCTGGGTGTGCCATAAAAAAATGGAGTAATTTGAATTCTGTATGACTTAAATGGATTTGTTCCGATTGATAAAAAACTCGCTGGGCATTTTCATCTAACGTTAAATCACCTATTTGAATAATTTGCACGGTTTGCTCGTAAATTCTTCGCCACACAGCTTCAATCCGAGCCAATAACACTTTGGGAGAGAAAGGTTTGATAACATAATCATCTGCTCCAGCGTTTAAGCAGGTAATACAATCTTCTTCTGCACTACGAGCCGTGAGCATAATCACAGGAATTTGGGCTATGTCTTCGTGCTTTTTCATATATTCAATAAGTTGAACCCCAGAACGTCCCGGTAACATCCAATCTAATAAAACCAATTGTGGTTTTTCGGCAAGTTTTTTCACTGCACTTTGGTAATCTTCTGCTTCAATGACATTATATTGATGTTGCATTAGAAAAAGACTAATCATCTCACGAATGCCACGTTCATCTTCTACCACTAAAATGCTTCTGCTCATTATCCATACTCCAATAGAAGAAATGCAGTGAAATTGATATTAACACTGCATTAATTGAATTAACTAGCCCATTTTGCCCTGAATATAATCTGCCGTACGTGAAATTTTGGGTTGGCTAAAAATTTGTGTCGTTTCGCCAAATTCCACTAGCTCGCCCAAGTACATAAATGCGGTGTAATCGGAACAACGTGCAGCTTGTTGCATATTGTGCGTTACCATTGCCACAGTATAATCTTGCTTGAGTTCAGTAATCAAGGCTTCAATCTTCATTGTAGAAATGGGGTCTAGTGCCGAACAGGGCTCGTCTAACAATAAAACATCAGGTTTGATAGCAATCGCTCTGGCAATACATAAACGTTGCTGTTGTCCGCCCGATAGACTATCGCCACTTTGGTGTAACTTATTTTTTACTTCATTCCATAAAGCGGCTTTGGTTAGAGCCCATTCTACTCGCTCATTCATCTCTTGCTTTGATAATTTCTCAAATAAACGAATGCCAAAGGCGATGTTGTCATAAATTGACATAGGAAATGGCGTTGGTTTTTGGAATACCATCCCCACTTTTGCACGAATAATCGAAATATCTGTCTCGGTGGTTAATAGATTTTCGCCATCTAAATTGATCTCGCCTTCCGCTCTTTGATTTGGGTAAAGCTCAAACATACGGTTAAAAGTTCTCAATAAGGTGGATTTACCACAACCAGAAGGCCCAATAAATGCGGTTACTTTGTTTTTTGCAATATTTAAGTTGATATTTTTTAAAGCGTGGAAATCGCCATAATAAAAATTAAGATTTTGTACTGAAATTTTTGGTTCTATGTTCATTTCTAAACACCTTATTATTTCTGTTTGGGTTGTAAGAAAACACGGGCTAACACATTGATACATAATACGAATAGGGTAATTAAAATCGCTCCTGCCCACGCAAGATTATTCCAATCTGTAAACGGACTTGCCGCATATTGATAAATCACAACAGGTAAATTCGCCATTGGTGCATTCATATCCCAAGACATAAATTGGTTAGATAATGTAGTAAATAGCAATGGTGCTGTTTCACCTGAAATACGAGCAACCGCTAATAATACGCCGGTTAAAATTCCTGATTTTGCTGCACGATAACAAATCATCACAATCACTCTCCATTGAGGGCAACCTAATGCAATTGCAGCTTCACGCAGGTTATTTGGAATAAGGTTAAGCATACTGTCTGTGGTTCTCACCACAATGGGAATAACCAATAACGCTAAAGCTAAAGAACCTGCCCAGCCAGAAAAATGCCCTACTTTTGACACATAAAGCGTGTACACAAACAAGCCGATAATAATTGACGGTGCAGAAAGCAATATATCATTAAGGAAACGAGTGACTTTCGCCAAACGGCTATAGTTGCCATATTCCGCTAAATACGTGCCAGCTAAAATCCCAATAGGCGTACCGATAAGCGTGCCTGTTCCTACAATAAGCAGTGAGCCTAAAATCGCATTGCTTAAACCGCCCTGCTCATTTGGTGCTGGGGTAATTTGTGTGAAAAGCTCTAGCGAAAGACCTGGAATTCCTCGACTAACTAATGAATATAAAATCCAACAAAGCCAAAACAAACCGAAAGCCACCGCAATATAGGCTAAACTTAGCATTATGCTGTTACAACATTTGCGTCTATAAAAACGAGCGTTTTGTAAATTTTTCATTATTTTCCTTCCTTATGCTGCATTCTTAAAATCATTAAGCGAGAAATGGCTAGTACTATGGAGGTAATAAAGAAAAGAACTAAACCTAATTCAATTAACGCCGATTTTTGTAAGCCTGAGGCTTCATTAAATTCATTTGCAATAGCTGAAGCAATAGACACCGAAGGCGAGAATAATGAATTGGGTATTTGGAAAGCATTACCAATCACAAAAGTGACCGCCATTGTTTCGCCCAATGCACGTCCGAACCCTAACATAATGCTGCCGATAAGCCCTGTTTTGGTATAAGGTAGCACGACTTTCCAGAGCACTTCCCAACGGGTTGAACCTAATCCGTAGGCACTTTCTTTCAACATAGGCGGCACAATAGAAAAAACATCACGCATCATTGATGCGATGAACGGAATAATCATAATGGCAAGCACTAAGCCCGCAGTAAATAAGCCAATACCAAAGGGGGCACCTGAAAATACATATTCAAGTATAGGCAAATCACCCAACCATTCGATCATTGTTGGTTGAACATATTCTTGGAATAACGGGACGAATACAAACAAGCCCCACATACCATAAATAATCGAAGGAATAGCGGCTAACATTTCAACGGCTGTACCAATCGGGCGTTTTAACCATTGTGGCGAAAGTTCGTTGATAAATACGGCAATCCCAAATGAAATCGGTACGGCAATCATCAATGCTAAAAAGGAAGTGATTAATGTACCGAGAACAGGCATTAACGCTCCGTACTGGTTCTGCACTGGGTCCCACTCGCTATCCAATAAAAAGCTCACACCAAACTTTTTGATACTTGGCCAACTTTCTATAAATAACGAAATCATAATTGCAGCAAGTAAAAGAAACACCAACCACGCAAAACAAGCGGTCATATTTCTAAAAAATATTTCAAATCGATTTTGATTTAAACATTGATTCAATTTAGGCATAATCATTTTTCTGTATGAAATCTGTGACAAAGTAACGACCGCCCACCTAATACAAGCGGTCGTTTTTTTCCTTATTTTTGCAATTCAGCGTTCCATTTAGCTTGAATGCGTTTTACAACCTCTTCAGGAATTGGCACATAATCCAATTCTTCTGCCACACGCTGCCCTTTTGCAAACGCCCAATCAAAGAATTTCACCACATTTTGCGTTGCTTCAGGCTTGCCCTCTTTTTTATGAATTAAGATGAAACTTGCTGCGGTAATCGGCCAAGATTTTTCGCCAGCTTCATTGGTAAGAATCACGCCCATACCTTCTGCTTCATTCCATTTCGCATTACTTGCTGCCGCCATAAAACTTTCCTTGTTCGGCTGAACAAATTCACCTGATTGATTTTGTAATGCTGTCCACGCAAGTTGGTTTTGTTTTGCGTAAGCATATTCCACATAACCGATAGAATATTTCATTTGGCGAACATAGGCTGCAATCCCCTCATTACCTTTACCACCGTGTCCTTTTGGCCATTTCACGGCTTTTCCTTCACCGACTGTTGATTTCCATTCACTTGATACTTTAGATAAGTAGTTAGTAAAACCAAAATTGGTGCCAGAACCATCCGAGCGATGAATCACTAGAATATCTTTATCAGGCAGATTTAAATTGGGGTTTAATTTTTGAATGGCTGCATCATTCCATTTAGCTACTTTGCCCAGATAGATTTGAGCAACTAAATCGCCAGAAAGTGTTAATTCACCTTCTTTAATACCAGGAATATTAACCACTAGCACTGTGCCACCAATAATGGCAGGGAATTGTAATAATTGATGTTGTTGTAATAACTCTGCTTTCATCGGGTCATCAGATGCCCCAAAATCAACGGTTTTTGCGATAATTTGTTGCTGACCACCGCCCGATCCAATTGATTGATAATTGACTTTATTACCCGTTTCTTTTTCATATAAAGCAGCCCATTTCGCATAAATCGGATAAGGGAATGATGCCCCAGCTCCTGTAATAGTGTGTGCGTGAGAAGCCACTGCCACTGAGGCAAAAATAGAACCTAATAACATTACTTTTTTAGTCTGACGCATTAGCATAGTAATTCTCCTTACATTAAATTGCTGTTGCGTGACTAAGTGTAGAAAACAATTATGACAATTTGATGACAATCATTAAGTTTTTTCATTTTTTTATAAAAACTTGTGCAAATATCGCTTGTTAATTCCACTACGCTTTATCCTATGGTATAGTTAGTGCCATTTTTATCTTATCTCTATTATTTTAGTGAGTGGACCTGTGAACTTTGATCCTCAAAATATGCCAAAACACGTTGCAATTATTATGGATGGCAATGGTCGCTGGGCTAAAAAGAAAGGCAAATTACGCATTTTCGGGCATCAAAATGGTGTTAAAGCGGTTCGTTCTGCGGTAGGTTTTGCAGCTAAACATCAGATTAACGTTTTAACACTTTATGCTTTTAGTAGTGAAAATTGGAGCAGACCAGAACCCGAAGTATCGGCTTTAATGTCACTTTTTACCAAAGCATTAGATTCTGAAGTAAAAAAATTACATAAAAATAATATTCGCTTGAATATTATTGGCGATAAATCAGCCTTTAGTGAAAGTTTACAAAAGCGTATTGCTGAGTCGGAAAAATTAACCAAAAACAATAGTGGGCTTATTTTAAATATTGCTGCAAACTATGGTGGCTACTGGGACATTGTTCAAGCTACGCAAAAATTAGCATTGCAGGTAAAAGAAAACCAGATTGATGTAACACAAATCACCGCTGAACTTTTTCAACAACATTTAACAACTGAAACCCAACCTCAGGTTGATTTACTCATTAGAACCAGTGGAGAACAAAGAATCAGCAACTTTTTATTATGGCAAATTGCCTATGCTGAACTTTTTTTCAGCCCTGTTTTATGGCCAGATTTTGATGAAAACACATTTACTGAAGCAATTTTGGCTTATCAACAACGTGAACGCCGATTTGGTGGTTGTTAAAAAATCTAAAAGGAAATACGATGCTTAAAGAACGTGTAATTTCGGCAATTATTATGATTATTGCGGTATTAGCCGCTATTTTTTGGCTCTCTCCGTTATCATTAACGTTAGCTCTATCTGCTATTATTGTGGCTGGAATGTGGGAATGGGCTCAATTTGTAGGTTTTAAACGCTCTGTACCACGAGCTATTGTAGCACTCGTAACCATTTGTTTATTACTGTTTGCGATAGTTGCCAATACCGATTATATTCGTGCTACACGTTTTATTACCGATGAAACCGCTCCCCTTCTCTTTGTTGGTTGTATATGGTGGCTAATTGCTCTTATTTTAGTAATTACTTACCCAAATTCCGCAAAATTATGGGAAAAATCAGTAGTAGCTAAATTTTTATTTGGTTTTGCAACTTTAATTCCATTTTTAATTGGTGCATTAGCATTACGTTTCTACAATTACCACATTAATCCTTATCAAGGTACTTATTTATTCCTTTATGTTTGCTTATTAGTTTGGAGTGCTGATTCAGGTGCATATTTCTTTGGACGAGCTTTTGGCAAAAGAAAACTTGCTCCCAAGGTGTCTCCAGGTAAATCATGGGAAGGTGTTTTGGGTGGTTTATTCACTTCTGGTGTAATCGCTTTCGCATTCCTTCAACTTACGCCAACTAATGTATTCGGTAGAGAATTAGCGACTACTCCATTTATTTTAGTCTCTATTGCAACTGTAGCCATTTCTGTACTAGGCGATCTGTCTGAAAGTATGTTTAAACGTCAAGCTGGTGTTAAAGATAGTAGCAATCTCATTCCAGGGCACGGTGGTATTTTAGATCGCATTGATAGCTTAACAGCAGCGATTCCATTTTTTGCTACCTTCTTCTTTTTTGTACTATAACTTTCTTTTGCTATAAGATATGACCTCAATTATTGCCTTTTTTGTTTTAATCTGCGTACTGGTATTCGTGCACGAATACGGACATTTCTGGGCTGCACGTAAATGCGGTGTGAAAGTCACTCGTTTTTCTATTGGCTTTGGTAAAGTGCTATTTAAGAAAACCGATAAGCACGGGACAGAATTTGCTTTCTCATTAATTCCATTAGGCGGTTATGTTCAAATGTGGAATGGCGAGAAAGAGGTTAATGCCACACCAGAACAATCATTAGCCGCAAAATCTGTTTTACAACGTGCGTTTATTATTTTTGCAGGCCCAGCTGCAAACTTTATTTTTGCGATATTGGCTTATTGGGTAGTATTTGTTTCAGGTATTCCTACTATCAAGCCTGTCATTGGTGAAGTTTTGCCTAATACCATTGCAGCACAAGCCAAACTACCTACTGAATTAGAAATTACTAAAATCAATAATCAAAATATTCAAGATTGGGAAAGTGCCTCTTTGGCATTAGTTGGATCAGTAGGAAATAAGAACATTCAACTAGAGGGGCGATTCTATGATAGCCAAGCTGTTCAGCATTATGAATTAGATCTTTCCAACTGGAAGATTGATAGTACCAAAGAAAACCCACTAACCGCATTAGGTATTCGGCCTAAAAGCACAAAAATAATGGCTGAAATAAAAGAGGTTATCGAAAATTCACCCGCAGAAAAAGCAGGCTTAGCATCAGGAAATAGGATTCTAAAAGTAAACCAACAACCTTTCGATTGGACAACTTTAATAGAGTCTGTACAAAATGGTGATTTAATTGAACTCCAAATTGAACAAAACGGACAAATTAAGACACTAATAATTCAACCTGAAAAACGAGATAATCGCTATATTATTGGCATCGTACCAACATACGAAAGACTTGCAGATAAATATCGCACCGAATTAAAATATGATATTATTACTGCATTTTCTAAAAGTATTGAAAAAGTATGGTCTTTAATTCAAACCATACTACAATTTATCGGTAATTTAATCTCTGGTGATTTATCGATTAAAAATTTAGGTGGCCCTATCTCAATGGCAAAGGGGGCTGGGGCAACGGCTGAAATTGGCTGGATTTATTACTTAAGTTTTATGGCACTAATCAGTGTTAATTTAGGAGTAATGAATCTATTTCCAATTTTGCCATTAGATGGCGGACAACTGATTTTATTAGCAGTCGAAGCTATTCGAGGCAAAACATTATCAGAAAAAGTACAGATGTTATTTCAACAAATCGGCATTATATTTGTGCTAGGGTTAATGTTTTTTGCTTTTATAAATGACATTATTCATTTTTAACAAGCGGTTTATTTTTCAAACATTTTTGCAATCATCTTGCAAAAGATTTATAGGATAATTTCAATGAAAAAATTATTACTTTCTTCTCTTTTAATTGCTAATGGTGTAGTTGCTGCACCTTTCGTAGTTAAAGATATTCGTGTTGAAGGCGTACAGCCAACAACAGGTGCAGCTATTATTTCGTCTATCCCTGTTAGAGTAGGTCAAACCGCCACAGATAATGATGTATCTAATGTTGTTCGTCACTTATTTAGCCAACAACGTTTTGCCGATGTGCGCGCAAAACGAGAAGGCAATACCCTTGTTATCAAGGTGGCAGAAAAACCAATTATCAGTAAAGTAGAAATTGAGGGCAACCAAGCTATCCCCAAAGAAGCTTTAGAACAAAATTTAAAAGCAAACTTAATCAATGAAGGTGAAATTTTCAACGCAGCAAAATTAGATGCGTTTAAAGAGAGTTTGATTGAACATTACAACGCTACTGGTCGTTATTTGGCAAAAATCAATACGGTTGTAACAAATAATGCGCAAGGCAGTGTTAATGTTAAATTAGTAATTGATGAAGGCGATGTTGCAAAAGCCAAGACAATTAAATTTGAAGGAAATAATGCGTTCTCTGATAAAAAATTATTAGAAAACTTAGATATTCAACCCGACGTTTCTTGGTGGAATATTTTTGAAAGTAGTAAATTTGAGCAAGCGACCTACCAAAAAGATTTAGAAACATTAAGAGATTTCTATTTAAATCGTGGTTATGCAAAATTTGTGATTGAAGGCACCGACGTACAATTTAATAATGATAAAACTGAAGTAAACCTTACTTATAAATTAAATGAAGGTTCACAATATAATATCAGTGAGATGCGTATTGTTGGTAATACAGCCAATATGGACGATAAATTAAATCCGTTATTAAAAGGTTTTAAAGCTGGTCAACGGTTCCGTAAAGCTGATTTAACGCAAATCGAAGAAGATATTAAACAAATTTTAGGCGATGCTGGTTATGGTTCTACAAAAGTAGATATTTACCCACAATTTAATGATGCCGATAACAGCGTTAAAATCAGCTTTGTCGTTGATGCAGGTCGTCGAATTTATGTACGTAAAATCCGTTTTGAGGGCAATGATATAACCGCAGACTCCACTCTACGCCGTGAAATGCGTCAGCAAGAAGGTGCTTGGTTATCAACAAATAAAGCCTCACTAGGTAAAGCTCGCTTAGAAAGAACCGGGTTCTATGAAAGTGTTGATATGTCAATGCAAAATGTAGAAAACACCTCAGACCAAGTTGATATTATATATAAAATCAAAGAGCGTAATACGGGTAGTATTAACTTCGGTATCGGTTACGGTACAGAAAATGGTATTAGCTATCAAGCTGGGATTAAGCAAGATAATTTCTTGGGTATGGGCTCAACTATTAGCTTAAATGGTAACCGTAATGACTATGGCACAAGCATTAACTTAGGTTATACCGAACCCTATTTCACAAAAGATGGCGTGAGTTTAGGTGGTAATGCGTTCTATGAAGATTACAATAACTCAAAAAATGATAACGTTACTTCATATAAACGCCAAACTTACGGCATTAACGGCACACTAGGCTTCCCTGTAAATGAAAATAACTCATACTACTTAGGGTTAGGTTATACGCACGATAAAATCAAAAATGCAGCTCGTGAATATACGCGTGAAAAATATGTAAAATCAATGAACTTTGAGTTTAATCCTCGCTCAAGCTACTATGACAAAATCAAAGCAGATGATTTCGATTTCTCACTAGGTTGGAACTATAACAGCTTAAACAGAGGTTATTTCCCAACTGAAGGAACCGCTGCAAGTCTTAGTGGCAAAATTACTATTCCAGGGTCTGATAATAAATACTATCGTGTAAGTGCAGATTTTAGAAACTATTTCCCATTAAATCGTGAACACAAATGGGTAATTTCAACTAAAGCAAGCCTAGCCTACACTAATGGTTTTAGTGGCAAAGAGGTTCCATTCTATCAACTTTACACCGCAGGGGGTATTGGCACCTTAAGAGGCTTCTCTTATGGAGCAATTGGACCGAAAGCAATTTACTATAATAATCAATCTAACAAATTTGATAATGTGAAAAACGAGATTATTGGTGGTAACGCTTTAGCTGCGGCAAGTTTAGAATTAATTACACCAACGCCTTTTGTGAGCGATAAATATCAACATAATGTAAGAACCTCTATATTTGTTGATGCTGCTACTGCCTGGAATACAAAATGGAAACAAACAGAATACTCAACATTACCTAATTATGGTGACTTCAAACGTTTCCGTGCTTCCGCAGGCGTAGCGTTCCAATGGCTCTCTCCGATTGGACCATTATCATTCTCTTATGCAAAACCTATTCGCAAATATGAGCATGATGAAATTGAGCAATTCCAATTTAATATCGGTAGCTCATTCTAATTCAGTGCAAGCGGTCAAAAATGTGATGAAATTTGCAAATTGATCGCTTATTTAAACGTTTATTTAAAAAGGAAAACCTATGAAAAAATTATTTAAAACAACAAGTTTAACAATTGCTTTAGCAAGTGCAACTGGTATGGCTACTGCCGCTGATACAATCGGTTTTGTTGATCCGACTTACGTTTTACAAAACCACCCTGTATTATTAGATGCCACGGTAAAATTCAATAAATTTATAAAAGAAAGCCAATCAAAATTTGCAGAAGATGATAAAAAATTAGCTGAAGAAAATAAAGAATTAACTGCTGAACGTGACAAAATTAACGCTGATGCACAAAAATTACAAAATGAGCAAAAAGCCGTAGAAGAATCTATTAAAAAGAAAGTGGCGGCATTAGAAAAAGAAGCGCCTCGCTTACGCTCAAAAGATATTCAAACTCGTCAAAATGCAATCCAAAAAGAAGCAGATGCTTTCCAAAAGAAAGTAGAAGCGATTCAAAAACGTGAAGCGGAATTTGCAAAAAAAGCAGAAGCGTTCCAAAAACGAGCAGATGAGTTCCAGAAAAAAATTGAGCAAGCAAATAAAGAAAATGGCGGTATTAACCCACAAGAAGCACAAAAACAAGCTATTGATGAAGTTAATGCCACGATTAAAGATATTGCAAAATCTAAAGGCTATACTTTAGTGCTTCAACCACAAATCGCTCTTTATGCTGAGGATGAAAGCAAAGACATCACTGAGGCGGTACTTGAAGCTATTGTGAAAAAACACCCTGATATCAAAATAGAAAAACCAGCAGAAACTAAAACTGAAGCAACGAAGCAAGAAAAAGTGAAAAAATAATGGGAAATTTCCGTTTAATTGATTTGGCGGAGCATATCGGCGGTACCCTTAGGGGTAACGCCGATTTGGCTATTCAAAGTATAGCCGCTTTAAATAAAGCAAATAGTGCTCAAATTACCTTTATCTCAAATGCAAAATATCGGGAAAATTTAACCGCTTGCAATGCAGGTGCAATCATTGTTAGCCCAGCAGATGTTGAGTTTTGTCGTGAAGATCAAAATATAATTATTGTCGCTAACCCTTATGTCGCCTACGCATTAATTGCACAATATATGGATTCCTCCCCCAAAGCAGCTACAGATATTCACCCAAGTGCTGTGATCTCATCTCAAGCAAAATTAGGCAATCATGTTTCTGTTGGAGCAAACGCTGTCATTGAAAGCGGTGTAGAATTAGGCGATGGTGCTATAATAGGTGCAGGCTGCTTTGTAGGTAAAAATAGTAAAATTGGAGCAAGAACCCAGCTTTGGGCAAATGTTTCGGTTTATCATAACGTTCAAATCGGCTCTGATTGTCTCATTCAATCATCTGCTGTTATTGGTAGCGATGGCTTTGGCTATGCTAACGATAAAGGTCAGTGGATCAAAATCCCACAAACTGGCGGGGTAATTATTGGTAATCGTGTTGAAATTGGCTCTTGCACTTGTATTGATAGAGGTGCGTTAGATCCAACGGTCATTGAAGATAATGTGATTATTGATAACCTTTGCCAAATCGCACATAATGTTCATATTGGCTTTGGCACCGCCGTTGCAGGTGGTGTCATTATGGCTGGTAGCCTAAAAATCGGTCGCTTTTGCCAGATTGGAGGGGCTAGCGTTATCAACGGTCATATGGAAATCTGCGACGGTGCAATTATTACTGGTATGGGAATGGTGATGAGGCCGATTACAGAAAAAGGTATTTATTCATCAGGTATTCCGCTACAAACCAATAAAGAGTGGCGTAAAACTGCCGCATTAGTGATGAATATTGATGAAATGAATAAACGTTTAAAATCACTTGAAAAACGTTTTAACGATTAATTTTATTTAGAGGTCTTAAAGTGACAGAAACTACAACTAAAAATCGTGAGTCAAAAATTATTGAAGTTACCGAAATTATGGGTATGCTACCACATAGATACCCTTTTCTTTTAGTTGATCGTGTAACTGATTACGAAGCAGGCAAATGGTTAAAAGCAATTAAAAATGTAACCTTTAACGAGCCTTGTTTTACTGGACATTTCCCGAATGCACCGATTTTTCCAGGCGTATTAATTCTTGAAGCAATGGCTCAAGCAACAGGCGTATTAGCAGTTGCGACCTATGGTAAATTAAGTGAAGATGAGCTTTATTATTTTGCAGCAATTGATAATGCTCGTTTTAAACGCCCTGTAGTGCCAGGCGATCAACTTGAACTTGAAGTGGCGTTTTTAAAAGAAGTGCGTGGTATTACTAAATTCACTGGTAAAGCATACGTTGATGGCAAATTAGTGTGTGAAGCAGACTTAATGTGTGCTCGCCGTAAATAATTAACTAGCTTAAAATAAAGGAGCTAAACTATGCGTCTAATTGACTCAACGGCTAAGATTAACTCACTTGCTATTATTGAAGATGGGGCACAAATTGGTGCTCATGTTGAAATTGGTCCTTTTACGGTGATTAGTAAAGATGTAAAAATCGGTGCCAGAACCAAAATTCACTCTCACGTTGTTATAAATGGTCTAACTGAGATTGGAGAAGACAACCATATTTTCCAATTCGCGAGCATTGGGGAAATCAATCAAGATTTAAAATATCAAGGTGAGCCAACAAAAGTAATGATAGGCAACCGTAATCGTATTCGTGAGAGTGTCACGATCCACCGTGGCACCGTGCAAGGCGGTGGTGTAACTAAGATTGGAGATGACAACTTATTGATGATCAACACCCACATTGCTCACGACTGTTCTATTGGCAATCGTTGTATTATTGCCAATAATGGCACCCTTGCAGGACACGTTACGTTAGATGATTTCGTCATCGTAGGCGGCATGTCTGCTATTCATCAGTTTGTGGTAATCGGCTCACATGCTATGTTAGGCGGAGGTTCAATGGTTAGCCAAGACGTCCCACCTTATGTGATGGCACAAGGTAATCACGCTCGTCCATTTGGTATTAATCTTGAAGGTTTGAAACGCCGAGGTTTCGATAAAGCAACGTTACACGCAATTCGCAAAGTGTATAAGTTGATTTATTCTAGCGGTAAAACATTAGAAGAAGGCTTAGTAGAAATTGAACAAATTGCAGAAAATGAGCCTGCTATTGCCATTTTCAAAGAGTTCTTCAAACGCTCAACACGTGGTATTATTCGCTAATCCAAAAATGAAACTCCCGAAAATAAAATTTCGGGATTTGCTTTTTATCCCACCGCTGAACCTTTTAATAATTTTCTCATCCAAGTTCGATTTGGACTTAAATTATGCCAAATATCTTCACTGATGGGTACTGGCTCATTCGCAATTAGGCTTGCTAACAGTTCTCCTAATAACGGGGCTGTAGTTAAGCCACGAGAAGCCAAGCCATTAACCATATATAAATTTGCAAAAATATCCGCAGTTTCAACCGCTTGCTTTCGCCTTAATTGGTTATACAAGTTAGCGTATTGTATTTTTTGTTGCTCAAAATGATGCATTGCCCCCACCATCGGCACTCTGTCTCTAAGGGCTGCTCGAACGCCAACTTTCGCCCTGTTTTCAGATAAATCAACCCCATCCGTCCAGCTACAAGCGGTTACATTTTGCTGAAGTTTTGCAAGATTTTCACCATGTTCGGCTACACTGAAATCCATTTCCGCATTATCACGAATATGGCTTGCCCCAAGACAATGGGTGCCTGATGTCGATTTTGGCGTTAAATAACCATCATAGCAAACCACACATTTTAGTTTTTGCAGCTCCGCTGTGGTTGGAATTTGGCTTACCTGTCCTCGAACAGGATAGAGCGGAATACCATTGGCTTGGCTAAATTCATTGAGCGTATGACCATTGGCAAATACAACGGCTTGATGTTGAAATGTTTTTCCATTCATCTGCCATTGCCACTTTCCTTGAGAAGGATGTAACGCTTCCACTTTATGGCTAAGTACAATATTCAAGCCTTTATCTTCAAGCCAAGCAAAACCATTTCTCACAAGTTGCACTGGTGAGAGCCAACCACCTTGTGGAATAAAAGCACCTCCATTTGGTACTTTTAAACCTAATTTCTCGCTTAATTCTGTGGCTGAGCAAAGTGTAAACAGTGTCTCATCCTCTGTCAGCTCTGCCATTTTCTCCAATTTTTTCGCTGTTTTATGATCATAGGCGTAAAGTGCTACGCCATTTGCATTATATTCAAACTCAATTTGACTTTTTAATTGTGCCAATCGCTGCAACGCATAATCAAAACTATGGATATAAAACCTGACATTACGCTCATCATCATCGCTCAGCTGTGGATAAATCGCACCTTGTAAATTGCCAGAAGCATTCATTGCAACATTTTCATCTTTACAATAAAGCGTCACTTGTTTGCCTTTTTCTAAGAGCGATAACGCAACAAATAAACTTGCTACCCCGCCACCGATAATTGCCACATCATCTACTTTTTCATTTTTTGCATAAAAATAGGGGTAATTGGGGGCGTAAATTATGCTATCAAGCGGTTTTTCGCCAAATAGCATTTCACGTTTTTTGCCAAAACCCTTGCGTTTTTTCACCTCAAAACCAGCCGCTTGTAATCCTTTTCTCACTGCACTTGAAGCCGTAAAAGTCGCAAAGCTACCGCCCTGAGAACTTAAGCGAAACATTTGATTGTAAAGCTGCTCATTCCACATTTCAGGATTTTTATCTGGTGAGAATCCATCTAAAAACCAAGCATCAACACTAGAATTATATAAATCGCCCAACTGTGGTAAATTTTCTGCAATATCGCCAAACCATACATCTAAATAGATATTGTCAAAATGGTAACGCTGACAACCGCTCTGGCGGGGCTGCCAACAAGCGGTTAATTTTTCAGATAATATGGCAAATTGCGAATAATGTTTATGAACCTCATCTAATTGCGTTGAAGTTAAAGGAAACTTTTCGAACGAAATAAAGTAAAGGCGCTTAAGTTGATTTTCTGGAAAAGCCGCTCGAAATTGCTGAAACTTATCAGCAACGGCTAAAAAATTTAAGCCTGTCCCAAAACCCGTTTCAGCAATCACAAAAGCCTCACTTAAATGTAATTGCCATTTTTCCCAAAGTTGATTTCCTTCTTGGAACACATACTGACTTTCTGCTAGGCCATCTTGGGTGGAAAAATAAATATCATCAAATTGCTCAGAAACAGGCGTATTTGCCGCATTAAATGAAAGCGAGGCAAAAGTGAGTTTAGACATATATCCCTCAAAACAAAACACGGAAAATCAAAGGATTTTCCGTGTCTTAATAATAGAATAAATATTAGAAAATATTGTAGGCTAAAAATACGATCATACTTAGTGAAAACACCACTGTTAGCATTGAATAACCCAAAGTCCCCATAATATAAACCCTCATTGTTAGTTATTGTTAAAAACGATTTTATTCTAACACACTTTGATTCGCAGTGTCGCTACGCGTGAATAATTTTCGTAAAACAAGCGGTTAATTTTGCAAAATCTTTTACACCTTTAGCACTTTCAACACCTGAATTTAAATCTACGCCTAAGCAGCCTTGGAGCAAAGCCTCTTCAATATTCTCTGCATTAATTCCACCAGCTAATAACGCTTTCTGTTTTAATGCAGCTGGAATTAATGACCAATTAAATATGGTACCCGTGCCACCTTGTTGATTTGCGACTTTACTATCTAATACATAGCGAGTAATTTTTGGATTATCGGTAAATTCAATGTGTTCAGCGTCAAGATCTACCGATAATGCTTTCCAAATTTGCGTTTTATCGCCCAATTTTTCAGCCAATTCGGCGATATATTTCTCATCTTCTGAACCGTGTAACTGCACTGCACATAATTCAAGCTGTTTTGCAATTTTTTCTACAAATTCTACCGCTTGATCTTGGAAAACGCCTACATAACACAAAGGAGCATTTACCACCAATTCTTGTGCTTGTCGTAATGAAAGCTGGCGAGGAGAACCTTCTGCAAAAATTAAGCCACCGTATAATGCACCTTGCTCATAAACCGCCTTTACGTCTTGTACTCGGGTTAAACCGCACACTTTATTTTCCCCGAACATAACCGCACGCACGGCATTATCCAGATCACGATTTCCCATTAAACTACTGCCAATTAAAAAGGAATGCACATAAGGCTTAATGCGTTTTATCTGATGATGATCATTAATGCCCGACTCTGAAATCAAACACACATCGGCAGGAATGTGATCTTGATATTTTTCTACCAAGCGAACAATTCGGTTCATATCAATCTTCAGCGTGTGTAAATCACGGTTATTCACGCCAATCACTTTCGCTTTCAAGGCTAACGCACGTTTAAATTCCGATTCTGTACTGGTCTCGGTTAAAACACCCATTCCTAACTCGTGAGCTAACGCAGAAAGTTCACGGTAAGTTTCATCATCAATAACAGAGAGCATCAGCAAAATCGCATCGGCATTATAAAAACGAGCGAGATAAACCTGATAAGGCGAAATCATAAAATCTTTGCACAAAATTGGTTGTGTAGTTTGCTGTTTTACTTGGTCGATATAGCGAAAATCGCCTTGAAAATATTGCTCATCGGTCAAAACTGAAATCACGCTCGCATAATTTTTATAAACTGATGCAATGTGATTTAAATCAAACTCAGCTCGAATCAACCCTTTTGATGGAGACGCTTTTTTGCATTCTAAAATATAAGCTGGTTCTTGATGCGTACCTTTAGCTAATTCAGCATAAAAATCACGCTCACTTTTCACAATTTTATGCTGAAACTCTCTTAGTGGAAAATCGTGCTCTTTTTGCTTCACCCAAATCGCTTTATCTTGTACGATTTTTTGTAAAATAGTTGGCTGATGAGTTGAATCTGAATCTTGCATATAAATTCCTAGAGAGAAGTAAGTTTGAATGGTAGAATTTGCCCTTATTTTTACTGAAAAAAACGCATTTAACAAGTGAAACTGAAATGAAATCTCCCGAAATAAACGCAAAAGTTAAACAACATTTATCTGACTTAGAAATCGCTCTTCATATTCATCAGCTTTGGGAAGCCACACCCCCAAGCCAAGAAGCCTTAGCCAATCAACAACCATTTTGCCTAGACACGTTAACCCCCACGCAATGGTTACAATGGATCTTTATTCCAAGAATGCGAGCAATTTTAGAAGCTAATGCAAATTTGCCTCGCAATTTTGCCATTACGCCTTATTTGGAAGAGGCATTGAAGAATGAAGACTATCTTCCCACCATTTCAGCACCGATATTAAAATTAGAGCAATTATTAAAAGATTAAACGAATGGAACTTGAAATTTTATACCAAGATGATGAAATCATAGCGATCAATAAACCTGCCGGAATGCTGGTTCATCGCTCCTGGCTTGATAAGCACGAAACTATTTTTGCTATGCAAACGTTGCGAGATCAAATCGGGCAACACGTTTTCCCAATTCATCGGCTTGATCGCCCTACTTCTGGTGTTTTGCTCTTTGCATTAAATAGCGAAATGGCACGGCTTATGAGTGAGCAATTTGAACAACATCAAGTACAAAAACGTTATTTAGCGATTGTGCGTGGTTATTTGCGAGGAAAAGCACGAATAGACTATCCGCTCAAAGTGGTTTTAGATAAAATCGCCGATAAATTTTCGCAAGAAAAAGCCGCTCAAGAGGCTATTACTGATTATGAAGGCTTAGCTACTGCTGAAATGCCTTTCCCTGCGGGAAAACATTCAAATGCACGTTATAGCTTGGTAGAATTATATCCCCGAACAGGCAGAAAACACCAACTTCGCCGCCATTTAAAGCATCTTTTTCATCCTATTATGGGCGACAGTAAATATGGTGATCTCCATCAAAACCGTGCGTTGAGCGAAAAATCAGGTGTAGGTCGTTTAATGCTACACGCCCATAAGTTACAATTTCAGCACCCAAAAACTTTGCAAAAAATTGAAATAATTGCACCGCTTGATAAGCAATGGCAAACCCTCTTCGCATTTTTTAACTGGAACCTCCCACCCTTAAACTAAAAGGAACATTATGGATAATTCACTTTTATCACTTACCCACGAGCAACAACAAGCAGCCGTGGAAGACGTTCAAAAGCTGATGGCAGAAGGCATCAGTGCAGGAGAGGCAATTCAAATTATTGCTAATCAATTACGAGAAAAACACAAAATATCGGAGAAAATGAAAAATGAATAAATTATGAGGCATATTCTCGTTTTTTCAATGCCACCAAATTGGATAAAAAATAGCCTTTACTTTTTACAAATTCTTTTGCCTGCTGCCAAGAATCAAATTGCTGGTTGGTGCATTGATTAAAGCGTGCCAGAACAGCACGATTTTCACCCCCTATTCGAATAAAATCAGCCAACTTTTGTTCTAGCTGATAACTATTTTCTTGTTGCATTGCATTGGCAATTTTTTGTTCAAATTTAACCGCTTGTCCACTCAAATAGCCACGTTGAGCCTTACTTAAACCGCTGAGCCACATTCCATCAATTTGTGGCATAGTGTCCACTAAGAGCAATAAATCACTTAAATTACCTTGTTTAATTTCAAACTCCAATTCACAAATAACTTCTTTACCATATTGGTTTTTAATCAAACCTTGATCAAGTGCCACCTCCACTTCAGACTCTCCTACTTTATATAACCAAATTTCACGAATGAAATCTGTACTAAACATCACTTGTAAACTATCGGCAATCTGTTTGGCATTCTCAAAAGGCAAATTAAATTTTTTAACTAAAGCGAGAAAATCGGGATCATTTTTTGAAAGTGCTAAATTATATTCAGGGCGAATATGTAAGCCACCAACTATTTCGCCTTGTGTTTTAAGCGTCATTTCAAATTGATGATTGTATGCACGCACCCTCAGCCCCATCTGTTTTGAGGCAAAAAACTGCTCAGGTGTATCATAATAACAATTCGCTAATAGTTGAGATTTATGCTCAATTAACTCAAACCGTTCTAAGCTATTCAGCCAATTTTTAATGAACGGAATGTTAGATTTATTGAGCATAATTTTCAGCTCAATTTCTGCTGGATTTTTGTTTTCCATTTAACACAGCCCCACAACGTTGTATAATCAAGCGGTTATTTTATCAATAAAAGTTGCAAAATGTTTTCTAAAATTCATCATAAACTGAATAACTTTGTTCAACGTGGGTTGGATAATCACTTACGCCTTGCTGTTACAGGGTTAAGCCGCAGTGGTAAAACAGCATTTATTACCAGCCTGATTGATCAGCTTTTACACATTAATCAAGCGGGCAACGCCCATTTGCATTTATTCGCCCCTGCTCGCAATGGGCAAATTATTTCGGTAAAGCGGGTAGAACAGGGCGATTTAACCATTCCTCGATTTGAATATGATAAAAACCGCCAATCTTTTGAAGCTAATCCGCCTTACTGGCCAAACTCAACCACTGGCATTAGTGAAATTCGTCTTGCGATTCGCTACCAACGCCAACACTCCCTACTTCGCCATATTAAAGAAACAAGTACGCTATATCTGGATATTTTTGATTACCCTGGCGAATGGCTATTGGATTTACCACTACTCTCTCTTTCATATAAAGAGTGGTCACAAACCCAGCAAGCGGTACATAAAGATAAACGTTTCGAATTGGCTCAACCTTGGTTACAAGCGGTCAAAAAAGTCGATCTTTTTGCAAAAACAAACGAAAACTTGCTCGCAGACTTAAGCCAGCAATACACCGATTATTTACTCGCCTGTAAAGCAGAGGGAATGCAATATATTCAGCCAGGGCGATTTGTGTTGCCAACAGAAAATTCAAAAGGTGCTCCCGTTTTCCAATTTTTTCCACTGTTAGATTTAAACCAAGCAGAATGGGAAAAGCTAGAGCAAAGCGATAAAAACAGCCTGTTCCATACACTAAAAAAACGTTATGAGCATTACCAGAAAAAAATTGTGAGACCATTTTATGAAGATTATTTCTCAACATTCGACCGCCAAGTGATCCTAGCCGACTGCCTCACACCATTAAATTATGGCTATAATGAATTTATGGAAATGAAATTAGGGCTACAGCAGCTTTTCAACCATTTTCATTACGGTAATCGCTCGCTATTTAGCCGACTTTTCTCTTCAAATATCGACAAGCTACTATTTATTGCCTCGAAAGCTGACCATATCACAAGCGATCAAATACCAAACTTAGAAAGCCTGATGCGACAACTTGTACAAGAAGGGGGCAGACACGCCGAATTTAATGGCATTGAAACGGGTTATTTAGCCATTTCTGCAATTCAAGCAACCGATGCGGTAAAAGTCACGCAAAACGATAAGACTCTGCGAGCAATTCGAGGTATCCGCTCAAGCGATAAAAAACAAGTGACGCTCTACCCTGGCACAGTGCCAAGCCGATTGCCAGATAAAAATTATTGGCAATTTAACCATTTTGAGTTCGATCAATTTGAGCCAAAACGGATTGAGTTTGACCAATCTATTCCACATTTACGAATGGATTCGGTATTACAATTTTTACTTGCGGATATGTTTGAGTAACCACAAGCGGTCATTTTTTATGAATTTTTTACTCGCTATGCTCGCACGTCTAGCCATCAGCAAAGTGGATAATAAAACACACGCTTTTTGCAAATTTTTCAGCAAATTTGACCGCTTGCAAAGGTTTCCCTCCTTTCGCTGTTCACTGTTTAGCTCGTTTAGGGTAGAATTCAAATAAATTTTTAACACTTTCTAAAATTATGGCAAAAAAACCAAAAGCAGCATCGAATACGATTGCATTAAATAAACGTGCTAGACACGAATATTTCATTGAAGATGAAATTGAAGCAGGGATTGAACTACAAGGCTGGGAGGTAAAAGCACTTCGAGCAGGAAAAGGCAATATCAGCGACAGTTACGTCATTTTTCGCAACGGCGAAGCCTTTTTATTTGGCGCGATGATTACGCCACTTAATATGGCATCAACCCACATCGTGAGTGACCCAACTCGCACCCGCAGACTCTTGCTAAACAAACGTGAGCTAGATTCACTTTTCGGAAAAGTCAATCGTGAAGGCTACACCGTTGTAGCAACCTCAATGTATTGGAAAAATGCGTGGGCGAAAGTGAAAATTGGCTTAGCAAAAGGGAAAAAGCTACACGACAAACGTGAAGATATTAAAGATCGTGAATGGCAAGTCGCCAAACAACGTATTATGAAAAATGCGAATCGTGGATAAACCTTATCCATTAATAGATTTTAAATTAAGGAAATTAATATGATAGACCAGAATCTACTGCGTACCAACCTAGAAGAAGTTGCAGAAATATTAAAAATTAAACGTAATTTCATTTTAGATATTGAGCGTGTGAAATCGTTAGAAGAACAACGTAAAACCCTGCAAGTAAAAACTGAAACTTTACAGGCTGAGCGTAATGCCCGTTCTAAAAATATCGGTGCCGCTAAAGCACGTGGCGAAGATATTTCAGCCCTTTTAGCTGAAGTGGATTCGATGGGTAACGAACTAGACTCAGCAAAAGTAGAATTAGACAAAGTCCAAAACCAAATCCGTGAATTACTATTATCTGTACCCAATTTACCCGCAGAAGAAGTTCCATTAGGTAAAGATGACAGCGAAAACCAAGAAATTTCTCGCTGGGGTGAGCCTCGTCAATTTGACTTTGAGGTGAAAGATCACGTAGCACTAGGTGAAGCGTTAAACGGTTTAGATTTTGCCGCAGGCGTGAAATTAACCGCTAGCCGTTTTGTGGTAATGAAAGGCAAACTGGCTCGTTTGCATCGTGCGTTATCGCAATTTATGTTAGATTTGCACACCGAACAGCACGGCTACATAGAAACCAACGTACCATTTTTAGTGAACCAAGATTCATTATTCGGCACAGGTCAGTTACCCAAATTCGGCGAAGATTTATTCCACACACAACCATTAATGGGGCAAGATCCGAACGAGGTACAGCGCTCATATAGCTTAATTCCAACCGCTGAAGTGCCTGTCACAAACTTAGTGCGTGATGAAATTATTGATGAAGAAACCTTGCCATTACGCTACACCGCCCACACACCGTGCTTCCGTTCTGAAGCGGGTTCTTACGGGCGTGATACGCGTGGTTTAATTCGTATGCACCAATTTGAAAAAGTGGAAATGGTGCAAATCGTTGCTCCTGAAAAATCAATGGAAGCCTTAGAAGAATTAACAGGCCACGCGGAAAAAGTATTACAACTTTTAGGCTTACCATACCGCAAAGTGTTACTCTGCACAGGCGATATGGGCTTCGGTTCAGCAAAAACTTACGATTTAGAAGTGTGGCTACCAGCGCAAAACACTTACCGTGAAATTTCATCTTGCTCAAATATGTGGGATTTCCAAGCGCGCCGAATGGCTGCACGTTGCAAAGCAAAATCAGACAAAAAAACTCGCTTAGTGCATACCTTAAACGGCTCAGGTTTAGCAGTGGGACGTACGCTTGTGGCTGTGCTTGAAAACTACCAAAATGCCGATGGCTCAATTACTGTGCCAGAAGTGTTAAGACCTTATATGGGTGGTGTGGAAGTGATTAGGGCTTAACTCCTATTAAAAAAGCGAATCCTTAATGGATTCGCTTTTTATCTATTCAATGCTGAGCAATATAATCTTCCAAAACCTTATTCATTCTACTCTGCCAACCCTTGCCTGTAGCTTTAAAAGCCTCGATCACATTTGATGAATAACGAATTGTCACACTCACTTTTTTGTTTTGGCTTAAAGGTCTGCCCCTTTTCTTAGCTTGTGATTGTAAAACTAAAGATTGAAGTTGTTCAGGCATTTGCTGGAATGCCAAAGCATTATCAATATCTGCCTGTGTCCATTCCGGATTTTCATTATCTATTATCTGATTTTCTGTTTTTTTCATAAATTGCAATCTCTCTTGAATTAGCTTTTCTAAAACTGATTACCCTCACCACTTCCTGCCTTAGACAAAAAACCAAGGCGTAAAGTCGAGTCTCAATTAGTCCTAAAGCTTGATACCTAATTTCGCCGTATTCATTGCGTAAATCTTGTTTAATAAATGCAGTATCAAATTCGAAATCCTTTACCATTGAGAAAGGGAGTCCTCTTTCTAAGGTATTTTTTATACTTTTTTGCTCATCATATTCCAATTTCATTTGCGATGAACCTCATCAGTTATAACATCATCACTCAATCAAATCAATATTTTTTGTTGTTACAAAAATATCTTGAAATATCATAATCAAAGTTCTGCATTTTCTCACTTATCATTTAATGATTTTTCGAAGCATATCGCAAAAATCTGCAAAAAACCTTGTAAATCCCACCGCTTGCCATTCAAAAGAGCCTTGTTTTACGGTATTATCACAGCAATTTTTTAACTAATTCAAAGCAAGGTTAGATTTTATGCAACAACAATACACCCCAAGTGAGATTGAACCGAAAGTTCAGCACTATTGGGCAGAAAATAAAGTGTTCAAAGCAGTTAAAGACGTTACTAAAGAGAAATATTATTGCCTTTCAATGCTGCCTTATCCATCAGGCAAATTGCATATGGGACACGTGCGTAACTACACGATTGGCGATGTAGTTTCACGCTATCAACGTATGATCGGTAAAAACGTGCTTCAACCAATGGGTTGGGACGCATTCGGCTTGCCAGCAGAAGGGGCAGCGGTGAAAAACAATACTGCTCCGGCTAAATGGACGTACGAAAATATCGAATATATGAAAGGTCAGCTTAAAATGCTGGGCTTCTCTTACGACTGGGATCGTGAAGTGACAACCTGTCGCCCTGAATATTACAAATGGGAACAATGGTTCTTTACTGAGCTGTATAAAAAAGGCTTGGTTTATAAAAAAACCTCAACCGTAAACTGGTGTCCGAATGATGAAACCGTACTTGCCAACGAGCAAGTTCACGAGGGTTGCTGCTGGCGTTGCGATACGCCTGTTGAACAGCGTGAAATTCCGCAATGGTTTATCAAAATTACCGATTATGCGGAAGAATTATTATCACAATTAGATAATCTCCCACAATGGCCAGATCAAGTCAAAACAATGCAACGCAACTGGATTGGTCGTTCTGAAGGGGTGGAAATCACCTTCAAAATCGCTGGTTCAAACGCAACCTTGCCTGTTTACACCACTCGCCCAGATACCTTCTTTGGCGTGAGCTATGTCGCAGTAGCAGCCGCTCACCCATTGGCAGAATTGGCAGCAGAAAATAATCCTGAATTAGCGGAATTTATCCGTGAGGCTAAAAACACCAAAGTGGCTGAAGCCGAACTTGCCACAATGGAGAAAAAAGGAATGGCGACCGGCTTATTCGCTATTCACCCATTAACAGGCAAAGAAGTGCCAGTTTGGGTCGCAAACTTCGTATTAATGCACTATGGAACTGGTGCGGTAATGGCTGTGCCTGCCCACGATGAACGTGACTTCGAGTTCGCTCAAAAATACGATTTGCAAATTAATCAGGTAATTCGACCGCTTGATGGCTCAGAATGGGATTTCTCAAAAGCAGCTTACACCGAACACGGTAAATTAATCAATTCTGCTGAATTTGACGGCTTAGAATTTGAGGTAGCATTTAATGCGATTGCAGACAAATTAGAAGCAATGGGCGTGGGTAAACGCCAAGTGAATTTCCGTCTGCGTGACTGGGGTGTTTCTCGCCAGCGTTATTGGGGGGCACCAATTCCAATGATGACAACCGAAGAAGGCGAAGTGGTAACTGTTCCATTACAAGATCTACCCGTGATCCTGCCTGAAGATGTAGTGATGGACGGCGTGAAAAGCCCAATCAAAGCAGATCCAGAATGGGCAAAAACCACTTACAACGGCAAACCCGCATTGCGTGAAACCGATACTTTCGACACCTTTATGGAGTCATCTTGGTACTACGCACGCTACACTTGCCCGCAATATTTTGATGGAATGTTAGATTCTGACGAGGCAAATTATTGGTTACCCGTAGATCAATATATCGGCGGTATTGAGCACGCGACAATGCACTTGCTCTACTTCCGTTTCTTCCACAAATTATTGCGTGATGCAGGCATTTTAAATTCAGACGAACCCGCAACGAAACTACTTTGTCAAGGTATGGTACTTGCGGATGCGTTCTACTACACCAGCCCAACGAACGAGCGTATTTGGGTCAGCCCAACGCAAGTAACCTTGGAGCGTGATGAAAAAGGCAGAATCACTAAAGCAACCGATCCTGAAGGTCGTGAGCTAGTTCATAGCGGTATGACGAAAATGTCGAAATCGAAAAACAACGGTATCGACCCACAAGAAATGGTGGAAAAATATGGTGCGGATACGGTTCGCTTATTTATGATGTTCGCCTCCCCTGCAGAAATGACCCTTGAATGGCAAGAATCTGGCGTAGAAGGCGCAAAACGATTCTTAGGTCGTGTATGGAATTTAGTGTATGAATATGCAAAATCGCCAGCAACGACAATTTTAGATACATCTGCATTAGACAAAGCCCAAAAAGAGCTTCGCCGTGATGTTCATAAAACAATAGCAAAAGTGAGTGATGATATTGGTCGCCGCCAAACCTTCAACACAGCAATTGCGGCGGTAATGGAACTAATGAATAAGCTCACCAAGGCACCGCTTGAAAGTGAGCAAGATAAAGCAGTAATGGCGGAGGCCTTAAGTGCGGTGGTGCGTATGCTCTACCCAATCACGCCACATATCTGTTTTGAATTATGGCAAGCCTTAGGTAATGAGCAAACCATCGACTTCGCCCCTTGGGTGCAAGCAGACGAAACTGCAATGGTAGAAGATGAAAAACTCGTTGTGGTGCAAGTAAACGGTAAAGTGCGTGGCAAAATTACCGTACCTGCAACCGCAACTGAAGATGAAGTGAAAACTATTGCCAAAGCAGAACCGAATGTAGTGAAATTCTTAGATGATCAAGAAATCATTAAAGAAATCTATATTCCATTTAAAATGTTGAGCTTTGTAGTTAAAGGATAATATCTATATAAATTGATAGTACAAGCTGCTAAGCTTGTACTATCTTAGAGGAAAACTTATGATTAAAAAACTCTCCCTCGTTGCTGTTTTAGCCCTCACTGCTTGCGGTTGGCATTTTAAAAACAACGAAGTACTACCTGAATCACTCAGAACATTAACGCTTGAAAGTGCCGATCAACATAGTGAAATGTCTCGTATTTTACGTAATCAATTACAATTAAATGATGTAAAATTAGTGCCAAGTTCTGTAAATGTATCAAAACTTCGTTTAGTTTCAACATCTACAAATAGCAAGGTTGTCTCAGTATTTAAACAAGCTCGTGAAGCAGAAAAAATATTAACACTGAATGTAGAAGCAATTGCAGATATTCCAAATAAAGGGCAATATCCACTAGCGGTTTCTGCCCATCGAACTTTCTTTGATGACTCTCGTGCTGCACTTGCCAAGTCAGCAGAAAAAGAGATGATTATGAAAGATATGTACGAACAAGCCTCTCGCCAGTTAATTATTAAAATGGCTGCGTTGAAAAAAGAACTTTCAAAATAACAATAATTTGTAGGGGCGAACTATTTTTCGCCATTTATCTATGCAAAAGCTATTCCCTGAAGCGCTTCAACTTTCTCTAAACAAAGGATTACATCCCTTTTATTTATTAACAGGGAACGACTTGTTGTTGGTGAATGAATCTAAAGATTTGATTATCCAATCCGCTCGTTTAAAAGGCTTTGATGAGAAAAAAGAGATTGACGTAAAAAATGACACAAACTGGGAAGCACTTTTTGAAACAGCCCAAGAAATGGGATTATTTTTCTCTCGACAAATCATTATTTTGAATTTTCCTGAATCTCCAACAACGACACAATTTAAAAAGCTATCCGAATTCTGTGCATTAATTCATTCAGATCTCCTTTTTATTTTGCATTTGCCTAAATTTTCCAAAACGATGGAAAAGCAGGCTTGGTTTACCCAAATTGAGCCTCAAGTAGTACAAATTAACTGCCAAACGCCAGAAATCAGTAAGTTACCTCAGTGGTTAAGCAATAGAGCAAAAGAGATGAATTTGCAACTCGAACCTGAAGCAGCTCAATTACTCTGCTATAGCTATGAAAGTAATCTTCTCGCACTAAAACAGGTATTACAGCTACTACAGCTTCAACATAATGGTGGGAAAATTACGCTCAATCAAGTAAAAGAAGTGGTAGAACACTCTGCTCAATTTACCCCATTTCAATGGATTGATGCTCTTTTTGAAGGGAAAATCGGGAGAGCTCAACGCATTTTACATCACTTACAAAATGAAGAAGTACAAGCGGTTGTTTTATTACGTATTATACAAAAAGAGCTGATGATTTTACTTGAAATCACACGCGCCCCCACACCAGTCTCAAGCGAACAACCGCTCTTTAATGGTAATTTAAGAACGGAATTTGACCGCTTGAAGATCTGGCAAAACCGCAGACCATTTTACAGCCAGATTGTACAACGATTAAATTATAAAAAACTTTACGCTCTAATCCACCAACTGGCCGAATTAGAGCGTAAAGTCAAACAAGAATTTAGCGATGATATTTGGCTAGAGCTAGAGAGTTTCTCTGCTCAATTTACATAGCTAATATTTTTCTAAATCTTCGCTAAAAAGATCCTCCTCTTCACTGGCGATAGCGTGCTTTTCCGCTGCCCAATCCCCCAAATCAATGATCTGACAACGCTCACTGCAAAATGGGCGATATTTACTTTCTTTATTCCACACAACCTCTTTTTCACAAGTCGGGCAATTTACGATAGTTTCTGACATTCTTTTTCCTTTTTATTTGCTAATGTTAGGTATTTCTGGTGCAGACTATTCACTTGCTCTTTAATCAAAACGAATCCTTGCTCAATCGGTAAGTTATTTTCAATCAGATCATCAGCGTAACTTAATCTTTCTTCACGGCTGACTTGAGTCGCCATTATTTTTCGGATGGTTTCCACTTTGCTTTTATCTCGTTTGGTGGCTCGTTCGAGCTGAATTTCTGGGCTGACATCAACCACTAAAATGCGGTCACAAAATTCGGTGAGCTTATTTTCAATCAAGAGTGGTACAACCCAAATCAGATAACAAGCGGTCGATTCTTGCAATTTTTTTACCATTGTTTCTCGAATTGCTGGGTGAAGTAAATCATTCAGCCAGTTTTTTTCAGTGTCATTATTAAACACCATTTGGCGTAGCTTGGCTCGATCTAATTCTTTTTCGGCGTTAAGAATATCTTCTCCAAAGTGCTCTACTATTTGAGCTAACAGAGGCGTTCCTTTTTCCACCACGTGGCGAGCGACAATATCGGCATCAATCACTTCTACACCAAGTTCGGCGAATAAATCCGAAACGGTGGTTTTACCACTGCCAATTCCACCTGTTAAACCCACAATGTAAGTCATAAAAGTTCCTCAAAATTAAAGTTCCTCAATTCTAATAATTAATCCCCCAGCTTTCAAGCGTTACAATAACGCCCACCGCCAAACTAATAAACGGAATAAATGCCAACTTTTCTAATTTTTGCTTTTTTATCCACCAATAAGTTAAGTAATAAAAAATGCCTAATAAACAAGCCGTTAATATCAGCAGTAACATTTTTTCTATATTGAATAAGGGAGATAACGCTAGCAATAACAACATATCGCCAAAGCCAAATGTTTCTTTTTTAAAAACGAGAAAGGAAAAGAGCGCGATAAATAAACAAAACAGTGAGGTAAACAATAACGTTTGATTATGGAAATGGTTTACTCTTTCCCATAAAACAAGTAGAAAAATAAGCCCGATATAGCGAGTATCCGTTAGGTAATAGCAAATATCTAAAAGAGAAAGAAAGCAAAGTAGAATAAAAATTCCGCCCATAATCGGGTTTTCCGAACAATACATAATAAGCGGAAAAAGTAGAAAAAAGAGGTTTACCCATCTTGTTTGTTGAGATTTTAAAGACGAGAGTGCAATAAATTGCTGCTCGGTTAAATTAAGCTGATTGATTGAATTAGCTGCTTGATAAATTTGCTGGTTTATTCTTATTGCAAATCTTGGCATTTCCGCTTTAAACCAAAAGGCAGATAAAAAGGAAAGTAAAAGCCACATAATTACTCCACTAAACTTCCCATATCAAAAATGGGTAGATATAAACCGACAATAATAGTCCCCACAATTATTCCCATCAGTAACATCAACATTGGCTCTAATAACTGAGAGAGCATATCAATTTGATAATCCAGTTTTTGTTGGTACATCTCGCTAATATGTTCGCATATGTTGGCAACGTTGCCGCTTTGCTCGCCGATTTCGATCATTTGTGGCATATCTAAGCCAAACACATTTGGATTAATGCCTTGCGAAAATGGGTAGCCTTGTTGCAAGAGATTTAGCATAAATTCAACCTCTTTTTGTAATATAGGATCATCGCTTTTTTCAGATAAAAAGGATTTTAATACCAAATCTAACGGAATATGAGCATTCAACATTAAAGCCATATTTTGGCTAAAAAAGACAATACGGGCTTGCTGTATGATTTGTCGAAATACAGGGAGTTTAGACAATAACGCCATTTTTAACCTCACAAACCCGTTCTCTCTTTTTGCAAAAAAGAGGAAAAAAACGACCGCTAGTAATAAACTAAGTAGAAGATGCTTCTGTTCAATCAAACACTGGGAAAGAGAAAATAGTATTTCCGTAATCAGTGGTAAGGCTTTCTCTTTTGTGCCGTAAAGTTCTGCAAACTGGGGCACAATGAAGATCAACAATCCGAGAGAAAGAGACAGGGAAATAAACAATACAATCGCAGGATAAAACAAGATTTTCTTCACTTTTTTAGCTAACTTATCAGACTTAGCTCGGCTTTTCGCCAAATTCGTTAAGATGATACCTAGTTTTCCGCTTTGCTCGCCCATTTTAATCAGTTGAAGTTCTTGATTAGCAATAAATTTATCTTGTTTCTCTAATGATTGTGAAAAAGAATAACCATTTTCAATCAGCAAAATGAGCTCGCTTAGCCATTGATACATTTTAATATTTCGGCAGTTTTGTAAAATCATCGAAAGAGCCTGTTTTAACGATATAGCGGAATTCACTAATAACGCAAGCTGGGAAATAAATTGGCTGATCTGCTCTCTTTTCGGATTTTGAGATAAAACGAAGTTTCGATTAATGCGAATCTGCTCATAACCTTTCATTAACAACATACTTTCAAGCTCTTCTCGGCTACTAGATAATCGGCTGCCTTTACGTTTTTGTTGAAAACGATCAACCGCTTTCCAATGGTATTCATAGATTTTCGCCATTTCCTAATACCCTCAAAATTTCATTCCGATCTGTTTTTCCTTCCACTAATTTTTCTTTTGCACTCTCAGCTAAGGTTTCAAAATCTAAACAAGCGGTCGTTTTTTCAAAATTTTTTGCAGTTCTGCTCAAGAGTTGATAAATCCCAATTCTACCTTTGTAGCCTTGATAGCAATTTTCGCAACCGATACCGCCACATTTTGTGCAAGTTCGCCTTAATAAACGTTGAGCCACCACAAGCAACAACGCATTTTTCAGCTCGTATTCTTTTATCCCGAGTTGTAATAATCGCTCTATGGCAGAGGGTGCATCATTAGTATGTAATGTCGAAAGAACCAAATGCCCAGTTTGTGCCGCTCTTAAGGCAATTTCTGCACTCTCCTCATCACGGATCTCACCTAGCATAATGATGTCAGGATCTTGTCGAAGGAAGGTTCTCAGTAGTTGGCTAAAATCAAGATGAATACCACGATTTACCTGAGTTTGAATAATACCCTCTATCTCAATTTCAATTGGATCTTCCGCAGTTAAAATATGTTTTTCATTGCTATTTAAATGACTTAATGCACTATAAAGCGTGATACTTTTACCACTACCTGTCGGCCCTGTTACTAGAATCAAGCCTTGCGGTTGATTCAGTGCATTGAGCAATTTTTCTTTCTGGCTTGGGGTAAATCCTAACTCTAAAAAGTCCAAATTAATTGGCTTATTTTTTTGAATCCGAAGTACCACTTTTTCACCAAAATGCGTAGGCAAAGTTGAAACGCGGAAATCTAAGGTTTCTGCTAAAATCGTTTTAAAATGAAATTGCCCATCTTGAGGCAAACGGGTTTCACTAATATCTAGTTTCGCTAGTAATTTAATTCGAGAAATCAGTCGGTTTGATACATTCTGAGGAAACGTTTTATAAAGATGTAAAACTCCATCAATTCTTAGTCGAATGAGTAACCTCTCTTTCTGAGGCTCCAAATGGATGTCTGAGGCATTATTTTTTAAGCAAAATTTAAAGAGATTATCTAAAATTTGAATAATCGGATCGTTTCTATCTACCTGCTCTGCATTTGATAACGAATAAGCGGCATTATCCTCATAAATTTCACTCTGTAAGCGACTCTGCTCGGGTGAAAGGGCATTAAGTAAAAATTTCAACTCATCAGAGGAAATCAAAACAGGCTCAATCTGCTTATGATGAATAAAAGCAAAGATTTCACACGCACTCAAGTTTTGCATATCATCAATCGCTAACCATAATTGTGATTCAGTTTCTCGCAACGGAACGGCTAAATATCGCAACAAAATCTGCTTTTCATTGCCGTTTTTTGCCCATTGTTCGGCAGAAATTTCAATGATTTGCTGGCTGTTAAGATCGGTAACTGAATACGCCATTTTGATTTCCTCTCTACCTAGCTAATTACAAAAACCTGCGGGGAACAGACTCGTATCTTTACCCTTACAACTTACAGTCCAACTGATCGTATTATTGGAAAAGGCTGGTGTTAGCGTGTAGCTATAATTATTAAGCGAGCCTTTTCCTGTTACGGTAATCACGCCTTTATTTACCTTAATCGTATTAAGATATTTGGCTTTATTACTATTCGCCTTATCGGCTTGAATACCGTTTTTTCCACCAGAACAATCTTTAGGTCCATTATTTTGATAAATACACAGCTCAACATCTGATTTATAAGAAGCCGATGCTCTCAATAATTCAGATAAAGCCGCTTTTTGTGTGTAAGCGTTGTAAGATGGAATCGCAATAGTGGCTAGAATGGCAATAATTGCAATCACGATCATTAGCTCAATCAAGGTAAACGCTTTTGCAAGCGGTCGAAAAAGATAAATTTTTTGCATATAAATTCCTTATAAAAAAACCAAAAAGTTTGGCAAACAAAGTGTGCAAATTTTTTGCTAAAGGTGCGACTATCAATTTCTAAATTTTCGACACAGATCGAAAAAATAAATATTCACTCTGTTTATTCATACAGTTTTTTGCTAGAATTTCGCAAAATTTTTCAAATTCAAGGATAAAAAATGGCAAAAGCACCTAAAACCGCCTATGTTTGTAATGATTGTGGGGCGGAATACTCCCGTTGGATGGGGCAATGCCGAGAATGTAAGGCTTGGAATACCATCAGCGAAGTTAGGTTGATTTCGAGTAAAGAGTCAGCAAAATCTGACCGCTTTAGTGGTTACGCAGGTGAAACATCAGGCAAAGTGCAAGCACTTTCAGATATTAGCCTGCAAGAAGTGCCTCGCTTTAGCAGTGGTTTTAATGAGCTAGATCGTGTGCTAGGTGGGGGGGTTGTACCAGGTTCTGCCATTCTTATTGGCGGACACCCTGGTGCAGGCAAAAGTACGCTTTTACTCCAAGTAATGTGTGGCTTAGCTCAAAATATCCCTACTCTTTATGTTACAGGTGAGGAATCTTTGCAGCAAGTGGCAATGCGTGCTAACCGTTTAGGTTTACCTGCACAAAATCTTAAAATGCTATCTGAAACCTCCGTTGAGCATATTTGCAATATTGCCGATCAAGAAAAACCTAAAATTATGGTAATCGATTCTATTCAAGTGATGCACTTATCCGATATTCAATCCTCTCCAGGAAGCGTTTCACAGGTTCGAGAATGTGCTTCATTTTTAACTCGTTATGCTAAAACCCGCCAAGTCGCCATTATTATGGTAGGGCACGTTACTAAAGATGGGACACTTGCTGGCCCAAAAGTATTGGAACACGCTATTGATGCTTCATTATTACTTGAAGGGGAGTCCGATTCTCGATTCCGCACTTTGCGTAGCCATAAAAATCGTTTTGGTGCAGTAAATGAGTTAGGTGTATTCGCAATGACTGAGCAGGGCTTGAAAGAAGTTAAAAATCCCTCTGCAATTTTCCTTAGCCGTAGCGAAGAACAAACGCCTGGTAGCTCTGTAATGGTGTTGTGGGAAGGAACTCGCCCGCTTCTAGTTGAAATTCAGGCTCTAGTCGATCATTCAATGCTAGCAAATCCTCGCCGTGTCGCCGTTGGTTTAGATCATAACCGTTTATCGCTACTGCTTGCGGTTTTACATCGACACGGCGGACTACAAATGTCAGATCAAGACGTGTTTGTCAACGTCGTAGGCGGTGTGAAAGTAACCGAAACCAGTGCCGATCTGGCTCTGATCTTGGCTTTAATGTCTAGCTTTCGCAATCGCCCATTACCACAAGATTTAGTTATTTTTGGCGAGGTGGGATTAGCAGGGGAAATCCGTCCTGTGACTAGCGGACAAGAACGAATTAGTGAAGCAGCAAAACACGGCTTTAGGCGAGCCATCATTCCCCACGGTAATGCGCCTAAAAAGCCGATTAAAGATATGGACGTTTTTACTGTAAAAAAACTAAGTGATGCGTTAGATATTCTTTATAATTTATAGCAGTAGGGCAAATAACTATTTGCCCTCATCCAATTTATTTAAGAATGCTCTATCACTTTAGGTTTATTACCTTTAAAAATATAGTATAAATTAATACAAACGACTAAAGCATTTAAGCCTGTCACTGGAATTGAGCCAATCAATAAACCATAAACAACAAAACAAGCACAACCTAAAGAATTGATTACACGGAGCTTAATCACATCTTTTAATAAAAATGAGCTAGCAACCAAAACCATTGCGACATAGCCTAAAATTTCAACATACTCCATTGAAGTCTCCCTAAACAATAAAAATTAAAATCAACGGTCATATTTTAAGATGTCTGAACACATTTGTATCTAGGACGAAAAATAGCAAAGGTTTGCGTTCAACTTTTTATTTTTGATTGCTCATTTATTAATCACTTTTACGTTTAAGCACCATAAAATGGCAGCGATATGGATTATTTTCATCCACTTCCGACCATTTTTCTTCTATCAATGTCCAATTTTCTTCATCAAATTCAAAGAAAGTATCGCCATCAATCTCCGCTTGAATATCGGTTAAATAGAGCTGCTCTGCTTGTGGTAACGCTTGTTTAAATAATTCTCCTCCGCCAATAATCATCATTTCATCACCATTTGCAAGATTTCTAGCTAATTCGACCGCTTGTTCAAGCGATTGGGCAACATAAGCCCCCTCCACAATCATCTCTGAGCGAGAAAGAATAATATTCGGGCGTTTTGGTAGAAGCCTGCCTATTGATTCATACGTCTTTCTTCCCATAATCACCGGTTTGCCTACCGTATTTTGACGAAACCACGCTAAATCCACAGGTAAATGCCACGGCATTTCGTTACCTTTACCAATCACATTATTCTTTGTTCGAGCTACGATCACGCTAATTTTCATTTTCTATACCTTTTATGTCACTTGGTTCGATTTTATATCAAATTCAGCGTGATTTTACACCTTAAAAATGATAATTTTATTCGCATTATTTTTTAAATAAAAGTGAAGCACTTATGTCAAAAACTATCGTCATTAAATTCGGAACAAGCACGCTAACGCACGGCCAAAAAAGTTTAAGTCGCCCTTATATATTAGAACTCGTGAAACAAATCGCACAATTGCACCAAAACCATCGGGTGATCGTTGTCACCTCAGGTGCCGCAGCAGCTGGGCGTGATTATCTAGGACACCCAGAGCTCCCCAATACCTTAGCATCTAAACAGATGTTAGCGGCAGTTGGGCAAAGCCAATTAATTCGAGTGTGGGAAAATTTATTTGATATTTATAATATTCATATCGGGCAAATGTTATTAACCCGTGCTGATCTTGATGACCGTGAGCGTTTTTTAAATGCTCGTGATACTCTCGATGCGTTACTCGCTCAAAAAATTATCCCTGTCATTAATGAAAATGATGCCGTAGCCACTGAAGAATTTAAAGTAGGCGATAACGATAATTTATCTGCATTAGTTGCTATTCTTGCCCAAGCAGATCAGCTCTATTTATTGACCGATCAAGAGGGATTATTTAATGCTGATCCTCGCTCGAACGCTGATGCTAAATTACTTTCTGTAGTGGAAAAGATTACGCCTGAAATCCGCCAAATGGCGGGTGGCAGTTCAACAGGTTTAGGGACAGGCGGAATGAGCACTAAAATTACAGCGGCCGACATTGCCACTCGCTCAGGCGTAGAAACGATTATCGCCTCTGGCTCTCGTCCTAATGTGTTGGTTGATTTAGCAAATGGCGAGGCTATCGGCAGCAAATTTTTAGTACAATCTGACCGCTTGGAGGGTAGAAAGCGTTGGATCTTTGCCGCCCCACAAGTAGGGGAAATTGTTGTAGATTTAGGTGCTGAGCAAGCGTTGCTGCAACATAAATCATTATTACCAGTTGGCGTTTCTCAAATTAAAGGCGAGTTTACACGCGGAGAGGTTATTAAAATCTTCAATCAAGACGGAAAGGCTATTGCCTTAGGTATTGCTCGTTACAGCAGTGAGGCTTTACTTCGCATTAAAGGGAAAAAATCGAAAGAAATTGAGCTACTACTGGGCTATGAATTTGGCTCTGTCGCCGTACATAGTGATGAAATGGTGGTGTATTAATGGAATTAGGCATTGATATTTTAGCTATTTTATTCCTAGTTGCTACCATTGCTGGTTTTATTGATGCTATTGCAGGTGGAGGCGGGCTACTGACTATTCCAGCGTTAATGGCTGCCGGATTGCCACCAGCAATCGCATTAGGCACAAATAAATTACAAGCCTGCGGTGGATCATTTTCCTCCTCTTTTTATTTTATTCGTCAAAAAGCCGTGAATTTAAAGCCGATTTGGAGACTTATTTTATGTACTTTTATCGGCTCTGCCGCAGGGACTATTTTTGTACAAAATATTGATGTTGACTTCCTAAAAACATTACTGCCATTTTTAATTTTAATGATTGGCGTCTATTTTCTAGTTAGCCCAAATGTAGGAGATAAAGATCGTAAACAGCGAATTAGTTTTACTACTTTTGCTTTTACCGCATCCATTGCACTAGGTTTTTATGACGGTATGTTTGGCCCTGCGACAGGCTCTTTTATTACACTAGCCTTTATCTTACTACTGGGCTTTAACTTACCTAAAGCCGTTGCACACGCAAAAGTCATTAATTTTACCTCTAACTTTGCTTCACTGATTTTTTTTACTATCGGTGGTGCGATCATTTGGAAAGTCGGTTTAATTATGATGGTAGGACAATTTATTGGTGGCACACTCGGTGCTAAAATGGTAATGACAAAAGGCAAAAAATTAATTCGCCCAATGCTCGTAACAATGTCTTTTATTATGGTTGCTAAAATGCTCTACGAACAAGGAATTTTTAATTAATAATGAATAAAGCAAAACGTGTTGAGATTTTAACTCGCTTACGCAACGAAAACCCCAAGCCGACTACGGAACTCAATTATAGCAATCCCTTTGAATTACTCATTGCCGTAATTCTTTCCGCACAAGCAACCGATAAAGGGGTAAACAAGGCAACGGATAAACTATTTCCTGTAGCAAATACGCCACAAGCAATTTTAGATTTAGGTGTAGATGGGCTAAAAGAGTATATTAAAACTATCGGATTATTTAATAGCAAAGCTGAAAATATTATTAAAACCTGTCGAGATCTCATTGAAAAACACAATAGCGAAGTACCCGAGAATCGCGATGCCTTAGAAGCTCTTGCCGGTGTGGGCAGAAAAACAGCAAATGTTGTAATGAATACAGCTTTCGGGCATCCAACTATTGCGGTAGATACCCATATTTTCCGTGTTGCTAACCGTACCAACTTCGCGCCTGGCAAAAATGTCGTACAAGTTGAAGAAAAGCTACTCAAAGTCGTACCAGATGAATTTAAAGTGGATGTTCACCATTGGCTAATTTTGCACGGTCGTTATACCTGCGTTGCCCGCAAACCTCGCTGCGGCTCTTGTATTATTGAAGATTTATGCGAATTTAAAGAAAAAACGGATATGTAGCAAGCGGTGATATTTTAGGGAAATTTTGCAAAATGGATATCTATTTAGTCGGCGGTGCGGTGAGAGATAAATTACTTGGCTTGCCCGTGAAAGATCAGGATTTTTTGGTAGTGGGAGCAACTTCTGAGCAGCTTATCGCTCAAGGCTTTCAGCAAGTAGGGGCAGATTTTCCTGTTTTTCTCCACCCTGAAACCAAAGAGGAATATGCGTTAGCCCGCCAAGAGCGTAAACAAGGTAATGGCTACAACGGCTTTATTTGCGATTTTTCGCCAGAGGTCACACTAGAACAAGATTTAATCCGCCGAGATCTCACCATTAATGCTATTGCACAAAATGAAAATGGCACGATCTTTGACCCTTACCACGGCGTAAAAGATTTAGAAAACCGTGTGTTACGCCACATTTCATCAGCATTCAGCGAAGATCCGCTTAGAGTATTACGTGTGGCTCGCTTTGCTGCCCGCTTTCACCATTTCGGCTTTTCGATAGCCGCTGAAACCCTTGATTTAATGCGAAATATTGCGGAAAGTGGCGAGCTAGAAACGCTCACCGCAGAACGAGTGTGGCTCGAAACCCAAAAAGCCTTTGAAACGGAAAATCCGCCTGTCTATTTTGAAGTTTTGCGTGCAGTTGGGGCATTAAAAGTCTTATTTCCCGAGCTACAGCGGCTTTTCGGCGTGCCACAACCAGCACAGCATCACCCCGAAATTGATTCGGGTGTACATACATTAATGGTGTTAGAACAAGCCACAAGACTTGCAAAAAATGCGGAAAATCCGACCGCTTTACTGTTTGCCGCTCTCTGTCACGATCTTGGCAAAGGCTTAACACCGAAAGAGATTTTGCCTCACCACTACGGACACGAAGTCAAAGGTATTCAACCTACCCGAGAATTGGCTAATCGTTTAAAAATACCCACAGAGATTAAAGATTTCGCATTGCTGGTTACGGAATATCACACCCATTGCCACAAAATGGCAGCACTCCGCCCTGAAACTGTCATCAAGCTCTTTAATGCCCTTGATGTATGGCGAAAACCAAAACGATTTTTTGATTTTCTGCTTGCTTGTGAGGCGGATGCAAAGGGGCGATTAACCTTTGAAAATCGCGATTACCCACAAGCCGAACTTGCTCAAAAATATTACCGAGCCGCAATGAAAATTGATGTGCAACAAGTTATTCAAGACGGATTTGAAAAACAAGGAATTCGAGAAGAATTAAATAAACGTAGAGGTTATGCCGTGAAAAAAATAAAACAAACAAATTGTTAAGATATTAAATGCAAAAAAACCTAAAGCCAATGCTTTAGGTTTTCTTTATTACTCGTACTCTTCCAACCAAATGGTTAAAATCGCCTCAAGAATATGTTCGTTTGATGCTTCAGGATCGTCATCAAAATCGTCCATTTCGCAAATCCATTTGTGCATATCCGTAAAACGCACGGTGGTTGGATCTAAATCTGGATTCATATCATACAGATTTTCTGCGATCATTCGGGTATCTGTCCATTTCATTAGTGTGCTGCCTCATTTGCGTGGTTTAAGTTATATTTTGGAATTTCAACAACGAGATCTTCCTCGCCAACAACACATTGGCAGCTCAAACGACTATCCATTTCTAAGCCCCAAGCCTTATCTAACATATCTTCTTCTTGATCGGTTGTATCGTTTAAAGAATCAAACCCCTCACGAATGACGACATGGCAAGTAGTACAAGCACAAGAACAATCACAAGCGTGGTGAATTTCCACCCCAGCATCGTGTGCAACTTCTAATAAATTATCCCCAGTCTTAGCCTCAATAACCATACCTTCTGGGCAAAACTCTTCGTGTGGAAGAAATACAATTTTTGGCATCTTAATTTTCCTTTAATTAATCCCATTCAATATTATCTATATGCTCTCCAATGAAGTTGAACATTTCATCTTCATTCTCAACCAAATAAATAATAATATTTTTCAATTCTCTCGCTTTTTCTTTGCTTTTCTCCGAAAGCGGATAAGTTACATAATAGCACCCTACCTCAGGATCTTCCTCTAATAACTCTAATAGGCTTGGACGATAAATACTAAGATAAGCTCGTAAAAATGCCGCCCAATTATAGCCGTTCATATAAGCAGCTTCATATTTTGCATTAATTCGCTCGCCTAATTCAAAAATGCGATTATCTTCTAAATCAAATTCCACCGAAACAGTTCTAAACGGCTCTGAGAGTTCGGTTTTTACATAGTTAGACATAACACTCCTTATGCAAGATCGTCCATTTTTTTACCCGCTAATGCTTTTTGAATAGATAAATTCATACGGCGTGCGGCAAATTCTTGTGTGGCTAAATCTAAATCTTTAATGCCTTGCTGAATAGCTAGGCGATCTGTTCCTGCTTTTAATTCAATTAAACGGGCTAATTGAGCTTCAATCGCCTTAAATTCTTCGATGTTCAATACCTCTGAGCCATCTTCTTTCAATGCAATCACGACACTATCAATCACACGGTCTGCTTCCACTTTTTGCTCAACGAGTTGACGAACTGCCATATCTTCTTTGGCATTGCTCATAGAAGATTTAATCATTTGGGTAACTTCTTCATCAGTTAAACCGTAAGATGGCTTAATTTGAATCGATGCCTGAACTTTTGTTGATTTCTCCATTGCCGTTACATTTAATAAACCATCTGCATCAACTTGATAAGTGACTCGAACCTGTGCCACACCAGCTGCCATTGCAGGAATACCACGCAGGCTGATTTTACCTAATGAACGGCAATCCTCCACCAGCTCACGCTCGCCTTGTAGCACGTGAATAGTCATTGCTGTTTGCCCGTCTTTGCCAGTGGTAAATTCTTGGGCTCGAGCAACAGGAATAGTAGTATTACGTGGAATAATTTTTTCCACCAACCCGCCCATTGTTTCAATACCTAATGAAAGAGGCACGACATCTAATAACAACATATCAGAATCAGGCTTGTTACCCACTAAAATATCGGCCTGAACTGCCGCACCAATCGCCACCACTTTGTCTGGATCAATAGATGTTAATGGCGTTTTACCAAAAAACTCACCCACTTGCTCACGTACAAGAGGCACTCGGGTTGAACCACCTACCATCACCACTTCTCGCACCTCTTCAGCTTCCACGCCAGCATCTTTTAACGCACGGCGACAAGCCATTAAAGAACGTCTTACAAGCGGTTGAATTAGCTCATTAAATTGCAAACGACTCACAGTACCTGTCCAATTTGCAAAATTCACCTCAAATTCGGCCGCTTGTGAAAGAGCAATTTTTGCTTGAGTTGCTAAAGTTAATAATTCGCGCTGTTCGCTAGCAGTTTGTGGTTTGTAATTAGCTTGTTCGGCTATCCAATCGGCTAATAAATGATCGAAATCATCGCCGCCAAGAGCGGTATCGCCTCCCGTTGCCAATACTTCAAACACGCCTTTGCGTAAACGCAAAATGGATAAATCAAACGTGCCACCACCTAAGTCGTAAACGGCAATTACGCCTTCTTGACCACTGTCTAAACCATAGGCAATTGCCGCCGCCGTTGGCTCATTTAATAAACGTAATACATTTAAGCCAGCTAAACGTGCCGCATCTTTAGTGCTTTGGCGTTGGGCATCATCAAAATAGGCAGGCACAGTAATCACTACGCCCGATAATTCTCCGCCTAAACGCTTTCCTGCAAAGTGTGCTAAGTGACCTAAAATATCAGCTGAAACTTCAATCGGGCTTTTATTCCCTTGTGCCGTTTGAATGAGCGGCAAGCCATTTTCGCTCGCATTAAATTGATAAGGTAAATTGGTATAACGTTGCTCAACATCAGCAAGCGAACGCCCAATTAAACGCTTGGCGGAAATAACCGTATTTTGTGGATCAAGTGCTGCTTTTGCAAAAGCCTCAACACCGACTGTTTTTTCAGTTTCGCTGTAATGCACGACCGATGGCACTAATGCTCTTTCTTGTTCATCTAACAACACTTGCACCTGCCCGCTACGAACAGTCGCAACCAATGAATTTGTTGTGCCTAAATCAATGCCAACTGCTAATCTGTGTTGATGTGGTGCAGCGGTTTGACCGGGTTCAGAAATTTGTAATAATGCCATTATATTTTTATCTCTCTAATCTATCCCTCTCTCCCCTTGTGGGAGAGAGAAAAATTTTTAAGCCACCGAATATCCCATATTTTCAGGGGCAAAAACGCTTTGGTAGTGGCGTTCAATCGGTATCGCAATTTTGCTGTTTAAATCTAAAATTTGATGACCTTGCAATTTTCTAACATCGGCTTGCCAATTTTCCCAGCGGAGGTCTTGGTAAAACTCATCTAAATCGCTAGATAATGCCCAGCCTAAAAATTCAGAATAGCCAAAATTAAGAGTTTTCCATTGTTGGCTTTTCGGGTGATGATAATACACATTGCCGATATCAGCCCCAATTCCACCTGCGTTAATGGCAAAATAGCCGCCAATCGCATCATCTGCAATCAATAAATGGCTTGGCTGCTCGCCCGATTGCTTGAAGGTTTTGCCGAAATTCCAATCGAACAACCCACGGGGTAATTTTTCATTGCCTGAGCCTAAAATACGTAGCCAACCGTGGTCAATCAGTACTCCACCTGTTTCATAAAGCATTGCTCCAAGCGGTGAGCGGGTGGAAAGCTGCATTCCGGCTAAAGCCGCACTGGCATCTTCAGGATAGCTTGCCAAAATTTCGTAATGATTTTTTGCTTGAGCGAACCAATCTCGTAAAATCAGCCACGCTGATTGTTGTTCCAATAATTGTTCTAAACTTTTCATTTGCAAAACCCCGATAAAATATGACCGCTTGTATTTACATTTCAAACAATTTTTCTTCTACTTTCTCAATCTGAATAATCAACTTTTTGAAGTAGCGTAATTTATCGGTTAAGGCATTTGCTTTTTGCCATTGTTCTGCATTTAATTCTGTTTCAAGCTGTTGAAGTACCGATTTTTGCTCGGTTTTAATCTGTTTCAAGAACACCGTTAATTCGGTTTCGTCTTGGCGATGTTCGATGGTTTCGAGCTTTTCGTGCCATTCGAGCTGTTGCATTAAGAAATCCACATCTCGCATACTTTTTTCTTCCAGGTTTTTAGCTTCACCTGTGTGAATTTCAATAATCGCTTCTGCTCGTAAAATCGGATCTTTAAGAATATTTAACGCATCGTTCACATCTGCTGATTTTTGCACCGCTTCAAGTTGTTCTGCACTTGAATAGCTAGCAAAATTATCGGGGTGAAGCTGTTTTTGTAAAGCAAGATAACGCTCAGAAAGCTGGGCATTATCAAGTTGAAATTGAACGGGTAAGTCAAATAGTATAAATGGATTACTCATTTTTGCTCCTTAAACATTAAAGCTTTCGCCACAACCGCATTCATTTTTCACATTCGGATTGTTATATTTAAAGCCTTCGTTTAAGCCTTCTTTGACGAAATCAAGCTCTGTACCATTGAGATAAACGAGGCTTTTTTCGTCCACAATCACTTTTACTCCGTGTTGCTCAAATATGTGATCGTCTTCATTTAATACATCAACAAATTCCAGCACATACGCCAAGCCTGAACACCCTGAGGTTTTCACGCCAAGCCTTAAGCCAATGCCCTTTCCACGGTTTTCTAGAAATGTACGAACTCGGTTTGCTGCTGGTTCAGTTAAGGTAATACTCATATCTGTACTGTCCTTATGGATATTGTATGTGAATGGATTAAATCAAGATAGAAATAGCAAATGCAAGCGGTGAAATTTTGCAAATTTTTTGCAAAAATCGACCGCTTGCATTGATTGTATCATATTACTTCGCTTGTTTTTCTTTGTAGTCTGCGATTGCTGCTTTAATCGCATCTTCTGCAAGAATTGAGCAGTGAACTTTTACCGGTGGTAATTCAAGCTCTTCTGCAATGTCGCTGTTTTTGATTGCGCCCGCTTCATCTAAAGACTTGCCTTTTACCCACTCGGTAATTAACGAGCTTGATGCGATGGCAGAACCACAACCGTACGCTTTAAAGCGTGCATCTTCAATAATACCCTGATCGTTTACTTTAATTTGTAAACGTAAAATATCACCACACGCAGGTGCTCCCACCATACCCGTTCCCACATCTGAAGCTTCTTTATCAAATGTACCTACATTACGAGGGTTCTCGTAGTGATCAATTACTTTTTCGCTATATGCCATTTTGTATTCCTTCCAAATTATTTGTTAGATTAGGAAAATTTTGCCTGCGATTGCAAAGCCTTGCATTAAAGACTACCTCGCACGGCAAAATTTTTCTGCATTAGTGGTGATTCCACTCAATTTTAGAGAGATCCACGCCTTCTTTAAACATTTCCCAAAGTGGAGAAAGCTCACGCAATTTCACGATTGCTTTTTTCACGATTTCAATAGTGTGATCGATCTCTTCTTCCGTTGTCCAACGGCCTAACGTAAAACGAATTGAACTATGGGCTAATTCATCGTCACGACCGATAGCACGTAACACATAAGATGGCTCTAAACTTGCAGAAGTACAAGCTGAACCTGATGATACGGCGATATCACGCAATGACATCATTAAAGATTCACCTTCAACAAAATTAAAGCTGATGTTTAAGTTTGAATCAATACGTTTACCTTCTTCCATTGAACCGTTTACGTAAACTTCTTCAATATCTTTGAAGCCGTTGTATAAACGATCGCGAAGTGCTTTTAAGCGAGGCATTTCTGTTGCCATTTCTTCTTTCGCAATACGATAAGCTTCACCCATACCCACAATTTGGTGAACAGGTAATGTTCCTGAACGCATACCACGCTCGTGGCCACCACCGTGAATAATCGCCTCTAAACGTACACGAGGTTTACGGCAAACATATAAACCACCGATACCTTTTGGTCCGTATAATTTATGGCTAGAGAAAGACATTAAATCGACGTTTAAGTCTTGTACATTCACTTCGATTTTACCAACAGACTGCGTTGCATCTACGTGGAAAATAATTTTCTTCGCACGACAAATTTTACCAATCTCTTTGATTGGCTGAATAACGCCCATTTCGTTATTCACGTGCATTATGGACACTAAAATTGTATCTGGGCGAATTGCTGCTTCAAATTTCGCTAAATCGACTAAACCGTCCTCTTCAGGATCTAAGTAAGTCACTTCAAAACCTTCACGCTCTAACTGACGGCAAGTATCTAATACCGCTTTGTGTTCCGTTTTAACCGTGATGATATGCTTACCTTTTGTTTGGTAGAAGTGAGCCGCACCTTTAATTGCAAGATTATCAGACTCTGTTGCCCCTGAAGTGAAAACGATTTCACGGCTATCTGCCCCAATTAAATCTGCGATTTGATTACGAGCTACATCAACCGCTTCTTCTGCTTCCCAACCGAATTTGTGAGAGCGAGAAGCTGGGTTACCAAAGATACCGTCTTTGGTCATATATTCCATCATTTTTTTCGCAACACGTTCGTCCATTGGTGTGGTTGCGGCATAGTCCAAATAAATTGGTAATTTCATTGTTACTCCTAGTTAAAACAACTCAAAAGCGGTTGTTTTTATTAAAAATTTTGCAATTAGTGATGATGAGAATGTTCGTGACAATGGGCTTTTTCACAATCGTGATCAGCGTGTTCTGCGGCTAAGTCTGCCACTGAAATTGTCCCTAAAAACTGCTCAATTTGATCTTCTAATCGCTCCCACAAAGAATGCGTTAAACATTGAGAATCTTTCCGGCAGTTGCCGCTCCCTTTACATTTGGTGACATCAATATTTTCATTAACTGCAGAAATAATCATTCCTATGCTAATGTGCTCTGGCTTTTTGCCTAATTGATAACCGCCACCTGGACCGCGAATACTTTGCACAATGCCGTCACGACGAAGCTGTGCAAAAAGCTGTTCTAAATAGGAAAGGGAAATCGCTTGGCGATCTGAAATATCGGCTAAACTCACAGGCTCTGATTTACCGTGTAAAGCAATATCTAAAATAGCGGTTACCGCATAACGCCCTTTTGAGGTAAGTTTCATAAAATATCCTCATAGTTTTCCAGAAAATCATCCAGAACAATGTGCTAAATTCTATATAACCCACTAATTTAGTCAATCATTTAGCACTAATTAATGTGAAAGGTTTTATATATTAAAAAAGAAAATCAATTATACGAAAAAATAGTCCAAAATACCAAAACAAACTCCATTATGGCGTACATCATTTCATCAGCTTGGCGTTCAACAGATCGCAACAATTGAAATTGGATAAAATTTGATTGGTGCAACAAAGTCCATTATACTTTCCAGCCATCGCCATTTATGGTGTCACTCTATTTTAATATTCAATGAAATCACAAATTTACTACGATTATTACCAAAGCCCTGTGGGCAAATTGCTTTTACTTGCCCAAGAAGAGGGGTTAATTTATGTTGAATTTGAGCAAGAACAACGCTCAACGTCGGTAGAACACTTTATTAAAGCACCCCAAACAAGCGGTGCAGTTTTAGACATTTTTTGCAAAACAAAAGCAATTTTAGACCGCTATTTCGCAGGAGAAAAAATTGCATTCCAGCCTTTGGATTTTCTTTCTCCACAAGGCACCGATTTTCAGCAATCTGTCTGGGAAATCCTGCGTAAAATTCCTTATGGTAACACCACAACCTATGGAGAAATAGCAAACAAGTTAGGCAATCCGAATGCTATGCGAGCGGTAGGTGGTGCAGTGGGGCGTAACCCTATCTCTATTCTTATTCCCTGCCACCGAGTGCTTGGTAAAAATCAAACGCTAACTGGTTTTGGGGGAGGCTTACCGAATAAGCGTTTTCTGCTAGAGCTGGAAGGCATAAGCTATCAAGATAAAGGGATTGAATTTGTGAATCCGAAAATAAAGAAGTGGTAAATAACTACACTTTATCTAACATATTGATATATTCTCTCGCGGCTTGCAAATCGGTCTGCCATATTGACTGAATCCTTTCTGCCCAAGAGGTAATATTCTCTTCCCATTGCTTGCCATTATCCGATTGAGCTTGTTGAGCAACTTGTTGTAATTTCTCTAAACCGATAGATGATAAAGCACCTTTGATTTTGTGTGCTTCTTCTGCCACTAATTTTCGACTTTGAGGATCCGATGTTGCTTGCCAATCACTTAAATAACGTTGTAGATTGTCTAAATACGTTGGCATTAAATCAGCAAATAGATCCATATTGGCCAGCACGGCGTCTTTTCCCATTACTTCGGTAAGTTCATTTAACATTGAAATATTATAAGGCTCTTCAGACAATTTATTAGCTGCAAGCGGTTGTTTTTCCTTCTCTTTTTGCAAAAAGCTATTATCGAAGTAATGATTTAAACAATTGACTAACGCCTCTAAGGAGAGCGGTTTATGCAGTACATCGTCCATACCCTGTGCTTGATAAGATTGTTGACTTTGAATCACATTCGCCGTTAATGCAATCAGTAAGGGCAGATAATCAATTTCTTCATTTTCATAACGATTTCTTAATGTTTGTGCAATCTCAAAACCGGTGGTATCAGGCAACTGAATATCTAATAAAATTAAATCGTAACTATTTTGTTCAAAACATTTGAACGCTTCTGCCCCACTCATCGCTACATCAACATCACAACCGACTTTTTCTAGAATGGCACGAGCAACAACCACATTCATTTCAATATCTTCAACAAGAAGCACTTTTAACGCGTGATGTTGAATCTCTAGCTCTGGCTTTGTTTCTGTACTTTCTGCTTGAACAGTGAGCGTAAACGTTGAGCCCTGATTTTCTTGACTTTTAGCGACTAAGTCTCCCCCCATTAATTTTGCAATCCGTTTTGAAACGGACAACCCAATGCCACTCCCTTGTGCCTTTTTCTCTTTTGAATTTTCAGCTTGGTAGAACATATCAAAAATTTTGCGTAACTCTTTTTCAGGAATACCAATGCCTGAGTCTGCGACACTAAAACTAAATTGCTCTTTATCCAGTTGGCAAATTTCTAGCAAAATTCGACCGCTTGCAGGGGTAAATTTCACCGCATTGCTGATTAAGTTCCATAAAATCTGACTTAGGCGTGCATAGTCAATATAAATATATTTAGGTAAATTCTTCGGGTACTTTAATTCAAAATCAATATTTTTATTTCCCGCCATAAAATTACCGAAATTGGTAATATCTCGAATAAATCGCTCAAATTCTACTTCTTTCCTAAATAGTTCAATACGACTGCTGTCAATTTTTTCTAAGTCAATAATGTCGCCAAAAATATGAGCTAATGCGGTTGCACTCATATTGATCGTTTTAAGATATTCCTGCTGCTTTTCATTTAGCCCCTCATCAAGCAAAATTTGACTTAAGCCGATAATGCCATTGAGCGGTGTGCGTAATTCATGGCTAATCGTTGCCATCAAGATAGTTTTATCACGGTTGTTCTTTTCTAATTTAGCGTGGAGATAAGCATCTTGTTCTCTTAATTCTTCTAAATCTTTAACTGCCTTCTCTAACATTAAACGGGAGCGTTCTAACTTTTCAACCAATAATGTGAAAAAATAGAGGACAAAGGGGGCGGAAATTAATCCAAAAGCAATGGAGCGTAAAATATCTACCACAACTATTTTGCCAATAAACAGATACGTTAATCCGCTTTGAATGGCAATTGCTGATGCCGCAACCATAAAAAAACCAAGAAGCGAGGCTCTTAATCGCCCGAGCCTTAATACCCAATTCACATATTTTTGACTAAATTTTTTAACTTGCATACATCTTCAATCTATAAAAAAGCAGATCCTTCGATCTGCCTATTCTACTCCATTTTTTATGGCTTGGGTTTGACGATTTCATCAACCCATTCGAACAACTCATCTAAATCATCATCTAAATGCAAAACGCCCCAAGGCGTTTTATAGCTCACATTTTTACCTTCCATTTGTAGTTTAATGGCTAAAATCCCAGAAATAGCTAATGACGTATCATGATCTGCAGTCCCTACTCGAATTCGCCAATGCTCCGCTGCATTTGGGTTATCCAAATAAAACATTGGATTCATTCGTTTCACTATTTGTGGATCCGCTAAATTAATCTCTTTATTTGATGAACGTTCTGCACTATAAAGCGTGAAATGGCGGTTATTTTCCGTCGTAGTACCAAATAGATTGTTTTCATCTGAAGTTGCATTGAATATATCAAACGCTGGCGATGATTTCATTCGTTTTTCTGAAAGTACATAGCCAGACCAATCCACATTGCTCACTTTATTATTTTCAAAAGATAGCCAACTAATTTCTTGAAACGCTTTTTGTTGCTCACTATTTTCAGCTAACTGACTGTAGGCTTTATTTGCTGAATCTTTAATTAAATTTGCTAAATAATCTTTAAAAGAACCATTACCTTGTAAATCGAGTGTTAATGGATTTCCTGATTCATCTGTTAAATTTAAGCTATTGAGATAAATAGGAAAACGCTCTGCCAATTCATTCGCACCGTTAAATTGCCACTCATACGCCATATCGGCATTTTCAAGGTTGGTCATTGGTGCATACGCAGAAACAGCAAATACTTTATCACTTGCTTTTAATGCTCCAATTTCCTTGAAATAAGGCTCATAATCAAAATGATCAGCAGAAGCTCCCAACAGAGCAGCCACTGCCCCACCTGCACCTGTACCATTTGCAATAATTTTATTCGCATCGCCTGGCATTTTTTCATCATTCGCGTGCAAATAACGCACGGCTGATTTTAAATCCATAATTACGGCTGGTGCTTTTCCTATGTATTTCCCCTCTTTTTGCAAGGTACGACCTCGCACGCCAACACTCACCACAACATATCCTTTAGAAAGTGCACGTAAAATCAAATGAGGTAAACCGACCGCTCCTTTTTGCTCATCACTTTCTGCTTTAGCGGGCATATAACCTTTTATCCAATTTTGGAAGAAAATGGGGGCAGTCTCCGCTTTATAACCGTTAATCTCTCCCTCGTTATAATAGCTTTCTGGCACATAAATATTCATACTCTGATATTCAGGCTCAACAGGATTTTTTACATAAACAATTCGCTCAAAAGCTCGAAAGCGTACTTTTTCACCATTGATTGCTGTTTCAATAGTACGATAATTTTGATCATTAAAATTCAGATCGTAGCCTATCTCCGTCCCATTCAAAAAATGTTTAGGCTCAATAAGTTTATCTGTTGTGGTAGCAACGGTTTGAGTAGCAAAAATAGTAGAAACAATAAATGCAAGCAAGGCTTTGGGTTTCATTATGGAATCCTTTATGAAATATATGTGGATAAAACTAACAAGCGGTTAAATTTATTGAAAATGTTGCAATTCTACCTAAAATCACCCTAAATTTATCGCCAATAGAATAAACAAATAATTGCGACAATCGCAATCGCCACACCCAAATAGTTTACTTTATGAATTTTCTCTTTAAAGAAAAATGCCCCCACAAAAGTACCTAAACAGATAACGCCTAAGTTCATTCCTGTAAAGACGAGTGTTGGATCATCTTTCATTGCTTGATGGGCTTGAATATAGAATAAAATATTACCAAAATTCAACACGCCTAACAGCAAACCTGTTAATACGCTTGGAATGTGCCATTGAGTACGTTTCAGTAGCAAATAAATAAACATAAAACTGCCTGCACCAATAAAAGCAATTGCTAAGGTAACGGGAAAAGCAGAGCCTGATTTCGCCATCTGTTTGAATAAAATATCATTCACGCCATAACCAACCCAAACTAGGAAAAGGCTGATAATCGCAATTTTTCCCCCTTTTTCTATACCTTGATTACCTTTCCAAAGCAAACAAACCAACGCCACAAAAGCAAATAGCAAAGCAATTAATTTATTGTTAGTCACTTCCTCACCAAAAATAGTGAATGCGGCAAGAATAGGCAAAAATAAAGACAAACGCTGTGCTGCATCTGTTCTAATAATACCTGCAAATTCAAGTGCTTTGGCTTGCACTAAGAAAATAGTGGGAAGAGTGATACTTAAAATCACAAAAATATAAGAAGATGGGTTATTGGCAACAATATCAGTTATGGATTGTTCTTGAAAATCAGGCTTAAGTAATAAAAATGTCATCGTAGTCGTTACGATATAGTTTACTGCGATACTTTGATCGATCCTGATGCCTTTTTGGCGTGCGAATTTAATTAATACGCCAACGGTTACGCTACATAAAATAGCGAAAATAAGTTGTAACATTTTGCTTTCTCCTTTAAAAATGAGTGAAACATTCTATAAATATATTTTGTACTTAGCTAGTCATACCCGATTAAATTTACCAAAAAATGGAAAAATCCGACCGCTTGTAAGGGAACAATGTTAAACTGCAATCATATAAAGCATCGTGGAATTGAACTAAAATGGAAAAACGCTTTGAGATTAACGAACAAGGTTTCAGCATTCGCTGCAAGCTGTTTTATGAAAAAGATCTGCACAACATTGAAAATGTAGTGCTGATTCTACACGGTTTTGGCTCATCAAAAGATTTAAAATCAAATACTAAATTTGGCGAACGTTTAATCTCAAAGTATAACGGTTATGCCGCTCTTGCTTTTGATTTTCCTTGTCACGGCAATGATGCACGCAAAAAACTTTCAGTTGAAGAGTGTCTTACTTATCTGCAATTAGTTATTCATTATGCCAAAAACACGCTAAATGCGAAAAATATCTACGCTTATGGCACCAGTTTTGGCGGTTATTTAACGCTCAAATATATTAGCGAACAAGGCAATCCATTTCTAAAAATTGCTTTACGTGCACCAGCCATACAAATTTATCACTCACTAATGAATCGCTTATCAGAAGAAGAGCGGCAAAAACTGGCAAAAGGGAGAGAAATTTTATGGGGTTTTGACCGCCAAATGAAAATCAGCCAAACCTTTTTCAATGAACTCGCTGAATCTGATATTACACAAAACGATTACTTAGACTATGCCGATCAAATCTTAATTCTACACGGCACAGCAGATGAAATGGTAGCACTGCACACATCCCAACAATTTGCCGACAAGAATGTGATTGAGCTGATCCCCATTGAAGGGGCTGATCACGCTTTTTCTAACCCTCAATTAATGGATATAACCATCGGCAAAATAGTGGATTTTTTTGCACCTTAGTTTAACTTTCACTAGTTTCACTAAGGTTTTATTCCAAATGCTTCAATTATTTTCCGTATTCTAAATAATAAAATATTCCAATGCCTCGCTATCGTCCGAACATTTTCTCTGGATTTTCAGGCTGTTCAACTAAAATCAAAATAGAGGCATCGCCTCCCCATTCTTTGGGTGCTTGATGTAACGCCATAATTTTAGGATGTTGCACAAGCCAGCGAGGAATTTGATCTTTTAAGGCACGAGTACCAAAACCCGTCATAATACTGGCACAAAACACTTTTTCTCGCTCACAAGCAAGAATTAATGCCGCCAGCTCTTTTTTTGCTTTTTCTTTGGTTAAACCGTGTAAATCCAAAAACAGTTCAGGCTGAAAGTCGCCACGTCTGAGCCTTTTTAGCATATGAGGATCGACATCTTCACGTAGATATTTTACTTTTTCATTTTCTTCTTTAAGCAATGGCTCATATTCATCTGAAAAATAAAACTCTATATCCGCTTTTTCTTTTAATTCTCTTAATTCTTGTAATTTTTTGCGAGGCTCTGATTTTGGCACATAAGTATTTTGTGCTATCTTTTTTGTTCCTTTTGCTGCCTCGCGAAACAAAGCAAATTCATCTTCTAGTATTTTCTCTGACATAATAATTCCCTCTTTTCATTTTTACATTCTAACACAAAGCAAAATGTGGTATAAAACAGCAATTCTATCATTATGCAAAAGGCACTTAATATGTTTAAATATAATATCGAACTCCTTGATGAAATTGCAGCGATGCCAGTGGCTAATGATTTAGCTACCATTCAAGATATGATGCGTTGGGCATACAGCTATTTTAATGCTTCCGATCTTTACTATGGGCACGGCTATGACAACGCGTGGGACGAAGCCCAACAATTAATTTTAGCTGGATTATATCTCCCTTTTGATATACCAGAATCGCTTTACTCTTCTCGTTTAACACAAGCAGAAAAAGAACGTGTAATTGATTTAATTTGTGAACGCTTAGGCTCTCGCAAGCCTGTAGCTTATTTAACTCATTCCGCCTGGTTTTGCGGATCCGAATATTATGTGGACGAGCGAGTGATCGTGCCACGCTCTCCTATTGGCGAACTCATTAAAAATGGCTTTAAAGGTATTATCAAAAATGAGCCACACCGTATTTTAGATATGTGTACAGGCAGCGGCTGTATTGCTATTGCCTGTGCTGAACAATTTCCTGACGCTGAGGTGGATGCCGTTGATCTCTCCCTTGATGCTTTAGATGTGGCACAAATTAATATTGAACGCCATCAAGTATCGCACCGAGTCTTTCCAATCAGCTCCGATCTCTTTAACAATATGCCGCAAGATAAATACGATTTAATTGTTACTAACCCACCTTATGTTGATGAAGAAGATTTGAGTGATATGCCACAAGAATTTCATCACGAGCCAGAATTAGCACTCGGTTCTGGTAAAGATGGCTTGGATTTAACCAAACGTATGCTTGCCGAAGCTGCTGATTATTTAAATGATAATGGCGTATTCGTTTGCGAAGTGGGTAACAGTATGGTGCATTTAATAGAACAATTCCCAACCGTACCATTTAACTGGCTGGAACTTGAAAATGGTGGATTAGGAGTATTTAGCCTAACAAAAGAAGAGCTAGTAAAACATAGACATTTATTTGCTTAATGCTTCCATATTTCTTCCCCTTTTGGGGAAGAAATTACGTTACAAGCCTTACACATTTAACGCTTTTTGCAATCTTCCCTGATTCTGTACTAATAAATTCTCAGCCTCTTGCTTATCTAAATTACCTAATATCATCATAATTGCTAATTTCGCATTATTTTCAGCTAATTTTAGGGTATTTTCAGCAATACTCCTTTCACACTCTGTGGCTTGCATAACAATACGAATTGCACGAGCTTTTAGCTTTTCATTAGTCGCTTGCACATCAACCATTAAATTTTGATAGCATTTGCCGATTAAAATCATTGAAGCGGTAGTGAGCATATTCAGCACTAATTTTTGTGCCGTACCCGATTTCATACGGCTAGAGCCCGTGAGTACTTCTGCCCCAACAATGGTGTCAATTGCAATATCCGCCATTTGAGCCATTGCGGAATGTGGATTACTGGCAATTGAAACGGTCACCGCCCCGAATGAATTAGCATACTCCATTGCCCCTAGCACATACGGTGTTCTGCCACTTGCTGCAATGCCCACTAATACATCTTTTTTAGAAAAATTGACCGCTTGTAAGTCTAATGCTCCTTGCTCAGCATTATCCTCTGCCCCTTCAACTGGAAAACGTAACGCTCGCTCACCGCCTGCAATTAATCCCACCACGCTTTCAGGATTTACACCATAAGTTGGAGGACATTCCGACGCATCTAGCACACCTAACCGCCCACTCGTGCCAGCACCAATATAAACTAAACGCCCCCCTTGCTGAAAGGCTTGTACGATTTTTTCTACCGCTTGTGCAATTTTCGCTAAGCATTTCTCTATTGCGATAGGCACTTGTTTATCTTCATTATTGATGATTTTCACGATCTCAAGTGCAGACAGTTTGTCGATATTCATTGAATGAGGATTACGCTGCTCGGTAATCATCTGCCCTAAGGCATTCAGTAAATTTTTTTCACTCATATTATTTCACTTTATTCATCAGGGTAAATTACCCCTAAACTTACCGCTTTTTTTGCCCCAGTTACCGTTGGCATATTACTGATTAAATTATTCATTCGTTGGTAAGCAAGCCACGCAAATGCAGCAGATTCAACATAATCAACATCTAAACCGAACTCAGTTGTGATGGCAACCCTCCAATTTGGTAAAAGGTGAGACAACCTTTCCATTAATAACGGATTTCTTGCCCCACCGCCACAAACCAACAATAAGCAAGGCAATTCACTTTCAAACTGAGCCAATTCATTAGCAATACTTTTTGCGGTAAATTCAGCTAAGGTACGCTGCACATCTTCAGGCTTACAAGCGGTGAAATTTTGCAATTTTTTTGCAAGCCACATTAAATTAAACCACTCTCGCCCAGTGCTTTTTGGGGGAGCTTTGGCAAAAAAAGGATCAGCGAGTAATAAAGCTAACAATGCCTCATTTACCTCTCCACTTCTTGCCCACTCGCCATTTTTGTCATATCTTTTTCGTTGATGCTGCTCAATCCAGCTATCCATCAAAGTGTTACCCACGCCAACATCATAGCCAATCGTTGGGCTATTCGGCTTTAGCACTGAAATGTTGCTGATGCCGCCAATATTTAGCACCACGGTTACACGGTTCAGTTCGCTAAACATCGCCTGATGAAACGCAGGCACAAGCGGCGCGCCCTGCCCACCCACAGCCATATCTTTACGGCGAAAATCCGCAATAGTCGTAATGCCTGTTTTAGCTGCAACTAAATTCATATCACCAATTTGCATAGTAAACGGATAAATAGCGTCTGGAGAATGCCACACAGTTTGTCCGTGGCAACCGATGGCTTGAATATCTTCTGCCATTAACTGGTTTTTCGCTAAAAACGCCTTGATCGTTTCCGCATAAAGCACGCCTAAACGATGGTCAATTTCACCGAGCTTTTGAAGATGAGTTTCGCCGGTTTTAATCAAATCAGATATCTCCGCTCGCAAATTTTCTGGCATTGGAAAAAAATCGCAAGCGGTCATTTTAGGCGGATTTTTTGCAAAATCCATTAAGGTGATATCTACGCCATCTAAGCTAGTCCCAGACATCACACCAATATAATAATTTGGGCTATATTCATTCATCATAAAAATCAACATCGGCTATTTGTTACTTTTTTGCTTTGCCAAAGAAAAGTAACCAAAAGAAAGGCAACCCGAGCGGTTCAAACGGGAACAAAAAATGGCGAAATCATTGACGTGCCATTCTCAAATTAGCAGGCACGTCCTCAAAATTTGATCTAAATGGGTTAATATCTAGCCCACCACGTCTTGTATAACGTGCATAAACGCTTAATTTTTCAGGCTGTGCAAATTGCATTAAATCGCAGAAAATCCGCTCAACACATTGCTCGTGAAACTCATTATGTGTCCGAAAAGAAATTAAATAACGCAGCAGTTTTTCACGATTTATTTTTTTACCTTGATAGTGAATTTGAATGCTGCCCCAGTCAGGTTGTGAGGTAATCAAGCAGTTAGATTTAAGTAAATGGCTCACTAATATTTCTTCCACAACCTCACCTTCTGCACTATTTTCTAAATAGTGGGGTGAAAATTCATAACGGTCGATTTGAATATCTTGCTCATCAATGCACTCCCCTTCAAAGTCCACAATCGGTTGTTGCGTGTAATGCGATAATTTGTCAATTTTTACCGAAACTTGACCGCTTGCACAGTTCGCCAAATCACGCTGAAGCGTTTGCTCCACGTCTTCTATAGAATTAAACTTTGTTTGGTTAAAGCTGTTTAAATAAAGCTTAAAACTTTTTGATTCAATTAAATTTTCACTTTTAAAATCAATTGCTACATCAGCAATCGCTACCTGCGGTAGGCCATTTTGGTTTAGCCACGAAAGTTCATAGCAAGTCCAAATATCTGCCCCACAATTAAATGGCTGAGATTGCGTAATTCCCAAGCCATCGCGGTTTAATTTGCGTGGCACAGGCTGTAAAAGTGTTGGGTCGTATTCACTTTTATATTCGGTTTTTTGCCCAAGTTTTAGGGCAGAGAGTGCGCTGTCGTTGTAGTTCATCGGATCATTTATATATTAAAAAAATAATGTAGAATTTTAGCGTAAATTATTGAAACTTACTAAAAGAATATGCTGTCTTATAGCCACTCCTATCTTTTATGGAAAAATAAAATGAAATTTTTTTCTTTTAAATTAAGTTCAACAACGCTTATTTTTATTGTTTCGCTCTATTTTACTGTCGCGTTAAATCTCGGCTTTTTTCAGCAAATATTAAAAATTCAGCCATTTAATGGCACTAGTGCAGACTATTTTTTATATAGTGTGCCAATAGTCTATTTTTTTGCTTTAAATATTATTCTTAATATTCTTGCTATTCCTGTTTTACATAAAATCATTATTCCATTACTCATTTTAGTGAGTGCCACAATTAGCTATAACTCGCTCTTTTTTAACATCTATTTTGATGTAGATATGTTAAATAATGTGCTACAAACGAATATTGCCGAAAGCTCAAGAATGTTTACTAATTCATATGTTTTGTGGTTATTTTTTCTCGGTATTTTACCTACATTACTCTATTTAAACACCAAAATTGTTTATAAACGTTGGTGGAAAGAGTTATTGATCCGAATAGTATCCATTTTATTATCAGCAGGCGTAATCTTAGGCATAGCCAAATTTCATTATCAAGACTATGCTTCTTTTTTCAGAAATCATAAAAACCTAGCACATTTAATTACCCCGAGTAACTTTATAGCCTCTGGTATTAAGGCAATTCGTCATTATTATCGAGATAACACGCCATATCAGCAAATTGATATAAATGCAAAACAAGCTAAGTCTGATAGTTACCGAAACGTAACTATTATTGTGATTGGTGAAACAACAAGAGCTCAAAATTGGGGACTCAACGGCTATTATCGCCAAACAACACCCAAATTAGCAGCACGAGGCGATCAGATTATTAATTTCCCGAATGTAACTAGCTGTGGTACTGCAACTGCAGTCTCAGTGCCTTGTATGTTTTCCTCCTTGAGTAAAGACGATTTTAATGTCAATTTATCTTACAAACAGGATAATTTACTCGATATATTACAACGCTCAAATATTGATATTCACTGGTTAAATAATAATAGCGATTGCAAAGGTGTGTGTAAAAATATACCGAGCACTGATGTATTAAATTTTAATCTGCCAGAATATTGTCGTGATGGAGAGTGCTTAGATAATATTTTATTACCCGAAATTGATAAAGCATTAGCTAATGACACCGCAAAAGATTTTATGATTATTGTACATACAATGGGAAACCATGGGCCTACTTATTATGAGCGATATACAAACTCAGAAAAAATATTTACACCCACTTGTGATACTAATGAAATTAACCACTGTTCTAATCAAGAATTAGTCAATACTTACGATAACGGTATTATTTATCTTGACCAATTTCTCGATAAGATCATTACCAAATTAGAACAGAATGATACATGGAAAAGTGCATTATATTATGTCTCTGATCACGGCGAATCATTAGGTGAAAACGGCTTATATTTACACGGAGCACCTTATGCAATTGCTCCTGAATATCAAACCCATATCCCGATGATTATGTGGTTTTCTAACATGTGGATTCAAAATAAACCCTTTGATTTAAATTGTGTTAGAAATAATGCGAAAAATAATGCTTATTCGCATGATAATCTCTTCCATACTATGTTCAGTATTAACGATATGGATTTCAGCACTTTAAACAGTTATAAAACGGAATTAGACATTTTGGCTCAATGCCGAAAATAAAAAATGAAAGCAGGCAATCAAATGCCTGCTTTCTTTATTTAATATATCTAACCAAATCAACAAGGCTATCCAGCACTAAATCGGCTTTTGCCTCACCTTCTGGCGTTACCTCTTTACCTGTTCGCACTAATACCTTGGTTTTCACACCAGCATTTTCTGCTGCGAGCAAGTCTTCTAATTTATCGCCTACCATATACGATTGAAACGGATCAATATGGAGATCTTTTATCGCTTGCTCAAACATTCCTGATTTCGGCTTACGGCAATTGCAATCTTCACAGTATTCACCTTTACCCTCTAGATGATGTGGACAGTAGTAGATTCCATCTAGCACAACGCCATAGTCTTCGTCTAATGACCAGTCCATCCATTCAGTCAGTTGCATAAATTGATCTTCACTAAAATAACCACGTGCAATGCCCGATTGATTAGTGACTAACACAAGCAAATAGCCTTTGTCTTGAAACTGTTTTAACGCTTTTCCAACGCCTTCAATAAACTGGAAATCATCAATTTTATGCACATAACCGTGATCAATATTAATTGTGCCATCACGATCTAGGAAAATCGCTTTCTTAGCCATCAATTTGATCCTTTAATAACATCTACAACCATTTGATGATGCTCGCTTGTTTTGAATTTATCGAAAACGTGCTCAATCACACCCTGCTCATTTACTAAAAAGCTAATGCGATGAATACCCTCATAAGTTTTGCCTAAAAATTTCTTTTCGCCCCACACACCAAAGGCTTCTGCTACCTTATGATCAGGGTCTGATAAAAGCGTAAAATTTAGTGCTTTTTTCTCAGCAAATTGAGCTAATTTTTGGGGTAAATCAGGACTAATACCAAGCACAATTACATTAAGTGCCTCAAGCTCTGATTTACTATCACGCAGCCCACAAGCCTGCGTGGTACAGCCTGGTGTGAGGGCTTTAGGGTAAAAATAGACTAATACGTTTTGACCCGTAAATTGGGAAAGAGAAACAGCTTCACCAGCCTGATTTTGAAGAGTAAATTGAGGGGCTTTCTCGCCTGCTTTTAAGATATTCATTTGTAATTTTTCCATAAAAAATAACCGCTTGTTGATCTGTCCCCAAAAGTTGGGCAGTTTATTAACTTAAATATTGAGATCAGTATTGTACTGGGCTCAATCCTTTTTAAATCAAGTTTAATGCGTGTTGGATTTACCCTCCAACTACTTTTCTATTTTTAAATATCTTCGTCAATAAGCTCTTCTGTTTTGTCTATTGATGGCGGGTTTTCATATAGCCAGTTAGCTAAACGAACATAATCTGCAATCGTTAGATTTTCAGCACGTGCAGTTAAATTGATACCTAATGCTTCAAGCTGTTCAGCAGTAAACAGACTAGAAAGTGCATTACGTAATGTTTTACGACGTTGGTTAAAGGCCTGTGTAGTTACACGGTTTAACCAATAAACATCTTTCGCCGGGTGCGGTAGTTTATTGTAAGGTACTAGACGCACTACTGCTGAATCCACTTTTGGAGCAGGTTTAAATGCGGTTGGCGGTACTTCAAGCACAGGAATTACTTGGCAATAATATTGTGCCATAATAGTTAATCTGCCATACGCTTTGCTGTTTGGTGCAGCACATAAACGTTTGACGACTTCTTTTTGCAACATAAAGTGCATATCTTGAATGAGATCGTGGAACGTCAATAAGTGGAAAATTAATGGGGTGGAGATGTTATAAGGTAAATTACCAAATACGCGAACGGAATCTTCCTCTAAATTTTGACTCTCAAAATATTCTCGGAAATTAAAACGTAGCGCATCTTGTTCGATAATCGTTAATTTTTGGTTTAAGAATGGGTGATGGCGTAAGCGTTCTGCCAAATCACGGTCAATTTCTACCACGACCAGTTTATCAACTAATTCTGCAACAGGCTCCGTTAATGCCCCCAAACCAGGGCCAATTTCCAGTAAAAATTGATCATTTTTTGGGTTAATCGCGGAAACAATACCATGAATAACATTCATATCGTGTAAAAAGTTCTGTCCAAAGCGTTTACGAGCAGTATGACCTAAATGTTTTTTTGAATTTTGTGAACTCATTATTATCCTTTAAATAACAAAAGAACCCCGCTAGGCGAGGTTCTTATAATTTGTTTAATTACTGACCAATATACTGAATATTTGCAGCTTTTCTTAATGTTTTAATCCAATCTTTTGAGGCTTCTTCTGCTTGTTTATTAACAAGCTGCTGATAGGCTCTTTGATGATAAGCATCTTCAGTTCTATCACTATTACGAACATCCGTTACTTTTAGAATATGCCAGCCAAATTGCGATTTAAATGGGGCAGAGATTTGATTTTTTTTACTTTTAGATGCTACGTCTGCAAATTCAGGGGCATAAATGCCTAAGGGGTTAAAACCTAAATCGCCACCATCTGCACCTGAAGCATAATCAACAGAATGTACTTTAGCGGCTTCTTCAAAGGTCGTTTTGCCTGAATTGATATCTGCAATTAAACTGTTTAATTTCGCTTTTGCTTGTCTATCGTTTAAAATTGGGTTAGTTTTTAGCAAAATATGGCTAATACGATGCTCTTTACCCATGACTGTTTTTAATTTACCTGCAGATTTATCTTTTGCCATTAACTCTTTCGCAAGAGTTTGAACTTGTTGCGGTGAAACTTGAATAGATTTACCAATGCTAATATGACGAACTTGTTCCATAGCCATTTGTTGAGCAATGTTATGTTTAAACTCTTCTAGCGTAATCCCTTGATAATCTAATGTATCTAATAATTGACCATAAGTAATACCGTTTTGAATAGCCACATTTTCAACCGCTTGATGCACTGCCTGAGGGCTAATGGTTACGTTAGCTTCTCTCATTGCTTGTTGTACTAAAATATCGTCAATTAATTGATCAATCGCCATACGTTGAGAGGCCTTTGTTACGGTTTTCTTACCCAGCATAGTTCGAATTTGGCTCTGCATAATAGGGGTATCATTCACTAATGCAACCACTCGCTCTTCAAACGCCTGAGCTGTTTGGGTAAGTGTGATTGTTGCAATAGCAACAGCAAATAATGATTTTACTAATTTCATTTTATAAAAATCCTAATGGAGATAAATAAGTTATTCTTTTCTTAGAGATTAGTTTATCGAAAAGGTTCACTTAAATTAAGTACTTTTTATTACTCTTTATGTGCTACAGGAACTAAGACAACTTGATTGATGCCATCATAATAGGAGGTATATACCTGAATTTGCTCATTTTTCGCAGTGGGGATATTTTTTCCGACATAATCAGCCCGAATTGGCAACTCTCTATGACCACGATCAACTAAAATAACTAATTCAATTCTATCAGCTCGACCAAAATCAAGTAAGGCATCTAACGCAGCACGAATAGTTCTTCCAGTAAACAAAACATCGTCCACTAAAATCACTTTTTTACCGTTGAGATTAAGCTGATTTTCCGCACCAGTAAATACAGGATCTTGATAGATTAAATCCAAATCATCACGATAGAAAGTAATATCTAACGCCATATTGGGTAATTGAATTTGAGATAATTCTTTGATACGTTTTTGAATGAGTTCAGCAATTTCAGCGCCACGACGTTTAATACCCACGATAACGACATCTTGTAAATCCCCATGCTTTTCAATAATTTGATGGGAAATCCGAGAAATAATTCGCTGAAACTGCTCTGTATCAATAATGATTTTTTTCATAACTAAACTATAGCGATTGAATTTTTTTAATTACATTCGTGGTAGAGCAACCATTTTCAAAGTTAAGTACTCTTACATCGCCACCGTTTGCCCACACCTCTTGGCTACCTGCAATATCTTCAGGTTTATAATCTCCCCCTTTTACTAATAAATCAGGTAGCATTTCAGCAATTAAACGTTGTGGCGTATCCTCATCAAAAGGCACTACCCAATCAACAGAGGCTAAACCTGCAAGCACGGCCATTCGTGCCGCTAAATCATTAATTGGGCGAGACTCACCTTTTAAGCGTTTCACTGAATTATTCGTATTTACCGCTACAATTAAGCGATCGCCTAATTTGCGCGCATTTTCTAAATAAGAAACGTGTCCTGGATGCAGAATATCAAAACAACCATTCGTCATCACAATTTTTTCTCCACGTTTTTTCGCCTCATCAATAATTGCTTTTAACTCTATTTCAGAAACAATTCCAAAACCTGTTGTTGCACGTTGATGAATCGCATTTTCTAATTCAACAGGGCTTACTGTTGATGTGCCTAATTTACCGACCACAACACCTGCAGCAGCATTAGCTAAATAACAAGCTTCTTCATAAGGACGACCGTCTGCAATTGCAGTCGCCAATACGCTGATTACGGTATCACCCGCACCAGTGACATCATAAACCTCTTTTGCTTGAGTGGGTAAGTGATAAGGTTCTTGGTTTGGACGAAGTAACGTCATTCCTTTCTCTGAACGAGTAACGAGTAATGCAGAAAGCTCGAAATCATCAATCATTTTTAAGCCTTTCGTAACGATTTCATCGTCATCTTTGCAATACCCAACAACCGCTTCAAATTCAGACATATTAGGGGTAAGTAACGTGGCGCCACGATAGCGTTCAAAATCGGTACCTTTCGGATCAATTAAAACGGGCACATTCGCTTTGCGAGCAATTTGGATCATCTGTTGTATTGATTTAAGTGTACCTTTACCATAATCCGATAAAATCAATGCACCACAAGCGGTGATTTCTTGTGAAAGTTTTGCAAGTAGCGCGGTTGAATCGACATTTTGAAAGTCTTCTTCAAAATCCAAGCGTAATAATTGCTGATGACGAGATAAAATCCGCAATTTAGTGATGGTAGGGTGTGAATTAATTGCTACACAATGGTTTTGGATATTATGTGAATTGAGCAGCCTATCTAATGCACATCCTGCATCGTCTTGACCAATTAAACCATGAAGCGTAACGGGTACGCCAAGGCTGGCAATATTCATAGCCACGTTTGCTGCACCGCCTGCACGCTCTTCAATATCTTGCACCTTCACTACAGGCACAGGGGCTTCTGGTGAAATACGATTGGTTGCACCGAACCAGTAGCGATCTAACATAACATCACCCAGCACCAATACTTTAGCGTTATTAAATTTGGGAGAGTATTGCATCATCATATTTATTTTGCTCCTTTATCAAATCTCCCCTAGCCCTCTTTCCTAAAGAGGGGCTAGATCTCCATATTCATAACTTCATTTTATTATCCAATTTAAAATAGCCAGATAAGTTAAAAATCATCTATGAATGCTCCCCTCTTTAAAGAAAGGAAGGGGGATTTGCCTAATTATTTCTTACTTTTCTTAATAAACTTCATCAAACGCTTACGTTTTCGTAATTGATTTGGTGTAAGTTTATTTTTCTTACCTGCAAATGGATTATTGCCTTCTTGGAATAAAATCCGAATCGGAGAGCCGATAATTTTCAAACTCTTACGGAAATAGTTACTTAAATACCGCTTGTAAGAATCAGCTAATTTTTCCACTTGGTTACCGTGAATAACAATAATCGGCGGATTATAACCACCTGGGTGGGCATATTTTAATTTAACACGGCGACCATTTACGAGTGGAGGTTGATGTTCATCGGCTGCCATACGCAAAATACGGGTCAGCATTGAGGTTGAGGTTTTTTGGGTTGCACAAGCATAGGCCTCTTTCACCGAATCAAATAAATTGCCCACACCTGAGCCGTGTAGTGCTGAGATAAAATGCACACGAGCAAAATCAATAAAATCTAAACGTCTATCAAGTTCTGATTTCACCTGATCTTTAATATCTTGCGATAAACCATCCCATTTATTGACTACAATAACTAGCGAACGACCAGCATTTAAAATAAAGCCAAGCAGCGATAAATCCTGATCAGAAACACCTTCTCGAGCATCAATGGTTAAAAGCACCACGTTGGCATCTTGAATAGCTTGTAGCGTTTTAATTACGGAGAATTTCTCAACGGCTAAATTGACTTTACCACGCTTACGCACCCCCGCCGTGTCGATAATGGTATATTGCTGACCATCACGCTCCATCGGAATGTAGATAGAATCACGAGTTGTTCCAGGCATATCGTACACAACCACACGATCTTCACCTAAAATGCGGTTAGTAAGCGTTGATTTGCCTACATTTGGGCGTCCAACAATCGCAATTTTGATATTTTTGTCTTCAATCGTTTCTTCAGTATCTTCTTCCAATGCTTCATCTAATAAAGCGGTATCTTCTTCATTGTCGAAGTCAAAATCAGTATCCCATTCATCTACTTCTTCATTATTTGCAGTATTTTCATCAGAATCGACCGCTTGCTCTGCATTTAACTGTTCACCAAGAGGCGCAAGCACTTGCTCAATAAGCTGTGTCACGCCACGCCCTTGAGCTGCGGCAATTTGTTCCACTTCGCCTAAACCAAGTTGATAGAATTCTGCACAGTGTGAGTCGGCATCAATACCATCTGTTTTATTTGCAACTACCACCGTAGTTTTTTCACGTTGACGTAAGTATTGTGCAATACCAATATCTGCAGGTAATAAACCTGCACGAGCATCTACTAAGAAAAGAACAACATCTGCTTCTTCAATCGCTAATAGCGATTGTTCTGCCATTTTTTCCTCCACGCCCTCTTCTGTACCATCAATACCGCCAGTATCGATTACGATAAAATCATAACCAGCAATATTGGCGTGTCCATATTTGCGGTCACGGGTTAAGCCAGGAAAGTCTGCCACTAAGGCATCTCGAGTGCGAGTTAAGCGGTTAAACAAGGTGGATTTACCCACATTTGGTCTACCAACTAAGGCAACAACAGGCGTCATTTTTTGTCCTCTAAATTCAATCATTTGCAAGGAGTTGCAAAAACAGTAGCATTATAGCGGAAATTTGAGGAAAGTTAAAATTAGAAGCGTGATCTGAGATAAATTGCCGTAGGAAGCATCGTGTAGATCAGCAAGCGGTCAAATTTTTTCAATTTTTTGCAAAAGCATAGGAACACAGCGTGCTCAACATTATTCTTCTAAACGTAATGCTTTAGAAAAACTTTGCAACCCCGTTGAATTTCCACTTTTCGCCATAGCTTGTAAAGCTTGGGTTGGTATATGGAGCAGTTGATTAGTGAGTTTATAGCTTAATTCACTGATCACTTTTTCACTATCTTGACCTTGTGTGATAGCTTGCAAGGCTTTGTCTAATAGTTCTTGTCGGATATGTTCTGCATCTTGGCGATAGCGTTTGATAAGATCGCTAGATTGTTGCTGTTTTAACCATTCAAAGAAGGCTTTGCTCTCTTCTTTTACGATTTCAGCCGCTTGTTTTGCAGCCTCTTCACGTTGAGCCATATTGCGTTGAATGATATTTTGTAAATCATCTACGCTATAAGAATAAACGCCCTCTAATTCCCCTACTTTTTCATCAATATCACGAGGCACCGCAATATCAATAAGCAACAGTGGGTCAAATTGACGTTGTTTTTGAGCAATTTCAACCATCTCTTTAGTGATAAGTGTATCCGCACTGCCCGTTGAGCTAATCACGACATCGGCTTGATTTAAGCCTAGTTGTAATGCACTTAGAGAGAGAATTTGCATTGGGAAATTTAATTTTTCCGCTAACATTTCTGCCCGAATATGGGTACGATTAGCCACCATCATATTTTTTGCACCGTGTTGAATTAAGTAACGAGCCACTAATTCAATGGTTTCACCCGCCCCCACAAGCAAAAAACGTAATTTCCCGAAATTATCAAAAATTTGGCGAGCTAAACCACAAGCTGCATAAGCAACAGAAACCGCTTGGCTACCAATTTCCGTTTCAGATCTAACACGTTTTGCAGTAGCAAATGTGCGTTGGAATAAGCGAGATAACTTGGTAGAGATCGTTTTGTGATGTTGTTGGTAAAAATCTTCGCTATATTGATAAGCTTGTTTTACTTGCCCTAAAATTTGGGGCTCACCTAAAATAAGAGAATCCAAGCCACTTGCCACGTTCATTAAGTGGTTAGCAGCATCTAAATTTTGTTTGAAATAGAGGCATTCACCTAGTGCTTTTTCATCAAGTTGATGCACTTGAGCAAACCATTTTAAGCACTGTTCACGCCATTTAATATTATCATCACTCTCTTTGTGAGGCGAAATATTGGGCTGATGGAAATAGAGTTCGGTGCGGTTACAAGTAGAAAGAATAACAACGCTTTCGGCTAATCCACTTTCTTGAATTTGCTTGAGAGCGAGCTCACGTTTGCTATCCACAAATGCGACTTTCTCTCTTAAACCCACAGAGGCGGTTTTATGATTGATTCCTAACACTAAAATTGTCATTGTTCCCACAGAAAATAAATAAAAACGCGAGTATTTTAATCAAGAGCGTGAAGTCGTGCAAATAATTGTGTTAATAGGTTTGATTTATCACAAGAATGTTACCTCTTAAGGAGTAATCACGATGCTAATCTCTGTGCTAAATTTTTATAAAATAAGTAAATTTTTTCTGAAATTGGACGTATAATTGCACCCCATATTCAGCGATAACAAGCGGTCTGATTTTGACGAAAATTTACAAGGAGGCTTTATGGTAGCAATTCGTTATTCCCACCAACTTGATCCAAATAATTTTGAATTAGCAAGCTGGTGTACGAGCCTGAATATGTCTCCTGTTACATTTGAGCACATTCAACACGCTTGGGAGTACGCTCAAGAAAAGCTCGATACCGATTATAGTTTGATGTGGTATGGCATTGAAATGGTCGAAGTGCTTCACGGCTTGAATATGGACGATGACAGCCTAGTGGCGGCGTTGCTTTTCCCTCTTGTAAAACACAATATTATTGATCTTGTTCAATTAAAAGAAGATTTTAATAATCACATCAAAAACTTAGTGAAAGGCGTGCTGGAAATGGAAAATATCCGCCAGTTATCTGCTCACAATGTGTCTGATTTACAAATCGATAATATCCGCCGTATGTTACTGGCAATGGTAGACGATTTTCGTTGCGTAGTGATTAAACTGGCTGAACGCATTGCTTATTTGAGAGATAGTAGCCAACATACTGAAGAAGACATCGTATTAGCCGCCAAAGAATGTTTCCACGTTTATGCACCGCTTGCCAACCGTTTAGGTATCGGGCAGCTTAAATGGGAGTTGGAAGATTATTGTTTCCGTACGTTACACCCCGCGACTTATACCCAAATTGCTAAATTTGATTTAGGCGAACGCCGATTTGATCGCGAACGTTATATTGCAAATTTTATTGAAGATTTGACCGCTTGTTTAGTTGATGAAATCGACAATGTACAGATTTATGGACGCCCAAAACATATTTATAGCATTTGGAAAAAAATGCAGAAAAAGCGTTTGAGATTTGATCAGCTTTTTGATATTCGAGCGGTGAGGGTGATTGTGCCAACGCTAGAAGATTGCTACACCGCATTAGGTATTATCCATACTAAATACACTCACTTACCCGAACATTTTGATGATTATATTGCCAATCCAAAACCAAATGGCTACCAATCTTTGCATACCGTGGTATTAGGTGAAGAAGATAAAACGATTGAGGTACAAATTCGTACCCAGCAAATGCACGATGATGCCGAGCTGGGGGTGGCTGCTCACTGGAAATACAAAGAGGGAGCAACTGCTGGGCGTTCAGGCTATGAAGAAAAAATTGTGTGGTTACGTAAATTACTTGAGTGGCAAAACGATCTTGCCGATTCAGGGGATATGGTGGCAGAAATGCGGACACAAATTTTTGATGATCGTGTTTATGTCTTTACGCCAAGAGGCGAGGTAATCGATCTGCCACAAAAAGCAACTCCGCTGGATTTTGCGTATGCAATCCACAGCGAAATCGGACATCGTTGTATTGGGGCAAAAGTAGCAGGCCGAATTGTGCCGTTTACTTACCATTTGCAAATGGGCGATCAGGTTGAAATCATCACTCAGAAAGAACCCAACCCAAGCCGAGATTGGCTTAATCCAAATACGGGTTTCGTGAATACGAGCAAGGCTCGCTCAAAAATTATTGCTTGGTTTAAAAAATTAGATCGAGAAAAGCATATTCCGATTGGTAAAGAGGCTCTTGAAACCGAAATGGAAAAATTTGGTTTCACATTTAGACAAATTGAGGAATATGCGCTGCCTCGCTATAACTTAAAACAGTTTGATGATTTATACGCAGGCATCGGTGGCGGTGATATTCGTTTAAATCAGTTAATGCATTATTTGCAATCGAAATTAATTAAGCCGACTGCCGAGCAAGAAGATGAGGCGGTGTTAAAACAGGTTAATAAAAATAATAACCAGCAAAAACCGAGTAAAGGTTATGTGGTTGTTGAAGGGGTTGGTAATTTAATGCACTCTATTGCTCGGTGCTGTCAGCCAATTCCAGGCGATGAAATTTTGGGCTATATCACACAAGGGAGAGGTATTTCTATCCATCGAGCCGATTGTGAGCAATTACACGAATTGTTGAATACAAATCCAGAACGTGTAGTAGAGGCAGATTGGGGGGAAGGCTATGTTTCAGGTTTGAGCTTAACTATTCGTGTGATTGCAAATGACCGAAACGGTTTATTGCGAGATGTGAGTGCAATTATGGCGAATGAAAAAGTAAATGTGTTAGGTGTTTCTAGCCGAACAGACGTTAAACGCAGCCTGGCTACGATTGATATGGAAATTCAACTGAATAATGTTGCCATTTTAAATAAATTATTGGCGAGAGTATCGCAATTAGACGATGTGATTGAGGCAAAAAGACTTTCAAGCTAAATATAAGCGGTCGTTTTTTATAAAAATTTTGCAAGATCAAATTTGAGATCTGTAAGGGAAAGTGGCATTTTCTCTTACATAAAAATAAAGAGAAAAGAATGAAAAAGTTAGTGATTTTAGGTTCAACAGGCTCAATTGGTAAAAGCACTTTATCGGTGGTTGAACATAATAAAGAACAGTATGAAGTATTTGCTTTGGTTGGTGGAAAAAATGTGGCATTAATGACAGAACAATGCCAGCAATATCAACCCACTTTTGCGGCAATGGATGATGAAAAAGCAGCTCAAGACTTGAAAATATCATTGGCAAATTTAGGCATAAAAACAGAAGTGTTATCAGGGCAAAAAGCAATTTGCGAGCTTTCCGCTCACCCTTATGTTGATATGGTTATGGCAGCCATTGTTGGAGCAGCTGGTTTATTACCAACGCTTGCAGCTGTGAAAGCAGGCAAAAAAGTGTTATTAGCCAATAAAGAATCATTGGTAACTTGTGGACAGATTTTTATTGATGAAGCTTGCAAATCGGGAGCGAAATTACTGCCGGTAGATAGTGAACATAATGCGATTTTCCAATCGCTACCGCCTGAAGCACAAGAAAAAGTCGGTTTTTGCCCGCTTGCAGAACTAGGTGTGAGTAAAATTATTCTCACTGGTTCGGGAGGTCCGTTCCGCACCAAACCGTTAACTGAATTTGAGGCAATTACCCCAGCTCAGGCTGTCGCTCATCCAAATTGGTCGATGGGAAAAAAGATCTCGGTAGATTCTGCGACAATGATGAACAAGGGATTGGAGTATATTGAGGCTCGTTGGTTATTTAATGCAACAGCAGACGAGATGGAAATTATTATTCACCCGCAATCGATCATTCACTCAATGGTAAGATATATTGATGGTTCGGTGATTGCTCAAATGGGTAATCCTGATATGTGTACGCCGATTGCACACACTATGGCATACCCAAATCGAATTAATGCAGGCGTACCGCCACTTGATTTCTTTAAATTAAAAGAGCTGACTTTTATTGAGCCTGATTTTGCTCGTTATCCAAACTTAAAATTAGCGATTGAGGCTTTTGCAGAAGGGCAGTATGCGACAACCGCGATGAATGCAGCAAATGAAATTGCCGTTGAGGCATTTTTAAATGAACAAATTCGTTTTACCGATATTGTGAATGTGAATAGAACGGTAGTGGAAAATATTGCCCCAATTGAAATGAAAGAAATTGCTGATGTATTGCATATTGATAAACTTGCTAGAGAGTTAGCAAAACAAATAGTTATTCAGCTCTGATAAGCAAAAATGCCTACAAATTTGTAGGCATTTTTTGTATCTTAACTTTATGTCTTAGTTGGCTTTTTACTGATAGTTACGCCTGTAAATCCAAAAATTAACGTGAGGATTAAACAAATGTAACAGAAGAATGCATAAGGCAAATAGTCTAACACTGGCACATTCAGAACACTGCTGATAAACACACCACACACACTCCAAGGCACTAATGGATTGATTACCGTGCCAGCATCTTCAATAGTGCGAGATAAATTTTTCAGCTCAAGCCCTAAATGTTCATAGGTGGAACGGAAGGTATTACCTGATAATAATAAGCTTAAATATTGTTCACCGATTAATACATTAATACCTACCGCAGTGCTTGCAACCACAAAAGTAACACGCCCAGTATTGGTTAAAAAACTACTAATGCCTTTAAGTAGAGCAGGTAAAATACCTAAAATTTGTAATAAACCACCTAAACTTAATGCCAATACAACAATAGTAACAGTAAAGAACATACTATTAATACCACCACGAGATACTAAAGATTCCACTTCACCTAAGTCAATACCTTCAGCGGGTTTATAACCCGTAAAGAAATAATTACCCAGTTGCTCTAAACTGGGTGAGCTATGCGTGTAGGTAATAATAAGCGATAAAATTACAGTCGTGACGATGATATAAATTGAATTAATACGATTCATCGCCATTAAAATTAAGGTTATAAATGGCAGTAGTGTATAACCGTGAATAAGCCCTGTGGCTTGTAAATGGGTTTTTAGGTCTTCAATATTCGCTAAGTTCTGAGCATCAGCTGGTTCGGTTAAAAACCAAAGTATAAGTGCGGTAAATATCCACGCTGGTATGGTGGTATAAAGCATATTGCGAATATGAGCAAACATATCAATACCCACAATAGACGCTGCAATAGTGGTGGTGTCTGAAAGCGGAGAGGTTTTATCACCAAAAAAGGCACCGGAAACAACGGCTCCTGCAACAATTGCCGGGTTCGCGCCAAATGCAGCTGCCATTCCAATAAAGGCAACGCCAATAGTGGCGGTTGTTGTTAAACTACTACCTAACGCTATACCGACCACAGAACTCAAGGCAAAAGCAGAGATATAAAATAACTCAGGAGAAATCACACTTAAGCCATAATACATTAAGGTTGGGATTGCCCCAGACATCATTAATGCAGAAACTAATAATCCAATAAAAAAGAACAAATAAATGGCACCAATACCAGACATCAGCCCATTTGCCATACCCTCCTGCATATTTTTAAACGGAATTTTATTCACTAACCCAAAAAGTAAGAGGATAACAATGACTGCTAAAATTGAAATTTGAGGCACCCAGCCAAGGGCAATCATCGTAAAACCTAAAATAAAGACAGTCAGAAGAGAAAGTATGACCGCCGTACTAGGCTTTAATTTGAGTAGGTAGTTGTTCATTTATACTCCTAAGTTATTATGACAGGAAGAGGCGTATTATAGACTAATTTTATTCAGATAAGTAGTGTGCCCCCAAACTCTTCTCATCAATCATATGCTTTACTATTAATTGAGCGGTTTTTAATGCATTATAAATTTCAATACCTTGATGTTGGGCGTGGTAGATTGGATCAAATTGCTGCTCCAAATTATTTAGAGTGTTAAGTAACAGTTTAAGGTTACTTGGGGTACGATAAACATTCGCATATAGTGCCATATTCTCTCTAATAGTGGAAAGCACTTCGCTTGCAGAAAGTGTTAGATTGGCATTTGGATTAGCCAGTTTATTTAATGCTTTTTCCGCAACGACAAGCGGTGAAAAATCTGCATTTTTTTGCAAATGTACGTTTTGTAGAGTGCGTATAATTTCAGCAACGGCACGTTTTGCAAATACTAAACCGCCCCCAACTGAATTGCCCCCCATACGGTTTGCACCCTCAATACAATGGGCTATTTCTCCAATTGCAAACAAACCTTTAACGGAGCTTTCACCCCATTCATTAATTTGAATCCCACCATTGCAACTATGAGCAAAAGGTTTAATCGCAATTTTATCTCTCACTAAATCAATCCCCACTTCATTTTTCAGCCAATTTAAATAGACGGTGTAAAATTCTTCTTTATCTTCATAAAGTTTTGGGCTGTATTTAAGGTAAATCCCTTTTTCATTTGGATTTTCCAGCAAATGTTTCATCATAACCAAATCAAATTCTACGCACTTGAAATCTAAACTGAAAGGAGCGTAGTGGCTGCGTTCAAGCATCATTTTGCTAAATTGTGCTTCATTTAAATGAGGGAATAGATTTTTGCCTGTTGAGTCGGTAATTTCAGTGACGTATTTCAACGTATGTTCCCCGAATAATACCTTATATTTGGGTTCAACAAAGGCAGGAATAAATTGAATAAAAGCCAGATTGACTAATGTTGCCCCAGCTTGTTTGGCAACAGAATGAAGCGAGCCTATCACATCAGCTGGGTAGAGGTTATCTTTATAAAGCCCAGCAAGACCACCCGCGGCTAAAATGATATGGTTAGTTTTGCAAAAAATATAAGAAATTTGACCGCTTGTAGTATATGCAAATACAGCGCCTTGCACTTGATTATGCTCGGCAACGATATGTAAAAGCGTCGCATTTTCATAGAACGGAATCTGTTGCTCTTGTAAAATCTTTTTAGCTCGCAAGGCAGCCTCTCGCCAATCCTTAATTAAATAAATAGGGCGGGTATATTTGGCAAAGCAAGCTGGGCGGTTGTCATTACGCTTCCAAGGCTTAAAGCCGATACGCTCTAATAAAGCAATTGCTTTCGGTGAATCTTCAATATAAGCCTGTACCACATTTGGGTTGATTTTGCCCTTACCGATATGTTCAATATCTTCTCTAAAAAGCGAATAGTCGTTTTCATCGCCTGTCACTTGAATGCCAAGAGTTGCTTTCAGCGGAAAATAACTGGCTCCCGAACCAATCGTGGATTTGCTAATCAGTAAAGCATTAATGCCTTTGCTTTTTGCTTCAACTGCGGCAGAAAGCCCTGCGATACCAGAGCCGACAATCAGTAAATCTGTTTCGAGAATTTGGTTAAGTGTGATCATAAAATAAAATACAAGCGGTAAAATTGGGTGAAAATTTTACCGCTTGTAGCGAAAATAATAAACTGAATTATGGGGCAAATTGGATTTGCCCCTACCGTATTATAATAATGAGGGGGCTGACTCAATCAAGGTTCTTGTATATGCCTCTTTAGGTGTGTCAAAAACTTGTCTTGCATTCCCCATTTCGACAATTTTACCGCCATTCATTACCACAATTCGATCCGAAACCTGATTAACCGTTTGTAAATCGTGAGAGATAAACACCATTGCAAGATTTAACTCTTTCTTCAAATCGGCAAGTAAGTTCAGGACTTGAGCTCGAACTGATACATCAAGTGCTGAAGTTGGTTCATCAGCTACAATTAATTTGGGATTTAATGCCAATGCACGGGCGATTGCGACACGCTGTTTTTGACCACCCGATAAACGAGTTGGCTCAACTAGTGCAGCAGAACGTGGTAAACCTACACGAGAGAGAAGATCATAAACTCGTTTTTCACGCTCTCGTGGTTGTAAGATATTATGAATATCCATCGGATCTTTGAGAATATCTAATACACGCATACGAGGGTTTAGTGCCGTTGCTGGATCTTGGAAGATAACAGATACTTGGCTACCGAAGTATTTACGAGCTTCTGCACTACCGTATTTCATCTGCAAGCCGTTGAATTTTACCGTACCTGAAGTTGGTTTTTGAAGGCTTATCATCACGTTTGCTAGGGTAGATTTGCCACAGCCAGATTGCCCTACAATACCAACTGTTTCGCCAGCGTGAATATCTAAACTCACACCATTTACCGCACGGAATTTTTTCGGGTTGAATAGCGTTCCATCACGGGAGCGAAACTCGACAACAATATCTTTCAGCTCAATAATCGGCTGCTCTTTAATGGGTTTCATACTCATAGTTTAGCTCCCTGATTTTCTTCTAAGTGAGATGCCCAAACGTGTTGTGGGTGTTCTCCAGTTGGAACAAGTTTCAAGTGTTGTTTTGGATTCGCATCAGGACGCAATGAGCGGCTAGCGAAACGGTCACCGTTTGCAAAGTCAAACGGAGAAGGCACACTGCCTGGAATTTGATATAAGCGTTCTGCACGACATTCCGTTGAAAGTACTGAGCCTAACAAACCACGTGTATATTCGTGCGTTGGATGCATCAGTAAGTCGCTAGTTGGCGATGCTTCTACCACTTGTCCTGCATACATTACCGTGATGTGGTGAGCAATTTGAGCAACTAAGGCTAAATCGTGGCTCACAAACACCATTGCAAAGCCCAGTTTTTCACGCAATTCGTTGAGAAGCTTAATGACTTCTGCTTGAACGGTTACGTCTAACGCTGTGGTTGGTTCATCTGCAATTAACAGTTTTGGCTCACGTGCCAATGCCATTGCAATAAGAACACGCTGACGCTGACCACCTGAAAGCTCGTGAGGATAGCGGTTGAGCGTTTTTTCAGGATCAAGCTGTACCCAGCTGAGCAAGGTTTCTGCTGACTGTTTACCACCGCGACTAATTAATTGTTCCATTTGCTCACGAATACGCATTGATGGATTTAACGCACTTAACGCATCTTGGTAAATCATTGAAATCTCATGACCACGAAGATCATTAAGCTTATCTGTTTTCAGTAAATCGTACTGATTGCCAGCACGGTCAGTAAACAGGATTTCACCCGTGATTTTTGCAGTTGGTGGTAATAATCCCATAATTGAGAAAGCAGAGATTGATTTACCACAGCCAGATTCTCCCACTAAGCCCATCGTTTCACCTTCATGTACGGTAAAGCTGATGTTATCCACCAATGGGGTTTCGCCATAACGGTTTGGGAAGCGGATAGATAAGTTTTTCACTTGCAAAATCGGTTTTGCATTTGGGTTAAGTTGCATACGGTCTGTACGCACGGCTTCTGCTTGGTTCAATTGAAGTAAGTAGCGTTTTAATGCTAAGCCTTCAGCCATTGCTTCTTGAACATCGGTTGAAAGCGGTTTTGATACATCATTTTTTACTGCAGTTGGACTCTTCTTCGTTTTCGGATTCGCTAATGCATCCGTTAAACCTTCAGAGAGAATATTCAACGATAATACGGTTAAAAGTACACACAAACCAGAGAACGTTGTTGCCCACCAGAAGCCACTTAAGACTAAGTTACGCCCTTCAGATAAAATATTACCCCAAGAAGGATGTGGTGGCTGAACCCCTGCACCTAAGAAAGAAAGTGATGCTTCAAGAATAATCGCATCAGCAACCATTACTGTGGCAAACACTAGTACAGGTGCTGCAGTATTACGCACAACGTGTTTTAATAAGATATAAGTACGGCTACCACCAATGACACGCTCAGCACGCACATAGTCTTCTTCCCATTGAGAAACGACATTTGCACGCACAACACGAGCTAGCTGCGGCGTGTAAACAATTGCAATGGTGAGGATAATAATCGGCGACGAGTTACCGAAAGTAGCTAATAATACAGCAGCAAGTGCAATGCCTGGGAATGCCATTAGAATATCCATCAGACGCATAATCACTTCGTTACCGAATTTATCAGCGGTTGCCGCGGTTGCTCCCAAGATACTGCCAAATACAATGGCACAAGCTACAGCCCCTAACCCGATAAAGAGTGAGGTTCTTGCTCCGTAAACGATACGAGAGAAAATATCTCGCCCTAAACGATCTGTACCGAACCAATACTCTGAACCTGGAGCTTGGACTGGGCGTAGTGTTTGAAGTGGGTCATAAGGTGCAACTAATGGTGCCAAAATTGCGATAAGAGCCATAATAATTAAGAAAATTAACGCGATCTTGGATGTGGTTGATAATGCTTTGAATCTTGCCCCGCCAGAAGCAAGTCTGTCTGCTAATCCTTGACGAAACATTATAGACTCCGAATTTTAGGGTTAATAATTAGGTAAAGAATATCAACAATGATATTGACTAACACGAAAGTCAATGCAATGGTTAGTACCACGCCTTGTACTAAGTTTAAGTCCAAATTAGTAATTCCATTGAAAATCAATTTACCCATACCTGGTAAGTCAAAAATCTGTTCGATAACAACTGCTCCACCGAGTAAGTAACCGACACGCAAGCCAAGAACGGTTACAGGTGTAATTAAGGCATTACGCAATACATTACGACGAATAACGGTTGAATATGGTACACCGTTACCAATTGCGGTACGCACATAATCTTTATCCATTTCTTCTACCATTGCAGTACGTACTACACGGATTAATGAGGCACAAACTGGAATCGCTAATGCAAGAGACGGTAGAACCATTGAGATAGCCCACTCTTTCGGATCTTCACTAAATGGTACATAACCACCAGATGGCAACCAATCGAGTTCAAGTGAGAAGTATTGAATTAATAAAATACCGAGCCAGAAAGATGGTGTTGCAACTGCTGCAACGGAGAACAGACGAATGATTTGATCGACAAGACGATCACGATGAAGTGCTGCAAATACACCTAGTGTAAATGAGATAACCGCAGCTAAAATGACACCGATAAAGGTTAATTGCAATGTGATTGGGAACGCTTTGGCAATCATTGATGAAATAGGTAATTCAGGTGGAGTAGTTACCCCTAAATCAAACACGAGAAGGTTTCCGAGAAAACGAAAGTATTGAACCAGTAACGGATCGTTTAACCCACGTTGCTCACGCCATAATGCTTTAGCTTCATCACTGGCAGCATCGCCTAATGCTACGGTTGCAGCATCGCCCGGCGTGAATTGTAAAATAATAAAAACGAGTGCTGTCACCCCGATGATCATAATAGGTAGTGCCAATATGCGGCGGAATAACAGACGCAGTACAATTTCCATTTTTATCTCCAACTATAAAATATTATAGGAAGGTCGAGTGCGAAATACTCTTGGTTAATTTGTTTTCAGTATGCCAAACGCACTCTATGTTGTTATATAAAAACACAGAAAATTTGAGTATAAATTTAAAGTGACAAGCGGTTGATTTTAGTCGATTTTTTGCAAAATTTTCCCCAAAAACAACCGCTTGCTTAGCCGTGTGTTAAGGCTTATTTACGTCCAACACCTAAGAATGACATACCTGTGGTTGGCAATGGTTGGAAGTCCGTTAATGCTTTAGCATCCCAAGCCGTTGGTAATTTACGGTGGATAAGAGGATAGAGCGGAACTTGTTCAGCAATAATATTGAACACTTTTGCCCATTCTGCTTTTGCAGCATCGTGTGATTTTGCTGCCACTGCTGCATCTAACAGTTTTTGTACCTCTGCATATTCTGCGGTTTCAGACCAGCGGTAGCGATTTTTCGCCCAACCGTCACCACGGTAGAACCAGCTTAATAATAAGTCCACATCGTTACCGAATACAGACGGGTCACCTGGTGCAACAACCACTTTGAAGTTACCTGATGCAATGTACTCACCATATAACGCACTAGATTGTAAGTGGCGTAAAGTTACTTTCACACCTGGGATAGTATTCCAAGACTCAAGAATTAATGGTGCACATTCTTTCACCCAAGAAGTATCTGTTGCGAGTAATTCAAACTCTAATTTATCTACACCTGCTTCTTTTAATAGTGCAACTGCTTTTTCTTTGTTGAAATCGTACTGAGTTTCTGCTTTCACATAATCAGGGTGCGTTTCTTGTAAGTAAGACGTTGCTTTGCGTGCGTTACCTAAGAAGACGATATCGATCATTTTTTGAGTGTCTAACGCATAGTGGAATGCTTGACGTACTTTCGGGTTGTTAAACGGTGCTTCGGCACAGTTAAACATTAAGAACAATAAGCCAAATGATTGAACTGAATCAATAGATTGTCTTTTCGATTTTAAACGTTGAATATCAAGATAAGGTACAGACTCAATCGCTTGAACACGTTTAGATTCTTGTGCAGTTACACGAGCAGCATCGTCCGATAACAATGACCAAACCATTTTTTCTGCTTTCGCTGGATAGATACCATTATAAGCAGTAAATGCTTCAAAGACGATTTTGTCATCTTTAACCGCAGAGACAAATTTATATGGACCAGAACCTACTGGGTTTGCATCAAATGCACTTTCGCCCACAGATTCAATCACATGTTTCGGTACGATTTTGATAATCGTTAAACGCTCTTTAAATAATGCAAATGGATATTTGAGTTTAAATTCAACGACTTTCTCATCAATTGCTTTTACGCTGTCAATAAATGGAATAAAACCTTTGAATAGAGATTTATTGTTGTCATCTAGTACACGCTCAAAAGAGAATACAACATCTGCAGTAGTTACTGGCTTGCCATCGTGGAATACCGCACCATCACGTAGTGTTACACGGTAGGTTACGTCGTCCACTTTTTCAGGCATTTTTGCCGCTAAACCTAAGTATGGCTCGCGAGTGGCTGGGTGTAAATCCACGAGTCCTTCAAAAATATGGAGGTTTGCTGCCATTGGGGTTGCACCAGTGGTACGTAATGGGTCGAACCCTGTGGAAAGAGAGTAAGAAATACCCGCTTCAATCACAGAGCCTTTTGCAGGAGCCATTGCCGCTGCTACTGGTGCTGAGAATGTGCCTAATGTCGTGCTGAATGCAAAACCTGCACCCACACCAGCCATCAATTTCATAAAACCACGACGTGATTCGTTATGTTCAAATTGTTTTGTCATAGTAAGCTCCTTAAGGTCGCTATATTGGATAGTTTGTTTTTAATATGAAGTGAATTTATCAAAACATATTAATTTTTTGAAACGAAATTATCATATCATTAACAACAAAGTGGTAAAGCGGTAATTTTTGAATTTGTGATCTAGTTCACGAAAAAATCTCTACTTCCCACTTTATTTGCTTTTCGTTATTATTTACGTCTCTTAAACACAACGAATATTTAACGTGAAACTAATTTTACCGCCTTTAAGCCTTTATATCCATATCCCTTGGTGTGTACAAAAATGCCCATACTGCGATTTCAACTCGCACGCTCAAAAAGGGTTGATTCCAGAGAAAGAATATATTGAACATCTCCTTGCAGATTTATTGCAAGATTTAACCGCTTATCAAGCAGCCATAGGCGATCGTAAATTACACTCTATTTTTATTGGTGGCGGCACACCAAGTCTGTTTTCGTCCGAAGGTATTGCTTATTTATTAAAAGAAGTAGAAAAGCGAATCCCCTTTGAGGCGGGTATTGAAATCACGCTTGAAGCCAACCCTGGCACAGCAGAGGCGGAGAAATTTGCAGGCTACACCCAAGGCGGAGTCAACCGCATCTCAATGGGCATTCAGAGTTTCGAGCCAGAAAAATTGCTCAAACTCGGACGAATTCACGATGCAAATGAGGCAAAACAAGCGGTCAAATTTACTCGTTCGCTTTGCTCACTCGCTCCTTCGGAGCCGTTGGCTGAGCCAACGTTCAAAACGCAAGCGTTTTGTGCCCAAAATTCTGCAAAATTTGGCTTGAACAGTTTTAATATTGATTTAATGCACGGTTTACCAAATCAATCTGTGAAGCAGGCGTTGAGTGATTTGGAGCAAGGCATTGCCCTTAATCCGCCGCATTTATCGTGGTATCAGCTCACTATTGAGCCTAATACGATGTTTTATTATCGTAAACCCACTTTGCCAGATGATGACGAATTATGGGATATTTTTGAGCAGGGGCATCAACTTTTAACTGCGGCAGGCTATGAGCAATACGAAACGTCTGCCTATGCGAAAAAAGGCTACCAATGCAAGCACAATCTCAATTACTGGCGGTTTGGCGATTATTTAGCAATTGGTTGCGGTGCTCACGGTAAAATTTCCTATCCAACGGGCGAAATTTACCGCTTTAGTAAAACCAAACACCCAAAAGGCTATATGCGGGGTGAATACCGCTACAGCCAAGATTTAATTGAGCTAGAAGATCGCCCATTTGAGTTTTTTATGAACCGATTCCGTTTGCTTGAAGCTGTGCCAAAACAAGAGTTTGAATGGTTTACAGGGCTAGATAGGGAGGTTGTTCGCCCCACAATGGATTGGGCATTAAGCCAAGATTATATTTTTGAAACTCCAACGCATTGGCAAATTACCCTGCACGGAAAATTATTCTTAAATGAGTTATTGGAAGGATTTTTAGAATAATTTGCAAAAAAATGTTAAGATTTGACCGCTTGATGATCTCTCCCAAAAATGATCTGCACCTCACATTAAGAACCTAGGTTTTGAAATGCAGATCAACAAGCGGTCATATTTGCAAAAATTTTACAAAATATGACCGCTTGTATTTTTATTAACGTTAAATACTATTTGGTGCCAAAAATTTTATCGCCCGCATCACCTAAGCCTGGAATAATATATCCTTTTTCATTTAAGTGGCTATCAATTGAAGCTGTGTAAAGTTCAACATCTGGGTGAGCCTCTTCTAGCACGTTAATCCCTTCGGGTGCTGCAACTAATACTAATACTTTAATGTGTTTACAACCTGCTTTTTTCAGTAGATCAATCGTTGCTACCATTGAGCCACCCGTTGCTAACATTGGGTCTGTGATAATCGCTAGGCGTTCATCTACATCATTTGCTAATTTTGAAAAATAAGGAACTGGTTTTAACGTTTCTTCATCACGATAAATCCCCACTACACTAATTCTTGCACTGGGTATGTGTTCTAGCACCCCATCCATCATACCTAAACCAGCTCGCAAAATTGGCACCACGGTAACTTTTTTACCTTTAATTCGTTCAACTGAAATTTTCTTACCATTCCAACCATTAATCTCTACTTTTTCCATTTCAAGATCTTTGGTTGCTTCATAAGTCAATAGGCTACCAATCTCATTTGCTAACTCACGGAAATCTTTGGTGCTAATTTCTGCTTCTCGCATTAAACCTAATTTATGTTTTACAAGCGGGTGTTTTACCTCAACAATTTTCATTGTAAGCTCCTTAATTATGTTATTTAAGCGTTATTAACGTTTGATTTTGCTGATTCTTCATCTCTTAGTACGTTGCGAAGAATTTTTCCAATATTACTTTTAGGTAGTTCATCACGAAATTCAATATCACGTGGAATTTTATAGCCAGTTAAAAATTGACGGCAATAACGACGTAGTTCATCGCAGGTTAAGCTTTCATCTTTTTTCGTCACAAAAATTTTTATACTTTCACCAGAAAGCTCACTCGGCACACCAATAGCAACAACTTCATTCACTTTTGGATTTTGTGAAATAACATCTTCAATTTCAGCTGGGTAGACATTAAAACCAGAAACAAGGATCATATCTTTTTTACGATCAACGATGCGTAAATTAAGATCTTCACCCATTACAACAATATCGCCTGTTGCCATCCAGCCATCATTTAATACTTTTGCCGTTTCTTCTGGGCGATTCCAATACCCTTGCATCACTTGAGGGCCTTTAACTAATAACTCGCCTTGCTCGCCCAAAGGTAGCTCATTACCTTCAGCATCTACAATGCGAATATCTGTATTTGGCAAAGGAATACCTATTGAGCCTGAATATTCTACTGAATCACTACGTGTTGCACTAATAACAGGCGAACATTCAGTCATGCCATAGCCTTCAATAATGTGACAGCCTGTTAAATCGTACCAATCTTGTGCCACATTAGCTTGAATTGCAGCCCCGCCGCCAACACTTAATTTTAAGGATGAAAAATCCACTTCTTTTAGTGTTTGATTATTCAGTAATGCACTAAATAGTGTATTTACCCCTGTAAAAATAGATACTTTATATTTCTTTAATTCTTTAATAAGGCTTGGAATATCACGAGGATTTGTAATTAATAATCCTGTAATACCTAGTTCAAGAAATAAGAGACAGTTCAAAGATAATGCAAAAATATGGTATAACGGCAAGGCAGTAGCACCAATCATATTTTTAGCGTTACCTAATAGTGGATCTACAATCCATTTTGTTTGCATCATATTGGCAATGAGATTTTGATGCGTTAGCATTGCACCTTTAGGCACACCAGTTGTACCGCCTGTATATTGTAAAAAGGCGAGGTCAGAACTTAAAATATACGGTTTTACATACTGCCTTTTCTTGCCAATACTTAAGGCTGCTCTAAAGCTAACAGCGTGAGGCAACTTATATTTGGGAACTGATTTCTTAATATATTTAACGATGAGATTCACTAAAGTACGCTTACCAAAAGAGAGCTGATCGCCTACTCGAGTTAAAATAACGTGTTTTATATTCGTATTAAATACCACTTTTTCTAAAGTTGCCGCAAAGTTGGAAATAATTACAATCGCCTTTGCACCACTGTCGTTAAGTTGGTGCTCTAATTCACGGGGCGTATAAAGCGGATTGACATTCACCACAACGAGCCCTGCACGCAAAGCACCGAATAAGGCGATTGGATATTGCAATAAATTGGGCATCATTAACGCAATACGATCACCTTTTTCTAAACGTAATTCATTTTGTAAATAAGCAGCAAAAGCACGGCTACGTTCTTCTAATTTACGAAAGGTTAGAATTTGCCCTATATTAATATAAGCTGGAATATCTAGATGGCGTTTTATTGCGGCTTCAAACATATCAACTAATGATTCATATTGATTCACCTCAATGGTTTTTGGCGAGTAAGGCGGGTAATTATTAAGCCATATTTTGTCCATTCAAATCTCCTAAACTTTACCTAAAAAGATGGGCGAAAAATGGATTTGCTGACTGCGTTTATCCATTAATTTCTTTACCCCCCAGAAACTTATTGCTGTAAAAATCAACATTGCGAATAAAACGATAAGTTCATTTGCAAAAAATTGTGAAAATCCGACCGCTGTGATGATTAAAGCAAGCAAAGGTATCCCATAAATTAAAAAAACGCTTTTCAGTAGCGTATTTTCAGCTAAACCTAACTGAATTTTATCTCCCACTTTTAACGGCTCGTCGACACGAATACTAAAACGAGGAGCCATTTTTTCACCAGCTAAAGCGGATAATGCTTTTGAACCACAAGCAGTACGAGCCAAACAAGCACCACAAGCACTTTTTGCGTTGCATTGTACAATCGCAATACCATTACGATATTCAACCACACTGGCTTCTTCTATCATCATTGCGATGCTCCTTCTTTAAACTGAATATTTTTCAAAATCTGCTTAGCTACTTGTAGCGGTACATCGCCAATAATAACAATATCTTTATCATTAATTGTCTGGTTTAAAATGGTTAATTTACCTTGTCGCCAAGCATATTCATCAAAATTAGCCCCCTGACTAGGCATAACGTAAATTGTCAAACTAGATAAACCATCACTATATAAACGGCTATCTACATATTCACTGTCAAATTGATAGGTTGCCCCTGTTACTGTTTGGTTCTGTACTAGCTCAAAACCTGTTGGTAGTTCTTTAATATCCCAATCATAAGGCAATTTGACCTCTTCTTTTGGGGGAGAGGTTAAGGACGGCAACATTAAAGAGTTAATCGCATTTGCAATCATTTCAAGCTCTGGAGATTGATAAAGCTGTAATACTCGAAATTCTTCTAACACAATATTGTCTTCATTTTGTAATTGGCTTTTAAGTAGCAAATTGGTTTCTTCATCAATCCAAAGCGTGTAAGAATAACGGAAAGTATCTTTTGGTAAAATGCGAATGACTTTCGTCACTCTATCTGAAATACGATCTTTACCCAAATCTAAAAAAACATACCCTTTTAAGTTATGGTAATCTGCGTAAAGAACATTAGGAAGGTTATCTAAAATATGGTGGCTATTTAAGCTAAAAGGCCGAAAATTGTATCCTAAATAACTAACGCTGTTACCTTTTAGGATAATTTCTTCTCGGTTATGATCGAGGTTTAATAATTGGGCATACGCTTTATCAGTAAATATATGACGCAATCGGAAAGATCCTACGTTGCTGTCTTGCTGAAAAATATAAAGTAATTCATAATTCGACTTTTTATGTGCTTCAGCCATTGACGCTAAATATGATAAAGGTGTTTTTATCCCTGTATCTGCTGCCAAAGCAAAACCAGAACAAGTGAAAATAGCTATGAACATCAAAAAAGATTTTATTATCTTAATAAACATATTTATTCTCAAATCAAATTAATTGTGCCCATTTTATCAAAATTAAAATTATTTCGCTATTTGTAAGTTATTTCTATTTTTCGTTATATTTGCCATACAAAAAGCTACATAATTACTAATTATGTAGCTTTCTTAATTTTTTCTTTTAGTTCATTCCGTTCTACTTTACTAATCTAATTAGAAGAAGTTGAAGTTTGGGCTTTCTGTTTTTCTTCTGGCAAAGTATTTTGCAAATTATTTGTACGGCGTTGTAACTCGTGATTTTCCAACAACGCATTAATTTTGCGTTGCTGAATTTCTAATTGTTCAGTAGTTGGCTGCTCTTGTACTAAAGCAGTGTACCTTACCGCCTCAACAGAATTACTAAAAGGAAACGTTTGTAACACAGGTTGCTGAGTTTGAGCAATGCCTTCGCTAGAGTTCATTGAATTTACGCCAATTACTGCCACTAAGCACACCGAGGCAGCAATACCTGCTTGTAAAATAGGTGTACTCCAACGTTTAAGTTTAAGTAATAAACCTTTTGGTTTTTCCGCAGTATTTTGAGATTTAATTTCTTCGTTCTCAAGTAAGGCTTCCATTTGGGCAGAAAAATCCGCACCTAAAATGATTTCATCGCCTTGCATCACACTGCGAATAGTATGATAACTTGCCCATTTTTGCTGTAATTCTGTGCTATGGGTTAAAGTCTCTACAAACTCTCTATCAACATCTTGCCCGTCCATATAAGAAGAAAGGTATTCGCGTTGAATAATGCGTTGTTGCATAATTGTCTCCAATGATTTTCGAGATTTCTAAAACTAATTCTACTTACTGCATAAGTGGATTGATTTTCGCATCAATTGCTTCCCTTGCACGGAAAATACGTGAACGTACTGTTCCTATCGGACACTCCATCACTTCTGCGATTTCTTCATAGCTTAAACCGTCTAATTCCCTTAAACAGATAGCAATTTTAAGCTCTTCAGGTAAATTTTCAATCGTATCAAATACAACTTTTTTTAATTCTTCCGATAACACTAAATTTTCAGGTGTATCGCTTTCACGAAGCTGAGCACCGACATCATAGCTTTCAGCATCTTCTGCTAAAATATCCTCTTTAGGTGGCCTTCTGCCCAAAGACGTTAAATGATTTTTTGCAGTATTAACTGCAATACGGTAAAGCCAAGTGTAAAAAGCACTTTCCCCACGAAAAGACTCTAAAGAGCGGTAAGCTTTAATAAAAGATTCTTGAACAATGTCAGGAATATCGTCTCTTGCTACATAACGAGTCAGTAAACTCGCAACTCTATTTTGATAGCGTACTACAAGTAAATTAAATGCTTTTTTATCACCTTTTTGTGCTTTTTCGACTAACTCTTGGTCGGTGATCTGCTCGCTCAACTGCGGACTCTCCTAATTATAATTTATAATGTGTCAATTCCATTGCACTACTCTTTAGAGAATGCATTTTTATAATAGTTCCAATTAATTTAAAATTCTTTCATCTTTTTATTTTTGATAACCAAAAACAAGCGGTCAGATTTTAGCTAAATTTTGCAAAAATTTCAAAAAATCTGACCGCTTGTAAACGAAGAAGAAATAAAGAGCAAATTGTCATTGACCCTAATAAAATTATTATTTTTTAGGCTTTAAATTCGCTACTTTTTGTGAACGATAAATCGCATTGATAGCGTGAATTAATGCCCTTGCTGAACTCTCTACAATATCTGTTGCTAAACCAACGCCATGAAATTTTCTGCCTTCGTATTCCACCACAATATCAACCTGCCCCAATGCTTCCGCCCCTTCTCCTTTTGCAGTTAGATTATAGTGAGACATTTTTAGCTCCATACCCACAATGTTCATAATCGCATTGTAAGTAGCATCAACGGGGCCATTACCGCCTTGTGAAGTAGCACTTTGGCGAACGCCATCTAACTCCACTTGCACAAACGCTGATGCAGGTAAGCCACTAATAAGCTGAGTAGTAATTACATCAAGTGATAATCTATCTTCATCGCCCTGCTGCATATCAATAAAGGCAAGTGCTTCTAAATCATAGTCAAATACTTGCCCCTTCTTATCAGCAAGTTGTAAGAAAGCATCATAGAGTTTATCTAAATCATAATCAGATTCGGTATAACCCATATCCGCCATATGCCCTTTCACTGCAGCACGTCCTGAACGAGCAGTTAAGTTTAGCTTCTCTTTTTTCAAGCCAATTGTTTCAGGCGACATAATTTCATAGGTATTTTTATTTTTCAACATACCATCTTGATGGATGCCCGATGAATGAGCAAATGCGTTACTTCCCACAATCGCTTTATTTGGCTGAATGGGCATATTACAAAGCTGGCTTATCATTTGGCTTACTCGATGAATTTCTTGAGTATTGATACGAGTATCCACCCCCATAAACGCTTGACGAGTTTTAATTGCCATTACCACTTCTTCTAATGCCGTATTTCCTGCACGCTCGCCTATTCCATTGATAGTACACTCAATCTGTCTAGCTCCGTTTTGTACCGCCATTAAAGAATTAGCCGTTGCCATTCCCAAATCATTATGGCAGTGTACCGAAACAATGGCTTTATCTATATTTGGTACACGGTTCATCACTTGATGAATAATATTACCGTATTCATTTGGCAAGCAAAAACCCACAGTGTCAGGAATGTTTATTGTTGTTGCACCTGCATTAATTGCGGCTTCTACAATACGGCAAATATTATCAATGCCTGTACGCCCTGCATCTTCGCACGAAAATTCAACATCATCGGTATAACTTCTAGCACGTTTAACCGCAGCTACCGCCATTTCAACGACATCATCAAATGAACGTTTTAATTTAGCTTCAACGTGTAAAGCAGAACTAGCAATAAAGGTATGAATTCGAAAGGCCTCAGCCACTTTTAAGGCTTCATAAGCAGCATCAATATCTTTTGGTACTGCACGAGAAAGTGCTGCTACACGACTATTTTTAATATGGCGAGCAATTGTTTGCACCGATTCAAAATCCCCTGCTGAAGACACAGGAAACCCCACCTCCATTACATCAACACCTAAACGCTCTAAAGCAAGTGCAATTTGTAGTTTCTCTTTTACCGTCAAACTTGCTTTCAACGATTGCTCACCATCACGTAGTGTAGTATCAAAAATAATAATGTTATTGTTACTCATAATAAAACCTTCATTTTCTTTTGTTATTTCGGGATAAAAAAACCCGCATATTGAGTGCGGGCAAGAATCTGGATAGTTCATTTACATCTCTAGACAATCTTTATGCTCGCACAAAATGCGATAACAGAGAGAGTCGAAGTAAGGTAAATTTTTCCATATTGTGTGTTTATGTTTGCATTGTTATTCAGTCGTAAGGCTTATATTAGCTTTATACAGACCAATGTCAATAGCATTTTTCTCTTTACGCAACCGTTTAAACTCCACTAATAGATCATCTATTTAGAGTTTTATATCGTGTACAATCAATATATTAGATTAAAAATCCAAATCACCCCATCAATCTAAAACAATTAATCAATATCACAAATAAATATGATATTTTAACTTTTAACCCGTTTTTTCATAAAATGAAAAAATACTTCAATATTGTTATTCTCTTTGAAATTTCAACTCAAATTTGATAGCCTTTTTAAATAATTTTACTGATGAGGATCAACTATGACTCAACCATTTCGTGCCATTATTTCCGATCTTGATGGTACTTTACTAAATGCCAATCATAAAATTGGCAATTTTACGATTGATACCTTAGAAAAACTATCTCAACAAGGCGTAGATATCTTTTTTGCGACTGGTCGAAATTACCCTGATGTTTCTCATATTATCCGCAAAATAAATGTTGAAAATGCAATGTTAGTTACCTCAAACGGCGCAAGAGCAAATAATTTAGATGGTAAAAAAATTGTCAGCCACTATTTGCCTGAGAATATTGCTTTTGAATTAATGAATATTGAATTTGATAACCAGAATGTTTGCTTAAACAGTTATCAAGGCGATGAATGGTTTATTAATAAAGCGATCCCAGAGTTAAAAAATTTTCATCAAGATTCTGGGTTTAGTTATCAAGTGGTTAATTTTGGCGACCACCACGGTAGAAAAACAGAGAAAGTCTTTTTTATTGGTAGAACACCTGAAGCCTTAGTGCCAATTGAGCATTATATTAGAGAAACCTATGGCGATATGGTACAGATGACCTATTCAGCGTTACTCTGTCTTGAAGTGATGGCAAAAGGCGTATGTAAAGCAAATGCGTTGGAAGAATTAGTAAAATTACGTGGTTATACTCTGCAAGACTGCATTGCTTTTGGCGATGGAATGAATGATTTAGAGATGTTGAGCCTAGCTGGTAAAGGGTGTTTAATGGCAAATGCCGATCCTCGTTTAAAAGCAGCGTTACCAAATAATGAAGTCATTGGTTACAATAAAGATGAAGCTGTCGCACACTATATTCGAGCAATATTTAGTATGATTTAATGCTAACTTTTAGTAAAAAGCCCAGTAGGGGGCGATTAATATTCGAATTCATAGCAGCCGAATTTGTATATATCTGATAAATGAAGTTGTTTATCTTCTAATTCGTGCTTTTCCCTGATATTTCACCTACGTCCTTATCATTTCTGCATTAATACCTACAGTGTCTACGCAGTAAACTTTTGCCCAAAAGTACTTGCCCACAATTTATGCTTACGTAAATAGGGAAACTTATTGAACAATTTGATTGCTTCTCGCTCTTTTAAATCTCCCATTACCTCTGATAAAGAATGCAAGCGGCCGATTTTCTGCAAATTTTTACAAAAAACCGACCGCTTTTATCCCCTATTCTTCTAATCTAGCTAAAATCTCATCCACAAACTGCGGCACAATCTCTGTGGCTTTACCGTAACGAGCTTCTTTAAACGCCGTTTTAACCTTACTCGGCTCTAAATTGAGTTCAATGGTATGTGACTTCCAACGGTTTGCCTTTTCCACAAAACCGGCGGCAGGATACACATTACCCGATGTACCAATTGAGACGAAAATATCGCAATCGTAAATCGCCTCATCAATTTCTAGCATTTGGTACGGAATTTCGCCAAACCAGACAATATGCGGACGTAATCTTGCCGGTTGAATGCAGCAAGTACAGCGACTTTCGTCCGTCACATCGCCTTGCCAGTCATAGACCGTGCCTTTGTTTGGGCAGCGGACTTTCAGCAATTCACCGTGCATATGAATCACATTTTTCGAACCGGCACGCTTATGCAAGTTATCGACATTTTGGGTTACAATCAGCAGATTTTCGCCGAGTTTTTCTTCCAATTTAGCCAATGCCAAATGGGCGGCATTCGGTTGCACTTCGGGCTCAAACAGCTTACGGCGGCGTTCGTTATAAAAGCGTTGGACTAATTCCCGATCCCGTTTATAGCCTTCCGGCGTGGCGACATCTTCCACCCGATGATTTTCCCACAAGCCATCTTCGGCTCGGAATGTGCGGATACCTGACTCGGCGGAAATGCCTGCACCAGTTAATACAACAATTCTCGGTAATTTTTCCATTTTAATTCTCCTTACTCTTTACACTCTCATTATTTAAAAAATCTTGATAGCTCCATTTTTCAATGGAGAAGTACGCTTCCATAGTCTGTTCTGGGTCAATTTCATCAGTATTGAGCGTATGATCAAACATCGCATATTGATATGAATTATCACCGCTGGTTCCCCAAACAATTTTCTTTAAGGTCAGCTGGCGATAAATCGGAACTAATAGTGGCACAAGCATACTTTCACAGAATAAGGTTTTAGGAGCATCAAATCGGGTTTGATTTATCCAACCGAGATCATAAAACTTACCGTTTTCTTTGCACATTAAACAATCAACACTTATCGGCATATCAAAAAATCTCTCGCCATTTTCTAAGGTAAATTGATAGCAATAACTACCTTCAAAATGGGTATTGGAATGCTTGATAAATTGTAAACTTAAATGTTTATCCCATAACTTTGATGTAATAATAATGCTGTTACCTTTATATTCCACAATCGGCTGCTGTTTTTGTACCTCTGGCAAGGCGATAAAACCATTAATGACCCATTGAGTGAAATCAGCTTTCATTAAAATTTCTCCGAATAACCAAACCGCTGTTCTGCCATTTCGAGCATTGCCTGTAAATTTTGGCAAAAGAGTTTGGTATGCTGTAAAAACTTTTCCGGATCATCGTAAAAACGATTTCCAATCGTCATCTGCATTTTGTCGCTGGCTCGGAAAAAAGTGAGATGCTTCATATCTTCTATTTCTTCATTTTGTAACAGTGCCAGTGTGCCGATATTCGAGAATGTCATCACATCCTCATCTCGTTCCACAATCGCATTGCCACAAAGATAAGCATTACTACCGATATTGGTATCAAACTTCACTTCGGTATTGCCTTCCACTTTCGCTTCACCACAAATGTCTGAATCATAAATTTTAGCATTGCCGTAAATTTCAGCATTATCGTGAATCCCCCCACCATAGATAATTGCATTACCATATACTGAGCAACTATTATTCAACCAACCGCCACGCACTTCGGCATTATCTCGTAAAGAAATACATCCATTTTCCGAACTATTCGTCTTACCACCACAAAAAATAGCATTATTAGACATAGAAAGTGATGAGTAATATCCGTTTACCTCAGCATCACCATATATTTTTGCATTATCTTTCATTGTCAGATTTACATCACAAATAAAAGCATCACCATAGATTTTTACTTGATCAGATATATCAAATTTATAGTGATTTTCACAATAAATCCAAGCCCGACCAAATACTCTTGCATTTCCGTGAATAATGCCTTTGCCTGTAATAATCGCATTATGCTCGACTTTGGCACTACCAAAGACATAAACATTTTCGGCTATCCAACAATTACCTTGCTGAGAAAGGTTTTCTTCTTTTTCAATCCAACCTCCTAGCTCTCCCTCTTTTACAGAATGTTCCCAAGCACCTTTTCGGTAAAATGAAAAGTCTCTTAATGATTCAATTTGATAAAGTGTTTTTCCTTGATACTCTACAGTATTTTCAGTTAAACGATATTTCATTAGAAACCTCCCAAAATGCGTGACTTTGCTAATTTAATTGCCGTTTCATATTCTGAATAAGCCTTTAAGGCATTTCGGATTTGTGTCGGTGAGAAAGGCTCATTGTTATAACGAATTTCAAATCCATTTTCTGTTTTATATGCTGTTAAATATTCTAGAAAATCCGAAAATATTTTTGTTTGCAAAAAATCATTTTGAGATTGAATAAAGGCATTACTACCCAAATTAACACCATCATTGATCACAATATTTTCACCAATAATCCGAGTATTACCGAAAAAATCATTACTACCACTAATTTCCGCCCCACAGATTTTGACATTATCTTCAATCCTGATTCGATTACCTTGAATGATCGAATTTCCCCAAATTTCCACATCTCCTTTAATATGGCAATTTGCTTCAATTTGAGCATTACCATAAATCTGAGCATTATCAGAAATCCAAATTTTTCCAATAGCATTTCCACCCACACGGGCATTTTCAAAAATTTTCACGGAACCACAAATACGAGTGTTTTTTCCGCATACTGCAGCATTCCCGAAAATTTCTACATGGTCTGAAATCTGTCCCTTTACAGAAACTTGAGCATTACCATAAATTTTGACATTATCACCAATATTCCCTCTTGTAACCCGAGCATTGCCATATAACTGTGCTTGATCATATAAGCGAGAAAAACCTCCCAAATAGGCATTTTCGGAGACATAAGCCTGATCCCATACTTCCGCACTATTCGCCACCCAGCAATTTCCCTCTTGCGACAAATTATGCTCACCGCTAATGAAACCGCCTAGATCACCGACTTTCACTTCGTGACCATCACTTGTCGTAAAATCTCGCAACGCCTGAATTTGATAGAGTTTTTGCTTATCATCGCCTTTATCACTTTCAATTAAACAATACTTTTTCATTTGCTACTCCTGTTTTGTGAGATAGGGATATTCTAGGTAAAGATACGTTATTTTGTGTCGCATAAGATGCTAGATTTTAGCCATAGCATAAGAATGGAAGAATATATTTGAACATGCTAATGGTGGGATTTAAAAGTCGGGGAAGGAAAAAATAAGCGGTGCAATTTTGCAGAATTTTTGCAAGATTGCACCGCTTTCTCTAACCCAAATTAGAAGAATCCAATAATTTCTAACTCTCAATATTTTCAATAACCATAGGTAACTTCCTATTTAAGATCCTCTTCTCAGCAATCTTTAATATCAAATTAATATCCTCAATCTCATCTTGATTAGCATTTTCTTGTAAAAACTCTCTAAACTCATCCAAAGTAGCAAAATAGCGTTTATTATCATAATCTGTAGAATTAATAATAAACCCAACAGACAAACCGTTATTCTGATTATGATAAACTGTTATACTTCTACTAAGATCGCTAATATAATTTACAAAAAACACTGCACCATTACTATCAATATCTGCATTATCCGGTAAATATATTCTATCAATTTTCAACATAGAACCATTCAGCCGTCCATTTCCAGAAACAATCAAACTATCATCTATTAAAGTATCTTGACCAATATAAACTTTGCCTTCTAGCTTTGGTGTTCCACAAATTTTTCCATATATTTTAAGATAATCCCCTAACGATAAATTACAGGAATTACTGACCAAACCATTAATATAAGCACTTCCTTTAATATATAAATATTGATTAAACTGAATTCTAGAAGATTTAATTACAGCACTTTCATATATGTCTATATAATGATTATACGCCAGTATAGAATCCAAAACTTTAGCGTTATCAAAAACATCTACTTTTACATTGTCACTAAAATTAACATCAAAAATCTCAACATTTCTACTAATATTAATTTCTATATTATTACAGAAAATAGTCCTACCATACACTTTAGTATTACCCAAAATATGAAGCCTCCTATTATTACGGAGCATAACATCACCATATATTTTAGCATCTTCTCCAACCCATACTTGAGTATATTCAAGCTCAGATTCTGTTTCACTTTCATAAACAATACGAACATTATCAAAAATCTCAGCATTGTCTGTTAATTTACTATAACGAACTTGCGCACTTCCATAAACTTTAGCATTATCCATTACCAATGCTGTATCATAAATCCACGCATCTCCTTCATGAGATAAATTATGCTCGCCCTCAACATAACCACCAAGATCACCTTTCTTTATATCTATGCTTGGAATATCAATTAATGCTTGAATTTGATAGACAGTTTTTCCATCTACTTCTTCTGTACTTTCAGTTAAACAGTATTTTTTCATTTTTTACTCCTATGGTGTTAGATATCAGGATGATACACACTCATGCGTTATTTTGTTTCGCATAAAAATTCTAGATTTTTAGCAAAAGTATAAGAATGGAAGAATGTACTTAAACAGGCTAATAGTAGGATTGAAAAGTCGGGAAAAGGAAAAAAATAAGCGGTGCAGTTTTGCAGATTTTTTGCAAAGTTGCACCGCTATAAATTGAGGAGAGTTACAGAATGCTCATTAAAAATGAAATAATCTTATCTCGTCTTGCCTGAATTTCTTCTTTTTTCCATTTAGGATCTTTTTCCGTCATAGCAAAAATTTCTCTCTGCTGTGCCAAACGGTTATTCTTATAGCTATTACGCTTATCTTCAAATGACTGATTCCCAATAGAGCAATTCTGAGATTTTGAAATTAACATTAAATTACCTAAGCAATGTAGGTAGTTTGCATTAAATTCGTTATCGTACTCATCATATCCAGTTGCGATCTCTGATTGATCTTTTGGCGTTTTAGGCGAAATGTGCTCTAATTCTGGGCTTTTCACCTCTTCAAAGCGAGTAAGCTCATAGCCATTGGCATTTTTTGACTCTAAATAGTTTTCATATTTCCACAGAAGGAATTTTGCGATAGGGTTATAAATATTTCCACTTAACGCAGTTTTAATTACATTATTATTCCAGTAATTCCACCACCATTCATCACAAGTTTTCAATTCATTGATAAGTGTTAGAATGGGGTCAATACTAGTATTTCTGGCATTAAAACTCTGATATACATTTTTTAGTCTTGCTGTTAAATCTGCTCTTGTTCCAGCTAATCTATGGCGAAGTAAAATAGATTCTAATGCTTCACATAATGCTGATTTTTGTTCTAAGCCGAGATTAAATTTATAGGCTTTTAATACAAATGGCATTACTGCACCTAAATCACCAAGTGAAACGAAAGAGTGGATTTTATGTACAGATTTTTCATCTTTGGTAAAAAATTGTTTTAGATTTTCAAAACTGAGAGAAAGCTCTAATACAAACTCACGAATAAACTGAATACCCGATTTTTCCTCCATGTCTTTGTCTGCTTCATTTAATCGTTTTGCAATCCACTTTTGTGGAGTCAGTTCATTCAAGGCATTTAATGAATTTCCATAAACTCGAATAGTGTAGCGCAGAACATCATCTTCACTGATTTTATATTCAATAGCCGAAATTGATTTATATATGGTTTCAAAGCGATCTTTGATTTCTTTTAATAAGTTATCTCGTTCTGCTGTGCCATAGAGATGTACATAAAACATCAATTCTGCTTTTATAACTTCTAAATCAGTTGGTTTTTTCCCACGATTGTTTTGGAAAATAAACATTTGAATGGCTTCGGCTTCATCTTTTACGGCGTGAGTAGTACAAGATGCATCACTTACAATATCCAATAAATGTAATAATTGTTCTTCCTCGCAATGTGAGAAATAAACACTAAAATATTGAAATGCTTGTAAAAAACGACGCTTAGATTCAGTATCTACACTACTCAGTTCAGGCACTGCACCTACTACACCGTCAATAATAGCATCTTTAAATAATCGTCTATCATACTCAACGGTTTGGAATCGATCTTGATGATAATACTGCACCATTTCACCATATTTAGCTTGCAGTTTAATTGGTAATGCAGCTATTTCTTTTACATTGTGAATTTCCTTCAAACGCTGAAAAAGTGCAGTCACAAAAATAACTATTGTTGTCAGGCGTTGCTGCCCATCTACGATGTGAAAGGTATCATTACCTTTATCTTCAAATAAGAAGTGTCCAAAATAGTAAGGGGAACTTGCCTTGCTTTTTCGATATTCTTCCAGATCTTGCAAAAATTGACTAACCTGTTTGTCTTTTTCCCAAGCATAAGCTCGTTGATAACTTGGCACGATAATTTGACCGCTTGCCAGCATTTTTCTGATAGTTGTAGAGGCTTCCATAATATAACTCCATATTGAAAAGATGTTTAATTCTCACACAATAATAACAAGCAAGCAAGCAAGCAAGCAAGCAAGCAAGCAAGCAAGCAAGCAAGCAAGCAAGCAAGCAAGCAAGCAAGCAAAATTATTTTAACCATTTGATTTTAATAGAAAATATCTTATTTTAAAACCTCATCAATCGCTTTCAACGCCTCCAATCCGCCCATTTCCAAACTTAAAAAGTGCATTTTCGGCACGCCTGCGTCTATCGGGTTAATTCGAATTAAACCTCCTCTTTTCTGTTTGGCGGTGCGTTCGGAAAAATTACGCACGGTTGGTATGGCTTTGCCTGCACCGATTTCAATCACCACTGGTCGCTCCGTTTTGCCTAGCCATTCATTTAATAAAGCTTCTTTGCCAAATTGGTAACCTTCGGCATAGCTCCAATCGTTGAACATCAATACATTTTGGCGAGCCAAACCGCCACAGTCGGGGCAACGAGGGGCTTCGTTTAAGACCACGCAGTTTTCATCATCAGTTATCGGTTGATAACCGTAAGACCACCACGATTTACTTTGGCAATTTGCCACACATTGCAAACGCTCTAATGTGCCGTGACATTCATAAATACGGGCTTCGGAATAGCCTGCTTTACGGAAATGCCCATCCACATTGCTGGCAAACACAAAATAGCCGTGCTTTTTGCTTTCTGCCCAACGTTTGAGAATTGCATAGCCTTCGTGCGGTTCGGCTTGGCGATATTGATTTAGGCGGTGAGCGAAAAACCATTTGGCAAGCTCAGGACGTTGTTGGTAAGCAAGCGGTGTGGCAATGTCCATAAATTGCAAATCAAACTTTTTAAGTGGTGGGTAAGCATTCCAAAATCCGCCAACACTTCTAAAATCAGGCAAACCGCTATCCACCGACATCCCCGCCCCTGCGGTAATTAAAATGCCGTCTGCTTGACGGATAAGTTCTGCTGCGTAGTTAAGATCGTTTTTCATATGGCGTTCCTTATATCTAATGGGGTATAAGATGATTTTAAGTGTTAACACGACAATTTATGTCGTATCAATTACAATATCTCAACAATCACGACAGAAAAATCATCTGATTTTTTGATAAAACGTTGAAGAAAATGCAGCCTAACGCAATTGTCCTGACTTTGTTGCCAGAGCCAATTTAGTCTCTCTGATGAAATTCTGTCATGTAATCCATCACTACACAGCAGTATACTCTCGCCTTTTTCCAGCTGAAATTCAGCTGTATGAATACGAAAATCATCCGCCTCAAAATCGGCAATGAGACAATCAGTCAAGCCGTTGTAGATGGAAGCATACTGCGTATGTTCATCGACAACGCCTTGTTGCCGCATTTCGGTTAGCATGGTGTGATCAACACTGAGCTGTTGCCACTGACCTTGTGCGGTAATCTTGTATGCTCGACTATCGCCCACATTTAAGATTTTGCCCTTGCCATTAGCGTGCAATTCACAACCGACAAAGGTACTGCCTATCCCAAAATGCACAGCTGCATATTTTTCACAAAGGGCAAATTGTGTGGCACGCAACCACGTTGAATTAAGCTCTTGGCATTCACTCAACCTTCCCATTAAAAAACGGCTGGCAAGCTGGGATTGAGAGCTATGCGAAACACCATCTGCGATACCAAACATCACCTTGTTTGCCTCCAACATATCACTTTCAGCATTTTTATACTGCCATTGATAAACCGCTTTACCGTTGAATAACGCATCTTGGTTTTTCTTGTGAAAAGAGCCAACCTGTTGGCAGAATGTGAGTTGAAAAGGCATTAATGTCTCCCTTTTTTACGAAAATTCTCTCTTTAATACAGGCTAATCGGTGCAATTAAAAGTCGGAAAATCGATATTTTTTCGATGAAGATCACAAAATCAGCCCAAAATCTGCGTTGGTTTTGTGTTAAGGTATCACTCAAAGGAAGGAGAAATTTATGCAAGCATTAACCACACCCACCAGTGCGAACATTCTATTTTATTCGGCACCGCAAGATGTACAAATTGAAGTGCAATATCTTGATGAAACCTTTTGGCTAACACAAAAGAGTATGGCAGAGTTGTTTGGGGTTCAATCTCATACAATTAATTTCCATTTAAAGCAGATTTTTGAAACGGGAGAATTAGAACAAATTTCAACCACTCGAAAAATTCGAATAGTTCAACAGGAAGGAAATCGTCAAGTTAGTCGTAACCTTGATTTCTACAACCTCGATGCCATTATTACCGTAGGCTATCGTGTAAACAGCCGAGAGGCGACTCAGTTCCGTATTTGGGCAACCAATACATTGCGAGAATTTATTATTAAAGGGTTTGTTATTGACGATCAACGCTTAAAACAAGCGGTTGATTTTGCAACCAATATCGCAAAATCAACCGCTTGCATAAAACTAAACTGGCTCTTTTTCTATATCCCAAATATCTTCCCCAAATTTGCGTAGCCACCATTCTAGCATATTGTTATCCGCAACCGTGGCTTGGAAACGATAGTGTTCTTCGCTCTCTTCCAACATCTTTTGATCTTTGGCTATTGGGGTTTCCGTGAGGTGAAAGCCTGCCGATTTGGAAATCGAGAAAGTGAGGCAGATTTTATCGCCATTACCAAAACCGAGATGACCGTCATTCTGATAACGTTGCAAATTAAAATCTTTCGGGCGTTCAAAGGTAAAAGTGGAAATTTCAGCTTTGCGAATACGATGCAGAGCAAGCAATCGATTATCTTCAAATCCTTCATAACGACAGACCAGATAAATACTTGCCCCTTGTTGAGCTATCGCCAGCGGCATAATGGTTGCTGAATGCTTTTTGCCAAATTGATTTTGGTATTCAATATGGAGCAATTTATTTTGAAATAGTGCTTGGCTTACAGCAGCAAAAATCTCATCTTTAATTTTGGCTGGGATAAGCGGTAAGCTGGTTGGTGTTGAGCAAACTTTATTTAGCCATTGATATTCGGGCTTGTCTTTACTGCCTGAGACCATCTTATCTGCCTGTTCAAAAAAGGGCTTCATCGATGCCATTAAATTTGCCGGTAGCAAGTATTTCAAATGTTGCTCGGCAAGTTTCAGTAATAGTGATTGCTGCTCATTTAAAATAGGCAATACCAAACCTTCGGAGTGTAGTTTCCAACTGTATCCAAAGGGTTTTGAACGCTCATCACATTCAATATCAAAATGTTCACATAAAATTTTAAGCGTACGTTGAATAGTTCTTAAATCTCGCTCAAAACCGGTTTCAAGAAGCTGTTCGTGTAGGCTTTTTGCATCAATTTTTCGAGGCAATTTTGGAATACGGCGTAAAATTTCGAGTTGCAGTAGTGTGGCGTCAATATCACTGGGTCGGTTTGCCATGATGTTCTCCCTTTCAAATAGAGGTGAAATTATAGCAAGAATAAGCAGTGATGTTGCAGAATAACCTGCAAAATTCACCGCTTGTTGAGACGTTAGGCTTGCTCTTGTTGGAGTCGGGCTTTGGCAATATCTAAATTATGGGCGGTGCGATTAAAACCGATTGAATAGCGACGTTGCAAGCTCGCTATGGAGGTCGCTGGATTATCTCTCAACGCATCGATAAACTGCTCGACTAACTGAGCGTCATAATACTCTGGCTTATTCTCACGCGGCAGCTCAACCACATGTTGTTTGATAGGCTCTTTAATCTCGCCATAACCACCTAAAATAAATAAGCGTAAGTGATCACCGCTGTAATCTGCGCCCACAATAATCGCAGCATCTTCATTCGCATACTGCTCTATCTCCCCCATAATTTGGTAGACGGTCTCAAGAGTTATCTCTGCAGAGGCTTGAATATTCACTAATAAAATATCAAATTTCTTTTGCTGATTGAGGGAAGAGAGCGATCTTTTATCAAATTGACACTGTTCAAATTCGATCAAATAGGCTTGAACCTCCTCAGCACGTTCGAACATCTTGAAATCGTCTCCATCAATATTGATCATTCCTTCATTACTCACTATAGATTTAAGTGTGCGACTAATCTCTTCTTCGGCTAACTTTTCTGTACGAAGTTGCGTCTCTTGAAAAATAATTTTGCTACTATTTGGGTGTTGTGCTGAGCGTTGGGCAAGTTGTTCTAACATTTTAGGCTCCTTTAATATAAATAAATGTGAACTATACACATAATAACGACATTTTGTTTCGCATGCCGTTCATTTGCAAAAAATTCTACAAATTTAACCGCTTGCGGTATAATCACGCCCTTATAAAACAGTAAAAGGAATCAATCGATGTTTGAACTCAATCCAATTAAAACTCAACTTGCTGATCTAACCCAAAGAACCTCGATCATTCGGGGGTATCTTTGACTTTGATAGCAAAGTTGAGCGTTTAGAAGAAGTGAATGCAGAACTGGAACAGCCCGATGTCTGGAACAAGCCAGAGAAAGCCCAAGCATTAGGGAAAGAACGCTCAATGTTGGAGCAAATTGTTAATACTATCAAAGTCTTAGCGCAAGGAATTGAAGATGTGGAAGGTTTGATTGAGCTTGCTATCGAAGCAGAAGATCAAGACACCTTTAACGAAGCCCAGCTTGAGGCCGATGAATTAGAGAAAAAACTGGCGGAGTTGGAATTTAAGCGGATGTTCAGTGGGCCTCACGACAGTGCAGATTGCTACTTAGATTTACAAGCAGGCTCAGGTGGAACAGAAGCACAAGACTGGACGGAAATGTTGCTGAGAATGTACCTACGTTGGGCGGAATCTAAAGGCTTTAAAGCCGATTTGATGGAGGCTTCAGACGGTGATGTAGCAGGGATTAAATCTGCAACGGTGAAAATTTCTGGCGATTACGCTTACGGCTGGTTTAGAACTGAAACGGGTATTCATCGCTTAGTTCGTAAAAGCCCATTTGATGCTAACAACGGAAGACACACCTCGTTCTCAGCCGCATTTGTTTATCCTGAAATTGATGATGATATTGATATTGAGATCAATCCAGCCGATCTGCGTATTGATGTTTACCGTGCTTCAGGGGCGGGCGGTCAGCACGTCAATAAAACTGAATCTGCTGTGCGGATTACCCATCAACCAAGTGGGATTGTGGTGCAGTGCCAGAACGGTAGGTCGCAACACCAAAATAAAGATCAAGCGATGAAACAATTGAAAGCGAAACTGTATGAGCTGGAAATGAGCAAGAAAAATGCCGAAAAACAGGCAATGGAAGATAATAAATCCGACATTGGCTGGGGTAGTCAAATTCGCTCGTATGTGTTAGACGATTCACGCATTAAAGACCATCGTACGGGAGTAGAACACCGTACTACACAACAAGTGCTAGACGGCGATTTAGATAAATTTGTGGAAGCAAGTCTGAAAGCAGGGCTGTAATCGCATTTATATCGTGTTGTTTTAACAATGAGGCTAAATTTAGCCTCTCATTTAAGGATAGACGCTTGGAATACCGTTACTATATTACCGTCGTAATTGCTGTTGCAGTGTTACAACTCTTCTTATACAGCTTTGCAAAAACTATTGGCTGGTTACTTAATTTATCTGAAAAAAACCGTAAAACCGTTAGCTTTCTTAGCTTTTTAATTATTAATGGAATGGTCATTCTAGCCATTACCCGAATGTTCTTGCTGTTTCGAGTAATGGCACTGGTGCTAGTGTTGTTGCTATTTGCATTTTTTATCAGTTTTTTGACCGCTTGTATTTACAAATTAACCAGAGGGAATCCTGCCATTAATCGAGGCTTGAAGATATTCTACCCTTTTGCTTTTTTAGGCTTAATTGGGCTTGGGTTTTATAATGCTTATGTGCCAACGCTGGTGCATTATTCAGTCAAATTAGAAAAACCTCTAGCACAACCAATTCGCATTGGTGTAGCAAGTGATTTACATTTAGGCAAACAATTTGGGGCAAAACAACTTGATAAACTAGCAGAGATTTTTCAGCAAGAAAACGTAGATCTCATTTTACTACCAGGCGATATTATGGACGATAACTTAACGGTTTATCATTCAGAAAATATGCACAGTTCACTCGCTAAACTCAATGCACCACTTGGCGTATATGCTACACTTGGCAACCACGATTTCTTTGGCAATCAAGAAAGTATTGCCCAGACCATTCGTCAGGCAGGTATTCGGGTTTTATGGGATCAAGCGGTCGAAATTGATGGAAAATTTGTTATTGTTGGACGTAACGATGATTTAGTCAAAACACGCCCATCTGCTGAGCAATTACTGCAATCTGTCAATACTAAATTGCCCGTGATTTTACTTGACCATCGTCCGACAGAAATTGAAAAACACACTAAACTGCCGATTGACATTCAAGTTTCAGGCCACGCCCACAAAGGACAAATTTTCCCTGCAAATATTATTACTCAGTTTATGTATCAATTACACTACGGCTATGAAAAAATCGGCTTAGGTCATTATTTTGTCACATCAGGCTATGGTTTTTGGGGCATACCAATGCGGTTAGGATCACAATCTGAAGTGTTGATTATTGATGTAGAAGGCAATAATCCATCATAATTTAGGCTAGATGGCTATTTCTTTGGTAAAAAATTAAAAAAGCTACTTTTTAACTAACGCTAACCTCATTTTTGCTTAAAAGAAAAGCATTTGATGGCTTTTTCTACTCGTTAATTCATTGAATTTATGCTATTTTAACAGGCGTTTTTATAACGTAATTTTTTCTACCACTTAAGACAATTTAAGGAGTTTTTATGCAACAAGGTAGCGGAATGGAAATGATCTTTATCCTGATTATTTTCGGTGCAATTTTCTATTTTATGATTTATCGCCCTCAGGCAAAACGCCAAAAACAACAACGTGAATTACTAGCAAGTCTAGCAAAAGGCGAAGAAGTATTAACCAGCGGTGGTTTAATCGGTAAAATTACCAAAATAACGGCTGATAATGACAATATTGTTATCGCATTAAACGACACAACTGAAATAACCATTAAACGTGATTTCGTTGTGGCTGTACTTCCAAAAGGTTCATTAAAATCGCTTTAATAACCGCTAATCCAACTTTACTACTTGGGGATTTATTGTGTTAAACCGTTTCCCGCTATGGAAGAATTTAATGGTGATCTTATTGATCGCCATTGGTGCTTTATACGCCCTTCCAAATTTATATGGTGATGATCCATCAGTCCAAATTTCTGGTACTCGTGGGCAACAAGCCACACCTGAAACTCTTACTCAAATTCAATCTACACTTTCATCTGTGAATATTCAGCCCAAATCAGCCATATTAGAAAATGGTTCGATCTTGGTGCGTTTAGAAAGCAGCGAGCAACAATTAGCAGCGAAAGAAAAAATCGCAGAGGTATTGGGTAATAACTATTCAGTTGCCTTGAACCTTGCACCTGCAACACCAGATTGGCTTTCAAGTATTGGTGGGAGCCCGATGAAGTTAGGCTTAGACTTACTTGGTGGTGTTCGCTTTCTAATGGAAGTAGATATGAACACGGCTCTTGCAAAACAACAAGATACTTTGCAAGACAGTCTGCGTAACGATTTCCGTAAAGAAAAACTGCAATATAAAGCGGTCAAAAAAGGGGAAAATTTTGCAACTGACATTGAATTTGCAGACAGCCAAACTGCAGAAAAAGCAGTTCGTTTAGTTCAACGTGTTCATCCAACACTTGATGTATTATTAAAAGGTAATAGCATTACCTTAACCCCTTCAGCACAAGCTCTTTCAGATTCTCGTAGTGTAGCGATTGAGCAAAATCTTTCTATTTTACGTAAGCGTGTAGAAGAGTTGGGCGTTTCAGAACCCTCTATTCAACGTCAGGGGGCAGATCGTATTGTGGTTGAATTACCTGGCGTTCAAGATACTGCTCGTGCAAAAGAACTTTTAGGTGCAACTGCAACACTTGAGTTCCGTTTAGTAAATACAGAAGCGAATTTAGCTTCTGCAGCTAAAGGGATTGTTCCCGCAGATTCTGAAATACAGAATACCCGTGATGGTGAACCCGTCGTTTTACGCCGTAAGCCATCTTTAGGTGGCGAGCACATTATTGATGCAACCTCAGGCACAGATGAGCGAGGGTTGCCACAAGTTAGTATCCGATTAGATACTGCTGGTGGCGAAATGATGGGCGAAATAACCAAGATGGCAATCAAAAAGCCAATGGCAACGCTTTATACCGAATTTAAAGATTCAGGTCGTAAAGATGCAAACGGTAAAGTAATTTTGGAAAAACATCAAGAAATTATTAATGTTGCCACCATTCAAACCCGTCTAGGAAACCAATTCCAAATTACAGGTATTAATTCTGCAGCTGAAGCACAAAACCTTGCTGTTTTATTACGTTCTGGTGCGTTAATTGCTCCAATCGTCATTGTAGAAGAGCGAACTATCGGTGCATCGTTAGGTGCTGATAATGTTAAACAAGGTATGAATGCGAGTATTTTAGGTCTAGGCTTAACAATTCTGTTCTGCTTAGTGTTTTATAAAATGTTTGGTGTGTTTGCCTCTTTTGCATTAATTGCAAATATGCTTTTAACTATCGGTTTAATGTCATTAATTGGAGCAACCCTAACTATGCCAGGCATTGCTGGTATTGTGCTTGCAGTAGGTATGTCGGTTGATGCAAACGTACTGATTTATGAACGAATTAAAGAAGAAATTCGCAATGGACGTTCTGTTCAGCAAGCTATTCACGAAGGTTATAGCGGTGCATTTTCCAGTATTTTTGACTCAAACCTCACAACAATCTTAACCTCTCTTGTGCTTTATGGCGTCGGAACAGGTCCAGTAAAAGGCTTTGCAATCACTCTGGCTTTAGGCGTAATCATTTCAATGTTTACGGCGATTACAGGAACGCGTATGCTCGTAAACTGGGTTTATGGTGGCAAACGTGTGAAAAAACTTTGGATTTAAGGTGGAATAAATGGCTATTGAAAATACAAAACAAGATGTAGCAGACATTAAACTGCCTTATAAATTAATCCCATTTATGAAATACCGCTATTTGGGTTTCATCTTCTCTATTATTATTTCTGTATTATGTACTTTCATCATCGTAACGAAAGGATTTAACTGGGGTTTAGATTTCACTGGTGGCACGGTTATTGAAACGCAATTTTCGCAGCCTGCTGATTTAACAAAACTGCGTGCGGAACTTGAAAATAGAGGCTATGGTAGTGCGTTAGTACAAACTACTGGCAGCCAAAAAGACCTAATGATCCGCTTGTCTGCGAATGCTGGTGATATGAGTGTCGGAAATAAAGTGATGGAGATGATCCACCAGACATTAGATCCGAACGCGACTATCAAAAGCATTGAGTTCGTTGGTCCTAACGTTGGTGAAGAACTAACTCAAGGTGCTATTTATGCCACCCTTGCCACCCTTGCTATGCTACTTATCTACGTTGGAACACGATTTGAGTGGCGTTTAGCCTTAGGCGGTATTGTTGCATTATCACACGATGTATTAGTGACACTTGGCGTATTCTCTTTATTGCAGATTGAGATCGATCTCACATTCGTAGCAGCTATTTTATCTGTAGTGGGTTATTCATTGAACGACTCTATCGTTGTATTCGACCGTGTCAGAGAAAACTTCTCGAAAATTCGCCGTTTAAGCTCAATTGAAGTAATAGATATTTCATTAAGCCAAACACTTTCTCGTACGTTAATGACCTCTATTACGACTCTCTTCGTGGTATTAGCATTGTTCTATTTAGGTGGACCAACATTATATAGCTTTTCACTTGCATTATTGATTGGTATTGGTTTCGGTACTTACTCATCGATTTATATTGCAATTGGTGTCGCATTACAACTTGGTTTGAAACGTGAACATATGGTTCAACCTAAGGTTGAAAAAGAAGGGGCAGATCAAGCTACCTTTATCGACTACTAATACTAATACAGTAATAGATAATCTGCACCCAAAGTTGGACTAAACAGCTCACTGAGGTGCAGATTTTTTACTACAAGCGGTCAAAAATAAACAATTTTTTGCAATATCAGCTGTCTTTTCGTATCTCGCTAATCTTTGAATTCAGCTACTCATCAACTTACGCAAACGTTTGCCAATTAATTTGAATTTCTGTAGAATGCAGCCCACCATTTTTCTCCTTTCTATTTTTCTTTGAGGTTTTTATGTCCTTATTTAAATTTGAAGAGCGTAACTCAAACGTTCGTCAAGAAGTGATCGCAGGTTTAACTACTTTTCTTGCAATGGTCTATTCAGTTATTGTTGTGCCAGGAATGTTAAGCCAAGCGGGTTTTCCTGCGGAATCGGTATTTATTGCTACCTGCTTAGTTTCTGGTTTAGGCTCCATCTTAATTGGGCTATGGGCTAATGCACCAATGGCAATTGGTTGTGCCATTTCTTTAACTGCTTTTACCGCTTTTAGTTTAGTGCTTGGGCAACAAGTTTCTATTCCTGTTGCCTTAGGTGCGATTTTCTTAATGGGTGTAGTTTTTACTATTATTTCTGCAACAGGCATTCGTACTTGGATTTTGCGTAATTTACCAAGCAGTATTGCACACGGTGCAGGTATTGGTATCGGCTTATTTCTACTTATCATTGCGGCTACTAACGTAAAATTAGTCATCAATAGCGGTATGGATATTCCTGTAAAACTTGGCGATTTCACATCATTTCCGGTATTAATGTCGTTAATAGGTCTAGCTGCCATTATCGGTTTAGAAAAACTAAAAATAAAAGGTAGCATTTTATGGGTAATCATCGCGATTACTATAGTAGGGTTATTGTTTGATCCAAGCGTAAAATATTCAGGCTTTTTCAAAATGCCAAGCTTTGGCGAAAATTCGCTATTTTTAAGCTTAGATATTATGGGTGCACTAAACACAGCCATTTTACCTGTGGTATTTGCATTAGTGATGACGGCGATTTTTGATGCAACAGGCACAATTCGAGCGGTGGCAGGCCAAGCTAATTTATTGGATAAAGATGGCCAAATCATCAATGGTGATAAAGCCTTAACGTCAGATTCTTTCGGATCAATTTTATCTGGTTTATTCGGTACAGCACCTGCAGCTGTGTATATTGAATCGGCTGCAGGCACAGCAGTTGGCGGTAAAACAGGCTTAACCGCGGTAGTCGTTGGTATTGGTTTCTTATTTATGCTGTTCTTCCAACCACTGGCTTTCTTAGTACCAAGCTATGCAACGGCTCCTGCATTGATGTATGTAGGGTTATTGATGTTGAGCAATGTCTCTAAATTAGATTTCAGTGATTTTGTTGGTGCGATGTCTGGCTTGGTATGTGCGGTATTTATCGTATTAACTGCAAATATTGTAACCGGTATTATGTTAGGATTCGCAACATTAGTTATTGGTCGCTTAATTTCAAGCGAAGCAAAAAAACTGAACTTAGGCACAGCCATCATTGCGGTGATTTTAGTCGCATTCTATGCGTTCGGTTTAGCCATTTAATTTGCAAAAAATTAGCCAAAAAAGACCGCTTGTCATATTCAGTTACAAGCGGTCATATTTTGTTTAATTTTTGCAAATTCACAGTAGCATAGCGACTATCCTAGATAAATTGAAGGCAATCTTCTTAAATACACTGAACAGATTGACGAGTAAGTCATCAATTTTCCCAAATTGAGATAAAACCTGCTCACATTTTATTTCGTCATAAAAAATCTGCACCTTAATCAGCGGTTGTTTAGTCCCACTTTTAGGTGCAGATCAATAACGCGATGGATTTTAATGTAATTTCATTGTTGGTCGTAAAAAGCGATTAATTTGTCCGACCAAAACAATCAACACTGTTTTAAAATAACCATGCAATGCAACTTGATGCATTCTATATAGCGAAAGATACGCAAATCGGGCAATTTTACCTTCAATAAACATATCGCCACTGACTAAATTTCCCATTAAATTACCCACAGTACCAAATTTTGAAAATGAGAGTAACGATCCTTTGTCATTAAATCTAAACGCTTTCATCTCTTTCCCTTCAAGCGAGGCAACAATATTTTTACCGCATTGGGTTGCCATCTGATGAGCCGCCTGTGCTCTTGGTGGAATAGGTCTACCGTCTTGAATTAACGAGGCACAATCACCAATTACAAATACCGAATCATCCACCGTAGTTTGTAAGGTATCTTTGATCGCAATTTGGTTTAAATGATTAGTTTCAAAACCAAATGCACAGGTCATATCTGGGGCTTTCACCCCTGCTACCCACACCATAATATCTGCTTCGATCTTCTCGCCTAAACGCGTCATTAAGCCATCTGGACAAGCCTCGGTAATCATTGTACCTAAGCGTACCTCTACCCCAGCTTTTTTCAGCTCTCGAAATGCAGCAATAGAAATCCTTTCGGGTAAAGCAGGAATTAAACGAGGCCCAGCCTCAATGAGTGTCACTTTTAAACTAGCACGATTTAACTTACCGAAACCATACGAATTTAAGTTTTTAACAATATGATAAAGCTCAGCAGAAAGTTCAATACCTGTTGCGCCACCACCTACAATAGCAATTTTTACCTCTTTGTTTTCGCTATGAGAAAAACGCAAGAACAGCTCCATCATTCGCTTTTGGAGCGCTTTTGCTTGTTCTGAACCATCTAAGAAAACGCAATGCTTTGCAACGCCTTTCGTGCCAAAGTCATTAGATTTACTCCCAATTGCAATGACCAGTTTATCATAGCTAATATGACGTTCTTTCACTAATAATTGGCTTTGCTCGTTGTAAATAGGAGCCAGAGAAACCGATTTATTTTCTCTATCAACAGCTACTAAGGTGCCTTGTTGAAATTCAAAGCCGTGATTTTTTGCGTGAGCACGATAGCTTAATGCATCTACGCCTTCATCGAGTGTGCCTGTTGCGACTTCATGTAACAATGGTTTCCATAAGTGAGTAGCATTGCGATCGATTAAAATCACTTTTGCCTTTTTTTTACGCCCTAATTTTCGTCCTAGATAAGTTGCAAGCTCTAATCCGCCTGCACCTCCGCCTACAATGACAATCGTCTCCATAACAATACTCCCATTTAATGAAAACCTACTCGCTTAAGTCTGATATTATCATTTGCCTATAAAACAAGCGGTCTTTTTTGCTATTTTTTTTGCATACTGATCATTCAAGAAAAAACAGAGCGATAAATTCGCTCTGCTTCCGCTCTAATTTAATTATAGTGCTTGCTTAATAAATTCAGCCATTTGGGCGTGTGGAAGTGCACCAACTTGCTGAGCAATCACTTCGCCGTTTTTGAACAAGAGTAAAAACGGAATGCTACGTACACCGAACTGTGCAGCAACAGATGGATTTTCATCTACATTCATTTTAGCAATTTTCACTTTGCCCTCAAATTGTGCATCAACAGATAACTCGTCAAGCACAGGCCCGATCATACGGCAAGGCCCACACCAAGGTGCCCAAAAATCTAATAATACCGGCACATCTGATTTTAATACATCTTGTTCAAATGTCGCATCTGTTGTATGAATAACATTACTCATAAATTTTCCTTAAATATCTAACTAAAAAAGAAACGCCTCAACTGATACGAGTTAAGGCGTACAGCATTCGTTAAGATAGTGATTAATCAATCAAATTTCAAGTAAGATTTACCGATTACATCAATCACTATTCATTGTCTTATTCATTACTTTCATCTTTCGGCAAAATTAAATTTAAAATTAATGCAAATAATGAACCTACCGTAATACCCGAACCAAATACTTCTTTTACAAATGAAGGCAATTTATCTAATAGCTCAGGGCGAGTAGTTACCGCTAATCCACAACCAATTGAAATCGCAATAATTAACCCATTACGTTTAGAACGTTCCACTTTATCTAGCATTTGAATACCGGCTGAAATAATCATTGCAAACATCATTAGCCCTGCACCACCTAAAACTGGGCTTGGAATAGAGACAATCAATGCCCCAAACCAAGGGAAAATACCTGCTAATACTAATAAACACCCCATAATTGTTACGACATAACGGCTTGCAACACCCGTTAAAGAAATCACGCCAATATTTTGTGCAAAAGAAGAAAATGGCGTAGTAGACATAATTGCGGCAAATGCGGAACCTAATCCATCACACAATACACCACCACGTAAATGTTTACCCGAAATTTCCGTTTGAGTGGCATTTCCTAGGGCTAAAAAGTTACCGCTTGATTCTACAATCGTCACTAAATAAGCGATGCTCATACCAATAATGCCTGAAATTGGGAAGGCCAGACCAAAATGCAATGGTTGAGGAATAGCAACCACATCGGCTGATTTTATATTCTCAAAATTAATCCAACCTAATACTAAAGCCACAACATAGCCGACCATCATACCAATTACAATCGCAGCGGCTGAAAAAATGCCTTTCCCCCATTGCACTAAAACCACAACGAGCACTAATACAAAGGTTGCCATCGCAAGATTTGCAGGTTCCGCATAATGAGCATCCCCTCGCTGACCACCTGCGAACCAGTCTACTGCAACAGGAATTAAACTCAAGCCGATCATCATGACAACAACGCCTGTTACTACAGGTGGGAAAAGTTTACGCACATACGGCATAAAAAAGCTACCGATAATCATCACAAGAGAGCCAACTAACGAAGCCCCCATAATCCCAGCTACGCCGTGCTCACTAAAACCGATAGCAAGAGCCGCAGCGACAAAGGTAAAACTCGTCCCCATCACGCTAGGTAAACGTAAGCCGATAGGCCCAATTCCTTGACATTGAATAATGGTGACAATACCTGAAACCAATAACGCCGCATTAACCAAAACAATAATATCTGCTGCAGGTAGATTCAACACATTACCAATTACTAACGGAACAGCAATAATACCGCCCAACGCCGCCAGCAAATGTTGCGTAGCCAAAAGAAGAGTTAAGCCGAATGGCGGTTTGGAATCAACAGGATAAAGAATTTTTTGCATAGAGCCTCAAATATCTAAGAGAAGTAAAAATGGAGCGAATTATACGGATTTAAGCACAAATAAGCAAACGTTTGCGTAATTTTATTTATCATTGATATTAAATTACAAGCGGTTATTTTTAGGTTCTAATTACCAAACAATTGCCTGTAAATGGTTCAAATCAAGTAAGTAAAGAATATGTAATGATTTCGGCAGTAACGTTAGCTGGCTTTAGCCCAAAAGATTATTGAGTAATTGGTAGTAATGATGAAAAAATAGAGAATTAGTTTCGACAGCGCTTGATAATAATCCCTAAGCATTAACGCTAACTCAACAAAGCGAATTAATAGATAATGAGTCTTTTGACTTTGATAAAGATAAATCTATTTTAGAGAGTTGTTGAGCAATGAATACTGCTGATATGGAAGGCTATTTAATTAAGTCATATGTATTTTGAAAAAATTAAAAATAAAATCAAACAGTTACAATTAGCGTTTTCTCAACAAGAATTTTATAAATGGATTGATCAGGATCGTTTTCAGATTAAAGCAGAATATCAGCTTCCAAAAGAAATCAATCCAAAATATTTTGCAGACCTATTAAGTTATAGCTTATATGAAAAATAAGCAGGAATGAAGGGGAGTCTACTGTAATTTCTCAAGTAATTAGTTCTGGAAATATTGTTTTGTGGCATAGAATTGCTAAAAAAGAAAAGGTTATAGTTTTAAAATCAGTGGGGTTGTCAATCATTACCCTGACTACCTAATTTTAACTAAGAAAAATATAAATTCAGATATTTTATAGCGTTTTTATCAGAACCAATGGAGATGACCAAATCATTAGATGATTTAATTGAAAGCATATCTTATTTTTAAATTAGGGGCTGTCCTAGATAACTAGCTTAGGGGCTGTAGTAGATTAGCCCTAAATCTCACACCATTTTCGCAACGTTTTGAGCTGTTCTTTTGGTGTACCAAAGTTAAACCGAAATTCACATTCCTTCAAGAATAAAGGGAAATTTTTTCGGTTAATTCCGTTATATTTTCGGAGTACTCGCTTCGCTTGATTCCAAAAATTCTCTATTCCGTTAATATGATTTTGATTTTCAGCGAAGTACGGGCTGTGGTTGATACGAAAATGATTAAATTCACTCACATCAAGTACATCATAACTTCGGTAAAAATCGGTGTAAACAATGCTGTCTGGTTTCACCTTTTCCCGAATAATCGGCAAAAGTGTGGCAGATTGTGTGTTCGGTACGACAACGGTATAAACCTTGCCGTCACGCTTTAAAAGCCCGAATACGGCGGTTTTACCCGCTGCACCACGACCTCGTTTACCTTTGCGAGCACCACCGAAATAGCTTTCGTCCGCTTCAATTTCACCCTCAAACATTTCCAAATGAGGGCTATGTTGATAGATGAGCAATCGCAAACGGTGAAAGTAATAGGCTGCGGTGGTTTTGTTTACATTTACCAACTCAGCCGCTGTTCGAGCAGTTACGCCTGCCACAAACAACTCGATGAGTTTATGCTGTTTGTACTGACTTAGACGACTTTTTCTCATTGGGTTATCTTAACCTAAATGGGAGTTTTAGTCGTTATCTAGGACAGCCCCTTAAATTATAATAATTAGATATTTTGAAGATCAAAATTTTAGTTTATCCACTTACTCACAAAGGAACACTATATTAAATTTCTAAAAAATACGGTACTTGTACTTGCTATAGGCGATGCTTTTATTTTGTCAGTTTGTGCCGATATGGAGAATTTTATCAATAAGCTTGAACCGACTCCAGTCACTGCATCTAGTAATAAAGTAGAAGAGCTTTCTTTTGCACAGTATCTTACTGATATTACTATTAATGAATCTTACCTTCCTCATCAAATAAAAAGTCTCACCATATTTTTCAAGAACACAGTGAGGCTTTAAAGAATTAATAAAAATTATGTCCAATTAGCAGCTAGAATTGGCTCTAATTTTGTTTTGACTGCATGCGGTAATGAAATCTGTCCTGCTGATGGTAGGGAAAACGCTGCCATTGCACTGACCAGTTTATCTACACTAGCATGGTTTAAAGACTTATTATTTGCAGCTACAAAATTTTCTACTTTATAATTCTTACCATACCAATCAGAAATAACTACTTTATCCTGAGTACCAATAACACTGACTTCTAAATCCATATTTAATTTACGGAACCAAAGTTGATTATGGTTTATATTAGTAAAACGTAACATGTCACTGCCTTGCTCATCATAGATGGTATCGATGCCATCACCTCTATTGAAATGATAAGTATCATTTCCTGAACCGCCCATTAAGAAGTCATTCCCGCGCATACCATTTAGAGAATCATTACCACCATAACCAATCAATCGATTATTTCCCGAGTTGCCTTTAAGAGAATTATTGGTATCATTCCCCGTTGCAGAAACATGTGCGTTACCAATTAACTCTACATGCTCTACATTTTCAGGTAAGGTATAAGAGACCGATGAAATAACAGTGTCAGTCCCATGATTAGCTTTCTCAATCACTTTATCAAGGTGAGAATCAACGACATAGGTATCATTACCCAAGCCACCAATCATTGTATCAAACCCAGCCTTACCATCCAGTCTATTATTACCTGAATTACCTACCAAACGATTATTTTCGCTATTTCCAATAGCGTTAATTGCAGCATTACCTAGCAGTTGAATCTCTTCAACATAGTTAGGTAATGTATAACTGACAGAAGATTTGACTATGTCGTATCCTCCATCCTTAATTTCTAGCACGTTGTCGCCTACATTATCAACAATATAGGTATCATCGCCAAATTCACCAGACATACTATCAGCACCTGATCGCCCATCTATCAGATTACCTATCGCATTTCCTTTTAGAGTATCGTTACTATTAGTTCCGGCAATAGTATGAACTAATTGAGGTAATTCTGCTTGTTCTTTGGAAAAGATAAACATCTCAGCTTTCAACTGATCAGGCTTAATGCCTTTTACTGTCACATATTGTGTACCTGCTTTAGGCTCACCTAGCCAGATTCTTGTATATTGTTCATTATTAACGCTAAATCCATAAAAGTTGATAGTAGTCACACCTTTAAACTGAGAAATATCAATTTTCTCATTTTTGTCATTGATATCAAAATCCCAAATGAGATTCTTCAACAGCCCTTTAGATGCGTTTGGAGACGTGTCTTTAACTACAATAAATCTATCACTTCCCTTACCACCTTCTGCTCTTGCCCAACTGAACTCAACATTATTGTATTGATTTAGTGTCGTATATTGTTGGTTACGATAAGTTGATGATAGTGCCGCATCATCACCTTCTAAGTACAAAACATCATTACCTGCACCACCACCAAGATAGTCAGAGCCAGCTCCACCATAGAGCGTATCGTTACCTCCGCCACCTAAAATACGATCATCACCATCATTACCGTATAGTGTATCATTGCCACCTGTGGCAGAATCCGCAGAATGCTCACCGACGATGACATCATTACCTCTTCCCCCTCGAAGGATATCATCACCATTACCCCCGAACAGGCGATCTTCACCTTCTGTTCCCCAGAAAGCCACACCAAAATCAGGTAGAGCAACTTCAGCATTATCATTCGAGAATCCATAGCCACCAGCTTGATTTAACCAATAAGGCTTAAACACCTCTGTAGTTACCACAATATTGTTATTAGTTAATCTATTAGCTTGTACATTATTCAGTCGAACTGTTTGGCCATTGCCTAAAGAAATAAGGGTGTCATTCCCCTGCTGCTGTTTAGATAAATTAAAGGATTCAAATCCAGTAAAGACTAAACGATCAGTACCCACGCTAAAATCAGTAATCACATCCTGACTATTTAATTTCTTCTCAATAATGAAAGTGTCATTTCCCTGATCTCCTGTCAATGTATTATTGCCTAGACCTCCCACTAGAACATCATTACCCTGTAAACCAACTAGGGTATCATGGCCTCGCCCACCAATAAGTATATTAGCAGCATTATTTCCAGTGAGTTTATCGTTGTAATCTCCTCCTGTCACATTTTCTATCTGTTGAGGATTTGTAATTGTCAACGCTTTTCCTGCTAAATCAGCTTTGCCTGTTGAGAGATTTACTTCAATAACACCATCCATAGCAGCCGCATTAATAGTGTCTATTCCACCATTCGTATCATTCAATGTATCGGCCGCTTGGTTGTTATGGAACTCATCCGTATATACATAAGTATCACCAGATCCATAAGCCCGTCCATAGAAACTCAATGACCAATCATGTAACGTTCCCGTGCTTCCTGTAGCAACATCAAAAACTTGTAATTTCCATTGCCCATTAGGATTCTCTCCTTTTAATAAGGTGGTATTGAATGTGTAATTTAATGTGGATGACTCCCCAAATTTAATATCTCCCATCGGATTGTCATCTTTAGGATCTTTTCCAGGTCTATTCATTAAGATAGATTCTGTGCCTGACGGAGAAATTAATTTAATAATTAAATCACTGGCTCTGGTATGTGTCAGATTGACTTTAACTGCTACATTTTCGAGTAACATGGAAAAATTCGAAACGTCTACCGAAAATTGTCTGCCGTTATTATCTGTTATAGCCTGATTAACTTTTCCTGATTTGTAGATATCCTCTAGTTTAACTTCATTTTCATAAGTATGTTGAGTATTCCAATCTTGAGCTAATCTTACCGCTGCTTGAGCATCTATTACTCCATAACCATAATCGTGACTTACATGCATGCCTGTACCATTCCAGTTCTTAGCACCATTACGTTGCCACTTGCTATCCGTTACTCCTTTTGTTGTCGCCGTAAGGGCAAGAATTTCTTGAATATCACGATATCCAAGGTAAGGATTTGCCTCAAGCATTAGTGCAATTACACCTGAAACAATAGGTGCAGAGAAACTTGTTCCATTATTACGGGCATACTCTTGCCCCAATGTTGAACCATTTTCGTTCACAATCTCACGAGAACTTGAATAGGCATCAGAACCATGGGCTGTGACTAAAACACTTGCACCTTGATTTGAATAGAAGGCAATTTTAGTCTCAAATTGTCTATTCTGCTCAGCAGATGCCACTGCAATTCCATATCTGACATTAGTCAATTCAGAATAATTAGTATTTCCGCCTTTTTGTCTATCGTTACCTGCAGAATTGACTATAACTGTCCCTAAACCATTACGCCCCTCTATCAAAGCTGGTTTATAAATATCAAAAATTGTTTTGCTTTTATCGGAAAACTTAATTTGTTGCTTAAAGTTTTGATTATGCCCCCAACTATGGTTCGCAATATCATAGTTTTTCATCTGATCCAAACTAGAAACATTTGCTCCAACCCAATAGCTTGCTACTGTGGCATCATAAGCAACACCAACCCCACCTTCCCCATTACGTTCGGCAACCATAATACCCGCAACTTCTGTAGCATGTTTACTAAAGACCTTATCTTCTTCTTGGCGTTTATATTCGTAGTCATGTAACCATTTTTTATCAATCTTATTACGTAATTCAGGATGTCGGTAGTCCGCAACTTCTTCTGCTACAGAGAATGGACCACTTGGCTCAAACTGTCCTATACGAATTTTTTTACCTGTATAATGATTCCATACAGGTGCAATATTATTCGCTTCCAAATAATACTGGCGAATGATATCAGGATCAGAAGGTAGTGAAGGCGGAACAAGATAAACTTTACCTGTTAACTCACCGCTACCAACAGTTTGAATTGCTTTAGTCCCTTTTGAGTCTTTAATAGAATATTCAAAACTCGCAATGCCTTTAAATCCTTTTGCTGGTGTAAACTCAATGTCTCCATTGGGTAGTTCTTTAATAGTACCGCCTCGAATATTGGACGCTTGATAAATGATGATTTTATCACCCTGTAGATCAATATCATTTTTCAGCAATTGAGCTGGCTTAATGATATAGGGACGTGAACCATCAAAAGCCTGACCTTTACTATCTTGGTAAAGAATATCCTCTACAGGCGTTGGATTTTCCCATTCTAAATTTACGGTAGGAACAGCATAACCCGTAATATCTTTAAAATTCATCATTTCAATATTACGCAAAAAGTCTGTGCCATCACGCCCCTGTGTTTTATCACTCACAAGGATACCATCTCCCATTTTGGTAATTTTATAATCTGCAAAATTGCCAGAAAATTCGGCAATATCAAGACCTTCACCACCGTCTAAATAATCATCTCCTCCCTCTCCAAGCAAAGTATCATTTCCTTGCCCACCATATAATAAGTCATCATCAGAACCACCAAATATGACATCGTCACCATCATCACCAAACAAACGGTCATTACCACGATGCCCTCGTATTAAATCTTTTCCTGCATTACCCGAAATAAAATCATCGCCGTTTTCGCCTGATAACGCATCATTGGCAATACTACCCACAATCACATCATTACCATCACCACCACGCACAAACACAGAGCTATTGCCTGAAGATACAAATGTATCATTCCCCCTTCCACCGTGGGCAATTTCAATTTCAGCTTTGCCTAAGTCGAGAGAGACTGGCTTATCACCAACAACCTGAACAATATCATCTCCTTTGCCACCGTGTATATTTTCAGGTAAATCATCTCCATCAATCAGTAATACATCATCGCCATCTCCGCCATGGAAGGTATCTGAACCACCTCCACCAGCTAGCCAGTTATTTTGAGCATCACCACGTAAAATATCATTACCGTTGCCTGCTTGGATATTTGTGACGCCAAGCTGCCGTGCATTTAAATCTCGATTTTGATTATCAGTTGCAGTAAAACTACTTGTTCCAGCAATTAGTCCAGAACCTTCTGTAACCGTTTTCTTCCCTCCTGCGACATTAGTAATTGTATGGCCACGTGGATTCGCAAGAAAATTTACAGCAACTGCTTCTTGTTTTTTACCATTGCGAGTAAAGTTTCCCTTCGCTAACAGCTCATTGCCGCTGAAGAGTTGTCCTCCCATTTCTTGATATGTCAAATCAATTGCAGTAATTCCAAGACTAGAAAGTGTTTGCAACTCACCCGAATCGGTAAGACCATTATGGTTTTTATCTTGCCAAATTCTAACTTTATTAAAATCAGTATCTTTGCTATCAAAAATATTATCCTTATTCGAGTCTAATGTTCTTAATGCTTCAAATCCATTCTTAAACCGTTTTTCACCACTTTCACCGTTACGGCCAGCCTTTCCTGCATAATATTCAGAGAACACTTCTGACATATTATCAATTTTGCTATTATTATTTAGGTCTCTAACTAATAATCCATCTTGATGGCTGAGCCAGCCTGTTTCCTCCAAGGAACCACCATCGTTATCAATATCAAATAGTACAGGCTTATCATTATAACTTACAGCTTTAGCGCCATCGTCATTTAAATCAAGGATTAAAGGATCTACAGGTATATTTGGTCGGTTTCCCAAAGAACGATTAAGCATAATGGTTTCATATTGGTTAGACCAAAATTTCGGTTGGTACTTCGGAATATTAATAGCGTCTTTTGATAAATTATAATTAGCCCAACGAAAGTTATCGGTTAACATATTTGACATACTGATAGACTTGGGATCGATCAAGGCATTCAAAGTTTCTTTATTTACGCCAATTTGTTTATGTTTAGTTGCATCAAAAAATTCCGGATTGTTAATTAATGGAGTGCTTCTATTTGTAGTAATATCAAATTTATTTTTCTGTGCCAAACCATAATTAGGCCAATACTGACTTGAATAGTTCTGTAATCCTTTCTCGCTATTTCTTAAAAAATTATTGAGCCTTTCTAGAGCTAGGATGTTAGCACTAACACTATAAAGAAACGCTTGTTGAGATAACGGCATGACGTATTGATGCATAAGAAGTTCATTCCCTCTGACAGCCAATGCACCAGTATTCCATTCTTTTGAGAAAACAGTTTCCCTCTTATATTTTTGTAAAATAGAACCATACTCACTTATTGATATATCTTTGAACAATTCATTCTCTTTTCTATCCTCAATAAACTTTAATTTTACTATATGATCATTTCCATAACTTAATAAGTTTTTTAAAGCCAGATTAAGGTACTTATTGACATTGGTGCTATTATAATCATAATTATCATCCTTTATACTTACGCTATAATTTTTAACCCCTACTGGATTTCCTTTTGAGTCAATAACATAACGGATGTTTTTTGTATCCAATAGCGCTTCAAATGAACCAAAAACCAAACTTCTTTTTGCATAATCTGCGGAATTAGTATTTATATTGTAGTTCAAAAATGATCTAATTCCCAGCCTGGCATCTTCTTTATTAGAAGCTACAGTATAAATAAGCTCAACTATATCATTATGAGTTAACTCAATATTTCCAGATTTTCCTAAGGTATATTTAGAAAAATCAATCTTATCTCCATTATCCTTTATGCCAGACATAAACTTATCAATAACACCAAAGCTAGCCGCTGATACAAGCCTACCATGTCCATTTTTCATGATATCGCTCATTAAAAACATAACTTCTGCTAATTTTTTATCCTGTGCATCAAGTACTATTTTATCATATTCTTGATTCATCTTAATTATAGTCATATTCAATCCTAATTATTAGTAGAAATCTCATACTCATTAAAGTTAATAACTTCACCACATTGATTTAAAGGATAATATCTTTTTTCGGAAAGTCCATCGTATGATGGCACTTTAAGCAAATCAATATCCAAGCGATAATGATACCCTTGAATTATGTTTGTTAAGGATTTTACATTTACCAACAACACATCCTTCTTAATCAAAAAACTATCCAGATTGTAAAGCTCTAAGTGAGTTCCCCTATGATTTATAACTGAATGATCAATAAGACTTCCCACTTCAACTCCCTCCACAACTTTGGCATTCAAATCTCTAAAAAAGTCACTAAGATCTAGCTTCATTACTTTTATTAGATTACCTGAGTCATCTTCAATTAGTATATTATCGCTATAATTATATATATAATCATGCAACTTATACTCTAATTTATAAATATCTATTTTAGGAGAAACCCATATTTCACACTCTTGATCATACCTGCAACTTTCATATTTATTTTTTCTTTTCTCTCTATCCTCTTTCATTTTCTCAAAAAAACTATTTATAGAGTGATTCACATCTACTTCATTACGGTTAAAACACTCCACCTTATCATATGAATAGCAATTACTAATAATTAATATAAAACACAATAACAGATAGAGGTATTCTTTATGTTCAAAACTCTTCATAATTTATTATCTAAAACTTCTTTATACACTTATCCTGATTTCCACTTCAAATTCTAGTTAACAGCTTATATTTATACCACGCTAGATATTAACTATTGTACGAAAAATTAATTTTACAAAAATTGGTTAAGAGGTTACTCATAAATAATGACTAAATTTCTTATTTAGTTTAAGATAACGCCATGATAAAAGTCTCCTAAAATAGCACAAACTTTTCGAGCTCTTCGTCGCAGGGGTAATAGCAGCGGATGCCGCAGATAATTCGCAAACAAGTGAAGCCCAACAGCATTGTCTATACAGATTTCTACACAAGTTACGTTACGACATACTAGACATACTAAATGTGAGTGAATTTCACTATTTTCGCATCAATTACAGCATATACTTTGCAGAAAATCATAATCACATCAATAAAATTGAGAATTTTTAGAACTAAGCCAAACTCCATTTACGCAGGTTTAACGACACCTCTAAAGCTCATTTTGAGCTGTATTTGAGGAAGTGCGAATGGCGTTTTAATCACAGTAACTAACAAAATCAAATTTCCATTTTAAAACAGATTGGTTAAAGGAGCTTTAATCTAGTTATCTAGGTTAGTCACCAAGTTAATTCCTCATAGAACAAATCCTAGCAAAGAAAATGTGAATAAAAAATAACTAAATATTGATTCTGTGATCTACTTCATATTTTTTATAGCCTACATTGATAAAATTTCCTTTAATATTTCCATTACGAATATTCTCATCAACAAAAGCTTTGGCATCCATTAATTGACGGTAAGGTAATCCTGTTGTTACCAAAATACCATCTTCTAGCCAATCAGCCCCTGTTTTAATTTCTGTTCCCCTATGTAACACAAACATCTCATTTGTTTTTTTATTCTTAACAATAGTTCCAGAATAACCATTAGAAGTGTTTGGCTTGTGAGCTATTAGTTCATAGGTATTAGTAAATTCTTGAGTTTGTGATTCCGGTATTTCTGCTATAATTAATGCGTCTTGAATAGAATTAGCATTAGTTATATTTTCTAATTTTGCATATGAAACAGCCGCCAATAAAGCTAAATTATCATTAGACATATTACCTCCTAAGCTTAAAGTAAAAAGTTTTCTAATAATTTGTAAGCTTGTGCAATACCATCTTCCTTACAATAAAACTGACCAGAAAAAAAATATTATTACCATGCCCAAAAATCATATTATATTGAACAATTTTTTTCTTTATATTATTATCATAAAGTATAAATGTATTGTGACCTAAAATATTTTTAGGATATATATATAAGAATATATATTAATGTTAGGGTATTTATTATTTATAGCTCTAAGTTTATGTTCTTTTCCATAGAAGTTTACTCTTGTTTGATATGAATTTCTATTTTGCACAAGAAAAGGGGTGTCAATAAATCTACTTTCAAGTATAGGATAAGGTATCCATTCAGTATCTTTTAATGATTCATTAACCCCAGATAGCTTTCTCCACTCTTCAGGGGTTAAAAACACCTCTATTTCTTTTCCCTCCCACATTTTACAACGAATAGGGGTAGCAATAAGCATTATTATCATCTGGTGAAACAAAAATAAGAATATACCTAAAGAGATATAACAGAATCGATGTTTTAAAAAGTGTTGCTTTAGCTTACTCATCATAAAATCTCGCTATCATTTTTATGCTAAATCCTAAACATAGGGGATAGGATGATTATGGGTGGCGTTTATAGCACACCCAATAAGTTTAATACATCACCACATATTGAATTTGTGATCTACTTCATATTTTTTATAGCCTACATTGATAAAATTTCCTTTAATATTTCCATTACGAATATTCTCATCAACAAAAGCTTTGGCATCCATTAATTGACGATAAGGTAATCCTGTTGTTACCAAAATACCATCTTCTAGCCAATCAGCCCCTGTTTTAACTTCTGTTCCCCTATGTAACACAAACATCTCATTTGTTTTTTTATTCTTAACAATAGTTCCTGAATAGCCATTAGAGGTGTTTGTTTTGTGAGCAATTAGTTCATAGGTATTAGTAAATTTTTCGACTTGTGTAGTAGACATTTCTCTTGTTAATGCCTCCTGAAAGCGCTGAGGATCTTTAATAACGCTAAAATCAACGTAAGAAGCCGCAGCCAATAACGCCATATTATCATTAGACATTTTCATTCCTCCTAGATTTAATGTAAATATGTATCCAGTAATTCATCAGACTCTGAAATACTATTTTCATTACAGGGGATACGGCCTGAAAAAAAAGGGCTTTTAGGATATCCTGTAATGTAATTATATTGAACAATAATTTTTTGCAGTTTGTGATCATATAAAATAAATGTATTATGACCAAACATCTTTGTTGTGTTGATATATATATATTGATTTAAATAAGGATATTTACTGTTTACTGTGAATAAGAAATGCCTATTGCCATTAAAATTCATTTCTGGTTGGTACAACCCTTGATTTTTTATAAAGAAAGGATCCTTTTCCGACTTGCCTTCAACAGTAGAATAATATATCCATTCAGTATCTTTTAACGACTCATTAACACCTGATAACGTTCTCCATTCTTCTGGTGTTAAAAATACCTCTACTTCTTTACCCTCCCACATTTTACAACGAATAGGGGTGGCTATGAGTGCTATTATCATTTGATGAAATGCAAATAAGAATAACCCTAGAGAGATATAACAGAATCGGTGTTTTAAAAAGTGTTGCTTTAGCTTACTCATCATAAAATCTCACCATTATTTTTATGCTAAATACTAAACATAGGGGATAGGGTGATTATCGCTGGCGTTTATAGCACACTCAATAAGTTTAATACATCATCAAATATTGAATTTGTGAGCTACTTCATATTTTTTATAGCCTACATTGATAAAGTTTCCTTTAATATTTCCATTACGAATATTCTCATCAACAAAAGCTTTGGCACCTATTAATTGACGATAGGGTAATCCTGTTGTAACCAAAATACCATCCTCTAGCCAATCAGCCCCTGTTTTAATTTCTGTTCCCCTATGTAACACAAACATCTCATTTGTTTTTTTATTCTTAACAATAGTTCCTGAATAACCATTAGAAGTGTTTGGTTTATGAGCAATTATGTCATAAATATTAGTAAATTTTTCAGCTTGTGCTGTAGACATTTCTTATATTAATGCATTTTGAAGAGCATCAAGATTTTTGATATCTTTAAAATTAGCATATGAAGCGGCCGCCAATAAAGCCATATTATCATTAGACATTTATGTTTCTCCGAAATTTAGTGAAAATATGTCTTTAGTAATTCATCAGACTCTGAAATACTACTGTCATTACAGGGGATACGAGCTGAGAAAAAAGGATTTTTAGGATATCCTGTAATGTAATTATATTGCACAATAATTTTTTACAGTTTTTTATCATATAAAATAAATGTATTATGACCAAACATCTTTGTTGTGTTGATATATGTATATTTATTCAAGTAGGGATATTTACTATTTACTGAATTTAGGAAATGTCTATTGCCATTAAAATTCATTTCTCGTTGGTACACCCTTGATTTTTTATAAAAAAGGTTCTTTTCTGCTTTTCCTTCAGTAATTGGATAATGAATCCATTCGGTATTTTTTAATGACTCATTAACACCTGATAACTTTCTCCATTCTTCTGGTGTTAAAAACACATCTACTTCTTTGCCCTCCCACATTTTACAACGAATAAGGGTGGCAATAAGCATTATTATCATTTGGTGAAATAAAATTTAGGTCTTTGTGCAACTGCTACGTAATAACGAAAAATTTCTAAAAAATAACCGCTTGTCTATTACCTAACTATTTTTCAAAGTATCAAAAATCACGTCTGCCAATGCTTTGGAAATGCCTGGCACACTTTGAATTTCTTCAAGAGTAGCATTTTTTACGCCTTGCATACCGCCTAAATATTTCAATAAGGCTTGGCGACGCTTAGCCCCTACCCCTGCAATACTTTCTAAACCGCTCTCAGTAAAGGCTTTTTGACGTTTTTTACGATGGGCATTGATAGCGTGATTGTGAGCCTCATCTCGAATATGCTGAATTAAATGCAATGCTGGACTGTCAGGCGGCAAATTAATTTCTTTATCCCATTTACTGATGATTAAGGTTTCCAACCCTGCTTTACGTTCTACGCCTTTTGCTACACCAATCAAAAGAGGCTTTGATTTGTCCCATTCCACATTAAGGTTAGCAAAAGTCTCCAATGCCCGATTGAGCTGACCTTTACCACCATCAATAAAAATAATATCAGGGATTTTTTCAGGCGGCTGGGCTCTATCGTAACGCTTCAATAGTGCTTGCTCCATTGCAGCATAATCATCGCCAGGTGTAATACCTTCAATGTTAAAACGGCGATAATCCGATTTCAAAATACCATTTTCATCAAATACCACGCAAGCAGCCACGGTTTGATTACCCATCGTGTGGCTAATATCAAAACATTCCATTCTGGTTATTTTTTCGAGATTTAGCACCGCTTGTAACGCCTCATAGCGAGTGTGAATTCGCTCCTCTTGCTTTAACTGAACATTGAGTGCTGCCATTGCATTAGTTTGAGCTAACGCAAGATAGCGTCCTTTTTCTCCCCGCACTTTATTTAAAATCGTCACTTTGTGCCCTGCTTGCTGAGAAAGCACCGCTTCCAGTGCTATTTTTTCACTTACCGCTTGGTCAATGACAATCTGATTTGGAATGGTACGATGTTGGTTCATCTGCAAATAAAACTGCCCAATAAAGGTATCGCTCAGCTCAGCAAGTTCAGTATGATTCGGCACTTTGGGAAAATAGCTTCGATTGCCTAACACTTTGCCTTGCCGCACAAAGAGAATATGCACACAAGCAATTCCATATTGATAAGCAATTGATATAAAATCCAAATCATCCCAACGGTCGGTGGTAATTGACTGTTTTTCCATTACTTCACGCACAAGTTGAATCTGATCTCGATAACGTGCTGCCATCTCAAACTCAAGATTTTCAGCCGCACTTTCCATTTTCCCGATCAGATACTCAACCACTTGATGATCTTTGCCTTGTAAAAAAAGTCGAACTAATTTGACTTGGTTATTGTATTCCTCTTGCGTACAGTAACCCTCAACACAAGGAGCAAGGCAACGTCCAATTTGATATTGCAAGCAAGGGCGAGAACGATTTTTGTAGTAACTATCTTCACATTGACGCACAGGAAAAATCTTTTGTAACAAATAGAGCGTTTCTCGCACTGCGGTAGCATTTGGGTAGGGCCCAAAATATTCACCGCTCATTTTTTTGCTGCCTCGAAAACTGGTGACACGAGGATGCGGGTGCTTTGTAAGCAAAATATAAGGATAGGCTTTGTCATCACGTAGAAGCACATTATATTTGGGCTGATTTTCTTTAATATAGTTGTGTTCTAGCAGCAACGCTTCTGTTTCAGAATGGGTAAGTGTCGTCTCAATATGAGCAATATGAGACACTAATGCTTCGGTTTTACGATTGGGTAAATTCGCACGGAAATAGCTAGATAAACGCTTTTTTAAATCTTTGGCTTTACCCACATAGATAATGGTTCCCGTGCCATCATACATACGATAAACACCTGGTTGATGAGGGACATCGGCAAGAAAAGATTTGGCATTAAATTCGGACATTAGGCTTAATGAACTTCAGAGTATGCAATGCTAGGAATGCCTATAATTGCAAAAAAATAATAAAAATGAACCGCTTACGACTTCAACAAACTACTTTTTGAGGCATTTAAATATTGCAACATAGACCAAATAGTCAAACCTGCTGCAATATAAAGTAGGATAAAGGCTAAAATCTCCATTGCTTCGCTTTGTCGCCAAATCATCCCACCTAAGGCTAACATTTGTGCAGTGGTTTTCACTTTTCCCCAAATTGAAACCGCAATGCTTGCTCTCTCACCAAGTTCTGCCATCCATTCACGCAAGGCAGAAATAATAATTTCTCGTGCAATCATAATGCAGATGGGAATTGTGATCCACCAAGTATGATAATATTCGGCTACACACACAAAAGCCACCGCCACCAACACCTTATCAGCAACAGGGTCTAAAAACGCACCTAGTCTGGTTGTTTGATTCCATTTACGTGCTAGATAGCCATCAAAAGCATCCGTAATGGAAGCAATAAAAAAGATAAAAGTTGCAATTTCAGCAGCATATTTAGTGGGTAGATAGAACGCCACAATAAACAGTGGGATCATTGCGATACGAACCAAGGTTAAACAAGTTGGGAAATTAAGTATCATAACAGGTCTAAAGAAACAAGCAGTAGAATTGGATTAAGTGTAACATAACTAAATTATTTTTTTTACTCTTACGTGACAAAATCGCATTGACTTTACCATCAATTATCGCTAACTTAGGGCTCTATTTATGGAAATTTATCCATAGATATAAATCCATCGGCTTTTCCGATTTAAAAACAAAAAAATAGAAGGAATTTTTATGGAAAATCGTTTAGCTCATAGCTACTCAACCAAAGAATCATTCATCAGCACTCACAAAGTGCTTCGTAATACTTATATGTTGTTGGCAATGACCTTAACTTTCTCCGCAGTAGTTGCTTTTACCTCAATGGCAATGAATGCACCAATGATGCCTTGGTGGGGATTGTTAGTAGGTTTCTACGGATTGCTTTTCTTAACTAACGCAACAGCTAATAGTAGTGCTGGAATTTTAAGCGTATTTGCTCTAACTGGTTTCTTAGGCTACACCTTAGGCCCAATCTTAAATCGTTATATTGGAGCAGGCTTAGGCGATATTGTTGCCCTTGCATTTGGTGCAACTGCATTAGTTTTCTTTGCCTGTTCAGCTTATGTATTAACAACGAAAAAAGATATGAGCTTTATCAGTGGAATGATGATTGCACTTTTTGTCGTGTTATTAGTCGGCATTGTGGCAAATATCTTCTTAGCTATTCCAGCTTTAAGCTTAGCATTAAGCAGTTTATTTATCCTCTTCTCAAGCGGTGCGATTTTGCTTGCAACTAGCAATATTATTCACGGTGGTGAAACGAACTATATTCGTGCAACAGTTGATTTATACGTTTCTATCTACAACCTATTTGTGAGTTTCTTACAAATCTTCGGCGTATTAGGTAATGACGATTAATACTACGTTTTAAGAGGAATGCCACTTTATGTGGCATTTTTATTTTATGTCTATTGAACTAAATAATATCCAATATCCAACTGATGATGCAGGCTACTTAAAAAACTTAGCTGACTGGTCTTCAGAATTGGCAGAAAAAATCGCAGAAAAAGAGCAAATCACATTAACTGAAGAACATTGGGAAATCATCTATTTGGTGCGTGATTTTTATCAAGAATACAAAACATCCCCTGCTATTCGTATGTTAGTGAAAGCGATTGCACAAAAATTTGGCGAAGAGAAAGGTAGCAGCCGCTATTTGCAACGTTTATTTCCTGAAGGGCCAGCGAAACAAGCAACAAAAATTGCAGGATTACCTAAACCCGCAAAATGTTTATAAGGAAATTGACTATTCTCCTTGAAATTTCTCCCATTTTTCTATAGAGTTTTCTGGTTATTTTCAAATTATATATAGGTTAAATAATGAGCCAATTAGATTTAATTAAATCTTCCATCAAATCTATTCCTGATTACCCTAAAGCAGGGATTATTTTCCGTGATATTACTTCTCTTTTAGAAGTGCCAACAGCTTTTCAAGCAGCTGTTGATGCTATTACGGCTGAATTTAAAGACAAAGGCATTACGAAAATTGTCGGCACAGAATCCCGTGGTTTCATTTTCGGGGCTCCTGTTGCTTTAGCACTGGGCGTGCCTTTTGTATTAGTTCGCAAACCTAAAAAATTACCGCGTGAAGTCATTTCTCAGTCTTATACTTTAGAATATGGCGAAGACACGTTAGAAATTCACAAAGATGCGATTAATACTAACGACAATGTGTTAATGATTGACGACCTATTAGCTACTGGCGGTACGATTGATGCAACAGCCAAATTAATCCGCCGCTTGGGGGGCAAAGTAGAAAATGCTGCGTTTGTTATTTGGTTACCTGAGTTAGGTGGCAAAGAGCGTTTAGCAAAAGAAGGCATTACCTCCTTTAGCTTAGTCAGTTTTGAAGGACATTAACCTGTTGCAAGCGGTCGTTTTTTATTAATTTTTTGCAAAAAAATAACAAAAATGAACCGCTTGTAAATATTCTCTCACTAGAAAAGCCTATGAGTTATCAAGTTTTAGCCCGCAAATGGAGACCGCAACGCTTTTCAGAAGTCGTTGGGCAACAGCACGTTTTATCTGCTCTTGAAAATAGTTTAAGAGAAGATAGACTTCACTATTCCTACCTGTTTTCAGGTACGCGTGGTGTTGGTAAAACGTCAATTGCCCGTCTGTTTGCTAAAGGGTTAAACTGTGAAAACGGTATTACGGCCGAGCCTTGTGGTGAATGTGCTAATTGTAAAGCAATTGAAGAGGGGCATTTTATCGATCTGATTGAGATCGATGCTGCCTCTCGCACCAAAGTGGAAGACACCCGTGAACTACTTGATAATGTGCAATACAAACCAACTGTTGGGCGTTTTAAAGTTTATCTGATTGACGAAGTGCATATGCTCTCCCGCCACAGTTTTAATGCGTTACTAAAAACGCTTGAAGAGCCGCCTGAATACGTAAAATTCTTATTAGCCACTACCGATCCACAAAAGTTACCGATTACCATTTTATCGCGTTGTATGCAATTTCATTTGCGTGCATTAGAGCAATCGCAAATCGCAAACCATTTAGAGTTCATTCTCAATGCAGAAAGCATTCCCTACGAAACCCTTGCGATTGAAAAGCTGGCAAAAGCGGCACAAGGTAGCATTCGAGACTCTCTCAGCCTGACTGATCAAGCTATCGCAGTGAGTAATGGAAATATTACATTACCTATTGTAAGCCAAATGCTCGGGCTAATTGATGACAACCAACCCCTAGAATTAGTGCAAGCGATTGCCCAAGCTGATGGCGAAAAAGCAATGGCAATCATTGAGCAAGTTGCCTCTAAAGGCGTGAATTGGCAACAGCTACTCAGCGATATTGCAGAAACCTTGCACAAAATTGCGATGCTGCAACTCTTGAAAACAACCACAACCGAAGAAACCCTGATTCATTTTCTGGCAAAACAGATACCACCTGAAGATGTGCAATTTTTCTATCAACTCATTCTTAACAGTAAAAAAGAGCTGCCATTTGCTCCAGAACAGCGTGCTGGAGTAGAAATGGCAATATTGCGTGCTTTAGCTTTCCACCCCAAACAGACTGAAAGAATGGCTACATTAGCCACATCGCCTACTTCTGTTATGCCACAAGTAAACCATCTGGCTTCACATACGCAATCAAAACCACAAAATCAAATCGCTAAATTAAAAGAAAATTTTGATAGAACTCAGGAAAAAGCAGTCATTGACTCACCCGATACGCAAGTCATTGAAACAAAAGCGACTGATATAAAACCAGCAATACAGCAAGAAAATAGTCCGCCTACGCTTTCTCCTGCAATGGCAGCACTTGAAGCTCGTAAAAAATTACAGCAACAGCAAGCCAATTTAGCTCAAACTGAAAAAAAAAAGCCTGAGCTAACACCTACTCGATTTGTTGCAAAAAAATCAGAAAATTCGACCGCTTTATTGCACGAACACTTTATTCACTTTACTGAAAATCAACACCAAGTTGCTCAGCCAACTACTCAGAAAGTAGAATTTGCACCCAAAAGCGTTGAAGATGAAGATTACCAATGGACTTGGCTCAATCCTGAATTAGAAAGCCAAGAAGACAGTGCTAAACCGTCGGATATTAAACAAGCCATTTTGCAAGAACGTACGCCTGAATTGGTGCAAAAAACCATTAAATTATCTTGCCAACAAGATAGATGGTGCGATATTACCAATTCGCTCCACTTAGGCGGTTTTTCTCGCCAAATTGGCCTAAATAGCTACTTAGACAAACACGCTGATAGCCACCTTTCTTTGGTTTTGAAACCGAATATGGCACATTTAGATAATGTAGAATCACGTAAAAATTTAGAAATAGCCTTAGCTGAAAAAGGTTACACCTACGATTTATCCATAGGCGACAATGCGGAAAAACCGACTCCGCTCGAAATTCGCCGAACAATTTTCAAACAATTAACGGAAGCAGCCAAATCAGCGTTGCTTAATGATGAAAAATTGATGTTACTTCGCAACGCCTTTGATGCAAACATTGACGAATCGACTATTCGGGCGGTTGCAGAAAGTGAGTAAAGAGATGAAAGCATTAGAATTAATCAACCTTGTTAAAACCTATCCAACTGGCATAAAAGCGGTAAAAGGGATCAACCTTGTGGTTGAACAAGGCGATTTCTACGCCTTGTTAGGACATAACGGTGCAGGAAAATCCACAACTATTGGCATTATCAGCTCACTTGTGAATAAAACAAGTGGGAGCGTGAAAGTCTTTGGCTACGATTTAGATACGCAAAAAGTGCAACTAAAACACCAAATTGGCTTAGTACCACAAGAGTTTAATTTTAATCAATTTGAAAAAGTTATTGATGTGTTGGTGCAGCAGGCTGGCTTCTACGGTATTGCTCATAAAGAAGCATTAATACGGGCAGAAAAGTGGCTAAAATTACTCGATTTATGGGAAAAACGAACTCATCTTACCCGTGAACTTTCAGGGGGAATGAAACGTCGAGTGATGATTGCCAGAGCTTTAATGCACAATCCAAAACTGTTGATTTTAGATGAACCAACAGCAGGTGTAGATATTGAACTTCGCCGTTCATTATGGGATTTCCTACGAGATCTGAATAATCAAGGCACAACCATTATTCTTACTACGCACTACTTGGAAGAAGCTGAAACCCTGTGCCGTCATATCGGTATTATTCAAAATGGTGAACTCATTGAAAATACCTCAATGAAGGCTCTGCTTGCAAAATTAGAAAGTGAGGTTTTTGTGTTAGATTTGCAAAATTCTGATAAAAATCAACCGCTTGTTATTCAACATTATCCACATAAGTGGCTAGATGAAAATACCCTTGAAGTGAATGTAAAACGCCAGCAAGGGCTCACTCATCTCTTCTTGCAAATTGCTGAGCAAGGAGCAGAAGTATTAAGTATGCGTAACAAATCTAATCGCTTGGAAGAACTTTTTATCAATATGGCTCAATAAAATGAATTTTATCGGATTTTATACCTTAGCTTGCAAAGAATGTCGCCGTATTCTACGAATTTGGCGACAAACCATTGTGCCACCAGTTATCACCACTACGCTATATTTTTTGATTTTTGGTAAATTAATCGGCGGACGTATTGGGGAAATGAACGGTATAGGCTATATGGAATTTATCGCTCCTGGCTTAATTATGATGACAGCAATTACCGCCTCTTATGTGAATACCGCCTCATCTTTCTTTTTAAGCAAATTCACTCGTGATTTTGAAGAGCTACTGATTTCGCCCCTTTCCACTCATAATATTATTTGGGGCTATGTGTTAGGCAGTATCCTACGAGCAAGTTTAGCCGCCCTATTAGTAATGTGTGTGGCGATGATTTTCGTCAGACTTGATATCTATTGCGTTAGCGTCATTATTTTAACGCTCTTTTTAACCATTATTGCCTTTGCATTAGGTGGCTTGATTAATGCGGTTTTTGCTAAATCTTTTGATGATATAGGGATCATTCCAACCTTTGTACTTACGCCTCTTACTTATTTAGGTGGCGTGTTTTATTCTATCTCGCTACTGCCTGAATTTTGGCAAACAGTGTCAAAATTCAACCCGATTGTGTATATGATTAATGGCTTAAGATACGGTTTTCTTGGTATTAGCGATGTGCATTTGATTTATACATTTGCAGTACTCATTGCATTATGTGTGGTGCTATATAGTGTAGCTTATTCTTTAATTCAACGAGGGATTGGACTTCGTTCTTAAATCCAATTAAGAAGGCTTTATGAAAGTATTAAAAAAATTATCGCTTGCGAGCATATTAGCATTCAGTGCAAATTTTGCTTTCGCAGAAAATATTACCGTTTTTGCCGCAGCTTCAATGACAAACGTATTGCAGGAAATTAATCAAGATTTTGAGCGACAATATCCTGAAGATAAAGTAACCTTTTCTTTTGCCTCCTCTTCCGCATTAGCCAAACAAATTGAACAAGATGCACCAGCAGATGTTTTTATTTCTGCTGATCTAAAATGGCTGGATTATCTTGCCAAAAAACAACCTGCTAAAATTAAAAACAGAACCAATATCATCAAAAATGCCCTCGTTTTAGTTGCCCCGAAAGAGAGTGAAATTCAAGCCAATAGCATACAAGCGGTCGATTTTACCAAAGAATTAGCAAACAGCTATTTATCTGTGGGCGATCCTTCCCACGTTCCAGCAGGCAGATACGCCCAAAAAGCTTTAACTTACTATAATTTATGGGAAACGGTTGAGCCCAAATTAGCTCGTGCAAAAAATGTGCGAGATGCGCTCTCCTTTGTTGAACGTGGAGAATCATCATTAGGCATTGTGTATGCAACGGATGCAAAAGCGTCTGATAAAGTGAAAGTCGTTGCTATTTTCTCACCTGAAAGCTATGGCGAAATTGTTTACCCTGCCGCGGTGGTGAGTGAAAAACAATCTGCCATAAAATTTTTAGATTTTCTACAAACACCAGAAGCCAAAGCCCGATTTGAAGCCGCTGGATTTAAACTGATTGAGTGATGTTTGATTTTACCCCACAAGAACTCAATGCGATTGTTCTCAGCCTAAAAGTTGCCTCCATTGCAGTGATGCTTGCCCTGCCACTTGCCGTGTGGGTGGCTTGGTTGCTTTCTCGCAAACAATTTTGGGGTAAAAATCTCTTAAACGGCATTGTGCATCTTCCCCTAGTTTTGCCTCCTGTTGTTATTGGCTATTTATTGCTTATCTCGATGGCGAAACGAGGAGTAATCGGACAATACCTGTGGGAGTGGTTTAATGTTAGCTTTAGTTTTTCTTGGAAGGGAGCAGTGCTTGCCTCAATGGTGATGGCGTTTCCGCTAATGGTGCGTTCTATTCGCTTAGCGTTTGATTCCGTTGATCCCAAACTGGAACAAGCTGCCCGCACCTTGGGGGCAACACCGCTCAACGTCTTTTTCACCCTCACGCTACCGCTTTCATTCTCGGGCATTGTGGCAGGCACAGTGTTAGGTTTTGCCCGCTCGTTGGGTGAATTTGGAGCAACCATTACCTTTGTGTCCAACATTCCAAACCAAACCCAAACCATTCCAGCTGCTCTGTTTACCTTTATCGAAACCCCAAAGGGCGAAATGGCAGCTGCTCGGCTTTGTATGGTGGCAATCGTCATTTCACTTATCGCCCTATTTTGTTCCGAATGGTTAGCGGAAAGGCAAAAACGTTATGCTAAAACTTAATCTTACCCAACAACTCAGTAACTTTGAGCTGAACATTAATCTCACTCTTCCAGCAAAAGGCGTTACCGCTATTTTCGGTCGTTCGGGGGCGGGTAAATCTAGCCTGATTAATTTAATTGCGGGGCTTTCTACGGCACAATCTGGGCTGATTGAATTAAACGGACGTACGCTGTTTGACAGCCAAAAAGGCATAAATCTTCCGCCTGAAAAACGCCATATTGGTTATGTATTCCAAGAACATCGACTTTTTCCTCATTATTCGGTGAAGAAAAACCTCAAATACGGTTGCAAGCGGTCAAATTCTGCCGATTTTTTGCAAATTGTGGAGCTTTTAGGCATTTCTCATTTGTTAGATCGCTACCCTGCCAGCCTATCTGGCGGTGAAAAACAGCGTGTAGCAATTGGACGTGCGTTATTAAGTTCTCCAGATATTTTATTGATGGATGAGCCTTTATCTGCTCTTGATCTGCCTCGTAAACAAGAGCTTTTAGATTATTTAAGCCAGCTTGCCACTACACTTGAAATCCCGATTTTATACGTTAGCCATAGCCTCGATGAAATCGTGCGGTTGGCGGATAATTTAGTATTGCTTGAAAATGGCAAAGTGACCGCCTTTAATACTGTTGTCAATGTTTGGCAAAGCCCTGCATTTGAAGCTTGGCAGCCAAATAATCAACGTATTAGCCTGCTTGAGCTGCCTATTAAAGAACATCAAACTCGCTATAAAATGCTGGGGCTTAATCTCAATGGCCAGATATTATGGATTAACGAAATCCCTCACTACCGCCTAGGTGAAAAATTGCGTGTGACTATTGCAAGTGCTAATGTTTCGCTAAGCATTGAAAAGCCAGCACAAAGTTCTATTCGTAATATATTAAAAGGCATCGTATGCCAAATTGAGCATCACTCAAATAAAGTGGATGTGCAGATCAATGTCGAAAATCAACAAATTTGGAGTACGATTAGCTTGTGGTCTTTTGAGGCACTGGCCATTTCAAAAGGGCAAACCGTCTATCTACAAGTCAAAAGCGTTTCTTTATAGATTTGCAAAATTTTGGTAAAATCCAACCGCTTGTTAATTTATTAAAGAAATTATGCCAATCGTAAATCAATCTGCCTTAGTGCCTTACAGTGCTGAGCAAATGTATCAGCTCGTCAATAATTATGAAAAATACCCCGAATTTTTGTCGGGGTGTGTTGGCTCCAAAACGCTGGGCACTGGCGAAAATGAGCTGAAGGCTGAATTGCATATCCAAAAGCTAGGCATTAGCCAAACGTTCAGTACACACAATAAAATGACCCCGCCACATAAAATTGAAATGACATTACTTGAGGGGCCTTTCCGTCATTTACACGGAGCTTGGACATTCACTCCGTTTGATGAGCAAAGTTGTAAAATCACCTTGGAGCTAAATTTTGAATTTTCAAGCCCCCTTGTGGCATTGGTATTTGGCAAAATATTCAATGAAATGACGTTAAAAATGGTAAATGCGTTTAAACAACGAGCGAGAGAGGTATATAGTGTCTGATTTAGGCGTACAAAAAGAAGAACAGAAAATTAATGTAGAAGTCGTGTATGCTTACCCCGATAAGTTTTTTTTGAAAAAACTACAAGTGCCACAAAATACCACCATTCAAAACATTATTTTGCTTTCGGGTATATTAGAAAAATACACTGAAATTGATTTGCGAGAAAACAAAGTGGGGATTTTTAGTCGCCCTGCAAAATTGAATGAAACAGTAGATGATGGCGATAGAATTGAAATCTACCGTCCCTTAATTGCTGATCCCAAAGAAATTAGACGGAAAAAAGCAGAAGAACAGGCAAATGGAAAAAAATAGCTTATTTTGCTTAAAATTCATCTTCGCCATAAATCTTTGCCATAGACAAGCTTCAATCTTAAAAATTGAAGCTTGTTTTATAACATTATTTATTTCAATAATGATTTATCGCGTACGGCTCCTTTGTCGGCAGAGGTTGCAAAATGCCCAAATACTTTCAACGCAAATGATACTTCACGTTCACGATTAACTGGCTTCCAAGCATCCTCGCCACGAGATTCCATATTTTCACGGCGAGCCGCCAATTCTTCGTCTGAAATCATCAAGTTGATTGAACGGTTTGGAATGTCGATGGATACCGTATCGCCATTGTTAATCAACGCTATTGCACCACCTGATGCAGCTTCTGGCGAGGCGTGTCCAATAGATAAACCTGATGTCCCCCCAGAGAAACGTCCATCAGTTAATAACGCACATTTTTTACCTAAGCCCATTGATTTTAAATAACTGGTTGGATAAAGCATCTCTTGCATACCAGGCCCACCTTTCGGACCTTCGTAACGAATAATTACAATATGCCCTTCTTTTACCTCTCCACCTAAAATGCCTGCAACAGCATCTTCTTGGCTCTCAAATACAATAGCTGTACCAGTAAATTTCCAGATAGACTCATCCACACCAGCGGTTTTAACAATACAGCCATCTTCAGCAATATTGCCGAATAATACCGCTAAACCACCCTCTTTAGTGACCGCATTTTCAACACTGTGAATACAACCGTTTTCACGATCATCATCAACGGTATCCCAACGGCAATCTTGTGAAAATGCTTTGGTGGTGCGAATACCCGCAGGGCCAGCACGGAAGAATTTATGCAATTCTGGATCTTTATTTCGCATAATATCGTATTGATTTAATTGTTCTTCGATTGTCAAGCCTAATACTGTTTTAGTATGGCGATGAATTAATCCTCCACGGTCTAATTCGCCCAATAAGCCCATAATACCACCTGCACGGTGAACATCTTCCATATGATATTTATTGGTATTTGGTGCAATTTTACTCAAGCAGGGCACAATACGAGATAAGCGATCAATATCTTCCATTTTGAAATCTACCCCTGCTTCTTGTGCTGTTGCCAATAAGTGAAGCACGGTATTACTTGAGCCACCCATTGCAATATCTAAGCTCATTGCATTTTCAAAAGCGTCAAAACTTGCAATAGAGCGAGGCAATACGCTGTAATCATCTTCTTGGTAATATTTACGACAAAGTGCCACAATTTCACGCCCTGCTTTTAGGAATAACGCTTTACGATCTGCGTGGGTAGCAAGCATTGAACCATTTCCAGGTAAGCTCAAACCTAATGCTTCAGTTAAGCAATTCATTGAGTTTGCAGTGAACATTCCCGAGCAAGAACCGCAGGTTGGACAAGCACTTTTTTCAATGGAATCAATACGCTCATCCGATACGCTCGGATCTGCACTTTCAATCATCGCATCAACTAAATCCAAACGGATTAATTGATTAGAAAGCTTCGTTTTACCCGCCTCCATTGGACCACCTGAAACAAAAATGGTAGGAATATTCAAACGCATTGCCGCCATTAACATTCCTGGGGTAATTTTGTCACAATTAGAAATACATACCATCGCATCAGCACAGTGAGCATTTACCATATATTCCACACTGTCTGCAATCAAATCACGGCTTGGCAATGAATAAAGCATACCGCCGTGCCCCATTGCAATACCGTCGTCCACCGCAATTGTATTAAATTCTTTCGCGACCGCACCTGCCTTTTCAATTTCAGCGGCAACCAACTGCCCCATATCTTTTAAATGAACGTGGCCAGGAACGAACTGAGTAAAAGAATTCACTACGGCAATAATAGGCTTACCGAAGTCTCCCTCTTTCATTCCTGTTGCTCGCCACAAAGCTCGAGCACCTGCCATATTGCGACCTTGCGTTGAAGTCGCAGAACGTAAAATAGGCATAATCTTCTCCAAATTTTTTCTGTTGTGTTTTTAAGTAAATGGATTCATTCTACTTGAATTTTTAAGTAAGCGGTAATCTTTTTACAAGCGGTAACGTTTCGCAAAAATATTGCAAAATTAAGGACAATCTTTGCATTAATGCTTAATTTTGTGATCTTTTTCACATTTTCACTTGAAAAGGGCTTGACAAACACCATTTATATTTTCGTAAAACATTAAGCCAGCCCAATAGCTTAATTATCATAAATAATAAAAACAGATTTGGAGTAAATATGAATTTTGAAAAAATGACAACTAAACTACAAGAAGCGTTAGCAGAATCTCAATCACTCGCGGTAGGAAAAGATAATCCTTATATTGAGCCTGCTCATTTACTGTATGCTTTACTAAAACAAGAAGGTGGCTCTGTTGCACCACTATTTACTACACTAAATATAAATGTTCAGACCTTAACTCGTGAATTACAAGACATTTTAGACCGCTTACCGCAAGTTCAAGGGGGTAACACTCAAGCTTCCCAACAGTTAGTTAGACTATTAAATCAATCTGATAAGCTGGCACAACAATTTGGCGATAGTTTTATTTCATCTGAATTGTTTGTTCTCGCATCACTTGAAGATAACGGTGATTTAGGCAAATTATGGAAAAAATTTGGCTTAAGCAAAGAAAAACTCACACAAGCAATCAGCCAAATTCGAGGAGGAGAAAACGTGAATAATCAAAATGCGGAAGAAACCCGCCAAGCATTGAAAAAATATACGATCGATTTAACCGAACGTGCAAAAGCAGGCAAATTAGATCCTGTCATCGGGCGTGATGAAGAGATCCGTCGAGCAGTTCAAGTGTTGCAACGCCGTACCAAAAACAACCCTGTACTTATTGGCGAGCCAGGAGTAGGTAAAACCGCCATTGTAGAAGGTTTAGCCCAACGCATAGTAAATGGCGAAGTACCTGAGGGGCTGAAAAATAAGCGAGTGCTTTCTCTTGATATGGGTGCATTAATTGCTGGTGCAAAATATCGTGGTGAATTTGAAGAGCGTTTAAAAGCAGTGTTAAACGAACTTGCCAAAGAAGAAGGACAAGTTATTCTCTTTATTGATGAAATTCACACAATGGTGGGTGCAGGTAAAACTGACGGTGCAATGGATGCGGGAAACTTACTCAAACCAAGCCTTGCTCGTGGCGAGCTACATTGCGTTGGAGCAACAACGCTTGACGAGTACCGTCAATACATTGAAAAAGATGCGGCCCTTGAGCGTCGCTTCCAAAAAGTATTGGTTGATGAGCCAACAGTAGAAGATACGATTGCGATTTTGCGTGGATTAAAAGAGCGTTATGAAATCCACCACCACGTTCAAATTACCGATCCAGCTATCGTGGCAGCTGCAACGCTTTCGCATCGTTATGTTTCTGATCGTCAATTACCCGATAAAGCAATTGACTTGATCGATGAAGCTGCTTCAAGTTTGCGTATGGAGATCGATTCTAAACCTGAGCCTTTGGATAAACTAGAACGCCGTATTATTCAGCTAAAATTAGAACGCCAAGCATTACAAAAAGAGGAAGATGAAGCCAGTCGCCAGCGTTTAGCCAAATTAGACGAAGAGATAGCGGTCAAAGAGCGTGAATATTCCGAGCTAGAAGAAATTTGGAAAGCAGAAAAATCAGCTCTGCTTGGTACGCAACATATTAAAGAAGAGTTGGAAAATGCTCGCATTGCAATGGATCAAGCTCGCCGTGAAAATAATTTCGAGAAAATGTCTGAATTGCAATATGGTGTGATTCCCAACTTAGAAAAACAGCTACAAGCGGTCGAAAATGGTGAAAAAAATGCAGAAATGCAGCTACTTCGTACTAAAGTCACTGAAGAAGAAATTGCTGAAGTGCTTTCAAAAGCAACGGGCATTCCTGTGTCTAAAATGATGGAAGGCGAGAAAGAAAAACTGCTTAGAATGGAGGAAGTACTACACGCTCGTGTGATTGGTCAAAATGAAGCAGTCGAAGCGGTTTCCAATGCGATTCGCCGTAACCGTGCAGGGCTTTCAGATCCAAATAAACCGATTGGTTCGTTCTTATTCTTAGGCCCAACTGGTGTGGGGAAAACGGAATTGAGCAAAACATTAGCTAACTTTTTGTTTGATGACCCAGATGCAATGGTACGTATTGATATGTCTGAGTTTATGGAAAAACACAGTGTATCTCGCTTAGTGGGGGCACCTCCAGGCTATGTAGGATATGAAGAAGGCGGCTATTTAACTGAAGCCATTCGCCGTCGTCCATATTCTGTCGTATTACTTGATGAAGTGGAAAAAGCACACCCTGATGTGTTCAACATTCTCTTGCAAGTACTCGATGATGGACGCTTAACAGATGGCCAAGGCAGAACTGTAGATTTCCGTAATACGGTTGTGATTATGACTTCAAATTTAGGATCACATCTTATTCAAGAAAATGCCGACAAAGGCTATGATGCGGTAAAAGCGATGGTAATGGAAGTTGTAGGGCATCATTTCCGTCCTGAATTTATCAACCGCATTGATGAAACGGTAATGTTCCACTCGTTAGAACAAGATCATATTCGTTCAATTGCAAAAATTCAGCTACAACGCTTAATTACTCGCTTGGCAGAGCGTGGTTATAACCTAATCGTGACTGATAAAGCGTTAGATCATATCGGAAATGCAGGGTTTGATCCATTATTTGGAGCAAGACCACTTAAACGTGCGGTTCAACAAGAACTTGAAAATCCGCTCGCACAACAGATTCTAAGCGGTAAATTATTACCAAATAAACCTGTCACCGTGGATTATCAAAATGGGCGTATTGTTGCCGTACAATAGAAGGGAAAACAAGCGGTCATTTTTCCCTAAAAATTAGCAAATGTTGCCCTTCGTTAATATTCACATTAATGAAGGGCTTTTTATTGCTATTTGAATTGCAAGTTCTGCTATTGAATCAAGAAAAAATTATTAAAATCATACCGCTTGTAATGAAATATATTCAATATCTACACCAAATAGCAATGTTGCTAATGCTTGTGTCATAGCAAAGCTACTTAATGAGCCTTTTGCTTCTGCAAGTACAATTCGCTCTACAGGCACATCAGCAAGCCCTAAAAAGAGACGGTAATTTAATGCACTTTGAAGTGGTAAAAAGGTTGGATTAAAGGCTGCATTTTCAGCATATTTTCCACAAATAATCCGTTCACCTACCTGTAGTGCAATACCGCTAAAGGATTTGCTATAAGGGGCGTAAGATGTGTTAGCTGCGACAATCGCGGCTTGTTGTAGTTTATCGCCTGTCACGTCAAATTGTTGTGGTTGATCATCAAATAATACTTTTTCAATGCCTAAATTCTTCGGCCCAAAACTATCTGGTAGATAGCTTTGCAATAAATTGTCTTGGCTATGCGGTAAATGCACTTTTAGATTAGCGGCTCCGTTCAGTTCATTCATAAATTGGCGGCAATGTCCACAAGGGGTGTAATTTACCACCACATCTGTAATCAAAGTTTCGCCAGCAAGCCAGGCGTGAGAAATTGCACTCTGCTCTGCATGAACAGATTGTTGCATACACTCTCCCGAAAATTCTTGATTTGCACCAAAATAGAAATCGCCTCGTTTACCAATAGCAACTGCCCCTACATTAAAATGAGAGACGGGTGTCACAGCATAGCAAGCTGCAATCAAAATGCAAAACAAGGCTAATTCAATTCGAGAACGTTTAAATTTTTCACATAGCTCATCAACAACACCATAAGATAGCTGCCCGTGAAAATCTTGTCTGATTAATTGCTCAATAATAGCGTTTGTGATTTCACAATTTTTTTCTGACATCAACTGTTCAAAACGCTCTAAAATGTCTGTACGAAACATACTAGCTCCTTTCTTTTGATCTATAGCGTGTAAATCAACTCAGCTATAAATTGGTATATAAAAATTAAATAAAATGCTTTATTGAGTCTTATTGATGACCCCGTTCTACAATCACGCCAACACTACTGGCTTGTGCTACTGCCTTAGGTTTGTGCAATTCAATCCGAATCCAAGAAAGTTGATACTCTTTTTGCAATAATGCTGCTACTTGATGTGCCACGGTTTCAACTAACTTGAAAGATTGAGATTCCACAAAATGTAGCACTTTTTCAGACACTTCTGCATAATTTAAACAATATTGCACATCATCGGTTGCAGCTGCTTTAGAAAAATCCCACGCCATATCAATATTAAACACTAAACGCTGTTTGATGGTATGCTCCCAATCGTAAGCACCAATAGAAGCAAAAGCAATTAACTCTCGAATAAAAACTTTATCACTCATTTTTCGTCCTATTATATTTTTTGAATTTCTGTAAAATATAGCACAAGATAAATTTAATCAGGAAAATTTATGATTCTAATTCCCTATTTATTGATATTGATTGCCTATTTGCTAGGCTCAATTTCAAGTGCTGTGATTTTCTGTAAACTTGCAGGTTTAGCTGATCCAAGAGAAGTTGGCTCACACAACGCTGGAGCAACTAATGTGTTACGAATCGGCGGAAAAAGTGCCGCTTTGGGCGTATTGCTTTTTGATATTTTAAAAGGCACATTGCCCGTAGCAATTGGCGTGTCTTTTAACTTATCGCCTTCAGCTCTTGGGTTTATCGCATTAGCTGTTTGTCTTGGGCATATTTTTCCCATTTTCTTTCAATTTAAAGGTGGAAAGGGCGTTGCCACCGCCTTAGGTGCGATTTCTGCATTAAGTTTTGTAGTAGTAGGTGGAGCGATTGGTACTTGGCTTTTGGTTTTTCTCATCTCTGGCTACTCCTCGTTAAGTGCGGTACTGACTGCCTTAATCGTGCCATTTTATATTTGGTGGTTTGAGCCACAATTTACTTTCCCTGTTGCCTTAGTCTGCTGTTTATTGGTTTATCGTCATCACGATAATATTCAACGATTATGGCGTGGGCAAGAAGATAAAATGTGGGATAAGCTCAAGAAAAAGAATGCGTAAAACATAAAATAGGCATAGTGCAAAAAACACTATGCCTATTTGCAAATTATGATGAAAATTCAACCGCTTGTTACACCGTAAGATCCGCTTCATCGCCTCTATTTTGCAGCCATTGCTTACGATCTTCCGCTCGTTTTTTGCCAAGTAACATATCCATAATCTCAAAGGTGCTGACTTCACCGTCCTCCACATCAACCGCTTCATCAAAAATTAATCGCACTAAACGGCGTGTGCTTGGATCCATCGTGGTTTCACGTAGCTGGCTTGGATTCATCTCACCCAACCCTTTAAAACGTTGCACATTCGGCTTGCCTTTTTTCTTGGTAAGTCGGGCAAGAATTGCCTCTTTTTCACTTTCATCCAAGGCATAATGCACTTCATCTTTGCCAATATCAATACGATAAAGTGGTGGCATTGCGACATAAACGTGCCCATTTTTCACCAATTTCGGGAAGTGGCGAAGGAACAAGGCACACAACAGTGTTGCGATGTGTAAGCCGTCTGAATCTGCATCCGCAAGAATACAGACTTTGCCGTAACGTAATTCCTCTAAATTATCGCTATCTGGATCAATGCCTAATGCAATTGCAATATCGTGAACCTCTTGCGAAGCTAACACTTGATCGGATGACACTTCCCAAGTATTTAAAATTTTACCTCGCAGTGGCAAAATAGCTTGATACTCTTTATCACGTGCTTGCTTGGCTGAACCACCGGCAGAATCCCCCTCCACCAAAAAAAGTTCGGTACGGCTTAAATCTTGAGCGGTACAATCCGCTAATTTACCAGGAAGAGCTGGTCCGCTAACTAATTTTTTACGCACCACTTTTTTTGCTGCTCGCAAACGGCTCTGGGCGGAACTAATTGCCATTTCTGCGATCAATTTACCGGTTTGCACATTTTGATTTAACCATAAACTAAACGCATCTTTTAAAGTGTTATCCACATAGCTTGAGGCTTGGCGAGAAGATAAACGCTCTTTCGTCTGCCCTGCAAACTGTGGCTCTTGAATTTTGAGTGAAAGCACATAAGCACAACGGCTCCAAACATCATCCGCGGTCAGTTTCACCCCTTTCGGTAACAGGTTGTGGATTTCGCAGAACTCCACCATTGCTTTAAGCAAGCCGTTACGCAAACCATTAACGTGTGTGCCACCTTGTGCCGTTGGAATAAGGTTTACATAACTTTCCGCCACTAACTCACCACCTTCAGGCAACCAAGTTAAAGCCCAACTTACTGCTTCCGTTTCAGCGGTTACATCGCCAATAAACGGTGGATTTGGCACGGTTTCATAGCCATTTAAGGCTTCGGTTAAATAATCGGATAAACCGTCTTCGTAGTACCAAGTTTCTTCGGTATTATTGATTTTATCAATGAAATTAATGGTCAATTTAGGACAAAGTACCGCTTTTGCACGCAACAAATGGCGTAAACGGCTCACGGAAAAACGTGGGCTATCAAAATATTTCGGGTTTGGATAAAAACGAACCGTCGTCCCGGTCTGCTTTTTCGGGCAAGTGCCTATCACTGTCAGCTCTTCCACTTTCACGCCATTGGCAAACGCAATGGAATATACCTCACCGCCACGCTTAATTTGAATTTCCACACGCTCGGAAAGGGCGTTCACCACCGAAATCCCCACCCCGTGCAAACCGCCAGAGAACGTGTAGTTTTTATTAGAAAATTTACCACCTGCGTGCAATTTAGTGAGAATCAGCTCAACACCCGAAATTTTTTCGGTAGAGTGAATATCTACGGGCATTCCTCGCCCGTTATCAATCACCTCAAGCGAATTATCAGCGTGTAAAATCACATCAATTTTATCAGCATAGCCTGACAACGCCTCGTCCACACTGTTATCAATTACCTCCTGCCCCAAATGATTCGGGCGTGCAGTATCCGTGTACATACCTGGGCGAAGCTGCACCGGCTCAAGATCTTTCAGAACGGTAATTTCATCCGCCCCATAGCGTTTTTCTGACATTATTCTTTCTCTTAGGCTACAAAATAAAATAAGGCTGAATTTTAAGAAAATTTAGCCTGTTTTGCAAAGTTTTAGGAAAATTAGACCGCTTGTCGCCAAGATATTGATTCTCTGATGAAAAAATTTATAATTAATAAAACGCTAATTATTCACTAAGGAATAAAAAATGAATCAAATCAAATCAAATCAAATCAAATCAAATCAAATCAAATCAAATCAAATCAAATCAAATCAAATCAAATCAAATCAAATCAAATCAAATCAAATCAAAATAATTTAACCTCTTTATTCCAACCTGCCAACTCTTTTTTTAACTTGGGAGGTTGGAATGTCGAATAATAATGCTAAAAATAGCAATCTTTCTAACGCTAAAAAAGCCAAAAATGACGAGTTTTACACACAATATCACGACATTGAGAAAGAGATGAATGCTTATCTTGATTTTGATCCTGATGTATTTCGTGGCAAAACCATCTTGTTGCCTTGTGATGATCCTGAATGGAGTAATTTTACACTTTATTTTGCACAAAATTTTGCCAGACTTGGTTTAAAAAAATTAATCAGTACCAGCTTTGCTCATAGTAGCAAACCTCTCAATACCCCCTACCAACCAAGCTTATTTGAAAGTGAAGATCCACAATTTAATGCCCTAATTTCACCACTTAAAGGCAAGATTTTTACGCTTGACAAAGATCTGAACAATGACGGCAAAATCGATCACCACGATTTAGCGTGGAAATATTTAAAAAGCGATGGCGATTTTCGCTCTGATGAAATTAAAGCCCTACGAGATGAAGCCGACATCATTATTACTAATCCGCCGTTTTCTCTATTTCGTGAATTTATTACGTGGATTATGGAAGGGGATAAGAAATTTGCGATTATTGGCAATATGAATGCGATTACTTATAAAGAAGTTTTCCCATTGATTAAAGATGACAAAATTTGGTTAGGGAAAGGATTTACTAGAAGTTGTGCACATTTTTTTAGTCCGTATGAAAGTGATAGCGAATATCTAGAGTTAGATAGATTTGAAAAATTAGGCATAGCTGTTCCGAAAGGATTATTTGTTACTCGAGTAGCAAGCATTCACTGGTTCACCAATATAGAACACGGTCGCCGTCATCAACCATTACAATTAATGACAATGACGGATAATCTCAAATTCAATAAAAAACTAGACGGTAAAAATGCCTATCAACAATACGATAATTACAATGCAATTGAAGTACCTGAAACCAAAGCAATACCGAGTGATTTTGACGGAGTTATGGGCGTGCCGATCTCGTTCTTGGATAAGTATTGCCCAGAGCAGTTTGAGATTGTTGCATCCGATTTCCAATTAAAAGATGGCTGTTTTCCAGAATTGAAAAAATCAAATTGGAACGGAAAATTGGATAGAGGTTATTTGAATAATCAACGAATGTACTCACGGCTTTTAATTCGTCATAAAAAAGGAGAAAATCAATGAAAACCAGATTAAACACTCAGATTACAATTGCTAAGTTATGCGAAGGTTTTCAATATAACGAACTTGAAGGCAAAGGCTTATTTGGTTTAAACGGTAAATTAACTATTCAGCCTGAATATCAACGTAACTATATTTATGCGGACGGTAAAAAAGATGTGGCGGTTATTCACTCTATTTTGAAAGGTTATCCACTTGGCTTGATTTATTTTAATCAAACGGGCGATGATACTTTTGAAGTATTGGACGGTCAGCAACGCATTACCAGTATTGGGCGATTTGTTACGAATAAATTTGCCGTTTTAGATGAAAATAATATCCCTTGTTATTTTTCCAGTTTACCTGAAGATAAACGCCAATTCATTTTAAATACCACGTTATTAATTTATGAATGCAAAGGCACTGAAAGCGAAATTAAAGAGTGGTTTAAAACCATTAATATCGCAGGCGTACCACTCAATGAGCAAGAATTATTAAATGCTGTTTATTCAGGCTCATTTGTCACCCTTGCTAAAGCAGAATTTAGCAATTCTCAAAATGCCAATGTGCAAAAATGGTCGGCATTTGTGAAAGGTTCAGTTATTCGCCAAGATTTTTTGGCTTGTGCGTTAAATTGGGTAAGCAAGGGAAATATCAGTGATTATATGAGTCGCCATCGTTTTGATGAGAATATCGCTGAATTGAAAACTTACTTTACTACCGTGATTGATTGGGTAAATACCACATTCTTTGATGCTAAAAAAGAGATGTGTGGTTTAGAATGGGGCAGACTTTATGAAAATTATGGCAAGCAAGCTTATGATTTAAGCAAAATTAATGCTGAAATTGACCGCTTGTATGATGACCCTTGTGTGAAAAACCATAAAGGTATTTGGGAACATGTATTGGGCGGAATGACAGATAAACGTTTGCTAGATATTCGGATTTTTGACGATAAAACCAAGCGTGATGTGTATAACAAACAGACTGAAAACGCTAAGAAAAACGAGTATTCAAACTGTCCATTGTGTGCAATTGGCGATAATGCTAATAAAACCAAAATTTGGACATTAAAAGAGATGGAAGCCGACCACGTTAGTGCCTGGAGTAAAGGAGGGTTAACTGGAGCAGAAAACTGCGAAATGTTGTGTATCAGCCATAATCGAGCAAAAGGAAACAAATGATAATTTTACAAGCGGTTAGTTTCCACGAAAATTTGCAATATTTAGTGAAATATGACCGCTCGTATAGCTATTTATAGCTTCCACTCTCCGCCAATTTTTTAGAAACGTCGTCATTGAGTCCATCTTATTGTGAAGCAAATAAGGTTCGTTTTTGATTATTTGTCATAAATTTTACCTATAGACTAAAGTCATTCTATTTTACTGCATTTTTAGCTCAATGATCTCTCAATCCATTTAAAATCGAACACTCAGGGCTGTTGTTGCCACAACAAGTACGACTCCAGCTTCTGAGTAATTTAAGCATTTCGTTTAAGTCATTGATTTTTTGTTCCAGCTCCGCAATATGTTGATCGGTCAGTTGTTTTACCTCTCGGCTGGTGCGATTTGGATTGTCATTTAATTTCAATAATGCGGTAATTTGAGCAAGAGAGAAGCCCACTTTTCTTGCATTACCAATAAAAAACAATCGATCTAAATCCGCTTCATTATAAAAGCGATACCCCGATTGTGTACGACTTGGAGCAGGAAGCAGCCCGCCTTTTTCATAGTCTCGAATTTGTTTGGCGGATAATCCTGTTTTTTCGGCGGCTTGGCTGATATTCATTTTTCCCTCTTAACTTTAACCTAAGGTTAGGGTTTAGCATATAGATAAATCTTCAATTTGTCACGTTTTGATATAAGGAGCTTGAGATGAAATCAACACTATTTAAAACAGCCACAGCCTTATTTTAATTGGCTTATGCACAATCTACGGTAGAAGTGTGGAAAAGCCCAACCTGTGGCTGTTGTAATTTTTGGATCGAGCATTTAAAAGAAAATGGTTTTGAGGTGAGAGCCAACGATACTGGTAACCAAATTATACATAATAAGCTCAATTTACAGCCCCAATTACAAGCCTGCCATACCGCAATGGTAGATGGCTATCTTATTGAAGGACACGTGCCTGCCGAAGATATCCAACGTTTATTAAAAGAAAAACCAGCTGATGCGGCTGGGCTGATTGTGCCTGAAATGCCAATTGGTTCGCCAGGAATGGATCAGCCCAAACACCGTGGTGTAAAAGAAAAATATGATGTTTTACTATTGAAAAAAGACGGTTCAACTAGCATTTTTAACACGCATAATGATAATAGGAGAAAATGATGACAATCAAATTACAACTTGATGGCTTGCACTGCGGAAATTGTGTGAAAAGTGTCGAAAAAGCGTTAAACGAAGTAGAAGGTGTGAGCCAAGTTAGCGTCACCTTAGAAAACCAAATGGCGGTGCTAGAGGGATCTGCGAATGCTGAAACCTTAATCGCTGCGGTTGAAGATATTGGTTTTGAAGCAAAATTAGCGTCATTTAATACCCGTATGTAGGGCGTATTGCATACGCCAAAAACCTATCTACAAGCGGTCAATTTTCACTAAAATTTTACATTTTTTAGGACGCACGCAGTGTGTCCCTACATTCATTACATACAAATGACAAACTCAAACGAACAACAACTTTTAATTGATGGTATGCACTGTGCGGCTTGCGTTCGCCGTGTGGAAAAAATCTTGCTGAAAGTGGAGAATGTAGAATTCGCCTCGGTTAATCTTGCCGATCATACTGCTTTTGTGCAAGGCAATGCCGCCCCCCAAGCATTAGTCGCTGCTGTGACCAAAATCGGCTTTGGAGCAGAAATTTTAGAAAGCGAAGATGCCCGCAGAGAAAAGCAGCAAGCCCAAACTCAACGTATATTAAAACTTAAATTAGCCCAATTTATTACGGCTCTTTTGGTGGGATTTGGTTTAGTCGCTTTCGGCTTATACAAAGGAATGATCATTGATGAAAATAACCGCCTCCTTTGGTTTGGCTGGGCGGTAATCAGTTTGGCTACGATGTATTTTTCAGGCAGGGATTTTTTTGTCGGAGCTTATAGCGCACTCAAAAACCGCTCTGCGAATATGGACGTGTTAGTCGCCATCAGCACTGGCATAGCTTGGCTTTATTCATTTTGGCTTATGCTGTTTCCTCAACCGAATGCTCACGTCTATTTTGAAACGAGTGTGATGATTATCGGCTTTATCAATTTAGGGAAATATCTTGAACTTAAAACCAAACAACGCTCTTCCCTTGCATTGGAAAAATTACTCGATCTCGCCCCGAAACAAGCAATCATTTTTGAAGAAAATATTGCAAAAACTATTCCAGCGAAAGGCATTAAGCCTGCAATGCGAGTGCAAGCTTTAACAGGTGATCGTCTAGCGGTTGATGGTATTTTAGCAAGTGGCTCAATTTGGGTTGATGAATCAATGCTTACAGGCGAAGCATTACCGATTGAGAAAAAAACTGGCGATAAAGTCCGAGCGGGTACGCTGGTGCAAGATGGTTCAGGCATTTACATTGCCGAACAAGTCGGCTCTCAAACCGCTCTCGCCCGTGTCATCAATGCCGTTCGCCACGCACAAAGTAGCAAGCCGCCACTGGCTCAATTTGTCGATAAAGTCGCTGCTGTGTTTGTGCCTGTAGTGGTTTCTATCGCTTTACTTGCCTCCTTGATTTGGCTTCTTGTTGGGCAAGATTTCACCTTTGTACTTTCTATTTTTACCACCATATTAATCATTGCTTGCCCTTGTGCGTTGGGATTAGCTATTCCGCTTTCCACCATTGCGGGTGTAGCTCGTGCGGCAGAATTTGGCGTATTGGTCAGAAATATTCAAGCCTTACAAGCAGGGAGCGAAATTGATACTTTAGTTTTCGATAAAACTGGCACGCTTACCACAGGGCAAATGGAGGTTACGAAAGTCATTACATTCAATGATTTTGATAAAAATCATTTGATTGCTCTTGCCAAAAGTTTAGAGCAACACACCTCTCACCCTATTGCGAAAGCGATTGTAAAATATGCGAAAAATCAGACCGCTTGCGAGGTAAGTGAAATTCAAGTGGAAAAAGGATTAGGCATTCAAGGCAAAGTGGGAGAAGATAACATTAAAATCGGCAATGCCTTATTTGTAAATTTTTGGGAAAAAACCACCGCTTGTACTGCCACACTTATTTATGTTGCAGTTAATGATAAGGTCGTTGGTAGAATTTCGGTGCAAGATCAACTTCGTCCTGAAGCAAAATCTACAATCCAACAGTTCCAAGCTGAAGGTTATCAATGCTTGATGCTGACAGGCGACAGCCAAGAAACGGCTGACTATTTTGCTAAAGAGTTGAGCTTAAATGGCGTGATTGCTGAAGTATTACCAGAGCAAAAAGCCGAAAAAATTCGTCAGTTGCAGGCTGAAGGAAAAAAGGTCGCAATGATTGGCGATGGCATTAACGATGCGCCAGCTATCGCCCAAGCGAATGTTGGTATTGCGATGCACAACGGCTCGGATATTGCGGTGGAAACCGCCGATCTTTCCCTAATGAAAAGCGGATTAGAGCCAGTGAGCCAAATCGTCCCTTTCTCAAAACGTGTGCTACAAAATATGAAACAGAGCTTGATTGGTGCTTTTTTCTACAATATCGTTGCGATTCCTGTCGCTGCAGGAGTACTTTATCCGTTTACTGGTTGGCTACTCAACCCGATGATTGCTGCGATTGCGATGATATTATCCTCTATTACGGTAGTGCTGAATAGCCAAAGATTGTTGAAATAATTCAAGCGGTTGGATTTGCAAAATAATTGACAAATTCAACCGCTTGTTTTAATTAATCTGCCAAAAACAGGGGGCCTAATGCCGTTTTCGGAATACCAAAATGCTCTGGGTAATGCACGTCCACTAAATACAAACCTTCTGCTTTCGCAGTTGGCGCTGCTTTTTCACGATCTCGTTGCTCTAGCACCCATTTTGCCCATTCCACAGGCTGCCTGCCCTGCCCGATTTCAAGAAGCGTACCAACAATATTTCTGACCATATGATGCACAAAAGCATTCGCTTGAATATCGACAATCACATAATTGCCTTGGCGGAAAACATTTAAATGGTGGATATTCCGCCACGGCGTGTTTGATTGGCATTTTGCCGCACGGAAAGAAGAGAAATCATTCTCGCCTAATAAATACCGCCCTGCTTGGTGCATTTTGGTTTCATCTAGCGGAAAATGAAAGTGGGTAACGCCTTTTGGCAGAATAGCGGAACGTAATTTGTTGTTAAAAATAATGTAACGATAACGGCGGGCGGTCGCACTAAAGCGAGCGTGAAAATCATCGCTCACTTCTACCGCCCATTTCACTGCAATATCATCGGGCAAATGAGCGTTTGTACCAAAACACCAACTTTGCAGCGGTCGATTAGCATCCGTCTCAAAATGCACTACTTGCCCTGTGCCGTGTACGCCAGCATCGGTTCTGCCAGCACAAAACACGTCCACAGGCGAATTTGCCACAACCGATAAAGCTTGTTCTAGCTTTTGTTGCACACTCTCTACGGTTTCTTGTCGTTGCCAGCCAAAATAGCGGCTGCCGTCATATTCAATGCCTAATGCGATTTTCATTACTCAGCCCAATAAACAAGCGGTAGAATTTTTGCAAAATTTTGCGAAAATCTTACCGCTTGCGATATTAAATTATTTATTTAATAAACCTAAAAACTCTTTGCGGGTTTCTCTATCTTCTAAAAAAACACCGCCAAATGCCGAAGTAACAGTATAGCTATTGGTATCTTTTACCCCACGACATTTCACACAAAAGTGCGTGGCTTTCACATAAACTGCCACATCATCTGTTTCTAAAATAGTTTGAAATGCGGTTAAAATTTGCTCGGTAAAACGCTCTTGCACTTGCGGACGTTGAGCGAAAAATTGCACCACACGGTTGATTTTAGAAAGCCCAATCACCCATTTTTTCGGGTAATACGCCACGGCAACTTTGCCATCAATGGTGACAAAATGATGCTCACAGGTTGAAGTCAGCGTAATATCATCAACTAATACCATCTCACTGACGTTCATTCGGTTTTCAATATTCGTGATTTTCGGAAAAGTGGCATAATCAAGACCGCTAAAAATCTCATCTACATACATTTTGGCAAGGCGATGAGGGGTTTCCTCTAAGCTATCATCTGTTAAATCTAAGCCAAGCAGTTCTAACACTGCTTGCATATGCTGTTGAATTTCTGCACGACGACTATCTTTATCTTTTTTATGGGCGACGGTTGGCGTTTCAATGCCTTTTATCAATAAGGCTTGGCGAACTTTTTGAGCTTCGGGAGAAAGTTGATTTTCTACACCATTTAATTCGGGCGAGATCGTTGTCATTGGTTTACCTCTCAAATGTAAGCGGAAGATTTTAACAAATTGACATCAAAAAAAATAGTTCTAAAATGAGCTATTTCAGCGATAAATATTCCTAAAACTATGCGAAATATCCAATATCTTTTTAATGCCGATGTGATTCCTGAAGAACAGGCAGAATGTGTACAATCTTTACTAAATTGCAAAAATATTGAACGTTCCGACCGCTTGTTAGGCTATTCAAAAGGGCGTGGCACAACGTGGTTTTTAAATACAACGCCAGAACTTGGCATTAATGTGGTGTTGCGTCACTATTATCGAGGGGGGATATTTGGAAAACTGATAAAAGACCGCTATTTTTACGCCCGCTTTGAACATACGCGAGCCTATAAAGAATTTTTCTTACTACAACAGATGTTAGCCTGGAAGTTGCCCGTACCTCGCCCAGTCGCAATTAAAGTAGAAAATAGCTTGTGTTGCTATCGTGCTGATATTATGTTGGAAAAGTTAGAAAATACACAAGATTTAAGCAAGATTTTGCAATCTCAAGTGCTTTCAAATCAGCAATATGAACAGATCGGAAAATTAATTCGCCGTTTGCACAATCATCAAGTTCATCATTCTGATCTGAATATCCATAATATTTTGAGAGGAAATGAGGAAAAATTTTGGTTGATCGATTTCGACAAATGCCGTATTGAACAAGGCGAAAGTTGGAAACAGAGCAATTTAGATAGGCTGTTGCGTTCGTTCAAAAAAGAACAAACTCGGTTGAATATTCTGTTTAATGAGGAAAATTGGCAAGCGGTTTTGAAAGGATACTCCGCCCGATAAACATATAGCGCCTGCAGATCGTGACCGCTGCAAGCGGTATATTTTCCATTTATTTTTGCAAAATTACTTCACTTCACGGATCATAATTTCAGACGGAATGACACTGCCTTGCCAGTAAAGCTCAGCCGCTACTTTTTCAGCCAATGCTAAATAGGCTTGGCTGATTTCGTGTTCTGGTGCTGCAACAACCGTTGGCACACCGCTGTCTAAATCTTCACGTAAGCGAATATGTAGTGGCAGTTGTGCGAGTACTTGCGTGCCGTATTTTTGTGCGATTTTATCCGCCCCACCTGTGCCGAAAATCGCCGCAGAGTGTCCACAATTTGAGCAAATGTGCATTGACATATTTTCAATCACCCCCAATACTGGCACAGAGACTTTTTCAAACATTGAAATGCCTTTTATCGCATCTAACAATGCAATATCTTGAGGTGTCGTCACTACCACCGCACCTGTTACGGGGATTTGTTGGGAAAGCGTGAGCTGAATATCGCCCGTACCTGGTGGCATATCAATCACTAAATAATCCAATTCATTCCACCAGGTTTCATTTAATAATTGGTTTAACGCACTGCTTGCCATCGGACCACGCCAAATGGTGGCGTTATCTTCTTCCATCAAATAACCAATTGAGTTAGATTGTAAGCCATAAACGGTAATTGGCGTGATATGTTTATTATCTGGCGATGTTGGGCGTTGCTCTTTTGCCCCCAACATATGTGGAATAGACGGGCCATAAATATCCGCATCTAAAATCCCTACTCTTGCCCCTTGTACCTGCAGAGCCAGGGCTAAATTTACCGAAGTAGTTGATTTTCCCACCCCACCTTTTCCTGAGGTAACTGCAATAATATTTTTTACCCCATTCACTGCTGGGTGCTTATTCGCACGCTTTAAGGTCGCAATTTGGTAATTTAATACCCATTTTACCCCCCTTGCACGGGTTAATTCTTTTAGCTTTTCTTCGGTTTCTGCTTTTAATACCGCAAAAGCAGTGTTCCACGCAAATGGCATCGTCATTTCAATGCGTAAAACCTCATTACCTAATTCTGCTTTTTTAAACGCATTCATTGCGATAAGGTCTTTTTGCAACGTGGGGTGAGTAAATTGTTGTAAAATATTTTTAATTTCAATAAGTTGCTGTTCATTAAGTTGATTCATCTATTCATCCTTTTATTCTAAAATACGCCTTAAATCCTTACTATAAATTACTTCGCTATCGTTATTTAAATCAATACCCCAAAGGGAGGAAACAACGCCTACACGGTGTTCATACTGAAATAGCGGTAACACAGCAACATCACTATAAAGCTGATCATTAATCTCTTGAATCAGTAAAGCACGTTGCTCTTGGTTTAAATTTTCTGCTTGTAACCGATTTAATTTTTCATCAACCACTTCGTTTTTATAATTCGAGTGATTATCTGGGCTGGCTGAATGAAATTTTTGCAAAAAAATGAGCGGATCAGGGTAATCTGCACACCATCCAGAACGTATTAGCTGATAATCTTTCTTCTCTCTTAATTGATTAGCAGTCTGCCAATCCACCATTTTAGGCGTAATATGAAATAAGTCTGATTGAGATAATGTGCGAGTAATCTGATTCGCAATATCGCTATTCATCTGGCTATCATCATACAGTAATGTCATTTTTACAGGATTTTTCAAACTCACTCCAGCTTTCATTAAAAGCTGCTCGACAATAATAGACCGCCACGGTTTTTCTCTCTCTTTCACTAAATGATGTGGAATAACCGACTGGCTTAAAATGCCATATACTTGCCCAATATTAGCTGAAGAAACCATTGCTCGTAACGCTTCACGAACCTCTTTTTTACTTAATTGAGGATCGTTAAAATTAAATTCATAATAATGTGAACATAAGCGTGGAAACTTTACAATATTAATCTTCTGGCTTAACGGAGGATTTTCCACAATATCAAACAGCGAATCCTGTTGCATAGTGGTCATTAAATCATAGACTACATGCTGAAATGGGACATCTTCAGATCGTGCTTTCAAAATTAATTTGTTATCCGATATTTGCTTAATTTGATACGCCGCATTACTTACAAAATGATCAGAATGGGGCTCTTGCCCTTGATAAGTTGGTAATAACGCTACGTGAGCCAACATTTGAGGCAACTGATGATTTGGTCGGTCAAGACGAATTTCTAGCGTATGAGCATTTAATGCTTTTATCCCTAATGCTAAAATTGGCTTTTGCTGATCTATAATCGCTTTAGCATTTTCTATGCCCATATAAATGAGATATTTTGCGAGTAAAGAATGATTTTTAGGATCAATCAAACGTTGCCAGCTCTGAGCAAAGTCTTGTGCTGTCACCGCTTTACCGTTTGACCAAGTTGCTTTGCCATCTAAAATAAATAACCACGATTTTCCATCTTCGGTAAACCAACTTTGTGCAATCGCTGGCACAACTTCGCCTTTTGTATTATATGCCATCAACCCTACCAGTAAGTCTCTCAAAGGGGCGGCATCAGCAGACACTTTTACTTTGTGTGGATCGAGCTGAAATACCGGCGAATAAATGGCTCGTTTTAGTTCGGTACTGCTTGGTTGAGTGTCAACTTGTGGCTGAGAAATTGATTTAGCATTATTTAATTTATCACAAGAGGCAATTAGCAAAACACAAGCGGTCATTTTTGCACATTTTTTTGCAATTTTAACCGCTTGTAAAAATTTCAACATACTCCCCCCCACAGCAATGAGCTATTTAACAAAAAGCACAGGGAATAAAGTAGTGATACCCGCTACAATAATTTCAATCCCCAGAGCCATTAGAATTAAGCCCATAATACGAGTCACCACATTTGACCCCGTTCTTCCTAATTTTTTCACTAAAGGGGCTGAATAACGGAATAAAACATAACAAATTAAGGCAAAAATAATGATAGCAATGCTAAAACCAACATAATCTTCCCAAGTATGGTAACGAGTTCCCCATACAATCGTTGATCCGATTGCCCCTGGACCTGCCATAATCGGCATAGCGAGTGGCACAACGCCAATATTTTCATACTCGGTAATATCTTCGTTTTTCTCTTCTTTATTTTGCTTATGTTCACCTAATTTACCGCTAATCATCGTCATTGCAATACTGACAATTAAAATTCCACCTGCGACTCTAAAAGAGCTTAATGAAATACTAAAGGCATTTAAAATCAGATTCCCGAAGTAAAGACTAACTAATAAAATCACACCGATAGACATAGCCGTAATGAGGCTTGTACGATTTCGCTCGCCTTCATATTGGTGGGCGGTCATACTGAAAAAAATAGGTAAAGAGCCAAAAGGATTGACGATAGCAAACAACCCGATGAAGAATTGGAGGTAGATGGCGAAATTAATGACAATATCCACAAAAACTTCCTCAAACAATGATATTCTAAATGATTAGATCGGTTAATCTTAGTAGATAAAACCTACAGCACTCAGCCTTTTGTTTGAAGCTGAGTGCTTTTTAGTTAACGTCGTATTTAGTGTGATGAATTTTGTTCGAGAAACTCATCATTTATTTCCACAGAGGCTTTTGCTCGAAGGGCTTTTAGTAGCTCATTACGCACTATAAGCTGATTAGCCTGAGTAAATTGTGGAGTAAAAGCCTTAAATTGTTCAGCATTACCTGCCACAATTTTATCTAAAGCAATAATCACAACATCGCCTTTTTGGTTACGAGCAATTTGGTAAGCCACCTTATCTTGCTGTTTTTTCATTGCAAATGCGATTGGAGCTAATACTGGATCTTCTCCCGCTGACTGCATATAAACTAACGTTTGCGGTGCATTGAATTTCACATTAGCAGACTTACCTTCATTGAGCGCTTTCACATTTTCTTCCGCCTTAGCTAACAAAGCCTTCTCTGCTTTTTCTGCTTTCACAGTATTTTCAACAGCTAACTTCGCTTCTTCTAATGTCTGCTGACGTTCTGCTTCGTACTCACTCACACGTACAAATAACGTCTGTAGATTTGTTTCGCTTCCAATATCTAACGCATCAGAATTTTGTTTATTTTGGCGTAGTTCACCTTCAAATAATGCTTTTAATGCCTTCTCGTGTTGTAATGCAGTTGGCACATTTGCACGAGTAAATTGCTCAGTTTTTTGCACTTTCACATTACCTGCTTTTGCCACCTCTTCAAGTGAACTATTATTTTCAAAGGCTCGATTTGCCATTTCACGCACAATAGTTGAATATTCCGTTAATACTAAATCCTGGCGAATGAGTTGAGTAATTTTATCTTTAACTTGGGCTAATCCAATTACTTGCTCAGGCTTACGCGCTAATACTTTAATAATGTGATAAGCGTTATCAACTTTAACAACGCGACTGACTTGCCCTGCTTCTAAATTTTCTACCGCATTTTCAAATGCTTTAGGGAAAGTTCCTGCTTGAGTCCAACCTAAATCCCCACCGTGATTAGCTGACAACATATCTACCGATTTTGCTTTCGCAACGGCTGCAAAATCTGCACCATTTTTTAGCTCTTGCTCAACTGCTTGAGCTTCGGTCTCTGTTGCAACTTGAATATGAGCTAAATGCACTTCGCCCTTAGTTAAATAGTCACCTTTATTGCGATCATAATAAGTTTGGATTTGTTCATCTGTAATATGGATGTTACTTTCAACATCTTTTGGAGAAAAAGTGACATATTCAACCGTTAATTTCTCCGGTGCTAATAATTTTTCTTTATTAGCATCGTAGTAAGCTTGTAACTCTTGTTGTGAAGCGGTCTGATTTTCCATTTCTTTTGCAATTGAGAATTCAGCTAAACGCACCTCACGCTGTTGTAACAATAATTTTGCCAACGTTTCTTGCTGTGATGGCACAGTAAAATCAGTGTTTACGATCCCTTCTTGGATTTGTGATTGCAACATACCCTCGTGAACAATAGCCGCATAAGTATCAGGACTTAAATTGTTTTGACGTAAGGTTTGTTGATATAATTCATTGCTGAATTTACCCTCTTGCTGAAACATTTGACTATTAACAATTTCAGACTTGATTTGTTCCGCACTAATATCTAATTTGAGTTCTTTTGCATATTGGCGTAACAACTCTTCATCAATCAAGCGATTAAGTACCGATTGATTAAATTGCTTCGCATATTCAGGGTTATCCATTAAATCCCAGAAACGGCTACCCATCTCTGAATTCAACACATTTTGCTGACGATTAACCTCATTATTAAATAGCTGTTGGCTAATTTCTTCGCCATTAACCTTAGCGACAGTATTATCGGTAGAAATCAAACTTGTCCCCACTCCACCAATAACAAATGAAATCGCAATTAATGAAAAAATAATTTTAAATACGGGGCCTTTTGTCCGTTCGTGCATTGATTCAATCATTTAAAAATTCCTAACCACTTAAAAAATTGCCGTTGATTATACCCTTTCTCAGATGAGAAATAAATTGCAAATTTTTATTGAAATTTGACCGCTTTCTCTTTAGAATCCACACTTCCTGTCGTAGCTGAGTTAGAGATCGGCTATTGATGTATTATCAACCCTTAATAAAAAGGAAATTAACATGTCTCTAAGCGTAGAAGCAAAAGCAAAAATCGTTGCGGAATTTGGTCGTGATACAAAAGACACTGGTTCATCAGAAGTTCAAATTGCATTACTCACTGCACAAATCAACCATTTACAAACACACTTTGCTAAGCATAAAAAAGATCACCACGGTCGTCGCGGTTTATTACGTATGGTGTCACGTCGTCGTAAATTATTAGACTACTTAAAACGTACAGATCTTGCTAAATATTCAGAAACTATCGCACGTCTAGGTTTACGTCGCTAATTTCAAATATTAGAAATGAGAGCCGAGCTGAAAAGCTCGGCTTTTCTACTCTAGGAATTTTATTTAAGGAAAAAATATGGCATTTGCCTCATTATTTACTTTATTAGATGATATTGCTGCCGTACTTGATGATGTAGCAATTATGACTAAAATGGCCGCAAAGAAAACGGCTGGCGTAATTGGCGATGATCTTGCTTTAAACGCTAATCAAGTAAGTGGGAAAAACGTACTGCCAGAGCGTGAATTACCGATTGTTTGGGCAGTTGCCAAAGGGTCATTTATCAATAAAGTGATCTTAATTCCCGTTGCATTGCTTTTATCATTCTTCCTCCCACAATTAATTATTCCGTTATTAATGGTTGGTGGGGCTTATTTATGCTTTGAAGGTGTAGAAAAATTATTTCATCACTTATTCCATAAAGAGGAAGACAATAATAAAAAAGAACTGTCAGAAAAAGATAAAATTAGAGGTGCAATTCGTACTGATTTCATCTTATCCGCTGAAATTATTATTATTGCGTTAGGAGTATTACAAAATGCTTCTACCTTAACCAAAATTTTATCACTTTCAGCGATTGGTATTGGTATTACCGCTTTTGTTTATGGTTTAGTAGCATTAATCGTTAAATTAGATGATATTGGCCTATGGCTAATCCAGAAGAAAAATACATTCTCACAAGCGGTCGGAAAAGGCTTATTATTTACTATGCCGTGGTTTATGAAAGGACTTTCTATAATTGGCACTATCGCAATGTTTTTAGTAGGAGGTGGCATTTTTACCCATAACTCTTCAATGCACCACCATTTTATTGAAACATTAAATATTCAGCCTAATTTTTCTTTCTTAATTGATTTAGTTGTTGGAATTGTTGTTGGAGTTATTGCTTATATAATTATTTTGCCTCTAATAAAATTATTTTCTAAAAAAGCACATTAACATTAAAAGCATATAGAACAAAGTAAAAGCCTTGATTTTGAAAATCAAGGCTTTTACTTTTAAATCATACTGGCAAAATATAAGTCAATTTTACTTAAATCTGACATTTTATTGTCTAAGTATAATAAAAATAGCAGGAAAACCCTGCTATTTTAAATTATATTGATTTTACATTATCTATATTTTCAGGTAATGCAAATACTTCATTCGTTTTAGGTAGAGCCTCCATATTTACTTGTTTGAGATTCTCCTCACGAATACGATTGGCAAGTATATAGTCATTTGTTTGCTCTGCAACATACAGTGCCATAATACGATCATCAGGCAAGCATTCATCGTGAGCTAATAATAATTCAAATTGTAATTTTGCTTTTTCATACTCATTATTTCGAGTATAGATATAACCTAATACTCTAGCATAATCATCGGTATATTTTACACTTGCTTTATTAGCACGCTTAGTCAATACTTTAACCAACTTGCTATCAGAAGCAACTTGTAGGCGTGTTAATTGAGTGAATAATCCCTGTAGTTGCTCGTCTTCAAATTTTTTCAAGGTTTCTAAAGCAATCTGCTCTGCAGATTGATGATCATCGCTATCAATTAAACGCTTAATCACACCAACACGACTATAAACTGATTTACGGCGACGATTTGGCTGATTCTCCCACCAGATGAGTAGACCTTCTTGACCATCTTCTTGTAAACGTTCATTTTGTAATCCATCATCAACAAAATGCTCTAAATCTGCATATTCTGTCGCAGTTAAGAAATTACGCTGACCAATATCCGATAGTAAACGATCTAATGCTACATAAGCGTTCAACTCTTTGTAAATTTGAATCGCTAAACGTAATACTTCATCATTATGTGGAGCTAATTCTAATAAGCTGTCAATTGCTGTGCGAGCAGCAGGTAACTTCCCTTGCTGTAATAAAATTCTAGTTCGAGCTAATTCAACGGCTAAATTATTTGTTCCTGCAATTTCGGTTGCTTTAATTAAGTATTTATTAGCTGCTAAATCATCACCGTTTTGCTGAGCCGCTTCCGCAGCTTTAATAAGATTCAGCACAGGCTCATCTGCATATTTCGCATTTTTGCTAAAGAGCTTTTCAGCTTTCGAATAATTACCCTCACTCATACGCATTAAGCCTTCAAGCGTTTCTTGTTTAGCTTTTTTATGCTTACGGGTTGAGAACCAATTATAAGCTCCACTACTCATACGACAAATTTTAATGAAAATCCATTCAAGTAGATAAACGACTGCCATTGCTACTACAAAAAAGACCACAAGCATCACAATGCTCATTTCAATTACTGTAGCCGCCGTTTCAATTCTGACATACCCTTGATTACCTGAAATATAAGGTCCTGCAATTAAGCCTGCCAATAATAAAAGCATTAAAAAGAGCGTTCTAAACATAATTATTTGTTCTCCTTTTACTGATTATTGTGCCAAAGGAGTAGGCTGTTCAGCTTCCTCTGATTTAGCTGGTTCTGTTTCTACTGGTTTTACAGGCTCTGCCTGCTCCAACTCTTTCTCAGCTTTAATTTCTACTTTATCAATTTGTTGGGGAGCTTTATTAATTTGCTGAGATAATACTTTCAAGCTTTGTAGAGAATCTGGAACATCAACATAGATAGTCTGTTCAGCTAAATCATCAATCTCTTTTAAGAAATTTTGCACATTATCATTTGAAGTATCGAAATAACTTCTTACCCAAGCTCCCACTGTTTGCAATGATTTTTTATAGAACTCACTTTGCTGACGAGGAATTGCTAAAATCGCAATTTGTAAACGTAAACGGATATTTTCACGTAAGTAAATTTCTTGATTAGGTGCAACAAAGGCTTTCTCATCAGCAACATTACGCTTAGATGATACACGAATAAAATGATCTAAGAAGGAAGTTGCACTTCTCTCTAAATTTTTCTGCCAATCTGCAATTGAATCTGTAACTTCACCTTCTGCGACAGCTGCCTGTGATTGCTCACTTTCTAAAATTGGTAAGTCATCTAATCGATTAGTCAAATTAGCCACACGCTGCATTAATGCGTTTTGGTCAATATTGTTAATATTGGTTAAAGTATTTAAATCTGCTTTAATTGCTTCACGAATATTCGTTGCATCTGAAACTTGAGCCAGAACTTGGTCGGCCTCTAAGAGCAGATTTTTAGCAGTTTCGATATCGTTATCTAATACCACTTTACGAACAGCATTATTTAATAAGAACTCAGCTTCAGATAATAACCAAAAACTCTTATCTGAACTTGAAGCCTTATTTAATTTTTCCACTTGTAACTGCAAGCCATTAACTAGCTGGGCATAATCGCTTTGTGCATTTTCAAGCTCTTTAATACGATATAATGCTTTTTGGTAATTCATTGAAAGCTCAGCAATTTCTGCTTTTTCATTCTCAAAATTTGGTAGTTCAACTGAAGGTTTAGCCAATGCTTGCTGGTTAACCTTATCTGATAAAGCTTGCATTTGAGCTTCAACTTCACCAAATTTTTTATTTGCCATAAAATGACCCGCACCACCGACCGCAAGTGCTACTAATAAAGCTAATAATGCTAAGCCTTTGCCACCTGATTTCTGTTGAACAATAGCTTGTTCTTCCGTGCTTATTTTCTTTTTACTCGGTTCTTTTTTTTCTTCAAACATAGTTTTTTCAATTGTCGATTTTTCAGTAATAGATTCGTTCAAAATACCTTCCTCAATCTCATTTTTTGCAAAAGATTGCTCAGAATTGACCGCTTGTTGGTTTTCCGCTACAACTTCTGCCGTTATAGGTTCTACTTTTTCAGGTACCTTCCTCGATTTTGACATACTCGCCCACCTTAGTTAGTTATATTTGTCAACTTTAAATAATAATGTATTCATCAATGTTACATTATCAGCTTTATCTGATACAAAAATTTTCTCTGCTTGCCAGCCCATTTGCATAGCAATTTTGCCAATACGTTGGCTTACAACTACAAGATTACACTCAAATAGCCACTCTCGACAATTTTCATTTGTTTGCTCATAAAGGCTTTTTAAAATTTCGCTACTGGTTATCACAATAGTATCTATGCCTAAACGCTTACATACGCTGATTTTTTCAGGAATATCGACAGCAACCGATTCTCTACGATAACATTCCAAATATTGAATTGTTGCCCCTCGTAGGATTGCGGTTTCAGCCAATAGCTCACGCCCAGCATTTCCTCTTAAAATCAAAATGGTTTTATCGGTTAGATTTTGCATATCTGGCAGAGCCAAAACACCTTCACTATTTTCTGATTCTAGCGGATAAATAACCGCTTGTTCAGCTTTTTCTGTAAAATATTTCGACGTTCGTTGCCCTACTGCAAAATATTTCAAATCTGAACGAAAGTGAAACCCCGTATCTATTAATGTTTTAACCGCATAATCGACTGCATTCGGCGAGACGACAAAAACATAATCGCCCGATTTAAGACGAGATAACACAGAAGGCAACATAGGTAATTCTCTACCCGCCTCAATGGTGAATAATGGCTGATGCACGGCAAAAATTTGTCGTTCATTTAGCATATCGACTAATTCCTGCCCTCGGCTATCTGGGCGTGTGACAAGTACATTCATTTTATTTGATGAGATTATGGCTATAAACTTCCGCTAAAATTTTATCTGCACCTTCTGCAAGTAACTGATCTGCAACGGCAATGCCTAATTGCTCAGCATCATCTTTATGTCCCTTAGCAGAAGCCCGAATAATTTGTGAACCATCTAACGCACCGACTAAAGCGTTCAGCGTAATTTCATCACCTGATAATGTTGCAAAACCTCCAATTGGCACTTGGCAGCCACCTTGTAATCGGTTATTCATTGCACGCTCAGCCATCACACAACAAGCGGTTAAATTATGATTTAATTTTGCAACATAACTTAGCACTCGCTCATCGTCAATTCTAGTTTCAATTCCTACAGCACCTTGCCCTACAGCGGGTAGAGATTGCTCAACAGAAATGTAGCTACGAATTCGCTCTTGTAACCCTAAACGAATTAAACCCGCAGAGGCTAAAATAATCGCATCGTACTCACCATTATCTAATTTACTTAAACGAGTTCCCACATTACCACGCAATGATTTGACGTCTAAATTAGGGTATTTCGCCATTAACTGGCACTGGCGACGTAAACTCGATGTGCCAACCACCGCACCTTGGGGTAAATCATCTAAACTCGGGTATTTATTGGAAATAAACGCATCTCGAGGATCTTCACGCTCACAAATTACCGCCAAACCCAATCCTTCAGGAAAGCTCATTGGCACATCTTTCATTGAATGCACAGCTATATCGGCTCTATTTTGCAACAACGCTAATTCCAACTCTTTAACAAATAAGCCTTTTCCACCAATTTTTGCCAGTGGAGTGTCTAAAATCACATCACCTTTGGTTGTTATCGGCACCAATTCAACCGATAATTGTGAAAAATGTTTTTCCAATTCATTTTTTACAAAATTAGCCTGCCATAAAGCCAAAGGGCTTTGACGTGTTGCAATGCGTAAAATATCTTTCATAAATTCTAAAATTAAAACACCATAATAAATGGTCCATCCTACCACTTTTTACTTGAACTGCCAAAAATAATCGCTGATTTCTGGTTATATTTAACCCCAAAACAGCTTTTTTCTACCCAAATACTTATATCGTATTTCTTGCTTTTTATAGCATATATATAACTTAAAAAATATTGACATAGATCAAATCAATGATAAAACCTTGCTGATTTTTAACGACAAAATAACTCTTTTGGGTAATAATTTCATCAGTTAAAAAATTTAAAATCTTATGAGGAAATAAACTATGATTAAAAGCACCCAAGCATTTGATGCCCAAGCAGAAGTCAATTCACTTGTCGAGAAAGGCTTACAATCCCTTGATGAGTTTAGAAAACTTAATCAAGAACAAATTGATTTTATTGTAGCCAAAGCCTCTGTTGCAGCACTAGATAAGCATGGTATTTTAGCAATGCACGCTTATGAAGAAACTGGGCGAGGTGTATTTGAAGACAAAGCCACTAAAAACCTGTTCGCCTGTGAGTATGTTGTCAATAATATGCGACATTTAAAAACAGCTGGTGTAATTAGCGAAGATGATGTGACGGGTATCACTGAAATTGCTGACCCAGTCGGTGTCATTTGTGGAATCACGCCAACAACCAATCCTACTTCTACGACCATTTTCAAAGCATTAATCGCTCTTAAAACTCGTAACCCTATCATTTTCGCTTTCCACCCATCAGCTCAACAATGCTCTGCCCACGCCGCTCAAATTGTGCGTGATGCCGCGGTTGCTGCAGGTGCACCAGAACATTGTGTGCAATGGATTACACAACCTTCAATGGAAGGTACTTCAGCCTTAATGAAACATTCAGGTATTGCAACTATATTAGCTACAGGCGGTAACGCAATGGTAGAAGCTGCTTACTCTTGCGGAAAACCCGCATTAGGTGTTGGTGCTGGCAATGTTCCAGCTTATGTAGAGAAAACAGCTAAAGTAAAACAAGCTGTATATGATATTGTGATGTCTAAATCTTTCGACAACGGTATGATCTGTGCATCTGAACAAGCGGCGATTGTAGATAAAGAAATTTACGCCGATTTTGTGAAAGAAATGCAATCTTACGGCGTTTACTTGGTAAATAAAAAAGAGAAAGCCTTACTTGAAAAATATATTTTCGGTATAGATAAAGCGAAAGATGAAAACTGTGCGGGTGCAAAACTGAATTCTGCGGTAGTAGGTAAACCTGCCGCTTGGATTGCTGAACAAGCTGGTTTTAAAGTGCCAGAAAAAACTAACATTTTATTAGCGGAATGTGCTTTTGTCGGCGAGGGTGAACCGCTCACACGAGAAAAGCTTTCACCCGTATTAGCCTTGCTCAAATCTAACTCCACTGAACACGGTCTGGCGCTTTCTGAGGCAATGGTCAATTTCCACGGTTTAGGGCATAGTGCCGCCATCCATACTGAAAACAAAGAGCTAGCGAAAATATTCGGTGAACGTGTGAAAGCGATTCGTGTAATTTGGAATTCACCATCTACTTTCGGCGGTATCGGTGATGTGTATAACTCTTTCCTCCCATCGCTCACCTTAGGTTGTGGCTCTTACGGCAAAAACTCCGTGGGCAACAACGTAAGTGCAGTGAACTTAATCAATATCAAACGTGTGGGCAGACGGAGAAATAATATGCAATGGTTTAAAGTGCCATCAAAAATCTACTTTGAGCGTGATTCAATTCAATATTTAAAATCAATGCACGATGTGCATAAAGTGATGATCGTGACCGACCGTTCAATGGTAGATCTAGGCTTTGTTGATAGAATTACAGAACAACTACGCCAACGCCGTAATCAAGTAATGATCCAGCTTTTCACCGATGTTGAACCAAACCCAAGCTTGCAAACCGTACAACGTGGCACGGAATTAATGCGTAGCTTCCAGCCAGATACGATTATTGCATTAGGCGGTGGTTCACCAATGGACGCAGCCAAAATTATGTGGCTATTCTATGAGCAACCTGATGTGGATTTCCGTGATTTAGTGCAAAAATTTATGGATATTCGCAAACGTGCGTTCAAATTTCCACAATTAGGCAGAAAAGCGAAATTTGTCGGTATTCCAACCACTTCAGGCACTGGCTCCGAAGTCACTCCATTTGCAGTAATTACCGATGGCGATATTAAATATCCACTCGCAGATTATTCTCTCACACCTACTATTGCGATTGTTGATCCAGCATTGGTAATGTCCGTGCCGTCTCACGTGGCAGCAGATACGGGTTTAGACGTATTAACTCACGCAACCGAAGCCTACACGTCGATTTTAGCCAACGACTATACGAACGGCTTGGCGTTACAAGCGATCAAATTAGTATTTGAAAACTTAGAGAAATCGGTGAAAGAGTTTGACGAAGCTGCACGTGAAAAAATGCACAATGCTTCAACTATGGCGGGTATGGCATTTGCTAACGCATTCTTAGGTATTTGTCACTCTATGGCACACAAAATCGGAGGCAAATTCCACACCATTCACGGCAGAACCAATGCTATTTTACTTCCACACGTTATTCGCTATAACGGCACTCGCCCAACCAAAGTGGCAACTTGGCCAAAATATACTCACTATGTGGCAGATATTCGTTTCCAAGATATTGCAAGAATGCTTGGTTTACCCGCTGAAACACCCGAACAAGGGGTGGAATCCTACGCTAAAGCGGTGCATAATTTAGCTATGCGTTGTGGGGTAAAAATGTCATTACGTGAGCAAGGCGTTGATGAACAAGCATTCCTAAATGCTCGCCGAGAGCTTGCTCTACACGCATTTGAAGATCAATGCACGCCAGCAAACCCTCGTTTAGCAATGATTGAAGATATGGAAGCAATTATGACGAAAGCCTACTACGGCAAAGAATAGGGAAAGAAATAATCGTTTATCTAATAAAAATGATCGCCTTACAAGCGGTCATTTTTGTTTGCTTTTTTGCAAAAATCACAAAAAATCTAACCGCTTGTAAGCAATCTCCACCCACCACCGAGTGCTTTATACAGATCAATTAAATTCAAGGCTTGTGAAAGCTGAGATTGCACCAGTTGCTGTTGATAACTTAGCACAGCCATTCTGGCTCTAATAGCAACATCTAATGTTTTCTCACCATATTTAAACAAACTTTGGGCATCACTTGCCTGTTTTTGTGCTTGTCGTACTACATTTTGTAGTAATAGGCTTTGATTAGTTAGACTTGATTGCTGCTGATAAGCAGAATCTACCTCGCCAAGTGCTTTCAAGAGGCTATTATCATACTCAATCATCGCTGCTTGCAAGCGAGCATCTGAGGCATTAATATTTGCTTGAATTCTGCCATTAGTAAAAATGGGCAATTTTATACCGAGGCTGACTAAATTAGCTAAAGCGGAAATTGGCGATAAATCATTATTGATTTTAATGTAGCCGCCTTGCCCTAAAAACTGAATATCAAAGCGAGGGTAAAGATCTGCCTTCGCACTGGCTAACTTAGCCGACATTGCCTCCACCTGGCGGGCATTCGCTCTTATATCAGGGCGGCGTGCAATGACGGAGCTTGGCATTTGTCCGCTTGGGCTATCAGGAATTTTCGCTAACGGGTTGCCACTTTTCACGATGTGAAAGCCTTGCGGCACAGCGCCAACTAATACCGCAATATTACGTTGGAGAGCATCAGATTGTGATTGCAAAGTTGATTGCTGAGCCTGAAAGGCGATAATTTGAGCTTTAATTTCACTGATTTCATACGCCGTTGCCTGGCCCGCATTAAAACGCCCTTGAATATAACGATGTAATTCTTCTAACATAGCCACATTTTTGCGAAGGATCTCTTGTTGCTGGTCGATCGCATAAATTTTGAAATAATTTTCTGCAATGCTGCTAGAAACTAAAAGTTGAGTACCATAAACTTGCTCTTGGCGTCCTAACATTCCAGCTTTTGCCGCATCAGCATCACTACGTTTTTTGCCGAAAAAATCAGGCTCCCAAGAAGCAGAAATACCGCCTTGTGCCGTTGTCATCCCAGCTCGTTTGGGATCAAACAGCCCTGTGTTCATATCCATCATTCCACCACCAACAGAGCCACTTGCCCCAACATTGATGCCCTTATCAGCTTCAGTATATTCACTATTAGCTCGAGCTTCTGCTAATCGGGCTTGAGCTAATTTAATATCAAGACTGTTCGCTAATCCTTTTTCAATTAAGGCGGTTAATTGTGGATCGTTCCAGTTTCTCCACCATTGCTGAATTTCATTCGACCCTTTAGCTACTTGGGTTTTATCAAACTCAACTGGTATTTCAACAGAAGAGTGGGTATCGACCTTAATACTGCTACAAGCGGTCAAAAAAGCAGTAAAAATTGCAATTGTCGATAAGTTATAAATGTTCATTTTTTATCCTTGTTTAGATAACATAGATTTAAATTGCATTAGTGCGATGCTTAAGAAAACCGCTCCAATTAATGCCATTTTTACTAAGTGTAGCCAGACCAAATCTAAGCTTGCATTGCGAAATAACACATCTTGAGCATAACTGCCAAGAATGGTTGTCGGCGAGAACTGCGTTAATTGTTGTGCTAGCTGTGGCATATTTTCAAGCGGGGAATTTGCTCCTGAAAGCATATACATCACTAAATAGATTGGAATACAAAGCAAACCAAATTGTGGCATTGTCGGTGCAAATACCGCCAATAAAATCCCTAATGAAGCAATAGAAAACAGAAAAATGGCTACCCCTAAAATAAAAATAGCGATTTGTTGATTACTTATTGGCGCACCGAGAAAGCCTGAAACAATAAATTTCAGTGAGAGTAAAGTAACAATTAACAGTATTACACCATTAGCAAGAATTTTTGATACAGCAATTTCACTTGAACGAACGGGCATAACCAATAAATGTTCTATTGTGCCACGTTCTCTTTCCCGAATTACTGCAGAGCCTGAAAGTAGCAAAGTTAATAATGTAAGGTTACCCACAATTTGCCCTGCTCCCATAAACCAAGCAGTATCATAATTAGGATTATATAGCACATTGATTGCAGTATTAAATGGAATAGGCAACGCTCTAGAGCCAACAAAACGTTGAATTTCTTGGTTAAAAATTTGACTGATGTAATAAGCCCCTATATTTGCTTGTGTCATTGCTGTTGCATCAACTAATAATTGCACTTTGGGCTCTTTTCCAGCTAGGGTGTCTCGTTGATAATTTGGGGGAATTTCTACAATAAAGGTATATTGACCTACATCCATTGCACGATCAACTGCTTTAGGCTCAATATCCTCCACTGTTTTAAAATAAGGGGGAATTAACGCATCTTTCAAGCGGTAAGATAGTGCCGAATGATCATAATTAATAATGCCAACTGATCCATTTTTAACATCGGTCATTCCCTGTTTAGCAATCGTAATAATGGCAAATGAAAACATATAGATAATGAGTAAAACCAAAACCTTATCACTAAATAAACTTTTCAACTCTTTAAATGCGAGGAAACCAACATTTTTAAACCAACGGTTCATTTATTTCTCCTGTTTTTTCAACGCAAAAGTTGCTAGCGCAAGATAAACGGCATAGATAATCGCCAACGCCAAATAGGGTTGAATAAAATCCGTAAATCCAAGCCCTTTAGTAAATCCGCCTAAGCTGATTTGCTGAAACCACGCCCCAGGGAAAATCATTGAAACCAGTTGCACATTTTCATCTAAGCGAGAAACTGGATACATCATTCCCGAGAAGTTAATGGTTGGCACAATCGAAATAATTGCCGCAGCAAAAATTGCAGCTACTTGCGATTTCACAAAGCTAGAAACTAACAAGCCAAAGCCAGTGGAAGCACAAATTGCTAATATCACCCCTAAAAACATAGCAGTTACTGAACCTTTAATCGGCACACCAAATACAAAAATAGCTGCCAGTACCATAATTAAATAGCTGATAAACGAAAGTGCAATATAAGGAAGTTGTTTGCCCAATAAAAACTGGAACTGAGAAGCGGGTGAGCCATAAAGATTCATAATTGTTCCCATCTCTTTTTCCCTTACCACACTCAGTGCGGTCATCATTGGGGGGACAAGCATCATCGCAAGCATAATAATACCAGGTGTCATAGCAAAAACGCTTTTGAAATCTTGGTTATAGATCATTCTAGGTTCTGTTGCAGAGGGAATGTTTGCACTAATGCCATTTTCTCTTAACATTTCCTGCATATATTGCCCGATAACCCCTTGTGCCGAACCTCGTAAATTTTCTGCCGTACTTGGATATGCCCCATCAATAAACAAACCAACTTCAGGCATTCTTTGGGCTAATAAATCACGTCCAAAATCAGATGGGATTTCTAACACTAATTTTGCTTTTCCTGTTTGTAAACTAAGGTTTATATCATCTATAGAATAAATATTGTCTTGACGAATAAAATAAGGCGAGCCAGAAAAGGCTTCAATCAATTTACGGCTCTCCGAGCTATTATCGTGATCAAGCACGGTAAAATTTAACGGTCTTATATCAAAAGAAATGCTTGATCCCATAGCCAATAACATCACTAACGGACCAAGTAAAGCAAATAATAAGCGTATATTATCTCTTAACAGTTCTTTACCTTCACGCACCGCAAAAGTCCAAACGACACTCAACCCATTTGCAAAAAATTTCTGATTTTTGACCGCTTGTAATGAGTCATTTTCTTGCTCGTTTGTATCAACTATTTGTTTCGGTGCAGTGACCTCATCGGCTTGTTCTTCTAAATAAACAATAAAGGCTTCTTCAAGCGTTTTCGCATTTTTTACTATTCTTAATTCTTCAGGCGTGCCAACCCCAAGCACTTTTCCTCTGTGCATAAAGGAAATACGATCGCAACGAGCCGCCTCATTCATAAAGTGGGTTGTCACAAAAATCGTAATACGATCTTCTCTGGAAAGTTTAATTAAATACTCCCAAAACATATCACGAGCGGCGGGATCAACCCCAGAAGTCGGTTCATCTAAGATCAGCACTTCAGGCTGATGCAAACACGCTGCGGCAAGTTGTAAGCGTTGGCGAATACCAAGTGGCAAAGATAACGGCTTTTCTTCGGCTAAATGAGCAAGATCAAATTGATTCATCACATTATTCACATAATGCGACCATTCACTACGCGGAATTTGGTAAAGTTTAGCGTGTAACTCCAGATTTTCTCGCACAGTCAGCTCTTCATAAAGTGAAAAAGCTTGTGACATATAGCCCACTCGCTTTCGGGTATCGATATTACTCGCATCAATCGGCTGACCAAGCAATAGTGCCATACCTTCTGTTGGTTCAAGTAAGCCTGTTAGCATTTTCATTGTCGTGGATTTACCGCAGCCATTAGAGCCTAAAAAGCCAAAAATTTCGCCTTTAGGAATCACGAAGCTCACATTATCTACCGAAACAAAATCGCCGAATTTCTTAGTTAAGCCTTCAGCTACAATAACAGGCGGCTCATCTTTTAGTGGTTCAAAAGATGGAATAACCAAGCCATCGACCGCACCTCGTTTTTCAGGCGGTAATAATTTAATATAGGCTTGTTCTAAATTTTGGCTATTTGTTTCAGCAATGACGGTTTGAGTAGGTTTATCAACAATTAACTTGCCATCGTCCATCGCAATCACATATTCAAAGCCTTCTGCTTCATCGATGTAGGCGGTGGCGATAATCACCGTCATATCAGGCGTTTCGGCACGTAACTCTTCAACCAACGCCCAAAATTGCCGACGTGAAAGCGGATCAACCCCTGTTGTCGGTTCATCTAAAATGAGCAGCTCGGGGCTATGCACTAAAGCACAACAAAGACTAAGCTTTTGCTTCATTCCTCCCGAAAGTTTGCCAGCTGCCCTATCTGCAAATGGCAAAAGACCTGTTGCTTTTAACAGACGATGAATTCGTGCTTTTCGCTGGCTTGGAGATAAGCCAAACATTCGAGCGTGAAAATCAATATTTTCATAAATAGACAGTGTGAGATAAAGATTTTTGCCTAGCCCTTGCGGCATAAACGCCACTTTATGGGTTAAAATCTCCCTATCTTTCGCATTTGATACATCTAAACCAAAGACCGAAACTTCGCCTTGCTGAAGAATTTTCACCCCTGCAATGAGAGAGAGTAGCGTAGATTTCCCCATACCATCAGGGCCAATAAGACCAACTGTTCTGCCTTTAGGAATTTCAAGTGAAACATTATCAACCGCCACGGTATTTTTATAAGTATGGCGAAGATTGCTTATTTTAACCGCAAGCTCAGTCATCATTTATCGGCTCTCTGGCAGCTTTACAGATAATGTTTCAGGCCAATCTACGCTTTTATCATATTTCACATAGCCCATTGCTGTCATACCGCCTTTGAAAAAGCCAACATATTGCTGAGCAATTTCCGCTGGAATCTGTAACTTCACTTTAAACATTAATTTTGTGCGTTCTTCCGCTGTCTCTACAGATTTTGGCGTAAATTGTGCTTCACTTGCAACATAGCTAATTTGAGCAGGAAAAAGGTAATCTACACCATCAATTTTAATACGAGCTTCTTCGCCTATGTTGACATTATTTGATTGATAAGCGGGTAAAAATACATTTAGGTAAACCTCTTTAGTATCGAGCAAACTCACCACTTTTGCCCCCATACCCACTACATTACCGACATCAACAATACGATACTCTACTCTACCTGCAATCGGGGCTTTAATTAACATATCATCATTTTGTGAAGAGGCTTGGTTAGCCGCAGCCTCTGCCTGATTCACATTTGCTTCTGCTTGAGAAATGACTGCCTGAGCCTGATTAACCGCAGCTTGTGCTTCTGCTTTGGCAGCTTTTGCCGTTTCAACCGCTGCTAACGCTGCTTTATAACTTGCCTGACGACGTTCTAATTCACTGGCAGACACTAAATTCTCACGGCGTAATTTTTTCGCATTATCCAATTCTAATTTGGCCACTGAGGCTTGTTGCTGTTGAGCACTCATTTCTGCTAAAGCACGGGCAACGGCTTCTTCTGCCCGTAATTTTTGGGCTTTCGCACTTTCTACTTGTGCTTTTGCAGCAGAAATTTGCGCTTCTGCAAAAATGACTTGGCTTTCTGATTGGGTAGAAGAGAATCGTACAAGCGGTTGGTTTTTCTCAACATTTTGCCCCTCTTTAACCAAAATTTCTTCCACTTTTCCTGCATAAAGCGTAGCAACATCTAAGCGTTCTAATTCTAACCGCCCATTTACCGACGCAATACCCGATAATTCGGTACGCTCGCTCTGTATGTAGTGCCATAAATAAGCGCCACCTGCCACCACTACAATTAAAGTAGCAATTAAAAATTTCTTCATCTTTTATCCTTAAAACCTATCAACTGGTCTGAACTGTAAACCAATAGCATTCTATAACCCAATCGATCCGATAACAACATAAACCATCTGGCAAAACGTGCTTTCTTAATTTATCTTGAATCAAGCCAGCTATAAAAATTTCACCAAAAATCTAATTTATACTATTTAGTTATAAGCACTTATGCCAAAAAACCTGTAAACTGCTCGAATTTATTTTTTATGGTCTTACCTTTCAATGAGGAAATTTTATGTCAATCACGATATTAGACGGTGGAATGAGCCGTGAATTAATGCGTCGTAACGCACCTTTCCATCAGCCAGAATGGTCAGCAGCTGCACTCTATGAAGGCTCGCACTTTGTACAAGCCGTTCACGAGGATTTCATTGCCAATGGGGCTGAAGTTATTACTACCAATAGCTACGCCGTTGTGCCTTTTCATATCGGCGAAAAACGTTTTGCTGCTGATGGCAAAAGTTTGGCGGATTTAGCTGGCCGTCTTGCAAAACAAGCGGTCAAAAATTCAGGAAATTTTGCAACTCAAATTGCAGGATCTCTACCGCCAATGTTTGGTTCTTACCGAGCCGATCTAATTAAAGCCGAGCGTTTTACTGAAATTGCTCAACCATTAATTGATGGTCTTTCACCTTATGTGGATATTTGGTTATGCGAAACCCAAAGTGCGATTATTGAACCCATTTCAATCAAGGCATTATTACCCAAAGACAATCGCCCACTTTGGGTCTCTTTTACTCTTATCGATGACGAACCAACCCCAGAACCACAACTTCGATCAGGCGAAAATGTAAAACAAGCAATAGAAAAAATGGTAGCATTAGATGTGCAAGCCATTTTATTTAATTGTTGTCAACCTGAGGTGATAAGCAAGGCGTTGGCGGTGACACAAAAAACCTTAGCAGAACTAAAAGCCAATCATATTCGCATCGGGGCTTATGCGAATGCCTTTGCTCCACAGCCCAAAGATGCAACCGCAAATGATGGTTTAGATGAAGTGCGTAAAGATTTAGATCCCGATGCTTACTTAGCTTGGGCAAAAAAATGGACTGAACAAGGGGCAACTATTATTGGTGGTTGCTGTGGTATTGGTGTGGAATATATTGAAACACTTGCAAAAAATTTAAAGTAAGGAAACCTTATGTCAAATAAAAAAATAGGATTACTCTCGCTTACCGCCCTCGTGTTAAGCTCAATGATTGGCTCAGGCATTTTCAGCTTGCCTCAAAATATGGCGGAAGTGGCTGGGGCTGAAGCAATTACGATTGGTTGGCTAATTACGGGCGTGGGTATTGTCTTTTTAGGCTTATCATTTTTCTTCATTTCCCGACTTCGCCCTGATCTCGACGGCGGTATTTACACCTATGCACGAGAGGGATTTGGTGAGTTGATGGGCTTTATGTCAGCTTGGGGCTATTGGCTATGTGCAACTATCGGCATTGTGGGCTACTTGACTGTAGCGTTTGAAGGATTAGGAGTATTTACTGATAGCGAAAGCACAGTCATTTTCGGGCAAGGTAATACGCTTGCAGCTTTTATTGGCTCATCGATTATTGTCTGGCTGGTTCACGCCTTAATTGCAGGAGGTATTAAAGAAGCTGCGTTTGTTAATCTGATTGCTACCTTTGTAAAAGTTGCACCGCTTATTCTATTTATCGGGCTAGGCGTTTGGTATTTTGATGTGGATTTATTCAACTCCGATGTAAAAGCAACCGCTTTGAATAAAAGTGTAAGTGATCAAGTTAAAAGTACGATGCTCATTACATTATGGGTATTTACAGGTGTTGAAGGTGCTTCTGTACTTTCTGCTCACGCCAAAAAGCGTTCTGATGTAGGCTTAGCCACCGTACTAGGAATTCTAATTGCACTCGCACTTTATGTAGCAATTACCATTCTTTCACTCGGTATTCTACCGCGAGAAACCATTGCGAATATGACAAATCCATCAATGGGTCCGTTACTTGATGCAATGATGGGACCAACTGGTAAAGTGATCATTACCGCTTGTTTAATTGTTTCCGTACTTGCCTCTTATATCAGCTGGACGATGTACTCTGCTGAAGTGCCTTATCGTGGTTCAAAAAACGGAGCATTCCCTAAAATTTTAGATAAATTAAATGAAAACGGTACACCCATTAATTCCCTTTGGTTTACGGGTTTTGTTGTACAATTCTGCCTTGTGCTGGTTTTTGTCTTTGAACAAAGCTATAACACGCTATTGTTAATTTCTACTTCAATGATTTTAATTCCGTATTTTTTAATCGGAGCATATTTATTCAAATTAGCTATTCAAACCAATGCAGCTTGGTACATTAAACTCACAGGTTTTATGGCATCAATTTATGGCTTATGGATTGTTTATGCTGCTGGATTAGAATATTTACTGCTCTCGGTTGTGCTTTATGTGCCAGGTATTTTGTTGTATCTCTATTCTAACTATAAATTCAACGGTAGATTAACGCTTTCAAACCCAGAAAAGATGATTTTAAGCATCTTACTTGTAATTTTTGGATACGCTGTGATTGAATTACCAACGCTATTAGCAACAGGCTAATTTGCAAAATCCTGATAAAAAATAACCGCTTGTGTAAGCGGTTATTTTTTTGCTATTCTCTGCGAAAACGCAACATATAAAAAGGAAAATCCTATGCAAATCTACCAAAATAAAGCACTCTGCCAAGTGCGAACCATTACCTTATTTCTCAGCCTTACCAAAGATAAATCACAATGGGAAATAGCTCTAAAATCTGCCAAAACGGAATTTGATTTACTTGTGCCAGCTATCCAAAATCAAGGCTATTCACTGCAATCTATTCGCATCGTAACTAACAGTTTTGGCGAATATTTAGATTTAACCAATATTGACACAGCGAAACAAGATTTAGCCTATCTGAAAAATTTATTGAGCGAATTAAACGACAGCGGATTGCGAATCCGTTTTGCGATTGGAGAAGCCAAAACGGCTCAAGAGTTAGCACTTTTGCCTGAACTTATTCTAAATTATGGCGATTTATCTAACGCTTGTGTCAATGTTGAACCCGATGAATTTGGCATTTTAGATAATGATAAAATTTTACAATCTGCTCAAATTGTGAAGCAAATTGCTGACATTACACCTAGAGGCGAAGGTAACTTTAATTTTACCGTTAATTTTAATTGCAAGCCGTTTATTCCTTATTTCCCTGCGAGTTATCACTCTAGCGAGTTGCCAAATAGCTTCGTTATTGGCTTGGAAACACCTGATTTATTAGTGGCAGTATTAAAAGGGCTACATAAAACTGAGCATAATGATTTCTATCGCCAATGCTATGACGTGATGGCAGAGGCACTTCAATATCACGTTGATGAAGTATTAACGGCGGTCAAATCTGTACAAGATTCACTAACATTTAAATTTGCAGGTATTGATAGCTCTGCGGCTCCGTCAAAAAATTGTGCTTCAATGACAGAAGTGTATGAATTAATGGGTGTCCCTTATTTTGGAGCAGCTGGCACCGTTGAGGCTTCATCACTGCTCACCAAAGTGTTTAAATCCGTTAAAAATGTACCGCTTGTGGGTTTTTCTGGCTTAATGCTTGCTGTTACAGAAGACTTAGGGCTTGCTGAAGGCACGCAAAAATCACAATTTGATATTAGGGCATTGCTTACTTACAGTGCAGTATGTGGGATAGGTTTAGACACAGTTCCTATTCCGAGCGATGCAAGTATTGAACAAATTGCCGCATTAATGCGAGATACAGGAACAATGGCATTTAGGCTCAATAAACCGCTAACTGTGCGTTTATTCCCCATTCCAAATAGAAAGGCGGGAGACATAACCGAGTTTGAAAGTGATGATCTATGTAACTGCAAAATTTTGGCAGTACCTTAATAGTCAAAAAGGCTGATGAATTAAATTCATCAGCCTTTCAATTTACTTCACTTTTAACTTTTTCCCCACCGTAATCTGATAATTTTTTAAGTTATTCAGCTCACTAATTTTTTGTGGAGTTGTGCCGTATGCTCTGGCAATGGAGTAAACCGTTTCGTCTTTTTGGACAATGTGATAGCCATTATTCGATACTTTAACACCTTTCTTGTAAGAAGAGTGGTCTTCCTTATTTTTTACCTGTTTTTCCTGATTTTTAGACGTTCTCTCTTTGATCTGCGACTCTTTCTTGGTTTCTTTTGAGGAAGCTTTCTTCTCTTTCTTGACTTTAGTCGATCTCTCTTGTTTTTTCGTTGCCGCTTTTTTATCGTTTTTATATGCTTTTTTACTTACGCTCAATGAGTCTGAATCATTTTTATAACGATAAGCTACCAACCCCTGATAAATCGCTTTCGCTAACTGGCGACGATAATTCTCACTTGCCAGTTTTGCCTCTTCCGTTGAATTCGATAGAAACCCTGTTTCGATCAATACTGATGGGATATCTGGTGAACGCAATACACTCAAACTTGCGTGTTGTGGAGAGGATTTAACAAGTGAGGTGAGACCTGCCATTTTGTCTAAAATGGTTTTACCTAACTCATAGCCTGTACGTTGGGAATGCGAAAATTGCAAATCCAATACTGTTTGGTTTAAATAACGCTCTTTATTGCTGGCAAGCACTGAACCTGCCCCTCCCAGTAATTCCGATTGTTTTTCGTGATCTTCTAACCATTTTCCCATTTCATCACTAGCACGGCTATTAGAAAGCACCCAAACAGAAGCACCTTTTAAGGCATCTCCTCTTGGAGAGGAATCTGCATGAATAGAAACCAATAAATCAGCACGATGTTTCCGTGCAATTTCGGTACGCTGTGGTAATTGAATAAAATAATCACCATTACGCGTCATCACCGCCTTAAATTTCGGGTCAGCATCTAATAAAACTTTTAGCTCTTTAGAGATAGCGAGTGTCACATTTTTTTCTAAAATACCTAAGTTTTTCCCAATTGCTCCTGGGTCTTTTCCGCCGTGCCCAGCATCAATTGCTACGATAGTTTTGGCAACACTCGAAAAACTTAATAAACTCAACGCACTAAAAGCAATATATTTGATAACTTTATTCATCACCTTCCCTACAAGCGGTCTATTTTTGATTAAAATTTACTAAAAGATTTTGCTACAGATTGATTTTGTGGAATAACCGTAATTTGTCGCCCTTCATCCATATAATCAATTTGAATGACAAAATCAGCCTCTGGAATCATTCCCTCACCTTTACTTGCCCATTCAAGCAAACACAATGTTTGTGGTTTGAAATAATCACGCATTCCCATAAATTCTAGTTCTTCAGGGGCAGCTAAGCGATATAAGTCAAAATGGTAAACATTAAAAGGGGAAAGATGATACTCTTCAACTAACGTATAAGTTGGACTTTTGACATTACCTTGATGCCCAAATGCTTTAACAATACTACGAGTTAAAGTTGTTTTACCTGCACCTAAGTCGCCATTTAGATAAATAACAAGAGCGTGATTGCTATCTTGCAATAAATATTTTTTGAGCACTAATGCAAACGATTGACCAAATTCAAGTAATTTGGTTTCATTTCCACAGTAAAAAGAGAGTAAAGCTGCCATTATTTTTCATCTACGTTAATAAAATGTTTCCGATAAAATTTCAATTCGTTAATAGACTCACGAATATCATCTAACGCCAAGTGCGTATTGCCTTTACTGAATTTTTCTAACATCTCTGGCTTCCAGCGTTTTGCCAATTCTTTTAAAGTACTCACATCTAAATGGCGATAGTGAAAATAATCCGCCAGATCAGGCATATATTTATAAAGGAAACGTTTATCTTGTGCAATACTATTACCGCAAATGGGCGAAGCTCCTTTCGGTACCCAGCGTTTTAAGAAATCAAGGGTTTGTAATTCTGCCGCACGCTCAGTAAGTTTGCTCGCTTTTACACGCTCAATTAAACCATTTTCTGAATGAGTTTTCATACACCAATCACTCATTTTTCCTAACAATTCATCAGATTGATGAATTGCCAAAACAGGGCCTTCCGCTAGAATATTCAGATCTTTGTCGGTCACTATAGTTGCAATTTCAATAATGCGTTCTTTTTCAGGATCTAAACCCGTCATTTCCAGGTCGATCCAAATTAAATTGGGTTCCTTTTGAGTCATTTTATTTCCTCTCCGCTACTTTTCGTAAAGTCTAGTGCATTTTTGACCGCTTGTGGTACAAATTGGCTAATATCACCCTTGTGACGATAAATCTCTCTCACCATTGTGGATGAAAGATAACGCCATTCTACCGAAGGTGGGAAGAAAATGGTTTCTAAATCGCCTGATAATTTATGATTTAATTGAGCCAGTTGGATTTCATAGTCGATGTCATCAGCTCCACGAATACCTCGAATGAGAGCTTTTGCATTATGCTGTTTAGCAAAATCAGCCAGTAAGCCACTAAAACCAATCACTTCAATATTATCAAGCTCTGCACAACTTTGTTTTACCAATTCAACTCGTTCTTCAAGGCTAAGGAGTGGCTGTTTACTTGGGTTTTTAGCCACTGAAACGATCACGTTACTAAATAGCCTTGATGCCTTGTAAATAATATCTAAATGTCCATTCGTAATTGGATCAAAGGTTCCTGCATAAATAACGGTATAACTCATTTTATTTCTCTACTCTGTACCTATATAGGGAGCAAGCAAATCTAAATGGCGTTTCAACGCGCCTTGATTTTCTTGCAATACACTAAAACCTGACTGTGCAATTTCTTGACCAAGACTTGGTTTTTCTAGTAAAAATTGCACCTTTTCAGCTAGCATTTCTGCTGAACTTTCTATTTCAATGACCCCTTCAACATCTCGTAACTTTTCAAAAATCTCGGGGAAATTATAGGTGAATAAACCTGAAATGACAGGAATCTTAAAAACTATTGGCTCAAGCGGATTATGCCCTCCGTGCTTTACTAAGCTCCCTCCCACAAAAGCTATGTCCGCAAGCCCATAGAGTATCATCATTTCACCAATGGTATCACCTAGTAAGACTTTGGTGTCTTGACTTACTGATTGATTATTCGTGCGTTTGACATAGCTCAACCCTGATTTTTCAATCAATAACTCAACACGATCAAAACGTTCTGGATGTCTCGGAACTAGAACTAATAACAAGTGAGGAGAGCGTTGCAAGAGCAATTTATGTGCTTCTAAAATAAGTGTTTCTTCACCTTCATGCGTACTAGCTGCGATCCAAATCGCTCTATTTTGTAAATTTAGTTGTTCTTTTGTATCAACGATAAGATCACGCAGCTGTGCTGTGATTTCCAAATCAAATTTAAGATTGCCTGTGTTTACCATTTTGGCAGGATTATAGCCTAATGCCAAATAGCGATCTTTACTCACTTCATCTTGTGCCATAATAAGAGAAATTTGATTTAGCATATCCTTCATACTCTCTCTAATCCAGCCATAACGTTTCGCTGAACGAGGTGATAGTCTGGCATTAGCAATCACAAACGGAATATGTCGCCTATTCGCTTTGCGGATTAAATTTGGCCAGAGCTCTGTTTCAATCACAATAATTAATTTCGGATCGACAAAATCTAAAAAACGCTCTACGGCATCAGGTAGATCGTAAGGTAAATAAAAATGTGAGACCGAATCACCAAATGCGGCTATTACTCGATCCGAGCCTGTTGGTGTTACCGTTGTAATAATAAGTGGGAGTTCAGGATATTGCTTTCCAATCGCTTTAATAAGCGGGGTTGCCGCAATCACTTCGCCCACAGAAGCGGCATGAATCACAACACCTTTTGCTTTTGGCTTTTCAGCCTCTTCATATATACCATAACGCTCCCATAAACGCTTACGATAGGCAGGTTGTTTCCCCCCTTTGTACCACATTAAAAAGAGTACAATTGGCTGCAATAAATAACTTAAACAAATATAGAGTAAACGCAGCATTTATTTTCCTTACAAGCGGTCTTTTTTTTCTGATTTTTTGCAAATCTTGCCTTATTATACCTAAACATAAACCACGAAATAGCTTGGATTTCGTGGTTTACATTATTTTAAACGAAATTATGCTTGATGCGGATTGCGAGTATTGGCATTTACTAAGTTACGCATTAATAAGGCAAAATCCAGATCAACATCTTGTGGCACATCTAAAAAGACAAAATGCCCGTCACCCAGTGCCGCATCTACATTTTCATTTTTACGATTAAGCATACGTTCGATTTTAAATACAATATTGCCTTTTGGCGTCATCATTTCCACCGAATCGCCGACTAAGAATTTATTTTTAACCGCCACTTCTGCCATACCTTGCTCATTGCGTTTGCCAGTAAACTCCCCCACAAATTGTTGGCGTTCGGAAATCGAATAACCATATTCATAATTTTGATATTCATCGTGCGTGTGGCGACGTAAGAAACCTTCAGTATAGCCACGATGTGCAAGGCTCTCAAGCGTATCTAATAACGACTCGTCAAATGGCTTACCCGCTGCGGCATCATCAATCGCTTTGCGATAAACTTGAGCGGTTCTTGCACAATAATAGAATGATTTGGTACGCCCTTCAATTTTAAGCGAATGCACGCCCATTTGGGTTAAACGTTCCACGTGTTGTACCGCACGCAAATCTTTTGAGTTCATAAAATAAGTACCGTGTTCATCTTCAAAGGCAGTCATTTGCTCATCAGGACGCTGCGATTCGGTATAAAGGAAAACTTTATCCGTTGCCTCGCCGCTACCTAAGGTTGGGGTGACATTTTTGATCTCAATTTCAGACTCGTATTTCGGTACAATTTGACCGACTTCATCGACTTTACCCTCTTCCATTTTGTATTCCCAACGGCAAGCATTGGTGCAAGTGCCTTGGTTTGGATCACGCTTATTAATGTAGCCTGAAAGTAAGCAACGACCTGAATAAGCCATACATAACGCACCGTGAACAAAAATCTCTAATTCCATCTCTGGTACTTGTTGGCGAATTTCTTCAATTTCTTCTAATGATAATTCACGCGATAAAATCACACGAGTTAATCCCATTTGATACCAAAATTTTACTGTTGCCCAGTTTACCGCATTTGCTTGTACTGAAAGATGAATATCCATTTCAGGAAAATTTTCACGCACAAGCATAATTAAACCAGGATCCGACATAATAAGAGCATCAGGTTTCATATCCACAACCACTTTTAGATCTTTAATAAAGGTTTTTAATTTGGAATTATGAGGTGCAATATTGACGACCACATAGAATTTTTTACCTAATGAGTGAGCTTCATCAATCGCAATTTTTAAATTCTCGTGATTAAATTCATTATTACGCACACGCAAGCTATAGCGTGGCTGCCCTGCGTAAATGGCATCTGCACCATAGGCAAACGCATAACGCATATTTTTCAACGATCCTGCAGGCGAAAGCAATTCAGGTTTGGCATATTTTAAGGTCATATCATTCTCTTTTTTCTGATAACAAGTCAGGACTTTCCCAGAGGAAAGTGTAAGCGGTCTATTTTCTAAGAAATCTTGCATATTGGCAAGTTAATCCATTACAATCTCTCTTTTTATGTGGGGAAACAATGAAACTTAAACTCTTTTTAGCAACAACTGTGTTCGCATTTTCAACCTTAGGCAACGCTCAAAGCATCAAAATGGAAATGATGCAGCTCAATATGAATACCAGCAAATTGATGAGAGCAAAGAGCGCAGACGATTTTCAGGCAATCGCAAAAGATTTTATCGAGATTACCGAGAAAACCAAATCGATGTTGCCTGACAGTGTAGAGGGCGATAAAAAAGCAACTGAAGATTACCAAGCTGGAATGCAGAAATTGATTGAGGTGGTAAAAAAAGCGGACGAAAAAGCCCAATCAGGCAATTTACAAGCGGCTAAAATGATGATTTCAGAGCTTGAAATGCTCAAACGTGAATATCACAAAAAATATAAATAATTGAACATAAAGGGTAAGTTAAAACTTACCCTTTCATTTATTCAAATTCTAATTCCACCGCATTTTCACCCAGTAAATCTTTTAGTTCCGAAAACATCTGCTCATTAGGCGTTATTCGCCACTCTACGCCCCCTTTCAGCAACGCACGCCCCTCTGGACTTTGGTAATAGAAATGCAGTGGTAACGTGCCTTCCTTGTGAGGCGCGATGATAGCGGTCATTTTTTTGAGAAAATTGGCAGAAAGCTGCTCTTTACTAATAGCAAGTGCCAAACTTTTTGCAAATCTGCTGCGAGCGTCATCAAGAGAAAGCACTTCCCTTGCCGACATTTTTAGACCACCACTAAAATCATCAAACTGCACAGAACCTGTGGCGACAATAATTTGATCTTGTTGCATTAAATGCCCAAAATTTTCCAATGCTTCAGAGAAAAGCGTAATATCGAGCTTACCCGAACGGTCTTCAATCGTTGCGATACCAATACGGCTACCACGCTTTGTTACTGCTACCCGTGATGCCATTACCATACCAGAAACCGTGACCATTTGCCCTCTGAAAGTCGGTTGTAACTCGTTTAACCGACTAGGGGCATAGTGCGATAACTCTTTCAAAAATCTGCTAATTGGATGCCCACTTAAATAGAGCCCTAATGTTGCACGTTCGCCATCTAAAATAGTCTGTTCAGACCATTTTGGCGTATTTGCATAGGCATTTTGTACTTCTTCGGGTGTTTCAGTCAGCACACCAAACATATCGCTCTGCCCTAACTCTTCCATTTTCGCGTGCTGATCGGACGCTTTAAGCGCATCTTCTAAATTTTTCATTAACGCCGCACGATGTGGACCAAGTTTATCAAAAGCACCTGACATAATCAGGCTTTCAAAAGTTCGACGGTTAATTTTTTTCAGATCGACACGAGCAGTTAAATCAAACAAATCTTTGAATTTGCCGTCTTTGTTACGAGCAGCTAAAATCGCCTCAATCGGACCTTCTCCAACGCCTTTAATTGCACCAAGCCCATACACAATTTCACCTTTTTCATTTACGCTAAAGCGGTGCTTTCCGCTATTTACATCAGGTGGTACAACGGTTAGCCCCATATTTATACATTCATCGTAAAAGCCAACGATTTTATCGGTATTATCCAATTCTGAAGTCATCACAGCGGCCATAAATTCGGCTGGATAATGGGCTTTTAACCAAAGCGTTTGGTAAGAAACCAAGGCATACGCTGCTGAGTGCGATTTATTAAAACCATAGCCTGCAAACTTTTCTACTAAGTCAAAAATTTGACCTGCAAGTTTTCCATCAATCCCTTTTGATTCTGCCCCTTTTTCAAACACTTCACGTTGAGCCGCCATCTCTTCGGGCTTTTTCTTTCCCATTGCACGGCGAAGTAAGTCCGCTCCACCCAGCGTATAACCAGCCAGCTCTTGGGCAATCTGCATTACTTGCTCTTGGTAAACAATAACACCGTATGTCGGCTCTAAAATTGGTTTTAAGCATTCGTGCTGATATTGTGGATCTGGGTAAGAAACCTCTTCTTTACCATGTTTACGGTCGATAAAGTTCTGCACCATACCTGATTCAAGCGGACCTGGTCGGAACAATGCGACTAGCGCGATAATATCTTCAAAACAGTCGGGTTTTAAGCGTGAGATCAAGTCTTTCATACCCCTTGATTCAAGCTGGAATACCGCCGTTGTTTTCGCGGCGAGCAATAAATCAAAGGATTTCTTATCATCAAGCGGAATCATTTCAATTCGAATCGGCTCTTTACCCTCACGAGATAACCGCTCATTTATCATTTCCAACGCCCATTTGATGATAGTCAGCGTACGTAGCCCTAAAAAATCAAACTTCACCAGCCCGGCATATTCCACGTCATTTTTATCAAAATGGGTAACAGGGTGTAATCCTTCGCTATCGCAATAAAGTGGTGAAAAATCAGTAATAGACGTTGGGGCAATGACCACTCCACCTGCGTGTTTACCTGCATTACGCGTTAAACCTTCGAGCTTACGCGCCATATCGATAAGGTCTTTCACTTCCTCATCGGTTTCATATAGCTCTGGCAATTTCGGTTCCGCAGCAAACGCCTTTTCTAAGGTCATACCTGGATCAAGAGGGATCAGTTTAGAAATCCGATCCACGAAACTATAAGGATGCCCAAGCACACGTCCTACATCTCGAATTACCGCTTTCGCTGCCATTGTACCGAAGGTAATAATTTGTGATACTGCTTGCCGCCCATAGGTTTCCGCCACGTGTTCAATAACTCTGTCTCGCCCATCCATACAGAAATCCACGTCAAAATCAGGCATTGAAACACGTTCAGGGTTTAAAAAACGCTCGAAAAGCAAGTCAAATGCTAATGGATCGAGATCCGTAATTTTTAACGCATAAGCAACTAACGACCCTGCTCCCGAACCACGCCCAGGACCAACAGGAATGCCATTATCTTTCGACCATTGAATAAACTCCATTACGATCAAGAAATAACCAGGAAATCCCATTTGATTGATAACATCTAATTCAACTTGCAATCTTTCGTCATAAACTGACCGCTTGTTAGCTCGCTCTGAGGAATCAGGGAATAAAAATGCTAAACGCTCCTCCAACCCCTCTTTTGATTTTTTCACTAAAAAATCTTCGGTAGAAAGCTCACCCGTTGGAAAACTTGGCAGGAAATATTCCCCTAAACGCACAGTTACTGAACAACGCTTAGCAATTTCTACCGTATTTGCTAACGCACTAGGTAAATCAGCAAAGAGCTTGCACATTTCCTCTTCTGAACGGAAATATTGCTTAGGTGAATATTTTTTCGGACGTTTTGGATCGTCTAAAGTGTAACTATCGTGAATTGCAACACGAATTTCGTGAGCATCAAAGTCATCTTCTTTGAGGAAAACAACATCATTGACCGCAACTAATGGAATTGCATTTTTTCGTGCAAATTTAACCGCTTGTGTGATGTAGCGTTCTTCGTCCGCTCGCCCCGTACGGCAAACAGACAAGTAAAAATGATCGGGGTAATATTGTTGATAAAAGGCGAGTTTTTCCGTAGCTTCTTGCACGTTTTCTTTGAGTAAGGCTTTGCCCACATCGCCCATTCTCCCGCCCGAGAGAATAATGATACCTTCATTGAATTCAGCAAGCCATTCATATTTGACCATCGGATATTCAAAATAGCCTTGCTGATAAGCTTTAGAAATGATTTGAGTGATATTGTGATAGCCTTTGTTATTTTTGGCTAATAAGGTAAGCTCAACATAGCCATCACCACCTGACTCTGATTTAACATAAATATCAGCCCCAATAATTGGTTTAATGCCCGAGCCTAATGCTTCGCCATAAAATTTTACTAAGCCACAAAAATTTGTAAAATCGGTTAAGCCCATTGCCACCATATTGTTGGCGACAGCAGTTTTAACTAATGATTTAACCTTCGCTAAACCATTAATCATAGAGAAATCACTGTGTACTTTTAAATGAACGAAACGACAATCAGACATAGAATTAGGGTAGAATTAGAATTTTTCAACAGGATTTACAAGCGGTCGTTTTTACCACTTTTTTTGTAAAAACGACCGCTTGTAAACATTAATCACGCTTTTTACTTAACAACCACCAAACCACAACTAAACAGAGTAAACTTGGAATTAATGCCCCAACTGGCACAGGTAGCCAAGTCGCAATCAGGCTTAAATTTCCAAATACAATGTTCGCCACATAAAACATAAAGCCCGCAACAATACCAATCACGATTTTAGCCCCCATCGTGCTGCTGCGTAGTGGCCCGAAGATAAACGAAATCGCAAGTAACATCATCACAGCCATTGAGATCGGTTGGAATACTTTACGCCAAAAGGTAATTTCAAAGCGTTTTGAATCTTGCCCCGTATCTTTTAGGAAGCCGACATAATCTGCCAATCCTGAAATAGAAAGAGACTCTGGTTTTAGCGAAACAATACCTAATTTGCTTGGCGTGAGGCTGGTTTGCCAAACCTGATCGGGCTGTTTGCCTTGTTGGATCTGGTTTTCGCCTATTTCCGATTTTTCAATGTTAGAAAGCACCCAGCCTTTTTCATCGTTATATTTGGCTTCTTCGGCTTTTAACATCGATTGTAATTCACGTTTATTTTCGCCTTCACCAAATTCATAAATTAACACATTACTCAGACTTTTTTCATTATTTATTCGGTTGATATAGATAAATGAGTTTCCATCTTTTGCCCAAAAACCATCTTTCGTCGCAAGCATTGATCCACCACTTTGGGCAATAGAACGCATATTACGAGCAAATTGCTCAGTTTGTGGCACACCCCATTCACCAATAATCATCGTAAAAATAACAAGTGGTAAGGCTGTTTTCATCACAGCTAAGCCAATCTTAAAGCGAGAAAAGCCCGACGCCTGCATTACCACTAGCTCACTACGATTGGCAAGATTACCCAAACCTAAAAGTGAGCCTAATAACGCCGCAATCGGGAAAAATGTTTCAACATCTTTTGGAATCGTTAAAATCGTGTAATAGGCTGCTTTTAAGCCATCGTAAGAGCCACGACCGACATAACGAAACTCTTCTACAAACTTAATGATCGCCCCTAACCCTATCAACATAAATAAGGTTAAAAAAATCGCCCATAAAATGGTTTTTCCGATATATCGTTCTAAAATATTCATTGTGAAAAATTGCATATACACCGCCTTATTGGTTAATTTTCAGCGGCAAACCGTGATAGCGTAATTTCGACATAAATTTACCGTTCCACATATTTAGCATAATACCTAAAATTAAAAAGGCGATAGAAACCAGTGGCATTAATATTTCAGCATTGAGTTTGCCTGAAGAGCCAGATGATTTCAGCAAGCTTTGCAACAAGAAATAAATCAAGTAAAGCAACAATGCTGGCAACAGTTTTGCAAAGCGTCCTTGGCGTGGATTGACGCTGCTCATCGGAACGGCCAGTAATGCCATTAACGGCACGGCAAAAATTAACGCTAAACGCCAATGGAATTCCGCTTTTGCCTCGGGCGTATTTGTTTCAATTAATTTTTTTATATCTGCACGTTGCACTAATTTCTCGTCTGACTCCACATCTTGATAACCTAAATAAGCTGAATAAGTTTCAAAATGAGAAATGCGAAAATCAGGGCTTTGTGGTGTGCCCTCAAAACGTTTACTTTCCGTCAGTGATAACACCTGATCGCCGTTTGGCAACCCCTGCAAAGTCCCTGATTCTGCCACTGCTACGGAAGGTTTGTTGCTCTTTTTTTGTTCGGGCTGAAAAACATAAATATCTTTTAAACTATTATTTTCAATCTTATCAATAAAAAGGACATAGCCTCCCGCAGATATAAATTGCCCAGCCGAAAGTGCCGCAAAACGAGGGTTTGCTTTCGCTTCTGCCAATAATTCACTTTGTTTATTAATTGCCCAAGGAGTGAGCCAAAATACGTTATATGCCGCCAATACCGTTGTAAAAACAGAGAGTAACATCGCCACTTTCACTAATAACCCAGACCCAACACCACAAGCTCGCATTACCGTAATTTCACTTTCTGCATAAAAACGTCCAAGCGTTAATAGTAGTGCAATAAAAAGTGACAACGGTAACATTAACTGTGCCATTGTCGGCATACCTAAACCTAATAGGCTAACAATTAAATCTGCAGGCACTTTACCACTGACTGCAGAGCTTAGCACACGCACCAATTGCTGACAGAAAAAAATCAACAAGAGGATAAACAATATTGCTACTTGGCTTTTAAATATCTCTTTGGTTAAATATCGGCTTAAAATCACAATGTTTTTCTCTATTATTTTAAAATCTTCATCGCTCGCTTATCATAAATACAAGCGGTGTGTTTTTATGCTTTTTTTACAAATGCAAATTTACTCTCAAAAGAGAGTAATCATACTTTTTAGATAAAAAATCTCTGCTAGTATAAAGTAAAGAAGCTAAAAGAAAAACCAGTAAAATTATCCATATAACCAAGAAGTTGGTTGATATTTCAATATAAGACGTAAATTCTTGAAAATTTTATTATACTAAGCACTTATTTCTATTTTCATTTATGATTGAAATACTCGACTCAACACAAACGATATAATTAGGGAGCAATAATGGAATTTAGCGTTAAAAACGGTAGCGTTGAAAAGCAAAGAACGGCTTGTTTAGTTGTAGGGGTTTATGAACCTCGTAGGCTTTGTTCCGCGGGGAATCAATTAGACAAATTAAGTAACGGCTATATTAGCTCGTTAATTAGGCGAGGCGATTTAGAAGGCAAAGCAGGGCAAACCTTGTTATTACATAACGTACCAAATGTGGCAGCCGATCGCGTATTACTTGTAGGCTGTGGGAAAGAACGCGAACTCACTGAACGCCAGTACAAACAGATTATCCAAAAAACTGTACAGACCATTAACAATACAGGCTCAATGGAAATGATCTGCTTTTTAACTGAACTGCATGTTAAAGGTAGGTCAGCGTATTGGAATGTTCGTTTTGCTATTGAAGCTATTCAAGAGCATCAATATGCTTATACTGATTTCAAAAGCATTAAACCTGAAGTGCGTCGTGAGCTACGCCGTGTGGTGTTTAATGTCGCAAATCGTAAAGATTTAACGGAGGCTGAACGTGCGTTAGAACACGGAAAAGCCATCGCATTCGGGGTAAGTTGTGCCAAAAATGTAGCAAATTGTCCACCGAATGTGTGTAATCCTAAGTATTTATCACAACTCGCACAAAAATTAGCTGAACATTATGAGCCCATTTCTACCACTATTATTGATGAAAAACAAATGGCAGAACTTGGAATGAATGCTTATTTAGCTGTCTCTCGTGGTTCTGAAAATCAGGCTTTTCTCTCTGTGATTGAATATAAAGGCAATCCAAACCCCGATGCTAAACCGATTGTGCTAGTAGGTAAAGGCTTAACCTTTGACTCTGGTGGCTTATCCATTAAACCTGCAGAAGCAATGGATGAAATGAAATACGATATGTGCGGTGCAGCCAGCGTTTACGGCACAATGAAAGCCGTTGCTGAAATGAAGTTACCGCTTAATATTATCGGTGTTTTAGCCGGCTGTGAAAATGCAGTTGATGGCAAATCTTACCGACCTGGGGATATTCTTACCACAATGTCTGGCTTAACTGTTGAGGTGCTAAATACCGATGCTGAAGGGCGTTTGGTATTATGTGATACGCTCACTTATGTCGAACGTTTTAACCCAGAACTGGTCATTGATATTGCCACCCTCACAGGGGCTTGTATGATTGCATTAGGTAATCACAATAGCGGATTAATGTCACCATCTAACAGTTTAGCCAACGAATTATTAACCGCATCAGAACAAGCGGACGACAAAGCGTGGCGTTTACCGCTAGGCGAAGAATATCAAGAGCAACTTAAATCTAACTTTGCCGATCTTGCCAATATCGGCGGACGCTTAGGTGGAGCAATTACCGCAGGTCAGTTCTTGTCAAACTTCACTAAAAAATACACTTGGGCACATTTAGATATTGCTGGCACAGCGTGGAAATCGGGTGCGGCAAAAGGGGCTACTGGTCGTCCTGTTAATCTTTTAACCCAATTCTTAATTAACAAAGCAGAAAGCTAATGACAAGCGGTTAAATTTCCGTAAAATTTTGCAAGTTGCAAAAACCACCCAAATGCTTTCATTTAAGCACTGGCTCTGCTAACGGATCCGTAAAGAGCCAGTATAGTGATTAATATTTAGGCGTAATTATAGCGATAAAGGATTGATGCCTCAAATCAATCCTTCACAATCTCATAGCAAGGCTGGTAAGGTTGCCCAGTTGGAATTTTCATTCTATGCTGAACAACAAAACGCTGTAGCAAGCGGTCAATTTCTTCCATTAATTTACGATCGCCGTGTAATTTAAATACACCATATTGTTCAATTAGATCTGATGTTTCAGCTTTAATATTCCCCGCAACAATACCCGAAAATGCTCGTCTTAAATTGGCTGCCAACTGCTCTTTGGGTTGATCTAAACTTAAATTCAGATTTGCCATACTTTCGTGGGTTGGAATAAATGGCGTAATAAAATCTTCTTCAATTTTTAATGACCAGTTGAAATTATAAGCATCTCCACTTTCATAACGGCGATTTTTTACCTCTACCATTGATTGCTTCACTTTACGAGCAACTAGAGCGGGGTCGTCAATAATAATTTCATATAAGCGACGAGCCTCTTCCCCTAACGTATCGCCAATAAATTTATCAATCGCATAAAAATAATCAGCAGACGCTTTGGGGGCGGTTAAAATCAGCGGTAATTTTTGTGCATTATTGGCTGGATTTAATTTAATGCCAATAATATAAAGTAACTCTTCCAATGTACCTGGTCCACCTGGAAATACCACGATAGCGTGCCCCAAACGAACAAAAGCTTCTAAGCGTTTTTCAATATCAGGCATAATCACCAATTCATTCACAATTGGATTTGGCGGTTCAGACGCAATAATCGAAGGCTCTGTAATGCCTATAAAGCGTCCATTTTTGTAACGCTGATTCGCGTGTCCGATAGTGACCCCTTTCATTGGCGCTTCCATTACACCTGCACCACAACCCGTTACGATATTTAGCTCACGCAAACCAAACTCTTGTCCTACTGCTCGGCAATATTGGTATTCAATGTCATTGATAGAATGCCCACCCCAACAAACCACTAAATTGGGGTCGGTGTTCATCTCTATCGCTTTTGCATTACGCAAAATTGAAAAAACCGTATTGGTGGTTAAGGTTTCTAGCGACGCATTCTCAAGCGGTGGAATCGCATTTTTCAACGCATTTACAAAAACAATATCTCTTAACACCGCAAACAAATGGTATTGAATATTTAAAATCATCTTACCATCTACAAAAGCAGTTTCAGGCGGATTATGCAGCTCAAGCGACACACCTTTTTCACGGGTGAGTAATCTCATTTCAAAATCAGGATGTTGGCTCAATAAAGCACGGCTATCATCGGTATGAGCCCCTGAACTTAGCACCGCTAATGAGCAATTACGATACAACTGATATAAATTCCCTTGCGTATTTTTAGCCAATAATCGCATTTCTAAATGAGAAAGCTGCTCCATACTCCCTTTGGGGTTTACTCTGTGTATTGTCATAATATCTCCTGTATTTGCAAAAAATTAAATAAAAACGACCGCTTAGATTATTTCAGCAACTTCGCAATCACACGACTTACCGCAAAAAAACCAAATGTTGCGGTAACCATCGTCACCGCCCCAAAACCGTTGGCACAATTCATCGTAGCAGAAACTTCACATCCCTCACCCATTTTCGGGAAAATTAACGGCTGGGTAGAAAATACACAATCTATGCCAAACTTGCGTTTGGGATTTTGGCTGAAATGGTATTCCTTACGCAATAATGAACGCACTTTTGAGGCAAGCGGATCTTGAATGGTTTTGCTCAAATCTGCAATTTGAATTTGAGTTGGATCGGTCTGCCCACCAGCTCCGCCCGTAGTAATCAACTTGATTTTATGACGCTTGCAATAAGCAATCAGTGCTGCTTTCGTTTTCACCGAATCAATCGCATCAATCACATAATCATAACCACGATTGAGGTAATCAGGAATATTCTCTTGCGTGATGAAATCATCAATAATCTCAACCGCACATTCAGGGTTAATTCGCTCAATCCGCTCTTTCATCGCCTCAGTTTTAAGTTGAGCCACCGTGCCACTCATTGCGTGAATTTGACGATTAATATTCGTTACACAAATATCATCCATATCGATCATAGTAATCTTACCAATGCCTGAACGAGCCAACGCCTCCACCGCCCAAGAGCCAACACCGCCAATACCAATCACGCAAATATGTGATCGACTGAGCTTTTCCAGCCCTTCGGGCGTGTAAAGCCGCCCAATGCCGCCAAAACGCTGTTCGTAGTTGTCTAATCTTTCAGCCATTTATAGATTTCCGTTTTTGATATTTTCCAACTCTTCCCAACGCTCAAACGCTTGTTCTAATGCGGCTTCGGCATCCGCTAGCTGTTGCAATTTCTCGTTGGTGTAAACCTGATCTTTTGAGAAGAAATCAGAACTGTTTACCTCGTGCTGCAAAGCCTCGATTTCCGCTTCTAAGGCTTCCATTTTTGCAGGCAACTCGTCTAACTCTCGCTGATCTTTGTAAGAGAGTTTAACCTTTTTCGCTTCCGCTTTTGGCTTTTCTTGCTTTGATTGCTCTTCTACAAGCGGTTGTTTTTTCTCAATTTTTTGCGAATTTGAAGCCAATGTTGTGTGGTAATTTTCCTGCTGCTGTTTCGCATCAAAATAGCCGCCAATATATTTGTTCAGTACGCCATCGCCTTCAAAGAAATAACACTCTTCCACCGTATTATCAATAAATTGACGATCGTGGCTCACAATCAGCAAAGTGCCTTGATAGTCCGCCAACATCTCTTCCAATAATTCAAGGGTTTCTACATCCAAATCATTGGTCGGTTCGTCCAGAATTAGCAGGTTATTCGGTTTCAACAACAATTTTGCCAGTAATAAACGGTTTCGCTCACCACCTGATAAGGCTTTAACAGGCGTCATCGCCCGTTTTGGTGGAAACAAGAAATCTTGTAAATAGCCTAAAACGTGGCGTTTTACGCCGTTTACTTCCACATCTTGTTTTCCATCTGCCACGTTATCCATCACTGTTTTTTCTAAATCTAATTCCGCACGATATTGATCGAAATAAGCCACTTCTAATTTTGTACCACAACGGATTGAGCCTGAAGTGGGTTGTAGCTCACCCAACAATAATTTGATGAAAGTGGTTTTTCCACAGCCGTTCGGCCCCACTAAAGCAATTTTGTCACCACGCTGAATAGTGGCGGTGAAGTTTTTGAGCAGCGTTTTGCCCTCAATTTCATAGCTGGCATTTTCCAGCTCAAATACAATTTTGCCGCTACGTGCGGTTTGATCAAGCTGAATTTTTGCTGTGCCTTGTACTTCTCGTCGGCTGCGACGTTCTTCTCGCAACGCTTTTAAGGCACGCACACGCCCTTCATTACGAGTACGGCGAGCCTTAATCCCTTGGCGAATCCACACTTCTTCTTGAGCCAGTTTTTTATCAAACAGTTCATTTTGTAACGCTTCCACACGCAGATCTTCGGCTTTCTCTTCCAAATATTTATCGTAATTGCTTGGATAAGAAACCAGCTTGCCACGATCCAAATCCACAATGCGAGTCGCCATTTTGCGGATAAATGAACGGTCGTGAGAAATAAAGATGATCGAACCTTTGAAATCCAGCAACAAATTCTCCAGCCAAGTAATTGCCTCCACATCTAAGTGGTTGGTCGGCTCATCAAGCAACAAAATATCGGGATCTGCCACTAACGCCCGAGCAAGCGCCGCACGACGAACCCAGCCGCCCGAGAGTTCACACAAACGTTTTTCTGGATCAAGCTCCAACAATTTCAAGGTATCTTGAATCCGATTTTCAAACTGCCAGCCGTTGCTATGTTCAAGTTGAGCCTGTACTGCAGACAATTTCGCTAATAAATCATCGCTATAATCTGTCAGCATTTGTTGCGAAATGTGGTGATATTGCTTTAATAATTCGCTTAAATGAGCAATTCCCTCCGCCACATAATCAAACACCGTTTCTTGAATATGACGAGGTGGATCTTGCTCCAAACGAGTCACCACAATATCTTTTTCAAAAATCAACTTGCCGTCATCAAGTTGTACTTCACCAGCAAGCACTTTCATTAAAGTCGATTTGCCTGCCCCGTTTCTTCCTACCAAACACACTCGCTCGTTTGGTTCAATGTGTAATTCGGTGTGATCTAATAAAGGATGATCGCCAAAACCTAGATAGGCGTTGGATAAATTAAGTAGTGCCATAGTTTTTACATCAGAATGATTTTACAAATTTTAAAAAACTTTAAATTGTTCGATTATAAAAGAAGGATGGGACATCACCCATCCTTATACTTAAGATAAAAATCCACCAACCCCTTTAAACTTCTCCACAAATGCCACGATTTTCTGAAAAACCGTCTGCTTTTTAGTCTTATATTGTGGGTTTAGCGGGCTCATTTTAGGTAGAAGATCATTTAAATCTGTACCATTTTCGCTAGCGTATTCTCGTTTAAGAGAGGTCATTATATACCGTTTTGCTGCATCTATATTTAAATTTTCGCTCTCAATTAAGTTCTCAGCCTCTCTTTTTTGCTCTTGCTGAGCAAATAGGAAAAATTCCTCAATAATAGTCGATTTATCCGGAATTTTATCTAAATCAGTTTGATGGATAAAATCAACAACCAGTCCTTCTTTGGCTCGGTTATCCAAACTCGAACGAATAGTCCGGCGAATTTCCTCAATGAGTGCCGGTTTATTTTTGCGTTTTTTATTATGTTCAAAAATCAATTCTAAAATATAATCTAAATTGATTTCTTGTGATTTTAATAAATCGATTTCAAAAACCACATCGCTCCAATCAATTTGAGATTTTCCAGCATTACCATTTTGATTTTGTTTTCTCTGCCATTCCCGAATATCATTATAGGTTGAACGATAATCTTGTAATTTTCTCTCTGGCAAAATCACATTATTTCCAACAATATATGTGCCATCAGGCTCTTTTACGCTATTTTCATTCTGTTCAGTATTTTTTAACTCGTGAAATTCATCGTAATTATGCAACACATTTTCCAAACGCAGATATTCACCAAATAATTGGGTAAATGCTTTTTTATCATCCTCAGTTTCGAGTTGAGCAGGATCAGGGAATTTCGTTTGCAACGCTTTAACTACTTCTTTATAACCTCGATGATAATTTCCCTGAGCATCTTGATAACCTTCCATATATTCTTTAAAGCTGCGTTCTAATACCACATTACGCGTATTTTTATTACCAAATAAGGTAATGGCATCAATGGTATCCTGCTCTAAATCACGGAAAGTCACGATATTACCAAATGCCTTAGTTGCATCATAAATCCGATTTGTACGGGAAAAGGCTTGCATTAAACCGTGATAACGCAAATTTTTATCGACAAATAAAGTGTTTAACGTTGGGGCATCAAAACCTGTTAAAAACATTCCAACCACAATCAATAAATCGATTTCCTGATTTTTAACCCGCATTGCTAAATCACGGTAATAGTTTTGAAATTCTTTACTCTCTACGCCGTAATTTGTTTTAAATAAAAGATTGTAATCATCAATTGCCAAACTCAAAAATTCTTTTGCCGAACTATTCATTGCGGTAGGTTCAAAAGTTTCATCAGCAATTTCACCAATCGCATTTTGTTCTTCATTAGCTGCAAAAGAAAAAATGGTTGCAATTTTCAACGGATTTTCGACCGCTTGTTGTTGCAATTTAAACTGCTCGTAATACAGTTTTGCTGCTTCAACCGAACTTACGGCAAACATTGCATTAAACCCTTTTCCTGATGAATTTAAACGGTGTGTTTTTTGCTTGAAATGAGTCAAAATATATTGCGTAATTTCCTTAATACGTTCCGGGTGTAATAACGCCTGTTTATTTTCAAGTGCGGTCAATTTTTCTTGATTTTTTTCACATTCAATCTCTTTGAATTTAGGACGAACATTATTGTAATCCACCTTAAATTTCAGCACTTTTTCATCACGAATGGCATCGGCAATCACATAAGAATGTAGCTGCGAACCAAAAACTGTCGCTGTGGTTTCCGCACCCAATGCGTTATCAGCAAAAATTGGCGTACCGGTAAATCCAAATTGACAGAATTTTTTAAATTTTTTCTTTAAATTCTTTTGTGCTTCTCCAAATTGCGAACGGTGACATTCATCAAAAATAAATACCACAGGCTGTTTATAAATCTCTAAGTTATCTTCTGATTTCATCAGGTTATTCAATTTTTGAATAGTGGTAACAATAATTTTATTATCTTTTTTTTCTAAATTACGTTTTAAGCCTGCTGTACTTTCTGAACCATTCACACTATCAGGCGAAAAACGTTGGTATTCTTTCATTGTTTGATAGTCTAAATCTTTTCTATCTACCACAAAAAAGACTTTATCAATAAAATCTAATGCTGTGGCAAGGCGTGCTGCTTTAAAACTGGTTAATGTTTTTCCTGAACCTGTGGTGTGCCAAATATAACCGCCGCTTTCTAAATTTCCCCAATTTTTAGTGAAATGCGTATTTTGAATTTTCCATAAAATCCGCTCTGTTGCGGCAATTTGATAAGGACGCATCATTAAAAGCGTATTATTCACATCAAATACCGAATAATGAATCAACACATTAAGTAAAGTATTTTTCTGTAAAAACGTAGCGGTAAAATCTTTTAAATCCTTAATCAAAGTATTATCCGATTTCGCCCAATTCATCGTAAAATCAAAACTGTTTTTGTCCCGCTTAGTTGTATTGGCAAAATAGCGAGTATCCGTACCGTTTGAAATCACAAAAATTTGTAAAAACTTAAATAACGAATTTTCAGTATTAAAACTCTCTTTGCTATAACGATAAATTTGGTTAAAGGCTTCACGAATAGCCACCCCACGCTTTTTCAATTCAATTTGTACCAACGGCAAGCCATTCACGAGAATCGTCACATCATAACGATTCAAATGAGAACCTTTTTGCTCAAATTGATTAATAACCTGCACTTTATTATGGGCAATTTCTTTTTTATCTAACAAATAGATATTTTGAATACGCCCATTATCAAACACAAAGTCATAGATATGATCCTGATGAATTTTTCGGGTTTTCTCGATAATGCTCTCTGAGGCTTTATCGAGATATTCATCAACAAAGCGTTTCCATTCCGAATCTAAAAAATGCACATTATTCAAGCGTTCCAACTGCTCACGAACATTCATCAGCAATTTTTCTTGGCTATTTAAATCCGGACGATATTCATAGCCCTGAAATTGTAAATCAGCAATCAGCTCTTTCTCTAAATCAGATTCAGATTGGAAAGAACTTGGTTGGGTGATTTTTTCATATTTATCTAAAACGATGAAATTATTGGTTTCTGTGATGAGATTAGTATCTTGCATATATGTTTATCCTATCTATATCAATTTTCATTAAAATGATATTTTTTATTAATATAGTCAATTAATTCTTTCAGTTTCTCTTTATCTGAAGGTATAATTTCTGAAATTTCTTCAGTTGCATACTTAGCATGACTTGATAGATTTATAAGTCTCTTTAAATAATCTGAATGTTCAGGTAAAAGCTTAGACCAATCCTTGTATCCCAAAAAAGTAGATAATTTTTCAAGAATCTGCCTAACAAAATGAAAATGATATTTTTGAATAGAATTATTCTTAATTGCAGATTCTATTTCCTTTTTCAAATATAAATGGTAAGAAAAAGGAGAGTCATTTGATGGATTTAATTGATACGTCCCGTTTTCCTGTAAACGCATAACATAGCAAATAGCATTTTTACTACCTTTATATTCATAAACAGGATCATCTCTATCCAATTCATTAAATAGAACATTATAAAATAAAGCATTATGTGTTGTAATAATAAAATTAATATTGGTAGATTTGTAAGACTTAATTAATTTAGATAAATCTACGGCTAAGAGGATCAGATAATTATCATCTAATGAACTCACAGGATCATCAATAAATATATATTTTAAATCTTTAAATTCGGACTCATCACTTTGCTCAGATATGTCTCCTAAGACATAATAAATAAGAGTATAGAATATACTCCAAATAAAACATCTCTCTTCTCCATGAGAAATTTTTATTTTTTTCTTAGAGCGTTCATCACCGCCTTCATATGAAAAAGAAACCTCATTAGCCCATGATCTGTTTGGATGTTCATTATCATAATCTTGATTAGAAAATATAGGAGTAAGTTTTGTATTAGTATATCTGTGAAAATTTTCAATAATATCCTTATCACCAAAAAAATGTAAAACCCAATTAACGAAGTTATTTGATTGAATTTTTAATGTAGGGTGGAACTCATTTTCAAACTCATTATTCCAGTAAAAAAGATCTTCTGTTAAGGCATTGTAATATAGAATTTTTGTTCTAGAATCTGGAGGATTACTTAATTCATTCTCTTTATCTCTAATATTTCCCTTGATTCCCTCTATCATTTTATTTAACTTATTCTTTCCCTCTGGTCTTTTAGCTTTTTCAAGATTTTCTTCAAACTTCTTTAAATTTTCATTTTCTTTGGCTATTTCTTTTTCTAAAATAGTTTTTGGGCTAACCAGCTTCTTGAATTCCATAGACAAACGAGTTTTACCAGTACCATTAAAGGCATAAATTATTTGTACCTTTTTAGGCTTTTCACTCTTTTCAGCATTCTTTTTAAGTTCTTCTGCTATTTCTTCTAAACTTTTACTCATTTTATCCCCCTTGATTAGAGAAACTTAATAACTCATTCCGATAATATTCATATTGTTTTCTTCTTAGTTCAATTTCTCTTGGTAATCCATCCTTAATAGAATTAGCTAAGTTTTCAAATTTATCCAGAATTAAAATAATTTTTTCTTGTATATCTAAAGATGGCACAGGAATTTTATATTCTTTAACTTTACTATCTGAAACAGCAGGGTAAGCAGAACCACTTTGGTTTTCTTCTAAAAAATTTTTAAAATCTATTGAGCCAAGATTGTGATAAATCCATTTAGGTAATGCTAAATCTGTATTTGCTCGTAATACACAATACCCAGTACTTGCAATCGAATTTTCAAATTCTTCATTAATAAAAGCAAAACGTAATTGTGTAGGTCTTGTGGTCGCAAAGATTACGTCATCTTTAACCACCAACTTTTGGGCTCTACTCGGTGCTGTTAATGCTGAGATCTCAATTGTTTCTCCAATAGAGTGATTTTCTCTATCTACCGATGTTAAATCTATATATTTATAACTATTCGTATTATTTTTCCATCTTATATTGCTACTTAATAATGTAATATCACCTAAACATCTATATTCAGCATTTTTAAAGAATGGATTTTTTTCATTTTCATTCAGAAGTAAATCACGATAATAGTGATATTGTTTAACACGTAATGATAATTCAGCTTCCAGCGTAGCTTCCAGCTCGGTGAATTTGTCAAGTGTTTTTACAATTTTTTGTTGGATTTCGAGTGGGGGGATTGGGATCAATATTTTCCTAAACCTTGCTTTAGATATATTAAATCGAGTAACTCCACTTGCTGTTTTGGCTATTTCTATCCTCATAAAATGACTTCTAAATAAAAATTTAGAAAATTCTGGCATCATTTTAATTTCATCAAAAAATCGTAAGCCAAATGAAAAACTATTTAAGTACACAGGTTCATTAAAATAAACAGTTACTGCTGATGACATTCCTGCCTCATCTGCTGTTTCAGAAGATCCTGTAAATAAAACATCACCATATTTAACCTGATGCTGTTTTTCATCCGAATTCACTTTAACTGTTTCTAATCTATTTTCATCAATTTGCATATTATCAAAGATATTTTTGTAGGTAATATACTTTGCATTTCCATTTTCAAAATCGTGTTTTGATTTTCCAGTTAAACCGCCATAAATTTCTGCAATTTCCCCCAACGGCTTCCACTCCACCTTAGCCCCATTTAATAATTTTTCAATAATGCTATTACTCATTTTGCAAATTTTCCTTGATTTTATACCGCTTGTTTATCATTGCTAATGTAGGATGGGCTTTAGCCCATCATCATATACTATCACTATACACTCAATGTTTTTGATGGGCTAAAGCCCATCCTACTGAGCTACGATTTTGTTTTTAACCTTTTTTGGTAACTTTTTCCCTTTGAGGTTAAACGATATTTTTGATACCGGCTGGTTGGTTTTTCGGGTATGGTCATTTCAATTAAATTTAATTCCATTGCCGGTGTAAGATAGTATTTTCTCAAAGACGGTCGATGCTGAATTTTTAATAATCTTAAAAGTGCTGATATATTCTCTTCTTGTGTTAAAACCGTTAATAATTTAGCTACCGATTCTGTTAAATCCAAGTCATCATCTAGGTCGCTATCTAGGTCGCTATCTAGGTCGCTATCTTGATCTTCTGATAGCATTGAATGGTGAACAGGTAAACTGATAGCAAAGTAGCTACGCTCTTCATCTGTATCAAACTGCGGAGCCGGCGAACCGTTTTCAGCCATTGCTCTTAGAATGGTAGGGATTCCAGTAGAACGTCCCTCTGTTAATTCTAAATCTTTTAAAAACTCACCTATTCTGCGGTTACGATAACGGCGACTTACTGCTTTGCCGGTTTGTAAATCGGTTAATTTAATTGAGCGATCAGGACCGGGGAAACTTAAAATCACAATTTCATTTGGGCTAATTCTCACTTCGATCGGCTCACGAATTTCATACGAACGATGATAAACCGCATTAACCAAGGCTTCTTCTAGGGCAAGAAACGGGTAGTTCCAAAAGCGAATTGATTCTGCCTGATAAGGCACTTTGACTATTTTTTCCTGCAAATAACGGTTTTTGATATATTGCAAGGCATCTTGAGTAATTCGCCCGATTGTGCCTTTGAAGGTTTTTTCTTCAATTTCTCCACCACCTGCTCCTTTAGGAAAATAGACAACATCAATTTGTGTTTCAGGAAAAAATTTTTCAGGTTGGCTATTAAAAAAGAGCAAACCAACATTTTTCGGAAATAGGGCTTCTGAACTTCCGCCTACGATATTCATTCGTTTGGCAAGCTCTTCCACTGAAAAGAATTTCGCATTCACGGCTAAATCGCTTTTGATTTCCGCCAAGAATTCACGCATTAAATGAGGTTCTAGATCATCTAAGGTTGCTGATAAACACAATCTATCATCAAAGGGAACTTTATTTGCCAGTGCTAATAGCTCTTGCTCAATCTCCCCTTTCGCTTCAATGGTATTGGAGTGTTGGCGAATATAATACGCCCAATTTTCGCTATTTTTCTGCGATAAGGATTTTTTCGCACGATAGGGTCGCATTTCGCCGCCAACCGCCCATAGCACTAAAATCAGCTTCCCTTGAATTTCATAAGTAGCCGTAAGTGTATGAAAGGCAGGGACGATATGATTTTTTTCCAGTTGCAATAACTCTTTGCGGATAGCATCAACCTGTTCCGGCAATACACCAACAGGCGGCAGTACTGGTATCCCGTCTTTTTCTTCAAGGCCAACAATTAAATAACCACCACCTAAATTATGGAAATCATTCGCAAAGGCACAAATCGTGTGTAAAACCGCTTCAGGATTCCAATTAGCTTTAAATTCAATTCGCTCATCTTCAATGATGCGTTTACTGATAAGCTCTTGAATATTTACAGGAAGTTTGTCGTTCATTTACTTACTCCGCTTCAATCTCCGCCACAATCGCATCAATATCCGCACGCAAGCGGTCAATTTTTGCCACTGTTTTGCAAATTTCTTCGTTGAGTTCAGTGATGTTAATCACTTCTCGGGTATCTTTTTGCTCCACATAAGAACTTACTGCAAGGTTGTACTCATTATCCGCAATTTGACTGTTTTCGACAGATTTTGCGAGATGCTCAACATCAACTTTATCCGCAAAGAGTTTCAAGATTTCAGCGATATGCTCATCAGTCAGCACATTATTATTGGTTTCTTTTTTAAACAGCCCGCTTGCGTCAATAAATTGGGTTTTAGTGTCGGTTTTATGTTTGGAAAGCACTAAAATATTTGTTGCAATAGACGTGCCGAAGAAAAGATTTGGCGGTAGTGCAATGACGGTTTCCACCACATTTTGATCAACGAGATATTTTCGGATTTTTTGTTCCGCACCGCTGCGGTAGAAAATACCGGGAAAGGTGACAATTGCCGCTCGCCCTTTGGCAGAAAGGTAATTTAATGCGTGCAGAATAAAGGCAAAATCCGCTTTGGATTTCGGAGCAAGAATACTAGCCGGGGCGAAACGTTCATCGTTAATCAAGGTTGGGTCATCTGAGCCAATCCACTTAATCGAATAAGGGGGGTTGGATACAATGGCATCAAAAGGTTTATCATCTTTTAATTTTGGATTGATTAAGGTATCGCCAAGCTCAATATGGAATTTGTCATAATTGATATTATGCAAAAACATATTCATACGAGCGAGATTGTAGGTAGTATGATTAATTTCTTGACCGAAAAATCCCTCTTCAATCAGATGATCATCAAATTGCTTTTTCGCTTGTAATAATAACGAGCCTGAACCACAAGCTGGATCATAAATTTTATTGACCGCACTCTGACCATGTAAAGCAAGTTGTGAAATCAGTTTAGACACATGTTGCGGTGTAAAAAACTCACCGCCCGATTTGCCTGCATTGGAAGCATAATTGGAAATCAAAAACTCATAGGCATCACCAAAAAGATCGATCTGATTATCCGCAAATTCCCCGAAATTTAACGTTTCAACGCCTTTTAATACCGCTGCAAGTCGTTTATTTTTATCTTCAACCGTATTCCCCAAGCGGTTACTTTTGGTATCAAAATCGGCAAATAAACCTTTAATATCGTATTCCGAATCAAAGCCCACTGCAGAACTTTCAATATCCGTAAAAATATCGGCAAGTTCAATGTTTAAATTTTTATTTAAATGGGCATTTTTAGCGATGTTTTTAAATAATTGGCTGGGATAAATAAAATAACCTTTGGTCTTGATGGCATCTTCTTTAATGCCTGCCGCATCAATTTCTTCATCGGAATAGGCTGAGTAATCAATATTTTCATCACCTTGCTCAATATAGGCGGCAAAATTTTCACTGATGAAGCGGTAAAACAGTGTGCCTAATACATATTGTTTAAAATCCCAACCATCTACGGCTCCACGAACTTCGTTTGCAATTTGCCAAATTTGGCGATGGAGTTCTGCTCTTTGTTGAATAGCTGCCATTTTTGTATTCCTAATATGACTCATATATTAAAGCGGTCGAATTTCCCCAAATTTTTGCATATTGCTTGTTTGCAAAATTCTCTGAAAAAACGACCGCTTGTATAGTTTAAGATTATTCTTCTGTTGAAGTTTCTACATTCTCTGCATTAGTGTCTGCGTTATCAAATTCGCTAATACTGTCATCTTCTTCAGGCTCACACACTCGCTCTAGACCGACAACGTGTTCATCTTCTGCAGTTCGAATAATGCGAACGCCTTGGGTATTTCGTCCAACGAGGCTAACTTCTGCAGCCCTTGTGCGAACGAGCGTGCCAGCATCAGTAATCAGCATAATTTGGTCAGCTTCCTCAACTTGAACAGCGGCGACTACTTTGCCGTTGCGTTCGTTTACCTTAATTGAAACCACTCCTTTGGTTGCGCGAGATTTCACTGGATATTCACTGATTATGGTGCGTTTTCCATAGCCATTTTGCGTTACAGTAAGAATGTCACCTGCGGTATGAGGAATCACAAGTGAAACCACGCGATCGGTATCAAGGCTAACGCTTGAGGTCTCTTCCGCATCTTCGTTTTCAATCTCAATAATTTCGGCTTCTTCAATCTCTTCTGCTGAAATTTCAGTGGTGGAAAGTTTAATACCTCTCACCCCTGTTGCGGTACGCCCCATTGCACGGACGGCTTTTTCTGCAAAACGAACCACTCGACCTTGTGCTGAGAAGAGCATAATTTCGCTCTCGCCGTCTGTGATGTCCACGCCAATTAATTCATCACCTTCGCGAAGTTTTAATGCAATGAGACCGCTTGATCGAACATTGCTGAACGCATCAAGCGAAACTTTTTTCACTACGCCACTTGCAGTTGCCATAAAGATAAATTTATCCGCACTAAATTCGCCGTTTGGAATTGGAAGGATTGCGGTAATACGTTCATTTTCTTCTTTCACCAAGGGCAGAATATTCACAATCGGCGTGCCTCTTGCCCCACGGCTAGCTTGAGGTAGTTGATACACTTTTAATTGATATAAACGACCACGGCTTGAGAAGCAGAGAATGGTGTCGTGGGTGTTTGCCACCAATAATTTTTCGATGAAATCATCTTCTTTCATCTTTGTTGCCGACTTTCCTTTACCGCCACGGCGTTGGGCCTCGTAGTCTGAAAGCGGTTGATATTTTACATAACCTGCGTGTGAAAGCGTGACCACCACATCTTCTTGGGCGATTAAATCTTCAATGTTGATGTCACCAGAGGCGGCAGTAATTTCTGTACGGCGTTCATCATTGAAAGTGGCTTTCACTAATTCTAACTCTTCACGGATCACTTCCATTAAGCGTTCTGGGCTAGTTAAAATATGAATTAATTCGCCAATGACAGTTAAGAGTTCTTTATACTCTTCAACAATTTTTTCGTGTTCTAAACCAGTTAAGCGGTGTAAACGTAACTCTAAAATCGCACGAGCTTGAGCTTCAGATAAGTAATATTCGCCATCGCGCACGCCTAAGTTTTCAGGCAAATCTTCTGGGCGAGAAGCCCCTACACCAGCAGCTTCCAACATTGGGGCTACGTTGCCTAATGCCCAAGGACGAGCAAGTAAACCTTCTCGCGCTTCTTCAGCCGTTTTTGAAGCACGGATAAGCTCTATGACAGGGTCAATATTCGCTAATGCAATCGCCAAGCCTTCTAAAATATGAGCACGCTCACGGGCTTTGCGTAATTCAAAAATAGTACGGCGTGTTACTACTTCACGGCGGTGTTTCACAAAGGCTTCAATGATTTGGCGGAGGTTCAACACTTTCGGCTGACCGTTGTCTAACGCGACCATATTGATACCGAAAGTAACTTGCATTTGAGTCAGTGAATATAAGTGATTTAACACCACTTCGCCCACCGCATCACGTTTTACTTCAATAACAATCGAGATCCCTTTTTTGTCTGAATAATCGTCAATTTTGCTGATGCCTTCAATTTTCTTCTCTTTTACCAGCTCTGCAATTTTTTCAATTAATTTTGCTTTGTTTACTTGATAAGGCAACTCGGTAACAACAATTTGCTCACGTCCTTTGTCTGTGCTTTCTACACTTGCTTTTGCCCGTACATAAACTTTGCCTCGCCCTGTGCGGTAAGCGTCTTCAATCCCTTTACGACCATTAATAATCGCCCCTGTTGGAAAATCTGGACCAGGAATATAACGCATTAGCTCTTCAATGCTGATCTCTTCATTTTCAATATACGCTAAGCAGCCGTCTAACACTTCGCCTAAATTATGGGGCGGAATATTGGTTGCCATACCCACTGCAATGCCCGAAGAACCATTTACTAACAAGGCTGGAATTTTAGTTGGCAACACATCAGGAATCATCTCTTTACCGTCATAGTTTGGCGAGAAATCCACCGTTTCCTTGTCTAAATCGGTGAGCAATTCCTGGGTAATTTTCTGCATACGCACTTCGGTATAACGCATTGCCGCTGGTGCATCACCATCGATAGAACCGAAGTTACCTTGACCATCTACCAACATATAACGCAATGAGAACGGCTGAGCCATTCGCACAATCGTGTCGTACACCGCAGAGTCACCGTGTGGGTGGTATTTACCAATCACATCACCTACTACACGGGCTGATTTCACGTGCGGTTTATTATAAGTGTTGCTGTTTTGATCCATTGAAAAAAGCACTCGGCGGTGAACAGGCTTTAAGCCGTCTCTCACGTCAGGCAATGCACGCCCAACAATGACCGACATCGCATAATCAAGGTAAGAAGTTTTTAACTCGTCCTCAATACTTACGGGAATAATATCTTTGGCTAATTCGCTCATTGAAATTTCCTAATTTTTAGTAGTAAAAGAGCCTTAAGTAAACAAGGCAAAAAATTGGCGAGATTATAGCATAAAAAGGCGTGCAAGCGGTTATTTTCTTTCAGTAAAACGCGGTTTTGCTGGCATTCTCAACTCAATCCGTTCTCGGTTAGCAAAGAGCGCTGTTTCTGTAGGTTCATAATCTAGCCACAAACTCGGATCTTGCGGTAGCTCTTCCGCCCAGAAATACTGCACCTTAAAGCCTCTTGCTAAGCACTCTTCGTGCAGAGCATCGTAGCGTTTTTTCAAAAAAGTGAGCTTATTAAAGAAAAAACGCACGTGTCCTTCTCCTAATTTATAATCAGCTGGCTGTCCTTTCAGGCTGAATTTCCCTTTTGCCACGGCATTCGGAATTCGGGTAAGTTCTCGATGTTCGGCAAGCAGATGTTGATCACACAATTCCGCAGGCGGAACAAGGTTGATCCTTGTCATTTTAATTTTCCTTTTAGGTTAAATGCGTTATAGTAACGCCTAAATTTACCACAGGAACCAACTTATGGAAAATGTCGATCAACACGAAATTACAAAATTTGAAAAAATGGCACAAACTTGGTGGGATCCGAACGGCAGTTTCAAGCCTATTCACCTGCTCAATCCACTACGTTTGTCCTATATTTTAGAAAAATCGAACGGTTTATTCGGCAAAAAAGTATTAGACGTTGGTTGCGGTGGTGGCATTTTAAGTGAAGCGATGGCAAAACAAGGGGCAATTGTCACTGGCATTGATATGACCTCACAGCCGCTTGAAATAGCGAAACAGCACGCCAAACAAAGTGATTTAGCAATCGATTATCAACAAACTACAATTGAAGATTTTTTGCAAAAAACGACCGCTTGTTCTTCGTTAAATCCAACGGATAAATTCGATGTCATCACCTGTATGGAAATGCTCGAACACGTTCCTGATCCACTGTCGGTTATTCAAAGCTGTAAATCCTTACTTAAACCTGATGGTGTATTATTTTTATCCACTATCAACCGTACCTTCAAAGCCTATATGTTGGTGATTATTGGGGCAGAATATGTACTAAAAATGTTACCAAAAGGCACCCACGAATTTGAGAAATTTATCAAACCTGCGGAACTCTTAACGTGGTGCGATCAAGCAGATTTAAGTTGTCAAGAAATCAAAGGTTATCATTTCAATCCATTAACCGAAAAATTTTGGATGAATGATGATGTCAGTTGCAACTATATTGCTACCCTTAAACTCAACAATTAACTTGCAAAATGTAGCGAAATCTTTACTATACGCTGCTTTATCAGGCTATTAAAAACATTATGACAGACGATATTCAACAAAAAGCTGAGAAAAAAATCACTTATAATTTCAATAAGTTGCAAAAGCGTTTACGCCGCAACGTGGGTAATGCCATTGCTGATTTTGGTATGATTGAAGAGGGCGATCGTGTGATGGTTTGCCTTTCAGGCGGAAAAGACAGCTACACGCTACTTGATATTTTGCTTAACCTTCAACAAAGTGCCCCAGTGAATTTCAGCATAGTGGCGGTTAATTTAGACCAAAAACAGCCAGGCTTTCCTGAAGAAATACTGCCTCGCTACTTACAAAGCATTGGGGTGGAATATAAGATCGTAGAAGAGAACACTTACGGTATCGTAAAAGAAAAAATTCCTGAAGGCAAAACCACTTGCTCGCTCTGCTCTCGACTACGCCGTGGCATTTTATACCGTACCGCAACTGAATTGGGTGCAACTAAAATCGCACTAGGACACCATCGTGATGATATGCTAGCAACCCTTTTCTTAAATATGTTCTACGGAGGCAAAATGAAAAGTATGCCGCCAAAACTAATTTCTGATGATGGAAAGCAAATTGTGATTCGCCCACTGGCTTATTGTAAAGAGAAAGATATTATTAAATATGCAGAAGCAAAGCAGTTTCCAATTATTCCGTGTAACTTGTGCGGCTCTCAACCTAACCTACAACGCCAAGTAGTAAAAGAGATGTTAAACACCTGGGATCGCCAATATCCTGGGCGTTTAGAAACAATGTTTAGTGCCTTACAAGATATTGTGCCATCACACTTATGCGATCCGAATTTATTCGATTTCAAAGGGATTAAACACGGTCAAATAATCGAAGGTGTGGAAGGCGACACAGCTTTTGATAACATCAAAATCGAACCGAAAACTTTCTTAGATGAAGATGATGACAATAATTTTACCGATGCTGGCGTGATTCAATTTAAAGCAGTAAACTAAGCTTCAAGCGGTCAAATTTTCAGGAAACTTTGCAAATTTTCCCTAAAAAAGCACCCTATCAGATTATCCTGATAGGGTGTTGATGGAGAAGAACCATCTATTCGATGACAAGGAAATGTCTATGAAAAAAACAATGAGTGAATTAATTTGAACTTACATTTTTTAGGAAAATTTGGCGTGGCGAGGTGAGACCTAATTTTTCCGCCTCATTAACTAAATTCATCGCTCTGTTAATATCTTTCGCTTTAATCGCTTTCATTACCGCCTGATTAAAATAGGCTTCCGTATCTTTATCTACTGCTGCGTTTATTGCATTTGAATTCTCTTTTACTGAGTTCTGTCTGCTTTGACCTACTGGTGTTGCCACTTTATTGGAATTTAAACTAAAAATATCTGTTGGTAAACCGATAAATTTAGTGCCATTTGAACCTAATACATTAATGTGAATTTGACCATTCAAACTATGAGCAACTTCAATATCACTAATCGCTGGTGGTTGCTTTCCTGTCGCCTTAGCATATACTTTTGCAGGATGTGGCATCATCGTTGTTTTGTCTAAATCTTGTTGTGTCGTATAGATAAGCAGATAAATGTATTCTTGATTGCTTGCTGGCGTTAAATTGAGCTTTGCACCTAAGCGATTACCCTTTAAGCCACGTTCCTCCAATAACTTAAATTCAGAAGATGAATACGTTGCCGCCACATTAAAATTACTATCTAATACAACCGCTGTTGGTACAAAAACATTTCGATCCATTACAGGACTTTCAATTTCAATCTCTAATGTTCCTTGATTCGCTGGAATACGATAAGCTGCAACTGGACTTGCAATACCAGCAAAAGAAGCCGTAAATGCTTGCTTTTTGCTTGCTGTTAAATTTGTTTTTACCGTCTGTGAAAATGGTATATCTTGCCATTGAATTTGAGCTAACTCAGACGAATTAATATGAATAGGCTTAACTGCTGTGCTATTTGCCATACTTGGCGAAACAACAAATAAATTAGCAAATAAAATTGCTGTTGAAAGAAGCGTTTTTTTCATATTAACCTCTAAAAATTGTGAAAAATGATAAAGTGATGGAAGAGTGGGTAGGTCAATTCCCCACCCACCATATCTTTAATGATTACCACCAAGCTTCAAATTGAACGCCTGTGATAAACTCGCCGTCTTTGGCTTTGTAGCCAGCATCAGTACGATCTTTAGTTTTAAATTTGTCATTCCAATGTGCATAAGTACCAAATACACGGATTGCTGGACGAGCCCAAATGCTATTACCAGCCTGCCATTGTTGTGCAACGGTGTATTTTACCAAGTCATTTTTCTTGCCTGTTGCTTGATCTTTAATGCGATCATAACCAACTTCTAATAATGTACTCATTGTATCGTTCCATTTGTACATTGGACGGATACCTGCAGAGTACCAAGTTTTACCTTTTTTATTATCTAGTTTTGTTTTTTCGTAGATTAAGGCATACATTACTTCAACTTTATCACTCGCTTGTACTACCCCTTGGTTGATTAAACGAAGCATATTACCTTTATTATCTGCTTTCGAACCCTGTGCGTGCCCATTATTCCAAGAAGTCATAGAGTCGGTTGCATATTGTGCAGTAAATTTATTGAAACCACCAAAGAAGTTACCTTGAGTGTATTCCGCTGTTACCATATAACCGTTTTTGGTCGCTTTTTCATTATTGAGTTTAGTACCATCTTTAGTATGAGCATTGCCATAATCAAAGCCTAACTCTAATGAGCCGTCTTTCCAAAGTTCAATACCTGCTAAGCGAACATCAAAAATATCGTTATATACTTCTTTTTTCGCATCGCGGTTATTTACATACGCTTTTTTAGCATAGTCATAGTAATAAGAGAATGCACCGTCTTTCTCTGTATCACGAGTTACCGCTAAAGAGAGTTTTCCGAAGCCTAAATCAACATTTTCAACCCCAGCACCCGGACCTGAAATATCCCAATAGTAGAAGTCGTTCATATGAACATCGTGGCGTTGGTAAAAACGTTTACCAGCCCATAAGGTTGCACCCGGTAAGCTATCCGCAAAGTTTTTGAATTGTACGTTTAATTCACGTAATGCCGGGCTGGTTTCTGTCCAATCGTTGTTGTGAAGCGTACCGCCGTAAGCAAGGTTTGTATCAAAGTAGATAGATTTCTCACCACTTTTGAATAATTCCTGACCTAATTTCAATTCTGCATAGGTATCAGATTCGTTACCTAAACGGTATTTTGAACCACCACCATTTACCGTGAATGCGGATTGCTCCCCCCCCCCCGATGTCCAACCGATACCTGAACGTGCATATCCGTGGAAATCAACCGCTGATGCACTGGCTGCGAACATTGCACCACTGATTGCAACTGCTAGGACTGTTTTTTTCATAATAGAACCTCTCTTAATATGTAGTCTAACTTAGGTTAATGATTACTTGAGGAGATACCCCTTAAAATCAGTAAATAAAATCTTTTATATTCCTTTTTCTACAAATAAACGTTTGCAAGCTGTTCCATCTTCTTTAAACAAATGACAACGCTCTGGAACGATGCCAATATTCATTTCATCGCCTTCATTAACTAATAGCACATCATTTTGACGATAAATCAAGGTTGGCTGTTTAATTTCTGGTATTTCAAGGTGGACTTGAGTTTCATTACCGAGCAATTCTACTACTTGCACAATACCGTGTAAGGTTACTTGAGCTTGCTCGGATGGCAATAAATGTTCTGGGCGAATACCTAAAGATAAATTATCTCCAGTATTTACCCCCTCACCAGAAACGGGTATCCAAAAGTTGTGATGATTTGCATCGGGCAGCTCAATTTTTACTCTTTCAGCTTCTACATCTATTACCTTCACGGGTAAGAAATTCATTTTAGGTGACCCAATAAAACCAGCAACAAAGCGATTAGCAGGATAATGATAAAGTTCTAATGGTTTGCCAACCTGAGCAATACCACCTGCATTTAATACCACAATTTTATCCGCTAAAGTCATAGCCTCTACCTGATCATGAGTTACATAAATCATTGTACGATTTAACTTTTTATGTAATTTAGAGATCTCAACTCGCATTTGTACACGCAAAGCTGCATCAAGATTAGAAAGAGGTTCATCTAATAAAAAGACTTCTGGTTGTGACACTAACGTTCTACCAATAGCTACACGTTGACGCTGCCCACCTGAAAGCGCTTTAGGTTTTCTATCTAGTAAATGAGCAAGTTGTAAAATTTCTGCAACTTGCTTTACACGCTGATCACGCTCTACTTTATTTATGCCAGCTAATTTCAAGCCAAATGACATATTCTCTGCAACATCTAAATGAGGATAAAGTGCATAAGATTGGAAAACCATACCAATTCCTCTCTTCGAAGGCTCTATATCATTCATTAATTTATCGCCAATATAGAGTTGGCCAGTCGTAATATCTTCAAGGCCTGCAATCATACGCAATAAAGTCGATTTTCCGCACCCTGACGGACCAACAAAAACAACAAATTCTCCTTCATTAATTTCTAAATTAATATCTTTAGAAATATGAATATCACCGTAAGATTTGCCCACCTTGCGTAATAATACACTTGCCATAATTAAACCTCTTATATTGTTTTTTGTTTGTGGTTTGAATTTAGCAGAATAGTCACGTTTTTACCTAAAGAAGAAATCATCCTAGAACAATTTTTTTTAGGATTAGACACATCATGCTATTTACTTTATTCCTAAGGTTCCTATTTTAAAAATTCTTATAAATTTTGTGATCAATATCTCATTTTTTTACCTTCTTTTTGTGAATTCGATCACAAAATTAGAAAAAGTGTTGCTTAATTCATACTTTTAGACAAAGGGGCGTAGAATTAGGGATGATCTCAAATAGAATGAATAGTTGATAATTTGCTATAACCTAAGAGGTAGATAGTAAATATCTATTTCTATCATTTAATCACAAGGAGTTTTTTATGAAAAACAAATGTATCAAATTTACTTTAGCTACACTTGCAAGCTTAGTTCTTTCTGGCACTGTTATGGCCAAAATGACTGAAGGCAAGCTCGTCATCTGGATTAATGGTGATAAAGGTTATAATGGGCTAGCTGAAGTTGGTAAAAAATTTGAAAAGGATACTGGTGTTTCCGTCTTAGTGGAACATCCAGATAAAATGGAAGAAAAGTTTGCACAAGTGGCTTCAACTGGCGATGGTCCTGATATTATGTTTTGGGCACACGACCGCTTTGGTGGATATGCACAATCAGGCTTATTAGCTGAAGTTAATGTAAGCAAAGAATTCAAAGACAAGTTTGTTGATTTTTCTTGGGATGCCGAAACCTATAATGGAAAAATCATTGGCTATCCAGTTGCAATTGAGGCTATTTCGTTAATTTATAATAAAGACTTAGTAAAAGAGGCTCCAAAATCTTGGGAAGAAATTATTGAGTTAGATAAAAAACTCAAAAAAGATGGCAAAAATGCGATTATGTGGAATTTATCAGAACCATACTTCACTTGGCCAGTTGCGGCTTCAAATGGAGCCTATGCGTTTAAATTTGCTAATGGTAAATATGACGTGAAGGATGTTGGTGTAAATAATGAAGGAGCAGTAAAAGCACTACAATTTGTTGTTGACATGGTCAAAAACAAACATATTAGTGCAGATATGGATTACGCGGTTGCTGAAGCCTCATTCAATAAAGGTCAAACAGCATTAACTATTAATGGTCCTTGGTCTTGGGGCAACATTAATAAAAGTGGTATTAAATACGGCGTAGCAGTGTTGCCAACATTAAATGGTCAAGCCTCTAAACCATTTGTAGGGGTATTAAGTGCGGGAATAAATAGCTCTAGCCCTAATAAAGACTTAGCTAAGGAGTTCTTAGAAAATTATCTACTTACAGATGATGGTTTAGATACTGTAAATAAAGATAAGCCTTTAGGTGCTGTTGCATTAAAATCTTATCAAGAAAAACTAGCAGCAGATCCTCGTATCACAGCAACCATGGAAAATGCGAAAAATGGTGAAATTATGCCAAATATTCCACAGATGTCTGCTTTCTGGTATGCTGAAAAAGCTGCAATCAATAATGCTGTAACAGGTCGTCAATCTGTAAAAGAAGCGTTAGATGATGCGCATTCTCGTATTCAAAAACAATAATAATCTTTCAAAATTTGGAGTGGGTTTTAACTACCCACTCTATTTTCATATTCACCCCTAAGTGCAGTAAAAATTTCGAGGTGTTCTTATGCTCGCTCAATCCCAATCTAAATCAACTAATTGGCTAAAATATTTATCAGCAGGATTAGTATTATTGCTTGACTTCTATCTTGTTGTATTAATGTACTCACAAGGTGAATATCTTTTTGCTATTTTAACTCTTATCCTTCTTACCTCTGGCGTTTACATTTTCAGTAGTAGAAATACTTATGCTTGGCGTTATGTTTATCCAGGTATTACGGGAATGGTCATTTTTATCTTATTCCCTCTAGTTGCTACCATTGCAATTGCTTTTACTAACTATAGTGGCTCTAATCAATTAGCCTTTGAGCGTGCAGTTTCTGTACTCACGGAACAACACTATTTTTCTGGAGAGAAATACAATTTTTCTCTTTATTCCCAACCAAATAACAAATATAAAATCTCATTAACTAATCCATCTACAGAACAAGTTTTTGTTTCAGAGAGTATTGTATTAACTACAGGCAATCGCATTGCGGTAACAGAACAATTAGCCCCAGTTGGAAATACTGCTCCACTCAAAACAATTACACAAAATCGTTCTGCACTTCAGTCAATGACAATCATTCTGCCGAACAATAATGAGTTGACAATGAGTTCATTACGTCAATTTTCAGAACAAAAACCACGTTATCAATTCAACGAAGAGAGTAAAACTCTATTAAATAATGAAACCGGTAAACTCTATCAAGCAAATGATGAAACAGGTTTCTTTCAAGAAATTGATGCTAACGGAAACTGGTTAAATGAGACACTGGAACCTGGTTATACAGTAGGATCAGGCTTCAATAACTTCGTTAAAATTTTCACCGATGAAGGAATCCAAAAACCGTTTGTGCAGATCTTTATTTGGACAGTTGTATTCTCTTTATTAACTGTAGTTTTTACTGTAATTCTGGGTATGATACTCGCCTGTTTAGTACAATGGGAAGCACTCAAAGGTAAAGCAATATATCGGTTACTATTAATTTTACCGTATGCAGTTCCTTCATTTATTTCTATTCTTATTTTTAAAGGCTTATTTAACCAAAGTTTTGGTGAAATCAATATGATCTTAAATCAATTATTTGGTATCAGCCCAGAGTGGTTTAACGATCCGTTTCTTGCCAAAGTAATGATTCTTATCGTTAATACTTGGTTAGGTTATCCGTATATGATGATTTTATGTATGGGCTTATTAAAAGCTATTCCAGCGGATTTATACGAGGCATCAGCAATGGATGGAGCATCAACTTGGCAAAACTTTAGTAAAATTACGTTTCCATTATTGTTAAAACCCCTCACTCCGCTAATGATTGCTTCATTCGCATTTAATTTTAACAACTTTGTATTAATTCAATTATTAACAAATGGTCGCCCAGATATGATTGGAACAACGACCCCCGCTGGTTATACTGACTTATTAGTCAGTTATACTTATCGAATTGCATTTGAAGGTAGTGGAACTCAAGATTTTGGCTTAGCTGCAGCCATTGCAACCATTATATTCTTATTAGTAGGTGGTCTTGCACTATTAAATATTAAAGCAACTAAGATGGAATTATAAAAAGGTCTTAAGTGATTATGATCCTTAACCTTGCATAAATTGAAAGGAGTATATATGGCAATTGTTCAATCTAAATCTGCACGTTATCGGGTGTGGGCAACTCATTTAATTTTGATTTCTTTTATCGCCCTGATTATTTTTCCGCTATTAATGGTCATTGGCATTTCTTTACGCCCTGGCAATCTTGCCCTTGGGGATATTATACCAAGCCAAATTTCATGGGAACACTGGCAAGCCGCCTTAGGTTTTGATGTAACACACGCGGATGGCACTGTTACTCCCCCTCCATTTCCTGTATTACGTTGGCTTTGGAACTCAATTAAAATCGCAACTATTACCTCTATCGGTATAGTTACCTTATCTACGACCTGTGCTTATGCTTTTGCTCGAATGAAATTCAAAGGCAAAAAAACCATCTTACAAGGAATGCTCATTTTTCAAATGTTCCCAGCAGTACTTTCTTTAGTGGCTTTATATGCTTTATTCGATAGACTCGGACAATATGTACCATTTTTAGGTTTAAATACTCACGGTGGTGTCATCTTTGCTTATCTAGGCGGTATTGCATTACACGTTTGGACAATTAAGGGGTACTTTGAAACAATTGATGGCTCATTAGAAGAAGCCGCCTCTCTTGATGGTGCAACACCATGGCAGGCATTCCGTCTAATTTTATTACCACTTTCCGTGCCTATTTTAGCCGTTGTATTCATTCTTTCATTTATTGCAGCGATTACTGAAGTACCCGTTGCCTCTTTATTATTACGTGATGTAAACAGCTATACGTTAGCTGTTGGTATGCAGCAATATCTATACCCACAAAACTATTTATGGGGAGACTTTGCTGCAGCTGCGGTATTATCTGCTATACCAATTACATTCGTCTTCTTACTCGCACAACGCTGGTTAGTCGGTGGATTAACCGCTGGTGGCGTAAAAGGCTAAATAAATATAGGTATTCTTTTTGCAGACCAGCTTTGGTCTGCAAAATTTTGTCTAAAAATGACCGCTTGTCTCTCTTGAAAAGCGTTTATAAACATCACTATATTTTAATTGTACCCCATCAACATTAGTAGCTCTTTCGTATAACTAATCGCTTCATTACGATTAGTAACGCCTATTTTTTGATATAGATTTCTAATATGAGTTTTAATCGTTGTAGCGGCAACTTGTAGTTCATCTGAAATCTGTTCATTGCTATAACCTGAATAAATCAGCCCTAAAACTTGCCATTCACGTTGAGTAAGCGGGCTAATTTTCAGTAGTTCAGGCACTTTAGGATTTTTTAATAACTGATTGACAAAAGCCTCATCAAAATGAGCAAATTTATGACGATAAAATTGATTAATATTTCGTAAAATAAACTGTGCTTTATGCAACACTAATTCATCTAATACATTTAATTGTAATAAATGGCGAATTTGCTGTGCCATTACATCGCCCTCAATGACGAAAGCACTAATAAAATTAGTTTGTCTAGTTAATTTTAGTGCTTGAATTAAATCATTCTGTGCTAATTCTTTCTCTCCCTGTAAAAAATAAAGCCTATTACGCAAAATTAATGCGCGATTCAAATCGCTAACGAGAGAAAATTTTTCAGCAGTTTCAATTAAATTATCCAAAATATCTTTAGCATCAGCATACTCCTCAAGTATTATCCGAGCCCTTACGATATTACGCCATTGTACTTGAGTAAAATGATTTCTATTAGAAGCAGGGAAGGGATTTTGAATCAACCAATTTCTCGCAGCAGAAATATCATTGGTCATTTGCCAATAAAATATTCTTACCTGATCAGCATTAGCGATCCAATCATGATGATAAGAATGAGAATGTTCTAATTGCTCAACTTCTTCTAATAAACGAGAAGTATTATCTAAATTACCTCTTGCTAAAGAAATCTTGGTCAATAATGTTAAAGATTGTAATTTATCTTCAAACTTGGATAATGCTTTCATACCAGCAGTAGCCATAGATTCTGCTTTATCAAGATTATACCATTCCCATAAAATTTTACCCTTTGAACGCAGTAAGAATTCATACATTGGCACTTTTTGTAAATGATTTTCTTTAACAAATTCACTCGCTTTATCTAGCATCTCATAAGCTGCTTGTGAAAATCCTTGAGCAAGTAAAATTTCTGATTGTTGAAGTTGCGCCCATAAAATATTGTGATAAGTATGATGCTGTCTAGCCATTCGTTCTGCTTTCTGCAACATTCCTAACGCTTCTGAAAGATTACCCTGACAATGATGAGCCTCTCCAATAATAGAAGTCGCCACGATATGCGCATAATAAGCACTTTCAGAGAGATCATTCAATGCTTCTGATGCTAATTGGAGTGCCGTATTTTCATCTCCAGAATTTATCGCAACCTGAGCTCTCAATACATTGAATTCCGCATTTGCAGTTTTACTTAATTCGATTTTGTTTTCAGTTAATGCCTGAGAAAAAGCAGACAAAATTCCACCAACCTCTATATGACGATGTTGGCTTTGCACTAACCAAGCTTTTAATAGTACAAGATTGGTATGCTCTGTTAAATGTGTGTAATCGAGGCAATGCAAACTCTCTTCTAATAGTTTTAGCTCCCCTTGATGGAATACTGCCCAAGCATGCTCTTCTAAAATATCTAGCAATAATTTCGTATCCGACAGTTGCATTGCGTGGTATAAGGCTTCCGTTACATATCCTAATTTTAACCACGCCAGTGCAGCTTTTCGATGTAATAAAGGTAATTCATCATATAGCTCGTGTTTACAACATAAATTGAGAAAAGAAGCAAAAAGAGGATGAAATTTCCACCAATTGTCATCAATATTTTGCCATTTACTATTTGCCATTTGTTGTAAAAACATTCCTTGTTTTTCAAGGTTCTCTAACTTTACTCTACTGTATTGTTCACCAGTAACTGCTTGTACTAAGGACTCATTCATTGAATGTAATACAGAACAACGTAAAATAAATAAACGTGTATCATCATCTACTTTATTTAATACTTCTTCTGCTAAATATTCATTTATATGAAAATTATTCGACTTAGATAATCGTTTAGCAATATCTTGTAATGGAACATTGAAAGATTGTGATTTATTCTTAGCAAACAAGCTAATTAATTGAAATGCTGTTGGCCATCCTTCAACTTCATTACATAATTTAATAATATCCTGCTGTTTTAACTCAGAACCTAATCTTGTTTGTAAAAATTCTGTACTTTCTCGATGATCAAACATAAGCTGATTAATATCAATTTCCAATAGCTGTTCCTGAACTCTCAAGCTTGCAATACTTAAAGGAGGAATAGAACGAGAAATAAGAATTAAAGTCATATTAGCTGGTTGGTGTTTAATCCAATACTTTAATGCCTCATGGATTTCATCATTTTCAATAACGTGATAATCATCAATAACGAGATAAAAATGCTCAGAAAACTTTCCCGATGTAATCAATAACTGGTTAAATAAAGCTAACAAGTTAGCTTTACGGTTTTCCTCCAATCTAATATCTATCTCTGTATTAATCGCTGAATGCAGTGCTGCACTAAAATAAGATGCAAAACGCTCAGGATTATTATCACCTTCATCTAAGGTATACCAACCAATATTCTTTTTACCTTCAATCCACTGAGATACTAATGTGGTTTTACCATAACCAGCAGGTGCATTAATTAATACAACTGGATAGCTAAATGATTTATCTAATTCTTGAAGTAAGCGTTTTCGGGGAATACTATTTTGTAATCTAAAAGAGCTAACAAGTTTTGATGGTATTAACATAATAAATCCAATCTTCTCACATAACAAAATGAGGATGATATATCCTCCTTTTGAGTTCTAACTACTTCTTAAAAATCATACCACATAAGATGATTACAAGGATGATTTGATTTTATTCAGATCTCACATAATGACAACAATCAACCTTTATTTACTAGGAGCATCCCATGCCATTTAAGTCTATTGTAAAAAAATACTGTCGTTATTTTGATGTAACAGATCCCAAAAACTTTACCTTGCAACAATGGTATCAAATTGTTGCGGAAGGATCTCTTGAGCTTATTTACAGCCAACCTGCCACTAAGCCAACTGAGTCTCGTCATGTCAACTACCTATCTATGGAATTTTTAATTGGTCGTCTAACTGGCAATAATTTAATGAATTTAGGCTACTATGAACAAATTAGTGACTATCTTAAACAATATCAGGTTGAATTAGTAGATGTTTTAGAACAAGAACGTGATCCTGCTCTTGGAAATGGTGGATTAGGACGCCTTGCTGCTTGTTTTTTAGACTCTATGGCAACATTGGGTCAAAATGCAACAGGTTACGGCCTTCATTATCAATATGGCCTATTTAAGCAAAGCTTTAAAGATGGTGTGCAAAAAGAGTCTCCAGACACTTGGAACCGAGATCATTATCCTTGGCATCATTTTAATCCGTCTAAAACTCGCAATATTAGTTTTGGTGGAAAAATCAAACATATTCAAGCTGATAAATACGAATGGATACCCACACTCTCTATCCAGGGCAAAGCCTTTGATTTACCTATTGTAGGATATAAAAATAACATCATTCAACCATTACGGTTATGGCAAGCAGATAGCGATCAGTCTTTCGATTTTGATGCATTTAATGATGGTGAATTCTTAACTGCAGATAAAACAATTGTTAATGCGGCAGCCCTCACTCAAGTACTTTATCCGAACGATAACCACGAAGCAGGGCAAAAATTACGTCTAATGCAGCAATATTTCCACTGTGCTTGTTCTATTGCAGACATTTTAGATCGCCACCTTACGGAAGGTTATCCGCTAGCGGATTTAGCTAAATATCAAGTTATTCAGCTTAACGATACTCACCCAACTCTTGCTATTCCTGAATTAATGCGAGTGTTATTAGATGAATATAGCTTCACTTGGGATCAAGCTTGGAATATTTGCTCTAACACATTTGCTTACACTAACCATACTTTATTACCAGAAGCACTAGAGCAATGGGATCAACACCTATTCGAACAATTATTACCTCGCCATTATCAAATTGTAGAAAAGATTAATGCTATTTTCCATGATCAAGTTAGCTCAAAATTTGGCGAAGATGCCCAAATATGGAAAAAGCTTGCTATACTTTTTGATTATCGTGTGCGTATGGCTAACCTCTGTGTAGTAACTTGCTTCCGTGTCAATGGTGTAGCAAAAATTCACTCAGACTTATTGGTTACAGACTTATTTCCTGAATACCATCAATTATTTCCAACAAAATTCTGTAATGTTACCAATGGCATCACTCCTCGTCGATGGATTAGGCAAGCGAACCCACAGTTAAGTGATTTATTAGATCGCACGTTAAAACAAGATTGGACTAACAACCTTGAAGTACTAAATGGTATAGAAAAATATACTAACGATGCAGGATTCCGTGAAGAATATCGAAATATTAAGCATAATAATAAAATCATTTTAGCTAATGAAATAAATAAGACACTTGGTCTAAATGTAAATCCAGATGCTATTTTTGATGTGCAAATTAAACGCTTCCACGAATATAAGCGTCAGCATTTAAATTTATTAAATATAATTGCAACTTATCAATCATTAAAAGCGAATCCAAATCAAGATTATACACCTCGTTTATTCTTGTTTTCAGGTAAAGCTGCACCAGGTTACTATTTAGCTAAAAATATTATTCACGCAATTAACAACGTTGCAAATATTATCAATAACGACAAACAAGTAAATGATCGTTTACAAGTTGCATTTTTACCTGATTACCGAGTCAGCCTAGCAGAAAAAATTATTCCTGCCACAGACGTATCAGAACAAATCTCTATGGCTGGAAAAGAAGCATCAGGTACAGGTAATATGAAACTTGCATTAAACGGTGCACTAACTGTAGGTACCCTAGATGGTGCTAATGTAGAAATCGCTGAAATAGTGGGAGAAGAAAACATATTTATCTTCGGTCACACAGTAGAAAGTGTACGTGATTTATTATCTAAAGGTTACCAACCGAAGGAATACTATAATCAAGACCCTATACTGAAAAATGCAATTGATTTCTTAGCCACAGGCAAAGCATCACATGGTGATACAGAAACTTTCAGATTAATGTTAGATAGCCTTCTTGAAAGAGATCCATTCCTAGTGTTTGCTGATTTTGATAGTTATCGTAAAACACAGGAAAAAATCGGTATAGCGTATTTAAACCAAGAATCGTGGTTAAATAGTGCCATTTTAAATACCGCTCGCTTAGGCACTTTCAGTTCAGATCGTTCAATTCGAGATTATCAACAACGTATTTGGCTAAATAGATAATCAACTCAGGCGACTTCTAAGATAAGAAGCCGCCTTCATTTATATTTCATATATTCTGGGAGAAAATATTATGACAATCACTGCCAAGCAATTCGAACGTGCAGGTATAATTCCCTATTTTTTCGATGAACGAGGCGTAAAAAAATATGCTTGCAAAAAGATAAAAACAACATTACTAAAAACATTTAACGGAAATATACAAACAAATACAACGCCACTTCCAACAGTAAAAATATTTTATCAAAACCAACCCTATTTTTTACCTTTTAATTTAGTAGATAAAAAACGCTCACTCACAGGAACTTGGCAGCTACAGTTAGAAGATTCAAAAAAAGTTATTGCCGGAAAAATTAAAACTCGTGGTATTACGCTGCCTAAAGATCTACCTTTAGGCTATCATCACTTACAATTAAACATGGTGCATAGCACATTTAATTGCACAATTATTATTGCACCTAAACGCTGTTATCAACCTCAACCACTACTTGAACATAAAAAATTATGGGGAACGTTCCTACAACTTTATACATTAAAGTCAGAACACAACTGGGGAATCGGTGATTTTGGTGATTTAAAGGTATTTATTCAAAAATTTGCGGGCTATCAAGCTGATTTTATCGGTTTAAACCCGATTCACTCTCTTTTCCCTGCTAATCCAAACTCAGCTAGCCCTTATAGCCCATCTTCTCGACTGTGGTTAAACATTGCCTATATCAATATAAATCAATTAATTGAATTTCAGGAAAATGATGAAGCTCAAGCTTGGTTCAATTCCAATGAAGTACAACAACAGCTATGCGAATTACGTAACCAAGACTGGCTCAATTACGAAAAAATTATTCCATTAAAATTAAAAGGACTACGCTTTGCTTTTGCAAAATTTCAGCAAAATATAACCGCTTGCCCTCATCAGGGCTTTTTAGAATTTATAAAAAAAGGAGGGGAAAGCCTGCAGGTGCAAGCAACTTTTGATGCTCTCCACCACTATTTATCTAATCAACGTAATGATCAGTGGGGATGGGATTTTTGGGCAAAAGAATACCAAGACTACCATTCTATAGCGGTACAACAATTTAGAGCAGAACATAAAGCAGATATTGACTTTTATATTTGGTTACAATTTATTGCAGATCAGCAACTAGCCGAATGCGATGCAATATGCCGAGAACAAAATATGACTATCGGTCTGTATCGTGATCTTGCGGTAGGAGTCAGTGCGAATGGTGCAGAAACTTGGAATGATAAACAACTGTATTGCTTGAAAGCTTCAATTGGTGCTCCGCCTGACGTTTTAGGACCTCAAGGACAAAACTGGGGATTAACGCCAATGAATCCTCATATACTCAAACAGCAGTCATACCGCCCTTTCATTGATCTTGTAAGAGCAAATATGAAACATTGCGGAGCTTTACGTCTTGATCATATTATGTCGTTATTACGTTTATGGTGGATACCTAAAGGTGATAGTGCAGCCAATGGGGCGTATATACGTTATCCAGTAGATGATTTAATTGCGATTCTTGCTCTTGAAAGCCAACGCCATCAATGTCTTATTATTGGTGAAGACTTAGGGACTGTACCAAAAGAAATCGTGAGTAAGCTTAAAAACGCAGGAATTTTATCTTACAAAATTTTCTACTTTGAATTTGATGAACAAGGACAAAGTCGTGATTTAAAAAACTATCCTTATCAAGCAATGACTACCCTAAGTACTCACGATTTACCAACAATTAATGGCTATTGGCGTGGTTACGATTTTGAATTAGGCGAAAAATTTGGTGTATATCCAAATGCAGAAATACTGGCAATCTTAAAACAAGATCGTATAAATGCGAAATCAAAAATATTACAACGCCTAGCACAACATCAAGTTAAGCTAGATCCTGAAATTAATCAACAACTCAATAGTGCAATTAATACTAAGTTTATTCACAATTTGCAAACCTATGTCGCAAATGTGAGTAGTGGTTTATTCGGTTTCCAGCCCGAAGACTGGTTAGGAATGACAGAGCCTGTCAATATTCCAGGCACCAGTACACAATACGCTAACTGGCGGCGACGTTTAACTATGAATATTGAGGAAATATTCTCAGATCCAGATATTCAACATCTATTAAAGAAAGTAAATTTTATCCGTAAAGGGCAATAACCATTAAATATAAAATTAAGGCGACATTATTAATGTCGCCTTTTTTACTATAATCCAAACAGAATTTTATATTTGCAAAATAATCGCAAAATATCACCGCTTGTCCTCTTCACCAGATTACAAGCGGTTAAAATGCCTATTGAATACCTTGATAATTTTGTAAAAACAGTTTGATTTTCATTTTTGACTAAGTTATATTTCTACCACTAAATTTCGGAGAATATTATGCGTTTTATTAAACTTCATCATCACTGCCACTTCCCTGAATAATCTTTCGGGCGTTTTGGTATGCTTGGAAGATAAACTCCGAGCAAGTGAAGCCGATAAGTGTATAAGCTAAACTACGATCTCAACCCCTCGGAAGTCCACTTTCGAGGGGTTATTTTTTGTATTAATTAAATAACTTTTCATTTTAATGTTTAAAAAAATAGAGGATAAATACAATGCTATCAAATGAGGTTTTTATTTCGATTATCGTCTTGTTAATACTAAGCCTGCTTAGAATTAACGTGGTGATCGCGCTTATTATTTCTGCACTTACCTGTGGCTTAATCGGTAACTTAGGTATTGAAGGGGTCGGCTTGGCTGATGCCCTGCAAAAAACGATAAAAAGTTTCACTGGCGGTTTAGGCGGTGGTGCAGAAACAGCTATGAACTACGCAGTTCTTGGTGCTTTTGCTGTCGCACTTTCAAAATCAGGGGTGACTGATTTATTAGCTTATAAAGTGATTAAATCTTTCGGGCATAGCCCATCAGGGCGTTCTGTAATGTGGTTTAAATACATTGTGCTATTTGTATTAGTTGCCTTTTCAATGTCATCACAAAACTTAATTCCAATTCATATTGCCTTTATTCCTATCTTAATTCCACCGTTATTAAGTGTGATGAATAAGTTAAAAATTGACCGCCGTGCAGTCGCTTGTGCTTTAACATTTGGCTTAACCGCAACTTATATGTTAATTCCAGCAGGTTTTGGACAAATCTTTATTGAAAGCATTTTAGTTAAAAATATTAACCAAGCAGGTGAACCATTCCAATTAGTCAGTACAACAGCAGAAATGACAAAAGCTATGCTGATTCCTGTATCGGGTATGATTTTAGGTTTACTCTTTGCATTCTTTGTCTCATATCGCAAACCTCGCGTGTATGTAGAACAGACGCTTGAACCCACTACAGATGATATTCAAGCTCGTGTTGCTAGTGTAAAACCTTTCCATATTGGTATTAGCATTTTAGCGATTATCGCAACCTGTTCAGTGCAATTAGCGACAAATTCAACAATTATTGGCGGATTAGTCGGATTAGTGATCTTTGCATTAGGCGGTGTATTTAAATTGAAAGAAAGCAATGATGTTTTCCAAGCAGGCTTACGTTTAATGGCAATGATTAGCTTTGTAATGATTGCAGCGTCTGGTTTTGCTGGCGTCGTCAATTCAACAGGTGGTGTAGCAATGCTCGTTGAGAGCCTACGTGATATTATTTCCTCAAAAGAAACAGCCGCACTCTTAATGCTGGTTGTGGGCTTGTTCATCACAATGGGTATTGGCTCATCATTTTCAACTGTGCCAATTATTACCTCAATCTATGTGCCACTTTGTATATCTTTTGGTTTCTCGCCATTAGCAACTATGTCAATTATAGGCGTTGCCGCTGCACTTGGTGATGCAGGTTCTCCCGCTTCCGACTCCACACTTGGCCCAACATCTGGCTTAAATGCAGATGGAAAACACGACCATATTTGGGATTCTGTTGTGCCAACCTTTATTCACTTTAATATTCCGTTATTAGTATTTGGTTGGATTGCAGCAATGACACTTTAAGTTATAATACGCAAAATTTTGCTAAAAAAAGACCGCTTGCCATACTCACAAGCGGTCTATTTTCATTTATTTTTTACACATCAGGTTACATAGAATGAAATTTATCTCTTTTAATATTAATGGATTACGAGCCCGCCCACATCAACTTGAGGCGATTATCGAAAAACATCAACCAGATGTCCTCGGCTTACAAGAAATCAAAGTAGCCGATGAAGATTTTCCCTACGACTTAGTTAATCATTTGGGGTATCACGTTTTTCATCACGGGCAAAAAGGGCATTACGGCGTAGCATTACTGACAAAAAAAGCACCTATTGCGGTACGTAAAGGTTTCCCTACTGATGAGCTAAATGCCCAAAAGCGAATGATTATGGCAGATATTGAAACCGATTTTGGTGTTTTAACCGTACTAAATGGTTATTTCCCACAAGGGGAAAATCGTAGCCACGAAACCAAATTCCCAGCAAAGCAGAAATTCTATTCTGATTTACAACATTATTTAGAAACGCAACTCAAACCTGAAAATCCAATTATCATTATGGGCGATATGAACATTAGCCCAACTGATTTAGATATTGGCATCGGAGAACCAAATCGTAAACGTTGGCTACGCGACGGGAAATGCTCCTTTTTACCAGAAGAGCGTGAGTGGTTAGATCGTTTACACCGTTATGGTTTGGTGGATACTTTCCGTGTGGCTAATCCAGAAGTAAACAACCAATTCTCGTGGTTTGATTATCGTTCCAAAGGCTTTGATGATAACCGTGGCTTACGCATTGATTTAATTTTAGCGTCGAAATCACTTGCCGAGCGTTGCGTAGAAACAGGAATAGACTTAGACATTCGAGCAATGGAAAAACCATCAGACCACTCCCCTGTTTGGGCAACCTTTAAATAATTTGCCAAAAATCTTACTTTTTTAACCGCTTTCATATATACAAGCGGTTATTTTTTCTCTCTTTTTTGCACTTTTTACAGCATACTATATCCCTATTCAAATCTATGCTACAATCACGCACTATTTTTAGCCGATTTTAAGATTATGAATATACGTTTCACCATTATTTTGCTTATTATTGTTGCCATATTAGGTGGTTGGTATTACAGTTTGAAAGAAAAAGATAATATAGGGCTTGATCACCTCATAAAAAAAGAAGGGCAGCCAGAGTATGTGGGTAGTAAAATATCTACCACCGTTTATGACTTGAAAGGCAATCCGCAATATTTTGCTCAAGCGTCTAACATTAAACGCTATGAATCCACCGAACGAACTGAATTTTCTCAACCTTTTATTGAGCTTTTTGCTAAAGATTCTACGCAAAAACAGTGGAAAGTCAGTGCCGATTATGCGGAAATTACAAAAGAAAAAATATTAAATTTAAAAGGTAATATCAAACTAGATGCTTTAGACCCAGCTTCACGTTTACAACAAATTACAACGGATACCTTAACTGTTGATTTAAATACACAGAATATTTTTACCGAAAGTGCTGTCAAATCAATCGGTTCGGGTTTTACGACAACAGGGGTTGGACTAAAAGGTAATTTAAAACAGCAAGTTGCTACTTTACAAAAAGAGGTGAAATCCTATATTGAACCAACTATTATTAAAGAAACAAAAGAATAATTTGCTTTTAAATAAGGAATAACAATGAAATTAATGTTTAAATCTATTTTAGTAACAATGTTACTAAGTAGTAGCTTTTCGGCTTATGCGTTAAAAGGTGATACCGAACAGCCAATTAATATTGATTCAGGCAGTCAATCATTAGATATGACAAATAATATCGTGACATTTAGCGATAACGTAGTCATTACGCAAGGATCAATAAAAGTAACGGCAGCGAATGTAAAAATTACTCGCCAAGAAGGTAAAAAAGAAACCATTGATGCCACAGGCTCCCCCGTTACTTTCCAACAAACATTAGATAACGGTACGCCTGTAAACGGAAAAGGTAGTCGCATTCATTACGACTTAAATGCTGAATTTTTAACCTTAATCGGTAACGCTGAATTAAAACAACAAGGCAGTTTTATTAAAGCCAATAAAATTACCTATGATGTGAAAAAACAGCAACTTAAAGCAACAAGTCAAGGTAAATCACGTGTGAAAACCGTGCTTATCCCAAATGAACTTCAAAATAATAAGAAAAAATAAGGTTAGTAATATGTCCGTGCTTTATGCAGAACATTTAGCGAAAAGTTATAAACAACGCCAAGTCGTAAAAGACGTAAGTCTTAAGGTCAAATCAGGTGAAATTGTAGGCTTGCTTGGTCCGAACGGTGCAGGTAAAACAACCACTTTTTATATGGTGGTTGGCTTAGTTCGCCACGACCGTGGCACAATCCGTATTGATGATGAAGACATCAGCGTATTACCAATGCACGACCGAGCAAAACAAGGCATTGGCTATCTTCCACAAGAGGCGTCTATTTTCCGTCGCTTAAGTGTATATGATAATTTAATGTCTGTACTCCAAGTGCGTAAAGACATCAACGATAAAGAACGAAAAGCACGTGCCGAAGAATTGATTTCAGAATTTCATATTGAACATATTCGTAATAGCTTAGGACAATCCCTTTCAGGGGGCGAACGTCGGCGTGTGGAAATTGCCAGGGCATTAGCTGCAAACCCAAAATTTATTCTGCTAGATGAACCCTTTGCTGGCGTTGATCCAATCTCAGTCATTGACATAAAAAAAATCATTGTGAATTTAAAAGAGCGTGGTTTAGGTGTTCTCATTACTGACCACAACGTGCGTGAAACGCTAGATGTGTGTGAGCGTGCTTATATTGTTGGTAGTGGTGAGATGATTGCTAACGGCACACCACAAGAAGTACTTGAAAACCCTAATGTAAAACGTGTTTATCTAGGCGAACAATTCAAACTCTAACCAAATCTTCCTTGTAGGGGATTTCATCTTTAGATGAAAATTATGACAAAATTAACTGAATTTTTAAGCCCTGAGAATATTCGTCACGGTGTGCTGGTTTCCAGTAAAAAACGAGCATTAGAATTGATTGGAAAAATAGTGGCACAACATATTAATCAATCCCAATGCTCACAGCAATCTGAAGAGCAGGTTGAAACAATATGCCCTATCAGCTGCTTTTCTAACTTATTTAAACGTGAAAAGCTAGGCTCAACAGGATTAAATCAAGGTGTTGCACTTCCTCACGCAAAATTACCCGCTTGTAAAACCTTAGTTTTAGATAAACCGATTGCGGTTTTTTTACAATTGGAAGAAGCGATTGATTATGTTGCTCAAGACCATAAAGACATTGACTTAATCTATGCCATTATGTTTCCCGAAAATAGCTGCGAACAATACAAAAACTGTTTACCGCAAATTGCTAAGCAATTAACCGATAAACCCTTACTAAAACAGCTCCGAGCAGCAGAATCAGCAGAAGATATTTGGCAAATTTTAATGTATGCTGATAATCACTCAAAAAATGAAGAATAACATTGAGGCAATATGGAGTTAATCATTATAAGTGGGCATTCTGGCTCGGGTAAATCAGTTGCATTAAGAGCATTAGAAGATGTAGGTTATTACTGTGTTGATAATATTCCTTTAGCGTTAATTCCAACTTTAACTGATTACCTCACCCAAGAAAAGCGTTCTGCTGTTATCAGCTTAGATATTCGCAATCTGCCGAATACCCCTAATGCGATTGAAGAATTACTCACTCAGTGCACCTTTAAACACTAAGCTTATCTTCTTGGATTGTGAACGTAATACGCTCATACGCCGTTATAGCGATTCTCGTCGAATTCACCCACTTTCCACACAAGATGATCTATCATTAGAAAGTGCGATTGATTTGGAACGGAAATTGCTCGTTCCATTGGTGCAAAATGCAAACTATATTATTGATACAAGTAACCTTTCTTCACACGAACTAGCAGAAAATCTTCGTTATTTATTGCAAGGTTCTAGCGACAAAGAGCTAAAAATTATTTTCCAATCATTTGGCTTTAAATACGGCTTGCCTACTGATGCCGATTATGTGTTTGATGTTCGATTTTTGCCAAATCCACATTGGCATCCAGAACTCCGCCCAATGACAGGCTTAGAACAACCCGTGATTGATTTTTTAGAACGCCAAACTGATGTACATAATTTCATCTATCAAACACGCAATTATTTAGAAATGTGGCTACCGATGTTAGAAAAAAATAACCGTAGCTATCTTACTATTGCGATTGGTTGCACTGGTGGAAAACATCGCTCTGTCTTTATTGCTGAGCAACTGGCAAAATACTTCCGAGCGAAGGGCAAAAATATACAACTTCGTCATAAAAGTTTGGAAAAACATCACAAAAAATCCTCTAATTAAATTAATAGGATACAAGCGGTTAAATTTATTCCATAAATTGCAATTTTTAAAGAAAATTTGACCGCTTGTACATTTTAAAACGCAATTATATGAAATCTACAGATATTGTTATTATTGGCGGTGGAATGGTAGGGCTTACCCTCGCAGGACTTTTAAAAGACGCAAACTGCCAGATCAAAATTATAGAGCGAAACACGCCTAAATTTTATTCGGATACGATTTACCACCGTGTCAGTGCAATCAATGCGTCAAGCCAAAAAATATTAGAACACATTGGTGCTTTCCAACAAATTCCAACTCATCGCCTATCGCCTTATACAGAAATGTCGGTGTGGGAAAAAGATAGCTTTGCCAATATTCATTTCAACAATAACGATGAAGAAATTAAGCAATTAGGCTTGTCTCAACTTGGCTTTATTATCGAAAATGCTGTAATTAAGCACACGCTCTGGCAGGAAATTTCTAAACAATCTAATGTTGAATATATTGTCGCCTCTCCTCAAACCTTAGGGGTCAGCGAAAACGGGGCATTTCTAACACTCGATAACGGGGAAATGCTTTCGACTAAATTAGTAGTAGGGGCTGATGGGGCAAATTCTTGGGTACGTAATCAAACTCATATCCCATTAACGAGCAAAGATTATCAACATACTGCCTTAGTTTGCAATGTGAAAACGACTGAAAAACATAACAAAGTTGCTCGCCAAATTTTTGCACAAGACAGTATTTTAGCTTTCTTACCAATGGCTGATGAAAATCTTTGTTCTATTGTATGGGCGTTACCGCCTACAAAAGCAGATGAGTTAAAAAATTGTAACGAGCACGCATTTAATAAAGCACTGAGCATTGCATTCGATAACCGACTTGGTTTAGTCGAAGTGCAAAGTTTACGTGAAATTTACCCGCTTACTGCACGCTTTGCCCGCAATTTTGCTCAGCCTCGCATTGCGTTAATTGGAGATGCCGCCCATACCATTCACCCTTTGGCGGGTCTTGGCGTAAATTTAGGTTTTGCAGACGCAAGCACTTTAGCCAATGAAATCAAAAAACATCTCGCTAGCGGCAAAGATATAGGTGAATATCACCACTTACGTCAATTTGAACGGGAACGTAAAGCTCAAGCAGCTAAATTATTAGCCACAATGGAAGGATTAAAACAGCTATTCAATGGTGATCATCCTTTGAAAAAATTAATAAGAGGGATTGGCTTAAACATAACTAACCAGCTTCCTTTTGCCAAAAAATTATTAATTCAGCAAGCTATTTATCTATAATAAATGATATTCAAATAACATAAAGCTCATCTTTTATGAACTAATATTGAGACTACCTGTCTATTAGTTGATACAATAACGAAGAAGCCCCACCCTTTGGTGGCTTTATTTTCATCTTTTTGAGGAATTTTTAATGAACAAATTTACTAAAATCAGTGCAACTGCCTTAGTGGCTTTATTTTTAGCTGCTTGTGATAAACCTTCACAAAATTCAGCATCAGTAACTACATCGACGACTGAAACAACTCAAGTAGCAACACCAAGTGAAGCTGCAAAAGCAGATTACCAAAAATTAATTGCTTGGAATACTGAACAAGATAACACGATGAAATCTGCACAAGCTGAATTACAACAAAAATTAGCAACGCAAGATCCTAAACAAATGCAAGAAGGGTTAAATGAATTTAACAAGAAAGTGGAAGATACTATCAAGAGCTTAGAAAAAGTTGAAGTCTCTGATGCCCAACTTAAACAGTTCAAAGAGAAAACTAAATCTGTTTTAACGCTTTCAAGTGAAGTAATTAACGAACAAGTAAAAGTGATTTCTAATCCAAATGATGAAGCGGCAAAACAAGCAGCAGAACAAAAAACCCAAACCTTAATTGAAGCAGGTAACGAGCTGCAAAAATTAAATGTAGAGCTAGAAAAAAGATTTACAGCTAAATAAGTTAGCAATAAGTACAAAAGCTAGAGTGTTCTCTAGCTTTTTTTATGAACTGAAGAAAGTTTAATACGCTTTCTAAATCAGGCATTTGCATTATTTGCAATTTTTTTGACCGCTTACAAAGCGATTACTACCAAATCCATACCGAATTAAAGTAACACTCCAACACAAAATAGTATAAAAGATAAAAAAATAAGGCATAGTTTTACTACGCCTTATTTCAAATATCTAAATTACCAACCTTTAACAACACCGCCGTTAAATAATTTTAACGCTTCTTGGAATACTTCTTCAGTTTGGAATGATTTTACGAAAGTTTGTAAACGAGGATCATCTTTATTGTCTTCACGACTAACGACTAAATTTACATACGGAGAATCTTTAGATTCTACAATAATACCATCTTTATCTGGACTTAAACCTGCTTGGCCTGCATAAGTATTGTTGATTATCGCTAATTCTACATCATCTAACATACGAGTTAAGAGTGAAGTATCGGCTTGTACGATTTTAATGTTTTTCGGATTTTCAACAATATCATTTTCTGTTGCAAACACATTTTTTGGATCTTTTAATTTCAATAAACCGTGAGCTTGAAGTAATAATAAAGCACGTGCAGTATTACTTGCATTGTTAGGAATTGCAACTGTTGCACCATCTTGCAGCTCAGAAATGTTTTTGATTTTCTTTGAGTATGCTGCAATTGGCCAAACTAAAGTATTACCGATAATCGCTAACTTATAACCACGATCTTTCGACTCTTGCTCTAAATATGGTACAGTCTGGAATGCGTTTGCATCTAAATCTTTAGCGTGTAACGCTGCATTTGGCTGTGTATATTCAGTAAATTGCACTAATTCTACATCTAAGCCATATTTTTCTTTTGCAATTTTCACTGCAACTTCTGTCATTTGTGCTTCAGGACCAGTCATTACACCCACTTTTAATGGAGCTTGTTTTGCTGGTTCATTCGCTACCGTAGAGGCTTTCTCTTCTTTACAAGCACTTAACGCTAATGCTGACACTAATGCCACGCCTAATAGTTTTTTAAAGTTCATTCTGTTTCCTTCTTATGTAAGGGTTTAAAGATATAAAAAGCGATTAGCTTAGACTAATCGCTACTAATAAAAATTAGATTACCAACCTTTCACTACACCATCTTTGAAATGTTTTTGAGCTTCTTGGTACACTTCTTCAGTTTGATAAGATTTAATAAAATTTTGTACATTTGTTGAATCTTTATTATCTTCACGAGCCACAATGATATTCACATATGGAGATTCTTTATCTTCTACAAACACACCGTGATCTTGCGTATTTAAGCCAACTTGACCAGCGTAAGTATTGTTTACTACAGCTAAATCTACGTCATCTAACGCTTTAGCCGCAATAGAAGTATCTACTTCTTTAATTTTTAGGCTTTTCGGATTTTCGATAATGTCTAACGAGGTTGAGAACAAGTTAGTGTTATCTTTTAATTTAATTAATCCTTGTTTTTCTAATAAAATTAACGCACGAGCTAAGTTTGATGGATCGTTTGGTACGGCAATCACAGCATGATTTGCTAATTCAGACACATTTTTGATTTTTTTAGAGTAACCCGCTAATGGATAAACAAAAGTGTTGCCTACAATCACTAAGTTGTTTAGACCTTTTGATTGGCTGTCTTTATCTAAATAGGGTTTATGCTGCATTGCGTTTGCATCTAAATCACCTTTGCTTACTGCGGTGTTTGGTAATGCGTAGTCGTTAAATAATACAAACTCTACTTCTAAACCGTATTTTTCTTTTGCGATTTGTGCAGCACGCTCTGCAACAGTATGCTCAGGACCAGACATTACGCCCACTTTAATTTTTGCAGGCTCTGCTGCAACTGACTCTGTTTTTTTCTCTTCTTTGCAGGCAGTTAGTGCCAGTGCTGAAACTAAAGCGATACCTAATATGTTTTTCAACTTCATAAAAAATCCTCTTTTATAATAAATTAACGATGATCGTAACGTTTCGCTAAATGGTCACCTAATTTCTGGCTTATCATTACAATTGCTACAATAATAATCGTGGCAATCCATTTCACATAGACCATATTACGGTGTTCGCCATAACTAATTGCTAAGTTACCTAAGCCACCACCACCAACAGCCCCCGCCATTGCCGAATAACCAATTAATGCCACCAAAGTTAATGTAATGCCATTGATTAAAATCGGTAAGGATTCAGGTAAATAAAATTTAGTGACTACTTGCCAATTCGTTGCCCCCATTGATTTTGCAGCCTCTGTTAAACCTGACGGAATTTCTAATAACGCATTAGACGTTAGTCTTGCAAAAAACGGAATTGCAGACGCACTTAACGGAACAATCGCTGCCGTTGTGCCAAGTGTTGTTCCTACAATTAAACGAGTAAATGGCAGTAAAATAATCAACAAAATAATAAACGGAATAGAACGCCCAATATTAATCACCACATCTAAAATTTGATGCAATCTTGGGTTTTCTAAAATCTCACCCCTACCTGTTAAAAAGGCTAAAAAACCAATTGGCAAACCAATAATTACTGACAATGCCGTTGCTACAAAGCCCATATAAATGGTTTCAAAGGTAGAAGCCCAAACTAAGCTCCACATTTGAGGCGTTAATTCAGCCATAAAATTATCCCACATAGCCTAACACCTCAACTTTTACATTATTATCCATTAAATAAAACTTCGCTTCCGCAATAGAATCTGAGTTACCGCTGACTTCTGCAATCACAAAACCAAATTTTACGCCACCTGCATAATCAATTTGCGACATCAAAATACTGAAATCAATACCAAATTTTTTCGATGCTATCGAAAGCAGCGGAGCATCAACTGAACGCCCTGTAAATTCAAATTTAATAATCGGCTGACTATGCTCTGTTGGTGAACTTAAAAGCTGCTCTCTATATTCTTGTGGCAAATCAAAATGAAACGTTGATTGAATAAATTTTTGAGCCAACGCCGTTCTCGGATTCGAGAAAATCTCACTCACCGAACCTGATTCAATTAACTGCCCCTTATCAATTACCGCCACACGGTCGCAAATACGTTTTACCACTTCCATTTCGTGCGTGATTAATAAAATCGTCAAGCCAAGGCGTTTATTAATATCTCGTAGTAATTGCAAAATAGATTGGGTGGTAGCAGGGTCTAACGCACTGGTTGCCTCATCACACAATAACACCTGCGGATCGCTTGCCAAAGCACGAGCAATCGCCACACGCTGCTTCTGACCACCTGAAAGATTAGCGGGATAAACATCTTTACGATCCATTAACCCAACCAACTCTAATAATTCATTGACTTTCCTTTCCACTTGCTCTTTTGGCGTATTGCTTAAACGTAACGATAACGCCACATTTTCAAACACGGTTTGTGAAGAGAGCAAATTAAAATGCTGGAAAATCATCGCAATGTTGCGACGAGCGGAAATCAGCTCTTTATCCGACATTGCGGTTAAATCTTGCCCATCTACAATCACTTGCCCGATTGTTGGACGTTCTAATAAATTTACGCAACGAATTAAGGTGCTCTTCCCCGCACCTGATGCCCCAATTACACCGTAAATTGTGCCTTTGGGAACATCAAGGTTCACATTATCAAGAGCAGTAATTTTTTTACCTTTCACCTCAAATTGCTTGCTGATATTTTTCAGCTGAATCATTTTTATATCCAATTTTGATTAATCGTTCTATTTCGACCTATTTTAGACGTCTAGAATGCTATGTCAATTAACAAACCTAATTTTTTTATTCCAAATAAGCATAACGCATAAAATAAGCGCTTGCACTTGAAATAAATTACGATTCTGTATGATTGGTTTTCATCTAAACAAACAAGCGGTCGAAATTTGCCATTTTTTTGCAAAAAACAGCCGCTTGTAACACTTTAAAATTAAGCCTTCCGCCAAATCGTGCCATTCGAGGTGTCTTCCAGCACAATATTCATTGCTTTGAGTTTATCACGTACTTCATCTGCCACCGCCCAGTTTTTAGCGGCTTTGGCTTCATTACGTTGGTGAATTAAGGCTTCAATTTCGGCGGTTTCGTCATCGTTCGCATCGCCTTTTAAGAAAGCCTCTGGGTCTTGCTCAAGCAAGCCTAACACGCCTGCCAACTCTTTTAAACGAACGGCTAAACCGTTCGCCTTTACCATATCTTCGGTTTTGATTTTGTTGAGCTCACGGGCGATTTCAAATAATACCGCTAATGCACCTGGGGTGTTGAAATCATCATCCATTGCGGTTTTGAACGCGTCCACATATTGCTCGCCGCCAATCGCTTCCCCCGATACATCACAACCACGCAAAGCGGTGTATAAACGTTCAAGAGCGGAGCGAGCCAAATCTAAGTTATCAATGCTGTAATCAAGTAGCGAGCGATAATGTGCGGTAAGGAAGAAATAACGCAGCGACTCCGCATCGTACAAACCTAACATATGGCGAATGCTGAAGAAGTTGCCGAGCGATTTCGACATTTTCTCTTTATCAATCGTGAGCATTCCGGTGTGTAGCCAATAGTTTACATAATCACCACCGTGGGCACAGCAAGATTGGGCAATTTCATTTTCGTGATGTGGGAACATTAAGTCTGAACCGCCGCCGTGAATATCGAAATGTTCGCCTAGCTCTTTGCTATTCATTGCCGAACATTCAATGTGCCAGCCTGGGCGACCATTGCCCCACGGGCTTTCCCAGCTTGGTTCGTTCTGTTTCGACATTTTCCAAAGCACGAAATCCATCGGATTTTTCTTCACCGATTTGATTTCTACCCTTGCCCCTGCTTGTAGCTGTGCTAAGTTTTGGCGAGATAACGCACCATATTTTTGGAAAGATTCCACATCAAACATCACATCGCCATCGGTTGCCACATAAGCGTGTCCGTTTTTGATGAGTTTTTCCACCATTGCGATAATTTCAGGAATATGCTTTGTTGCACGAGGTTCCACATCTGGGCGGAGAATGTTCAACGCATCAAAATCCTTGTGCATTTCAGCAATCATTCGCTCCACCAATTCATCGCAAGTTTCATTATTTTCTAACGCACGCTTGATGATTTTATCGTCCACATCCGTAATGTTGCGGATATAACGCAAATTGTAGCCCAAATAACGTAAATAGCGTGCAATCACATCAAACGACACAAAAGTACGACCGTGCCCAAAATGACAAAGATCATAAACCGTCACACCACAAACGTACATTCCCACTTGATTCGGGTTGATCGGCTTAAATTCTTCTTTTTCACGTTTTAGGGTGTTATAAATTTTGAGCATAAGTGTCCTCTGATTAAAAAATTCGGTAAAAATAGGGCTAAGTATAGCGAATAAGCGGTCTGATTTTGAGATTTTTTTGCAATTTCGTTTAAACTTTTTAATAATAGCGAGCGAAATTTATTTTTCATTCCATTTTTATTTATAAGGGACATCGAATGATTACATTACACACCAATTTGGGTGACATCAAAATCGAATTGAACGTTGAAAAAGCGCCTATCACGGCAAAAAACTTTGAAGATTACTGCAAAGAAGGCTTCTACAACGGCACAATTTTCCACCGTGTGATTGACGGTTTTATGATTCAAGGCGGCGGTATGACGGTTGGAATGACCGAAAAACCAACCAAAGCGTCAATCCAAAATGAGGCGAACAACGGTTTAAGCAATAAACGTGGCACGTTGGCAATGGCTCGCACGTCTGATCCGCACTCTGCTTCCTCACAATTTTTCATCAATGTGGCAGATAACACTTTCTTAGATTATCGCTCAAAAGAGATGTTCGGCAAGAGCGTAGTGCAAGAATGGGGCTACGCGGTCTTTGGCGAAGTGGTTGAAGGAATGGACGTGGTAGATAAAATCAAGGGCGTAAAAACAGGTAACAAAGGTTTCCACCAAGATGTTCCCGTTGAAGATGTGGTGATTGAATCAGTCACTGTCGCTTAATGTAGTAACACAAGCGGTGAGATTTTTACAAAATTTTGCAAAAATCTCACCGCTTGCCACTTAAATAATTAGATAAAGCCAGATAATAAATGGCATTGTAAATACACACAATAATGTCGTTACGCCATAAATCGCACTCGCTTTTTTGGCATCTTGCCCGTAAACAACCGCCATTTGGGTTACTGTTGCCGCTGAGGGGCTAATTGTAGCGAGGAAAGTAATCATCACAATAATGTCACCATTGATAACCCAATTTTCAAATCCACACAATTTAATCACAAGCAATAAAATCAAAGGAATAAAAAGTAAACGCAGGAAAGTGACTAGATAAATCCGCTTATCGGTAATAATTTCTTTAAATGGAACCGCCGCAATGAGCATTCCTGCTACAAGCATAGATAAAGGCCCTATCATATAACCTAAACTGGATAAGGTACTGGCAATCGTTGTTGGCAATTTGATGTGGAATAGAAATAACATTAACCCAACAACAATAGCAATAATATTGATGTTGAAGATGACTTTTCGCAACGGCACCGTTCCCTTTCCACATATTAATGTCCGCAAATGCGACCAAAAAAGTACGGTCTGCACCACAATAAATGCTGTAGAATAAATAACCCACTCATTTCCTAAAAGAGAAGCGACTATCGGAATAATCAAGTTGCCAGAATTGGAATAAATAGACGTAGCTTGTTCAATATTATCTAATTTTGCCGTTTTCTTGAGTAGCCAGCCTAAGAAAATCAACAAAGCACTGAAGATAATTGAGAGAAAAAACGCAAGGTATAATCCGTTAAGCGTTTCAGAGGTGTAATCAACTTGAAATGCAGTTATCAGCATTGCTGGGCTAATAATATATAACCCAATAATTGAAATAGGATAACTTTGCTCTGAGGTTAACAGTTTCGTTTTTACAATCGCATAGCCTAGCAATACCATTAAGGTAAGCTGTAAAATTTTGTCTGCCAATAAAATTGCTATGTCCATAACTATTTAAGAAACAATCTCTCCGCGCCTGAATAAATTGTGGCTTTCCCCTTGCGAGCAAAAGCTAATAAAGTGAATTGATTATCACGAGCCATTTTAGTCGCCATTTCTGTAGTAGCAGAAATCGCACATAACATTTCAATCCCCACTGCCAAACATTTTTGCACCATTTCAAAACTCGCTCGACTGGTCACAAAGACAAAACCATTAGGGAAACCTGCTTTAGCATACCAGCCAATCAACTTATCTAAGGCAACGTGCCGCCCAACATCTTCACGAATAGCCAACAATGTTCCATCAATACTGAAAAAGGCGGCCGCGTGGCTTGCTCCCGTCTCCTTTGATAAAGATTGAGCATTTTCTAGTTGTGCTAAACAATATGCTAAAATTAGCGGATTAACGCCCTGCAAGCGGTTATTTTTTTTAACAATTTTGCAACTTTGATGGACTTGCTCTAATTGCTCAACACCACAAATTCCGCAGCCTGTTCGCCCAGCCATTGAACGGCGTTTCTCTTTTAATTCTACGAATTGACGCGTAGAAATTTCGAGCTGAATTTCTATTCCCTGTTCTTGCTCAATAATATCTAGCCCATATAGCTCTTGTGGGGCATTCAAAATTCCCTCTGCCAAAGAAAAACCTAACGCAAAGTCGTCTAAATCTGAAGGCGTTGCCATCATAACTGTATGCGAAATCCCATTATAAACTAGCGCAACGGGTACTTCTGAAATCAAATTATCCTCACAATGTTGCTTTTCCAGCCCAGTTGTTAAGAATAATAATTTTTTAACCTCTATTTTTGTGATCTTATTCACAATATTTATCTCTTGTATGCTTAAAAGTAGTTTATTTTGTTAAAAAGTTGTATCATTATGCGGCTTAAATTTGGTTTAAAACAAATTTCTTTGGTATTTAGCCTATTTTTTACCCAAAAAGAGTATGTTCATTTTCCTTTATTAGAAGGAAAATAATACACCTCTTCGAGAGATTTATTAAATCAATTTTTTGATCACATTTACTTTTATTTACCATTTATATGATTTGGAGTGATTATGCAGATCTCAAGACGTAAGTTCTTTAAGGTCTGTGCAGGTGGAATGGCAAGCACTTCTGCTGCAATGTTAGGTTTTGCACCAACAGCAGCATTAGCAGCCCCTCGCGAATATAAGCTCTTAAGAGCGAAAGAAACTCGCCAAACCTGTACTTACTGTGCTGTAGGCTGCGGAATGCTAATGTATTCTTTAGGCGGACAAGCAATGAATAGTAAAGGGAAACTTTTCCATATTGAAGGGGATCCAGACCATCCTGTTAGCCGTGGGGCATTATGTCCTAAAGGAGCAGGCGCGTTAGACTATGTAAATAGTGACCGCCGTGTACATTATCCTGAGGTGCGAGAGCCTGGCTCAAGCGAATGGAAACGAATTTCTTGGCATGAGGCTATTGAACGTATTTCTCGCCATATTAAAGATGACCGTGATGCCAACTTTATTGAAAAAAATATAGAAGGTACACCAGTTAATCACTGGTTAACCGCTGGCTTCTTAGCAGGTTCTGCCTGTAGTAACGAAACTGGTTTATTAACCCAAAAATGGGTTCGCTCTCTCGGTATGGTATTTACCGATAACCAAGCGAGTATCTGACACGGACCAACGGTAGCAAGTCTTGCTCCATCATTTGGTCGCGGTGCGATGACCAACCACTGGGTTGATATTAAAAACTCTGATCTCGTTATTGTTATGGGCGGTAACGCCGCTGAAGCTCACCCTGTAGGTTTCCGCTGGGCAATTGAAGCGAAAAAACAAAATGGTGCTAAGTTAATGGTGGTAGATCCACGCTTTAACCGAAGTGCTGCGGTGGCTGATATCTATATGCCATTACGTTCAGGTACGGATATTACGTTCCTACTAGGTGCGATAAACTATTTGTTAAAAAACGATAAAATTCAACACGAATATGTTAAACACTATACCAATGCAACTTTCTTAATACACGAAGGCTTCAAATTCGAAGACGGTCTATTTACTGGCTATGATGAAGCTACGCGTACCTATAAAGATAGATCTACTTGGACTTACCAAATGGATGAAGAAGGCAATCCGTTAAGAGATATGAGCCTTCAAGATCCTCGTTGCGTACTGAATATGCTACGTGAACACGTTTCTCGCTATACGCCAGAAATGGTTGAGCGTATTACAGGCACACCACAAAAAGATTTCTTGATTTTCTGTGAAGAAATTGCGAAAACCTCTGCTCCAGATAAAGCAGCTACTTTCCTTTATGCGTTAGGTTGGACACAACATACCGTTGGTTCGCAAAATATCCGTTCTATGGCGATGATCCAGCTATTGTGCGGTAACATCGGTGTGTCGGGTGGTGGCGTAAACGCATTACGTGGTCACTCAAACGTGCAAGGTATTACTGATTTAGGTTTATTCCCAGCACGGCTTCCAGCTTACTTACCACTGCCTAGCGAAACCGATGTTTCATTAGAAGCATTCTTAACACGTATTACACCGAAAGCAATGGGAGCAGACCAGGTCAACTATTGGGTAAATGCACCGAAATTCTTCATCAGTATGATGAAATCATTCTATGGCGATAACGCAACCGCTGAAAACGAGTTTGGTTTCCACTATCTGCCGAAGTTACAAAAAGGGGGCATCGACCACTTCCGTTTCATTGAGCAAATGTATGAAGGCAAAATCAATGGTTACTTCTGTCAAGGTATGAACCCTGTTGCCTCTTACCCGAACTCACAGAAAATTATCAAAGCGTTAAGTAATTTGAAATATTTAGTCATTTTTGACCCGCTTATTACCGATACGTCTGAATTCTGGAAAAACCACGGCGAGTTCAATAATGTAAATTCTGCAGAAATCCAAACTGAAGTATTCCGTTTACCAACAACTTGCTTCGCAGAAGAAGATGGTTCTATTGCAAACTCAGGTCGTTGGCTACAGTGGCACTGGAAAGCGGCTGATGCTCCACACGAAGCAAAACCAGATGTTGATATCTTGTCTGAAATTCGAGCGGAGTTAATCCACCTCTATCATAAAGAAGGTGGTAAAGCACCGCTAGAACCACTCGAAGCGATGACCTGGAACTACGCAAATCCGTTAGAGCCGAAAGCAGAGGAAATTGCAAAAGAAAATAACGGTTATGCCTTAGCTGATGTTAAAGATGCTAATGGCAATATTCTTGTTAAACAAGGCGAATTACTTTCAAGCTTTGGTCAAATGCGTGATGATGGTACAACCTCTGGTGGGTGTTGGATCTATACTGGTCAATGGACTCAAAGAGGTAACCAAATGGCTAATCGTGATAATTCAGATCCATCTGGTTTGGGTAACACCTTAGGCTGGGCATTTTCATGGCCTGCAAACCGTCGTATTCTTTATAACCGTGCTTCAGCAGATTTAAGCGGTAAGCCGTGGAACCCAAAACGTCAATTAGTGAAATGGAATGGTAAAAACTGGAACTATATTGATGTTGCTGACTTCGGTACTGCACCTCCAAACTCTCCAACAATGCCATTTACTATGCAACCAGAGGGAGTATCTGGTTTATTCGTGCGTGAGCGTATGATTGATGGCCCATTCCCAGAACATTATGAGCCATTAGAAACACCAATCGGCACTAACCCATTACATCCTAATGTAATTTACAGCCCTGTTGCTCGTATTTTACCAACGGATAAAGAGGATTTAGGTACAAGTGATGAATTCCCATACGTTGGTACCACTTATCGTTTAACCGAACATTTCCACTATTGGACGAAAAATGTGCTTCTCAACGTGATTGCTCAACCAGAGCAATTTGTTGAAATCAGCGAGAAATTAGCTGAAGAAAAAGGCATTAAAAATGGTGATAAAGTCCGTGTTTGGTCTAAACGTGGCGAAATTAAAGCGGTTGCAGTAGTGACTAAACGTATTCGCTCATTAGTGTCTGACGGCAAGCCAATTCATACGATCGGTATTCCGATTCACTGGGGATTTGCAGCAACTACTGGAGCGAAAAAAGGTTATTTTGCTAATAACCTAACAGTACGCTCGGGCGATCCTAGTTCTAATACGCCAGAATCGAAGTGTATGTTGTTAAACATTGAGAGAATTGGAGGCTAAAAATGGGTGTAGTTCAATCTCAAAACATTATTAAGATCTCCGCAACTTCTGGTTTAACACCAGCACCGCAGGCTCGTTCCCACCAGGTGGAAGTGGCGAAATTAATTGATGTCACTACCTGTATTGGTTGCAAAGCCTGTCAGGTAGGTTGCTCAGAATGGAATGATATCCGCTCTGATGTCAATGCTGCTTGTGTCGGTGTGTATGATAATCCAGCTGATCTGAATGCAAAAGCGTGGACGGTGATGAAATTCAACGAAGTTGAAGAAAATGACCGCTTAGAGTGGCTCATTCGTAAAGATGGTTGTATGCACTGTACTGAGCCAGGCTGTTTAAAAGCTTGCCCATCTCCAGGTGCAATTATTCAATACGCTAATGGTATTGTGGACTTCCAATCTGATAAATGTATAGGCTGTGGTTACTGTATCGCGGGTTGTCCATTTAATATCCCACGCATGAATCCAGAAGATAATCGTGTTTACAAATGCACATTATGTGTGGATCGTGTCACTGTAGGCCAAGAGCCCGCTTGTGTGAAAACTTGCCCAACAGGCGCAATTCGCTTCGGTAGCAAAGAACAAATGAAGTTCTACGCTGAACAACGTATTGCAGATCTTAAAGCACGTGGTTATGAAAACGCAGGGCTTTATGATCCAGAAGGTGTCGGTGGAACACACGTTATGTATGTTTTACATCACGCCGATAAACCAGAACTTTACTCTGGATTACCGAAGGATCCGAAAATTGACTCAACCATCACTTTATGGAAAGACATCTTAAAACCAGTTGCAGCTGTTGCATTAGGTGGCTTAGCATTAGCGGAAGTAGCACACTATGTAACCGTTGGTCCAAACGTTGAAGAAGATGTGGAAGATCATCACCATAATATTAGAGAAGGAGATAGAGATGAGTAAGCCATACATCGTTACGAATGATACTAAAATCGTTCGTCATAAGCCGTTAGCTCGTGTTAGTCACTGGTTTCTCGTGATCTCATTCTTTATGACGATGTTTACTGGTGTAGCATTCTTCTTCCCTGATTTTGCCTGGCTAACAGAGATCTTAGGCACGCCACAAATTGCTCGTGCGGTACACCCCTTCACGGGGATCATTATGTTTATTGCATTTAGCATTGTTGCATTAATGTACTGGCATCATAATATTCCTGAGAAAAACGATATTCGCTGGGCAAAAGGCATTGTTGAGGTGTTAAAAGGTAACGAACACGCTGTTGCGGATAACGGCAAATATAATCTAGGTCAGAAATTACTATTCTGGACGCTGATTATTGCTATGTTTACTCTCTTAATTACAGGGATTATTATGTGGAGACAATTCTTCTCAGAATATTTTTCCATTCCTGTGATTAGAATTGCGATTTTACTTCACTCTACAATGGCATTTATGTTATTTACTGGCATTCTGGTACATATCTATATGGCATTCTGGGTAAAAGGCTCAATCAGAGGTATGGTTGAAGGTTGGGTAACTGTTCGCTGGGCGAAAAAACATCACCCAAGATGGTATCGTGAAGAAATATTACCGGAAATCGACAAACACGTTAAAAAATAACACTGTCTAATAATCACACAAAGTGCGGAGAATTCCGCACTTTTATTTTATGACTTAGGATCGTTATGAGTATCAAAATTTTACAACAAGATGAAATTCAACAAGTTGCAAATTCATTTCAACAACCCGAATTACTCTTTGCTAACCCTAAAAATCTCTATTCTCGCCGTGCAAAGCGTTTACGTGAATTAGCTAAAGAAAACCCGTTTGCCGACTATATGGAATTTACCGCCCATTTAGTAGATATTCAACTTGAATTATTCACTAGCAGACCTATTGCAAATTATTCTGAAAAAATAACCGCTTGTGTAGAATTAACACAAGGCGATAAACCGCTAAACAGCAAAAATTTTCAACGTAGCGACGAATGGAGAGAGTTGCTCTTCGCGATTATTCAAAAATTCAAATCTTACGCTAACGATACCATTCTACCAACATTAGAATGGTTGGAAAAAGCCTCAGTTTCTGAATTAGAAAACTTAGCAGATAATCTTCTAAATGAGCATTATGAACTGGTGCCTGCAGATAAAGCTGTATTTATCTGGGCGGCTCTTTCGCTATATTGGGTACAACTAGCACAGCAGCTACCTCGCAATACAAGAGCTGAGGTTGGCCATAAACATTTTTGCCCTGTATGCAATTCCGCACCTGTTAGCAGTGTTATTCATTTCGGTGAAGTACAAGGGTTGCGTTATTTACACTGTTCTTTATGCGAAAGTGAATGGCATATTGTGCGTTCAAAATGCACCAATTGTGATGAAACGGGTAAATTAGATTATTGGAGCCTAAATAGCGTAGAGGCGGCAGTTAAAGCAGAAAGCTGCGGAGATTGCCACTCTTACTTAAAAGTGCTTTATCAAGATAAAGACTTTAACGTTGAAGCTGTCGCTGACGATTTAGCCAGCCTATTTTTAGATTCTGAAATGGAGCAAAAAGGCTTATCAAGAAGTGGAGTAAATCCATTCTTATTTCAAGGCGAATAAGCATAATAAAACGGAGCATAGGCTCCGTTTTTAGTCTGGCATCGCAATTTTTTTAGTTTCACAACGGTGTTCAATTACCTCTCTGTCAGACATAAAAGCATATCGGCATTGAGATTTATAATATTGTATCTCTGCTTTATCAAGAATTCGCTGAATACCTACACGCAATTCCTCCATCGAAAAACTACTCACCTGCTCTTCTTTAGTTGGTATTAGTATTCTACGTTCAGAAATTTTAAATCTCGGTTTATTTTCTTGTTGTATTGGTTCACTTATATTGACTTTATTATGCGTCTGAGCATAAGCTTCTCCAACCGTCAACAAACATAAAGCAACTAAATTAAGTGATACCTTCATATTTTTAATTATCGCATTGTAACAAATTCTTCCGAACCAGTTGGGTGAATTGCAATAGTATTGTCAAAATCAGCCTTTGTTGCCCCCATCTTAATCGCAACCGCAAACCCTTGAATCATCTCATCAACACCAAAGCCAATACCGTGTAACCCAACGATTTTTTCTTCTTTACCGATGCATACCAATTTCATTCGACAAGGCTGGCGATATTGAGTAACTGCAGTGTACATTGCGGTAAAAGAAGATTTATAGACTTTTACATTATCTTCCCCATATTGCTCAATAGCTTGAGGCTCAGTTAAACCAATCGCCCCAATTGGCGGATGACTAAATACGACGGTTGGCACTAAGTTATAGTCTAAATGCTCATTGGGCTTATTGTTGAATAAACGCTCTGATAATCGGCGACCTGCTGCCACAGCCACAGGCGTTAATTCAATCCCGCCTTCAATAATATCGCCAACCGCATATATATTTGGCACGTTAGTATTTTGGAATTTATCTACTTTTATAAAACCACGCTCATTGGTTTCAACACCAGCTACATCTAAATTAATCGCATCAGTAGCGGGTTCTCGTCCAATTGCCCAAACTAAAGTTTCAATTGTTGTTTCACGCCCATCTTCTAGTGTTAAAGTCAGGGAACCATCTTGATTTTTCACTACTTTTTTCGGCACGGCTTGAGTATGAAGCTCAATGCCATCTTCAGCTAACACGTCTACCAAGGTTTCAATAATTAACGGATCTTGCTGACGCATTGGGCTATCTTTACGTACAAACAAATGCGTTTGTACGCCTAAGCTATTAAAAACGCCAGATAATTCTACTGCAATATAGCCAGCACCAACAATTGCAACCGATTTTGGTAACGTATTTAACGCAAATACGCCATCTGAAGTAATACCATATTCTGCACCGTCTAAATCAGGAAGAGCTGGGCGACCGCCTGTTGCAATTAAAATATGATCTGCAGTGACTACTTCTTTCGAGCCATCTTCATAGCTGACCTCAACAGTCTTTGCATCTTTAAAACGAGCAAAACCATTTAATATATCCACATTATTTTTACTGAGTACATTATGATAAGAAGTATGAATACGCTTAATATAAGCCTGTCTGTTTTCTACCAATTTGCCATAGTCAAAGTGATTAACAGAAATATCAAAACCATAATCAGGCGCATAATGCTGAATAGCTTCTGCAATCTGAGCACCATAGAACATCACCTTTTTCGGTACACACCCCACATTCACACAGGTTCCGCCTAAATGTTTTGCTTCAATAATTGCACATTTCTTGCCATAACTTGCGGCACGGTTAATAGAAGCAATGCCACCGCTGCCACCGCCAATCGCAAGATAATCATAATGCTTAGCCATATTCTCTTCCTCTTATCAATCAAGTTTAAAATTATAAAGCAATTTTATGATAATCGCTTTCACTCAAAATGTATTTTGTAATCAAATTACGTCAGCCAGTGACTAGAAAACATCATTTTGCCAAGAATTCGATTTAAAGTTTTAATACTTTACATCTAAAATATCGTCATAAAAGCGGTCAAATTCTAACAGTTTTTGGCAAAAAATAAAGAAATTTGGCCACCGTAAGATATGTATTACTTTTTAAATCCTCTCCCATTATTCCAAGACACTGTATATTCTAACCCCAAACGACAGCTTAGTAATGGTGGATTTGCAGCCCTCCCGATGGCTAACAACATTACAGGTAAATAACGATTATTGTCAATATCAAGTAAATTAACTACTGCACTGCGGTTAAACACTCCGATTGCATGAGTATCGTATCCTTTATCTTTGGCAATTAGCATAAGTTGCATCGCACTTAAACTGCTATCAATTAAAACTTGATCGCGAATATCCAATTCCGTTAATTGTTGATGAAGCCCTAGTAAAAAATCAATTTTCCGATCACGGAAATCTTGATGCAAGCAACCTTTTTCTATCGACTGATCAACAAGATCGTCTAATAATTTTTCATAGTGTAAATCTGCCAAGACCACAACGACAACGGAAGCGGTTTCACACGGCGGGCCGTTAAATGCAACCTGAGTAGATAGCTCTTTTTTGAGTGCTTCATCATCAACTACCACAAATCGCCAAGGCTGCAAATTTGCCTTAGAAGGCGCAAGCTGTGCTAACATTAACATTTCTTGCAGCTCCTCACGGCTAATTTTCACTGTCGGATTAAACGCTTTAATAGTTTTGCGTTGCTCAATAACCGTTTTTAATTCCATCTTGTTTCTCCTATATAGACCCTTTTAGTCTATAACGTCAAAATCCACAATGTAATAATTGAACATAGGTATTCCGCAGATTTATTGAGATAAGTCAAATTATCTCACATACAAGCGGTCAAATGTTAATGAAAATGTGCAAAAAACTTTCAAAATTTAACCGCTTGTGCTTATTTCTTATTCGCTTTCAACATCGCCATTAAATTCGCAATATTGGCTGAAGATTTTGCCTCTTTTTGCTCTTCTGTCAGTCTTGGTTTATTACTTTCCCAAACTAAATCGTCTTGCGGTAATTCCATTAAAAAACGGCTTGGCTCTGGTTTGATAATTTCTCCATATTGGCGACGTTCTTTACAAAATGAAAAGGTCAGCATTTGCTGAGCTCGAGTAATACCTACATAAGCCAAACGACGTTCTTCTTCTATATTATCTTCATCAAGGCTGGTTTGGTGCGGTAAAATGCCCTCCTCCATTCCGATTAAAAAAACGTATGGAAATTCTAATCCTTTAGAAGCGTGGAGCGTCATTAATTGCACCTGATCGGCATCTTCCTCGTCCTCGCCTCGCTCTAGCCTATCTCGTAAAGTTAATCGATTCACCACCTGCACCAAATTCATAGGCTCTTCAATTTCATCTCCCTCTAACATTCCCTGCACCCATTCAAATAAAGTTTGAACATTACGGCTCTGCATTTCCGCCACTTTCGGGTTTGTTGCCATTTCATACAAATAGGCTTCATATTGAATTTTTTCTAGCAGATCTTTTACTGCCTCAATGGGAGAAGAACGCTCCACCTGATCGGCAATTTCCACAATCCAACGAGCAAAATCTTGCAAGGCTTGGTAAGGCTTCGGTGTTAAACGTTGAATGAGTTCAAAATCGAAAATCGCTTCAAACAAGCTTACCTGTTTTTCATTGGCAAGCGTCCCCAATTTTTCCAACGTTGCCGCCCCAATTTCACGCTTTGGTGTATTCACAATGCGTAAAAATGCTGCATCGTCATCTTGATTCACCAACAAACGCAAATACGCCATCATATCTTTGATTTCTGTCCGAGCAAAAAACGACGTTCCTCCCGAAATTTTGTACGGAATGCGGTTTTGCATTAACAATTTTTCCAATAAACGGGATTGATGATTGCCCCGATACAAAATCGCATAATCTTTATATTTAGTTTTGCGAGAAAAACGGTGAGCAATCAACTCTCCAACAATCTGTTCCGCCTCGTGCTCCTCATTTTTTGCCTCAATCACACTCAGTTTTTCGCCCTCTCCTAACTCAGAAAACAGACGTTTGCTAAATAAATGCTCATTGTTATCAATTAAAATATTGGCACAATGTAAAATTCGTTGGCTAGAGCGGTAATTTTGCTCCAGTTTGAGCACTTTTAAATCAAAATCCTCACGCAGGCGTTGCATATTTTCAGGCTTCGCCCCACGCCACGAATAAATAGATTGATCATCATCGCCCACTACGGTGAAATTTGGCTCATTACCCACAATCAATTTAATTAACTCATATTGGCTCGTGTTAGTGTCTTGATATTCATCGACCAACAAATAGCGAATTTTGTTTTGCCAGCGTTCTTTCGCCTCTGGGAATTGACGAAACAACAACACTGGCAGCATAATCAAGTCATCAAAATCTAAGGCATTATAAGCCTTCAACTGATTTTGATAGCGTTGATAAAAATGCGAAAACACCCGCCCACGCTCATCACGAACTTGAGCGATGACCATTTCAGGCGAAAGCAAATCATTTTTCCAATTTGAAATAGAAGAAATTAACGCTTTGAGTAAATCTTTATCTTCCGTCACATTTTCGGGCAATAAATGTTTAAGCAACGCGATTTGATCGTGTTCATCAAACAACGTCATACCCGATTTAAAACCGAGTAACTTGTATTCACGCTTTAAAATATCAAAACCGAGCGTGTGAAAAGTCGAAATCGTCAGCCCTTTGCTGTTTTCCTTCCCGATGGAGTGAGCCACCCGCTCCCGCATTTCACGAGCTGCCTTGTTGGTAAATGTGACGGCTGCAATCTGTTTGGGCAAATAGCCACAATGTGCAATTAAATGAGCGATTTTGTTAATAATCACCCGAGTTTTGCCCGAGCCAGCCCCCGCTAGCACAAGACAAGCGCCACTGGTGTACTCCACCGCTTGCTGTTGTTGAGAATTGAGTTTCATTAGACCGATTGAAAAGTAATTTTGACGGCTATTTTAACGAAAAGAAAACAACCGGTCGAATTTCTTATGAAATTTGTAAAAAGTAGCAACATTATTTAGCAGCTGTACAAAGACTCAATTCTATGTTTCTGCTACATTTTCTTATCTTTTTGTTTGACTAATTCAATATGTAACTATTTGATAATGTGCTCTTAGACGTTTATAATTAATATTTAAATTAAATACAATATAAAAATTCACTGTATGGATGCGTTCTACAAAAATCTTTGTACAATAGTGGTGCTTTCCGTAGCGTCAACTTTTTCTGTTGCAAACCAACCTCAAAACTTACCTCAGTTAAACCAATTCGATGCTGCCGAAAAATTACGCCAGCAACAACATCACCAAGCCCAACAAAAACAAATTCAGCGCTCAGTGGAGGTGAGATTAGATACGTCTACTCATCAAACACTATCCCTTCCTCATCACGAATCCCCTTGTTACCTTATTCACCAAATTTCACTTACCGATTACGGCTCAACCTCTTCACAAAGCCAATTTCAATGGGCATTTGATAAAGCAGTGAATGATTTAAACCTAAGGTTGCCACACTGTTTTGGTGGTGACGGTTTGGGTATTTTAATGAAGCAGGTGCAAAACAATATTATTGAGAAAGGCTATGTGACGACACGAGTTGTTACTGAAGAACAAGATTTGCGTGGGGGTAAACTCCATTTAACCGTCATTTTAGGTAACGTTCGCAACATCATCGTGGTAGATAGTGGGAATGTTCCGCGTTTTACTACCTTGCATGCTTTAACGGGTTTTACCTTTGCTTCAGGCGATATTTTGAATGTGCGAGATATTGAGCAATCTCTTGAAAATTTAAAACGTGTGCCAACTGTCGAGGCAAATATTGAAATTTTGCCGAGCGAAAGTGATAAAGCGGAAGTGGGTGACAGTGATTTAAAAATCAGCTATGCACAAGCCTTTCCGTTTAGGCTGAATTTAGGGCTGGATGACGCTGGCTCAACATCCACAGGGAAATTACAAGCTTCTGCAACCCTTTCGATTGATAATATTTTTTCTGCCAACGACCTGTTTTACACCTCATTTACCCACAGCCTCAAGCAAAAAGGCGATGATAAAGGTAGTCGTGCCAGCAAAAATCTAACATTGTATTACTCTATTCCGTTTGGCTATTGGAGTTTAGCTTTCTCTCACAACAAAAACCGTTATCACCAAGAAGTATTTGGTGCTTTTGATAATAGCTATCGTTATTCAGGTGTAAGTGATAACGACAAACTCACGCTGTCTTATTTGCTTTATCGTGATAGCGTGCGTAAAACGACGATTTCCGCGTCACTTTGGTCTCGCCAATCGCAAAACTATATTGATGGTGCTGAAGTGGGCGTGCAAAAACGCCGAATGGCAGGGTGGGAAGGGGGTTTTTCTCACAAAGAATATTTAGGCAACGGCACGTTAGTGCTATCCGCTAATTATAAACGCGGAACGGGGGCACGCGGGCAGTTACAAGCGCCAGAAGAATTACGGGGAGAAGGCACATCTCGACCACAGATTATCACGGTATCAATTTCTTATGACAAACCGTTTATGTGGGGCAAACAACCGTGGCAATTTAACTCCAGTTGGCAGGCTCAATGGAATAAAACCCCTCTCATTTTGCAAGACCGCTTTTCGCTTGGTGGACGTTATACCGTGCGTGGTTTTGATGGCGAATTAACCCTTACAGGCGAACGCGGTTGGTTGTGGCGTAATGAATTAGCGTGGCAGGTCAATCGCCTAGGTCATCAACTTTATTTTGCTTTAGACAGCGGGTGGGTAATGGGTTGGTCAACTAAAAATCAGTTGGGGCATCATTTAATGGGGTCAGCATTAGGCTTGCGAGGCAATATCAAAGGGATGTCTTATGATGTTTTTGTGGGTAAACCTGTGCGTAAACCAGAAGGGTTTAGCACCTCCGATACCGTGGTAGGTTTTAATTTAAATTACCCTTTTTAATGACATAGGGTTTTATATTTCTCGTAGGGTGGATTTACCCACTATTTCTACAACATAAAGGAATTGAATATGAACAAACAATGCTTTCGTGTGATTTTCAGCAAAACCTTACAACGCGTAGTGGTGACCTCTGAACTCGCAAAGTCTGAGGGTAAATCAACTGAAAAATCCCCTTTCACGTTTTTGCAACTTTTTGCCCATATCCGACCGCTTGTCTTTAGCCTATTTTGTGCCTTGGGCTTTGTGGCATTTTCAGATTCAGCGCTGGCGAATCTCATTATTCAAGCGGATAAATCCGCCCCTAAAAGTGAGCAACCCATTATTCTGCAAACCGCAAATGGTCTGCCTCAAATCAATATCCAAACCCCAAACGATAAAGGGCTTTCGCATAATAAATATTCAAAATTCGATGTCGATACCCGAGGGGCGATTCTCAACAACAGCCACACACACACTCAAACTCAATTGGCAGGCTATATTACCGGCAACCCTTACCTGGCACGCGGTGAGGCGAAAGTGATTTTAAATGAGGTGAATTCGTCCGACCCTTCTGTGTTAAAAGGCTATGTGGAAGTGGCAGGTAAAAAGGCGGAGGTGATTATTGCCAACCCGTCAGGCTTACATTGTGAGGGCTGCGGCATTATCCATTCAAACCGAGCAACCTTTACCACAGGCAAGCCACAGATTGTGAGTGGCAACCTTGAAAGTTTTGTGGTGGAAAAAGGCAAGGTAAGCGTCTCAGGCAAAGGAATGGATAATAGCCGTGTGGATTACACTGAAATTCTCGCCCGAGAAGCCGAGGTTAATGCAGGCATTTGGTCGAAAAAAGAGACTAACGTTATCACGGGTAAAAATACCATCAAGCGGTCAGAAAACGACAAAAATTTGCAAATTGTCCACACAAAACAACCGCTTGCAGAAGAGGCTAAGCCACAATGGGCGATTGACGTGGGTGAGTTGGGCGGAATGTACTCGGGCAAAATTCATCTTATCGGCACGGAAAATGGCGTGGGTGTACGTAATGCGGGGCATATTGGGGCGAGTGCCGACACCCTGCAAATTGATAGCCAAGGGCGAATTGTCAATACCGGTACACTTAATGCAGCTAAACCGATGCTACTTACCGCCAGTCAAGGGATTGAAAACCGTGGCAAAATGGAGAACCGCCAAGGGGATATTACGCTCAATACCCTTGCGGACATTCGGCAAGATGGCTCAATTGTTGCACGTGCAGGTCACATTCATAAAACGGCACAACAAGGCATTACCCAACACGGTGAAACCGTGGCAAAAGGCAATATCACCTATAAAACCCCCACCCTCACTGCGTCAACGCGTTCACTTATCGCGGCAGGTGTTGATGTACAAGATAGTGCACAGGGTGAAGTGCGTACGCTTGAACATACATCTACACAGGGTAAGCATATTTCCATTACCACTTCAGGCACAACCACTTTACAAGGCAAAAACATTGCCTCGGGTAAACTTAATATCTCTAGCTCAGACGCCCATTTAGATAACAGCCACACATCGGCTTATTCAATCAATGTCACGGCATCTCAAGGTCCTATTCAAGCCAATCAATCAGTTGTGATGGCACGTCAGGATTTAACCTTAACCACACCAACAGCACTGGAAACCCAACACAGCTACTTAAAAGCAGAAAGCATTAAGACCAAGCAACGTTCTCTTAATACCCAAAATGCTACTTGGGAACAAACTGGCACAGATGAATTAACGCTAGACGTGGCTGATACGTTACAAAATAACGGAGGCACCTTTAAAACCCAAGGTAATTTAACCATTAAAGCGAATGGGCTGAATAACCAACAAGGCCGTTTATTGGCAAATGGCAGACTTGATATTTATGCAGGCAAGGGCAAGGTTGATTCAAGCGATGGTATATTGCTATCGAATCAAAATCTCACGATAACCTCTGGTGAGCTACTTAATGAGCGTGGTTTAATTCAATCTCATCACAATATTGCTATTCATACGCAGGAACAAGCCTTATCTAATAAACAAACTTTAACAGACACTCAAGATAAAGGGATTGTGGCACGGGGTACGCTTGATATTCGCTCAGCCAATATAGCTAATCAACAAGGGCGGATTGTCAGTGGTGGTAAGCAACATCTAAACACGGCGGATATTGATAGTCAACAAGGTCTAATTTATACCCAACAAAATTTAACTTTACATAGTGCGAATATTATCAATAGCGGCGGTAAAATCAAAGCGAATAAGCACGCAGAGATTGCCCTTTTAGGGAATTTACGTCAGCAAAATGGGGTTATTGAGGCAGAGCATATAAATGTTACCTCTCAACAGATTAAAAGTATCGATAAGAGTCAAATTATTGCAGACAGCATTGCATTAAATGTGGCTAATCAGCTAGAAAACTTAAATAGCCTCATTCAAGCAAATAAACAAAATATCGTCATTTCAAGCCAGCAACTTGACAACACGGGTGGCGAGATCGCAAGTCAGCAAGATGCGATTATGATCAATACTGCTAAGCAAAAATTGACGAACAAATCAGGCAAGCTTCTCGCCAAATCAGAGATCACTATTAATAGTGGTGAAATAGATAATACAACAGGTGCAATTCATAGTGAAAATAACATTGTGTTGAATACGCATACCCAAAAACTGACAAATGATAATACCCTTTCTCCGAATAAAGGCATTATTGCACTTGGCAATCTAACGCTTAATAGCGGTAATGTAGCTAATCAGCAAGGTTATATTGCAAGCCAACATCATTTAAAGATGAATGTATTGGCGGTAAATAATACTCAGGGTTTGATGAAAACTAATCAAGGTATCCAGTTTATTGCACAGTCCGTTAAAAATGATCGTGGCATTATTTCAGCAAAATCAAATGCGAATATTTCAATAATAGGTAGTTTACAACAACAAACAGGCAAAATAGGTGCAAGAGAATTAATCATCAATGCAGGTCAATTAGACTCTACACAGCAAAGTGTGATTACAGCGGATAATGTCACACTTGCGATTACTCGTAGTCTTGTCAATACGAATAGCGAGATTTCAGCGACTCATCATTTGAACGTGAAAAGCCAAGGCTTGAATAATCAGCAAAGTTTATTATTAGCAGAGCAAGGTCATCTAAGCATTAATACGCAGCAACAAAGCATGAATAATCAGCAAGGTAAAATCGTTTCAGGGCAAACCGTTAGTGTTGAGAGTGGTGCGTTAAATAATCAACAAGGGGTCGTGCAAGGAAAAACAGGTGTGAACCTCAATACTCATCATCACTCTATCAACAACACTTTAGCCACGATTATAAGCCAACAAACCTTAAAGATTGCTGCAGGAGAGCTAAATAATCAACAAGGCTATCTGCAATCAGCACAGCAAGCGAGTATTCAGCTAGGCTCAGCTACGCTATTTAATCAGCAAGGGGTCATTTCTTCAGGTTCCGATTTAAACTTAAATGCGGGCACAGTCCGTAACAATGAAGGCGCGATTGCCTCTAAGCATAATATTACTGCAACTATCAGTAACCTTTACCAAAAAAACGGTGTAGTAAAAGCTGAGCAGTCATTAAATGTTAAAGTAGATGGAGAAACTTACTCAACTCAACAAAGCCAATTGAGTGGAAAAAATGTCTATATTACTACAGCGGGGAACTTAGACAATCAGCATGCTGAAATTGTGGCAAAACAGAATGCGGTTATTCGTAGTAAACAGTTGAATAATCGTGATGCTGTGCTAATGGCTGAACGAGGCGATTTGAAGATTGACACTCAGCAACACTCATTAATAAACCAACAAGGTAAATTAAGTGCAGGTGCAAACTTGACCATTCAAAGTAGCGAACTTAATAACCAAGCAGGTTTAATTCAGAGTCGTCAAGATATGGTGATTAACACACATCAAGGCCATTTAAATAACCAGCAAACTAAAACTGACTCACAAGTACCACAAATAAAAGGTATTATCTCGTTGGGGCAATTAGCACTAAACACACAGCAACTCTTAAATAGAGAGGGCTATGTGCTTAGCCGAAATAGCCAAACTATTAATGTACAATCTATTGGTAATGACGCTGGTGTGCTTGCCTCTCTCGCCTCACAAAAGGCAATCGTAAGCCAGCATCTTAGCAATGTAAAAGGCAGAATGAATGCTGAGACAACCTCGATCAGTGCACAATCCGTAGATAACCAATCTGGCCTACTGCAAGCCCACCTCTCACTGAATATTGACGCTAAAGACACTTTAAATAACCAAAAAGGTCAAATAAAGGCGAATGATAGGCTTGAAATCAAATCTCATCACTTAAACAACCAAACGGGAAATATTGGAGCAATAAAAGGCAACGTATTACTCAAAATGGTTGAAAAAATCAATAATATTCAAGGTAATATCACGGCGAAACAGGCTACTTATATTCTTGCTGATGGATTAAATAATCAACAAGGTATAGTTTATAACGAACAAGGTTTACTTCATCTTGATTTACAACAACACGCATTAGATAACCAACAAGGGAAAATAATTAGTCAAGATAGCCTCAAAATGGAGGCAGGGACGATCACCAACTATGAAGGGGTGATTTATGCAGAAAATCAAGGCAAGTTACAGATTACAGGACTAATTAATAACAAAAATAACGGTAAAATTCACGGATTAGGTGAAATGGCAATTAACGCTAATCAGTTGGATAACAGTGATGGCGAGGTTCGCACAAAAGATAAACTGACCTTAAATATCACAAAAGAAATTAACAACCAAAAAGTAGGAAGCACAGGCTCATTAATTGAAAGTGGTAATGAGCTAACGATTCATACTGAAAAACTAGATAACCGTCATACTCAATCATCATCAGAAATAATGACACAGGGTGTGTTAGCCTCTGTATTGGATATTTCTGCAAAAAGGGTTGATAACCAACAAGGTCAAATTCATAGCCGTGTACACAGTCGTTTTAACATTCAAGATGTGTTGAACAATCAGCAAGGGAAGATCACAGGCGAACAGGATCTGGCAATTAAAGGAGAGGGTTTACTGGTTAATAATCAAGATGGACGCTTACAAGCGGTCAATTTTTTGTCGATTTTTGCAAATGAGATGACAACGAATGGGCATATTGAAGGACGCGATATCCTGCTTACTCAGCAAAAAGATTTTGTAACGGGTAAGCATATTAATGCTAAAAATAGCCTTTCAATTACGACTTTGGGCAATCTAACTAATCAACACGATTTGTACGCAGATGAAAGTGTGACACTAAATGCTTATCACATTATCAACGGACTTGATGGACGAATCAGTAGTGCTTTGACTCGACTGACTGCCAAGGGAAATGTAACAAATGAAGGGCTAATTAACAGTATTAGATTAGCAGATAATGCAAAAACCCTTGTGAAAGCAGGCGGACACCTCTTAAATATAGGTAATGGACGAATTTACGGCGATGATGTCGCCCTGCAGGCAGACATCATTGAAAACCGTGATAAAGATTATGGTAATGAAATGATTAAATCGGCAGTGGTGGCTGCTCGTGGTAATTTAGATATTGCTGGTCGTGAAATTATCAATGATACGGCACACTATTTATCGGATAACCAAGTAGGCTCAACCTTGTTTAGTGTGGGTAATATGACCTTTGGTCGGGAGTTAAATGCAAAAGAGCGAGCTGAGGGTCAGGCAGATTCATTGCTTAATAGCAGCAGTCTTATTGAATCTGAAGGTACTATTGCACTAAATGTGAAACAGATTCACAACAACAATAGACATTTCGAGGTTGAACACGTTCAACAAGATGGGCAACCCACAGAAGTAACAAAACTAGAAGATAGACGGATAAGTGAAACTTATATTGTGCCAATGCATCGTGATGCACGAGGTAATTTAGTCGAAAAATTTACTAATGCGTTAAATGGCGATAAATCAGGTATTAATCATCACGACCCACATATTCCGATGAAACTACTGCGTTGGGCAGGCTGGAGCCGTGCTGGACAATTAGTTTATAAAAGTGATGGTGCAGAGCCAGTAGTATTAAAAGCTAGTGATGTAATCACCCCAGATACACCATTAGCGATTCGCAATCAAGTAAATTGTGATTATATTAATGGAAAAGAAAGTTGTAGTTACACTCCAGCGGGACAATATGGTAAAGATAGCCCAATTTGGGGTTATTTTGGGGCTACTCCACCGACAACACCACAACCCAAATTCCCATTTGATGATTTAACCGAGCAACCTTGGTTTGTTGAAAGAGAATGGTTTGATGAAGATGGTGCATTTAAAAGACCCTCTCGACCATTACGATTTTCAAGTAGTAAACGTTATCGGGCTCAAAAAGTAAAATGGAGCTATTATGTAGAGCACATCAAGCCTTTAGAAGATTGGGAAAGAGAAAATGCAGATAGTATCAATAAAGTGGATGCTGGAATAGAAAAGCATAATCGTAATAGACTCGGTGATTTAGCAAATAAATATTATCGTGATTTTTGGCAATTACATATCAATAATCACCGTGTTGATGAAAGTAAAGTGACTAAAACCGTTGCAGGGCAAATTTTGGCAGGTGGGGAGTTAAAGTCTAACAGCCAATCATTCACTAATGCACGTAGTACGGTAATGTCAGGGAAAGCGATGTTATTAGAAAATGACATTAAAAATATTGGAGAAGAAGGGCTACACCGCATTACTGATACAGGTGAAAAAGTGTTTACTTTTGATAAATGGCGTGGAGGTCTTAAGCGCTATTTCCAGCGTAAATGGGAAAATTACGGAACGTATAAACGGATTATTGACACTCCTTTCGATATGGACGTTTATCGAGTTGAGGAGAATGTTAATTTTAACGCACACAAACAAGCTTCCGAAGGACTTAAATTAGGCACAAATCATCGTCTTTCTCTCACTGAAATCAAGGTTGAGGGCGGTAAAGAGCTGATTGGCGTAGGCAAACAGGCATTCGGTGAATTAGAAAGTCAAGCTAATATTGCCTTTACGCCGTTAACGTTAAGTGGCAACCACAATGTGAATACAGCCCAAGTGTGGTCTGGTGAAAAACAACCTATACATTCACGAGACTTAGCAGGAGAAATTGGTTTTTTGAGTTCGAAAAAACCGAATACACGCCAGTTAGAGCGAATTAGCTTAGCAAATAATGTTGAAGTTCGTAGCATTCAGCCTAATTTAGCTATTCCACAAAACGTGCTTTATCGGCTAAATCCTGAGCCAAGCAGCCGCGTATTAATTGAAACCGACCCTCATTTTACGGATAAAAAACGTTGGCTAAGTTCTGATTATATGTTTAATGCTCTCCGTTACGAGCCAAACCAAATGCAAAAACGTATTGGTGATGGTTTTTACGAGCAACGTTTAATCCGTGAGCAGATCAACCGCTTAACCGGCAGACAATTTGTAGGCAACTATACAGACTTTGATACTCAATACCGCCACTTAATGGATGCAGGCGTTACTTTCGCCCAAAAATTCAACTTACGCCCAGGCATTACCCTTTCGCCAAGCCAAGTTGCAAAACTCACCACCGATATTGTCTGGTTTGAAAATCAGTCTGTTCAGCTACCAAACGGTAAGGTTGAAACAGTGCTTGTACCGAAAGTGTATGCTATGGCGAAAAAAGGCGATATTACTGGTAATGCTACTCTACTCTCTGGCAATAAAATTACCCATAAAGGCGGTGAGTTTATTAATAGCGGCACCGTTGCCGGCCGTGAATTAGTCCAGTTTGACAGCAACAGTATCCGTAACAGTGGCACAATTCAAGCAGGCGCAATTACTGGCAATATCAGTGGAAAGGTTGAGAATATCGGCGGCACGATTGAAGCAGACCGAGCCATTTTATTGAATATAGCCGGTAACTTTACCCACCGTAGCACCACCCATACAACAAAAGTGAACGAGGCAGACTACCAACGTACAGATACGACAATTGCCCGCAAAGGACTACTCCACGTTAAAGGCAAGGACGGCAGATTACAGATTAATACGAACAACATTGATATATCTGGGGCTGATGTCATTAATGACGGGCAAGGCAGCACTTATCTTTCTGCAAAAAATCTGTTAAATCTGACCGCTTTACAGGTGGGCTTTAATGAGAAAATGGGCGGAGGAAACCACTATCGCAATGAGTCGGTGAATGATGTGGTTGTATCTAATATTAGAGGCAATGGCAATGTGACACTGGTTGCTAGAGATATTTATTCCGAAGGGGCTGATTTAGCAGCTAAAGAGAAACTGATTGCATTAGCTGAAAATGACATTGTGCTAGGCAGTGCGACACGTTCTAGTGATTATGCGGAGTATCACCGCATAAAAAGCAGTGGTGCTTTCGGCAGCTCGAAGAAAACCTCGCTAGACACAGACCAACAAACCTTAAAAGTGGGGACTAAATTAGGGGGCGGAGAAATTATTCTTTCCGCAGGTAATAATGTAGAAGCCCACAATCTACAAGCAATAGCCGATAACGACCTGATTATTCAAGGCGGCAATAATGTGACGATAGGTAGTGACATCAATCGCTTTAAAACAACACATTTTGAAGAAAAATCAAAATCGGGCGTATTCTCCAGCAGCGGCATTGGTATTACTTTTGGCAAGAAATCAGAAACACATGAGCAGGAAACGGAAGGCTGGCAAGGCAGTGCAGCCCGTAGCACCTTGGGGAGTTTAAATGGCAATATTACGGTATCTGCCGGTAATCACGCACAGCTTGCTGGTGTAGATGCGATTGTTTCTAAAGAGCTAGGCAAACAGATTTTAGTGGAAGGCAAATCGACCTATATTGGTGCGAGCAAAGATACGCTTTCTTCAAAAGAACGCCACGAACAGAAACAATCGGGCTTAAGCATTACCTTTAGTTCAGCCGTAACCGATGGCGTGATGGCTGTAAGACAAGCACTTAACCGTGCTGAAAAAGTACAAGATGAACGTTTAAGTAACGTGTTAAAAGTAAAAGCCGCGAATGAAGCCTATGAGACGTTACAGCACGCGACAAAAGTAATTGACGCACTGAAATCAAATGGTGATAGCGTAGAAAAACAGGCAAATAGCGAGGCTAAAATCTCAGTCAGCATTGGCTCAAATCAATCGGTTTCCACCAGCCACACACAACAAACCACGCACAAAGGCAGTGAGTTGAATGCAGGAAAAGCCATTGTGCGAACAACAGAGGGCGATAACATCATTGTAGGTTCAATAATCAATGCCACTCGTACTGAGCTAGAGGGCAACAATGTTAATCTACTTGGCACGACAAACAGCCAAATCAACCGAAGTGATAACAAAAGTAACCGTTGGAATGTTGGGGTGTTTGTGGGTAAATCACAAGGCGCCACTGGCTTTGGTGTGGAAGGTGCGGTGAATGTCGGCAAAGGGCATTCCAACAGTGATTCCACCGTTCAAAACTTGACGGAGATTAACAGTGACAGCCTAAAAATCAACACCAAAGAGACCACCACACTTAAAGGGGCGGTCGCGAATGTTAAGCATTTATCACTTGATACGAAAAATCTGCATATTGAAAGCCTGCAAGACACGGAAAAATATGACAGCAAACAGACTCAAGCAGGCGTAAGTGGCTCGGTGGCGATTTATGGTAGTGGGTGGGGGCTATCTTCACAGGCAAGCCAAAACAAAGCCAAGGTCAACTATGCCCAAGTCAATCAACAATCTGGCTTTAACATTCAAGAAAGCGCCAACATTAATGTGCAAGAAAACACGCATCTCAAAGGTGGAATGATTAATGCTCAAGGCGACAAAGCAAGCCACCAAATGACAACTGGCACACTCACCACAGAAGAGATTGAAAACCGTAGTGATGTGAAAGTCAGCTCGCTCTCAGTGAGTATGAGTTCGGAGATGTCGAAAATAGCCACGTCTGCAATCGGGGCCACATTAAGTGCGTTGGGGAATATGCGTGAAAGCGAACGCAGCCAAACCAAGGCAGCGATAAGCGATAACATCAATCTCACGATTACCGACAGCGAAGCCCAAAAACAGAAAACAGGCAAAACCGCAGAAGAGACACTCCAAAGCCTAAATCGAGACACCACAAACGCCAATCAAGCGGTCAAAAAAGTGGATTTAGTTGCAATTCAGGAGAAACAGGAAACGGCACAAGTTATCGGCGAACTTTCTCAATCTTGGACAAACCGCTTAGTGCAACCGCATTTGGAGGAAGCCAATAAAAAACGCCAACAGGCAGAGCAACTTGAAAAATCCAATCCCGAAAAATCCGCTCAACTTAAAGCAGAAGCCCAAGCGATTGAAACAAAATACGGCTTAGGCAGTAATTTACAAATGGGCGTTCGTGCAGCAACCGCAGCATTGCAAGGCTTGGCAACAGGCAATACAAATCAAGCCGCTGTCGGACTGCTCTCCCCTTATGCGAATAAGTTGATTAAAGAACAAGCCACCAACGCAGACGGCTCAATCAACAAAGAAGCTAACCTAATGGCACACGCTGTTTTAGGTGCTGTGGAATCCCACATCACCGGCAACAATGTCGCAGCCGGTGCGTTAGGAGCATTTACGGCAGAGGCAGCTGCCCCTTACTTAATGCAAGCGCTCTACAATACGGACAACGCTGAAAATCTGACGGATAGCCAAAAACAAAACATTGCTAATCTAAGTCAAATTGCGGCTGGGTTGGCTAGTGGCGTGACTGGGGACAGCACGGCAGACTTTATCTCAGGGGCGGAGATTGGGAAACGGGCGGTGGAGAATAATTATCTGAGTGCAGATAAAGCCAAAGAGCGTTTTGAAATTGAAAACCGAATTAAATTGGGTATTGCTACAGAAGTGGATTTAGCTCGTAAGCAAGTTTTAGACACAGAAGATATTGCAAACGACCAAAAAGTCATCACCGCTTGTAAGAGCGATATTACAAGCAATGGTTGTCAAAATGCTGTTGCTGAAGCACTCGTTATTCAACAAGGCTATCATAAAGGTTATCCAAATGAAACTTGGAGAAACTATAGCAATATTCTGGTGAGTGACTACCACAAATTTAATGAACTGTTATATGACAAAACAGGTGTTGCTTTAGATTTTGAGCAACGAGCTAAATTAGTTGCAAAAGGGAAAGGCATTTCTGTTGAAGAAGCGAGAGATTTAGTTATATCTTTGGACCGTTTTCATATGGTTCTGGGGGCAACAGGCTATCCAGCAGGAAAAATCGTTAGTACAAAAATATCTAGTCTTACTGATGCTAGAAAAAATATGGCTTCCCTTGTAAATACTCAAAGAGCAAAACATATGTTATATGGCGATGAAACAGGTGGTGGTCATAAATTTGGTTTAATGAGAATCTTTAATGAAAAATCTAAATTTCCTGTACATTGGGGAGAAAAGAAAATTCTTGATGCTGTCTCTAATGTGGCTACAGATCCAAGCTTGAAATGGATTCAACAAACGGGAACTCAAGGAAGTTTATATACTAAAAAAGGTGTTCCGAGTAGATTCAAAGTAGAAGGCTATATTGATGGAGTTAAAATTAGAGTTATTGTTGAACCAGCTGGTGAAGGGATTATTACGGCATTCCCAATTAAATAGGAGGTGATAGTGAGAGTACAAAATAAAATGAAGAAGTTATTAAGATATCTTGATAGAGTTCTTCCTATAGAAGATATTAATAATGCTGATGATTTTATTAATTATCAAGAATATGGCATTGCACTAGAGTTAATATGTGTTCAGTTGTATGAATATGATAAAGCTATAGACCATCATACTAAAAATTTAATTTTAGAATTAATTTTAGATATGAATCTTAACGAAGAACTAGTAGATGGGATTAGATTAGGTGATACCCCCGATAGCGCTAGCGTCCACGCTAGTGCTATTTGATATAAGTTACAAGCGGTGAATTATGTTAGGTATTTTACAAATTTTAGAAACGTAAATATGAATAACATCCATCAAGTGATTTTCAACAAATCCACTCAACAATTCGTTGTGGTATCTGAACTCGCTAAATCAGCCAGAAAGCCAAAAGCGGTTTCTGCCGGTTCGGTAGATATTGTTTCCATTTTGCAAAATTTTTCTGAAAAAAGACCGCTTGGCACAACAAACAACCAAACCAACCGAAGCGACAATAAAAGCAGTAGCTGGAGTGTCGGTGTGTTTGTGGGTAAATCGCAAGGCGCCACTGGCTTTGGCGTGGAGGGTGCAGTGAATGTCGGCAAAGGGCATTCCAACAGTGATTCCACCGTTCAAAACTTGACGGAGATTAACAGTGACAGCCTAAAAATCAACACCAAAGAGACCACCACACTTAAAGGGGCGGTCGCGAATGTTAAGCATTTATCACTTGATACGAAAAATCTGCATATTGAAAGCCTGCAAGACACGGAAAAATATGACAGCAAACAGACTCAAGCAGGCGTAAGTGGCTCGGTGGCGATTTATGGTAGTGGGTGGGGGCTATCTTCACAGGCAAGCCAAAACAAAGCCAAGGTCAACTATGCCCAAGTCAATCAACAATCTGGCTTTAACATTCAAGAAAGCGCCAACATTAATGTGCAAGAAAACACGCATCTCAAAGGTGGAATGATTAATGCTCAAGGCGACAAAGCAAGCCACCAAATGACAACTGGCACACTCACCACAGAAGAGATTGAAAACCGTAGTGATGTGAAAGTCAGCTCGCTCTCAGTGAGTATGAGTTCGGAGATGTCGAAAATAGCCACGTCTGCAATCGGGGCCACATTAAGTGCGTTGGGGAATATGCGTGAAAGCGAACGCAGCCAAACCAAGGCAGCGATAAGCGATAACATCAATCTCACGATTACCGACAGCGAAGCCCAAAAACAGAAAACAGGCAAAACCGCAGAAGAGACACTCCAAAGCCTAAATCGAGACACCACAAACGCCAATCAAGCGGTCAAAAAAGTGGATTTAGTTGCAATTCAGGAGAAACAGGAAACGGTACAAGTTATCGGAGAACTCTCTCAATCTTGGACAAACCGCTTAGTGCAACCGCATTTGGAGGAAGCGAATAAAAAACGGCAAGAGGCAGAGCAACTTGAAAAATCCAATCCCGAAAAATCCGCTCAACTTAAAGCAGAAGCCCAAGCGATTGAAACAAAATACGGATTAGGTAGTTATTTACAAATGGGCATTCGTGCAGCAACCGCAGCATTGCAAGGCTTGGCAACAGGCAATACAAATCAAGCCGCTGTCGGACTGCTCTCCCCTTATGCGAATAAGCTGATAAAAGAGCAAACTACGAACGCAGACGGCTCAATCAACAAAGAAGCTAACCTAATGGCACACGCTGTTTTAGGTGCTGTGGAATCCCACATCACCGGCAACAATGTCGCAGCTGGTGCGTTAGGGGCGTTTACGGCGGAGGCTGCAGCTCCTTACTTGATGCAAGCGATGTACGGCACAGATAAACCTACTGAACTTACGGAGAGCCAAAAACAAAACATTGCTAATCTAAGTCAAATTGCGGCTGGGTTGGCTAGTGGCGTGACTGGGGACAGCACGGCAGACTTTATCTCAGGGGCGGAGATTGGGAAACGGGCGGTGGAGAATAACTATCTTACCAAGCAAGAGGCAGAAAGGAAACGTGTTTTAGATGAGAAAGCAAAAGCAGGCACTATCACTACTGAAGAAGAGTTAGAACGTAACGCAATTGCCAAAAAAGACATAGAAACGGATTTAGCTCTTATTTCAGTTTGTGAGGAAAATCGGCTTTCAACTCAATGTCAGTCTGAAAGACAAAAATTGGAACAAGCTAAATTTAGCTATTCAGGTGCGGAATATACTCCGACAGGCTATAACTACCCGACTTATACTCGTTATTCGGATATGTATTCGGATGATTATGGAAAAGTCGCAACTTTTTCAGATAGATATGATGTATTGAAAAATGCAAAAGCGAAAGCTGATAGTGATTTTCACAATGCAACAGGGATTGATCCAAGTTGGTTTGGTCGGGTTGATGTGGCGAATAATGTTGTTGCAAGTATTGCAGGAACAAGGCTTTCGACAACAGAGCCAAGTAAGGCGACTCAGATTGTGCCTAAGTCGGCTAGTGCAAATGAGAAGTTGCCTGTTGTAGGTAAATCCATAGGATATGAAAATCAAACTGTTTACCTAACTGGTGGAGAATATAGATCTAATTTATATTCTAAAAATTGGGAAACTGCGGATTTGTCTAAGGCGATAGACAAATTTGCAGGAAATAATCCTCGTATAACAGTTACAGAAAAAGGAAAACGGATATATGAAAATCCTATAACAAAAGTGCAAGTAGTTGAGGATCTGAACGGAAAATATTTTAGAATATTTAACCCCAATATACAGGGACGAAGAGCTTACCTAGATTTAAATGGTAATATCCCATCTAATAAAGTGTCAGATAATGGCAAGAGCATGGGAAGAACTCAAGGTGAATATAATCAGGTAACTCATTTTAATATAGGAGAATAGTATGAAATTGATATGTTCTCCTATTTCCAAGAGTGCTATGGATAGATTGAACTATGGAGCAGAAACTAAACATGATTTACTAGAAGTGGTGGTTGATATTGAGTTATACGACAAGATGTGGAGGTTAGGTTTTTTTAATGAAGTTAATAAAACCTTAAATAAGCATATTGATGACTATGAAGATGAGAATATTACAAGCTTTTTAGATTTAATAAGATTAAAAAGTATAAATGCTAAATATAAAGAATATGACGGTATTTTTTTTGAATTAGAAAAATTAATATTTAATGCCATAAAAAATAATACTGGAGTGTTTTTTTTCTTTTAGATTTTATTGAGGTGTATTAAATCTGAATGGTATGAGATTAAACTTCAATGCTGTTATGAAGAATTAATTTGATGAATACAGAAATTGTAAGATTAAGAATTTCTGCTCAGAATGCTTTAATAGGGAGAATAACAAGTAATGTAAGAGGAATTTACATTAGAATGGATGTAAGAAATATACATTTATGTGTTGTTGATGGTGAAGATAATTATTGGGATGAGGTAATATATGAAGTTGGTACAGAGATTATCGCTGATTTTGATGATAGATATGATATTAAAGAGGAAATAATAAGAATTACATATAAAAGGTTATATAATGGAAATCCAAGTGATAATGCACTATTTAACAGAAAAAAGCTCGTGGGTTGGGTTGAGCTTGCGAAAACCCAACGTAATGAATAAATACTTGTTGGGTTACGCTTTGCTAACCCCCCGATAGTGCTAGAATCCACACTAGTACCATTTAATATAAATTACAAGCGGTGAATTATGTCAAGTATTTTGCAAATTTTAGCGGCAAATCAACCGCTTGTTTGGTACGAGCGAGGATGCTCGCACCATCGGAGCAGTGGTGCTTTCGGCAGCTCGAAGAAAACCTCGCTAGACACAGACCAACAAACCTTAAAAGTGGGGACTAAATTAGGGGGCGGAGAAATTATTCTTTCCGCAGGTAATAATGTAGAAGCCCACAATCTACAAGCAATAGCCGATAACGACCTGATTATTCAAGGCGGCAATAATGTGACGATAGGTAGTGACATCAATCGCTTTAAAACAACACATTTTGAAGAAAAATCAAAATCGGGCGTATTCTCCAGCAGCGGCATTGGTATTACTTTTGGCAAGAAATCAGAAACACATGAGCAGGAAACGGAAGGCTGGCAAGGCAGTGCAGCCCGTAGCACCTTGGGGAGTTTAAATGGCAATATTACGGTATCTGCCGGTAATCACGCACAGCTTGCTGGTGTAGATGCGATTGTTTCTAAAGAGCTAGGCAAACAGATTTTAGTGGAAGGCAAATCGACCTATATTGGTGCGAGCAAAGATACGCTTTCTTCAAAAGAACGCCACGAACAGAAACAATCGGGCTTAAGCATTACCTTTAGTTCAGCCGTAACCGATGGCGTGATGGCTGTAAGACAAGCACTTAACCGTGCTGAAAAAGTACAAGATGAACGTTTAAGTAACGTGTTAAAAGTAAAAGCCGCGAATGAAGCCTATGAGACGTTACAGCACGCGACAAAAGTAATTGACGCACTGAAATCAAATGGTGATAGCGTAGAAAAACAGGCAAATAGCGAGGCTAAAATCTCAGTCAGCATTGGCTCAAATCAATCGGTTTCCACCAGCCACACACAACAAACCACGCACAAAGGCAGTGAGTTGAATGCAGGAAAAGCCATTGTGCGAACAACAGAGGGCGATAACATCATTGTAGGTTCAATAATCAATGCCACTCGTACCGAGCTGGAGGGCAACAATGTCAATCTGCTTGGCACAACAAACAGCCAAACCAACCGAAGCGATAACAAAAGCAACCGTTGGAATGTTGGGTTTTTTGTGGGTAAATCGCAAGGCGCCACTGGCTTTGGTGTGGAAGGTGCGGTGAATGTGGGCAAAGGGCATTCCAACAGTGATTCCACCGTTCAAAACTTGACGGAGATTAACAGCGACAGCCTAAAAATCAAAGCTAAAGAGACGACTACGCTTAAAGGGGCGGTCGCAAATGTTAAGCATTTATCACTTGATACGAAAAATCTGCATATTGAAAGTGTGCAAGACACAGAAAAATATGACAGCAAACAGACCCAAGGGGGCGTAAGTGGCTCGGTGGCCATTTATGGCAGTGGATGGGGGCTATCTTCACAGGCAAGCCAAAACAAAGCCAAGGTCAACTATGCCCAAGTCAATCAACAATCTGGCTTTAACATTCAAGAAAACGCCAACATTAATGTGCAAGAAAACACGCATATCAAAGGTGGAATGATTAATGCTCAAGGCGACAAAGCAAACCACCAAATGACAACTGGCACACTCACCACGGAAGAGATTGAGAACCGCAGTGATGTGAAAGTCAGCTCGGTCTCAGTGAGTATGAGTTCGGATATGTCGAAAATAGCCACTTCTGCAATGGGGGCCGCATTAAGTGCATTGGGGAATATGCGTGAAAGCGAACGCAGCCAAACCAAGGCAGCGATAAGCAGTAATATCCATCTCAGTATTACCGATAGCGAAGCCCAAAAACAGAAAACAGGCAAAACCGCAGAAGAAACACTGTCAAGCCTAAACCGAGACACCGAAAACGCCAATCAAGCGGTCAAAAAAGCGGATTTAGTTGCAATTCAGGAGAAACAGGAAACGGTACAAGTTATTGGAGAGCTCTCTCAATCTTGGACAAACCGCTTGGTGCAACCGCATTTAGAAGAAGCGAATAAAAAATGGCAAGAGGCAGAAAAGATTGAAAAATCCGACCCACTGAAATCGGCCCAACTGAAAGCAGAAGCCCAAGCGATTGAGGCGGAATACGGCTTAGGCAGCAATCTACAAATGGGCATTCGTGCAGCGACAGCAGCACTGCAACGCTTAGCAACAGGCAATGCCAACCAAGCGGCAGTTGGGTTACTTTCACCTTATGCGAATAAGTTGATTAAAGAACAAACCACCAACGCAGACGGCTCAATCAACAAAGAAGCTAACCTAATGGCACACGCTGTTTTAGGAGCATTGGAAGCCCATATCACGGGCAACAATGCCGCAGCAGGTGCAATAGGTGCATTTACGGCGGAAGCAGCTGCACCTTACTTAATGCAAGCCCTTTATAATACGGACAACGCTGAAAATCTGACGGACGGCCAAAAACAAAACATCGCAAACCTAAGTCAGATTTCGGCTGGGTTGGCAGGTGGCTTGGTTGGCGACAGTACAGATAGTTTTGTCGCGGGAGCAGAGATTGGGAAACGGGCGGTGGAGAATAATGGTCTATTGGATTCTCAAGTATCGGATCTATTTAGAAAATTAGAAAACGCCGAAAAAGAAGGGAAATCTCTAGAAGAGATTTTTACTGAATATAAACAACTCAGTGATAATCAGTTTAAAGATATTCAAGAAAATTGCGACTCCGTAGTATGTCGATATGGCGTTGAGAAACTTAATGAGGAAGCAAACAAAAAAGCATTAGAGTTAGTAGGATTCTTTAACTCTCGTTTATCTACACTATCAGGCACTACTCAGGAAAGATTTATTGAATTTGTCATTGAAGAAAATGCTAAAGAGATAGATTTTATCAATGGGGCAAGAACACCGATGGAAAAAGCGATTGTTTCATTGGTAGATACTTTTGTTGAAGGGCGGGAAAATCAGGGAGTTAAAGTTTCTCCTAAGATTGCTTCTTTTGCTAAAAAGAATAAATATACTTTAGATGAAAAACCTAAAAATTTATCTCCAGAAGGGGCAAAAAGGCAAGGGGCCTTTAATGAGGCTAAACGTCAATCAGGAATACCAACAAGCCAGCAGCCTAGTAAAGTTTATCCTAATATAGACAGGAGAGGCACTCAGCAGCCTGGTAAAGTGTATGAATTTGAACTCCCTAAAGAAGGAGGCGGAGTCCGAAAAGTTATAATTAGAGATGATACTAAAGGTCATTTTTTTGGCGACAGTGATCCTCAAAATAGAGGTCCTCACTTTAATGATCCCAAGGGAGGACACTATGATTACTAAAAAATTGATTATTCGAAAGGCTAGTGATATTTCATCTAATAATGAGATAGCCGATTTCAGTTCTATATACTTTTCTCCTTCTAATGGAGTGTCTGCCATTAGTGTTGAAAATGATGAATATACGAAATTATCAGAAGATAGATATGAATTATTATCTTATTTGTGTCATAAAATAAATAATCAGGCAATCTCTATAAGGGTTATGATGTATTTATGTGATCAGCCCAATACTAGAGTTATCAAATATAAAGGAGGGTGGGGGCTATTAAAGCATCATATTGATATCAATAAAATAAATGATAAAAAAGAAATTATGTTTGAAAAAAAAGAAAAGCTGGATTTTTTTTTAGAAGGAAGAATTAGCATTCAGGACTATTATATTATAAAAAAAATACTAGATACCATAGACGTTGTTTATTTTTCTATAGGAGGGGGAGATAATTACAAGATAGAAACATATGATGATTGGATTAATTATATATTGGATAGTGGGGGAGTGGTTTTATTTTTTTTAGGATTAGGAATTGAACCCGCTTGTGAACTAGTGATTATGAAAAAATCAGAAGATATTTTGCAAATTTTAGAGGATTAAAGGGAATGGTAACATGCTACTTTCAGCTAAAAATTTTTGCCCCCCAGATGGCGCTCGTCTCTGACGAGTGTCAATGCTTATCTGCTTCAAGTGGTTAATTACATTGAGTATTTTGCAAATTTCAGTGATAAATCAACCGCTTGTTTGGTACGAGCGAGGACGCTCGCACCATCGGGGATAAAAAATGATAAAGTTATTTTTTATTGTGTTTTTTCGTTGTTATATAATTTTCTTACTATTTATGTTTTTTGGGGTTTTTCTTATAAGAAATATTCTAAATGTTATATATGCAGGCGAATTAATTATATTTAAAAAACTTTCAATTATTGAAGTGGCATTAATAACTTTGCCTACACTTTTTGGAAGTATTGTCTTAGCTATATCAGCAGTGGTAAGTTATAGGAATAGTTTATCAAGAGGAAAAATAATAGAGTGTTATGAGAACACACCCAAAAACAGAAAGTCATCTTTAAAAGAATGGTTAGTCATTATAGTAGGGCTAACATTATATTATGTTTATCATAAATAATGGGACTGTAGTAGATTAGCCCTCGATAGTACTAGCGTTCACGCTAGTGATATTTAATATAAGTTACAAGCGGTTAATTATGCTAAATATTTTGCAAATTTTAGAAACGTAAATATGAATAACATCCATCAAGTTATTTTTAGCAAATCCACACAACAGTTTGTTGTGGTATCTGAACTTGCCAAATCAGCCGGAAAGCCCAAAGCTGTTTCAGCCAGTTCAGAGGATATTATTTCTATTTTGCAAAATTTTTCTGAAAAACGACCGCTTGGTACAACAGATACCCAAACCAACCGAAGCGATAACAAAAGCAACCGTTGGAATGTTGGGGTTTTTGTGGGTAAATCACAAGGCGCCACTGGCTTTGGTGTGGAGGGTGCAGTGAATGTCGGCAAAGGGCATTCCAACAGTGATTCCACCGTTCAAAACTTGACGGAGATTAACAGCGACAGCCTAAAAATCAAAGCTAAAGAGACGACTACGCTTAAAGGGGCGGTCGCAAATGTTAAGCATTTATCACTTGATACGAAAAATCTGCATATTGAAAGTGTGCAAGACACAGAAAAATATGACAGCAAACAGACCCAAGGGGGCGTAAGTGGCTCGGTGGCCATTTATGGCAGTGGATGGGGGCTATCTTCACAGGCAAGCCAAAACAAAGCCAAGGTCAACTATGCCCAAGTCAATCAACAATCTGGCTTTAACATTCAAGAAAACGCCAACATTAATGTGCAAGAAAACACGCATATCAAAGGTGGAATGATTAATGCTCAAGGCGACAAAGCAAACCACCAAATGACAACTGGCACACTCACCACGGAAGAGATTGAGAACCGCAGTGATGTGAAAGTCAGCTCGGTCTCAGTGAGTATGAGTTCGGATATGTCGAAAATAGCCACTTCTGCAATGGGGGCCGCATTAAGTGCATTGGGGAATATGCGTGAAAGCGAACGCAGCCAAACCAAGGCAGCGATAAGCAGTAATATCCATCTCAGTATTACCGATAGCGAAGCCCAAAAACAGAAAACAGGCAAAACCGCAGAAGAGACACTCCAAAGCCTCAACCGAGACACCGCAAACGCCAATCAAGCGGTCAAAAAAGCGGATTTAGTTGCAATTCAGGAGAAACAGGAAACGGTACAAGTTATTGGAGAGCTCTCTCAATCTTGGACAAACCGCTTAGTGCAACCGCATTTAGAAGAAGCGAATAAAAAACGCCAACAGGCAGAGCAACTTGAAAAATCCAATCCCGAAAAATCCGCTCAACTTAAAGCAGAAGCCCAAGCAATTGAGGCGGAATACGGCTTAGGCAGCAATCTACAAATGGGCATTCGTGCAGCGACAGCAGCACTGCAACGCTTAGCAACAGGCAATGCCAACCAAGCGGCAGTTGGGTTACTTTCACCTTATGCGAATAAGCTGATAAAAGAGCAAACAGGTGATAACACCGAAGCCAATTTAATAGCCCACACCGTATTAGGTGCAGTGGAAGCCCATATCACGGGCAACAATGCAACAGCTGGTGCGTTGGGTGCATTTACGGCAGAGGCAGCTGCCCCTTACTTAATGCAAGCGCTCTACAATACGGACAACGCTGAAAATCTGACGGATAGCCAAAAACAAAACATTGCAAATCTAAGCCAAATTGCGGCGGGGTTAGCTAGTGGCGTGACTGGGGACAGCACGGCAGACTTTATCTCAGGGGCGGAGATTGGGAAACGGGCAGTGGAGAATAACTATTTATCTCATCGTGATGTTTATGCTTATCAACGCGCACTCAAAAAAGCGATTGAGAAAGGTGAAAGCGTTGAAGAGGTGCATAAGTATTTTAAAGAGTTAAGCGAAAAACAACGTGCGGAATTATTGGCTGATTGTGAGATAGATTGTCGAGTTACCGTGCCACAAACCTTATTAGGTGCAGTAAGTCTTGCCGATGATTTATCAGGCGCATTGAATAGCTGGGTTCAAGGTTTGCCGTTTGAAGAACAAGGCAAATTCTATCAATTGGTTGAAGCAGAAAATCTGAAAACTATTGAAGCGATAAAAGAAAAACAGACTGGGATAGAGAAAGGTATTGAATTGGCGATGGATACTTCTCGATTGTTTACCAAAGAGAATAATCTTAGTAACTCTAATATCCACAGTAATTTTGCGAAGAAAAATACTAAGCCAGATAGAAAGGCTGTTGATATAACGGAGAGAATTAGCGCTCATAAAACCAATAATTTCGTTTTTGATAAAGCTCCTTATCATTCAAAGGTTGGAAATTCTATCAAATCAGCTAATCCAACTTTTGGACAGGAGGTTTTAAATGAATCAATTCAGGTGAAAGCTACTTCAACTAGAAGAGTTGGAGTTGATAAATTAACGGGAGAATATGTAGTTTTTGATCAAACAGAGAAAAATATTTATCACGGTCATGTAAGAAATTGGAATGAATTAACAACAGAGATGAAGAATGCATTGAAAGAAGCAGGTTTAGTTAATGATAAAGGAAAAATAAAATGAGTAAATTAATATATAAAAATTTAGATAAGATTAGTTTTAAAGATGGAATGGTAATATTAACTTCTCCTGAAGTTGAGAATTATATAAAGCATAAAGTAATCTTGTCGTTAGGTATGTACACCGATGAACCTTCTAAAACAAAAGATATATTGTTTTCTTTTTTATCATCTGGAGATGTTGAACTTGAACGCATCTCTCTGTTATCTATATCTCATATGGCTAGAGTTTTTCGTAATATTGATAAAGGAGAACTAATTGAAAAAATCAAAAATATGAAACATAAAGATATTCTTAATGGAACTATAGAAGACGTTTTAGATGATATTTCTATTTTTAATCCTGAAAAATAGAAATTTTGCTATATAAACAGTTTTTGCTACGATTCTTTTCCTGATGGCACTCGTCTCCTGACGGAGTGTTAATTCTTATTGGTTACAAGCAGTTAATATGTTGAGAATTTTGTGAGTTTTAGCTGTAAGTCCACCGCTTGTTTTGGCGAAGACAAGGGAAAAATTAGAGAAGGAATTCGGTAAGGAAAATGTAAAATCTACAACAATTGCTCCAACTGGAACAAGAAATTTAGATTTAGCAAATAAGAGACACCCTAAGACAGGTGTGCCATTTGATAGTAAAGGTTATCCGATTTTTGATGATATAGCTAAATACGATACAAGATTGGAAATTAAATCTTTTAGAGAAGCAAGCTATGTAGAGCAGATGAGAATAGCAACTAAACAATTATACAAGGATTTAGGAGAACAAGGACTGGAAAAGCATTTTAATAAAGAACAGATTAATGCTATTAAAAGTGGTAATAGCAAAATTCCTGGATTTACATAGCATCATCATCAAGATACGGGGCGAATGCAGTTAGTTCCTGAATGGCAACATTCTAAAACAGGCCATATCGGCGGAGATTATATTCAGAAAGGAAAATAATATGTGGAGTATTTATAAAGATGATCACTCAGATCTCAATTTTGCTATTGGATGTTTATTTTGTGATGCGATAAATATAGATGAATTTAAATATTGGATAGAGCTAGTTATATCTAGCTCAAAATTAGAAGATATACCAGCGTATATATATGACATGCTTGATTTTGATGGAGATTTGTATCATATATCAAAGGTCATTGGTTTTGATATTATTAATGATTTATCTAAATCGGAAGAATATAGTATATATGGGATTGCATATTTAAGAAACAATCCTATTTATGAATGCCCAATTGGCAAAGATAGGGCTGTTATTTTACTAAATTCAAATAGATATATTTTAGAAAGATTTGAAAGGTTTTTTCCATTTATAAAAATATAATCTATTTCTGTATTTCTGTATTTCTGGAATTATTAACAATACCCCAGCTAGCACTAGCTTCCACTCTAGTGCCATCTAACACAAATTACAAGCGGTTAATTATATTAGGTATTTTACAAATTTTAGAAACGTAGGTATGAACAACATCCATCAAGTTATTTTCAACAAATCCACTCAACAATTTGTTGTAGTTTCGGAACTAGCTAAATCAGCTGGAAAGCCAAAAGCGGTTTCTGCCGGTTCGGTAGATATTGTTTCCATTTTGCAAAATTTTTCTGAAAAAAGACCGCTTGTTGATTTTTCACTTTCAACAATCGATCAAAAATACCGCCACTTAATTGATGCAGGCGTTACTTTCGCCCAAAAATTCAACTTACGCCCAGGCATTACCCTTTCGCCAAGCCAAGTTGCAAAACTCACCACCGATATTGTCTGGTTTGAAAATCAGTCTGTTCGACTACCAAACGGTAAGGTTGAAACAGTGCTTGTACCGAAAGTGTATGCTATGGCGAAAAAAGGCGATATTACTGGTAATGCTACTCTACTTGTAATAGTTCAATTCCTTGCAACATTCCAAAGACACAACCACATTTAAATCCTTAAACAATCCATTTCAAACTGCATTGGGGAGCGATTTCCTAATGCAGAATGCAGTCGTCTCGGATTGTAAAAATCTTCAATGTATTCCGCCACACAAAGCAATGCTTGCTCGCGTGTCTTAAATCGGTAGCGGTTGAGTTTCTCCACCTTTAAACTGCGGAAAAAACGCTCTGTTACCGCATTGTCCGTACATTTCCCCGCCCTACTTTGGCTATACACCATTTTCGCTTCTGTTAGCACATTCCGAAAGGCTTGGCTGGCTGTATTGGGAGCCGCGGTCTGAGTGGAAAATAACGTCCGCAGGGGGCTTGCGGCGGTGAATGGCAAGTCGCAAGGCTTGAACGCATAAGCGGCTATCTGGCGTATCCGATACCGACCAGCCGACAATTAACCGTGAAAACCAATCAATGACAATCGCCAAGTAGAGCCAGCCCTCATCAGTGGGAATGTAGGTAATGTCGCCTGCCCAAATGGTGTCGGGCATCATTGCACACTGCCCATTTGCACTATTTTCCGCAAAATCGACCGCTTGTTTTCGCCAAACTTTAGCTTTCGGGCACTTGGCTTTTATCTCAAGCTCCCGCATTAAACGGCGAGCTTTAAACCGCCCGATTTTTATCCCTAAATCCGTCACCGCCTGTGATAAACGCCTTGAGCCATAGGTTTCACCGCTTGCCTCAAGGACAGATAACAACGTTTCCTGGCAAGCTCATCAACGTTTGATTAGGTGACGATTTTTCCCAACGATGGCTGGTGGAGCGATTCAACGAAAAACAACGGGACAGTTGTGCGGGGGAAATGCCTTCTCTCCGTAAATCCACCACACAGGATTTCAAGACTTCTCGAGCAAGAAGGCGGACACCTTTTTTAGTAAGGCATTGTCGCTACGCAACGGCTCATTCTCCGCCCGTAAACGCTGAATTTCCCGCTGCTCGGCGAGAAATTGCCGCTTCCAACGATTCAAGGCAGATTGGCTGACTCGCATCATTTTGTACACTTGACTGACGCTATGTTTGCCGTCTAACACCATTTCAACACATTGCTTTTTATACTCAGGGGTAAAAAGTTTAACCATTTTGCTGTTCTCCATTTTGAGAGAATTTATCAAAAATAGTCTTTGGTTTGTTGCAGTGGGTTAGACCATTACAATCTGAGAAAAATCCAGAAAACACAAATTTTTCCTTTCAATCTTGTACCTTTAGCTATATTATAATCAATTGATTTTTTGGGGGCAGAATGCCTGATTTTTTAGTCCTTTTCTTTTTAATTTAAGGGAAAATAATAGTAGATGGAAAAATTAGAAAAAAAAGCTATCATTGAGCTTAAAAATGTAACAAAAAGCTACGGTAGTAAAACGATTCTTAAAAATTTAAATTTAACTATTAATGATGGTGAATTCTTAACAATTTTAGGTCCATCAGGTTGTGGAAAAACAACTGCGTTACGTTTAATTGCTGGATTTGAAGATTTAACAGAGGGTTCAATTATTCTTGATGGGCAAGATGTCTCTAACCTTCCAGCAGAACAACGTCCTGTGAATACAGTATTCCAAAGCTATGCTCTTTTCCCACATATGACTATTTTCGAAAACGTGGCGTTCGGCTTGCGTATGCAGAAAGTATCAAATTCAGAGATTGAGCCTCGTGTAATGGAAGCATTACGTATGGTTCGCTTAGATGATAGAGCACAACAAAAGCCAGCACAGCTTTCTGGTGGTCAGCAACAACGTATTGCCATTGCACGTGCAGTGGTTAATAAACCTAAAGTGTTGTTATTAGACGAATCACTTTCTGCATTAGACTATAAATTACGTAAAGAGATGCAAAATGAGTTAAAAGCATTGCAACGCCAATTAGGCATTACCTTTATTTTCGTTACCCATGATCAAGAAGAAGCATTAACAATGTCTGATCGTATTATCGTAATGAATGCGGGTAAGATAGCACAAGACGGCACACCTCGTGAAATTTATGAGGAACCAAGCAACTTATTCGTCGCTCGCTTCATCGGTGAAATTAACGTATTTGATGCAACAGTAATTGAACGAGTTGATGCAAAAAATGTAAAAGCAAATGTAGAAGGTAGAATTTGCAACATTAAAGTTGAAGATTTGGAAGTTCATCCGAACCAAAAATTAAAAGTATTATTACGCCCTGAAGATATCTTAATTGAAGAGTTAGATGAAAACGAAAGCTCTAAAGCGATTATCGGCCATATTATCGATCGTAACTATAAAGGTATGACGTTAGAGTCTAGCGTGAGGTTAGATCATAACGGTATGAATGTATTAGTCAGTGAGTTCTTCAATGAAGATGACCCCAATATTGACCACGAGGTTGGTCAAAAAGTGGCTCTAACTTGGTATGAAGGCTGGGAGGTTGTGTTAAACGATGAAGGCGAATAACAAATTCCAAAATGGTGCGGTCGCAACTATTTTCGGTTGGTTATTACTTTTCGTATTAGTACCGAACGTACTCGTTTTAATTATCAGTTTCTTAACAGAAAATCGTCAAAGCCAATACTTTGTTGATTTTGCGTTTAGTTTAGATGCGTATAAATCATTATTTAATGATACTTACGCAACCGTATTGTGGAACTCGCTTTATATGGCAGGTACTGCAACGTTTTTCTGTTTAATTATTGGTTATCCTTTTGCGTTGATCATCGCAAAAATGCCTGCAAAATTGCGTCCGTTTTTACTTTTCTTAGTAGTGTTACCTTTCTGGACTAACTCACTCATTCGTATTTACGGTATTAAAATTTTCTTAGGTGTGAAAGGGGTTTTAAATGAAACCTTGCTAGCAATTGGGCTAATCAATGAACCTCTGCGTTTATTAAACTCAGAAATTGCCATTATTATTGGTTTAGTTTATATCCTATTACCATTTATGATTTTGCCACTTTATTCATCAATTGAGAAAATTGATCATCGCTTATTAGAAGCTGCAAAAGACTTAGGAGCAAATGCATTCCAACGTTTTGTTCGAATTACTATTCCACTTACAATGCCAGGAATTGTAGCTGGTTGCTTATTAGTCTTACTCCCGGCAATGGGAATGTTCTACGTAGCAGACTTATTAGGCGGTGGTAAAACTCCATTGGTAGGGAATATTATTAAGAGCTTGTTCTTAAATACTAATCAGTTTGCTTTAGGCTCTGCAGTCAGTATTGCCTTAACTCTTTTAATGGCATTAATGCTTTATGTTTACTACCGTGCGAATAAATTGTTAAATAAAAAGGTGGAGCTTGAATAATGAAAAAGATGTTTAAAAACCTTTTTATGTTAGCGGTGTTTGCGTATCTATATATTCCAATTATTATTTTAGTGCTAAATTCCTTTAATGCAGACCGCTTTGGTTTGAACTGGAAAGGCTTTACTTGGAATTGGTATGAGCGTTTATTCAACAACGACACCCTGGTACAAGCGACAATGAACTCATTAACGATTGCGTTCTTTGCCGCAACACTCTCTACAATTTTAGGTGCACTAACCTCAATTGCACTTTATCGTTACCGTTTCCGTGGTAAAAAATTAGTAGGCGGTATGTTGTTTGTGGTAATGATGTCGCCTGATATCGTAATGGCAGTAGCTATGCTTGTATTATTTATGATCTTAGGTATTAAACTAGGTTTTATTTCGCTCTTAATTGCTCATATTACGTTCTGTTTACCTTATGTCGTAATTGCAATTTCATCACGTTTAAGCGACTTTGATGGAAAAATGTTAGAAGCAGCGAAAGATTTAGGTGCAAGCGAAGTAACGATTTTACGCAAAATTATTTTACCACTGGCATTACCTTCAATTATTTCAGGCTGGTTACTGAGTTTTACGATTTCATTAGATGACGTTATCGTATCCTCATTTGTAACAAGCCCAAGTTACGAAGTCTTACCATTGAAGATTTTCTCATTGGTTAAAACAGGAGTAACCCCAGAGGTAAATGCATTAGCAACAATTATGATTATATTCTCATTAACGCTTGTATTATTAAGCCAGTTAGTAGTAAGAAAAAAAGCATAAACTCATTTGACTAAAATAAAAACCTGACTAGCTATCTTAGCAAATCAGGTTTTTTTATTATTTGTCTTTACATAATTTGCAAATTAATTAGAAAATATGACCGCTTTAGCCATTCACATTTTATACTTAAATTCACGGTTCATTACTATTCATTAATATATAATAAACACTCACAAATCTTTGTGCCTTGCCCTAAAAGAGGGGTTCCACTAATAACGGTTAATTTATGACAACCTACAGGTAAACAGTTAAATTGAATACGATTACGCTTTACCTTACCTGCATCACGCTCACCATTTTCAAGTTCTAACTCCCAAACCGATTGCACTTTTATGGTTTTATCTGAGAAAAAAAGAGGAATATAGACTGGCGAATTTTTAGAAAAAGTTACTTGTTCTGGAACAATTTTACGAGGTGTATTTTGTATTTTGATTGACATAATCTATCTCCTTTAAAGAGAATATCATTATATTGTAATGGCTAGAAATAAAAAAGTGTTGGCATAATATTTAAAACCAACACTTTATAACCTAAATCAAATTTTATTTTATCTCTCTTAGGCATTCTCATTTTTATCATTATAAAATGCACAATAAACTTCTCGCAATACTCACGCACTTATACTTCCATCGCCGAATTACAGGCAGAAATTGAAGAATATGTGGTTTAACAAGCAAAAACGCATTAAATGCGATTTAAAAGGATTGAGCCCAGTACAATACCGAGCTCAATATTTAGTTAATAAACTGTCTAACTTTGTGGTAAATCATACGCAAGCGGTATGAATTTGTTCATTTTTTACCAATTATAATACGTTCACACAGTTTAAGTCTTCAAAAGATTGCTCTAAGCGTTTAGACATAGATTCTTCCATTTTGCGTAACCAAACACGTGGATCGTAGTATTTTTTGTTTGGTGCATCTGGGCCTGATGGATTTCCTAATTGACCTTGTAAGTATGCTTCATTTGCTTTGTAAAATTGAAGAATACCGTCCCAAGCTGCCCATTGGGTGTCTGTGTCAATATTCATTTTGATTGCACCGTAGCTGATTGCTTCACGTATTTCTTCACGGCTTGAACCTGAGCCACCGTGGAACACGAAGTCCAATGATTTCGCTGGAAGATTACGCTCAGCAGATACAAACTCTTGTGATGCGCCTAAAATTGATGGCTTTAATTTTACATTACCTGGTTTATAAACACCGTGTACGTTACCAAATGCTGCTGCAATCGTGAAACGATTACTGATTGGGCTTAATTGGTCGTAAACATATAATACTTCAGACGGTTGGGTATAAAGTTTGGATTCATCTACATCTGAGTTATCAACGCCATCTTCTTCACCACCAGTTACACCGATTTCAATTTCAAGGGTCATACCGATTTTATCCATACGCGCTAAGTATTCACGGCAGATTTCCATATTTTCTTCGATTGGTTCTTCTGATAAATCGATCATATGCGATGAAAATAACGGACGGCCCGTTTCCGCAAAGTGTTTTTCGCCCGCTTCGAGTAAGCCATCAATCCACGGAAGTAAATTTTTTGCTGCGTGGTCAGTATGAAGGATAACAGGCACACCGTATTCTTCAGCTAATTGATGAACGTGTTTTGCACCTGCAATTGCCCCTAATACGTCAGGTCGAGCACCTGAAGTGGGTTTAATGCCTTTACCTGCATAAAATTGTGCACCACCATTTGAGAATTGGACAATCACTGGCGATTTCACTCGAGCGGCTGTTTCTAATACAGCATTTACCGAGTCTGAACCTACGCAGTTTACCGCAGGGATTGCGAAATTGTGCTCTTTAGCATAAGCGAAAACTTTTTGTACATCGTCGCCTGTAACAACACCTGGTTTTACGATATTTAATAATGACATTTTTTGCTTCCTTATATAAAGTGTGAAACACACTGTTAAAATAAATAATAAATAGCGGTCAAATTTGCAAAATTTTTTGCAATTTCAACCGCTTGTAACTCATTAGCCGTTTGCGCGTTTCTCTAAAATTTCGACCGCTGGTAATACCTTACCTTCAACGAATTCTAGGAATGCTCCACCGCCAGTTGAAATATAAGAAATTTTATCTTTAATGCCGAATAAATCAATTGCTGCTAAGGTATCGCCACCGCCTGCAATAGAGAATGCACCGTTTGCGGTTGCTTCAGCAATCGCATTTGAAATCACTTCAGTTCCTTTACGGAAGTTAGGGAATTCAAACACGCCTACCGGGCCATTCCAAAGAATTGTTTTTGAATTGCGGATAATGTCTGCTAATTGTTCTGCCGATTTTTCACCAATATCGAAAATAGATTCTTCTGCTTGCACTTCACTTACCACTTTTTCTGTTGCTGGTGCAGTTTCAGAGAATTCGGTACCGACACGCACATCAACTGGAACAGGAATATTAGTTGCTTGTGCTAAACGTTTTGCTTCAGGGATTAAATCTTCTTCGTATAATGATTTACCAACCGCGTGCCCTTCTGCTGCGATAAAGGTATTTGCAATGCCGCCACCAACGATTAATTGGTCGGCAATTTTTGAGAGAGAGTCAAGAACAGTTAATTTAGTGGATACTTTTGAACCACCTACAATTGCTAACATTGGGCGTTGTGGCTCTTTTAATGCTTTACCTAAAGCCTCTAATTCAGCGGCTAATAATGGACCTGCACAGGCAACAGGGGCATACTCTGCCACACCGTAAGTTGAGCCTTCTGCACGGTGAGCGGTACCAAATGCATCCATTACGAATACATCGCATAATGCTGCGTATTTTTTCGCAAGTTCAGGATCATTTTTCTTCTCACCTTTATTGATACGCACATTTTCAAGTACAACAACTTCATTTTCGTTTACCTCAACGCCGTCTAAATAATCACGGACTAAACGCACAGGAACACCTAAATCTGATGCGTTCAAATAATCTACTACAGGTTGTAATGAGTTAGACTCCTCGAAAACGCCCTCTGTCGGACGACCTAAGTGTGAAGTCACCATTACTTTTGCTCCTTTTTGAAGCGCTAATTTTAACGTTGGAATGGTTGCTACAATGCGAGCATCGGATGTTACTTTGCCATCTTTTACGGGTACATTAAGATCAGCTCTAATAAATAAGCGTTTACCTGCTAAATCAAGATCAGTCATTTTAATAACAGACATAGTTTGTTCCTCTTTTGATTAGAATTTAAAACGTGATAACGCTTGGATTATATCAGCTTCTAATCATTTTGGTCTAACCTAGATCAAATAAATTGATTATTTTTATTCTAAGGAAAATAGCCGCTAGAGAACACGACGCCTTTCTAGGTTATGTCTCAATTTGAAAAATTAGGTACCTAGGTTTTGGGGCAGATCATACAAGCGGTCTTTTTTTATTTATTTTTTACGGTACACTATGACTTTATTTCTCTCTATTAAATATTATGGCATTACTTGAAGTTCAGAATCTGAGCAAGCGTTTTGTTGAACGAACCAGCCTGTTTCATAAACAAGATTTCTATGCGGTAAAAAAAGTTTACTTTACCCTCAACCAGAAAGAAACATTAGCCATTATCGGCGAAAATGGGGCAGGTAAATCCACGCTGGCAAAAATGATTGCGGGTATGGTTGAACCAACTTCAGGAGAAATGATTTTTAGAGGCACTCCACTCCGCTTTGGCGATTACAAATATCGGGCGAAGCATATCCGAATGATGTTTCAAGACCCAAATGATGCCTTTGATCCAAGCTATAATATTGGACAAATTTTAGATGCCCCGTTGCGATTAGCCACGGATTTAAACGAGCAGGAAAGAAATGAGCGTATTTTTAATACGCTAAAATTGGTTGGGATGTACCCCGAGCACGCACTTATTCCAATTTCTGACACCTCGAGCGGGCAAAAACAGCGTATTGCATTTGCCAGAGCGTTAATTTTAGAACCAGAAATTATTATTGCTGATGATACAATTAACTCATTCGATTTCTCAGTAAAAACTCAGCTGCTTAATTTAATGCTCAATGTACAGCAAAAGCAACGAGTCGCTTACATCTATGTTGGGCAAAATATTGGGCTGATTAAGCATATTGCAGATAAAATTATGGTTATGCAAAATGGAGAAGTAGTAGAATATGGTAAAACAAAAGAGGTGCTACTCAATCCTGAGCATCAAATTACAAAAAGGCTGATTGAAAGCCACTTTGGTAAACCACTCACCCAATCGGCGTGGCTTGGTTAAACGTTAAATTAAAAGAGAAGCGTTAAATAACGCTCTCTGATAAAAATAATACCGCTTGTAATTTGTCTACAAGCGGTCAAAAAAGTGATTTATTTTGCAAATTAGTTGATTTCTACCTGCTCTTTTTCTGCACCTAATTCTTCAATTTTGCCAATAATCCAAGCATTCTCGCCAGCCTCTCCGAGAATCTTTAAGGCTTTTTCTGCATCAGTATCAGATAAGGCAATCACCATTCCAACACCACAGTTAAAGGTACGATACATTTCATAACGGCTGATATTACCTTTTTCTTGTAACCATTTAAACACCGCAGGCCATTGCCAACTTGATTCATCAATGACTGCTTTGGCCGATTCTGGCAATACGCGTGGAATATTTTCCCAAAAACCACCACCAGTTAAGTGAGCAATAGCGTGGACATCCACTTCTTCTACTAATTTTAAAACCGATTTTACATAGATTTTGGTTGGTGCAAGTAAATGTTCGCTAAGTCGTTTACCGTCTAATAATTCAGTTGCGGCATCGGTTTTGCTTACTTCTAGCACTTTACGAATCAATGAATATCCATTTGAGTGTGGGCCGCTTGAAGCTAATGCGATTAACACATCACCTGCTTTTACTGCAGAACCATCAATAATATCTGATTTTTCAACTACGCCAACGCAAAAACCCGCTAAATCGTAATCGCCTTCGTGATACATTCCTGGCATTTCTGCAGTTTCGCCACCCACTAATGCACAACCTGATATTTCACAACCATCAGCAATGCCTTTTACAACGCTTGCAGCAACATCAACATCTAACTTGCCTGTTGCGTAATAGTCTAGAAAGAAAAGGGGTTCGGCACCTTGTACTACTAAATCATTTACACACATAGCAACTAAATCTTGACCGATAGTATTATGTTTGTTCAAATCAATCGCTAAACGCAGTTTTGTGCCAACACCATCTGTGCCTGAAACTAAAATTGGCTCTTTGTATTTGGTTGGTAAAGCACATAATGCACCAAACCCACCTAATCCTCCCATTACTTCAGGGCGACGAGTTCGTTTAACATCAGCTTTAATTCGCTCTACTAATTCGTTTCCTGCGTGGATATCAACGCCGGCATCTTTGTAACTAAGTTGTGTGTTGTTCACTTTAACCTCAACAGTAAATGAATAAAAAACGAGTGTATTATAGCATAAGCAAACGTTTGCGAAACGCGGATTTTAAAAGAAATGTCATTATTGATAATATGAATTTAGGGGCAAATTATCATTTACCCCGTCTGATAAAGGATTTTAAACTAATTTCTTCGCAAGCATTGTTGTGAAACGAAGCTGAATACGATTGCCGTGCTCATCAGTTTTGTGCAAATGTCCTAAATCTTCATTGTATTTTACCAATTCCCAACCTTTGTAATAATTTGCTAACTCGCCTTCGGCAAGAGTAAAAGAGAACGGCAATGGACAAGGATAATCCTCAGTGCTCATCGCACAAACAATGAGATTATAACCACCTACTTTAGTATTTTTCTGCATATTTTCGATAATCGCGGGAATACGATCACGATTTAAAAACATCATTACCACAGTTGAAATAACAAGATCATATTCGCCATTTTGATTGCCAATCGTCGCCTCATTAATATCATAAATATCTGCCGTAATGTGCTGAGCGTGCTCTTTTTCTATCATATAATTGAGAAAATCAATGCTTTCCTGATTTTGATCAACTGCCCTAACATCAAAGCCTAATAAATTTAGGTAAAGAGAGTTACGCCCTCGTCCGCAACCTAAATCTAGGGCTTTTCCACCTTTCACATAATTGACGGCATTTAATACTTCAGAGTGGGTGGCGGTGAGATTGTATTTTTTGGCAAAATAATCTTCAGGCTTACAATAAAAAGCGAGCTGGCATTCTAGATCATCAGATAGAGCTTCCACTTTATGCCATAATTGTGGCTCAACCATTGGACGTTGGTGATTGACATCAAAAATATCTTCTTTAATTACCTCACCCTCTTCAGTTAATTCATAGTATTTAAGTGAGCCTTTTAAAATGGTAAGCTTTGCCCAAGTACCTACTTTAGTGTTGTGTTTTTCTTGAAACATTTGTGGTAAGGTCTCTTTTGTCCACACTGGCATTTGTTTATAGCAAATTAAGTTTTCCATTGCGTTTTCCTTTCTCGTTAAAATATAAACGGTCGAAATTTTACCACTTTTAAATAACAGACAATAAAAAATCCGACTAAAAAAGTCGGATTTGATCAAATTTATATGAAATATATTTTATTAATCAATATTCACACATCTAAACTGACGAGCGAAATAAATGAGACTATGGTTTGGTTTTACATCAATATGGCTTATCTCAACGACAAAAATAGTGTGCGTTCCAACTGCATGAGCATCAATAATATTACCTTGCAAAGCAGAAATCGCACTGCGTAAAACAGGCTGATCATCAGAGCCATTATCCCAAATATCCCAGCTAAAACGTTCTTCCATCGTGCTTTCAAGAATTGACGCAAAATGCTTAGCAATATCGGCTTGTTCGTGGCTTAATACATTAATGCAAACCTTCCCATTTTGTTTGATAATATCGTGTACGTGGCTATTTTTATTAATGCAAAACAAAATTGTTGGCGGAGCATCCGTTACTGAGCTAACAGACGACACCGTAAGCCCTGCTTTGCCTGCCACGCCATTAGTCGTCACAATACTGACCGCTGATGATAAATGAGCCATTGCTTCACGAAATTGTAATGAAGCTTCTATTGGTTGAGAAATATCAATGTTCGACATATTTTTCCTTATTATTTATTCTTTCCAAACAACGTGATATTCACGATTTTCTTCATCGTGAGAAATTAAAAAACGGGCAAACACATCGTCCATTTCATCTTGCTCATTAACTAAACCAACCCAGACTTCAGCAAAAGCATCTGGGTCAATTAATGTACCGATTTCCTGATCCCAATCTTCCGAGGTTTCGACCATTTCAACTGCACCTCTCTCTTCAAACTGGAGGTTGAACAGCAAAATATCAGCAGGATCTAAATTTTCGCCCGCCATTTCTAAGAAGATATCGTAAGCAATATCAATTGCTTCATCAGGTGTTAATTTTTTCATATTAATTCTTTGTATTGTTACAAAAATGTTATATAGACAGCCTTTATTCTATATCTTTTAGTTATAAAAAACAAAAAGATTATGTTTGAATTAGGCGACTTACGACCATTCCAGATACTTTCTCTTTTAAAATCTGCCAATCTTCAGGCAAATCTAACGGGCTATGGTTTTTCTCGGTTTCCACATACAAAATCGCATTTTCTGCCAACCAATTGTTTTCTTTTAATAAATTTAATACTTGTGGCACTAAATTTTGATGAAAAGGCGGATCGATAAATACAATATCAAACAACTTGCCACTATTTTTATTTGCGAGATATTGCAAGGTATCGGTCTGAATAACTGTGCTGTTTTCTGTTTTTAGCGTTTGCAGATTTTTTTTTAATTGATTAGCCGCATTTGCAAATTTTTCCAAAAAAATAACCGCTTGTGCTTGACGAGAGAGTGCCTCAAAACCTAGAGAGCCGCTACCTGCAAAACAATCCAAACAGCGAGAATAGGGAATGTCGTGCATTAACCAGTTAAATAGGGTTTCTTTCACACGATCTGTCGTTGGACGCAGCCCCTGTGCATTTAATACAGGCAATTTTCTACCCCGCCACAGACCCGCAATAATACGCACCTCACCCATTTGATGCACCGATTGCGGAGAATTTCGATTTTTTTTCATACTCACTAAAGGAAAATAAAGGATTTTTTTGATAGACTATATAAGTTTAGTCTATTTTCATTATAAATGAGAGAAAAATATGTCAGAGAATAAAAAAGGGTTTTGGTCTTGGCTTGGATTCGGTAAGAAAGAAGAAGCAAAACAGGAAGAGGTTCCACATACACAAGAAATTATTCAACCAGAAGAGCCCGAAGCTGTCGAACGGGAAGCTGAGAAATCATTTTCTGAAAAGTTAGATGATCTTGAACATAACATTGAGCAAAAAGCTGAAGATTTCAAAGAATTTGTTGAAGATAAAGTTGAAGATATAAAATCATTCTTTGATGATGTGGAAGACAAAATTGAACAAACATTTGAAGAAGATAAAGCTGAACAAGCGGTCGAAAATCTACAAAATATTGCCACTGAGCAATTAGATCTCAACGAACAAGAACAAGTCATCTACCAAGTAGAAGAAGTTGCTATTGAGGAAATGCCTACCGATGTGCAAATTCAACAAATGCCAACCATTCAAACCAAATACCAAGAAAAACCAAGTCAGGGCGGTTTTTTTAGCCGTTTAATTCAAGGCTTAATTAAAACCAAGCAAAATATTGGTTCAGGTTTTCGTCATTTCTTTAGCGGAAAAAAAATTGATGATGCGTTGTTTGAAGAGCTAGAGGAGCAGTTGCTGGTGGCAGATTTAGGTATGCCAACAACGCAAAAAATCATCCATAATTTAACCCAACACGCCACGAAAAAGCAGTTAAACGATGCTGATTTGCTCTATCAACAGTTAAAAGTGGAGTTAAGTGACGTTTTAAAACCCGTGGCTCAGCCTTTAGTACTTGAAGAGAAAAAACCGTATGTGATTTTAATGGTTGGGGTAAATGGTGTAGGCAAAACGACAACAATTGGTAAGCTCGCCCGCAAATTCCAAGATGAAGGTAAGTCAGTTATGTTAGCTGCTGGCGATACTTTCCGTGCTGCTGCTGTGGAGCAATTACAAGTATGGGGCGAGAGAAATAATATTCCAGTGGTAGCACAAAATACAGGTTCAGATTCAGCCTCTGTGATTTTTGATGCGATGCAATCTGCAGCAGCAAAAGGGATTGAGATATTAATTGCGGATACGGCAGGTAGGTTACAAAACAAAAATAACTTAATGGATGAATTAAAGAAAATCGTGCGTGTGATGAAAAAATATGATGAAACCGCACCGCACGAAATTATGCTTACCCTTGATGCAGGCACAGGTCAAAATGCCATTAGCCAAGCAAAATTATTTAACGAAGCAGTCGGTTTAACTGGTATTACTTTAACTAAATTAGATGGTACTGCCAAAGGAGGAGTCATTTTTGCTATTGCGGATCAGTTCAATATTCCTATCCGCTTTATTGGCGTAGGCGAGAAAATCGAAGATTTACGTCCATTCAATGCCGAAGAATTTATCGAAGCCTTATTTAGTCACGAGGACGAATACAATGATTAAATTCACCAACGTGAACAAGGTTTACAAAGGTGGTAAACCGGCTTTACAGGGCATTGATTTCCACCTACCCGCTGGAAAAATGGCTTATATTACAGGGCACTCTGGTGCGGGTAAAAGTACGCTACTGAAATTAATTATGGGCATTGAGCGAGCTAATGGCGGACAAATTCTGTTTAACGGTTATGATATTACACGGCTTTCTCATCACGAATTGCCGTTTTTACGCCGTCAAATCGGTATGGTGCATCAAGATTATCGCCTATTAACAGATAGAACTATTTTAGATAACGTTGCACTACCCTTGATTATTTTAGGTATGAATAAAGCAATTGTAGAACGTGAAGCTCGAATCGCACTAGAGCGTGTAGGCTTGGCAGATAAAGCAAATTATCGTCCATTACATCTCTCTGGTGGCGAACAGCAACGTGTAGATATTGCCAGAGCAATTGTACATCGTCCAACGCTTTTACTAGCAGATGAACCAACAGGGAATTTAGACGAAAAGCTCTCGTTTGAAATTTTTCGTTTATTCGAGGAGTTTAATCAAACAGGCACAACAATACTGATTGCGACTCACGATACGAATATTATCTCAAAACGCCCACAGCCCTGTTTAGTGTTGGAACAAGGACATCTTAAATTTTAAGGAAAGATTATGATTCGTTCATTTACTAAATTAAGTGCTCAAACTAGCTACTCGTTAAGAGCAGCTTGGCAAGATTTAATGAAACGTAAGCTAGGTACTTTTTTGACGGTATTAGTGATTGCCGTCTCTCTTACCATTCCAACGATAAGCTATTTACTCTGGAAAAACACTCACATTGCTGCAACGCAATTTTATCCTGAACCACAATTAACGGTTTATTTACATAAAAACTTGACAGAGCATAGTGTAAATACGGTTGTCGATCGAATTCGTGCTTATGAATCAGATAAAATTGCTTCGTTTCATTATATTTCTCGCCAACAAAGCTTAGAAGAATTTCGTTCTTGGTCGGGTTTTCAAGAAGCGTTAGATATTTTAGATGAAAATCCACTGCCTGCAGTAGTAACGCTAAAACCGAAAGCGAATTTTAATCATAATGAGGCGATGATTGAATTACGCAACGGTTTACAACAGATCAAAGGTGTTCAGGAAGTCCGTTTAGATAACAGCTGGTTAGAGAAATTAACAGCCTTAACCTGGCTAATCGCAAGAGTGGCCATTGTTTGTGGATTATTAATGCTGTTAGCTGTCTTTTTAGTGATTGGCAATAGTGTAAGAACCGATGTCGCAACCAGCAAAGCAATGATTGAAGTTCAACAAATTCTAGGAGCAACTGATCACTTTATTGCCCGACCATTTCTTTATACAGGAATGATTTACGGGTTCTTCGGCAGTCTATTAGCAGTATTATTTAGTGCCGTAACGATTAGCTATTTTACAGGTGTGGTTAAATATGTTACGGATATCTTTGTAGTTCAATTTGAATTGAGTAATTTAAATTTTAGCGAAGCGTTTTTCTTAATCGTACTTTGCATATTTATTGGTTGGTTATCTGCCAAAATTGCAACTATGCGAAATATTTTAAGAATCGGTAGTCGATAATCTTTTTAAAATCAAAGCGGCCTATTTTCTCAAATAGCAAAATAATAGATAAAATAGACCGCTTGTTATTTATTCCAATACCATTAAGCCTGGCAGAGTCGCGAAACTTTGCGTTTTTATGGTTTCATTAAAATCATCTAGATAAGCAAGAGCGGCATCTGTTTCACGAATTGCACCATAGAGTTTGCTATATAAACCCTTTTGAGTAATCTTTCTTGCCACTACATAACCTCTATCCAAATAAGGTTTCACTGCCCAATAAGGCAAAGCAGCAATGCCACGACGGCTTGCTACAAGCTGAATAATCGCAATCGTTAATTCACTATTACGGCGAGTAACTTTAATTCCAGCAGGATTTAACACTTTACGCAATAAATCCAGCATATCATCAGGTACAGGGTAAGTAATGAGAGTTTCGTCTTTAAAATCTTCTGCTTCCCAAACTTCTTTTGCTGCAAGTCGATGATCTTTCGAACAAATCGCCACCATTTCATAAGAGAACAGCGGTTTATAGATAATGCCTGCATTATCTTCTTCTTCCGCTACAATTGCGAGATCAGCCCGATGGCTCATCAATAACCCCACTGTATCGGTATGAAAGCCCGATACAATATCCAACTCTACCAAAGGCCAGTGCTGGCGGAAAGTGTCCATTGCAGGCATTAACCAGTCAAAACAGGTATGGCATTCCACTGCAACACGCACTTCCCCAACCTCACCTTGTTTCACACGAGCCAGATCTAAATCCGCCTCAATAACCTGTGGCAAAATATCATAGGCAAGTTTAATTAAGCGTTCTCCCGCTTGAGTGAAACGAATAGGTGAGCTTTTACGTTCAAACAAGGTAAGATCGTACTGATCTTCTAATAATTTAATTTGATGTGAAAGTGCCGATTGGGTTAAATGCACACGCTTTGCCGCAAGGGATACGCTACCGCTTTCTTTTAAAGCAACTAATGTTCGTAAATGGCGGATTTCGAGGAAAATGGGTTTCATAATTTATTCATCTAAAAGTCAAATAAGATGAAAATAATTATAACAAACAAGCGGTCAAATTCTGCAAAAAAATGACAAAATCAGACCGCTTGTATAAATTCTTAAAATAAACTATTGAGTTAATTGCACTAAAATACGGCGTACAGGCTCAGCGGCCCCCCATAATAATTGGTCACCTACTGTGAATGCCGCCAAGTACTCATCTCCCATCGCTAATTTGCGTAAACGCCCTACTGGCACATTTAATGTCCCCGTTACTTTAGCTGGTGTTAATTCACGTAATGTAGCTTCTTTATCGTTTGAAATAACTTTAACCCACTCATTATGCGCAGCAATAATTTGCTCAATTTCCGCTAGTGGCAGATTTTTTTTCAGCTTAATCGTGAAGGCTTGACTGTGGCAACGCAATGCACCAATACGCACGCACAAACCATCAACTGGAATAGGGTTATCGCTTAAACCTAAAATTTTGTTGGTTTCGGCATAGCCTTTCCATTCTTCTTTTGTTTGCCCTGTTTCAGGTAATAATTTGTCAATCCAAGGAATTAAGCTACCGCCTAATGCTGCACCAAAATTTTCTGTTGGGAAATCGCAAGAGCGCATTTTTTCCGTGACTTTACGTTCAATCTCCAAAATTGAAGAAGCAGGATTTGCTAATTCAGTCTCAACAGAATCACGCAATTCACCCATTTGTGAAAGTAATTCACGCATATTTTTCGCACCAGCACCAGAAGCAGCTTGATAGGTTGCAACAGAAACCCACTCCACTAGATCTTTTTCAAATAAGCCACCAATTGCCATAAGCATTAAACTGACAGTACAGTTACCCCCTACAAACGTTTTAATTCCGTTTTTTAAGCCTTCAGCGATAACGTGCTGGTTTACCGGATCTAATACGATAATTGCATCATCTTTCATTCGTAAAGTGGAGGCTGCATCAATCCAATATCCATTCCAGCCACTTTCTTTTAACTTTGGATACACTTCGGTTGTATAATCACCACCTTGGCAGGTTACAATGATGTCTAATTTTTTGAGTTCTTCAATATCAAAGGCGTTTTTTAATTCACCTGCCTCTTTACCACCAAATACAGGGGCTTTTTGACCTGCTTGCGATGTTGTAAAAAAAATTGGATTGATATTGGCAAAATTATTTTCTTCTACCATACGATCCATTAATACTGAACCGACCATTCCACGCCAGCCGATAAAACCTACGTTTTGCATTGTGTTTGCTCCTAAAAAGTTATTGTTATTAAAACTCGAATAGATACAGGATTTTAACTTAAAAATCAATATTTTTATTGACCACGTTTTATATCGCTGTACAAGCGGTCATATTTTTAAAAAAATTTGCAATCACTTAATTAAACAACGCAAATAATTCACCGACTTTAATCCTAGAATCTACTTTCTGCCCAATTGAGCGTTGAACTTGTACTTCCGTAATTTTCGCCGATTGATAGAGCAAGCGAGTAAAATCAGTATCGTGATTTGAAATCAATACAGGAATTCCCTGATCTTTCATTTCTTGAGCTAAATTTGCCAAACGAGTTTGCTGTAATAAGCTAAATCCCCCGCCTGCATATTGGGTAAAATTGCTCTCTTGCAATAAAGGAGCATAAGGAGGATCACAATAGATAGCACAATCTATTAAGCTATTTTTTACCATCTCAAAAACCTGTTCAAAATCTGCACAAATAAAAGTTGCTTTCTGTGCTTTTTCTGCAAAAAAATGTAATTCTTTTTCTGGGAAATAATGTGTTTTATAACGCCCGAATGGCACATTATACCTTTTCTTTTGGTTATAACGACAAAGCCCATTATAACCAAAACGATTTAAGTAGAGAAAAATCACCGAGCGGCGAAAAATATCTTTAGAACGATTAAACTCGGCACGACGTGCTTTATAAAAGGCTTCTGTATTTGCTTGAGGGTGTAGAAAAAGTAATTTTGCTTGAGCGATATAATGCTCAATATCTGCTTTTACTACATTGAATAGATTGATTAAGTCAGGATTAATATCAGCTAAAATATAGTGTTCAAAGTCAGTATTAAGAAACACCGAGCCAGCACCAACAAAGGGCTCTACCAAGTAAGCCTTTTGGGGCAAATGTGTCTGAATATCTGGAATTAGGCGATATTTACCGCCAGCCCATTTTAAAAAGGCTCGGTGTTTAGAATGGCTCATTTAATTTCGCTGAGTAAAACGCTCAATAGCTGCTAATACTTGCTCTTCCGTTGCTTTTGCAAAAACATACGCTTGCCCTAGCGATTTCAGTAAAACTAAACGCAATTGACCACATTGCACTTTCTTATCCCGCCACATATAAGGCAAGTACTCCATAGGCTCCATACCATCTGGCGAAATGGTGGGTAAATTTGATCTCGCCAGTAATTTTTCTAAACGAGCGACATCTACCTCTGTTAAATCACCAAGAATATGCGATAAAGCAGCAGCTTCAAGCATTCCAACAGCGACGGCCTCACCATGTAGCCATACACCATAGCCCATTCGAGCTTCAATAGCATGACCGAAAGTATGCCCAAGATTAAGTAAAGCACGCTCACCTTTTTCTGTTTCATCACGAGCAACAACATCTGCTTTTAATTGACAACAACGTTGAATACAATATTCAAGCTCATCTTGTTTTAATCTAACTAAACCATCAATATGGCTTTCTAGCCATTCAAAAAAAGCAATATCAAAAATGGCACCATATTTAATAACTTCTGCTAAACCTGCACTCACTTCTCTTTTTGGTAAGGTGTGAAGTGTGTTGGTATCAATAATCACCGAAACAGGCTGATAGAAAGCACCAATCATATTTTTGCCAAGAGGATGATTAACGGCTGTTTTACCGCCAACCGAGGAATCAACTTGTGCTAATAAAGTAGTAGGGATTTGAATAAAACGAATGCCACGCTGATAAGAAGCCGCCGCATAGCCCGCCACATCGCCAATGACTCCGCCACCTAAAGCAATTAAAGTGCTATCACGGTTGTGATTTTTTTCTAACAATGCAGTAAAAATTAGGTTCAATGAATCAAGCGTTTTATGTTCTTCACCATCCGGAATTAATACAGAATCTACTTTGCAGCCTAATTTAGTTAAAGCTTCAGTAACAAGACTAAGATAATACTCAGCAACCGTTGGATTGGAGACAATCATCACTTTATCGCCTGCTTTTAAAGGGCTATAGCTATTAGGATTCTTGAGTAACCCTTCACCAATAGTAATTGGATAACCTCGTTCTTTCAGTTCAACATTAACTTGTAACATAACTTAGCTCCTGCTTTTCAAGCCTTATTTACTGTAAATTATCCATCATATCAATAATTTGGTTTGCGACTACTTTTGCACTTTGTTCATCCGTGTGGATAGTAATATCTGCAATTTCTTCATAAAGAGGGTTACGAATCGCTGCCAGATCTTCAAGGGTTTTACGTGGATCTTCGGTTTGCAATAACGGGCGTTTTTTATCACGCTGAGTACGCTCGAATTGTTTATCTACTGTTGTTTCTAGATAGATTACAATCCCACGAGCTGATAACACATTGCGGTTATCTTTTGATAAAATAGAACCACCGCCCGTTGAAAGCACAATACCATAATTTTGCGTTAATTCATTTAGAATACGCTCTTCACGTTTTCGAAAACCAGCTTCTCCCTCAACATCAAAAATCCAATCAATATCTGCACCAGCTCTTTCTTCGATAATACTGTCAGAATCTAAAAATTCCATACCCAATGTTTGAGCAAGCTGACGACCAATTGTGCTTTTTCCAGCACCCATCGGCCCAATTAAAAAAATATTACGTTTTTCAGCCATTATTTCTTCTTCTATTATTAAAATTTATAAACATCTGATTTGTGAAATTAAAAGAAAAAATGACCGCTTGTTATACAAGCGGTCTGATTTCTTATAAAAATTGCAATAAAATTGATTTATTGACTAAAGAATATACAAATAAACTCACAAATCGCCCAAAGTAAAATTGGTCGTTATTATCGCAAAAAACACCCCTATTTTTCAACTTTTAAGAGCATATTCCTTGTAATTTTTAGAATAACTCACCACTTTGTGCTCCACCCGACGGCGGAAGCCCTAATTGATCTGGAGAAGTTTGCATTGGAGGTTTTTCCGTATAACCTCTTTCAATCACATAGCGTTTTGTGGGCTCAGTTCCTTTAATAAAGAACTCTTTACGACCATCGCCTAAAAAACCACTGCTAGGATCAATTTTCACCTCAACAATATTTTTTGGCACAATCTCTTTTTCAACCTTTTTATCCGCTAATGCAACTTTCATATAGTTCGTCCAAGCTGGCAATGCTGTGGCTGAGCCTGAAGCGCCTTTACCTAAACGTTTATTATTATCAAAGCCAACATAAACTACGGTTGAAATATCTGCACCAAAGCCAGCATACCAGGTTGCTTTTGCATTATTAGTTGTACCTGTTTTACCACCTACATCAGCACGCTTAATTGTGTTTAACATTTTATAACTCGTCCCTCTCCAACCATATTCAGGCTCGCCAGTAACAGCGGTAGCTAAAGCACTACGCATTAAAAATGCTAATTCATTACTAATAACATGCGGTGCATAGCGTAATCCTTTAATGTGGTGAGAAGACTCTGCCATTAAACTAGGTGCACTTTTTTCAGCGTTATCGGCTTGTAATTCAGGTTCTATATCAGTGATATCTTCAACAACCTCTTCATTGTTATTAGATGTTGTTGTAGGCATAGTGCCAACCTGTGTTTCATCGTGAATTTTTACGGAATCGAAATATTGCGGTTCAGAATAAATAACAGGATGATTACAAAGTAAACAAGCGACAACAGGATTCGCTTGATAAAGCTCATAGCCTTGAGCATCAATAATGCGATCAATAATATATGGTTCAATTAAATAACCACCATTATTAAATACGGCATAAGCTCGGGCCATTTCTAATGGCGTGAAAGAAGCGGCACCTAATGCCAGAGATTCTGTCGCTACATATTGATTAGGGTTAAAGCCAAAACGTTGTAAATAGTCGGCGACATAATCAATTCCAGCCATTTGTAACACGCGAATTGCCACCATATTTCTAGACTTACCTAACGCAACTCTTACCCTTACTGGTCCACCATAAACTCCATCGGCATTTTTAGGTCTCCATTCTTTCTGTCCTTTCTTTTTAATGACAATCTGACCATCGCTGATTGTAGTAGAAAGACTTAAACCTTTATTCATTGCTGCTGTATAAATAAATGGCTTAATCGCAGATCCCACTTGCACTACAGATTGAGTTGCACGATTAAAACGGCTCTGCTCAAAACTAAAACCACCAACAATAGCTTCAATGGCTCCATTTTCACTATTAATTGAAACTAAAGCAGAGTTTACTTCTGGAATTTGACCTAAAGCCCACTCTTTGTTTTTATTTTGTCTCACCCAAATTTGTTCACCCACTTTTAGCCCTTTAGGAGCAAAAGAAGCATTAGTACGTTTTAAAGTGGACGTATCTCCATTTGCTAATAAAATAGCATACTTCGATTTATCTGCTTGCATTACTACCGCTGGCGTAAAAGGCTCTGATTTTGGCAATTTACTTAAATACTCGATAATTTTCTCATCATCCCAAGCTTCACTTCCTGTCCATAATTTTTCAGCACCACGCCAGCCATGTTTACGATCATAATCAATCAAGTTATCACGTAATGCATCTTGTGCCGCTTTTTGATCAGCTGAAAGCACCGTTGCATAAACTTTTAAGCCTTTATTGTAAGCAATATTTTCACCATAACGTTTTACAATTTCTTGACGAACCATCTCTGTAACATAATCAGCACGAAACTCTAACGCTGCACCATAATAATTAGCAACAATCGGCTCTGCTTTCGCTTTTTCGTATTCATCTCTGGTAATATCTCTGGTTTCAAGCATTCGTCCTAAAACGATATTACGACGCTCTTCAGCACGTTTTACGGAATAAAGCGGGTTCATCGTTGATGGTGCTTTTGGCAAACCTGCAATAATTGCAATTTCAGAAAGTGTTAAATCTTTCAACGCTTTATTGAAATAGGTTTTTGCTGCTGCAACAACACCATATGAGCGATATCCCAAATAAATCTTATTTAAGTAAAGCTCTAAAATTTCGTCTTTCGTTAGCACTTGCTCAATTTCTAATGCAAGAATAGCCTCTTTCACTTTACGCTCAAGGCTACGCTCAGGTGTTAAGAAAAAGTTTTTCGCTAACTGCTGAGTAATAGTACTCGCACCTTGTCTGTCACCCTGACTGATACGCCAAACTGCACGCATAATACCTTTAGGATCTATCCCTTTATGTTCATAAAAACGCGCATCCTCTGTAGCTAAAATCGCTTTTATCAGCATTGGAGGCACCTCTTCAAGATTGACAGGAATACGGCGTTCTTCCCCTACTTCACCAATTAATTTACCATCTAAGGTAAAAATCTGCATTGGTTGCTGCAACTGAACATTCTTAAGTGTTGCCACATCAGGCAAATCAGACTTGATGTGCATATAAAGTAAACCGCCAATTACCCCACCTAAAATTAGCAGTGAAAGTAAAGCACTAAATATTATTTTTGCGATCCGCATCGAAAAAATCTCTTTTGGTTAATGACTAAATATAAATTTAAAGCGAATATTAAGTTACTAAGTATAAGCGAAAACGCTGATTTAGCCTAACTAAATTACCATAAATTTTACTTAACTGTAGCGATTATGAAATTACTTAAATCATCAAAAAAGCCTTTACAGCCTACTATTATTGGCTTAAGCGAAAATGAACAATATTATTGTTTAGTCAAAAATGAGGAAAATACATTCAATGTATTTTGGCAGAAAAAGAGAGAAGGACTTGAATCTGCTATTCAAACAATAATGCAAAAAGATATGGCAAAATCCGGTAAAAATTTTAGCCTCGTACGTGCTATTCCCTACCAATACATTTGGAGAAAAACTGTTTTTATGTCGAAAAATCTTGATGAGATCCAATTACACCGACAAATTATTCTGATTTTAAAAAATGAACAGCCGCTTGCTATTGAATTACTTAATTTTGATTATCAGCGATTTCCGAGTAGTAATAACAATCTTGATAGAATTATCATCTATGCAATAAATAAAAAGTATGCCGAAAGTTTAAACCAATTTAGCAGTATATTAGATTGCGAGCTTCATTGTTATATGAGAGGTCTTTTTTATTTAATGAGTGAATATGATACTAAAAAATCTTTTAGTTTCTCTTTTAAGGAAAAAATATGCCAATTTACTGAAACAGAGCTCTATTTTTATGAAATAGCACCTGAAGATTGTATTCATTTATCTAACATTTCCATTACTGATATTGATATACAATCTGATGATGATAAACAACTTTATTGTCTCGCACTTGGAGCAAGTTTATGGAATGGCAAGGTATTGATTTAAGCGATAATAAAAAACGCAAATGGATACACATTGCTTATAGCAGTATCAAAAATATCACTTACATTGTGTTATTCACGGGCATTATCAGCTTATACCTTATATTTTATGGTTCAAACCAAAATACAAATATAAATATTCTCACACAACAGTTAGAGCAGAAAAAGAATGAGGCATTAGAATTTAAAAATAAAATCTTACTTCTGCAAAGTGGAGAAAATAATATTTTATCTTTTGCTGAAAATAATCAACTAGCAAAATTACTAACACTTATTAATAAATTACCATTAAAAAGAGGGGGGATAGAAGTAATACAAATCCATCAAGAAAACGAGCTACATTTAAAAATAAGTGGCAATTTAAGTGAGGAAGATGATTTTAAAAAGTTAGAACAATATCTATATAACCAAGATTTTGTTGAAACAAAAACAGAATCAGTGAGTGTAAATCATAAAAATGAAATCACCTTTGTTTTTAATATAAAGTATAAAGCGAGCTAATATGATCTTAATTAAAAATAAAATTAACGATATTTACTCCAACCCAAGCAGTAATCTTTTTAAAGCTATATATCTCATTAAGAAATATCAGAAAATCATACAATTATCTATATTTATTACATTTATAGTACTACCAATCACTTACATAATAAAAAATCACTTAGAAATTAATAATTTATTAGAAAAAATAGAAATCCAAAATAAAGAACTTGAGTATCAGAAGACCTCATACAAGAGTTTATTTAATAAAGGCAAAAGTGAAAAAACAGACTATAACTTAACCACCATTAATAATACAATAAAGAAAATTGCTCAAAAATATCACCTAAATATTAATAGTCTAAATTGGAATTTAGAACAAGGGAAAAGCATTGAGTTAAAAATAGTTGGCAATAGTCATTTACTGTTTAGCTTTATTAATGAAATAAATAAAACCAACTATTTAAAATATAACTTACTCACTTTAACCAAATCTACTCAAAACAAAAAAATTGAATTAAATGCCATATTAGTGGTTATAACAAATAAGGAATAATATGCGTAACTATTTACTCTCTTTTTTATTTATTAGTTCGAGTGTATTAGCTATAGATCCATTTTTTGGTGAACAATCTCATATAAAAAATGAATCCGATACAATTAACACGACGTTGGAAATTACAAAAAATTTGGAAAAATTAACCGCTTGTCAGCCTATAGAAAGAAAATCTCACTTAAATTTAGAGGCAGATTTTGAGAAGCTGAAACTTATTGGAATAATTAAGATTAATCAAAATTTTAGTGCCTTATTTATTGATGAAAAAGAGCAGTTATTTGAATTTAAAGAAACGGATTTAGTTAATAAAGAAATTGAAATAAAAAACATTAATCTTAAATCAATAACTTATATTAATTGGAAATTAACTCAAGATTGTAATATGCCTTACGAAATCACCTTAAAATTATAGAGGTTAGTATGTTTAGAATTTTTCTTTTTTTATTTATTAGCTCCTCATTAGCATTTGCTAACACAATTTCTCTTGCTGTGAAAAATGCACCCACTGCAACCATTTTGACTTATTTATCCGAAGAAATAGGAAAAAATATTGTTTTAGATGATAATATTCAAACAAAATCAACATTAAGATTAGAAAATAAATCCATTGACGATATATTCAAAGTAATAAGCACAATGAATAAATTATCGCTACATCAAGAAGGTGATGTTATTTATATCAGTAAAAAAGAAGAAAAATTGACCGATTTAAAAACAATTCCAATCGCTCATTTGCAAAATAATATAGAAAATACACCGCTTGTTACCACACCCAAACTCATTACTAAAACAATAAAACTACATTATGCTAAAGCCTCAGAAGTGATTGAATCTTTAACAAAAGGCAGCGGTACTTTTTTATCTGAAAATGGCTATATCCATTTTGATGAGCGAAGTAATAGTTTAATTATCAAAGACAGTACAAAATCACTTCAACACATAGAAAAGTTAGTTAAACAGCTTGACCAACCAACTGAGCAAATTGCAATTGAAGCACGCATTGTCACAATCAGCAGTGAACATTTACAAGAATTGGGGGTGCGTTGGGGAATGTTCTCAAAAGGGGCTGATCACTATAAATTTGGTGGGCGACTTGAAAGTAACGGATTAAGCAATGTTGCTAATAATCTCAATGTGAGTTTTCCTGTTACGAATGGTGCTTCAGCAGTTTTACAAGTCGCTTCTATTAATAGCCGAGTACTGGATCTGGAATTGAGTGCCTTAGAGCAAGAAAATAGTGTAGAAATTATCGCCAGCCCTCGCCTTTTGACTACGAATAAAAAACCAGCGAGTATCAAACAAGGGACAGAAATTCCTTATGTGATGTACAATAAAAAATCGGAAGCTACTAATGTGGAATTTAAAGAAGCCGTGCTGGGCTTAGAAGTTATTCCTCATCTTTCGACTGAAAATCAAATATTACTCGATCTGATTGTTACTCAAAATTCTCCTAATTCGCAATCAGGCAGTAGTGGCTTAGTGACTATTGATAAACAAGAATTGAATACACAAGTTTTTGCGAAACACGGCGAAACGATCGTTTTAGGCGGAGTTTTCCAACATTTAACGCAAAAAGGAGAAGATAAAGTACCTATTTTAGGTTCAATTCCCTTTATCAAACGCTTATTTAGCCAAACTCGAGATAAAATTAGCAAAAGAGAACTTGTGATTTTTGTTACCCCTTACATTATTCAATCAAATGAAAAATTAGGTGGTGTGAAAAAATCAAAATAGCCAAGATAAACGTGAGCAAAAATAGGGGAACTGTGATAAAATCAGCCGTCATTTTTTGTGTTACAGATTTAGAGGTTTTATGAAAGTTTCCCCACGTCGTCGTGCAAGAGAGTGTGCAATACAAGCCATTTATTCTTGGTATATTTCTAAAAATACAGTTGAAGAAGTGGAATTAGCGTTTATTGCCGATCAGGATATGAAAGGTGTGGATATGCCTTATTTCCGTAAACTTTTTCGTGGTGTTGTAAATAATGTTGAGGCAATTGATGAGGCATTGCGTCCTTTTTTAGATCGTCACGAGAACGACATTGATCCTATCGAGCGTTCCATTCTTCGCCTATCTGGCTATGAACTGAAATTTGAAGAGGATGTGCCTTTCCGTGTGGCAATCAATGAAGGTATTGAGGTGGCAAAAGTATTCGGTTCCGATGACAGCCACAAATATATCAACGGTATTTTAGATAAATTAGCACCCGCACTCGGTAGGAAATAAAATATTCCCCAATTTTTAGCTAAAATTGGGGATTTTGTTGAGCATAAAATTTAAGGATATTTTATGGGTGAATTTGATATTATCGAACGTTATTTCAATGCGTCTCAACGCCCAGCCCGTAGAGATGTGGTGCTGGCTATTGGCGATGACTGTGCTGTTACTTCACTTAAACTAAATCAACAACTTGCAATCACAACAGATACTTTAGTTTGTGGCACTCATTTTCTCCCTACAATTTCAGCAGCCGATCTTGCTTATAAATGTGTAGCGGTAAATTTAAGCGATCTTGCTTCAATGGGTGCAGAACCTGCTTGGATCTCTTTAGCCTTAACCTTACCTGAAATTAATCATAACTGGCTTGCTGAATTTAGTAAACATCTCTTTAATATTTTAGATCATTATAATGTTGACTTGATTGGTGGCGACACCACTAAAGGGCATTTATCCTTAACTCTTACCGCACAAGGGATTGTGCCACAAGATAAAGCGTTATTTCGCCATAATGCCAAAATTGGCGATTGGATCTATGTCTCAGGAACACTTGGTGACAGTGCAGGTGGTTTACAATTATTACTCAATCAAAAAACAGACAACGTAAATTGGAATAAAGATGAAAGCTACCTTATTCAACGTCATTTACGTCCAACACCTAGAGTATTGCTTGGTCTGACTATTGCCTCTATTGCTAATGCAGCAATTGATATTTCAGATGGCTTACTCTCTGATTTAGGCCATATTCTAAAACGCAGTCGCTGTGGTGCCATCATAAACCTCGATGATTTGCCACTTTCTGAATCGCTATTAAATTGCTACTCAAAAGAAAAAGCCGAACAGTTTGCATTAAGTGGTGGAGAAGATTACGAGCTTTGCTTTACTGTTCATAACGATAACAAACAAAAATTAGAAAAAGCCTTAACTAACATCGGTGTAAATTATACTTGCATCGGGCAAATTCGCTCAGCCAAAGAAGGATTAACCTTATTACGTCATAATGAAGCAGTAAGATTGCCCGCTAAAAGTGGATTTGACCATTTCAAAAAATAAATACAATGAAACCAATTGATCTTAAAAATCCCATTCATTTTATTGCCTTTGGATTTGGCTCAGGCTTGCTAACGCCTGCTCCAGGAACTTGGGGAAGCCTTGTCGGCATAATACTTTCCATTATCTTATGGACAATCGCTCAATCTAGCTTATTTTTTATTTTTCTAACGCTGGTTAGTTTTATTGCGGGTTGCTATATTTGTACAACAGCCAGCCAAGACCTCAATATTCACGATGATGGGCGAATTGTTTGGGACGAAATTACGGCTATCTTTCTAATGTTCGCTTATTTACCTGAATATAATCTATTAAGCTATGTACTGGCTTTTATCAGTTTCCGAATATTTGATATTATCAAACCGTTCCCAATCCGCTATTTCGACGAAAAATTAAAAGGCGGCTTAGGCATTATGTTAGATGATATTCTCGCCGCTATTTTCGCACTCGCTTCACTGTATATTTTGTACTATTTTATCTCACTATGCTGACGATTTTATTTATTCACTTAGCAGGGCTAGTAAGCCCTGGCCCTGATTTCTTTTATGTTGTAAGGCAATCTGCAAGCCATTCAATTAAAAAAGGCTTTTTAGCCGCAATCGGCATTTCTCTTGGCATTATTTTCTGGGCAAGTTTCGCCATTTTCGGATTAAGTTGGTTAAGCAAAAATATCGGCGAAATTTTCCAATATAGCATTATGCTGATAGGTGGCTGCTACCTTATTTATATAGGCTCAAAAATGGTAAGAGTAACTGCAAGCATTACTTTTACAGAACATAAAACCACACTCACACCGCTAAAGAACTGTGAAGAAATCCGAAAAGGCTTATTCATCAACATTTTCAATGCTAAAGCAGGAATTTACTTTACCAGCGTTATTTCTGCTTATTTAGGCAATTTTACAAAAACATCACAAATGTTTGAGTTACTCTTTTTATTTGTTATCAGCACATTGGCTTATTTTTGTGTGGTTGCACTGCTCTTTTCTCGCCGCCCAATAAGACAATTCTATGCCAAATATAGCCGCTATATTGATAACATCTCAGGCATAATTTTTATGCTGTTTGGGCTGATGTTGATTTATGAAGGATTTACCCATCTCATTAAATAACAAGCGGTCGTTTTTGACAAAAAATTTGCAAAATCCGCACAGAAAAAACAGTGTTATTTTATACAGTTTCTGCTATGCTACTGCCAACTCTAACTTTCGGATAAAACAATGATAGGACGATTACAGGGCAAAATTATTGAAAAACAGCCACCAGAAATTTTACTCGATGTGCAGGGTGTAGGCTACGAGCTACTGCTCCCAATGACGAGTTTTTACAACCTGCCACAAATAGGTGATGAAACCGCTATTTTTACTCATTTAGTAGTGCGTGAAGATGCTCACTTGCTCTTTGGTTTTTCGCAAAAACAAGATAGATCGTTATTTCGTGAACTGATTAAAACTAATGGAGTCGGTCCAAAACTTGCACTCGCTATTCTTTCAGCAATGTCAGTTTCACAATTTGTGACCGCCATTGAACAGGAAGAGTTAACAAAATTAACTAAAATTCCAGGAATTGGACGAAAAACCGCCGAGCGTTTACTTGTTGAGCTAAAAGGAAAATTTAAAGGCATTGAGCAAACTGACTTCTTTGTTGAAGCTTCAGATCACACTATAGTAAATCATACGCCAGATCCAGCGAATGAAGCCCTTGATGCTCTCATTTCGTTAGGTTATAAACCATCCGATGCAGAAAAAATGATTAAGAAAGTCAATAAATCTAACGCAACAAGTGAACAGCTCATTCGTGAGGCATTAAAAAATTCGTTATAAACATTAAATTATGATTGAAGCAGATAGAATCATCAGTGCCTCACCAAAACGTGAGGAAGAAGTCATCGACCGTGCAATTCGCCCTAAATTGCTCGCTAATTATGTTGGGCAGCCTTCTGTCCGTGATCAGATGGAAATCTTTATTAAAGCCGCTAAATTGCGTGATGAAGCTCTCGATCATTTACTTATTTTCGGGCCACCTGGTTTAGGTAAAACAACCCTTGCCAATATTGTGGCAAATGAAATGGGCGTGAATATCCGAACCACTTCTGGTCCAGTGTTAGAGAAAGCTGGCGACTTAGCTGCAATGCTGACTAATCTTGAGCCCTACGATGTTCTTTTCATTGATGAAATCCACCGCCTCTCGCCCGCTATTGAGGAAGTGCTTTACCCCGCAATGGAAGATTATCAACTTGATATTATGATTGGCGAAGGCCCCGCCGCACGCTCAATTAAGCTCGACTTACCCCCTTTTACCTTAGTGGGGGCAACTACGCGTGCTGGATCACTCACCTCACCATTACGAGATCGTTTTGGTATTGTACAACGATTGGAGTTTTATTCAGTCGACGATCTCACGTTAATTGTTAAACGCAGTGCCGACTGCCTCAATCTAAATTTATCAGCAGATGGCGCTTATGAAGTCGCTCGCCGCTCTCGTGGCACACCTCGTATTGCCAACCGCCTACTCCGCCGTGTACGAGATTATGCCGATGTTCGCAATAACGGTATTATTACGTCTGATATTGCAAAGCAAGCCTTAGCAATGCTTGATGTAGATTCTGAAGGATTTGATTTTATGGACATTAAATTACTACAAGCCATTGTAGAACGCTTTGATGGAGGGCCAGTGGGTTTAGATAACCTTGCGGCGGCTATCGGAGAAGAGCGAGATACAATTGAAGATGTGCTAGAGCCTTATCTCATTCAACAAGGCTTTCTACAACGCACACCAAGAGGCAGAATTGCGACGAATAGAACTTATGCACACCTTGGTATGACTAAAATTGATTAACTCACAAGCGGTTATTTTTGTGTAAAAATTTGCAAAATTTTAGGCAAAAACGACCGCTTGTAAATTGTTCTCTATGTCCAATAATACCTCACAATATGGAAGAACACAGGAGCAGAGAAACAAATTGAATCTACTCTATCTAACATTCCGCCGTGTCCTTTAATCATTCTGCCCCAATCTTTTACGCCATAATCTCGTTTAATTGCAGACATCACCAATCCGCCAAAAAAGCCCATTAAACAAATCACAAAACCAATAACACCTGCTTGTAACGTTGAGAATGGTGTAATAGGAGCAAGCAAGATTGCAATAGCAGTTGCACTTAAAATACCCCCTACTGTGCCGGCAACTGTTTTAGATGGCGATAGACTTGGCATAATTTTACGTTTACCGACTAATTTGCCCCAAATGTACTGCAATACATCACTTAATTGAACAATTGCAATTAAGAAAATCAGCAGTTGGATATTTTGATTTTTATCTAATCCTTGAACATTTAAGGTAAGCAATGCTGGAACGTGCGAAAGACAGAAAATACTAATCATCGCCGCCCATTGAATTTTGGCTGAACGCCCTAAAAAATGCTCGGTTTTGCCTGTTAAGCTCCCTACAATCGGCAATAATAAAAAGCCATAAACAGGAATAAAAATAGAGAACATTCCATACCATTCTGTCCACACAAAATAGTATTGTATCGGTAGTAGTAAATAGAAACAGACTACTAAGGCGTAATAGTCGTGCCTGTCTTGATAGACCAGCGTCATAAACTCTCGCAATGCAGCAAAAGAGATAAGGAAAAAGAGCAAAATTGAGCCGTTTTGCCCGAATGCAAAAGCAAATAACAACACAAAAAGCATTACCCACCAGGCATAGATACGAGCATTTAAATTCTCAATGGTATTCGTATTGCCTTTACGTTTTTTAAGCACAAAGCCAATTGCCGAAGCTAGCACTAAAATCCCGAAAAAAGAGAGAAAAATTGTACTCATTGTCATTATTTACTCCTTATGCGTTGGGGAAAGAGCAAGCAACGCTTGACGTGTGCGTTCGATAAAATCGGCTTTTTCTTCGCCTTCTTGCAATGAAATTGCTTCACCAAAACGAACCTGGCACATTAGCGGAATAGGCAAAATTGTTCCTTTTGGTAAAACTTGTTTCATATTATCAATCCAGACCGGTACAAATTGAATATTAGCTTGTTGTTTGGCGAGATGATAAATCCCACTTTTAAAAGGTTGTAGTACTTCTTCACTTAAATTACGTGTACCTTCCGGGAAAATAATCAGATTTTCGCCTGTTGAAAGCCGGTTAGCCATATTTTCAATCGCAAGTTGCGGATTATCACTGTTACGTTCTACCAACAATACATTAAAAACAGCATTCGCAATAAAACAGCGAATAGCTCCTTTCTGCCAATAATCCGCCCCAGCAACAGGGCGGGTTTTTAGGCGTAAATGTTGCGGTAATGAAATCCAAACTAAGATAAAATCACCGTGGCTATGATGATTTGCGTAATAAACCGTCGGTACGCTATTTTTAGTTAATTGTTGAGGACGAACACCCGTAATAAAAGAGGCAAAAAAGCAAATAATATGGTCAATAAATTTAGCGAGTAACCTTTTCATTCTGTTTCTCCAAAGAATTAAGTTCGGCTGAAATCGCCATTGTACGAACATAGCAAGTATAAGCGGTGCCAAGTGTGATAATAATTAAGGTTGCAGAAAGTGTATAAGCGGTTAAATTAAAATAGATTTCTACCGCAGCAAGCAAACAACCCACCGTGATTGCTGCCATTCTTTGTTGTTTTGCCATCGGACCTTGAAAACGTTGCGGTAATCCTAAACTTCCGCCAAAGATACGAATATAGGCAGTTAAAGCCGCCAACAATGCTGCCAGCCAGCCTAACCAGAAAAATGGTGTAGCATAGCCTAATGCAATTAAGAATAGACTGTCTGCCACCCTGTCTGGAAATTCATTAAAAATTGCTCCATTTGCGGTTTTCTTTCCGCCTTCTACTGCTACCATTCCATCAAACAGGTTACATAGCAGACGCATTTGCACCATCAAAGCACAGAAAATCAGAGCCGAAATAGATTGACTAAAAAATAAAGTTGCTGCACCTAATAAGGCAAACAACATACTTAAACACGAAATTTGATTAGGTGTTGGGAAGCTTTTACGGGCAAGCCAAGCCGCAAACCCTGCAAGCCATTTATTGTTGCGAGAACTTAACGGGCGGCGATTTTCTACCCTATTTTCAAAATACTCTGACATCATTTTTCCTTTTTAACATAAAACGATTTCAAGCTTAACCTCTATTTACAAAGCGGTTGATTTTAACCTCTAATTTGTAAAATATATAACAAGAAACTGCATTTCTAGCCTCTTTTATTCTTGGCTAATGATCGGACAATTACTCCTCGGCATAACCTGTTGAAGAGAGCTCTTTCCCATCTAAATAAGCTTTTCCGTTTTCAGCAAGTAAACGTCCCGAACAAAACCACTCAACTACCAACGGATAATATTGATGCTCCTGCTCAACCACACGAGCTACCACATCTTCAACTTCATCATTAGGGTAAATAGGTACTTTAGCTTGCAACACAATCGCTCCAGCATCAACTTCCTCATTAACAAAATGAATAGTTGTACCGTGTTCAGAATCACCAGCCTCGATCGCTCTTTGATATGTATTTAATCCTGGATATTTTGGCAATAATGAAGGGTGAATATTCAGAATTCTCCCCTCAAAACGCTGGGTAAACTCAGGTGTTAAAATTTTCATATAGCCTGCCAGAACAATTAACTCCGCCCCTAGCTTCTCAATTTGTTCTGCAATAGCGAAATCCATTGCTAAATTACTTTCATAATCTTTACGAGAAAATACAAAGGTTGGAATACCTGCCTTTTTAGCTCGCACTAAACCATACGCATCTGCCTTATTGCAAATTACACCGCAAATTTGACCGCTTGCATTAGCTGATTTCTGACTATCAATAATTGCCTGTAAATTAGAACCATTACCTGAAATTAATACCACAAATTTTTTCATTTTCATTACTTATTCAAAATTAATTATGGCTATATTATGCCTTGAATTAAATTTTCAGTACAGAAATTAAAAATAAAGAAGGAAAATAAGATGGCTGGGGTACTAGGATTCGAACCTAGGGATGCCGAGATCAAAACCCGGTGCCTTACCGCTTGGCGATACCCCAAATGAAAAAAACTAACTTACGTTAGCCTAACTATTAGATTGGAAAAATTGAAATTAGATGGCTGGGGTACTAGGATTCGAACCTAGGGATGCCGAGATCAAAACCCGGTGCCTTACCGCTTGGCGATACCCCAACACTAATTTTTGTTAATCGATAAATGGTGCGGGACGAGGGACTTGAACCCACACACCTCTCGGCGCCAGAACCTAAATCTGGTGCGTCTACCAATTTCGCCAGTCCCGCAATGGTGGCTACAGCGAGATTCGAACTTGCGACCCCAACATTATGAGTGTTGTGCTCTAACCAGCTGAGCTATGTAGCCATTTGCGTTCACCATTCGGTTAACGGAGTGCATTATGCTAATTTTAGTGCTTTCCGTCAAATACTTTTTCTTAAAAAATTTGATTTTTTAGCTCGCTTGTATACATATTCATCATTTTAATTAGAATCAAACAATTTTTGTTTATAAAATAATAGCTTATCTACTATTTAGCAGATTGCATCTCTTGTTTTAATTGCATTAGCACTGGTTCAATATCTGGGAATTCATCTTCCCACAACGCAAACGCAAAAGCCGCCTGCCCAACAAGCATACCTAATCCATCTTGATATTCTGTGGAACCACAATTTCTCGCATAATTGAGAAAAGGGGTTTTCATACCAACAGCATATTGCATATCGTAAATTTTTGCTGACGCCATTAGACTTTTCGGCAACTCTACATATTTACCTTGCAAACCTAACGAAGTGGCATTAATAATCAAATCAAACTGCTGCTCTGCTATCTCTTCTAAACAAGCGGTCTGAATTCTGCCAAATTTTGTAAATTTTTCAGCTAAAATCACCGCTTTATCTTCTGTACGATTATAAATACTAATTTCTAATCCAGCTTGAAGGAGTGGAAGAAGCACGCCTTTGGTTGCACCACCAGCTCCTAAAATTAAGGTTTTTTGCCCTACTTTTAACCAACCTAAACGCTTCAAATCAGCAACCAAACCTTTTCCATCCGTATTATCTGCATATAAACGGCCATCTTCCAAGCGTTTAAGTGTATTACACGACTCAGCTAATAAACAGCTATCGCTATATTCATCCGCCATTGCAAATGCTCGCTCCTTAAACGGAGACGTGATATTACAGCCTTTTGCCCCTAATTGAAAAAACTCCGCTAATTGTTTCTCAAAGGTAATTTCGTCTCCCAACTTAGCTACATATTCAATATTGCGTTGCATTTGTAAGCCGAAAAGCTGATGGATTCGAGGCGATTTACTTTGAGCAATTGGGTTACCCCAAACGGCATATTGATTCATCTTAGATTATCCTTGTCTAAAAATCTGTTGGGTGAAAATATCTCTAATTTCAGAGGTATTTTCTCTGCCTAACGTGTCTGCTCTCAATATAGGAAAATCTTCTCCAAACTGCGCTTTCACTTCTTGAACGGTTCGACAAGATGGTTGACCAGTCAAATTAGCACTAGTGGAAGTCAAGGCAAACCCCGTAGCTTCGCACAATTCCATTACTGCGGGTACATAACATAAACGTACTGCAATAGAATCAAATTTACCGGTGAGATAACTCGGCACACTATTTTTCACTGGCACAATCCAAGTAATAGCTTGCTTGCTTATTTGCTTTAGCTGTTGCCAAGAATGTTCTGTCATTCGTGTTTCATCAATATAAGGCAGTAGATATTTTAAATCTGAGGCTAATAAGATTAAGCCTTTTTCTTCGGATCGTTGTTTCAAATCAAGTAATTTTCTCACCGCTTTTTCACTTTGTGGATTACAGCCTAAGCCAAAAACAGCTTCAGTAGGATAAGCAACAACTTCTTCTTGCCTTAATTGATTAACTATCTCTAAAAAATTATTCATCTAAAATTCTGCTTCTTTTTGTGTTCGTGCTTCGCAATTTTTATTAGCACAAATATAATATTGCTTACCTTTAATTTTTTTGATAATTGCTAACTCATAACCGCATTTTTCACATTCATATTTAATCGGCTTTGTATTTAAGGTAAATTTGCAATTTGGAAAACCAGCACAGCCATAAAAAGTTCTACCTGAACGTCCTTTTCTGACCAGTAATTTGTGTTGTTTGCATTCAGGGCAACTAAATTCTTCTGCCACATCTGCTTCTTCCTGAACGATAAAATTACATTCAGGATAATTGCTGCAACCAATAAAAATACCATAGATACCTTGCTTTAATTGGAGATGATGTCCACATTCAGAACAACATTCATCTAGCTCTTTAATAATATGATTAGCTTGGTGTAATGGCTTAATATAATCGCACTCTGGGTAAATAGAACACCCAAGAAACAAGCCCTTCTTACCCTGCTTAAGTTGTAGAGGAGAATTACACTGTGGACATAGCTCAACTTGCTTGGTGGATTTAAAAAGTGTCATAGTTTTAAGCTAAATCAATTCAAAGTGGATCACAAAAAATGCATTATCATTCGGGTAAATCTCTCGAATAACCGTTTTCAACTCCGCTAAGCTCATATTCTCTTGCTGAGCATACTGTTCGTTTAACTCATCATATTGAATAGGTGTCACAGAAAGTATCTTGATATTAGCAAAAAATCTATCCGTTTCGTTAGTAAAGACCGCTAATTCTTGATTCGAACGAAAGTAGGATTCCGATTTATCTCGAATTGTAATGTTTTTTTTACCGCTTAAAATATCCGCTTCAAATCGACTAAAAAAGGTAATTTTATCTCTACTCATATTCACTATTCTCATAGTCCAAATGCATCAAATGGCTGAAATGGTCATTATAAAAACCACGACTTAACATAAAACGCCACATTTTCTGTTTTGCTTTCAAATTCCATACTAGCGGTCGTTTTTTCTCAAAAATTTGCTCAGCTAACTCAAACCAATCTACTTCTGCCTTTTCAAGTTCTTGGCTAATTAACCAATCTTTAACGCCTTTGAGCTTTAATTCTTGTTTCAACCGACGGGGACCAATCCCTTGCATTGAGCGGTATCGAATAAAAGCCGCACAAAAACGTTCATCACTTTGCCAATTATTAGCTTGTGCTTTTTTAATCGCATTCTCAACCTCATCAAGATCATACTCTTTTTGCTTAAGTTTTTGGCGAAGCTCTTGCTCACTATAATCACGTTTTGACAGTAAATATAATAAATAGTTAGCCGCTGTGTATTTATTTGTTTTAGTTGTAGAAATTGTTTCCATAAATTGAAATAAAAATGCGATTTTCTCTGAATGTGAAAACCGCATAAATCTGATTAATTATAGTTCTTCTTCGTTAAATTCTTCACTATCATCTGAGTTTTCAGATTCTTGAGTAGAAACCAAATTTGGATTAGCAATCAATAAATCTCTAACATCTTTTTCTATTTTTTCTGCTATTTCAGGGTGTTCTTTCAACCATTTGATTGCATTGTTTTTACCCTGACCAATTTTCTCGCCCTCATAAGAGAACCAAGCGCCAGCTTTTTTGATAAAGCCATTTGCTTCTGCAAGAATCAATAATTCATTGGTTCGTGCAATCCCTTCACCATACATAATATCAAAATGAACCTCACGGAATGGTGGTGCAACTTTGTTTTTCACTACTTTCACTTTGGTTTCACTACCAATAACTTCATCGCCATCTTTTACTGCACCAGAGCGGCGAATATCTAAACGTACAGAAGCATAGAATTTTAACGCGTTACCACCTGTTGTGGTTTCTGGGTTACCAAACATCACACCAATTTTCATACGAATTTGGTTAATAAAGATAACTAAACAATTTGTAGCCTTAATATTTGCCGTTAATTTACGTAATGCTTGTGACATTAAACGTGCTTGCAATCCCATATGTGAATCGCCCATATCACCTTCAATTTCTGCTTTAGGCGTAAGGGCTGCAACAGAATCGACAATAATTACATCCACCGCACCAGACCTAACTAATGCATCACAGATTTCTAATGCTTGCTCACCGTTATCTGGTTGTGAAATTAATAACCCATCTGTATCTACTCCTAATTTACGAGCATAAACAGGATCAAGTGCGTGTTCCGCATCAATAAAAGCACAAGTTTTACCATTTTTCTGTGCTTGAGCCACAACAGATAAAGTCAAAGTTGTTTTACCTGAAGATTCTGGACCGTAAATCTCAACAATACGCCCCATTGGCAAACCACCGATACCTAATGCGGAGTCTAAACCTAAAGAACCTGTTGAAACAGCCTCAATATCTAATGTTTGAGTATCACCTAGCTTCATAATTGAGCCTTTGCCGAACTGTTTCTCAATTTGAGCTAATGCAGCAGCAAGTGCCTTTTCTTTTTGTTCTGGTTCAACCTGTTTTACAGGTGTACTTTTTTGACTTTTCTTCTCTGCCATATTTTGTCCTTTGAAATGATAAACGTTTATGCGTAAAACAACTGTATATTATTATAGTATATGCTTATCCAGTTGCAAGTCTTTTTTTAAGATTTTCGATCGAGATCACAAAAATAAATTTGTGAACAGAGTAATGCTCTTGATTCATCAAATGGATTAAGAGCATTGATGAGCATAATTTTTTCATATTCTCCCAAATCAGCTTTGATTATTTTAATTAAATGCACCTTTTGTTGCTCTAGCAATCGGGTTAATTGAGTGCCTTTTAACAGATAATCTTGTGAACTATACCAAATACCTGCTTTCAGAAAGAGCAAATTACCCATTGAGCAATCACTTACATTGCCGTTATTGATAATAATCACTTCCTCATTTTGCAAAATATTGAGAAAATCAAACTGCTTACGATCACTAAATTTTAAGTGATAATCCCAATTTTCTACCTCTACACAGCGAAAACGCTGTACCTGTTTTGGTGAATAATCAAAAAATTTTATCTCAAATTCTGTGGCATTATAATCAATTCGACACCGCACTTTACCTTTCTGATAAGTGTTTGGTACAAGCAAAATCTGTAAAAGGGTAAATGTAGGCTCGCAACCAAAGTACTCTCGAACAGCCTGTTGAAAACGTTGTTGGTGATAAGGCAGATTCTGTATTTGCCCATCAATAATCGAAACGGTTTCAAAAAGTGGAAATTGGCACATACACTTTCTCTAAAATCTCATTATATTCCTCTTCTAGCACGCTTTGTGAGGTAATGCCGCCACCACTATGGAATACCAGTCCGTTTGGCGTTTTGGCTATGTAGCGAATTGCTACCGCACTTTCTAAACTTTCGCCATCGAAATAGCCAAAAATGCCCGTGTAATAACCACGTTTGCCTCGTTCTGCCAGCTGAATAATAGAAACGGTTTTCTCTTTTGGCGCGCCACTAATTGAGCCTGCAGGTAGTAACATAGCTAAAATAGATCCGATATTTTCTTGCCAATTTTCGGCAAGTTCGCCACAGATTTCTGAACTTGTCTGCAAAATGGCGCCACGATGAGTTTGAATTTTCTCTACATAACGATATTTCGTTACTTCAATGTTTTTTGCAACTAAGGCCAGATCGTTTCGGATCAAATCCACAATGGTGTTATGTTCCGTAAACTCTTTTTCTGATGCCATTAATTTCTGTTCCGCATTTTCTTCATCTGCATTCATTGTGCCTTTCATTGGGTAAGAAAAAATGCGGTTCTGTTCAATCCGTACAAAGCATTCTGGCGAAAAACAAACAAACTCATTTTGCAAATAACATTTATATTTTGCCTGGCTATTCGCAAAAATCTCAGACAACGAATAATTAGTTTCAATCGCTGTTGGATAGCTTAAATTCAGCAAATAGCTATTGCCAGCCTGAATCTCCTTTTTGACTCGCTCAAATCCTTTTTGGTATTCGCTAAAAGTAATTGGATTTGTTGAGAATTCGAAAAGTTGAGAGGCTTTTTCAAAACGCTTTTGTATATTAGATTTACAAAAAAAGTCAAAAAAAAGACCGCTTGCCTGTGCTTCTTCAAGCGGAAAAAGGAGAGGCTTTTCCTGCTCAAAATCAATAACGAAGAAAAAGGGGCGTTTAACTTTGCCATATTGATTAGCTTTGTTTATAAAATCTTGCATAAGGTGAAATGCTTAATATGTAAAAGCTCTGTTATAATGCAAAGCAATCATTTTGAAAAGCATTTTTTAAAAAAGGTTTTACCTATGAATACACCAATTAATTTTCAAGACATTTGGAGCTATATTGCCCTCGCTATCTGTATGCTGATTAGCATTTATCTTTTTTTCTTAAAATCTCGTTATCAGCGAGATGCTTATGAGTTAAACCAAGATCTTAACAGAACCAACACAGATTTCACTCAAATTCAACAAAAATATGAGGTTTTAGTTCAAGAGAAAAATCAGCTTGAGCAATGGGCAGTACAGCAACAAACAAAATATGAAGCTATAAGCGAAAATTTAAGTGAACGAAATGAACAATTACAACGTTTTCAACAAAAAATTGAGATCGCCGAACAGCAACACAGTGAGTTGGAACGCTATATCAATGAACTCAAAGAACGTATGGGGTCTTCACAAACTAAAGTAGAAAATTTGGAAGAACAGCTACAATTTAGTCAGAGTTCACTTTCTCAAAAAGAGAAGGAAAATCAATCAATTTCTAGTCGTTTAAATGAAATGCAAAACGAGCTGACCGCAGTACGTACTATGCTTTCGGAAAAGCAAGCAAATTTTGAACAGCAACAACGTAATTTTATTGAAGTAAAACAACAACTTAATGTGGAGTTTCAACATCTGGCACAGCAAATTCTAGATGAAAAAAGCAAGCGATTTAGCGAAACGAATCAAAGTTCGCTTGAAGCTTTGCTCAAACCATTCAAAGAGCAAATTGAGGGGTTTCAAAAACGTGTGAATGAAGTGCATAGTGAATCGCTCAAAGGCTCAGCAAATTTGGAGGCGGAAATTAAGCGAGTGTTACAAATTGGGGTGTCGATGTCAGAAGAGGCACAAAACCTCACAAATGCCCTGAAAGGGAATAACAAAGTTGCAGGCAACTGGGGCGAAGTACAGCTTGAAACGGCGTTACAATCAGCAGGTTTGCTAGCGGGTGAACACTACCAATCTCAAGAAAGTTTTCGTGATGAAGAAGGCAGACGCTTTGCGCCTGATTTCGTGGTACATCTGCCCGATCAAAAACATCTGATTCTTGACAGTAAAGTGTCGCTATTGGCGTACGATCAAGCGGTCAGATCTAAGGAAAATTTTGCAATTTCACAAGCATTGGACGAGCATTGCCGCTCTTTGAGAAATCATATTGAGGGCTTATCAAAGAAAAATTACAGTGCCTTGCTTGGCATTAAAAGCCCCGATTTTGTGCTGATGTTTGTCTCAATTGAGGCTGCGTATATTGAAGCGATGAAGCACGATCCGCAACTATTTAACTTCGGTTATGAACGCAACGTGATTTTAGTTTCTCACACGACGTTAATGCCGATTTTACGTACAGTGGCAAACTTATGGCGTATTGAACGAGGTAATAATGAAGCCCGAGAAATCAGCGAAAAAGCGGGTGAAATTTATAATCAAGTGTGTGTTATAGCGGATCGTTTAGCCAAATTAGGGAACACGCTAAACACAGCAAATAATCAATATAATCAAGCCGTTACATCGCTTGTTGGGCGAAGGGGATTACTTGGCAAAGTGGAGCGTTTTCAGCATCTTTCCAGTAAAGCAAGCCAACTTGTCCCACAGGTAGAATTGATTGAAAACGAAGTAGATACTATCAAACTGGAAATGGTATCAAAGGAATTATTGGAAGAATAGATCAAATCTCCCCTTCTTTAAAAAAGAAGGGGAGATTTGAAATAACAAAGAACTAACCAAATGCAAAAAAAACTATTAATCATCGATAACCACGACTCTTTTACCTTCAATTTGGTAGATTTACTTCGCAAAATCAATATATCTGCGAAAGTGGTTTTAGTCGAAGAACTAAACTTAGATGAAGTAGAAAGCTTCAGCCATATTCTGATTTCTCCTGGCCCTGATGTGCCTAAGGCTTATCCGCAGACTTTTGTGATGCTCGAACGCTATCATCAAACTAAATCAATTTTGGGCGTTTGCCTTGGGCATCAAACCCTTTGCGAATTTTTCGGTGGTACGCTATACAATTTGGAGAATGTCCGCCACGGGCAACAACGCACACTTACCCAAATTGAGCCCAACCCGATGTTTAACGGCTTGCCGAAGCAGTTTCAAATCGGGCTATATCACTCTTGGGGCATTTTGCAAAATTCTCTCGAAAATACACCGCTTGTGGCAACAGCAATCTGCGAACAAAATGTGCTAGTGGCTTTTAAGCACAAGGATTTACCGATTTTCGGCGTGCAATTCCACCCCGAATCCTTTATCACCGAATATGGAAAAGAAATGCTAGAAAATTGGCTTGCGATTGAACAAGATTTTTAACGAAAAATCCGCTATAATTCGCCAGTTATTCCCTATTCAAACCTTTGTTTTTTTAAATTTATAGAAGCGAAATATTTTCGCTAGTAAAGAGATATTTTCAATGAAAGATTCTATTATCAATAAATTAGAAAGTTTAAGCGAACGTCACGAAGAGTTACAGGCACTTTTAGGTGATGCCTCGGTGATTTCCGATCAAGAAAAATTCCGTGCTTATTCCAAAGAATATTCCCAATTAGAAGAAGTAGTTGGCACTTTTAACCATTGGAAAAAGCTAAACAATGATATTGAAGACGCTCAATTATTGTTAGACGACCCCGATATGAAAGAGATGGCAGCAGAAGAAATTGCCGAAAACAAAGCAGAAATTGAAAACCTTGAGCAACATTTACAAATTCTATTATTGCCTAAAGATCCGAATGATGAATACAACGCTTTCCTTGAAATTCGTGCTGGTACAGGTGGCGATGAAGCAGGGATTTTCGCAGGCGATTTATATCGTATGTACAGTCGCTATTGTGAGAACAAACGTTGGAGAATTGAAGAAATGTCTGCCAACGAAAGCGAGCAAGGTGGATACAAAGAGATCATCGTTAAAATTAGTGGCGAAGGCGTATATGGACAGCTTAAATTTGAGTCGGGCGGACACCGCGTTCAACGTGTGCCAAAAACCGAATCGCAAGGGCGTATTCACACCTCCGCTTGTACTGTCGCAGTAATGCCAGAATTACCCGAAAGCGAAATGCCAGAAATTAATCCATCTGACTTACGCATTGACACTTACCGTTCATCGGGTGCAGGTGGCCAGCACGTTAATACTACCGACTCTGCGGTGCGTATCACCCACATTCCAACCGGCATTGTGGTGGAGTGCCAAGACGAACGTTCACAACACAAAAACAAAGCGAAAGCCTTAGCCGTGCTTGCTTCTCGCATTGTACAAGTGGAACAAGAACGCCAAGCGGCAGAACAGGCAGACACTCGCCGCAACTTACTTGGCTCGGGCGACCGTTCGGACAAAATCCGTACTTACAACTACCCACAAGGGCGTGTCACCGACCACCGCATCAACTTAACTGTTTACCGTTTAGATGAAGTAATGAACGGAAAAATTGATGAATTGATTCAGCCAATTATTACGGAATATCAAGCGGATCAGCTAGCGGCGTTGTCGGAAAACGCGTGATGTTGAAAATGAGCAAATGAACTACCAACAATGGCTTTCTTTCGCCGAACAGCAACTTCTTAAAAATGCAGAAAGCGATCCGTTTTTAAATGCGAAATTTGATGCAAACTTACTGCTGCAAGCGGTCACAAAACGCTCGAAATCTGCGATTTTCGCCTTTTCGGAAACAATGCTTTCAGAAAGTGAATTAGTGGAATTAGCGGAGAAATTGGCTCGCCGAGTGAAAGGCGAGCCAATGGCGTATATTTTAGGGCAGCGAGAATTTTGGTCTTTACCGTTAAAGGTTTCAACCTCAACGCTCATCCCCCGTCCTGATACAGAACGTCTGGTTGAGCTGGCTTTAGATTTTGCCTACAAGCGGTTAGAAAATCAGAAAAATTTGCAAATTTTAGATTTAGGCACGGGAACGGGGGCGATTGCCTTGGCGTTAGCGAGTGAACTGGGTGAAAAAGCCCAGATTATCGGGGTGGATTTTCAAGCTGAAGCGGTGAAATTGGCGGAAGAAAATCGTGAAAATTTAGGCTTTAGCAATGTGCAGTTTTTGCAAAGCGATTGGTTCTCTGCCCTTGCCAATCAACGGTTTGATTTGATTGTCTCTAACCCACCATACATTGATGCGGAAGATGAAAATTTAACGGTGGGCGATGTGCGTTTTGAACCTTTAACCGCATTAGTTGCCGATAATAATGGTTTGAGCGATTTGCAAAACATTATTAAAAATGCACCGCTTTACTTAAAACCACAAGGGGCATTAATGCTTGAACACGGTTGGCAGCAGGGCGAGCAAGTAAGAAATTTATTTGATTTGAATGTGTGGGAAGCGATTGAAACCGCTCAAGATTACGGCGGTAATGATAGAGTAACCCAAGCAATCCTAAAATAAAGGCAGTAAATGGACGATATTATTGAAGAATTATTGAAAGAGTTGGCAGAGCCCAAAATCACGATAAGCGATATAGAATTACAAAAATATCTCTATCGTGAAATCTTACGGCTAACGAAGCTTATTGATGATAATGTAAACGAGCAGCGAATATTTGGACAGATGTCCGCATTAACGAAAAAAGCGCGCTACAACGTAAATGGCGAAGGGGACGAAGAGCGGATTAATCAGCTGCTCAATTTGGTCTATAAAGAGTGGGGCTTTCATTGCTACTATGAGGATTATTTCCACACAGAAAATTTATTGCTCAATCAGGTGCTCAAAAAGCGTCGTGGAATGCCAGTTTCATTAGGGGCGGTGGTACTTTATTTAGCGTCTGTATTAGATTTACCGCTTTATCCAGTAAATTTTCCAACTCAATTAGTGATAAGAGCAGAAATTAAACAACCAAACCGAGCAACTAAAGTGCGTTTTATTAATCCGTGGAATGGTGAGTTTATCAGCATTGAAATGCTTAACAAATGGCTTGAAGGCGAAATGGGCTTTGGCGTAGAAGTAACCCCAGATCTATTAAGACGAGCAGAAGCACAAGAATTGCTTGAGCGGGTTGAAACGGTGTTTAAAATGGCACTCACTCGTGAGGGAAAATATGAAGAAACCTTGCGATTAATTGAATACCGCCTTGCCTGTAGTCCTGAAGATCCATATGAAATTCGCGATCGTGGAATGGTATTAGCCAGTATGGATTGCTACCAAGCCGCATTAGAAGATATTAATTATTTCATTGACCAATGCCCAGAAGATCCTTCTACCGAAATTTTAAAAATGGAAGTAAAAGGCTTAGAGCAAAAAAGCCAAGAGAGTGTGGTGCATTGATATGAAATGAGTTTTGATGAGTTGAAGCGGAGCATATATGAAATATGCGGAATTCGACCGTTACACTGATAAAAACGGTGTTTTGCGTAATAAACTTGGGGCAACATCTGATGACAAATTAGATGATTTTGAACATTATGATAAAGCAACTTTTGCAAAGACATTGGCTTATTATCTCGGTGAAATCAATATTTTTCATGCTTTCAGAGAGGGCAATGGGCGAACTCAACGAGAGTTTATTATTCAATTCGCATTAAAATTTAACTATCGCTTACATTTTCAAAATGTAACTCAGCAAGAGATGATTAGAGCATCGGAGCGTTCTTCACTTTATGTGGATAACACATTGTTTGAAAAAATCATTTTTGACAGATTAGAATTTATCAAATAAGGAAAAATCTATGACAGATAAAATCGTAAAAATTGGTAATATTGAAGTGGCAAATAACAAGCCATTTACGCTATTTGGTGGTATGAACGTACTAGAAAATCGTGATATGGCACTTAGAGTATGTGAACAATATGTTGAAGTAACGAATAAGCTCAACGTGCCTTATGTATTTAAAGCATCATTCGATAAAGCGAATCGTTCTTCCATCCACTCTTATCGTGGGCCAGGAATGGAAGAAGGCTTAAAGATCTTCCAAGAGCTAAAGCAGACTTTTGGTGTGAATATTATTACTGATGTACACGAAATTTACCAATGTAAACCTGTCTCGGAAGTGGTTGATGTGATTCAGCTACCTGCATTTTTAGCTCGCCAAACAGATTTAGTAGAGGCAATGGCTCGCACAGGGGCCGTGATTAATGTAAAAAAACCTCAATTTTTAAGTCCAGGTCAAATGGGCAATATTGTGGAGAAAATTGCTGAATGTGGCAACGATCAAGTCATTCTTTGTGATCGTGGTACAAATTTTGGCTACGACAACTTAGTTGTTGATATGCTAGGTTTCGGGATTATGAAAAAAGCCTCCAAAGGTTGCCCTGTCATTTTTGATGTTACCCACTCTTTACAATGCCGAGATCCATTCGGGGCTGCTTCAGGCGGTCGTAGAGACCAAGTAACTGAACTTGCTCGCTCGGGTATGGCTGTTGGCTTAGCAGGGCTTTTCCTAGAAGCTCACCCAGATCCAAATTCAGCAAAATGCGATGGCCCGTCAGCATTACCGCTTTCAACATTAGAAGCATTTGTTTCTCAAATGAAAGCGATTGATGATTTGGTTAAGGGATTTGAAGAAATCGATACTTCAAAATAACTCTCTGCGTATTAAATACCGTGCTACGTTTCTTAACCTAATTTGAATGAGCGATGCTCTAACGGTGCTAATCAATCAGATTACACAAAATATGGAGAGGTTTCGCTAGCTAAGGTAAATAATACAAATAGGATAACAAGCGGTCATTTTTTATCAGAGATTTGCAAATTTTTCTCAAAAAAAGACCGCTTGTATCACATATATTTTTAGAAGAAACAGATGAATTTAACTCCTCTTTTTATTGCTTTCCGTTACTTTAGATCGAAAAGTGCAGATCGTTTTGGGCGATTAGTGACTCATCTCGCGAGTCTTGGCATAGTACTTGGCGTAATGGCACTGGTTATTGTATTATCCATTATGAATGGGCTGGAAAATATGCAGAAAAACAACCTGCTTTCCGCCTTACCCCACGCCATTATTACCCCTCAGGAAGGACATTTTTCCAAAGCAGAAAAACTGACATTACCTGAATTTGTTACTCAGAGCGTACTAATCAACAGTACAAATGTGGTCATTCAAAGTACTGGGGGAATTAATACGGGACAACTCATTGGTGTTGAACATACTACCGATAATCCTTTATTGGCAGACAAAAATATTTCTCAGCTTTTGCCTGCTGGCAAATTTAAAGTATTAGTGGGTTCTCGACTAGCTGATAAACTGAACGTAAACGAAGGCGATAAATTGCGTTTAATGATCACAGAAAATAGCCAATATACGCCAATGGGGCGTGTGCCTGTGCAGCGTTTATTTGAGATTTCAGGCATTTATCATTCTAATCAAGAAGCCAGTGAATTTACCCTATTTGCAAATTTAGCCGATGTTGGGCGTTTACTGAGGATGACAGAAGATCAGGTACAAGGCGTACGTTTATATCTGCAAGATCCTTTCCAAGTCACTGAACTTAGTCGCTATTTCGATGAAAGACGCTACCAGATCAGTGATTGGCGTGAGCAAAAAGGTGAATTTTTCCAAGCGGTAAAAATGGAAAAAAATATGATGAGCTTATTGATTAGCCTGATTATTGTGGTGGCTATTTCAAATATTGTCACTTCCTTAAGCTTAATGGTGGTGGACAAACAAGGCGAAATTGCCATTTTACAAACCCAAGGTTTAACTAAAAAACAAGTTATGCAGATTTTTATGTTTCAAGGGGTAATTATTGGGGTTATTGGTTCGATTATGGGTGGTTTATTGGGCGTATCAGTAGTTTCTAACTTAGATCAGATTATTTTTCTATTCAACCCTGAAATCCATTTACCAACCCTGATTTCAAGCACACAAATTGCGATGATTGTAGGCGTTTCAATTTTACTTTCATTGCTTTGTACAATTTACCCCGCGTATAGTGCTTCAAAAATTGAGCCTGCACAAGCATTAAGATACGAATAAATAAACGGAAATAAAATGACAGAATTACTTCGCTGTGAAAATATCAGCAAATTTTATGATGAAGGCGAACAGAAAGTTCAAGTGCTAAATAATGTTTCATTTTCAATGAACGAAGGTGAATTAATAGCCATTATTGGTAGCTCAGGTTCTGGCAAAAGTACCTTATTACACACACTTGGCGGGCTAGATCAGCCAAGCAGTGGCGAAGTTTGGATACGAGGGCAATCATTACAGCAGTTGAGCACTGATAAATTAGCCTTACTTCGTAACCAAAACCTAGGCTTTATTTATCAATTTCATCACTTAATGGCAGATTTTTCCGCTCTCGAAAATGTAATGATGCCGATGTTAATCGGTAAACAAAACAGAACGGAGGCGGCACATCGAGCTGAAAAAATGTTACAAGCGGTCGGATTAGCTCATCGAATCGCACATCGCCCTTCTGCATTGTCAGGGGGGGAACGACAACGAGTGGCAATAGCTCGTGCGTTAGTCAATAATCCCGCCTTAGTACTTGCTGATGAGCCTACAGGCAATTTAGATCAAAAAACCACAGAAAGTATTTTTGAGCTGATTCAACAACTTAACCAAGAGCAAAATATTGCATTTTTATTGGTTACACACGATTTGAACCTTGCAAATAAACTCTCACGCAATCTTGTGATGCGAGATGGGGTGTTAAGCGAGGAAAGCCTATGAATACGCCCTTTTTTATTAGCTGGCGTTATCAACGGGGAAAGCAAAAAAATAGACTGGTTTCATTGATTTCGCTGTTTTCAAGCATTGGCATTGCACTGGGAGTGACGGTGTTAATTATTGGTCTAAGTGCAATGAACGGTTTTGAGCGAGAACTAAACAACCGAGTACTTTCAGTTGTACCTCACGCAGAATTGATTTCGTTTCGGGACAATCAAGTTCAGCCAATTGCCGATAGCCAAAAACTAGAGGCATTGGTAAAAAAATCGGAAAATGTGACCGCTAGCTCCCCTTTTGTCAGCTTTACCGCCTTAATTGAAAACGGCTCACAGCTAAAAATCGCACAAGTGCGTGGGGTTGATCCATATAAGCAAGATAGGGTCAGTAAACTCAGCCAATTTATTCCATTAGAACAATGGCGAGCTTTCAGAGAACAATTTAAAGCGAATGACGATGGGTTAATTCTAGGGGCAGGTATTGCAAAAGCTTTAGGCGTCACCGTAGGCGATGAGGTTAGCCTGCTTATTCCCCAATCAACAAAAGATGGGAAACTAAATCAGCCATTGCGTTTTAATATGCCTATAACAGGTATGCTACGCTTAGATGGGCAATTAGATCATAGTTATGCCTTAATTCCTTTAAATAAAGCCCAAGAGTTGATGGGGTACCCACCGAATCAAATTTCAGGTATCGAAATAAATTTGAGCAATCCATTTGCTGTGCAAAGCCTTGTTATGCCACAGCTTAATGGCTATCCGCAACCACTTTATCTGAATACTTGGATAGAAAAATTCGGCTATATGTATAACGATATTCAACTAGTTCGTACTGTAATGTATATCGCAATGGTACTTGTCATTAGCGTAGCTTGTTTTAATATTATTTCCACATTGATTATGGCGGTAAAAGATAAACAAAGCGATATCGCTATTTTACGAACATTAGGGGCAAACAATCGCTTTATTCGCCGTATATTCTTATGGTATGGTTTGCTTTCAGGTATGAAAGGAGCATTATTTGGAATTGCTTTAGGCGTCATTTTATCACTAAATTTGACCGCTATTATTAAAGTTATTGAAGGCTTTCTGGGAATAAAACTACTTTCAGACGGAGTTTATTTTGTTGATTTCTTACCAAGCGAGTTACATTGGCAAGATGTGGGCTATGTATTAGTCGCCACTATTATCTTAAGTCTTTTGGCTAGTCTTTATCCCGCTCAGCGAGCCACGAAATTAGAACCAGCGAAGGTATTAAGTGGCCATTAATCTCATTGAAATAATAAATCGGCTAATTTTTTGGGGAAATCATTGATTAGCCGATTTATTTTTACTTAGGGGTTAAATGGGAAGAAGACTGGGATGAAAATAATCCCTAAAATCCAGAATATAATATTTAACGGTAATCCAATCTTAATGAAATCCGTAAATTTATAGCCCCCTGCACCATAAACCATTGTATTGGTTTGATAGCCTACAGGGGTCATAAAGCTAGTTGCTGCTGCGAACATTACAGCAATAATAAATGGCGATGCATCAACACCTAACATTTGAGCCGTTGAGATAGCAATCGGAGTCAGTAATACAGCGGTTCCAGCGTTGCTCATAAATTCTGTTAATATAGACGTCATTAAGTAAAGTACGGCAAGCACCGCTAATGGACCAAAATGCCCTACTTTGCCAAGTGTATTATCTACAATAAATTGTGCCGCACCACTATTTGCCATTGCCTCACCTAAAGGCAGTAAACCAGCAATCACTAAAATAATTTTCCAATCAATTGATTGGTAAGCTTCATCTGCCGTTAAACAGCCAGATAAACACATTATAACTGCACCAACTAAAGCACTTATAGCAATAGGAACAATACCTAATGCAGCTGTAGCAACGACACCCATCATCACCCACAAGGCAAATTTAGCACGCAAAGATTCTTCAGCTTTAAACTCACCAGAAGAGAGTACAATAAAATCTTTATCTTTACGTAAATCCTCCATATCTTCTTTAGGTAAGGTTAATAACAAAATATCACCCATTTTAAGACTAATGCCACGTAAACGCTCTCTAACAACTCGGCTGCGACGCTGTAAACCTAATACAGTAGCATCTTTATTCCAACGTTGCTGTAAAATTGGAATTGTTCCACCTGCCCAACGTGAAGTTGGCGAAATCATCACTTCTACCATCATTAAATCATCAAACTCTTCTTCAGGAATATCACGGCGACCATAAACAACATGATGTAAGCTATATTTTTCACGCACTCTCGCTAAATCATCGGACTCTCCACGCAGCAATAAGATATCATGTTTTTGTAGCACTTGATGGCTCGGAGTAGAGAGGCGTGTACCATTACGCAACAATCCAACAGCAAATAAGCTAAATTCTTCTGTTAAGCCTAATTCTGCTAAACTTTTACCAATTAATGGTGAATTTTTATTGACCCTTAATTCAGATACATATTTGCCAAATCCTACACCTTCTTCAAGCTGTAAATGAGATTCAGGTAGTAAGAAACGGCTCGTAAATAGTAAATAAACGACACCCACTAGGAAGAAAATAATACCTAAAGGAGCAAACTCAAACATACCGAAGCCAGAATGCCCTTGACTCTGTGCAATAGAGTTTACTAATAAGTTAGTTGATGTTCCAATAAGAGTACAAACACCTGCCATTTGAGAGGCAAACGATAAAGGGATTAATGCTTTGGAAGGGGCTAAATTAATATTTTGAGTCGCAGCAATCACAATCGGAATTAATACTGCAACTACCGCGGTATTATTTACAAAAGGAGAAATAGCTGCATTCACCCCGCATAAAACTAAAATAAAGACCCAAGGCGTTTTAACCTTTGACAGAAAACTACCTATGCTATCTAGTGCTCCGCTGTTTTGTAAGCCAGCCGCCAACACAAACATTGCAGTAACAGTCACTGTTGCGGAATTTGAAAATCCACTTAACGCTGATTTCGCATCAACTTGTCCTAATAGAACCAAAGAAGATAATACTAAAATGGCAACTGCATCCATACGAATTTTTTCGGTTGCAAATAAAAACACCGCAATAAATGTTACTGCGAGTGTTGCCAGTATATCCAAAGACATTTTTTACTCCAATTTTAACTATAATTCGGGTAGCAATAATAAATTAAGGCTCTGTGTTTGTCTCTAAATTTAACTTAAAAATACAAAAAGAGCTGATTACACAACTATAATCAGCTCTCTATTTTCTCATCAATTAACTACGATATTTCTGATGTTGCTTAACAGCCTTACGAATTTGCCTAATATTAGTACGACGGCGATTTGCAGTGACATCAACTTTCGTTTCCGTTTCAGCAGGCAATCCGACTAATTCACGCAAATAGTTCACTTGCTCAAGCCCCATTTCTTCCCAACCACCACGTGGTAAACCTTTATCTAATTTGATATTACCGTAGCGAATACGTATTAGGCGACTTACTTCCACACCTTGTGATTCCCATAAACGGCGAACCTCTCGATTACGCCCTTCGGTTAACGTCACATCAAACCATTGGTTTAACCCTGTACCACCAACGGTTTTTATTTGTTTAAAGTTTGCTGGACCATCTTCTAACTGAACACCTTTGCGTAACCGTTGTAACATTGCATCATCAATATTGCCAAATACACGCACAGAATATTCACGCTCCACCTCACGGCTTGGGTGCATTAAACGGTTTGCTAACTCACCATCTGTCGTAAAAAGTAATAAGCCTGAGGTGTTAATATCTAAACGCCCTACCGCAATCCAACGTGCACCGGTTAAGCGAGGTAAGCGGTCGAATACCGTTGCTCGACCTTCTGGATCTGAGCGTGTACATAACTCACCCTCTGGTTTGTAATACATCAACACTCGGCAAATTTCTTTTTGAGCTGGCTGCAAGTTAATTAAATGCCCATCAATACGAATTTTAGTAGATGAATTTACCTGCACACGATCGCCTAATGTTGCCATTTTTCCGTCTACACTCACACGTCCATTTGCAATGATTTCTTCCAATTCACGGCGAGACCCTTGACCTGCTCGTGCTAATACTTTTTGCAGTTTTTCACCCACCACTTTCGCTTTTTTCTCTTGAAGGCTAGCATCGCTAGCGGTCGTTTTTACGACTTTTTTTGCAACTCTAGAGTTTAAGAGATGAGCGTTTGAGCGTTGCGGCTTTCCTTGTAGCTGATCTGTTTTTTTTCCAAATTTACGTTCAGCGTTATTATTTGATTTTGGTTCACCTTTTTTAAAAAAAGAGCGAGTATCCGCATTTTTCTCTGTGCGGAATGTGTTGGTTGGTTTCTTTTGAAAAGTTGTCATAAAGTTCCTTTTGTCGCTTTCACAAGCGTCTGAATTTTTATTGCTCTCCCTTTTTAGAGGGGGCGAAATGATTAATTAAAAGGCGTCGGATCGCCCGAGCCTTCTCGAATTACTGCGGGTGAATTGTCTGTTAAGTCAATCACGGTTGTAGGTTGCTGCCCTAAGTAGCCACCGTGAATAATTAAATCAACACGATGTTCTAATTGTTCACGAATATCATCAGGGTCAGACTCGGTTATTTCAGTATCAGGTAACATTAATGAGCAAGAAAGAATCGGCTCGCCTAATGTTGCAATTAAGGCTAATGCAATCGCATTATTTGGCACACGAATCCCCACTGTTTTACGTTTTGTGAGCAGTCGGCGTGGCAGCTCTTTGGTTGCTGGCAAAATAAATGTGTAGGGATTTGGTGTATTATTTTTAATGAGACGATAGGCTTGGTTATTCACTAACGCATAGATAGAAAGCTCAGATAAATCACTACAAACTAAAGTAAAATTATGATTTTCTGGCAATTTACGAATAGCTACAATTCTATCCATCGCGTGCTTATCCCCGATTGCACAACCTAAGGCGTAACCTGAATCAGTTGGGTAAACAATTACACCACCATTTTTAATAATATCCACCGCTTGATTAATTAAGCGTTGCTGCGGATTATCAGGGTGAATATAAAAAAATTGCGTCATAGTCTCCAAGTCTTTGCTTTACAAAAAGCTTTATAAAAAATTGGGCTAATTATACACCAATATGCTTGAAGCTCTATAAATATCTATAATAATTGCTTGACTTATCTTTTTTGTACTAGTTTAATAGTGCAAATAGATTTTCTATAGGAATTATCAATGTCTTACTTAACTATTACTCAAAAAGAGCTCCCTTATTTTTCAGATACAACCTGCATTTATTATGCCTTATGTGAAGATCGCCCACATACATTATTACTAGACTCCGCTGAAATTCAGAGTAAAAACAGTTTAAAAAGCCTGTTGTTTGCTAAATCCGCTGTGCATATTTTTTGTGAAGATCAATATGTTACCTTTCAGGCATTAACCAAAAACGGTGAGTCGGTATTACCATTGATTGAAAAAGCATTAAACCAACTCTCGCCAGCGCCCACTTGTAAAATGTTAGAAAAAAATAACCGCTTGCAAGCAGTCTTTCCCACTATCAGTAACCATTTAGACGAAGACAGTAAACTCAAAACCACCACCGTTTTCGATGGCTTACGTACCGTAAGCCGACTGTTTGCAAACGCCCCATCGCCAATCTATTTAGGAGGGTTATTTAGTTACGATTTAGTGGCAAATTTTATCCCGATGGATAATATCCACTTACAAGATGATGGGCTAAGCTGCCCTGACTACAGTTTCTATTTAGCCGAACAGCTCGTCACAATCGATCACCAAACGCAAAAAGCTGTATTAAATACCTTCTGTTTTGAACCGAACGAACAAGCTAATCTCCATCAACAAGCGGTCGAATTTTCCCAAAAACTTGCAACTATTTCAGAAGCTGAACTTTCATTAGACATCGAAGAAGCAAGCGATGCGTCTACCACTCATATTGAAGATGAGGAATTTAAAGCGATTATCCGCAAGCTCAAGCATCATATTAACATCGGTGATGTATTTCAAATTGTGCCATCTCGTCGCTTTAGTTTGCCTTGCCCAAACACACTTGCTAGCTATAAACAGCTTAAAATAAATAATCCAAGCCCTTATATGTTCTATATGCAAGGGGAAAATTTCACTCTGTTTGGTGCTTCGCCAGAAAGTGCGTTGAAATATTCGCAAAACAACCGCCAATTAGAGATCTACCCCATCGCTGGCTCTCGCCCTCGTGGTTTTGATGAACAAGGCAATATCGATCCTGAATTAGATTCTCGCTTAGAACTTGAACTTCGCTTAGACCAAAAAGAGCTCGCCGAGCATTTAATGTTAGTCGATCTTGCTCGAAATGATGTAGCGCGAGTCAGTGAATCGGGCAGTCGCCGAGTGGTCGATTTAATGCAAATTGACCGCTATTCGCAAATTATGCACCTGGTTTCACGTGTAATCGGTACCCTTCGTCACGATTTAGACGCACTTCACGCTTATCAAGCCTGTATGAATATGGGTACTTTAACTGGTGCACCTAAAATTAAAGCGATGCAGCTAATTTATCAAGTAGAGCAGCAAAAACGTCATAGCTACGGCGGTGCAGTAGGTTATTTAACCTCAGAGGGCAATTTAGACACCTGTATTGTGATCCGCTCTGCTTTTGTTCAAAATCGTATTGCTTATGTACAAGCTGGCTGTGGCGAAGTATTAGATTCCGACCCACAAGCAGAAGCAGACGAAACACGCCATAAAGCACGAGCAGTGTTAAAAGCGATTGGGCAAGTAAATACAAAAACGAATACAAAAGCGTAAGGATAAACTATGGCAAATATTCTTTTTATTGATAATTTCGACTCTTTTACTTATAACTTGGTCGATCAATTCCGTGAGTTGGGTCATCAAGTAACTATTTTCCGTAACAACTATCCACTTGAGGATTTCTTAGCCAAAGCACAAAATACCCCAAACTGTTTGGTGGCACTTTCTCCTGGTCCAGGTACCCCTGCTGAAGCAGGGAATATGCTAGAAATTATTCGCCATCTGAAAGACAAAGTACCGATGATTGGTATCTGTTTAGGGCATCAAGCATTGATCGAAGCCTTTGGCGGAAAAGTAATACATACAGGAACGGTTCTACACGGCAAAGTATCTCGCATTGAACACGATAATCAAGCGATGTTTGCAGGCATCCACACCCCAATGTCCGTAGCACGTTACCACTCATTAATGGGCGATGAATTACCTGATGAGTTTGTCGTTAATGCGAAATTTGAACATATTGTTATGGCAATTCGTCATAAAACATTACCAATTTGTGGCTTTCAGTTCCACCCTGAATCTATTTTAACCGTACAAGGCACAAAATTATTAAAACAATCCGTTGAATGGCTATTAAAAAATAACCCGAAAACTGCTGAGTCTTACTTAGACTAAGACAAGCCGCCCTGGAATATCAAGCACATTGCCAGAAAATAAACAAGTTAAAAAGGAATACCGTATGCAAGCACTTTTAGATAAATTATTCTCCAACCAAGCCTTAACTGAAACGGAATCTAATACTTTTTTTAATCAAGTGATTAAAGGTAATGTGTCTAACGAACAACTTGCTGGTGCGTTAATTGCCTTAAAATTACGCGGTGAGACAGTTGCAGAAATTGTAGGGGCAGCCAAAGCAGCCCTTAAAAATGCGGCCCCTTTCCCAACGCCCAATTATCCATTTGCAGATATTGTCGGCACAGGTGGCGATGGACATAACACTATCAATATTTCAACCACAAGTGCGATTGTTGCCGCCACAATGGGCTATAAAATGGCTAAACACGGCAACCGTAGCGTATCCAGTAAAACGGGCTCCAGCGATGTATTAAGCCATTTAGGTATTCATATTGGCATTTCACCAGAAACTGCTCGCCTTGCCCTTGATGAAACCAATATCTGTTTTTTATTCGCCCCTACCTACCACGGCGGTTTTAAATATGCTGCTCCAGTTCGCCAAGCGTTAAAAACGCGTACCCTATTCAATATTCTCGGGCCTTTAGTAAACCCGGCTTATGCAAAACGCCAACTACTTGGGGTTTATTCTCCCGAGTTAATCGAAATCTATGCTGAAGCGGCCAAAGCCTTAAACTACACTCATACTATTGTAGTACACGGAGCAGGCTTGGATGAAGTTGCAGTTCACGGCAACACGCAGGTTGCTGAAATCCAAAATGGGCAGATTGAATACTACACATTAACCCCCGAAGATTTTGGTATTAAACGCCACGCTTTAGACGCACTGAAAGGGGGTGAACCTGCAGAAAATGCGAAAAAAGTGACCGCTATCTTACAAGGCAAAGGCGAACCAGCCCAAATTGATGCGGTAGCCGTAAATGTTGCTTTACTTATGAAGACATTCGGCGAAAACGATTTAAAAGCCAACGTACAAAAAGTAAAAGAAACACTCGCTAGCGAAAAAGCGTTTGAAACGTTGGTGAAATTGTCTCAATATAACGCTTAGTCACCATTAAGGAAACCTATGCTACAACTCTACTTTAATCCGCCGAAATCGTCGTGGTCGCTCAGAGTTTGGATTTTGCTCAAAACACTGAATATTCCGTTTGAGCCAAAAATCGTCCGCTACCAATCTAATTTAAACGCACAACGTCAACAATTTCAGCAGTTTTCTCCCACCGCAAAAATCCCTGTTTTGGTGGATAACGACCATACCATTTGGGACAGTTTAGCCATTACCGAATATGTGGCAGAAAGCTACCCACAAGTTTGGGCAGAAGATAAGACTGCACGAGCGTGGAGCCGAAGTGCGTGTGCGGAAATGCACTCTGGCTTTCACGTATTACGAGAAATTTGTGATTTTCGACCGCTTGATCGCATCACGTTAGCTGATATTCCTGACGAATTAGTCCACGAACTTGCTCGTCTTGATGCCTTATGGCAAGAGGGATTGAACCGTTTTGCAGGCAACTTTTTAGCAGGCGAGCAGTTCACCGCTGTTGATGCCTTTTTTGTGCCTATCGCATTACGCATTGAAACCTACAGCTTGCATCGCTATTTCAGCGAAAAATCTCTGGCTTACCAACGCCGTTTATTAACGTTACCCGAGTTAAAAATATGGTTGCAAAGTTAGGAATACTAATAAAAAAAAGCATTTACGACACCCCGATTTTTTTCGAGCGATACCAACAACTCCGCCAAAATCCAATTAGCATAAATGAAGTAGTGGAAAAGCCTATTATGTTTTCACTCTTACCTGATTTAACAGGCAAAAAAGTGCTGGATCTCGGCTGCGGCACTGGCGTGCATTTGACTCGCTATTTAGAACTAGGGGCGAAAAAAGTGGTCGGGTTGGATCTTTCAGCATTAATGCTGCAACAAGCAGAAACGGATCTTTCCGCTCGTTGGAAAAAAGGGCAAGATTTTTCGCTCTACTGCTTGCCGATGGAGCGTTTAAATGAGATCGCAGAAAGCGATTTTGATGTCATAACAAGCTCCTTTGCGTTCCACTATATTGAGAACTTTCCCGACTTACTTGCAAAAATTTCGGCAAAAATGACCGCTTGTAGCACACTGGTTTTCTCACAAGAACATCCGATTGTGACTTGCTACAAAGAGGGCTACCGTTGGGAGAAAAATGAAGCAAAACAACAAGTTGCATATCGGTTAAATTATTATCGAGACGAAGGTGAGCGAGATCGCAGCTGGTTTCAACAATCATTTAAAACCTACCACCGTACAATGGCAACCATTTTGAATGGTCTGATTCAAGGTGGATTTCGTATTGAGCAAATTGAAGAGCCAATGCTTACAGAAAAACCTGAATGGCACAATGAATTTAAAGATTTGCAGCACCGCCCTCCCCTGCTTTTTGTAAAAGCAACCAACGCTTAAGTGTTTATTTTGCAATCATTTGATTATTTTTTGCCAAAAAATATTTGCTTAATTTAAGCGAAAGCACTATCATTCACGCACCAGTACGGAGCGGTAGTTCAGCTGGTTAGAATACCTGCCTGTCACGCAGGGGGTCGCGGGTTCGAGTCCCGTCCGTTCCGCCACTAAATTTAAACCTCTGAGAAATCAGAGGTTTTTTTTCTTGTCTATCACGCCGTGATTAATGTTTGCAATCTACCCAAACCATTCAATCTCGTACTGGTCAAATTAGGGGAAATTTTCAATTCATCGAACATCGCTTTTAAATCGAAACTTTTCAATTCATCCATCGACTTTTCCATTAACGCAGTTTGCACAATCATCAAAATCCCCTGCATTAGTCTGGCATCGCTGTAGGCGATCACCTTTCTTGGTTCAAGCTGAAATTCAAACCATAATCGGCTTTCACAGCCTTCAATTTCGGGCAACGCAGCGAGCTCTGCTTCGCTTGGTTTGGGAAGCTCACGGCTGAGTTGAATTAACAAGCGGTATCTTTCTTCCCACGATTTGCAATGTTCAAATTTTTGATAAATGTCTGATAATGTCATAGTATCCTCAATAAATTTGCAAAAGATTTTAACAATCTGACCGCTTGTTGTTAATGATTTTCTGAAAATTTGTTAGAATAGGGTGTTTTTCGTATTACGATAGAGGAAATAATAATGGCATTAGTCCCAATGGTGGTAGAACAAACCTCAAAAGGTGAACGTTCTTACGACATTTATTCACGTTTATTGAAAGAGCGTATTATTTTTTTAAACGGTCAAGTTGAAGACCAGATGGCGAATTTAATTGTGGCTCAGTTGCTCTTTTTAGAAGCAGAAGATCCAGAAAAAGATATTTATTTATATATTAACTCACCAGGTGGTGTGGTAACAGCAGGGCTTGCGATTTACGACACAATGAACTTTATCAAGCCCGATGTAGCAACGCTTTGTACAGGACAGGCTGCCTCAATGGGAGCGTTTTTACTCTCTGCTGGAACAAAAGGTAAACGTTTTGCTCTTCCACACGCTCGTATAATGATTCATCAACCTTTAGGCGGTGCTAGAGGGCAAGCAACCGATATTCAAATCCAAGCAGAAGAAATTTTACGCTTAAAAGCAACGCTTACCCGCCGTATGGCAGAACACAGCGGGCAAGATTATGAAAAAGTGTTAGCGGATACTGAACGTGATAATTTTATGTCTGCTGAAGAAGCCGCTGAATATGGCTTAATCGACAAAGTATTAACCTCTCGCAGCGAGGTGGCATAATGGCATTTGAAAAAGAACCCCATTGCAGTTTTTGCGGTAAAAAACGCACGGAAGTCGATCAGTTAGTTGAAGGCACAGAAAGCCATATTTGTAATGAATGTGTTGAGGCGTCTTACGCATTATTGCGTGGTGAAGAAGCATCTTTAATTGAGGAAAACCAAGAAGATGATGCGAACTTTTTTACCAATGTACCAACGCCACACGAATTACATCAACATTTAGATGATTATGTCATTGGGCAAGAACACGCTAAAAAAGTGCTTTCTGTAGCGGTTTACAATCATTACAAACGCTTAAGAAGTGCCTTATCAAACCATGAAATCACAAATGGCGTAGAGTTAGGTAAAAGTAACATTTTACTCATCGGACCAACAGGAAGCGGTAAAACCCTGCTCGCAGAAACGCTTGCTCGCCGTTTAAATGTGCCATTTGCGGTGGCTGATGCAACCACACTCACCCAAGCTGGTTATGTAGGCGAAGATGTAGAAAACGTTATCCAAAAACTGTTAATGAAATGCGATTTTGAAGCAGAACAAGCTGAGCGAGGCATCGTTTTTATTGATGAAATAGACAAAATCACCCGCAAATCGGAAAGTGCTTCAATTACCCGAGATGTTTCAGGCGAAGGCGTTCAACAAGCCTTATTAAAACTTCTTGAAGGCACGGTGGCAAACATCAACCCACAAGGCGGACGCAAACACCCCAAAGGCGAAACTATTCCAGTTGATACGTCAAAAATCTTATTTATTTGTGGCGGTGCCTTTGCAGGCTTAGATAAAATTGTGGAATCTCGCACCAATACCCAAGGCGGAATTGGCTTCGGTGCGGCATTGAAAAAAGATAAAGAACGCCAAGATTTAACGGAATTATTCAAACAAGTTGAACCAGAAGATTTGGTGAAATTCGGCTTAATTCCTGAATTGATCGGTCGTTTACCTGTAGTGACGCCACTACAAGAGTTGGACGAAGAAGCTCTGATCCAAATCTTAACCGAGCCGAAAAATGCGATCATCAAGCAATATCAAGCCTTATTCCAAATGGAGGGCGTTGAATTGCACTTTACTAAAGAAGCATTAATCGCCATTGCAGGCAAAGCCATTGCCCGTAAAACGGGTGCACGTGGTTTACGCTCCATTGTGGAAAACTTACTGCTCGAGACAATGTACGATCTCCCAACCTTAAATGCGAAAAAAGTCACTATCGGCAAAGGTTGTGTGGAAAATGGCGACAAGCCAAAGGTAGAGTAAACTCAACAAGCGGTTAGATTTTTTAGGATTTTTGCAAAATGGCTTATAAACCCCTTTTTACGGTAACCACAAAAATGCTCAATCTCGTTGTAGAAATTTCCCATAAACTGGGAAGGCTACATTTTGAGCGTAACTTGCACCTGAGAAAGAATAACCGCTTGAGATCCATTCAAGCCTCATTAGCGATTGAAGCCAATTCATTAACACTTGAGCAGGTTACTGATATTATTGAGGGAAAACGAGTACTCGGACACCCCAAAGATATTAGGGAAGTTCAAAATTCCTATGATGCCTACGATGAAATGATGAATTACGATCCTTATTCGATCAAAGATTTTCTCAAGGCTCATCAATTTTTAACAGCAAATTTAGTTAATGAAGCAGGTGAATTTCGCTCAAAAGATGTAGGAATCTATAATTCAAATGGGCAGCTAATCCATATAGGCGCTCGCCCACAATTTGTAGAGAATTTAGTGCGTGAGCTTTTTATTTGGGCAAAACAAGATGATACGCCAGCTCTTATCAAAAGCTCGATTATTCACTATGAAATTGAAATGATCCATCCGTTTAGCGATGGAAACGGTAGAATTGGCAGACTTTGGCAAAATGTTGTTTTAACCAAATGGAATCCGATTTTTGCGTGGTTGCCGATTGAAACAATGGTTTACGAAAATCAACAACGTTATTATCAAATGCTTTCACTCGCAGACAGCCAAAATGATTCTACCGGCTTTATTGAGTTTATGTTGGAGATGATTTTGGAAACTTTAAGTGGGCTTAAGTAAAAATCCACCTTCATAGAAGGTGGCTTTGTTTCAGCCCCCAAGAAGGGGCAATTAAAATTCGAATTATTAGAAACCGAATTTTTACATATCCGATAACCTTGATTGTTTATCTTCTAATTCAATTTCACATATTTTCTCTGCATTGACACCTACGGTGTCCTCGCAGTAACCTCTCGACCAAAAATGATTGTCCCAGAGTTTATGCTTTCTCAAATATGGAAACTTATTAAATAGAAGTAAGTAAAAATCTTATCATGATAATTCCTTAGGATTTGGACCAAATCTATTTTCACCAACTTTACTATCTAAACAAGCAAAGACTAATAAAACAATTGCACCTATAAGAGGAATAATGCCTATTAATACCCACCATCCGCTACGATCTGTATCGTGCAACCGTCTAACCAATACGGCAAGGCTTGGTAAAAATGTAGCTAAGATATAAAGTGAGCCAAGAATACCTAGACCTGTTTCATAACTAATAAAACCAAGAAGTCCATCTAGAAAGCCGCATACGGATGCGAAAATAACATTAAATAATGAGAACATCCAATATTCTTTTCGTCTTGCTCTGCCGGAGAATGTTGCATATTTTTTAAGTACATCAAGATACCAATTCATAATCGTTTCCTTAAGTTAAAAAATTAAATTAATGGTTAAAAACCGTTGAAGATTCTAATTTAGGCTAAGAAATGTTACAATCCACAGCATTTACCCCTTACCACCCGACATAATACCCATAACCCCCACACTTTATAGGCACCATATGAAAGTACACGAAAAAATCAAATTATTGCGAGAAAATAATCATTGGACACAAGAAGAAATGGCTCAAAAATTAAGTATGACAACCAAAGGATATGCAAAAATTGAACGTGGTGAGACTATTTCTAATCTACCAAGAATAGAGCAAATTGCAGAAGTCTTTAATATGGATATTTGTGAATTGTTAGCTTATGGGGAAGAAGGTAAAATTTATATCAATCACTCAGCTAATAATCTCACTCATTCTTTTGTTTCATTGGGAAATGGAAATGAATATACTGAAAATTTAAAATTAATTATTTCTCACAAAGATGAATTATTAGCCCACAAAGAAGAAATCATTGAAAACCAAAAACGTGAATTAGCCTTATTGCGAGATTTAGTTGAAACACTAAAAAAATAAATAATATGAAAATCTGGCAAACAAAATCCCTTATTACTTGGCTGCTTTCGCCATTTTCGCTGATCTTTTGGTTGATTAGCCACGTTCGCAAGCGGTTATATTCTTGGAATATTTTGCAATCGTACCACTCACCTGTGCCTGTGTTGGTGGTGGGAAATATTTCTGTGGGCGGAAACGGTAAAACCCCTGTGGTAATTTGGTTAGTGCAGCAATTACAAGCTCGTGGCGTGAACGTTGGTGTGATTTCTCGCGGCTATGGCGGTAAAGTGAAAAAATTTCCGCAATTAGTTACTCACCAAAGCTCAGCTGAAATGGTAGGTGATGAGCCTGTATTAATTGTGCAACGTACAAATGTACCATTGGCCATTTCGCCAAATCGTCAACAAAGCATTGAATTGCTGTTAAATCAGTTTGAACTAGACATCATTATTACCGATGATGGTTTACAGCATTATGCACTGCGGCGTGATATGGAATGGGTGGTAGTTGATGGAGTAAGGCGTTTTGGCAACAATTTCGTGTTACCTGCAGGTGGTTTGCGTGAGCTGCCGCATCGTTTAAAATCAGTTGATGCAATAATCTGTAATGGTGGGCAAGCCAAACCAAATGAGCATTTAATGACACTTGAACCCTCTGATGCCATTAATCTGCTTACCAATGAACACAAACCTTTAAACGAATTTAAACAGCATTGTGTTGCGATTGCGGGTATCGGGCACCCTCCTCGCTTTTTTACAATGTTGGAAAAATTAGGTATTGAGCTTGCTAAAACACACGCTTTTGCCGATCATCAAACCTTTGATAAAGCTCAACTTCTAGAATTAGCCGATAACCGAACGCCATTATTTATGACCGAAAAAGATGCCGTAAAATGTAAAGCGTTTGCGCAAGAAAATTGGTGGTATGTGCCTGTTTCTGCAACATTTTCGGAAAATTCGACCGCTTGTTTATTAGCTCCCATTCTACAAAAACTAGGAAAATAAAATGAATGAAAACCTACTCCGTAGCCTTGTCTGCCCTATCTCTAATGAAAAATTAGAATGGGACAAAGAGAGCAACCAATTAATCAACCGTAAGCTCAATATTGCTTACCCGATTAAAAATGGCATTCCTGAATTACTCCCTGAGGCAGGAAAATCTTTACAAAAATAGGGCTGATGTTATATCAGCCCTGTTTTTCAACATTTACAAAAAAACGTAAAAATTAAGCCGCTTGCTATCATATTAAGAAGCAAAAATGGCTCGCACTTTTTCCAAATCGTCTGGCGTATCTACGCCTACTTGTGGTGCCTCAATGGCTAATTCGAGGTGAATTTTCTCGCCATACCATAACGCACGCAACTGTTCTAACGATTCAAGCTGTTCCAACGCCGTGGGCTGCCAAGAAACATATTGTTTCACAAAACCTGCACGGTAAGCGTAAATACCAATATGGCGTAAGTAGCCATAAGTGACCACAAAAGCATCATCACAATCAGGAAAACTATCTCGGGCAAATGGGATAGCAGCACGAGAAAAATAGAGTGCCATACCATTTTTATCTGATACAGCCTTTACTACATTAGGGTTGAATAATTCCTCGCAGGTTTCTAGCTTCACACCAAGGGTTGCCATATTAACTTGATAAGCATCTAAATTGCGAGCGACTTGCTCAACAATCACGGGGGGAACTAACGGCTCATCGCCTTGAATATTGACGATGATTTCATTATCCGCAATCTGCATTTTTTCAATTACTTCCGCCAAACGCTCTGTGCCTGAATGATGTTTGTCTGAAGTCATACAAACTTCAGCCCCAAAGGCTTTTGCAGTAGCTTCAATTTCGGGATGATCTGTGGCAATAATTACACGACTTGCTCCTGCTTGTTGAGCCTTTTCCCACACGCGTTGAATCATTGGCTTGCCAGCAATATCCAATAATGGTTTGCCAGGTAAGCGGCTAGAGGCGTAACGGGCTGGAATAATTACGGTAAATTTCATAATTCTGCCTTATGCTTCTTGAGTGTCTAAGAAACGTTCTGCATCAAGGGCTGCCATACACCCTGTGCCAGCTGATGTAATTGCTTGACGGTAGTTGTGATCCATCACATCACCCGCTGCAAATACGCCTTCAACAGAAGTTGCTGTGGCATTGCCTTCTAAGCCTGATTTTACTTTGATATAACCATTTTCAAGCTCTAATTGACCATCAAACATCGCAGTATTTGGTGCGTGCCCAATCGCCACAAAGAAACCATCTACCCTAATTTCTTCCATAAGTTCTGCTTTAGTCGATTTTAAACGTAAGCCTGTTACGCCCATATTATCGCCTAGCACTTCTTCTACCGTGCGGTCAGTGTGTAAAATGATTTTGCCTTCTTCGATACGTTTTTGTAGGCGGCCAAGTAAAATTTTCTCCGCACGGAAACTATCACGACGATGCACTAAATGCACTTCACTGGCTAAATTCGCTAAATAAAGTGCCTCTTCCACCGCGGTATTGCCTCCACCGACTACCGCAACGGGCTTGTTGCGATAGAAGAAACCATCACAAGTAGCACAAGCAGACACGCCTCTACCTTTAAATTGCTCTTCAGATGGCAAGCCTAAATATTTTGCAGAGGCTCCTGTCGCAATAATCAACGCATCACAAGTAAAGGTATTTAGATCCCCTTTTAACGTGAATGGGCGTTTAGAGAGATCAACGCTATGGATATGATCGAACACAATTTCAGTATCAAATTTTTCTGCGTGTTTAAGCATTTTATTCATTAATTCTGTGCCCGTAATTTGTTCAAATTCACCTGGCCAGTTCTCAATTTCATCCGTTGTGGTTAATTGCCCACCTTGTTGCATACCTGTTACTAATACTGGTTTTAAATTAGCACGAGCCGCATAAACTGCCGCCGTATAGCCTGCTGGGCCTGAGCCTAAAATTAATAATTTTGCATATTTAGTTGTCATAATAAATCCTTATTTTTACCGCTTTAGCTTTACAACAAGCGGTTATTTTTTGCCAAAATTTTGCAAATTAATATAAAAGTGAATAAAGCTGTCTTCTAAATTTCGGTACAATAGGATCTGTACCAAGTGCAGATAATATCGCTAAAAATTGCGTTTTTACCTCGCCATTCGCCACATTTAAGTCTGATTTTAACCAATCCAATAAGAGCGTGAGTGCTTCTTCATTTTTATGAGATTGATGTAATTGGTTCGCTAATTTTATCGCAATTTCAGGGGTTTTGTGTTGAGTATAATCTGCTTGAAGTTGTTGTAATTCGGGTGAATCATTTGCTTGCTCTAACAACTCAATCTGAGCTTGTAAACCATACCAACGGCTATCTCTATCTTGAATTGGAATTGCGTTTAGAATGTCACGTGCAGGTTCAATGCTTTTCATTGCAATATAGGTTTCAGCATAAAGCAAGCCAAAATCACTGTTTTTCTTATCTGTCATTTCCCAAGCAGATTTCAAAAGAGGTAACGCTTCTTTATAACGCTCATCTTGCAGTAGCTCCAAAGCTTGATTAAATTTAAGATCTTCCTGTTTCGGCAAAATATTAGCAAGACGAATACGCAATTCTTGCTCGCTTATTACGCCTTGAATCGCATCAATCGGCTGACCATCCGAGAATAAATAAAGCGTTGGAATTTGTTGAATACGAAACTGTGCTGCTAACGCCTGTTGTTCATCACTGTTGATGGTTGCTAACAAAAATTGCTGAGGATTTTCATCAGCAATACGTCGAAGTGTAGCCGCCATTTCCAGTGAGGCAATCTCACGAGGCGAAATAAAAAGAAATACGGTCGGCATTTGCCCAGCCATACTCCAAACTTCACTAAAATTCTGTTCATTTACATTGACAAAATAATCCATACAAAACCTTCTTGAGCTAAAAAATGACGCTTTATCTATTAATAAGAAGTTTCAATAGGCAGTCCGTTTCGTTCCCACGCTTCAAAACCACCTTTTACGCTATAAACATTTTCAAAGCCCTGTTCAATCAAAAATTGAGCGGTACTCTGGCTACTCACACCGTGATAGCAAATGACTAAAACAGGCTCATCGTAATCAACTTCATCTAAAAACTTGCCGTAACTTTGGTTTGTTAAATGAAACGCATCTTTTGGGTGGCTGTAAACATAACGACGTGCATCACGAACATCAGCAAGCACAGCTCCTTCGGTTTCCATTAATTCCCACGCTTGTTGCGGGGTAATTTCTTTAAACGTAACTTCTGGCATAAGTTATCCTCAATCTCACTAAAATGGTGACTATATCATAAAATCCCAAAAGGAATGGCTATTATTTCAAGTTGAAAATTCAATGTTTTCTATATATAATTAAGAACTATTTTCAAATGCACAGCGTATTAAAATTACCTTTTGAGGCTTACAAAATGAATCAATTATTTCAATTTTTAGAAAACTATACCGATCTTGTTATCTTAGGATTATTGGGCTTACTCAGTATTATTTGTGTGTGGAAAGCAATTGAACGTATTATGTTTTATTCCAAAGTTGATATCACTCAATACACTACATTAGAAGAGTTAGAAATTGATTTAACCCATAATCTCACCACTATTTCAACTATAGGCTCAAATGCCCCTTATATTGGTTTATTAGGAACAGTAATTGGTATTCTTTTAACATTCTACCATTTAGGGCAATCTGGTGGCGATATTGATGCAGCCTCAATTATGGTAAATCTTTCTTTGGCTTTAAAAGCAACGGCTGTAGGTATTTTAGTCGCAATTATTGCAATGGTTTTCTACAACGGTTTTGGTCGTAAAGTAGAAGAAAAAAAATTGAAATGGTTAGCACAACAAGCTAAAAAAGCTTAGTTTATTTTTATAACGAATAAGGCGTAACCAATGAAGAAATTTGATGAAATCAATATTATCCCTTTTATTGACATTATGTTGGTGCTACTGGCAATTGTTTTAGTCACCGCTTCTTTTATCTCTCAAGGTAAAATTCAAGTAAATGTGCCTAAAGCAACCTCTACTAAGCCAATGAAAGCGGATGATTTAGCAAAACTCTTAACTATTACAGCAGATAATCAATTTTTCTTTAATGATCAACCTATCACTAAAGAGCAACTCACTACAGAGGTTTCCACTTGGGATAAAACCCAAAAAGTTTCATTAAAAGTAGATGGTGCAGTAGCATTTGAGAAATTTGTTGAATTAACTGATTTATTATCTACGCATGAAATTAAAAATGTGGCAATTGTCACCCAAAAAGAGAGTTCTCCCAAAACTACACCTGCTCAAGCAGAACCAGAAAAGATACCTTAAATAGGACACAAGAATGAGAAAAAAACATTCCCATATTGGTCTTATCGTTTCTTTAGCTCTTCACGCCATATTGCTTGGTGGCGGCTTTTTTTGGTTGAAAGAACATCAACAAGAAAAAATGGCAGAACAAAATGTGTTATCTATGGAAATGGTCGCAGCTCTTTTAGAACAACCACAGGTAGCCACTGCACCAGAAACGCTCGAAGAGGTAAAGGAAGAGGTGAAAGAGGCTGAGGAAGAAAAAATCGCTCCTGAGCCAGAGCCCGAAGCTATTCCAGATCCAACCTTAAAACCTAAAGAAGAACCAAAGAAAGAAAAGCCCAAAAAACAAGAAAAACGTAAAGAAGCACCTAAAAAGAAACCTAAACCAATTAAAGCATTAGAACGAGCTCCCGAGGCACAAAAAGGTATTGTAGCTAAAGCAATTCCTAGTGAAGTTCAAGGTGAAAAAGAGGTTAACGGTGCTGTTGGTGGGCAAAAAAATGGCTCTCTCAACTCAACTTCCACCACTGCAAATAATAGAGCAAATGGAGGAAATGCGAGTGAGATTTCTGCTTATAAAGTCTTATTACAGCGAGCATTACAGCGTAGAGCAAACAACTCTTACCCGCAACGCGAAAAGATGATGCGTAGAACAGGAACAGTCACGATCAAATTTAATATTTCGCCCTCTGGTTCAGTTTCAAATGTCTCTGTTGTTAATTCATCAGGCAATAGTAATTTAGATGCAGCGGCCGTTAAAAGTGCAGAAGGTTTAAGTGTATCCGCACCACCAGCTGGCTTCCCATCAAACATTACTGTACCCATTAAGTTTGAAATTCAATAATAATTACCCTCTAAAACAAATGCCCTCAAATAATTTTGAGGGCATTTTTATTCACGTTTAAAAGACTAGCTTTCGCCTAATAATTTAAGCTCACGCAATTTGACTTGGTTCTTTAGAATTTCAACTAATTCAGCTACCGCATAAACGCCTAAATCAGTTCCTGTACGAGTACGCACAGAAACTTTTCCCTCTGCGATCTCTTTATCTCCACAAACCAACATATAAGGTACACGACGTAGAGTGTGTTCACGCACTTTAAAGCCAACTTTCTCATTACGAAGGTCTGCTTTTACACGAATACCTGCATCCGAAAGTTGTTTTACCACTTGTTGTACATAATCTGCTTGGCTATCGGTAATATTCATCACTACCGCTTGAGTTGGAGCAAGCCACGTTGGGAAGAAACCCGCGTACTCTTCGGTGATGATACCAATAAAACGCTCAATTGAGCCAAGAATTGCACGATGGATCATTACTGGTGTACGACGAGCATTATCTTCCGCCACATAAGAAGCCTCTAAACGACCAGGTAAGGCAAAGTCTAGCTGTACCGTACCACATTGCCACTCACGACCTAAACAATCGCGTAATGCAAACTCAATTTTCGGACCGTAGAACGCCCCCTCACCTTCTTGAATTTGGTATTCTAAACCGTTGTTGCGAAGTGCATTCGCTAACCCTTCTTCCGCCCTATCCCACATTGCATCATCACCAATACGATTTTCTGGACGAGTTGAAAGTTTCACAGCAATGTTAGTAAAGCCAAAGGTACTGTAAATGTCATACACCATTTTAATGCACAAAGTTACTTCAGATTCAATTTGATCTTCCGTACAGAAAATGTGGGCATCATCTTGCGTAAATCCACGCACACGCATTAAACCGTGTAAAGAGCCTGAAGGCTCGTTACGATGACAAGAACCGAATTCCGCCATACGAATCGGTAAATCACGGTAAGATTTCAAACCTTGATTAAAAATTTGAACGTGACCTGGGCAATTCATCGGCTTAATCGCATACTCACGGTTTTCAGATTGAGTAGTGAACATTAAATCTGCATAGTTTTGCCAGTGGCCTGTTTTTTCCCAAAGTACTCTATCCATCATAAATGGACCCTTTACTTCTTGGTAATCGTACTCTTTTAATTTGGTGCGTACGAAAGTTTCTAATTCACGGAAAATTGTCCAACCATCATTATGCCAAAACACCATACCAGGTGCTTCTTCTTGCATATGGTACAAATCTAATGCCTTACCGATACGACGATGGTCACGTTTTGCCGCCTCTTCTAAACGCGTTAAGTATTCGCTCAACTGTTTTTTATCCGCCCAAGCTGTGCCGTAAATACGTTGAAGCATTTTGTTTTTACTATCGCCACGCCAGTAAGCCCCTGCTACTTTTTGTAGTTTGAAATGTTGGCAGAAACGCATATTTGGCACGTGAGGACCACGACACATATCAACATATTCTTCGTGATGATATAACGCTGGCGTCTCTGTGTGATCGATATTTTCATCTAAAATAGCCATTTTATATGGCTCGCCACGGCTTTCAAATGTATCACGAGCTTCTTGCCAACTTACTGGACGTTTAACAACATCATAGTTAGTTTTCGCCAGATCTAACATACGTTTTTCAAGCGCAGTAATATCTTCTTGGGTTAAAGAACGGTCTAGATCAACATCATAGTAGAAACCGTTCTCGATAGTCGGGCCAATAGCCATTTTGACATCGGGAAATAATTGTTTGATAGCGTGGCCTAATAAGTGAGCAGTTGAATGACGAATGATCTCTAAACCATCTTCATCTTTTGCTGTGATGATTTCAAGAGTGCTGTCTTCACTGATAATATCGCACGCATCACGACGCTCACCGTTTACACGCCCTGCAATCGTTGCTTTCGCAAGACCTGCACCTATAGATTGAGCAACTTCCATTACGGAAACCGAGTTCTCAAATGAACGTTGTGAACCATCTGGTAGAGTAATAATTGGCATAATAAATCCTTACAGTGGTAACCCATACGAGAGATTACTTGTTGAGTTTGATAATGAAAAAACCGCTTGCAAGCGGTTTGATTTTTGTGAACTTTTGCAGTGCTTATTATTTCCCTTACAAGTGGGGAATAAAAGCACTGGCATTCTAGCATAAAACAAATCAAAATTAAATTTTGCTATTTTCAGATTTTTCTTGCTCTGTTTCTTGCTCTTCTTCAAGTGTCTCCAACTGAGCTTGGTATTCCTGCACCACTTCTTCATCAAATGGAATAAGCTCTTCTTCAACTGTTTCAATCTCTTCCAACGGGCTTGCTGTTGCAATTGGGGTGGCATATTGCATCTCTGCACGTTCCGCTTTTGGAATGGATTTAGTTAAGAAAGCACAGATTAATAACATCAACGAACACAGTCCAAAGAGTGAATAAAAACCATATTCAGCAGAAAGTGCCATTGCAAAACCGATAAGTGGTGGTGCGGCTAATGCTCCCATACCATAACAAAATAACAAGCCTCTGCTTACCTCAACTGTGTTCATATTATTGGGTAACTCATCGTTGGCACGAGCAATACTTAACGCATATAAACTAAATAAACTACAGCCAAATAAAAAGGCGATGATGTATTGTACCCAAGCGGTCATATTTTCTTGAAAAATTGCAAATAGCCCTGCGAGTGAGGTTATAGTTGCAATTATTGCACAAGATAAAATGATATTACGTCTGCCAATACGGTTTGATAACATTGCCATTGGAATCTGGCTGATAAAACCACCGATCATTGATATCATTAAATAGAGTGAAATTTCACTTAACGAAAAGCTAAATTTCAGCAAAAATACTGACACCATCGTAAAAAAACCATTTACCAACATTCCGCTAATAAAACTCGTAGCTAGGGCTAACGGCGAAATGGCAAACAATTTAGGAATGCTGATGCGTTCACGAGCTGGAATATCGGGCTGAACCATTTTAGTCAGTGCGATTGGAATCATCGAGATCACAACTAAAATGGTCGATAAGGTAAAAATATTTTGGCTGCTAAGTTCCAAACTTAATAAACTTACCCCTAAAATAAAGGCAAAATAGAAGATGATATTATAGGTAGCAAGCACTCTACCTCTGGTATCCAGATTGGTTTTTTCGCTCAGCCAGCTTTCAACCAATAACAATAAACTATAATGACAAAATCCTAAAATGATGCGTAATACACCCCAGCTCCATAAATTATCTACCATCATATGGCTTAATGCAGCAATAGCAAAAATAGCACAAAACACGCTAAATGAGCGTATATGCCCAACACTTGACACAATACGGTGAGCAAAAATCGTACTTAAAGCTGCCCCAATAAAGAAAGCAGCATTGAGTAAACCGATAACAATATCCGTCACCCCCATTTCGGCAAGTTTGATCCCCGCTGAGTTTAGAAATAAACCATAACCGAAAAATAGAAAAAAGATACCTGAATAAAGGGAGTAAAATTTAGTGCTATTCAATGAATTCTCCTTAAAAGCAATTTGCTATTGTGCAGCCCATTATTGTACTGAGTTAGCAGATTTTAAGCAAAAAAGTGATAATATAGAAAGAGAAAATAACTTTTTGCTATTTTGCTAAGATGCTTAAATTCAGATTTTTGAAAAATAATGAAGAAATGTGAATATCAAAAATAGGACAATCAAAATTTATCAGAAAAGGCTTTGCCACAAGCAAAGCCTTTATAACGATTAGAGTTTAGAGAAAAATTTATAGCTTGGGCTGACTAAAACACTTGCCAGCAAAGCCTTAATCACACCGCCTAAAATAAATGGATATAAGCCAGCTTGTAACACCGTACCTTCTGGTACAAAGAAAGAAAGCTGAGCTAAGCCAAAAGCAAAGGTAATTACACTAGCAATTAACGCCACAAATAAGCTTTTCCAGAACGAGTTTAATACACCTTTATCACTATAATAACCTAAAAAATATGCAGTTGGGATATAGCCTAATAAATAACCGCCAGTTGGGCCAAAGAAGTGATGGAAACCTGATGCACCGCCTGCAAAAACAGGTAAGCCAATAGCACCTTCAAAGAGATAAAGTAGAACCGCTGCGGTTGCGGCTTTACGCCCCATAGCAAAACCAACAACCGTTAACGCAAGTGTTTGACCGGTAATTGGCACAGGGTACATCGGCACAGAAATTTGAGCAAAAATGGCAAGCAAGGTTGCACCAATAAAGGTTTTCAACCAAAATGCCGTTGTACTATTAGCTTCTAGCCAACGTTTGGTTTGAGTTAATTGAGTGGCGAACATAATGTCTCCTTAAATGAAATATGATGGAATGTTCGCAAGGGATTATATAGGAAGATATATTTTGAGCAAATGTAAATTTGAAATGGTAAAACCAGTTTATATTTATTCTGATGATGGCGTTAGCGAAATGGGTGTTCAATCATTGCTATTAGCGGTAGAACAGCATTTACAACGCCCAACTCGTCTTATCAACGCTGAGCAAATTATTCAAGGCAAATTAGCCAATAGCTGTTTATTGATTATGCCCGGCGGCGCCGATTTACCTTACTGCCAAAAATTAAACGGAGAAGGCAATCGCTATATTCGCCATTTTATTGAGCAAGGTGGAGCTTATCTCGGCATCTGTGCTGGAGCCTATTATGGCTGTGCTGAATTAGATTTCAAAGGGCTTAACTATAGCGTAAAAGGCAGCCGAGAGCTTGCTTTATTTGACGGTATGGCAAAAGGCAGTCTACCCCAATTTACCCACGGGCAGCTGTATGATGAAGGAATTCAAAGCAAGTCGATGGTTGAAATAACACTTGCAGAAGGTGGAAAAACCCCTTTTTATTATCATGGTGGTTGCTGCTTCAAACCAAACCCAACAGCCGCTTACCGCCCATTAGCTTACTATCCTGATGGTTCATTAGCAATAATAGAGGGCCAACTAGGAAAAGGCTATTACTTATTATCGGGGGTGCATTTTGAGTTACAAGCGGTCATTTATCAGCAAAAAATGGTAAATTGTTGTGAAAATCTTGAAATAAAAGCACAAGAAGAAGCAATTTATGCTTATTTTAATACCAATTACGGAGAGCAAATTTGGCAATATCTACACAACAAGCTCAATTAAGATTAAGAAAATAAACCTTCGCTATTTTGCCAAATGGTTTCTGCAATAACAGTTGGCGACTCGTGTCTTAATTGGCATAAGCTAGAAAAAATTTCGATAAGTCGCTCAGGTCGATTAGGCTGACCTTGAAAACCAAAGACAGGCATATCAGGAGAATCGGTTTCAAGCAGCAAGCTGTTTAACGGTAATTTTCGGATTGCTTCACGTGTTTTGTTTGCTCGTTGATAAGTTATTGTTCCCCCAACTCCTATTTTATAGCCAAGATCCACAAAGCGTTTTGCCTGCTCATAGCTACCAGCAAAACCGTGAACCACTCCATTTTTTGAGAGCTGAGCTTTTTTCAAAAATACAAATAATTGGTCGTGGCTTTTTCGTGAATGGAGGTTCACAGGTAACTTGAATTTTTGAGCAAATGAGAGCTGTGCCTCTAAAAATGAGCACTGTTTTTTCCATAATTCAGGGGAAGAAACTTCTGCCACGGCTTTTTCTAAGCCAATTTCGCCAATCGCAGTACATTGCGGCTCTTTTAGACTCAACGCATTTTCCAATAAATCTAAATCTGAAAGGCAATGTTCTTGAATATAGAGCGGATGCAAACCTAAACCATAAACAATATTTTCTGGCTTTTCATTAGCACAAGCGGTTACTTTTTCAAAATTTTTTGCAAACACAGAAACTACTAATATTTTTTCCACTTGATATTTTTGAGCATTTTCTACCAACGTAGAAATACTTAAATTAAGGCTTTCTGCAAGATAATCCAAGTGAGTGTGAGTATCAAAAAATCGCATAATCAAAGTCGTATAACCAAAAAAGTGGGGACTTATTGTCCCCACTTTTGCATTTTTAATCAAGTTTAACTGGTTGCTAACTCATCTTTATCACTTACATTATATGGTTTAAGTAACGTGAAGAAGCAGATGATACACACCACCGTAATCACTAAGCCAATGTACACCGATAATTGGTAATCTAAACCGAAGCCGATTTTGTTATAGGCTAGGTAAGTTGCACAGACGGCTGTGATAAACCACGCAGGAATCGAACATACCCAGTGGAATTTGTTATAACGATATAAGTAACCTGCGGCTGTCCATAACATTACCATTGCTGTCATTTGGTTTGCCCAAGTGAAGTAACGCCATAACACGCTAAAATCCAATTTTGATACAATAAAGCCAAGCACAAATAATGGAATAGCAATGTATAAACGTTTTGCAAACGTACGTTGCTCTAAGTTAAAGATTTCTGCTAATTGTAAACGTGCTGCACGGAATGCGGTATCGCCTGAAGTAATTGGTAATACAACCACACCTAATACTGCGAAGATACCACCGATAAAGCCTAAGAAGTGTAATGAACTGTCATATACCACTTTAGAAGGAGAACCTGCAGAAATTGCATCTTGTAATGCTTGCGGATTTTCATAGAATGAAAGACCTACTGCACACCATACTAATGCAATTACACCTTCAGTAATCATTGCACCATAGAAAATAAAGCGACCTTCTTTTTCATTTTGTGCACAACGTGCCATTAATGGAGTTTGTGTTGCGTGAAAACCTGATAACGCACCACAAGAAATCGTTAAGAATAATAAAGGCCAAATTGGTACATCACCTTTTACTTGGAAATTTTGCGTGAATTTTTCCCACGTTAAGCCTTGACCATCAGCATTTACAGTACGGAAGAAGTCAATTGGATCTGCTACACTTAAATGGGCACTGACTAAACCATACACCATCCCAACAGACATAAAGAGTAATAACGCGCCAAAGATTGGGTAGATACGACCAATAATTTTATCCACAGGTAATAATGTTGCTAAGATGTAGTAAGCAAAAATAATGATGGTCCAAACAGAGATTACCGCTGCTTTATCCATTCCCCAAACTGTTACACCACCTGACGCAACAGCTTCTTGCATAGCCTCAACATTGCCTAATTCCATTGCACCTTGAGTTGCACCCGCAATATCCATTGTAATCGTTGATAATAATTGGGCTGGGCTTGCAACAAATACTACCCCTACTAATAAAAGTAAAACTAATGCCATCACGTTAATGAAGAATTTTACTGGACGGCCTAAGAATTGACCAGCAAGATTTGGCATAGTTGCACCACCATTGCGGATACTTAACATACCACAGAAATAATCGTGCACGGCACCTGCAAAAATACAGCCAAGCACAATCCAAAGCATTGCGACTGGTCCGTATAACGCACCTAAAATCGGACCAAAAATCGGGCCTGTACCTGCAATATTTAATAATTGAATGAGCCAAATTTTCGTTTTAGACATTGGCATATAGTCCACACCATCTCTCATTGAGTTAGCAGGTGTTACCTTACTTGGATTAATCACGAAGATTTTTTCAATGATTTTTCCGTAAGTAAAATAGCCAAGTACAAGTACGGCTACACAGAAAAAGAACCATAACATAATAGAAATCCTATAACCTATAAATGAATGAAGAAAGATTTTTAGTATAAATACTAAAAAGTCGTGCCATTTTAAGTAGGAGTATGATTAAAGTAAAATAAATTGTGAGATTTGTGTGAAATATTTTGTCAGAAATGTGAACTATGTCAAAAATTCCCTGCATACTTTGACATTAATACGACACTTTGAACCACTTACCGTGTAAAAGAAAATCTTTTCCTCTGGTTTGAAAGGTTATAAATAGTCTTTCTCATCACATTGTTTTCTAAGAGAAATTTGATTTGATTATTAAAGTCGTCCCATCTTTGTATATAATTAACACATAGAATAACAAATATGGTAAACTATCTGCCTATATTCCAACTTGATACAACTATTCTCTTCTATTTAAAGTAGATTTTTTTAATGATATAGTACATCCAATTATTACGATGATTGCTCCAAATACTTGTAATAGGGTTATTGTTTCTCCTAATGTGATATATCCTATAAATGCGGTAGATAATGGTATCAGTAATTGTATTATATTAAATGTCACAACCCCTTCTTTTTGGACAATATAAAAAGCCATTAACATTCCTGTTAACATACCATATATTCCAGCAAGGCTTAAGCCAATCAGAAGGCTAGAGGGAACACTATTAAGTTCCAGTATAGTGTTAGTTTCAATAGATATTATAAGGTAAATAAGCCCTGACAAAGTGGCAGTAGAAGCACTTATCATAATTGCGTGCAGGTTTTTTGATACTTTTTTTACAATAAGATTTTGGACAGATTGTATAAGTATAGCTATGCTCAGAAATAGACTACCTTTGATAAAATCATTTCCATCCAAAGAGCTTCCATTATTAAAAACAAAGATCAATGAACCTAAAATTGAAAGTATCGCACCTAATACAAACCACCAACTTTTTACTTTTTCACGCTCATCCTTGTAGAAAATTGCAGCCATACTTACGGCAAGAGGCATAGCAATTATTCCAAAAATACTTCCAGCTAATGCTGAAGTATATTTTATTCCATTAATAAAAAAGAACATATTTAAAGTCATAAAAAAACCAAGAATAATTAGCCAAGATATTATTTTGGGATTTATTATGATTTTTCTTATCTCATTCCTAAATCTTAATATACATATGAAAACGAACACTAATCCACCAGATAAAAATCTAACTGCATTATTATTAATTGTTTCAAAATGTATACTCATATATCTCATTATAGGAAAACCTAATCCCATCAATAATATATATGTTATAGCCAATATAATTCTTGCATTCATATTCTATCCCTAGAGATTAAAGGTTATTTGGAATTAATTTGCCTCATACATCAGGAGATTGAGTTGAACTTCTATATAAGAAATCTCACTCAGCTACGATTACTTTCAAATTAAAAGTATAAATCAAATCAATTTTAATTTTTCGAAAGAGAGATGATGATCACAAAATTTTTACTTTTCCAAGTAAATCAGAATAAAGAAGCGAAAAGCAAGAAAATTATCGCCTCTACTATTCATAAGCAGCAGAGGCAATAAATATAGATAAAGATTACAAGAAAGAGAAATTCTACTTTACAGTTTTGATGAAGACATAAATTGTAGGATCTTCGTTTCAATACCTTTTGCATATAAACCGAGATCGGCATAAGCCTCTGCTTGCGTCGATTGTGGTACGAAGAAATCAGGAATACCAAGCATGACAAGCGGTCGAATTTTGCCAATATTTTGCAAATATTCATTCACAGAACTGCCTGCCCCACCCTGAATGGCATTTTCTTCAAGCGTAACGAGAAGCTCATATGAGTCTGCCATTTTTTGGAGTAACTCTTCATCAAGTGGCTTAACAAAACGCATATCTACAAGGGTATAGTTGTGTTTTTCTGCCACGATTTTTGCTTCGTCTAATAATGATCCAAAGTTTAGAATGGCGACTTTTTCTCCTTCATAGATTACTCTGCCTTTACCCACTTCCAATTTTTGCATTGAGTGCAATTCTACCCCTTTTGCATTACCACGAGGATAGCGAATAGCGGTTGGTGTATTCATTGTGTAGGCAGTATAAAGCATTTGACGCATTTCATTTTCATCGCTCGGTGCCATAATCGTCATATTCGGAATACAACGCATAAAGCTCAAATCGAACGCCCCCTGGTGGGTTTGCCCATCTGCCCCCACAATACCGGCTCGGTCGATGGCAAAAATCACTGGCAAGTTTTGAATTGCCACATCATGAATAAGTTGATCGTAAGCCCGTTGCAAAAAACTGGAATAAATTGCGACAACGGGCTTATAGCCTGCAATCGCCAAACCTGCCGCAAAGGTAACGGCGTGTTGTTCAGCAATTGCTACATCAAAATATTGTTCTGGAAAACGTCTAGAAAACTCCACCATACCAGAGCCTTCACGCATTGCTGGAGTAATGCCGATCACCTTTTCATCACGTTCTGCCATTTCGCATAACCAATTACCAAAAATATTAGAATATGTTGGTAATGCTTTCAATTTTGGTAGTTCATCAATAGTTGGATCGAACTTTGGCACACCGTGGTAGCCAATTGGATCATTTTCCGCAGGACTATAACCTTTACCTTTTTTCGTACGAATATGCAAAAATTGTGGCCCTTTCAACTCACGCATATTGCTTAGCGTTTTCACTAATTCTTCAATATTATGACCATCAATAGGCCCAATATAGTTAAAGCCCAATTCTTCAAATAACGTGCTTTCTGGTGAGAAGATAACACCTTTCATATGCTCTTCACTTTTTTTCATAAAATTTTTGATAGTGGGTACTTTATCAAGAATTTTTTTACTGCCATCACGTACAGAGGTATAAAGTGAGCTAGAGAAAATGCGAGCAAGATGATTATTTAATGCCCCAACATTCTCTGAAATTGACATTTCATTATCATTTAAGATAACTAACATATCAGTATGCAATGAACCTGCGTGATTTAACGCTTCAAATGCCATACCAGCAGTAATAGCACCATCACCAATTACACAAACCGTTTTTCGTCCTGCATTTTCCTTTTCAGCCACAACTGCGATACCCAAGCCAGCACTAATGGAAGTAGAAGAATGCCCCACACTTAGCACATCATACGGACTTTCTTCTCGCCAAGGGAAAGGGTGAATACCATTTTTTTGGCGAATAGTATGCATTTGCTCACGGCGACCCGTTAAGATTTTGTGAGGATAAGCCTGATGACCCACGTCCCAAATTAGTTGGTCAAACGGGGTCTGATAAACATAATGTAAAGCAACTGTAAGCTCGACCACGCCTAAACCAGAGGCTAAATGACCGCTTGTTCGGCTCACAGACTCCAGCAAATAGGCACGCAGTTCATCAACCACCTCTTGCAGTTTGTCTGTCGGGAGCAAACGTAAGTCTTCAGGGGAGTTGATTTCATTTAACAGAGGATACTTCTTTTCCATCATATTTATTCCCACAATGCTATTTACAATAACTCAATGATATTGTTATAAATTAAGCTTTTAGCTCTTCAGTTAAAGTTGGCTGAATACTGTTTAAAATTTCTTTTACCACACGGCCATTACCAACCACTAAGTTGCCTGATTTTAAATAATCCGTTCCGCCAACAAAGTTAGTCACAATTGCACCAGACTCACGTGCAATTAGCTCACCTGCAGCACAATCCCAAGGTTTTAAACCAATTTCAAAAAAACCATCTACTCTGCCTGCAGCAACATACGCTATATCTAGTGCAGCCGAGCCAGTACGGCGAAAATCAGCAACACCATTGTTCATTAACGCTTCAAGCATATTTAAATGAGCCGCACGGTGTCTTAACACTTTAAAAGGAAAGCCTGTGGCTAATACCGCACCTTTTAAATCACGGCGTTCTGCATCAATACGTAAACGGAACTCGTTTAATTTTGCCCCTTCGCCACGCACGGCAGTGAAAAGTTCATTACGGATAGGATCGTAAACCACCCCTACGGTTGTACGGCCATTTTCACGAATGGCAATAGAAACCGAGAAATGCGGTAAGCGTTTTACGAAGTTGGTTGTACCATCTAATGGATCAATTACCCATTGCACGTTTTCATTGCTACCGTTTAGCACGCCAGACTCTTCTGTTACGATTGAGTGATCAGGGTAAGATTTGCGGATCACATCAATAATTGCAGCTTCTGCGACTTTATCAATTTCTGTGACATAATCATTTGTATTTTTTTGTGACACTTGCGTATCTTGAGGCGATTGCTCATAGCCTTTGGCAATAATATTGCCTGCTTTTCGTGCAGCACGAATAGCAATATTTAACATTGGGTTCATATTTCCACCAGATTTTAAAGAACAATTAAGAACTCAGGATTATAAAGAAAGTAGCTTCATAAAGAAATAACAAGCGGTCGTTTCTGAGAAAAAATTTGCAAAAAACTCGCATTTTCTAACCGCTTGCAATTCGGATTCGCTATAATAAGCTCAATTTTAACCACTGTTTAGGCATAAAAATGAAATTTAAAGAAAATAATGCACCTCGCTTTAAAACTAGAGAGGAGAAGAGAACAAATGAACGCACCCCTCGCTTTTCAGAAAAAGGAAAAGCGCGAGGCTTTGAACATAAGAACGAACGAAATGATAACCGCAAAGCTCACTTTCAACGTGAACGCCCTGAGCAGACCTATCCAACCGAAGGCAGAAAACCCTATGGCGAAGGCAGTGTAAAAATTTGGGTAAAAGGTGGCAATAATTCAAGCAAAGAGAAAAAAACAGGTCCACTTTCTCCACGTGCTCCAGAAAAAATTAAGAAAAACCGCTTAGAAGAGATGAAAGTTTATGGCGAAAATGCTTGCCTTACCTTGTTCCAGCAGCGTCCTGACGCGATTGTGCGTTTATGGGCAACGGTGGAAGGGGCGAAAAAGCTTGGCGAAATGATGAGCTATTTGGCGGAAAACAAAAAAGCCTACCACGTTATCGATCGTGAAGAAATGGAGCGAGTCACCAGCACAGAACACCACGGCGATATGTGTTTGTTAGTGAAAAAATCGCCCTCATTCGTGTTAGAGGGGTATTTACAAGTACCGAAAAAACAAGATTGTTTGGTATTGTTAGATGGTGTAAATAATGCACAAAATGTTGGGGGAATTATTCGTACCTGTACGTTTTATGGTGTGAAAGGAATCATCACAGAAAATGTAGATAGCCTGAATTCAAGTGCTACCGCTCGTGTAGCAGAGGGCGGTTTAGAGTTTGTGCGAGCGTTAGAAACTAAAAACAAGCAGATTGCTTTGGTGCAACTTCGCCAAGCAGGTTATCAAATTGTGCATTTAACTCGTCATAAGCAAGCTCCCTCTTTAACTAAAACGAAATTGGCAGAGAAAGTGGTATTTGTATTAAGCGAAACAACAGCGAGTGAAATTGCTTATGCAGACGATACCACTATTCAGCTTTCCTTTAGTAATCCGTTAAATAGCGGCTTGAATGTCGCTGTCAATACTGGTATTTTGCTTAACCAATGGTATCAAACCCATATTCTCTAAGCTGATAATAGGAATAGAAAATGAACCAACAAAAACCATTTGAAGTAATTGCCATTGTTGGTACTCCTCGCCACGATAGTGCTTTTGAAACCCATTTGGCCGTTTATAATTGGCTAAAAGATCGTGAGTATAAGATCTTGGTTGAAAAGAATGTAGCAAAACAGATAGCTCTCGAAGAGAGCTACACTTTAGATGAAATCGGGCAACGTGCCGAATTAGTGATTGTGATTGGGGGAGATGGCAATATGCTTGGTATTGCACGTGCTTTGGCGAAATATCAAGTGCCGCTCATTGGCATTAATCGTGGCAATTTAGGTTTTTTAACCGATATTGCCCCTCAAACGGCTTTTGAGCAACTTTATAGTTGCTTGGTTAAAAATGAATATGTGATTGAAGAACGCTTCTTGTTAGAGGCTTATATTGAGCGTAATGGTAAGATTATTTCGTTAAATAATGCATTAAATGAAATTGTCGTTCACCCAACACAAGTTGCTCGCATTATTGAATTTGAAGTTTATATTGATGGTAAATTTGCTTTTTCACAACGAGCAGATGGGTTAATTGTTGCAACACCAACTGGCTCAACCGCTTACTCGCTTTCTGCAGGAGGCCCAATTCTTACCCCAAATATGAACGCAATCGCACTTGTCCCAATGCACCCCCATACGCTGTCGGCTCGTCCTTTAGTGATAGATGGTGACAGCCAAATTTCACTCCGTTTTGCTAAATATAATACCCCTGATTTAGAAGTGATTTGTGATGGGCAAGTAAAGATGAGTTTTACCCCCGAAGATCGGGTATTGGTAAGAAAAAGTGCAGACAAGTTACAATTATTACATTTGAAAGATTATAATTACTTTACTGTGTTAAGCTCTAAATTAGGCTGGGCGAGCAAATTGTTTTGAAGCCCCAAATAATATTCTATTACGTTGTGGGTTTATTGATACAAATTGGTACAAGCGGTTCTTTTTGCGGGAAAATTTGCAAATCAATATGAATTTTATTCATAATCTTCTCAAAAACATATCATTTTTCTTCAAGAAAAATTTATGGTTCAATAAGCTCATCTCAAAACAATAATAACACAAGGAAAATGTAAGATGACTACAGATTTTAAATGCCAAGTTCACACAATCGAATTCGATGAAAACTATGAGCCAGCTCACAGCACTCGTTTAACAACCAACTTTGCTAACCTTGCACGTGGTAAAAACCGCAAACAAAATTTGCAAAATGCTATTGCAATGATCAACAATCGTTTTAATGATTTGGCGAACTGGGACAACCCAAATGCTGATCGCTATTCAGTAAAATTAGATATTGTATCAATGGATATTGATGTTGAAGGCAAGGGGCAATTTTTCCCTGCTATTGAATGGTTAAAAACTTATGTGATCGATCATAAAACAGGAAAGAAAATTGATGGCATCGTGGGTAATAACTTCTCTTCCCATGTACGTGATTACGATTTCAGCGTTTTACTCAACGATTACAATAAAGATAAACCAAGTTTCAGCGTGCCAGAAGGCTATGGTGAATTACATGGCAAATTGTATAAGCATTTGCTTAATTCACCAGAGTACAAAGCCAAATTCCAGAAACCACCAGTAATCTGTTTAAGCGTGGCAACCACTCGCACTTACCACAAAACCACGAATATTCATCCAATTTTAGGCGTAGAATATGTGCAAAATGACTATTCATTAACTGATGACTACTTTGCTAAAATGGGCTTATCGGTGCGCTACTTTATGCCACCAAAATCAGTTGCTCCGTATGCTTTCTATTTTGATAGTAATGCCGATCTGTTAAATGATTACACTAATCTGGAATTGATAAGCACAATAGCAACAATGGAAGCATTTCAAAAAATTTATCGTCCAGAAGTATATAATGCAAACTCAGTTGCAGGACAAGTTTACAAAGCAAGCTTAACTTATAATGATTACTCAGTCACAAAAGTAGAGTATGATCGTGAAGAGCGTACTCAATTAGCAATTAAGCAAGGTAAATATACCGAAGAGCATTTCATCAAACCATATAAAACAATTTTAGATGCTTGGATGAACGAAAAATAGTACGATTAGCCATCGTATGTGGGCGGGTACAGGACCCGCCCATACGCATTTTTATATAGGAAGAACATATGAGCAAAATTTTATTACCCACTTCTACTGCAGGCAGCTTACCAAAACCAGCTTGGCTTGCTGAGCCTGAAAAACTCTGGTCTGAATGGAAATTCAGCGGCAGTGAATTACGACAAGCAAAAAGAGATGCACTTTTAGTTTCACTTGCTGAGCAAACGGCAGCAGGTATTGATATTGTAAGTGATGGCGAACAAACTCGTCAGCATTTTGTAACCACCTTCATTGAACATTTAGACGGCGTAGATTTTAACAAACGTGAAACCGTCCGTATTCGCAACCGTTACGATGCCAGTGTACCCACTGTAGTTGGTGCAGTTTCTCGCCCTAAATCAGTATTTGTTGAAGATGCAAAATTCCTGCGTGCACATACCAATAAGCCAATTAAATGGGCACTACCAGGACCAATGACAATGATTGACACCTTATATGATGCACATTATAAAAGCCGTGAAAAATTAGCTTGGGAATTTGCCAAAATTCTCAATGAAGAAGCTAAAGAGCTAGAAGCAGCAGGGGTAGATATTATTCAATTTGACGAGCCTGCATTTAACGTATTTTTTGAAGAATTAAACGATTGGGGCGTTCGCACACTGGAACGAGCTATTGAGGGCTTAAAATGCGAAACTGCTGTACATATCTGCTATGGTTACGGTATTAAAGCGAACACTGATTGGAAACAAACGCTTGGTTCAGAGTGGCGTCAATACGAGGAGAGCTTTCCAAAACTGCAACAATCAAAAATCGATATTATCTCACTTGAATGTCAAAACTCACGTGTGCCAATGGATTTAATTGAGTTAGTACGTGGTAAAAAAGTGATGTTAGGTGCAATTGATGTCGCCACCAATGTTATCGAAACGCCAGAGCAAGTGGCAGACACATTGCGTAAAGCATTGCAATTTGTTGATGCAGATAAACTATACCCTTGTACTAACTGCGGTATGGCACCACTTTCTCGTGAAGTCGCTCGTGGCAAGCTCAATGCACTTAGTCAAGGTGCAGCGATAATTAGAGCAGAATTGGTGGGCTAGAAAAGCAAAACTTACTATCTTACAAGCGGTCATATTTTCTTATAAAGTTGCAATTTCTAGGCTGACTTTAGTAAATAAAATTAAAGGAGCATTCTCAACAAATGGAGGATACTCCTTAATTTTTACTTAGTCTAAAATACTAATAGCAATTACCAATGCAAGCCTACACTACCACCCAAGGTCACATCACTCGCAGTATTAATACCGGCACCTAATTTAATATGAACTTGGTTATTATCAGAAGAGCGAGCATAACCTACTGCAACTGCTGATTGCCCTTTATAGTTGGCTAATGAAGCTGATAACGCACTTTTCCCAGCACCACTTGAGACTTGTAACATCCCTAGTGCCGATGCACCCGCAATACCTGCTCTTAACTCTTGATTCATTTGGTTTAATTGACCTTTAACATTGCGAATTTCTTGAGCAGTTTCTTCAACATAATTTTTAACCCGCTTGAGCTGACGAACATTCACTACATCGGTATCATTAATACCATCAACAACTTGAGCAATCCTTTGGCTACCTGCATTAATGCCAGCCTGATTAATCTCTAAATCATTCACTTTTACACTGTTGAATGAAACATTATCAGCCGTTGAAATGGTAAAAGAACGATATCCATTTGGGTGATTTTCTTCTTTCACACTAATATTCTTTCCTGCTTTTACATCTACTAAAGCAGGATCACCTTTATCACCTTTCAAACCTTGTAAACCTTGCTCTCCTCGCTCCCCCTTATCACCTTTCAAACCCTGTAAACCTTGCTCTCCTCGCTCCCCCTTATCACCTTTCAAACCCTGTAAACCTTGCTCTCCTCGCTCCCCCTTATCACCTTTCAAACCCTGTAAACCTTGCTCTCCTCGCTCTCCCTTATCACCTTTCAAACCTTGTAAACCTTGCTCTCCTCGCTCTCCCTTATCACCTTTCAAACCTTGTAAACCTTGCTCTCCTCGCTCTCCCTTATCACCTTTCAAACCTTGTAAACCTTGCTCGCCTTTTTCTCCCCGCCTTCCAGATGAGGCTGTAATCGAAGAGAGACTATCAATTACAGCATAGAGCTGGCTTCCATTTACAGCATCGGTACTGGTGGCAGAAATTCGACCAGCAGCAACGTTAGTAATAGTGCGAGTTTCTTTATTAGCATCATCGTTCGGCAACACATGAACAACTGGTGGTAGTTCACCATCAAAAGAAAGAATCTCTGGCCTATAGGTAGGCACATCTACGGAGCTATCATCAACAACAAAAGGAACAGGGACAGCATCAACGTTATAAATAGTAGAGCTTACAGTCCCAGTAGCATCAGGATAACTTACCGTTGATTTGCCACCAATACTTACAGTACCAGAAGCTACGCCACCAGCAAATTTATAAACCTTTCCGTTAATCTCTATTTCAGATGTACTAACAGCATTTTCAGAAATAGCGTTTTGTCCTAACGCAACAGAGTTTTCCGCACTAGCCCAGGCATTTTCACCAATAGCTATTGAACCTGCTCCATAAATATTATCGACATAGGCATTTCCTCCAATAGCAATACTTCGAACAGCAAGAGCCCCACTACTCTCTTTATTTTTATTATATTTAGAAAAAGAATCTACATTCACATACTCATTAGCATAAGAAGCTGATGACAAAGACAAAATAATACCACTAACCAAAACAGTTAATAGTTTGAGAGAAATTGGTTTATATTGATTGACTGATTGATTGATTGATTGATTGATTGATTGATTGATTGATTGATTGATTGATTGATTGATTGATTGATTATGGTTCACAATTACTCCAGACAAGTCAAAGTTTTTATTGAAATTTAATATTCCAATTATTCATTAATTCTTATTATACTAGTATAAATTAGCGATGGAATAATATAAATAAAAAATAGTTAAATTCTACTTTTAAAAAAAGAGATGACTTAATAGTATCACTCTAACAAGCGGTCATTTTTTCAAAAAATTGGTAAATATGCTACTAACTCCATTAGCTTTATAATTCACCTGACTGCGGAAATAAATACTATCCATTAGCCTTAAAAATGCGTAAAATAATAGCAATTTAACTTACGCAAACGTTTACTTAAGCTTTAAAGGAGTCCAACAATGTTAAAACGTGATATGAATATCGCAGATTATGATGCTGTTTTATGGCAGGCTATTCAAAATGAAGATCGCCGTCAAGAAGAGCATATTGAGTTAATTGCGTCAGAAAACTACGCAAGCCCACGTGTAATGCAAGCTCAAGGCTCACAATTAACCAATAAATATGCAGAAGGTTATCCTAATAAACGTTATTATGGCGGTTGTGAATATGTAGATATTATTGAACAGTTAGCAATTGACCGTGCAAAAGAATTATTTGGTGCAGATTATGCTAACGTACAGCCACATTCTGGCTCACAAGCAAATGCTGCTGTATATATGGCATTATTAAATCCAGGCGATACCATTTTAGGTATGAGTTTAGCTCATGGTGGTCATTTAACCCACGGAGCTTCCGTTAGTTTCTCTGGTAAAGTCTATAAAGCAGAGCAATATGGCATTACTGCTGAAGGTTTCATCGATTACGATGCTTTGCGTAAACAAGCACAAGAAGTTAAACCTAAAATGATTGTGGCAGGTTTCTCTGCGTATTCCCAATTGATTGATTGGGCAAAAATGCGTGAGATTGCTGATGAAGTAGGGGCTTACTTATTTGTGGATATGGCACATGTTGCAGGCTTAATTGCGGCTGGTGTTTATCCAAACCCGCTTCCATATGCACACGTTGTTACCACTACAACGCATAAAACATTAGCTGGTCCTCGTGGTGGTTTAATTTTATCGGCATCTGGCGATGAAGAAATGTATAAAAAATTGCAATCTGCGGTATTCCCCGCAGGTCAAGGCGGTCCATTAATGCACGTTATTGCGGCAAAAGCTGTTTGCTTTAAAGAAGCTTTGGAACCTGAATTTAAAGCTTACCAACAACAAGTTGTAAAAAATGCGAAAGCGATGGTAGAAGTGTTTAAACAACGTGGTTTTGATGTGGTTTCAAACGGGACAGAAAATCATTTATTTCTTGTTAGCTTCGTAAAACAGGGCTTAACAGGTAAAGCTGCTGATGCAGCTTTAGGTGCAGCTAATATTACAGTTAATAAAAACTCTGTGCCAAATGATCCACAAAAACCATTTATTACCTCAGGTATTCGTGTAGGTTCACCATCTGTTACTCGTCGTGGCTTTAAAGAACAAGATGTAGTAGCACTAGCAAGCTGGATGTGTGATGTGTTAGAAAGCATTGGTAAAGATAACCACGAACAAGTAATTGCAGAAACAAAAGCAAAAGTACTAGATATCTGTAAACGTCTACCTGTTTATGCATAAAACAACATTAATAATTTAAAAAGAGCAAATAAAAAGGCGAATTAAATTCGCCTTTTTATTTCTTTATTTATGACTAACCAATAATGCCAAACTGCTGTGCTAAGAATAATAAAGCAAACGCAGTCAAATAAATCAAACCAACTACCGCAAGCCAGAACAATCCTCCAGTTACACGATGCTCACCTTTTAACACTAATGAAAAGTTCAACCAAGCGAAAATTGGCGTTGAAACAAATGATGAAATCATTGCAAACTTTAACATTTTCGCTACATCACTCATAAATACACTAATAATCAAAATACCAATTGCTGATGTTACTGTTAGCCAAATTGCCAGCTCCACTTGAGAGTACTCTTTACGCCCAGTTAAAATACGCAATCCTTCTGCATTCGCACGAGAGTAACCATCAACAACCGTAATCGTTGTACCGAACATACACATAAAGGCAATAAATGCAATTAATAATTTAGACCAATCACCAATTGCAAAAGCATACATTTTGATTAGTTGAGCAATATATTTTACGCCAGCTTGCTCAACTTGTTCAGCTGAGCCATATTGAACTAAAGCACCAAGTGCCAAAAATACAATCGCTAGAATTGCTGTGCCGATATAACCTACATTAAAGTCAAAAATACCATCTTGATAGCTAATTTTGCTGAAGCGTTTTTTGGCAATAACCCACATAGAGTTAATCGCTGAAATCTCAATTGGTGCTGGCATCCAGCCCATTAACGCCACAATAAAACCAAGTGAGGCTAAGTTCCAAGGTGATGCCTCAATAAAATCAGGAGCAACTGTAATCCCCCCTTTTAATGCTGCAATAATGACAGCAGTAACGGTAGAAATGGTTAAAGCAATCATAATCCACTTAGAGAGGGAGTCTAAGAAGCGATATTTACCTAAAAGTAACATGCCCCAAGTTACTACAATCACAATTGTGCCTGCTATTGGAATACTTAAATCAAAAGGTAGTCCTAAAGCCGAAAAAAGAAATTTCAAGATTGCTGCACAAACGATTCCCACTGCAGCCGTATTAATCATTGCTGCAATGACATTCAAAATAAAGAAAATGACGAGATAAATATTGCCTTTATCTTTATAACCTTCTAATAAACTTTTACTACTTGATAGCGTGTATTGCACGCCAAAACGAAAAAACGGATACTTAAATAAGTTTGCTAAAACAATGATAATGGCTAATTGCCAGCCATAAATTGCTCCCGCCTGAGTAGAGGCAATAATATGAGAGCCCCCCACAGCAGCTGACGCCATTAAAATACCAGGACCCATTGCGGCAAATTTACTCTGCCACGTTGAACGTTCTACTTGTTCTGTCATATATTCCCCAAGATTATGTATAAGATCTTAAATTCGTCACCATTCTACTCATAAAATAGATAGAAAAATAGATCACTTAATTCAATGTCAAAAAAATGCTAATTTTTTTATTCTACTTAGCAGATTGAAATTTTCATATATAACAAATATACAAATAAAAAATTAGTATTTAACACTATAAAAATAGCAATTTTCAGATAAAAATAAATTTTTTATTTTTTATGAACATTCAAGAATTAGGAGAGCCTGCGGTTAAATTTGCAAATTTTCAGCCAAATTCGACCGCTTGTAGACAATAAAAAAGTGCGTTTCCGCACTTTTTACATTACATAAGATTATTTTGAATAGCGTTGGAAAACTAAGCAAGCATTCGTACCACCAAAACCAAAGCTGTTAGACATTACGGTAGTCAAGGCTTTGTCTTGACGCTCTGTGACTATATTCATGCCCTCTGCTTGTTCATCAAGAGTCTCAATATTAATACTTGGAGCGATAAAGTTGTTATCTAACATCAATAGTGAATAAATAGCTTCATGTGCACCTGCTGCACCAAGTGAATGTCCAGTCATTGATTTAGTTGAAGAAATTGCAGGTTTTTTATCACCAAACACATTACGGATCGCACCTAACTCCTTCACATCGCCTACTGGGGTTGATGTGCCGTGCACATTGATGTATTCGATATCACTCTTTACCGTTGCCATTGCTTGTTTCATACAACGTTCTGCACCCTCACCGCTTGGTGCAACCATATCGTAACCATCAGATGTTGCACCATAACCAACGATTTCAGCATATATTTTCGCACCACGAGCAAGAGCATGCTCTAACTCTTCAATCACTAAAACTGCACCACCGCCAGAGATCACAAAGCCATCGCGGTTTGCATCATAAGCACGACTAGCTTTAGTTGGAGTATCATTATATTTAGAAGAAACTGCTCCCATTGCATCAAATTGAGTTGCTCCTTCCCAGCAAAGTTCTTCTGCTCCACCAGCAAAAATCACATCTTGCTTACCTAATTGGATTAACTCCATTGCATTACCGATTGCATGAGCTGACGTTGCACAAGCTGAACTAATACTATAGTTCACACCTTTAATTTTAAATGGTGTTGCTAAACAAGCTGACACACTTGATGCCATTGTTTTAGTTACCGCATAAGGACCAACCCCTTTCACACCTCGAGGACCACGCACTGCATCTGTTGCTGCTACTTGACCACGAGCTGAACCAATACCAGACCCCATAACCAAACCAGTACGCTCATTAGAAATATGCTCTTCGGTTAGGCCAGAATCTTCAATAGCTTCTCTCATACAAATGTAGGCATAAGCTGCTGCATCGCCCATAAAGCGATAAACTTTGCGGTCAATTAACTCTGCAGGGTTTAATTTAATTGTACCCGCAACTTGGCTACGCATCCCTACTTCAGCAAAATCAGGAACAAATTCTATGCCTGATTTACCTTCTTTTAATGAGGCTAACACTTCATCTTTATTGTTACCAATACTTGAAATAACGCCTAAACCTGTAATAACAACTCTTTTCATTTTGTTTCCTTCATCATTTTGTTCTGAAAAAAATAGTTGGTTGAGCTTACACTTGTTCGCTCAAATAAGCTACTAAAACTTGATTATTTTACAAAAAATCCTGACTGGTCTGAACTCTTTTAATACAAGATTGTATTTCTACTTTTTTAGGCTATTGCCTTACACAATAGTTACTTTTAAGCTAGAATGCTAAATAGCTCACATTTTTAAAGGAAATTGACGTGAAATCACTAACCCTTAAAGCTAATACAGCAACAATAGTGGAAGAAAAAGCTACTAAGGTAAACGAGGGAAGTTTTTACCAAAAATTAGAATTCACTAAAAAAAGAATAGATAAACTCAATACCTATCGGATTGAGCGAGCTATTAATGCAAATAACCAAAGCTTTGTACACGTATTTTCATTACTTCCTTTACTCATTCATCTTAATTATCCAAGCCTGCCTGCTTATGTAGAAAATGCACCGCGAGGAATTTGGAATTTTAAGCTATCTGACTACCAAAAGCATTCGTTGATGTCTTATAGCTTCCAAGAAGCAATTTCCGATCATCATATAAAAAACCAAACTCATTTTGATGCCCTCTACTGTATGGGCAGCACTGGCTCGATTACCCAAACTAGCCTATCAGATTTAGATCTATGGTTATGCTATTCAAACACACTCACCATTGAACAATATAAATTAATGGAGCTTAAAATCACCAAGCTACAAGAATGGGCAAAAACCTTTGACGTTGATATTAATATTTTTTTAATGAATCCAGAGCAGTTTAAAACCCAAACCTATAGTAGCGGTGTAACGGATGAACACAGTGGCTCTGCCCAACATTTTTTCCTGCTTGACGAATTTTATCGTTCCGCAATATTACTTGCGGGTAAACGCTTATTATGGCTACATCTGCATAAAAACGAATATCAAAATGCTCATAACAACCCTGAAATTGATTTAAATGAATGGATAGATTTTGGCGACTTCTCTAGCCTTTCAACCAGCGAATTTTTTGGTGCTAGCCTGTGGCAACTTTATAAAGGTATTAATAATCCTTACAAATCCGCAATTAAGATTTTTCTATTAGAATGCTACGCCCACACTTACCCGAAAACAAAGCTCATTTCGAAAGAGTTTAAGAAAAGAATACTTAGCGATGAGGCGATCGAATATCACTTTGACCCTTATCAAGCAATGCTTGAACTGGTTACCGAACATCTCATTATTCGCAAAGAATGGATAAAATTAGACCGCTTGCGTATCTGTTTTTATGCCAAAGCAATTGAAGGGGAAATCAGAAAAAACTGGCGTACAGAAGCCTTGCAATTATTGGTAGAAGAATGGTGTTGGAGCGAAGCTCAAACAACTTTGTTGCAAAACCGCCAGCATTGGAAAATTAAACAAGTGATGAATCACGAAAATATGCTGATTGATCACCTACTGCAAAGTTATCGAAACTTAATTCACTTTGCCCGAAAATACCACCTTAATCCAAGTATTATGACCAATGACACCGATATTTTAATGCGAAGACTGTATTCTGTATTTGAAGTTCTACCAGGTAAAGTGTCACTGATTAACCCCAAAATATCTTCTAATTTAGCTGAAAGTGCCGTAACCTTTATTGAAGTAAAAGCGGGTAGCTTAATGCAAGCAGGTTGGTATTTAGTCAACCAAGCTCCTAAAAGTCAATATGATTCAAATCTTCGCTATGTTCAGTACAATAAAAGCCCAATCAAACTGATTGCTTGGGGATACTTTAACGGCATTATTAATGTCAACACCCATTTACATACCGTAAGCGATAACTTAAATACGCAGAAACTACGCCAATTTATTACCGATTTACGCTTAACTTTTCCAATTCACGCATCAGAAATGACACAGGAGGATATGCACCACCCAAATAAAATCCGCAATTTAGCTATTGCGATTAATTTAGTGCAAGATCCAACAGAAACCATTACCGAATTGCCTAAAAAAGTTTATCCAAGCGATCTATTCAACTTCGGCAATGCCCAAAAAACATTAGTTGGTAGTGTAAGTATTATTTATCGCAATGTTTGGAATGAAATTCGCACCCAACATTTTGACGGCGAAGATGCGATTTTAAAAGCCCTTAAATTGGTTTCTAACCGTATTTATCAAGGTGCAGCATCACCCAATTCTGTCAATATTTTTTGTTATAGCAAATATTTACGCAGTGATTTGCGTGAGTTTGTCGCCGACTTAGTCCATAAATGTATTACGATCCAAACAGGCTGTTTATTGCACGCTGATGAGCTACGCCACTTAAAAATTGCAGGAAAAACGTGGCAGGTTATATTCCGTAAACAGACTGTTGGTATTAAGCAGATTGAAGAACAAGCGGTCGAAAATCGTGAAAATATTGCAAATCCAGCCTTGAATATAACAAAAGAAAAAAAAGCATTTCCTCAAAAAATCAGCGAATTTGCCAGCGAGGGCTTCTTGCAATTTTTCTTTGAAGATAACCAAGACAACAGTTTTAATGTGTATGTTGTTGATGAGAAAAATAGTGTGGAAAGTTACTATAACTGCTCTGGCAATAAAGAAGAAAAAATCAGAAAAATCAATAAATTACAACATAATAAGCGACTAAAAACAGAAACTGAAGTTGCATTTGGTAGTTTTAACCACCCACAATTTTATCAGCTGATTTCTCCTAATGGCGAATTGTCTATTGTGCCATTTCAAAGCCGTCAACATTTAGACTACCTAGCAACACAAGAAAGCAAACAAACACAAAGTTGCTAAAAACATAAAGGGCTGCCCTCACTGAAAGCAACCCTTAATTTCTATATTAAAGCTTTACCGGTTCAATAATTTCACTTGGGTAACAGCCTAATACTTTAAGATAACTTGTTACTTGCTCTAATTGTGCTAAAGCATTCTGTGTATTTTCTGAGTGAATATTCGCCTCAAGTTCTACATAAAACATTTCTTCCCAAGGCTTACCATAAATAGGGCGAGATTCCAATTTTAACATTCGGATATGATGATTTTTAAACACGATCAACGCATCAACCAACGCACCCGCTTGTTGAGTCGTGGTCATTAGCAGTAAAGTTTTAGTTTGCACTTGCGGCGAAACTTGAACTGCGTTTTTCGACAACACAATAAAACGGGTAATATTATTCGGCTGATTAGCAATATCGGTTTTAATATTAGTTAAACCGTATAATTTACCGCCATCCTCATTGCCTAACGCAACAATGTTCGGTTTATTTAAACGAGCCACCATTTGCATTGCGTGTGAGCTGCTCTCACAATATTTGATGTGCACCTTATCTAGTGTTGCCAAGAACTGGCTGCATTGTTGAGCTGGCTGTGGGTGGGTGTAAACGGTGTCCACCTCCGCTAAATCCACATTGCCGTTGGCTAACACACAATGTTTAATTGGATACGCCAACTCACCCACTAATGTGAGATCCGTGTGTTGCAATAAATCATACACTTCATTGATCGAACCTGAAGTGGTATTTTCAAGCGGTAACACACCAAAATCCGCTTCACCAAGGCTAACTTTTGAAAAAACTTCATCAAAAGATCCGCAGCTTAATTCCACTATCGAACCTTGATATTTTTTCGCAAATTGGCGAGAGGCCATATTGGAATAAGAACCACGCATTCCCAAGAATGCGATAGAAACCTGCTGCTCTTTCTGTTCATTCAGTTTATTTTGTAAATAATTTTGCTGAGTGAGCACCGAATCTTCAATAATACGTTGGAAAATTTGAGTCACATATTGCGGGTCAAGCTGATAATTTTCCGCCTCAGCAAAATTAACCAACTCTTGAAGTAATACTTTTTCACGCTCTAAATCTCGCAATGGTTTTTGGGTAATCTCTTTGCTTCGCACCACATCAAACGCTAAGCGATGACGCTCAGCAAGTAGTTTTAATAAATTGCGATCAAGGTTGGTGATTTGTGTTCGAATATCGGATAAATCTAAAGACATTGTACATTCTCTCAATAATAGCTTGCCTGAAATTATAACCTGTTCAAAAATAAAGGAAAGACAAGCGGTTGATTTTGCAATAAAATTTGCAAAAAATTCGGATTTTTCTACCGCTTGCTATAGTATAGAAAAGCATTTCTTTCACCGATTTTTTGTTAGAATAGCCTCGAACTCGACACTCGCCGAGTAATGGCTAACCAAATGGAGTTTTTATGAAAAAATTACTAGCACTTTGCAGTAAAAAGCAAAAAAGACCGTGCTAAATTTGAAGCCTGCTTAAAAGAAAAAGGCTTTGAAAAACCAACAAACCACCCGAAAGTGAAAGCTCATCACTAATTTATATAAAACATAATCTTTGGTTATTTTGCAAACGATGAAATGCTAGGTAAGTTATAGCTAAATATTAACTGAAGGAGTTTTTATGCGTCTTTCCAACTTAGCTTTAAGCCTTACTTTATTTTCTACCGCTGTCGCCTATGCGGCTCCAGCTAATACGCTGATTAACTGTGTTGCCACACCCCCAGGAAAATTAAGCCCTGCGATTACCAATGATGCAAACGATTTCAATGCTAGCTCCCAGCAAGTTTATAATCGATTATTAGATTTTAAATCAGGGGAGTTGAACATTGAGCCGAGTTTGGCGGAAAAATGGGAAGTTTCAGAAGATGGTTTGACCTATACTTTTCATTTAAGAAAAGATGTGAAATTCCATAGCAATAAAAACTTTACTCCAAGTCGTGGGCTAAATGCAGATGATGTGATTTTTTCATTCCAACGCCAAATGGATTCAAAACATTCCTACCATAAAGTTTCGGGTGGAACTTATTTCTACTACCAGTGGATGAATTTACCGAAAATCGTTAAATCTATCGAAAAAGCGGATGATTACACGGTAAAAATTACTTTACAACAACCAAATACCCCATTTTTAACAACGGTAGCAATGGATTTTTTATCCATTTATTCTAAAGAATATGCAGATAAATTGTTGGCAGAGGGTAAGCCAGAAGTATTAGATCAAGAGCCTATCGGCACTGGGCCATTTATTTTTCAAATCTATCAGACCGACCACGCAGTTCGTTACATTGCTAACCCTGATTACTTTCAAGGAAAGGCAAAATTTGAACGGCTCATTTTTAGCATTACACCAGATGCAGGAACTCGCTATGCCAAATTAAGGGCGGGCGAATGTGATGTGATTGATTTCCCGAATATTTCCGATATTGCACAAATGAAACAAGATCCGAAGGTAAATCTATTACAACGAGATGGACTGAATTTAGCTTATATCGGACTAAACAGCACGAAACCAGCGTTAAATAATGCCAAAGTACGCCAAGCTTTACACTATGCTACAGATAAGAAAAGCATTGTAGAGGCTGTTTACCAAGGCAGTGGTTCGGTTGCGACTAATCCTTTCCCAAATGCAGTTTTAGGCTATAACGATAACCTACCGCAGTATGAGTTTAACTTAGAAAAAGCAAAAGCATTGCTGGTTGAAGCTGGTTTTGCAGATGGTTTTGAAACGGAAATTTGGGTACAACCAGTGGTTCGTCCTTCCAACCCAAACCCACGTCGCACTGCGGAAATTATTCAGGCAGATTGGGCAAAAATCGGTGTAAAAGCGAAACTGGTGACCCATGAATGGGCTGATTTTAATAAACGCACCCGTGAAGGTGAATTTTCTGCTGGTACTTATGGTTGGACAAGTCGTAACGGTGATCCTGATAATTTCTTGTTCCCATTACTGAGTAAAGCCAATATTCCTGGGACAAACTATGGACGTTGGACGGATGAAAATTTTGAGGCTTTACTTGCCAAAGCTGTGCAAACTCAAAATCGTGAAGAGCGAGCAAAACTTTATCAAGAGGCGGTGCATATTGTGAATGAGCAAACTCCATTTATTCCGCTTGCCCATTCAATTAACTATGTTCCACTCAGCCGACGAGTGCAAGGTTTTGTACCAAATCCATTCGGTTATACTTCGTTTTATCGAGTTTCTTTAGCTAAGTAAGCCAATAACGCAACCTTGATTCTTCCCCAAAACCTGGATACCTAATTTGAGGGGCAGATCACAAAGCGGTCAAATCTGCAAAAAATTTTGCAAATTTGACCGCTTGTCTTAGCACGTTAAACTACCTGCCTTTAATTCCCCGAAATTCCTTTATGGCGTAGTAACGCATCAAGGGTTGGTTTTCTGCCACGGAAGCGTTCAAATAGCACCATCGGCTCTTCTGAACCGCCACGGGTTAAGATGTTATCTAAGAAAGATTGCCCAGTTTCGGCGTTGAATATGCCCTCTTCTTCAAAGCGTGAGTAAGCATCGGCTGAAAGCACTTCTGCCCATAAGTAGCTGTAGTAGCCTGCCGCATAGCCGCCAGCGAAAATATGCGAGAAGCTATGTGGCGTTCTTGCCCATTCCACACCTTTTGCCACCGCAACTTGATCTTTTACTTCTTTAAGCAACGCCAACACTTGCCCTTGTTTGTTCGGGTCATATTCGGTGTGCAGGCGGAAGTCAAACAAGCCAAACTCCAACTGACGAAGCACAAACATTGCCGCTTGGAAATTTTTCGCCGCTAAGAGCTGATCTAACTTCGCTTTCGGCAACGGTTCGCCCGTTTCATAATGCCCTGAAATAAAGGCGAGAGCCTCCTCTTCCCAGCACCAGTTCTCTAAGAATTGGCTTGGCAACTCAACAGCATCCCACGGCACGCCGTTAATACCCGCAACATCACCCACATCAATTTCCGTGAGCATATGGTGGATGCCGTGCCCAAATTCGTGGAATAGGGTGGTGACTTCATCGTGAGTGAATAACGCGGGTTTGTCACCAATCGGCTTGTTGAAGTTACAGGTTAAATATGCTACTGGTTTTTGCAAGGTGCCATCTGCTAGGCGTTTTTGGTTGATGCAGTCGTCCATCCAAGCTCCGCCACGTTTGTTTTCTCGAGCATATAAGTCAAGGTAGAACGATCCACGTAAGCGGTCGTTTTTGTCAAAAATATTGAAAAAACGCACGTCTTTGTACCAAACGTCCACACCTTTTTGCTCTTCCACACGCATTGCAAAAATGCGTTTCATCACCTCAAATAAGCCTGAAAGCACACGATTTTCTGGAAAATAAGGGCGAAGTTCTTCATCATTGACTGAATATAACGCTTGTTTCTGTTTTTCGCTGTAGAATGTAATATCCCATAAATCAAGATGTTCCACACCAAAATGTTCTTTGGCAAACTTCTTCAACTCACATAATTCATTTTTACCTTGAGCTTTTGAGCGTTCGGCTAAATCATTTAAAAAACCTAGCACTTGCTGCGGATTTTCTGCCATTTTTGTCGCTAATGAATAATCAGAATAGGTGTTAAAACCGAGCAGTTGCGATCTTTCGTGGCGAAGTTTTAAGATCTCCTCAATAATGAGGCTATTATCCCATTTGCCTGCATTCGGGCCTTGATCAGAAGCACGCGTTACAAATGCTCTATACATTTCCTCACGCAATGCCTTGTTTTCACAATACGTTAGCACAGGCAAATAGCTTGGGATTTCAAGGGTGAAACGGTAGCCCTTTTTGCCTTTGCTTTCTGCGGATAATTTTGCGGCTTCAAGTGCAGATTCTGGCAAGCCTTTTAATTGTGCCTCGTCAGTAATTACGATGTCCCAGCCCATTGTGGCATCTAGCACGTTATTGCTAAATTGTGAGCTAAGTTCAGATAAGCGGGCGGAAATTTCTCCATAACGTTTTTGTTTATCAGCGGGTAAAGAGATGCCAGATAATTCAAAATCTTGTAGGCTGTTTTCAATCGCTTTTTTCTGTGCAGGTGAATAGTTAGCAAATTCAGGGCTGTTTTTTAATTTTAAGTAGCCTTGATAAAGCCCCTGATGTTGCCCTGCCCAAGTACTGTATTCCGATAATAACGGCAAGCAGGCTTGGTATTCTTCACGCAATTCAGGGGAATTTTTTACCGCATTCAAATGACTCACTGGCGACCAGGCACGAGAGAATTGATCACCTGCGATTACTTGTGGCAAATAGAAATTTTCCCAAGTTGGATGCTCAATTTTGGCAACCATCTCAACCGTTTCACGACATTTTTTAATTACCGTTTCAACTGCAGGCTTGATATGTTCAGGTTTAATTTGCGAAAAGGCTGGCAAGCCCGTGTAATTTAAAAGAGGGTTAGACATTATTTTTCCTTACATTTTAGGCGTATAAATACACCTTTATGATTAAATTTTTAAGGGCGTAAAGCCCAGTTAGAATTTCACCGTATGCCCATAACTTTCAATAATTTTTTGGATACGTTCTAAATCTTCTTTTGGCGGTGGAAGTATGCCATCAAGCTCATATTTATAGCCCAAAGTTTCCCATTTGTGAGCCCCAAGACGGTGGTATGGCAGAAGCTCGACTTTTTCGATGTTGTCCATTCCTTGAATAAACTGCCCTAAACGGTGGGCAGAATCGTCATCGTCCGTGTAGCCTGGAACTACCACATAACGAACCCAAGTTGGCTTATTCATTTTGTGTAAATAACGAGCAAAATCTAACGTTCGCTTATTAGATACGCCGATCAAATCTTGGTGGACTTCATCGTTCAGTTGTTTTAAATCAAGCAAAACAAGATCGGTCACCTCTAGCATTTCATCCACTACAGGGCTGTAGTTACGCACAAAGCCATTGGTGTCTAAACAGGTGTTGATGCCCTCTGCTTTACAGGCCCGAAACCAATCTCGTACAAATTCCATTTGCAGCACCGCCTCACCACCTGAAGCCGTCACACCACCGCCTGTTGCTTTCATAAAATGCTTATAAGTGGTGACTTCTTTCATCAATTCTTCCACGCTGATCTTTTTACCACCATCGAGATCCCAAGTATCACGATTATGGCAGTACTTACAACGCATTAAACAACCTTGTAAAAAAAGAATAAAACGAATCCCCGGACCATCTACCGTGCCACAGGATTCATAAGAATGGATACATCCAACAACAGACATTTGCTTACTTCGAACCTCAAAAAATTTTGACAAATTGTAGCAAATTTTTAGATTGTTCGCAGAAATAAATCAAGCCATTAAACTTTACTCGGCGAGAAATCCCAACTATTTTTTGATCTCTTTCAGAAAATCAACGAATAGCGATTTTTGCGTTTGGGTTAATTCCTGCCAATATCGGTCGGCTTCATCTCTATTCCAATCAAACCCTTCCATACAATCGGAAAAAAAGTAGCTAATCGGTGTTTTCAAAAAAGTGGCAATCGCCACCAAATGTGCCACGTTGATCTTATTCGCTCCTCGTTCATAGCGTGAAAGCTGTGGTTGGGAAATATCTACATACTCCGACAACCTCTCCGCCGAATATCCCATTTCTCTGCGTTTTTGTTGAATGCGTTGACCGACAAGACGGTCGATGTCTGTTGAAATCAGCTGTGCCATAGTTATCTCATAAAATTATGCGTTTATGGCATAATTTTTTGTGATTTTGTGCATTGACTGAATACCAGTAGAGGAATACCAGTAGAGGAATACAATTAGCAAAAATTATTCACCTACTAACTAAAATTTCTTTATAGGAGATAAAAAATGAATAGCTTAAAAAATTTTTTCGGTTTTTTCTTTGGATTTAAAGGACGAATAGGGAGACTTCACTATGCTTTATTCTTGCTAGTCTTGGCTGTAAGTTATCTATTTGCTAGTATGATTTTAGAACTCATGAATATAGGGCGAGTTCTCTATAATAATCCCACAACGAGATATACCGAGTATCTTGTATATTTATCTGCAATTTTTGCATTACTTATTGTGCTCAAATATTCCCTTATTATTAGACGTATACACGATTTCAATGAAAAAGCGACAGGCAATAAGTTATTCCAAGCTATTTTATGGGCAGATATTCTTTCACTGTTTAACTTATCTATTACTTATGAAATGAAACATTTTGTTAATTTGGCAATGACAGTGATTTCTATTAGTTGCCTTATTATTCTTGCATTTAAAAAAGGTGATATAAAAGAAAATGATTTTGGCAAACCACAAATTCCGTTTTGGAAGAAAACAAATTCTTAATTAACCTTAATAGGAGAACATTATGAGTAGTTTAAAAAAAGTAGCTGTTTTAGTTGCAGGTTTAGGAACGTCGTAAGTGCTTTTGCTGACTGGATTACAATGTATAGTATAGATGGTATTTCAAGTGGAAATCTTGATGCTTCATTTCGTACCTGTAGATATAGTACATCTCCTTTTGGTGGAGGAGAGACTATATCCATTAGAGTAAGTGGCTCTTACTGCCCTAACTCTATTGAATATAGTCCTGAAACAAATACTTGGAGAGAATAGTGATGAATATTAATATTCATATCATTAGTAATTATCCGGAACAACATTCAGGAATCATTAGTAAACTTGAAGAAATAGGTTACTTATTCTTGGACAAAACATATAAGGAACTCCCCAATGGAGAGAGACATATTCTCATCTTTTCCCGAAAAATATCTGAGAAAAATTTAGACACGTTAAAAGAAAACGTTAAAAATGAATTAAATCAGGCTATCCCTAATTTATATTCAGATATTCAAATTAGAATTTTCTACTAAATTCTATATTTAATTACAGAAACCTAATGCCACTTTTTTAAGTGGCATTTGTATATAAAACACCCCAAAAAATTGAGGCAACAAAATGAAAAGACACCTACTTACTCTACTCATTTTAACCATTTCCTTACCAACCCTTGCCTGCGATGAAGACTACGGTCAAGGACAACGCTATTCCACAGGTTATTATCTTAAAAACGGAAAGCTCACAAAAAGCAAAGTCGAAAACTGCTCAAACGGAATGCAAGAACAAAGCCATACTTTTAATAATGGTACTGTGGTAAGTTTTATCAATATCAATTTAGCAATGACAACGGGCGGAAACGGCTATCAAACTGATGCTTATATCAATGGGAAAGAGGCGAAAGAAGTGAAACGATTAAAAGGTATTCCTGCTCACTTTAGAGGTCAGTGCTACCAACCTAAATCGAGAGGTTCAAAACAAATTTATTGTATTTAGCATACTCAATGTATTGAAAAACAGCCCAATTCAGGGCTGTTTTATTTTAAGGGGCTGTAGTAGATTAGCCCTAAATCTCACACCATTTTCGCAACGTTTTGGGCTGTTCTTTTGGTGTACCAAAGTTAAACCGAAATTCACATTCCTTCAAGAATAAAGGGAAATTTTTTCGGTTAATTCCGTTATATTTTCGGAGTACTCGCTTCGCTTGATTCCAAAAATTTTCAATGCCATTGATATGGTTTTGTTTCTCCGCAAACAGTTCGGAATGGTTGATTCGCTCGTGATGAAATTCGCTCACATCAAGGGCATCATAGCTACGATAGGTATCCATATAAACCCAGCTGTCAGGCTTGATTTTCCTTGTAATAACCGGCATTAGCGTTTCTGATTTGGTATTTTCTACCACTACGGTAAACACCTTTCCTTGACGCTTCAACAAACCGAATACAGCGACTTTCCCAGTCGCACCTCGCCCTCGTTTTCCTTTGCGATGACCACCAAAATAGCTTTCATCTACCTCAATTTTTCCCTCAAAAATTTCATGAGCTTCAAGGGCTAAATGGTGTTCAATGACCAGCCTAATTTTGTGGTAAAACAGGGCTGCCGTATTGGGTTGAATACCTAATAAATCAGCAGCGGTTCTAGCGGTCACTTCAGCAACAAAAAATTCAAGAAGCTTTTTCTGCAAATGCAAAGATTTCTTTAATTTACAATGGGTTATCTTCATTTTTGTAGTATAGCAGTGATGCTAATCTACTACAACCCCTTAAATTTTTTGCATTTTTTAAACCTATTTTCACCGCTTGTAAGCGGTCAGTTTTCCGTAAAATTTGCAAACCTAACCTGCGTGGTATTTAGCTGCCATCTCTTTTACCAGTAAGTCAAAATCACTTTCATAACTCAAATCTTGTTTCACTCGGTATTTTTCAAATTCGCTTAAGGCAAACGATTTAGCGATTTCAGCAGTAACTTTGCCGGCATCTTGTAAAATTTCTCGGTCGGTAGCGGCAAGAAAGCGATTGAGACGGGTTTCCCAATCTGCCATTGTCATAGGAATTTGGCGTTCTGCCATATCTTCTGCCATATCTAAATAAGCCGATACCAGCCGTTGTAATTGTGCCAGCTCATTGTCAGACAGGTAATTTTTGGCAACGACTACATCAAAGAGATAAATTTTACCCTGCGGAGCGTCTTTCCAATTCGTTAGCCCCATATTCGGTTTTTCGGCATTGGCTCTTGCCATAATCAGCTCAGCAGCAGTATGTCCGTGAATTGCCCAGTGCAATTTATTTTGTACTGTAGCAAAAAAGCGTTTGGTGGCAGTTGCGGTGCGGTCGTAATCCACTGCGGTTGCATAAATGTCGGTGATTTTTTGGTAGAACTTGCGTTCGGATAATCGAATTTCCCGAATGCGGGCGAGCTGTTCTTCAAAGTATTTTTTGCCTAAAATAGTGCCGTCATTTTTTAGCCGTTCATCGTCCATCGCAAAGCCTTTAATCGCAAAGCTCTGTACAATTTCAGTCGCCCATTTACGAAACTGTACTGCTCGCTCGGAATTAACTTTATAACCTACTGCGATAATGGCAGATAAATTATAGTGCTTCGTCTGGTAGTTTTTTCCGTCTTGGGCAGTTACTCGAAATTTTCGAGTAACTGAATTTTCATCTAATTCCTTATCAAAAAATATTTTTTGTAAATGGTAAGTAATAGTATGAGACTCTACCTCATAAAGTACTCCCATCATTTTTTGGCTTAGCCAAACATTTTCATCAGAGTAAATAGCATCAACTTGGCTTTCCCCTGTTGCCGTGATAAAGGTCAGATATTCTGCCACAGAGGAACGAATTAAATCTTGCTTAGACATCTCTTTCTCCCATATAGAACACTGTAATTATAAACAATATTTCTAAAGCTGTGTAAATGAATAACTATTTTTTCGAGCGAGATCACAAAAAAACCGCTTGTGGCATAAATGCCACAAGCGGTTGATTTTTCTAAAAGTTTTGCAAATTGCTATTACATACTTTCAGTAAAGGTACGGGTAATTACGTCCATTTGTTGCTCTTTAGTTAAAGAGTTGAAACGTACCGCGTAACCTGATACACGAATGGTTAATTGTGGGTATTTCTCTGGGTGTTCTACCGCATCTAATAATGTATCGCGATTTAATACGTTCACATTTAAGTGCTGACCACCTTCTACTGTTGCTTCGTGGTGGAAGTAGCCGTCCATTAAGCCTGCAAGGTTACGTTTTTGGGCTTCATAATCTTTGCCCAAGGCATTTGGTACGATTGAGAAGGTATAAGAGATACCATCTTTCGCATACGCAAATGGCAATTTAGCCACAGAAGTAAGTGAAGCAACCGCACCTTTTTGGTCACGTCCGTGCATTGGATTCGCACCTGGTCCAAATGGTGCACCGCTACGACGACCATCTGGGGTATTACCTGTTTTCTTACCATAAACCACATTAGACGTGATAGTAAGTACAGATTGAGTTGGCGTTGCATTGCGGTATGTGTTGAGTTTTTGAATTTTCTTCATAAAACGCTCAACTAAATCGACAGCAATTTCGTCTACACGGTTATCATTGTTACCAAATTGTGGATATTCGCCTTCAATTTCAAAGTCAGTCGCCACGTTTTTCGTCACACCAACCACTTCACCCGCTTTGTTTTTAATTTCAATATCACTGCGAATTGGTTTGACTTTCGCATATTTAATCGCTGAAAGTGAGTCTGCCGCAACCGATAATCCAGCAATACCACACGCCATCGTACGGAATACATCACGATCGTGAAGCGCCATTAATGCTGCTTCGTATGCATATTTATCGTGCATAAAGTGAATGATATTTAACGCCGTCACATATTGGGTTGCTAACCAGTCCATAAAGCTGTCTAGACGAGTCATCACGTCATCATAATCTAAATATTCACTTGTAATTGCTTCCGATTTCGGACCAATTTGTTCACCCGATTTCTCATCAATACCGCCATTGATTGCATATAGCAATGTTTTCGCTAAGTTTGCTCGTGCACCGAAAAATTGCATCATTTTACCCACAATCATTGGGCTTACACAGCACGCAATTGCATAGTCGTCATTTTGAAAATCCGGACGCATTAAATCATCATTTTCATATTGCACCGATGAGGTATCAATAGACACTTTCGCACAATAGCGTTTGAACCCTTCAGGTAATTGCTCAGACCAAAGAATGGTTAAATTTGGCTCTGGTGAAGGCCCCATTGTGTAAAGGGTGTGTAATATACGGAAGCTATTTTTCGTGACTAATGTACGGCCATCTAAGCCCATACCAGCTAACGTTTCCGTTGCCCACATAGGATCGCCTGAGAATAGTTGATCATATTCAGGAGTACGTAAGAAACGCACCATACGCAATTTCATCACTAAGTGATCAATTAATTCTTGAGCTTCTTGTTCGGTGATTTTGCCTGCTTTTAAATCACGCTCAATGAAAATATCTAAGAACGAAGATACACGACCGAACGACATTGCCGCACCGTTTTGCGACTTCACCGCTGCAAGGTACGCAAAATATGTCCATTGCACCGCTTCTTTTGCATTCGTTGCAGGGCCTGAAATATCAAAACCATAGCTTGCCGCCATTTCTTTCATTTTGCCTAATGCACGATGTTGTTCAGCAATTTCTTCACGAAGTTGAATGGTTGCTTGAATATCTTCGCCCGCTTCTAGGCGAGCTTGTAATGATGCAAACTGACGCTGTTTATCTTTCATTAAGAAATCTGCACCGTAAAGTGCCATACGACGATAGTCACCAATGATACGACCACGACCATAAGCATCAGGTAAACCAGTAATTACACCTGATTTACGGCAGCGTAAAATATCTGGAGTGTAAACATCAAATACGCCTTGGTTATGGGTTTTACGATACTCAGTAAAAATTTTCTCTACTTCTGGCTTTAATTCACGACGATAAACTTTGCACGAGCCTTTCACCATATTGATACCACCAAATGGCATAATCGCACGCTTTAAAGGAGCATCTGTTTGAAGACCCACGATTTTCTCTAAATCTTTGTCGATATAACCTGCTGCGTGAGAAGTAATGGTAGAGGGTGTATCGCAGTCAATGTCATACGGTTCGTGTGTTTTGTTTTCAACTTTGATCATTTCCATTACATCTGCCCACAATTTCTCAGTTGCGGGCGTTACTTCTGCAAGAAAAGATTCATCGCCTTCATAAGGCGTATAGTTTTTTTGGATAAAATCACGAACGTTTACTTCAGTTTGCCAATCGCCACCCGTAAAACCTTCCCAGGCTTTTTGTTGAGCGTCTGTTAATTGAGTCATTTTAAGTCCTCTTATTAGTAAGTAAAAATGGGTAACGGCTGATTTGCAAATTTTTCTCCAAAATCAACCGCTTGATTCTAAAATCCTAGTGTTTTCTAATGTACAAAAACCATTGCATTAAACCGATAAAGCATACACCACCAACAATATTACCTAACGTGGCAGGAATGAGATTTTTAAATACAAAGTGGTGCCAATCCAAATCAGCAAATTGTACTGGATCAACATTAATTGCCGCCCAAAACTCTGGGCTTGCAAAGTGAGAAATCGCCATTCCCATTGGAATCATAAACATATTCGCCACACAATGCTCAAAGCCTGAGGCCACGAACATTGCAATTGGCAACATCATAATAAAGGCTTTATCGGTTAGGCTTTTACCTGCATAAGACATCCATACCGCAATACACACCATAATGTTACAGAAAACACCCAAACAAAATGTTTCAAACCATAAATGATGAATTTTATGCTGTGCGGTATTTAAAATTACCAATCCCCATTGCCCTTTCGCCACCATAATCTGGCCGCTAAACCAAATAAGCAAGACAATAGAAATAGCACCAATAAAGTTACCAAAATAAACAACTACCCAATTTTTGAACATTTGCAGCCAATTGATTCTTTTACTTGCTCTCGCCACAATGGTAAGTGTTGAGGAGGTAAATAATTCTGCTCCAAATACTACGCACATAATCACACCAAGTGAAAACACCAAACCACCAATCAGTTTAGCCATACCCCACGGCATTTCACTCGCACCTACTTGGGTTGTGGTATAAAATACAAAAGCTATTGCAATAAAACCGCCTGCGGTAATCGCAGAAAGAAAGGAATATAATTGATTTTTTGTTGCTTTATAAACCGCACCATCTTCTGCGATTTTTGCCATTTCAGCAGGAGAAAACATCAGACAACCTTAAATACGAGAATTAAAAACGGATATATTTTGCAAGAATTATAGACGTCTTCAGTTGTTCTTTAAATAAAATCTTACGCAATCAGAGGTATTTCCACCTCTTTTTTTGATATAGAACAAAATCCTTTAAAAGTACAACATTTAATCAATTTTAAACAAACAATTTCTTAACAAATTAACAATAAATTTATGACAGGATACTTAACTTCATTTTTTAGTTTCTTTTTTTCTGAGCAAAATCAGTTAATCACAATGTTTTTCAGCGGATTACTTAGCTCAACACTCTTACCAGGAAACTCTGAAATTATTTTTACGACTATTGCAAGCCAGCACATTTTAGCAAATCAAACTATTTATTCATCTTCACTATTTGCTCTATTGAGTGTTGCAACAGTAGGAAATAGCTTAGGCAGCCTAATTACTTATGTAATGGGATTGCAACTTCCCTATCCGAAAAAAGCAGACAATTTTTATACACAATGGGCATTAGAAAAATGCAAGAAATATGGTGTTTTAGTTCTGCTTTTTAGTTGGCTTCCGATTGTAGGCGATATTTTCTGTGGCATTGCAGGTTGGCTACGGTTTAACCTCTGGCAAAGCATCATTTTGATTACGATGGGTAAACTACTGCGTTATCTGTTTCTACTGGCAACGCTTCGCCATATTTTGACGTATGTTTTATAAAGCAAAAGCGGTTGTTTTTTGCAAAAATTTTACTAAAAACAACCGCTTGTATTTATAAGCCTCTTAACGCTTCAATACGTTTTTCTAATGGTGGGTGGCTCATAAATAATTCTTTACCACGCACGCCATTAATCATAAACGCTGCGAGAGAACCCTGTAATTCTTGTGGCTCGTGAATACGTTGCAAGCGTTGTAAAGCAGCAATCATTTTCTCTTTACCCACTAATTGTGCAGAACCTGCATCTGCTCGGAATTCACGATAGCGAGAGAACCACATCGCAATCATTGTTGCAAGTACACCAAACACCATCTGTAATGCAATATCTACCACCCAAAACACTAGAGTGTTGGTACTTGAGTTGCCATTTTCATCACGAGAGCTTGCCGCAGCAGTGGAAATAATACGCGCTAAAAAAATCACGAATGTATTTAACACGCCTTGTAACAGCGTCATTGTTACCATATCGCCGTTCGCAATATGTGCCACCTCGTGTGCCACCACTGCTTCTGCTTCGTCTTGGGTCATTGAATTAAGCAAGCCAGTACTGACTGCAACTAATGAGCTCTTTTTTGTCGCACCTGTTGCGAATGCGTTTACATCTAAGGAATGGTAAATCGCAATATCTGGCATCGGAATATTCACTTGTTGTGCTTGACGTTGAACAGTATTGAATAACCATTGCTCTGCTTCATTACGAGGCTGTGTAATCACCTCAGCCCCAACTGAACGCAATGCCATTGATTTAGACAGAAATAACGAAATTAAAGACCCACTAAAACCAAAGACTAGAGAAAGCACTAAAATCCCAGCAATGCTTTGCCCTTGAATGCCTGTAGCATTAAAAATAATATTTAACACAATCCCTAAAACTAAGGTAATTGCTAAGTTAGTTAATAAAAATAGAATGACACGTTTTGCCATAATGTGTTAAATCTCCGAAATAATTAAATATATGATGCAATATTGCCTAACTAAGATAATGATTTTGTCAGCAATTTCAAGCAATTGTTCATAATTTTCCTCATCTTTAACGTTAGTTAATGAAATTTAACACTAATATTTAGTTCAATTCTAAATACCGATTTATCAAAAAGTATTGGTAAAAATTTCTGCAAAAATAACCGCTTGCAGCCTAAGTGTTGTATATAAAAACAGTTTTATTTTATGGTCTTATTGTTACAATTCCGAGCTTTCAATTTAAAAATAAGGATAAAAAAATGCTCTACGGTTTAGCGATTGTGCTGATTCCACTTTTCCTTGGTTACCTGGTTACACTTAAAAATCCTAGCTATTTAACTTTCGTCAATAAAGTGGTAAATATCTGTCTTTACCTTATTTTATTGGTAATGGGCATCTCGCTCGGTCAAATAGATAACATATTAACCGAACTCCCACAAATTGGCACAATAGCATTTAGTTTAGTCGCAATATTACTATTTTCAAACATCGTCGGTTTAGTGATTTATGACAAACTTCAACCAATGCAAAGAGTGCAAGTCAATCAGGATCAACTTCCATCTCGCCTGCATTTATTATTCGACTCCTTTAAATTAATTGGCGTCACCTTATTAGGCGGCATTATTGGCTATTTCACAAAAGGCTTAGTCAATTTTCCTTTATATGCAAGTACTTACGTTTTAGAAGTGATGATTTTCGGGGTAGGGATTCAGCTCCGTAACAGTGGCATTCCACTGCGTGAAGTATTTTTCAACAAACGCGGCATTTACACTTCAATGGTGATGATCCTAAGCTCTATCATTGGTGGGGTTATTGCCTCATTTTTACTCAATATTTCACTCGCGAAAGGCTTAACCTTTGCTTCTGCATTTGGCTGGTATTCCCTTTCAAGCGTATTAGTCAATGATGCTTGGGGCCCGATTTACGGCAGTATCGCCTTTTTTAACGATATTTCGCGTGAGATTTTATGCCTGTTTTTAGTGCCACTTTTTATGCGACAATTCCCCTCCACGGCAGTTGGCATTGGCGGTGCAACCTCGCTGGATTGTATGCTCCCAATTATTCAAAAATCAGGCGGCATTCAAATTGTGCCATTGGCGATTAGCTTTGGGTTTATTGTGAATCTTGCTGCACCGCTCCTACTGGCGATTTTTATCGGGCTGGAAGGATAGCAACAAGCGGTTGTTTTTCACTAAAAAATTGCAAAATTTCTATGAAAAATCACCGCTTGTATGTTTTTATTTCTCCTTTTCACACTAATTTCCGCTATAATTCTCAGGTTTTCTCCGATATTCGGGCAACCATTTTCAAAAGGATAATTTATATGATGCGTTCTCACTACTGCGGCAACCTAAACCGCACTCACGTTGGGCAAGCCGTAACATTAAGCGGTTGGGTTCACCGTGTTCGTAACCTTGGTCGTTTTATTTTTATGCAAATTCGTGATCGTGAAGGCATTGTGCAGGTATTTTTCGATGAGAAAGACGAGGCACTTTTCAAACAAGCCTCAGCGTTACGGTCAGAGGCTTGCGTACAAATTCAAGGTGAAGTGATCGCTCGTGATGAATCGCAAATTAACAAAGAAATGGCGACGGGTGAAATTGAAGTCTTGGTGAAAAATTTAGTAGTGTATAACAACGCTGAAGTGTTACCGCTTGACTTCAACCAAACCAATACCGAAGAACAGCGTTTGAAATACCGCTATTTGGATTTACGTCGCCCTGAAATGGCAGAAAAACTCAAAACCCGTGCCAAAATCACGAGTTTCGTTCGCCGCTTTATGGACGACCACAGTTTCTTAGATATAGAAACCCCAATGCTCACCAAAGCCACCCCTGAAGGTGCGAGAGATTACCTTGTGCCAAGCCGTGTGCATAAAGGCAAATTCTATGCCTTGCCACAATCGCCACAGCTTTTCAAACAGTTGCTGATGATGTCAGGCTTTGACCGCTACTACCAAATCGTAAAATGTTTCCGTGACGAAGATTTGCGTGCAGACCGCCAGCCGGAATTTACCCAAATCGATGTGGAAACCTCATTCCTCACAGCCGAAGAAGTGCGTGAATTAATGGAAGAGATGATTCGTGGCTTGTGGTTAGACCGCTTGAACGTGGATTTAGGCAAATTCCCAATGATGACGTGGGCGGAAGCGATGCAGCGTTTCGGTTCAGACAAACCAGATTTGCGTAACCCATTAGAAATGGTCGATGTGGCGGATATTTTAAAATCGGTCGATTTCAAAGTATTTAGCGGCCCAGCGAACGATCCGAAAGGGCGTGTTGTCGCTCTTCGTGTACCAAATGGGGCATCGCTTACGCGTAAAAACATTGATGATTACACCCAATTTGTTGGCATTTACGGGGCAAAAGGCTTGGCGTGGTTGAAAGTGAATGACGTAAACGCTGGCTTAGAAGGCATTCAAAGCCCGGTTGCGAAATTCTTAAACGAAGAGGTGTTAAAAGCCTTATTTGAACGTTTAAATCTGCAAAAAGATGACATCGTGTTCTTCGGTGCAGACAGCTGGAACGTGGCAACCAACGCCATCGGGGCATTACGTTTGAAAGTGGGCAACGACTTAGGCTTAACCGACACCAAAGCGTGGAAACCGTTGTGGGTAGTTGATTTCCCAATGTTTGAGCGTGATGACGAAGGCAATTTATCTGCAATGCACCACCCATTCACCTCGCCGAAAGATTTAAGCCCAGAAGAACTGGTAAAAGATCCTGAAAATGCAGTGGCAAATGCGTACGATATGGTGATCAACGGCTACGAAGTGGGCGGTGGCTCAGTGCGTATTTTCAGCCAACAAATGCAACAAACCGTGTTCAACATTTTAGGCATTAACGAAGAAGAGCAACAAGAGAAATTCGGCTTCTTATTAGATGCGTTAAAATTCGGCACCCCGCCACACGCAGGTTTAGCGTTCGGTTTAGACCGTTTAACAATGCTAATTACCAGCACCGACAACATTCGTGATGTGATCGCTTTCCCGAAAACCACCGCAGCAGCGTGCTTAATGACCGAAGCGCCAAGCTATGCAAATCCGAAAGCGTTGGAAGAGTTGGCAATTAAGGTAAAAGCGGTCGAAAAAGCACAATAATTTGCAAATTGTTTATTACCCAGCACGAGCCGTGCTGGGTTACGCATCATTGAGCAGCTTTGCTGCTCTTTTTTCTTTTTGGGTTAAAACAAACTCTGTTGTCCTAGCAAATGTTCCGGCACAGGTTTTATCTGAAATCCTTTCTCCGCCAAAAAGCCTTTTAGCGTTTGGATATTATAAAATGCGTGGCTTTTAGTGGTGTTTTCAAAGTAGAGATAGAGCCTGTCGAACTCGGCTTTTCGATGAAACAGCAAATCCGCCAAACCGTTCAACTCTTCGTCCGAATAACGATAATCGTGGCGTTCTGCCGCACTTTGCCCTTTCCACCAATCAGGGTTGCGTCCGTGTAGCCGTAAATAAGCAATGCGTTGGTTGGCGAAAAAATGAAACGCAGGCAAGCCAATATTCTGCGGATAATCCACATTGCACCAAATCAGATTTGAGCTGTTTGCGAAAGTGTCAAACACAGGCGAAATATGCCAACTTGGGTGTCGGAACTCAATTGCAAGCGGTTGATTTTCAAACCATTTTATCAATTCGACCAAATAACGGCGATTGGGTGGCGTGCGTTCAAATTGGGCGGGGAATTGAATAAACAAATTCGCCAGCACATTTTGCTCCATAAGCGGTTGCAACGCATTCAAAAAGGCTTGAGCCTGCTCTAAAGTTGCCGTGCGTTGGTGGCTGAAATCTTGGTGTAATTTCGCTGAAAAATTCAGCCGCCCTTCCGCTTTTTGCACCATTCCCTCAAAGGCTTTCTGCCCGATAGGAGCGTGGAAGGTGCTATTGATTTCAAGCGTATCGTAATGCTGGCTGTAAACCGCCAGAAAATCCTCTTTTTTCGTGCCGAAAGGATAAAGCGTGCCAAGCAGATCGGTGTCGGCATAGCCGCCTGTGCCGATGTAAATATGAGGTAAAGTCATCATTATTCTTGCCAAAATTGTTTTGGCAAATTTTAGAGCTTTTTAGACCGCTTGCAAACCGCTAATAAAGGAGTAAGATTTGGCTATCTGTTCTTATTTTATCATTGTTATGTGGATTTGCTTTACCTTACTGGCAGCTATCGCACAAGCGGTTCGCAATGCTTTTCAAAAGCAACTTAGCCTAAATGTGCCTGTATTGGGCGTCACGCTGGCTCGTTTTTTCTATGCCGTGCCTTTAGCAAGTGGCTATTTATATTTTTTGTACCAATATGATGAAACGCTCAATATTCCTGACTTTCCGCCACTGTTTTTTGTGTATGCGATAGCCGCAGGGCTAGCCCAAATTATGGCAACCTCTCTAATGGTTAAGCTCTTTCACTTAAAAAATTATGCTATCGGTGTTGGGCTTGCGAAAAGTGAGGCAGTTTGGGCAGCCTTACTTGGCGTAATATTTTTTGGCGTCACAATCAGTGGTATTGGGTGGTTTGGCGTCATTCTCGGCGGTGTCGCAATCTTTTTAATGACAGGCAGTAGCAATTTACGCCAGCTTTCGTGGAAAACGCCGTTGCTCGGCATTGGTAGCGGTTTATGCTTTGCCCTCACCTCCCTTTGGGTACGAGAAGCTAGCTTACAACTTCATAGCCACTATTTATTTTCTGCCGCTTGGGTACTTTTTGCTGTTATTACGTTTGAGGCGGTGGTACTTGTGATCTATTTAGCACTTTTCCAACGAGATACTCTCGCTAAATTTTTCCGCTTGCCTAAACTGGGCATACTCACGAGCCTATTTTCCTTTCTGGGATCTTTCGGCTGGTTTAATGCAATGAGCTTAAACCACGTTGCCTTTGTAAAAACCCTCGGGCAAGTGGAAATTTTCTTTATTTTAGGCATTTCCTACTTTATTTTTAAAGAGCGGCTGAAAATTCAAGATTTTGTAGGGCTGGTGCTAGTCGTTTTCGCGGCGGTTCTTGTTGTTCTTGGGTAATATTACAAGCGGTTAAAATCACTAAATATTTTGCAAATGATGAATTATAAAAATCCTAATAGCGTGTTAGTTGTCGTTTATGCTAAAAATACTCATCAAGTATTGATGCTACAACGTAAAGACGATCCTGAATTTTGGCAATCCGTAACAGGCTCTATCGAAATAGGCGAAAAACCGATTGAAGCCGCCGAACGTGAAGTGTTTGAAGAGATTGGCTTGCCAGTTTCCCATTTGCAAAATTCAGAGAAAAAACAACCGCTTGTTGATTGCCAAAAGCAGATAGAATTTGAAATTTTTCCGCATTTTCGGTATAAATACGCACCGAATATCACACATTGTGTCGAGCATTGGTTTTTGTTACCGCTTGAAAGTGAACAAGAGCCGATTTTAAGCGAGCATTTGGCTTACCGTTGGGTTTCGGTTGAGGAAGCGGTCGAAATGACGAAATCCCCGAACAACGCACAGGCGATCAAACAATATCTAACAACATTAAAATAAGGAAAACAAAATGGCAGGCCATAGTAAGTGGGCAAATATTAAACACCGCAAAGCAGCACAAGATGCACAACGCGGTAAAATTTTCACAAAATTAATTCGTGAATTAGTAACAGCTGCAAAATTAGGCGGAGGTGATGTGAATGCAAACCCTCGCTTACGTTCAGCCGTTGATAAAGCGTTATCAAGCAATATGACGCGTGATACCATCAACCGTGCAATTGAACGTGGTGTAGGCGGTGGCGATGACACCAATATGGAAACCAAAATCTACGAAGGTTACGGCCCAGGCGGTACAGCGGTGATGGTGGAATGTTTAAGCGATAACGCCAACCGCACCATTTCACAAGTTCGCCCAAGTTTTACCAAGTGCGGCGGCAACTTAGGCACCGAAGGTTCTGTAGGTTATCTGTTCAGCAAAAAAGGCTTAATTTTAATTGCTTCTGGCGATGAAGATGCTTTAACGGAAGCGGCAATCGAATCTGGAGCTGATGATATTCAAGTTCAAGAAGACGGTTCATTTGAAATCTACACCGCTTGGGAAGATTTAGGCGATGTGCGTGATGGCATTGAGCAAGCAGGTTTTAAAATTGAATCTGCAGAAGTCACAATGATTCCATCAACCACTGTTGAACTTGATGCGGAAACTGCCCCAAAACTACTTGATTTAATCAATCGCCTTGAAGATTGCGATGACGTGCAAAACGTATACCACAACGGCGAAATCAGCGATGAAGTAGCGGCGTTGCTTTAATCAAATATAAAAAATAAGGGCTAATCTAGATTAGCCCTTATTTTTCAAACTAATTTTTATCGAGATATAATTTCGCCAATTGCATATTATCCGTAATAATACTATCTACCCCGTTTTCAAATAATGTTGCCACTTCTTTCTCTTCATTTGCCGTATAAACCATTACAAACCGTTGAATTTTATGGCATTTTTCAACAAGCTCTTTGGTCACAATTTTATAATTTAGCACAAAACCACTACACGCCAATTCACTTACCGTTTCCCAAGCAGAATCTCGCCACTTCTCCAATAGCAATGCTCTTGGAATAGAAGTGTGTGCATCATAAGCCCCTTTGAGGGCATCTTCACTAAATGAGGAGAGCAAAAGCGGGCAATGTTCTTTGCTTTCAGCATTTACAAATTGCTCAAGAAATTTGGCACACGCCATACCTGTTTTATAATCTTGGTTAGGATTTGGCTTAATTTCTACATTCAAAAAACAGTTATTTTCCAATACAAATGGCACTATTTTCTCTAATAATGGGATTGATTCTTGCTGAAATTCACGGCTAAACCAACTGCCAGCATCAAGCTGATTTAAGGTTTGCCACTCAATTTTTGCACTGCCTTTTCCTGAAGTAGTTCTGTCTAAAGTATCGTCGTGTAATAAAAATAGCTGTTCATCTGCAGATAATTTGGCATCGCATTCAAACATCTTATAGCCGTGTTGCAAGCCAAGTTGGAAAGCAGCGAGTGTATTTTCAGGTGCTTGGTTGCCACCACCTCGATGGGCAATCAGTTTTGGATATGGGTATGACATAAAATCCTTCTCTATTTTTTTATTCTTGGCGTAAACCCGTTATCGAATTAAACCAATGTAGTTGTGATAAATCAGCTTCAATATGGAATGTGTCAGAAATTTCGTGATGTAATAAATCTGTACGAATTTGATTGTAGCGAATAATTATCGGCTGCTGCCCTAATTTGCCGTAAATTAACTGCTCAGAACCTAATAATTCACTAATAGAAATTAAAGCGTCCCAACTATGTTCTGTTTTGTTTTCCACCAAAGTAATATACTCTGGTCGAATGCCTAAAATCCAATTCCCGCCACCTTGTGCTTTAATACTACTTGGCGCAGATACACCTTTTAGTAATTGCCCATCACAGTAAACATCGTTGCTTTTCACTTCAACATTTAATAAATTCATTGCAGGTAAACCAATAAAGTTAGCGACAAAAATTGAAGCTGGGCGAGAGAAGATATTTTCTGGTGTATCAAATTGCTCAATTTTGCCTTTATTCATCACAATAATGCGATCCGCCAGTGTCATTGCCTCTGTTTGATCGTGGGTAACATAGAGTGAGGTCACCCCAATTCGATTATGACGACGGCGAATTTCCAAACGGGTTGATGTGCGTAATTTCGCATCTAAATTTGAGAGTGGCTCATCAAATAAAAAGAGAATGGGTTTACGTACAATGGCTCGCCCCATTGCAACACGCTGTCTTTGACCACCGGATAACTCTTTCGGTTTTTTATCTAAATAAGCCTCGAGCTCTAACATTTTGGCAGCCTCGTTGATGCGTTGTTCAATTTCAGTGGTAGGCATTTTGGCAAGTTTAATGCCATAAGCCATATTTTCACGCACTGTCATATGTGGATAAAGGGCGTAGTTTTGAAACACCATTGCGATATTGCGTTGTGAAGGCTCTAATTGCGTAACATTGCAATTTCCAATCAAAATATCACCGCTTGTAGGCGTTTCTAAACCGGCAATAAGGCGTAATAGCGTAGATTTCCCACAGCCAGACGGACCAACCACGACAATAAATTCCCCTGCCTCTACTTCTATATTGATACCTTTTAAAATCAAATCTTGCGGTTTTTTTGCCGTTCCATAATGTTTGGTAATATTTTTTAATTCAAGTGTTGCCATAAAATTTCCTTAAATTATTATTTTTCTGAATCAATTAGTCCTTTCACTAACCATTTTTGCATCAATAAGATCACAAGGGTTGGTGGGATAAGCATCAATATCACGCTTGCCATCACTACATTCCAGCTAATAGGCCCGCCGCCTGTATCCAGCATTTTTCGCACGCCGATACCCAACGAGAACATATCTTCGCTGGTGGTCATTAATAGTGGCCATAAATATTGGTTCCAGCCATAAATAAATTGGATCACAAACAATGCTGCAATACTTGGAATAGAAAGTGGCACAAGAATATCTTTAAAGAATGTCATTGCCTTTGCTCCGTCCATTTTTGACGCTTCCAATAACTCTTGCGGCACGGTAGCAAAGAATTGGCGGAATAAAAATGTTGCGGTAGCAGAAGCAATTAACGGTATGGTTAAACCTGCATAACTATTAATTAAATGCAAATTCACCACCACTTCATAAGTTGGGATAATTCGAACCTCAACTGGTAACATCAGCGTGACGAAAATCAGGATAAAAATTAACCCTCTCAATGGGAAACGGAAGTAAACGATTGCAAAAGCAGAGAGCAAAGAAATCGTGATTTTCCCCACAGCGATGAGCATTGTCATCACAAAGGTGACCCAAAGCATTCGAGAAACCGGCAATGCGGTGGCTGAAAATTCGCTCCCCCAAAGGGCGGTCGTATAGTTCTGAATAATTTGATCGCCCGGCAGAAGTGAAATCGGTACGGAAATCACATCCGTTTCCGTATGCGTAGAAGCTACAAATGCCAAATAAATCGGAAAACAGATAAGTAATACCGCAATCCATAAACTGCAATGGGAAAAGAAATTCAACCAAGGACGATTTTCAACCATTTTTAATGCCCTCCCTTTTTATCCATATATTTAAATTGCACCAAGGTCAGCAATAATACAGCTGTCATTAAAATCACCGATTGTGCTGCGGAACTGCCGTAATCCATCGATTTAAAACCCTCTACATAAATACGATATACGAGTGTCGATGTGGATTTACCCGGTCCGCCTTCTGTTAAAGAATCAATAATGGCGAAAGTATCAAAGAACACATAAACAATATTAATGACACAAAGAAAAAAGGTTGTTGGCCAAAGTAGCGGAAATTGAATGGTAAAAAAGCGTCGCCAAGGGCCTGCACCGTCTATCGCAGCGGCTTCAATCAGTGATTTAGGAATCGCTTGTAAGCCTGCATAGAAGAATAGGAAATTATAAGAAATTTGTTTCCAGACTGAGGCTAAAATCACAAGCCACATCGCCTGTGAATCATTCATTTGGTGGTTCCACTCAATGCCGATTTGCTTTAATGCATAAGCAATCACACCAAAAGAGGGAGAAAACATAAATGCCCATAAAACACCCACAACAATAGGTGAAACCGCATAAGGTAAAATTAAAAAAGTGCGGTAATAAACAGCACCTGTTGTGATGCGATACATAAAAAAGGCGAGCAGCAAGGAAAGTACTAACGCAAGTAAGGTGACCCAAAAGGAAAAGTAAATGGTGGCATAAACTGATTCCCAATAGGTTGGATCATTCCATAAACGTTTGAAATTATCGAATCCTACCCAGTAACTGGTTATACCAAACATATCTTGCATTTGAAATGATTGGTATAACGCCTGTATTGCAGGCCAGTAGAAAAAAATGCCAATAATCAATAATTGGGGCAATAACAGTAACCACGATAAAAAACGATATCCTGTATATCTTGTCATAGTTATTATTCCTAGAAATAAATATACTCTCCCACCCAATATCGATGGAAGAGCAATAGTCGATATTATTTATTTACATTTCTAAATCTTTCTAGTAGCTCATTACCACGCTTAACGGCATTATCCAGTGCTTGTTGAGCGGTTTTCTTACCCGTCCAGACTTGTTCTAGCTCTTCATCAACAATCGTACGAATTTGCGGCATATTACCTAAACGGATACCACGAGTACGCTCAGTTGTTTTACGAACCATTTGTTCTACAGGCACATCTGTCCCTGGGTTTTGTGTGTAATACCCTGATTTTTCTGTGATTTCATAGGCTTTCAACGTAACTGGCAAATAACCTGTAGTCATATGGCTTTTGGCTTGTACTTCAGGTTTAGAAAGGAAGTCAAAGAATTGTGCAATACCTTTGTAGTTAGAGTCTGGCTTACCTGCCAATACCCACAAACTTGCACCACCAATCATTGTATTTTGAGGAGCGGCTGCAACATCATCGTAATATGGTAGAGTTGATTCACCGAAAGCAAATTTGGCATCACGTTTAATGCCTGAATAAGAGCCTGACGAACCGATGAAAATCGCACATTCGCCTGAAGCAAATGCAGGTTGAGAGCTACTTTCACGCCCTTTATAAATAAACAAGTTGTTTTTTGCCATATCCGCTAAGTTATCAATATGGCGAACGTGTAATTCAGAGTTAAAGGTTAATTCTGCATCTAAAGCGTCAAAACCATTATTTTTAGTTGCAAAAGGAACATCGTGCCACGCAGAGAAGTTTTCTAATTGCGTCCAGCCCATCCAAGACACGGTTAAAGGACAAGTGCTACCAGACTGTTTTAATTTTTCGGTGACCGCACGAACATCTTTCCACGTTTTTGGTGCTGTTTCAGGGTCTAACCCTGCTTTTTGGAAAGCATCTTTATTGTAATAAAGCACAGCTGTCGAACTGTTAAAAGGGAGAGAGAGCATTTCGCCATTTGGGGCAGTGTAATAGCTACTTATAGCTGGAATATAATCTGACGGGCTAAACTTCAGGTCGGCATCTTTCATAATTTGTGTAACAGATTTTGTCACCCCTTTTGCATAGATCATTGATGCAGTACCGACTTCATACACTTGTAGAATATCCGGTGCATTACCAGCTCTTACTGCAGCAATTCCCGCCGCCATCGCCTCAGGGTAAGAGCCTTTAAAAACAGGCACAACTTTATACTCTTTTTGGCTATCATTAAATTCTTGTGCTAAACCATTTACCCAATCATTTAATGCCCCTCCCATTGAATGCCACCATTGAATTTCTGTCGCAGCATACGCTGGGGTTCCTAATGTGATTGCAGTGATTAATGCTGTTTTAGTCAATAAGCGTTTCATTTAAACCTCGCTATGGTTGATAGGTTAATTAAGCATTGTGCATTTCGCACACCAGGAAAATAGCAAAGATTTATGACAGTTTTATGACAGTTTTATGACAATACAAAATATTCATTTATTTTTTTAATTGAAGATCTACAAGCGGTTAAAAAAGTAAAATTTTTTGCAAAAGAAATTATTTATAAATCCATAAAATAAAAATAATAAAATCAAATAGTTATAACTTATATGCGAAATTAGGTTTATGTTTAGCGATAAAATAAATGAACTTTTATAAAAAAATCTATACTAATTAAACGAAGCTGTTGCTTCTATATATTAAAATTACTTGTTGCTTCTATATATTAAAATTACTTAAGGAGAAAACTATGAAATTAGTCAAATTCGTTCCTGCTCTAGCAGCAACTTTAGTATTAGCCGCTTGCTCTAATGCGAATAACCAGGTAGTTCCTCAACCAACAGTAGATCCTGTAGCAAAAGTAGCAGATCAAGCAATTCAACAAGTAAATGATATTGCAGGTAATGTCACTCATGGAGTTGCAGCTGTTAAAGTAGAAAAAGCAACTGATTCCTCAAAATCAATTGTATATCGTTGCCAAAGTGGTAAATGGGTAACAGCAAATTATGTTTTCCAAGGCGAAGAAGCTAAAGCCGTAAACATTCTGTTACAGAACGGTCAAAAAATACAAAAAATCCCTACGTTAACACGTGATGTTGCAAATAAAGACTTTACATCATTTAAGTCTGATCGTTATATTTGGAATGTTTCAACTGGATTTATGCTATCAAATGCAACCGACGAAACTACTGGTATGCTCACGAAGCTAGGAAAAGAAACAGATGAAATCCTTGCAAAACTTTGCGATGTTGATAGCAAATTAACGAAAAAATTAAATAAATAAGAATTGATTAATTCAACCATAAGCGAGAAGATATACCTTCTCGCTTATTTTATTTATAACAGAAATGTCTATTATTTTAGGAATTGATCCTGGCTCTCGGGTAACAGGTTATGGTGTCATTCGCCAAAAGGGGCGGCATCTAGAATATCTTGGAAGCGGTGCAATTCGCACAACAGCTGACGATTTACCTACCCGCCTTAAACGTATTTATGCTGGCGTGAGCGAAATTATCACCCAATTTCACCCAGATATGTTTGCAATTGAGCAAGTCTTTATGGCGAAAAACCCCGATTCAGCTTTAAAACTTGGGCAAGCACGGGGCACTGCGATTGTAGCGGCAGTTAATCACGATTTGCCAGTCTTTGAATATGCAGCAAGACTCGTGAAACAAACAGTTACAGGGATTGGTTCAGCAGATAAAGTGCAGGTTCAAGATATGGTAACGCGAATGCTACAACTTTCTGCCCAGCCACAAGCTGATGCCGCTGATGCGTTAGCAATTGCTATTACTCACGCTCATTCTATACAGCACTCATTAATTGTGGCAAAACAAAGCCAACAACGTGTAAATAGTGAGAAAGAGCAAATTTTGGCTCTAATAAAAACTCGTTATAGTAGAGGAAGATTTAGGTTGAAAGCATAATTAAAAACCGCTTGAAAAAATACTAACAAGCGGTCTTCTTTTCAGGAAATGTTGCAATTACTCATCTTCAGATGGCGTGGAAAATCGTTCTATTCTTGCCCCAAGTCTGCGTAATTTTTCTTCAATATGTTCATAACCCCGATCGATATGATAAATGCGATCAACAATAGTTTCACCATTTGCAATACAACCTGCCAATACTAAACTAATTGAAGCACGAAGATCGGTTGCCATCACTTCTGCTGATTTTAATCGATCTACACCATAGCAAATCGCGGAGTTGCCTTCAATTTCAGCTTTAGCTCCCATACGAATAAGCTCTGGAATATGCATAAAACGGTTCTCAAAAATCGTTTCAGTAATACGACTTGTACCATCTGCTACCGCATTTAACAACGTAAATTGAGCTTGCATATCTGTTGGAAAACCTGGATGTGGCATTGTACGGATATTCACTGCTTTCGGGCGACGACCAAATGAATCTAGTGTGATGGTATCTTCAGTCACATCAATTTGCATACCCGCCTCACGTAATTTTTCAATTACTGCATCAAGCGTATCTGCTTTAGTACCGCGACAAGTAATGTGGCCGCCCGATACTGCTGCTGCCACTAAAAAAGTACCCGTTTCGATACGATCTGGCACTACGCTATGCTCACAGCCGCCTAAATGTTCAACGCCTTCAATCGTGATCATATCGCTACCTGCACCAGAAATTTTTGCACCCATTGCATTTAAGAAATCGGCAGTATCCACAATTTCTGGCTCACGTGCGGCATTTTCAATTACAGTAGTCCCTTTTGCAAGGGTTGCAGCCATCATCACTGATAAGGTTGCCCCTACGCTTACTTTATCCATATAAACTCTGGCACCGTTTAAACGCCCACGAGAGGTTGCTTTTACATAGCCTTCATCTAATTCAATTCTAGCGCCCATTTTCTCTAAGCCAGAAATGTGCATATCAACAGGTCTAGCACCAATAGTACAGCCACCTGGCAATGAAACTTGTCCAACTTGGAAACGTGCAACCAACGGTGCTAATGCCCAAATAGAAGCTCTCATTGTTTTGACTAATTCGTATGGTGCAACGTAGTTATTAATGTTACTTGCATCAATATATACAACGCCTTTTTCTGCTTTCTCAACCATCACGCCTAATTGGCGTAAAATTTTAAAAGTGGTATCAACGTCTTTTAAATCAGGTACATTTTTTAATGTCACCGGTTTTTCAGCTAAAATAGATGCAAATAAAATAGGCAGGGCTGCATTTTTGGCACCTGAAATATCTACCGTTCCACTCAGAGAGAATGGCCCGTACACACGAAATTTTTCCATTTGGGAGTCCTAAATTAAGAATATGTAAGTGGTAACGAAATACAAGCGGTCATTTTTGTCTAGAAATTTGCAAAAAAGATGAATTTTTTAACCGCTTGTCAAAATATTATCCATTATCCTACCATATTTAGTAAACGCTCAGTTTTCCATTTTTCTGTACTGAATACTTTGATCGTTAATGCGTGAATTTCATTTGTAGTGAAATAGTCTGATAATGGTGCATAAACAGCTTGCTGCTGTTTTACTTTTGAAAGTGAAGCGATGCTATCACTGACGACAATAACGCCAAAATGTGCATTTTCGCCTTGTGCATACACCTCCGCTACATCGGTTAAGCTTTGTTTTAAAATTTCTTCAATTTGTGATGGGGTCATTATTAAGTCCTAATTTCTAGTTCTCTAAATAATAAATTGCTCAAACCAATCGTTTAAATCGTACAGTTCTGCTAATGTTCTCACAGAATCTGGTGTATGGATTAAGCTATTTGGTATGATTTTATGATAGTGATTTAATAATTCAGCAAGTAATGTAAAACCAGCAGAATCAACACGCGTGATCTCTTTTAAATCCCAATACAATCTTTGAGTAGTTTTAGGAGATAAAAAAGAAGCACGTTGCTCCCACAATGGAAGCAACGTGTCACGAGTTAATTCGCCCGATAGTTTCACAAAAAGACTTTCATTGTTTTGCTGAACATCCCATTGTAATTTTTTTTGCGGCATAACTAAGCGACTTATTTTAAGATAATAGGCTGTTTTGCTGATTGAGCAACTTGAGCAGTTAAAGCATCAATACCTTTTTGACGAATAACACCTGCCCATTCATTTTGTTTAGTTGCAACCATACTCACGCCTTCAGCAGCCATATCGTATGCTTGCCATTCACCTGTTCTACTGTTTTTACGCCATTTAAAATCTAATTTAATTGGCTGTGCAGCACCTTTTCCTGCTACATTCACACGAATGCTTACAATTGATTTACCATCAACTGATTTTGGGCTTTCAATTTGTACATTTTGACCTTGATATTGAGTTAATACTTGTGCATAAGATTGCTCGACAAATTGACCAAATGCGTTAAAAAAGGCTTCTTTTTGTGCATCCGTTGCAGAAGATAAATTTTTACCTAATACTAACTGACCTGCATATTTAACGTGGACGTATGGCATTAAATCGTTACGCACGATAGTACGCAAATATTCAGGATTTGATTTAATTTTACTTTGATTGCTTTTGATATTACCAAATAGTTTATCTGCTGTTTGTTGCATTAATACATAAGGACTTGTTTCCGCAAATGCAGAAGTTGAGAATAAGGCAGAAACTGCCACTAAACCTGTTACGATAATTTTTTTAATGTTTTTTAACATTATTGATAATCTCCAAACTCTAAATTAGAGGTTATTGTTGTTAGGTTGATTATTCTGCCGTGACAGAATCAACCGCTTTTTCACCTTCAATTTTATCTGACTTTTTATCGCCATATAAAAACTGACCGATTAAATCTTCCAACACCATTGCAGAATTAGTATCCACAAAAGTATCACCCTCTTTCATTATTGCGGTTTCGCCTTCAATCATAAAGCCGACATTTAACGCAATATATTGTTCGCCTAATAAGCCAGAGGTTTTAATTGAAAGCGTGCTGGTATCTGGAATTTGGTTAAAATTCTCATTCACAGCTAAGGCAACTTTAGGCGTATAGCTTTTCTTGTCAAGAGAAATATCTGTAACTCTCCCTACTACTACACCACCCACTTTTATTGGCGAACGTACCTTTAGTCCACCAATATTGTCAAAAGTTGCATAAAGCGTGTAGGTTTTCTCACTAGCGAAACCTTGCACATTTGCCACTCTTAAACCTAAAAAGACAAGAGCTGCTAACCCTAGTAGCACAAATAACCCTACCCAGAATTCATATTTAATTGATTGACGCATTGTCTATTCCTTTTACTAAAATCAACCACCGAACATAATCGCAGTTAAAATAAAATCTAATCCTAAAATCACAAGTGATGCATTTACCACGGTTTTTGTTGTTGCTTGGCTAATACCTTCTGAAGTAGGTATACAATCATAACCATTAAATAAAGCAATCCACACTATAGCAAAGGCAAAAATAATACTTTTAATGAAACCATTAACTAAATCGCTAGCATTAACAGAACTTTGCATTACAGACCAAAAACTTCCACTATCAACACCTTTCCAGTCGACGCCAACAAGCGAGCTTCCCCAAATACCAATTGCGGTAAAAATGGCGGCCAAAATAGGCATTGAGATTACTCCAGCCCAAAAGCGAGGTGCAATAATTCTTCTTAATGGATCAACGGCCATCATTTCAAGGCTGGAAAGTTGCTCTGTCGCTTTCATTAAACCAATTTCTGCTGTTAATGCTGAGCCAGCTCGCCCTGCAAATAATAAAGCGGTAACTACAGGCCCTAATTCACGCAATAGCGAAAGCGATACTAACGTCCCCAAACTGCTTTCAGCGGCAAAATCTGTTAATACCACATAACCTTGCAAACCTAACACCATACCGATAAATAAACCCGAAAGCATAATAATTAAAAGCGATTGCACCCCTAGTGCATAAAGCTGCTTAATCAATAACGGTTTGTGTTTTCTAAATTCAGGCTTACCAATTAATGCCCCCCATAACATAAAAGCTGAACGCCCAAACGTACGGATAAAATTAATAACACAAATCCCAACAGAGCTAATAAAATTAACCATTAAATAGCTCCTCCGTATAATCTTTAGCCGGGTAGTGGAAACGCACGGGGCCGTCAGCTTTACCTGCTAAGAATTGCACTACTTGTGGATCCTGGCTTTCGAGTAACATTTCTGGTGTTCCTTCTGCAATAATGCGTTTATCCGCCACAATATAAGCATAATCCGCAATACTTAGCACCTCTTTTACATCGTGAGATACAACAATAGAGGTGAGATTTAATGCCTGATTTAACTCTTTAATTAACTCTACAATCACACCCATACTAATCGGATCCTGTCCTGCAAAGGGTTCATCATACATTATCAAATCAGGATCTAGTGCTATCGCACGAGCAAGTGCGACACGACGCGCCATACCACCAGATAATTCGGAAGGCATTAGACTTGCCGCGCCCCGAAGCCCAACGGCTTCTAGTTTCAACAGCACTAATTTTCTAATTAGCTCTTCGGGCAAACAAGTGTGCTCACGAATAGGGAAAGCCACATTATCAAATGTAGAAATATCGGTAAATAACGCACCTGATTGGAACAGCATTCCCATTCTCTGGCGAATTTCATAAAGCTCTTTATTATTTGCTTTACAAATATCTCTGCCATCAAACAATATTTCGCCTGATTCAGGTAAAATTTGACCGCTAATTAAGCGTAACAACGTAGTTTTACCTATTCCAGACGGCCCCATAATGGCAGTTACTTTACCTTTTTGCACTTGCAAATTGAGATTGTCATAAATCACTCGGCTCCCTCGTTTAAAGGTCAGATGCTTTACTTCAACCAAATTTTCTCTAGACATCAAAATAGGACTCAAATTAACAAAATTGGTGTATGGTCTATTAAATTTAACCGAATGTCAAAAAACTTTTAAATAAGCTTGCAAAATTATTCTGACAAGCGGTCGATTTTCATAAAAATTTTGCAAATTGATGAACTGAAAAAAAAAAGCTTTGTCTTAGTAAACACGAGCTATTTCACTCGTAAATTATAAAAACGCAATAAATAGATATGAGGAACATATACAATATGAATAACACTCTCAAAAATTCATTTTTCAGCGCCATAATTTTAGGTTCAAGTATTACCGCCATACCAATGGCTGCACAGGCTACATTACCAATACAAGTAAATGGACAAGCACTGCCTAGCCTTGCGCCAATGTTAGAAAAAGTTCGCCCTGCCGTGGTAAGCATTGCAGTTGAAGGTAAAACACAAGAAGATTCTCGCTACACACGTGAAATTCCACCCGAATTTGAATTTTTCTTCGGACCGAATGCCGATCTATTCGGTAACCGTTCATCTGCTCCTCGTCACTTTCGTGGTGTAGGCTCAGGTGTTATCATCAATGCAGAAAAAGGTTATATCATTACGAATAACCACGTTATTGATAACGCAGATAAAATGACCGTAAAACTCGAAGATGGTCGTGAATTTAACGCAAAATTAGTCGGCAGCGATCCACTTTCAGATGTCGCATTAGTTCAGATTGAAAATCCAAAATACCTCACTGAAATTAAATTTGCTGATTCTGACAAATTACAGGTGGGCGATTTTACTGTAGCCATTGGTAACCCATTTGGCTTAGGACAAACCGTAACATCAGGCATTGTTTCTGCACTGGGTCGCTCAACTGGCAAATCCGATGAAGGATATGAAAACTATATCCAAACTGATGCTGCAGTCAATCAAGGTAACTCAGGTGGTCCGCTCATTAACTTAAATGGTGAATTAATCGGTATCAACACGGCAATTATTTCGCCAAGTGGCGGTAATGCTGGTATTGCTTTCGCAATCCCTAGCAATATGGCAAGTAGTCTTGTGAGCCAAATTATCGAATTTGGTGAAGTGAAACGCGGTATGCTGGGTATTAAAGGCGGGGAGCTAAATGCGAATCTAGCGAAAGAGTTTAATATTTCAACGCAACAAGGTGCTTTCATTAGTGAAGTATTACCAGACTCTGCCGCAGCCAAAGCTGGCTTTAAAGCTGGCGATGTGATTACTGAAATTAACGGTCAAAAAATCCATAGCTTCAGCGAATTGCGGGCTAAAGTGGCAACCTCTGGTGTTGGCAAAGAACTCGAACTAACCTATTTACGTGACGGAAAACAAGCCAAAACAAAAGTTACCCTACAATCAGACTCAGAAGTGAAAACCACAGCAGAAAACATTATTCCTGCATTAAAAGGGGCTACGTTTAACAACTATAACTCAAAAGGGGTTAAAGGCGTTGAAATCTCAAGCGTAGAAAAAGGTTCTATTGCTGAAATGCGTAGCTTGAAAAAAGGTGACATTATCATTGGCGTAAACCGTCATTCAGTCGAAAACATCGCTGATTTACGTAAAATTTTAGATGCTAAACCATCCGTAGTTGCACTAAACATCTTGCGTGACGGTGGCAATTTCTATGTGATTTTACAATAAATCATAGTGAACTTATAAGGTGGGCTTATCCCACCTTATTTTTTGCTTAAAGTAATTTACTATTCATAAAATCCAAAAACTCCCACATAAATACCGATTGTTCGCGATCCTTGATAGACAGCAAACCACGTCTAAATTAGACGTGCCTCCTCTACCAAGCCATATTCACCAATCAAACAATGTTCCATTGAGCGTGAAAGCACGAAAGCCACTCCAATACCTCGTCCATTTTTACCGTATTTTTCAATGATATACACATCATTAATGACAAAAGTGTAATTTCTAACCACTTACAACTAACCTTATAATTTGGCTCGCCAATTAAAAACACTAAACAACTTATCCAAAGGGAGTATGGTCTGGAATACGGTTACCACAAGCACATCTGACACCGCCACATGCTGACAAAATACAAATTCACGCCATTAGCATTAGTGTGATTGGCGGGAGAAAATCGCTACTTTATACGGTCAATCACAATGTCTTTGAAAAAAATCATCCGTGTAACCATTGAGATTTTTTGAAGTGAATGCCAATGCTGCCACGCTGGCCATCACTTGACTAAGCAAACCACATTGCTATTTGCTATGGCGTATTTGAAAGTTTGCACTGGGCGGATGACAAGCTGTTAAGACAAATTATCACATCACCACCATCAACCCCGACAATTTGGCAGCAACACCCGTTTACTTAAGGCAAATATACGTAAGATTTGAGTGACGTCTCTACCGTATTGCATCGAGGTATGACTTATTTAAACTCTTTTTATCGCGATAAAATAGCATATTTTGAAGTAAAATAATGACGATTTAAAACATCATTTGCAAAAAGGTAAGTGGTGTTTTTTATCATTTAAATCAAACCAAAAGCTGTGTTACAATCGATTTTTTTGACAATTTGGACATCTATTTTGACAGCATTTTCTGCTTTTTCTATTAAACATTTCTCGCAAAACTGGCTTGCCAATCCTAGAGCAGATATTTTATCAGGACTTTCGGTGGCGTTGGCGTTGATTCCAGAAGCTATTGCTTTTTCTATCATTGCAGGGGTTTCGCCACAGGTGGGCTTGTATGCGTCTTTTTGCATTGCCATTGTGATTGCCTTTTTTGGCGGTCGCCCTGCGATGATTAGTGCCGCTACAGGGGCAATGGCATTAGTGCTGGCAAGTCTGGTTAAAAATCACGGTGTGGACTATATGCTTGCCGCTACACTTTTAACAGGCATGATTCAGATTGTAGCAGGCTGGATGAAACTAGGCAGTTTGATGCGGTTTATCTCGCAGGCGGTGATGATTGGTTTTATCAATGCTTTAGCGATTTTGATTTTTTTGGCACAGTTGCCCGAATTAAACCCCAATTTAGCAGGCGTGTCGTGGCAAACTTACGCCTTAACCGCCTTGGGGTTGTTAGTGGTGTATGGTTTTGGTTATTTACCCAAAATTGGCAAATTAATACCGTCGCCATTGGCAACGGTGGTGCTGGTTACTTTAGTGGCGGTAGGGCTTGGCTTTGATGTTCGCACGGTGGGCGATATGGGGCAGTTGCCAGACAGCTTGCCTGCGTTTTTGTTGCCGAATGTGCCGTTTAATTTGAACACTTTGTGGATTATTTTGCCCTATTCATTGAGCCTTGCAGCGGTGGGATTGTTAGAATCGTTATTGACCGCCAATTTGCTTGATGAAATGACCGAAAGCGACAGTAACAAAAACCAAGAATGCCAAGGGCAAGGCATCGCCAACATTGTCAGCGGTCTGTTTGGCGGTATGGCAGGCTGTGCGATGATTGGGCAATCGGTAATTAACATCAAATCTGGCGGACGCACCCGACTTTCTACGCTGATGGCAGGCATATTTTTGTTGATTTTGGTGGTGTTTTTGGGTGATTGGATTAAAATTATTCCAATGCCTGCACTAGTTGCCATTATGATTATGGTGGCTCTTAGCACCTTTAAATGGCAGTCCATCAAAGAGCTAAAAACGCACCCTTTGGGCTTTAATGTGGTGATGATAACCACCGTTGCTATTGTGGTGTACAGTCATAATTTGGCTTTGGGGGTGTTTTTTGGGGTGTTGTTGTCGGCGTTGTTTTTTGCCAATAAAATTGGGCGTTACATGAAGGTGCTAAATTTGCCTACCGCAGATGAGAGCGATTTGGCGTATGGGGTAACAGGGCAGGTGTTTTTTGCATCAACCGATGATTTTATCGCCAGTTTTGATTTTGATAAAAAAACCGTCAAAACCGTGAGCATTGATGTCAGTCTCGCCCATTTTTGGGACATTTCGGCGGTCAGTGCCTTGGATAAAGTGGTAACACGCTACAAAAAACAAGGGGCAAGCGTGCAAGTTTTTGGCTTAAACGAAGCCAGCAAAACGCTGGTGGATAATTTTGGCAAATCAGACAAAGACGATGTGGATATTTTAGATACGCATTAATGCCTATTTTGATGATGGGTTGCTTTAAAAAATAAATACCGCCCAAACTTTCATTTGGATGGTATTTTATGTTCAGTCAGTCTGAATTTCATCCAATACAAATTCCACAAAGGCTTTGACAATGGCAGAGCGATAACGATGGGCGGCGTACAACATAAACACTTCAAAAGCAGGGGCATCAAATTGGGGTAAAATCTCCACCAAATGCTTTTTGGCTATCCATTCATCAGCGGTAATAGCAGACATTTGTCCGATATATGAGCCTTGCAAAATCATATATTCCACCGCATAGCTGTCATTGCTGGCAAATGCTATCGGCAAGGCAATTTTTGCTTTGTTCATTTGAATGACCATTTCGCTTTCGCCATTTTTTGCCCAACTGGCAATGGGATAATTTGCCAAATCGGATATAGTTTTTGGTGTGCCAAGTCGTGCCAACAAATCAGGACTTGCCACCCATTTGGTGCCAAGCGTCAATACTTTTTTGGCAATAAAATCATCACCGTGCAAGTCGCCAATGCGAAACGCCACATCAATACCGTCATTTGCCAAATCCAAATAGCGTTCGGTCAGCGTACAATGAATGTGAATGTGGGCAAATTGCTGTTGAAACTTGCCAATCCACCAAAGCACAGGCTCAAAAGCAGGCGGTGCTGAAATGCGTAACACGCCTTTTAAATTCTGTTCATCATCAAGAAGCACTTGTTTGGCATTTAACAAATTGTCAATAGGCAAATGCACTTCGTCATACAGTTTTTGCCCTGCCATTGTGGGCTTAACGCCTGATTTTTGGCGGTCAAACAGTTGAATTTGCAAGGATTTTTCAAGCTCACTGATTTGACGGCTGATAGTGGCAATCGGTACGCCTGTGCGTTCGGACGCTTTGGAAAGCGAGCCTGTTTGGACAATGGCGACAAATAGATGTAGGGTGTTGAGATTCATTGGTTTGACTGTTTAAACATTTGGGTTATTTTAGCAGGTTTTAATTTACATTTGCATTTTTAAAAACCACCTTTCCAAAAACCGCCATTCAATTCCCAATTTTAAAATTTTATAATACGCTCATTGTAATCAATTCAATGAGCGTAATATGATGAAAACAATCCTAAAATCAACAGCCCTTGCGTTGGCATTATCTTTATCTTTTGGCAATGTGGCAACCGCCAAAACGCCCAAACCGCTTGTTAAGGTCAGTCTATCAAAATCGCTTGTGCAAACAATCAAAACCCAAGACGGCTTTTCGCTTGCCCCTGACAGTCAAATGGGCGTGCGTGAATTTGTGGAAAAAGTCGTGCCGATTTTGCAGGAGCGGGGGATTTATCATACCGATTATGAAGGCGATACGCTAAGGGAGCATTTGGGCGTGCCGTATCAGTATGGATTGAAAGGTTAAGGGAAAAAGAGAAAACACCGTTTGGGGAAGGCAGGCGGTGTTTTTGGCTGATTGAAAATGGATTTTAGGCTTTAAAAATGTTATAATTTGGGTATATTTGTTGATTTTAAATAAATTATGAAAAACGCTTACGGTCAATACTTTACTCCCAAAATAATGGCAGATTTTATGGTGCGATTAAGTAATGCACCCAAAACCGCCCAAATACTAGAACCGTCTTGTGGTGAAGGGGTTTTTATAAATAGCTTAACAGAATCTGGATTTAAAAATATTACTGCTTATGAAATTGATGAAACTTTGAATAATATTTATCCAGTTTGTTACCATAGTTTTATTTCTACAAACATTCAGGACAAGTTTGATTTAATTATCGGCAATCCGCCATATATCCGTTGGAAAAACTTAGAAACGCATTTAAAAGATGAGTTATCACATAATGAATTGTGGCAAAAATATTGTAATTCTTTATGTGATTATCTTTATATTTTTATTATAAAATCAATTTTATTATTAAAAGAAAATGGTGAGCTTATTTTTATTTGCCCAGAATACTGGCTGAATACCAATCACGCTCAAAAAATGCGTGATTTTATGTTGGATAATGGTTATATTGAACAAATCATATCTTTTAATGAAAGCAAAATATTTGATAAAGTAACTTCATCAAATATTATTTTTAAATACATTAAGTCAGAAAATAAAAATAATCAAATCGTTAAAATTACAAGATTAACCAAAAACAAAAAAATTACGCCAAAATTTTTAGATGATATTCTTTATCAAAGAACGACAGAAAATGTGGTTTATTTTGAAATAGAACCATTTAAAAAAAATCAAATTTGGTCTTTAAAACCCAATAACATTAAACAACAACTTTCTAAGTTTGAAACAATGTGCCTTACAGAAAATTCAGCAAAGGATTTATTTGAAAAAAACATCCAACTTATCACCCTAAAAGATGTATGCGATATTGGTAATGGAATGGTAAGTGGACTAGATAAAGCATTCCAGTATTCATTATCGGAATTAAGTCATTCGGAAAGTAATAGCTTGATTCGTGTCATTAAAGCTAAGAATTTAATGCCTTTTATTGCGAGCAATGAAACGCCTTATATTTTTATTGATGCAAATATTAGTGAACAAGAATTTCAAGAAAATTATCCTAACTTTTATAGCCATTTACAAAATTATAAAGATGATTTAAATAATAGATACCAGTACAACAAGAACATTCCTTATTGGCAATGGGTGTTTTTGAGAAACTATAAATTATTTTCTCAAAAACAAAAACGCATTTTTGTGCCTTGTAAGGAACGAATTTCTCACAAAAATTATTTTCGTTTTGCATTGGTTGATGAATATTTTTATCCAACCCAAGATGTTACTGCTATTCTTAAAAAAGAAAGCACTCGTGAAAGTATAGAATACATTACTGCTTATCTTAATCAACCCATTATCTTTCAGTGGTTAAAGTACAATGGTGTATTAAAAGGAAATATTGTGGAATTCTCTGAAAAGCCATTAGCAAGTATTCCATTTAAAACAATAGATTGGCATAATGATAGTGAAGTTGAATTGCACGATGAAATTAGCCAATTAACTCGTAACTTGATTCAAAATAAAGACATTTCATTGTCCAATGTTATTCAATCTAAATTTCAGCAACTTTTGCAGGTTTAATAATGATTATTGATTTTAATGATTTAAAACCAAAATTGATTGGTTTATCTGTTCCAAGACCGCTAAGCGGAACATTATCTGGTCATTCTGCTGGCGAGCCTTTTGATAAATTAGTATATCAAAAGATTAAAGACAACTTTCCCAATAATACATTTAGACAATTTGAATATCTAAATGATTTATTCAGTAAAAATCCAATGGTCATTGGATTGGAAGCAAGATTAGCATTATTCCATTCTCCTACGATTATGTTTCTATTAAGTCGTGGTAAGGATGCAATGGATAAGTGGAGTATAGAATCGCCATTTGAAGAAAAACAAAATGACACAGCAGACATATTGTTGGTTAAAGATAATTTTTATCAAATTATTGATATTAAAACCAGAAATCTAAGTAAAAAAGCCCAAGCTCCTAATATCATATCTTCCTATAAATTGGCTCAGGTTTGTGCCAAAATGATTGATAATCAGGAATTTGATAATTTTACTATTAACTACCTTGAAATAGATTGGAATTTAGATAATGATAAATTAGTTTGTCAAAACGTGCATTTTATGGATTTATTTAAATCCGACCCCAGTTCATTGTATATTAATTGGGCAGCTGCAATGCAAATTCAATTTCACACTTGTGATATGGAGCAAGGCTTTTCGGATACAAAAGAGCAATGGGCAAAATCTTATTTAAAACATTTTGTTGAACAAGCCAAACGCCGCGCCAATGAAATGATAAATAAATTTGTTACGCCATTTGAAAAATATCTTGACTGAATAATTTATGCACCGTTTGAATTTTCAAGCGGTGTTTTTTATTGGAAAACTGACAAAATAATCTTTCCATTTTTAAAAACCAACTTTCCAAAAACCGCCATTCCATTGCCAATTCTAAAATTTTATAATACCCCATTCCATTTATTTTAAAGAGAAAATTTTATGAACCGTATCACCCAAATCCTAAACATCAAACACCCCATTGTCCAAGCCCCAATGTCGTGGCTGACGGACGCGCATTTGGTGGCAAGCGTGGCGAACGCAGGCGGACTGGGCTTTTTGGCCCCACACGCAGGGCAGACGACCAACCCAAGCTCCAACGAAGAAGTTTTAGAGCGTATGCGTAACGAAATCCGTAAGGTCAAAGCCTTGACCGACAAGCCCTTTGGCGTGCCGTTTATGCTGTCTTATGATTTGTCGCTCATTCCCTTGATGGTGGATTTGTTGATTGACGAGAGCGTGCCTGTGGTGCTGGACAACGGCTGGCTTGACCCTGCCATTTACGCCAAACTCAAAACTGCGGGCATCAAAATCATCTGCCGTCTGCCCAATCCCAATTTGACCGATGCCCTAAAAGCCCAAAAACTTGGGGCGGATATTTTGGTTTTGACAGGCTTTGACGAAGGTGGCACTTTGCCGATGAAAGAAGTGGGCAGTTTTAGCGTTTTGGCAGAGTTTGTCGGTAAGGTGGATTTGCCCATAATGCTTGCAGGGGGCATTGGCGACAAAAAAGCGGTGCAAGCAAGTTTGGCACTAGGGGCAGAAGGTGTGTGGGTTGGCACAGCGTTTATCGCCACAACCGAGTGCCGCAGCCACCAAAAAGTCAAAGAATGGATTGTGGGTGCAACCGCCAATGACCTGCTACTGTTTCGCACCGAGCCGTATTATTACCGCTCATTGCCAACCACACTTGCCCAAAAATGCTTTGAACTTAGTGAAAATGGGGCAAGTCGTAGCGAGATTGCAGTCGTTATGAACGCAGGCACGGGAATGCGTTTGGGTATGCTAGAAGGCGATTTTGATAATGGCTATGTGTCGGTGGGTACAGGCATATCACAAATTGACAAAATCAAAAGCGTACAAGAATTGATTGATGAATTGATGAATTGATGAATTGATGAATTGATGAATTGATTTTCAAAATAAAACATCGTTTAAATAGGAATTTAGACGCTGCTTTTTGTTCGTCATGTTCAACATCTCTAGAAAAATACCACTTATATTTATTTTCCTTGTTGCCCTTCCAAGATCTGCCTCGTCATCTCCATACTTTGAATGATGGCTCGGCGATTAATTGCATTATCGTTTCCATCTAACACTTTTCGCCAATAATCTAGTGCTTGTTGGTAGTTATTATTTAAAAAGCCATCTGAAGCTCGTAACAACAAACTGGCACTTTCATTTTTATCTAAGCTCAATGCTTCATCAATCATTGCACTGATTTCTTTGTTCATTTTCTGCCCATTATCATAATAACGAGCCGTTGCGACTGCACCTAAAATCGCCGCTTTTTTACCGAGTAGTTTTTGAGCATTGTCATAGCAAACTAAGGCTGAATCGAAGTCATTACTTAACACATAAGCCTGCCCTAGCTCATACCACAAGTCGCCATTATTGGGGTTCTCTCTTAACTGATTTTGTAGGCTGATAATGTAGCGTTCATTTTTTGACGTGCCGTGAGCTTCGTTCACTTGTTGCTGAAAATCTTTGTGGACGTTCAAGCCTTCTTGTACAACTTGATAACGCCCTGAGAAACTATAGTAAGCAACGCCTAACAATAAAATTGCAAGAAGTGAAAGTGTTGTCATTCTAGCAAGCGGCCGCTTTTTAGCATTATTTTGCAACTCACTTTGTTCAAATTGAGCTTTCTCGAACTGGTAACGCTGCTCTGCCTCACGCTCATATTCTTGCTTCACATCATCTGCAAACTGTTGAGCAAATTTGACCGCTTGTTGGTAATTTTCTCTGCTTAATTGATCGCGACTTTCCATTATATTTACTCTTATTTCATTTCTTTTTTCGGGTTCGCCATAAAATGGCAAGAAATAACAAACTAAATAGCCCAACAGGTAAACCCCAAAGTACCCAAGTTTGTGACGTAAGTGGTGGGTTATAATTTACAAAATTACCGAAGCGGTCCGTCATAATGCGGATAATTTCCTCATTGCTTTTCCCCTCACTCACCATTTCATAAACTTCAATCCGCAAGTTATAAGCTGCGGTCGCGTTCGATTCAACCAAATTTTGGTTTTGGCACTGTAAGCAGCGTAAAGCGCGAGCAAGTGAGATTGCCCTCACTCGGTCTGCCTCATTTTTAAATTGAAAGGTATCCACCATATCCGCTTGAACTATGGCAGTCATACCAAATACAAGCGGTAGAATTAGCCAAATTTTTTGCAAAAATGACCGCTTACTTTTCATTACGTAGCACCTCTAACTTTGGCAAAAAATCTTGGGCAAAATCCGGGTTGTAGCCTTTTTGCTGGTAACGCACCACGCCGTTGCGATCTATCAAATAAGTTGAAGGTGCTGAAGAAACCTTAAGCGTTTGAATTAAAACGCCTTTTTCGTAGTCATCAATAATTAGGCTAAACGGATTTCCCCAATTTTCTAACGCTTTCAGTGCATCATTTGGGCGATCGCTGTAGGTTAAGCCGACAATCGGTACGCCTCGCTGTTTTAGTTCTAACAACATTGGAAATTCTTTAATGCACCAAGTACACCAGCTCGCCCACACATTGAGAATATAAGGCTCTTTCGGTAGGCTGTTATTGTTCAAATGGGCGTTGCTATCGAGCAAATTCTTGCCCACAAATTCTGGAAATGGCTTGCCCTGCCAATCTTCCGTTGGAGAAAGGGCATCTTTATTTATGAGTGGAACAGAAAGAAAGCCTACAATGGCAATCAGGAGACACAGCGGAATCAGTAAAAATATTTTCTTCATTTTTTAGTCTTTATTTGAAAAAGAGGGTATGCAATACCCCAACAACGCCAGCAATGCACCTAAAATCATAATCAGCCCACCAAGCCACAGGGCTTGTACATAAGGCTTGTAGTGTAGGCGGAAAGCATATTCTAGGTGACCAAATTTATCGCCCATTACAATGTAAATGTCGTCCAAATAGTGGTGGTATAGCCCTACTTCTGCCATTGTCATCGTACGAACATCATAATATCGTCTTTCTGGCATCACATTAGCGAGAGTTTCACCTTCTTTACTAATCGAGAAAACGGCTTGCTCAGCCGTGTAGTTTGGACCAATTAAATCATTGTAATCTTCATATTTGAAAGTATAACCTGCTAATTCAGCCTGCTCACCTACTTTTAAGCGAACGCCGATTTCATCGCCGTAATAACTGTTCATCATTGCTCCAACCACGCATACTGCAAAGCCAATGTGAGCTAATCGCATTGCAAGCGGGCGGATTTTAAACATAAATCGCAAATAAGGAATGTGGGTTAGAATAATCCAGATCGCAAGGCTTATAAACACAATTGGCAATAACACCAACTCAAAATGCGGTCGGGTGGAAATAGAATGATAAATCAGCCCTATAGCGATAGCAACTGCCGCTGGAAATAGCCATAATTTCACTAAAATTTGTTTGATTGGGATCTGCTTCCAACGCAACGCAGCCGCCAAGCCCATTATCATCAGCAGCAATAAAGCAAGAGGGGCAAATACACTATTGAAATAAGGTGCTCCAACTGAAATTGCCCCCCAGTTCATCATAGTGAAGATCATCGGGTAGAATGTGCCCAATAACACGACGCAAGCAGCTACACTGAATAAACCGTTAATCATCAGAAAGGCGGTTTCTTTTGACAGCAAATTAAACTGAACTTTGCCTTGCCATAACGTTGCTCTAAATGCAAAAAGTGCTAAGGCGATAAAGCTGAGGCTGAAAAATAATATCAGCAACGCCATTCCACGATCAGGATCAATGGCAAATGCGTGAACAGACGTTAAAACACCAGAGCGAACAATAAATGTGCCTAATAAGCTCAATGCAAAGGCAAAAATAGCGAGTAAAATCGTCCAGTAATAGAACACCCCACGCTGCTGGCTTACAATTAAACTATGCACAAGGGCAGTACCTAACAACCAGGGCATTAATGAAGCATTTTCAACAGGATCCCAGAACCACCAGCCACCCCATCCTAGTTCATAATACGCCCACCAAGCCCCTAAAAGGATTCCCGCAGTAAGAAATCCCCACGAAATCATCGCCCACGGGCGAATCCAACGCATTATGGCAGCATCCATTCCACCTGAAATCAACGCTGCGACAATCATCGCAAAGCTCACTGCAAAGCCAACATAGCCTAAATAAAGCAACGGAGGGTGGAAAATCAAGCCAATATCTTGCAACATTGGGTTGAGATCTCGTCCTTCTGGCGGCGGTGGAAAGCCTCGTTCAAAAGGATTAGAGACAAATAAAATAAAAAGCAAAAAACCAAGTGAAATTAGCCCAAGCATTACTAAGGTTCGATGAGCAAACAAGCGGTCAATTTTTGCGGAAAATGTGCAAAATACGGCTGACCAAAGTACTAACGCCATAAGCCAAAACAGCATTGAACCTTCATGTCCACCCCAAGAGGCTGCAAATTTAAAAAAGTGAGGAAGTTGGCTATTAGAGTGAGCAGCAACATAAATCACGGAGAAATCATCAGTTAAAAAAGCATAAACTAAGGCAAAAAAGGAAATGCTTATGAAAGCAGCTTGCAAATAGGTAAACAAAGGCGATAACGCCAGCCAATCATATTGCTTACGAACTTCGCCCCATATCGCAAAACTGATTTGAAAAATGGCAGTAATCGCTGCCAATAAAAGTGAAAAATAGCCCAGTTCAGGTAGCATAAATTATCCAAAAAATAACCGCTTGTGAAGAAAAATTAGCAAAGAATATAATATACGCTCAAGTAGATTCCCCTCTTTAGCAAAGAGGGGAGCGAGATCTCAAAAAAGAACTAGCTCCCATAACAATGATTTTATTCAACGTTGCCTTTAGCTTGCCACAGTAAGCTGCCCTGCGTAAAGAATAAAGTAACGTAAACAGAGTACGCCGATTAAATCGAAAACAGAAATCAAGATAATAAATTTTACGTTATGCTTTAAGCGATGGCTGCCAAAAATATTGGCAATCAGCGGAATGGCAATACCGATGAGCATTACACCAATCCAGAACACAATGCCCCAAAAACCACTCAGTGCATTCGTTAAAGCAAGTGATTTATCTGCTCCACCAAAGTGTAATCCTACGAAGAACGCAACAATTAAGCCGAGTTCCGTTACCATAATAGGCACTTCAAATTTGTGCATAAAGTAAATTTCGTGGCTTTCACCTGATAATTTGCCAGCCAGTAGCACCATTAAGAATGTTGCTGCAATACCCGATGATGCACCAGAAGCTAAGAATAACGCTGGCAATACAGGGTTATTTAACATTGGGTAACTAATTAACGCTGAAAGTAGGAAACCTGTATACGCCCCGAGTACAGCGGCTAATACAAATAAGATAAATTCAATCGGTTTTAGGAGTTTTGCCTCAAGCGTATCAATCCAACCTAACAATAATTTTAATGATGGAAGATAACGATTGATAAAAACAGCCACCCAATCTTTAAACATAATAGCAATCCAAACAAGCAAGACGGCCATATAAAGTTGGAATAACATTACCCCCATAGACATTACCGATGTACCACTGTAGTTAAACATTAACTTCCAGAAGGTCCAAGGCTTTGTTAAATGAAAAATTAATAACGTTAAACCAATTAATGTTGGCAATATGCCAAGTATTGCGCCACTACGAATAATCCAGTTCTGGCTCGGTTTTTCCAGTTTGGCTCCGCTATTACGGTAAGCAATCGCTAACTGAACTGCTCCTGATGAAATACCCAGTAAGAACAAGTAAATAGCAATTGTGCCGTCCCAAACAAGATTTGGGGTTTGGAAAGGGACATATTCATTCATTATCTACGCTCTCCTTTACCAAATGGAATGTGATATAAGTTAGGCTCTGTGCCTAATGAGATCTTGGTACGATAAACAAAATTTTGTTTCACTTTATGGAAAATATCGCTATTTGGATCATTCATATCACCAAAAGTTAAGGCTTTAGTCGGACAAACCTCAACACAGGCTGGTTGTTTACCCTCTGCTAAGTTAGTATCACGGCAAAAGTTACATTTATCGGCAGATTTTTTCTCAGGATGAATAAAACGAACACGGTACGGGCAAACCGCAATACAATATTGACAACCTACGCACAAATCTGCATTTACATCAACAATCCCAGTTTCAGAATCAATGAATGATGCACCTGTTGGGCAAACACTCACACAAGGGGCATGAGTACAATGTTGGCAAGATTGACGGAAAAATTCATATTGTACATTTGGAAATTCACCAAATGGCTCGCTACGAATAATTTCTAAACGAGATACACCTTCAGGCACCTTATTCGTAGTACGGCAAGCGTCCATACAAGCGGTACAACCAATGCAAGCAGTTTCATCGTGTACCATCGCATAGCGAATTTTCTTTTGTTCTTTCTCAGTAGCAAGAGTTATAGAGGTGGCAAGCCCTGTGCTTGCCACAACTGCGATAGCACTAGCCCCTGAGATGAAATCTCTACGGGTGCAAGTCATTATTTCGCTCCTTTTGCTTCTCTAGCTTTCATTTCAGGATTTTTGAATTCGCCTGAATGAATTTTGGTATGACAATCCGTACAAAGTTTAATGCGATCTTTTTCAGGAATGCCTTTCATTGGATCTTTTTCTGGGTGAATCTCGTGACAGTTTGTACAAGTAATTTTAGTTGCGTGTGTGTCGTGAGCCCAGAATTTCTCACGTAATTTCTCTGGAGTATGACAAGCTACACAAACTTGGTTTTGTTCATTAATAGAACGCTCAAGATCTGCATTACTTGCTTTACCGTGAGGGTTAAAACGCATGACATCTTTTACTCCTTTACGGTGGCTTTCAGACATATTGCCGTGGCAGCTCACACAAGTAAGTTGCTCACCAGTATTCGGGCTTTTCACCTCTTTTTGGAAATGTTTTCCTGCGTGATGGAAAGGTTTACCCGTTGCATTAGCAGATTCGTGGCACTGAGTACAATATTTGTTTGGGTCACGTCTTGCATCAGTCGCAATTTGTGCATCATCCACTTTTTCTGATTGCCAAAGTGGCTTTGGTTGTTCAGGCATTACCGCATTTGCACTAGAAATTGCAAAAAAAACTGCAAATATGACCGCTTGTACTGGGGCAATTAATCGCCCCGTTTTTAAGATTACATTTTTCATAGTTCACCTCAAGCTACATTATTTTGTATCTGCTTTTGGTGCATCTTCTGCTGGCAACAAGCCTTTCGCACGAGCTTCTTTTTCCCATTGTGGAACAACAGTTTTTAAGAATTCATCTTTCGCGGCTTGATCTTTTGGAATATCTAAACCAATTGCTTTTTGAGCTTTCTCTTTAGTTGAGATATCAGGAATTGCAACAGGCGTTGCTACACCGTGTTTCGCTAGTACCACACCAAGTGCCGCACGCGCATCTGCTGCACGATCAATACCCGTTGCAATAGTGCGTAACATAACATCTGGTGCGTGGAAGTGATTACCGTGACCTGCAGCTGAATAGTCCCAACGCCATTGGGCATGACGAATTGCAGTTAAAATGTCTTTCATCTCATCTTGTGTTGCCCCTGCGTCCCAAGCTGCTTTCGCTTCAAAATGAGCTTTCACTAATTGATCTTCTAAACGGATCATTGTCTCTTTAACATCATGTTTATACTCTTTAACACGTTTTTGTAATGTTTCCTTACTTTGCTCGTGGCAAGTCTTACAGGTTGATTCAAAGTTATCAAATGGATTACCGATTTTATGATCAGTATAAACGTTACCCTCTTTATCTTTCACTTTAGGCATATGGCAGTCAATACAAGTTACGCCGTTTTTGCCGTGAGTACCTTGTGACCAAACTTCAAAATCTGGATGCTGTGTTTTTAACATCGGAGCTTTAGATAAAGCGTGAGTCCAGTCGGTAAAATTGATTTCATCATAATATTTCTCGATGCTATCCACATCTACGCCGTTTTTCCAAGGGAAAGTAACATCTTTCTTATCTTTAAAATAGTATTCCACGTGGCAGTTCGCACAGACTGCTGGGCGTTTGCCGTGTTTGTCTAACTCTTCAAATTTCCAGCCGATAGTATTTAAGGCACGCAATACGTGAGGACGAGCTACTTGTAACGCTGGTTTACCTTGTTTAAATTCTTCTGAGTTAGTATCGTGGCAGTCAGCACAGCCGATAGAATTCACGATTTCTGAACCATATTTTGCCCATTTAGGATCAAAATAACCACGCTCACCTTTCTCTTCAATTAAGCGGGCGACATCAGGGCCTTTACACGTCCAGCAAGCCATTGGCTGTGGACCATCATTTTCATCTTTTGGTGCACCAGTACGCAAAATATCACGCACATCAGTAATCGCATAATAGTGACCACGGGGTTTGTTATAGTCTTTAGAGAAGGCATAGCCTGCCCATAACACCACATAACGTGGATCTGCTGCTAATGCACTACCACGATCTGTTGATTCGGAAGTTGCTTTCCAAGAGTTATATTGCAACGGATATTTTTCTGCAAAAGTATGGTTTGCAGAATTAATTGTTACCCCTAATTTTTCGTGTTTAAGTGCTTTATCTGTTAAAGACTCTTTTTTTGCTTCTTCAGCTAAAGCTGGTTGTAAACACCCCAATATTGAAATTGTCACCGTTATTAGGCTTTTTGCTAAAAATTTCATTTTGGTTCTCCCACTCAGATAAAAATCATCAAAAATATAAATAAGGATTTTGCCTATTAAATTAATAAGGAAATCCTATAACTCATTTGGGAGAATATTCAATTTAAATCAACTCGACTATCTCAAAGTGAAGATTTATTGAATTAAATCAATAAAATCCTGAAAAAATACCTCTTAATGGTTAATTTAAAATCTAAAAAGCACTTTTATTTAGTGCAAAAATAGAGTTTAAAAAATGATAAATTTATGGTATCTATACAGCTCATTTTTACATAATAAAAAATCTCAAGGACACAACATAATGAATGGTGCAAGATTAATTACTGAAAGCCTAAAAGCTCACGCTGTGACCACGATTTTTGGCTACCCAGGTGGTGCAATTATGCCCACCTACGATGCCATCTACGACTCAGGTTTAGATCATCTGCTCTGTCGCAATGAACAAGGTGCAGCAATGGCGGCGATTGGTTACGCACGCTCAACTGGCAAAGTAGGCGTTTGTATTGCCACTTCAGGACCAGGTGCAACCAATCTAATTACTGGCTTAGGTGATGCAGCCTTAGACTCCATTCCTGTCGTTGCAATTACAGGGCAGGTTGCCAGCCACTTAATCGGTACCGACGCTTTCCAAGAAGCTGATGTGTTAGGCTTATCACTTGCTTGCACCAAACATAGCTTCATCGTACAGAATATTGAGGAGCTTCCTGAAATTTTAGCCCTTGCCTTTCAAATTGCCCAAAGTGGCAGACCTGGCCCAGTTCTAGTTGATGTACCACGTGATATACAATTAGCCACAACGAATGCTAAGCCTATTGTCTATGCCAAAGAAAAAGCCTCTGCACAAAATAAAACACAATTAGCACAAGCTAAGCAACTATTGCTAGAGGCAAAAAAACCTGTACTTTACGTTGGTGGTGGTGTGGGTATGGCAGAAGGCGTACAAGCGGTCAGAAATTTTGCAAAAATTGCAAATATCCCCTCTGTTTCCACCCTAAAAGGCTTAGGCACAATTGATCCAACCGATCCGCTTTATATGGGAATGATCGGAATGCACGGCACAAAAGCTGCAAACTATGCAGTACAAGAATGTGATTTACTGATTGCCTGCGGTGCACGTTTTGACGACCGTGTAACAGGTAAATTAGATACTTTTGCCCCACACGCAAAAGTCATTCATATTGATATTGATAATGCGGAAATCAATAAACTACGCCAAGCACAAATTGCGTTAAAAGGTGATCTAATTGAGGCTGTAAATAGCTTAGCTCAGCCATTAAACATTGATTTATGGCGTGACAATGTGCGTAATCTCAAGCAGCAGTTTGATTTCCAATATCAAGAAAATAGTGGTGAAGGACATATTGATTCTACGGCGTTGTTGCACACTCTTTCAGAGCGTAAATCTCCAAATAGTGTAGTCACAACAGACGTAGGGCAGCACCAAATGTGGTCGGCACAACACCTCACTTATAATGATCCGAAAAACTATATCACCTCAGCTGGTTTTGGTTCAATGGGATTTGGTTTACCTGCTGCAATTGGAGCCCAAGTTGCTCGCCCTAATGACCAAGTGATTGTCATTACAGGTGATGGCTCAATTATGATGAATATCCAAGAACTTGGTACAATCAAGCGAGCTAATTTACCTGTTAAAATTTTACTGTTAGATAACCAACGCTTAGGTATGGTTCGCCAATGGCAATCGCTCTTCTTCCTCGGTCGCCACAGCCAAACAATTTTAGACGACAATCCCGATTTCGTTATGCTCGCTAAAGCCTTTGATATTGAGGGCGAACGTATTGAAAAGGCTTGCGAAGTTTCGGACGGAATTGACCGCTTGTTAAATGCCAAAGGGGCATATTTACTTCACGTTTGCATTCCACAAGAAGAAAACGTTTGGCCACTTGTTCCACCTGGTGCTTGTAATGCCGATATGCTAGATGATGATATATAGGAGAACCAAATGGCACACTATCAATTAACGATTAAAGCGAACAAACGCCCAGAAACCTTAGAGCGTATTTTGCGTGTGATCCGCCACCGTGGATTTGAGGTGAAAAGTTTGAATGTCGAAGAAAATGATACCGTATTTGACTTAAAACTCACCCTAACCAGCCAACGCCCGCTTTCACTATTAACTCATCAATTAGACAAATTGTTTGATGTGATCGAAATCAACTAATCTTTTTAATACCGTGTAGAAAATACACGGTTTTTTTCGCTAAAAACTGACCATTCTCTCCTCAGAACAAATTGTTTAGCAAGCCGTGCCGAAAAATGGCTTAGAAACAAAGTAGCGATAATCTACTTTACAACCCTTTTTTTAAAGATTATATTAGCCACTCATTTAGTCGGGGTGCTTGCCTTATACCCATAATGCAAGCTGAGAAATACCCGTTGAACCTGATGCAGTTAGCACTGACGTAGGAAACTAAAAGCAAGCCAAATCTCCGCTGTTCATTCCCCGTTTGTGTTGGTGCGTTTCTTTTTTCAACCTTGAGGAATAAACGATGACCAAATCATTTCAACCACGCTTTTTGCAAAAAATTCGGCAAAATCGACCGCTTGTTCACAACATTACTAATATTGTTGCAGCCAATTTTTCCGCCAATGGCTTATTGGCTCTCGGTGCTTCGCCAATTATGGCTGCAGCCATTGAAGAAATGGAAGATATGCCTAAACTAAGTTCTGCCTTGGTAATCAATATCGGCACATTAATCGGAAAAGAAATCGATGCAATGGTGCTTGCTGGCAAAACGGCCAACCATTTAGGTATCCCTGTTCTACTCGACCCTGTGGGCGTTGGGGCAACATCATTTCGTCGCCAAACCGTTGAAACGTTACTAAACGAAATTCAATTTACCGCTATTCGAGGTAATGCCGGGGAGCTAGCAACTATCGCAGGAGTAGATTGGCAAGCCAAGGGTGTTGATGCTGGAGAAGGCTCACACAATATGGTAGAAATCGCCAAACAAGTTGCTAAACGCTACCAAACCCTAATCGCCATCAGTGGTGAAGCCGATGTAGTAAGCGATGGCTTACGCACAGTTTTAGTGAAAAATGGCAGCCCAATGTTCCCACAAATTACGGCTTCTGGCTGCTTACTCAGTGCAGTATGCGGAGCATTTTTAGCCGTAGCAGAAAAAGATCAATACTTTAATTCACTGATTGAGGCTTGCACTGCTTATGCCGTTTCTGGCGAAATTGCCGCCAATCTCTCAAATCAACCGAGTATGGACAATTTGCCGTTAATCTTTTAAATGAATTAGGCGCTTTAACAACAGAAGCCATCACACAATATGCAAAGGTGGAATATGTCTAATACTCATCACACACAATCAAGCCCAGCAAAAGTAGCAATTGCCTCAATGGTCGGTACCGCGATTGAATATTTTGACAATTATATTTACACAATGGCAGCCGTACTGGTATTTAATGTACAGTTTTTCAATAGTGATGACCCTGTATCAAACCAATTAATGTCACTTTCTGTGCTAGCTCTTGCCTTTTTCACTCGCCCGATGGGATCAATTCTTTTTGGACATTTTGGCGATAAATATGGCAGAAAACAAACACTTATCGCCTCGCTCCTGTTAATGGGATTATCCACTGTAGCTATCGGCTTGCTACCAAACTATGCTGCAATTGGTATTTGGGCAACGATCCTGCTCTGTTTGTGCCGTATAGGACAAGGTTTGGGCTTAGGTGGCGAATGGGGCGGTGCAGCCTTAGTTGCAACTGAACACGCACCGAAACACAAGCGGGCATTTTTTGGCATTTTTCCGCAAATGGGAGCGCCAATCGGCTTATTGTTAGCCAACGGAGCGTTTTATCTCGTAAACCTAATTTATGGCGAGCAAGCCTTCCTCGACTGGGCGTGGCGGATTCCATTTGTAGCGTCTATTGTGATGATTTTTATCGGCTTATACATCCGTATTAAAATCAGCGAAAGCCCAATTTTTCTGAAAGCGGAGCAACAAGGAAAAAATCACCACACACCGCTGAAAACATTATTTAGCAAGCATTTCAAATCCTTTATTATCGGCGTACTGATTGCGACTGCTGGCTATGTTCTATTCTATATTTTGGTTGCCTTTACTCCCATTTTCGTGAAAAGTCCTGTGGCAATTTCTAAGGCTGGCTATGCAACAGGCTTAGGCTTGCCTGCCAATCTCTACACCAAATATTTACTGATTACTTCGGTAATTTTTGGTATCGCCATTTTCTTCTCTGGCTTATATTCCGACCGCATTGGTCGCCGATTATTACTACTGATTGCCACTGGGGCAACAGTAATTTACGGTCTCAGTATGCCCTTCTTCTTAGAAAACGGCACACCAATCTCGATCTTCATTTTCTTGAGCATCGGAATGATCTTAATCGGCTTAAGCTTCGGTCCAATGGCAGTCATCTTACCTGAATTATTCCCCACTGAAGTCCGCTACACAGGGGCATCGCTTGCTTATACCACCGCGGGTATTTTAGGGGCAAGCGTATTCACCATTGTGGCAGTGAAAATTAACGAAAACTTCGGCTTATTTGGGGTTGGAGGCTATTTAGCCGCCGCTTCATTACTCAGCTTCTGGGCATTGTGGCAAGTTCACGAAACCAAAGATTTGGAATTAGCGGAAATTTAACCCACAAAAATAAGGGCAAACTCATCTGTTTGCCCTCATAATTTGCAAAAATTTAGCTAAATTTAACCGCTTGTATCGCTATTTTATTCGCTTTCGTACAATAATGGTTGCCATAAAAATCACTAACATCACAGGAATTGTTAAGCCAAGCGGCAAATGTACGTGATTGTAAGAGAGAATGTGATAGAGCAAAAAGCCTGTAAACCATAATCCACAAGCAAGCCAATCCATTTTTGCCTGTAATTCGGTACGTTTTAGTACGAAGAAATCCGCCATTTGCACGGCAATCATTGGAGCAAAAACAGAGCCAATCAGAAGCAGAAAATTCTCATATTGCGTAACGGGTAAACTCAAGGCTAACAACGTGCCAATGAGCGTCACTGCAATGGCTGTCGGCGTTTCTTTCAGCTTCGCACTGATATTGCTAGCACTCACCCCTGCGGAGTAGGCATCAAGAAAAGTAGTCGTTACGGTAGATAAAATCATCACCACAATACCTACCAAGCTCATTCCTGTCAGCAAAAGCATTGGCGCAATTTCGCTTTGCCCAGTAAACAGCACCATTCCCAAACCAAGAGCGTACATCCACCCACTGGTCAGCAAATAGCCTACGCTTGCGAAAAAGGTAGCGGCAAATGGCTTTTTCGCCTTGCTGGTATAGTCAGAAACCAGTGGCAACCAAGAAAGCGGCATAATAGTAGCAAGTTCAACTGCTGTGCTAAATGGCATTTCGCCCGAAATAGTGGAATTGGGTTGCCCATTTAGTACTTTCACGCTTAGCCATAACGTCAATCCAAACATTGCGATGAGTGTGGCGAGTTTAGATTTTCCCAGCTGATTTGAGCCTGTGAATAACCATAAAATAATCAGCACACCAAGCAAGACAGCCCAAAGGCTAAAAGCGGAAAATCCCCATAACGCCAAACTTAACGCATTGCTGATTTCAGCTCCTGTGTAAATCATAATTGCCGTCCAGCCAACAAGTTGCAACACATTGGCAAGCGAGAAAAACACTGAGCCTTTACCAAAGGAAATTTGTACCGTTTGCATCGCATTTTTTCCCGTTTTCGCCCCGATAAAGCCAGCCGCAAAAAATAAAATACCGCCTAGCAAATGCCCAAGTATAATTGCTAGCAAGCCTTGCCGCCAGCCGAGCGGTGCAATCCAAGTGCCAACCACAATTGCACTGGCACTAATGCCTGCCCCAGCCCAAATTAATCCGCTGTTAAGCGAGCTAAGAGTTCTACTCATTGACACCTCCATTTGCAAATTTTTCTAGATTTTTGACCGCTTGTTGCCACGCTTCCGCCTTGGTAATCGCACTCACCACCGCCGCACTGCCAACACCACAGCTCATCACCTGTTTGATATTTTTTTCAGTAATACCACCAATCGCTACCGTTGGCATCCGAAGTGGAGCAACCAAATCGACATAATTCACCAAGTTTTTCAAGCCCTGTGGTTGTGAATACATCGCTTTAGTTTGGGTTGGGAAAACGTGCCCAAAAGCGATATAAGAAGGCCTCACTGCTAAGGCTCGCATAATTTCAAAATAGCCGTGGGTGGAAACGCCAAGTCGCAACCCAGCTTGTTGAATTGCATCAAGGTCTGCAACGGCCAAATCTTCCTGCCCCAAATGCACGCCATAAGCCTGATATTTCACCGCAAGCTGCCAGTAATCATTCACAAACAGCCGCACATTATGTTGTGTGGCAAGTGCGACAGAGCGAGCAATCTCCTTTTCAACGTCTGCAAGCGGTTGATTTTTCACTCGAATTTGTAAAGTTTTTACCCCCTCTAAAATCAAGCGTTCAATCCACTCAAAGCTCTCAACAACAGGATAAAGCCCAAGCTGATAATCCGTCGGGGCAAACCCATTTTTTGGCAATGCTAACGGGGCATAAAGCAGTTCAGTTTCTGGGAAGAAATGAACATCGGTTGGATAGCCCGTGTGGCATAGTGAACTTAATGCCGTTTGCCCTTTGCCTTCTTTTTCTGATAAACCTTTTTGCAGATAAGCGGTGGCAACGGTGATGGAATCAGGCAAATCAAAGCCTTTTGCTAGCATCGCACCAATCGCTGAAGCAAAAGTGCAACCTGTTCCGTGATTGTTTACACTTTCTAAACGAGGGTGATGAAATACATAAATTTCCTTTGGTGTGAGCAGATAATCGCTCACTTTCTCGTTCTGCCATTCAAAGTGCCCACCTTTTGCCAACACTGCTTTTATGCCTTGTTGGAAGAGGGTTTGAGCAGCAGTTTTTACATCCTCAAAAGTAGTAATTTCCGTTTCGCTGAGTAAAGATAACTCCGTACCGTTTGGAGTAATTAAATCGACCAATGGATAAAGTTGTTGTTGCACCACGGGCAGTAAAAGGCTTTCCGACAAAGCTTGTCCACTGCTGGCCACTGCTACAGGATCATAAACTATAAAGCAATAACTTTCACTTTCTTTCCTAATTTTTTGAATATACTCACACAAAATCTCTACTTGAGATTGTGAGCAAAGCAAGCCAATTTTAATCGCATTTGGATAGCCTTGAATGAGCAACGCCTCAAACTGCTGGCGAAAAGTATAATCATCAACTGGCGTCACACAAAGCACACCGTGTGGATGCTGAGCGGTCACAGAGGTCACCACCGAACAGCCGACTAAATTGAAATCGTGAAAAGTGTGTAAATCAGTCTGAAGCCCAGCCCCAGCACAGCTGTCTGAGCCTGCAACCGTCCAGATAACCTTTGATTGTTGATGGGAATGATTAGAAATAGACATCGCAAAATCCTCTTTTAACGTTAGGGTTTGCTTGTCAGAGATGTGGCAATAGGCAAAAAATTGATGTTGAAACTTGTTCCCTACGCAGGTTCTAACCTACAGGTTCCACGGATCTCGCTTTTGCGATCTCAGCCTTACGGCACTCCGACAAGAGTTTTTAGTATAGCTTACAAGCGGTGATTTTCCACAAAAAATTTGCAAAATTATCTGGAAAATGTACCGCTTGTAATTAGCAGTTAATTTATCTTCCCGCAATTTAAACAATAGAGATACATCTGTGTTGGATCATTAAAGCGTGAAAGCATCTCGACTTGGTGTTGTGATTGTTTCAGCACCGGCACATCGAGCCAGCTGGTTAGGCTAACTTGTAACTGCGTTTTAAAATCTCTTGCTAAAGTACCAAACAAACTTTCATCTTGCTCTGCAAACCATTGCACGCCAAATTGCTCAACTTTCGCTTTGCTTTGCGCTTCACGTTTTTGGTTGATTAACTCGGATAATGTATCAAAAGCAACATTAAAATTGCCTAATTCATCAACTAAGCCGTATTTTTTTGCATCAACGCCTAACCAAACTTGCCCTTGAGCAACTTTATCCACCGCTTCTTTTGACATTTTTCTGCCACGAGAAACAAGTTCTAAAAAGCGGTCGTAGCCGTTTTCAATGGCTATTTGCAGCACTTCGCCTTGTGCTTTCGGTAAACGTTTTAAGCCGATTGGCTCTGCCAGTGGTGACGTTGCAATGCCATCTTCATTTACACCTAATTTTTTAGCCGTTTTCTCAAAAGTTACAGCTAAACCAAAAATACCAATTGAGCCTGTAATTGTATTCGGGCTGGCGATAATTTTATCGCTGGTTGCAGCAATCCAATAACCACCTGAAGCCGCAACTCCGCCCATTGAAGCTACAACGGGTTTTCCTGCTTTTTGGAATTCCTCAACCTCTTGACGAATAAGTTCCGATGCCACTGCACTACCACCTGGGCTATTTATACGCAAAATCAAGCCCTCTACGTTTTTATCTGCTCTAGCGTCTTGCAGTAATTTAACGATAGTTTCACTGCCTACGCTCATTTGATCGCTCTCACCCGTCATAATTGAGCCTTCAACATTCACTACCGCAATTTTAGGCACGTTTATCTCTTCAAATCGGTCGTTCAGCTCAAGGAAGTAATCCAGAAATTCAATGTGGTTATAATCCCCTTCATTATTTTCTCCAAAATGTTCAATCAATTTTGATTTACGCTCTTGATTAGACACTAAGTGCGTTACCCATTTTTGCTGTAAAGCAAACTGTGCATCATCACCTTTCGCTGCCTTATATTTTTCAATATAAGTGTCAGGCGATAAATTAATTTCTTGTGACTCCACTTTTCGATTTTGAGCGATCATATCTACCATTTGCTGCCAAGTGCCATTTAACCAGCCACGTGCATTTTGCTTCGCTTCTTCAGACATATCATCACGAATAAAAGGCTCAACCGCTGATTTATAAGTGCCAACACGGAAAATATGCGGCTCAGCTTCAATCTTGTCTAACAAGGCTTTGAAGTAAGTATTGGAGTAACTCAAACCTTGTAATGCAACAGCCCCAACCTTGTTTAAATAAATCTCATCAGCAAAAGTAGCTAAATAATATTGCTTTTGTGAATACTGCTCGCCAATTGCAATCACTGGCTTACCCGATTCTTTGAAAGCATTAATCTCATTACCGATAAAATCCAAAGAAGAAAAATCAGCATTTCTCAAATTGTGTAAATCTAATACCAAGCCTGTAATTTGCGGATCATTTTTTGCTTTTCTAATCGCTTGAACCACATCAAAGGTTGAAATTTTAACAGATTCTGTTCCACCTAATTCATAGCGGATCAAGCGGTAAAAATCGGCAAATTCTTCACGATTATCCGCCAAGTAGCCATCTAAATTTAAACGTAATGCCCCTTGAGTAAAAACCGGCTTCTGTATATTTTGAGAAGAGGCCATAAAGCCTACGATTGGGATTAATAATAGAATAAATAAGATAAAAAAGAGATTAATAACACACTCTCTAACGCAGAGAAACATTCGATAAATCGCTTTTAGAACATTTAACATCGGAAATTCCTAAAAATAAAACAGTCTGCACAGTATAAAGCAATCACGGAATGAATAAAATATGCTATTCTTGAGCAAAAGAAGTTCATAAAAGGTGATCTTTATGCAAATCTTAGATTTATTACATCGTCGTCGCTCTAGTAAAAAATTTGGCAATACAGCGCCAACACCAGAGCAACTCAAGCAAATTTTAAAAGCTGGGCTACGAGTCCCCGATCACGGTCATTTAAAGCCTTATCATTTTGTAGTCATAGAAAAAAGCGGTATGCCTCAACTCTGTGAGCTTTTCAAAGATGCCGTAGCAGAATTTGAAATGGGCGAAGATCGCCTAAAAAAAGCAGAAAAATTGTCTAATCAAGCCCCTGTAATAATTGGCGTGATCGCAAAACTGGATCATAACATTGCCAAAGTCCCAGCTTGGGAGCAAATGATAACTGCAGGATGTAGCGGTTATGCCATTCAATTGGCAGCAAATTCATTAGGCTTTGATACCGTTTGGATTACGAACAAATGGGTAAACGGATCGGCTCTTCGCTCTGCTTTTGGCTGCCAAGAACAAGACAAAGTCATTGCCTTAATTATGATTGGCTCACCTGAAGAAGATGGGCAGATTTCTCTGGCACCAGAAAGTGATAATTTAGATGGTTTTGTAAGCTATATTAAATAAGATGAAAACAATTTTAATCACAGGATGCTCTTCTGGTATTGGATATGCTACAGCACAGCACCTCAAAAAATTAGGCTGGCGAGTGATTGCCAGTTGTCGCAAGCCTGAAGATGTGGCTCGCTTACAAGCAGAAGGCTTCGATTGCCTTTTGCTTGATGTAACCAATTCAGCGCATATCCAAAATGCTTTTGATTATGTGCGTGCAAGCGGTCAATTAGATGCCATTTTTTGCAATGCTGGCTATGGTCAGCCTGGCTGTGCAGAAGATGTGCCACGAGAGGCGTTGCGTGAAATTTTTGAAACGAACGTATTCGGAACGTGGGAAATAATTAATCAGGCGATGAAAATTTTCCGCTTACAAAACCACGGCAGAATTTTAATCAACAGCAGCATTTTAGGCTTTGCCGCAATGCACTATCGTGGAGCTTACAACGCCACAAAATTCGCCTTGGAGGGGCTAGCGGATACGCTCAGATGTGAACTACACGGCTCAAATATTTATGTGTCGCTAATCGAACCTGGCCCGATTCAAAGCAATTTCCGCCCAAATTCGGTGGAAAAGCTCAAACAATATATTGATGTGGAAAATTCCTATCACAAAACGCTAAACCAAACTCAATACCAACGCTTAACCACAAAAGGCAATGCGAATCCATTCACGCTACCAGCCTCTGCCTGTGCCGAGGCTTGCTTAAAAGCCTTAAATGCTAAAAAACCAAAAGCACGCTATCAAATCACCTTTCCCACCAAGCTTTTCTGGTGGTTACGACGAATTTTACCCACAGCGGCTTTTGATTATATGAATCGGAAGTTTGGGGGATAACTTATCATCGCCCAATAGCATTTCAGCCTAATCAATTTCCTTACTTCTTCCAGCCTTTCAACGCATCGGCAAAGGCATTGTTGCCAAAAGAACTGCGGCTATCATTTTGCAAGCGGTCATTTTTTTGCGTTTTTTTGCCAATTTCGGGGGAATTTCGACCGCTTGTAGGTTCTGATCTGGTTGGTTTATCATCTAAACGCATTGTAAGTGCAATACGTTTTCGAGCCACATCAACCTCTATCACTTTAACTTTCACCACATCGCCTGCCTTCACCACCGAGTGCGGATCTTCCACAAACGAGTTGGAGAGCATTGAAATATGCACCAAACCATCTTGGTGGACACCAATATCCACAAAGGCACCGAAGTTTGCCACGTTAGTTACTGTGCCTTCTAAAATCATTCCTGCTTTTAGGTCGGAAATGTCTTCCACACCGTCCATAAACACAGCGGTTTTAAACTCTCCACGAGGGTCACGCCCTGGTTTTTCCAGCTCTTTGAAAATATCGTTCACGGTTGGCAAGCCAAACTGTTCATCTACAAAATCTTTCGCATTCAGCGAGTGGATTTTCGAGCCGTTACCCATTAATTCTGCCAAGGTGGACGTAGTCGCCTGTAAGATTTTTTCCACAATTGGGTAAGCCTCTGGATGAACGCTTGAGGCATCTAACGCATTTTTTCCACCAATAATTCGCATAAAACCAGCACACTGCTCAAAGGCTTTAGGCCCTAAACGAGGGACTTTTTTCAACTCAGAACGGCTATTGAAACGTCCGTTTTCATCACGGAACGCCACAATATTTTGAGCCAGCGTTTTTGTCATTCCAGCTACACGGGCTAATAGCGGAGCGGAAGCGGTATTGAGATCTACGCCTACCGCATTGACACAATCTTCCACCACAGCATCTAATTTACGAGCCAGCTGGGATTGGTTCACATCGTGCTGATACTGCCCAACGCCAATTGCTTTCGGCTCAATTTTTACCAATTCAGCCAATGGATCTTGCAAACGGCGAGCAATCGATACCGCACCTCGCAAAGAAACATCGAGGTTCGGAAACTCATTTGCTGCAAATTCAGAAGCAGAATAAACGGAAGCACCTGCCTCACTCACCACCACAGTTTGTGGTTTGTTTTCTTTAATTTCCTTAATCACCTCTTTGGCGAAACGCTCGGTTTCTCGGGAAGCCGTACCATTACCAATCGCAATTAATTCCACATTGTGCTTGTTAATGAGCGTGAAAATTGCCATTTGAGCTTCTGCCTCTCGCCCAGTGTGTGGATAAACGGTTGCAGTATCTAATAATTTACCCGTATTATCCACAACGGCCACTTTCACTCCCGTACGCAAACCTGGGTCTAGCCCCATTGTATTTCTTGCCCCAGCTGGTGCTGCCATCAGCAGAGCAGAAAGATTGCGAGCAAAGACATCAATCGCTTCGTCTTCAGCTTTTTCACGCAAACTGCCCATCAGTTCAGTTTCTAAATGCAGAGCGGCTTTGATTTTCCACGTCCACGCAATCACCTGCTCACGCCATTTGTCAGCAGGTTGATTATTGAAAATAACGCCTAAATGTTCACGGATAATTGTTTCACAATGGCTGGTTTTGCTCCCCTCTTCAGCGTCAGGATCCGCATTTAACGTTAGCGATAAAATGCCTTCATTTCTCCCACGGAACATCGCTAACGCTCGGTGAGAGGGTACCGTTTTAAACGGCTCACTATGGGCGAAATAGTCACGGAATTTCTCGCCCTCTTGCGCTTTCCCCTCAATCAATTTAGATTCAAGCGTAGCGTAAGCGGTCAAATATTGGCGGAGTTTTGCAAGTAGCTCAGCATCTTCTGCAAAACGTTCCATTAAAATATATCTCGCCCCATCTAACGCTGCTTTCGTATCAGCTACGCCTTTTTCAGCATCCACAAAGTTTACCGCTAAGGTTTCAGGATCTTGTTTCGGATCGTTCCATAAGGTTTCTGCCAATGGCTCGAGCCCCGCTTCAATTGCAATCTGCCCACGAGTACGGCGTTTTGGTTTGTAAGGCAAATAGAGATCTTCTAGCTCCGTTTTGCTTTCACAATGCAGGATTTTGTCACGCAACGCATCAGTGAGTTTACCTTGCTCGTCAATGGATTTCAGAATGGTTTGACGGCGGTCGTCCATTTCACGCAAATAAATTAAGCGAGTTTCAAAATGGCGAAGCTGGGTGTCGTCTAAACCACCAGTGACCTCTTTACGATAGCGGGCAATAAATGGAATGGTATTCCCTTCATCTAATAGACGAATGGCGGCTAAAATTTGATGAGATCCAACATTCAGCTCATTAGCAATAATATGGCTAATTTGAGTATTTAGCTCATTGGTTATTTCGGTCATTTACTTTCCTTTCAATAAAATTGCTCGTTGTTTGTCTAATTTTTCGAGCTTAGTTAAGGTTTCCGTTATTTTATTCAGATTCGGCTCTTTTTTCGCACATAAAATGATGTTTTCTAAAGTATCTGCCTGATGATAATAAGGTGCTTCGCTTTCAACTGCTTGTTCAAATTGATGATAAGCTTGCTGAAATTGACCTTGCTTACATAAAAAAGTACCGTAATTATTTAAAACATCAGGTCGATTTTTACTTAAATTTAGGGCAGTTTGATAGGATTTTTCAGCATTTTCAGTATCCCCTGTTTTTTGATAATAGTACGCCAATACCGAATAAGGTAGATAATCCTTTTCATCGTGAATCAGGGCTTTATCAATATTTTGTTTCGCTTTGGGGAAATTGCTCTGCTCTAAATAAGCCAAAGCAAGATTAATGCGAGCTTTCACCGCTTCCGATCGATTAAATTCTGCGTCAGAGGAAGGATGAAAGCGAGAAGAACAAGCTGCTAATAAAAATAGTATTATACAAGCGGTTATTTTTGAGAAAAATTTTGCAAACATAGTGTTCTCCTACAACAAAGGGGTTAATTTTACTGTTCCACAAAAGCTAAGACTAGCGATTTTCTTCAAGAAAGGAAATTTTTTATATGACTTTTTCGACGCAGATCACAAAAAGAACGAAGGCAGGAAAACCTGCCTTTCATTTTAAATGCAAATTTATTGCGTTCTGACCTCAATTCCTTGTCCAAATTTACGTTTTTCAAGGGTGCGTTTGGTGCGGTCAATCACATCACCAGCCAGCTGTCCACAAGCCGCATCAATATCATCGCCTCGAGTTTTACGCACAGTGACAGTAAAGCCGTATTCCATCAATGTTTTTTGGAAGCGATCTACACGAGAGTTTGAACTCTTGCCGTACGGCGCTTCTGGAAATGGATTCCAAGGAATCAAGTTAATTTTACACGGCGTATTTTTTAACACCTCCGCAAGCTGATGAGCATGGTCGGTGCTGTCGTTGATATGATCTAACATTACATACTCAATAGTGACTTTACCGTGGTTAGCATTTGATACCTCAAGGTATTTGTTCACTGACTCCATCAACATTTTGATGTTATATTTTTTATTAATTGGTACTAAAACATCACGCAATTCATCGTTTGGTGCGTGGAGTGAAATCGCTAACGCCACATCTATTTGCTCACGCATTTTATCTAATGCTGGCACAACCCCTGAAGTTGAAAGCGTTACACGGCGTTTTGATAGACCGTAAGCGAAATCATCTAACATAATTTCCATTGCTGGAATCACATTATTCATATTCAATAATGGCTCACCCATACCCATCATTACGACATTAGTAATAGGGCGAACACCCGTCACACCAAAATTGCCGATGATTTTAGAAGCACGCCATACCTGCCCAATAATTTCTGAGACAGTTAAGTTGCGGTTAAAACCTTGCTGAGCAGTTGAGCAGAAAGTACAAGCCAATGCACAGCCCACTTGTGAAGAAACACAAAGGGTTGCACGATCATCTTCTGGGATATAAACAGTTTCGATTTGCTGCTCCCCCACTTGCATTGCCCATTTAATTGTTCCGTCTGCCGAGCGTTGTTCTACCGCCACCTCTGGTGCTTTAATTTCAGCAATACATTTTAACTTTTCACGTAATACTTTATTGATATTACTCATATTGTCGAAATTTTCTTCGCCAAAATGATAAATCCATTTCATCAGCTGATCGGCCCGAAACGGCTTTTCACCCATTTCAGCAAACAGCTCGCGCATTTCTTGGCGATTTAAATCTAATAAATTAATTTTCTCTTTTGGTTGCTCTACTGAGCCACAATCAGGATTAGTGATTTGTTCTGACATAAAGTTTGAAAGCCTCGTTATTACACGGTTTGTGGCAAAAGGTTAGTTTTGCGAGAATAATTTCAAAGGGTGTTAATTCTACTGATTCTTGCCAATTTAGGCTAGTTATTTTTTCTTAACGCAACAGCGAATATACGCTTGTTAAACAGGAAAAATATAACCTTATAAAAAACAAGCCTATTTACATTCAAGCCAATGATCTATAGAATATGCCACGATAATAATCATTCTCAACAAAATAAGGAGGCTGAAGATGAAATTATCAAAAATCAAAAAAGCTCTCGTATTAACTTTAGGATTTAGCTCAGCCATTGCAATGGCTGAACCATTCAAAGTTGTGACTACATTTACCGTAATTCAAGATATTGCCCAAAATGTTGCGGGCGACAAAGCAGTGGTAGAATCCATTACCAAACCTGGAGCGGAAATTCACGATTATCAACCCACACCTAAAGATATTGTAAAAGCCCAAAAAGCGGACTTAGTCTTATGGAACGGAATGAACCTTGAGCGTTGGTTCGAGCGTTTTTTTGAAAATGTGAAAGGTAAGCCAGCTGTTGTAGTCACAGAAGGTATCGTTCCAATGCCAATTACAGAGGGCGAATACAAAAACTTACCAAATCCACACGCTTGGATGTCTACTGACAATGCGCTTATTTACATTGAAAACATTCGTGCAGCTTTAGTAAAATACGACCCTAAAAATGCCGAAACTTACAATGCGAATGCAGCAGCTTATGCTCAAAAAGTAAAAGGCATCGCCGAACCACTTCGCCAGCGTTTGGCATTTATTCCCGAGCAACAACGCTGGTTAGTGACTAGCGAAGGGGCATTTAGCTATCTTGCCAAAGACTATAACTTAAAAGAGCTTTATTTATGGGCAATCAACGCCGAAGAGCAAGGCTCACCAAAACAAGTTAAAAAAGTCATTGATGGCGTAAAAGCAAATAAAATTCCTGTTGTCTTTAGTGAAAGTACTGTTTCAGATAAACCCGCTAAACAAGTGGCAAAAGAAACTGGCGCATTATATGGTGGCGTAATTTATGTGGATTCGCTTTCAGAAAAAGACGGCCCTGTACCAACCTACTTAGATTTGCTGAATGTGACCATCAGTACGATTGTTGAAGGTTTTGAACGCAGTAAAAATAACTAGAGTTAAAATGACAACACATTCAACCTCCATTTCCGTCGAAAATTTATCTGTCCGCTACAACAACGGGCATATTGCTTTGCACAATGTTTCATTCCATCTTGAAGATGGTACTATTTGTGCATTAATCGGTGTAAATGGAGGGGGTAAATCCACTCTTTTTAAGAGTTTAATGGGGCTAGTAAAACCGCTTACAGGCTCCATTAAACTTGGTCAATTACCTATTTCCAAAGCCTTAAAGCGAAATTTAGTCTCTTATGTGCCACAAAGCGAAGAGGTTGATTGGCAATTTCCTGTTTCTGTTTATGATGTCGTGATGATGGGGCGATACGGCTATATGAATTTTTTGCGTATTCCTCGTGAAATTGATAAACAAAAAGCAGAACACGCAATGGAGCGCGTCGGCGTTTTACATCTTAAAGCACGACAAATTGGCGAACTTTCTGGTGGGCAGAAAAAGCGTGTATTTCTCGCTCGGGCCCTAGCTCAAGAAAGTAAAATCATTTTGTTAGACGAACCCTTTACGGGCGTTGATGTAAAAACTGAAAATGCGATTGTTGAACTTCTTAAACAACTAAAAAGTGAAGGGCACTTGATTTTGGTCTCCACCCATAATCTTGCAAGCGTACCGAGCTTTTGCGATCAGGTGTTAATGATTAACCGCACGCTACTTGCAAGCGGTCAAATTGAAGAAACATTTAACAATCACAATTTGGAAAAAGTATTTGGCGGTTTATTGCATTATCAAAAATAACACAGATAAATAAAAAATAGGGAGGCAGATAACAATGCACTCCCTATTTTTTTATACGTTACATTAACTTGACTTAGCCAACAACTCGGGAAGATCGAGAGTAGAGAGCAAAACTTAATAAAAAAATAATCGCTTGCACTAAAATAATTGTTGGGCCTGTGGCAGCATCAATATGATAGCTTAGCAACGTGCCAAATACCGATGAACCAACCGAAATCAATAATGCAATCATCAGCATTTTATCAAACCGCTTTGTCAGCAAATACGCCGTAATTCCTGGCGTGATAAGCATAGCAACCACTAAAATTACCCCAACTACTTGCATCGCACTGATAATGGTTAAAGCAAGTAGCGATAATAATCCATAATGTAATAATTTCACTGGTAAACCAACCACTTTTGCCTGATTCATATCAAAGCAATAGAGTAAGAAGTCTTTGCGTTTAATTAGCATCACACTGAAAGTGAGCAATGTAATCACGAAAGTTTGGATTAAATCGCTTGTGGTTACCCCTAATAAATTTCCAAATAAGATATGGGTTAAATGCTCACCAGTGTTGAATCCAGTAAATAAAATAATCCCAACGGCAAACATTCCTGAGAAAACAATGCCCATTACCGTATCTTCTTTTAAACGGCTATTTTCCTTTAAATAACCAACCGATAATGCACAAAATAAACCTGAAGAAAAAGCGCCGATAGATAGCGGCAACCCTACAAGTGAGGCAATCACAACACCAGGAAGCACCGCGTGAGAGATTGCATCGCCCATTAACGACCAACCTTTGAGCACTAAATAACAAGAAAGTACCGCACTCACACTCGCCACTAAAATCGCAGTAATTAACGCAGTTTGCATAAACTCAAATTGCAAAGGTTCTAAAATCCAATTAAGCATTTTTTACCTCTACATTTAATAATTTACGCTTTTGTGTGATTAAGCCATATTTCGGAGCAAAGCAAAATGCCACTAGGAAAATCAACGTTTGCAAACAAACAATCACCGCTCCTGTTGCACCATCTAAAAAATAACTTAAATAAGCACCAAAACCTGAAGTAAGTGAACCGATTAGCATTGAAATCATCATCAATCTTGGAAAGCGATCCGTTAATAAATACGCTGTCGCCCCTGGCGTAACTACCATAGCAATCACTAAAATTGCCCCAACGGTTTGCAGAGCAACCACAACGCAAGCACTTAATAATGTAAAGAAAATCACTTTATAGCGAAGCGGAGAAAGCCCTACCGAAAGTGCGTGATGCTCATCAAAAAAGACCAATAATAAATCTTTCCAAAACAGCACCAGACCAAGCAGGGATAATGCAATAATGAATACAACTTGCCATAAATCCTCATCCGCAATGCCCAAAATATTCCCCATTACAATTGAATTCACATCAACCGAAGTTGGGTTAAGCGAGACAATAAACATCCCTAATGCAAAAAAAGTAGTAAAAATAAACCCGATAACCGCATCTTCTTTAATTTTCGTGAGGCTTTTTACCCAAAGAATGGATAATGCAGCCAAAATCCCTGAAAAAAACGCGCCAACGGCATAAGGTAATTTCAGTGCATAAGCAATCGCAACACCTGGCACTACAGCGTGAGATAAGGCATCACCAATCAAAGACCAGCCTTTTAACATTAAAAAGGCGGAGAGAAACGCACACACAAGTCCGACACCCACACTAACAAAAATCGCTTTTTGCATATAATTGTAGGCAAAAGGTTCTAATAAAACATCAAGCATAACATCCTAAAAAGTTGTTGATAATAGTTCGCATATCCTAACACATAAACCACTTTTTATGTATGAGTTTTACTCAATATCCAGCTTAAAATCGTAAGGATTCGGATAACGATAAACAAACCCTAACTCCGCACAAATCTTTTCTGCCTTAACAATTCTTACAAGCGGTCGATTTTCTTGAGAAAATTGCAAATCACCCAAATCAAAACGCTTCGCCATTTCGCTATAATACGCCTGACGAGTTGGATGCTGCTCAGCACACAGATGAAAAAGACGTTTACCATTTGGCTTTGCCAAAAGCAAAGAAATAGCCGCAATGCAATCGTCCAAATGCACTAAATTCACTGGCTGTTCCGCACCACTTAAATTTTGTTTGCCCGCTAAATAAAAAACAGGATGTCGCGTCTTACCAACAAGCCCTGCTAGCCTCAAAATATCGCAATGAATCGGCAAACTGAGCAACCACTTTTCCACTCTAGCTAAAAGAGAACTTAGAGCAATTTCTGAGTTTTCATCAAAAATGCCCGACTCCATTGGCAACACAGAGGTTGAGCTGGTAAAAAGGATATGCTTTAAACCATTTTCTATTGCAACCGAAACTAATTTTTGAATCCCTGAAAGATAATTTTCATGTGCTATTTTTGAAGGAGGTAACGCAATTAACATAGCCTCAGTCGCTAACAAAGGCTCAAGGTCATTACCAATGATCAGATTATTCAAATCAAGCGGATAACATTCAATTAGCATATCAGACACGACTCTTTTCGAGCCAACCACGTGCCAGCCCTCTTTTTTCATCTGTTCTGCTAATGGCAACCCAAGCCAGCCTAAACCAATAATTGTCAGTTTTTTCATTTTTACGTATTTATTTAAAATCCAAACAGGTAATACCAGTTAATTAGCAAACACAAAATTGCTCAAAAAAAAAAACAATCATGTATAATGCTTCCGTAACTTAGAAATAGCGTTACTTCATAAGCTATCAGCCAATCATCGGCTATTTTGCTTAATTTTACAAATTAATATGAGGATTTTATGAAAAAATTAACACTCGCACTCTTTATCTCTGGTTTTGCATTATCAGCACAAGCAAGTGAATATCCTGCTGAATGTAAAGAATTAATTGACTTAACTTTTGAAGCAGCTGAACTACAGCCAGAAATCAAAGCACAATTAGGTATGACTAAAGAAGATATGTTAAAAGTATCTGAAGATGCTTGGAAAACGATGAGCGATGCAGACAAACAATCTGCACTTGCAGGCTGTAAAGCTGCTGCAGGGCAACAAAAACAAGTTATTGAAGCATTAAAAGCTCAGAAGAAATAATATTTCAAATCAAATCCATGCTACGGCATGGTTTTTTATTTCTCAATAAAATTGAGCTACAAAAAAAGCACCTCACGGCGCTATCTGTTCTTTTTAGGATTGGAGCGGGAAACGAGGCTCGAACTCGCGACCCCGACCTTGGCAAGGTCGTGCTCTACCAACTGAGCTATTCCCGCATATTGACTATTATCGAAATGGTGCCCGAGGCCAGACTTGAACTGGCACGCCCCGAAAGGCGAGGGATTTTAAATCCCTTGCGTCTACCGATTCCGCCACTCGGGCTCCGATAATAAGTTATTTTTTAATTTTGTTTTTCTAAATGGTGCCCGAGGCCAGACTTGAACTGGCACGCCCCGAAAGGCGAGGGATTTTAAATCCCTTGCGTCTACCGATTTCGCCACTCGGGCGACACGATATAGAAAAATTGGAGCGGGAAACGAGGCTCGAACTCGCGACCCCGACCTTGGCAAGGTCGTGCTCTACCAACTGAGCTATTCCCGCAAATTTAGTTTAAATTGTTGATTTTCTAAATGGTGCCCGAGGCCAGACTTGAACTGGCACGCCCCGAAAGGCGAGGGATTTTAAATCCCTTGCGTCTACCGATTCCGCCACTCGGGCGACACGATATAGAAAAATTGGAGCGGGAAACGAGGCTCGAACTCGCGACCCCGACCTTGGCAAGGTCGTGCTCTACCAACTGAGCTATTCCCGCATTTAAAAACGCTACGAACTTCGTAGCGTCTCAACTGGTGCATATTCTATGGATTTCCGATTTAATGTCAAATAAATTTAGTGGAAATCTGTAAAAAATGGTTTAAGTGGCGAAAAATAGTGCTTTTTTGTAAAATTTTTACGAAATTTGACCGCTTGCAACTCTCAATATGCCAACTAGCACGCTTTGATGCTGAATTTAGCATTATGGCGTTCTCTTTCACTTTTCGGATCTGAGATGGCTAGATTTTGGTGCGAAACATACCTCTTATTATGGCTTCATTATTTTTCACTGACTTTTTATTTTCACAGTTGCAAAATTTTAGTGAAAAATCACCGCTTGTTGCTACTCAGCGACTTTTGCTAACAGTTCCGCCACGAATGCTAAACGTTCAGCGTTATCTTCTAATGATTTACTAAACCTAAATTTTAGTGGACCGTCAAATTTATAGCACCCCTTATCTGATTGAATTAACTGTAAAAATTTCATCGGATCGGGTTGTGCCGTTGGTTTAAACTCAAGGTAGCCACCGTTGATGCCTGCATCAATTTTCTTCAAACCAAGAGGTTGGGCGGCGAGCCTGAGCTGGGTGATCGCAAACAGGTTTTTGGTTGCCTCAGGCAGCAAACCGAAGCGGTCAATTAACTCCACTCTGAGATCGTTGAGATTTTGCCGATTTTCTGAACTTGCGATCCGCTTGTAGAATGAAAGTCGCATATTCACATCTGGCAAGTAATCATCAGGAATTAACGCTGGTACGCGTAACTCAATATCCACTTGATTTTGGGTGATTTCGTCTAGGCTTGGCTCACGCCCTTCCTGCAAGGCTTTGACTGCATTTTCGAGCAAGTCCATATAGAGCGAAAAACCAATGCTCTCAATCTGCCCACTCTGCTCACTACCTAACAACTCACCTGCCCCACGGATTTCTAAATCGTGGGTGGCAAGCGCAAAACCAGCACCGAGATTATCAATAGTACTCATCGCCTCCAAACGTTGCATCGCATCTTTGGTAATCAACTTAGGCGGCGGCGTGAGCATATACGCATAGGCTTGGTGATGAGATCTGCCAACTCGTCCACGCAGTTGGTGAAGCTGTGCCAAACCAAATTTATCTGCCCGTTCGATAATAATAGTATTGGCGGTTGGTACATCAATCCCTGTTTCAATAATAGTTGAGCAGACAAGCAGGTTAAAGCGTTGATGATAAAAATCACTCATCACTCTCTCCAACTCTCTTTCTCGCATTTGACCGTGCCCGATAACCACTCGTGCCTCTGGCACTAATTCGGATAATTTCTCTGCACAGTTCTCTATCGTTGCCACATCGTTATGCAGATAATAAACCTGCCCACCGCGTAAGATTTCCCGCAAGATTGCTTCACGGATTATGGATTCATCGTTTTGGCGAACAAAGGTCTTAATCGAAAGTCTGCGAGCAGGCGGGCTGGCAATAATCGACAGATCTCGCATTCCATTTAACGCCATATTCAAGGTTCTCGGAATTGGCGTAGCGGTCAGCGTTAGAATATCGACATTTGCTCTCAGCTGTTTAATCTTCTCTTTTTGACGCACACCGAAACGGTGCTCCTCATCAATCACCAACAATCCGAGATCATAAAATGCCACATCATCTTGCAGTAGCTTATGTGTACCAACTAGAATATCAACCTTACCTTCCGCTACTTTTTGCAAAATCACTTTCTGCTCTTTAGCGGTCTTAAAGCGAGACAACACCTCAACATTTACTGGATAATTAGCAAACCGATTTTTAAAATTCTCGTAATGTTGTTGAGCAAGTAACGTGGTTGGGGCAAGAATGGCAACCTGTTTATGGTTCATCACAGCCAAGAAAGTAGCACGAATCGCCACTTCAGTTTTACCAAAACCAACGTCACCACACACCAGCCTATCCATTGCTTTCGCTTGGCACATATCGCTAATCACAGCGTTGATAGCCATTTTTTGATCGTCCGTTTCTTCATACGGGAAAGAAGCACTGAACTGGTCGAATTCCGTTTTATCGTATTGGAAAGCAAAGCCTGTTTGGCTCTCACGCTTGGCATAAATATCAAGCAGATCGGCTGCCACATCACGAATTTTCTCCGCCACTTTCTGGCGAGTTTTCACCCAAGCCTCACTGCCTAATTTGTGCAACGGAGCAGTTTCCTCAGTTCCGCCGATATAACGGCTAATTAAATGCAGTGAGGCAACGGGCACATAGAGTTTGGCATCATTGGCGTAATGCAATACCAAATATTCCGCTTTCATCCCGCCAGCGTCTAACACGGTCAAACCGCCATAGCGACCTACGCCGTTTTCTAAATGCACGACTGCTTGCCCGATTTTGAGTTCTGCCAAGTTGCGAATCAGCGTGTCAGGATTAACGGTTTTGCGGTTCTTCTCACGGCGATTCTGTTGGACTTTTTCGCCAAGAAGATCCGTTTCGCAAATTATTGCTAAATGTTGACCGCTTGTTTCAACCATAAATCCTTGATCCAACGACGAAATCATCAATGCAAGCGGTGGGATTTCATTGGAAATTAGCGAAATTTGTTGTGGCTTCACCCCAATCGGTGCGAGCAATTCGAGTAAAGTTTCCCGCCGCCCCTCGCTCTCCACCGAAAACAGAATATTGCCGTTGAATTTCTGGCGGAATTGTTGGAACGCCGCAAACGGCTCTTTCGCTCCCGATTGAATGGCAAGCTCTGGCAAATTAGCCACATTTGCATTCATTTTCGCTGCAGATTGACGGATTTTTTCTGCTGTTATCGTAAGTCGTGGATATCCTTTCAACCTACGATTTATCTCATCAATCGTAAACCAAAGATCGCTCGGTGGCAGTAACGGACGCATTGGATCCACACGGCGGCTCTCATAACGATTTTGCGTATCTTGTTGAAATTGCTCCGCTTTTTGTTGAATATCAGCAAAAGTGATCAAGAGCGTATTGCTAGAAAAATAGTCAAATAGGCTTGCCATTTCAGCAAAAAATAGTGGTTGCCAATATTCGATTCCTGCATTCAAAATACCTTTACTTACCTGCTGGTAGATATGCTCTGGCTCACGGCGTATTTCACCGAAAGTTTCTCGGAATTTGGTTCTAAAATGCTCGATCCCATTACTATCTGTTGGGAATTCGTGGGCAGGTAATAAATTGATTTCGGCGATTTCTGCTTTAGTGCGTTGATTATCCACATCAAAAGTACGGATTGAATCAATTTCATCATCGAAAAAATCAAGCCGAAATGGCTCGTCTGCCCCCATCGGATACAAATCTAAAATGGCACCCCGAACCGCATATTCACCATATTCCAATACTTGATCCACCGCACGATAACCTGCATTTTCCAGTTGTAAACGGAGATGTTGAATCGAAAAGCGGTCGCCTTTTTTAATTAGCAGCACATTGTTGCTTAAGTAGCTCGGCGGACAGACCTTCTGCATTAAGGTATTGATTGGCAAAAGGAAAATCTGCTTTTTACCCTGTTGTAATTCAAACAATGCTGATAAGCGAGTAGAAATAATGTCTTGATGCGGTGAGAAATTATCGTACGGCAGCGTTTCCCAATCAGGGAAAAGTTGCACAGGTAATTCTGCAAACTGTGGCAACGACTTCTCTAAACGCAACGCAGTGCGAGTATCTGGCGTCACGACTACCGTTAAGCCGTTAAAGGCTTGAGCAGCTTGGCTAATAGCTAATGTATCAGAATGCCCGACCAAATTGCCAAGCGTTTGATGATCTTGAAAATTGCCATCTGATTTTGGCAAAGAAAATGAAATTAGAGACATACAAGCGGTCTATTTTTGCTAAAAAATTGTAAATTGGCGTTAGTTTACTAAAGCAAGCTTGATTGTGCAAAAATAAGCTGAATAATTATTCTATCTTGCCCAATAGCATTGCTTAAAATTTCTGATAAAATACGTTCCTTTTTAATTATATTAAACACAATGATGAAAAATAAAATCTTAGGCAGTGCATTAATGATTGCGGGCACAACCATTGGTGCAGGTATGCTTGCAATGCCACTCACCTCTGCGGGTATGGGGTTCGGTGCAACGGCTTTATTACTAATTGGGCTTTGGGCATTATTGGCTTACACTGGTTTATTGTTTATGGAAGTGTATCAAACCGCTCCACAAAAAGATGCTGGCGTGGCAAGCCTTGCTGAGCAATACTTCGGCATAATGGGACGTGTGCTGGCAACCTTTAGTTTATTAGTTTTACTATACGCGTTACTTTCTGCTTATATTACAGGTGGTGGTTCGTTACTTGCGGGTATTATGCCTGAAATAGCAGATGCTGACATGAAACTTAAAATCAGTATTTTAGCCTTTACTGTCGTATTAGGTGCTTTTGTGGTTATCGGGGTAAAATCCGTTGATGGTTTAACCAGGGTATTATTTCTTGGAAAGATCGTCGCTTTTATCGCCGTATTAATGATGATGCTGCCAAAAGCTCAATTAGAAAACTTAACTGCCATTCCGTTAGATAATTTACTGGTGATTTCTGCTGTGCCTATTTTCTTTACAGCATTTGGTTTCCACGTCATTATGGCAACAATTAACACCTATTTAGATGCAGATATCGGTAAAATTCGTAAATCAATTTATATCGGTACAGCTATTCCATTAGTTGCCTATTTATTGTGGCAATTCGCCACACACGGTGTATTAAGTCAAAATGAATTTACCACCATTCTTATGCAAGACCCGACATTAAATGGATTAGTTACCGCAACCAGCCAAATTACAGATAGCACAGTTTTAGGCGAAATGGTTCGACTATTCTCTGTACTTGCTCTCATTACCTCATTCTTAGGCGTATCTATGGGTATTTTTGAAGGTATGAGCGATTTATTAAAACGATTAAATTTACCGGCTAACCGTTTATGGTTAACTATTGCCACTTTCACCCCACCGCTGTTATTTGCACTGTTCTACCCAGATGGTTTTATTATGGCATTAGGTTATGCTGGGCTACTCTTTGCATTCTACGGTATGATTTTACCCATCGGTTTGGCGTGGAAAGCACGCAGCCAGCACCCAAATCTACCTTATCGAGTAATCGGTGGTAATTTAGCCTTAGTGGTTGCATTAATTGCTGGTATCATCATTATGATTATTCCATTTTTAATTCAGTTAGGTTATTTACCACAAGCTATCGGCTAACCAATGAGAAAGGCTGCGAAGTTGCAGCCTTTTTAACAATGACAAGCGGTCAAATTTCATTAATTTTTTGCAAATTTAGCCAATTAATTTATATAAAGCCCTGATTTGTTCTTCTTTTAATGCACCGCCTACTTTTTCTCTACCAACAAAAATCTTAAACATCGCATTGCCTTTCTTGTTAATAAAAATCAGGGAAACGGTACGCTTGCCCATAAATTGTCTATCAAGCAAGTAGATTTTGGCACAATTTTCATAACGTAAATGCCCTTGTAAGCCACCGCTTTCTTTATGTTCAAAATTGTAAAATCCACGCGAAATTGAACCGCTTGGAAGCTTACCAACAAACTCTACAATCGCATCTTCCGTATGCACAATAAAAGTGATTGAATCGTCCCACTCGTGAATGTCTTGTAGAATTTCAGCAAAACGCTCTCCACCTGTTACTTTAAGCATATCCGATGGTAGGCTAAGCATTACCTCTTCCAGCGAGCATTGATATTTCGAGGCAACCATCTCTAAAATTTGAGCTGGATTTTCTTTTAATTCATTACGTAAAGCTATTTGTTGTTCTGGTAATAACATAAATTCTTCCTAAGAAAAGAGAGCCTTAACCTAAAGCTCCCTTTATAAAATAAATAATTAGAAACGATACTCAAAACTTGCTGAGAAATTCCGTCCTGGCTCGTAGTAGCGTTGCAAACCTGGATAACCACCATATTTGTGGTTTTCACGAACGCCGACAGAATTAACCGCACCACCCGTTGTATTTAAACCACGTAATGTATCCCAAGTGTGATATTTACGGTTAAATAAATTGTAAACACCCGCACGCAAAGTAATATTTTCTGTTGGTTTATAAAAACCATATAAATCAACGATAAAAGCTTTTGCGTTTAAATGCTTCCATTTATCTAAACTTGTTTCGTGAGCATATTCGGTACAGCGAACCTCATATTCATTCCCCCAATATGGATAGTAAGGATTTGGGGTTTTCTGCTCTTTCACACATTTTTCTGGTAATGTTTTAAAATATTTTGCCTCTTTCGCTTTTTTCGCACCTAAAAACGTTAAACGCGAGAAGATGCCCCACTTACCCTCTGGTTGCTCATAATCTAAACCAATAACAGCTTTGATCGGCTGAATAGAGAGTAAATCGGCTCCATTTGACATATTTCCCTTGCTATAACCTAATGAGCCAAATAGCTTCCAACCCTCAGGAATAGATATAGCAGAATTCAAATTCCATTTACCCGTTACTTCTAGACCATAGATTTTCGCAGCGTCTATATTTTGCATTTGTTGAACAGGTCGCCAAAACTCTTTGCCATAAGCCTGATAAACATCCCAAGTTTCTTGCTCCCATAAAAAATCTTTATACTTTGTATGGTGCAAATTCACGGAAAATTGCCCTGCATTACCTTGCCCTTGCAGGCTTAAATTTTGGGTTAAACTATGTTCCGCTTTTAAGTTGGGGTTTGACATCCACGCTCCAGCAGCATTATTTCGATAATCGAAATACATTTCTGATGCATTTGGTATACGAAAGCCAGTGCCAATATTATAAGCCACTTTCCAAATATCATTAACTTGCTTTTCTAAGCCTGCAGTCCAAGTTATCTGGTTAAATTTAGCATTCTCTGTTTTGACACAATTTTGACATTTTAAGCCGGCAAGTTCCTTTTGTTCGTATTTCGCCCAGTCATAACGAATACCGACTTTCGCTTCCCAATTATTGGTTAAGTCTATAATGTCTTGTAATAATAAATAATCTTGCTTGCTTTTAATTGGGTGCATCATTGTTGAATTCGGCAAATGCGACCAAGCACCAGATACATAAACTGAGTCTTTATGTAGCACATCAAAATTTCTTTGTGCTGTTGAGGATTTGAATGAGAATTGATGAGTTGATTTACCCAATTCTAAAACTTGGCTGTCTATACGGAAGTTTAAACGTTTTAATTCTGTACTAAAAATACGAATATTCGTATCACTAGGCATTCGTTCTTGAGCTGGCGTCCATTTAGTTGCAGGCTCTGCTCGCTTTCCTTCATAGTTATAAGCTGATGTTTCTGTATCTTGATAATCTATATCAGCTTTTACGGAAGCAATCCACTTAGACTCTGGGAAAAATTCATAAAATACATTGACAGTATTACGCTTACTACGATCTTCCGCCTCACGCCAATATGAACTTAAATAAACGGCAGAATCCTCAATAATATAATTATTGTTATTTTGACCACTATACGAAATACCAATACGATGTTTATCGTTAAAACGGTAAGCAAATTTTGCCAAGTAACTATGATTTTTATGAGTAGAATCATCAGGCGTTTGTTTACTTCTACCAATAGTTCTGGTGTATAACGAATCTTCAGGAATTGTATAGCCGCCAGCACTTTCCATTTCATGACCATAACGATTTGAGTATAATAATACAGCTTCTGCTTGCTCACCTAAATACCCAACACCGAACGTATTTATCCATTCATTATTACGAGTGGCATAACCTGTACGATAAAAAGCACCAAATTTATTGCTATGACGCACAATATCATCAGCCTCAAGTGTCCGATAATTAACCCCGCCTCCCAAGTGTCCGCTACCTTGATTAAAAGAATCTGCTCCTTTTGATACTTCAATAGTACGAACTAACTCTGGATCAATAGATTGACGAGACGTATTTAAATTACCATAACGTTTATAAAGAGAATTTTCCTCAGAATCAGGCAGTGCTACTCCATCAATACTTATTCCAATACGATTATCCTCAACTCCGCGAATAGCAAATCCTTTTTGATGCCTACCTTGATTGACAACCCCAACATCAGGGCTATAGCGAACTATATCTCGATTATTTTGAATAAGTTCTTGTTGAATTGCTTCTTTCGCTTTTCTCTCTAATGACGCTTTAACGTCTCCTTGAGCTACAACACGGATTTCAGATAATTCCGCAACCTCTTTAGCATACAACGTATGCGATATCAAAATACTATTTATGCTTAAAGCTAACAGACTTAACTTTAATTTATGTTGGTTCGCAGAATAATGAATAAACAAAATCGTTCTCCTTAAGTAAATATTAATCAATTTTTGATTATTAAATATATTATCAACGACATCAATCTTGCAGTCAATAATGATTATCATATTGCTTTATAGGTTTAAGTTAATTTATAATTCCTCAAAATAGTTAAAAGACTTAATAAGGAGACATAATGACAACAAACCGTCAAGAAGTATTACAAAATCGCTTAGGACCTGAAATCGAAGATTTAAAACAGCAAATTAAGACCATTGTAATGGCAACACTAGATAAAGATGGCACACCAAATGTAAGCTACGCACCTTTTGTCATTCATAACGGCGAATATCAAGTGCTTATTTCTACCATTGCTCGTCACGCACGTAATTTACTTGAAGTACCAAAAGTGTCTCTTATGCTCATTGATGATGAGAGCAAAAGCCGCGAAATATTTGCTCGTCGCCGTTTAACCTTTGAGGCAACAGCCAGAATGATTACACGTCAAGAAACGGAATGGCAAACAGCAATTGAAGCATTAAAAAACCGCCACGGTCATTTAGTTGATGAGCTAGCCAAGATGCAAGACTTTACCTTATTTAGTTTTAAGCCTATCTCAGGATTATTTGTAAAAGGCTTCGGCAAAGCATTTGATGTGGGAGCTGATGATTTAATCAACTTAGTACATCTCGATCAAGGGCATCAAAACATATAATACTCATATTCTCCCAAACGGCTATAAATCAATATTTATAGCCGTTTCATTTTATACAAGCGGTCATATTTCTTGGAAAATTTGCAATGATTTTAGTACAATAGCCCACACAACTTTATCGGCAAAAATGCCAATCAAAAAGGAAATCCTATGCAACCTAAAGCAAAATTCAGAAAAGATTACAGAGCACCAGATTTCACCATTACTGATATTTATCTCGACTTTCAGTTAGATCCTGAACGCACATTAGTCACCTCAACATTAACCATTGAACGTAAAAATGTTGAAGCAACTATGCTTAAATTAGACGGACATAGTTTTGATTTCCTTTCTATCAAATTTAATGGCAAGCCGTTTTCTTGTTACCAAAAAGATGATGAATCTTTAACGCTAAATTTAGCAGATATGCCTTCTGACCGTTTCGAGCTACAAATTGAAACAGCCTTAAATCCTGCACAAAATACCTCTCTACAAGGTTTATATCAATCGGGCGATGGGCTTTGTACACAATGTGAGGCTGAGGGTTTTAGACAAATTACTTATATGCTTGACCGCCCGGATGTACTTGCAAAATATACAACAAAAATTACCGCTAGTAAGAGTAAATATCCCTACCTACTTTCAAATGGTAACCGCATCGCACAAGGCGAGCTAGAAGACGGTAAACATTGGGTAGAATGGCAAGATCCATTTTTTAAACCAAGCTATTTATTTGCATTAGTGGCAGGTGATTTCGATCTTCTAGAAGATAAATTTATTACCAAAAGCGGGCGTGAGGTTAAATTAGAAATTTATGTGGATCGTGGCAATTTAGATCGTGCCCCTTGGGCGATGGAGAGCCTAAAACGCTCAATGAAATGGGACGAAGACCGCTTTGGTTTAGAATACGATTTAGATATTTATATGATTGTTGCCGTTGATTTCTTTAATATGGGAGCAATGGAAAATAAAGGCTTGAATATTTTCAACTCTAAATTCGTATTAGCCAAACCAGAAACTGCAACGGATAGTGATTATTTAGATATTGAGGCTGTCATTGCCCACGAATATTTCCATAACTGGACAGGCAACCGCATTACTTGCCGTGATTGGTTCCAATTAAGCCTAAAAGAGGGATTAACCGTCTTCCGTGATCAGGAATTTACCTCTGATTTATGGGATCGCTCAGCAAAACGTATTGAAGATGTGCGTTTACTGCGTACCGTACAATTTGCAGAAGATGCCAGCCCAATGGCACACCCAATTCGCCCAGAAAAAGTCATTGAAATGAATAATTTTTATACCGTAACCGTGTATGAAAAAGGCGCAGAAATTATTCGTATGATCCACACACTACTAGGCGAAGACAATTTCCAAAAAGGAATGAAGCTATATGTGGAAAGACACGATGGTTCAGCCGCAACTTGTGAAGATTTTGTGAAAGCAATGGAAGAGGCTTCAGGCATTAATTTAGCACAATTCCGCCGTTGGTATAGCCAATCAGGTACACCCGAATTAACTATTTCGGATGAATATGATGAAACACATAAAACCTATCGCTTACATATTTCGCAAATGACACCGCCAACGCACGATCAGCTGGAAAAATTAAACTTACATATTCCACTGAAAGTAGCATTATATGGCGAAAATGATGGAAAACCCATTCCATTACAAAATGAACTATTAAAAATAAGTAATGTGTTAGATATCATTGCAGAACATCAAACCTTTGAGTTTCATCATGTCACACAACGTCCTGTGCCTGCATTATTATGCGACTTCTCCGCTCCAGTACGTTTAGATTATAACTATACTACTGAACAACTTTTAACTTTACTCAAATATGCTGAAAATGATTTTGTTCGTTGGGACGCTGCACAAATGCTCTACACTAACGAGCTGCGTGAAAATTTAAGCCGTTATCAGCAAAGTCAGCCGTTTAGCTTCTCGGAGGGTTTAGTGGATGCCCTCACTTTCGTGTTAGATAATTCAGCAACTTCGCCTGAATTAACCGCACTAACACTGACACTGCCAAAAGAAACCGAATTTGCAGAATCATTTAAAAACATTGACCCTATAGGTATTGCTCTTGTGCGTGAGTTTATGCAACATTCGATTGCTCAAGCACTACAAGATAAATTATTAGCCGTGTACAACCAAAACAAATGTAGCGATTACCAAGTGGTTGCCAAAGATATTGCTAAACGAGCCTTAAATAATGTTTGCTTAAGCTATTTAGCCTTTACCGACTTAGGCAATCCCCTTGTACATAAACACTACCGTAATGCCAATAATATGACCGATACCCTAGCTGCACTACAAGCTGCGAGTAAAGCTCAGCTTAGTTGCCGTGACACATTATTAACTGACTTTGAGGAAAAATGGAAACACGACAGCTTAGTAATGGACAAATGGTTTATGATTCAAGCTACTCGGCCAGATAAAAACGTATTAGCGATTGTGCAAGATTTAATGAAACACCCAAGTTTTAATTTTAACAATCCTAATCGCTTGCGTTCATTGGTAGGAGCATTCTGCAGCCAAAACCCGAAAGCCTTCCACGCAATTGATGGTTCAGGCTACCGCTTCTTGGTAGATACGCTGATTAAACTCAATGAAAGCAACCCGCAAGTGGCAGCACGTTTAATTGAGCCACTCATTAAACTCTCTCGCTATGATAATCAACGCCAAACCCTAATGCGTCGTGGGTTAGAACGTTTACGTGAGATGGACAATCTCGCTCGTGATTTATTTGAAAAAATCGACAAGGCATTAGATTAAATCAGCAATACCATAATACAAGCGGTTAAATTTCTAAAAAAGTTTGCAACTTTTTGAATAAATTTAACCGCTTACTTATTCATCTCTCATCTAATATAAAAATTGGCTAAAAAACACCAAAGAAAATAGCACTATAAACTCTCATAATAACTAGATAACTTACTACAATCACTCAATCATTTAGCATAAAATGCTAAAAATTACTCATTAAAGCTATTTTTAGCTTTATCTAGCAGAATAAAAATCCTTAATTTTTGTCAAAATACTGTTTTACTTTCGTTTTTTTAGTCGCTATATTCATATTCATCATTAACAAGCGGTCGATTTTGCTAAATTTTTTACAAAAATCACCGCTTGTATTACAAAATTATCCTTTTAAGTGGGAACATTTTATGCAACAAGCCAGAACACTATATCAAAAGCTTTTCGATTCACACGTTGTGTATGAAGCTGAAGGCGAAACGCCAATTATCTATATCAACCGCCATCTCATTCACGAAGTGACCAGCCCTCAAGCTTTTGATGGCTTACGTGTTGCTGGGCGTCAAGTTCGCCAAGTCAGCAAAACATTTGGTACGATGGATCACAGTATTTCTACCCAAGTGCGTGATGTGCAGCAGCTTGAAGGGCAAGCAAAAATCCAAGTATTAGAATTAGAAAAAAACTGTGAAGAAACAGGGATTTCATTATTCGACATTACCAAAAAACAGCAAGGTATTGTGCATGTTATGGGACCTGAACAAGGCTTAACCTTACCAGGTATGACCATTGTATGTGGCGATTCTCACACAGCGACTCACGGTGCTTTCGGTGCATTAGCATTTGGTATCGGAACCTCTGAAGTAGAGCACGTTTTAGCGACCCAAACCTTAAAGCAAACCCGTGCGAAAAGTATGAAAGTAGAAGTGCGTGGCAAAGTCAACCCAGGTATTACCGCAAAAGACATCGTACTTGCGATTATCGGCAAAACGACAATGGCAGGTGGTACAGGCTATGTGGTTGAGTTCTGTGGCGAAGCCATTCGAGATCTTTCAATGGAAGGTAGAATGACGGTATGTAATATGGCAATTGAGTTTGGTGCAAAAGCGGGGATTGTTGCCCCAGATGAAACCACTTTTGCTTACTTAAAAGATCGTCCCAATGCACCAAAAGGCAAAGATTGGGACGATGCCGTCGAATATTGGAAAACCTTGAAAACCGATGAGGGTGCCGTTTATGATGCGGAGGTGATTTTAGAAGCCAAAGATATTGCACCACAAGTCACTTGGGGAACAAACCCAGGACAAGTTATCGGGATCAATGAAGTCATTCCTAACCCTGAAGAAATGGCAGATCCTGTTACTCGTGCTTCAGCAGAAAAAGCATTGGCTTATATTGGTTTAGATGCTTATACAGATATGAAAGATGTTGCTGTTGATCAAGTGTTTATCGGCTCTTGCACCAATGCTCGTATTGAAGATTTACGTGCTGCGGCTGCGGTGATGAAAGGACGCAAAAAAGCAGATAATGTAAAACGTATTCTTGTTGTACCAGGCTCTGGCTTAGTGAAAGAGCAAGCTGAAAAAGAAGGATTAGACAAAATCTTTATTGAAGCAGGGGCAGAATGGCGTAATCCAGGTTGCTCTATGTGCTTAGGTATGAATGATGACCGTTTAGGCGAATGGGAGCGTTGTGCTTCGACGTCAAACCGCAACTTTGAAGGCCGTCAGGGGCGTAATGGTCGCACCCACTTAGTTAGCCCAGCAATGGCTGCAGCTGCTGCTGTATTCGGTAAATTTGTTGATATTCGTAACGTTTCATTAAACGCATAAATAGGAGGAAAAAATGGCAGGTATTAAACAACATTCAGGCTTAGTCGTTCCTCTTGATATAGCGAACGTGGATACTGATGCAATCATTCCAAAACAGTTTTTACAAGCAATTACCCGTATTGGATTTGGTAAACACCTTTTCCACGAATGGCGTTATTTAGATGCAGAAGAGACACAACCAAACCCTGATTTTGTGCTGAATTACCCACAATATCAAGGTGCAACCATTTTACTTGCGCGTAAAAACTTAGGCTGTGGATCTTCGCGTGAACACGCCCCTTGGGCATTAGCAGATTATGGCTTTAAAGTGATGATTGCCCCAAGTTTTGCAGATATTTTCTATAACAACAGCTTAAACAACCATATGCTTCCAATCAAATTAACGGAAGAAGAAGTGGAAGAAATCTTCCAATGGGTGTGGGCAAACGAGGGCGAGCAAATCCACGTCGATTTAGAAGCAATGACAGTGACCGTTGGCGAAAAAGTTTATACTTTTGAACTAGACGAATTCCGTCGCCACTGTTTGCTAAACGGTTTAGATAATATTGGTTTAACACTCCAACACGAAGCGGCAATTTCTGCTTACGAGCAAAACATTCCAGCGTTTTTACGCTAGTTTAAACCATAAAAAATGGCTAGCATTTTCTACGCTAGCCATTTTCTTCTTTTGCTAACTTCTATCTTTCTCGACACTCCAGCCAAGGCAAACTATTTTTATAATAAATTGACTTAAACTTATGAGCGACTAGATCTACATAGCTCCCTTCAATTGGCTGATAAGAGCGATAACGCACCTCAAACTTGGTTGATCTCGCATTCAAGCTGATATTCGCAATATGATCAAAAGGATATGCTTTTCCGCCATCAAGTTGGAAATAGATCCCAAAATTCTCTTGCTTACGGCTCTCAGACCAAAGTGGAAAATAAGTCGCTAGATAAGAATTGCCACCTGTCGCAAAATTCTTACAGTAATAGCTATATCGCTTATAGTTTTTCGGATTATTTAGCTCTGCTTGGCTGATATTCTCTTTTAAATAACTTACCTGTGGCTTTTGTTGCGTTGTTTTTTGTTGCTGTGATGGCGTACAAGCAAATAAGCCAACTACCGCGGCTGTTATTAAGGCAATTTTAAATTTGTGCATAAAAATTCCACTAAAATCATATAAAAACTTACACCTGATATTTGCTTTTATCGCCAATATCAAAATGCAGCGGCATTCGCCATTTCTGAACGCTCAATACTAAAAGTAATACCCCACAAGTAATGCTAAGAATTTGAACTAATAAAGACCACTCTAACATAAATGCTACCCACAAAGCGGTAACTAATATTGGCTGAAAATTCAAGCCAAATATTCTAAAGCAGAAATACTCTTTATAACTTAATCCACCAATAACCAACAGCATTGCCCCTAGGGCTAATAGCGGTAAATTAGTGATATAACAAAGTAACCCTAACCACGCTGAAAATTGAAAAATCAGACGGAATGTTTTGTCATAAAGATGTAATGATGAAGCCAGCATTGTACCAGCCATCAATAAACCCAATTGCGCCGTGGATGTGTAATAAGGCAACGAAAACAACATTAATGTCGCTAACACAAAACCGCTACGGTAAATAATAACGGTCAAATAATCCCAAAAATCCATAGGCGATTTAATATGTGGATCTGCCATAATGTCTCCTTTAAAAAGTTAGCTAATAAACGCAAGAGCTTGCTCAACCACTTCTACGCCAGCACCTTGTTTAGTGGCATTTTCACTGAGATGTCGCCGCCATTGCCTTGCACCTTTACAATTTTGAAATGCTCCGAGCATATGGCGAACAATGTGGTTCAAATAAACGCCTTTAGACAGTTCTCGCTCAATATAAGGGAACATTTTTTCCACAGCTTCTTTCGCGGTGACAAGCGGTCGATTTTCACCAAAAATTTGCGAATCAATTTTGCCTAATATGGATGGATTTTGATACGCCTCACGCCCAATCATTACTCCATCAACAAATTGCAGATGGTGCTTAATTTCTGCAATCGTTTTGATCCCACCATTAATAGTAATATTGAGATGCGGAAAATCACGTTTAAGCTGATAAACACGTTCATAATCCAGCGGTGGAATTTCACGGTTCTCCTTTGGGCTTAAGCCTGTAAGCCACGCTTTACGGGCGTGAACAATGAAATCATTGCTATAAGGTTGTATTTTTTCAATGAAATCACAGAGAAATTCATAACTATCTAGCTCATCAATCCCAATACGATGTTTAACGGTAACAGGAATTTCTACCGCATCTTGCATTGCCTTAATGCAATCCGCGACTAAATCTGCTTTTGCCATTAGACAAGCCCCAAACATACCATTTTGCACACGGTCAGAGGGGCAACCTACATTCAAATTCACTTCCGCATAGCCTCGCTCTTCCGCCAACCTCGCACAATGAGCAAGTTGTGCAGGATCGCTTCCACCTAATTGCAATGCAACAGGATTTTCATTTCTATCGTATTCGAGTAAATCATATTTAGCGTGAATAATCGCAGGAGAAGTGATCATTTCCGTATAAAGTAACGCATATTGACTAAATTGACGATGGAAATAACGGCAGTGGCGAGTTGTCCAATCCAACATTGGTGCAACTGAAAAGCGTCCACGATAAAATTGTTCAGTATTCATATTCATAAAATCAAAAAAGCGGTTAAAAAGAGTAAAATTTTCTAGAAAAATGACCGCTTGTAGCCAATAAAAACAGGCAGCTATCATACTCTAAAAAACCCACTAAACATAGCTTCACCAAAGCTTATTGAATTTAACTATGCCATTTTAAAAGAGAATAAAACACAACATATAGTAGTTAGACCACAATTTAGACACAATATATTGACAAGAAAATTTACAAAACTATTTTCCTTTATAAATCAAACAACTAACAAAAACAAACTAAAAAGCGCAATTGTCAAGTCTTGTCTTCTAACTTTTTTTGCATACAATCATCTCTCAGATTGATGATTAAAATTTAAGATAGAGCCTAAGAATATGTCTAGAAATCTTTTCCAAAAACGCTTAAATATTAAGCCGTATGAGTATCCTGAGCTTCTTGAATTTAAAGATGCTATTCGCCACTCTTATTGGTTACATACCGAGTTTAACTTTACTGGCGATATTCAAGATTATCGTACGACTATTAATGATCACGAGCGTCACGTACTCACGCGTGCAATGCTTGCCATTTCCCAAGTAGAAGTAAATGTAAAACGTTTCTGGGGTGAGTTATACCGTTATTTCCCTAAACCAGAAATGGATGATGTAGGTGGTACTTTTGCAGAAAGTGAAGTGCGTCATAAAGATGCTTACTCATTCTTATTGGAAAAGCTAGGCTTAAACGATATGTTTAGCCAAATTCACGAAATTGAGCCATTAATGAATCGTATTCGTTATATGGAAAGTTTTATGAAAGATAAAGATGCAGGCAAAGGCGAATTTGTTTTATCGTTGGTGCTATTTTCTTTATTTGTCGAGCATATATCATTATTCGGACAGTTCATTATTATGATGTCTTTTAACAAGCATAAAAATCTCTTTAAAGGCATCTCAAATGCTGTTGAAGCAACCTCAAAAGAAGAAGAAATTCACGGAAAATTTGGTATTGCGTTATACGAAATTTTACGCGATGAACATAATGAACTTTTCACACCAGAATTTTTTAAAGATTTAGAAATCCTTGCTACTCAAGCATTTGAAGCTGAGCGTAGTATTTTAGATTGGATTTTTGAAGAAGGCGATTTAAGCTTTATCACCAAAGCAACGGTAGAAAACTACATTAAAAATCGCTACAACAATTCTCTCAGTATTTTAGGTTTAGAACCGCCACATAATATCGATCCTGAATTGTTAAAAGAAACTGAATGGTTTGATATCGAAATTCTTTCAACCAAAGAAACGGATTTCTTTAATAAACGTAGTACCGATTATTCTAAAAAAATGAAGCAGATTACAGCAGATGACTTATTTTAATACCGACCGCCCAGACTTCGATTGGCTTAATGAAGACAGCCGTTTATTCTTACAACGTGGCTATTTATTGGAAGGCACGACCGCATTAGATCGTATTCGTTTTATTGCCGAACACGCAGAACGAAAACTTGGCATTGAAGGCTATGCCGATAAATTTTATCACTATATGGCAAAAGGGTACTTTTCTCTTTCGTCACCCATTTGGTCAAACTTCGGTTTAGATCGTGGCTTACCTATCTCTTGTTTTGGCAGCTACATTGGCGACTCTATCCACGAAATTATGGTAACAACCGCTGAAGTAGGGATGATGAGCAAAATCGGTGGCGGTACATCAGCCTACTTTGGGGATATTCGTCCACGTGGTTCTTTAATTAAAAATAACGGTAAGTCCGACGGTTCATTTAACTTCAGTAAATTATTCGATACGGTAATTGATGTTATTTCTCAAGGCACCTCTCGCAAAGGTCAATTTGCTGGTTATATTGATATTGAGCATGGCGATATTGATGAATGGTTAGATATTCACACTGAAGGTAATCCTATCCAATTAATGTACTACGGTGTGTGCGTTGGCCACGATTGGTTAGAATCTATGAAAGCAGGCGATCCATACAAACGTCAGCTTTGGGCAAAATTATTGCAACGTAAAACTGAAACCGGTATCCCCTATTTATTCTTTAAAGACAATGCAAACGCAGGCAGACCTGATGTCTATAAAGATAAAAATATGACCATTCACGCATCAAACTTATGTACTGAAATTATGTTACCATCAAGTAACGATGAGAGTTTTGTATGCTGTTTATCTTCAATGAACCTACTCTATTTTGATGAGTGGAAAGATACTGATGCACCAGAAGTATTAACTTACTTCTTAGATGTGGTAATGAGCGAATTTATTGAGAAAAGTAAATCGGTTCCATTCTTAGATCGTGCAAATCGCTTTGCAGTTCGCCACCGCGCGTTAGGGTTAGGCGTTCTGGGCTGGCACAGCTATTTACAAGCTAATAATATTGCCTTTGATAGCTTCCAAGCAATGCAAAAAAATAATGAAATTTTCAAAACGCTGCAAGAAAAAACCTTAAAAGCGTCACAAGAACTTGCACAACGGTTTGGAGAACCAGAAATTTTAGAAGGTTATGGTCGTCGCAATACAACATTAATGAGTATCGCCCCAACTAAATCAAGCAGTTTTATTTTAGGCAGTGTTTCTCCTTCGGTTGAGCCATTTAAATCAAATTACTATGTAAAAGATTTAGCGAAGATCAAAACCGTCTATAAAAATCCGTTCTTAGAAAAATTACTACAAGAAAAAGGGCTAGATACGGAAGAAATTTGGGAATCGATTTTACGTAATGATGGATCTGTTCAACATTTAGCACAGCTTTCCGATCATGAAAAAGAGGTGTTTAAAACTTTTGCTGAAATCAGCCAATTAAGCATTATTCAGCAAGCCGCTCAACGCCAACAATATATCGATCAGGGTCAAAGTATTAATCTGATGATTCACCCCGCAACACCAGCACGCGATCTGAATCAACTATACTTAACCGCTGAAGAGTTAGGCCTAAAATCCATTTACTACCAAAACTCAATGAGTGCAGCTCAAGTGTTTAACCGCAACTTACTAAGCTGCTCAAGTTGTGAAGGGTAATTAAACTTAGAAAAAGAAATGCTGAATAATGAAAGTTATTCAGCATTTTTTACCACAGTGCAAATAATAATTTTTCCTACTTTACTCTTCTCTACACAACTTCAATGTTGCTTGAATTAACTCAAAAGCAATTGTGCCTTTTTGTGGAATTTCAGGTAATAACTCATCGCAGTCAAACCATTTCGCATCACAAATCTCTTCCTCTTGTAAGATAATTTCACCACTCTCATAGTCTGCTAAAAAACCAAGCATCAACGAATTAGGAAACGCCCAAGGCTGGCTACCAAAATAACGCACATTTTTGACTTTCAAACCTGTTTCTTCAAATATTTCTCGATGAACCGCATTTTCCACAGACTCTCCAGCCTCAACAAAGCCAGCTAACGTCGTATAAATAGTGCCTTTATGCCGCAAATGATTTGCCAGTAGAATTTGTCTGCCTTTACGTATAGCGACAATAATGGAAGGGCTAATAGTTGGATAAACCCGATTACCGCAAGTATTACAACAAATAGCAATTTCATCCTCTGCCAATACCGCCTTCTCCCCACATTTACCACAAAATTGATGGGTATGAAAAAAATGATTTAACGAAGCAGCCCTATGCAATAAATGCCCCAGCTCAATCTCTCGCCCAATTTGTGTTCTTAAATAGGCAAATTCTCTTTCACTATCTATTTCTAATGCTTTAACTAAATAAACAGGCAGATTTTGATAAAATCCTATCGCTAATTTCTCACGCTCACTCAAGCCAAACTCTTCTGCAAAACCACAAGGAATTTCACCTTTAACCAAAGCAATATCAAAATCTTTAACAATAACCCAATACCCTTTATTCATCTTTCAATCCTAATTGCTTGAATAATTTACGTTTTTCGCTTTCCGATAGAATGCGGTATTCTCCGCTGTTTAAATCCGCTAATTCAAAATTGCCTAATCCAACACGAATTAAACGTAAAGTTGGAAAACCGATATGTGCCGTCATTCGTCTGACCTGACGATTTTTACCCTCATAAATACTCAGCTCTATCCAACTGGTTGGAATCGTTTTCCGCTCACGAATTTTAGGGGCGGTTTGCCAATTATAGTGAGGCTTGGCTATTGTTTTTGCTTTAGCGGGCTGCGTTAAACCATCTTTTAGGGCCACACCTTTTTCTAATTTAGCTAAATCTGCTAAGGTTGGCACGCCTTCTACTTGCACCCAATAGATTTTCTGTTTCTCAAATTTTGGGTGTGATAAACGATGTTGAAGTTCTCCATTATTGGTTAACATCAATAAACCTTCGCTATCTCTATCTAACCGACCAACGGGGTAAATAGTTGGAATTGGAATAAAATCCTTTAACGTTTTTCGCCCCTGCTCATCGGTAAATTGAGTTAGCACGTCATAGGGTTTATTAAATAACACGACAATGGTTTCGGCAAAGGTAAGCGGTCGTTTTTTAGCATTTTTTTGTAAATTTTTAGCAAAATTTGACCGCTTGTTTATTGCTCTTTTAAAAGTGGGTTGCTTCATTTTTTCAAATTTGCCCAAGCAACAGAAAGTAAAATAATCGCACCACCGATAATCATTCTAAAGGTTGGCATTTCACCGAAACAAATCCACGCAATCACAATAGCATACACGGGTTCTAACGAAATAATCATTGAAGCGGTACGAGCATTAATAGTGTCAAGGCTTGAAATAAAGAGCGTATAAGCAAACGTGGTACATAAAAAACCGACACAAAAAATCCAAAACCAATCTTGGGCAGAAACCTGAGGAAATTCAGTGATAGAAAAAGGAAACAGCAAAAGCGTTGCAAAAATATATTGCCACCAACTTGACTGTACGCCCGAAATTTTACTCATCGTATTACGGTTAAATACCGCTAAAATACCATAAACCAATGCCGATAAGATGCCCCAGAGCAAGCCTTGCGTTGCTTCATTACCAAAGGTAAATTCAGGAGTGACTAAAATCAAGCCGATAGTGATCGCAATCAGTAGCACCACCTCACGAAAACGTAATTTCTCACGGAAAAATAAACTTTCAAATAAGGCAACAAAAGCAGGAAAACTGGCAAAACCAAGCGTTGCTACAGCAACTCCACCAACTTTAACCGCAGTAAAAAAAGTAACCCAGTGGGCAGCTAGCAAGCCACCCGATACGGCTTGTTGTCCAATTTGCTTGAGATTTAACTTTACAAGCGGTTGTTTTTTCCATAAAAAATACAAAGAGATCATAGCAAATGCAATCATCACTCGCCCTAGTACAATCGTTTCCGCAGAGCTTTGAATTAATGCACCAAAAATACCTGAAGCACCAAAAAATACCGCTGTGCAATGTACTTTTAAAAGAGCAAGTGTTCTTTTATCCATTATTTGATCCTTTTATTTTCATCTTGCGGTTCTGGTTTACGTTCAAATTCGGCATCGAACGTGTTGTTATCTGGGCTCGATTGTGAATGAAAATGAGTGTTTTGTGAGGTAAAACGCATAAAAAGTTTATTTTTCACTCGATTAATTACAAAGTCTTGAATCAGTTTTCGACTAAATGGCAAAACGCATAAAATTGCCAAAATATCACTTAAAAATCCAGGAATAATCAATAAAATACCCGCAAAAACAAACATTATCGAATTACTCACCGCCTGCGTTGGCATTTTGCCTTGGCTAAGATCCTGCTTAATTGAATAAAGGGTGTAAATACCTCTTAATTTCACAAACCATAAGCCCAGAAAAGAGATGGCGACTAACAATAAAATAGTAGGTAGCACGCCAATTTCTGAACCTATACTAACTAGAAGTGAAATTTCACCATAGATATAAAAGAAAACACCAAAAAGGATAATTAAAATAGGCATTATTTCCTCACACTTTTAATTCTGCTTTTGCGGTTAGGTTTTCCGCACCTGAGGCTCTTATTACAATATTATCTTCAGTACGAATTCCACCGAAGCGTTTAAAATCTTCAATTTTCTGCCAGTTAAAGGCTGACGAATAACGACTATTTTTCCAGCTATTAAGCAACATATCAATAAAATAGAAACCAGGCTCAATCGTCAACACCATATTTTCTTGTAAATCACGAGTGCAACGCAGACTTGGATAAGCTTCTGGTGGTGCTTTGTGGCTGCCTCTCAGATTTTGTTGAAAGCCACCAACATCGTGAACCTGAATACCTAATAAATGCCCTAAACCATGCGGGAAAAAGGTTCGGCTGATACCTTCTTCAAAAATCTGTTGTGCCGATAAATGAATAAATTGATGTTCAGCTAAAAGCTGAGAAATCATCTGCTGCATTCGAGTATGGTAATGCAAGTAATTGATACCAATAGATAACTCAGCAATAATATCTAACTTAAATTTGTCCATTTTAGCGACTAATTCGGCAAATTCTGATGAACTATCAAAGGCATAAGTTCTAGTCAAATCTGAAGCATAACCATTTACCGTTGTACCTGCATCAATTAAAAAACTATAGCGTTTTGTGTTGGTATCAAAATCCAAAGCAGTATAATGCAATACCGCACTGTGATAATTAATCGCCATAATATTGCCATAAGGCACATTTAACTCTGACTGCTTCGTCGTCTTCAAATATTCAAGGTTAATTTCAAACTCACTTTTGCCTGCAAAAAAGGCCTCTTTAGCGGCTTGATGGCCTTTCAACGCAGAAAATTGGGCTTGGTAAATGCTTTCAATCTCAAATTCAGTTTTCATCGAACGCTCGAAATTGAGTATATTCAATATTTTCTGCGGATTAATTTGGCTAAAACCGAGTGAATTTGCCAATCCAACATCTTCTCCAATAAAGGCACAAGCGGTCGGATTTGGGATAAATTTTGCAATTTCCTGTTCAGATTTCAATAAAACCCATTCAAATTCGTCTGCAAAAAAAGAATCTGTTGGTACTTTAGGGGTAGAAACCCAATAATCTTCAGGAGCATAAAAGTAGATTTTCGGCTTATTTTTACCATCTAGGCATAACCAACAATTTTCAGCTTGGGGATAAGGGAAAAAGTAATTAAAATAAGGATTAATTCTAAAAGGGGCTGTTTGATCGTCTAAAAACCAGGTTTTTGCTTTGCCCGAATAAATCCATAAGCCATCTAAAAAGGCTTTTTCAAGTATGTCTTGCACCACTTTTTGCAAGCGAGAGATATGTTCAGAGAATAATGTTTTCATAGGAAATAGAATGAATAAGTTAATTGTAAATAGAGAATTGGATACTTTGGGGCTACGTTGCCCTGAGCCTGTTATGCTAACACGTAAAACAATCCGTATGATGAAAGATGGTGAGGTTCTGCATATTATCGCTGATGACCCAGCAACTACCCGTGATATTCCAAGCTTTTGCGAATTTATGGATCACCAACTTCTTCAAAAAGAGATTTCGTCTTCTCCCTATCACTATTGGATAAAAAAAGGATTAGAATAAAAAATACAAGCGGTGAAATTATGCAAAAAATTTACATTATTTTACCGCTTATTATTTTAATGAAGATTCAGCTCATCATAGTCTTCGTCATCAAAAAACTCGCCATCATCACCATACTCATCTTCATCAGCATTTGGATCTTCAAAGTAAGTTCCCCAACCTTCATATTCCGCACCTGCTTTTTGAATTAGTGGCAGCAATTCTTTTTGCTGTGCAGTAATTAAATCCGCATTTAAGTTAATTTCACTCACAATATCGCAGACAAAAATGACTTTTCCATTCTCTTCTTCCACCTCTTCAGCTTCCGAAATTTCATAACCAAGTTTATAGGCATCAACGACTAATTTCTCTAATTTATCAAAATCACGGTGTGCAACGTGATGCTCAATAATATATAAAGCATCAGGATCTGAGCCATCTTTTAATAAATTCTGAATAATTTCATTAGTTTCAGCTTGTAATTGTTCTAAATTATACATACTCAATTCCTCAATTATTCTATGCTTAGTACAGGAGCAAACCAGCTATCTAATTTAGCAGAGAGTTTATCCACACCAATTTTACTTAATGCTGAGTAAGACTCAACTTGAATATCCCCTTGGAAAGGTAAGATTGCTTCTCGTACCATTTTAACTTGTTTCGAGCGAGCAGATTGGCTTAATTTATCCGCTTTGGTTAATAGTAATAGAACCGGTAAATCTGCCGAAACTGCCCATTCAATCATTTGTTGATCCAGATCTTTCAACGGGTGACGAATATCCATCAAAATCACCACACCACCTAAGCATTCTCGGTTTTGTAAATACTCGCCCAAAGCTTTTTGCCATTGAATTTTCATCTGCTCTGGAACAGCCGCATAACCATAGCCTGGTAAATCCACTAATTTACAGTTTGGTTCAACTCCAAATAAATTAATTAGTTGAGTTCTTCCTGGTGTTTTTGAAGTTCTAGCTAAACTTTTTTGGTTGGTTAAAGCATTTAATGCCGTTGATTTGCCTGCATTTGAACGTCCTGCAAAGGCAATTTCCACCCCTACATCTTCAGGCAAATGACGAATATCTGGTGCTGAAGTTAAAAAATGGGTTTTATGATAATTTAATTTCATTTTATTCTCTTAATTTAAACGATAAGCCTCGCTCACCGTATTTATTGGGATTTCGATTTCCTTTAAAAACACCCCATTCTAATAGGAGGATCATAGTAATAACGGCAGGCATTACATTCCCCAACAATATCTGCATTATGCCTTGTGTATAGAGTGATGCTAAATAACAGATAATTGGTACAAGCACCATTAAAAGAGCTTGGCCTGAACGATCTCTATCATGTAAGCGTTTAACAATAATTGCAGATAAACTAAAAACTGAAATCCACAGAGGAAGAAAACTTAAAAAGGTAAAATTAGCTAAATCAACCATAAAAATAACGGCTATTAATAAAAAAACAAAGTTAATTAACAAACCTATCCAAAAACCTCGTCTGTTTAATCTACCTTTAAAGCCAAAAAGTACATTATACCAAAGCATATTTATCCTAAAGAGAAATCTAATTATTCAAACAAAATCAATATATTGGAGTCAAAAATACGGCTTCATTCTATCAAATATTCACTTTCTTTAATATAGCGTTACATCTCTAAATTTGCATTTTCAATCTCACACGCCCAGACCGCAAGTATTGCTACAAGCGGTCATTTTACTTATATTTTTTGCCATTTTAGCTTTTTTGCTTTTTTGCTTTTTTGCTTTTTTAAAAATGAAAAAGCAAAAACCTCAAGCCTATCACTAAGCTTGAGGTTTTTGCTTTGTTTGAGATTTAAAATAAGCCCCGACGATGCCCTACTCTCACATGGCGAATCACCACACTACCATCGGCGTCACTGCGTTTTACTTCTGAGTTCGGTATGGAATCAGGTAGAACCACAGCACTATTGTCGTCGGGAAAATCTTGTTGATTTTCTGTCTTTCTATTTTTTGTTCTTTAATCTAAAAACAAGCTGTTGATTCTGAGTTTATTTATTTATTTTCTGAGTTTATTTGTTTGCCTTTTTTGTTTAGTCTTTACTTTACGTTACTTCGCTTCGTGCTTTCTTATTTTTTCTATAAAAACACTTGAGCGTTGTATAGTTAAGCCTCTCGGGCAATTAGTACACATTAGCTCAACGTATCGCTACGCTTACACATTGTGCCTATCTACGTCGTAGTCTCCAACAACCCTTACAGTCTTATAGACTGGGAGAACTCATCTCTTGGCAAGTTTCGTGCTTAGATGCTTTCAGCACTTATCTCTTCCGCACGTAGCTACTCGGCAATGCGTCTGGCGACACAACCGAAACACCAGCGGTGCGTCCACTCCGGTCCTCTCGTACTAGGAGCAGCCCCAACCAATTCTCCAACGCCCACGGCAGATAGGGACCGAACTGTCTCACGACGTTCTAAACCCAGCTCGCGTACCACTTTAAATGGCGAACAGCCATACCCTTGGGACCTACTTCAGCCCCAGGATGTGATGAGCCGACATCGAGGTGCCAAACACCGCCGTCGATATGAACTCTTGGGCGGTATCAGCCTGTTATCCCCGGAGTACCTTTTATCCGTTGAGCGATGGCCCTTCCATTCAGAACCACCGGATCACTATGACCTGCTTTCGCACCTGCTCGACTTGTCTGTCTCGCAGTTAAGCTTGCTTCTACCATTGCACTAACCTGACGATGTCCGACCGTCATTAGCAAACCTTCGTGCTCCTCCGTTACTCTTTGGGAGGAGACCGCCCCAGTCAAACTACCCACCAGACACTGTCCGAGTACTCGTTCCGAGTACTTCGTTAGAACATCAAACGTTAAAGGGTGGTATTTCAAGGACGCCTCCAACAACACTAGCGTGTCATCTTCAAAGGCTCCCACCTATCCTACACATCAAAATTCAATGTTCAGTGTCAAGCTATAGTAAAGGTTCACGGGGTCTTTCCGTCTAGCCGCGGGTACACCGCATCTTCACGGCGATTTCAATTTCACTGAGTCTCGGGTGGAGACAGCCTGGCCATCATTATGCCATTCGTGCAGGTCGGAACTTACCCGACAAGGAATTTCGCTACCTTAGGACCGTTATAGTTACGGCCGCCGTTTACTGGGGCTTCGATCAGGAGCTTCTCTTTCGATAACACCATCAATTAACCTTCCAGCACCGGGCAGGCATCACACCCTATACGTCCACTTTCGTGTTTGCAGAGTGCTGTGTTTTTAATAAACAGTTGCAGCCAGCTGGTATCTTCGACCGGTTCAACCTTCATCCGCGAGGGATTACAATCTACGCCGGCGCACCTTCTCCCGAAGTTACGGTGCTATTTTGCCTAGTTCCTTCACCCGAGTTCTCTCAAGCGCCTGAGTATTCTCTACCTGACCACCTGTGTCGGTTTATAGTACGGTTTAGTGTAATCTGACGCTTAGTGGCTTTTCCTGGAAGCGTGGTATCGGTTACTTCAACTCCGTAGAGTCTCGTCATCACTTCTCGTTGTTAATAGAAGACCGGATTTGCCTAATCTTCCCAACTACCAGCTTAAACAGGGTAATCCAACACCCTGATAACCTAACCTTCTCCGTCCCCACATCGCAATTACACCAAGTACGGGAATATTAACCCGTTTCCCATCGACTACGCTTTTCAGCCTCGCCTTAGGGGCCGACTCACCCTGCCCCGATTAACGTTGGACAGGAACCCTTGGTCTTCCGGCGAACGAGTTTTTCACTCGTTTTATCGTTACTTATGTCAGCATTCGCACTTCTGATACGTCCAGCAAGCCTCTCGACTCACCTTCTTCCGCTTACAGAACGCTCCCCTACCCAACAATGTTTCCATTGATGCCGCAGCTTCGGTGACTAGTTTTAGCCCCGTTACATCTTCCGCGCAGGCCGACTCGACTAGTGAGCTATTACGCTTTCTTTAAATGATGGCTGCTTCTAAGCCAACATCCTAGCTGTCTAAGCCTTCCCACTTCGTTTCCCACTTAACTAGTACTTGGGGACCTTAGCTGGCGGTCTGGGTTGTTTCCCTCTCCACGATGAACGTTAGCACCCACCGTGTGTCTCCTATGCATTACTCTTCGGTATTCGCAGTTTGCATCGGGTTGGTAATCCGGGATGGACCCCTAGCCGAAACAGTGCTCTACCCCCGAAGGTATTCACATAAGGCTCTACCTAAATAGATTTCGGGGAGAACCAGCTATCTCCCGGTTTGATTGGCCTTTCACCCCCAGCCACAAGTCATCCGCTAATTTTTCAACATTAGTCGGTTCGGTCCTCCAGTTAGTGTTACCCAACCTTCAACCTGCCCATGGCTAGATCACCGGGTTTCGGGTCTATACCTTGCAACTATACGCCCAGTTAAGACTCGGTTTCCCTACGGCTCCCTTATTCAGTTAACCTTGCTACAAAATATAAGTCGCTGACCCATTATACAAAAGGTACGCAGTCACAGAATAAATCTGCTCCCACTGCTTGTACGCACAAGGTTTCAGGTTCTATTTCACTCCCCTCGCCGGGGTTCTTTTCGCCTTTCCTTCACAGTACTGGTTCACTATCGGTCAATCAGGAGTATTTAGCCTTGGAGGATGGTCCCCCCATCTTCAAACAGGATATCACGTGTCCCGCCCTACTTGTTGTGAGCTTAGTACCACGGAAATATTTTCGAGTACGGGATTATCACCCTCTATGATTGAGCTTCCCAGCTCATTCCTCTAATAAATCCGCTATTACTCACTGGCTCTTTCGCGTTCGCTCGCCGCTACTAACGAAATCTCGGTTGATTTCTTTTCCTCGGGGTACTTAGATGTTTCAGTTCTCCCGGTTTGCTTCACTTGCCTATGTATTCAGCAAGTGATAGTAGATTCTTCATCTACTGGGTTTCCCCATTCGGACATCTTGGATTAAACGCCTCTTATCGACTCATCCAAGCTTTTCGCAGATTAGCACGTCCTTCATCGCCTCTGATTGCCAAGGCATCCACCTTGTGCGCTTAGTCACTTAACTATACAACCTCAAATGTTTTTGTTTTTGTATTTCAATCAAAAGGAAAGAAAAAACAACATAACAACACATTTAAAGTCTGTTTTAAACTAAACACTTAGCTGCTTTTGTTCAGCTAAGATTTTATTACATACTCAGACTTTCTTTCGAAAATCTCTCAGTTTTTCAGCTTGTTTCTAAATTTTTAAAGAACATTAAGACAATAAAAATCATCTTTAAATGGCGTCCCCACGGGGATTCGAACCCCGGTTACCGCCGTGAAAGGGCGATGTCCTAGGCCTCTAGACGATGGGGACATCATTTAAAGATGCTTTCCTTTTGCCAGTTGAGCGTTAAGTATTTTAGCGATTTTGCAAATTTCTGCAAGATTTTAACCGCTTGAATGCCTAACTTTCATTCATCTCTGTCCTGTCTACTCTATCAAACAATCTGTGTGAACACTTGCTGTCGTCGCGACGCTAAACTCTCGCCTAGCTTCGCGCTTGATTTTTTTGGTAAGGAGGTGATCCAACCGCAGGTTCCCCTACGGTTACCTTGTTACGACTTCACCCCAGTCATGAATCATACCGTGGTAAACGCCCCCCTTGCGGTTAAGCTATCTACTTCTGGTACAACCCACTCCCATGGTGTGACGGGCGGTGTGTACAAGGCCCGGGAACGTATTCACCGCAACATTCTGATTTGCGATTACTAGCGATTCCGACTTCATGGAGTCGAGTTGCAGACTCCAATCCGGACTTAGACGTACTTTGTGAGATTCGCTCACCATCGCTGGCTCGCCGCCCTCTGTATACGCCATTGTAGCACGTGTGTAGCCCTACTCGTAAGGGCCATGATGACTTGACGTCATCCCCACCTTCCTCCGGTTTATCACCGGCAGTCTCCTTTGAGTTCCCACCATAACGTGCTGGCAACAAAGGATAAGGGTTGCGCTCGTTGCGGGACTTAACCCAACATTTCACAACACGAGCTGACGACAGCCATGCAGCACCTGTCTCAGAGCTCCCGAAGGCACTCCCATATCTCTACAGGATTCTCTGGATGTCAAGAGTAGGTAAGGTTCTTCGCGTTGCATCGAATTAAACCACATGCTCCACCGCTTGTGCGGGCCCCCGTCAATTCATTTGAGTTTTAACCTTGCGGCCGTACTCCCCAGGCGGTCGATTTATCACGTTAGCTACGGGCACCAAGCTTAAAGCCCAATCCCCAAATCGACAGCGTTTACAGCGTGGACTACCAGGGTATCTAATCCTGTTTGCTCCCCACGCTTTCGCACATGAGCGTCAGTACATTCCCAAGGGGCTGCCTTCGCCTTCGGTATTCCTCCACATCTCTACGCATTTCACCGCTACACGTGGAATTCTACCCCTCCCTAAAGTACTCTAGACCCCCAGTCTGAAATGCAATTCCCAGGTTAAGCCCGGGGCTTTCACATCTCACTTAAAAGTCCGCCTGCGTGCCCTTTACGCCCAGTTATTCCGATTAACGCTTGCACCCCCCGTATTACCGCGGCTGCTGGCACGGAGTTAGCCGGTGCTTCTTCTGTCGTTAACGTCAATCGCCGATTCTATTAAAATCAACGCCTTCCTCGCGACCGAAAGAACTTTACAACCCGAAGGCCTTCTTCATTCACGCGGCATGGCTGCATCAGGGTTCCCCCCATTGTGCAATATTCCCCACTGCTGCCTCCCGTAGGAGTCTGGACCGTGTCTCAGTTCCAGTGTGGCTGGTCATCCTCTCAGACCAGCTAGAGATCGACGGCTTGGTGAGCCATTACCTCACCAACTACCTAATCTCACTTGGGCTCATCTTATGGCAGGTGGCCCGAAAGTCCCACCCTTTCCTCCTTAGAGATTACGCGGTATTAGCGACCGTTTCCAGTCGTTATCCCCCTCCATAAGCCAGATTCCCAAGCATTACTCACCCGTCCGCCACTCGTCAGCATTAGTACAAGTACTAACCTGCTACCGTTCGACTTGCATGTGTTAAGCCTGCCGCCAGCGTTCAATCTGAGCCATGATCAAACTCTTCAATTAAAAGTTCAATCGCTCAATAAACTGCTTAGCTAAAGTTCACTTCAACTTCTAAACTTAACTTAAGTCAAGAAATCAAAAATAATGAATTTCTAGTTATAAGCACCTATTAAGACTTCAAGTTTTAAAATATTTTTTAAATCAAGTCTATCAACAAGTGCCCACACAGATTGTCTGATAAATTGTTAAAGAACAAAACAAAACGACGCACCGTAATCAACATCTAATCATTCACAACAGTGCGTCGTTGTGTGCCGTGCATTATACGCAAAACAAAATGTCTTGCAAGGAGAATTTGATAATATTTTGCAAAAATCACTAAAATAATTACCGCTTGCGTGTTTTTAAGCCAATTTGCTAAAAATTAAAGCAGTTTTGATGCTTGTTATTCGTTGTCCAAAATTTTTTTCAGGCTCTCCGCTACATAATTAATCTGATCATCTTTTAAGTTAGAGTACCCAATTATAAAAGCATTTTGCTGAATTTGAGATTTATCTTGATAATAAGCAGACAATGCGACAAATTTTATACCTTGTTCTTCTGCTGCCTGTAAAATTTGCCTTTCTGTTAATGTTGTATTTAGCTGTACAATGAAATGCAAGCCTGAATGTTCTTCTTTTATTGCAATCTTTTCTGCTAAATTGCCTTGCTTGAAAGCTTTTAGTAATTTATCCCTCTTTTTTTGATAATACGCTCGCATTCGATTGATATGCTTTTCAAAATAGCCTTGTTGAATAAATTCTGCCAAAATATATTGCTCAAAATTGGAAACGGTAGAAGCATAAAACCCTAATTCCTGCTGAAAACGATTCAGTAATTCTGGTGGCAAAACCATATAGGCAATTCGTACAGTTGAAGAGAGCGTTTTAGAAAAAGTATTCATATAGATAACTCGCCCGAGCATATCAATAGATTGCAATGCAGGAATTGGTTGTCCTACAAAACGAAATTCGCTGTCGTAGTCGTCTTCTACAATATATCTTTCAGCTTTTTGTGCAGCCCAAGCTAACAACTCATAACGTTTGGCAATCGGCATTACGTGTCCTGTCGGAAAATGGTGTGATGGCGAGGTATGTATCACGTCCACATTCTTTGAATTTAACTCATCAATTGGAAACGGCATTGACACCGTGTCTGTTGATAAGCGATAGCTGTGATAAATTCTACGTAATTTATCATAACTGGGCTCAGTTAGTGCATAATGTTTATCTAAGCCTAGAAGCTGAATGAGCAAACCGTAAAGAGACTCCGTACCCGCTCCAATAATAATCTGTGCTGGATTAACGATCATTCCTCTAAAAGCTCGCAGATGATTGGCTATCGCACATTTTAATGTCCATACTCCCCCACTCTCAGCACGCTCCATTAGCTCACTTTGGTGTGTTTTCAGCACTTCGCGTACTAATTTTGTCCAAACCGAAAACGGAAAATTTTCTGCTAAAGTCTGTCGATTAGTTAAATCTGCCTGCCATTTTTTATTTTTCTCATACTGTTCTGAACTGATTTTTTGTAGCTGAACTGATATGTCTTCCTTTTTCTTTGGTAAATTTAAGGCATTTACAAAAAAGCCTTTTTTAGGCTGAGCATTCACATAACCTTCTGCTACTAACTGCTGATAAGCTGTTTCCACTGTCATTACTGAAATGCCTAAATGCTTTGCAAAAACACGTTTAGATGGCAGTTTATCCCCTGCTATAAGTATGTTGCTTTCAATGTCGTTTTTTAGAAAACGGTAAAGTTGCTCATAGAGAGCTGTGCCTTCTTGTGTGTTAAAAGTGTAGGTAAGCATAATCTGACATGATAAGAAAAACATAAAATGGTCATTCTAAACAGTTCAGATTAAATTACAATACATACTGTTTCCTCACTCAAATTGGCTGAGTGTATTTAAATTGGTAGATGTATTTTTATTGAACACTCGCATCCAGCGAATATAAAAATAAACTTAATGCCGAGCTAATCGAAACTACGAAAAAATTCAGCAATCTTGTTCAATTATTCAACAATTAGAAGGAAAAAGTACAATGACTAATCGCTATGATTTAAACAGACAACTTGCTCAAATGTTAAAAGGCGGTGTAATTATGGATGTAACTACCCCTGAGCAAGCCTGCATTGCGGAAGAAGCTGGAGCTTGTGCAGTAATGGCACTAGAGAGAATTCCTGCAGATATTCGTGCAGCTGGTGGCGTTTCTCGTATGAGTGATCCCAAGATGATAAAGAGTATCCAAGCAGCGGTATCCATTCCTGTAATGGCGAAAGTACGTATTGGACACGTTACAGAAGCACAAATCCTGCAAGCGATCGAAATTGACTATATTGACGAAAGTGAGGTGCTTTCTCCTGCAGATGATACCTTCCACATTAACAAGCGTAAATTTGAAGTGCCATTTGTATGTGGTGCAAAAAATTTAGGCGAAGCTCTACGTCGTATTAATGAAGGCGCTGCTATGATCCGTAGTAAGGGCGAGCCAGGAACAGGCAATGTGGTGCAAGCAGTACATCATCTTCGCAAAATGAAACAAGAAATTGCCCGCTTGGTTTCACATACCACAGATGAACTTTATCACGTAGCTAAAGAGCTCCAAGTACCATTTGATTTAGTACAATATGTACATCAGTACCAAAAATTGCCTGTTGTCACCTTTGCTGCTGGAGGTGTTGCAACCCCTGCCGATGCTGCATTGATGATACAGTTAGGTGCAGAAGGAGTCTTCGTTGGCTCAGGTATTTTCAAGTCAGGCGATCCTGCTAAACGAGCACGAGCTATTGTACAAGCTGTTACCAACTACAACGATCCTAAATTACTTGCGGAGCTTTCTGAAGATTTAGGTGAAGCAATGGTAGGAATTAATGAGCAAGAGATTGAATTGCTAATGGCAGCAAGAGGTGTCTAATGAAAATTGCTATTCTTGCTCTGCAAGGTGCATTTAGCGAGCATACTGATAAACTCCAGCAACTAGGGGTAGAAAGTATGGAAATTCGTCAACTTGCTGATTTAAACCAAGATTTTGATGGTCTGATTTTACCTGGTGGCGAATCGACTGTTCAAGGTAAATTATTACGTGAATTAGGCTTGCTTGAGCCGCTTCGTCAAAAAATTTTAAATGGCTTGCCAACGCTTGGAACTTGTGCGGGTTTAATTTTGCTTGCGGAAAATTTGGTAAACGACGATAAAAAACATTTGGCTACTTTGCCTGTAACAGTGAAACGTAATGCTTACGGAAGGCAATTAGGCTCGTTTTTAGTAGAAGAAGAAGTTAAATATCTCGGTAAAATTCCGCTCACATTCATTCGTGCGCCTTATATAGAAAGTACTGGAAAAGATGTGGAAATTTTAGCCAAGATAAGCGGTAAGATTGTCGGAGTAAAATACCAAAATCAGATAGGCATATCCTTCCATCCCGAAGTGAATAATGATTTAAGTTTTCACCGCTATTTTGTGGAAATGTGCCGAAAAAATAAGTAAAAGAAAAGGGGCTATTGCCTCTTATTTTTTATACTTTTTTAGAAAAAGTAGTTTTGAATAAAAAAATACTAAAACTCTATTTCCCTTATGTTATTATTATAGTAACTTTTACTACTATTTATTTCACAATCAAAAAAGGAATCAGACTATGAGCCAACTTGACACCTTAAGCAAAATGACCGTTATCGTTGCTGACACTGGCGATATTGAAGCAATCAAACTTTATAAGCCAAAAGATGCAACAACAAATCCGTCTTTAATTTTAAGTGCATCTGCATTACCACAATATGCTCCATTAATTGAAGAAGCAATTAATTACGCAAAAGCACAAAGTAGCGATAAAGATCAACAGTTAGTTGATGCTGAAGATAAATTAGCGGTAAATATTGGTTTAGAAATCTTAAAACTTGTACCTGGACGTATTTCTACAGAAGTTGATGCTCGTTTTTCTTATGATACTGAAAAAACCATCGCTAAAGCACGTAAATTAATTGGATTATATAACGATGCAGGCATCAGTAATGATCGCATTTTAATTAAAATTGCCTCTACTTGGCAAGGTATAAAGGCAGCAGAACAGTTAGAAAAAGAAGGCATTAACTGTAACTTAACGTTATTATTCTCTCAAGCTCAAGCTCGTGCGTGTGCAGAAGCAGGGGTTTACTTAATCTCTCCATTTGTTGGTCGTATTTTAGACTGGTACAAAGCTCACGAAAGTAAAGAGTATGCTCCAGCTGAAGATCCAGGTGTAATTTCAGTAACCAATATCTACAATTACTACAAACAACACGGTTATGACACTATTGTAATGGGTGCAAGTTTCCGTAATGTAGGAGAGATCATTGAGTTAGCTGGTTGCGACCGTTTAACCATCTCACCACCGTTATTAAAAGAGCTACAAGAGAGCGATGAAAAATTAGTTTGCAAGCTAGATTACAAAGGTGAAATCAAGCCTCGTCCAGAAAAAATGACAGAAGCAGAATTCTACTGGGAGCATAACCAAGACCCAATGGCAGTGGAAAAATTAGCTGAAGGCATTCGTAAATTTGCGATTGACCAAGAGAAGTTAGAAGCAATGCTTGCTGAAAAACTGTAATATGTAAATATAAACCCCGCTTTAAATAAATGTTAAAGCGGGGTTTATATTTAATTAAATTTTTTGTTCTACAACTGGCTCTAAAACCAGCTGTAAATCGTTATCAATAACCTTGAATAATAAATCAATATTTGGATGTTTGCCTATATGGGTTCTCGCCTCTTCAGTATGCTCTGCAAACCATTCAAGACCTTGCTGTGCAGCATTCACATCTAACTTTCCTTCAAATTTTTCGTAAAGTGCGTAATAGAGTCTTAGTGAGCCTAGTTTTCCTTCAATGGCTGGAATATGTTGCATCACCTCACCACTATTAATAACATCTAAGCCTGAAAGATGATCGATGGTCGGAAAAGTCGCTAAGTAATCTTTAAATTGCATTTGGTTCTCCCTGATAAAGATAAAGGCAGATACTACATCTGCCTTTTGATTATATGCTATTATGATTAAAGTTTATAGCTTAAAGATCCGTTAATTATACAAGCGGTCGAATTTGTTCAATTTGTTGTAAACAGTTCCACTAATTTTACTGGCGATTAAGATTAATTCCAATGTAACTTGCCATTTACGGCAGTACCTTTCACACTGAACTGATTATCAAAAATAGCTAAATTAGCGATCTTACCTACACTCAATGAGCCAAGTGTATCTTCAACGCCAATCGCTCTTGCTGGATAAAGTGTACTCATTCGAATGGCTTCATTAAGACTGATGTTACAATGTTGAACAACATTACGGATTGACTCAATCATGGTAATGGCTGCACCACCTAAAGCCCCAAATTCATCGTAGCATTTTCCATCTTTTACCGTTATTTTTTTACCGATAAAGATGAATGAGTCAATATTGCTCCCTGCTGCTGCCACCGCATCGCTCACAATTAATAATTTATCGCCTTTTGCTTTTTTCGCAATACGAATATTGCCCCATTCAACGTGTAAACCATCGCAAATAATGCCTGCATAAATATCGCTATCAAGCACTGCACCTACAACACCACCTTCACGCCCAGAGCTAACTGGTGACATCGCATTATGCAAGTGTGTAGCAAAAGCAGCTCCCTCAGCAATACGCTCTTTGGCTTTAGCATAAGTTGCGTTTGAATGCCCAAGTGAAACGATAATACCTGCCTCATTAAAGCGTTTAATATAATCAGCCGCTGGGTTTTCCGCCGCAATCGTAATTTTGGTAATAACATCACCATTGGCACAAAGAAAATCGAGCATTTCAGGGCTGATATCGCGAATAAATTCAGGACGGTGGACCCCTTTCTTCTCTACACTTAGATAAGGTCCCTCAAAGTGTAAGCCTAACGCCTGGTTTTTATGTTTGGATAAATACTCTCTCATAATAACCACCGCTTGCTTCATACCTTCATCAGGTGAAGTAATAAAAGTGGGCAAGTAGCTGGTTGTACCTGAACGCAAATTGGTCTCCTGCATAATTTCAAGAGTACGAATAGTAATCTCCTCATTAAACATCACACCACCACAGCCATTGAGTTGCAAATCAATAAAACCTGCCGATAAATTTACGCCACCTAAATCAATTTTTTCTAAATATTGGGGCAAATCAGCCTCAAGAGTAATCGCTTCAATTTTATCGTCTTTTACCACCAGAGCGTGTTGATACAATACCTGTTCGCCAGTGTAAATCACACAATTTGTTAAGGCATAATGATTCATATTTTGTATTCCTTTAAATGACAACAAGCGGTTATTTTCGCAAATTTTTTTGCAAAAACAACCGCTTGTAAAATAATTAACGCACTACATTTTTCTCTAACTCTTTGAAATATTTAACTGTTTTTACTTTCAGCTCTTGGGTTGCTGGCTCATCACACACCACAATACCACGACGATGTAACTGTAAGCAGCTAATAGTCCAAAGATGATTTACCGCACCTTCCACACAAGCCTGCAATGCTAACGCTTTGTGATGGCCTGTAACTAAAATCATGACTTCTTCTGCATCAAGCAATGTGCCTACACCCACTGTTAAAGCAAATTTTGGCACTTGGCTTACATCATTATCAAAAAAGCGAGAGTTGGCAATACGAGTATCTTCCGTTAATGTTTTGATACGAGTACGAGAAGAAAGTGATGATGCAGGCTCATTAAATGCAATATGGCCATCTACTCCCACTCCGCCCATAAAGAGATGAATTTTACCGTAAGAACGGATTTTTTCTTCATAACGCTCACATTCTGCATTCACATCTTCAGCCATACCGTTGAGGATATTGATATTTTCAAGTGGGATATCCACGTGATCGAAGAAATGCTTAAACATAAAACTGTGATAGCTTTCAGGATGATCTTTCGGTAAGCCAACATATTCATCCATATTAAAAGTAACCACATTTTTGAAACTCACTTCACCTGCTTGGTAAAGTTTAATTAACTCTTTATACGTTTTTTCAGGTGTACCACCCGTTGGTAAGCCAAGTACGAAAGGTTTCTCTTTAGTTGGTTTAAAAGCATTTATACGATCAACAATATAACGAGCAGCCCAAACGCTGACATCACGATCCGTTTCTAGTGGTATTAAACGCATAGTATCTCCTTGATTTTTAAATTAACACTTCATTTTTTATTATTTTAATGAAATATCGCTTCAAATTCTATTTTTTATCTGTTTTTTGTGATCCAGATCACATAAAATTTAAGCGGTTTAATTTCTACAAAATTTTGCAAAAATTAAACCGCTTGTCATAATTAAATTGACTGTGCCGCCACCGCATTCTGATAACCAAATTGTCGCCACGCCTCATAAACCACTACCGCAACTGAGTTTGATAAATTCATACTGCGACTGTCTTTACACATTGGAATGCGGATTTTTTGTGACATCGGCATTTCTGCTAGCAACGGTTTTGGAATGCCTCTGCTTTCTGGCCCGAACATTAAGAAATCACCCAATTCATATTTCACATCGCTGTGGTTTTGCTCTCCACGCGTAGTGAGTGCAAATAGGCGTTTTGGCTTAGCCCGTGCTAGAAAGTCTTCAAAATTTTTGTATTTTTGGATATCGACAAATTCGTGATAATCCAAGCCCGAACGGCGTAATTTTTTATCATCCCAGCCAAATCCGAACGGCTCAATCATATGTAAACGAAAGCCACAATTTGCACAAAGGCGAATAATATTCCCGCTGTTTTGTGGGATTTCAGGTTCATATAAAACAATGTCTAACATTTTAAATTCAGTCTTATAAATTCTTTACAATCCAACAATTATGAATCTGCGGATTGCGTTCAAAATCGAGCGGTAAGGTTTTATGAGAAATGTTTTCTGCCGTTAAACCTAATTCCGCCAAGCCGTCAAAATCCATTTTGAAACCACGTTTGTTGTTCGAGAACACGATAGTACCATCTGCGGTTAAAATGCGTTTGAGCTGCGTCATCAGATTGATGTGATCTCGTTGTACGTCCCAACTGTTTTCCATTCGTTTTGAGTTAGAAAAAGTGGGCGGATCCACGAAAATCAGCTCAAATCGCTCACGACATTGTGCAAGCCATTGCAAACAATCCGCTTGATATAAATGATTATGGCGAAGCGACAGGTTATTCAGCTCTAAATTCTGTTCCGCCCAATTCAAATAGGTTTTCGACATATCGACCGTGGTGGTAGATATTGCTCCATTTAATGCTGCGTGAACCGTTACCGAGCCAGTGTAGGCAAATAGATTGAGGAAAGTTTTTCCTTTTGCCATTTCGCCGACCATTTTGCGAGTGAATCGATGATCGAGGAACAAGCCTGTATCCAAATAATCGGTTAAGTTCACCCACAGTTTCGCACCATACTCATTTACATAGAAATAGTCGCCTTTGTTCGCTAATTTTTCATACTGGTTTGTGCCTTTTTGTTTTTGGCGAACTTTCAGTACCAATTTGTTTGTTTCCACACCGGTTACATAAAGCGTTGCTGAAACCGCATCAAGCAAGCGTTGGCGTGCCTTTTGCTCATCAATATTTTTCGGGGCTTGATACTCTTGTACCACAATGTGATCGCCATATCTATCTACTGCTAAATTATATTCAGGTAAATCTGCGTCATACAAACGGTAGGCATCAATACCCTGCTGCTTTGCCCATTTTTCGATTTTTTTGATGTTTTTGGTAAGGCGATTTGCAAAATCAGGTGCCACTTGAGTACTTTGCTCAAATTGCACATTTTCATCAAAATCTGACCGCTTGTTAGCATTTTCGCTAATCAGATAATTTTTCTGAATGCAATCCAAAGGTCCGTTTTTCGCTTTAAATTGACGAGCAGAACGCAAACGCAAGCAGTTAAGTAACTCTGGCTCACCACTGAAAATGGAGGCATTCCAACCTGCAAATTGTTGTTTTAAACGCTGCCCGAATACCGAATAGAGGGCGATTAACGCAGGGGTTGTGCCTAAACGTTCGCCGTACGGTGGGTTACAAATCACGGTGCCAATTTGATCTGGAATTGGATTCTTCAATGCCGCTACATCACCTTGTTGCCAGTGAATTAAATGATCCACCCCTGCATTTTTAGCGTTTTGTTTAGCTTTGACAAGAACACGGTGATCTAAATCAAAACCATAGAATAGCGGTTCAATTTCATCATTTTTTTGCAAAAATGCCTCATCTAAAACCTCACGCCATAGTGCTAAATTATGCCCTTTCCACGCGTTAAAGCCCCAATGTTTACGGTGAAGTTGCGGTGCAATATTCCCCGCCATTTGTGCCGCTTCAATTAATAACGTGCCAGAACCACACATTGGATCAACTAACGGCGTATCTTTTTTCCAGCCCGAACGTAGCACAATCGCAGCAGCCAAAGTTTCACGCAAGGGGGCTTTACCCGTCTCTTCACGGTAGCCACGAATATGTAACGCATCGCCACTGAGATCCAGTGAGATCACCACATTCTCACGATCCAAATAAACGTGAATCCGTACATCGGGGTGAACTTTATCCACCGTTGGGCGAGCAAAACCCTTACGCTCAAAATAATCCACAATACCATCTTTTACACGCATTGCACCAAATTGGGTATTGCGGATTTCTCGATTCGTGCCATTAAAGTCAATATAAAAAGTATCACGAGGGTCGAATAGATCTGCCCAACTAAATGAAACGATGGAGGCATATAAATCACTATCGCTAAAAATTTTCGTATTGATTAACGGCAATAAAATACGAGAGGCAAGGCGGCTATGTAGCAATGCCTGATAAGCCCCTTTTAGACTGGTGGTAAAATGCACCCCGCCTTGAGCTACTTTGCATTCCGCATTGCAAATTTGCTCTAGCTCGGTTTTGAGCATTTCTTCAAAACCTCGTGCAGCGGTCGCAAAATAAGTTGTTTGATTTGTCATTTTTGGTTACTCAAATAAAAATATCGCCACATTATAGCCGAACAAGCGGTCTTTTTCTTGCAAAGTTTTGCAATTTCTTGATGAATTAAAACTTAGCCAAGATCAAAAAAGAGCGTTTTTTTAAAATCATAACCTTGCTATTTTAGAGTAATAATTGCAGAATGAGCCGATTATGGAAAGAAAGGAGAAAGAAATGACAACTCCAACGAATATTTTATTAATTGACGACCATCCACTTATGCGTCAAGGTATGCGTCAATTATTAGAACTAGACGATCAGTTTACAGTAATAGGCGAAGCCAGCAACGGCACAGATGGCATTGAACTGGCATTACAGCTTGAGCCAGATGTGATTATCTTAGATTTAAATATGAAAGGAATGTCTGGATTAGACACCTTACGCTCATTAAGAGCACAAGGCGTAGATGCTCGTATTATCGTGCTAACAGTTTCTGACGAGCAATCAGACATATTTGCGTTAATGGACGCTGGTGTTGATGGCTACTTATTAAAAGATACCGATACGCCAGAATTGCTAGATAATATCCGCAGAGCTACCGCAGGCGAAGTGGTATTAAGCGAAACTGTTCGTCAGCATTTATTAAACCGCCAACCAGAAAATGATCCTCTTAGTTGCTTAACCGACCGTGAACTTGATGTTTTACAATGGATAGCAACAGGTATGTCAAACAAACAAATTGCAGCCCAACTCTTTATTTCGGAAGAAACAGTAAAAGTACATATTCGCAACTTATTACGTAAACTGAATGTTCACTCTCGTGTAGCGGCAACCGTTCTCTATTTAGAGCAACAGAAAGGCTAAAATAGATGATAAAAATACTGCATAAGATAAATTATGCAGTATTTTTATTTATAGTAAGAATTGAGTCTCTTAACACCAATTTAGGCTCTAACATAATGGTTTGAAAATCGCTAGATGGTGAGCCGATCCGCTTTAACAACGTTTCAACCGCAAGTTGCCCTAATTCCGCCTTAGGCTGACTAATCGTACTCAATGGTGGAGAAAGGTATTTCGCCAGCTCAATATCATCGTAGCCGATAATTGAAATATCTTGCGGTACGCTTAAACCGTGCTGCCAAATAGCTTGGTAAGCTCCCACAGCAATCGTATCACTACAAGCGAAAACTGCGGTCGGTTTTTCTGCTTGATCAAGTAATTGATTCATTGCCTCAATGCCACTGGCAAAATCAAAATGCCCCCCAATAATCCAATTTGGATTCAGCGGAATATCCGCTTCCATTAAGGCTTTTTTGTAGCCCTCTAAACGGTTTTGGGCGAGGGATTTTTTGATATTACCCGTGATAATGCCAATTTTTTCATGCCCAGCCTCAATCAAGGTTTTTGTTGCAAGATAGCCACCAGATATAGAATTTTCAAAGATTTTATCGGCATTTAGTTCAGTAAACCACCAGTCCACCACCACAAGTGGCAGCGGGATATTTAGCCGTTCGCTATTATTTGATCTCGCATCACCACACATTAGCAATAAGCCATCTACTTTGCGTTGAATTAGCGTTTGTATATGGTGCTGTAAACGCTCAGCATCTCCATTAGTAGTAGCAATAATCAAATTATAGTGATGTTGCTGGCAATAACGCTCAACGCCAGCCATCACCTCCGCAAAGAAAGGGTTGCTAGTTGTGGTGACTAACATACCTATCGTTTTGGTCTGATTAACTTTTAAGCTACGAGCCAATGCAGAGGGCATATAATTTAGCTCTTTTACTATCGTTTGAACTTTTTCTCGAATTTCCTCACTCACAAAGCGGCTGTTGTTAATTACGTGAGAAACCGTCGAAGTTGAAACTTTCGCTAGCCGAGCAATATCTTTCATTGTTGCCATTTGCAAAAATTTCCTAAAAAAACAACCGCTTGTTAGTGTTGCTGGCTGAGAAAATCTAAGGTTTCTTGGCGAGTTGGAATCGATGACTGAGCACCTTTTCGCGTGACACTGATAGCTGCTGCTGCGTGTGCAAAACGAATCGCCTCATCAAGTGGCTTATCTTCCAACATTGCGGTAACCAATCCACCGTTAAACGTATCGCCTGCGGCGGTAGTATCTACTGCATTTACACGAAAACCCGCAACGATTTCCCCTTGCCCATTTTCGCTAACGAACACGCCTTTTGAACCCAGTGTAATCAGCACTTTTTGAATGCCTTTTTGATGAAATATTTGAGCAGCTTGTTTCGCACTTGCTTCATCAACGACTTTTATACCCGTTAAAATTTCCGCCTCTGTTTCATTTGGGGTAATCATATCTAAAAGGCTTAATAATTCATCAGGTAATTCTCTGGCTGGTGCAGGATTAAGCACAACTTGCGTGTTGCTGTTTTTAGCGATTTTTGCAGCTTGAATAATAGCTAATAAAGGCGTTTCTAACTGCATTAATAAATAATCAGCTTGTGCAATTTCCGATTCAAATTCAGCCACAACCGCTTCGTCTAAATAACCGTTCGCTCCAGCTGAAATCACAATGCTATTTTCACCAGATTCCGCAACTTGAATCATCGCAATACCTGTCATTTCATTTGCTATCGATTTGATCGGGCGAGTATTAATACCGTCTTTCTCGAACTCAGTTTTCATTGCTTTACCGATGTCATCATCGCCAATACAGCCAATAAAAGACACTTTTGCCCCAAGCCGAGCTGCCGCCACTGCTTGATTCGCCCCTTTACCGCCGTAAGCAATGTGGTAACTATGCCCCGTGAGCGTTTCCCCTGGTTTAGCAAAGTAGGGAACGGAAATCACGTGATCAGCGTTAATGCTACCGAGAACGGTGAGTTTTTTCATAGTAAGTCCTTAGTTGCCAATATTTGCCCAGCACGGCAAAGCCGTACTGGGTTACGCATAATTCAGCCCCGCTAGGCTAAGCAATTATTTTGCAATAACTTTTAAATCAACAGGAATTTTTGCTTCCACTTTTTCGCCTTTAATCACTTTATTGGCAGTTTCCACACCTAATGCACCAATTAATTCTGGTTGTTGAGCAATAGTGGCGGCTAATTTACCACTTTCTACTGCTTTCACACCATCATCTGTACCATCAAAACCAACGATTAACACATCTTTCTTAGCTGCACTCACTGCACGTAATGCACCTAATGCCATTTCATCATTTTGTGCGAAAATCGCTTGTACATCGCCTTTGCTTGATAATAAATTTTCCGTTACATTCAAGCCTTTTGTACGATCAAAATCAGCGGGTTGAGATGCTAATACATTGAATTTATGCGCATCAATCGCTTGTTTAAAGCCCTCTCCACGCTCACGTGCAGCTGATGTACCCGCAATTCCTTCTAATTGGATAACTTTTGCGCCTGCACCCAATTTTTGTGCGATAAAATCACCTGCCATTTTACCACCTGCTACGTTATCTGATGCGATGTGGCTGACTACATCTCCTTTGGCTGCACCACGATCTAATGTAATTACAGGGATGTTATTACGATTTGCAATTCTCACTGCATTTCCAACCGCTTCTGAATCTGTTGGGTTAATCAATAACACTTTAGCCCCACGCACGGTTAAATCTTCCACGTTAGAAAGCTCTTTTGCTGGGTCATTTTGAGAATCCAGCACCACTAATGTGTAGCCTAATTCATCCGCTTTCTTTTGAGCCCCATCTTTAAGGCTCACGAAAAATGGATTATCTAAAGTTGATACCGCTAATGCGATTGTCTCTTTCGCTGAAGCAGTTGCCGCTACAGAGAAACTCAACATAATAGCTGAAGCGAGCGTTGTTAATTTTTTCATAGAAATCTCCTTTGAAGATGATTATACTTTTTTAGTGCCTAAATAATTATCAGCTAATACTGCTGCTAAAATAACCAATGCTTTAGCAATCATCTGATAATACGAAGAAATATCCAATAAATTGAGTGCATTATTTAAGAAACCGATAATCAATGCCCCAACTAATGTTCCCATTACACGTCCCTTACCACCCATTAGGCTGGTTCCACCTACAACAACCGCAGCAATAGCATCCAGTTCGTATGAAACCCCAGCCGTTGGTTGTGCAGAAGAAAGACGCGAAGTGATAATTAAGCCTGCTAGTGCAGATAAGAAACCACTTACAGCAAATACGAAAATCTTGATTTTATTCACGTTAATGCCAGAAAGTCGGGTAGCAGATTCATTACCACCTAAAGCGTAAATATAACGACCTATCGGTGTGTGTTTTAAAATATACCAAGCCACAGTAAATACAACTGCCATAATCCAAATAGGAAAAGGAATGCCAAATAAATACCCTGTGCCAATGAAAGAAAACGCGTCTGCTTGGTCAGAAAAACCGGTGCTGATTGGTCGTCCGTCTGTATAAACCATTGTTAAACCACGTAATAACGTCATTGTCACTAAGGTAGCAATAAAGGCTTGCACTTTGCCTTTTGCCACAATCACGCCACTCATACCGCCAAAGGCTGTTCCTAGTAATAAAACTAATGGAATGACAAGGAAAATCGGCATTTCCGACCCCACTAATGAGGCTGCCACTGCACCTGTTAATGCCAAAACCGAACCTACTGATAAATCAATCCCTGCAATTAAGATGACAAACGTCATTCCCACCGCAATAATCGCATTCACAGAAGTTTGACGTAGAATATTTAAAATATTGTCCACGCTGAAGAAATCAGGGTTAATCATTGAAACAATGATGATTAAAATAAATAACGCGACAAAAGAACGTTGCTCTATTAAAAATCTACTTAATTGAAATTTATTTGTTTGAGTTGTCATAAAAACACCTTAATTTAACGCTATATTTTTGCCGATAGCTGCTGCCAATAATTTTTCTTGGCTTGCTTCTTCACGAGTAAATTCTGCACTAATCCTACCTTCACGCATCACTAATATGCGATCGCTCATACCAAGCACTTCAGGCATATCAGACGAGACCATCAAAATACTTAATCCATCTTTTTTAAACTCATTGATTAATTGGTAAATCTCTTTTTTCGCACCAACATCAACACCTCGAGTAGGCTCATCTAAAATCAATACATTTGGGCGAGTCATCAAACCTTTGGCTATTGCAACTTTTTGCTGATTACCGCCAGATAGCAACCCAATTTGTTGATCTTGGCTTGGCGTTTTGATATTAAACATCTCGATAAAATCATCCACTGCCCGTTTTTCTGCATCCTGTCGGATAGAAGCCCCTTTTGAAAAATGATCTAAAGAGGTTAAAGACATATTTTCTTTCACCGACATTCCCAAAATCAGCCCATCGCCTTTGCGATCTTCAGAAATATACACAATGCCGTTATTCAGTCCATCTTGCGGACAGCTATTTGAAATTGCCTTGCAGTTTAACTCAATCGTGCCAGCGGTTTTAGATAACGCACCATAAAGCACCTTCATTAACTCAGTACGCCCTGCTCCCATTAAGCCAGAAATACCCACAATTTCACCTTTATGTAGTTGGAACGACACCTCGTTCACGCCACCGCCCGTTAAATTTTTCACATTGAGTAATAACTCACCACGAGGTTGCTCCAAATGAGGATATTGTTCTTCTAAACGACGTCCAACCATCATTTCAATTAATTTATCTTCATCAAGATCAACAACTCTCTCCTCGCCGATAAATTGCCCATCACGAAGTACCGTTACATCATCACAAATCTCAAAAATCTCTTTCAAGCGGTGAGAAATATAAACAATTCCACGATTTTCCGCTTTAAGCTCACGAATGACTTTAAATAACGCTTCGGTTTCGGTGTCAGTTAAAGCATCGGTCGGCTCATCCATAATAATCACTTGAGATTCAAAACTAAGGGCTTTAGCAATTTCAACCATTTGCTGCTCACCAATCGATAATTCCGAGCAAAGCTGATGGCCACTATGTTTCACGCCAAGTCGAGCAAGTAATTTGTCCGCTTCTGCGTACATTTTCTTCCAGTCAATTGCTCCCCACGCGTGCCTAAATTCACGCCCGAGGAAAATATTTTCTGCAATAGTTAAATTGCCCACTAAATTCAGTTCTTGATGAATAATGCTAATGCCTGCTTCCTGCGAATTTTTAGGGCCTTTAAAAGCAACCTCATTGCCTAAATAATGAAGTGTGCCTGCATCTTTGCTATAAATACCCGTTAAGACTTTCATTAACGTGGATTTACCCGCTCCGTTTTCACCCATCAATGCCATCACTCTGCCAGCATACACCGACAAACAAGCATTGCTTAACGCTTTCACCCCAGGGAAAGATTTATCAATCCCGCTCATTTTTAACAAGGTTTCCATCATTCCACCTTAAAACGGTACGCCCGAATATAAAATGATGTTGGCATAAGGTGAACATTCCCCTGTACGCACAACGGCTTTACTATAGTGTGTCTGTTCTTTGAACATCTCGTGATCTACATAATCAATTTGAATTTGATTGTTTTGAGCTTGCTCCAATTGGTTTAAACGAGCTAATAAAGCGTCTAAAATTTGTGGATTTTTCTGCTTAATTTCTTCCGCAATCAGCACTCTCTCGACGAAAAGTTCGCTAACTACCACATCAAAAGTCTGTAAAAAACTCGGTACACCTGCGGTTAAAGCGAGATCTATTCTCTCCACACCATTTGGAATAGGTAAGCCTGCATCACAAATAGTTAAACTATCAGTATGCCCAAGTGTAGCAATGCTATGTGAAAGCGGTGCATTAAGATTTATCGTTTTTTTCATCTCAACCTTCCTTTATCTCGCTTGATTATGCTTGGAAAACAGTCCATCGAAACGTTTCGATAACATCATAAAAAATTTTTTCTCCGCAATAAACAACCAAATTGCAAAAATGTGAAGTAGTTCAAATTTTTTTGCTTTATAATAGGCAACCTTGAATGACAAGCGGTCAACTTTGCAAATTTTTTTGCACAAACGCTTGCGTTTGAACATCGGCTTTTGCCGATGGCACGAAGTGCGAGCGAAGCGAGTAAATCTAACCGCTTGTTTGATTTTTATTTTCTCAACACAAACTTATGGCTTTACTGATTACCCACAAATGTACTAACTGCGATATGTGCTTGCCCGAATGCCCGAATGATGCCATTTCGGTAGGCAATGATATCTATGTGATCGACCCCATACTTTGTACAGAGTGCGTTGGGCATTACGATAAGCCAACCTGCCAAAAAGTTTGCCCAATTACAAATTGTATTGTGAAAGATCCCGACAATCAGGAAACTGAAGAACAGCTTTGGGAACGATTTGTAATGATTCATCACCCAGACAAAATATAAAACGGTCATATTACTATGACCGCCTCTTTTACTCGCTTTCTTCTAAACTATACGGCAATTTTATCACCTGCAAATTCACACCCTTTACTCTAAATTGAGCGTCGGGTTCTACATCTTTATTCAGCACAGCTTGAACCCATAAAATATTATCGTGTATTGCACTGTCTAATATCGTTCCTGTGCTTTTCCAGTTTTCGCCTAATTGCATTTCCACTGCCGAACTCGGTTCAGGCAAATCCACATCGCCTTCAAACTTGCCCGCAAGGGTAAATAACGCTCGTTTATTCGCCCCACGATATTTGGCTCGGGCTACCGTTTCCTGCCCGATATAGCAACCTTTAGTGAAAGAAATCGCATTTTCCAGCAACTGTAAATTGGCCGCTTGAGGAATAAGTTCAAACTGATTTTCTTTCAACAAAACAGGAATACCATCTTGAATGTCCATTAATGCCCAGAGGTTTTCATCGCCATTTGGCTCAAGGTTTTCACCCCAAACAAAGGCTCGCTTTTGCCCTTGACTAAGCGTTAAAGCGGTCATATTTTCAGATAATTTTGCAAATGCTTCTTCGCCGACAATGCCGTAAATTGGGGTATCTAGCTCGGTGAAAGTCACTTTAGAGAACACCGCATATTTTTTTAATTGAGTAAGTGCTTCGGGCAATAAGCTGATGTGAATAATCGCCACAAATTTATCGCTTTTAGCACGGTATAATCGCAATAACGCACTCATTTTGCCTTTCGGATCGCAATGGCAGGTTAAAGTGTGGCTGCCTACTGCAATTTTTGCCACATCGCAGGTTAGTTGCCCTTGGAGATATTTCTCCGCATCTGCTCCTGCAATGTCTATTAAGCGATACTGAAAAAGTTGCACGCAGAGATTTGGATAAGCGTGACTAACTTGGTTACAACTCAATTTCATCGATTTTCCTACTCCAAATTCTGAATTTGCTCACGCATTTGTTCAATTAACACTTTAAGCTCTACCGCCGAATTAGTCACTTCCGCATTAATCGATTTTGAAGCGAGGGTATTCGATTCACGGTTGAGTTCTTGCATCATAAAATCTAATTTACGCCCCACGGCTCCGCCTTTCTTCAGGACGTTCGAGGTCTCTTTCACGTGCAGTTGCAAGCGGTCTAATTCTTCCGCCACATCAACACGCTGGGCAAGCAACACCATTTCTTGCTCTAAGCGTTGCGGTTCGAGCTGTAAATTCAACTCATCAAAACGCTGCTGTAAGCGATCTTTTTGCCATTGCAGAATTTCAGGCATTAACGCTTGTACTTTGGCTGCTTCAGCTGAAATTGCTTGCAAACGTTGCAAAATCAGGGCTTGTACGTTCTCACCTTCTCTTGCACGCATTGCGATAAAATCCGCCAAAATCTGCTCAAAACCGACTAATAAATCTTGTGCAATTTGATCTAAATCTTGACTTTCATTATCTACCACGCCTGGAAAACGAAGCACATCCACTAAGTTTATCTCACCTTCATTTGCGGTGTCTTTTAGCCATTTTAATGATTGAACCACTTGCGTTGCATAGGCTTTATTTAACGCAATTTCACTATTTTGCGTTTTGCTTAAATCAATACGCAAGCTACATTCAACTTTGCCACGAGTTAAGGCTGCACGTAAACGCTCACGCAAAGTCATTTCTAAATTGCGAAACTGCTCTGGCAAGCGAAAATAGGTTTCTAAAAAACGTTGATTTACCGAGCGAAGCTCCCACACTGCATTGCCCCACTCTTTTTTGATCTCTAAATGAGCAAAGGCTGTCATACTATAAATCATTATTATTCCTCATATGATATACCCCTCTCTCCTTGTGGGAAAGGGACAGATTTTCCCTAATTAGTAAAAAGTTCAGAAGAAAAATCAGGGAGAGGGGGAAATTTGCAAAAAAGTGAACAAAAATAACCGCTTCCCCCTCTCTCTGCTCGTTTCACTGAACTCCTCAACAAGCGGTCTCTCTCCCATAAGAGGAGAGAGCAAAATAGACTTGATAAAGAAAACTCACATTCTACTGTTTTCTTTGTTAAAATGGTAAAAATTTTAGCAAAAAGGAAAAGGAAATGCGTCCAAATAATCGAGCAAATAACCAAGTGAGAGAAATTAAAATTACCCGCAACTACACACGTTACGCTGAAGGTTCAGTCTTAATTGAATTTGGTGAAACCAAAGTGCTATGTAACGCAACGGTGGAGGAAACTGTTCCTCGCTTTTTAAAAGGTCAGCAACAAGGTTGGGTAACCGCAGAATATGGTATGTTGCCACGAGCAACCCATTCCCGCACCCAACGTGAAGCCGCAAAAGGCAAACAAGGCGGACGCACAATGGAAATTCAACGCTTAATCGCCCGTTCTTTGCGTGCGGTAGTAGATTTAAAAACTTTAGGCGAACGCACAGTCACGGTTGATTGTGACGTTATCCAAGCAGACGGCGGCACTCGCACCGCATCAATCACCGGGGCGTGCGTAGCGTTACACGATGCAATGAACAAATTAGTGGCGAACGGCACACTCAAAACCAATCCAATGAAAGGCTTAGTCGCCGCAATTTCCGTCGGCATTGTCGAGAGCGAAGCGGTATGCGATTTAGAATATGTGGAAGACTCCAACGCCGAAACCGATATGAATGTGGTGATGGTAGAAGACGGTCGTTTAGTAGAAGTACAAGGCACCGCAGAGGGCGAGCCGTTCTCTCACGAAGAATTACTCACTTTATTAGATTTAGCGAAGCAAGGGATTAGCCAGCTCGTTGATGCTCAACGTAAAGCGTTGGCAAAATAATATTTGCAAATATTCGGCAAAAAATAACCGCTTGTTGATCTGCTCCCCAAAAGTTGGACAACCAAACCAACTGATTAAGGTGCAGATTTTTTAGGCATATAGGACAAAATAGTTGGTTTTTCTCCACTTTATATGCCAATAGGACAAAACAGTTGGTAATGAATATTTTTGATTATTCTTACCAACTCTTTTATTTAAAAAATCCTTAATAAACAATATCTTATGCTTCCTCGTTAAACCACTATATGGACACAATTTATCTTTTAACTCTTTAAATAACCCTTCTATCCGATTTGTGGTCTTTTCTATATGAAGCTCAAGGTGTTTTTCATAGGTAAATAGATAATCAAAATAACGATTAATACTCGCCAATGCACTCCTTACATTCCGATGTTTATAGGGATATTTTCCTTTTTCATTCACTTTGTCTGAACGTGCATTTAAAAAATCTTGATGTTTTATTTTCCAATAATGGATTTTTAAATAAAATTCATTTTTTGAGCTTGTTTTTAACGTTTTAATAATTGATTTCAATTCTCTACCAGCGTGAAATTGATGTTTTTTCCTTAACGCTCTCATTACAATCGCGACTAAGTGAAATTGACACATTTATGTTGGTGTATTTAGCATATCCCTTAACAAACCACGCCTACCATCACAAGTAATTGATTGAATTATATAGCCTTTTTCTCTGAGTTGATTTATTGCTTTCTTGTAGTAAATGTCTTTTTCTGTTTTCACAATTTGATGATAAATCACTTTTTTAGACCGCGAATCGACAAATAATCACACCAAAATCTCGATGGAAAAATGTGGTATCTATAATTAAATTGAGATATTTATGCCCAGGGGAATTTAATAAAGAGGTAGGGGCTTTCTCTAAATATCGGCGTATTGTTCGAGTGGAACAATGATATTTATCGGCTAATTGTTGTTGCGTTTGTTTTCCAACAGAATAATCATACCAAATTAATTCAGCATTTAATTTTTGTTTGAAGGTAAATGATTTATTACAGTTTAAACATTTGTAGCGTTGAGTATTATTTTGAGTGCCATATTTCTGGATTGGGGAATAGTGGCAAAAAGGACAGTTTTTTGTTCATTTTTCAAAAAACAGGGCTTAAAGCCTTGTACTATAAGGCTTTAAGCCACTTTTTACCAACTATTTTTCCTATATGCCAATTTATTTTCTTTTGGGTGGTAACTTAAAAGAGATATCTATTTAATCTAGTAAAATAAGACTAAATTGGTGGGCGATACCGGTCTCGAACCAGTGCCCCCCTCCTTGTAAGGGAGGTGCTCTCCCAACTGAGCTAATCGCCCTTCAGATACGAAAATCGTAATGTGAGGTTTATGATTTTAGTCTTAAGTGGTGGGCGATACCGGTCTCGAACCAGTGACCCCCTCCTTGTAAGGGAGGTGCTCTCCCAACTGAGCTAATCGCCCACTTTAAACATAAAAGCATGCTTATGGAAGACTTAAAATCATAAGGGAATTTGAAAACAGAACACTTAAAGTTGAAGTGGTGGGCGATACCGGTCTCGAACCAGTGACCCCCTCCTTGTAAGGGAGGTGCTCTCCCAACTGAGCTAATCGCCCGTTTTCAAAAATTAGATTGTCACAACATCGGAACACTTAAAATTAAAGTGGTGGGCGATACCGGTCTCGAACCAGTGACCCCCTCCTTGTAAGGGAGGTGCTCTCCCAACTGAGCTAATCGCCCGCTGTTGTGGAAGTGAATTATAGAGATTTTTGCTCTTTCGTCAAACGCTTTTTACGCTTTTTTCCTTGTTTGCTGATTTTTTACCCCAGAAAATTAATTTTTTACTATTATTCACCCTCAAGCGTAGTAGAATAGACAAGTTTTTCTTCAAAATTTACAAATAATAAATTAGGCAATATAAAATGAAAATTGAAACCCTTTTCCCTTTAGATTCAAACATAAAAGTCCGTACTCGTTTTGCACCAAGTCCAACAGGCTACTTACACGTGGGCGGTGCAAGAACCGCTCTTTACTCTTGGCTATACGCAAAACATAATCAGGGTGAGTTTGTGCTTCGCATTGAAGATACCGATTTAGAACGCTCTACTCCTGAGGCAACAGCAGCTATTCTTAAAGGAATGGAATGGTTGAATTTAGCCTGGGAGCACGGCCCATATTTCCAAACAAAACGTTTTGACCGTTACAATCAAGTAATCGATCAAATGATTGAAGCAGGTACAGCATATCGCTGCTACTGCTCAAAAGAGCGCCTAGAAGAATTACGTAATACTCAAGAAACCAATAAAGAGAAACCTCGTTATGACCGTCGCTGTTTAGAAGAGCATTCACATTCAGTTGATACCCCACACGTTGTGCGTTTTAAAAATCCTCAAGAAGGTTCCGTTGTATTTGATGATGCCGTTCGTGGTCGTATCGAAATCAGCAATAGCGAATTAGATGACTTAATTATTCGCCGCACCGATGGCTCACCAACCTACAACTTCTGCGTAGTAGTCGATGACTGGGATATGGGAATTACTCACGTGGTTAGAGGCGAAGATCACATCAACAACACCCCTCGCCAAATCAACATTTTAAAAGCGTTAGGTGCTCCAGTACCGACCTATGCTCACGTTTCTATGATCAACGGTGATGACGGTCAGAAATTATCCAAACGCCACGGTGCAGTGAGCGTAATGCAATATCGTGATGATGGTTATTTACCTGAAGCATTAATCAACTATTTAGTTCGTCTAGGCTGGGGACACGGCGACCAAGAAATTTTCTCTCGTGAAGAGATGATCGAATTATTTGATATTCACTCTGTAAGCAAATCAGCCAGTGCGTTCAACACCGAAAAATTGCAATGGCTAAACCACCACTACATCCGCTCATTAGAGCCGAGCTATGTGGCGAAACACCTTGAGTGGCATATGCAAAATCAAGGTATTGATTACCAAAATGGTGTGGCGTTAGAAGAAATCATTCCTGTTTTAGGCGAGCGTGCAAAAACATTGAAAGAATTAGCCGCCAACAGTCGTTATTTCTATGAAGAGTTCGAGGCTTATGATGAAAAAGCGGTAGCCAAAAACTTCAAAGCCGAAGCGGTTGCGCCACTTGCAAAATTATTGGAAAAACTGACCGCTTGCACGGATTGGACGGTAGAAAATATTCACGATGCAATGAATGAAACCGCAGCTGAATTGGAAATCGGTATGGGCAAAGTTGGTATGCCGTTGCGCTTAGCAGTAACAGGGTCAGCACAATCTCCTTCTATGGATATTACAGCAAAATTAGTGGGTAAAGAGAAAACCTTGGCTCGTATTGAAAAAGCAATTAGCTTCATTCAAGCAAATAGTTAGTTTTTAATCAATTGGCTTTATCGTTATTTAAAGCCATTGACATATTAGAACAGAAAGCATATTATTCCGCCCATATTGGGGGTATAGCTCAGTTGGGAGAGCGCTTGCATGGCATGCAAGAGGTCATCGGTTCGATCCCGTTTACCTCCACCAAATAAATAAATTCAGTTAAATTCATTTGAACTGAAACCACTTCAGAAGCCTTGATTTTCAAGGCTTTTTTCATTTCTAATGCGTTCGTTTGCATTCAGTTGACGATGTAAAGTAGTATCCAAATCAAACCCAACTTGTTGGCTTAATAGATAAACCCTTAAGTAAGTGCATTTACAAAAATGAAAGAAAAAGGCTCTTGATAAATGTAGATGAAGCGATTCTTTTTAGTCACTTCTTAGCGTTCAGGTATTCTCTGATAGCTTTAACATTTCTTCGGCGTTTGCTAATACTGTTTCTGTAATTTTACTTCCACCGAGTAATTGAGCTAATGCTTGAACACGCTCATCCTCTGAGAGGAGAAGCATTTGTGTTTCAGTCTGGTTATTTTCAACATATTTTTGTACATTGAAATGTTGATTTCCGTAACTTGCAACTTGTGGTAAATGCGTAACACATAATACTTGGCATTTTTTGCCTAATTCACGTAACAATTTACCTACAGTTGTTGCTGCAGCTCCACTAATACCAACGTCTACTTCATCAAAAATAATCGTTGGAGTAGAAAGTTTATTAGCTGTTAATACCTGAACTGCCAAGGAAATACGCGAAAGCTCGCCCCCTGAAGCTATTTTTGCTAGAGGTTGGGCTTGTTGCCCCAGATTGCTTTGTAAGTTAAATTCAACAGAATCTGCACCGCTTGGTGATATTTTTTCAATATCATGCTCTACTTTAATGAAAAATTCACCATTTTCCATTGCTAAATATTTTATTTGCTTCGTAACTTGCTGAGCAAGTTTATTGGCTGCATCTATTCGCTTTTGATAGATTTCTTCTGCTAAGAATAAGCACTGTTCATATGCTTGTTTCTCATCTTGAATAAGTTGTTCTGCATTATCTTCAAAATCAAGCAATCCTTGTAACTCATTTTTTAATTTTGAGTGATACTGCCATAATTGATTAGGTTGAATATGATGCTTGCGGGCAAGCGAGATTGCTTGAGCAATACGATTATCTAATTCGTGCAATAATTCTGGATCTTGCTCAATTTTATTGGCCAATTGTGCTAGCTCAGAGCTGGCTTCTTGAACTTGAATCAGCGCTTCATTGAGCATATCCAACACACCTTGATAGTGCCCATCTACCTCAACTAAGCTTTCTGTATTGCGTAGAGCTTTATAAATAAGATCATTTGCATTAATGTCATTATTGCTTAGCAAGCTCATTATCTCATCTGAAACCTCAGTTAGCTCTTCTGAAGAAGATAAAACATTATATTTTTCTTCCATCTCTTCAAATTCATTTTCTTTAATTGCAAACTCATCTAATTCTTCAACTTGATATTGTAATAGTTGCTTACGAGCTTCATTTTCTTGACATTGCTGTCTGAAGTTTTTCACTCGTTTATTCAGTTCTTTCCAGCTCCCATATTGTTTTGCCATTTTAGCTAATAGAGGCTGTATAGCAGCATAATTATCTACGATTTCAAGCTGATATTCCTGTTTTAGTAATAATTGAGGGGCGTGCTGACCATTTAAGTGAATAAGATATTGACCTAGCTCCCTGAGCTGTGCAACAGGCAACGCTCTATTATTTACAAAAGCTTTTGAGCGTCCATCAACATTAATCATACGGCGTAAAATGCACTCTTGTGGATTATCTTCATCAAGAAGCTCGTGTTCATCTAACCACAAATAAGCCGGGCTATTTTTTTGCATAATAAAAGTGGCCGTAATATCCGCCCTATCTGCCCCGTTACGAATCATTCCACTTTCTGAACGATAACCTAAGCATAAACCTAAAGCATCAATTGCAATAGATTTGCCCGCCCCTGTTTCTCCTGTAATGACTGACATCCCTTCATTTAATTCAAGAACAAGATGACGGACAATCGCAAAATTATTAATAGTAAGTTGAGTTAGCATACTAAATCCCCACACGAATTAAATGTATAGGCGTATAGTACAACTGTTTTTTTGAACAGTAAATAGGAAAGGGAAAAAATTGTAAATTTACACCACTTACAAGCGGTCGAATTTTTACAAAAATTTGCAAAAGAAAAAAGACGAGCATCACTGCTCGTCTTTATTACTAATCTATTAGATAAAAATTTCTTGCTGAACTTGATAACCTTGTGGAATTTGCTGCTTATCTTCAAACGTTACAAATTCCCAAGCATTTTTATTTGCAAGCAAGGCACGTAATAATTTGTTATTCAAGCCGTGTCCTGATTTATAAGCGGTAAGCTCACCAAGGATATTGTAGCCACACATATATAAATCACCGATTGAATCTAACATTTTATGGCGTACAAGCTCATCTTTAAAACGTAAGCCGTTTTCATTGAGAATTCGATAATCATCCAACACAATTGCATTATCTAAACTACCACCTAATGCTAGACCAATAGATTGAAGATATTCAACATCTTTCATAAATGTGAAAGTTCTTGCACGACTTAACTGCTGAATAAAGTTCTGAGCAGAGAAGTCCATTGAATAGCTACATACATTATTAGAAATTAGTGGGTGCTTAAAATCAATCGTAAAGTTTAATTTAAACCCTTTATCGTAGGGTTTTAATTCTGCCCATTTGTCGCCCTCTTCCACTCGAACTATTTCCTTTATACGAATGAATTTTTTCGGGGCATCTTGCTCTTCAATGCCCGCATCTAATAATAAATAAATAAATGGGCTAGAACTGCCGTCCATAATTGGGATTTCAGGAGCATCTACTTCAACAATTAAATTGTCTAAGCCTAACGCTGATATTGCTGCATTCAAATGTTCTACTGTTGAGATACGCACGCCATCATCATTTACCATACATGTACATAATTGTGTATCACGAATAGAGTCTGCACTTGCAGGGAAATAAACTGCAGGCTCTAAATCAGTACGGGCATAAATAACGCCAGTATTAGCGGGCGCAGGGCGTAACACTAAAGTTACTTTTTTACCACTGTGCAAGCCAATACCTGTTACTTTTGCTGCTTGTTTTAATGTTCTTTGTTTAATCATTGTTTGTCCTTACTTTCCAAATGTTGGAAGCTATTGACTATTTTCTCATAAAACCTGGCATTGAGCTTGGATTAAAAATCTGTGCTGAGTCCACAGATTGTGGCTTTGGTGCTACAGGTTTTTGAACTTGTGGCTGCTCAAATTGATTAGATTGATTATAGCCTAATGGTTTTGTAAAGTCTGGGTGCGTTTGCTGAACAAACGGAGAATGTTTTTGACGCTCTTTATGAGCAAGATTTAGTGGTTCTTCAAGCTGCCCAATACCAGTTGCAACAAGTGTAACACTTACTTTACCATCCATTTCAGGATAATAGTTACACCCAAAAATAACATCTGCATCTTCAGAAGCACGCCCTTCAATTAGATCCATCATAGCATAAACTTCGTCTAAGGCGAAATCAGTACCTGCACTAATATTAATCAACATTCCTGTTGCACCAGTAATATCTACATTTTCAAGCAATGGACTTGAAATAGCCGCTTCCATAGCTGCTTCAGCTCTGCCCTCTCCAACTGCCCCTTCAGCAAAACCTGTACCAATCATCGCGATACCTTTGTCAGACATTACATTTTCAACATCTGCAAAATCAACATTAATATCAATACCCGTTGATCCGCCTGAGCTAGTAATCATATTACTAATACCTAATACGCAATTACTTAGTACATCATCAGCGGCAGCAAAAGCTTCAACCATTGAAATGCCTTTACCTAAAGTACGTAATTTATCATTTGGAATGACAATCAAAGAATCTACATATTGCGAAAGTTGGCGAATACCCTCTTCAGCATTACGCATACGCTTTCCTTGTTCAAAACGAAATGGCTTAGTTACCACGCCTACTGTTAATGCACCTTGCTCTTTTGCTATCTGAGCAACAATAGGGGCAGCTCCAGTTCCTGTACCGCCTCCCATACCAGCAGCAATAAATACCATATGTGCACCACTTAGTGCATTTGCAATAGCATCTTTATCTTCTAATGCAGATTTTTGACCAATTTCAGGTCTGCCACCAGCACCGCGACCACCAGTTAAGTTACCACCGATTTGAATAGTCTGGCTGACTGTTCTCGTTCTTAATACTTGAGCATCAGTATTAATGTCGTAAAATTCAACACCATTAATCCCTTCTGCTGAACGGCACATACTATTAACAGCATTACCGCCACCGCCGCCAACGCCAACAACCTTAATATTTACAATTTGTTGAGGTTGTTCATAAATAGGTTCAAACATTTTTATCTCCCTGCGTGTTTATTAACACTATTAAAATTTTGATTTTATGAAGTTTATAATTTTCTTAGCTCCAGCAAAGATATCTTCGTTAAGATCTGCTTTTGTACTCTGTTCAGTATCATTATAATGGCTATACTGTAGAAGACCCAATGCTGTTGCATACTGTGGTTTATTAACATAATCTGTTAAACCTGTAATATTTAGCGGATAACCAACACGCACCTGTGAGCCAAAAATGGATTTAGCACATTCTACAATATCTTCAATTTGTGAACCACCACCTGTAATAACAACACCTGCAATTAATTCTTGTCTTATGCCTTTTTGAAATAATTCATTGCGTAATTGTGCCAGTTCATCTTCCACCATTTTCAATAAATCGTTATAACATTGTGATGTTACCGTTGCAACTTGAGTTCGTGTGAAGGTTCTAGCCATACGACCACCTAATCCTGGTACTTCAATTTTTTTATCTGGATTATGAGTTGGTGGCGAAATTGCACTACCATAAGTTACTTTAAGGATTTCAGCTTCTGGACGAGAAGTGGTAAATACGCCAGCTAAATAATCAGTAATATTATTTCCGCCAAATGGAATAACTTTACTGTATCTCAAAACTCCGTCGGTATAGACCAACATATCCATCGTGCCGCCACCAATATCAATTAAGCAAACACCTAGCTCTTTTTCATCTTCTGTTAATACTGAATCACTTGATGCAAGACCTGAAAATATAACTTGATCCACTTTTAATTTTGCATGTTCAACTGCATTTTTTAAATTTTTAAGCCACGCTTGATTGCACGCAATTAAATGAGCTTGAACTTGTAAACGCATACCAGATAAGCCAAGCGGATTTTTCGTTGCAGGCAGTCTATCAACATGGTATTCCTGAGGCATCGTATGTAACGTTTCTAAACCATCTTGTAACTTAATTGCTCTTGCCATATCTACAGCACTGTTAATATTTTCCTGAGTCACAATTCCAGCCGATAATGTGGATGAACCAAACTCATTTAAACCAACAATATGCTGCCCTGAAATCGCTAAGGTCACACCCATAATTTGGCAATCAGCAATTGATTCAGCTTGCTCGATTGCACGCTGAATCGAATTTACAGCAGCCTCAAGATCAATAACACCACCACGATCAACACCCTTAGAAGGACAAACTCCTGCGCCCATTACATTAATAACACCATCAGGCAATACTTCGCCTACTACTGCCACAACTTTTGATGTACCAATATCAAGACCCACAATGATTTTTGATTCTGCTGCTTTTGTCATACTTTTTTACTTTTTAATTTTTTATAGGGCTAAAACCAACTGCCGCACCGTGAGGATAACGTAAGTCGACATAAGATAATCTATTGCCCTCTGGCACATTAATTTCAGGGAAAATTGTTACAAAACGATCAATTTTTGAGGTCCACCCTCCCCTGCCTAATCTTAATTCCACTTGATTAGATAGCCTAATTGTCCAAGAACCCCGACTATCTACAGACACAGAGGTCAAATCAAGCTTACGAGCATTTAGGTCTGCACGAATTTTATTCCAAGCCCCCAATACTTTTTTACCTTCAGTATCTGGGCCATACAACAAGGGAAGTTCCATTTTGCCTAATCTTTCTTTTGGTAAAGCAAAAATTGTCCCTTGATCTGACACAAAATAATTGTCATTCCATATCGCAAACGGCTTATGCTCAATCAAGGTAATACTTAAACGATCTGGATAAAGTTTACGAACAACCACTTCTTTTACCCAAGGAATAGATAAAAGCCTATTTTTGACCTCTTGAATATTTTGTCCAAAATATCCTTTGAGAGGCTCGCCTTTAGATAAAGCATTACGGATATCTGCATTTGTTGTAAATTGCGTTTTATGAGTTAAAGCATAAGCTCGAATTGGCGTCTTATCCCAACTTTCAAGCGTATTTTGCCAATTACTATATACACTAAATAAAAATAGTGCACATAATAACACAATTAATGGCTTTATGAATACTAGCCCTTTACGTGAAGAAGCCGAGGTATTTTGCTTCAAAACGTTTAAACGCACATTCGTGCTGTTTTTCTTACGGAAAATCGCTATCAAGCACTTAACTCCAATACACGCTCAACTAATTTTTCAAATGAAATACCCACTGTTGCTGCCGATTTAGGAAAAATACTATGGCTTGTCATACCTGGGTTAGTATTTACTTCTACTAAACGGAATTTACCCTCTCCATCTTCCATCACATCAATACGGCTCCAGCCTCGACAACCTACCACATCGTAAGCAGCTTTTACTAATCGCGCCACTTCAGCTTGGCGGTCATCATTTAATACAGGCACAACATATTGAGTATTATCTGATACATATTTTGCGTGATAATCATAAAATTCACCATCTGGAATAATTTGCACCGCTGGCAAAACTTCACCATCTAGAACAGGCACTGAATACTCTTTACCCGCTAAAAATTCTTCCACTAAAACAATAGAGTCAAATTTTAATGCCTCACAAATTGCAGGTTCTAGCTCTTCTTGGGTTTTTACTTTAAAAACGCCCACGCTTGAACCTTCGCAAGAAGGCTTTACAAATACAGGCAAGCCCAATTTTGCAATAATTTCATCAAAATCGACCGCTTGTCCACGCTGTACAACCACCATATCAGCGGTTGGCAAGCCTACTGCATTCCATAACAATTTAGTACGAAATTTATCCAACGTTATCGCTGATGCCATTACGCCACAACCCGTATAAGGAATGCCCATTTGCTCTAATGCACCTTGTAATACACCGTTTTCGCCAATACCGCCATGTAAAATATTAAATACTCGCTGAATGCCTTTTTCTTTTAATTTTTCAATAGGAAATGCTTTGGTATCAATCCCTTGCACATCATAACCTAAGCTTTTTAAAGCGGTTGTTACCGCAGCACCTGAATTGAGGGAAACTTCACGCTCTTGAGAAACACCACCAAATAATACTGCAATTTTTTCGTTTTTAATGCTCATTTTGAATCCTTCGATATACTCTCTTGCCAGAGAAAGGCTATTTTTTCCAACTTTCTGCTAAACCACGAGAAAGGCGGCTCACGCTACCTGCACCTTGAGCTAAAATTAAATCACCATCTTGAATAATTTGATCTAGCACCTCGCCAAGTTGATCTGTATCTGAAACTAAAATCGGATCCACTTTCCCCAGATTGCGTATAGAACGTGCCAAAGCTTTACTGTCTGCACCAACAATCGGGGATTCACCAGCCGCATAAACATCTAATAAAACTAACGCATCAACTTTAGAAAGCACCTGAACAAACTCATCGAATAAATCACGCGTACGTGAGTAACGATGCGGTTGGAAAATCATCACGACACGCTTCCCCTCCCACCCTTGACGGGCGGCTTGAATAGTCACATCTACTTCTGTCGGATGATGACCATAATCATCAACCAACATAATTTTACCATTCGGGCGAATAAATGAACCTAGTGGATCAAAGCGACGACCTGCACCTTGGAAATCAGCTAATGCTGCCAAAATTGCTTTATTTTCAATACCTTCTTCTTTAGCAACAGCTAAAGCGGCAGTTGCATTTAACGCATTATGCTTACCTGGCACGTTGAGCAATACATCAATACGCTCGCCCGTTGGGCAAATCACCGTATAATGCCCCTGAAAACCTGTTTGCTGATAATCTTCAATACGATAATCTGCTTTTTCGCTAAAGCCATAAGTAATCACTTGACGACCAACACCCGGAGCAATCTCCATTACCGTTTCATCATCGGCACACATCACCGCTAAACCGTAGAAAGGCAGATTACGCAAAAAACGAACATAGGTATCTTTCATTTTTTCAAAATCACCGCCGTAAGTATCCATATGATCCGGCTCAATATTTGTTACAACCGATACCATTGGCTGCAAATGCAGGAAAGAAGCATCGCTTTCATCCGCCTCAGCAATTAAATAACGGCTTGCCCCTAAATGGGCATTTTTACCAGCTGATTTAACCAAACCGCCATTTACAAAGGTCGGATCTAATTTTGCCTCGGTATAAATCATTGAAATCATTGCTGTTGTGGTTGTTTTTCCATGTGTGCCAGAAATTGCAATACCATGACGGAAACGCATAATTTCTGCCAACATTTCTGCTCGGCGGATAACAGGGATTCTCACTTCACGAGCAGCAATAATTTCTGGATTCGTTTCATCAATTGCAGTTGAAACCACAACCACACTTGCATTTACAATATTTTCTGCTCGATGCCCAATAAACACCTTGGCACCAGCAGCCGACAGGCGTTGAGTGACAGTACTCTCAGCAATATCCGAACCTGAAATTTGATAGCCCTCGTTAAGTAGTACTTCTGCAATTCCGCTCATCCCTGCACCACCAATGCCAATAAAGTGAATCTGGCTTACACGACGCATTTCTGGCACTAATTTCTTTATCTTATCTTGGAAATTTTTCATTTCTAACCCTACTCGTTACCTGACAAGCGGTGATTTTTTTCAAAATTTTTGCAAAAAACAGTAAAAATTTGACCGCTTGTCTCTCATTAATTCGCTTCTTGAATAATCACTTCTGCCACACGTTGTGCCGCGTATGGCATTGCTTTGGCTCTGGCTTTGATTGCCATATCTAATAATTTTTGGCGATCGGCAATTAATGGCTGTAACGTGTTCAATAATGATTGGGCATTAAACTCCTCTTGCTCAATAATCACTGCAGCTCCAGATTCCGCCAAATAATTCGCATTTAAAAATTGTTGTCTATCTTTATGTTGGAATGGGACGAAAATAGCAGGCAAGCCAACGGCAGCAATTTCACAAACCGTTAAAGCTCCTGAACGGCAAATAACTAAATCTGCCCATTCATACGCCACTTTCATCTCATCAATAAATTCTGAGGCAATGCCGTTGCCCGTTTGTTGATATATTTCTTTGATACCAACTAAATTACCTTTACCAACTTGGTGGCTAATAAACACATTGCTACCCAACACTTTCGCTACTTCTGGCACGGTTTGATTCATCACTCTCGCCCCTTGGCTGCCGCCCATTACTAAAATATTGATAGGATAGTCTCGTTTGGCAAAACGCTCATTTGGTAAAGGCAAAGACAATAAATCTTCACGCACAGGATTGCCTACTACTTCTGCATTATTAAAAGCGGTTGGAAAGGCTTGCAACACCTTGCGAGCAATTTTTGAAAGCCATACATTCGTTAAACCTGCTACGGCATTTTGCTCGTGTAAAATTACGGGTACACCGCATAATTTCGCTGCAATACCACCTGGTCCAGAAACATACCCACCCATACCTAGCACTGCATCTGGCTGATAGTTTTTAATGATTTTACGAGCCTGCATCACCGCTTTACAGATCGCAAAAGGAGATTTCAGTAATGCACCGAGCCCTTTACCTCGCAAGCCTGAAATTTCAATAAAGTCAATTTCTATGCCATATTTTGGAACAAGAGTGGCTTCCATTCTGTCTTTCGTACCTAGCCAACGAATTTGCCAGCCCTGTTTTTGCAACTCTCGTGCGACAGCTATTGCAGGAAAAACGTGTCCGCCTGTACCACCTGCCATCACTAATAATTTTTTAGCCATTTTTAATTCTTTTAATATGAAAACGCATTATTCTACTTGATTTACCTCTTCTTAAGTAAATACAAGCGGTTAAAATTTCCGATTTTTTGCAATTTTTAAGTAAAAATAGACCGCTTGTACTATAGGGTTTTTATTTTGGCATGACCAATTCGCTCAGCCCGATTTTCATGATCTATTCTCAACAATACCGCAATAGCAGTGGACATAATCACCAAGCTTGAGCCACCATAGCTCACTAACGGGAAAGTTAAACCTTTAGTAGGCAATAATCCTGATGCTACGCCCAAATTCACAAATCCTTGCAAGAAAATCCAAATCGCAATACCAAATGCCATATAGCCTTTGAAACGCTCTTCTAAAATTAAGGATTCTCTGCTGATTTTTAATGCTCTCATCGTCAATAGTAATAATAAAAGCACGATGCAAATAATACCAAAGAAGCCAAATTCTTCCCCCGCTACAGCCATTACAAAGTCAGTGTGAGCTTCAGGTAAATATTCCAATTTTTGTACTGAATTTCCTAAGCCTTGTCCCCAAAATTGACCTTGTCCAAATGCCATTTGGGAATTAGAAAGCTGGAAACCATCCCCATAAGCATCTGCGAAAGGATCCATAAATGAGGTAACGCGTTTTAGGCGATATTCAGAAGTTAATATCAGCACAGCAAATAATACCGTTCCGACTACCCCTAAAAACATAAATTGCATAATTTTCGCTCCGACGATAAAGAGCATTGAAAATGTAAGTACAAATAATACAAAAGTACTGCCCAAATCGGGCTGTAAAATGAGTAGAAAACCAAATACAAATAAAATCACTGCTGGCCGCCAGAAACTGGCTTTTTCCTTACGAATTTCATCATATTTACGCACATAAAAACTCGCAAAATAGCAAATTACGGCTAATTTAGCTAACTCTGCTGGCTGGAAATTAAGAATGCCTAATGGGATCCAACGCACAGCCCCATTAATCGATCGACCAAAAATCAGTACGGCGATCAAAAAACTAATGGAGATAAAAAATAGCACGACATTATATTTTTCCCATTTTTCGACGGGAATCTGTACAAAAACATAGCAAAAAATAATGGAGACAATAATATATAAGCCATCACGCACCGCAAAGTAGAACGGATCATCATTTAATCTTGTACTGATGGGAATAGAAGCGGACGTAACCATAATAAATCCGATAACAAGTAACCCTAAAAATAGCCAAATTAGGGTTCTGTCATACAGTGAATTAGAAGGCGTTAATCTGACCCATTTATCCCATTCTGTTTTAAATTTCTCTAACATTATACGTCTTGCTCTTGTGCCAACGAAACAAATACCTCACCACGCTGTTCAAAGTTTTTAAACTGATCTAAGCTTGCACAGGCAGGAGAGAGTAAAACCATATCACCTTTTTTAAGCTGTGAACGAATAGCGGCAATCGCTTCTTGCATCGTTTCCCTTAACACACTCTGCTCACTTAATTTAGCTAGCTCTTGACCATCTTTCCCAAAGCAATAGCAAACAATATTTGGTTTATTAATTAATGGTTTAAGTGCTGAAAAATCAGCAGATTTGCCATCACCGCCTAGTAATAAATATAGTTTACCCGCCACTCTCAGCCCATTTAATGCCGCTACGGTACTCCCAACATTGGTTGCTTTGGAGTCGTTTATCCAACGCACTCCATCATTTGTGGCAACTATTTGAAAACGATGAGGTAGCCCTCCGTAAACTTGCAAACCTTTCACAATGCCTTCACTTGGTATATGTGCCGCCTCTGCCAAGGCGATTGCAGCGAGTGCATTCATCTCATTATGACGACCACTAATTAACATTTTGTTGGTGCTAATAATGGCAGTATCTCCTGAATAAATTATGCCATTACGTATTGAATATTCTGCATTTTGTTCTGCAAAACGAATTAAATTTTTGACCGCTTGTTCAGGGTAAGTTTGAGCATCTTCACCATTTACAATGATGTGTTCCGCATTTTCATAAATACGCAATTTAGCGTTGCGATAATCTGCGAGAGAACGGTAGCGATCCATATGATCTTCGCTGATGTTTAAAATAGTCGCGGCTTTTGCTTTAAGTGAGTAGGTGGTTTCAAGCTGAAAACTTGATAATTCCAGCACGAAAAGATCATAATCTTCTTCTAATAAGCTTAAAACAGGCACACCAATGTTACCGCCCATTCCAACTTTTAGCCCTGCTTGTTTTGCCATTTCAGTGGTTAATGTTGTCACCGTGCTTTTACCATTTGAACCAGTGATCGCAATAATTGGGGCTTTAGCTTCACGGCAGAACAATTCTACATCGCCGACAACTTCAATACCCGCTTGAATGGCTTGCTGGATTTCTGGTCTAGCCACGGCTAAACCTGGGCTAATTACAATCAAATCAGAATTGAGTAACCATTCGCTCTTTAAACTACCTGTATATAACGGAATATTCTTATCTAATTGCTCTGCACCTGTCGGATTTTCTCGTGTGTCGATCACCTGTACGGTTGCTTCTTTTTGCCTAAAAAAATCAACACAAGACAACCCTGTTTTGCCTAATCCAATCACCGTTATAATTTTATCTTTATATAGGTTTTGCATATTTTTCTCTAAATTTTAAAACAGCATAAGGTACATTCATAAAATGCACCTTATCAATTAACGTAATTTTAGTGTGACTAAACCGACTAGCACCAACATCAATGTAATGATCCAGAATCGGACAATCACTCGAGGCTCAGGCCAACCTTTTAGTTCAAAGTGATGGTGAATCGGAGCCATTCGGAAAATGCGTTTTTGGCGTAATTTGTAAGAGCCTACCTGTAAAATGACTGAGAGAGCTTCCACTACAAACACACCGCCCATCACTACTAATAATAATTCTTGGCGAACCAATACCGCAATAACCCCTAATGCTCCACCTAATGAAAGTGAACCTACGTCGCCCATAAAGACTTGAGCAGGGTAAGTGTTATACCATAGAAAGCCTAAGCCAGCGCCTACAATTGCAGTACATAAAATAACTAATTCAGATGTTTTTGGAATAAACGGAATATGCAAATATTGTGCAAAGTTAAAATTACCGGTTGCCCAAGCAATTAATGCAAACGCTGAGGCGACTAGAATAATTGGCATAATCGCCAGCCCATCTAGACCATCGGTCAAATTAACCGCATTACTGGTACCAACAATCACGAAGTAAGCTAAAATAATATAAAATAGACCTAATTGTGGCATCACATCTTTAAAAAATGGGACAACTAATTGTGTTGCTGCGGTGCCTTTCCCAATGGCGTACATACCAAATACAGCTACTAATGCGATGGCTGATAACCAAAAATATTTCCAGCGGGCAATTAAACCATCCGTATTTTTACGAACAATTTTACGATAATCATCCACAAAGCCAATCGCACCATAACCAAATAAGACAAATAAAGTAAACCAAATATAAGCGTTTCGCAGATCCGCCCAAAGCAATGTACTTACACCGATAGCAGCAAGAATCATCACGCCCCCCATTGTTGGAGTGCCGCGTTTTTTAAAATGGCTTTCTGGACCATCGTTACGCACTTCTTGACCAAATTTTAAGATCTGCAAACGGCGAATCACTTTCGGTCCAATCCAAAGACCAATTCCCATTGCTGTTAATAACGCCATAATGGCACGAAAAGTAATATAAGAGACAACGTTAAACGCTGTATTATATTGCACCAAATATTCAGCAAGCCAAACCAACATTGTTTAGTCCTTAAAAAATTAAATTAAAAATTGATATGAAACTGATGACAAAGCTCGGAAATCACGGTTTCCATTTTTTGACTACGAGAGCCTTTTGCTAATAATACAAGCGGTTGTTTTTGTTCAATTTTTTGCAAAATAATCGTCATTAAAAATTCAACCATTTGTTGTTTATCAATAAAATGATGTTGTGGATTTTGGCTGATAACCGCACTCTCTTTACCAAAACTGACAATTAAATCTAACTCCGCTTGTTGAGCAAAATCCGCCACGTCTTGATGACATTGAGTACTTTCTTCGCCTAATTCAGCCATATCGCCTACGACGAAAATTCGATATGCAGGATAGTGTTGTAATACGGAAATGGCTGACCTCATTGAATCCACATTGGCATTATAAGTATCATCAATAAATAAGCAGTTCTCATTAATTTGTAAAGGATACAAACGCCCTTTTACCATTAAACGTTGCTCAAGCCCTGCTTTAACTGCGGCTAATGTTGCCCCAACTGACATTGCCAGTGAGGTTGCTGCTAACGCATTACTCACATTATGGCGACCCAAATAAGGGAGTTCGACCTTGATGTCTCCTTGTGGTGTATGGATTGTGAAGCGTGAGCCATTTAACAACAATTCAACCTCATCTGCCCAATAATCGGCGTAAGAATCAGAATCTGAACCAATATACGAGAAAGATTGAATTTCATTTGAACCTATCTCTTTCTGCCACTGCGGATAATAAAAGGCTAAATTCACAATCGCTTTGCCGCCGTCTTTTAAACCACGATAAATTTCCCCTTTCGCCTTTGCAACACCGTCTAACGAACCAAAACCAGCTAAGTGAGCGGCTGCCACATTATTCACTAAACAAGCATCTGGCTTCACTATTTCAGTGGTATAAGCAATTTCACCGATGTGATTTGCCCCTAACTCAATTACCGCATATTTATGCTGTTCCGTTAAACGCATTAGGGTCATCGGCACACCTAAGTCATTGTTTAAATTACCAAAAGTATATAAAACGTCCTCTTCACAAGCGGTCATTTTTTGCAAAATTTTTGCAGTCATCTCTTTTACGGTAGTTTTGCCAGAAGAACCTGTCATTGCTACCGTTTTCGGATTCAGTTTTGCTTTTAACCACTTCGCCAATTCACCGAATGCAAGGCGAGTATCTGCCACCACAATTTGTGGCACATCAATATCACTCTCACGCTCAACGACAACTGCCACACAACCTTGCTTCACGGCACTTTTAAGATAATGATGTGCATCAAAATGTTCACCTTTTAATGCAAAAAATAAACCATTTTCGACCGCTTGACGTGTGTCGGTGCTGGTGGTTTCAACCATAATATCACCGCTGCCGATAAGTTTGGCATTAAGAATGTCAGCGATTTGTTGGGTGGTTAGTTTTATCATTTTGTTTTCTTATATAAATCATTAAGTATGAGCGTAGATTAAGATGCTAAATACTTCCTTGCTGTTTCCTGATCCGAAAAATGCAATTTTTCCGTGCCAATAATCTGATAATCTTCGTGTCCTTTGCCTGCAATTAAAATCACATCGCTTGCTTTTGCCTGCTTAATCGCGGTTTTAATGGCTTGTTCACGGCTATGGATCACTTGTACCGCAGATTGGTTTTCAAAACCTTTAAGAATATCCGACATAATTTTTTGATTGTTTTCGGTTCTTGGATTATCGTCTGTCGCAATTACTTTATCTGCTAATTTTTCCGCAATAGCTGCCATCAGAGCGCGTTTTCCTGCATCACGGTCGCCTCCACAGCCAAAAATACAATACAGTTCACCTTCGCAATGTAAACGTGCTGCCTCTAATGCTTTTTCTAATGCATCAGGTGTGTGAGCGTAGTCCACAATTATCATAGGTTTATTTGGGCTTGTTATACATTCCATTCTGCCCGCCACACCAACTAATTGCGGAGCTGTTTTGATGAGCGTTTGAATATCAAAACCTAATGCAAGTAAACCTGCAAAAGCGGTCAAAATATTGCTTACGTTGAAAGCACCAATTAAGCGGCTGTGTAATTCGCCATTTCCCCAGCTTGATTCAAAATGAATAACGGCACCTTGTAAGGTAAATTTTACAGCAGTTGCTTTTACAAATTTATGATTACTATTGAAATTTGGCTTAGCACTTACAGCCACTGCATTCGGTAATTTTGAAAGCCATTTAGCGCCAATTTCGTCATCGGCATTAATTACCTGTACTTTAGTTTCAAATTCACGAAACAAACGGAATTTTGCTTCGGCGTATTCTTCCATTGTGTTGTGGTAATCGAGGTGATCTCGGCTTAAATTAGTAAAAATGGCTAAATCAAATTCTAAGGCTTCCGCTCGAAATTGTGCCAAACCGTGAGAGCTCACTTCCATTGCGCAGAAATCTGCTCCAAGCTCTACAAAATCAGCAAGATTACGTTGAATCTCAATTGCTGAGCCTGTGGTATTTACCGCTTCTTGTACTTTGCCGTATAAGCCGTTGCCAATCGTGCCCATTACTGCTGATTTTCCACCGAATAAATTACGCCATTGTGCAAGCAGTTGGGCTGTCGTCGTTTTACCATTCGTGCCAGTAATGCCTGCTAAAACTAATTTTTGTGAGGGATTATCGTAAAAAGCCCCTGCAATAGCAGAAAGCCATTTTGGCAGCTGAGGCACCGAAATGACTTTACAACAAGCGGTACGATCTAGGTTAAATTTTGCAAATTGTGGATCAAGCTCTACTTCGATTTGATCTTCTTCCGCTTCGGCTAAAACAATTTTTGCCCCGTTCTCAATCGCATTTAGGATAAATTTTCTGCCATCAACTTGATGACCTTTAAGGGCAATAAATAAGTCGCCTTGTTGTATTTGGCGGCTGTCTAATGTCATTTGCTTTAGCTCGGTAAGCTCTTCAACCCAAGCATCAAGTGTTGTAATGAAAGGGAATAAACGTTTCATAACTGACCTTAATTCATACTACGTTCTAATTTGATTTCACGCACGGCACTTTGAGTGTCTGACGTTAAGTTATCTGGCTTAACATTACGTTGTTTAAGCGTATAACCCATAATGCGAGAGAATAGCGGTGCCGAAACAAAACCACCATAATAGTTGCCCGCTTTGGGTTCATTAATAAGTACCACTAACGCGAAACGTGGATCACTCGCTGGAGCAAGCCCTGCAGTATACGCAATATATTTCTCTACATATTTACCATTTTCGAGCTTACGAGCTGTACCTGTTTTAATTGCCACACGGTAGCCATCAACGGCTGCTCGATGCCCACCTTCGCCTTTTGCAGCAACACTTTCCATCATTTGTACTACATCACGAGTAGTTTTTTCAGGCAATACTCGTTCGCCAATCACAGGCGGATCAACTTTTGTGATAGAAAGTGGGCGATAAATCCCAAAGCTACCTAGCGTTGCATAAGCACGAGCAAGCTGAAGGGGGGTAACATTCAAGCCGTAGCCATAAGAAAGTGTTGCTCGTTCAATATCAGCCCAGCGTTTACGGTCTCCGTTTGTACCTCGCTGTTCGCCTAAACCTAAACCAGTATCTTTGCCAAAACCAACTTTGGTGTAGGTATCTACTAATTTAGTAGCAGGCATTCTGAGTGCTAATTTACTCACACCAATATTACTGGATTTCTGCAAAATACCAGTAAGCGTTAAGCTATCTCGTGGTGCAACGTCTTTGATTGTATAGCCATTAACTACAAAAGGCCGTGTGTTAATGACTTCCTCTTTGTCAGTAACTTTATGATGCAGGGCTGTTAAGACAGTAAAAGGTTTAACCGTTGAACCTGGTTCAAAAGTATCTGTAATTGCACGATTACGCATTAGTTCTGGTTTAAAGCTATCACGCTTGTTCGGATTGAATGAGGGGGCATTTGCTATCGCTAAAATTTCACCCGTTTGGACATCTACTAATACCGCTGTACCTGATTCAGCATTATTCTCTTGTACCGCTTTTTTAATTTCGCCATAAACCATAGATTGCAGCTCTTCATCAATACTGAGCATAACATCTTGAGGGTCGTATTGTTTTTCCGAACGAATATTTTCTACTGTATTTCCCTTAGCATCTTTACGGATAATTTGTTTACCGTTTTTACCTACCAGTAAAGAATTAAAACTACGCTCTAAACCTTCCGAGCCTGTCATATCATCTTTATCAGTAAAGCCAATAAGTTGAGAGGCCTCTTCTGCTAGAGGATAAAAACGGCGAGATTCCACTTTAATAACAAGTGCATCTATATCTAATTGTTTCGCATATGTACTAATTGCTTCTGATTGATGGCGGGATAAATAGACGAATCGTTGGCGATTTTTATTATAAAGCTCGCTCATTAAATCATTATAAGACTGCCCAATTTCCTTACTTAATGCTTGGAATTTCTCACGTTCTAACATTGCAGTTTCATCATCTAAATGCACAAAAACAGAGTTTGGATTATTACGCACTTTTTCAATTAACGTGTTGTAATCTAAACCCGTTACTTGTGCAAGTTGAGTCCAATAACCCTCGCTTTGGGTATTGAGAATAGAGCGGGGGTCAAAATCAACTTTCTCTTTTGACACATTTTTTCTTTCAATAAATTTATTCACACTGGCTTCAATTTTACTTTTTGAAGTGCCCATTTCGATAGCTAACGCACGCCAGCTTGCATTGGAACGACGTAACTTAGTATCGAAATATTCCCTTGGATCAAGTGTTAGAGAATACATAGGCACGCTAATAGAAAGGAAACGACCATTACGATCGAGGATTCTGCCACGCGTGAATTGTAATTCTTGAGTTCGAAGTGAACGATTATTTGCTTCTTTAATTAATCTTTCAGAATCAATAAGTTGAATATAAGCAGTTTGTGCTAATAAGCCTGCAACCATTAAAATCATAAAAAAAGCAACAACCCAAAAGCGTCCAGGTAAAAAACTCGGTAATTTTTTACTCTCTGTCTTTTGAGGTTCTGATTTTTTTACGCGAGTTTCTTGTTTGCGTTTTAATTTAACTGACTTAACCATTTTTTATTCAACTAAAATAATTTCTTGTTCTTTTTCAATTGGCTGGAGCCCAAAAGATGTTGCAGCGGCATCTATTCTTGCTCTACTACTTCTACTGTTTTCTTCCAATTGTAAATTAGTATATTGATTCTCAAGTTTTTGATTTTCTTGAATTAACTGTCCTCGCTCGCTCACAGAGAGTCGGGTTTGGTGAGTTATCCAAATTGTGGTAATAGCCGAAATAACAATGCCAATAAGTAATAAAAGTGCTACTTTATTATAGCTAAAAATATCATCAAGAATAATTTGATGTAACGGATAACGTTCATTTGACATACTAAATCCTATTATGAGCGTTTCTCAGCAATCCGCAGTACGGCACTACGTGAGCGAGGATTGGCTTCAATTTCTGCCTCACTTGGCATTATTGCTTTTCCAATCGTTTTAAGAGGAATATTCTTATTAAGTTCAGATTCTAAAATAGGTAAACCTCTAGGTACTTCCATACCTTTACTGTGTTTACGCATAAACTGTTTTACCATACGATCTTCAAGCGAATGGAAACTGATAATCGACAAACGCCCTTCTGGAGCTAATACTGTTAATGCTGAACTAAGTGCTTTTTCCAGTTCGTCTAATTCACTGTTGATAAAAATCCTAATCGCTTGAAAAGAGCGTGTTGCGGGATGTTTGTGTTTATCTTTAAACGGCACAGCATCGCTAATAATTTGAGCCAGATGTAAGGTGCGAGAGATCTTTTCACTTGCAGATTTATTATAAAAAACGACCGCTTGTGCAATACGTTTGGCAAAACGTTCTTCGCCAAACTCCTTAAGAACCCAAGCCAGATCTTCAACGGACACTTGTGATAGCCACTCTGCGGCAGATAATCCTTTTGTGGTGTCCATACGCATATCCAACGGCCCATCACGCATAAAACTAAAGCCACGTTCTGCCTCATTTAACTGAGGAGAAGATACGCCTAAATCTAATAAAATTCCGTCAATTTTTCCAACAAGCCCCATTCGCTCACATATTTCAGGAATGGCAGAAAAAGCAGTATGTTCAATTTGAAAACGAGGATCATTGATAGTTTTCGCCTCTGCAATCGCTCGTAGGTCACGATCTGTCGCAATTAAACGCCCATTTTCACTAAGTTTAGATAGAATTAAACGAGAATGGCCACCTCGCCCAAAAGTGCCATCAATATAGATGCCGTTAGGCTTAATTGCCAAGCCATCAACGGCTTCGTGCAATAATACTGTAATATGTTTTGAGGTGTCGCTCATTTTTATTATTATCCAATTACTATAGCGATAAATTTTTTAAGGCATCACAATTAAGCATTTCAATTGAACTGCCAAAAGCAAGATCTTCAGCAATTTGAGTTTGCCATTGCTTATCTTGCCAAATTTCAAATTTATTTAATTGCCCCACTAGCATAATTTGTTGTTCTAATTGGGCATGTTGGCGGAGAGTAGGGCTGAGTAAAATGCGACCTGCAGAATCCATTTCACATTCGGTTGCAAAACCTTGCATTACTCGCTGAATACGGCGTTGAACAGGGTCAAAATTAGATAAGGCCAATAATTTTTGCTCAACAATTTCCCATTCATATAATGGGTAAAGTAACAAACAGGGCTGACGGATATCAACGGTGCAAACTAAAATACCGTGATGTTTTTCAAGCAGCTGTGCACGATAACGGGTCGGAATGGTTATTCGCCCTTTATTATCAATGCTAATTGAACTTACGCCACGAAACATTTTAATGATTCTCTCCGCCAAATAATATCAAATATAAGAAAAAGATCCACAATTCACCACTTTTTCCCACTTTAATTGAGTGATTTTATCTATTAGTGGTACATCTATCAAGGAGTTTTATCTTCTTTTACAAACGGAGCAAAACAAAAGACCTACCGAGAAGATAGGTCTTATATAATGAGTTGCAAATTTTTGATCAAATTAAACCGCTTGTTAGCGTTTTAATAGTGACTTCATCACCGCTAGCAAACCATATGCAGCCCAGTAAAATAGGATAGAACAAAAAAACAAAGTCGTAGTATGAGGTAGCCAGTAATAAACACCTAAAACTTCCTCGGTGCGACAGTCCAAACGCTGATAATCGGTCAATTTAGTCAAATCACTACAATCATAAGGCTGATAAGTGAACACAACATAACTGATCATTGCCATAAACAGTGCAAACAAAATGCTGTATAAAATCTGTTTTTTATAATCCATTTTTACTTCTTAGCTGGCTTACTAGCGGTTGTTTTCTTTGGTTCTTTTGCAGATTTTGATGCCTTTTGCCCTGCAGCTTTCTTAGATTTTCTTAACGTTTTCGGTTCTTTAAAAATGGGTTTGGCTGCTGCTTTCGACTTTTTCTTAGCCGTTTTACCGTTACGGTTATATTCGGTAAGTAACTCAAAATCAATTTTCTTTTCGTCTAAATTCACGCTGATAACTTTAACTCGAACGGCATCACCTAAACGATAAATCGTACCGCTTCCGCCAACTAAACGCTGTCTATCTGCATCATAATGGTAGTAATCGTTATCTAAAGTTGAAATATGAACTAATCCATCAATAAACAGTTCGTTAAGTTTCACAAATAAACCAAAGCCTGTTACGCTTGAAATGACCCCATCAAACTCTTCGCCGATGTGATCTTGCATAAATTCACATTTTAGCCAATCTGCTACATCACGAGTGGCCCCATCAGCACGACGTTCGGTTGCTGAACATTTATCGCCAAATTCATCTATATCATCTAACTGGTAGTGATAGCCACCGCCATCGGTATAATGACGTGTATTACCTTTGCCTTTTTCAATTAAATACTTAATCCCTCGATGCAACAATAAATCGGGATAACGACGAATGGGTGAGGTAAAGTGGGCATACTCAGTTAATGCCAAACCAAAATGCCCGATGTTATCTGCGGCATAAACCGCTTGTTTAAGCGAGCGAAGTAACATAGTTTGAATTAACTCTTTATCGGCACGCTCAGCAATCTGATCTAACAATATACCATAATCTTTAGGTTGTGGATCTAACCCCACCTCCCACGTTAATCCACATTCACGCACAAACGATTTAAAGCTCAGTAATTTTTCTTCACTCGGTTTGTCGTGAATACGGTATAAAGCAGGCTCATTAGCTTGTTCGACAAAACGTGCCGCCGCAATATTGGCTAAAATCATACACTCTTCAATCAATTTGTGAGCATCGTTACGAATAAGTGGCTCAATGCGTTCAATTCGTCCTTGTGGATTGAAAATAAATTTATTTTCAATGGTTTCAAATTCTATCGCACCACGTTGTTGGCGTGCTTTAATTAAGGTTTGGAACATCGCATAAAGTTCTTCAATATGCGGCACTAATAAAGCATAACGCTCACGCAGGGCTTCATCACCCTCTAAAATTTTCCAGACTTTGGTGTAAGTGAGACGAGCGTGTGAATTCATTACTGCTTCGTAGAACTTATAATCTAGCAGCTCTCCGTTATGCAAAACCAACATTTCCGCAACCAAGCAAAGGCGATCAACTTGCGGATTTAATGAACATAAACCATTTGAAAGCACCTCTGGCAACATTGGAATCACTCGATTTGGGAAATAAACCGAGTTACCCCGATTGAACGCTTCCAAATCTAACGCCGTTTTCGGGCGAACATAGTAACTTACATCAGCAATCGCCACCCATAAACGCCAACCGTTATCCTCTTTTTTCGCAAAAACCGCATCATCAAAATCACGTGCATCTTCACCATCAATTGTCATCAACGGTAAGTTGCGTAAATCAATACGCCCTTGTTTGGCTTCTTCTGGCACCTCTTCACGAGTAAATTGACGAATTTGTTTTTCTACGCCTTCAGGCCAAATATGTGGAATATCGTGGTTGCGTAAGGCAATTTCAACTTCCATACCTGGTGCTAGGTTATCACCAAGAATTTCGGTAATAAAACCAACAGGGCGGTTAAAACTTGCTTTGCGTTCTTGCAATTGTACAACCACAACCTGCCCCATTCTTGCACCCATACGGTGTTCTTCAGGAATTAAGATATCTTGATTAATACGACTATCATCTGGCACAACAAAGCCAATACCACTTTCAAGGAAAAAGCGACCAACAATCTGTTTTTTACGCGCTTCAAGCACACGCACAATCCGTACCTCTTTACGCCCGCGTCTGTCTGTGCCATTAGGTTGTGCGAGTATAAAATCACCGTGCATTACTTTGGCCATTTGTGAGTTAGAAATAAACCAATCCTCACTTTTTGTAGCCAGTTTTTCGTGGCCTTCAACTTGTAGAAAACCATAGCCATCACGATGACCTATTACTGTACCTTTCAATAAATCCATCTTTTCAGGTAAGGCATAACGTTTACCTTTGGTAAAAACCAGCTCCCCCTCATTTTCCATTGCCCGTAAACGGCGACGAATGCCTTCAATACGCTCCTCATCATAAATATGGAAAACGTTCAATAGCTCATCACGGCTCATTGGGGCGTTATGCCCACGAATGGTATTTAAAATAAGCTCTCGGCTCGGTACTGGGTTTTCATATTTTTCTAATTCTTGTTGATAATTAGGATCGACTATCATAGCGGCCTCCTTTATGACTTAATCTTTATGACTGACCGACTTTATCGCTCCTGTGCTAAAAAATCAACATAAACCCTAATATTTAAAGGTATTCTTTAGCTAATCACATCAAAAATTGCAAATTTTTAATAAAAATCGACCGCTTATCTTTTCACGCTTTTTTACTATATAATAACGTCTCTAATCATTATTTAAGGAAATATTATGACATATCCTGTATGCCCTGAATGCAAAAGCCAAAATACTTATCACGACTCTATTCAATTTGTTTGCCCAGATTGTGCGTATGAATGGAATGGCCAGGAAGCTACTGAAGAAGAGCAATTAATTGTAAAAGATAGTAATGGCAACTTATTATTTGATGGAGACGATGTACTCTTAATTAAAGATTTAAAATTAAAAGGCTCCTCAGAAGTTCTAAAAAAAGGAAGCAAATTCAAAGGGATACGTTTAGTACAAGGCGATCATAACGTAGATTGTGGTAAAATTATGCTAAAATCCGAATTCTTGAAAAAAGCCTAATCTATTTCGCGACAAGCGGTCTTTTTTCGTTAACATTTTGCATTTACCTATGGTATAAAAAACAAACCCCATTTAAATGAGCTTAAATGGGGTTTGTTTTAGCTTATTTTGATAAACATTGGCTGAATTCATCGGCTAAAGATTGCAAAAACTCAGGATACGCATTTGCACTTAATTGAACTTTAGCACCTAACGGGTCTAGCTGACCTACGCTCACTTTTGCTTCTCTTGCTAGAGTTTCAATCACTTTCGGCGTAAATTGAGGCTCAGCAAATAAACATTGTGCTTTGTTTTTAGCAATATTTTTCTTAATTGCTGCCAACGTTTTCGCACCTGGTGCAACGGTTGGATTAATCGTAAACGAACCGAATGAATTTAAGCCATACTCTCTTTCAAAATAGCCATAAGCATCGTGGAAAGTGTAATAGCCTTTTGCTTTAACTGGCTCAAGTTGCTTTGCAATTTCTGCTTTTTTAGCGGTTAAATTTGCTTTAAATTTTGCAAGATTTTCCGCAATTTTCGCTTTTTGTTCTGGCAACTGCTCACTTAAACGCTCTGCAATTTGTTCAGCAATTAACTCGCTTGCCTCACCAGATAACCAAATGTGCCAGTCTTCATCATGGCTGTGACCGTGGTGATCATCGTGATCGTGCTTGTGGCTATGTCCTTTGTGTTCGTGTTTATGGCCGTGCGAATGCTTATGATCGTGGTCGTGATCATCTTCTTTTTTATCGCTCGCTTTTTCTACTAGCTCTTCGATCGCGTCCACATTCTCAAGCGTTAATACTTTCTCTTTCGGTAATTTATCGATACTTTTCTCTAAAAAACCTTCTAATTCCTCACCTACCCAAACCACTAATTGAGCAGATTGCAGCTGGCTCACATCTGATGGCTTCAAGCTGTAATCATGCGGAGAAGCCGTTACGGGTAATAATACTTTAGTTTCAGTTACGCCATCAGTAATCGCATTGGCAATAAAACCTAAAGGTCTGATACTGGTTAATACGTCCGCTTGAGCAACACTAGCACCTAAAACGGCTAAACCAATTAATGTTTTCTTAAACATAAAATTCCTCTTTTGTTATTAAGTCAAAGTGCCGCTATTCTAACAAAACCAAACAAAATTTCTATAATTTTTTTATGGGTATTTTTCATCAGCTTTTTTTTATATACTTGCAAAAAAATTCAGAAATATGACCGCTATGAAATATAAAAACTTACGAGAATTCCTAGATTTACTTGAGGCACAAGGCGATTTGGTTCGTATTACACAAGAAATTGATCCTTATTTAGAAATGACGGAAATTGCAGACCGTACCTTACGCAAAGGCGGGCCTGCATTACTTTTTGAAAACCCGAAAGGGAGCCAAATTCCTGTGTTATGCAATTTATTCGGCACACCAAAGCGTGTGGCGATGGGAATGGGGCAAGAAGATACCAAAGCCCTGCGTGAGCTAGGCAAACTGCTCGCCTTTTTAAAAGAGCCCGAACCACCAAAAGGCTTTAAAGATTTAATCGGGCAATTACCGCAATGGAAACAAATTCTCAATATGCCACCTAAAGTGTTAAACAGAGCGGAATGTCAGCAAATAGTGATTACGGGCGATGAGGTCGATCTAACCACATTGCCTATTATGCACTGCTGGAAAGGCGATGTTGCCCCACTGGTCACCTGGGGCTTAACGATCACGCAAGGCCCTTACAAAAAACGGCAAAATCTAGGTATTTATCGCCAGCAGTTGATCAGCAAAAACAAGCTGATTATGCGTTGGCTCTCTCACCGTGGCGGAGCATTGGATTTCCAAGAATGGAAAGCAGAAAACCCTGATAAACCCTTTCCTGTTTCAGTAGCAATTGGGGCAGATCCTGCGACCATTCTGGCAGCGGTCACGCCAATTCCCGATACGCTTTCGGAATATGCGTTTGCAGGGCTCTTGCGTGGGCATAAAACGGAAGTGGTGAAATCCATTTCTAACGATTTAGACGTGCCAGCAAGTGCGGAAATTGTGCTAGAAGGTTATATTGATCTCAATGAAACCGCCCTTGAAGGCCCTTATGGCGACCACACGGGCTACTACAACGAACAGGAATATTTCCCCGTATTTACTGTTACGCATATCACAATGCGAAAAGATGCCATTTACCACAGCACCTACACAGGCAGACCGCCTGATGAACCAGCGGTATTGGGCGAAGCGTTGAATGAAGTGTTTATTCCAATTTTGCAGAAACAATTCCCTGAAATTGTGGATTTTTATCTTCCGCCAGAGGGCTGCTCCTATCGCCTTGCGGTGGTGACAATCAAAAAACAATACGCAGGGCACGCCAAGCGAGTGATGATGGGGGTTTGGTCGTTCCTTCGCCAGTTTATGTATACCAAATTTGTGATTGTATGCGATGACGATGTGAACGCTCGTGATTGGAAAGATGTGATTTGGGCAATAACTACCCGCTGCGACCCCGCTCGAGATACCACAATGATTGAACACACGCCAATTGATTACCTCGATTTTGCCTCTCCAGTTGCTGGTTTAGGATCCAAAATGGGCATCGATGCTACTAATAAATGGACCGGAGAAACCACCCGAGAATGGGGAACACCCATCGAAAAAGATGACAATGTGGTAAAACGCGTTGATGAGATTTGGGATTCCCTTGGTATTTAGGGCAATATTTAACCGCTTGTTAAACATAAACAAGCGGTTAAATTTTTTAAGATTTTTACCCTTCTGCTCTACATTCGATTCGAATAATGTTACGTCTCTTTATTTTGTGCCAGCCATTCGGTTGGCGAAAGTCCTAATTCTCGCATAAAAACACGGCTGAGTGCAGCGTTATGGCTGTATCCAACCTGCTCTGCCACTAACGCCACTGGCATACCTTTTTTTAATAAATGTTGTGCCACTGCAAGTCGCCAGTTGGTGAGGTAATCCATCGGTGAAATACCCATAATTTGTTTAAAATAAGCTGCAAATCGTGAGCGAGACATCAATGCAACATTTGCTAAATCCTCAACATTCCAATCTTGTGCTGGTGCATTATGAATGGCTAAGAGCACTTTCCCTAGTTGCTTATCAGCCAAACCTTTTAACAAACCAGTCTGAATATACCCTTTTTCTAAACATTGACGGGCGACTTTCAACGTAAAATAAGCACACAAATGGTGGATTATTGCCTGATAACCACAGCCTTTCTGATTCACTTCACTAAAAATTTGATCGGCTAAAACGCCTAATTCAGGGTACTCTACCAAATCTAAGATCACAATATTATGCAAGGTATGCGTTAATGGATTTCGAATCCCTTTCCCAAAATCAAAATTAATGCAGAAGATATCTAACCCACTATCATCTAAGGGGTGCAAACTGTGCAAAATATTGGTCGGTGAAAAAATAATCGCTGGACGTTCAATCGCAAGAGGACGTTCAGCAGCTTGATTTAACATAAAACGCCCTTGACGCACAAAATGTAAATAGCCCTTATTCTCTTCATTAAAAGTCCCAATTTGACATAACTGACCAAGATGAAATAAATCCGTACGAAACTGAAATTGGGTAAAAAGGTGTGTCAAACTATCCACATTAAGCTCCTTGGGTAAACAATCAAGACGAACGGTTAAAACAAAATATATGTAGCCACTATAATAGCAATCCGTTCGATAACACAAGTTATCGTTACAATTTGTATATCTATTTAATTTAATTGGGAGAGTAATGATGTCACAAGCACAATTTGAAGAAATCAACCAAGCACGCCGTCAAGCACTTAACCACGGCTCTCGTATTGCAATGGCAGCTGGCGTATTAGGTGCATTAGGGATTGCCTCAAGTGCAAATGCCAAACAAGCCACTGTAGAAAAATCACCTTATGCCGAGCCAGAACAATATGGTTTAAAACGTCATGGAATGACGATTGATCCAACACGCGTGGCATTAGTCATCGTTGATCCACAAATTGATTTCCTAAGTCCGAAAGGTATTATGTGGGGCGTGTTAGGTGATTCTATCAAAGAGAATAACACAGTAGCCAACATTGAAAGTTTATTCAAAACAGCAAAAGCGGTAGATATGCCAACATTTGTTTCGCCACACTATTATTACCCAACCGACCACAAATGGGAATTTGGTTCGCCAGGCGAACATTTTATGCACGATAGCGGAATGTTTGCAAGAAAAGGACAATACACGATGGAGGGCTTCGAAAACTCAGGTGCGGATTTTATGCCTGAGTATAAACCATACATTTTTGATGGCAAAACGGTGATTACCTCTCCACATAAAGTCTTTGGCCCAGAAACTAATGACTTAGTATTACAGCTTCGTAAACGTAAGATAGACCAAGTTATTTTAGCTGGTATGGCTGCAAACTTATGTATTGATTCACATTTGCGTGAGTTAATTGAACAAGGTTTTGAAGTCACAGTTGTGAAAGATGCAACAGCAGGTCCCCGTATTCCTGAAGGTGACGGCTATCTTGCCGCATTAACTAACTATCGCATTATCGCTAATGACCTATGGACCACTGAAGATGCAGTGAAAAAAATGACAGCAAAAGCATAATATTATGCCTTACAAGCGGTTGAATTTCGCTCTTTTTTTGCAAATTTAACCGCTTTTATATCATTCTTATCTCCCAATATTTACAACAAATCTCATTTTTCCTTTAATTCTCCTATTTCGACTTTTGCTATATTCATACCCATAAAATAACAGCTACCATTGAATAATTACCTTGCTTTTAAAAGGCGTAAAATGCGATAATACACCGTTATTTTTGCCTGCAAAAAGCAACAGAACAATTGCAAAAATTTAAGTGAAAATAACCGCTTGTAAAAGCGTTTTACCAACTATAAGTGATTGATTTTGCAGTTTCTTTGAGACAAGAAAAAGTAAACGTAAGACAAATATCCGCACTTTTTATTGGGAATTTAGACAGTCGTGAGATAGACGCAAAAAATAATTCCTGTGAAATGGGTAAAAGCCCGTATAAAAATCAAAATAATGAGAAAACACAATGAAAAGAATGTTAATCAATGCAACTCAAAAAGAGGAGTTGCGTGTTGCCCTTGTTGATGGGCAACGTTTATTTGACTTGGATATTGAAAGTCCAGGCCACGAACAGAAAAAATCAAATATCTACAAAGGTAAAATTACCCGTGTTGAACCAAGCCTTGAAGCAGCATTCGTAGATTATGGTGCAGAACGCCACGGCTTCCTACCTTTAAAAGAAATTTCCCGTGAATACTTCCCATCAGGCTATGTGTTTAATGGTCGTCCAAATATCAAAGATATTATCCAAGAAGGGCAGGAAGTTATCATTCAAGTCAGCAAAGAAGAGCGTGGTAATAAAGGTGCAGCCCTAACTACTTTTATCTCACTTGCTGGCAGCTACTTAGTGTTAATGCCAAACAATCCTCGTGCGGGTGGTATTTCTCGTCGTATTGAAGGCGATGAGCGTTTAGAATTAAAAGAGGCTTTAGACTGCCTAGATGTGCCTGAAGATGTTGGCTTAATCGTACGTACCGCTGGTGTAGGCAAATCGCCAGAAGAGTTACAATGGGACTTAAAAGTGCTATTGCATCACTGGGATGCAATTAAAAAAGCAGCAGAATCTCGCCCTGCTCCGTTCTTAATCCATCAAGAAAGTGATGTGATTGTGCGTGCAATTCGTGATTACCTACGCCGTGATATTGGCGAAATACTCATCGATAACAAAAAAGTGTTTGAAAAAGCAAAAAACCACATCCGCTTGGTTCGCCCAGATTTCATCAACAGAGTTCGTTTGTATGAAGGCGAAGTACCGCTTTTCAGTCACTATCAAATCGAATCACAAATCGAATCAGCTTTCCAACGTGAGGTCCGTTTACCGTCTGGCGGTTCAATTGTGATTGATGTCACTGAGGCACTGACAGCCATTGACATTAACTCTTCACGTTCAACCCGTGGTGGCGATATTGAAGAAACAGCACTTAATACCAATTTAGAAGCGGCAGATGAAATTGCTCGTCAATTACGTTTGCGAGACTTAGGCGGGTTAATTGTCATTGATTTCATTGATATGACACCTATTCGCCACCAGCGTGAAGTAGAAAACCGCATTCGTGAAGCGACTCGCCAAGACCGTGCAAGAATCCAATTTGCTCGCATTTCTCGTTTCGGCTTACTTGAAATGAGCCGTCAGCGTTTAAGCCCTTCGTTAAGTGAGGCATCATCGCATATCTGCCCTCGCTGCCGGGGAACAGGTAAAGTCCGTGATAATGAATCTATCGCGCTTTCTATCTTACGTTTATTGGAAGAGGAGGCAATTAAAGAAAACACGGCTCAAGTTCATACAATTGTGCCAGTACAAATTGCAACGTATTTGTTAAATGAAAAACGTAAAACGATTTCAAGCATTGAAAAACGCCACGATGTTCAAATTATGGTTGTGCCATCTGAAAGTATGGAAACCCCGCACTTTGCAGTGTATCGTCTGCGTGAAAATGAAGTAACGCCAACTCTAAGTTATGATTTAACTAAACATTACGAAGATCATTCTGAAGAAGAACACTGTCATCACCATCACCAACAAGATGATGTTTTAGTGACTCGTAATGAGCCCGTTATTACCGTTGAATCTGTATTACAAAGCACGGAATTAAATCTCCAATCAGCTCCAACGCCAGCAAAACCGACTAAGCCATCGTTACTAAGCCGTTTAATGACAAAAATTAAAGCCTGGTTCAAAGAGGAAGAAGAAGAGAAAAAACCAAAAGCGAAAACACGCAACCATCGTGATCGTCGCCAACGCCGTGAACGCCCTAGCCGTCAGACTAAGGCTGAAAATCAAGAGCGTAAACAACAGACTCAAACAGTTGTACAAGAAGAAAAACCAGCTCGTACTGAGAAAAAACAACGCCGTGCAGTGGTAGAAGAAATCACAGCTGTAACTGAAACTCAAACAAGCCGTACGAATCATCAGCAAAATCAAACTGAGCGTCGCCAACGCCGTGAGTTACGCAAAAAAGTCCGAGTAGAAACGGCAGATGCCTCAAGTGAAAATGTAGCACTTTCAAAAACAGACACTTCCACCGTTAAAGTGAATGATGTTGAACAAGTGCAAAAAAATATGGAAATTCAACCGCTTGTAGCAACAACAGAAACAGTCACAGAAACTCGTGATAACAACCGCCAGCGTCGTTTACCTCGCCACTTACGTGTAGGTAATCAGCGTCGCCGTGAAAATCAGCCTAGCAACCTAGCTCCGTCAATACCATTAGTGGCAGCAGTTGCTTCCCCTGAACTTGCTAGCGGTAAAGTTTGGATACAATTTGCAACCCCCGTAAAAACAGAAGAAAAAGCACAATTTTTATCCGTTGATCAGATGCTTGAACAACAAGAGAAAAAATCTATTCTTGAAGAAAAGCAAAAAGTAACCGAAAAGAAAGCCCATTCTGTGAGCCCGCTAGGTGGATTTGTAACACAGCCAACTCACCGTGATTTGGTTAAGGAAAAGCAAGCAGAACAAGCCAATCCACCAGCAGAAAAAACGTCTGAACTAGACGTGCAAAAAGCAGAAGTAAAAGAACATATTGCACCATTTGGCAATGTGGTCACCCAACTTTCTGAGCGTGATTTAGTTAAAGAAAAGAATGAGCGTGTTGGCAAGTTCCAATCAAAGGCAACTATTGCACCAGCCATTGAAGCAGATCCACAACAAGCGATTGAAATACCAGTTTCAAACTATGAAGGTAGCTATAGTTTTAATGGTCGATTAGGCACATTCTCTCGTGCTGAACACACCAAAGCAGAAATGACAGTGACCACACTACCAACCGAAAATTTAGACACTTTTGCTATCACCGAATGGCAAAATTCTAAATACTATTTCTACGGTAAAGGTTTCGGTGGCTACAGCGGTGCAGTGAGCCAAGTGCAGTCCGCTCCTCGCTCAACGGGTGTTGAATAAACATTTAGCCATTTTTTAATATTGAACTTTTTATAGTTTAATTAAACTAAGCAAATACATTAACAAAATGTGTTTACTTTTAATTTAAGGAATTCGGAATGAAAAAAACCTTTTTATCTTTATTAGTGTTAAGTGCCACATTGGCACTTGCAGCTTGCGATCAAGCAAAAGAATCAGCAAAAACAACATCAGATAAAGCAGATGAAGTTAAAGCAGCGGTAACTGAAAAAGCAACTGAAGTTAAAGATGCAACGAAAGAAGTTATTCAATCAACCGCTAATAAGACAGAAGAAACTAAAAATGCAGTTGTTGAAAAAGCAGCAGAAGCAAAAATAGAGGCGGATGCTAAAATGGCAGAATTAAAAGAAGCCGTACAAGATGCTACACAAACTGCTTCAGATAAAACTGAAGAAACAAAAAATGCAATTGTTGAAAAAGCAGCAGAAGCAAAAGCCGCGACAGACACTAAAGCAGCTGAATTAAAACAAGCAGCCCAAGATGCCACACAAGCTACCGCGGAAAAAGCTGAAGCAGCAAAAAATACAGTCATTGAAAAAGCTGCCGAGTTAAAAGAAACAACAAAAGAGAAAATAGAAGAAGTGAAACAAGCTATAGAAAATAAATAATCTTATTTATACATTTCTGTTTTGATAAAAAAGAGCTAAACTCTAATAAGTTTAGCTCTTTTCTTATTTATAGATTTTTCGGAATACGAATTTTCTGACCTGGGAAGATTTTGTTTTCATCTTTAATCACTTCTTTATTTGCCTCAACAATCGCCTTATATTTTGCACCATTGCCGTATGCTTTTGCTGCGATTTCCCATAATGTATCGCCTTTTTGAATCACATAGAACTCATCATCGCCAGCTAACTGCGCTTCTCTTGCAAGTTGTATAGCATCGATATTTACATTAGTAATACCTGCCACATTTCCTGCCATTAATACCGCTTTTTCCACAGCAGCTGCCGTTGAGGCTATACCAGAAATCTTCGCCACACCATTTTCAACCGTTACGTTCATATTTTCAACGCCTGGATTATCTTGGCTTATATGCTCAGTTACCGCTTTTGACGCATCTTCTTCTTTGTTAAATAATTTACGACCGATGTCGCCCACAAAATCAAATAAACCCATAGTAAATTCCTTATAAAATATTGAATAAGAGTAACATTCTACACATTTCCTACCATTGAAATAGTGTATTACCTATTTAGAACAAACAAAATGTAATTAGTTCCACCTTTAATCCTAATACAAGCGGTGCGTTTTCGGATATTTTTTGCAAAAATAGCGGCTTAGATTTTATATTTCCTCGATTTTCAGCTAAAATCTAAGGCATAAATAGCTTTTAGATTTTCTAGGAATATTCTGTGAAACAAGTGCAATTTTATCTTTTAAGCCAAACCGATTCAGCCAACATTTCAGCCGCTGAAGATCAGGCTTGCGAACTGGCAGCTAAAGCTTGGCGATTAGGTAAGCGCGTGCTTATTGCCTGTGAAACAGAACAACAAGCACTGAATATTGACGAAGCACTTTGGGCAAGAGATCCTGATTCCTTTGTGCCACATAATTTATCGGGAGAAATCACGGCTTACCCAACACCGATTGAAATTTCTTGGAAAGGCAAACGCAACGCACAACATCGAGACTTACTCATCTCGCTACAAACAGATCTCCCCGATTTTATTAACAGCTTCCATCACATTATTGATTTTGTGCCAGTTGAAGAAACCGCTAAAGCACAAGCTCGTGAACGCTATAAACAATATCGCCAACTAGGCTGGCAGTTGGAAACGGTGCAATGTTAAACACCCTAAATTGGCAAATTAAGACTTTTAAGCAACTTTCTACTCAAGAGCTGTTTGAAATCTACCAAGCTCGCACAGCAGTTTTTGTGGTAGAGCAACATTGCCCGTATCAAGAGGTTGATGATAAAGATTTGCAAGCGGTGCATTTCTTTGCAAAAAATGCAAAAAATCTGACCGCTTACTGTCGCTTAATCCCCGATTCAGATGGCATTCACCTCGGCAGAGTATTAGTAGTGAAAGAATATCGTAGAGCAGGCTTAGCAAGGGAATTAGTACAAAAAGCGATGGATTACAGCCGAAAGCATTTCTCAGGCCTACCAATTCACGCCCAAGCCCAAAGCTACCTGCAAGAGTTTTATGAGAGCTTTGGTTTTCGGGCAATTTCGGGCGTATATTTGGAAGATGGGATTGAGCATTTGGATATGATTCTAGCAAAGGAATAGAAATGAAATTTGAAGCAATGAACAGAAAACAGCAAGAAGCATTTCTAATGCCTATTCTTGTTAAAATACTTCAAAATCTTGGTGGCGAAGCACAAAAGAAAGAGTTGATTAAAGAGCTGAAAGAATCCGTCAATCAAATTCCCGAGTATATTATTGAAGAAACAAAACCAAGAAATAAAAGAGATGGTACTTATCGCCCTTTTTACTTTGTATTAAATTTTAGTATTACTAATTTAGAAATGGCAGGCTTCTTAACTCGTCCACAAAGAGGTGTGCTTGTTTTAACACAAAAGGGACTCACTTGTAATATAGATCATCTTAAAAATAATCTTGATCGAGACGTTTATGCAATTTCCAATTTAGCCTGGAAAGCCAGAAGTAAAATTAATCAAGCTAAAATAAATATTTCTATTCCAAATGAAGAGTTTGATGAAGATGATGATAGTGAGATCATTAATAGTTCTGAACAATGGAAAGCTCAATTAAAACAGCTTCTCTTTTCAATGCCTCCACAAAAGTTTGAAATTTTCTGCCGTGCCTTAGTCAAGAAAATGGGTGTAGATATTGATGAAAGTAAAGGTGTATCCGCTAGTAGAGATGGAGGCTTGGATGGATATGGTTACATCACTTCTGACGAGTTTCGCACTACTCGAGTAGCTATTCAGGCTAAACGTTGGAATGATAATACTAAAATTGGCACACCCGAAATTGATAAATTTGCAGGAGCAATGTCATATAGCAATGCTGAGTTCGGTATTTTTATTACTACCGCAGACTTTACCCGAGATGGAATAGAACGAGCAAGAAGCGGACAACGCCCAATTACACTTATCAATGGCGATAAAATTATTGACTTAGTTGAAAAATATCAACTTTATATTAAGCCTATAACGACTTTCCAATTAGAAAGTTTTTATACTGAATTATAAATAGTTTTAGATAGCCACTTTTATTTAGGAGGATATAAATGACAAGTCGTGAAGAATTACTCAAAAAACAACGTGAGCTGGATATTCTCTTTACTGCGTGGTTTGAAGAAAAGAAAAAGCACGAAGTGCTGACCTACCGCCGTGAAAATGGGGATTTGATTGAACATTATCCAGATGGTACGGAAAAAGTGATTGAATATGCACAATAATCTGGCAATTTTTTACTGTGGCACAAACGGGGCTGGAAAATCTACTTTACGATTTTTTTAATCAAGATAAAGTCGAAATTGTGATTGATTCCGATAATATTGCGATGCAGATTAACCCGACTAATCCAAGATTAGCCGATATTGAAGCAGGCAGAAAAGCGATTGAGTTATTTCAATTTGCGGTAAAAAATCAGATTGCGTTTTCAATGGAATCCACGCTTTCTGGCAAGTCTATTTTAAAAAGAATGGAAAATGCCAAAGCAGAAAATTTCAGAACTCGATTAAATTATATTGGTGTTGATGACCCTGATATTAACATTGAACGGGTAAAGGCACGAGTGAAAACCGGCGGACATTTTATTGATGCGATTTTTATCAATGATGAAACGCTGATTTATGATAATTCAGACACAAAGCCGAATTTGATTTTGCAGATTACAAATAAACAGATTATTCAAATTTCAGTGAAATTGCCAAAATGGTGTGGTGATCTTTGTGATGAGTTATCAGACTTAGGATTTAAGGTTATGTAGTACAAGCGGTTAGATTTCTAGGAAAATTTGCAAAATGAATCATAAATTAGCCCAAATCGATCAGCTAAAAAATCAGCTTACGCAATATCGCCCGCTTTCTGAATCCGAAGTAAAGCGTTTGCGTGAAGAATTTATTATCGAAAGTTCATATAATTCCAATGCGATTGAAGGTAATACGATTACCTTGCGTGAAACCGTGCTGATTTTAAAAGAGGGAATGACGATTGCGGAAAAGCCGCTGCGGGAACATTTGGATATTATCGGTTTTAAAGATGCGTTTAATTATATTTATGCATTAGTTGCCAATAATGAACCGTTGAGCAAGCGAACGATTAAAGATATTCATTCGTTGGTATTAATGAATAATGCTGAAAGCCGAGGTGTTTATCGCAAAATTCCGGTGCGAATTAGAGGCGATTAGTTGGTTACATTTAGCCTTTGAAAGCATTCATCCATTTATTAACGGCAATGGGCGAACTGGGCGATTACTGATTAACTTTGAATTATTGAAACACGGCTATTTGCCTGTGGATATAAAATTTACCCATCGAGCAAACTATTACCAATGTTTTGATGATTTCCATAAAAATCAGCAAGATATCAGTAGTTTGGTTGAATTGATTAGTCGGTATGAATTAACTGAATTGGAAAGGTATTTGGCGATTTTGAAACATAGGACATAAAATGACAAGCCGTGAAGAATTACTCAAAAAACAACGAGAGCTGGATATTCTCTTTACCGCGTGGTTTGAAGAAAAGAAAAAGCACGAAGTGCTGACGTATCGCCGAGAAAATGGAGATTTAATCCAGCATTATCCGGACGGTACAGAAAAAGTGATTAAATATGCACAATAATCTAAGAATTTTCTACTATGGAACGCATAGCACAGATAAATTTTGAGAGATTTTTGTGAAAAAGCATTAACTGGAGGGGTTATGTCTGAAAATTTAGAATCAACAATAAAATCAATAGATCTTATAAAGGGTGAAATTATTATTAATGGCATTAATAATAACCAAGACATCTATTGTAAAAAGTATTTTTATGAACAATGTTTCTCAGCAAAAGAGTTAGAAATTTTAACTGTTGGTACTAAAGTTAGATTTAATATCACAAAAAAAGGAAATTACCTTTATGCAAATAGTTTAGAAATAATAAGTGTTACTTCAACAATCAAAAGCATAAAGGAAAATTTAATTATCAACAAAGTCAATGAACAGCAAGAGAAAGATTTTGTTTGTTCAGCATCATATTATGAGAAAACCCTGACTGAGGAACAAATCAGTAAACTTAAAATAGGTGATACAGTTTCTTTTAAACCTATTGTTAATGAAAAAGGATATTTTGCACAAAATTTAGTAATTCATAGCAAACCTAGTAATCCCATTGAAGACGTATCTAAAGTTGTACTAAAAGCAATCAATACAAAAGCACTGGCAGATGAACTCAATAGTAAAATTTTAGATAGCTTTGAACATATTAAAAAAGGCGATGAATTTGAAGATTTCTGTTTATTTATTTTTAGATTATTAGGTGTTTCAGAACTCTATGCAATACCTCGAAATAATGCTGCAGGCAAACCTGATGGAATGTTTAAAGTATATAACGCTTCAACTAATACCCCAAGATTAGAGGTAATATATGATTGCACTCTCAATACTGAATGGAAAAAGATCAAAGAAGTTCAATTAAAAAATTATGTTAATCAGATCTGTAATGAATATATACAAATCGAATATACATATCAATCGCATAGTATTGATAAGAATATTAAAGAAAAAATCTTATTAAGTAGTAATGCCGATAAACAAATTTGGGTTGTAACAAAGAATAAAAGTAGAACTATTTCCAAAGAGCAGATCAAAGTGAAAGAAAATGAGATATCTATTTCAATAAAAGAAATTTCCATTATAGATTTGATCTCTCTTACCTATAAAAAATATTTAGATCATACATACACAAGGATGGATGAGCTAGCAGATAAATTAAAAAATTTAGGTAGTAATTAATTATAGAGAAACCCCAATGACAAAACAATTCACAATGGAAGACCGTTTTAACCCTTCCGCCGTAGAGCAAGCGCTCTACCAACACTGGGAATCGCAAGGCTATTTCAAACCGAGCGAAGATGTTAATGCACCAAGCTACTGTATCGCTATTCCGCCGCCGAATGTGACAGGTAGCTTACATATGGGGCACGCGTTCCAGCAAACCTTAATGGATACGCTGATCCGCTTTAACCGTATGGAGGGTAACAATACCCTTTGGCAGGCGGGCACTGACCACGCGGGAATTGCAACCCAAATGGTGGTGGAGCGTAAAATCGCTGCTGAAGAGGGTAAAACCCGCCACGATTATGGGCGTGAGGCGTTTATCAATAAAATTTGGGATTGGAAAGCCTATTCAGGCGGGACGATCAGCCAGCAAATGCGTCGTCTCGGTAACTCGATTGACTGGGATCGTGAGCGTTTTACGATGGACGAAGGCTTGTCTAATGCGGTGAAAGAGGTGTTCGTTCGCCTGCACGAAGAGGGCCTAATTTACCGTGGCAAACGCTTGGTAAACTGGGATCCAAAACTGCACACCGCCATTTCTGATTTGGAAGTGGAAAACAAAGAGAGCAAAGGCTCGCTTTGGCATTTCCGCTATCCGCTCGCTAACGGAGCGAAAACTGCTGAGGGCTTGGATTATTTGGTGGTAGCGACTACTCGTCCTGAAACAATGCTGGGCGATACTGCGGTTGCCGTTCACCCAGAAGATGAGCGTTATCAATCGCTGATTGGTAAAACTGTCGTGTTACCACTTGCCAACCGTGAAATTCCGATTATTGCCGATGAGTATGTGGATCGTGAATTTGGTACCGGCGTGGTGAAAATTACCCCAGCACACGATTTCAACGACTATGAAGTGGGCAAACGCCACGGCTTGCCGATGGTGAATATCCTCACCTTAAATGCGGATATTCGTGATACAGCAGAAATTATCGGCACAGACGGCAAACCTTTGCAAAATTACACCGCAAACATACCGCTTGATTATCAAGGCTTAGAGCGTTTTGCGGCTCGTAAAAAAATCGTGGCGGATTTTGAAGCCTTAGGCTTGCTCGATCAAATCAAACCGCACGACTTAAAAGTGCCTTATGGCGACCGTGGCGGCGTGCCGATTGAGCCGATGCTGACCGACCAATGGTATGTTAGCGTGAAACCGCTTGCGGAAGTCGCCACCAAAGCGGTGGAAGACGGCGAAATCCAATTCGTGCCGAAACAGTACGAAAACCTTTATTTCTCGTGGATGCGTGATATTCAAGACTGGTGTATCTCTCGCCAACTTTGGTGGGGACACCGCATTCCAGCGTGGTATGACGAGCAAGGTAACGTCTATGTCGCTCGTGATGAAGCCGAAGTGCGTACAAAACACAACTTACCTGCGGATTTAGCCTTAAAACAAGATGAAGACGTGCTGGATACTTGGTTTTCCTCTGGTTTATGGACGTTCTCAACCCTCGGCTGGCCAGAACAAACCAAAGAATTGAAAATGTTCCACCCGACCGATGTATTAATCACGGGCTTTGACATCATCTTCTTCTGGGTTGCTCGAATGATTATGTTCACAATGCACTTCATTAAAGATGAAAACGGCAAACCGCAAGTGCCGTTCAAAACCGTGTATGTAACGGGCTTAATCCGTGACGAGCAAGGGCAGAAAATGTCCAAATCGAAAGGTAACGTGCTTGACCCGATTGATATGATTGACGGCATTTCCCTTGAAGATCTCTTGGAAAAACGCACAGGCAATATGATGCAGCCGCAACTTGCCGAAAAAATCGCCAAAGCGACCCGTAAAGAATTTGCGGACGGCATTGTGGCACACGGTACGGACGCTCTGCGTTTCACGCTTGCAGCTCTAGCAAGTAACGGTCGAGACATCAACTGGGATATGAAACGCCTTGAAGGCTATCGTAACTTCTGTAACAAATTATGGAATGCAAGCCGCTATGTGCTAACCAATGACAAGCTCGATTTAAGCGAAGGCGAAGTGGAATGTAGCCTCGCAGATCGTTGGATTCAAAGCCAATTTAATAGAACAGTAGAAGCTGTTCGTTTAGGGCTTTCGCAATACCGTTTTGACTTGGTGGCGAATGCGATCTACGAGTTCACTTGGGATCAATTCTGTGACTGGTACTTAGAGCTAACCAAACCGATCTTCTTCAAAGGCAACGACGCACAACGCCGTGGGGCAAGCCGTACATTGGTAAATGTGTTGGAAAAATTACTGCGTTTAATCCACCCAGTAATGCCGTTCATCACCGAAGAAATCTGGCAGAAAGTCAAAGGCTTCTTGGATATTTCCGCCGATACCATTATGTTGCAAAAATTCCCACAATTTGACCCGCTTACGATTGACGAACAAGCCGAAAACCAAATCAACTTCATTAAAGAAGTGATTGTGGCAGTGCGTAATATTCGTGCAGAAAGCAACATCGCCCCAAGCAAAGGCTTAGATCTGATTGCTCGTAACTTCTCGAATGATGAAGTCACCATTCTCAACGCCAATGAAGTCTTGCTTAAATCAATGGCGAAACTGGATAGCGTGAAAGTGCTGGAAAATGGCGAAAACGCACCGCTATCTGTCGCGAAATTAGTGGCAAATGGCGAGATCTTGATCCCAATGGCAGGCTTTATCAACAAAGATGCCGAACTGGCACGTTTAACCAAAGAGATGGATAAACTCAAAGGTGAAGTAGCTCGTATTGAAGGCAAACTCGCAAACGACGCCTTCGTCGCGAAAGCCCCAGAGCAAGTGATAGCCAAAGAGCGTGAAAAAATGCAAGAGTATCTGAGTGGATTGGAGAAATTGCAGGTGCAGTATCAAGAAATTGAGGCACTGTAATTGATAACAAGCGGTCAGGATTTTATCAAATTTTGCAAAAATCTGGACCGCTTGATCTTTTATTAAAAACTATAAATTAGCTTCCAAAATCGCTTTTAAGCGATCATATCCCGCCTGAGTAAAATGCAAGCCATCGTGGCATAAGTTCAGATCAAGCTTGCCTTCTTCATTTTCAAAATGTGTCCAGCTTTTCACATAAGTGAGATAAGACGGGCAATTTGCCTCAAAATAGGCGTTCATCTCTTTAATTGCTGGGTTATCGGTAGTGGCGATATTATTAACTGGTGTTGCCTCTAACAAGAAATAGCGGGAACCCGGTGAAATAGCTTTTAGGCTTGCCACAATTTCCTCAATCCAATCTAACACTTGTTTTGGTGAATAGTCTGGCTCTTTAACGATGTCGTTCACACCAAGAAAAATAAAGACGTTTTTGCCTACATATTGAATACGGTTTGGCTTAATAATCACATCTAAATATTGGCGGGTGCTGGTACCGGACAAACCTAAATTCGCCACGCTCTGTCCTGCCAAACTTGGCGTACCTTGTTCCATATCGTCCCACATATCGAACAAAGAGTGTCCGATAAGCGTAATATCCGCTTGCTTCTCAAATTCAGCTTGTTTAGTTTGATAACGATTAAAAATATCTTGATCGGTTAGCATAGGTTCTCCTTATATAGTCTTGAAATATTACTCCATTATTATACACCTTTGAAAATATTTACTCCAAGATATATTAACAACAATTCACCATAAAAAAGCCACTTAATGTTTACATCAAATGGCTTGGAAAATTAATTACACGTCATAAGTGGTTGATGCAGTATTACCACCACGGCCTGTCCAGTTAGTGTGGAAGAACTCACCACGTGGTTTGTCGGTGCGTTCATAAGTATGAGCTCCGAAATAGTCACGTTGAGCTTGTAGCAAGTTCGCTGGCACACGCTCTGAAGTATAGCCATCTAAGAACGTAATTGCAGATGCCATACAAGGTACTGGTAAACCAATTTCAATTGATTTTGCTACCACTTTACGCCAATCCGCTAAGCAATTTTCTAAAATTTCTTTGAAATATGGATCTGAGCCTAAGAACACTAAGTATGGATTTGCTTCATACGCATCACGGATATTGCCTAAAAAACGGCTACGAATAATACAACCTTCACGCCATAATAACGCTGTGCCACCGTAGTTGATGTCCCAACCGAATTGCTCAGATGCCTCACGAATTAACATAAAGCCTTGTGCGTAAGAAATAATTTTTGAAGCTAATAACGCACGGCGAACGGCTTCCACCCACTCTTTTTTATCACCTTCAACTTTGCCAATCTCTTTGTTGAACAATCTTGAAGCTGCCACACGCTGATCTTTAAATGCCGATACACAACGAGCAAATACCGATTCGGTAATCAAAGTTAATGGAATACCGAAATCAAGGGCATTGATACCCGTCCATTTACCTGTCCCTTTTTGACCTGCCGTATCAAGAATTTTTTCCACTAATGGCTCACCATCTTCATCTTTATAAGCAAGAATTTCTGTGGTGATGTCCACTAAATAACTGTCTAATTCCGTGTTTTGCCACTCTTTGAAAATATCGTGCATTTCAGAATACGATAAACCTAAACCATCTTTTAAGAACTGATAGGCTTCACAGATTAATTGCATATCACCATATTCGATACCATTGTGAACCATTTTCACGAAATGACCAGAACCATCACGGCCAACCCAGTCACAACAAGGCTCACCTTGCTCAGTTTTTGCTGAAATTGCTTGGAAAATCGGTTTTACATATTGCCACGCAGATTCATCACCACCTGGCATAATTGATGGTCCGTGACGTGCACCTTCTTCACCGCCTGAAACACCAGAACCGATAAAACGAATGCCTTTTTCTGCCAAATCTTGGACACGACGGTTAGTATCTGGATAATTTGAGTTACCGCCATCAATAATGATGTCGCCCTCTTCCAAATGGGGTACCAACGCCTCAATAAATTGATCTACTACCTCACCAGCTCGAACCATTAACATTACACGACGAGGCTTCTCAAGCTTAGATACTAAATCTTCTAACGAATACGCCCCGATGATGTTGGTGTCTTTTGCAGGACCAGCTAAAAACTCATCGACTTTTGAGGTCGTGCGGTTATAGGCAACGACTTTAAAGCCGTTATCGTTCATATTTAAAATAAGGTTTTGACCCATTACGGCGAGTCCAATCACGCCGATATCGCCTTTTTGTGACATTCTTTGCTCCTGTTGGTTTTTAATTCTGTACAAGCGGTTGGATTTGATTAAAATTTTGCAAAAAATTTAATCAATTTGACCGCTTGTAAATATCAAACTATCTCTTATTTAGTGACCTAAAATAAACTGCACCGCCATTTGGCTATGCAATTCTGCGGTATCAAAAAACGGTAATTCGCTGTCTGATTGTTTAATCAATAAACCAATTTCAGTACAGCCTAAAATAACACCTTCTGCCCCTTGTTCCTGCAGCTTCTTAATGGTTTCAAGATAAAACGATTTTGAACTTTCTTCAATTTTCCCTAAGCATAATTCATCAAAAATAATCCGATGAATCTCTTTTTGCGTGCTTTCGTCTGGCACAATAGGCGTAATACCCCGCTCAAGTAAACCATCACGATAAAAATTATCGCTCATTGTAAACTGTGTGCCAAGTAGAGCAACTTTACTCATTCCTCTTGACTGAATTGTATCGGCAACACAATCTAAAATATGCAGAAATGGAACCGAAATAGGATTGCTAATTTGATCAGCTATTTTATGCATTGTATTAGTTGCTAATAAAATGCCCTCAGCTCCTGCTTGCTCTAATAATCTAGCCTGCTCTGCAAGCACTTCTCCTGAGCGTTGCCAATTCCCTTGTTTTTGGTATTGAACGATTTCTTCAAAATTCACACTTGAAACAAGCATTTTTGCACTGGTATTTCCACCTAATGCTTGATTAACAGCACGGTTAATATGTATATAATAAGAAACCGTACTTTCTGCACTCATTCCACCTAAAATACCTAATGTTTTCATATATATTCCTTATTTCAGTATAATTATATTTGTGAATTGCCTACTATTTATTTTATGTTCCATTTCTTTAAATTCATATTTGAATTTATCTAGTTCAAATTTCAAAAGTAAACAAATTTCTGTAAAAGCCATCAAAACTAACAGAGATATAGCCGATTGTATTGTATCTATTTTAGACTGAATTATTGTCCCTATTATAAATAAAATAAGAAAAAGTATAATATAGAGAAACTTATACCCTTTTAAACTAAGCTTAGGCTCTTTTCTCAAAAAAAATTTGTTGTCTTTATAAGACAATAGTTTATTTTTATTCAATTTTGTTACAACTATCAATTCAGATAGAGGAACTCCACTTGCGATTAATTGTTCAACTTGTTCAAAAGAATAAGATCTAAAATAACTAATCGTTCGACAGAATGCATCCTGAACTAGAGGCTTTTGCTTTTGTAATCTTTCCCAATTTTTTTCTTGTAATATAAATTTAGAAATTTGATCAAAATCTTTAAAATTTCTTTTATATATAAATTCAATTTGGAATTTGTATATAGCAAATATAAATGTTAATGCTGATATAATATACGGCATCATTTCAGTAATCTCATTCATTGCTATCTCTTATTACAACAGCCTTCGCCGCATCATTATCCAAATACCATTCCGTCACCCCATCTTTGGCTTTGATTTTAGCGGCTGGGTAAGGTAAATCTTCTGCCGGTGTGATTTGGATTTCTTTTACAATTTCCGCTTTTGAACTGCCTGTTACCAAATAAGTAATGCGTTTGGCTTTTTCAATGAGTGAAGCGGTTTTAGAAATACGAATTTGCCCTGTTTCAGGGTGTTTGGCAATTACTGCCACATTTTGATCGTCAAAATTGGTTTGGTGAGGGAAAAGTGAGGCTGTGTGACCATCATTCCCCATACCTAAAATAATCCAGTCAAATTCAAGGTTTGGCACGCAAGCGGTTAATTCTTGTGAAAATCTTACAAGCTCCTGCTCTACATCTTCTTCACCACGAATACGGTGGATATTTTCTTCGGGGATTTCGATATGGTCGAATAACAATTTTTGCACTTCACCGTAGTTACTTTCAGGATCAGTTGGGTGAACCATTCGATCATCACCCCACCAAAAATGGAGATTTTGCCACTGAATTTCGGTGTTAAATGGAGCTTGAGCCAACGTTTTAAATAATAATTTCGGCGTTGAACCACCAGAAAGTGAAATATGCACTGGGCGGTTTTGTTCGCTGTAGGCTTTAAACTCTTTAGCGATTTGCTCGACTGCAGATTGTGCTGTTGGGAAAATCTTAGTTTGCATCATCATTTCCTTGTAAGGTGTATGTCATACACCCATTACAATATTTCGGGCATGCGATGCACGCCGCTATATTGATTATTTATTAAACCTTTTTCTTCATCATTCCTGATGGTTTACGCCATACTCTGCCGTGTTTTGCAATGAGCTTATCCGCTTCTGTCGGACCCCAAGTGCCAGATTCATATTCATAAACACGACCACGATTTGCTTTGTATTCCAAAATCGGCTGCACAAATCGCCAGCAAGCGTGAACTGCATCGGTACGAGCAAAAAGTGTTGCATCGCCTTTTAACGCATCTAACAATAAGCGTTCATAAGCCGTTAATAGGCTTGAAGAAGAGCTTAGATCTGAATAGCGGAAATCCATCGAGACTTCCTTCGCCTCAAAACCAGCCCCTGGTTTTTTTAAGCCAAAACGCATTGAAATACCTTCATCAGGTTGAACACGAATAATGAGTTTATTCTCTGGTGCATTTTGGCTAAATACTGGATGTGGCGTAGTTTTAAAGTGAATTACAATTTCAGTAATACGTGTTGGTAAACGCTTACCCGTACGCACATAGAAAGGCACGCCAGCCCAGCGCCAGTTATCAATCTCACATTTTACCGCCATAAAAGTTTCCGTGTTTGAATCTGGAGGCACGCCATTTTCTTCTACATAAGCAGGTAACTCTTTACCATCAACCGTGCCACGTGCATACTGCCCTAACACCACGTTATTTTTAACATCTTCTTCGGTTAATGGATGCAAACAGTGCAACACTTTCGCGACTTCATCACGCATTGAGTTGGCGTTAATAATCGCAGGCGGTTCCATTGCTACCATTGCTAACACTTGCAATAGATGATTTTGGAACATATCACGCATTGCCCCCGAATCATCATAATAACCGCCACGATCTTCTACGCCTATAGATTCCGCACCAGTAATTTCCACATAATCAATAAAGTTGCGATTCCAAAGCGGCTCAAATAAACCATTTGAAAAGCGTAACACAAGCAAGTTTTGTACCGTTTCTTTACCTAAATAGTGGTCAATACGGTAGATTTGATGTTCTGCAAAGTATTTATGAATTTGAACATCTAATTTTTTTGCGGTTTCAATATCATAGCCAAACGGTTTTTCAACAATAATACGCTTCCAGCCAGTTTCTTCAGTCGTCAAATCGTGAGCGGCTAAACATTCAGGAATCGTACCGTATAAGCTCGGTGGTGTTGAGAGATAGTAAAGCGTGTTACCTGCGGTTTGATATTTTTCGTGTAATTCACCAAGACGAGGAAGTAATTTGGCATAATCTGCCGCATCAGAAGTATTTAATGCTTGATAATAGAGATGTTCACAAAATGAATCTAATTCACCTCCTTCTGCTTTCTCAAATTTTACTAACGCATCACGCATTTTTTTACGAAAGGTTTTATCGGTTAAATCAGAACGAGAAACGCCTAATACCGAGAAATGTTCGCCCAATCTTCCAATTTTGTATAAATTATAAAGTGCAGGAATCAGTTTACGAAAGGTTAAATCGCCAGACGCACCAAAAATGACCACGCAACTATTTTCAGCATTATTCATTTATATAATCCTATTAATTCTAATTGTTAAAATATTGTTGAGTGCAAGATTATCATAAAAATTGCTAATGGGAACTACCTATTTGAATAAAAATATTTTATCCCAATTTAGTGAGCTGTTTTTAACCATCACAAAGTAAGGATTAATAAAGGTTTCACGCAGGTTATAAGTTAATGGCGAGAAATCAAAGTCGAACACAGCTCCCCCCACTTCTTTAAGCAACACTTCTGCCACAGCGGTATCCCACTCGCCAGTATCACCAAAACGAATATAACAATCCGCTTTACCTTCCGCCACCAAGCCTGCTTTTAAGCTACTTGAACCATATTGCAAAAACTGAACCTCACGCCCACCTACAGTTTGCAAGGCTTTATCAGCTTGAATTTGGCTACCAACAGTAATTACTAACGGTTTTTCCTCACAGTAAGGCGTGCTTACAAGCGGTCGAGTTTTGCCATTTTCTTGCAAAAATGCACCGCTTGCTTCCATAGCAAAATAGAGTTTATCCACGATTGGCGCGTAAATTACGCCCAACACAGGCTGATTTTTCTCGCCTCTTTTCTGCACCAAGCCAATCACAATCGAAAACTGATCTGTACGGTTAATAAATTGCTGAGTGCCATCTAACGGATCGATAATCCAATATTCCTGCCATTGATTACGCTCAGACAAGGCAATATTGCAACTTTCCTCAGACAAAACAGGAATATCTGGCGTAAGTTGTGTTAAACGTTCGGTTAATAATTGGCTAATAAACAGATCTGCCTCTGTCACTGGGGTATCATCTGGCTTAATTTTCACCGCTACCGAACGAGTGTAGAGCTGTATTAAGTGCTCACCAGCCTCTTTCGCAATGGCGATAATATTATCAAGTAGTTGTTGGTTTAACGTTTGCATTTTGCCCCCGAAAGGCTTGTTCTTTTTCGCTTATTTATTTTTCAAATAATCTCTTAACATAAACAACGCAGATAAATTACGTGATTCTGCAAAACAGGGATCTGCTAATAAATCATCAATTTTATCTAACGGATAACGTACTATTTCCAATGGTTCAGGCTCATCACCCTCTAATTTAGAAAGGTAAAGATCTTCTGCCACAAAAACGTGCATTAAACCATACATATGGCTTGGAGAGCTGTAAAGTGAACGCAAAAAATCTAATTTTTTCGCCCCAAAACCTATCTCTTCCTGCAATTCTCGGTTAGCACTCTCAATCGGCTCCTCGCCTGCATCAACAATACCTTTTGGAAAACTTAACTCATAACGCTCAGAGCCAACGGCATACTCTTTAATCATAATCAATTCATTATCTTGAATTGGCATTACCAGCACCGCAGAACGACGCTGTGGTGTTAAACGTTCGTAAACCCGCTCTTCTCCATTAGAAAAACGCAGATCAATAGATTGCACCTCGAAAATACGTGTTTTCGCAAGCGTGGTAATTTTTAGAATGTCAGGAAGCTGTTTTCTCATTTTTCTCTCACCTTTTTATTAGGGTGTGTTTTCATTTTAGTTGAAAAAACACATTTTTGCTCTAATATTTCAACTATTGTTTTGATTTTAAGGCAGAAAATGAAAAATAAAAACGAAAAAGAAAAACAGGAAATCCGTTTAGACAAATGGCTTTGGGCAGCTCGCTTTTACAAAACACGCACCATTGCAAAGGCGATGATTGAAGGTGGAAAAGTGCATTATAACGGGCAACGAGCGAAAGTAAGTAAAGCGGTAGAAATTGGTGCAACCATCAAACTCCGTCAAGGCAACGAAGAAAAAGAGATCGAAGTGTTGGCATTAAACGACCAACGACGCGGAGCCTTAGAGGCACAACTGCTCTATCAAGAAACGGAAAAAAGCGTCAAGCACCGTGAGGCAATGGCATTTGCCCGTAAAGCGAATGCCCTTTCTATGCCACACCCAGATCGCCGTCCAAACAAAAAAGAGCGGAGAGAGTTAATCAAATTCAAAGAACAAGAATTTGGCTAATTACCGAATGAATTTGCCCTTGCAATCAAAAAAATAATCCTTATATTGAGAGCATCTTACAGCGGTGAGCAGTTGGCTCACCTTTTATTTTTACAAGCGGTTACATTTCCACAAAAATGTGCAAATTTTCAGCCAAAATCGACCGCTTGCAACGAGGAATCACAATGAACTACACCAAAGACAACGACAAACTCTATCGCTATTTATTCAAAGATCGTGCGGTGCGTGGCGAATGGGTGCGTTTAAATAATACGTTCACGGAAACGCTCAACACCCACGCCTATCCCAAAGCCGTACAAAATTTGCTAGGCGAAATGCTCGTTGCCACCAGCCTTTTAACCGCCACAATGAAATTTAACGGCACGATCACCGTGCAAATTCAAGGCGATGGTCCGTTAAAATTAGCGGTGGTAAACGGCAACGATAATCAACAACTACGTGCTTTAGCCCGTGTTCAAGCAGACATTCCAGACAATGCCACATTAGCAGAGATGCTAGGCAACGGCGTGTTGGTCATTTCGATTATCCCAACAGATGGCGAACGCTATCAAGGCGTAATTGCCTTAGATAAACCCACGATTCGTGAATGTTTGGAAGATTATTTTGAGCGTTCAGAACAGCTACAAACGCACCTAATTATTCGCAACGGCGAATATGATGGCAAAGCAGTGGCGGCTGGAATGTTGCTACAAATTATGCCAGATGGCACAGGAACTCGTGATGATTTCGAGCATTTAGCCACCTTAACTGAAACGGTAAAAGACGAAGAATTATTCGGCTTGGAAGCAGAGGAATTGCTTTACCGCCTCTACCACGAAGAACAAGTGGAAATCTATCCGCCACAAGATACCGAGTTCAAATGCGGTTGCTCAAGAGAGCGTTCAGGCTCAGCATTACTGCTCGTGCCAGCAGACGAAATCGACGAGATGTTAGCGGAAAAACAAGGCGTGATCGATATGCAATGCGAATGCTGCGGCACCCAATATTTCTTTGATAAAACAGCGATTGAAAGCTTTAAAGAAGAGGCAGAAAAATTAAGTCAATTAGGCTTAAATTAATCTCTCTACTAAAACAAGCGGTCAAATTTCGATGATTTTTTGCAATTTGTAAAAAATAGAAGAAATTCGACCGCTTGTGCTTTATTTATTTGAACCCTCAGGGTGCAAGCCAATCCCTTTATGGCGTTCTTTCAATTTTGCATTCACTTCCGCCCAAGAGAGATCTGCGTTGTGCAATAACACCGTTAAATGGTAAGCCAGATCCGCCACTTCGCTTACTAACTCTTCCCGATCATTTTTCATTGCTGCAATCACGCTCTCCACCGCTTCTTCTCCCACTTTTTGAGCAATTTTCGGCGTGCCTTTGGCGTAAAGTTTAGCCGTATAAGAACTATCTGGATCCGCATTTTTACGCTCTGCGATCATTCGCTCGAATTTAGAGAAAAAGATCCAATCGGGCTGTTCTTGTTCAAATTGATGAAAACAGCTCTCTGCCCCGGTGTGACAAGTTTCACCAATCGGATTAGCAAGAATGAGCAGGGTATCGTTGTCGCAATCAAGGCTGAAATCCACCACATTCAAAAAATTGCCCGAGGTTTCACCTTTTGTCCATAAGCGTTGCTTGGTGCGAGAGTAGAACGTCACTCGTTTTTCATTGAGCGTTTTTTCTAGGGCTTCGGCGTTCATATAGCCAAGCATTAACACTTCGCAGGTTTGGGCATTTTGGACGATAACGGGCAATAAACCGTCCACTTTTTGCCAATCAATATTTTGCATGTTCACTTCTCTCTATTGGTCATTAATTAAAAGTCTTTTCTAATTTCAGTAAGGCTCTCTTTCGATCAACTCCACCGCCATAACCTACTAAATCACCATCGCTACCTATCACACGATGGCAAGGAATAATAATAGAAATTTGATTTCGCCCATTAGCTGCAGCTATGGCTCTAATCGCACTGAGTTTACCCATAGACTCTGCTTGCAATTTATAGCTGCTGGTTGACCCATAAGGAATATTCAGTAACGCTTGCCAAACACTTTTTTGAAATTCTGTGCCAATAATATCAAGAGGAATGCTAAAATTTTTTCTTTCTCCAGCAAAATATTCACTAAGCTCTTGCGTAAGTTGAATACTTTGTTCGGTGGTTTGAAAAATAAAATTCGCTTTGAGATTTTTTTGTAAAGCCAACAGCTCGCTTTCTAACATTTTTCTATCGCAGAACTCTAATAAACACAGGCCTTTTTCCGAGAATATGGCTAACATTTCACCCAAAGGAGTCTCAATATAATTAGCACTTAAGGCTTGTTTAAACTTTTCGTTGATTTGATGTAATAAATAATCAACACGTCTTAAACGCACATATTTTCCTAAAGATATGCCAAGTGCTTTTTGAAAATCTTTTTTAAATACCAATAATTCAGCCTCTGAATTAAAGGGAAAAAGAGAATAAGATTTTGGCGGATTATTTTGGGTAACCAACCAATCGGCTATCGTTTTCCACTGACTTGGTAAAGCGGAAACTATATCCCATATTTGCATTTTTTACTCCTTTTTTGACCGCTTACAAAATTTGCGTAGGGGCAAGTTTCAACTCGCCTATCGGGAGGGTTAAAACCCTCGTCTACGATTATCTACGAACCTCAACCCCTTCCGCCGCCAAATACGCCTTCAGCTCACCAATATCAATAATCCGCTTATGAAACACACTTGCCGCCAAGGCTCCATCAACTTTTGCATCAATAAAAGCATCACGGAAATGCACCATTTCGCCTGCACCGCCTGAGGCGATGAGTGGGACTTGGCAAACTTCACGCACTTTTTTCAGCTGCACCAAATCGTAGCCATTACGTACACCGTCTTGGTTCATCATATTCAGCACGATTTCACCTGCTCCACGTTTTTGCACTTCTGCCACCCAGTCAAGCAACTGCCAGTTGGTTTGGCGAGTGCGTTTTTCATCGCCGGTGTATTGATTGACCCAGTATTTGCCCGTTTCTTGCTCGAACCAGCTATCAATGCCAACCACGATTGCTTGCACGCCAAAACGATCTGCCAAACGGCTAATCAAATCAGGATCAGCAAGGGCTGGTGAATTGATCGAAATTTTATCCGCCCCGAATGCAAAAATTTGCTCAGCATCAGCAATGGTTTTAATCCCACCCGCCACGCAAAACGGAATGTCAATCACCTGTGCCACACGCTCCACCCAGCTTTTATCCACCGTGCGACCGTCGCTTGATGCGGTGATGTCATAAAACACCAGCTCGTCTGCACCCTCGTCTGCATAACGCTGGGCGAGCGGCACAATGTCACCAATAATTTCATGATTGCGAAACTGCACGCCTTTAACGACCTGTCCGTCACGCACGTCCAAACAAGGAATTATCCGTTTTGCCAACATTCTATTGCCTCCGCTACATTAAATTTTCCTTCAAGCAACGCTCGCCCCACAATCACGCCCGCCACACCTGTGCCTTTTAAGGCTTCAATGTCGGCAAGCGAGCCAATACCGCCTGAGGATTGGAACTGAATTTCAGGATATTTGGCACAAATTTCTTTGTATAAGTCCACATTCGAGCCAGCCAGCGTGCCGTCCCGAGAGATGTCGGTGCAAAGCACGTGCTGCAAACCAACCGTTTGAAAGTCTTCGATCAGCTCTTCGAGCAACACACCACTCGCCTCTTGCCATCCGCTAATTGCGATGTTTTTTTGACCGCTTGCGTCAATATTCACATCAAGGGCAAGCACGAATTTTTCCGCCCCATATTTTTTAAACCAGCCTTTCACCATTTCAGGCTGTTTGACCGCAGTCGAGCCAATCACCACACGGTTCGCTCCAACAGAAAGCAAATCCGCCACATCTTGCTCGCTACGAATACCGCCACCGACTTGAATTTTGCAGTTCGTGGCATTAATGATGTTGCCGATTAAGGCAGTTTGGCGTTTGGCTGGATCTTTCGCCCCGGTCAAATCTACCAAATGCAGCTGCTCCGCCCCTTGGGCAAGATAATCAGCAAATTGAGCGATAGGGTCATCGCTGTAAGTGGTCTGTTTGGCATAATCGCCTTGGTGCAACCGCACCACTTGCCCGTCGATTAAGTCGAGGGCGGGGATAATTTCAGATGGTTTCATATTTTTTTCCTGTATATCTTAAATAATTTTGGATCATCATTATCTTATGAGTGACAAGTTTCTTGGCTAAGTTAATTTAGCAGAAATAGGTTCTAAATAAAAAATCTCGACTTGAAAACAACCTTGTTTATAAAAAAATGTACGTTGGAATTTATGTTTCTTTAACGATTTTCTTATTTCCCTTAATACAAAACCATGTGCAACAATAATGGAATTGTCTTTTAAAATTTCCCTAAAGGTTGATTTTACTCTTTTTATTTCTTCCGAAAGATTATAGGTTGTCTTATTTATACCTAAAAGCCATAATACTCTTGACAGCACAAGCCAATTTTTTAAAGTCAATTTGATAAAAGGTATCTTGAAAATACTTAAGTTAAATTCTTGCAACGAATCTAATACAGTATAGTTTTTCTGAGGAAAAATATATTCTGCTGTTTTTGTCGCTCGTTTCAATGGGGAAACAAAAATATGTTCTATTTTTAATATCTCCTCATATTCCTTTGTTTTTAAAAAAGCATCTGATTCATTTAATAGAATATTGTCCGTTAAATTATACTGAATTAAACCTTCTTCAGCTTGTCTGTAAAAACACTTTTTTCCATTAACATTTGGTGTCGCATGCCTCATTAAGACAATTTTCATTCAATAACCCTATTTGGTAAGCCTTACTAGCGGTCAAATTCTTTCAAAAACTTGCAAAAATCCGACCGCACTTATTTTTTCCTTACTTTGTTCGCCACCTGCTCAATCACCGCCGCAAAATCAATCGCATTTTGTTGCGTAATCACAGGCTTGCCGGTCTCGGCTTCTAAGGTTTCACGGGCGACTTTTGCCACATTGCCGCCACGTTTCGCTATGGTTTTGTTCTCTTCCAAACCTTGTGGGTGGCTGATTTGGGTAATATCTTTGGTCGCCGCCTCAGCCAGCATATTCAACACCAGCTCGGTGGTACTCATATTGTCACGCAGGTTTTCCTTTTTCAGCCCTTTGAAATCCTTGTATTGGCGAGTACTCATTCCGCTCCACGCCTGCGTAATTTCGTTAGTTAAAATAGCGAACTCACGCCCTGCTTGCACACCGTGATCTTGCCACGTATCCGTCAGCTCTTTTCGCACCTGAATGGCTTGCAATCTCTGGTTAATCCACTCTCGGGAATAACCTTTCTTCAAGTAGGTTTCCAACGCACGATCAATCGTCAATTCCGGATCGACAATCTCATCAATCCGTTCTTTTCCAACTTCCGCCAGCCACATTTTCAATGGCTCGGCTTTGGGGCTTGGCACAGATTGGATAATACGGAAAATGCCTTGTAAATCAGCCGCTTGCACATTGCGTTTTTTGCCATCTTTCCCCAACATTGGAACAGGGGTACAAATTGTACCCCACTTGCTATTCAGCTCAGGGTCACGGCTCCGCATTTTCTTAACATACTGTTTGGGGTCGGCACTATCCGTTAGCACTTGCACCACATCTACCACCGAGAAAAACCACTCTTCTTTTTCGCTGTCCCACACAGAGCGGATTTGGCTGTTTTCAAATAGCTTGATTTCGTTCATCGCTTGTCTCTTAAAATAACTGGTTAAATTTCCAGCTATTTTAAGCAAAACCTTGGCATAATCAAGCCACTTTTTCCAACTTTGCGATCGGCGTCACAAAATTAGACATTCTCCACAAAATTCCGCAACAACTTCGCCCCTGCTGCCCCGGAGCGCTCAGGGTGGAACTGTACGCCGTAGAAGTTTTGGCTAGCAATCGCTGCCGAGAAATCCACGCCGTAATTGCAGGTGGCGATGGTGTTTTTGTTCGGCAGCACGCCAAAACTATGCACAAAATAGAAGTGGCTGCCTTGCTCAATACCGTGGAAAAGTGGGTGGTCTTTGGCGTAATTGACCTTGTTCCAGCCCATATGCGGCAAGGGCAAGCCGGTGTTTGGTAAGCGTTCGGTGTTGCCACTCATCAAGCCGAGCGTGGTAACCTCGCCTTCGCTGGAAAATTCGGTCATCAGCTGCATCCCCAAACAGATGCCTAGCATTGGTTGGGTAGCATTTTGGATCGTTTCAATCAGCTTGCGATCGTGCAGGTTTTTCATCGCTGCGATTGCCGTTCCCACACCGGGGAGCAAGAGTTTATCGGCGGATTGGATTTTGTTGAGATCTCGGGAGATCTCCGCCTGAATGCCAAGGCGGTCAAAAGCAAATTTGACCGAAGACAGGTTGGCACAGCCTGTGTCGATGATTACTAAGTTTGTCATTTTAATCCTATGTAAATAATTCAATAACAGCAAGAGCAATACCTATAATGGCAAAACATAAATTCCATTTTTCTTGTTTAGATTGCTTTTCTTTTTCTTGTGTCACTCTTTTATTTTCTGAATCTAAATTTAAAATATAATGAACATTAGATAGTTGTTCTAATAATTCTTTTGATGAAACATCAATCTCAAATACTCTATCTATTTCTTTCCATGTCTCAGTTAAACTGGCTTTATCTATCAATACTGGTTGATGAAATAAGAAAATAGAGTTAAATTTAGCAGCTTCAATGTACAGCTTATTAAGCTCATCAATATCGCAATTTGCACAATTTACTTTCTGAGACAAATTATTGGAAATATATTCGATCGCACCAAGATAAGCATAAGCCAAAGATAATAAAATAACTTGTCTATAAAAGTTATCTTTTTGATTTTCAATTTTCGAAAAAAATGAAAGACCTCTGCCATCAATATGTGCATAATGTGAAGGATATTCTATAAAATCACATTTCTTAATTGACTTAGATCCTCGGATAGATATAGATAGCTTTTCAGCATCAACATCACCAAATTCATTATTACAAATAAAACTAGCCGTCGTTAGCTTTTTGAATACTTTAAAATCTGGCTCATCCCTACTAACATAAATATGTTGCTCATAAGGCTTACCTTTAAAAAAATTAAGAATCCAACTCCCTTTTTCATCCTCTAAAAAATCAGAATTAACTAATAGAATCTCTCTCAAAAAACCGATCTTCCCTCCAATTTTGAGTTGATTAAGGCTACTTGTATCAAATTTTCTATCTGTCCTATAAATGATAAGAGTTTCATGTTTCATCTTATATCTCACCCTACTTATACTGAATACAAGCGGTCAAATTCTCCCAAAAACTTTGCAAAAATCAACCGCAATTTTGCCCTATCCCTCCGAAAATCCTGCGGATTTTCTCCACCCTGTTCCATAAATGGGAGAGGGAAAAGCGAGAAATTACAACACCCCTTTTGAACTCGGTAATTCATTCCCTTCAATGCGGATACACTGTCTTAGCGTTCTGCCAAACACTTTGAACAAACTTTCGATTTTGTGGTGGTCGTTGTCGCCTTTTGCTTTGATGTGGAGCGTGGCGAGCAGGGTAAAAGCGATGGATTGGAAGAAATGTTCGGTCAGTTCAGTGCTGAAATCACCCACTTTGTCACGTTTGAAATCGGCTTTGAATTTGATGAACGGTCTGCCCGATAAATCCATCGTACATTCCGCTTTGCATTCGTCCATCGGCAGCACGAAGCCGAAGCGGGCGATGCCACGTTTGTCGCCGATGGCTTGTTTTAACGCCGTGCCGAGGGCGAGGGCGGTGTCTTCGACGGTGTGGTGTTCGTCAATCCAGAGGTCGCCTTTGGTGGTGATGTTCATTCGGAAGCCGCCGTGGGTGGCGATTTGGTCGAGCATATGGTCGAAAAAGCCCACGCCCGTGCTGATTTCGTTCGTGCCGGTTTCGTCCAGCCAGACTTGCACTTTGATGTCAGTCTCTTTGGTTTTACGCACGACTTCCGCATAACGTGGCGTGCGGTCGCCAATGTTGGTAACGGCTTCGCCCAACAGTTTTTCGGTGATTAAATCCCAGTTCAGCTTTTCAGGGTTATATTGCAAGGCACGAATGCCGAGATTTTCCGCCAGTTGCACATCGGTAGCACGGTCGCCAATCACAAAGCTGTTGGCTGGGTCGAACAGTTGGCGGTCAATGTATTTTTGCAGCAGTTTGGTGTGTGGTTTACGGCAATCGCAGCCGTCTTCAGGCTTGTGAGGGCAAATCAATACCTCATCAAATTCAATGCCTTGTGAATTGAACACCGCCATCATTGCGTTATGCGGTTTGTCAAAATCGTCCTGTGGGAATGAGCTGGTGCCTAAGCCGTCTTGGTTCGACACCATCACAAAACGGTATTTGCCTTTTAGTTTTAGCAAGGCAGGAATAACGTTTTTCTCGAATTTGAGTTTTTCCAAGCTGTCAATTTGAAAATCAGTTTTCGGCTCGTCAATTAACGTGCCGTCACGGTCAATGAAAAGAGTGGGTTGCATATTTTTCTCCTGTAATTGCCTAGCACCCTCGTGCTAGGTTACGCATAATATCGATGCTCTACATCGGGTTATAAGTCTTTTTCAAAAAATTGTTCGTTTATTTCAATTCCAGCTTCACGCAAGAGGAATTTGGTTTCATCCATAAAACTCTGCGTTTTATGGTGTTCTTTTTGGTTTTTAATATAGTTGATGATTTTCTCTTTATCTCGTTCGCAATAAGTGAGCGAGCAATATCCCCTCGACCACGCATAGAAATCGGGAAATAACGCCTTATTTTCATCAATCCATTTGTGCGTGGTGGTTTTTAATTTCTGCACAAATTCCGCCACCGCAAGGCTTGGGTGCAGTTCCACGAAAAGATGAAAATTCCGCAGACCTTGGTCTGCGGTTACGCATAGTATTGATGCTCCACATCAATTCGGACACTATCGTCGCAGAGCGACGACACTATGCCTAACCACATACGTTAGTATGTGGCTGAGAGTGCTTTTACTACCTTCAAATTCTCCTCCACTGTACCAATCGTAATCCGAATGCAGTTTTGTAAGCCCAACGCCTTGTGCTGATCCCGCAAAATAATCCCCTGATCCCAAAGCGCTTTGAACACTTTCTGCCCGTCTTGGCATTTGAACAAGAGATAGTTGGCTTCGCTGTCAAAAACTTTTTCTACAAGCGGTAGGTTTTCGAGATTTTTTTGCAAATCGGTACGCAGGGTAATCACTTCTGCCACGCGCTCACGCATTTGTTCAATGCCTTGTGGAGAAAGGGCTTGGGCGGCAATGTCGGAAACTGGCACAGGCAGCGGATAGGGGGCGATGACTTTTTGCAGCACGCCGATCAACTCCGCATTCGCCAAAGTAAAACCACAACGTAAGCCAGCCAGTGCAAATGCTTTGGAAAGCGTGCGGATAATCGCCAAGTGCGGATAATTCGGCAGTTCGTTCGCCAACGTCGCTTTAGGGCAGAATTCGATGTAGGCTTCATCAACCACCACAATCGCTTTGCCTGCAGTGATTTGCAAAAGTTCAAGTAAATCTGCCCGCTTGATAAGATTGCCCGTCGGGTTGTTCGGGCTGCAGACGAAGACGATTTTCACGCCGTCCAAATTGCGTTTAATTTCAGGCAGATTGAGTTGAAAATCCGTGGTCAGCGGCACGGTTTTGGTGTTGATGCCACAAGTGTCGGCACTCACGGCGTACATTCCGTAAGTTGGCGGGCAGTAAAGAATTTGATCACTTGGCTCACAAAAGGCACGAATCAGTAGCTCAATGCTCTCATCGCCGCCACGAGAAACCAGCACATTTTCAGGAGCAACGCCTGCATAACGGGCATAGCCCTCAATTACTGCCTGCGGCTGCGGCTCGGGGTAGCGGTTAAACGTGCGGTCGGTTAAATCAAAGTTTGGCGACACTGCATATTCATTGGCATTCAGCCACACATCGCCACTGCCACCCAATCGGCGGGCGGATTGGTACGGGGTCAGGGCTTGAATGTTTTTTCGGGAAAGTTGTGAGATTGTCATATTATGTTCCTGTCTTGTTATGCTTTTAATAAAATAAAATGCTCAATTAATTTAATCATCAACTCTTTTTGTTCGGGCAGACTTTCCGCCACCAGCAACGCCAATGCAACTAACGTATTGTCATTAATCAGTTGCTCTACAGGCTTGGCGAGCAAATGCTGATTGAGGCGTAAATACCATAAAAACAAGAACGAGCCTGTGCGTTTATTGCCATCCGTGAGTGGGTGGTTTTTAATCACAAAATAGAGCAAATTCGCCGCACGGCTGGCAACATTCGGGTAAAACAGTTCATCGCCAAAGCCTTGCTCAATCGTCGCTACCGCAGAAGCCAAGCCCTCATTTCTCGGGTTGCCAAAGAGTTCTGTCGCCTCCCCTTTTTCCATAAGTGTCTGTTTTAATTGAGCTATTGCCGACCACACTTGTTCCATTTCAAGGGAAATCATCTCTGATTGTTTATGCGGATTGGCTTGCAAGCTCTGTTCATCATAGGCTTGCAATAAACTCCAACTGCGAGCGTAATCTTGCACGACATTTAATACCGCTTGCCCTTCATCTGAAACTAAGGATTGATTCGCCAAAGTCTGGCTTAATAGCCCTATCACCTGCTCAAATTCCACGCCTTTTTCCTGCAAACGGCGTTCGTTAATCGCATAACCTTTGACGAGATAATCTTTTAATCGAGTAGTTGCCCAAATCCGGAATTGGGTTGCAGCCGTTGATTTCACTCGATATCCTACCGAAATAATAGCATCAAGATTGTAATGTGTAAGCCGACGACTTACCTGCCGCTTACCCTCTTGGCGAACTACCGAGAAATCCTCGGTAGTTGCTTCCTCGTCCAATTCACCTTCCGCAAAAATATTTTTTAAATGCAGGCTAATGTTATCAGAGGTTGTTTTAAAAATTGTTGCCATTTGTGCCTGCGAAAGCCAAACCGTATCTTGATTAAATTGAACTTCAATATTCGTTGTGCCATCTTGACTTTGATAAATTTCAATCGGATTTGTCATTATTACTACCTAAATTTAACCATAAAAAAATCTCCCGAAAGTTGCCTTCCGAGAGATCCTTTTTATTGCCACACTTGCTCGGAAGATCTATCTTCCGTATGCACCCAATGCCCGAAAGATATCAGGAAAGATGGTGATGGTGATGATGATGTGAAGTGCGGTTAAAATTCATTGTGTTTCTCCAAACATTGTTGGAACGAATTTACGCCAACAAAAAATAAATAGCAAGTATTTTTTAGCCAAATTTTGCTTTTTTTTTCTATCCGCCTAATATTCCATTAAGCTCTCGCTGAATACACCTTAAACTTTGTCGATTTTGCCAACACTTCGTGTTTGCCAAAGGTTTTATTTAGCAAATCAGGATAAGGCAAGAACGCATTTGCCACAATACGTAATTCACCGCCTTTAGTTAAATGGTTCTTAGCTTGAAAAATCAGTTCTTCTACTGCTCGATAGGCAGTATCCACACCATCGTGGAACGGTGGATTTGAAACAATCAAATCAAAACGATCATTAATATGGGAAAATACATCGCTTGCCAGCACTTCTCCCTCCAGCTGATTTTCCGCTAGAGTACGGTGGCTAGATTCGATCGCCATTGCGTGAATATCGCTCATTGTAAGTTTGATTTTTGGGAATTGCTGTTTCAGCGTTGCCCCAATTACGCCTGCTCCGCAGCCTAAATCAAGCACTTTGCCTTTAAGACGATCTTCTTTGCGAAAAGTTGAGAGTAATAATTTCGTGCCGTTATCCAATTCTGACGAACTAAAGACGGCAGGTAAGGTAAACACGTCTAGATCTTGCAAGCGGTAAGATTTCCAGAATTTTTTGCAATCAAATTCAGGTATAGTTTGTAGCTCAAAATGATATAAACCACAACGGCGAGCGGAATCAATTTTAGCGATATTGCCAAACGGCTCAAGCAATTTTTCCGCCGAACGCACGCCAGCACGGTTTTCACCAATAATCAGCATTTCCTGCCCCACTTTGCATTGCGAAAGCCATTGCAATAGTTGGAATCGGCACTCTTGTTTGTTTTTTGTCCAATAAAAAACCGCTAACTCCGCAGATAGCCCACATTCCAAACCAAATTCCACATTTTGATGATGGCGAGTATAGTTAAAATAGCTACTAAATACCGCCACATTTTTAGCACGAGATTGCAACTGTTGGGCAAAATCATCTCGTATATCACCAAACAATAACACTGATTTTTGTTCAAATAACGCTAAATGACGTCCAAGCACTTCGCTTTCTAAAGAGAGCATTTTCTTACCTTATCTAAAAAATTTAACGTGAATATACCGAATTTAGGCGGAGAAATCTTGCTAAACCTATCAATTTTTTGAAAAAAGTTTCTGATTAGTCGCAGTTTTGGTACTATTTGCAAAATTTGATGAGGTATTAGATGAATCGTCGTGATTTACTGTTAAATGAAATGGGCATTTCGCAATGGGTTTTAGCCAAACCCCAAGTGCTAAAAGGCGATGCACAAATTCGTTTAGATAAAAAAATTAAATTCGTTGTGGTGTGTGAGGAAGATCACCAAAGCAGTGGGTTGTTTGCTGATCTCTTAATTGCATTAAACTTACAAAAAAGCGAGTATCAATGGCTCGATGCGGAACAATCACAACGCTTAGTATTTGAACATTCTCCCCTCATTTGGCTGATTCAAGCGGAAGAACAAGCGGTTAAAATTGCAAAAAATATTGCAAATCAGACCGCTTGGAAAAATGCATCTTGGCAAGATCTCGCAAAATCATCACCAAAACGCCAACTTTGGCAACAAATAGAAACCTATTTCGCACAATTGGAAAAACAGGATGATTAAACCAGTAGAAACACCCGATTTTGAGCGATTGTTTGAAATTGAGCAAAAAGCCCATTTAGTGCCGTGGAGCAAAGGCACGCTGTTAAATAATCAAGGCGAGAAATATCTCAACTTAAAATTAATGGAAAAGAATCAAATTGTCGCCTTCGCTATTAGCCAAATTGTGTTAGACGAAGCCACGTTGTTCAACATTGCTGTCGCCCCCGAATTTCAAGGCAAAGGTTTTGGCAAGCGGTTACTTTCTGCCCTCATTTTGCAACTGCAACAGAGAAATGTCGCTACCCTTTGGCTGGAAGTAAGAGAATCTAACCTCACAGCCCAGAAATTATATAATTCTCTCGGGTTTAATGAGGTCACAATCCGTAAAAATTACTACCCTACGCTAAACGGCGGCAAAGAAAATGCAGTGGTGATGGCGTTGTATTTATAACCTAAAATGCAAGAAAAAAGAGCGACCTAGGTCGCTCTTTTTCGTATTAATGTGTGCTAGTGCTCGTTGTAGTACGGCTTGCACGTTTGCGGTCGTTTTCCGTTAATAAACGTTTACGGATACGCACCGATTGTGGCGTAACTTCAACTAATTCGTCATCATCAATGAACTCTAATGCTTGTTCCAATGAAAAACGAACTGGCGTGGTTAGCACAATCGCATCGTCTTTGCCTGATGCACGCATATTGGTTAATTTTTTACCTTGTAAACAGTTTACGGTTAAGTCGTTTGAACGGCTATGAATACCAATGATTTGACCTTCGTAAACATCCACACCGTGGTCGATCATTAATTTACCACGCTCTTGTAAACCAAATAATGCGTATGCTAACGCTTTACCCGTTGCGTTTGAAATTAACACGCCGTTTTTACGCTGACCGATTTCGCCCGGTTTTACGTCATCATAGTGGCTGAATGTAGAGTAAAGTAAACCAGTACCTGAGGTCATCGTCATAAATTCGTTACGGAAACCGATTAAGCCACGGCTTGGGATCACATACTCTAAACGGGTACGACCTTTGCCGTCCGGAATCATATCACGCACTTCACCTTTACGGATACCAAGTGCTTCCATCACTGAACCTTGGTGTTGCTCTTCAATATCAATCGTCACTTGCTCAAACGGCTCTTGTTTTTTGCCGTCTTCTTCACGGTAGATTACTTTCGGGCGAGACACTGCTAACTCGTAACCTTCACGACGCATATTTTCGATTAATACCGATAAGTGTAATTCGCCACGACCTGACACACGGAATTCGTCTGGGTTCGAGGTTTCTTCCACACGCAATGCCACGTTGTGGACTAATTCTTTGTTTAAACGCTCAAGAATTTGGCGTGAAGTCACAAATTTACCTTCTTGACCGCAGAATGGCGAGGTGTTTACGCAGAAGAACATCGTTACCGTTGGTTCATCAACGCTTAATGCCGGTAAAGCCTCTACTGCGTTAATATCACAAATAGTATCTGAAATATTTAATTCGCCTAAACCAGTAATCGCAACAATATCGCCAGCAAAGGCTTCTGTTGCTTCAAAACGTTGTAAACCTAAATGCCCCAACACCTGACCGATACGACCTTGGCGAGTTTTGCCTTCGCTATCTACAATCGTTACCGCTTGGTTAGGTTTCACCGAACCACGTTTGATACGTCCAATACCGATAACGCCCACATAGTTGTTGTAGTCTAATTGCGAAATCTGCATTTGGAATGGTGCATCTAATTCCACTTGTGGTGATTGAACGTGTTTGACAATCGCTTCATAAAGTGGGGTCATATCTGCCGCTAGGTCTTCGTGTTCTAAGCCTGCTACACCATTTAAGGCTGAAGCGTAGATAATTGGGAAATCTAACTGCTCATCACTTGCACCTAAATTTACAAACAAGTCGAACACTTGATCCACTACCCAATCAGGGCGAGCACCTGGGCGGTCAACTTTATTGATCACTACGATTGGCTTTAAACCGTGAGCGAACGCTTTTTGCGTGACGAAACGGGTTTGCGGCATCGGGCCATCAAAGGCATCAACCACTAACAGCACCGAATCTACCATTGAAAGTACACGCTCAACCTCACCACCGAAGTCAGCGTGCCCTGGGGTATCTACGATATTGATGTGATAACCATTCCAGTTAATTGCCGTATTTTTTGCAAGAATGGTAATGCCACGCTCTTTTTCAAGATCGTTGGAATCCATTACACGCTCATCAACGTCACCACGAGTTTCACCAAAGGTGCCTGATTGTTGTAAAAGTTTATCAACCAAGGTGGTTTTACCGTGGTCAACGTGGGCAATAATTGCAATGTTACGCAATTTTGAAATATCTACATTTTGCATTGGAATATCTTTTTAAGTGAATGAAAATAAAAACTCTCGCCCATCAAAACTGGCGAGAGTCTAGAAATTAGGAGGCGTGATTATACAGACTTTTTCCGCTGTTGGCTACAAAACAAGCGGTGGAATTTGCAAAGTTTTTGGCGAATTTGACCGCTTGTATCAGCTTTATGTAAAAACTCAGCTGGCTAACGTCTCGCCCCAAAAATCGCAGTCCCAATCCGCACCATTGTCGAACCACACTCAATCGCAGCCGCCATATCGTCCGACATTCCCATTGAAAGGGTGTCGATGCCGTCAAATTCTGCCTGCAAGCGGTTGAAAAGTTGCTGCATTTTGCAAAGCGCGATTTTTTGTTGTTCCGGTTCGCTTTCAGGCTTTGGAATCGCCATTAAGCCACGCAATTTCAAATTCGGTAATTGCGAAATCACTTGGGCGAGAGGTAGCATTTCGTCGGGTTCAATGCCCGATTTCGAGGCTTCATCGCTGATATTAATTTGAATCAGCACGTTGAGCGGGGCTTTATCCGCTGGGCGTTGTTCGTTTAAACGCTCGGCAATTTTTAATCTATCCACCGTTTGAATCCAATCAAAATAGGCAGCGACCAATTTGGTTTTATTTGATTGAAGTGGCCCGATAAAATGCCATTCCAATTCAGGGCGGTTTGCAAAAAATTCGATTTTTTCGACCGCTTCCTGCACATAATTTTCGCCAAATGCAAGCTGCCCTGCCTCAATCGCCGCTTGAATCGCCTCAACTGGTTTAGTTTTGGAGACGGCTAACAAACGCACGTTATCTCGTTGATATTGTTCGGAAATTTGCTGAATTTGTTGGTGAATGTGCGATAAATTCGCTGAAATCGACATTTCGCTTCCTTTGGTAAAAGAGGTAAAAACGTTATAATGGCGAAATCATACCATATTTGAGGCAGAAAAATGTTAGACCTAACCAAGATTAAATTAGTGATTACCGATGTGGACGGCGTATTAACCGATGGCGGAATGTATTACACCGAGCAAGGTGAAGTGATGAAACGTTTCCACGTTCACGATGGTTTAGGGGTAAAAATGTTGCAAAGTTGTGGCATTAAAGTGGCGGTACTTTCTGGCGGCGACAGCCCATTGCTTCGCAAACGCCTTGAGGTGTTGAAAATTGACTTAGCCCAACTCGGTAAACTGGAAAAACGTTCCGCCTGTTTTGAATTAATGCAACAAGCCGGCGTAACGCCCGAGCAAACTGCCTATATTGGCGATGACACGTTAGACCTGCCAGCCTTTGAGGTGTGCGGTTTAGCAATCGCCACTCGTAATGCTCACGATTACATCAAAACTCAAGCGGATTGGGTTTTACAAAAAGCGGGCGGCGAGGGGGCATTCCGTGAAGTGTCTGACAAAATCTTAGAGGCTCAAGGCTTCGGTGAAATTTTTAAAACCGCAGATGGATTTCTGAAAATTGCCGAAAAAATGGCTCAGTAGTGCTAAAAAAACCAAGGCGGTTAATCCGCCTTTTTCCCTTCAATATAACGCTCGAAATTTTGGATATATTCGTCCAAATTTGCCATCAACATCTCTTTGTATTGTTCCACAAAATATTGAATCACCTCTTGTTTGGAATCCACCAGTTGCTGTTTGTATTCCGCCTTGCTGGAGGCTACGTAGGCGTTAAATCTGGCACAGGCGAACAGCATTGCGTTACTCACTTGGTTTGGGGCAATATTCTGCAAATGGGCGTTGGCGATGTTAATAAAGCCGTCTGCCCGCTGGTAGAAAGTCGGGTCAATGTGTTTGTCGCTGATGTTGATCATAATGTTCAATCCTTATTATCTCTATTTAAACAAGCGGTCGTTTTCTTGCAAAGTTTTGCAATTTCACGCCATTATCAATGGAGATTATTTTTTCATTAAGTAAACAGCAAATAGGGTGCAAGCAAAACCACCTAGCGTATGTAATCCGAAAATAGCAAAAGCGGTAAGCCACTTGCTTTCAAGCAGATTTTTGCTCACTTCCGCTGAAAAGGCTGAAAATGTGGTAAAACAGCCCAGAAAACCAGTCACAAAGCAAAGTTTGGTCTGCTCAGATAATGAGATCCCCATCGTGAGCCCCATTAAAAAACAACCTAGCCAATTGATAAGCAATGTACCAAATGCTAAGGAGCCGAACAGTGGATTGAGCCAAAGCCCCATCACCCAACGAGTAAATCCGCCTACGATAGCACCAATAGAAATCAAGAGAAAAGTTGCCATTTTTACGCCCAAAATTACCGCTTGCAGCCTAAACCTCTAGCGTGATCGCCTCTTTAATTTTCTTTAATGCGGCATTTTCTAGTTGGCGAACACGTTCAGCAGAGATACTATATTTATCCGCCAAATCTTGCAAGGTGGCCTTGTTATCGTCTAACCAACGGGTTTTAATAATATCTTGGCTACGTTCATCAAGAGTAGCGAGAGCATAAGCAAGTTGAGCGGTAGCTTGCCCGTTGTGTTGTTCGTATTCCAAATCATCAGCAAAATTAGAGCTATCATCTTCAATGTACATTGAAGGGACATAAGTACCTTCATCGTCATCTCCTGCTGGCAAATCGAAGCCTAAATCTTGTCCTGTCATACGAGATTCCATCTCTCGGACTTCTGCAACTGAAACCCCTAAATCGTCCGCTACTTTTTTGATCTCTTCTTCATTAAACCACGCCAAGCGGTTTTTATTTTTACGCAGATTGAAAAATAGCTTACGCTGAGCTTTAGTCGTTGCCACTTTCACAATTCGCCAATTTTTCAGCACATATTCGTGAATTTCTGCCTTTACCCAATGTACCGCAAAAGAAACCAATCGCACACCCACATTCGGATCAAAACGTTTTACCGCTTTCATCAGGCCAATATTACCTTCTTGAATTAAATCTGCCAGCGGCAGGCCATAACCCAAATAGCCGCGAGCGATATGAATGACAAAACGCATATGAGAAAGAATGAGCTGCTTGGCTGCTTCAACATCTTCATCATAATAGTAACGCTCCGCCAACGCTTTTTCTTGCTCAGCAGTCAGAATCGGATACTGATTTGCCATACGGATATAGCTATCTAAGTTCCCTTGTGGTACAGGCATTGAGCCCGACACTAACGCAGGGTGGATAGCTTCTGATGTATATGCTTCCTCTATATCATCAACCTCCATAGGTTCAGCTTCTATAATTTCTGCATCTTCAATCTCATTTTCTTCAAATTTTTTCATTCTACTTCTCTTAACCCTAAGCCAATTTAAACATTATAGCAGTGTTATCCTAATCTTTTATTAGAGAGACATAAAAAAGTTGAGTTCACTAGAAACTCAACTTTTTCTTTTCAGTAACAACCAGATTAGCACATAAGCATTTACCCGAAAAAAGAGGCTGAATCTCATTTTAATCACCGCGATTTGCAAAATATTTTGCAAATTTAACCGCTTTCCTTTAGAATAGTGCCTCTTTTGGGGCTGATTTTGGATTCGACGGGATTAGCGAAGCCCAAGGTGCATGTCGAGGTGCGGTAGGCCTCGTAAACAAACCGCAAAATAATAGTCGCAAACGACGAACAATACGCTTTAGCAGCTTAATAACCTGCTTTAAAGCCTTATCTCCTCAGCTTCCGCTCGTAAGACGAGGATAAAGATAAGTCACCCAAAACGAGATCGTGTGGACGCCGCCGCTTTAGGATCGAAACACTAAATTGAATAAAGCTAGTTTATACATTGCGTGTCTGTCCGCTGTGTGTAAGCGAAATTAAAGACTAGACTAAACATGTAGTACTGAAGGTAGAGAAATTTCGGACGCGGGTTCAACTCCCGCCAGCTCCACCAAATTATAAACCTATAGCGTTCTATAGATACCTAAAAAGCCTTGAAAATCAATACTTCAAGGCTTTTTTATTGTCCGTTGCGTACCTCTATACGATACAATCAAATCCGAAGATTTTAGGAGTATATTTAGGAGTACGAGCAAACACTTATAAATTTTCGCACTCCTAAAATCACGTTAAAGCCTGACTAGATAAGGCTTTATCGCTTTTAGTTTTATACTCCTAAACGTTGGTTCTTATACTCCTAAAGGCTTACTATGGCGAGAAAAATCATACCTTTGAATGACACACAGATAAGAAAAGCGAAGCCCGAAGATAGCCCATTGAGAGATGGCAACGGCTTATTGCTGGTTATTACTCAAAATTCCAAATTTTGGCGGTTTAGATATGAGAGACCGTTCACAAAAAAACGAAATGATCTAAGCATTGGAGCTTACCCTGATATATCTTTAGCACAAGCGAGGGAAACTCGAGAGGAATATAGGGCCTTGCTTGCTCAGAATATCGATCCGCAACACCACCGCCAACAGCAAGAACAGGCGAAAGCAAATGAGCTTACCAATGTTTATGAGAAAGTGGCGTGGGCGTGGCTTGAACACCGCAAGACGAAGAAGAATTTTTCGGATAACTACCAAAAAGATGTGATCGCCCTTATCAAAAACAACCTATTGTCGCATTCCGGGCAAATGCCTATCACGCAGATAACCGCTCCGATGGCGATTAAGGCTTTTAAACAATATCAAGACGAGGGCAAGCTAGAGAAGTTAAAGCGTACTATTCAGAAGCATAATGAAATAATGACTTTTGCCGTACATCGTGAAATGATACCGGCTAACCCCACCGCCAACATTGCGAAAGAGTTCGATAGCCCAACGGTAGCGCATTTTAAGACAATCAAGCCTGAAGATTTAGGCGAGTTCTTATACACGCTACAGAACGCCCAAATTCATCTACAGACACGCTATTTAATTCTGTGGCAGTTACTCACAATGACACGCCCTAACGAAGCGGCTAAGGCGAAATGGGCGGATATAGACGAACGTGCGAAACTGTGGACGATACCGGCGGAAAATATGAAGCGAGGTATTGAGCATAAAATCACATTATCACGGCAAACAATCGCCCTCTTGCGAGAAATTAAGAAACTAAGTGGCGGCAAAGAATACATCTTCCCAAGTGTGAAGAACCCTCAAACGCACGTTAATACACAAACCGCCAACAGTGCGATCAAATGAATGGGCTACAAAGGCAAATTAGTAGCTCACGGCTTGCGGTCTATTGCCTCTACTTATCTCAATGAGAAAGGATATAACAGTGATTTAATCGAAGTGGCTCTATCTCATATAAACAGCAACAGAGTAAAGGCGGCTTATGACAGGGGCGAACGCCTAGAACAACGTTTTAAACTGCTCCAAGTATGGGCGGATTTTGTAGAAGAATGTTCACAAGGTAGCTTGCCTCAATATCATTTAAAAGTAGCTTAGTAAAACTTAGTAAATTTTCCGCCAAATATGACCGCTTGTAATGCCGTTAGGTTATCGCCTGACGGCTTTTTTATTGCCGTTCTTCTATATATATTTTTTTACAGCCAAACTTTTAAAAAAAATATCACCATTATCACCAAAATTAATATAAACCCTTATATATCAAGGCTCTAAGAGTGGTGATATTTTTTAAAAAAACATCACCAAAATATCACCAACTTCACCAAAACATCACCTAAATTGAGGGTAATGCTTGATAATGTGTATCTAATAGGATACTTTTATAGGCAAATTTAAGAGGGCAGTAATGGAAGCAGTACAAATTAACGAAGAAATGGCAGATAAACACGGCTTACGCCCTTTTGATGTAGCGGAATTTCTAACTGACGAGGAAACTATACAAGCCTATTTAGCCGAAGTGTTGAAAGAGGGAGACCAAGACGAATTTCTAGAAGCCTTAAACGATATAGCAAGGGCTAGAGGAATGGCGGAACTTGCGAAGCAAACAGGGCTAGGAAGAGAGAGCCTATATAAAACCCTAGCCAAAGGTAGCAAGCCACGATTTGACACCATTCAAAAGATTTTAGGGGCTTTCAATTTAGTGCTTATTCCACAGGTTAAAAACATTTAAGGGTAACAATGAGCTTTTACAATGACTTAATGGAGGGCTTAACAGCAATGAAAGAACACCTCGAGGGCAAACGAACATTACGCACTGAAACGCTATCACGCCCTGAGCCATTACAGATTTCAGCCGATGAGGTAAAAGCTATTAGAGCAAGATTAAACCTCTCTCAAGCGGTATTTGCTCAACGTTTACGAACAAGCGTAAAAACCTATCAAGGGTGGGAGCAAGGGAAAAGTACCCCAAACCCACAGGCAACTATCCTTTTGCGATTAGTGGAACAATCTCCACAGGTATTTGAACAAATTGCCCGACTTTAAAAATGAGCCGTTGATCTGATGATTGGCGGCTTTTTATTTTCTACCTTGTGTTTACTATGCACCTATAAAACACTACTAAAGACTATACGGCTTTATTCGATAGCCATTTATCTTTATAATACCCATAAATGAAAGCCTAATTTATGAGGCAAAGGGGCAATTATGTTTGATGAATTAAAAGTAGCACAGGCAACGGCTTATTTATTAAATAAGGCTGGCGGCACAATGGAGCATATTAAGGTAATGAAATTGCTTTATCTTGCTGACCGCCTCTCTTGGCAAAGATATAGCTACTCTATTTCTAACGATGAATATTACTCTTTGCCGTATGGACCGGTATTAAGCAACACGCTAAACCTAATGCGAGGCGAAGAAGCGAGCCTTTACCAAAAAGGCAGCATTTGGGGTGATTGGATAGCCGATAAAGAAGATCATAAAATCAGCCTAAAAAAAGCCGTAGATACTACAGATGAATACTTTTTTGATTGCCTATCAGAAAGTGACACCGAAATTTTAGATGAAGTCTTTGCGACTTTCGGAAGCTATAAGCCTTTCGCCCTAGTAGAATATACGCATAATCCGAAATATATCCCCGAATGGGAAGATCCGCAGGGAAGAAGCAAGCCTATTTATTTAAAAACACTACTTGCTAATTTAGGTAAAACAGAAAGCGAAATCGAAAGCATATTAGAACAGCAAGAAGAACAAATGGCAGTGGATAAACTCTTGAATGGTTCAAATAATGCCTAAAATACAAAGACAGGTTACTATTCTACGCCCCACAAATTACGGTAAGGAAGAAAACAACTACAAGCACCTTTATATCTTGCTGACTGACCCCTGTTTTGATGGTGAAACCGGCAAAGAAGATATGATTTTAAATGTAAGCTGCTCTAGTATTAAGGGCGACAAAGCACTAGATGAAACTTGTATTTTAAAAGCCGGCATACACGAATTTATCACTAGAGACAGCTTTATTTTCTACCGCCATTTAAGAATTGACACCTTAGCAGATATACGTTCAAACATAGAACAAGGTTATTTCATTCAGAAAGCCTTAATCAATGATGAAATCTATCACGCTATATTGAAAGGCGTTCTATCGTCTAAATCGGTAGCAGCTAGATATAAACGCTTTCTAAAGAATGCTATCCGCCAAAATGCTTGCCCTGATATTGTGACTCAAAATGAACCTTAAGCCGTTGATGAAAATTGACGGCTTTTTATTTGCTCCTAGATATTCCAAATCAGTTCCGTATCCGTACCAATTCGGTACCAATCACGCCCCGATTGCGGTTCGATAACGTAAGAAATTTTTTTACAGGGAAATGACCGCTTGAACAGCCTCTTTTACTGTAATAAAATACAGCCTATCAAGTTCAATCCGTAACTATACGGATTTATTCAAATTAGTGTGGATAGTGGCGGAGTAGCTACCAAAACGAAAGGAGAAAGCCCTTTATTTCTCTTTCCACGCTCTCACAGTAAAGGGCAGCGTTAAAGGGGCGTTTTATGGCTGATCATAGTCAATTTATTTCAATACTTGAAAATCTTTCTAATCCCGTAATTTCCCTAAAAGACTTGATTGAAAAATTAGTTAGTTACACGAATAGAACGCCGGCATCTATTGCCGACAAGCTAGAGGGGCTTATTTTTGGTTTTCGTAAAGGAGGCTCACATAATCAGTATGATAATGCTTTTGTTTATTGTACGGTCTTTGAAATTGATCAAAGAGGGGAAAGGCATAGCTACGAACCTATGAGCAATCATTTCAAAGACACTTTTGATCATATCAAAGGTTATTTGAATGAAGTGATAGCAGATAATGCCTTCAATACCTTAGAACTTACCCGATTTACGGTAAGAGGATCTGAAATAGCAAAACTGATTAAATCCAAAATGCCTGAATTATTAGATAAAGTTCCTCAAACAAAAATAGAAACAATGAGCCAAAATCAAAGCGATTATATTTCTGTTTATGAGCTTATCGAATGGGCTAGAGAAAAGAGTAAAAAAGATGTTGGTTTTTCAGCTAATCAATTATTGTTAGAGCTAACAGGGAAACACATTCAAACCTATAAACGCTCCATTCTTACAGAAAAAATCACTTATTCAGATAAACAGATTGGCAAATTACTACTTTTCGCTTTTCAAAATAACGGCTACAACGAAATAAATTTTGATGATATTCCTTTTTGAGATACGTATATATCTAAACTGTCAAAATAAATCATAGAGTATCTAGGTAGAGCCTTGTAAAACAAGGCTCTACTTTTTTTACATTTATTTTGACTAGTTATATCTTTGTTGTTAGTATTTATATATATTTGTTTGTAAAATTAAAGTCATATGCATAGATTAGAAACAATCCTTTTTACGAATGGGGAACGCTTTCCTTTATTGGTTAATAAAAAAACAGAACTACCTGATTTCTATTCCACTTTGTGGGTTACTCTAGAATTACGATATTCTGCCGTAAATACAATTAGAAACAAATTAGTGACCTTACAATGGTTAATGGAGTGGGAAAATAATAACCACTTAATAATCAGTGATTTAGTTAAAAACGAAAAACTGCTGACTGAAAGTGAATTAGAATCTCTTTTTAGGCACATGCAAATAAATGCTGCTAAACAGAAAAAGACTAACTATGTAAAGAAGCGTTTTGTTACAAAGGGACGCACTCAGTTTATTGATAGCTATCCATCTGTATCGCTTAGTCATAAATATAATAGGCTAACTACTCTTTCAGACTATATTTTATTTCTATCTAAAAGCATAAAAATCTCCGACGGATACAGGAAAAATTTAATGGAAATTATCTCATTAATTAAAGCTCATAGACCTAAAAATCATAAAGTACCCTTAATAAAATTAGAGAGTGAATTACCTGATGGACTTTTGGATGAGTTTATGTCTATTGCAAATTTTTCAAATCCGAATAATCCATTTCGAGATATTGGCATTAGAAAACGAAATCACTTAATGTTTATTTTACTAAAAGATCTTGGTATTAGAAGAGGTGAGTTACTATCAATCAAAATAGATTGTATTGATATAGCAACAGCTAGACCTTCAATTCTTATTAAAAGAACACATGATGACAAATATGATACAAGGAGGAATCAGGCTGTAGCTAAGACAAAAGAGCGTAGATTACCTATTTCAAATCATATAGCTCAGCTTATAGATGATTATATTATGAATTATCGCTCTAAAATCCCTTATGCCAATAAGCATCCTTATCTATTTGTAACTCATCGTAAAGGAAAAACATTAGGCCACCCTATTAGTACAAGTTCTTTTGACAATGTTATTGTACCGACAATGAAAAAAGTAAATCAAAAATTTTCTATTATTCATCCTCATATATTTCGCCATGAATGGAATCTAGAATTTTCAAGAAAAATAGATAAAAATAATGCTGAATTAAAACATAATATTTCTCATAAAGACTTTATTTCCCCTGAAAAAGAAATCAAAATGAGGCAACACCTGATGGGACATACATCAGAAAGATCGGCACATGTTTATAACCAACGTTATATTCGCGAAAAAGCTGATAAAATTTTATTAGAGATACAGAAAGATTTCCAAGAAAAGGTCAATAATTATGAGTAAAAATAAATTTCCAAGAAAATCAAGAGATGGATATGAATTTTATGAGCATGAAAATTCCTGGCATATCAGTAAAGACATTATAATTAACTTTTCTCAAATTGTATTAGATATAGATAAGAAAACACTAAATGGTTTTAAGAAAACATTGGCTATATATGCTGAAAAATACTCTAGTTATCATACCATTAATATGTATAAGAGATTTAAAGAGCTAGTAATAGATACTAATTTAAAAGTAATTGATGTCCCAGCGATATTAAATTGGAAAGCTATCTTAGGAAAAAAGAATGAATGGTATTTAGGCGCATTAAAAGGATTTTTACTCTCTTGGTATGAATATGGATATGATGGGATTGATAAATCTGTAGTCTCCTTACTTGAAAGTTTTACCTTAAGTGGAAATGATAAAGGAATATCAGTATTAACAAGGTGCCCTTACACTGGCGCATTTACTCAAAATGAAATTTTAGCTTTAATGTTTGAGCTGTCTAGGCTCTGGAAAGAAGATCTTATTTCATTTGAAACATATGCCTATATTCATTTATTACAAGCTACTGCAAGACGACCAATACAAATACGTCATTTGAAATTTGAAGATCTAAGAAAGGAAATATCAGAAGGTACTTGGAATTATTATCTATATATACCTAGTGCTAAAAAAAGAGGTGCTCTATTTAGAGAGAGTTTTAAAAAACTGGCTATAACAGAGGATTTATACCTAATTTTGTTGAATTTTATAGAGCAACAATATAATAAATTACTAAAAATTATAGATGAGAAATTTATTGTTAATCACAAAATGAAATTACCCATGTTCATAGATTGGAAATGTCTATTAGGAAATATAGAAAATAAGAAGTTTGATTTATCTTTATTAGATAAAGATATTTTCCATTATTCCTCTTCCGAATTAGAATTTCGTGTATTGCGTAAATTCTGTATCCTACAAAAAGCTATTTCAGAGCGAACTGGTGAAATTATTCATGTTAGTGCTAGAAGGTTTCGTTATACCCGAGGAACAAATTTGGGACGAAAAGGTGTCGGTGCTCATATCATTGCAGAACTTTTAGACCATTCTGATACACAAAATGTCAAAGTTTATACTGAAAATACAGCAGATACCGTTCAATACATCGATCGTACTATAGGGAAAGATATGGGAAAGTTAGCCCAAACGTTCGCAGGAAAAATTATAGAGAATTTATATGAGAGTGAAAGAGGACATGACCCTCAATCATTTATAACCAATAATGGTTCAGATACAATTGGAGCATGTGGTACAAATAAATTTTGTATAAGTAGCTATGAGAATTGCTATTTATGCCCGAAATTTAGACCATTACTTAATGGCCCACATCAAGAAATTTTAGATAAACTCTATAAGGAGAAGGAAGAGCGCTTTAAAAAAACTAAGAATATAGATTATGCTTCTTCTAAAGATCGTATTATTTTGGCTGTCGAATATGTAGTTCAAGCTTGTAATGAGATGAAAAGAGTTAGGGGGAAACATTAATATGAATAATCCAATTTTTACTCCAATACATAATAATCCTGAATTAAATTTAGCCCAATTTATTGATTTTTGTAAAAATAGACTTACTGCCTTTGGGAATGACTGCTGGGAAAATAATCAATGGAAGGCAAAGTTTGGTATATATTCGGTTCAAGTTCGTTTTTCTACAGATAGAATTAAGTCGACAGCCTATAAATATGAGCCATTATCAGAGCCATTTATTGATTTCGCAAAGGCATATATTCTTTATACATATTCTCTACAACCAATTAGACAATTAGCAAGACACATTGAAGCATTACGTTTAGTTGAAATGGCTCTTTACAATGTAAAATCTAGTGCAGACATATTACTCTTAGATTATTTAGTCATTAGAGAAGTTGAGTCTTTAGCTATGAAAAAATATGAAAAAGGCTCAGACTCAATTAATAAATTGGGATATCAACTTGAAAAATTATTCGATTTTTGTCGAATAAATTATATTACTCCTAATTTACCCATATGGAACAATCCTTATAAGCGCCCGAGAGACTTAACTATACTGCTTGATGAAAAGGGAAAAGAATATCGCTCTCAAAAAATGCCAACAGATGAGGAGATGATGTTGGTAGCAAAATTGTTTCATGATGCCCCTAATTTGGACAAGGAAACAGAATACTATACAGCTATTATGGCATTACTTATGGTTGCACCATCTCGTTGTTCAGAGTTAATATCTCTTTCTATTAATTGTTTAGAATGGGAAGAAGATAGCCTAGGAAATAAACAATTGGGTATTCGCTGGATACCGGCTAAAAATGGCAAGGAGGGGTTAAAATGGGTTCCTAGTAGTATGCAAGGTGTCATTGTAGAAGCTGTTAAACGTTTAACGGATATTAGTTACCTTGCTAGGAAAGCTGCAAGGTTTGCTGAGGAGAATCCTAATAAGTTGATGTTTTTGGATACCAACATCCAGTCAGACTCTTCTTTATTAATGAAATCTTTAACTGAGATTGAAATAGGTAATATCTTAGGAATTGATGGAAGAAATGGAATTAATACTAAATGGTTTAAAAAGCTAATGAATGAAAATAATGGAATTATAACTTATGATACCCTAGGGAGGTTTTTATATAGAAAATATACTTCAAAATTTAATTTTTGGCCATACGCAGATAAAAATAAAAAGGTTAAAGTCTCCGAAACATTATTACTATTTAGGGAAAACGAGTTTCATGATGATTTTTCACCTAAAAATTTTTCCTTTATTTTACCGACTGTTAATCAAATTAATGATAGATTCTGCTATTCAGAGACCAGACCTAAAACATCATTATGGGAAAAACATTGCATAGGAACATCAAAAGGTGAATTCATCAAATTACCATCACATAATGCAAGACATTGGCTAAGTACAAAAGCGGAAAGAGGAGGTATGGATGAACTAACTTTAGCTAATTGGGCAGGAAGAGCAAGAGTTGCTGATAATAAATTTTATGACCATAGAACAGAAAAGGAAAAAAGTGAAGAGGCTAGAGATTTACTAATTTCGGAAGATATTTCAATTTTAGATAAAATTCATTTAAAACTTCCTATTACCTATGAAGATTTAGGAAAAGATAGAGTTGGAGTTGCGATCATAACAGAAATAGGTGTTTGCGAGCATGATTATGCAATGTCTCCATGCTCACGTCATGGTGAATGTGAAACATGTAAAGAACTTGTTTGTATAAAAGGTCTAGAATCATCTTTAGAAATCTTAAAAGAGAGAGAACAACTACTTATGGAACAATTCACTAGAGCTAAAAAACATCATAAAATGGGGGATTTTGGAGCTGATAGATGGATAAGTAATTTAGGGTGGCGACTAACACATATAAGAACAAAAATTAAGTTTTTAGAAAATAATGATATCCCGAATGGGGCATTATTGAGAATGCCTGACGAGTATGATCCATCACCAGTGAAATTATCTTTGCTAGAAAAAGGAATGGATGTGGATATTCAAAAAGAAGAAACAGCCAAATTAGATGATGATTTATATAGATTGATGGAGTTTTAATATGCCGAAGATTCTTATTACAGAAGAAAATTTAGAAGAAATTTTATTACTCATTAATACGTGGGATAGTAAATTAACATGGGACTTACTTTGCCATAAAGTTGCAGAATTATTAAATGTTAGAAGTATTGAGAGACAATCTTTGGCAAATTATCCAGACATTCAAAAAGCATTTAGTAAACGAAAACAAAAAATAAAAGAACAGGAAGCTGCTATTCCTGAAAAAAATGTAACTATAGATTATCTAAAAAAGCAGGTAAATAATTTAAAGGCTCAAGTTCAACGCTTAGAGGAGATTAATGATAGATATAAAAAAACATTTATTATATGGCAATATAATGCTTATATGAAAGGTATGACAGAGAATGATTTGAATAAGCCATTAGTAGCAGTAAATAGACAATAAATTATTATGATTAGCCACCATTTAAGGTGGCTAATGATTAGGAGTATCTTGCTAAATATTTAAGGACAACGATAGTACCGTTTACCATCAATAACAAGCGTATTTGGGTTTACTAATTTTGCATTGAGTGTTTCTTGAGTAATATTGTTCGTAGAATCAGGATCGACATCTTGTGAAGTCACTTCTACTTGTGCATTAAAAGTATTCTCTGTTAATGAATTAAATTTAATCACTTTATAGCTCGACCAAGTAAGTAGTTCTAAATGGTTTTGCTGTGGGGTAATAATCCATATCACTTGCTCAAAATTTCCCGAACTTGGGTTGCAATATTGATAAGATGATTTTTTCTTGTTTACCCATTTACCTGCAAAACCATCAGGGATAGTTGGTGCTACCTGCTGATTTTGTTGTGGTTTGAGTATAGTACCTAAATCTAAATTAGCACAAGCAGATAACATACTGCTAACAGCCAATACAGATATCAATTTAAAATGTTTTTTCATATAAAGTCCTTAATCTGATAATATAAGAGTTTTTATTTTCTCGAAAATTCTTTGCGATTAAATTCTGAGATGTGTCCACAACAGGTACATTTTAAAAGATATCTATAATAATTAGTTGTACCGACCTTATTACTATATTCTTCACGCAAACCATTACCATGTTTTATAGACCAATTTTCATAATGTGATTTTGAACCAGTATTTTTACTATCTAAAACGATAGCCTTTTCACAATAACAAACAGGGCAGAAATATCTGCGAGAGCATAAATGAATACCAATTATGCAAAATATAATAGAAAAACCGAGTACATAAAAAACATTGCCATCGAATAATTGGAAGAAAAAGTTATCATTACTAGCGAATAAGGCACTAAATCCAGCAACTGCTCCAATAAAGAAGAAAGCAATTCCGATACATACTCTAAAATGTCTATTTTTACTATTTTCCTGACGTAAAGATTTTAGTTTTTCATCTACTTTAGGAAGATATTGCTCTAATGTTCCTGTGGTGTTATGAGAGAACTTAAGAAATTTAGCTATAATAGGTATATGAGTTAAGTTAAATTTTGTAAAGATAAAAACTAATATCTTCAGTAGAATTATAATAGCTTTTGAAAGCCCTTCCCGTAATTGTTTTAGTTCTTTAATTAGTTGATTCATAAAAACCTCATTACTTAATAATATTCAATTATTATGTGTACTCTTTATCTACTTTTGTAAATCTGAGCCTACTTTCCTCATAGAGAATCAGTCATTAAATGAATCATTCCCATAGTCTTTAATCGTTTTCTCATACCCTAAACTTTTACAAGTTGGCAATTTATTAAAAAAGGTAACGTTTGTACTTGAATCAGCAGAACCACTCTCGGAATTTTCTATCATATACAGAGAAGAACTGTCCTTAGTTGTCAATTTATAGAATGGGAGAGTTCTTCTATAATCAGAACAATGTTGTTTTAACTGAGAGATTTTGATGTCATTAGGATTCAAGTTGAAGATTTTATAGAAATTTGAGTGAGAAAAATTAACGACGGATCTAAATGATAGGCTTACATCTTTCACCTTGTTATTCACTACTTCTACACTAGGGCGTACGACATTTGTAAAGTTCCAAGATAAGGCTGGATCGTAATAATTAAATGTAGTCTCATTTACAAGACTTGATGAAAACTTAAATACTTGGTGTGTACCATCTTCATCAACGAAGATAGTAAGATTCTGTCTCAAGAGAGGTAATACCGTAGCTGCATTATCTGTAATGGCATATTGCTCATAAAATGTGAGAGGTGGCATCTGATTATTAGATGTCGCAAGGTTTGTTGCAAGAGATTGAAGCTCTGCACAAGATGTTAGAGCAAGGGTAAATGGTAATAAAATAAGATGCTTTTTCATGTTTAAAACCCTAAAGTTTGTTGAATGTCAAGTTAAAATATGGGAGAATTCAATAATCAATTCTATTGAATTATGCTCATATAATGTAGCCACTTGTAGTAGTTATTCATTACCACTACAAGTGTGTATCACCAACAATCAATAACTAAAAAACATGGATATCAACGAGAAAATTCGTAAGCTACGAGAAAGTAACTCGTGGTCACAAGAGCAAATGGCTGAGAAGCTAAATATGTCTTTAAATGGCTATGCCAAGATTGAACGAGGTGAGAGTAAAATCTACCTAGAGAAACTTGAGCAAATAGCCCAAGTGTTTGATATTGATATTGTTGAACTTATGCAATCTGATGGTAAAAATATCTGTTTTCAAATTGAATCACCCTTAGGCTCTGTATATCAAGGTGGTGGAGAGACTCAGTTACTTATTGAGATTGAACGCTTAAAGCTAGCACTTTCTCATGCAAATGAAAAGGAATGTCTATTGAATAGGTTGCTTGAGCAGAAGGATAGTGAAATTAAGGCCTTGAAAGATTTAATCAAAACGGTTCTTCCTGTAGAAGATCAGACTTGATCTGACAATTCACTCTAAAAAGTGAGAGTTTCCCGTTTAGAATATGAGTGTCCAAATTCAATCTAAACAAAAAAGGAAACTCTCATGTTTTATTACTTACAATCCCCTTATTAAACACAAGACCGGTTTATTAAATTTAGCAGAAGAACTGGGCAATATCTCTCAAGCCTGTAAGATGATGGGGATGAGTCCAGATACATTCTATCGCTATCAACAAGCGGTTGAGCAAGGTGGGGTGGATGCCTTACTTAATCAAAATCGGCGTATTCCTAATCTAAAAAATCGTGTGGATGAGGCAACAGAGCAAGCTGTTGTGAAGTTTGCATTCGATAATCCGGCATTTGGGCAGGTACGAGTCAGTAACGAACTCCGTAAACAAGGTATTTTTATTTCAGCAGGTGGTGTGCGTTCTATTTAGCTACGCCATAATCTCGCTAACTTTAAACAGCGTTTAAAGGCGTTAGAAAAAGCAGTGGCTGAGAAAGGCATAATTCTGAGTGAAAACCAAGTTCAAGCCTTGGAGCGTAAAAAAGAAGACGATGTGGCTTGTGGCGAAATTGAAACGGCTCATCCGGGCTATCTAGGTTCACAAGATACCTTCTATGTGGGGAATCTTAAGGGGGTTGGACGCATTTATCAACAGACCTTTATTGATACTTATAGTAAAGTCGCATTTGCAAAACTGTATACGATGAAGACAGTAATTAGTGCAGCAGATATGCTCAATGATAAAGTCCTACCGTTCTTTGAGTCCTAAGGATTACCGATGTGGCGTATTCTTACCGACCGAGGCAGTGAGTACTGTGGCAAGGTGGAAAATCACGATTATGAGCTTTATTTAGCGATAAATGACATAGAGCATACGAAAACGAAAGTGAAGCATCCCCAGACGAATGGTATCTGCGAACGCTTCCATAAGACGATTTTACAAGAGTTTTACCAAGTCGTATTTAGGAAGACAATTTATATGGATTTAGCGACATTACAAGCGGATTTAGATGAATGGTTAATGTATTATAATCATCATCGAACTCATCAAGGAAAAATGTGCTGCGGCAGAACACCAATGGACACATTACTTGATGGAAAACGGATTTGGGCGGAAAAGCATTTAAGCTCAAATTAATCTGACAGACACTATAATTTTAAACGGGAACTGTCAGATTAGGTTTGATCTTCTACAGTTTATATATGTTTTGAAACTAAGCTAAAGAGATTTTGTCTCAATATATTTTCAGTTTCTAAAATATTCATCCTCCACATATCTGCCAATATTGCAATGGCAATATTAGCATTCCAAGGGAATAAAGCTTGTGTTTTAAAATTCCCAAAAGGTCCATCAGTTTCAATTAATATTTTTTCTATTGGCATAAGTTGAGCTAAACCATATCCCTTTTTACTACTCAACATTGCAGGTCCAACCGAGAAATAACAGCCTATTTCAACTGCTCGCTTTAACTGCTGTTTGGTACCCGAAAACCAATGAAGAATTGGTAAATTGTCATTTATTTGACTCAATTCATCTAGTACAGCACTAGCACTCATTCTAGAGTGTATGCTTAATATTTTACCACCAGCTTTTGCTGAGCTTCTTAAAATATGACGAAAAACCTTTAATTGGGTTTCCCAATATGGCTTAAACTCTCTTCCACCATCTAAGCCAATTTCACCCACATAGCGAGTTTGGTTTAACAAAGCATCAAACAATTCTAATTCTTGCCAACGTTCGTGAGCTAATTGGGGATGTAATCCCAAAGCGGTACGAATACGAGAACAATCTTTTGCTAATAAACTTGTGCCATACCACGCTTTTGGTGTAGTTGTAACAGATAAGACATACAGATTCTCATCTTGACATCGTTCCACTACATATTGTGGATTGGAATATAAATCCAAATGACAATGCATATCCATCATAATATTTGGTTCGCTATTAAAAGTTGTTCTACTTCGTTCAATCCATCCACAAAAACATTTGCAAACTGATTTAATTGTTGAATAGGTAATCGGCCACTTTGTAAAACCCATTGATTTATATTGCGATCATTTTTTTGATGAATAGCTCTTATTAAAGCAAACAAATCATCTTTTCTATCCTGATTTATTAAAATTTGCCGAATATCATTAAATTCATATTGAGCATCATTGGTAATCCCAGCATAATGCAATGAGGCTCTACGAATCAAACAGGGAACGCAAACCCCACATTGTTGGTTTTTGCGTTTCCAATGGCTACACGACACGGTATCAGGGATAATTTGTCGCAATAATGGTAAATTTTTACATTCTGCTATCATTTGACCTTTCGTTTTAAATTGATAAGGATTTTTTAAAGTAAAAGGAATGTTGACCGCAGTGAATAATTTTTGTATTTCTTGAATAAAATAAGGATGCGTGGTACGGGTACTCAAAGTACCAACTCTGAGTGAGGTTAAAGGGGCATTGATTGAAATAACCCCATTTTCAGGTACGAAAATATCAATCTCTTTTTGAATAACTTCCTGTAATGCATAAGCTGATACAACTGCAAATGCCAAGAAATTTAAACTTCTGGTTCGCATTGTAATTTCAGTTGCCCCGCCATTGTTTAAATGTGGCTGTGCAATTGCATTAAATTGGGAAAATTGATTGGCATAACGACTTTGGTTAAATTTTTCAACAATCATTTGCTGGCGTGATTTATCGCCTTTATAAGAATGACTAACCAATACAGGTGAATAACCCTGTTCTAATAAATCAATCGCCCCAATCGCTGAATCCAAACCACCAGAAAATAAGCAAACGCAGCCTTTATTTCTCAGATCCACCAATTTAGCTCTGCTATTTAATTTATGGGGCTGCGGTGGTAATTTCCCTCCTGCCTGAAAATTAAATTGCCAAATATCACCACTTAGAAAATGTAAAATTTGCTCTAAATGAGTTTTGTTTGCTTGCCAAATATCAGGCTGGCACAAAGGTAAAGTAATGGATAAAGAACGACACCAACCATTTGCAGTATCTTTTCGCAAAACAAAAGTATCTGCTGCCGTAACTGCCAAAGCAATCGTCAAAAAATCCATTACGACATCACTGGGCTCAATACTCAATCTTTTTACTTCATCCAAAACCTTATTACCAATGTTAGCAATTTGTAGTTTTTTGTTGCCTACTCCATACAAATGAACAGGTATTACACCGTTTGGTAGATTTTTTAATTGTTCAATGTCGTGATGAAAAACCAATTGGGTCATCAGTAATCCTCCCATTCTTCCCAAATTTCCAAAATAGCTTGATTTTGAATTTCTTGCATTTGTTCAGTTGTTAGCTGGCAAATATCATCAGTAAACTTAGGGGCAAGCGTAATATCCACCACTTCACGAATGAGTTGTCGTAAAGCATTTTCCACTTCGGCAATTTGCACAGGATTATCGCCTTTCTTCCACGCTTTACCAGCATCGTGTGCAATTTGTAGGAAAATACTTTCAGTTAAATAACAAATCATCATTTTACCGATGACTTCAATGGTAACGCTATTTTCATCAAATGTTGTCATTCCTTCCAATGCTTCTGATAAAGCAATATTCATTGCATAACGAATTTTGTCTGAATCTCCGTGATGACCCGCCAAAAGTTCGGTAATTTGGTTGATGACTGCATCGCAAGGCTGACCATTTAAACTGTGTAAATTAACCAAATATTGTTGCTGCTGGCTACCTGAAAAAATACCAAATAAGCCAGCACCGGCTTGGGTGATTTTTCCTGATTTTTGTACAGCAATATGCTTACCGCCACTGGCTTTTCGGGCATAATGACCGAGTGCTTTACGCACTTCCTCACGCCCACCACCTCTCACAGCCCTACCGATTGCTTGACGCAATCCTTTTGTTCTTTGTGGGTCTGGTGTCTGTGGTTGTGTTTGACTACCATCAACCCAAGCAGGTAATAGAGGGGAGCGACCATTTGGTCCTACGCTAGATTGTGAAGTGCCCATTGATTACTCCTTATACCAAGTTTCGCTTGTTAATCTTGTTTTAAGCCACGGATAATTAATACCTTTCTTTTTTAATTCAACAATAAAACGATTTAAAATTTTTGCACCGTCTTCTGAATTTTCCGCTAGCAAACAAGCTCCCATAAAACCATTTGGGCTTTTATCCCAATTATCCACTTTTCTTAATTGTTCAATTAAAGTTTCCATAACAGAGATTTGTTCATCCATTGTTAATCCCTGAATAACATTTTGGGTGTTTTGTGAACCTGTTCTTGCTGTGGTTGTAAGTAAAATACTTAAAGCATCTTGTGCTTTTTGAGAAAGTTGGGCGGTATAAGTATTTAATGGTATGGTTTCTCTGGATAAATAAATCGCCGCTCGCAAATCAACATCGGATAATTTTGGCTCTAATTTTACCCATTCTTTGATAAATTCTTGAATAGATTTATTTTCAGAGAGTGTTGATAAATTTTGCTCATGGTTATTTTCCAGCTCTTTTAATAATTCAAGTTTACCCTCTTTTTCATTGATAAGCTGATAAAATTTTATTACTACATCAGAATCCACACATCGCTCAAAAATCACCAACTTGGTAATAACTGGTTCGTTTAGTGGAATTTGACGCTTGTCTGCGATTTTGGTGCGCATTTTAATGGTATTTAAAATGCGTTTTACAATTCGGGGATTACCGTGAATATTAGGGGAATTTGCCAATAAAGGGGATATTCTATTTGCTCGTTCAAAATCTGCCAATAGAGCTTGGTTATTTTGCTCTCCAATCATGTGGGTTACCTCTTCTGGCTTTAAAGATTGATTTTTCCAAGATTGTTGCAAATGAGCTTCTAAAAATCGGCGTAAGTTTTCTAATTTTTCGGTAGATAATTTTTGATGAATGGCGTATAGCATATACAAATATGCGCGAATTTCAAGAACACCAGCTTTAGGTACACGAATAGGAATTTGAATGAGTTTATCCAAATAATCAATTTGATGACGATATGACAAATCTTTATAATGTTCGGCAACAGAATGGCGAATCATTTCCTCATCAGCGGCTATGATAAAAGCAGTACGATTTAAGAATAAAAATAAACGAATCGCCTCCAATGTTTGAATAGCATTAGCAGGCAGGCAACGGTCAAGATTATCAATCACAATAACTAGCTTTTTGCCTAAATCCTGTAATATTTCGCCATATTCTTTTCTAAATGCATCAATTTGCTGTGGTGGTGTTTGTTTTTCTTTGGATTTAATCAGATTTCTGCCTGAATCAACAATTTCTTTTCCTACCTCCACAACTTGTTTGCTTTCTGCTTCATCCTGAATACCATCCAATGAATTTTGGGCTGTTTCAAATGTTCTGGAAATTAAACCAAAAGTTGGTATTCCTGCTACTAAAGCAGCCCCGTCAGCCATTAAACCAAACAAACGCAATCCATCAATTCTTGCAAATAAATTTTTAGATTTTTTCCAAATGGTTTCGTCATCTTTGGCAGCCTGAATCAAATGACTAGCAATCACTTCTAAAAGTGCTGCCCTGGCATCGTCGAATCCTTGATAAAGCCAAGCATCAAATTTAATCACAATCCACTCATCGGGCTTGATTTGTTGCTCAATTAAATTTAACAAAGAGGACTTACCTGCTCCCCAGTTACCAAAAATACCTATTGAAACTGGTAACATAGCCTCAGTTTCCAATATTTCAGTAACAATTTGGGATACCTCACCAAAATTAAGATAGTCTTCTTTAGACTCAGTATCTGACCACATTAAATCACCCTGATTTATAAAAATATAGACCTTTATAATACTAACACATTTTTGAAGCTCCCGATAACCTGAGTATCTCCCCGATGGCGCGAGTGTCCCACTCGTGCCAAAACAAGCGGTTGATTTACCGCTAAAATTTGCAAAATATTCAATATAATTAATCGCTTGTAAGTAGCACCAGTTAGTGCGAATACAATTAAACTATAAATTATTCATCTTCCTGATCTGTAGTATCAGGAAATCTATCAAACACTTTCAAAATAACACCGCCAAGAAAACCATAACCAATCCCTTCTAAAGCAAAATCTAAGATAGAGTCAATATTTATAGATAAATTCATAGCTAATTCTATTGCTAAATTAGCTGAAAAAACTGATATATAAACGAGAAAACATAAATAAATAAATCTTTTCATTTTACTTCCTTGTTTCTTTTGAACGTTCAATTACTTCGTCTTCTGAAAATTTAGATGATATCGTAGACAAAATTTGTTTATTTATAGAATTTAGCTTGTTATTAGATAACATATCAGTAATTAGCCCGACTACTTCATTTTATTTACTCTCCATAGTCTTGTTCATAGAACCCTCTACTTCATTCAGTACTTTTGGTATTTTCTCACTAAAAATAGCATTTGTTGTAGGTTTAATAAAATTATGAATATAAGGGTTGCTAGCGTGAACGCTATTGCCATCTAAGTTACAGAACATATTTTTAATACCTATTCTGACTTCTATATAATATCAATCTACAGCCTTTTCTTTGAGAACAAGAACATATAATAATGAAGTAAGGAAAATCAATGCCATAATTTTTACTGAAAAAACAAAAGTCTCCTGGTAGTTAATTGTCAACTTAAAATCTATATTTTTTATCTTTAAAAAAGATAAAAACAATATAAAATCAAAAAATACACTCAATGCAAATGTCATAAAAAAACCTAATACAGATGGGATTAAAATAGTAAAAAAGCTTTTCATCATTTTTCCTCCTCGCTACTTTTATTAAGGCTATCAAAAGTATTTGATATTTTTTGATTTGACCATTCTCCCCAAGCAGCATTAATGGTAGGTCTAATAAGATTATTCCCATAGCTACCTAATTTAGATTAAGTAGCACTAGCTATAGATGCTAGTGCTATCGAAGACTAAAATTTAGCTAAGAATAAAATAAATTGCATATATTATTAATTTTCAATATGAACTATAAAATTTTTATTTTTTGAACAAAATTCTAGAAACTCAATACATAAACTCCTATCCTCAGATAAAGAGATTACTCCAAATCCAAGATCTTCATGTGGATATATCGCAATATTTAATTTAGGTGAAATGAAAAAACAGATATTCCCTAGCACTGCATTGCAACCCATAACTAGCTTTGCCAAACAAGGAAAAAGTTTTTTATCCAAAGATATAGTCAAACAATCTGCTGGTAACGGAATATCCCCATATAAATAATCCTCAAACACCTCTGTGGATTCTTGTATAAGATTATATTTTTTAGCTCTCCTCAATAGATTGAAATAATACTCCCCCTCATTTTTAAAATCATATTCTTTAGAATATTTTAATGAACTTACAGCAATAAATTCATTTAAACCATCTTTAAAAAAATCATAGGCAAGATTTAAGGCTTCTTTTATTAAAGTTAAATTATGAGCATTTTGGGACTCAAAATACCCAACCCATAGACTACTCGAACTAAAACCTGAAAAATTAAATCTATCTAATGAAACACTCTTATTTATCATCTTTTTTAATGATTTTTCCATCTGAATCTCCTATAGTAATTTTCTTAGAGGCTGTTGGTTCTTTTCCGTTTAAACCAACTTTCCACTCACCAGCTTTATCTGAATGTCTCGTGTTACTTTTCGACCAAATTTCTCCAGTGTGTTTATTTACATAAACAGCATTACCTTTGCTATCTCTTTTTCATTCAAAATCTTCAGCATGGGTTGTAGGAGTGCGAACAATATCTCCTATTGAAGAAGAATTTACTTTTTGTTTTGGTTTAGATAAATATTCAATAGGTTTTGCCAATGTTGTTTTCTTTGCAAAAGAAGCAATTTGGGGTGAAATCTTTATCCCTTTATTTTCTCTATCTTCAACAAAGTTATTTACTAAAAAAACAATCGCTTTTTCTAATGGGGTTCTTGCTCCATTAATAAAATCTATTTCTTTATGCATTTTCTGAAATAACAAATTCGATAAATCTCTCTTGGGTAGCGTTTGATAATGTCGATAACTGAGAATTAAAGAAACCAACTAATTCCAATGCCCTTTGATTAGCTTCCTCATTATTTTTCTCCACTCCATATCGACACCATGCAGATTGGCAATTTTCTTGAATATCTTGTAGTTGCTTATCACTTAGTTCTTTATACTTACGGAAAACTTCTTCAAGAGAACTCCCTTCTTTTTCAGCTTTCTCTAAATCTTTGAAAAGATCTGACACTTGAGAATCTAAAAAAGCATTATTCTCCACCGCATTCCTCCCAACCTCTTGCCCAGTTTTCACTGCCTGAGTTGTAGATAACGAGCTGCCTGAACCTGAAGCTAAACCACCAGCTAGCCCAGCCGCTACTTGACTTAGCTCCGACACCGTCCGTTTTTCCTCTTCAGTCAGGTTCTCAGGCTCTTTGCCGAAGAGGTTTTTAGCGATGATGTTTGCACCCACTTCGCCCGTTACCGCTGCTGCCGCACCAGCTCCAGCTTTGCCGCCTTGCGTGTAAGCCTCCACCGCTCCCCAAATGGCGTGAGCTATCAGGTTCGCTTCTGTATTCCCCTCTGTTGCTTGTTTGATTCCTGTATTGATATAAGGCGAAACTGCCCCTGCGATTACCCCTGCCGTTGGGCTTCCACCTAAAGCTAACCCTACCGCATTAGTTACAGCATCAACTCCTTGTCGGTAAGCTCCACCTGTTTCCCATTTCTCCGCTTCTTGTTCTAGCTCTCTCGCTTTGGTTGTATTGCCTGCGGCTTTCGCCTGTTCAGCCTCTGCTCGTTTGCTTTCAGCGTGAGTGGCAACTTTTTCATTGATGGTTGCCATGGTAATGGCTTGAAAATCAGTTATTGCTTTCACCTGATAATCCAGCTCTTTTTGTAACTTATCTTTGTCAAACCGATTTTCTAATTTACCTGAACGGCTTTCTGCTGTTTCAGTCGTGATGTCGGTTTTGATGTCTTCTTTGATTTGCTCAATATTTTTACCTGTTTTCTCTAATTGTCCTTGTTCATCTCGAATAATCAGGTTTTGGGTGTTAATGCCTGAATACGTTGTGCCTGCTTGGCTGTCTTGGTCTTTGCCATAACCAATCGCATTACTTAGGCTGTGGGTTGGGTTGCCCTCTTTATCCACTTTCTGACCGTTCCAACCGCCTTTATAATCGCCTGCTGCACTTACGCCTACCGCACTGCCTTTATAGTCTGCGTGGTTTTCGATATGGCTATAACTCAATGTGCCTGTACTAAATTGGTTTCTTCCTTCATTTTCAGCTTGTGCCGTTGAGGTTACCAGCCCACCTTTCAAGTCTGAGTGGTTGGCGATATGAATGTCATACCCCTCATCCCCTGCAAATATTCCTGCTTGCTGATTGACTGTTGCCATATCTGCATTCATTTTCGATTTGCTGTAACTCGCACTGCCCGAAGCACCATAGCCCACCGTGACTTGTCCGCTAGCACTTTCCTGCTTGCCTTCATACTTCATTGTGTCTTGCAGGCTTTGGATATTCAGCTTTTCCGCATTCACTTTGACCGATTTGCCTTTCACCTGTGAACCGATAATGTTGGCATCGCCTCCGCTTTCAATCGTGGTACGGCTATCTAGGCTGCCCACTTGGCTACCCACCCACGCTTGGCTTTCACCATTGCCGTAGCCTTTTGCCACATTGCCACCTGCCGTGACACCAAACGCAAAACCGCTTGAGCCGTAGCTGATTGCTACCCCGGCATTAAAACCGCTGGATTTGTTTTTACTTCGTTCAAGGTGATTTTCATCCACAGCTAAAATATTCACATCGCCTTCAGCTTTCAGATGTGTACCGCCTTTGCCTGAGACATCGCTACCTGCAATCGTTAAGGTTGAGTTTTTGCCGCCGCCTTCGGTTTTGATATTGACCTTACCGCCGGCGTTAATTTGGCTTTTCTCTGCCTTGTTCCCTTTGCTATGTTGGGTTTCGACACTTTTTTGCTCGCCATAGGTTATCGATACGCTCACATCTTGGCTGAGGGCTTGGGTAGGTGCTTCGCTTAATGCTTTAGCAAGATTGCCAACTTGTTCTGCCGCTCGCCACGCCTCAAAACCGGCATTCACCGCCCCTAATGCATTGATTCGGTCGTTTTTACTGCTACCCACCGATTTTGCAGAATTTACGGTTTTTTCGACCGCTTGTATCGCTTGCACCACAGGAATATTAACGGCAACCGTCACCCCTTTCTGCTCATAAGTCCGTTTGTAGTTACTTTCATAATCCGAACGTGCCGCCGTAATGTTGGCTGATTTGGCGGTAATATCTACATCACCGTCTCGGGAGGTCACGACGCTGCCGGTTTGTTGGTAATGCCCGTCTGTGCGGATTATTGTATCACCCGATAAGCTCCCCACTTGGCTACGCGCCGCACTTTGTTGGGTGTGGTCTTGTTCAATTTGTTCTTTCTTCTTGCCCACACTAACACCAATTCCACCTGTCCCCATTAAACCGCTTTTCGTTTTAATCCGTTCATCTTCCGCATAATGCGTCTTGGTGGCAGAGGTAATATTTACCCCTTCTTTACTATCAATCACTAGCTGCTTATCGGCAACCACCACAGAGCCGTGAATATCAACTTTGCCAGCTTCCGAGTAGAGTGTGACATGATTGCCGTCTATCTTACTGCCGATATTTTCCGTGGTATCGTGGTAGTGACGGCGGGTTTCCGTGGTTTTACTAAACCAACCTTTGGTACTGCCTTTCGAACTGCTGGCTAATTGTTCGGATTGCTCGCCTGATTCAATACGCACATCACCTTTTGAGCCAACAAAGGTTTCACCGCTTTCGCTGCTCACCGTGGCTTGGCGAAGCGTAGCATTTTCCATTCCGACTAGGCGAACACCGTCTTTACCTCTCAGGGTTGAGCCAATTTCACCTTGTTGGTCTAAACGATAGTAGTTATCCGCATTGCCGTTGTAGTGTTCTTTGTTGCTCACATTCAGCGTAGTAATACTCAACGCCTTGTCTGCTATCGCTTTTAAGCTGCCTTGGCTTTCAATATTAGCGGCTTTTATCGTAAGGTTATCGTCACTGTGTAAAGTTAAACGTCCACCTTCACCGGTGACTTTGACCGAAGCGAGTTGGTCTAACACCGTGCGGGCAAAGTTGCCGTCAGTACTTTGACTTGATGAGAGGGTAGAGCTGATTTCGAGATTTTTGCCTGCATAAAGGGATAAATCTTTCACCGCTTCAATCTTACCGCCTAAGTTGATGAGGTTTTGCTTAGCCGATAAATCCACCGTATCACCCAAAATCGTGCCTCGATTTTCCAGTTGATTGCTGTGTAAGCGAGTTAAATCTAAGCCGGTAATCACGCCACTGTTTTGTAGATTATCAACATTACCGATAATTTGATTGGCTGAAATCACTGCACCTCGGGAAGTAATGTCACTATTGCGGGCAACCAGATACACTTGTGGCACAAGGGCTGTTACTTTTCGCCCATCAGCCAGCGTGATTTCTTTATTCACTAACCACACCATATCTGTTGTCAATTCGGACATCTGTTTTGCGGTTAAACCAACCCCAACAGCAAGGTTAAATTGTTTAGCGTATTTCACTCCGTTATTCATTAAGGCTTTATATTGCTCTAAATCGTTGTTATAGCCTTGAATAAAACGGCGACCAGTCAGTTGGTTAATTTGTTCGTTAATTACCCCCCCGATGGCGCGAGTGTTTCACTCGTGCCAAAACAAGCGGTTGATTTACCGCCAGAATTTGCAAAATACTCAACATAATTAACCGCTTGTAATAGATAAGTATTGACACTCGTCAGAGATGAGCGCCATCGGGGGATAAGTCTCACTCTTACTCATCGAAAAAACTAATATTAAAAATATTTGCTTTCTCTCTTCCAATCTAATAAAGAACGTAATATTTTCATTATGTAATCTTTTTCATAATTAAAAATCGATACCTCACTATCTTTATCCAATAAGATATAATCATTACCATTGCTAAACAAAAAATAAACAAATATAGAATTATCCTCCATTTCAGGGCTAGAAATAGACAATAACTTTCTCTGTTCAGACGAAATGTTATCGATAACATTAATATTATCGGTTTGCACCATGGAACCTAAAATATCATCAGTAATATTTGCCAATGTAAATCTAAGTTCTGATGTATATAACTCATTAATAACTGGGGTACTTTCTATATATATATTGAAAACACCATTAATCCAAAAGTAATCATCATTCCATTCTGATACAATATCGCACTGTATTGCAAATTTATAAGGATCTCCAAAAAACATACTTACCTCTATTTAAACCTCAAATCTTTAGGTATTGGTAATGGGTTATCAGGATCTCCAGAGCTGCCCGACCAATGATATTCTCCATTTGTGCCAAAAAACCTATGAACATTCCCTTGTGAATCTTTTGCATACCTAATAATCTTATTAGCTTCCACTTTATATTCTATTGAGTTTTTAAATAACTCTAGTGACTCTCTTGGTTCTATACCTGCATTTTTTCTATTTCCTGGCATGCCTTTTGTATGCTTAGAATTAGATTTATATTTTACAGATACCCCATCTCCCAAATCTACATCAACAGGGTTGGGAACTGGTATAGGGGAAGATGTTCTAGAAGTATTTTTCTTCGCAAAATTACTGTGGATATTAGAGTTACTAAGATTATTCTCTTTGGTAAACAATCGAGAAGCATCCATTGCCAACTCAATACTTTTTTCTACCCCCGTCTGCTTCTCTTTTATCGCTTGAATCGTCTTTTGGTTTTCACTTTCAACCAACTGGTAGAATTTACTCTGTTCCTCAAAAGGTAATCCTTGAACCCAACTATTCAATGCGCCTGATAAATCATCGGCAAGACTTACTGCTTCTAATAAGGTTTGTGGCACAGTAACCCGACAAACCATCTCGCAATCAGCTAATAACTCCGCACGTTGTTTTTCACTTAACGCTTTGAAATACTTATGTACTTCTTCAACACTTTCACCCTTTTCAATTGCTTTTTTAAGAGCTTGCTGATAAGCATAAACATCACGATGAGATAAATAGTTATTCTCCACCGCCCGTTTTGCCGTCCCTGCCCCAAACACTGTATCCGCCGTTGTGCCGCCTGTGGCTTGTCCAGCCACCGCCCCCGCAAGTTGTCCTGCGACTTTGAGTAGGTTTTTCTCTTCCGCAGTAAGTTCGTTCGGTTGTTTGTTGAATACGGCTTCAGCCAGTAGCATTGCCGTGCCTTCGCCTGCCGCACCAGCTATCGCTCCTGCTGTGGCACTTGTTCCACTTGCTTTGGCTTCCAGTGCTGATAAAGCAGCGTGTGCCAGTAGGTTGGCAGTTTTGCTGTCTTTTGTCAGCTCGTGAATTTGGGCGTTGAGCTCCGGAGAAAGCGCTGCAACCGCAGCTTGTCCAGCACTGCCTCCGCCTAAAATCGTACCAAGCGTAGCAACCGCTGCATCCACTTTGCGTTTGTTTGAACCACCCTCACTCCAGCTTTCTTGTTGCGCTTTGGCTTCAAGGTAAGCGGTGCGTTTTTCATCAATTTTTGCAAGATTTTTCTCTTTTTCTGCCGCTTGTAACTCAGTTTCCGCCCGTTTTACCACTTCTGCCGCTTCTTGCGCTTTTTGGCTGGCGTAAACATTTGCTGCCCCCGCCATTTGCCCCACCGATTGGCTTACCGTTTGTTGCTCTTTCAATACCTGATTGATATCTTTCGGTTGTTCAACTGCTCGGTGGGCTTGGCTTAACGCCGTGTTAATCCCCAACGCTTTCGCTGTGGTTTGCGTTGGCGTGCTGTCTTTGTTCAGCGTGATTTTCCCTTCCGTCAGCGTCGCTTTGGTTGTGCTATTGTCATTACCTTGGCTGTTCATCGGCATTCCCGGGCTGCCGCTCACTCCATTTGATTGTGAATATCCGCCCGATAATGAACCACTTGTCGCTTGGTGTTGGCTGTAGTTCTGTATATCACTAAAGGTAATAACGTTAGTCGTCAGCTCGCTGTTATCAGGATTGGTTGAAGCGATTGCTCCTGCGTTTAATTCGACTTCATCGGCAGTAATGTGATAGCCGCCGTCTTTGGCAAACAAGCCGCTTTGCTCATTCACACCATTCGCATTCGATTTACCACCGGAAAGGTTGGCATTCCCGCTAAATTCCCAACTGCTACCAAAACCAAACTCCACTTTGGTGTTTAGCCCACCTTGAGTGCTTTTCGATTGATGGCTGTCTTGTAAGCTCTCAATATGCAGCTTACCGTCAATATCGGCGTGAATGCTATTCGCGTGGGCGGTTGCCCCTTTCATTGTCACATCACCACCACTATTTAGCCTGAAGGTCTCGCTGTCTATATGGCTGTTGTGGTATGTCATGCTTTCTGAGGTTTGCTTACCTTTTTGGAAACCCTCTTTGGCATAGAACGACCAGCCAGTTTTCGCCCCCACACTCAATGCCGTGCCGACTTCCGTACCGTAGCTTTGGTTCTTATGACGTTGATAGCCCGTACTTTCTCCAGCAAGTAGCTCAACACCTTCCTTGCCTGATAGCGCCACACTGCTGTTTGCCAGCCGTTTGCCTTGCTCGTCTTTTGAGGTGAAGTCCGTTTGGATGGCGCTTAATTTACCACTGCGGGCTTCAATATGGATATGCTGTGCATTCACTTGGTTGCCTAAGCTTTCAGACACTCGGTTTTCACCACTTTGGCGAGAGTGTGCTAAGCCTGTCCCCGTTTCTACTCGGAATAATACCGAGTTATCTTTGTGATTTAAGGCGTTATTTATGGCGTTGTTTAAAATATAACCCTGTGCCGCTAAACCCAGCACTTGTGCTGCCTTCACTCGGTCTGAGGCCTCTTTGTCTTTCAATGTGCTTTCCACCGACTGTACTAAGTCAATAATCGGTGAAATCACCCGCGTAAACTGACCAAATTTTAAATCACTGCTGTGATGATGGTTATTCGCCGTATTGTGTGCCGTGTCGAATGTCACTTTCTCCGCACTTAACTCTATGCGATTTTTTGCTAAAATTTGACCGCTTGTAGCGTGGAAATCTTTGCCTGCATAAATTTCAACATCATCTTTTAAGCTGGCTATCATACTGCCTTGATGCGAAACCGCATGACCATTTTGACTATTCAACTGACGGTTATAACCGGAAAAACGCTCTGTTTCTGAAATCACCGCTTCGCCAAAACCATGGCTTTTGCCTGCTTCATCTTGCCCTTGTGTGGTTTTAGCTGTCGTAATGTTCACATTATTCCCTGCGGATAATTTTACCTTACCATCGCTAACCAACTGCGTGCCGGCTAAAGTGATATCCCCTTTTTCCGCAACCACTGTCGTTGTACCACCAAAGGAAAGCACCCCCGCTTGCTCTTGAACTAGCTCTCCATCACCTTTTTCTTTGCCGGAGTAAACTCCCCCGATGGCGCGAGTGTCCCACTCGTGCCAAAACAAGCGGTTGATTTACCGCTAAAATTTGCAAAATCCTCAATATAATTAACCGCTTGTAATAGATAAGTATTGACACTCATCAGAGACGAGCGCCATCGGGGGGCGTCATTGGGGTTCCCAGTTGTATATGTATTGGAATTGCAAAAATCTATATATACAGACTAAGAATACTTCTCTAATAATTCAATAACTGCTTTAAATTCAGGTTTATTTCCATTATATTTTTTCATACCTTCTATCAATTCAAACTGACCATTGAAATAATGAACATTTCCTCCCTTTTTCAACATCAACTCGATTAGTTCCAATTCTTTTGGAACCACTCCAATCATAGATAATGGTATAACTTGATCGTTATTTTCAATATTGGGATCTGCCCCTGCATTTAATAATGCTATTGCTGCCTCAACATTCCTTGACCTCATTGCATAATGTAATGGAGTCATTCCATATTTATCCTGAGAATTAATATCCAATCCATTATCTATATAGAACCTCACAAGTTCCAAACTTGGGTTAAAATAGCACAAAATTCTATGTAAATAGTTCCACTTATCAAACTCAGTTATTTTCTTTATATCGGCAATTTTTTTCTATGAATACCTCATTTAAAAAACTAATATTATCATTAGAGTTAGCATCTACAATAAGCTCTTCAAGTTCTATTTCATTTAGTAACGATAATTCCATTCTATTTACCTCTATTCATAAAGTTCTGCATATCTTTCTTGATATCAAGAATATCGCCTTTACCCGGCATCTCATTCTTATGACTTCTATTTTCAGACATATTTTCCAGCCTAAAATTATCCGGTCTCGCATTGACATAATCATTAAATTGCTTTTGACTCCAATTTAATTCTTTTGCTGCTAAGGATAATCTTCTATACTTCCAACCATATATACATTAAAATCAAAAAATAGTTCTCTATTCATTAAGAATATTTCATCATTAATTCATATATTGGAATCAAATGAGGTTCTGATGATGTTGGTTTATAACTTTCTAATATGCTTTCATTTTTATTTACTAAAAAATGTACATTAGCCCCTTTCTTTAGCATTAGTTCTAAAATATCTAATCTATCAGGTAAATATCCTATCATCGACAAAGGTATGAGATTATCCTGATTTGGAATATTCGGATCTGCCCCCGCATTTAATAATGCTATTGCTGCCTCAACATTCCTTGACCTCATTGCATAATGTAATGGGGTCATTCCGTAGCAATCTTGGGCATTGACATCAAGCCCCTTACTAATTAAATGCTCAATCATTTTTCTAGAAGGTTCTTCAGATTCAAATCCTAATAACGATTTATGCAACCAACTCCATCCTTCTTTAGGTGAAATTTCCAAATAATTTCTTTCTCCTGTTCGGAATAGCTCTTCTAATAACTCAAAATCATCTGTAGCAATTGCTTCCAGAATATTAACTCCCAATGTAGTGTATTTATCCATTTACTTATTCCTTCTCTCAAATTTTTTCATATCACGAATAATAGGTTCAATATTATCCCTTCCGGGCATCTCATTCTTATGCCCTCTATTTTCAGACATATTTTCCAGCCTAAAATTCTCCGGTCTCGCATTGACATAATCATTAAATTGCTTTTGACTCCAATTTAATTCTTTTGCCGCTAGTGATAACCTTCTATGCTCCCTGAATTATTCTTTAGTCCCAGAATATTCTTCCATTTTTTCAAAAAATGCCTTATACATAGGATCATTACCCTTAAAAGCTTTTAGCCCATCTAATAAATAATCTTGCCCATTAAAATAATGAACATCACCACCATTTTTCAGCATTAATTCTAATAGGTCTAATCTATCCGGATAACGAATACACATCCTTAATGGGATTAGATTATCTTGATTTGGAATATTGGGATCTGCCCCTGCATTTAATAATGCAATTGCCGCTTCCACATTTTTTGACCTCATTGCATAATGTAATGGAGTCATTCCATAGCAATCTTGGGCATTTATTTCCACCCCATTTTTTATATAAAATTTAACCACAGAAAGCGGGGCTGGTGAATAATTATTTAGATTACACATATGTAACCAGTTCCATTTTTCTTTTGGTGTACTATCCGTAATAGTTAATTCACCTTGTACGAAAAATGTTTCTCGCAAAAGATTAAGATCACCTTCTGAATTCGCTGCAATAACTCTTAATTCAGGATCTTTATCATATAATTCTTGGTAGCGTTCTAGTGTCTGCTGATATTCTGCATTTTTGTCTCTCATCTTATTCTCCTATTTGTTTTTGTTGGAATTTTTTCATGTCATCTATTATTAATTTAATATCATGTTTTCCTGGCATCTCATTCTTATGACTTCTATTTTCAGACATATTTTCCAGCCTGAACATCTCTGGTCTAGCATTGACATAATCATTAAATTGCTTTTGACTCCAGTTTAATTCTTTTGCCGCTAGTGATAACCTTCTATGCTCCCAACCATAAGCATGACCTATATCTATAGGACCTTTGATTATATTTCCATCTAAATCTCGATAATTACCATTTGGCAATTTTTCATAATTAGCATAAATTTTCTGTAACGTTTCCGAGCGTAAATAAGCTCGGTTATACAAACCATCTACCGGGTTATCTGTCGATAAATAGCGCCCCGTTTCGGCATCAATTTGCTGAGACAAACGGTTAAAATGTGGATCTACCCCGGCTTGATGGTTCGGCGTTTCAAAGCGATTGAGATCTTTTTGGACCACTGTCAAGACTTTTCCATCTTTCGGATCGGTAAATTGATAAGCTTTATAGCCATCAATACTCGCTACTTGTTTCGCACCGTTTGGTAAAGCGTGCCAGCAATCATTATGCACCCATACCCCTTCATTATCGGCTTTTGCTCCTTTAATAAAGTAAGTGTGGTCTTTATCCACCGTCATATTATAGGCTTTGAGAGCTTCTGCTTTTTGCGTCACGTTCGACACAGTCTGCCACTCGTCGTTTGCTGATAACAAACGATAACCTTTTTGCAGATACTGAGCATCAACCCATTGGGCTTTTGCTATCTCTCCTTTGTAGTGATGTCCCTTTGAAGAGATTGGGGCGATACCTGATAACACTTGTGCAAAGAACGGGTGAATTTTATTTGACACAATAGTTTGGTATTGTCCTTTGCTGTTTGTGACTTCTACATACACCGTATAATCGTATGGATTATTGTAGTGAGCTTGAACTTTCTGATAGGTAGTTATACCGGTTATTTCATTTTTCGCCAGTACCTTATCGCCTACTTTAATGGATGAAATCGGTCGATAGCCTTTATCTGTTTTAACTTCCATATCGCCATGGAATGAACAAGTTGCAAATTTAGGTCTATCTATATTCAGTGCTTTTACATTTTTCGCAGCAGCCGTAATACCTTTATTGATAGCTGACGTACCCATTTTGGCAAGGCCTACACCACCGGCAGCGATACTGACAATATCAGATAATAAATGTCCTGTTTCTCGACCTGCATTAAATGAGCCTGAAGCCCCTGCTTTTTCATATTCAGATTGTAATTTTTCAATCCGTTCAACATAAGACTGTTTCGTAGCCTCCGTCAATTTATTAAAGGCATCGTCTTGTGTAATCATTACTTTGATAGCTTCAAGCGTTTCTATCGGACTGAGTGCCATCTTTATGCCATCTAATACGCCTTCCGCAATGGATTCCGGTACTCCTACAGCCAAACCACTGACAAAAGAAGTGTCTTGCCCTAAATTGACAGCCGTCCAATAGGCATTGATTTTAAACTCACAATAGCCGTTTCCATTGCACTCTTTCAGCTCTTTCGCTTGCTGTGCCTTTTGCCAATCTGAAAGGTAATTGCTTTCTACCGCATTTTCAGCCACCGTCATTCCAATACTCGCATTGGCTAAAGTCTCGGTACCATTACCTCCACTTACTGCGCCACTTGCAACACCCGCCAGTAATTTTGCTGAAGCCAATAGGTTAGCTTTTTCTTCTGTGGTTAAATCCGACGCAGCTTTGCCGTATACCGCCTGTGCTAATACTGTTGCACCAACTTCTCCAACACCGGCTGCTATTGCTCCTGCTTTGGCACTGCCGCCTGCAAGCTCAGCTTCTACCGCTCCCCATAAAATATGTAGCGGTATATTCAAGGCTTCTAGTGCTTTGTTATCCGTAATATGTTTAATCGCTTCGTTGATGTAAGGCGATGCTGCACCTGCCGCTATTGCTTCCGCCGGCTTGCCTGCCACCGCAAGGCTTAATGCTGCCGCAACTGCATTAGCTTGACGTTTTTTGTCCCCCCCTGTTTCCCAGCGAGCCGCTTCTCGTTCAAGCATTTGTGCCTCGTGATATTTCACTTGAGCTGTGACAATATCTCCTGCTTGCTCCGCTTCTTTAGCAGATTTCCGTGCTTTTTCTTCCGCTTGTTTTATCTCCTCACGCTGTTTATCTGCATAACTTATTACCGCACCGGAAACCTGTCCGGCAGATTGTGATAAGATTTGTTGCTCTTTCAACACCTGATTGATATCTTTCGGCTGTTCAACTGCTCGGTGGGCTTGGCTTAACGCCGTGTTAATCCCCAACGCTTTCGCTGTGGTTTGCGTTGGCGTGCTGTCTTTGTTCAGCGTGATTTTCCCTTCCGTCAGCGTCGCTTTGGTTGTGCTATTGTCATTACCTTGGCTGTTCATCGGCATTCCCGGGCTGCCGCTCACTCCATTTGATTGTGAATATCCGCCCGATAATGAACCACTTGTCGCTTGGTGTTGGCTGTAGTTCTGTATATCACTAAAGGTAATAACGTTAGTCGTCAGCTCGCTGTTATCAGGATTGGTTGAAGCGATTGCTCCTGCGTTTAATTCGACTTCATCGGCAGTAATGTGATAGCCGCCGTCTTTGGCAAACAAGCCGCTTTGCTCATTCACACCATTCGCATTCGATTTACCACCGGAAAGGTTGGCATTCCCGCTAAATTCCCAACTGCTACCAAAACCAAACTCCACTTTGGTGTTTAGCCCACCTTGAGTGCTTTTCGATTGATGGCTGTCTTGTAAGCTCTCAATATGCAGCTTACCGTCAATATCGGCGTGAATGCTATTCGCGTGGGCGGTTGCCCCTTTCATTGTCACATCACCACCACTATTTAGCCTGAAGGTCTCGCTGTCTATATGGCTGTTGTGGTATGTCATGCTTTCTGAGGTTTGCTTACCTTTTTGGAAACCCTCTTTGGCATAGAACGACCAGCCAGTTTTCGCCCCCACACTCAATGCCGTGCCGACTTCCGTACCGTAGCTTTGGTTCTTATGACGTTGATAGCCCGTACTTTCTCCAGCAAGTAGCTCAACACCTTCCTTGCCTGATAGCGCCACACTGCTGTTTGCCAGCCGTTTGCCTTGCTCGTCTTTTGAGGTGAAGTCCGTTTGGATGGCGCTTAATTTACCACTGCGGGCTTCAATATGGATATGCTGTGCATTCACTTGGTTGCCTAAGCTTTCAGACACTCGGTTTTCACCACTTTGGCGAGAGTGTGCTAAGCCTGTCCCCGTTTCTACTCGGAATAATACCGAGTTATCTTTGTGATTTAAGGCGTTATTTATGGCGTTGTTTAAAATATAACCCTGTGCCGCTAAACCCAGCACTTGTGCTGCCTTCACTCGGTCTGAGGCCTCTTTGTCTTTCAATGTGCTTTCCACCGACTGTACTAAGTCAATAATCGGTGAAATCACCCGCGTAAACTGACCAAATTTTAAATCACTGCTGTGATGATGGTTATTCGCCGTATTGTGTGCCGTGTCGAATGTCACTTTCTCCGCACTTAACTCTATGCGATTTTTTGCTAAAATTTGACCGCTTGTAGCGTGGAAATCTTTGCCTGCATAAATTTCAACATCATCTTTTAAGCTGGCTATCATACTGCCTTGATGCGAAACCGCATGACCATTTTGACTATTCAACTGACGGTTATAACCGGAAAAACGCTCTGTTTCTGAAATCACCGCTTCGCCAAAACCATGGCTTTTGCCTGCTTCATCTTGCCCTTGTGTGGTTTTAGCTGTCGTAATGTTCACATTATTCCCTGCGGATAATTTTATCTTACCATCGCTAACCAACTGCGTGCCGGCTAAAGTGATATCCCCTTTTTCCGCAATCACTGTCGTTGCACCACCAAAGGAAAGTCCACCCGCTTGCTCTTGAACTAGCTCTCCATCACCTTTTTCTTTGCCGGAGTAAACCCCAACAATGTCTGTCAGGCGGCGAGAAGAATCAATATCTACCCCTTTTTGTTTAAGTTTACCGCTTTGTGATTGTTCTGTGGTGGCTACATCAAAATGCACGTTCTCTTTTGCCCAAAATGTGCCATCGCCCTTCGCTGAAATATGCGCACCTTGACTTACGATACTGCCTTTATTCGCATGAATAGCAAGGTTACCGCCAGCATTCATTTCAACCACATTGGCTTTTTCTGTCTGGTTAAAACGCTCTTCTTGCTTTTTATTGGCGGTAAAATATGAGCCTACGCCATTGAGAAGTTGCTGTGAGGTTTTATCAATCGCCTCTCCAGCAGTCACAACCTTACCAACAATACCTTTGGCTGAGCCTTGGCTGGATTGCTCGCCATAGTAGTCTTTTAATTTTGCTACCGGATTGTAAACCACGCCTATTCCAAATCCGGCAGATTTAGAAGAGTGGCTTTCTTGGTTATCCTGTTTATCTATTTCTGCATTGAGATAAACATTCTGACCTTCAATAGCGATATCTTTTTTGGCATCAAATTGGGTTGCATTAGCAGTCACATCACCTTGTGTTGAAACCACAGTAATATTGCCATTCTCCGCATTTAATTGTGTACCAATATGGCTTATTTGGCGCTCTGTATTCGCATCTTTCTGTTTGTTTCTACCCACACCTATACGCGCAGTACCACTAGAGAGGCTTGCTGTTAAGCCTGCTTTTTTCAATTCTGTATAATTACGTTCACTATGCGTATTTTGTGCGGTATTTAATTCCACCCCATTTTTACCTTCAAGGTAAATATGATCACCCCCCTTAATTACTGAGCCTTCATCAGTTATCTTATTACCTGCATAAAGCGTCATATTTTGTCCCTGCAATGAATTAACAACCGCGGCATCAGTTTGGTGCTCATGCTCAGAAAGTCTACTGCTTTTAGAAAATAATCCTTTTGAGTTTGATTTAACCGATGTTGCTAATGACTCTTTTGCACGCCCTGATTCTAAAGTGATGTTACCTTTCTGAGAGATAACCGAAACATCTCCATCACCTCTTACATCAACTTGACGGAGCGTTACACCATCAACACCAAATAATTTCACTCCATCTTTGCCCGAAAGACGTGTACCGACCTCTGCTTCTTGAGCTAAACGGTAGTAGTTATCTGCGTTACCATTGTAATGCTCTCTGTTTTGAGTTTTTAAGGTAGTAATTTGTAAGCTCTTGTCTGCACTGGCGTTTAAGGCACCTTGGCTTTCAATATTAGCGGCTTTTATCGTAAGGTTATCGCCACTGTGTAAAGTTAAACGTCCACCTTCACCGGTGACTTTGACCGAAGCGAGTTGGTCTAACACCGTGCGGGCAAAATTGCCGTCTGCACTTTGACTTGATGAGAGGGTAGAGCTGATTTCAAGGTTTTTCCCTGCATAAAGGGATAAATCTTTCACCGCTTCAATCTTACCGCCTAAGTTGATGAGGTTTTGTTTAGCCGATAAATCCACCGTATCACCCAAAATCGTGCCTCGATTTTCCAGTTGATTACTGTGTAAGCGGGTTAAATCCCGTCCTACAATCACGCCACTATTTTGGAGATTATCAACATTACCGATAATTTGATTGGCTGAAATCACTGCGCCGCGAGAAGTAATGTCACTATTGCGGGCAACCAAATACACTTGTGGCACAAGGGCTGTTACTTTTCGCCCATCAGCCAGTGTGATTTCTTTATTGACCAACCACACCATATCTGTTGTCAATTCGGACATCTGTTTTGCGGTTAAGCCTATATATCTAAAAGCTCAGAATAAGATAAATCCGGTTGCTTAAGAAGAAAATTATGCCAATGTAAAATAGCATTTGTAAAATCAGAGCAAGGGATAGTTATAGAATACTCCTCATTATCAGGCTCAAAATTAGAATGCAAATATACTTCACTATCTACAATTTCTCCTCCCCAGCTTTCTGTGCTGATATCTATATCATTTTGTGGACAGTTATCTAATATTAGAACTAAATTTTTTAGAAAATTCGAAGAACAATCTAATAAATAATAAGATATAACCTTCTCATTTTTCTCTTGATTAACTGACTCACAAGTTGTGTGTGATAGTATTCCAAACACTATTATAAAAATAAAAAAATCTTAGTTTCACTTTTTCTCCTTATTGATTAGGTGATGGGTAAGCAGTAGTGTGTGGACTTATAAAGCCCTCAACCTTAACTCCAGAGGGAGTTATTCCATACCATTTGTTACCATTAACTACTTTGTTATTAAACGCCTGACTTACCTCAACTTTTATCCTATCGCTTGTCCACGTTTTAGGAAACATAGTAGATATTCCACCATTATTGGTTTTCTCAAAGTATTTACTACTAGAAGGATCTTTAACAGATACTTTAGCCTCATATACACCATTAGGATAAGTTTTAATTACTTCATCTACTTTCACATTACCAAGTGTACTATGACCACCAACAACTTTGGTTACTTTCTAATTCAACTCGTTTTGTAACTTGGTTTTATCAAAGTTGTTACACCCAAAAGCAAAAACTAGATTTACCGCTAAAATTTGCAAAATATTCAGCATAATTAACCGCTTGTAACTTATATTAAATAGCACTAGTGTGGACGATAGCACTATCAGGGTTAGTAAAACGTAACCCAACAAGTATTTATTCATTACGTTGGGTTTTCGCAGGCTCAACCCAACCTACGAGCTAGTTGTGAGCGTGCCGGCATAGTACTAGCATGGACGCTAGTGCTATCGGGAGAAATTTTTCTATTGTCATAGATTATGATTGATATATATTAAATCTTAATATATGTACCTCTACCATTTTTTTATCTAAAAAGCCATAATCATATAGCTCTTCTAGCTCAATAAAGAATAATGAATCAACTCCTCCTTTATCAATATCTAAAATTCCTGTTATTTTATATTGATAACCCGATATATGTTCTATTGTTCTATTTACACTACTTGATAAGTAAATTTCAAAATCACAAAAAGGAGTTATCTCAACAAAAATAATATCTCCTTCCTTAGCTTTTAATCCTTTACTGGAAAAACAAATGATCTCTACATTGTTCACTTCAATAATAACATCGTAATCATTATTTTCTTTAATAATCACTTCGTAATTCATAATAATCTCACTTTACAGGATTAATCAACTTAAGATTTTTATCATTATTTATCATTTTCCAAAAGTCTTTTCCACTTTCGATATGATATGTGGTAATTTCATTTTTATTGTTTGTCCCAACAAATGCGAACTTGGAGTCTCCTTTTTTAGTATTGCCTATATATAATACATAGCCATATCTATTTTCTCCTTTATATTCATAAGATACTTTATAACCATTTTTAATTACCGTCTTTGCTCCTTCTAAATACTCCTCAGGAGAAGAATATAACTTTCCAAATTCTGCATGATGTTTATTAAAATGATCATTTAATTTCTTGCTGTCAGCAAAATTATTAGGTAAATATCCTATATTTGATTTTTTTAACCTTATAAGCTTATTAGCGATCTCACCAGTTAAAATCACAGTTGGAGCTTGTATTGCTTTCCCTTGAGATTGTAAATATCCCATCAATTCACCAGCCTCTGCCGGATTAGTCTCTAATGCTGAATTGATACGGGCATTTAACTCTTCAAGAGAAATCACTACTTTCTGAACAGTTTCCTTTAGATTACTCAAGGCATCGGCAATCGTTACCATTGTTTCGTCAAAGTGTTGAATTGCCTCTATTGTGCCTTTCACTCCTTCAACTAAGGCTTTTGCTTCACCTCGTTTCGTCCCATCATAATAGGCTTCTGCTTTTTCTTCATCGCCCTTAAACATTGCCTTTGCTATAGATTCAATACTTTGTTTTCTATCATCTGAAGGATGAATATCACCAAAAGTATTATTCTCGACCGCATTTTTCCCAATCCCTTGCCCGGTTTTCACTGCTTGGGCTGTAGATAATGAACTTCCTCCACTTGACGATAATCCACCAGCCAATCCTGCTGCAACTTGGCTTAGTTCCGATACTGTCCGTTTTTCTGCTTCCGTTAGATTTTCAGGAGATTTACCAAACACCTGTTCTGAAATCAGTTTCGCCCCCACTTCGCCCGTCACCGCTGCCGCAGCACCTGTACCGGCTTTACCGCCTTGCGTGTAAGCTTCCACCGCTCCCCATATTGCGTGAGCTATCAAGTTCGCTTGTTCATTGCCCTCTGTTGCCTGTTTGATTTGTGTGTTGATGTACGGAGATGCTGCCCCTGCGATTACCCCTGCTGTTGGGCTGCCGCCTAAGGCTAAGCCGATTGCATTCGTTATCGCATCGACTCCTTGTCGGTAAGCTCCACCGGTTTCCCATTTCTCCGCTTCGTTTTCCAGTATTTTGGCTTTGGCAAGATTGCCTGCGGCTTTGGCTTTTTCTGCCTCTGCTCGTTTGCTTTCTGCGTGATTTGCCACTTTTTCATTAATAGTGGAAACCGTTGTGGTTTGAAAATCACTTAGGGCTTTTACTTGATAATCCAGCTCTTTTTGGAGTTTGGTTTTATCAAAGTTATTCTCGAGCTTGCCCGAGCGGCTTTCGGCTGTGTCAGTTGTGATGTCAGTTTTAACTTCTTGCTTGATTTGAGTAGTCGTTTTACCTGTTTTCTCTAGTTGAGCTTGCTCGTCTCGAATAATCAGGTTTTGGGTGTTAATGCCTGAATACGTTGTACCTGCTTGGCTGTCTTGGTCTTTGCCATAACCAATCGTATTACTTAGGCTGTGGGTTGGGTTGCCTTCTTTATCTACTTTCTGACCGTTCCAACCGCCTTTATAATCGCCTGCTGCACTTACGCCTACCGCACTGCCTTTATAGTCTGCGTGGTTTTCGATATGGCTATAGCTCAATGTGCCTGTGCTAAATTGGTTTCTTCCCTCATTTTCAGCCTGTGCCGTTGAGGTTACTAACCCAGCTTTTAAATCCGAGTGGTTGGCAATATCAATGTCATAACCCTCATCCCCCGCAAATATGCCTGCCTGTTGATTGACTGTTGCCGTATCTGCATTCATTTTCGATTTGCTGTAACTTGCACTGCCTGAAACACCGGTGCCGACTGTGATTTGACCTTGTATGCTCTCTTGTTTGCCCTTATAGCTCATTGTGTCTTGCTGGCTTTGAACATTCAGGTCTTTTGCTTTCACCTCAACCCGTTTGCCTTGCACCTGTGAGCCGATAATGTTCGCTGTATTGCCGCTCTCAATTTCGGTTTTGCTTGATTGACTGCCCACTTGGCTGCCTACCCACGCTTGGCTTTCGCCATTGCCATAGCCTTTTGAGGTGTTGCCACCTGCCGTTACCCCTAATATTGGACTACCCGCTCCACCAAACTGAACAGCAACACCTGCATTAAAGCCACTCGATTTGTTTTTACTTCGTTCAAGGTGATTTTCATCCACGGCTAAAATATTCACATCGCCTTCAGCTTTCAGATGTGTACCGCCTTTGCCCCCAAGGTTTGACGTTCGGCTTACTATACTTGGCTCGCCATTTAATACATTCTGGCTCATTCCATACATCTTTTTCCTCACACACCGGACCTTGTTCTAGATACCATCCTTTTTTTTCCATACACAAATTAACTTTAAGCTTATCGCTTTCGCCTAATACAGGATCCATACCACAAGATCTCATGTCATTCTCACGATGAGTTAATAATTCAAAAAAGCTACCTTCTTGTGAAGGCGGATATAATTTTATTGAGTCATGAAGACGCCATTTGTAATATGGCTGAGGTGGTTTAAATCCACCGAATGAGCATCCAATCAAAAAGAAAACACTAACAATAATACTAAATATTTTCATCACTATTTATCCTTTTATTTACCGTTTTGATTTCTATTTAAATCATAAATAGTTTGTTCTTTATTCATCATTAAATCTCCTTTTTGTCGGTATCCATCTTTGATACATTGTACCTGACCTAAACCATAGCAATTATGCATAGATGAGTTATCTCCGAACATATCAATCATTCGTTGTATTACTCCTCTATTTTCATGGTTATCATTCATTGTGGATGGATTTCCGCCCAATATAATAGGTAAGTTACCGACAGGGTCTTAATGGGCTACTATCTAGAATGATTACCCCCATGGTTTCGCATTCGGTTTACTATACTTGGCTCGCCATTTAATACATTCTGGCTCATTCCATACATCTTTTTCCTCACACACCGGACCTTGTTCTAGATACCATCCTTTTTTTTCCATACACAAATTAACTTTAAGCTTATCGCTTTCGCCTAATACAGGATCCATACCACAAGCTCGCATATCATGTTCTCTTTGATCCAAGAAATCAAATTTACCCAACCACTCTCCTGTCTTTGAATAAAATTGCTTTCCTGCTCCCCAACTATAATATGGTTTAGGTGGTTTAAAACCTCCAAATGAACAACCAATTAAAAGGAAAATACTAAAAATAACCGTGAGTGCTTTCATCGTATTTCTCCTTTATTTATTGTTTGAATTTCTATTCAAATCATAAATTGTTTGTTCTTTATTCATCATTAAATCTCCTTTTTGTCGGTATCCATCTTTGATACATTGTACCTGACCTAAACCATAGCAATTATGCATAGATGAGTTATCTCCGAACATATTAATCATTCGTTGTATTACTCCTCTATTTTCGTGATTATCATTCATTGTGGATGGATTCCCTCCCAAAACAATCGGTAAACTACCAACAGGATCTAACTTATGATTTTCAATACGAATAGAACTCGCTTTATTCGCCTCATTTCTTGAAGACCCTGTTTGTAATTGGCTTAGTGTATTATCCGAATTGGTTACATTCGCTGCCGGACCAACCATTTTAACTTTTGTATCAGATAGTATTTTAGCCTCACGATTTTCTTTGGTATTTAATGCACTTAATGCATTAGCAACGGTTAAAGTACCACGGCTATGTGAGCCAATAAACAGATTATCTTTACCATACTTCGTCATAATATACTTGGCTTGTAAACTGGAATTATCCATTCCTAACAAGTTACCAAAAGAACCTTCAAACATTTTTTCATAACCTGCGACCAATAATTCAGAAATCGGATTTTTAGCTTCTGGGTGATGAACAAAATAGACATCTTTATAAATACGACTATCTATTTTCCCTGTTTCACTTTCTTTAGCCACATAGTTTTGCCAAGCAAATTTAGCAGCCGCATTTTCATCATTAAAAATACCGTTGAATGCCACAACATACCTTGTTTCCGATTTACCTGTCAGCGGATCGGTATAAGTTACTTTTTGTAGGTTATTTCGCTCCTGATCAGAAATTTCGCGTAACTGATAAATATTACGACCTTTATCTAATTGCTCATATTTATAATTTTCCAATTCTTGGTTATATTCAGATTGTATAATTTCCCCCTTATTAAGTTTTTCCTGTACTGCTTGACGAGAACTTTGAGTTATTGTATTGATATTCTGAAAATTTAACAAGTTACCTCCTTTGTCCAAAATACATAATCATAATAGCTAGTGCAGTAATAATAGGCATGAATAATAAAAATCTAATATCCTCGTATATAAAGTTCCAAAAAGACACTCTCATTTTGTACCTAAAAAAATAAAAGTATAACTTTACAAACGAAAATATACCTAATATGGCAATATTAGAAAAAATATATGATATAAAAAATGCAAAAACATAAACTCTTAAAGGGTATTTCATTTTTCCACTCCATTTAAAAGTTTAAATTTTTCATATTCATTTTCGGAAAATTTATTACTAATACTATCTATAGCATTTCCTACTCCTACAGGAACTGAACTAGGCTCTACGAACTGAATAAGTGGGCTTCCAACTCTAACTTGTTTAGTATTTAAACCTCTACCATATGTATTAATATATTTATCCAGCGGTTTTTCTACTCCTTTACCAAAGCCATAACCTATACTACTTGTTACTGTTTTTACACCCGCTCTTTCCAGCGCATTTTCGACTGAGAAACCTTGTAATTTCCCATCTTGCCATTTAGCATTTTCTAAGCCTCCCTCTAAAAAACCTGTTCCAATATTCCAAGCCGTATATCCTTTAAAACTAAAGTCTTTCGTAATATAGGCTTCTCCCATATCTTTTAAGGTTTCTTTTACACTAATCTCTCCATTAGTCAGGTATTGAGCACCAGCACTCACCGCACCATTCGCTCCCACTATCACACGGGTTGATGTTGATGAGAGGTCAAATAGTGCTTTACCGACTTTGCCTGCTCCCAATACAGTAGAGAAATAAAATTCAGGAACAACAGGTTCAGCACCTAATTCTCGTCCAAATACTCTATAATTATTTGAAAGCCCAGATATATTTGGGTATTCCCATTTTGCACTAAATTCATAGGCATTCGTTTTTTCTGTTCTAACTGCACTAGCTGCTTGGTCAATGCCTTTTGTTAGCTCTTGTTTTGCAAGAGGATCATTTTCAACTTTATTTATAATCTCGGGATTAGATAATGCCCTCTCTATTTGAGTAATCGCTTCACTACCCAATAGCCCCTCTGTTGGTTTAGCTTTAGCCTCCGCTTTATTGGTATTCATTATTTTTGCCATCCAGCCTGAGCCGTCAAAGTAAACACTCTCTCTGGCATAATCAAATCCTTCTTTAGCAAAAGATGTATGTTTAGCACACTCCTCTGTATTTCCTCCTAATCTACAAGCCGCTTGTAATGTCTCACTATTTGCTTTATTAACATCAGTAAACTCTTCTTTTACCTGTTTAATACATTCTTGATTGTTGCCACAAGCTGTCATCTCCCTTTGATAGTCAATCCAGTCTTGCTTAGATAGGTAGTTATTCTCCACCGCATTCTTCCCTATCCCTTGCCCAGTTTTCACCGCTTGGGCTGTTGATAGGGAATTTCCTCCGCTTGCAGATAAACCACCAGCCAAACCAGCCGCTACTTGGCTCAGCTCCGATACCGTCCGTTTTTCCGCTTCAGTCAGGTTTTCAGGCTCTTTGCCGAAGAGGTTTTTAGCGATGATGTTTGCACCCACTTCGCCCGTTACCGCTGCTGCCGCACCTGCTCCAGCTTTGCCACCCTGTGTGTAAGCCTCTACTGATCCCCAAATAGCGTGAGCAATCAGGTTCGCCGCTTCGTTGCCTTCGGTTGCCTGTTTGATTTCTGTGTTGATATAAGGCGAAACTGCTCCTGCGATTACCCCTGCCATTGGGCTGCCACCTAAAGCTAACCCTACCGCATTGGTTATCGCATCCACCCCTTGTCGGTAAGCTCCACCTGTTTCCCATTTCTTCGCTTCATTTTCCAATTCACGAGCTTTAGCAAGATTGCCTTCTGCTTTTGCCTGTTCTGCTTCGGCTCGCTTATTTTCTGCGTGAGTGGCAACTTTTTCATTGATGGTTGCTATACTGATAGTTTGGAGCTCTTGCGTCGCTTTAACCTGATAATCCAGCTCTTTTTGTAACTTATCTTTGTCAAACCGATTTTCTAATTTACCCGAACGGCTTTCTGCTATTTCAGTAGTAATATCGGTTTTCACTGCGGCTTTAATTTGCTCTGCCGTTTTACCGGTTTTCTCAATTTGAGCTTGCTCATTTCTTACGGTCAGATTTTTTGTGTTAATCCCTGATTGGGTTTGGCTCGATTGGCTATTACTATCCGACCCGTAGCCCACATTCACCCCGGCTTGTAATGACTCTGCACCCGTGGCTAAAACCGGGTTGCCGCTTTCATCTTTGACTGTTTTTGAACTCTGTACTTGTCCTTTATCCCCTAACGGCGTATCAAAATTCGCTGCCGCACTCGCACTGACTCCCACGCTACTGCCCTTGTAGTTAGCATGGTTATCCAAGTTCGTGGCATTCAGCGTGCCTGTACTAAAACGATTTTTACCTTCCACTTCGGCTTTTTCGGTTGAGGTCACTAAACCTGCCGTCAGTTCAGTATGGTTTTGGATATCAATATCATACCCCTCATCACCTGCAAATATCCCAGCTTGCTGACCGACTGTTGCCGTATCTGCATTCATTTTCGATTTGCTGTAACTTGCACTGCCTGAAACACCGGTGCCGACTGTGATTTGACCTTGTATGCTCTCTTGTTTGCCCTTATAGCTCATTGTGTCTTGCTGGCTTTGAACATTCAGGTCTTTTGCTTTCACCTCAACCCGTTTGCCTTGCACCTGTGAGCCGATAATGTTCGCTGTATTGCCGCTCTCAATTTCGGTTTTGCTTGATTGACTGCCCACTTGGCTGCCTACCCACGCTTGGCTTTCGCCATTGCCATAGCCTTTTGAGGTGTTGCCACCTGCCGTTACCCCTAGCGTTGGGCTGCCTGCTCCTCCAAACTGAACAGCAACACCTGCATTAAAGCCACTCGATTTGTTTTTACTTCGTTCGAGATGGTTTTCATCCACGGCTAAAATATTCACATCGCCTTCAGCTTTCAGATGAGTACCACCTTTGCCTGAGACATCGCTACCTGCAATCGTTAAGGTTGAGTTTTTACCGTCTCCTTCGGTTTTGATATTGACCTTACCGCCGGCGTTGATTTGGCTTTTCTCTGCCTTGTTCCCTTCGCTATGTTGGGTTTCGACACTTTTTTGCTCGCCATAAGTTATCGATACACTCACATCTTGGCTGAGGGCTTGTGCTGGGTTTTGCCCCATCGCTTCGGCTAACTTGCCCACTTGCTCTGCGGTTCGCCACGCCTCAAAACCCGCATTCACTGCACCTAACGCATTGATTCGGTCGTTTTTACTGCTACCCACCGATTTTGCAGAATTTACGCTTTTTTCGACCGCTTGTATCGTTTGCACCACAGGAATATTAACGGCAATCGTCACCCCTTTCTGCTCATAAGTCCGTTTGTAGTTACTTTCATAATCTGAACGCGCCGCCGTAATGTTGGCTGATTTGGCGGTAATATCTACATCACCATCTCGGGAGGTCACGACGCTGCCGGTTTGTTGGTAATGTCCGTCTGTGCGAATTATTGTATCACCCGATAAACTCCCCTCTTGGCTACGAGCCGCACTTTGTTGGGTGTGGTCTAAAGTGGTTTCGTTTAAATCTATATCTTTATAACCAGCCCAGTTCATTGCATTTTTCGTACTTGAAGCTCTCGATGGTGGGAGCATCCTCGCTCATGCCAAAACAAGCGGTTGATTTACCGCTAAAATTTGCAAAACATTCAATATAATTAACCGCTTGTCATTCAACTACTAATTCCTATATTTCATATTTTCCATACAAGTCTTAGTATTATCTCCATCTTGTGCCATACACCAATATAATGGGGCTTTAAAACGGTATCCCAAGTCATAATAGCAACTACTATTAGAAGGGATAAACTTACGCAGTTCCCGATACTCTTTATATTCATTTGGATATTCTGTTTTCATATGTAAATAACCTGATTTTTCATAGAGGTTTTCTAGATGTTCGAACCTTTTTTTATTTTCACTGCTGAGTTTAGATTTATTTTTTTCAAAACAATATCTCATTTCAGAAGCAGAAATATGTCTACCGTCTTTAATCCAAAAAGTATATGAATTTGGTGAACCATTAGCCAAATAACATCCTGATATTAACAATGAGAATATAAGTGATAATTGTCTCATTACTTATCTCCTTTTTCTTTCTTTAAGATTATCTTATTATCAAAGTTAATTGGTTCTATTTTAGGTCCAATCCCTCCCCAAACTTTTTCCTGATAATTAATTATATTCTGTCTATTTTTCTCACTTTCTTCATCGAAACTAGGATTTAAAAAGTTAATTACATCCTCATCACGATAATACGCTTTTGTATGATCCCCTGCGATAATCCCCCATATTGGTATTCCTGTCCAATTACTGCCTGTTGTATCTGTATTACCTATACCTAAACTAAAGCTACCAATTTGATACGGCAATCCTATTCCTGTTGCGACTATATCTCTAGGGGCTGCTGCATATTCTACTTTTCCATCTCTAAACAGAGATGCCGCTTTTTCTGCATAGCCTTTATCATATAAATCAAATGATAATCTTCCTCCAATCGTTTTATTTGTTATTGGGTAGGAAGTTCCAGCCACATAGCCTTTTAAAGTGGTTTCGTTTAAATCTATATCTTTATAACCAGCCCAGTTCATTGCATTTTTCGTACTTGAAGCTCCTAAACTGTGTGCAACGTGATCTAACGAAACTCTCTCATTCGGATTTTTTGCATTGTATGAATTGAGCTTATCCCAAATCGAGGCTTGATCTCGGCTTGCATTTGAAGCCCCAAATATTCTTAGTGTATCAAAGCTATCCATTACTAATCACTTTGTATATAATGATTCAACTTGACATGAATTGCTAAATAAACAGAATCCCACAGCTGGTTTAAATCTATATCCCTTACTATATAAACATTCAAACATACCTTTATCTCCGTTATCAAATCTTTTACATTCTGAAAAAACAGAATATGTAGCTGGAGTAGCTCCATTTTTCCAAGAATTTATATATTCTCTACTGAACCCAACATACGTTTTTGCATTGTAAAATGCACATGAAGTTAGAAATAAACTTAATATTACAAAATAAAATGTTCTTCTCATCTATTTATTTCCCTCTAACTTATTAAATCTAGGTCCCATATACTCTCCTTTTATATCCCAAGTATGTTTTAATGAATTTAGCTTTTCTTCATATTTCTTAGATGGTAGGTTTTTAAAATAGAAATCAAAAACCACTTTATCTCTAATATAACTCCCATGATGAGGCAATAAGTCAATCAAAGGAATACCAATATCCGTATTCCCTGCTGTAGATGGTGTTCTACCAATCAATAAACAAGTACCAACACAATCTCTTGGAGCAATTGAATAATCCAATTTCGTTTTTCCAAACAGTCCTTTTGCTTTGTCAAAATAACCTGTTTGTAAATCACTATGTATTGGATAAGATGTTCCCAATGCCGTTAAATTTGCATTTAAGTTATCTAAACTTACTTTTTGATAATCTGCCCAATTCATTGCATTCTTCGTACTTGATACACCTAAGCTATGTGCAATATGCTTTAGATCTATTTCAGTATTTGGATTATTCTGATTATATTCATTTAATTTATTCCAAATAGTTACTTGATCTCGGCTTGCATTAGATGCACCAAATACACTTGGTAAATTAAATCCAGCTCGTAAACGCTCAAAGACAGTGAAGGTTATTTCTTCTGTTAAACCTGCATAAGGCTTTCTTACAATTAATGAAGAATTATTTAGTACATCCGAACCACCATATAAAATTCCTCCTTCAATTCGCTCATTATCATTCATATTAAAAATACCGTGAACATACATTCTTGAAACTAGCTCTGCTTCATCTTTAGTTAGCTTTCTATTTTTCAGTTTTTCCATATCAAGCTCAAAAGATTTTAAACAGCTTGGATCAGTACAATTTTCTGGTTTATATTTCACTAAAATATTCTTTTCATTTTTCTCCACGTCGTAATAAAGTTTATCGCCAATCGCAGAAAGGTTTTCCATAAACTCCTTAGCTACGCCTAAATCACGCTCAAAGTCAGATTTAACTCTTTCAATATCAACTTTCGCTAAGGATTGATGAATATTGCCCTTATTTAAATCCGCTATTTTGGCGTTATTTTCCTTCTCATTACCTTTCGTAATCACAATATTTTTTGTGTTAATGCTACTTGTTGTGACACCTGTTTCATTACTATCACGGCTAACAACGCCTAAGGTACTTGCTGCTAAGGCTTTTGCTACGCCCCAGTTACCTTGATTAAATACACCAGCTAAACCATCTAATTTCACACCCGTGTTACGCTCTTTTTCAGTATCTGACTTCTCCAACTCTGCTTGAGAAATAGCTGCTCCACCCATTCCTTCAATAGTTTGAATAACTTTCTCATCTTTTGCAGTTGTTGGAATTTGTGTTTCTTGAGTCGGATTTGAAACAGAACTTGCATTATTTCCGAATGGAATACGGAAATCTCCATCCATTGAAACACCAGCATTTAATGAGTAGCCCTCTGTATTGTAGTTAGAAATATTTTTCAAATCACGATACTCAAGCGTACCGGTTGAGAAGACGTTTTTATCATTATTTTCCGCTTTATCCGTTGATTGCATTACACCGCCTACTAAATTGGTATGGTTTGCAATATTGACTTGATAACCATCATCTCCCGCATAAATACCTGATTGTTCAACCACATTTTTATAGTGAGCATTCATTTTTGAAGAACCGTAACTACCAGAAACAGATGCCCCAACTCCCACAGTTGCAGAGCCTGAAACATTTTTCTGTTTACTGTCGTAATCAAGTGTTTCTTGTACACTTTCAATATGCAAGTTATCCGCAGTTAATACAACACCTTTGCCTGAAACTTGTCCACCTTTTAGAGTCACATCATTACCTGAATGGATTGTTGTTTGGCTATTTGAACTACCAATATGAGAATAGGTATAGGTAACTTCATCACCATTGCCGTATCCTTTTCCATAGTTTGCCCTAGCTGTAAATCCAATACCCCCAGTACTCACTGTTACTCCAGTATTAAAACCACTCGATTTATTATTGCTACGCTCTTGATGAGTTTGTTGAGCAGCTTCAATGTTGATATTGCCCTCAGATACTAAATTTGTACCCGAACGACCTGCAATATTTGAACCAATAACATTAATTTGAGAATGTTCGCCATTACCAATAGCAGAGAGATTAATCTTACCACCAGCCTTAATTTCACTACTTGCCATTGTTGAACCCTTACTTTGGCTTGTAGAAACACTTTTTTGTTGCCCGTAAGTTGCAGAAATACCAAAATCAGAAAAAGTATTGCCTTGTATAGACCCTAGAGCTGATAATCCTGCATCTATGGCTCTGAATGAATCCCAAGCCGCATTTACAGCAGAAAGAGCATTAATTCGGTTGTTTTGGCTTTCTCCTGCCTGCTGTAAGGAATTCATTGCTTTTTCTGCTGCATTAACTGCCGACATTACGGGGTGGTTAATCGCAACCGTTACTCCTTTTTGCTGTACCGTGCGTTTGTAATTGCTTTCATAATCCGAACGCGCCGCCGTAATGTTGGCTGATTTGGCGGCAATATCTACATCACCGTCTCGGGAGGTCACGACGCTGCCGGTTTGTTGGTAATGCCCGTCTGTGCGGATTATTGTATCACCCGATAAGCTCCCCACTTGGCTACGCGCCGCACTTTGTTGGGTGTGGTCTTGTTCAATTTGTTCTTTCTTCTTGCCCACACTAACACCAATTCCACCTGTCCCCATTAAACCGCTTTTCGTTTTAATCCGTTCATCTTCCGCATAATGCGTCTTGGTGGCAGAGGTAATATTTACCCCTTCTTTACTATCAATCACTAGCTGCTTATCGGCAACCACCACAGAGCCGTGAATATCAACTTTGCCAGCTTCCGAGTAGAGTGTGACATGATTGCCGTCTATCTTACTGCCGATATTTTCCGTGGTATCGTGGTAGTGACGGCGGGTTTCCGTGGTTTTACTAAACCAACCTTTGGTACTGCCTTTCGAACTGCTGGCTAATTGTTCGGATTGCTCGCCTGATTCAATACGCACATCACCTTTTGAGCCAACAAAGGTTTCACCGCTTTCGCTGCTCACCGTGGCTTGGCGAAGCGTAGCATTTTCCATTCCGACTAGGCGAACACCGTCTTTACCTCTCAGGGTTGAGCCAATTTCACCTTGTTGGTCTAAACGATAGTAGTTATCCGCATTGCCGTTGTAGTGTTCTTTGTTGCTCACATTCAGCGTAGTAATACTCAACGCCTTGTCTGCTATCGCTTTTAAGCTGCCTTGGCTTTCAATATTAGCGGCTTTTATCGTAAGGTTATCGTCACTGTGTAAAGTTAAACGTCCACCTTCACCGGTGACTTTGACCGAAGCGAGTTGGTCTAACACCGTGCGGGCAAAGTTGCCGTCAGTACTTTGACTTGATGAGAGGGTAGAGCTGATTTCGAGATTTTTGCCTGCATAAAGGGATAAATCTTTCACCGCTTCAATCTTACCGCCTAAGTTGATGAGGTTTTGCTTAGCCGATAAATCCACCGTATCACCCAAAATCGTGCCTCGATTTTCCAGTTGATTGCTGTGTAAGCGAGTTAAATCTAAGCCGGTAATCACGCCACTGTTTTGTAGATTATCAACATTACCGATAATTTGATTGGCTGAAATCACTGCACCTCGGGAAGTAATGTCACTATTGCGGGCAACCAGATACACTTGTGGCACAAGGGCTGTTACTTTTCGCCCATCAGCCAGCGTGATTTCTTTATTCACTAACCACACCATATCTGTTGTCAATTCGGACATCTGTTTTGCGGTTAAACCAACCCCAACAGCAAGGTTAAATTGTTTAGCGTATTTCACTCCGTTATTCATTAAGGCTTTATATTGCTCTAAATCGTTGTTATAGCCTTGAATAAAACGGCGACCAGTCAGTTGGTTAATTTGTTCGTTAATTAAACGCTGTTCATAGAAACCATCGCCCAAGCGTTTATGTACATTATCGTGGTTGTGACGGAGCTGTTCAAACATATAGTCTGAACTCAGCCATTGTTTGCGGTCGGTAAATTTAGGATCGGTTTCAACAATATAGCCTTTCGTAGCATCAGGATTGATTTTGTAGAGACTAGCCTGAGGTAAACTTACGTCTGCTAAATGGGTTTTTACCATCGGCATAGTCATATTAGAGATATCCTCAGCGCCAAATTTATCAATAGTTGTTTGTAATTTAGCTATGACTTGTCCTGAACTGATAATATTATGGTTATCAATAGTCGGAGTAAACGTAATTTCTGTAGTAGTACCAATAGAAGAGTCTAATGAAGCCTTCCCAATAGAAATCGCATTCGGTTTATCTACATTATTCGACACGACCGATACGGTATCTAGCTGAATATCTTTTACTTTTGTTTTACCATCAACAGTTGCATTAGATGTAATTGGAGTACCAATAGTATTAAGTACGCGATTAAATGAAAAATGTTCAACTGGGTGATCATAAGGTCCATATTCCAATCCATTATGGTGGTAGTGGTAATGACCTTTTCTTCCTTTTTTCTTACGAACACGGTATTCAATTCTATAAGTGCCATTATCTTGACGATTAATTTCACCTATAATATCTTCATTATGCAGTTTTACTCTACCTCCATCTAATGGACTATTTTGACGATTTTTATCAAAAACCGTATCTCCTAGCCAAAGTTGTTTACCTACTAATAAATGACTATATTTATTATGAAGATCTTCCCCATCTAATTCCAATGAACCACCTATAGCGATTTTAGCTGGATCCGTATATTCTAATGTTGTTGTATTCGTTGTTTGATTATAAAACCAAGAATACCAACCAAATCCCTCAATTCTCGTACCATTCTTTAATTGAAAATAAGAATTTGGGTTTCTAGAGCCATTATTAATATTATAATAACCATCTCGTCCTTCTCGATAACGGTTGGAATTCTTGCCTAATGCATGCTCAACAATATTTTCAACTTGAGTATCAATACCTGTTTTTACATAGAGATCTTGATTTAATAACTGAACTGTATTGATTTTACCGTTTCCAAAAGCCTCAATAGTTGCACTGCCATTCTCTACAAAATCTGCTTTACCTGTTGCGTGATGGTTTTCATCTAATTGTCCACCAATTGAAAGTTTATCTAAGCTAAGAATCAGTGAGTGATCACGGTTAATCAGTTTTTCAACACCAAAATCTAATCTTTCTCTTGCAGCAATCGTACCCGCTTTAGTTTCCCCATCTACCGTTTCAGCTAAATTTTCGACCGTAGAGGAATTAAATGCCACATGATCGCCATAGATTTTTCCTGTACCGATATTGGTTACAGCAATACTATTGATTAAGGTTTTTACCCCGTCAATTAAACCTCGGTTCGTTAAAGCGTTTGAATTAAGCGTTGTCTCATTTGATGAAAGTTCTGAATTGGCGTTATTCACAATGTTATTTGCTGAAATTGTCATTTTATTCGCAATTGTCTGCTCAGTATTATTAGTGAAATTCCCATCTGTTTTAAGAGTGAGATTGCCAGCTTCAAAAGCATTATTTAAAATAAAGCTATCTTTTAAAGTAATATTTAAGTCACCTTTAGTTCTAATATTTCCTTCAGATTCCAAGCTTTTTGCATTTAAATTAACGGTTTTATTACCTTGAATTAGCCCTTTATCATTATTTACTGTTAAATTACCACGATTTAATACATTTACTGTATTAACAGCTAATAATTCCCCTTCCTGATTATCCAAACGATTATTTGAAGTTATAGAGACATTATTCGAACTATAAACGCCCCCCTGTTGGTTATTGAATAATGAGGCTTTTAAAGTAATATCTTTCCCTTGAATACCTTGTGTCGGAGTATTACCTTTTGCTTTTGTGCCTTGGTTATCAAGTTGTTCCGTGCTAAGTGTTAATTTATCTGCATAAATGAGTGAACCATTATGAGATGTCGCACGGTTATTGATTGTTTGTGCATTAATATTTGCACTAGAAGAAGAGAGTTTACCTTCTTGGTTATCAAGTACTTTGGTTGATAAGGTTAAATTACCGTTACTTTGAATAATGCCTTGTTGATTTTGTGAACTCTCTACAGCAGTAATGTTAAGCTCGCTTCCACCATAGAGCTTACCTTGTTGATTAAGCAGAGTGGTTACGCCTTGTAAAACCACACGACCCAATCCAATAATCCCTTTTGCGACATCTTGAGTATTCCGGTTATCAATCATATTTTGGTTAACATCAATTAAAAGTGAATTATCTGCACGAATAAGGCCGTTCTGATTATTCATTTCACCTGAACGAATACTAGCCTGATTTTTAGAGAAGATTAGACCATATTGGTTATCAATCTGTTGTTGAGCAGTATTAATTACTAACTGATTTGATGAGGTGATATTACCTTGTTGGTTGTCCAAGCCTTTGGTCGTCAATGCAAGCTGATTTTCTGCACCAATTATTCCTTGTCGATTATTTAGTGCTGTTTGTGTAGTAATAGTTAAATTAGCAGATGTGGAAATAATTTGACCTATTTGGTTATTGATTTTATTTGCCTTCAACAAACCATCATTAACCACTAGAATTTCACCTGACTGATTTTGGATATCAGAGACTTGAAGTGTAGCATGATTCAATACTGCAACTCGCCCGTCTTGGTTATCAAGTTGTTTAGCATTCAAGGTTAAATCTGTTACTACAATACCTTGATGCTTATCTGAAAGCGTATTGCGATTATCTAAGGTTTGTAATGTTGTAACCCCTGCTGTTTTTGCACGAATAGCACCCTGTTGATTATTAAGAGTATTAGTGTCTAAGTTCAGTGTACCATTTTGTGCTGAAATAAGACCTTTTACATTATTGAGATCAGATTGGTGACTATTAATAGTCAGTCTTTCCCCGAGGCTAGCAAGTACGCCATTTTGGTTCTGAATCCCCTGTTTTACATCAACGTGTGCGGAGTGTTGTGCAATCAATTTACTCCCTTGATTATTAAGGGTTTGTGCAGTCACATTCACTTGATTACCACTGATTTCACTCTGTTTGTTTGATTTAATGGAATCAGCAACTAAATTGACAATATTCGCAGTAATTAAACCTGTATTCTGTAAGAGTGTATTGGTATTTAAATTAAGCTGTGATTGTGTACGCATTTCACCCTGATTATTAACGAGTGACGTAGTATTTACTGTACTATTTTTCCGTGAAAGAATATTGCCATTATTGTTATTCAGAGAGCCTGTATTTATCGTCAATGCATTCTGAGCGATAATTCCTCTATCACTCTGATTTTCCAATAGTGTATCTTGATTGTTAATTGATTGACTATTGCTATTAAGCGTAATGTTATTTGCAGAGATTAAGCCCTGATTATTTTCAATAACTCCGCTGTTAATAATAATATTTTTAGCAGCAACAATACGTCCTTTTTCATTTTCTAGACTATGATTATTAGTATCAATCTTTAAAGAGCTTTGCTTGCTACCAATAGTTCCACTCGTATTATCTAACGTACTTCCTGCTTTAATATTGCCATCAAACTTCGAAATAATTCGGCTATCTTTATTACTTAATTCTGCTGATGTTGTAATATCCAGATTATCAGCAAAAATTAAACTTTGATTGGTTGAACTCAGTGAGTTTGCAATTAAGTTTAATCTCTCTGCTTGGAGAGTACCATTTTGCTGATTGAAATTACCTGATAATGTCATATCTGCCTGCTTAGCAGAACGAATGCTCCCTTGATCATTAGTGAGGTTTTTAGCATTTAAAGCCAAATTTTCTTGAGAGTAAATCAAGCCTTGTTGATTATCGATATTTGTAACATTAAGAGTTTGATTCCCTACACTGACAATACGCCCTTGTTGGTTGGTAATATTTGCAGACTGAATATTCAGCTTACCAAGTGCTACAATCCCTTTATCTTGAGTGTCTGTTAACGTCTGCTTATTAGATAGGTTTTGTCCCTGAGTATTAATAGCAACATTTTGATTAGATTGAATTAAACCTTCATCATTAATGACCTCACCAGAGTTAATCGAAAGACTATGATTAGATAGCATTACGCCATTTGTCGTATCAATTTGACTTGTTCCAGCATTAACAAATAATTTACCATTTGCCAATAATCGACCTTGTCGATTATCCATTCCCTGAGAATGAATGGTTAAATCACCTTGTGTTTTAAAGGTACCACCTTGGTTTTTAAGTTGATCATTGACCGAGAGGTTCAGCTCATCCGTGCCCGTCTGTTCCCAAACTGCATTTTGTGTATTGAGCGAACCTTGATGAGAAGTGATTTTTTCTGCTTTAAGGTAGCTTTGTTGCGTTTGGAGTTCGGTTGGTGTACTTAATGATAGGGTTTTATCTGCAATCAACGTTGCATTATTCGCTTGAATGTGACCTTGATGAGCGGACACATTCACAGAGTAAGCGTAAGCTTGGCTATTATCAAGATCGATTTCTGAACCTTGAACATTGATCTTACCTGAAGCAATATTTTTTCCCTGTAAGGCTGCTTTTATCGTGGCCGAAACCGTAATATCTTTTCCCTGAGCAGAATGGGGTTCAAGAGAACGCACTTCACCTTGTGCAGTATCTTTGACTTCTACACCAGCTGCAATGAGTGATTGGGTTGAAGCTCTCACTTTAGGTGCTTGATAGGTAATGCTACCTTTAGCGACAGATTCTCCATTCTGGGTAATTTGAGAGGATGCTGTTTTATGGATATTACCATGACGAGCAACAATCGAGCCATCTTGCTTAATATCAGCGGTACTGTTCAGTTTGATATCGCCTTGTTTATTTTCAATCTTGCCTTTGTTTTCAATCCCTTGACTGGCAGTAAGTATCATCGGTTTAGCTGCATTAAGTGTACCGGTATTGACAATTCGCCCTTGGCTATCAATTTGCAGGGTGTCGGCACTCGCCCCAATATGCCCCGCATTACGTACACCCACGCCATTTTCCGTGCCGATAAGATGAATTTTGCCCGAGTACATTCCGCCCAACTCACCCACATCAATGGCGAATTGAGGTTTAGCTTCCTCTGCAAGCGGTTGTTTTGTGTGGATAATTTGCAAATGGTTGTCAGAATCTGACCGCTTGATGGTATTTTTACCCGTGATAACGTTAGTCTCTTTTTTCGACCAAATGCCTGCATTAACCTCGGCTTCTCGGGCAAGGATGGCAGTGTAATCCACACGGCTATTATCCATTCCTTTGCCTGAGACGCTTACCTTGCCTTTTTCCACCACAAAACTTTCAAGGTTGCCACTCACAATCTGTGGCTTGCCTGTGGTAAAGGTTGCTCGGTTTGAATGGATAATGCCGCAGCCCTCACAATGTAAGCCTGACGGGTTGGCAATAATCACCTCCGCCTTTTTACCTGCCACTTCCACATAGCCTTTTAACACAGAAGGGTCGGACGAATTCACCTCATTTAAAATCACTTTCGCCTCACCGCGTGCCAGGTAAGGGTTGCCGGTAATATAGCCTGCCAATTGAGTTTGAGTGTGTGTGTGGCTGTTGTTGAGAATCGCCCCTCGGGTATCGACATCGAATTTTGAATATTTATTATGCGAAAGCCCTTTATCGTTTGGGGTTTGGATATTGATTTGAGGCAGACCATTTGCGGTTTGCAGAATAATGGGTTGCTCACTTTTAGGGGCGGATTTATCCGCTTGAATAATGAGATTCGCCAGCGCTGAATCTGAAAATGCCACAAAGCCCAAGGCACAAAATAGGCTAAAGACAAGCGGTCGGATATGGGCAAAAAGTTGCAAAAACGTGAAAGGGGATTTTTCAGTTGATTTACCCTCAGACTTTGCGAGTTCAGAGGTCACCACTACGCGTTGTAAGGTTTTGCTGAAAATCACACGAAAGCATTGTTTGTTCATATTCAATTCCTTTATGTTGTAGAAATAGTGGGTAAATCCACCCTACGAGAAATATAAAACCCTATGTCATTAAAAAGGGTAATTTAAATTAAAACCTACCACGGTATCGGAGGTGCTAAACCCTTCTGGTTTACGCACAGGTTTACCCACAAAAACATCATAAGACATCCCTTTGATATTGCCTCGCAAGCCTAATGCTGACCCCATTAAATGATGCCCCAACTGATTTTTAGTTGACCAACCCATTACCCACCCGCTGTCTAAAGCAAAATAAAGTTGATGACCTAGGCGATTGACCTGCCACGCTAATTCATTACGCCACAACCAACCGCGTTCGCCTGTAAGGGTTAATTCGCCATCAAAACCACGCACGGTATAACGTCCACCAAGCGAAAAGCGGTCTTGCAAAATGAGAGGGGTTTTATTCCATTGAGCCTGCCAACTGGAGTTAAATTGCCACGGTTGTTTGCCCCACATAAACGGTTTGTCATAAGAAATTGATACCGTGATAATCTGTGGTCGAGATGTGCCTTCTCCCCGTAATTCTTCTGGCGCTTGTAACTGCCCGCGTGCCCCCGTTCCGCGTTTATAATTAGCGGATAGCACTAACGTGCCGTTGCCTAAATATTCTTTGTGAGAAAAACCCCCTTCCCACCCTGCCATTCGGCGTTTTTGCACGCCCACTTCAGCACCATCAATATAGTTTTGCGATTGGCGAGACCAAAGTGACGCGGAAATCGTCGTTTTACGCACGCTATCACGATAAAGCAAATAAGACAGCGTGAGTTTGTCGTTATCACTTACACCTGAATAACGATAGCTATTATCAAAAGCACCAAATACTTCTTGGTGATAACGGTTTTTGTTGTGAGAGAAAGCTAAACTCCAATAGCCAAACGGAATAGAGTAATACAATGTTAGATTTTTGCTGGCACGACTACCTTTATCATCGCCTTTTTGCTTGAGGCTGTGGGTAAATGAGGTGTAAAACAGGTCGTTGGCAGAAAAAATATTATCAATCGAAAGGGTTGCAGAAGCTTGTAATTTCCCTGTGGATGTTGAGCCAGCGTCATCCAGCCCTAAATTCAGCCTAAACGGAAAGGCTTGTGCATAGCTGATTTTTAAATCACTGTCACCCACTTCCGCTTTATCACTTTCGCTCGGCAAAATTTCAATATTTGCCTCGACAGTTGGCACACGTTTTAAATTTTCAAGAGATTGCTCAATATCTCGGATGTTAAGTAAGTCACCCGAATCAAAGGTTAAAGCCGTAAGAGCATGTAAGCGCGTAAAACGAGGTACATTGCCACTATCCGCTACAATCGTATTACGCACTTTACCCAGAATAACAGTTAAAACTAATTTTCCACCTCTCAAATCTTGTTCTTCAGTCACCACACGAGTCGTCACATAACCACGGCCAATAATTTCGTTTTGAACTTGTTTCATTAATACGCCTAAACCTTCACCACCAAAACAGTGTGGTAGCGTAAGCTTTAATGTTTGAGCAGCCTTATCAAAGGCCCATTGGAATTGACTTTGTAGGGTAGAAGAACCGTAATCAGTTAGTGTGATTTGATGGATAGGATAGCAGGGTGATTCAGTATGAGAGAGTAAAAGTGATTCAGAGGAAGATGTATCGAGACGAATATCGGGTTGAGCTTGTAATTGTTCGGCTTGTGCCTGTTGATGCTGTTGCTGGCGTTGTTGTTGAGCAGCATCTATGCCGCTTAATTGAGTATCAAGCGTATTAGCGAAAGCGGTAGTTGCTATCGCTGAAGAAATGAAGCTTAAAATGAAGGTTTGATGGTATCTCATAAGGTCAATAGAAGCTGTTATTCAGTTTGAAAGAGTGTATAAAATTCCTCACATTTTTGCAAATTTAAGTATAAAATATCAACAAATAAAAGTGTCAAAATAGAGTGTAAAAAACTATGCAAATTGCTGTTTATATTTACAAATTTATTTTTTAAATTTAAATATTTTTAATAAACAATTGATTTAAAAGATGTTTTTTATTTGCATTTTATAGATATATGCAAACAACCGTTCTAGGAGGTAAGAATGGCACAATTTAATCAGAATGATTTTGAGACAACGCTACTAAATAAAGCTGAATTAGAGCAGGCTTTAGGTATTAAAATCAATCTAAACAACAGCACAACACATTTAGATGATTATGCGATGTATTCAGAAATAAATTTACACGATGTTGTATGCATATTTTTAGATTTGCACCCTGAAGACTGGAATGCTCACGAACATCCGAGATACAACACTATTTTTAATGCCATCAAACAATCTGCTGAAACAGGAAACATCACAGCAAGAATAGAAAAGGACAGAAATGGATTTAACCAGATTTTTTTAAATCACGATACGATCAGACGATATGCTCAAACCTATAATTTACTATGGAATGTTCCACCGTATAAGGCGGTAGAAATTAACACCCAAACAGCAGACAACAGCGAACTAATACAACAACTCACCTCCAAGGATGAGGAAATAGCAAGATTAAAAGCGGAAATTGAGAGCTTGAAACAGGCTCAAATGCAAAAAACTCAAATAGTAGATTATGAGCAACGCTCAATCTATGGACACACAACCGAGCCAATCAAAGCTATTTTTGATGTAATTAATCGATTTTGGGTAAATGCGGATTTATCTCAACCTGACACGATAGCAAATGCGGAACATATAGAAAAATGGATAGAAGACAATTTCGATAATGTAAAGGTTAGTAAGACGATAAGAGAGGCTATTCAAAAAATCACTAGACCAGAACAAGCTCGCTATATAGGTAGAAAATCATAAAAGGGGCAACCCCTTTTAAAACCTTATAGCACAAGGCAATAACAAATATATAAGGGTTAAATTCTAAAAGGGTTTAACCCTTTTTCTATGATAAACCCCTCCCCCCTTTAAAACCCTTTCAATCTATTTTCATTCCTCAAAATTCCCAAAATATTCCCATAGCAACCGCTTACACCCTTTCAAGGTTTAAGCATTTCAATTTAACAGCATAGGGGAATATAAATGACCGAAAGCACTATCACACACTTAGCTGATGATGTTCGCATTATCCGCCCATTTATCGCTCGCCAAAAGTTAGGCGTAGGCAAAACCACCTTTTCAGACTGGCAAAACCCGAAATCAAAACGCTATCGCCCTGACTTCCCGAAGAAAATTCAGCTAGGGGCTAATTCGGTCGGCTATCTCGAAAGTGAAATTAATGCGTTTATTCAATCGCTAGCGAATAGCAGAACAGTATAGGGAGGTTGCCAATGACAGCAGAAAATTATTCAGCCACTCAATTAACCGAATTCTTACCGATTGTTACGCAACAACATCAAGGAGAAATCAAGCAATTAGTTGATGGTCGCCAATTATGGCAATTCTTAGAAAGCAAACAGCACTTTGCGGACTGGATTGTAAAAGCGATTGAAGCAGGGTTCTTTGAGAAAAATAAGGATTATTTTACATTTCATAAAATTATGAATCGTAAACAAGGCGTTAGAGGTGCAAGTAAACGCAATGAGTATTTGCTGACCGTATCAATGGCTAAAGAATTAGCAATGTTAGAGCAAAATGAGCAAGGGAAATTAGCTAGAAGATACTTTATTCAATGCGAAGAACGACTATCACAACTTGCCCCCAATGATGTTATTCAATACCGCCAACAATGGCATAAAGACCGAGAAGCAGTAAAAACCCCATTCAAACGAATGTGTAACGCACTTGAACAAGCAAGAGAAAGAAAGGGTAAGGCAACAAGCAAATTCCACTACACCAATGAAGCAAAAATGCTGATGGAAGTGTTACTAGGTATGAATGTTCATCACTGGCGACAGGCTCACAACATCATAGGCGATACAAGAAACGCACTTAATGCAGAGCAACTACTCAAGCTGGAATATTTAGAACAAGCAAACAGCCTATTGCTTGATATGGGCTTGTTAAATTACCAACAACGCAAAGCCAAACTAACTGAAATTTTATCTACTAAATTCAATAAAAAAATAATGGCGGTTCTATGAAGTGCATTACAGCCAAGCAAAATCCAGTTTTAATGCGGTTAGCTATCCGGCACTACCTAGATAATGACAAAGGCACTAAAACGCCATTATTCACGTTTTTAAGCCTGTATTCAGATAATGAGCCTTACCCCTTGCCCGAGCTTTTAATAATGCTAGGTAGGCGAATAGAGGCACTAGAGAAGCAATATAAGACAATGCCAATAGAAAACGATTTAATCACACTAGGTATTTTAAGAAAACAGCTCGCACAACTGCGAAAAGTGGCGGGCAGACTGGAGAATTAAACAAGATGAAAACAAAAAACACATTAAAGCACGAATTAAATTTACCGGGTATTACTGCCCTAATGAATGAGCCTATCAAAGCAACATTGAGCTTTTTAGATTTTCCGCATATCCGAATTGAACGACTATACCACGATAACGGCAACCCATTTTTTATTGGGGTGCTTTCTCTTGACCTTGAAGATCATATCAATATTGAAATGGCGGGGGCAACAGGCTTTTTAGAAGCCCTAGCGGTTATTGCCTATCATCAACAACTAACGGCAACGCCTTTATTAGTGAATGATGACCTATTGAGCGAAATCAACAAACTACCCTACCCACAGCGAACAAACCCATTTATCGACCGGCACGGCAATGAAATCACAAAAGAAATGATGAGCAAAGATTACAGAAAGCAAGTTGATTATGCCTTTGCTGAAAAACGAATGGCGGAGGGGAAAGAATGACAGAACTCACACCAAAACAAGAGGCTTTTTGCCTTACCTATATTGAAACAGGTAACGCAAGCGAGGCATATCGCCAAGCATACGAAGCGGAGGGAATGAAACCCGAAACTATCAACCGCAAAGCAAAAGAATTATTAGACAACGGCAAGATTACGGCAAGAATTGAGGAATTGAAAGCCGAACACGCAGAACGCCATAAATTAACCGTTGATGACTTATTAACTGAGCTTGAAGAAGCGAGAACACTTGCTAAAGCTAAAGAAAACCCTAACGCAATGACACAAGCAACAATGGGGAAAGCAAAGATTTTAGGGCTAGATAAACAAATTCACGAGGTAAAAGCCGATTTGCGAGAGCTACCCTCAAAAATCAATATTATTTTTACAGATGAACCAGAGCTGCAGATAACAGGATAAACATAATGAAAACCCTAAAACCCAACTTTAAAACCTACCCACAAACCAACCGCTTATTTGCGTTAAACAAAATCGCTATTGAGCATTGTAAGCAAGATTTCCCCGACTGCTATCACTTCAAAAAAGTGCTGGCGGAAGAATGCACCGAACTAGCCGACCGTTTGAAAATGGGCTTAGTGCTAATGGCGGAATTAAAAGCCAACGGCACAACGCTAACAAGCGACCAAAACACGCAATTTAAAGCGTTTAGAAATGGGGCAAAGTATTTGCTCTACACGTTGCTAACGTGGATAAAGGCGAATTTGAGCCGACACCCTACAAGCCGATTAAACAAGCGGACTAAACACTACATTAAGGCAGGAAAATGAAGAAACACCATACACAAACCAACGGCGAAAAAGTGATGTTAGAGGTTGCTTTAAATGAGAATGGCACGTCTGAACTCGAATGCACGTTTAAGCATTTCATTGTTAGCCCAAGAACCTATATCAGCCAATTTGAGCAAGAGACAGGGCTGAAACTATGGCATAACAACACAATATCGGATAACGGCAAATATTACACACGTTACCAACTACCCGACCGCCATACAGCCCGAAAAGTTATTGAGTGGCTAAATCATAAAGCAGGGCTAAGAAATGAAATTGCTATCACGAGCGAACAAGCACAGCAGATTTTAAGCCGTTTTGATGTGTAGCAAGGTGCAAGCACTCCCGAAAAAGTAGGGAAACACTACTGAGGAAATCACTATGCCAAGAATACGAACAGAAACCCTAACCGAAAAACAAGAAGCCTTTTGCTTAGCTTACCTGAAATGCGGCAACATTCTAAAAGCCTATCAAGCAGTGAATACCGGCACAATGAAACCGCATTCAATGCGAGCAAGGGCAAGCGAAATGATGAATGATTACAGGGTATTTAATCGGCTGAAACAGCTTGTCCAAGCACACAAGGCAAGAGGCGAACACTTGCCGAAGTTTAGAAAAGGCTCACTAATGGCGGAATGGCTAGAAAGCAATAACTTAAAAAACGATCCCTGATAAAAGTTGACTTTTATTCAGTCATTTTTACCCAAAACAGGTAAGAAAACTTACCCCAAAACAGGCAAACTTTTACTAATTCAGTCAAACAAAAACCCCTAGCCATACACAACTAGGGGTAATGGAGTGACTTCTTATGAAAAACTATCTTCTTAACTTCAACATTGATATTACTCTCTTTCATCTAAAAATCAATCTCTAACCATCTATAAATCTCACACCGAATAAATATGAACTTATGGTAAAATATTAACCATTTTCAAATACTTACAGGAGCGTTTCTATGATTGTAAAAGGCAATAAAAATCATATTGTCAAAAGCGGTAGATACCCCGCCAAACTAGCTGAAATTAAGACCATTCAAAGCGGATATGGTGAAAGAATGGCGTTCATCTTTGAAATCATCGGGGGAGTATATCAAGGCGTTAAATTAACCCGAACTTGTACCCCGATACTAAAACCTAATAGCAACTTAACTGAGATCGTCCAAAGTCTAAATCACAAACCGCTATCACCTGAGCAGATTTATAACGGTATTGATGTATCTCAATTTCAAGGCAACGAATATCAAATTAAAGTTACACAACGAGAAAGCAAAAACGGCTTTTACTACAGCCATATTGAGCAAATCATCTAGCCAGTGACTACACTCTCCACATCACCAAAAAGCAAAGGCTAAAAGGTATGAAGAAAAAAATCAAAAATAATAGTCAGTATTTCCAAGCTGACTTCTCTCTATTGAAATCCGTTGCAAGTAAAGGCGATTTTAGACTTCTATCCGCTATGCTTGTCTTAAATCGTTTTGCTAATGGCATTCCTAAAACCCCGAAAGAACAACCCTTCAGCATTACCTACGCAGGAGCAAAAGCAATCAGTGAACACCTAAATTGCCGTTGGGAAACAGGCAAACAACTTCAGTCTGAGCTTCTTTTAAATGGTTACATTTCTAAACTAAGACAGGCAAAAGGGACATTATTTAAAATTAACTACACGACATTAAACATCAATTTGCCCGTTGCATTTGTCGATAGTATCAATCAAGTTAGTTCTGTTATATATCGCATAAATCACGCTGAAAACGCCACAGAAAGCGAAAAACTAAATACCCTAGCTACTGCTAACTTTTTATAAAAATCTCTCTATGAGCGATTTAGGCGGTTTTAATGGCGTATTTCAAAAATGGGATATAGAAACAAAGCATTTTGATGCTACTGACTTTCTAATAAGACTTTCTGCTTCTAACACGAATAAAGAGGAAGCCTATAAATCATTTATTCGAGATTTTTTATTTTCACAAGACGAAGTAATCAGCGAAGAAAACAGCTCTCTATTTTGGAAAACGCTTCAGCAACTAAAACGGTTAGGATTGATTTATGAGGTTATTGTATTGCTAGAGAAGCAACCACCCAAGCAACCTAAGCTGATATTCACGATAAGAATTAACGACTATCACGCAGATAATGCCGATTTATCGTATGTTAGTTCAGCAATCGATAGCAGTATTGCTTACTACGGTAACAGGGATTTTAACTATGATGTAGATGAGTTGTACGATGAAGAAATGAGCCTGAAGAACAGCACCACAGGCAATAAAGTAATTCGCCTCGTTATCCCTTGCCACCCAAATAGAGAATATGAAATTTTAACGATTTATCGTCCACGCTTCCGCTTTTCTCACCCTGATATAGCTCTTTGGCAAAAAACAGAAGACGAAAACATCTCTAATTTCATTGATGAAGTAGATGACAATTTGTGAGTTTGACCAAATTTTTTTGTATGAAATCCCATAAAAAATGGGATAAATGTCCCGTAAAAAATGGGATTAATTTACCCAAAATAACCACAAAAAAAGTAATGGGAAGACATATAAGTAGAACGTAAATATATACGTAGATCGTAAATATATAAGTAGAGCGTAGAATATAAATAGAGTGATTGTCCGCAAAAAAATTTTTGCAGACCACGCACAAAAAAAGCCAAAAATGAAGATTAACAATTCGTACATTCTGAAAATGTGTAGATTGGCTTTCTGATGAAAAAATTAAAAAATGTGAACGAGATCACTTTACAAAATCCTAAGTGAGATTTATTCTGCTCACGTTGTAGCAAAATCTACAACCGAGCGTCAGAACTCGAACGATTTATACACGGCGAACAAAAGCATGCCATTCAATCGTGCTATTTTTGTTTGTAGCACACACACACCCAAAGAAAACAATCTCCCCACTTTTGGGCAGATTGCCTTTCTCTCTATGGTAGCGTGTAATGGGAAAGGTTCGCCCTTTGCTGTGTTCCGTGTATCGCAGTTTCTGACCCCGTTACACGTTACCGCCCAAATCGTCAGAAGTTTAGCGGTAGCCCCTGAAAAATCAAACACGGAGCTATCATCAATGATCTACAAATTCCTCTTACTAGGCTCACAACGCCTGAAAATCACCGTACACGCCAACAACAAAGCCGAAGCCTTGAGCCGTGTTCAATTTGCCTCTAAACCGCTTCTAGTGGCACGTTTACGCAATCCACTTGTAAATAATTCAGCAAATATGACCGCTTGCGATACTGAACAAAATAACAGCTTGCCAAGTGTGGATGGTTGCGGTCATAATGACCTCACTACTACATACGACGCTAACCGCAAGCGTGATACAAGCGGTCTTTTTTTACCTCAAATTCACAATCACGGGATTACTACACCCAAGATCTATTCAGAATTAGCGGTAAGGGCGACACCCCGAAATAAGGCTTTAAGCACGAATAAGGGGGGCTATTCGTATGTAGCAGTTGAACCCTTATCGCACCTTTCACAAAGCGATAAGTCATTTTATCAACTAACTAAAACATACGACACTATGAAAAAACCAACCCAAACCGGCAACACCGCCAAAACTACGCCTATCGTTCGCTCTACACGTTTTATTAACTTCCACCAATGGTGGAAGTTGAATAGCATTCGCTCCCCTATTGCCCTTTCTTCACGTTTTGAGGGGGTGCAATATGTATAAATCTCAAGAAATCAATGCCCAAGAATTAGAGGATTTTGACACAGCCAAATGCACCCTATGGGAAGCTCTATGTATGCTTGAAATGATTAAGGATAACCTACTTGCTAACGAAGATACTATCAATATAGGCACGGCTTTAAGAGGCGTGGTCAAGATGATTGATGACAGCGTAACACGTTTGGAAGAGATTTAAGGGGGCGGGTATGACTAATCAGCAAGAGCAATTTAACAACGGCATTTTTAAGTGTTGGCAAGCAGCCAATATTCTTGAAGCAATGATGAAATCTCGCCTACAAGATATGGACGGAGTCGCTATATCCGTGGCTTTAGAGGGCGTACATAGCATTTTGATCGGTGCATTAAGCGAAATGGAAGGACTTGATTTTAATCAACAAGCCTTTACACCTCACACCGCCACCAAGATAAACCGCATTGAAAAGCAACGATTAGCAACAGGGGGCAAATATGACTAAACTCAAGAATGCCCCGAACGTAAACAAGCAACCGAAAGGCAAACCATACGAAGCCTACATCATAGCCGGTAGCAATGCGTGGGATAAAACCAAAAAGCAAACCGTGCTAGAGTGGACGAAATCAGAAAGCGACTATCAACCTATCATTCTAGGTGGTAAAGAATTGCGAGAAATCGACCGCTTGAAATTGGCGGTAGAGGTAGGAACAACCTCAATCTATCGAGCAGGAACACTCACAGAAGCCGAGAAATCGGCTATCTGTCAAAACCTTGCCAAACATTCAACGGCTGAAACGGTAGCTTTCTATGATGAAGCTCTACAGCTTGAAGAAAATGTAAGTGAATACATTGCCCGATTGCGTGCGGAAATGGGGAAAGATGGCGGAAGAGTGAAAGCGGAAAGCGATATAAGCATATCCGATAACCCAACACAAAAGGAGCTATTACACGCCTTTTTGAAATGGCAACCACAACCACTAGCCCGAGACACTAAGTTAGGCATAAACTACCTTTACAACGGCATTTACTGGCAATCGCTCGATAATGAAATGCTTGAACGGCAGATAATGGCATTTTTTGAAGAAGTGGATATTGATTTTTCAGACCGAAAAATTACAAGCCTAGCTAAACTGGTAGAGCGTAAAATCCCCCAAATGCCTGACGGTTCGCCCGATATAATCGGGTTTGCGAATGGTAAGCTAAACAAACATACAGGCGAATTTACCGCCATCACAAAAGAGGATTATTTACGAGAGATTGAGGACTACGAAATAAACCCAAATAGCACCGATACACCGTACTTTGAGCAATGGTTAGACTTTGCTTCTAATGGCAACAAAAACAAGCGAGAAGCCCTATTCGGGGCGTTATACGCAGTCTTAACTAACCGCTATAAATGGCAGCTCTATTTTGAGGTAGTAGGCGTAGCCGGTGCAGGTAAATCAATCTTTGGTGAAATCGCCAAAGTAATTAATGGGCGAGGCAATACCACTATTCTTGATATTGGCGGATTTGATGAACAAACCGAGTTAGCAAAGATTATCGGTAAATCGCTTGTGCTATCACCTGAACAGCCATACTACTGCGGAAATGCAGATGGATTGAAACGAGCAACAGGAGGCGAAGCAGTCGGCGTTAGATTGCTATACAAGCAAGGCATAGACTACTACCCTAAAATCATTTTTATGTATGCGACAAATAACGTTATCACGTTTACTGACGGCAGAGACGGCAACCAAAACAGCGGACACTTAAGACGCAAGGTTACTTTCTACTTTGGGCGTAAAATTCCTGATGATGTACGTGATGATGATTTCATTGAAAAGGTCAAAGGGGAAATTTACGGTATTATTCACCGCTTGCTAAACACTTTCCCAAACCCCGAACAGGCAAGAGAAGTATTGCTATCACATCAAAAGCAAGGCGAAGCGATAGAAATGCAGCGAGAGAGTAATCACTTAATCAGTTTTGCTACACATTTCAAGATAGACAATAGCAAGCCAATCTCTATGCGATGGGGTTCAACGAGAACATCACTAAACGAAAGTAAAGCACTCTATAAAGCCTATCTATTCTTTTGTGATTGTATCGGACAAAAGCCGTTATCACTCCAACACTTTAAAAGGGCATTCCCTGAAGCCTTAAAAGCAAGCGGAGAACAAGCACAGATTATTGAAGTAATGAAAACAGGAAATAAAACGTTAAACATCTCTTATAAAGACTATCAAAGCACTATGGACGAATGGCGAGACGGTTAGCCCTACCGCCACATCATAAGCCTAGCTGAAATATGCTAGGCTTTTTATTTATAATTTACTTATAATATAATTGATTAGACAAATATAAGTCTTTATAATACATCTATTGTTAAATAATAAGAGAATGCTACACAATGAATAAAATCACATTCACAGGGAAAGCGGATAAGCAACTCTCAAAAATTGATAGTCGATATATACAAGCTATTTTGGATGCAATTGAAGCACTTGTTTTATTCCCTGATGTTCAACTCGATATTAAAAAACTAAAGGGCTATATAAATAGGTTTAGGCTAAGAGTTGGACGGTATAGAGTGATTTTCGAGGTGCAGGATGGAGAGCCAAAAATCATCGAAATTCAAACGATAGCAAAACGAGACGAGCAAACCTATACACATTAAAGAATAGGGGCGAAAGCCCCTCAAATAAGCGGAGAATGCGAAATGAAACCATATCAAACAATTAAAGACACCAACGGCAAGGATTTATTTGTGCTTGTGCCGGTGGCTGAATTTGAAGAGCTAACTGGGGCGGGTAAATATAACTTCCCTTATGATGACGAAACCGAACAAGACCTTGTAGAGATTGAAGTAGATAATGATGAATTTGACGATGTAACACTACCTTTTGAAGTAGTGAAGATCAAACTAGAACAAAACATCAATTCATTAGGAGCGTGGCGGATTTACCGCAACCTATCACAGCAAGACGTGGCGGAAAAAACAGGGCTTTCACAATCTGCTATTTCACAAGCTGAACGCAAAGGCAACCGACCACAGAAACGCACAAGGGAAAAACTAGCTAAAATCTACAACTGCACCCCTGAACAGTTGGCAATTTAAACCTACTACATATTACTACATTAAAAAGCCGTTGATTGAGAAATTGACGGCTTTAAAATTCCTATTACATTAAAAACGCCCCCTAAATATCACCTATTTTACCCAAATATCACCAATTTCACCAAAACATCACCACTCTACAAAGCCTTATATATCAATACTTTAAGCCTATTTTTGGTGATAATGGTGATATTTTTTTCAAAACTATTTTTCTAAACTTTGAAAAAAGAATGGCAAAGGTAAAATAAGCTACATATCACCGATTACAAAATAATCTATTTAATGAGGCACTTTGAATTTTAGGAGTATATTTAGGAGTACAAATAAAATTTGAATTAACCAAAACCCTTATTTATCAAGGCTTGATGACACTCAATTCAGATGACCCCAGCCACCAAATTATAAACCTATAGCGTTCTATAGATACCTAAAAAGCCTTGAAAATCAATGATTTGACCCCAAAAAGTTAGACTGTTATTTAAAGGACTGATGTCGATATTGTATCGGACTCAGTCCTTTTAGTTTTAGTTGGATTCGTTCTTCATTATAGTAACGAACATATTCATTGATGACTTGTTCCAGTTCATCAATACTCTCAAACGTTTTTTCGTAAAAGCATTCTGTTTTCATTCGCCCAAAAAAGCTTTCCATCGCCGCATTATCTAAACAATTCCCTTTCCCAGACATACTTTGCTGAATACCATTTTTAGCTAATAGACTCTGATAACGATGCATTTGATAATGAAAACCTTGGTCTGAATGTCATATCAGATTTGCATTTTTCGGGAGCTTTTCGACCGCTTGTCATAACATTTTCTGTACAAGCATGCCATTTGGGCTACGGCTCATTTGATAAACGGCCAATTCATTGTTAAAGCAATCTAAAATCGGCGAAAAATAGAGCTTCTCTTCTTTCACTTTAAATTCGCTAATGTCTGTCAGCCATTTCTCATTCGGCTTAGTTGCACTAAAGTTTCTTTGTAACAGATTTGGCGCGATTTTGCCTGGTTCTCCTTTATAAGCGTTATATTTACGTTGTTTCTTCGACCTAACTTGTCAGCCCATTACTTGAATCAAGCGTTGAACTCGTTTGTGATTCACATCGCCTAATTTTGCGGTGACTCGGCGATAACCATAGTGAGGCTCTTTCTGCTTAATTTCACAAATCCGTTTTTGAGCTCACGGTCTTTGTCTAATTTAGGGGGTTGATGATAAAAGAATGTACTTCGAGCCAGCTTTGCTATTCGCAGAAGAATAGCTAACGGATAGTGTTCTTTAACTTTTGGATGGTTTCTGCCGTTTGGCTTCGCCCCTTTTGATTATCTCGTCTAACTTTTTTAGATAGGCTACCTCTGCTTCTAGTTCTAAAATACGCAAGCGTAGGCGGTCTTCTTCTGTTTTAGGCGGTGGCGGCATTTTCGCATAGTGAGGCTTCATACTCGGGCGACCTTTGGATTTTGGTTGGAGTCCATTTATACCGCTTTTCCGAAAGGCTTTCAACCATTGGCTGATTACCCCGCTATTGGAAATACCAAAATGAAGAGTCGCCTCTTCAGCAGAAAATAAACCATCAAGGATTCATTTAATCGCCTGAAACTTAAATTCTGGAGAGTAAGCTCTTTTACAATGGAGGACAGCTAACCCATTGATACCTGAATATTTATATTGAGCAATCCAACGTCTCACTGTTTTACTAGATAAATCAAAATGATGAAGTGTTATAGGAAGATTTTCGTGATGTTCAACATAGAAATCCACGACTTGTTGTTTAAAAATTTGGGGGTATTTAGTCATAAAAAATCTGCACCTTAATCAGTTGGAAAGTGAGTCCAACTTTTGGGGGGCAGATCAAAAAACTTACAGGGCTTTTTTATTGTCCTATGCGTACCTATGAAGAAATCTAAAGTAGCTAAATTCCATCGCCAAACAATCGCTGTTCGTCTCCGAAATATTGGTTCATATCGAATGCTGGTTTTTGTTCTGAAGACTTGCCTATAATGCGAGCAGGTACGCCAGCGGCGGTAGCATATTCTGGAACAGGTTGTAGTACCACCGAATTTGCACCAATTTTTGAATAACGACCAATTTCAATATTACCCAAAATTTTCGTACCAGCACCAATCATTACACCTTCTCGAATTTTCGGATGACGGTCACCATTTTCTTTACCTGTTCCACCTAGTGTGACGCCTTGCAAAATTGAAACATCATTTTCAATGACTGAGGTTTCGCCTATTACAATGCCCGTAGCGTGGTCAAACATTATGCCACAGCCCACTTTTGCAGCAGGGTGAATATCCACATCAAAAGCAACTGAAATTTCATTTTGTAAATAAACCGCAAGTGCCTTTCTGCCTTGATTCCATAAATAGTGCGTGACTCGGTAGCTTTGTAGAGCATGGAAGCCTTTTAGATAAAGTAATGGCGTACTCCATTTATCGACTGCAGGATCGCGTGTGCGAACTGCATTAATATCACAGGCAGCACTCGCAATAATTTCGGGCTCTGCTCTATAGGCTTCTTCAATAATCTCTTTTAATGCAATTGCTGGCATAATCGGATTTTCCAGCTTATTTGCTAAAATATAACTTAACGCATCACCCAAATTATGGTGTTTTAAAATAGTTGCATGGAAAAAACTCGCTAACATCGGCTCACTGTTAGCAAGATCTTTTGCCTCTTCTCTAATAGATTGCCAAATCTGATTAATGTCATCTCGTTGCATATTATTCCTCTTTTCGCTCACGCCCTAACAAATCTTTAACTGCATCCGAAGCATTTTTCCCACAAAAGAGGATTTGATAAATCTGCTCGACTATAGGCATTTCAACACTTTGTTTTTGTGCAAGTAAATACGCTTCTTTGGTATTGTAAAAACCTTCCACTACTTGCTTAATTTCACCGATAGCGGCTTCTGCCGATTTTCCTTGTCCAAGAGCGAGTCCAAAGCGGCGATTTCTAGATTGATTATCGGTACAAGTCAGCACTAGGTCAGCTAGACCCGCCATTCCTGTAAAGGTTTTTGGATCAGCGCCTAAAGAGGCACCTAAGCGGCTAATTTCAGCAAGCCCTCTAGTTATTAAGGCAGTTCTAGCATTTGCTCCAAACCCCATTCCATCTGAAATACCAGCACCAATGGCAATCACATTTTTAATTGCACCGCCCAGTTGCACCCCAACAATATCGCTGTTGAGGTAAACACGGAATGCCTTTGAGCAGTGAATACGTTGTTGCATTTCATCAGCAAAAATAGGATCCGTTGAAGCAAGAGCAATAGCAGTTGGTAGGCCTAAAGCAAGCTCTTTTGCAAAAGTTGGACCAGAAAGCACAGCGAGTGGGTAAGATTCGCCTAGAATTTCTTGCATTACCGTTTGTAATAATCGTCCTGTATCTCGTTCGAGCCCTTTAGTTGCCCACATAATGCGGTGCTCTTTAGACAAAATCGGCTTAATTTGCATCAAAACATCAGAAAATACGTGGCTTGGCACAACAATGAGCAAATCTTTAACTTTTTGCAATACCGTTGATAAATCTGAAACCACTTCCAACGCTTCTGGAAAAATAATATCTGGCCAAAAAGCTTGGTTCATCCTAACTTTAGCAAGTTCCGCCATTTTTACTGGGTTATGTCCCCATAAGTAGGTTTTATGACCATTGCGAGAAAGAGCAATTGCGAGTGCCGTACCGTAAGAGCCTGCACCCAACACGGCGATTGGTGCTGAATAAACTTCACTCATAGAGCCTCTGTTTAATTCTCAAATAAAGTTGCAAAAAATTCGTAAAAAACGACCGCTTGTAAGATAAAAAAATAGGTATGCAGTGCATACCTATTTCTCTAAAATGCTTAGTTAGCTAATGACTGCTCTGAGCTTTCTTCTTGCTGCTGGCTTTGGAGGTAATCCATAAATAACGCATCAAAATTTACTGGGGAAAGATTGAGCGCAGGGAATGTACCCCGATTAACCAAGCTTGCGATTAATTCACGTGCATAAGGATAAAGCACATTTGGACATTGCGACGCTAAACAATGAGCAAGCTGAATGCCTTCTAGACCTTTAATGGTAAAGACACCTGCTTGTTTCACCTCGCAGATAAACGCAACATCATTGCTATCTTCCAAAGTAGTTTGTACAGTAATGTGCAATGTTACTTCGTATAAATCTTCACCGATCTCTTTGGTTTCAGTATCTAACTCAAAACCTAACTGTGGCTTCCATTCTTGATGGAAAATAGTAGGCAAATTCGGCGCTTCAAATGAAACATCTTTCACATAAACACGTTGAATTTGAAGTTCGAAAGGCGCTTGTGTAGCCTCTTCTGTTGAAGCAACTTGATTTTCTTCTGACATAAAATTTCCTTAACAAATAGATTATTTATGTTTCTTAACTGTTGGGAGGCTTGCTGCACGCCAGCCTGCAATTCCCTCTTTTAATACATATAGCTTACTAAAACCTTGTTTAGCAATAGCATCTGCAACACCGCCTGATGTAAACCCATTAACATCAACTAAAATCATAGGGCGAGCTTTGTATTTATCAATCTGATGTGTTTTTCCTGCTTTTAATTCTGAAGGTAAAACGTGAATACTATCAATAATATGACCTGCACGGAACTCATCATCTGAACGTAAATCAATCACTATCGCTTCTTCTTTATTAATCAACTGAGTGGCTTGTGCATTATCCACAATATTGTATTTGCGGTTCGCATTTTTATAAAAACTGAAAACCACCGCGACAAATAATGCAACCCATGCGAATACCATAATTGTATGATTTGCAAAGAATTGCTGAAATTGTTGAGCAAAAGTAAGTTGTTCCATAATTTAATTTCCTTAGAATTAAAAAAATAAGCGGCTGCTTTTATGACCGCCTCTAAAAGTAATAAAAGGTAGGCATAAGCCCACCCTAAGGAAATTACTGAGCTTGTTGTGACATTACTTCGTCAAATGACATTGCTTTTTCTGTCACCTTCGCTTTCGCTAATACAGTATCAACCGCTTGCTCTTCTAAAACCACATTTCGAATATTTTCTGTTAATTGGCGATTTTTTGCATAGTGAGCAACTACTTCTTCTGGTTGCTCATAAGCTGAAGCGATATCAGCAACCATATCTTCAACACGTTTTTCATCAACTTTTAATTCATTAGAACCAATGATTGAAGAAAGTAATAAGCCAACTTGTACACGACGCTTAGCTTCTGCTTCAAATAATTCCGCTGGTAGTTGTGCAACCATATCAGGCTTACCGCCAAAACGTTGAACGGCTTGCTGGCGTAACACATTAATTTCTTCTTCCACAGCAGCAGCTGGCACTTCAACATCGTTTTGAGCAATCAATCCGTTGATCACTTGTGTTTTAATACGTGAAGTTACTGCATTTTTAAGTTCACGTTGCATATTTTTCTTAATTTCTGAACGTAACTCTTCAACAGATTTTGCATTACCGAATTTTTTTACAAACTCTTCTGTTAATTCAGGTAATACCATTTCTTCTACTTTCTTCAAAGTAATCGCAAATTTTGCTGCTTTACCTTTTAAGTTTTCAGAATGGTACTCTTCTGGGAAAGTTACATCAATGTCGAATTGCTCGCCTGCTTTGTGGCCTACGATACCGTCTTCAAAACCAGGGATCATACGACCTTGGCCCATAAATAATACGAAGTCAGACGCTTTACCGCCTTCGAATTCTTCTCCATCTACCGAGCCTACAAAGTCAATAGTTACACGAGCATCTTCTTTTGCAACGTCTTGAGTTTCTACCCACGTTGCTTGTTGTTTACGTAACACATCAACCATTTTGTCTAAATCTGCATCTGTAATTTCAACAACTGGTTTTTCCACTTCAATGTTTTCTAAGCCTTTTAATTCCACTTCTGGAAATACTTCAAATTCAGCAGTAAAATCGAAATCCTGACCTGGTTGATAGTTGTTCGGTGTAAAAGTTGGGCGACCTGCAAGATTGATCTTTTCAGCAATTACAGTTTCAAAGAATGCACGCTGCATTTCATCAGATAATACATCTTGACGAGCTGCGACACCAAAACGTTGTTCAATAATTGAGTGTGGCACTTTACCTTTGCGGAAGCCATCCACACGAGCATTTTTCGCATAGCCTTTTAATTGTTCTTTGTAGCCTGCTTCGATTTTATCAGCTGGAACGGTTATTTTTACACGGCGTTGTAAGCCTTCTAATGTTTCAATTGAGAATGACATTCTTAAACCTCAGTTTAGGGATATAAAAAAGATACATAAATAGGGAACTATTGTAGCGTTCTATCACTAAACTGTCGAGAAGAAAGTCATTGGTAGATAAGGAAAATAGAATTGTTTTTGCAAAAAAATCTCAAAATCTAACCGCTTGTAAATTTGACTCTCTACAAGCGGTCTTTTTTCATCAATTTTTTGCAAATCACACAAACAAAAAAGAGGCATATCTTTCAATATACCTCTCTCTTCTAGCTATTTGCTATCAAATCAGAACATCCGTTCTATTATTTGATGATTTTCGCAACAACGCCTGCACCTACTGTACGACCACCCTCACGAATCGCAAAACGTAAACCTTCGTCCATCGCGATTGGGTGAATTAAGCTTACAACCATTTTGATGTTATCGCCTGGCATTACCATCTCAACACCTTCTGGTAATTCGATAGTACCTGTTACGTCCGTTGTACGGAAGTAGAACTGTGGACGGTAGCCTTTGAAGAATGGCGTGTGACGACCACCTTCTTCTTTTGATAACACGTAAACTTCTGATTCAAAGTCTGTGTGTGGTGTGATTGAACCCGGTTTAGCAAGTACTTGACCACGTTCGATTTCTTCACGTTTGGTTCCACGTAATAATGCACCAACGTTTTCACCCGCACGACCTTCGTCTAATAATTTACGGAACATCTCAACACCCGTTACCGTCGTTTTCGTTGTATCTTTGATACCTACGATTTCAACTTCATCACCAGTACGAACAATACCACGCTCTACACGACCTGTTACTACTGTACCACGGCCTGAAATTGAGAATACGTCTTCAATTGGTAATAAGAATGGTTTATCAATCGCACGCTCTGGCTCTGGAATGTAGCTGTCTAAGTGACCCGCTAATTCAAGGATTTTTTCTTCCCACTCCGCTACGCCGTTTAACGCTTGTAACGCTGAACCACGTACGATTGGTGTGTCATCACCTGGGAAATCATATTGTGAAAGAAGTTCACGAACTTCCATTTCAACTAATTCTAATAACTCTTCGTCATCTACCATATCGCATTTGTTTAAGAATACGATGATGTATGGAACACCTACTTGGCGACCTAATAAGATGTGCTCACGAGTTTGTGGCATTGGACCGTCTGTCGCTGCTACTACTAAGATTGCACCGTCCATCTGCGCTGCACCCGTAATCATGTTTTTAACATAGTCCGCGTGTCCTGGGCAGTCAACGTGTGCGTAGTGACGAGTCTCTGTATCGTATTCAACGTGTGAAGTGTTGATGGTGATACCACGCGCTTTCTCTTCTGGTGCGTTATCAATTTGGTCAAATGCACGAGCTGCACCACCAAAGTGTTTTGATAATACCGTTGTGATCGCTGCGGTTAAAGTTGTTTTACCATGGTCAACGTGGCCTATTGTACCCACGTTAACGTGCGGTTTTGTACGTTCAAATTTTTCTTTAGACACTTTAATATCTTCCTAAAAAATGAGCCACAGCCCTATTGCTCTGGCTCAGGTTAAACAAATTATTTTCTACGAGCTTCAATAATAGCATCAGCAACATTTTTTGGTGCTTCAGCATATTTTAAAGGTTCCATTGAGTATGATGCACGACCTTGAGTCTGTGAACGTAGGTCTGTTGCATAACCAAACATTTCTGAAAGTGGAACTTCCGCATTGATTTTAACAACAAACTCATTCGCTTCCTGACCGTTTACCATTGCACGACGACGACTTAAGTCACCGATTACATCACCAACGTAGTCTGGTGGAGTTTCCACTTCAACTTTCATAATTGGTTCAAGTAATACCGGGTTTGCTTTTGCAAACGCTGACTTAAATGCTAATGACGCTGCAAGTTTAAACGCTAACTCAGATGAGTCAACATCGTGGTATGAACCGAAGTGTAAACGAGCACCTAAATCCACTACTGGGTAGCCCGCTAATGGACCAGATTTAAGTTGCTCTTGGATACCTTTATCAACCGCAGGAATGTATTCACCAGGAATTACACCACCTTTGATTTCGTTCACGAATTCGTAACCTGGACCTTCCGCATCTAATGGGTACAAGTCGATTACAACGTGACCATATTGACCACGACCACCAGATTGTTTTGCGTGTTTACCTTCCACATCGTTAACACGAGTGCGAATAGTTTCACGGTAAGATACTTGTGGTTTACCAATGTTCGCTTCCACTTTAAATTCACGTTTCATACGGTCAACGATGATATCTAAGTGTAACTCACCCATACCAGAGATAATAGTTTCTCCAGATTCTTCATCCGTGTGAACACGGAATGAAGGGTCTTCTTGTGCTAAACGACCTAACGCTAAGCCCATTTTTTCTTGGTCAGCTTTAGTTTTTGGCTCTACCGCAACAGAGATTACTGGCTCTGGGAATTCCATACGTTCTAGAATGATCGGTGCATCCAATGCACATAATGTATCACCTGTACCAACATCTTTTAAGCCGATTGCTGCAGCGATATCACCCGCACGAACCTCTTTGATCTCTTCACGTTTATTTGCGTGCATCTGTACGATACGACCGAAACGTTCACGTTTCTGTTTTACCGAGTTGTAAACTGTATCACCAGAGTTAATTACACCTGAGTACACACGGAAGAACGTTAAGTTACCTACGAATGGGTCAGTTGCAATTTTAAATGCTAATGAAGAGAATGGTTCATCATCACTTGGGTGACGCTCGCCTTCAGTTTCATCTTCATTAATACCTTTAATCGCTGGAATATCAGTTGGTGCTGGTAAGTAATCAATTACCGCATCAAGCATCGCTTGAACACCTTTGTTTTTGAATGCAGAACCACAGCAAACAGGAATTACTTCACCTGCCAATACACGTTGACGTAATGCTGATTTAATTTCTTCTTCAGTTAACTCTTCACCAGAGAAGAATTTTTCCATTAATTCTTCAGAAGCTTCCGCTGCTGCTTCCACTAACATTGCACGACGTTCTTCACAAGCGTCTAGCATTTCTGCTGGAACATCTTCGTAAGTAAAAGTCATACCTTGGTCAGCTTCGTTCCAGTTGATTGCTTTCATTTTGATAAGATCAATAACACCTTTGAAGCTATCTTCTGCACCGATTGGAAGTTGCAATGCAACTGCATTACCACCTAAACGAGTTTTGATTTGCTCAACAACGCGTAGAAAGTTTGCACCAGTACGGTCCATTTTATTTACGAACGCAATACGTGGTACTTTATATTTGTTAGCTTGACGCCATACTGTTTCAGACTGTGGTTGAACGCCACCTACCGCACAGTAAACCATTACCGCACCGTCAAGAACACGCATTGAACGCTCTACTTCGATAGTAAAGTCAACGTGTCCTGGAGTATCGATAACGTTAATACGATGTTGTGGGTATTGTTGTGACATACCAGACCAGAACGCAGTTGTTGCCGCAGAGGTGATCGTAATACCACGCTCTTGCTCTTGTTCCATCCAGTCCATTGTTGCAGCACCATCGTGAACTTCACCGATCTTGTGGCTTACACCTGTATAGAAAAGGATACGTTCAGAAGTCGTTGTTTTACCCGCGTCGATGTGTGCACTGATACCGATATTACGGTATCTTTCAATAGGGGTTTGACGAGCCATTTATTTCTTACCTTTTGGGTTTAAATTGAAATTCTTAATAAGGGTAAGGCTTCACCACATAAGATGAAGCCTTGAAAAAGCTTACTTAAACGATTACCAACGGAAGTGAGCAAACGCTTTGTTAGCTTCAGCCATACGGTGAACATCTTCACGTTTCTTCACTGCTGAGCCTTTGTTGTCTGCTGCGTCTGATAATTCGTTAGCTAAACGTAATGCCATTGATTTGTCACCACGTTTACGAGCTGCTTCTACGATCCAACGCATAGCTAAAGCATTACGACGAGTTGGGCGAACTTCTACTGGTACTTGGTATGTAGAACCACCCACACGGCGAGATTTAACCTCAACGGTTGGACGTACGTTTTCTAATGCAATTTCAAAAGCTTCTAACGCTTCTTTACCAGAACGTTGTGCTAAAGCTTCTAATGCACCATAAACGATTTTTTCTGCAGTAGATTTTTTACCATCTACCATTAACACGTTAATAAATTTTGCAAGTAATTCCGAACCAAATTTCGGATCTGGAAGAATTTTGCGTGGTTCAATACTACGACGACGTGGCATTGGAAATTTCTCCGTATATTAAATCTTCAGGATATCCAAAACTCATCTAATCTGCCTAAGGCATATTGACTGGAGTTTATGGTTTAAATATTAAAATTTAGACGTTTGGCCTTACTCAACGGAGATCCATTAAGATTTAGGACGTTTAACGCCGTATTTAGAACGACCTTGTTTACGATCTTTAACGCCTGCACAGTCAAGTGCACCACGTACAGTATGGTAACGAACACCTGGTAAGTCTTTTACACGACCACCACGGATTAATACAACACTGTGTTCTTGAAGGTTATGACCTTCACCACCGATGTATGAAGTTACTTCAAAGCCATTTGTTAAACGAATACGGCATACTTTACGTAATGCTGAGTTCGGTTTTTTAGGTGTAGTAGTGTATACACGAGTACACACGCCACGTTTCTGCGGGCAAGCCTCTAATGCAGGAACGTTACTTTTTACAACCTTTTTCACACGCGGTTTGCGTACTAGCTGGTTGATAGTTGCCATTAAAAAAGCTCCAGTTAAAATTATTAAAAATAAAATTAAAAATATCCTTTTAAGAAAAGGACGTTGAATTCTAAATTGATCACGAATCAAAGTCAAGTACAGACCGAAAATTGAAATGATTATTTCCTAACCAAAGGTATTAATTTTGCCAATACTTGGGCTGGGGTAATATTTTCCATTTTGTCGGCTGTTACATAATACTGATTGTGACCATAAGCCCCGATTAATTTGGGATCTGTTGCACCGTACAAAATCACATTAGATTTATCTAAAGCGGCAGCTAAATGGCTCAGACCAGTATCTACCGATACCACGACTTTAGCTCCCTCAAGTTGAGCCGCCAATTCTGTTAATCCCATTTTAGGCAAAATAATCACATTATTTGCTGACTTAGCTAAACGCTCCGCTCTTTCTTTTTCAATTAAGTTTCCCCAAGTTAATCGAACTTCAAGATCCCACTTGGCGAGTTCTTGTATCACCTCTGCCCAATATTCTTCTTTCCAATGCTTATCTGCTCGAGTTGTCGCGTAAATGAGCATAACGTAAGCGGTCATTTTTGACTGATTTTTTGCAAAATGTTGTGCAATATTGTAATTACCCCGTGTCGCAGGTAAAGCATAACCCAATGATTTTGCAAATAATTTTCTCATTCGCTGGACTGCGTGCTGTTGATAAGGAATATCAAACCTATAGTCATAAAATAAGCTGCTTAAACCTTCGCGAGCTGAATTTTTATCATAGCCAAATTTTTGCCCTTTTGCTGGGTAGGTAACCAATACTGCACTTTTGATTAGTCCTTGTGCATCAATGACCACATCATATTGCTCACGTTTCAACTCTTTTAAGAAATTTTGCCATTCTATCCAAGTCTGGCGTTTGCATAAATTCTTCCGCCAACGGCGAATCGCGACAGGAATCACTTTATTAACCGCAGAATGCCAAGTCGGAATGTCTGTAAAACTTTCTTCAACTACCCAATCTACCGTTAAATTAGGTATCGCATTTTGCATATCAGTTAAGGCAGGCAAAGTGTGTAATACATCGCCCATAGAGGAGGTTTTTACGATTAGAATTTTCATTTTTATATAACAAGCGGTTATTTTTGCAAAAAAATTGACAAAAACGACCGCTTGTAGTGCGTTTATGCTAATAACTGATTGAGTTTTTCTATTACCATTTGAGGCTCAATGTCAATCAAACTTTGGTGATAACCTTCCGCCCCGTCACCTTTGCGGATTTTAATTAATCCACCGTCAATTAAACGAATAATAACCGCGTTTTTGGAAAGCGGCGGTGTATATTCAGGGCTTGTCGGCCCATATAAAGCAACTAATGGTTTATTGAGTGCCGCCGCAATATGCATTAAACCTGAATCATTGCTTACGACTGCTTTACAATCGGCAATTAAATCCACGGCCTGATTTAAGTCGGTTTGCCCTGCTAAGTTTAAGCAATATCGCTGTAGATTTTCAGGTAATGATAGACAAATTTGTTCACCAACTTCTTGATCTTTTTTCGAGCCAAATAATCTGACAGAATAGCCTTGTTCAATTAACATTTTAGCTAAATTCGCATAGTGGTAATGCGGCCAACGTTTTGCAGGACCAAATTCAGCCCCTGGGCAGAAACCAATCGCTAGGCGATCTTCTGCATAACTTAATTGCTTCTCAAATTTTGCTTTGGTTTGCTCAATTTCTTGGCTATCCGTTTGCAGGTAAGGATAAGCAATCGGTAACCGTTCTGCTTGAGGAACTCTTCCTTGCTCAAAGGCTAAGGCAACGTAACGCTGCACCATCATTGGATAAGCATTTTTATTAGTGCGAAGATCATTTAAGAAAAAATATCGACTTTCGCCTTTCCAACCACGACGTGTTGCAATTTGAGCAAAAAATGGAATCAACGCAGACTTCAAGGAATTAGGCAATATAATTGCCATTTCATACTGATGTCTCAATGATTTTCCAAGTTTATAACGTTCACACAAACGAAACGAGCCGTGCCCAATTGGCATTGAGATTGCATTACGTACCTCAGGCATTCTAGCTAAAAGCGGACGGCACCAATCAGGTGCCATCACATCAATTTGACAACTCGGATATTGCACTTTAAGCTGCTGATAAAGTGAATGAGACATCATCATATCGCCAACCCAAGAAGGCCCAATAACTAAAATATTCATTTGTAATATTCTCTTAACTCTTTTTGTACGTATGGGTAAATCTAATGCCCAAATTGCCCAATCGATTATTATTGTTTTACACAATTTACTGCTAGATTTCTTTTCGTATTATCATACAAAAAGGCTTTTCCATTACGCAGTTCATTCCACGTCCAACGAATATTAGTATATTTTCTACCATTTCTGGTGACTGTAGAAGAAAGTAAGTGTGATGTGCCTTGAAATGTAATCTTTACACTCTCTTTTTTATCTAATTTTCTATCTTTTTTCTGTCGATCAACTTCGACTCTTTTACCATTATCACAACGATATATATTCACCTTGTGTGTTCCCTCAACTTTCTTCTCTACCATTTTTACAGGGGTTTTGGTTTTATGGATCTGATGAATTTGTTCAACTGGTGGAGTAACAACTGAGGAACAGGCACCTAATAGAAATGCTAACACTGCTACACATACAACTCTATGTTGCTTGAGTAAGATACTCATTCTTCTCTCCTTTTGAAATAGAAAAAAGCAACACTTGTAGCATTGCCTTTATTTAATTTGATTATTTAAAAGTATAGCTGCCGTTTGGTTGACGAATAAACTTACCACCCGAGCCGATACTCATTTCAACAACACGGTTATTTTTATCTAAACGAACCGTTACTCGCTCACCTACTTTTAAATTACTCACAATATTATTTGCTTTACTCATTGAATTAACATCGGAGATATTTAAATTGTTATCACGAAACACCTGCATTAATGACACACCTTTTGGCACAGTCATAGTTTTGGTGGCAATTGCTGAAGTCGTATTCGTTTTTGATGCTTCCGCTTTTACAAGTGGTTTTTCCACGGGTCTCACCGCTACCTTTGGTGCTGGTGGTGCCACACGCTCTGTTTTAGGCTGTGACTTTGGTGTACTTTCAGGCTGAAATACAACACTGCCTTCTGTTTTTGGTTTGATTGCAGGCTGCTCAACTACAGGTTTATTTTGAACGGGCTTCTCTGATATAAGTTGTTCCGTATGAGAGACTGCTGAAGGATTAGGTAGATCTTGTTGTGCTTTCTCTTGGGTTTGAACAACAATTTCTTGTTCTGCACGAGCTTGCTCTTCTGCACGTTTTGCTTCAGCTTCATCTACTGGACGAAATTCGATCGGTAAGCTGCCACCGTGCTGTGATTGCAACTCTTCTACTGTTTCAGGTGTGCTTGGTTTTAATAAAAAAAACAGTACTAATAATGCTAAACCTAACAATGCAAGCAATAATAAACGGCGAGTTTTAGGTGGAATTTTAGCGTTAATATCTGGTGTTTTAGTTCCTTCAACGACTGAGCCCGCACCTGTTACTGCGACATTTGGAATAATACGCTCAGTCGTAAAACGTTCTTGAACTTCTAGCTCTACGTTCTCATTCCCTTCAGCAGGCACTTCTGCCGATAGATTTTCTTCGATATTTTTCACTACAGACTCCGCATTATCTGAACTTGGTGTAAATTGAAATTCTTTTTTTGATTTACTTGCAAATACATCTACAGGACCATCTGTTGCTGGTTCGGATCTTTCCATAGTTGGAGTAAAGGTATGGTGAGGTACTTTTGTTGAATGCAATGAAAAGTAAGTTTTGTTTTTATTTTGTATATCTGCTTGAGCTTGCTCGACCTTTTCTTGAGATTCTTGAGAGGTTAAAGGCTCACCAAAAACAGGCTCTTTACGAAAGTTATTTTGTGTCATATTTCTTCCAAAAATAATCGGGTTAATTCATATAAAATGGCTAATATTTTAAATCAATTCACAGTTTATTTAAAATAATTTGAATAAATAGCGGTCGTTTTTTCAAGATTCTTTGCAAATTTTTCTAATTTCACTTAATTTCAGACTAAATACAAGCCAATAAGTTTATCTTTTTTTATTTTTTCGATCTGTGTCGAGAAATTTACTTTTGCTACTTGAGGTAAATATTACTCGCTTTTAAGCTTGCCAATACATTCACTCAACCCAAAAGGAAATACTATGAACAAGATGAAAACTCTCGCACTCAGTCTATTAATCGGCTTAAACACCCTAGCTTTTGCTCAAAAAACACCACAAATTGAGCAAAATAATACGCTAAAAGCACAACAAAGTATGCAAAAAAACCTTAGTGCGGTAAATATCAATACAGCGAGTGCAGCCGAACTGCAAGATAAGCTCGTAGGTATAGGCGAGAAAAAAGCCCAAGCCATTGTGGATTACCGTACCCAAAACGGCAATTTCAAAAGTATTGAACAACTTACTGAAGTTTCTGGAATCGGGCAAGCTACCTTAGAGAAAAACCGAGGAAATATCATTTTAGAATAAGACGAAAATATTGTTGAGGTGGGCAAACTTATAAAAGTGCTATCTCTTATCTTTTATGTGGCCATCTCAACATTTTTAATTTTTTCTCTTTCGTATTGCATTTCCTATATTTGTCCCCATTTAGAAACGGACTTCTGTTTTTAATCAAAAAGGAAAACGCAATGCAATTAAAACCATATCCTATTTCAACTTATTTACAGCGTGTAAAAATCGCTCTGCACTACCTATTGCCACAATTAGCAATAACTAGAGCTGCTGGTTGGTTAGCGGAACAAAAGTGGGGAATTGTCACTCATTTCATTATTAAACTATTTGCTAAGCAATACAAAGTAGATTTATCTGAAGCAGCAAAGACTGAGCCTTCAGACTACGCAACTTTCAATGAGTTTTTTATTCGTGAATTAAAAGAGGGAGCTCGCCCAATTAATAATGAATTAAATACGCTTTGTTTGCCCGCAGACGGTAAGGTAAGCGAATCTGGTGAAATTTCTGATGACCGTTTACTACAAGCAAAAGGTCATCATTTTACGTTAGCCGCTTTATTAGCAAATGATGAAGAAATGGCTGCGAAATTCAAAAATGGTACCTTTATTACTACTTATTTGTCACCAAGTGATTACCACCGTGTGCATATGCCATATGATGCCACATTGCGTAAAATGATTTATGTGCCAGGTGAGCTATATTCTGTCAATCCATTTTTAGCTGAACACGTTCCAAATTTATTCGCACGTAATGAGCGTGTAATTTGTGAATTTGATACCGCATTCGGTCCGATGATACAAATTTTAGTCGGTGCAACGATTACCGCAAGTATGAGCACCGTTTGGGCAGGCGTAATCAATCCGCCACGAGCTGATGAAGTGGTTATTTGGAACTACGATACAGACGGCGAAAAAGCAATTAAATTACAAAAAGGGGAAGAAATGGGTGCTTTCCGTTTAGGTTCCACTGTCATTAACCTTTTTCCAAAAGGTAAAATAAACTTAAATCCAGCTCTCATTACTGGAACAAAAACCCGAATGGGAGAAGAATTAGGCAAAGTAATTACTCACTAACCTAATCAAATTCCTTGCTACATTAAATTAAAGGGCAGATCTGATCTGCCCTTTATTTATTACCAGTCAATAATTTTATTCACAATGTCTTGCTGCTCAGTACTTGTTTTACGCAAATAAATCCTGGTGGTTTCTATACTTTCATGCCCCATTAAATCGGCAAGAAATGCAATATCATTAAAACGCTCCAAAAAACTTTTTGCAAAACGATGACGAAATGAGTGAGGATAAACAATTTTAGGGTCTAATTTATAGCGTTTGGCGAATACTTTTAATTGACCAGCAATTCCACGCGTCGTAATTCTATCCCCATATTTATTAAGAAAAATAAATCCATTTTGTTTATTATTTAACCTTAACCATTCTAAACACTCTTGTTGTAGAGCTACTGGGATATAAATTCGTCTTAATTTACCACCCTTGGAGTAGAGATCTAAATAGCCAATTTTAATATGTTCACATTTTATCTGGATTAACTCACTCACCCTTGCACCTGTTGCAGCCATAAATCTAATCACAAAATACCAATAAAACTCCCTATCTTCTTTTAAGGATTGTTTAAAGTAAGCGTAATCTGCCTCACTAATCACATTCTCTAAAAATGGTTTTTGTTGCACTTTGATAAATGACAATTTCCATTTCTCTTTTTTAACAAATTCCAAGTAATAATTTATGGCTCTTAGCCTTAAATTAACCGTTTGCGGCTTATAGTTTTCAATTAAGAACACTTTATACCGCTGTAAATTAATTTTGGACAACTCAGAAAACTTTTTGTGATACTGCTTTATAGCAAAAATATAAGCTGTTTGAGTATTCTCAGCAAGATTAGATTGATGGAGATGTTTTTCAAATAAAATAAACATATTGATTTCCTTATTGTTGGTTGAAAATCAATATAATAATTATAGATCTACGGGTTACTATATTTTACCTTAATCATATTGATACCATATTAATAATGGCTATAACCCAATCATCTAAACCATTCCAATAAATAAGACCTATTGTTTCACTAAGTATTTCATTTATGATATTGTGCATCAAATTTATCGACAAATAAGGATAGATAATGAAACTACAACAAATTATCCAAGAAAATCATTTAGGATTACTATTTCAACAAGGAAATTTTGGGTTAGAAAAAGAGAGTCAACGTATTGATAAAGAAGGTAATATTGTTACAACCCTACACCCAGCCGTATTTGGAAATCGCGCTTATCACCCTTATATCCAGACTGATTTTGCCGAAAGTCAGCTAGAACTAATTACTCCTGCGAATGCGAAATTGGAAGACAGTTTCCGCTGGTTATCCGCAATACACGAGGTGGTTTTACGCTCTTTACCAGAAGATGAATACCTCTTCCCACTCAGTATGCCCGCGGGTTTACCGCCTGAAGAGTTAATCTTAGAAGCACAATTTGATAACCCTGAAGATGTAAACTACCGCAAATACCTCTCGGCTAACTATGGTAAATACAAACAAATGGTAAGTGGCATACATTATAACTTCCAGCTTTCGCCTGAGTTTGTTGAAAAAGCATTTGCTTTGCAAACTGAATACCCTAATTTGAAAACATTCCAAAATGTACTTTATATGAAGTTAGCGAATAACTTCCTGCGTTATCAATGGATTTTCATTTATTTATTGGCCGCCACCCCAACCGTGGAATCGCAATATTTTTATCATAAATCACCGCTTGCAGAAGGGCAATTAGTGCGTAGTTTACGCTCTAGTCCTTATGGTTATGTCAATTCAGAGCAAGTTGTGGTGAATCACGACAGTTTAGAAAGCTATGTCGAAACCCTTGAAACACAGGTTTCAAAAGGCTTACTCATTGCAGAAAAAGAGTTTTATTCTAACGTGCGTTTGCGTGGCGGTAAAAAGGCACGAGACTTACTGGAAAAAGGCGTACAATACGTGGAATTCCGCCTGTTCGATCTCAATCCATTTGCACCTTATGGTATTGAATTAAGTGATGCGAAATTTATCCACTATTTCTTGCTTGGTATGCTTTGGTTGGAAGAAACAAGCGGTCAAAAAGAGGTAGAAATTGGCAAACAGAAACTTTACCAAGTCGCACTTGAAGATCCCAGAACTGAAACCGCCTTCCGTACTGAAGGAGAAGCCATCTTAAATCACATTTTAGCGATGCTTGAAGCGTTAGGAACAAGCGAAGAGAATCTAGAGCTCGTGCGTGAAAAAATCGCTCAGTTTGCCGATCCCACAAAAACCATTAATGGACGCTTACTTAAAGCTATCGATCAATTCGGTAGCTATAAAGCACTAGGTGCAAAACTCGCTCAAGATTATAAAAATCAAGCGTTTGATCGTTTTTATGCCCTGTCTGCTTTTGACAATATGGAGCTTTCTACTCAGGCGTTATTCTTTGATTTAATCCAACAAGGAATTGGGGTGGAATTGCTCGATGAAAACGATCAATTTCTCGCCCTGAAATTTGGCAATCATTTGGAATATGTAAAAAATGGCAATATGACCAGCCACGATCAATACATTTCGCCATTGATTATGGAAAATAAAGTGGTGACGAAAAAAGTACTGGCAAAAGCAGGTTTCAATGTGCCGAAAAGTGTCGAATTTACCACACTTGAAGAGGCAGTCGCTCACTATCCGCTGTTTGAGGGCAAGGCTGTGGTGATCAAGCCGAAATCCACCAACTACGGATTAGGCATCACGATTTTCCAACAAGCGGTCAAAAATCGGGAAGATTTTGCAAAAGCGGTAGAAATTGCGTTCCGTGAAGACAAAGAAGTGATGGTAGAAGATTATTTGACTGGCACCGAATACCGCTTCTTTGTGTTAGGCAGTGAAACCCTTGCCGTGCTTCTACGTGTGCCTGCCAATGTAGTCGGAGATGGCGTTCATACCATTAAAGAATTGGTTGAAATGAAAAATGACGATCCACTCAGAGGCGATGGCTCTCGCAGCCCTCTTAAAAAAATCACCTTAGGCGAAATCGAACAGTTACAACTAAAAGAGCAAGGCTTAACTGTCGATGCTGTGCCTGAGAGAGGTCAAACCGTGCAACTGCGTGCCAATTCTAATATCAGTACAGGGGGCGATTCGATTGATATGACCGACCAAATGCACGAAAGCTATAAACAAATTGCTGCCAGCATTGCTCGTACTATGGGAGCGAAAGTGTGTGGCGTGGATTTAATTATTCCCGATCTCACTCAAGCTGCCGAGCCAAATTTAAGCTCTTGGGGAGTGATTGAGGCAAACTTCAATCCAATGATGATGATGCATATTTTCCCCTATCAAGGAAAATCTCGCCGTCTAACCAAAGCAGTGATTAAAATGTTATTTCCAGAAATAAATCATTAAAATTTATGCTTATTCTGTTTATATTATGAGGAACCACTGATGATCAATGGCTTTTCTTTATCACTCAAATTAAATTTTCTTTCATACAATAGCACTCCAAATAAAGAATGTTAGTCTAATTTATAGACAAAAAATAGCGTGATATGTGATATAGATCACACTTCTGTAATTATTACATTGTGTGAAATAATTATCATATTAAAATCACACCCCGATTAATAACTTAAAATACCTCTATAGGAGTAATATATGAGTATTGCTATTATCGTAGCAACCCATGGTGTCGCTGCAGAGCAACTTCTCAAGACAACAGAAATGTTGATTGGCGAGCAAGAAGATGTCGCCTACATTGATTTTGTTCCTGGTGAAAATGCAGAAACTATTATGGGGAAATATCAATCATTGGTTGATGGCCCATTGTCACATTGTGATCAAGTACTGTTTCTTGTAGATATGTGGGGAGGAAGCCCTTTCAATGCAGCTAACAGATTCCAAGATGGAAAATCTGGTATGGATGTTGTTGCTGGAGTGAATATCCCTATGTTAGTCAATACCTGTATGGCCAGAGATGATGTTGAATCATTAGAAGAACTTGTTGAAGTTGCATTAGAGGCTGGCACAACAGGTATTCGTTCTTTAAACCATCAACCTGAGGTTGCTCAAGCAACTACAGCAGCTCCAGAACAAGAAACATCTGTTACCCAACAATCTGAAATTGTCGATGATGGTCGCCGAATGACGATTGCTCTTGCCCGTATTGATGATCGTTTAATTCACGGTCAAGTCGCAACGGTCTGGACCAAAGAAAGCAAGGTAAATCGTATTATTGTCGTCAATGAGGGGGTTGCAAAAGACAGCATTCGCACGACAATGTTAAAAAGTGTAGCGCCACTTGGTGTTACGGCACACGTTGTTGATGTACCTAAAATGATTCGTGTCTATAACAATCCTGAATACGCCGATGATAGAGTGATGCTGCTTTTCACTAACCCTAGCGATGTGTTAGCACTGATTGAAGGAGGCATTCCTCTTAATTCAATTAATGTAGGGGGGATCTCACATAAAGAAGGAAAACAAATGATCAGCCATGCTGTTGCCGTTGATCAGAAAGATATTGAGGCTTTCAAAGCGATGGACGCTAAAGGTGTCGAGTTGGAAGTACGCAAAGTATCAAGTGATAGCCGTCAATATATGATGGATTTATTGAAAAAACATAATTTAATCTAAAGGAAATCAATATGGAACTCTCAGCATTACAAATTGTGCTTTTATTCCTCGTTGCCTGTATCTCTGGTATGGGTTCAATTCTAGATGAATGGCAAACTCACCGTCCATTAATTGCTTGTACTATGATAGGTGCAGTGTTAGGTGATGTGACCACTGGTATCATCGTGGGTGGTTCATTAGAGCTATTAGCATTAGGTTGGATGAATATCGGTGCGGCAGTTGCACCTGATGCAGCCCTTGCCTCTATCGTTTCAACTATCCTTGTTATCGTCGGTCGCCAAGATATTTCAACAGGTATTGCGATTGCAATCCCGCTTGCTGCTGCAGGTCAAGTACTAACTTATATTGTGCGCGCTATTACAGTTGGCTTCCAACACGCAGCAGATAAATCAATAGAAGATGGTAACTTAAACCGTCTAGATTGGCTACATCGTGGTGCTTTACTCCTACAAGCAATGCGTATTGCTATTCCTGCTTTAATTGTTGCCTTAACGGCAGGTACAGATGCTGTACAAACAATGTTAAATGCTATTCCAGAAGTGGTAACAACAGGACTTAAAATTGCTGGTGGCTTTATTGCGGTTGTTGGTTATGCGATGGTGATTAATATGATGCGTGCAGGTCATTTAATGCCGTTCTTTTTTGCGGGTTTTGTGATTGCTGGATTTACCAATTTCAACCTTGTAGCACTCGGCGTATTAGGTACTGTAATCGCGATGGTCTATATCCATATGCATCCAAAATACAATAAAAGCCAGCAAGTCGTAGTAACTTCGGCACCAAAAAATGATTTAGACAACCGTTTAGACTAAGAGGGCATTCAATATGACAACCGAAATCAAAAAAGTAACAAAAAGCGATTTGAATGCCGTTGTACGTCGTTCAAACTTATTTCAAGGATCGTGGAACTTTGAACGTATGCAGGCTTTAGGCTTTGCTTATGCTATGGTTCCTGTTATCAAACGTTTATATCCTGATCCAAATGACCCAGGCCGTAAAGAAGCAATTAAACGCCATTCTGAATTCTTTAATACTCAGCCATTTGTCGGAGCTCCGATTTTAGGCGTAACGATTGCGATGGAAGAAGAGCGTGCAAACGGCAAAGAGATCGACAATGCAGCAATTAATGGAATTAAAGTCGGTCTGATGGGGCCCCTAGCTGGTGTAGGTGACCCAATCTTCTGGGGAACCGTTCGCCCAGTCTTCGCAGCATTAGGTGCAGGTTTAGCATTAAAAGGCGAGCTTTTAGGTCCAATTTTATTCTTTGTCTTATTCAATCTTGTCCGTTTAGCCACTCGCTATTATGGCGTTGTTTATGGTTATAAAAAAGGATTAGATGTTGTACAAGATATGAGCGGAGGCCTATTACAAAAATTAACCGAAGGTGCATCCATTTTAGGTCTGTTTATTATGGGAGCATTAGTCCAAAAATGGACTAGTATCAATGTTCCTCTTGTACTTTCTACTATTCAAAAACAAGATGGCACCACTGAAATCACCACGGTACAAAGCATTTTAGATAGTTTAATGCCAGGTTTATTACCATTACTACTTACTTTTGCTTGTATGTGGCTACTTCGTCATCGTGTTAATGCCATTTGGATTATCTTAGGATTCTTTGTCATTGGTATTTTAGGTGCTGCAACAGGTGCATTAGCTTAAAACCGATATGTAAAATCTCTCTCAAAAATGACCGCTTGAACGTTCAAGCGGTTTTTTATAGCTTCTCTACTTATCTTTTACCTAGAATTATGACAAATACTATTCTTTTTCTCTTTATCTTACTTAGCTTACTTTTTGCTGTTTACGACCAAATCCTCATGGATAGACTTAAAGGACGAACAAAACTCACTATCATACTTAAAAAACAAAAAACTATTGATACTTGGCTATTAATAGGCTTAATCATATTGTCGATTGGCTATGGCGTTCAAAACCAAATTTCAGCATTTACACTCTATCTGCTTAGCACTTGTGTTATTTTAGCCGTCTATTTAGCATTTTTTCGTTCACCACGTCTTTTATTAAAGCAAGAGGGGTTCTTCTTTGCGAATATTTACTTTAATTACGCTAAAATTTATCAAATAAATATTGCAGAGATAAACACAAATGAAAAAGTACTAGTCATTGATTTACACGGAGGAAGAAGGCTACTTGCCCAGCCTGAAAACGAAGAAGATCTTCAATCTGTCGTTAATTTTTTCGAGAAATAAAAAACAAAATATAACGGCTTTATCAATAAAAAGATCAAGCGGTTATTTTTCTCAACAATTTTGCAAATTCTTAAAGAAAAACAACCGCTTGTAAAATACTAATTAAATTATGCTTTCGCGTCTGCCGCTGCTTTTACAATTACCGCAAATGCAGGTGCTTTAAGTGAAGCACCGCCGACTAATGCACCATCAATATCTGGCTGAGCAAATAATTCTGCTGCATTAGCCTCATTTACTGAGCCACCGTATTGAATAATCACTTGATCTGCAACTGCTTGTGATTTCGCCGCAATATGACCACGAATGAATGCGTGAACCGCTTGTGCTTGTGCTGGCGTTGCTGATTTACCTGTGCCGATTGCCCAAACAGGTTCGTAAGCAATTACTGCACCATTAAATGCCTCAACACCAAGAGCATTGATCACGGCATCAATTTGTTTTGCACAGACTTCTTCTGTTTTGCCCGCTTCATTTTCTGCTTCAGTTTCACCAATACACAACACTGGCACTAATCCTGCATCTTTTAATACTTTAAATTTTTGTGCGATAAACTCATCACTCTCTTTATGGTAAGTACGGCGTTCGGAATGCCCGATGATGATATATTTCGCTCCAAATTCTTTTAACATATCCGGGGAAATCTCACCAGTAAAAGCCCCTTTTACATTTACATCAACGTTTTGTGAACCTAACGTAATTAAGCCTTTGTCGCTACAACCACAGCCACAACCTGCTAATGATGCTTCAGCATAAGCCAAATACATTACTGGCGGGGCAATAGCCACATCACAGCCTTCAACGCCGTATAATTCTGCTTTTAAATCTGCAATTAAGGTTTTAGTAAACGCTTTATCGCCATTTAATTTCCAGTTACCCATTACCAGTGGACGACGTGCCATATTGTTTCTCCTATAAGTTAAATTAAGTATCAACTGGTGTGAACTATACCAAATTTTATTAGTTTAATCATTTTTTATGTCATTTTTCCTAAAATTTCCTCTAAAAGCATAACTTGCTTTAACTCTTATTTTACAAAGTCTATAATGCCCAACTTTGACGATATAAACGAGAAAATATATTACTTATGAAAAAAGCGTTCACTCTCTCATTTTTAGCCACTACATTAGCGTCTATTCTTCCCCTTTCAACATACGCCGCTATTGTGCGTGGCGATGTAGATTATCAATACTTTCGCGATCTCGCTGAAAACAAAGGAAAATTTTTTGTTGGTGCGACTAATATTCCTGTACTGAATAACAAAGATCAGCAAATTGGCACATTCTTAAATGTAACACCTAAAAAACTTATTGAAATTGAGCCACCTCGTTTTGATGTTAGTCTCTGTTTTAGTGACAATCCTCCACCACAGTGCAATGGAGAAGAGCCTCCTCGCTATAAAGAAGTTATACTTGATCCAGTTGAAATTCCAATGATCGATTTCTCATCAATTAACCGTACATTGGGATTTGCCACCTTAGTAAACCCACAATATGTTATCAGTGTTAATCATAATCAAAGTTATAACTCCGTACAATTTGGCGATTCAAGTAGCAATAAGCTAGACGATCACCATTACGATTATCGGTTAGTAAAACGAAATAACTACCAGCCAGATCCTGCTAAACTCAAAGCGGATAAAGGTAAAAATGGTGAATCTCGTGAACGAAATGATAATGGTGAAAAAATCATTTATGATATATCCAATAAACCCACTGATCGCTGGGATTATCACGCACCTCGCCTAGCGAAACTCGTTACCGAAGTCGTGCCAGCAAAACAGATCGAGCCTGAAAATGGTCAGAGTCTTTATGACTATTACGAGCAGTTTGGCGACCGCACCTTATTCCCTATGTTTATTCGTGCGGGTTCAGGCAAACAAGCTATAGTTAATAACATTACAGATCGTTTAAAGAAGGGACGTATTGAGGTAGGTAGCGGTACATTTTTAATTGGTGGAAGTGTACTCCCTGTAAGTAGCGATACTGATAACGGCTTAAGCAAAATTTTAGTTGCTTTATCAAACAAAACAAATGATGTATTCCAAGATCACGGCTATGGCCCATTAACAACTATTGGCTTACCTGGTGATAGTGGCTCCGCAATCTGGGGATACAACCTTAAGAAAAAAGAATGGGTGGTACTGGGCGTTTATAGTGATTATTTCTCTGAAGGGAATATTCCTGGCGGAGATGTATTTAAATCTTACTGGAACTATCATCACCCACACTACGTTCGTGCATTAGAAAAAGAAAATACTGCAGGTACCATCACAACAACTGGAGCAACACTTACTTGGAAGACACAAGGCAATAGTAGCACCATTTCAGATGGCACAACTTCTCTTAAAGTAGATTTAGCCGATACTGCACTGCCTACATTGAAAGGACATAACGGCAATATAAACGATAATCCTTGGAACCCACAATTACACCACGGTAAAACATTCCATATCAACGGTGAAAATAATACCTTCATTTTAACTGGTGATGTTAACCAAGGAGCTGGGGCTATCCATATTCATAGTAACGCTACATTTCAAGGAGAAACCGATAATATCTCTTGGCTAGGTGCTGGCTTAGATATTGATAAAGATAAAACCGTTACCTGGAAACTTCACAATCCAAATGGAGACCGCCTATCCAAAATTGGTAAAGGTACCTTACTCGTTAACGGCAAAGGGAAAAACCTAGGTTCAATCAGCGTTGGAGATGGCACGCTCATTCTCGATCAACAAGCGGATGAAAATGGCGAAAAATCTGCATTTTCTGAAGTGGGAATTGTAAGTGGTCGCCCAACAGTCATACTTAATAGTGCTAATCAAGTCAATCCCAACAATATCTATTTTGGTTATCGTGGCGGTAAATTAGATTTAAATGGACATAGCATTACTATGCACCGTATTCAAAATTCAGATGACGGTGCAGTTATTGTGAATAATAATGCTCAAAAAGCAGCAAAGTTACACTTAACAGGCATCGCTAGCCCAACGGCTGAACAGGTAAAAGTCACGGCAATTTCACGCCCAGATCAAATATCGCCAAATATGGCAACAACCGATATTTTTGCCTTCCAGCGTTTACCAAATCAACCGACCAATTATATTCGTTTGAAAAAACCATTAACGGTGAAACAAATCACAGAAATTTTTAATGCCCACAAACTTTTTGTTGACATTGACTTCCGTACAGGGTTAATCAGGGATAACGAATACTTTGAAACATTAGGTACAAATGAAGATTTAGCTAAAAGTAAAGTACTTGCTGAAAAAGTAAAATCAGCTGAAGGCTCCTTTCTCCCATATAGTGGTTACTTTGGCGAACGTGATGCCAATAACAAGGGTATATTAGATGTCATTGTTAATACTGAAGTTGCAAATGGAAAATTACTCATCACAGGTGGCACAAATCTTAACGGTAATTTAATTGCTGAAGGTACAAGCGAGATCATTTTATCTGGTCGCCCAACACCACACGCTTACGATCACCTAAAGAATCAAGAAGTCATTGTGGAAGGAGATTGGCTCAATCGTAAATTTAGTGCTACAACTTTTACGGCTAAAGATAATGGAAAAATTGAAGTTTCTCGCAACGTATCAAATGTAACAGGTCACTTTAATTTAGCTAATAATGCTACTGCCCAAATAGGCTTTAGCCAAAGCAAATCACAACAATGTATTCGCTCTGATAGAACTGGTATGACCACCTGTAATGTTGCGACGCTTTCCGATGCCGATTTAAATAGCTGGGAAAGAACGATCGTCAATGGTAATGCAACATTAAATGATAATTCAACTTTCCGCCTAGGCAGTAAAGCTACAATGTCTGGTTCAATTACAGCGGAAGAAACAACTCATTTACAGCTTGATAATGGAAGTGTTCTAAATCTCACAGGTATAAGCAAAACAGGCCATTTTACTGCCGATACAGGCTCAACAGTAAATCTAAGTAGTACATTAACAATACTCACATCAACCGTATTAGATGTTTTAAATATGGCAAGTGGAACCTTAGAGCTACGCGGTACGTTAACAGCTAATACCTTATCTGGTAATGGTGTATTTAAATTCACAACCGATTTAGCTCAAACTACAAGTAACGTTGTGAAAATTATTGGCTCTGCAAGCGGTCAATTTACTGCTGAAATTTCCCCAATAAAGGAGGCAAATTCTCTAGACAAAATTAAATTATTAGAAATAAGCGGTGAAAATAACTTTTCTCTAACACTAAAAGAGCCAATGGAATCTGGTGAATATACATACGACTTAGAAAAGGTGGGAATGGCATACTACCTAAAACCAACAAAAAGGGAAGAGCCAAAAATCACTCAAAAAGGCGAAAGTGTTACTGCCGAGCCTCTGCCTGAATATACAGGTACGGTAGAAATTACAAAAAAAGGCGAAAGTGTTACTGCCGAGCCTCTGCCTGAATACACTGGTACGGTAGAAATTACAAAAAAAGGCGAAAGTGTTACTGCCGAGCCTCTGCCTGAATATACAGGTTTGGTGGAAATTACAAAAAAAGGCGAAAGCGTCACCGCTGACCCTCTACCTGAATATACAGGTTTGGTAGAAACCACACAAAAAGGCGAGAGCGTTACTGCAGACCCTCTGCCTGAATATACAGGTTTGGTAGAAACCACACAAAAAGGCGAGAGCGTGACTGCTGACCCTCTACCTGAATATACAGGTACGGTAGAAATTACAAAAAAAGGTGAAAGTGTTACTGCTGACCCTCTGCCTGAATATACAGGTTTGGTAGAAATTACAAAAAAAGGTGAAAGTGTTACTGCTGACCCTCTGCCTGAATACACTGGTACGGTAGAAATTACAAAAAAAGGTGAAAGTGTTACTGCTGAGCCTCTACCTGAATACACTGGTTTGGTAGAAATTACAAAAAAAGGTGAAAGCGTCACTGCCGAGCCTCTACCTGAATATACAGGTTTGGTAGAAATTACAAAAAAAGGCGAAAGTGTTACTGCTGCCCCTCTGCCTGAATATACAGGTTTGGTAGAAACCACACAAAAAGGTGAGAGTGTTACTGCTGAGCCTCTGCCTGAATACAAAGATAGTACGATTTTTGTTTCTGAGCCAGCAGCACAAATCAATGCCCTGCTCAGCTTAACTACTGAGGTAGATAAAGCCATTATTTCCCCAAGTACAAACAACCAGAAAGTATGGGCAAATATTGGCACAACAGATAGCACCTATCGTTCAACTATAAACAATTTTAATCAGAGACTAACTCAAACTCATCTAGGGGTAGAGAGCGTATTGAATAACAACATTGTTATCGGGGCGATACTATCAAAATCCCAATCAAAAAATGATTTTAAACAATCATTCAATGGTAAAGGGACAACAACAATGTTATCTCTTTATGGTAAAAAAGAGTGGAAAAACGGCATATCTATTGGTATTGATACAAGTTTAGGTAAAACCCAAAATACCGTTACTTATATGGATAAATCCACTAAATTTAATCGTGATATTATAGTAGTTGGAGTCAATATTAGTAAGTATTGGGCGGTTCAAGGTTTTAATATTAAACCAACTATGGGCGTACGCTACTACCATCTATCAAGTGTAAATTACCCATTACCTATGGCAAACATAAACACGCCTTCAGTGGATTTAGTAAGCTATCAAGCAGGATTATCAATCAGTAAAACGTTCGATATTAACAAAGTGAAAATTACACCTGAGATCAGCAGTTATATCTTAAATGTTAATCACGGAAAATTGAAAACCCAAATAAACGCACGGAATTTGGAACAGGGAATAGGAAATCAATTCAAACAAGAAATGGGCATTTCCTTATCGTTCCATAACTGGAATACCCGCATTAATGCAGGCATTTTAAAAGGCAATAAAAGACAAAATCAAAAATCTCTGTCTTTTAAAATAGGCTATGAATGGTAAATTTTTATCGAGGTGAAAGTGAATTTAGCATATATTTGGGGTACACCATTACAAAGCGGACATTTAAAATCCGAATTCATCGACTTTATTGTGCGTGAAGAATTAGGCTATGAACTCTCTGGCGAAGGCGAATTTGTTGCGGTTAAAATCCGTAAAACGAATGCGAATACCCTTTTTGTTGGTGAAAAATTGGCAAAATTTGCAGGCATTCCAGAGCGAAATATGAGCTATGCTGGTTTAAAAGACCGCCACGCAGTAACTGAACAATGGTTCAGCTTCCACTTAGCAGGTAAAGAGACGCCTGATTTCTCGACTTTTGAATGTGAAGGCGTGGAGATTTTAGATGTGACTCGGCATAATCGCAAAATTCGAGTGGGATCTTTAGCTGGCAATCACTTTGAATTATTACTACGTGATGTTAAAAAAAGCGATGATCTCATTCATCGCTTACAGCAAATACAAGCGGTCGGATTTCCTAATTATTTTACCGAACAACGCTTCGGACGAGATGGGCATAACCTAACTCAAGCCCTGCGTTGGGCAAAAGGCGAAATTACGGTCAAAGATCGCAAAAAACGTAGTTTTTATCTCTCAGCCGCTCGTGCCGAAGTGTTTAATTTAGTCGTTTCACAACGTATTGCTGATGGCTTGATGAATCAAGTGCTAGAGAACGATTACGTTCAACTTGCTGGCTCAAATAGTTTTTTCTGTGTAAAACAAGAAGACATTGCCGAAACGCAACATCGTTTAGCGTGTTTTGACGTGCAACTCACCGCTCCGTTAATTGGTGAGAAATCCCTTGAAATAGAAAGCAATGCAAAAGAAAAAATAATGATTGAACAGCACGCAGACTTGGTTAAATTAATGAAAAAAGAGCAAATGAACACCGCTCGCCGAGCAATGCTTTGCAAGCCACAACATCTAGAATGGATATTTGAAGAATCTGGTTTAAGACTTAAATTCTTTTTAAATTCAGGGAGTTATGCAACAGGATTAGTAAGAGAGCTAATTAAGTTATCAGATGAAAATGCAATTTAGCACTATGACAAGCGGTTAGATTTACAAGATTTTTTGCAATTTGCAAAACATCTACAAAATCTTACCGCTTTTTACACTTTTAAGCTAAAAAAATTGTCGAAAAATTGTTAGAATGGCAAACTTTATATTCAGCACCCAATTTAAGATCTAAAAGAAACTATGAAAATTTTAATCAGTAATGACGATGGATTTCACGCAATCGGCATTCAAACTTTAGCGAAAACATTGAGAAATGCAGGGCATACCGTAACGATCATTGCACCTGATCGTAACCGCAGTGCTGCCTCAAGTTGCTTAACACTTGCCGATCCATTGAGAGTTCACCGTTTTGATGAATATAATTATGCTGTAATTGCTGGCACACCCGCAGACTGCGTCCATTTAGCCTTAAATGGATTATTTAACGGTAAATTTGCAGCACAATTTGATTTAGTCATTTCAGGTATTAATCACGGTGCAAACCTAGGAGATGATGTGGTTTATTCAGGGACAGTTGCCGCTGCATTAGAAGGTCGCCGTTTACCCTTGCCTAGCATTGCCGTTTCTCTTGTTGGACGTAAACATTCTTCGTTTTTAGATGGCGAAAATTATTTTGATACCGCAGCACAAGTCGTATTAGATTTACTGGCAAAAATGGAAAATCAGATGTTTCCAGCCAACCACGTTTTAAATGTGAATGTGCCAAACTTACCCTATTTAGAACTAAAAGGCACAATGATTACCCGCTTAGGGGAACGTTCAACGGCGGCGGAAATTGTAAAACAGAAAGATCCTCGCAATGCTGATGTGTATTGGATTGGCATAACAGGCGATCCGATAGATGAAAGTTATGGCACGGATTTTTATGCGTTAAATCGGGATTGTGTTTCTATCACGCCTATTCAAGTCGATATGACCGCACATAAAGCAATTGCGGCGTTAAAAGGCATTTTTAATGAAACTGTTTGAAAAAATTTATGACAAAACCATTGAGTTATCAAAACACCGCTTAGCAGCATTTTGGCTGAGTTTTGTAAGTTTTATTGAGGCAATTTTCTTCCCAATTCTGCCTGATGTAATGCTCATTCCGATGTCAATGTCAAGACCAGAGAATACGTTTAAATATGCGGTTTATACCACTATTGCTTCTGTATTAGGCGGTATCGTCGGTTATTTTATCGGTGTATATGCTACTGATTGGGTACAAGGCATCATTGCCAACTGGGGAATGCAAGCAAACTTTGATAGAGCCAAAATGTGGTTTGAAACCTGGGGAGTGGCAGTCGTGTTTTTAGCGGGTTTCTCGCCTATTCCGTTTAAAGTGTTTACTGTGTGTGCGGGTATATTACAAATGGCGTTTTTTCCGTTCGTCATTACCGCTGCAATTTCTCGTTTTGCCCGTTTTATTCTAGTGGCAAAACTTTCCGCTTGGGGTGGTAAAAAATATGAAGCCAGAATTCGCCACTCTATTGAATTAATTGGCTGGGGAACTATCGTACTTGCGGTAGTTGCTTATCTTATTTACAAATTATTAAACTAAATTTTAAGGATAGAAAATAATGAAAAAATCATTTTTTGTTTTATCTCTCGCTTCTTTCGCTTTAGTGGGCTGTTCTACTAGCTCAAGCGAGTCTAGCGTATCAAGTGTTGAAACTACCGATGTTGACGCAACTTGGCAATCAGCAGATAACATTCAAGCAGCACCAATGCCAGATTCGATGAATCAACCAGTTGCGGTAGCACAACCCGTTTACTCGCCAGCACAACCTATTTCTGCAGCACCAGCTCCGATGCCTGTTTCAACTAATAGTGATGTTTCGCAAGTAGAAATGGTTGGTCACTGCAAAGTAGTACGAGATAGCAACAATGCCCCTATCTATTCACAAATTAGCAAAGGCTGTTATACCAATAACTCTTACACCGTAGGCAAAAGCGATACCCTTTATTTAGTTGGTTATTTAACCGGTACAAGTGCTAACAGAATTGCTAGCTTAAATGGGTTAAACGTAAACGCTGCATTAAAAGTTGGTCAAGTATTGCGTGTACGTTAATAGGCGGATGGAATGAAGAAATCACACTTATTTTTTACAATTTATTGTGCATTTCTGACCGCTTGCGGAGCAGGCTCAAAACAGGAGCAAGTTGATGATCCTAACCTGTTACCTTCAGGTACGTTAGAGCCCGTTGCAGCATCAGGTGCAAGCAAAGATAGTTATAGCTGGCCGTCAGATATTAAATCAACCTCTATGCCTGATACGATGAAATAATTTTAGGATAACCATTTAATGAAAAAGCAATTTATTCTTTTACCTTTAGTCTCCACGATTTTAGCTGCCTGCTCCTCTAGCAATCCTGCGCCTGTAGTGAATGCTTCAGGCAATAATGAACTTAGTCCAGGCATAATGCAACCTGTAGACACTAATATGGGAGCAATTAACTCAAATGGTGGCTGGCAATCTGATATTCGATCAGCGCCAATGCCAAGTTCAATGAATACGCCTGTACAAACGACTCCTCAGCCCGTAATTAAAGAACAGCCACCACAGCCAACAACCACAACGAAAATCGTTAAAAAAACGAAAACCGTAGAGAAAAAAGTAGATCAGGATTTTAAGATCCCACGAGATGCCAATAATGCCCCGATGTATAACCAAATTCAAAAAGGGTTCTATGATGGCTCAACTTACACGGTTCGCAAAGGCGATACTATGTTCCTCATTGCTTATATTGTTGGCAAAGATGTAAAAGAAATCGCAGCCCTGAATAATATGAAAGAACCTTATCAATTAAATATTGGGCAAAAAATTAAAACGGGTAAATCAGCCACCGAAACTATCACTGTTGAGGAAAAAGTCACCGTACCTGTTGAGCCGCAAATTACATATCAGCAAGGTGCAAATGGCACAACTTATGCTTCTGATGGCAATATTACAGGCCCAGTTAAAGCAGAAGTTGGCAATGTGGAAACACCCGTTACCGCCGATAAAGGCATTCAAGCAACCGCTGGCACAACTCTAGAACAAACAGCCTCTGCCAACCCAGCAAGCTCGGTAGAAAATCGTACCGCTTCAACGATCCGTGCAACCACGGCGACGGCAAACCCATCATCTACAAATACGACCGCAATTCCTACCTCATCAATTAAATGGCAATGGCCAACGAATGGCCGTGTTATTTCGGGCTTCTCATCAACGGAAGGCGGTAATAAAGGTTTAGATATCGCAGGCACGAAAGGTCAAGATGTAAATGCGGCGGCGGCGGGTAAAGTAGTCTATGCAGGCAACGCATTACAAGGTTATGGTAACTTAATTATCATCAAGCACACCGATGATTTCTTAAGTGCTTATGCACATAACAATACTATTGATGTTGATGAACAAGACATTATTCAAGCAGGTCAGAAAATTGCAACTTTAGGCAGCACCGGCACAAATACCAACAAGCTTCACTTTGAAATTCGCTACAAAGGCAAGTCTGTCGATCCTACTCGTTATCTACCCCAAAAATAATGGCAATATTTTAACGTTTTTAGACCGCTTGTATTCTTTAATTGATTACAAGCGGTTAATTTTTATCGGAATTTTACAAATGACAAAAACTATGCGTTGTAATTGGTGCGAAACAAGTGATATTTATATGAAATATCACGATGACGAGTGGGGAAAACCCGAGTTTGACAGCCTAAAACTGTTTGAAAAAATTTGTCTTGAAGGACAACAAGCAGGGCTTTCTTGGATTACGGTATTAAAAAAACGCGAGGCCTATCGCCAAGCATTTCATCAGTTTGATCCTTTAAAAATCGCACAAATGACAAAAACAGATCTCGACCAATTAATGCAAAATACAGGTTTAATTCGCCATCGGAAAAAACTAGAAGCGATTGTACAAAATGCGAAAGCCTACCTTACAATGCAGGAAAATGGTGAAGATTTTAGTGAATTTATTTGGGGATTTGTTCATCATCAACCACAAATTAATGATGTACCAACACTTCACACTATTCCTGCTAAAACAGCAACATCGAAAGCAATGTCCCAAGCGTTGAAAAAAAGAGGATTTGTTTTTGTAGGCGAAACCACTTGCTACGCATTTATGCAATCTATGGGATTAGTTGATGATCATCTAAATGGCTGCATTTCTAAAGGAAGTAAAGATAAAAACTAGGCGACCAATGGTCGCCTAATATTAACTCAAATTATTGATTGCTTTGAACGTAATCAATCGCTGATTGAACTGTAGTAATTTTTTCAGCTTCTTCATCTGGAATTTCAATATCGAATTCTTCTTCTAAAGCCATTACTAATTCAACTGTATCTAAAGAGTCAGCACCTAAATCTTCAATGAATGAAGCTTCTGGTTTAACGTCTTCTGCTTTCGCGCCAAGTTGATCAACAATGATTTTTTTTACGCGTTCTTCAATGCTCATTTTGTTTTTCCTATAGTGAATATCGCATAAGTGCGAGAGTTAATTAGTGTAATTGAAATAATTTTTGATACAACCTTTTTATAGAAAGGTCAAACCAGACTACTTCAACACACAAGAATAAAACATTATATGTTTCGCCATTCTATCATTATGTTTGCCTTTAATCCATAGCGAGAATTCAAATTTCCAATGTGATTAACTAACTTTAGCTAATTCACTTCTCATTTGCTCAATCACAACTTGGTAGTTAGGCTGGTCAAAAATAGCTGAACCCGCTACAAACATATCTGCACCAGCTGCTGCAATTTCCGCAATGTTATTGACTTTTACACCGCCATCAACCTCTAATCGAATGTTATAACCACTCTCATCAATATAGTGGCGTACTGCACGCAATTTATCCAAAGTTGATGGAATAAAAGATTGCCCACCAAAACCTGGATTCACTGACATCAATAAAATCACATCCACTTTATCCATCACATAATCCAAATAGTGTAAAGGCGTTGCAGGATTAAAAACCAAGCCCGATTTACAACCTAAATCACGCACAAGCTGTAAATTACGATCGATATGCTCTGTTGCCTCAGGATGGAACGTAATATAATCTGCCCCTGCTTTTGCGAAATCGGCAATTAAACGCTCAACGGGTTTTACCATTAAATGTACATCTATCGGACACTGAATACCATAATCTCTCAATGCTTGACAGATAGCCGGACCGAACGTCAAGTTCGGCACATAGTGATTATCCATTACATCAAAATGAATTAAATCAGCACCCGCTTTTAGCACATCTACCACATCGTCGCCCAATCTAGCCAAATCTGCTGATAAAATAGAAGGAGCAATCAAATAAGGATTTTTGCTCATATTTCCTCACAATTTAAAAAACTGCTATTAGATTACCATAATTCTAAAAGTGAAAAACAGATCTAAATCTAAAAATTGGCTTTCTTTCCTTTCTCAAAGAGATGTTGAAAATTCCATAAAAAAGTTATGGAATTAAAGTTGAATTTCATATAACATATATTCCATAATTTAATTATGGCTATATAATCTATCTTAGATCAACATTCTGGAGAAAATATTATGAAAAAAGGGATTCACCCTGAAAATTATCGCGAAGTGCTATTTTATGATGCCTCTGTACAACAAGGCTGGGTTATCCGCTCTTGTGCCTCAACTAACAAAACAATGGTATGGGAAGATGGGAAAGAGTATCCACTTTACACCTTAGATACTTCATCAGCCTCACACCCTGTTTACACAGGTAAACGTCGTGAAGTAAATAACGAAGGGCGTGCAAGTCAATTTAAAGATAGATTTAAAGGCTTTGCATCCACACTTTCAAATAAAAAATAGAAGTAAAGAAAATGAAAATTTTAAACTCATTAAAATCTGCAAAGACACGCCACCCTGATTGTCAAATTGTCAGACGAAAAGGTAAACTATATGTGATCTGCAAAACCAATCCGAGATTTAAAGCTCGCCAACGTTAAAATATCCGCACCCAATCTGTGAAATTCACCCACGATTAGGGTGCGATTTTTTATAACCAAATATTTCCAATAACGAACTTTATTCGTCATTTTCTTCATTATTCTCTACCTCTGACTCCCGTTTAGGCTAAATAAACCATTTTCTTCTTTCTTATTCGATTTAGTTATTTGTAAGCGGTCAATTTTCCCTTTAAATTTGCAAAACATCAGTTTTATCTATGGAAAAGGGGTTTATTATGTTTAAAAAATTATCAGTTACCGCATTAGCACTTACGCTTTCTATCTCTACCTTTGCTAAAGATAGTCTACTTGAGCGTATCAATAACAAAGGCACAATTACCGTTGGGACAGAAGGAACTTATGCACCTTATACTTACCACGATGAGAAAGGTAAATTAACAGGCTATGACGTGGAAGTTACCCGGGCGGTTGCAGAGAAGTTAGGGGTAAAAGTTGAATTCAAAGAAACGCAATGGGACGCAATGTTAGCTGGCTTAAAAAGCGAACGTTTTGACTTAGTCGCAAACCAAGTGGCATTAACTAGCCCAGAACGTCAAGCAACATTTGATAAATCGGAACCATATAGCTGGGACGGTGCAGCATTATTAGTGCGTGAAGACGAAACCAAAATCAAAACACCCGATGATGTGAAAGGTGTGAAAACAGCACAAACTTTAAGTTCTAATTACGGTGAATTAGCTCGTGAAAGTGGTGCAGATATTGTTCCAATTGACGGTATGGCACAAGGTTTGCTATTAATCCAACAAAAGCGTGCTGATGCAACCTTCAATAGCCATCTATCGCTATTAGATTATCTGAAAAAGAACCCAAATTCAGGCTTGAAAATCGTTTGGGAAAAAGCAGAAAAAGTTGGTGCTGGCTTAGTTGCTAACAAGGGCAATAATGAAGCATTAGTAAAAATCAATGAAGCGATCGTAGCATTACGAGAAGATGGCACACTAAAAAAATTAAGCGAACAGTTTTTCGGTAAAGATATTAGTGTACAATAATCCATATTGAATTTGGTTGGGGCGGATTCGCCCCTTTTGTTTTTTTAAGTTTTAAATCAGCCTGCTACCTGAAAAAGTAAGGACGATTTTAGGTTTTTTAGATGTTAAACGATCTGTTACTCTCTATTCCCTTTATGACTCAAGCCCGTGTAGATTTGGTACTCAGTGGCTTCTGGCCAATGGTAAAAGCTGCATTTTTGGTCTCTATTCCGCTGGCGATTGCCTCATTTATCATCGGTATGCTTATTGCAGTGAGCGTAGCATTGGTACGAATTAGCCCTTCTACAAGCATTTTACACCGCCTACTACTTTTGTTTGTAAAAAGCTATATCTCGATTATTCGAGGCACACCTATGTTGGTACAGATCTGTATCGTATTTTACGGCTTACCTGCGATTGGCATTTTTATCGATCCTATTCCAGCAGCAATTATAGGCTTCTCGCTGAACATTGGTGCTTATGGTTCAGAAACTATTCGTGCCTCAATTTTGTCTGTACCAAAAGGTCAATGGGAGGCAGGCTACACCATCGGTATGAGCTATATGCAAACTTTCCGCCGCATTATTGCTCCTCAAGCATTCCGAGTTGCCGTTCCACCTTTAAGCAATTCTTTTATTGGACTATTTAAAGATACCTCACTTGCCTCAATCGTAACTGTAACTGAAATGTTCCGCGTTGCACAACAAGTGGCAAATATGTCGTATGATTTTTTACCCGTTTATATTGAAGCTGCAATTATCTACTGGTGCTTCTGTTGGGTGCTATTCTTAATTCAGGCAAAATTAGAAGTTCGCTTTAACCGCTTCGTAGCAAAGTAAAATAAGGCGAAGTAAGGGAAAACTATGATAAAAATCCGTAATATTCACAAAACCTTCGGGCAAAATACTATTTTGCGAGGCATTGATTTAGATATTCAAAAAGGGCAAGTGGTGGTCATTCTGGGCCCATCTGGCTCAGGAAAAACAACTTTTCTACGCTGTTTAAATGCCTTAGAAATGCCAGAACAAGGCACCATAACATTTACCGATAATACGCCGCTAGTAGTTGATTTTGCGAAAAAACCAAGTAAAAAAGATATTTTAGCACTACGGCGTAAATCAGGTATGGTATTCCAAAACTATAACCTCTTCCCACACAAAACCTCTCTGGAAAATGTGATGGAAGGCCCTGTCTTTGTACAACAACAAGCGGTCGAAATTGCTAAACAAAATGCAAAACGCTTACTCGCAAAAGTTGGGCTATCAGATAAAGCTGATCTCTACCCATTCCAGTTATCTGGCGGACAACAACAGCGAGTCGGTATTGCTCGTGCATTAGCCATTCAGCCAGATTTAATGCTATTTGATGAGCCCACTTCCGCCCTTGATCCTGAATTAGTGCAAGATGTATTAAACACAATGAAAGAACTTGCCAATGAAGGCTGGACAATGGTTGTAGTTACCCACGAAATAAAATTTGCCCTTGATGTCGCAGATATCGTTGTGGTAATGGATGGCGGTGAAATTGTCGAACAAGCCTCACCACAACAATTATTTAAAAACCCACAACACGAGCGAACAAAACGTTTCCTACATCAAATTCGTGCGGATAAATAAAGTAAAATGTCGCCAAAGTAGCGTTTTTATCAAAATGTGATGAGCACTACATTACTCAATAAAAAATCAAGGGCTAATTCTAATTAATAACTAGAATTAGCCCTTAAATAACGTATAAATCTTAATGTTTTAATTTAAGCTGCAGCCCATAGCCCGCCAAAAATTTGATAGAACAAACTGTTTAACAGTAATAATCCGAAACCTAAAATCATTACAGAGAAATCTAACATACCTGTTCTTGGTAAGAGTTTACGAATAATGCCTAAAACAGGTTCGGTAATTTGGGCAATTATATAATCTAGCGGATGATTTCCCTGTGTTACCCAACTCATTAATGCTCGGATTAAAGTCGTGAAAAAGAGAATTTGTCCAAAGGTTTTCACTAAACTTAATAATCCAATTAAAACAGCTCTCGGCACATCAACACCAAATAAAATAAACTGCAAGGCAACTAAAGTTGCCGCAATGAAAAGCGCAGGAAAGCAGATATTTCTGACCGTTGGAATAAGCTTTCCAACGGGAAAAACGAAAGGCTCCGTCATTTTAAGTAAGGTTTGCGAAATAGGCAAACGTGGATCAACTCGGCAAAATTGTAGCCAAGTTCTTAAGACTAAAATAAAACTAAGGAAACCAACAATTAACGAAATAACAGGGGCTAAAAATTCCATCTATTTATCTCTTTTATACTTTAGTTAAAAAAACAAGCGGTCGTTTTTAAGAAAAAATTGGCAAATTTTCAGAAAAATATGACCGCTTGTATCTGTATAAATTAATTAAGCTTGTGCTGGGTAATCCCACCAGATATCAAATAACTCGCTTACTTGAACATTTTGTAAGCCGTTGTTTTCTAACCAAGTTTTAACTAATTGGCGGTGAGATTCATCACATTTGCCTAATTTTTCTAAGCAGATTAAACCTTCCCAATTTAAGTAGCCGTTTGCTTCTAACGCTAGGCCGTTTGGTCTAATCACCTCATCAATGAAACGATCAACAGTTTCATCAATTTGATCAATACCTGTGCTTTCAGCAAAGCTGAATTTAATTAAAAAACCTAGCTCTTGGTATTCGCCCAAGTGCATTTTTTTACGCTGACGTGCATTACGCTGAACTGCCATTTTTTCTCTCCTCTATTAAGTAAACTGTCACTCTTTTTTAATAAAATATAGATCCCATACACTATGACCAAGCTTGTGTCCTCGCTCTTCAAACTTAGTTAAAGGACGGAAATCTGGACGCGGTATAAAATCATTCGTTGCTGATGTATTTTGCAATTTATCGTCAAATTGGCGTAATACCTCAAGCATATGCTCAGCGTAATTTTCCCAATCTGTTGCAAAATGAATAAAGCCATTCGGGCCCAATTTCTGAATAACTTTTGTGATAAACTCAGGCTGAACAATACGACGCTTGTGGTGTTTTGCCTTCTGCCAAGGGTCTGGAAAATAGAGCTGTAGACCACCCAATGAGCCATCTGCGATACTATCTCGTAAAATCTCAGTTGCATCGTGGCAAATCACCCTTAAATTTTTTATTCCTTTTTCTAAAGCGTAAGCAATACAAGCACCAACACCTGGTGTGTGAACTTCAATCCCAATATAGTTTCGCAACGGATTTTGTGCTGCCATTTCCACAAGCGATTTACCCATACCAAAACCAATTTCTAGCACAACAGGATTATTATTACCAAAAATCTGCTCAAAATCAAAAGGCGTTGGTTGATAATCTAGCCCTAAATTAGCCCAATTATTATTCATCATATCACGCTGATAATCGCTTAAACGACCTGTACGTAACACAAAACTACGCACTTTTCTTAAATAACGACCATCTTCGGTAAACTCAGCTTGTTCAACGGTTTTACGTTTTTTATCTGCAAAGGTTTTTTCCATTCTCTCACCTTAAAACTTAACTAATGCAGAACCCCAAGTCCAACCGCCACCGAAAGCCTCAAGGAGTAATAATTGACCACGTTTTATGCGTCCATCACGTACCGCTTCATCAAGTGCAACAGGCACTGTTGCCGCACTGGTATTCGCGTATTTATCCAAGGTGACGACGACTTGATTCATTTCCATCTCTAATTTTTTCGCTGTTGCGGTAATAATGCGTAAATTTGCTTGATGTGGAATAAGCCAATCAAGATCTGACTTTTGTAAATTATTTGCTTCTAAGGTTTCTTCTACTACACTTGAAAGCTGGTTCACTGCAATTTTAAAAGTTGAATTGCCTTGCATTTCAATAAAGCCTGAACGCTCTTCACCTCGTTTTTGACTTTTTAACGTAAGATTATTTTCTAAATCTGGCGAAGCGTGTAAGTGGGTTGAAATAACCCCCTGCTCTTCACTTGCTTCTAAAATGATTGCACCCGCTCCATCACCAAATAATACAACTGTGCTACGGTCCGTTTCGTCTAGCATTCTGGAATTGATGTCTGAACCAATGACTAACGCTTTTTTTACTTGTCCATTACGCATAAATTGATCGGCAATGCTTAACGCATATACAAACCCCGTACAAGCTGCTGCCACATCAAACGCAATAGCATCTTGAATGTTCAGTAAACCTTGAATTTGGCACGCCGCACTCGGGAAAGCGTGCGAATTGGTGGTAGTTCCCACCACAATTAAACCAATTTCATTAGCATCCATTTTTGCCATTTCTAAGGCTTGTTGAGCTGCTTTCGCCCCCATTGTAGCAACAGTTTCCTCAGCTGTGGCAATACGGCGTTCACGAATGCCTGAACGAGTAACAATCCACTCATCAGACGTATCCACCATTTTTTCTAAATCAGCATTCGTGCGTATCTGACTTGGTAAATAGCTTCCCGTGGCTAAAATTTTGCTGTTCATATATTTGATTATTCTCAATCGATTAAAATAGTAATCCGCCATTATAGCTTGAAAATGTAGAAATACATAGACTTAACAAGCGGTCGTTTTTTGCAAATTTTTTACTAAAAACAACCGCTTGCAAAACTTATTGAATAGCAATTTTGACGCTTACCACTTCGTTTGGCTGGAGTAATGTATTCAACCGTGCAGTTTCTACACAAACCATTTTTTGATAGGCGTTTTCGCTCATTCCACTTGTTGGTTTATGCCAAGGGTTCCACAAAACTGTTTCCGTTGCATTATTATGCTCAATCACAATTGATCTCTGATAGACAGAGTCTTGAATCACATTTGTTGGTCTAGCGGCATAAATACAATCTATATTTTTATCTATACGGCGGGGAGAAGGCACATCAACTTCTTGATTCGTTAATTTATCAAAACAACGCGTTGGCAAACCTTGCACTTCCACGTTTTCAATATCACCAATATTAAAATAAGAGTGCAAAGCAAGTTGTGCTGGTTCTGGATCTAAATGGGTAAAATATAACTCACAAGTTTCGCCTAACATCATTTCCATTTTGGCTTTATTCTCTAAGGAGAATACTAAACGGACATTTTCATCAGAACAAGTATGCTCAACTAAACGCCATTCTTGAATGCGAGCTATGCCGTGGGCAGGCTCTTTTATTGAACCGAACCACGGATAACAAATTGGTATACCGCCACGAATCGCAGAGCCAATTCTAAACGGTTCTATCTCACTTAACCACAGTACATCTTGCTCTGCATTATACGGCTGCCAACTTAGCAATTGTGCGCCTTGTAATGCAATTTTAGCTTTGCATTTATTGTGATTAACTTCTAGCACGTCTAATTCATTATATTTGATTAATTTTAATGGATTGCTCAAGTTCATAATTTATTCCTTTGATGACTAAAATAATTGACAGCAAACACCAAATGAAACTTGGTAGTATAAATTTATATAAAGAGGTAAGACTGCTTGCCAAACTATCAGTTATAAGACAGAATAGCCAGAATTTTTTATTACTTATTAAGGATAAACTTCTCATTTATGAAGACCAAAACATTTACTCGTTCTTATCTTGCTTCTTTTGTAACAATCGTATTAAGTTTACCTGCTGTAGCATCTGTTGTACGTAATGATGTGGACTATCAATACTTCCGCGATTTTGCCGAAAATAAAGGACCATTTTCAGTTGGTTCAATGAATATTGATATTAAAGACAACAATGGACAACTTGTAGGCACGATGCTTCATAATTTACCAATGGTTGATTTTAGTGCTATGGTAAGAGGTGGATATTCTACTTTAATTGCACCACAATATTTAGTTAGTATTGCACATAATACTGGATATAAAAATGTTCAATTTGGTGCTGCAGGTTATAACCCTGATTCACATCACTATACTTATAAAATTGTTGACCGCAATGATTATGAAAAGGTTCAAGGAGGGTTGCACCCAGACTATCATACTCCTCGATTAAATAAATTAGTAACAGAAGTTGTGCCTGCCGCAGTCACCAATGCAGGTACATCTATTAAACCCTACTTAAATGAAGAACGCTTCCCTATGTTTCTTCGTGCTGGTTCAGGGACACAAGCGCTAAGAGGAAAAGAAAGTAATAAAACAACTGGAATCGCTGGTGCTTATGAATACCTTACAGGCGGTACCACATTACAATTATCTAAAAGCTCCCCTGATCACTGGTTAGATTATTCAAGTAACCTTTATCAAGTAAGCTATGGACCACTTTCAACCTATGGATTACCTGGTGATAGTGGTTCAGGTTCTTACGCCTATGATATGAACGAAAAACGATGGGTATTAGTGGGTGTGCTCAATTTCTATAATGGTATGGATAATCAATTCAACCGCTCTGCGATTATCCGTAAAGATTTCCACGAGAAAAAATTTGCCGAAGATATTGCAGGAACAATCAATAATACCGTACAAAATGCACAATTCAATTGGACTGCTCAAGGTAAATCCAGCTCTCTTAGTCAATCAAATAATGTGCAAAAACTCAACGTTGATCTAAAAGATAGTAGCATTGCAAACCAAAACACTTCTCTACCACAAGAAAACCACGGTAAAACCATTAATTTTAATGGTAAAGATGCAACTATTGTACTAAAACAGGATATTGACCAAGGTGCAGGTGCATTAAATCTGAACGCTAATCTCACTATTCGTCCTGAAACAGACCAAACTTGGCAAGGTGCAGGTATTATCGTCGGTAAAGATAAAAAAGTGAATTGGCAAGTAAAAAATCCACAAGGCGATCGTTTATCTAAACTCGGGGAAGGAACACTCTATGTAAATGGACGTGGACAGAATCTTGGCGATATCAGTGTAGGTGATGGTATTGTAATACTTAACCAGCAAGCCGATCACCAAGGAAGAAAACAGGCCTTTAATACAGTAGGAATCGTAAGTGGTCGCCCCACTGTTGTGCTAGGTAGTGCAGATCAAGTTAATCCCGATAATATTTACTTTGGATTTCGCGGAGGTCGTTTAGACCTAAACGGTAACAGCATCGCCTTTAAACGTATTCAAAACAGCGATAAACATGCTCGTATTGTAAACCACAATCGCGATCACATTTCTACCTTAATAATACAAGGCCAAGATCCTCTCACTAGTAATGATCTTATATGGGGAAAATGGGCAAGTAATAGCCCAGCAGACATTTACGAATATACCAATCCTTATCAAAATAAACGCAAAGATTACTTCCGTCTGAAAGGTAATTCGAGAGTATATTATCCAACGAATGCTACAAGTAACGATCACTGGGAATTTCTTTCCAGTAACCGCGAGCAAGCAATACAGAAAATCCTAGATGCCAAAAACTTAAGACAGCGCTATGACACGTTTAATGGTTTTATAGGGGAAGATGCTTCCAATAAAACTAATGGGATATTAAATGTCGTGTTTGATACAAAAACAGAAGTAAATACAGAACAAGATAAATTAAAGAATATCTACACAATGTCGGGAGGATTTAACCTTAATGGTGAACTCACCGTTAAAGGTGGTACATTGTTGCTTTCTGGTCACCCAACGCCACACGCTTATGATATTAAGAATAAGCATGATGTTGTGCGTGAAAACGATTGGCAAGACAGCCATTTTACTGCTAAAAATATCACGGTAAATAAAATGGCACAACTCTATATCGGGAGAAATGTCAATGAAGTAAATAGTCACTTTACTGCGACTGATAAAGCCAAACTCAATTTAGGATTTATTAATCGTTCAACGCCAAGTTGCTATGATTCTGAATACACAGGCACTACACATTGTGAAGTGCAAGCGGTCATTTCCGATAATATTTTTGCAAATCTAGCAACAACCGCCATTAAAGGTAATGTTAAATTACAAAACCATAGCCAATTAAATTTAGGCAAAGCAAACCTCACTGGTTCTGTACAAGCTGATCAAACAACTCATATCACTTTAGCAAATCACAGTCACTGGTTAAACAATGGTACGAGCCAGATTGGGCATCTTACAATGGAAAAAGGGTCGATCCTTAGCCTAAACGATAAATTTGCTACCACGGAAATCCCAGTCCGATTCAACAAGATGATCATCCAAGGTAATCTAAAAGGTAATGGACGAATTAACTATACCGCAAATTTAGCCAAGGGCGAATCTGATCATCTCCAAGTTGACGGTATTGCTGAAGGAAATTTTGTCCTTGCCGTTAGAAATAGCACAGCTGAAGCAAATCCAAAAAGCTCATTAAACCTACTAAGCTTAAAAAATAGTAACCAAGAAGGCAATAAAGTTTCTATTTCTCTAGAAAATAATTATGTTGATCTAGGTACTTATCGTTATGTATTAGAAAATCGTAATCACAATTACCATTTATTTAATCCATTAATACCAAATTCAACCTCTAAAGAGATGAATGCTACATCTGTATCCTCTATTCCAAAAAAGGAATCTGTTACTAATGTTCCTACTTTAGATAAGAAAGAAACTGAACAAAATCTTACTCAACTACAAAAAGATTTTTCAGCACACCAATTAGAAAATCAAAAAGCAAAACAATCTATGATAAATGCTCAATCTGAGCTAAAACGACTCAATTCACAACTGAATGTATTGCAAAAATATGTGAATTCTCGTCGCTTAGGTTACTATACTCAGCAGGCAGTTTTAGAACAAATTGGCATTATTCAAAATAAAATTAAACAAACACAAACAATATTTAATGACGCTAATGCAACTGTAAAACTCACAGATCAAAAGCTAGAAGAAGCCAAATTAGCTCTAGGCTCTGTAAACGATCTTGTATTAATAAAAGCCTCTGCTCCAGCAATGCAAGCAACTAATCAAGATACGAGTATGATGAATATTATTCAAGCAGATTGGATAAGCCAATACGCTAACACAGCACTTTCTGAACTCTCAGCACAGGCTAATTCTGCTCTGCAAATCAGTAATAGCTTAGATCGCCAACTCTTCAAGCAAAGCGATAAATTCAACGTATGGAGCAGCGTCGAACATCAGAAAACCGAGCATAAATCAGATTTATACCGCCCGTATAAACAACAAACCAACCTGACCCAACTGGGCATACAAATGCCGATAGATAACGGTTTAATGTTTGGAGTTGCATTATCTAAAAACCACGCTAACGCGGAATTTAACGAGGGTGTAAACGGTAAATCGAATCTACTAATGGCAAGCCTATATGGTAAGTGGCAATCTCAACAAGGCACTTTTATCAGCCTTGATGGCAGCTACGGTAAAGCAAAAAACCAACTCTACCTATTTGGTGAAAACCACTTTACCCGCCGAATTTCCTCTATTGGTGCTAACATTGGACATCAATTTGACCTCGCAGGAGTTCAAATTCAGCCAACAATAGGAGCAAGATACTACCATTTCAGCGGCCAAGACTATACACTAGGAGGAGCGAAAATCAGCTCACCAAATACCCACTTTATGACATACCAAGCGGGACTAAAAGCTAGTAAAACTTTTTCATTGGATGACTGGAAAGTTGAACCAAGCATTACAACCCACTATGTGGATGCAAGTAACAAACGCTTAGCAGTAAACGTCAATAATAACAATATCAACCAACGTTTCGGTCGCTATCTGAAAACCGAAGCTGGTATCCGATTTGAACATAACGAATGGCAATTCGACTTACATACTGGTTTCATCAATGGCAACGAAATCAAAAAACAACGTTTTTCTGGTGTTAAGCTAGGATATAGCTGGTAAGAAATTAGCCCCTAGAACTATTTCTAGGGGCTTTTTCTACTCTTAAAAAGAGTATCTAACTTGCCTTATTTTCTAACCAATTCTTAATAAAATCTGCTATTTCCCCAATATTATTAATATCTAACCAATTTTCTCTATCAAGCGAATAATCTGTTGCTGTCGCAATTGTCCATTGATCTAAATCAGGCAACGGCTGAACAATGCCCTTACGGTGTAGCTGAATTTTGGGCAAAGTTTCGTGCTTAAAGCCTTCCACAAAAATTAAATCAATTTCTTGCGGATTGAATTTTGCAATTAATTGCGAAAATTCGACCGCTTGTTTGGTTTCCACCATTAATGCCCAGCGTTCATCGCACACAATCATCGTAGGGTTTGCCCCTGCCTCACGCAGTCTGTAGCTATCCTTGCCTTTTTTATCCACATCAACATTGTGATGAGAGTGCTTAATTAGCCCAACTCGAATGCCACAAGCGGTCAATTTCGGCATTAATTTTTCCAATAAGGTTGTTTTACCTGTGCCACTGTAACCAGTAATGGCAAGGGTTTTAACAGGAAACGGGCTTAGTCGACTTAAATCCTCAAGTGTATTAAAGTTGGTGAATGCTGATTTTTGTTCGGAAAAATCAACTGCCACGCTTTTTTGTGATTGGAAGAATGCAAGCAATCGCTGTTGGTTTGAGCCTAAATAGGCTTTCAAATCTTCTTGTACCGAACGATGAATCAACGCAAAAGTGGGATGTGGACGCTCACCATCATGGGCATATGCAATTTGTGCGTTATTTATCCGCAAAGCAGTTTTTAATTTTTGCAATAACAGCTCAGGCATAAAGGGCGTATCGCAAGGCACAAAAAGCAAATAGTCACTTTCAATTTGCTCAAATCCTGCCAGCATTCCACTGAGTGGACCTTGAAAATCAGGCAAGCTATCTTGATAGTAAGAAAAAGCAGGATAAAGCTGCTGATATTGCTCAATAGAACGATTGACATTAAGCCAAATATCGCTTACTTGCGGTGAAAGCCGCTTTAAAATGTGTGAAATCAATGGTTTGTCTTCAAAAAGTTGTAATCCTTTTTCTACTCCATTCATTCGACGAGCTAATCCACCGGCTAAAATTACAGCTGAAATGCACTCTTCCATTCTTATCCCTTAAAATTTTGCAAAAACTAAAGCAAAAGTATATTATTTCAGTGAACTTCCAACAAGATTTTTAAGGGGCAAATAATGAAATGCAAACGCTTAGAGGAATTATTAACACTGCTCGGCGCACATTGGCGTAAGAATCCCGATTTACATTTAATTGACATTTTGCAGCAACTTTCCATTGAGGTAGGCGAGCCAAATAATTTTAATGCCTTGAGAGATGAGGTGTTAATTTATCAACTAAAAATGCGAAATGCTAATAAACACGAACCCATTCCAGGCATTAAAAAAGATTATGAAGATGATTTTAAAACGGCTTTATTACGTGCACGTGGAATTTTAAACGATTAAGACTGTCTTATTCATCACTCATTTAACAGTTAGCACCTATCAACATTTTTTGAAGGAATCATTATGAAAAAATTAGTATTAAAAACAACTTTTGTTGCACTTTCTGCTCTTTTTGCCTTTAGCTCAACAGCAATCGCAGCAGAGTTAACAGCAGGCAAAGAATATACCGAGGTGCGTAAAGCACCTTCTGCACAAAAAGAAGTCGTGGAGTTTTTCTCATTCTACTGCCCACATTGTTATAATTTTGAATTAAGCTACAAAATCCCAAATCAGATTAAGGAAAAATTACCAAGTGATAGTAAATTAGTGCAATATCACGTTAATTTCTTAGGGCGTCAATCTGAAAATTTAACCCGTGCTTGGGCATTAGCGATGGCATTAGGGGCCGAAGATAAGGTAAAAACTGCTTTATTTGAAGGTGCACAAAAAGATGCGTTCAAATCAATGGATGATATTCGTTCCGTATTTTTAGCAAACGGCGTTACCGCCGAACAATTTGATAGCGGCATTAATAGCTTTGCGGTAAACGGATTAGTAAATAAGCAAGTTCAATTAGCGGAAGATTTTAATATTCGTGGCGTGCCTGCGTTTTTCGTCAACGGTCAATACCAACTAAACTTAGAAGGCTTTGCGGATTCTGCATCAACCAACGATTTTATCAAACGTTATGTTGATGCGGTTATATTCCTGAGTAAAAAATAATTGCTCGGTATCGGCATTGTTAGCAAATGCTGAATAGGTAAATCCTATTCAGCATATTTTTTCACGCCCATTCAATTAAGAAACTGCTTTGCTACTAGGCTTACGGCGTTTACCAATGTTCTTTGTATCTTTATGACGAACTTTGACTTTTTGCATCACCGCTTCTTTTTTCACTTCTTTTTTCTTTTTGATACGTGCTTTTTCTTTTTTGCTAATCACATTTAGCTCGCCATCCTTCGGGGCTTTAGTACGAGGTTCTAAACCGTCGATAACACGAGGTTTTAATGCTTCTTCTGTGTAGCGTTTAATTTTACCGAGCAGCTTGTAATCGTGAGCCTCTACTAACGAAACCGCAGAGCCTTTTTTGCCTGCACGTGCAGTACGCCCGATACGGTGGAGGTAAGTATCAGCACTGTAAGGCAAATCATAATTGATGACAAAATCCACATCATCAATATCAATACCGCGTGCTGCTACATCGGTTGAGACCAACACATTCACAACCCCCTCTTTTAAGCGAGAAATCGCCTGATTACGCTTAGTTTGTGCCATCTCGCCTTCAAGATAGGTAGAACGCAGACCTCGTTTACGCAGCGTTTCGCTCAGCTCTCGCACATCTTCACGACGGCGAACAAACACAATCGCTTTTTCAATTGAAAAATCCCCAAGCAATCGAGCCAATAATTTAGTTTTATGTTCCACATTATCCGAATGATAATACCATTGCTGAATTTTTTTACGCTCACGGCGGCTTGGTTCGGCATCAACTTTAACAGGATCGTTTAATAACCGCGTAGAAAAATCTTCCAGCGATTCCCCTTCAAGGGTTGCTGAAAATAGCCAAGTATGTTTACGCCAGCGAGTTTCAGCTGCGATTTTCTCCGCATCTTGTCCAAAACCCATTTGCAACATTCGATCGGCTTCGTCAAAAATAAGCACTTCCACCGCACGGCAGTCAAAATTCTCTTCCTTAATGTATTGCATTAAACGCCCAGGTGTTGCCACTACAATATCTTGATTGCTGTTAAATACTTCTCCGTGATTTTGATACGCCACGCCCCCCGTAATAGTTGCAATGCTTAATTTAGTAAATTGAGCAAATTCTTTTGCTTGTTCTGCCACCTGCATTGCTAATTCTCGGGTTGGTGTTAGGATTAAAATACGAGGGGCACCCGGCTTACGGCGTGGATAATCTAATAAATGCTGAATGGCGGGTAATAAAAATGCGGCTGTTTTTCCCGTTCCTGTGGGGGCAGAGCCTAGCAAATCACGCCCTTCAAGTGCAATTGGAATCGTCGCTTGTTGAATAGCTGTTGGACGACTGTAACCTTTTTTTGCTAAGGCCTTGAGTAGTTGAGGGCTTAAATCAAACTCTTTAAAAGTTATTAATTCGGTCATACTTTCCTCGGTATATTATTTTAAGATAGAGTATATCATATTAAAGGGTACGATGATGGGGAATAAATCTTACGTAAAGTTGTAAAAAATTGTTACAATGATACTGCTTGTAAAGCGTAATTTTTGATTTTTATAGAAGGAGTATTTTTTATGTTTGTTGAAATTTATGGTCGTTTATCTTGCCCATATTGCGTCCGTGCAAAAGCATTAGCAGAAAAAATGAAAAACGAATTAAACGGTTTTGATTTTAAGTTTGTGGATATGGTTGCAGAAGGCATTTCGAAAGAAGACTTAGCCCCTCGAGTTGGTAAGCCTGTTGCTACCGTACCTCAAATTTTTGTCGATAACACTCACATAGGCGGTAGTACCGATTTCCAAGCTTTTGTAAAAGAGAAATTTGGAATTGTTTAATGAAATATGACCGCTTGCAAGCGGTCATATTTTTGTTTATTTTTGCTCTTCTTTTGGTAGATGCTTAATTGAGAAAATTAATCCACCCCAAATGATCACAATCGCCACCACCATTGTAATAATTGCTGCTGTACTCATTATAGCTCTCCTTTTGGTTCATTTTTCCAAGCTAGTTTTGACAATAAATATGCCACTACAATTAATGCAATCGCCATACCCCAACCAAAGGTATTTATAAACCAGCTTGGGTAACCTTCATAGCCTTCTCGGTACACTTTGGCAATTTCACTAAACAACATAAAAGCTAATACACCTGCAGTAATTATGATACATAAACGCCAGATAAAACCTACTTTGAATGAAGAAACTTCATTTAAATGCCTCTCCAATATGCTGAGTTTTTCGCTAGTTACAATTGCAATTAAAGATACAAATGCCACAGCTACAATACCAAATTGGTTCACAAATTTATCCAATTACATCAAGCATTGGTAAGCCTGTTGTTGTACCAAATAACAACACAGAAACGATCATCATTGGAATACCCACTAATAACGTGGCTTTTACACGACCTGCATTGAGCTTATCTTGCACTGCTGCAACAATTACCTCTACCACAGAGATGAATGAAGTTAAAGCAGCAAATGTTAATGAACCGAAGAATAATACACCAACAAGGGAGCCCATTGGAGCCTGGTTAATAATAGTTGGGAAAGCAAAGAACGCTAAGCCGATACCGCCTTTTGCCACCTCATTGACCTCTTGACCTGCTGCCGTTGCCATAAAACCAAGTGCAGCAAATACACCGATACCCGCTAATAATTCAAAACCACTGTTTGCAAAACCGACAACTAAACCCGAGCCTGTTAGGTCTGTGTCCTTTTTCAGATACGATGAATAGGTAATCATAATTCCGAAGCAAATTGAGAGTGAGAAGAAAATTTGTCCGTATGCAGCAATCCACACACTCGGATCAGACAGTTTTTCCCAGTTTGGAGTAAACAACGCATCTAAGCCTTTCATCGCTCCTGGCAGCGTCAAAGAGTATCCAACTAACACTAAGAACATCACCACAAGTAATGGCATTAAAATGTTAGAGGAGGCGGAAATCCCTTTTTTGATTCCAAGAGCAAGCACTGCAATTGCCACTAACCATACAGCAATTAACGGCCCTGTAACCATTCCAACAAATTCAAAACTTACACCTTGACTTACATCACCCATTTTTAAAAACTCGCCGATGAAGAAATCAACAGGCTTTTCTCCCCAGGCTCCATTTAATGAAAAGTAGGTATAGCTTGCTGCCCAGCCAAGAACAACCGCATAGTAAATACCGATAATAGCGTTGATAAGCACTTGCCACCAACCGAAGGTTTCAAATTTTGAGCTGAAACGGCGGAATGAAAGTGGTGCACCCGCACGGTATTTATGACCGATAGCGTAATCTAAGAATAACAATGGAATACCCGCCGTCAGTAGTGCGATAATATATGGCAAAATAAACGCACCACCACCATTTTCATAAGTAGTATATGGGAAACGCCAAATATTCCCCAAGCCAACAGCAGAACCAATCGCTGCCATAATAAATGCACCACGACCGGCGAAGGTTTCTCTGGTAGATGCTTCATATTTTTGATTAGACACGAAAAATACCTCAAGTAAAAATTATTTAATCATCATTGTTTGTGTAAATAAACTGTATTGACGAGGCGAAATATGCCGAAAATTAATAGAAAAGTAAATAGAAAAAAATAAAAACAAAAGGAGGTAAATATTATATCTGATAGATTATAAATCCATAAAAAAACGATAATTAAGAACATATAACTAAAATATATCAGAAAAAAGAGGAATATAAAGATAGAGCGAGAGAAATTTAGCATAATTATTTTATGATTTTTTATAAAAAAAATAACATATTATTTACAAATAATATGTTATTTCAAAATGCCGATTTGCAAAAAAATTTAATTTTCTAACCGCTTGTATCTCTATTATCTTGCGTATTTTTTTCTGGTAAATATTCTACTTTCGCTTGTTTTACCATATTCTCTGCAACTTCAAGAATGATCACTTTAAGATTATAAAGTTCGAACTCCATTCCTTCGTCAGGAATTTTTTCCAAATGTTCTAGAATTAAACCATTAAAGGTTCTGACCTCATCAAGGGGTAAATCCCAATCAAATAATTTATTCAGATCACGTAAGTTCGCTGAGCCTTCAATAATCACTGTGCCATCTAACTGTTTCTGGACTTCTTGCTCAAGCGTTGGGGCAGATGAAGTAGTAAATTCCCCCACGATTTCTTCTAAAATATCAGCGAGCGTGACTAAACCTTTAATATCGCCATATTCATCCACCACTAAACCAATTCGCTCTTTATTCGCTTTGAAATTTATTAATTGAGTAGTAAGCGGCGTACCTTGAGGAATAAAATATACTTCATCTATCGCTCGCACCAACATCTCTTTTCTGAACTCGTTTTTCTCAAGCATTAAGCGAAATGCTTCTCGCACACGTAAAATACCAACAATATTATTATCCATATCACCTTTGTAGATAATTACTCGTGCGTGGGGGGCATGGTTAAGCTGACGCATAATTGCTTTCCAATCATCATCAATATCAATACCGCTGATATCGTTTCGAGGTACCATAATGTCATCTACCGTCACTTTTTCCATATCGAGAATAGAAACCAGCATTTCTCGATGCTCTTCTGGGATAAATTTACCCGCTTCAAGCACCACGCTACGAAGTTCTTCGGCACTTAACCCCTGCTTGTCATGTTTCTGAATACGCAATAATCTCATTAATCCAGCAATAATCATATTCATCAAAAAGACGATAGGGCTTAACATTTTTTTCAGTGGCGTTAAGATAAAACTAGCAAAAAAACCCACTTTTTCAGGATAAATGGCGGCAATGGTTTTCGGTAAAATTTCAGAAAACACCAACATAACAAAAGTGAGTAACCCCGTTGCAATTGCAATGCCAGCTTCACCTGAAAGCTTCATACCAATCATTGTGGCAATTGCTGAGGCAGCAATATTAACAAGGTTGTTACAAATTAAAATAAGGCTAAGTAGCACATCGGTACGTGCCAACAGTTTTTCCGCCAATTTTGCGCCTTTATGCCCACTGGCTGCAAGGTGTCGCATTTTATAGCGGTTTAAAGACATCAGGCCTGTTTCAGAGCCTGAAAAAAAAGCAGAGAGTACTAAAAGAATAGCTAAGGTAATAAATAAACTACTCAGGGGAATACTGTCCAAAATTAAATTCCTATATAAATTAATCGTAAAGTTATAACCTAGTCACGTTGTGGTTATAACTCGCTTTCATCTCAAAAGCCCGATTTGCAAAAAATCGGGCTTTTTTAACCGCTTGTTGCGATTAGTGGACGATCAAACGGCTACCGAAATAGCCGATTGTGAGTAGCATCATACCTGAAATCGAATAAATAAGCACCCGTTTTCCACGCCAGCGTAATTTCCACTGACCTAGAATTTGTATGTTATAGATAACCCACGCCAAGAATGAGAAAATCGCTTTGTGAATATGTTCTGAAGAAAAAAAGTTATGTAAATACACCATTCCTGAGATAAGCGTTACAGTGAGCATGGCTTGTGCAGCCAGAGTTAGTGTAAAAAAATGACGCTCCACGGTCATTAGTGGTGGCAAAACCGAACAGAAAAACATTTTTTTGCTTTTGAGCTTTTTATCTAGCCATTTTAGTTGGAATGCGTAAATTAAAGCGAGGAAAAATAACGCATAAGAGAAAAGAGCAATGCCGAGATGAAATAAAAAACCCGCATTCTCTTCCAAGTTACGGATAAAACTGCCTTGAGTTAGGCTTGCCACCGCTATGCTACAAATTGCAAAAGCATAAACAATAATCAGTGGGAACCACACTGTTTTCCATTTAAGTAGCGCAAATGTCACACATATCGCCATGATAAAACTCATAAGTGAGACGACGTTGGCAACAGTAAAGTTTTGCCCGATGACTAATATAAAATCATTATATAACGTTGCTGAATGCAAAATCATCGACAATAATCCCAATCCAAATACCAAGGTAATATTAGGATTTTTGTCTGTAGCTGTAGTACGCTCCAAATTTACCAAAGTTGGCGCAACCGAAAGTAAGCTCAACGAGTAGGCAAGAATAGCTAAAATAGAAAGTAACATTTTCTCTCATCCGTTAAATAAGAATAATTTTCAGAATTCTAATCAAAAGTGACCGCTTTCGCTAGTTTTTACTATGATTAGATAAAAATTTATCTCGAAAAATAATGACTTTTACCTCAATTTTTTGCTAGATAATAAGCCTGCGAATAATTTGGTAAAAAATAAATTTTCTTTTGACTAATTTGCTTTCTATCTGTAATATGCACACCCTATGCAAAAGGTAAAACTACCCCTTACGATTGACCCTTACAAAGACGCTCAGCGTCGAGTGGATTATGAAGGCTACATTCCTGGTAAACTTCTAAAACGCTTGGGTGAATCAGTATGTAATGTGCTAAATGATGCACAAGTTACTCTTTCGTTGTATGTTGATCCACAACGCTTAACCGTCATTAAAGGCACGGCAATAGTTAATGTGGAATTTGATTGCCAACGTTGTAGTAACACGTTTACACAAACGCTAGACTGTTCATTTTTTTTCAGTCCAGTGTCCAATATGGATCAGGCGGACAACTTGCCCGAAATTTATGAACCTATCGAAGTAAACGAGTTCGGTGAAGTAAATTTGCTAGAAATGATTGAAGATGAATTTATTCTTGAATTACCTTTAGTCCCGATGCATAGTGAAGAACACTGTGAAGTGTCCGCAACCGAACAGGTATTCGGTCAGTTGCCTGAAGAACTGGCAAGTAAACCAAATCCGTTCGCAATATTAGCTAATTTAAAGAAAAACTAGATCTAGGAGAAAGCCCGTGGCTGTTCAACAAAATAAGAAATCTCGTTCACGTCGTGATATGCGTCGTTCACACGATGCATTAACAACTGCAGCAATTTCAGTAGATAAAACAAGTGGCGAAACTCACTTCCGTCACCACGTAACTGCAGACGGTTACTACCGTGGTCGTAAAGTAATCAACAAGTAATTCCTCTTGAGGTTTTATTTTGAATGATATCACTCTTGCATTAGATGTGATGGGCGGGGACTTCGGTCCCCGTGTTACTATTCCTGCTATCGCAAAAGCCTTAACGCAAAAGTCAAATCTCTCATTTTTACTATTTGGTGATGAAAACCAAATTACGCCATTATTACAAAAATATTCTCTGCTAAATCACCCTAAAATCCAACTTCATCATACTGAACAAGTAATTGATAGCGATATTCCTTTTTCCAAAGCAATCCGTCAAAGTAAGAACAGCTCTATGCGTTTAGCAATTGAAGCGGTGAAAGAAGGAAAAGCACTAGGCTGCATAAGTGGCGGTAATACAGGAGCATTAATGGGATTAGCAAAATTACTCATTGAGCCATTACCTAATATTGAACGCCCTGCACTCACCTCTCTGATACCAACAACAAATGGTAAATCTAGTGTGATGCTGGATTTAGGTGCAAATATTGAAGTAAGTAACTACCAGCTACAACAATTTGCAGAAATGGGAAATCTATTTGCTCAGGTGATGCTGGACCTCGTTTACCCTCGCCTTTCTTTATTAAATATTGGCACAGAAGAAAACAAAGGTAAGGCACAACTTCAAGCAGTCCACCAATTACTCAAACATAGACAAGATATAAACTACATCGGTTTTATTGAAAGCGATAAATTAACCAATAATCTCACAGATGTTATTATTTGTGATGGATTCACTGGTAATATTGCCTTAAAAGCGTTAGAAGGGGCAGCAAAAAATCTGCTTTCTCTATTTAAAAAGGAGAAAGCAGATTTTAACATTTGTCGTAATACCAAACGCTATTTACTCAAACTCATTTTTTATCGTTACTACCGAAAACTACAAGAAATCAATCCTGATCGCCATAATGGAGCAACATTACTGGGCTTATCAAAAGTGATTGTGAAAAGTCACGGCGGAGCAAATGCTAATGCGTTTTACTATGCAATTGATTATGCTGTTCAGCAAATTCAGAGTGATATTCCGAATAAAATTCTACAAGGTTTAAACCAGTCTTACACAAAATAAGCGAACAAGTTGTTCGCTTGTGTGAGCTAGCCCTTTAATTTTGCAACCCTAAGACTTACTGCATTACGATGAGCATCTAACAACTCTGCACTCGCCATTTTCTCAACTGTTTCTGCTAATGCTAAAAATCCTTGCTGAGTAAGCTCCTGAACTGTCATTCGCTTACTGAAATCCGCCAATCCTAAGCTGGAATAGGTTTTAGTGTAACCATAAGTTGGCAGAACATGGTTTGTCCCGCTGGCATAATCGCCCATACTTTCTGGTGAGTAAGCACCTAAGAAAATTGAGCCTGCATTATCTAAATCGTCCAAAAGTGAACGAGGATCTTCTGTTTGAACAATTAAATGTTCAGGTGCATATTTATTACTAATTTCGACCGCTTGTTGTAAATTCTCTGCAATAAAAGTACGGCTGTGAGCCAGTGCTTTCCGTGCAGTCTCACCACGGGGCAAAACTTCAACCTGTTTTTCCAACTCTTTATCCACCGCTTTAGCTAAAGCAGCACTTGGAGTGACTAAAACCACTTGAGAGTCTGCCCCGTGCTCTGCTTGCGAGAGTAAATCACTTGCCACAAAAGCAGGATCAGCAAATTCATCTGCAATAACTAACACCTCACTTGGACCCGCTGGCATATCAATTGCCGTTCCCTGTTGCATAACCTGTCGCTTGGCTTCTGTCACAAAACTATTACCTGGTCCAAAAATTTTATCCACTTTGGCTACTGTTTCTGTGCCATTTGCCATTGCAATAATGGCTTGAGCGCCACCAATAGCATAAATAGTCTCAACTCCACACAAATTCGCAGTGTAAAGAATTTCATCTGCAATTGGCGGAGGGGAACAAAGCACTATTTTCTTACAGCCTGCAATTTTAGCAGGCACTGCAAGCATAAGCACAGTAGAAAAAAGTGGTGCTGAACCACCAGGAATATAAAGCCCCACGGCATTAATTGGGCGAGTAATCACTTGGCAGCGCACACCAGGCTGAGTTTCAATATCCACTTCTTGATTTTGTTGAGCTTTGTGAAAAGTTTGAATATTCACTTTAGCATTTTGAATCGCTTTTTTAAGCTCTGGGGAAATACGGCTCTCTGCCTGCTGAATTTGCTCTTTTGAAACAATAAGGCTGTCTAATTTAATTTTGTCAAACTGCTCACTTAATTCAAACAAGGCTTTGTCGCCATTCGCTAACACATTCGCTTTAATATTATCAACGGCTGCTTTAATACTCTCGCCAATAACTTGTGCAGGGCGATCGAGGTAGTCTTGTTTTTCGGTATCAGTAAGGTTATTCCAAATTAGGGTTTGCATATTGCTGTCCTTTTTTATGTCTATCGGATAGTTTCATAACGAACTCCATTTATTACAAGTTAACTTTTTAAAATGCTAAGCTCCAAGCCATTTAAACGGCTTAGAAAGGAGCATTATACTAAGAGACTAAGCGAGCATTTTTTCAATCGGCAATACTAAAACTGAGCTTGCGCCCATCTCTTTAAGCTTTTCCATTGTTTCCCAGAATAAATTTTCTTGACTTACCACGTGCATTGCAACACGGGTTTGATCATTCGCTAATGGGAGAATAGTTGGGTTTTCCACTCCTGGTAGCAATGCCGTAATTTCAGCTAATTTATCTTTTGGTGCGTGTAACATAATATATTTCGATTCTGTAGCTTGTTGTATGCCTCGAATACGAGCCAGTAATTTATTCACCAACGCCTGTTTTTCTGCTGATAGTGGTTCTTTACGCTGAATGACACAAGCAGTTGAATGGTAAATAGCTTCAACTTCTTTTAATCCGTTCGCTTCTAATGTAGCCCCTGATGACACCAAATCACAAATTGCATTCGCAATACCAGCACTTGGTGCAACCTCTACAGAGCCTGTTAATAAAATACTTTTAAAAGATACGCCCTGTTCTTTCATATAGCGTTTTAAAAGGTTTGGATAAGAGGTTGCAATGACTGCATTTTCTAAGTCTTTCACATTGCTATAATTTTTATCACGATCTATAGCCAGTGATAATCGACAACCGCCAAAGTCTAACTGGCAAAGTTTTTTATAATTAACGTCTTCACCTGAACTCAAACGCCCTAGCTCTTCTTCCTCTAAAACATTTTCCCCAATAATGCCAAGATCAACTACGCCATCGAACACTAAACCAGGAATATCATCATCACGCACACGCAAAATCTCAATCGGCATATTTTCTGAGTAAGCGATGAGGCGTTGATCGTTCCAAATAATTTTGACACCACATTGCTTGAGCAACTCACTACATTCCTGACTTAAACGCCCCTTTTTCTGCATAGCAATTCTTAATCGATTTTTTGTTGTCATTGTTGTTTCCTTCTTTTAAATATGAAAAAACCCTATCGAAATAGCTTCCGAGAGGGTTAAATTTTGCTTTTTATGCGTACTCGGAAGTTTCTATCTTCCGCACACACCAAATGCCCGAAAGATTATCCAGGGAAATGATGGTGATGATGCGTACGAATAAATGTCATTTTTTGTTCTCCAAATGAATGGCTTAAAAGATACGCCTAAATTTTGGCAATAGCAAGTCTTTTTTCATAAATTTTTTGTGCTTTATTTAAGCATAAACAATCAATAGCAAACGTTTGCGTAAAGCGGTATAATTTTGACAATTTTTTACAAATCAGACGAATATATAGGAATGTGAAAATGCAAATCAGCTTAAAAAAAATCTACTCAGGTAAAGTGCGTGATCTCTACGAAATTGATGAAAAACGAATGCTAATGGTGGCAACCGATCGCTTATCCGCATTTGATGTAATCTTAGATGATCCCATTCCTCGTAAAGGCGAAATTCTTACCCAAATTTCTAATTTCTGGTTTGATAAATTATCCTATATTATGCCAAATCATTTTACTGGCGATAGTGTCTTTGATGTTTTACCCAAAGAAGAAGCACAAGCAGTCCAACACCGTGCCGTGGTATGTAAACGCTTAACGCCTGTGAAAATTGAGTCTATCGTGCGTGGTTATTTAACAGGTTCGGGGCTGAAAGATTATCAACAAACGGGCACAATTTGTGGCTTGAAATTACCAAATGGTTTGGTTGAAGCAAGCAAGTTGCCACAGCCCATTTTTACCCCCTCTAGCAAAGCAGAAGTAGGCGATCACGACATTAACATCAGTTATGAAGAATGCGAACGCCAAATCGGTATAGAATTAGCAGCCAAAGTGCGTGATGCCGCACTCAAACTCTATACAGAAGCGGCAGAATATGCACTGACCAAAGGAATAATTATTTGTGATACTAAATTTGAGTTTGGGCTAGATGAAAATAACGTATTAACCTTAATGGACGAAGTACTCACGCCAGATTCTAGCCGCTTCTGGTCGATTGATACTTACCAAGAAGGCACAAATCCACCTTCATTTGATAAACAATTCGTACGTGATTGGCTAGAAAGCAGCGGTTGGAACAAGCAAGCCCCTGCCCCACAAGTACCCACTGAGGTGATTGAAAAAACTGTCGCAAAATACCAAGAAGCGCTCGATTTATTGACTAAATAATAACAAGCGGTTGTTTTTTTAATGATATTTTGCAAAAGAAAAAGTGCAATATTACTACCGCACTTTTGCAAAAAATTTCGTTTTTTCGACCGCTTGTAGGGGCAATTATCATTTGCCCCTTCCATACCAAATCACCATTAATTTTGTGAAGAAATACGTTTCATATCCGTCATATAACCACGTAATTCTTGACCAATTAACTCAATTGGGTGGTTACGGATGGCATCATTTACGTCACGCAATGTAACGTTGTCAATTTCAACTGCCGGTGTTGGTTCGCCTAAATCACCTTTTTCTAAGGTTGGAATAATTTTCTCCGCTAAAATTGGGGTTGCAACGTGAGAGAATAGGTAATTGCCGTATTCTGCAGTGTCGGAAATAACCACATTCATTTCATATAAACGTTTACGAGCAATGGTATTTGCGATTAACGGTAACTCGTGTAGCGATTCGTAGTACGCAGATTCTTCATAAATACCTGCTGAAACCATTGTGTCAAACGCTAATTCAACCCCTGCTTTTACCATTGCAACCATTAACACGCCGTTATCAAAATATTCTTGTTCCGCAATTTTAATGCCGTCTGCTTGTGGTGCGTTTTCAAAGGCAGTTTTGCCGGTTTCTTCACGCCATTTTAATAAGTTCGCATCGCCATTTTTCCAGTCTGCCATCATCGTTGATGAGAACTCACCGCTAATAATATCGTCCATATGTTTTTCAAATAAGAACGCTAATTCTTCTTTGATTTGCTCAGAAAGCTCAAATGCACGTAATTTTGCACTGTTAGACAAGCGATCCATCATTAAGGTGATACCACCTTGTTTTAATGCTTCCGTAATCGCTTCCCAACCAAATTGGATCAATTTACCTGCGTATGCTGGATCTTTACCTTCTGCCACTAGCTTGTCATAACATACAATTGAACCTGCTTGTAGCATACCGCAAAGAATAGTTTGCTCACCCATTAAGTCAGATTTCACTTCTGCTACGAATGAAGATTCTAATACGCCTGCACGGTCACCACCCGTTGCACTTGCCCAGGCTTTCGCAATCGCTAATCCCTCGCCTTTCGGGTCATTTTCTGGGTGAACTGCAATTAAAGTCGGCACGCCAAAGCCACGCTTGTACTCTTCACGCACTTCTGTACCTGGGCATTTTGGGGCTGTCATCACAACGGTGATGTCTGGGCGGATTTGCTCGCCTTCTTCCACAATGTTGAAACCGTGTGAATAACCAAAGGCTGCCCCCTGTTTCATTAATGGCATTACATCTGCAACTACTTTTGAGTGCTGTTTGTCTGGGGTTAAGTTGATCACTAAATCTGCTTCAGGAATTAATTGTTCGTAAGTACCCACTACGAAGCCGTTTTCTGAAGCACGCTTAAATGATGCACGTTTTTCAGCAATTGCTTCAGCACGCAATGCGTAAGCGATATCTAATCCGCTATCACGCATATTTAAACCTTGGTTTAGACCTTGTGCCCCACAGCCTACAATAACCACTTTTTTGCCTTTTAAGAAATCGCAACCATCTACGAATTCGTTTCTATCCATAAAACGGCAGCGACCTAGTTGATCTAATGTTTGACGTAAATTTAATGTATTAAAATAGTTAGACATTGTTGTCTCCTTAATTAAATGAGGTTGTGAAGTGATTATACATTAACGCATTATTGCGTAAATTGAAAATATTAACATTTTATATTGCAAAATACGCAATTATTTTTTATTTGCACATTTTTTTGAAAATTTAACCGCTTGCAATCTTCCAGATAAAGTAGAAAATAGCGATTTAAATTGGCAATAGATAAGATGGCACTTTAACTATCTTATATTTAATAATGCGTAGGACAGGTCGATATACTCGCCCCACAAGATAAAAGATAAAAATGAAGATCAAAAGCATTGTTCTACAAACCTGCCTTGAATGTGGTCAAGCAGTGCGAGTTTCTTTAGCAGAAAAAGGAGACTCCCTCTGCCCGACTTGCAATCATATTATACGAAAAGGCAATACCTGGAGCTTACATCGCAGTGCATTTCTCGCATTAGCGATCTTGATTTTATTGCCGTTTGCTCTTGGCTTTCCGCTACTCAGCATTGATTTACTTGGCGTAAAAATTAATGCAACCGTCTGGGACGGCATTTGGAAAATGGCAACTGCAGGCTATCATTACACCGCATTTATGGTATTAGTCTGTGCTGTAATTATGCCTGTTGTTTTCGTTTTGTTGATTTTAACTATTCAAATCCAACAAATCACCCGCCAGCGCCCTCGTTATACATTAATATTTCTCACTAAAATTCAAGAGTGGGTAATGCTTGACGTTTATTTAATTGCACTTGCCGTTGCCGCTTTTAAAATTCGGGATTATGCCGATTTACAATTTGATAGCAATTTAATCGCTTTCGTATTGGTGGCAATACTAAACACGCTCCTTTTTATCAAAATAGAACCTAAACAAGCCTGGGAGCAATTTTACCCTGAATATCACTCGCTACCTTTTGATCACAATAGTAAGCCAACGCTTTGCCCAACTTGCGAATACTGTTTTGATGAAACCATTTTAGACTTGAAGGGACAACAACGCTGCCCTCGTTGTGAGAGCAATTTATCGATTGCCGATAATATTAAAATTCAGCGTATATGGGCATCTTTGATTGCTGGCACGATTATGATGATTCCTGCCAATATTTTCCCAATTTCAATTACCGAAATGGCCGGCAAAGTGTCAGCAGATTCATTAATGTCAGGAGTGATTTTATTTGTTGAAATGGGCAGTTATCTTGTGGCTGCTATTGTATTTGTCGCAAGTATTGCTGTGCCTGTGAGTAAAATAACGATTATTTTGTATCTATTACTCGCGATTCACTACAAATGGCAGCACCCAATACACTTACAAATGAAATTACTCCATTACGTTCACTTTATAGGGCGTTGGTCAATGCTTGATTTATTTGTACTTTCATTGATGATGTCGCTACTTGAACGTGGGCAAATTTTAAGTTTTTCGGTAGGCGAAGCTGCTTTCTATTTTGGTGCAGCGGTTTTCCTAACAATGTTTGCCTCCGCCAATTTGGACGCTAGAATGCTGTGGAAGATTCATTTTGATCATCACGCAAAAACGCATAATTAAGTTGAGATTGCAAATTAGGTAAATGTGTAATGACAAGCGGTCAATTTTTATAAAAATATGACCGCTTGTTATCAGCGATAATGCTAACCCAAACGATCAGCTAAATAACCATCATAATCTGGCACAATGACCTCAACTTCTTGGTTAAATAAATCAGCATTTAACAGAAAATTGGCAGAAGTTTCATTAATTGCCACAGGAATATTCCACACCGTTGCAATTCGCATTAAGGCTTTAACATCTGGGTCGTGCGGGGCGGCATTCATTGGATCCCAAAAGAAAATTAACATATCAATTTTCTTTTCTGCAATCAGCCCGCCTAATTGTTGATCTCCGCCCATTGGTCCGCTCATTAACGAGGTAATTTCAAACCCTATTTCTCTGGCAAGCAAATGCCCTGTCGTCCCCGTTGCATAGAGTTTATGAGAGATAAGCTGCGATTTATGCGCTTGTGCCCAACGAATTAAATCAAGCTTGCAGCTGTCGTGAGCAACCAAAGCAATCTGTTTTTGTTTTGCAATTTTTCGTGTTGTGGTTTCCATTTTTATCTCCTTTGCAACATTTTTACGAAATCATACCGCTTATTTCTCGCTTTTGCATTGACTAATCACTGCTTATAGCTAAAATCAGTTAAAAATGGCTATTTTAAACAAGGACCCCTCAATGAACTTATACAACATCAAACATCCTCAAGAGCAAGTCAATTTCGCCCAAGCCGTACGCCAAGGTTTAGGCACAAATCAAGGATTATTTTTCCCTGACATTTTACCCAAATTAGACAATATTGACGAATTACTTGATTTACCTTTAGTAGAACGTAGCCAAAAAATTCTTTCCGCATTAATCGGGGAAGAATTACCCACAGAAACGTTAAATGCAATGGTAAAAAATGCGTTTACGTTCCCTGCACCGCTTGCCAAAGTCAATGATAATATTTATGCGTTAGAATTATTTCATGGTCCAACCCTAGCCTTTAAAGACTTTGGTGGACGTTTTATGGCTCAAGCGTTAGCGAATGTGCGTGGCGATGGTAAAATTACTATTTTAACCGCAACTTCAGGTGATACTGGAGCGGCAGTGGCTCACGCATTCTATGGCTTAGAGAATATCAATGTGGTGATTCTTTATCCAAAAGGTAAAATCAGCCGATTACAAGAAAAATTATTCTGTACATTAGGCGGTAATATTCGCACGGTGGCGATTGAGTCAGATTTTGATGCGTGCCAAGCATTAGTAAAACAAGCCTTTGATGATGTAGAACTTCGCCAAGCAATCGGTTTGAACTCGGCAAACTCTATTAACATCAGCCGCCTATTGGCTCAAGTTTGTTATTACTTTGAAGCAGTAGCACAGCTACCTAAAGAAAAACGTGATAACGTTATAATATCTGTACCAAGTGGTAACTTTGGTAACTTAACAGCTGGTTTAATTGCCAAGTCAATGGGCTTACCTATTAAACGCTTTATTGCCTCAACGAATGCTAACGATACCGTTCCACGCTATTTACAATCAGGCAAATGGGAGCCAAATGCAACCATTGCAACCCTTTCTAATGCAATGGATGTAAGTCGTCCAAATAACTGGCCACGTGTTGAAGAATTATTTAAACGTAATAACTGGAGCTTATCAAATTTAGGCTCAGCCACATTAAATGATGAAGAAACTGAAGCAGCCTTAAAAGCCCAATATGCAGAAGGTTATTTATGCGAGCCACACGGTGCAATTGCTTACCAAAGCTTAAAAGACCAACTACAAGCAGGCGAAACAGGTATTTTCTTATGTACCGCTCACCCAGCTAAATTTAAAGAATCTGTTGAGCGTATTTTAGACATTGAATTACCACTTCCAGAAGCATTAGATAAACACAATAAATTACCGCTGTTATCTGATGAAATGCCCGCAGATTTTGCCACCTTACGTGCTTATTTATTAAAATAAATCGCGTCTAAATGGGGCATTAAGCCCCATTTTCTGTTATTGAGAAAATTCTCCTCGTCTCTTATTAATTTATTTAACCGAATTAAAAATCAAAACTTATCGTCAAATCCTATCAACTAACAAAGTTATATTGTAAAATGCTCAACATTAACCTTGCAAATATGGCATAATCCACCCATCGGATGAATAGGAAAATATCAAATTGGAGAAATAAATTGAATATTCGAGATTTAGAATACCTAATTGCCCTAGCAGACTATAAACATTTCCGCCGTGCGGCAGAATCTTGTAATGTCAGCCAACCAACATTAAGTGGGCAAATCCGTAAATTAGAACAGGAGCTAGGCACAATTTTACTAGAACGCACCAGCCGAAAAGTGCTTTTTACGCAAGCAGGCTTAACGCTAGTGGAACAAGCAAAAGTCGTATTAAGAGAAGTGAAGATTCTAAAAGAAATGGCAAGCAATCAAGGTAAAGAGATGTCTGGCCCACTTCATATTGGGGTCATCCCTACACTCGGGCCTTATCTTTCTCCCATCATTATTCCTGCATTGAAAAAAGAGTTTACTGATTTAGAGCTTTATCTTTACGAATTACAAACCAATCAACTATTAGATCATCTTGAATCAGGGCAATTAGATTGCGGAATTATCTCATTTGTCAAAGAAAGTGAACCTTTTATCGAAGTACCTATTTTTGATGAAGAAATTTATTTAGTTGTGCCAGAAAATCACGAATGGGCGAAGCTAGATAAATTAGATATCGGTTTATTAAAGAACAAAGAGTTACTATTCCTTGATGGTGGGCATTGCTTACGAACCCATACGCTTGATTACTGTTTATCTATTGGTGCAAAAGAAAATCCGCATTTTAAAGCAACTAATTTAGAAACTTTACGCAATATGGTTGCAGCAAATATCGGTATAGCACTGATGCCTAAACTAGCAGCCAAGCCAACAGAGGGCATTTGCTATATACCTTTTAATAATCCCAAACCCTTCCGTACAGTGGGTATGGTTTACCGACCAGGTTCACCATTACGTGTTCGCTATGAGCGTTTAGCCCAAGCAATCACACAGATTACCAAAGCTGAGGTTTAAAATGGTAAATGTAGTCAGCATACGAGCCATTCAAAAAGAAAAAACACGCAGAGCATTAGTTGAGGCTGCGTTTAACCAATTAAGTCCAGAAAAAAGCTTTTCCAACCTCAGCCTAAGAGAAGTTGCCCGTGAAGCAGGCGTTGCCCCAACGTCGTTTTATCGCCATTTCAAAGATATGGACGAGCTAGGCTTAGCAATGGTTGATGAGTCTGGTTTACTGCTCCGACAATTAATGCGTCAGGCACGCAAACGAATTGCTAACGGTGGCAGCGTTGTGATTGTATCCGTTGACACTTTTTTTGAATTAATTGCCGATAGACCTAATGTATTCCGATTACTGCTACGAGAAAGCTCGGGTACATCACAAGCCTTTAGAACTGCCGCTTCACGAGAAATCCAGCACTTTGTTGCCGAATTAGCTGATTACATTATGGGAAAAGATAACCACAGCAAGCGAGCACTCGCCTATATTCAAGCGGAAGGATTGGTGACTTTAGTGTTTACTGCTGGCTCTCACGCACTAGATATGAATAACCAAGAACGAGAAAAGCTCAAACAACGTGTGATTATGCAGCTTAGAATGTTAATTCGTGGTTCTGCTTATTACGCTAACAAACAAGTCCCTCACGAATAAAAAATAGATGCTCACTTTAGCATCTGTTTTTATTTTATTCTTTCGTAATATATGCGGTTGATAATTTCAACCACTCTAACGCTAATTGATGTTGTTCTGATAACGCATTCCACAGCGCATCTTCAGACAACACACTATAATTGCCCTTTGTCTCTAACTCTTCATTAAAACTTTCATGCAATTTACGCCATTTCGGACCATCATAAAATTGGCTTAATGGCTCTAAAAGCTCGACGGCTTTCTTCCACTGTTCAAGGCTTTTTTCCAACTCAGGCAGTAATTCCGCCCATTCGTTATAACGATCTTGCATTTTTTGGATGTCTTCTTTTTTCATTATTCCTCCATTACAAGCGGTTGAATTTTAGCAATTTTTTGCAACTGCTACATAATAGCAAAATTTTAACAAAATTTAACCGCTTGTGCTGATTGCTCTATACCAAGTAAAAATCCCTTTCCAAGAAAGGGATTTAAACCACTATAAATAAATTACCACTGGTAACCAACTCCCATAGAGCCACCAAAGTCTCCGCTAGTATTCGCATTACCTTGTAATTTCAAGATAACTTTGCCGTTATCGCTTGAGCGAGAGTAACCCACTGCAACTGCATTTTCACCTTTGAAAGTGCCTGCTGATGCAGCAATCATTGATTTACCTGGAATGTAAACCTGTGGTAAGCCTGCTGCGGCATTCGCCCCTGCAATGCCTGCTCGCAAGTTACGATTGTTACGGTTGATCTTATTATCAAGATGACTTACCGCACCTTTTAACTGGTTTACATTCACTGCATCTGTGCCTTTCACACCTGGAGCAACATTTGTAATACGTGTTGGAGCATTATTCGTACCCACCAAGTTCACTTCATTTACACCGTCTTGTGCAATAGATGAACTGATAGTGGTATTGCCTACTTTCACGGTATCAAATTCAGGAGTACTTGAAGTGGCAACTTCAACTGTTGAATCTTTACGTGAAACAACCATATTTTTACCACCAGAAACCGTTACTTTCCCTTTATTTTTTACCTTTTTAGATCCCTGTTCTGAACCTTCAGCAGTCTTGCCGCCAACAGCGAGATCCCAACCGATATTATCTAATTCACTCTGTAATTGACCGCCTGGGCCTTGTGGCCCCTGTGGACCGATAGGCCCTGTTGGCCCTACAGCACCTGTTTCACCTTTAGGACCCACTTCACCACGGTCACCTTTGGCACCCGCTGGCCCCTGTGGACCGATAGGCCCTGCTGGCCCTACAGCACCTGCTTCACCTTTAGGACCCACTTCACCACGGTCACCTTTGGCACCCGCTGGCCCCTGTGGACCGATAGGCCCTGCTGGCCCTACAGCACCTGCTTCACCTTTAGGACCCGCTTCACCACGGTCGCCTTTGGCACCGTTTTTGATCGTTAGTACTTCTCGGGTGCCGTCTGGCTTGATGATGGTTAAATCATAGCCATAATCGCGCTCTTGTTTGCTGATACTGGTACCCTTAACAGTGATAAGCTGCACACCCTCAGCAGTAGTTTCGCCTGATACCTGTACGCCATTATCACCGACAAACTTTACCATACCACCGTTTTGAATGACCTTACTAAATGTAAAGTCATTCACAGGAGCACCCACATTGCCAGTACCAATCGCCCAAGCCATCGCACGCAAATCGCCCACCGTGGCTGCCGTGTCATCTTTGATTTTCGGATCATTAAGATTCAAAAGCCCTGTACTATCTACCTTAGTCAAACCACTTTTCAGATTGTTTAAAATCATTGGCGTTTTGGTAGAGCCATCATGATTTTTCAACGCAACGCTGAGCGGATTGTCTTCGGTGACTGTTACTGTAGCACCATCTTCATCAACAAAAGTGCCATCAGGCTTTTTGTACACTTTCTTACCGTCTTTGTTGACATAGATGACAGGAATTTGGTCCAAAGTACCTTTTGCCACAAAGTATAGCTGCGATCCGTTAATCGCATCGGTTGAGCTCTCGGTAATAGCACCAGCCGCCACATTTTGGATACGGCGTTCTTTGTCTTTATCACCCACCGAGATCACACCTGTGGTGATATCTGCATTGCCTACAAAATTGCCATAGGTAACATTATTAATAGTAGCATCTGCTGCTTTTACCAAACCTGCAGTATTATTACCTACGGTATAGGCTGAATTTGAACCTAAAAATACAGAGTTATTAGTAGTCTGGGTAATACTATTACCTAAGGCAAAGACATCGTTTTGTCCTTGTACCAAGTTATTATCATTACCCACCGAATAGGAATTATTGGCATCAATAGTGCTTGGATTACCAAAAGCACCTGAATTGTTGCCATTAACGGTATTGCCCTTACCGATAGAAATCGCATTGTCGCCAAGTGCTTTTGCACCTGTACCGATGGCAATAGCATTTATCTTACTAGCATACGCACCTGTACCTAACGCAATCGCATCGTCTGCAGTGGCACGAGTACCATTCGGATTATGCACGCCATCGGTATTCTTGCCATCAGTTTCTACCGCCCCAATGGCAATCGTACGCTTACCTGTAGCTTGTGCTGAATGCCCTACTGCAAATGCACCATCTGCTATGGCAGATGCCACATTGCCGATAGCGGTCGCATAACTACCAGATGCTACCGATTCACGCCCCATAGAGAGCGTGCTATTGCCTGTTGCCTGCGCCCCCTGACCAACAGCGACACTATTATAACCTTTGGCGGATACTGCTGAACCCACGCCTACTGCATAAGTGCCTTTAGCTTGGGCATATCCACCGATAGCAGTTGCCCCTTTTCCTGCGGTGGCTTTATCGCCCAATGCCACACCATTTATAGATTGAAATACTTTGATATTTTGGGAAACCTGCGTGGGTGCTACGGTGTTATGGTCGGTTGAAAAATTAGGATTTTGTCTAAACCCAATGCCTGGATTCTGACCACTTGCAACAGTAGCCCCCCTACCAATCGCCACAGAATTAGCTACAGCACTGGTATCTTTATCACCAATTTTAACCCCTTGCTGGGCGTCAAACTGCAAGCTAGACAAACCCTTCACATGCGAACTTAGCTCCACCGATACAGTGTTGGTGACAGTGTCAATGGTGGTGATGATATTTTGGGTATCAGCACGATTTTTAGCATCTGTATCTTTTTTTTCTGTTTTTGTGTCTGTTTGAGCAGCAGTCTCTTTACCCTTAATTCCTAGCACACGATTAGGCATAGTTTTGGCAGTGGCTGTATCAATGGCAGGCTTGTCAGCAGACAAATCTTTATCGGCAAAGTATTTGGCGGCCGTGGCTTTTAACTGTGCCACATTGACCGCATCAGAGTCGGCACTCCCTGCGGCCACATTGATGATTTGGCGAGTGGTTTCATCTGTTGCACCTACCGACACTGCACCATTTTCAGTGCCTTTGACGGTTGCCAAAATACCAGCATTATCTGCTTCGGTATTGGTTGGCGAATACACGCTGTTTTGGGCAGCATTCGGTGTGGTGATGGCGGTGGTTGTACCTTCTGGCAGTCCAGCACGATCTGCCAAAGAGAGCGAACCCAATGCAATTGAACCTTGTTTTTTTGCAATAGCATTTACACCAACAGCAATGCTTTCTTTAGCCATAGCAGTAGAACTTACACCGACAGCGATACTTGTCTCACTCATAGCTTTGGCAGCCGTACCTAATGCGGTTGCAGCAATTTCGCTCGCTTGAGCATATGCACCAAATGCTGATGCATACTCGCCATCAGCTTTTGCATTACTACCCACTGCTGTACTATATTTAGCATTTGCTTTTGTGTCATAGCCAATTGCTACGCCATATTCACGCTCAGCCCAAGCACCATATCCTAATGACAATCTCCCATATATCGGATCAAAAAGATAGGTCATATTGTTTTTATAAACATCATTGCCGCCACATCTTTCCATTAACCTATCAAAGTCATCATTAAAATCCCCTCCTTGCAATTCTCCTAAGTTGGAAATACAAGTGTAATCGATCGCGTTCCCTATTATGCGATGAGTGGCGTTTGTTGGAGGAAGTACAGGCGTAAGCTGAGCAATTGCATTTGGAATAGCCAGTATGACCGAAGCAGCCAATGCACTCAGCGTTAATATTTTGACAGTGCTACGGCACTTTCCTTGATTTAGCATTTTCACATACAGCTTGAAAGGTGTATGTATGTGTGTGTGTGTGTGTGGGGGGGGGGGGTAAAAACTACACGATAGATTTTATTCATATTGTCCTCTTTATATAGGTAATTTTCATTATTTAAAAAAAGCCGTGTATATTATCAAATTACTTATAATTTGTCTTGTTGCTTTATTTAAAAATCCAGTAAATTCGTTCACGAAAAGGATGATAGTGCATAAAGGCACAAGCGGTCATATTTTGTGAAAAATTTACCGCTTGTGTTTATTGGTTTAATGCTTTTTCTATCTGTGCTAACTCGTTGAGATCGTCAAGCTCTGCTTGCTGTTGTTTTAGGTATTTACGTTTAACATCAAATTGTTCATATTACTCTCTGGCAACGCTTTCCATTTGTTTATGCGTAATTGTGCCGCCATTTGTTAATACGGGAAAGCCGTTAAACTCAATGAGCATATCTACATTTTTTCGCCAAAAGCCTAAGGTTAAATCTTGATTATTTTTTACTCTTAATTCTGCACTTTCAAGAAAAATCACTACTAGGCGATTTAGCGCATCTAACTCATCATTATTCAAATAATTTTTCGCCGTAATAATATCCCCTTTACGCACCATTTTACCTTTCCAACCCGTTAGCCCCATATTGGCTTTTGTGGCATCTGCCCGTTGGCAAATAAGTTCGGCCGCGGTTTGTTTAGTAATGGCATAAATGAGCTTATTTTGCGTTTCGGCAAAGAACATTTGGGTATTTTTGTCTGTTTTATCGTAATCGCTTGATAGCTTAAATAATTCTCTTACTTTTTGATAAAAACGTAGCTCACTGGCTCGAATTTCTCGAATTTGTTCGAGCAATTCATCAAAGTAATCTAGCCGCCCTCGCGGATTTTTGAGCCGTTCGGTATCAATTAAAAAGCCTTTATCCAGATAAGAACGCAATGTGGTGTTTGCCCATTTTCTAAATTGTACACCTCTTGAACTACGCACCCGAAAGCCTATGGCTAATATCATTGCCAGCGAGTAGTGTTTTACTTGATAATTTTTACCATCTTGGGCAGTTATCAAATAATCCTTGATAACTGAATTTTCATCTAACTCATTGTCTTTTAAGATATTTTTAATATGTTCGGCTATATTTTGCACAGAGGTGTCAAAAAGTTCTGCGAGTTGGCTTTGTGTTAGCCAAGCCTCATTTTCAACCACGAGTAAGGCAACATTGCTTTTGCCGTCTTCCGTATTATAAATAATTAAATCGTTCATATTTTATCCTGTTTATTGTTGAAAATATTCGCCATTATTTTCAATAAATCTGTATAAATATCCAGAATTTATTTTCATTTTTTCGATGCAGATCACAAAAATGGAAGAGGCAGCAGACAAGCGGTCATATTTTGTGAAAAATTTACCGCTTGTGAGATTTATTTATCGGCTAATTTAGTAAGTAGTTTTTGATGAATGCCGCCAAATGCCCCGTTGCTCATCACTAAAATATGGTCAGTTGGTTTGGCTTGTTTGGCGATTAGGGCGACTAAATCATCTAGATTTTCCGACCAGTAGGCAGGTTGCGATAAAGCATTGGTAATCTCGCTCACGTTCCAGGTAAGCATTTCGGGCTGATAGATAAATACCGCTTGGGCATCGTGCAGGCTGGGAGCAATCTCGTCTTTATGTATGCCCATTTTCATCGTATTTGAACGTGGCTCTAGCACCGCTAAAATCCGTTGATGTTGCCCTACTTTGCCACGTAAGGCATCAATGGTGGCTTCAATTGCGGTTGGGTGGTGGGCAAAATCATCATACACTGTAATGCCGTTTATTTCGCCTTTGACTTCTAAACGGCGGTTGGCGTTAATAAATGTGCCTAATGCGTGGCAGGCATTTTCTACTTCAACGCCTGCGTGGTGGGCGGCTGCAATTGCCATTAGGGCGTTGTGCATATTGTGTTTGCCAATGAGAGACCAATGCACTTCGCCTTTTTTATTGCTTAAATGAAAGACTTCAAATTGTGAGCAGTCGGCGTTGAGTGGCTTTGCAAACCATTCTTTTTGTTCGCCAATAAATTGTAATTGGCTGTAGCTGCCCATTTTGAGCGTTGCTTGTACGTTTTCATCAGAAAGGGCGGATAAAATACAGCCGCTTTGGGGTATGGTGCGGATAAGGTGATGAAATTGGCGTTGAATGGCGTTTAAATCCGCAAAAATATCGGCGTGGTCAAACTCCATATTGTTGATAATCAGCGTTTTTGGGCTGTAATGCACAAATTTAGAGCGTTTGTCGAAGAAGGCGGAATCGTATTCATCCGCTTCAATCACAAAGAATGGGCTGTTGCCTGCTCTGGCAGAAATACCGAAATTACCTGCCAATCCGCCAATTAAAAATCCTGTGTGAATGCCGTTTTGGTCTAAAATCCAGGCAAGCATTCCTGTGGTTGTCGTTTTGCCGTGTGTGCCAGACACCGCGAGCACCCATTTGTCTTTTAATAAATGATCGTGTAGCCATTGTGGGCCTGAGGTGTAATGAAGTTGATTATCTAGCACATACTCTACGCACGGGTTACCACGGCTCATCGCATTACCAATAACCACCAAATCAGGTGCAGGGTGGAGCTGGCTAACATCATAATGCGGAATAATTTCAATGCCGTGAGAAGCTAAAAAAGTGCTCATTGGGGGGTAAACGTTAATATCTGAGCCAGTTACTTTGTAGCCAAGCTCTCGGGCAATCATCGCGATACCGCCCATAAAAGTGCCACAAATACCTAAAATATGGATATGTTTTTTCATTTCGTTTTGAGTAGAGAGAACAAGCGGTGTTTTTTTGCAAAAAAATGGTAAAAACCACCGCTTGTATGATTAATCAATATTTTTCAATTCTTCTTCAGAGAGTTGTTCTTGTTGGCTTGGCTCAACATTGCCATCTTTCACTTTAAATTCTAAGTTTTGAAAGTAGGCTTCGCGGAAGGTGACATAAGGGTCTTGTGCTTGCGTTAACAATGCCTCTTGTTCTAATAATTTAGAGCGGGTGTCAATGCCTTGTACAACGTATTTAGCAATCGACCAAGGTGTTGTACCTACATAAGTTAAAACAGAGTAACCTGCTTCCACCGCACTGCCAACGCCTTGGCGTGGCGTGGTGGCACCATAAGCAGGCATCATAATATAAGCACCAGCAGGCACACCGTTTGCACCTAAACTTTCGCCTAAACCACGTTGCCCATTATTTAGACGCAAGTCTTCATCTAAGCTTGCCCAGTCAATTAATCCGCCAAGTCCAAAGACGGTGTTGATCCAAAAACGGTTGAAGTGAACCATTGCTTTCTTGCCTTCCCCTTCAAGTAGGCGGTTAATAAAGCTCACTGGCTCATCAAGATTATTCGCAACATTAACTAAGCCCGTTTTTACTGGACTAGGCACATAATCTTTCCAGCCTTTTGCCACAGGTTTTAGCACATAAGGATCGAGATAATCATAATTGACCTTCCACATTGCTCGGTTAAAGCCTTCAAGGGGATCATCACGCACACCTGTTTGAGGGTTAATACTGGAAGAACAAGCCGCTAACAGCACGACGCTGAATACAACAAAAAGTTGCTTTAATGAGGATAATTTCATAAATTTTCCTTTTAGAAATAAATTTTAGCCATTTTAACGAAGTTAATTAAAAATACAAAACAAAAAGCCATTTTTAATCCTAGAAATCCAGACGTCTAGATTGTTATGTACTTCACTTTTAATTACAATACGCACAAAATTTGAGGAGTAATCAATAATGGCAGACTGGAACGGTGAATATATCAGCCCCTATGCAGAACACGGTAAAAAAAGCGAACAAGTAAAGAAAGTCACAGTTTCTATTCCAATTAAAGTATTGGAAATTTTAACTAATGAACGTACACGTCGCCAAATCAAGAATCTTCGCCACGCAACAAATAGCGAATTATTATGCGAGGCATTTTTACACGCATTTACTGGACAGCCTTTACCTAATGATGAAGATCTGATGAAAGAGAGAGCCGATGAAATTCCTGAAGAGGCAAAGCAAAAAATGCGTGAGTTGGGTATTGATCCTGACAATTGGCAATATTAAAACATCTTAGATTAGCAAATGTTATTTTTATCTCTCTAATATCAAGGTACATTATGTCTCCACAATTAAAAAAAGAAGCACGTTGGGCAGTTTGGCTCACTCTGATTTATATGTGTGGTTGGGTAGGCTTTGCTTATTTTTCGCCACAAGGCAGAGGCATTTTTGGCTTTCCAATTTGGTTTGAGCTTTCTTGTATTTTTTTACCTATTATTTTTACGCTTATCGCCACTATTGTGATTAAAAAAGTATATAAAAATATCGATCTGGAAGTAAATGAATGAATAATGAAATGATCTTGCCCCTCCTTGCCTATCTCTTTTTCGTATTTGGTGTCGCTTTCTACGCGTATCGAAAACGTCAAGGTGGCAGTTTTATATCAGAATATTATATCGGCGGACGTTCAATGTCAGGCTTTGTTCTGGCTATGACAACCGCTGCAACCTATGTGGGAGCAAGTTCGTTTATCGGCGGACCAGGTGCGGCTTATAAATATGGCTTAGGCTGGGTTTTACTTGCAATGATTCAAGTACCTGCGGTGTTACTTTCTTTAGGTGCATTAGGCAAAAAATTTGCCTTGCTCGCCCGTAAACATAATAGCGTAACCATTAATGATATGTTGCTTGCCCGCTATCAAAATAAAGTTGTTGTATGGCTTGCCAGTTTCGCCTTGTTGCTCTCATTTTTTGCTATGATGGCGGTGCAATTTATTGGGGCAGGACGCCTGCTTGAAACGACACTCGGCATTCCTTACCAAATGGCCGTAATTGTTTTTGCAGCTACTGTAGGGCTTTATACGTTTATTGGTGGGTTTAGAGCAGTTGTGCTCACCGATACTATTCAAGGCTTAGTGATGATAGTTGGTACCACCATTTTGTTTGGTGGTATTGTGTATGCCGCAGGCGGCGTAGAAAATGCAATGAATACGCTTGAAGCGATTAACCCGCAGCTAACCAGCCCCTACGGTATTGATGAACGCCCACTGGATTTCACGTTTATGACATCATTTTGGGTACTGGTCTGTTTTGGCTTAATAGGTTTACCGCATATTGCAGTGAGAAGTATGGCATATAAAAATAGCCAAGCATTACATCAAGCAATGATTATTGGTACGATTATGATAGCTATTTTAATGTTGGGTATGCACCTTTCAGGCGTATTAGGCAGAGCGATTGTGCCTGATCTTAAAGTACCCGATCAAGTGATCCCAACGTTAATGGTTCAAGTGCTTCCACCTGTTGTGGCGGGTATTTTCTTAGCTGCCCCAATGGCTGCCATTATGTCATCTATTGATTCTATGTTGATTCAATCTTCCTCAACGTTAATTAAAGATCTTTATTTAGCCGTTAAACCCAATGCCATCAACAACGAAAAAAAAATCAAATTATTCTCAACCATTACGACACTCACATTCACCGTGTTTTTAGTGTTTGCGGCAATGAATCCGCCTGATATGTTAATTTGGCTAAACCTACTCTCTTTAGGCGGCTTAGAAGCAACATTTCTCTGGGTAATTATACTTGGGCTCTACTGGAAAAAAGCCAATGCCACAGGGGCAATTTTCTCGATATTAGCGGGGCTAAGCAGCTATGTTTTAATGACGATATTTAAATTCTCAATTTTCAACTTCCACGCCATAGTTCCCTCTCTCATAATTGGGTTAATTGCCTTTATTATCGGCAATCAATTTGGGGCTAGAAACCTAATTAAATAAGCCATTAATATTAAAACCAGCGAGTAATTTACTAGCTGGTTTTAATTACCTCCACCATTAAGCTAAAAGTCTTGTTTCCATTTAAAGTGCTTCATCGTCTGTTTCACCCGTACGCGTGCGAATCACCTGCTCAATATTGGCAACATAAATTTTTCCATCGCCTACCTGCCCTGAGTAAGATGCACTTAAAATGGCATCAATAACCGCATCGGTTTGATAATTTGAAACCAATATTTCAATCTTTACTTTCGGGCGAAAATCAATCCCTTTGATTTGTGTAAGCTCTTCCTCACTGTGCCCATATTGCCGCCCAAAACCTTTCACTTCGGTAATTGTCATACCTTGCACGCCCATTTCTAAAAGTGCATCTCGCACTTGGTCTAATCTTGAAGGTTGAATAATGGTTGTAATGAGTTTCATCTTATTTCCTACTATAGATAGTTTGTTGAATAATAGCGTTTTGAAGAACCGTTTGTAAATCTATTTACTGTATTTTATTCATCTACAAGCGGTCACTTTTTTCGAAAAATTTGCAATTTTTTTTATTTTGCTCTTGAAGCTTTAAATTTTGCCCCTATTTATGGTTTCGTCTGAACGGGAAAGCAAAATCCCGTTTATTTAAAACTGAATTTATAACTAGAGGAATCAAATATGGGTAAAATCATTGGTATTGACTTAGGTACAACAAACTCTTGTGTAGCGGTAATGGACGGCGACAAACCTCGTGTAATTGAAAACGCAGAAGGTGCTCGCACAACCCCATCAATTATTGCTTATACAGATAAAGAAACTTTAGTCGGTCAGCCAGCAAAACGTCAGGCGATCACTAACCCAAAAAATACATTATTCGCTATAAAACGTTTAATTGGTCGTCGTTTTACTGATGCAGAAGTGCAACGTGATATCGAAATTATGCCGTTTGAAATCAGCAAAGCAGACAACGGCGATGCGTGGGTAAGCGTAAAAGGCGAAAAATTAGCACCGCCACAAATCTCTGCAGAAATCTTGAAAAAAATGAAGAAAACAGCGGAAGATTTCTTAGGCGAACCAGTAACTGAAGCCGTCATCACGGTTCCTGCATACTTTAACGATGCACAACGCCAAGCCACTAAAGATGCGGGTCGTATTGCAGGTTTAGATGTAAAACGTATCATCAACGAACCAACAGCGGCGGCACTTGCCTACGGTTTAGATTCTAAGAAAGAGAACCAAACTATCGCCGTTTACGACTTAGGTGGTGGTACATTCGATATTTCAATTATCGAAATCGACAACTTTGACGGCGAGCAAACCTTTGAAGTGCGTGCAACCAATGGTGACACCCACTTAGGTGGTGAAGACTTCGACAACCGAGTCATTAACTACCTAGTAGAAGAATTCAAAAAAGAACAAGCCGTTGATTTACGCAACGATCCAATGGCAATGCAACGTGTGAAAGAAGCAGCGGAAAAAGCGAAAATTGAGCTTTCTTCGGCACAAGAAACTGAAGTAAATCTTCCGTACATCACAGCAGATGCAAGTGGTCCGAAACACTTAAACATCAAAGTGACTCGTGCGAAATTAGAATCTTTAGTTGAAGATTTAGTAAACCGTTCATTAGAGCCATTAAAAACGGCTTTATCTGACGCTGGTTTATCAGTTAGCGACATCAACGATGTAATCTTAGTGGGCGGTCAAACCCGTATGCCATTAGTACAGAAAAAAGTGGCAGACTTCTTCGGCAAAGAACCACGCAAAGACGTGAACCCAGACGAAGCGGTAGCAATCGGCGCAGCAGTGCAAGGTGGCGTATTAAGCGGCTCGGTAACAGACGTATTGTTATTAGACGTAACCCCACTTTCATTGGGTATCGAAACAATGGGCGGCGTGATGACAACCTTAATTGAGAAAAACACCACGATTCCAACCAAAAAATCGCAAGTGTTCTCAACAGCGGAAGACAACCAAGCTGCGGTAACCATCCACGTGTTACAAGGTGAGCGTAAACGTGCAGCGGATAACAAATCGTTAGGTCAATTCAATCTTGAAGGCATCAACCCAGCTCCACGCGGTATGCCACAAATTGAAGTCACTTTCGATATTGACGCGAACGGTATCATCAACGTGTCTGCGAAAGACAAAAACACTGGCAAAGAACAACAAATCAAAATCCAAGCATCTTCAGGCTTAAGCGATGAAGAAGTAGAACAAATGGTGCGTGATGCGGAAGCGAACGCTGAAGCAGACAAAAAATTTGAAGAGTTAGTTCAAACCCGCAACCAAGCAGATGGTATTGCTCACGCAACCCGTAAGCAAATTACTGAAGCAGGCGATGCGTTAAATGCAGACGACAAAGCGAAAATCGACGCAGCCATTGCAGAATTAGAAACCGCTGCAAAAGGCGAAGACAAAGCGGAGATCGAAGCAAAAATCGAAGCATTAATCAAAGCCTCAGAACCGCTAATGCAAGCCGCTCAAGCAAAAGCCCAAGCTGGCGAGCAACCACAACAAGCTCAAAAAGATGACGGTGTGGTTGATGCGGAATTTGAAGAAGTGAAAGACAACAAGTAATCTTCCATAACTGTAGGGGCGAAAATCTTTCGCCCCTTTTGCATAAGAACGTAGGGGTAATTCGCCCTACAAATGATACAAGCGGTGGAATTTTACTAAAATTTTGCAAAAGGCAAGCCTATGAGCCGATATCTTATCACCTTCGATATGGACACCAACTGTCTAAAAGAACACTATCACGGCAATACGTTTAACAACGCTTATTACGATATTCATAATGTATTGAAGCAGCACGGCTTTGAAAATTTGCAAGGAAGCGTTTACTTAGGAAATGAAGGGGTAAGCGAAGCGCACGGCACGATTGCAATTCAAGAGCTTACCGCAAAATTTAAGTGGTTTTACCCTTGTGTCTCGAATATCAAATTTTATCGGATTGAAAGTGACTTGAACGCAGATTTTATCGCTTACAACGTGCATAAAGCTCGTGAAAAATTTGAAAAACAGTTGCAGGTTTTAGAACAAACATTAGTTGATAGCGGCTTAAGTCGTATTCAAATAGATGAAATTCTGAAAAAACAGCGGTTTAGTTTAGAAAATCAATCTTAACAAGCGGTCAAATTTTAAGGAAATGTTGCAAATGCTCAAACTTTACACTACAACTGAAAAAGTGCAAATTCCGTTCTATAAAATCTACAATCACAAAACGAACCAAACGGTGATTGCAACGGAAACCGAAAACGGCAATGAGCCGATTTTGATGGAAGATTTTATCTGGTTTGAAAAAATTCCCACCACAGAAGCTCTGCTTTCAGAAACTTGGGAAAGCATTGAAAACCGTTCCAAGCAAGGCTTGTTAAAACGAGCCTACACGGTGGATTTTGAAAAGCATTTACCTGGCGGCAAAGTCGAAATTTATATTGCGGTGAATCCGCATTGTTAATATAACTAGAGATCTGATCCCCCTCTTTAGAAAAGAGGGGTTAGGGGAGATTTGATTACGATTTCAAAGTTTCGTAGGAGCGTAAATCACTTCTGCCAAATCTCCCCCTTCCCCTCTTTGCTAAAGAGGGGAGTAAAACAAGCGGTCATTTTTTATAAAAATTTTGCAAAAATACGGAAAAACTATGGCAAAAAGAGATTATTACGAAGTCCTTGGCTTGTCGAAAGGGGCAGATGAGAAAGAGATCAAACGAGCCTATAAACGTTTGGCGGCAAAGCATCACCCAGACAAGAACCAAGGTAGCAAAGATTCGGAAGAGAAATTTAAAGAGATTACCGAAGCCTATGAGGTCTTAACAGACCAAGAGAAAAAAGCGATGTACGACCAATATGGTCACGCCGCTTTTGAGCAAGGCGGTAGCGGCTCGGGCGGATTCGGTGGCTTTAGCGGCGGTGGCTTCGGCGGCTTTGAAGATATTTTCAGTGAAATGTTTGGTGGGGGCTTCGGAGGTGGTGGTCGTCGCCAACGTGTAGTGCGTGGCGATGATTTACGTTACGACATCGAAATCACGTTAGAAGAAGCGGTGAAAGGCTGTAAAAAAGATATTCGCATTCAAACCTTGGCTGAATGCGATACTTGCCACGGCTCAGGGGCAGAAGCAGGTAGTAAAGTGGAAACCTGTTCCCACTGCCACGGCACAGGGCGTGTTCGCCGTCAGCAAGGTTTCTTTGTGACCGAAGCGGTTTGCCCAAGCTGTCACGGCACAGGGAAACGCATTGAAAAACCTTGTCGTTCTTGCCACGGCGATGGTCGTGTACAAAAAGCGAAAAATCTGTCAGTTACCATTCCAGCAGGAGTGGACACTGGTAACCAACTTCGTTTATCAGGCGAAGGAGCAGCGGGTGAAAATGGGGCACCAGCAGGCGATTTATACGTTGTTATTCACGTTAAAGAACACGATATTTTTGAACGTGATGGCTCAAATTTATATTGTGAAGTGCCAATCAGCTTTACGCTTGCAGCATTAGGTGGCGAAATTGAAGTACCTACTTTAGATGGCAAACTCAAATTAAAAATCCCAGCTGAAACCCAGACGGGTAAACTATTCCGAGTTCGTGGTAAAGGCGTGGCAAGTGCACGTGGAGGCTATACTGGCGACTTAATTTGCAAAGTAGTTGTTGAAACACCAATTAATTTAAGCGAAGAACAAAAAGCACTATTACGTCAATTTGAGGAAAGTTTAGAGGGTAAAGCACAACACCGCCCAAAACACGAAGGCTTTTTTGATGGCGTGAAGAAATTTTTTGATAATTTAGGGAAATAAATCCACCATCTTATTGATTAAAAAGTACCTGTCTCAGATAGGTACTTTTTTCTTTATACATTTGCAAAAAATTTACTAAAATCAGCCGCTTGTATCACACCTATAAATAGTTGACAATTATAATCAGCTATTAAACAGCAAATTTTAATAGTCATAAATTATCAAATTAATAGATTGCGAAAAAAAGCCTGATCTCTATAATCAATACTCGAATTGATTACCTATCTTACTTTTTATGAGGATTCTATTATGTCAAAATGTCCTGTTATACACTTAACAAGAAACAACGGTGCACCTGTTGTTGATAACCAAAACAGCTTAACTGCAGGCCCACGTGGTCCATTATTATCTCAAGATTTATGGTTACACGAAAAATTAGCTAACTTCGTACGTGAAGTTATTCCTGAGCGTCGTATGCACGCTAAAGGTTCTGGTGCATTTGGTACTTTCACTGTTACTAACGATATCACTAAATACACTCGTGCGGCGATCTTCAGTCAAGTGGGTAAAAAAACTGAAATGTTTGCACGTTTTACCACCGTTGCGGGTGAGCGTGGTGCTGCAGATGCTGAGCGTGATATTCGTGGTTTCGCATTAAAATTCTATACCGAGGAAGGTAACTGGGATATGGTGGGTAACAACACACCCGTATTCTTCTTACGTGATCCACGTAAATTCCCAGATTTAAACAAAGCAGTTAAACGTGACCCACGTACCAATATGCGTTCTGCAACAAACAACTGGGATTTCTGGACATTGTTACCTGAAGCATTCCACCAAGTGACTATCGTAATGAGTGAGCGTGGTATTCCCGCTTCTTACCGCCATATGCACGGTTTTGGTTCACACACTTATAGCTTTATCAATGCTGAAAATGAGCGTTTCTGGGTGAAATTCCATTTCCGTACACAACAAGGTATCAAAAACTTAACAAACGAAGAAGCCGCTGCAATCATTGCAAACGATCGTGAAAGCCACCAGCGTGATTTATATGATGCAATTGAACGTGGTGATTTCCCGAAATGGAAAATGTATGTACAAATTATGCCTGAAACTGATGCAGGCAAAGTACCATACCACCCGTTTGATTTGACAAAAGTATGGCCGAAATCTGATTATCCATTAATCGAAGTAGGTGAATTTGAATTAAACCGTAATCCTGAAAACTTCTTTGCTGATGTTGAGCAATCTGCTTTCGCACCAAGCAACTTAGTTCCAGGTATCAGCGTATCTCCAGACCGTATGTTACAAGCTCGTTTATTCAACTATGCAGACGCTCAACGTTACCGTTTAGGTGTAAACCACCACCAAATCCCTGTAAACGCACCACGTTGCCCAGTGCATAGCAATGCTCGTGATGGTCAAGGCCGTGTGGATGGTAACTACGGTAGTACCATCCATTACGAACCAAATAGCTTCGGCAAATGGCAAGAGCAAGCTCAATATGCTGAACCACCACTCAAAATTAACGGCGATGCAGCACATTGGGATTTCCGTGAAGATGATTCAGACTATTTCAGCCAACCACGCGTATTGTTCAATAATATGAATGATGAACAAAAACAAGCATTATTCAACAATACGGCAGCTGGTATGGGTGATGCATTAGACTTCATCAAATACCGCCATATCCGCAACTGCTATGCTTGCGATCCAGCATACGGCGAAGGTGTTGCTAAAGCATTAGGCATGACGGTTGAAGATGCCATTGCAGCTCGTGCAACAGACCCAGCGTTAGGTCAGCCAGGTTTACTATAATTCTTAGATAAAACGCAAAAAAAGCTCTACGAAAGTAGAGCTTTTTTCATTTAATAATTCCCTCACAACCATCTTCTTTACCATCTTCTTTAGCCCAATTTTAAATGGCTTCTGTGCTGCAATTTGCATAAAAAATACCTCTCAAAACAAAATCTGAGAGGTATTAAAGTATAAGTAGATAGCTACTAATAATTTTTAGCGAAATAGTATGTATTTTTTATATTACACATACTAAATATGCGGAATAAAATCGTCTTTACCACCAAGTTTGTTAAAGGCTATTCGTCTTGGATCAACTAATTTCGCCTTTTTAATCATTGGTTCGATAGTTGAACCTTGTACTAGAATGGAGAATGTCACTACTGCATAAGTCATCAACAAAATTAAATCACGCACATCAAGATTACCAGCTGAACTTGAAATCATAGCAACGCCTGAAGGCACGGATAAAGCCATCGCTAAACCTAATCCTCCACGTAAACCACCCCACGTCATAATTCTTAATGTATAAGGATTATAAGTACGGAAACGTTTTAACACTTGATATGGAATCCATAAACTCACATAGCGAGACAGCAAGCATATTGGAATAGCAGCAATCATCAATACACCACCGATAAAAGTAAAATCAACCAATAACGTACTTAATCCAATAAGCAGGAATAACAGATAGTTGAGGGAGTGATCAATCATTTCCCAAAAATGATCGAGGTATTTCTGGCTCTGTTCAGAAAAGCCTGAGCGGCGTGTCCAGTTACCAATCATAATCCCTGCAACTACCATCGCTAATGCACCAGAAACATGTAAGTAGTTTGCCATTACAAATCCGACAGTTGGAATGGTTAGTGTAATTAAAATTTCCAGGCTACCATCATTAGTTGCAGAAATAAATTTATGGGCAACAAAACCAGTTAATAAGCCAAATAAAATGCCACCAACTGCTTCTTGCAAGAATAACATCATTACCCCACTCACTGTTGGGGATTGCCCACCGAATGCCACCGCAAAAATAGTTGTAAAAATCACTAGGCCAATACCATCATTAAATAGAGATTCCCCTTCAACATTCATAGAAAGACGTTTTGGGGCTTTTAAACTTTTGATAATCGCCAGTACAGCAATTGGGTCGGTTGGAGAAATTAGCGAGCCAAATAATAGACAATAAACAAAGCCAATCTCTAATCCACACATTATTGCTACACCATAAATTAATGCTCCGATCAAAAAAGTGGAGATTAATGTAGAAAATAAAGCATAAACAGCAATTTCTCGACGTTGATCTTTCATTAAAGGGAGTTTGATACCAAGTGAACCTGCGAATAACAAAAAGCCAAGCATGCCGTTTAATAAGAAACTGTTGAAATCAAGCTGTTCAAAAATGGAAATGGCCAGTTTATCAACATTAAACCAACCGAAATAGCCGAAAGTAAGAATAAGAAGAGAACCAATCAAGGCGGAGGCTGTAATTGCAATGGTTATTTGAATATTTTCGTTCAGTTTTCTTGTAAAAAAAGAAATGAACATTGCAAGCCCAAATAATAAACAAATATAGAAGTAGAGTTGCATAAAGGTTTTCCTGTAAATATAAAACTAGGATAGTGTAAACTTTATATTAAGTAATGGCTATATAAAAAATAAACAAAGTGATTATTTATTACCCTTCCTCTATTTCCGCTATGCTATGCTTTAATTAAGTAAGTTATCTAAAATTTGGTAATAAATCTCACCGCATTTTGCTAAATCATCTACACTCACACATTCATTCACTTTATGAATAGTTGCATTTAACGGCCCAAATTCCACTACTTCAGTACCCATTAAGGCGATGAATCTACCGTCTGATGTGCCACCGCTAGTATCTAAACGAGGGGTGATTTTTGCTACATTTTCAACCGCTTGCACCGCTGCCTCCACCAATTTTCCCTTACCTGCAAGGAAGGGCTTACCTGATAAATGCCAACTAATACGATATTTTAAGCCATATTTCTCCAACATTTCAGCAACAACCGTTTTAATGATTTCATCACTCACTTCAGTACAGTAACGTAAATTAAACTGCACATAAAGCTCGCCTGGAATAACATTATTGCTACCCGTACCTGCTTTAATATTGGCTATTTGCAAGCTAGTGGGTGGGAAAAAATCATTACCGTTATCCCATTTATATTGAGTCAATTCAGTTAAAAAGCCCAGTGAAGTATGCACAGGGTTTTCAGCCAAATGAGGATAAGCAACGTGCCCTTGAATGCCTTCAATATACAAATCAGCAGTTATGGAGCCACGTCTGCCATTTTTAATTACATCGCCCAATACTTGACTACTTGATGGCTCGCCTACTACACAATAATGTACAGATTCATTACGAGCCATCAAGGTTTCCACTACTTTTACCGTACCATCTTTTGCAGCAGCTTCTTCATCGGAGGTAATCAGTAATGCTACTTTTCCCTTGTGGTTCGGATTATTTTTTACAAAAGTTTCTGCTGCAATCACTAATGCAGAAAGCGAGCCTTTCATATCTGCACAACCACGCCCATAAAGCATTCCATCTACAATTTCAGCAGAAAATGGCGGATATTGCCATTGGTTTTCTTCGCCTACAGGCACAACATCAGTATGCCCTGCAAAAGCAACACAAGGTTCATCTTTGCCGTTTTCCGTACCGTGTGTTGCCCACATATTTAATGTGTCGCCAAATGGTAGCCATTCAATATCAAAGCCAACTTCACTTAAGCGTTCAGCAATTTCTTGTTGGCAGCCTTTATCATCAGGGCTGATAGAATCACGGCGAATTAAGTTTTGTGCAAGGGAGATAATTTCATTTTTCATAAGATTACAAGCGGTTATTTTTTACTTATTTTTTGCAAATATAGCTTGGTACTCGTTCTTATTAAAACCAAGCAACGCAATATCATTTTGAATAACAATTGGACGTTTAATTAACGTAGGCTGTTCTATTAACACCTTTAATGCAGTTTCACTATTAAGATTATGTTTGATCGCTTCATCCAAATTACGCCAAGTAGTGCTACGTTTGTTTACCAGATTTTCCCAACCAAATTTCGCTGCCATTTTCACTAACCAGTCAGAATCTAAACCATCGGCACGGTAATCGTGAAGTATTGGGTTTTGCTGATTCTCTTCTAACCATTTCAAGGCTTTTTTGACGGTATCGCAATTTTTAATACCGTAAACTAAGGTAATCATTTTTACTCCTAAATATTAATTATCTGATTCAACGGTTGCCTGCCAAATTTTTAGCATATCGGCAGTTTCGGCAACATCGTGAACACGTAAAATCTTTGCCCCATGTTGCACAGCAATAAGAGCCGCAGCAATTGAACCCGCTAGCCTTTGCTCTACGGGTTTATCTAACACTGCACCAATCATCGATTTCCGAGAAAGCCCTGCAAGCACAGGAAATCCCGAATCGGCAAAGGCTTTTAAATGTTTCAGTAGTTGATAATTATGCTTAACCGTTTTTCCAAAGCCAAAACCAGGATCTAAAATAATATGCTCTTTAGGAATGCCTGCTGTAACGCACTCGAAAATACGTTGATTTAAAAAATCCGCCACTTCTTCTAACACATCATCATATTCTGGATTTTGCTGCATATTTTGCGGATTACCTTGCATATGCATTAAACAAACCGGCAACCCCAGCTCAGCAACGGTTTCTAATGCGTTTTGCTCAGTTAAAGCTCGAACATCATTAATCATATCCATACCCACTTTTGCAGCTTGTTTGAATACCTCAGCCTTGGAGCTATCCACTGAAATTAAACAGTCAAAACGATTATGAATGGCTTCTACTACTGGCACAACACGCTCAAGCTCTTCTTCTAAAGTCACAATCGCTGCATTCGGGCGAGTCGATTCGCCACCGACATCAATAATAGTTGCTCCTTCATTTAGCATTTTCTCGGCGTGGAACAACGCTTTATCAAGGGAGAAAAACTGACCTGAATCAGAAAATGAATCGGGCGTGAAATTTAAAATGCCCATAATGTGTGGCTTAGTCAAATCTAACAAGCGGTCATTTTTTTGAAAATTTTTGAAATAGATTTTCATCTTATTTCTCCGTCCTCAACTTCGCCAACACACCTTTAAGCTTTTTATCCAGCGGTGCAGTAATCACCATTTCCTCACCAGTTTTCGGATGTTCAAAACGAATAGAATAGGCGTGTAAGAACAGGCGGTGTAACCCAGCTTCTTTCATTTTAATGTCGAAATCGCTGTCGCCATATTTATCATCTAAAGCAATCGGGTGTCCTGCATATTGAGTATGCACTCGGATTTGATGCGTTCTACCCGTAACGGGAGAAGCTTTAATCAGCGAGGCATTAGCGTAACGCTCTTCAATGCTAAAGCGAGTTTCAGAGGGTTTACCTTCTTCACTGACTCGCACAATTCGCTCACCACTTGCTAACTCACTTTTAAGCAACGGGGCTTTAATCACTTTAGTATGAGTCTGCCATTGCCCACGCACCAACGCTAAATACTCTTTTTGTACGACTTTTTCACGCAGTTGCTCGTGTAATGAACGCAATGCAGAGCGTTTTTTAGCCACCAGCAAAATGCCCGAAGTATCGCGGTCTATACGATGAACAAGCTCTAAAAAGCGAGCTTGAGAACGTAACGCTCTTAACGCCTCAATTACCCCAAAACTCAAGCCACTACCGCCATGAACTGCAATGCCTGATGGCTTGTTGATAACAAGCATAGAATCATCTTCATACAAGATTTGGCTTTCCAGCTCGGCGACTTTATTCAATTTGGTAGAAATCTGTGGCTCATTTTTCTCTGTCACACGCACAGGTGGAACACGTACTATATCATCAGCGTGCAGTTTGTATTCAGGCTTAGTTCGTCCTTTGTTTACCCGCACTTCGCCTTTACGGACTATACGGTAAATCAAGCTTTTCGGTACGCCTTTGAGTTTTGCCAATAAAAAATTATCTAAACGCTGCCCTGCTTCATCTTCACCAATAGTCAAAAATTTAACGCTGGCACAAATTACTTTTTCTGTTGTCATTATGTTGTCTTTTAGAGAAAATACTGTTTTGAATTCTAACACAAAACCGCCAACCTATTAGTGAGTCGATGGGTTAAATTTTTAATTTTTATTTTAAAGGAACAGATATGACAGATAAAGCTACAGAAATAGCTCCAAAGATTGATGTCGTTGCACAAACAGGGAAAATGATCAATAAAATGAGTTCGATGGATTTTAATACTATTCTTTATGAGTGGATTATTCCTTATGGTACAAAAATCCTACTTGCAATTGCGATTTTTGTCATCGGTAGATTTCTTGCTCGCATCATTAGCACTTTACTAGGAAAAGCTGCATTAACATCAACCAGAAATGAAATGTTGCAAAGTTTTATTACTTCGATCAGCTATTTCTTACTACTATTAATTGTGGTGATTGCCTCACTTTCACAAGTGGGTATTAATACCAGTTCATTAGTCGCATTAATCGGTGCAGCAGGTTTAGCTATTGGTTTATCACTGCAAAACTCATTACAAAACTTCGCAGCAGGTGTGATGCTTCTCATTTTTGAGCCATTTCGTAAAGGTGATTTGATAGAAACGAGTGGCATGAGCGGTGTGGTTGAAAAAATGGGTTTACTCGTTTTAGAGCTTCGTACTGGTGATAACAAAACCGTACTTTTACCAAATGGTAAAGTATTCTCAGATAAAATTGTTAATTACTCGAATAACCCAACTCGTCGCATTGATTTTACGTTTGATATTGCTTACGGTGCTAACTTAAAAAATGCAAAAGAGGTTATTCAACGTATTTTAGAAAATAACGATTATGTATTAAAAGATCCTGCTCCTGTCGTTGCTGTAGGTACGCTAGGCTCAGATAGCGTACAGTTAATTGCTCGCCCTTGGGTACAAACGACAAACTACTGGGTAGCTTATTGGGATATTCTTGAAAAAATTCAATTAGAATTTGATAACTTAAGTATTTCTACTACAGAAGACGATCAAACAGATTTACATCTTAAAAGCGGTACTTTAGATCCCAAAGGAGAATCTCAAATCTAACAAGCGGTCTTTTTCCAATATCATTTTGCAAATTGAGAGCTACAGTTTATACTCTCGCTATATGATTTAAACAGGAGCATATTATGCGTATTGATACCTCTGAGCTTTGCGATCTTTATTCTGACCAAATTGATGTTGTTGAACCGATTTTCTCAAGTTTTGGGGGTGCCTCTTCCTTCTTTGGCAAAATCACTACCGTCAAATGTTTTGAAAGCAATGGCTTAATTGCTGAAGTGCTGGAAGAAGAAGGCGAAGGGCGTGTGTTATTGGTTGATGGTGGCGGTGCTGTTCGCCGAGCATTAATTGATGCAGAGCTGGCTCAACTCGCTGTGGATAATGGCTGGGAAGGAATCATCGTTTATGGTGCTGTTCGCCAGTTAGATATTTTGGAAAGACTAGAGATTGGCATTCACGCACTTGCTCCTATTCCAGTCGGGGCAGATAATACCGATATTGGCGAGGTAGATACCCCTGTTAATTTTGGCGGTGTAACGTTTTTCCCTGAAGATTATGTCTATGCCGATTTAACAGGCATTATTCTTTCGCAAGAATTGTTGGATTTAAACGATATTAGCGAATAACTTGCAAAAAATTCACAAAAACCGACCGCTTGGTCGGTTTTTTAGTCTGTATAGCAGATCAAAAATTCAAATAAAAATCGCGAGTGATCCGTTTAAATTCCGCAGTGTAACAGTTATTCCGATCATAAATGACCAACTTTCTTTGTACACATCGCCTCTCCTGCAAACGAAAACTCACTATGCTTCGCTTAGGTGCTTTCTCTAATTTAGTAAAAATCGTCCATTGCTCAGTACAATACAAACCCATTTTTTCACTTTGTGAAATGAGTTTTTCTGCCGCTTCCGTGGGTAAAATCAAAGTAATTCTGCCCTTTTCTGCCAACCAACTTTTGGCTTGTTTTAACCAATCAAAATGGGTGTGCTGCTGAATGGCACGGGCAAGATCTCGTTGTTCAGTTTGGCTGGCAAGCGAGTGTTCAAAATAGGGCGGGTTACTTACAATTAAATCGAATTTCTGTTCAAATTGTTGCTGCATCACATCACCTTGTAAAACAGAAATACGATTTGCCCATACAGATTTTTTTACATTTTCACCCGCTTGTCGGCAAGCATTTGGTTCAAGCTCTAATGCAGTAATCTGGCAAGTCTCACTGGTTCGTTGAGCAAGCATAAGGGCAACCAAACCTGAGCCTGTGCCTAAATCTAAAATTTGCTGAGCATTTTCGATATAAGCGATGGCACCAAGCAAAATACCATCAGTATTAACCTTCATCGCACATTTATTATGCTGAATAAAAAACTGTTTAAATTGAAAACCGTTCGACATAGTGATTAAAAAATAAAACCCCGATGAGTATCGGGGTTAAAATCATAAAAACTGTTATGAGTTGCAAGAACAACCTTGTGCGTAATCTGAACATTCTGCACAAGCAGCGGTGAACATCCATACTAATTTTTCTTGCTCTTTGATGTAGTCACTCATTTGAGAAGCTGTACCTTCATCATCAGCCTCATTGGCTAACGTTAAAATTTCACGTTGCTGAGCTAAGAGTGTTTTAAAGCCATCTAATGTGCCTCTTAAACACTCTTGTGCCGCTGAAACACCAATATGTTCTTTAATTTGAGAACGTGTTAAATATTGGCTAAATGCGTTATTTGGCGTATGACCTAAAGTTAAAATACGCTCTGCAATTTCATCTACTTTAGAAACTAAATCATCATAAATTTCTTCAAATTTTGCGTGTAATTCAAAGAAATTTACACCACGCACGTTCCAGTGATAGCCACGCACATTCGTGTAAAATACTTGATACGTTGCTAATAAATCATTTAATTCATCTGCTAATTTTTTTGCGACTTCTTTATTTAAACCGATATTTGACATTGCCATAATATGCTCCTTTTTATTGGTAATTATCTTTCAAATTAAATACATACTGCTCATTTAATTTATAGTTATATTACTACTCAAATAACAACGTGGCAAATGGTTATAATATATACTTATCATAGATATAACCTATCAAGAATTCAAATTCAAATAATAATAACTATCAAAACTATTCTTATTCCTTCGGAGCAACCTCTTCATTTGGAATAAATTGGTTGTCTTCCGCCTCTTCAGCTTTTGGATTATTATCCTCTTTCAATGAAAGAGCATCCCATACACTTGATTGAGCGGCAACAGTGCCTGTGCTGGTACAATAACTCTGCCCATTATCACGCCAAACAGGAATTTGTCTGCTGCTATCGCAGGTCCAGCTACCGTAGCTATTAATGCCAACCCATTGCATCGTATTGAGTTTAGGTAATTTATAAGCCTGTGGTAAAGCACGTTCAAGATATTGCTTATAAACATATAATGCTCCGCTTGAGCCAGTTAAATGGGTATCACCATTATTATCTTTCCCGAGCCAAACCGTTGTAATATGTTCGCCATCAACACCAACAAACCAGGTATCACGAGCATTATTGGTTGTACCTGTTTTGCCTGCTAATTTTAACTTAGCAAAATGACCTTGCAGGCTACGAGCAGTACCTCGCTCTACTACTTGTTGCATTGCATACATCGTTTGTACGGCAGCTTCTGGAGGAAGCACCTGATCACCGATTTTACTATTATCTCGCTGGTAGAATATTTCACCATTATGAGAAATAATGGTCTCAATCGTCGTTAATGGTATTTTTAAGCCTTCATTCGCAATCACTTGATAAGAACGCGTTACATCGTAAGGAGAAATAGAATAAGAACCTAACAAAGTTGAAGGATATAACGGAATTTCAGTGGTATTCCAGCCCATCTCTTTTTGTTTAGCGATCACTTTTTTCAAGCCCACTTTCATACCAATATTCACAGTTGGAATATTAAGCGAGCGAACCAATGCGTCCATAAACATTACTGAACCGCTGAAGCTACGGTCGTAGTTACGAGGGGTCCAATAAGTTGAGCCTACTTTAATTGAAATTTGTCTGTTTTGAACAGGTGTATTTAAACGAAACAGATCAGGCTGAGCTAAAGCAATTGCATAGATAGACGGCTTAACTAAAGAACCTATCTGACGTTTTGACTGTATAGCACGGTTAAAACCTGCAAATTGAGTTAAACGATCGCCAACAATAGCTCTCACTTTGCCTGTACGATATTCCACCACGACAATTGCAGATTGCAGATCTGTTACCTTCTTATTATTGCTCTCTAAATCTTCCAAGCCAGTAATAACGGCTTGTTCTGCTGAACGCTGCTGCTTGCGATCTAGCGTAGTAAAGATTTTTGTGCCTGAAAGTTGTGCGGCTCTAACTTCTCCTAATTCATTTTTTAAATCAATCGTTAATGCCTGCATAAACGCAGGTTGTTCGCGGTAAATCGTGCCTTTTTCACGCACATTTAATGGACGCCTACTCAACAAATCATAAAGTTCTTGATTAATCACTTGATGATCACGTAATAAACGCAGTACGACATTACGGCGTTCTGTCGCACCTTGTGGGTTTCGCCACGGATTATAAAGTGATGGACCTTTTACCATTCCCACTAATAAAGCAATTTGGTCAAGGCTGATTTCTTGAATTGGGCGACCAAAATAGAATTTACTTGCTAATGCAAAGCCGTGAATTTGATAGCTACCATTTTGTCCTAAATAAATTTCATTGAGGTACGTTTCTAGAATACGATTTTTCTCATATCTAAAATCTAAAATAACCGACATCAAGGCTTCGTTAATTTTACGCCCCAACGATCGTTCATTCGTTAAAAACAGGTTTTTAACCAACTGTTGTGTTAAGGTACTTCCACCTTGCACAGTTCTGCCTGCTTGATAATTCGTCATTAATGCTCGTGCAATTCCAATCGGGCTGATTCCATCGTGCTGATAAAAGCGACGATCTTCAGTTAAAATCAACGATTCAATCAACAAACGAGGATATTCTTGTAAACGTAACGCTTGACGTTCTTCATCACTATCGGAGTGCAACATCGCAAGCAATTTCGGATCTAAACGAAATTCCTCGATCAACTTTCCCTGCACAAGATCTTCGATATAGGTTAATTTATCATCTTTGAACGTTAAACGTAGAACACGTTGCGATTCAGGCGTTTCAGGAAATGGGAAAGCACGACGTAGCAAAACTAAACGATTCTCTTCTATTTTAAAATCACCTGGTGTAGCCACCTGTGAAACTTGACGATAACCGTTATCCAACAAAGCCTGTTTAGTTTGTTCAAGCCCTAAATGATCCTCAATTTTAATGCTTTCAATACGGGCATAAACCTCAGCAGGTAACGCCCAAACTTGCCCGTCCATTTTGCGACGAATCTTGCCGTCTAGGTAAATCCCATAGAAAGCGACACTACAAGCTCCAATCAGCCCAAGCTTAAATAAAGTGGAGAGAATATAACTTCTCCTTTTCGGTTTTGACTCAGGATCTTGGCTCTGCGCTTGATTCTGATCGTTTAGCTCAACGTCTGACATAACATTAACTTAAATTAGAAAGGTAAGCGGTCAAATTTATAAAAAAATTTGCAAATGATGCCTTTACTCCAACACAGCTTACTGCGCTAGGCTTTTTCTTGGAAATACTACGGATTACGGCGGAACTTACTGAAATCAGGCTCACGCTTTTCATTAAACGCATTACGCCCTTCTTGCCCTTCTTCCGTCATATAGAACAACATTGTAGCATTGCCTGCTAATTCTTGAAGACCTGCTTGACCATCGCAGTCGGCATTCAAGGCAGCTTTCAAGCAACGTAAGGCAATTGGGCTGTTTTGCAACATTTCACGACACCAACGCACCGTCTCTTTTTCTAAATTTGCATAAGGCACAACAGTATTCACTAAGCCCATATCTAAGGCTTCTTGTGCGTCGTACTGACGACATAAAAACCAAATTTCACGGGCTTTTTTCTGACCAACAAGACGTGCCATATAGCTTGCCCCCCAGCCGCCATCAAATGAACCTACTTTCGGACCCGTTTGACCAAATTTTGCATTATCTGCCGCAATCGTTAAATCGCATAACATATGCAAAACGTGACCGCCGCCAATCGCATACCCTGCGACCATTGCTACAACTGGTTTCGGGCAAGTACGAATATCACGCTGAAAATCCAACACGTTTAAATGATGTACACCGCTTTCATCTTTATAGCCGCCGTAGTCACCACGCACTTTCTGATCGCCACCAGCACAAAATGCATATTCACCTTCTCCAGTTAATACGATCACGCCAATCTTTTCATCAAAACGTGCATCAGCAAAAGCGTCAATCATCTCTTTTATTGTATGAGGGCGGAAAGCGTTACGCACTTCAGGGCGGTTAATCGTAATTTTTGCAATACCATCTTTTGATTTATGGTAGCGAATATCAGTATAACCTTCGCTGTGATCTACCCATTCAACGGGAGCATACAAAAAATCTTCACTTGGATATAACATTGCTCAATTCCTTCAAAAATAGTCAAAAAATTGTTGCGATTATAACGGAATCGGTAGAAAAAGAAAATTTGGTTATAAATAATCTCTTTTGCAATTACAATGTGAGGTTTATTCACTAAAAAGAAAGCTGTAAAATAAGCAGACCATTAATCTTATGGACTATAAAAGGAATCTATAAAATGACAAAACAAATCGCAGTATTAATCGGCAGCAACAGCAAAACTTCATTTAGCCAATTAACCGTTCGCCATTTACAAAAAATGGCCCCAACTAGCATTCAATTAAATATTGTAGAAATTGCAGATTTACCACTTTATGATCGTGATTTAGACGAAAATAGCCCAGCACAATACACTCGTGTACGCGAGGCTGTAGAAAACGCAGACGGCATTTTATTTGTTACACCAGAACACAATGCGGGTATTTCAGCAATGTTAAAAAATGCCATTGACGTGGTTTCTCGCCCAATGGGTGAAAGCAAATGGATTGGCAAACCTGCAGGCATCGTCACGGTTGGAGCAAGTGCAGGGGGCGGTGTCCGTGTCGCAGATCAAATTCGAGCAATTACCTCTGGCTCATTTGTAAATATGCCAACACTCCCATTTGCTTTAAGCGTAGGTAATTTATTTGATGGCGTATTTAACGAACAAGGCGAAATTACCAAAAAAGCTCTCGCACTTTCAATGCAAAGCTTCATCAATGCTTATGCTGACTTTGTAGAGAAATTTTAATATTCCAAATGATAAAGCCGTTTGTCTTTGCCAGATAAACGGCTTTTTAGCACAAAAAATAACCAATAAAATACACATCTATTTATCACTTTTAATAATCACGCTAACACATTGATTTAATTATATATTTTTAAAAGTTTAAATGCTTATTCTAAGTTATTCACCCTGATTTTGAAAAACTATCACATCTTTATCCACAAATGGTGGGGATAACTCAACAGACTTTACCAAAATCACCTTTTTCTGTTTCTTGATGTTAATCTTTCAACTTATTTTGATGAGAAAAAAGTCAACTACTTGATCTTTATCCAGATCATTGTGCAAGAAAAAGATCCTATTTTAGGATCTCATTCGTGGCTCTAATTTACAACGCTCAATATAGTTATCCTCAAGTTATACTGCTAACATTCAAAAGTTATCCACAAAGTTATACACAAGCGGTCGAAATCGATCGATTTTTTGCAAATCCTGCCAAAGTATGAAACAATCTCTACATTCTAAAATTGTACAAATTAGGTGGTCGAGTGATCGATTTCGATGGCTACCGCCCAAATGTTGGCATCGTTATCTGTAATAAGCACGGACAAGTTCTGTGGGCAAAACGGTTTGGTCAAAACTCTTGGCAATTTCCACAAGGTGGAATTAACGAGGGGGAAAACATTGAAACAGCAATGTACCGTGAGCTTTATGAAGAAGTTGGCTTAAGCAAAAAAGATGTACGATTGCTTTGGGCGTCTAAATATTGGCTAAAATATAAACTACCAAAACGTTTGGTGCGTAATGAAGGAACAGGGCCTGTCTGTATCGGGCAAAAACAGCGTTGGTTTTTATTACAATTAGTGAGTGATGAAAGTCTGATTAATTTAAAAATCACGAAAAACCCAGAATTCGATAACTGGCGATGGGTGAGTTTTTGGTATCCTGTTCGTCAGGTTGTTTCTTTCAAACGTGATGTTTACCGAAAAGCAATGAAAGAGTTTGCACACGTTCTGCAAAAAAATGCCGAAGATAAACCGCTTGAAAGGCCCCGTACCGAGCGAGATGACAAATTTTCTCATACATCAAGACCATCCTTTCAAGACGCCACCAAATCTTATAAGTGGGAAAGCCGTAAACCATATCGGGCTTGGCATCAACATAACCAAAAGGGAAAACAATAATGACTATTTTGTTAATCTGCCTTTTTTTAGGAGTATTTGTCGGCTTTTTAGCTGGATTATTCGGCATTGGGGGTGGTCTGATTATTGTCCCGAGTTTGGTATTTTTACTGCCAATGGCAGGTGTCCCCCCTGAATATGTGATGTCTACCGCATTAGGCACGTCGTTCTCAACTATTATTATTACCGCTTTTTCATCGGCTCAACGCCACCATAAGTTGGGCAATGTTGATATACAAACGAGTAAATCCTTTATTCCTGCGTTAATGATTTCGGTATTCTTATCTGGTTTAGTAGTAAGTCGACTAGATCCGCAAATTATGTCTAAAATTTTTGCTATAATGGTGTTATATCTTGCGGGCAAAATGCTTTTCAGCTTGAAAAGAGCACCGAAAAATAAACCGCTTACGTTCAAAGCTACATTGCTTGGCGGAAGCGTAATTGGCACCTTGTCTAGTATGGCAGGCATCGCAGGCGGTGCATTTATTGTGCCGTTTTTAAGCGATCGAGGCTTAGATATTAAACGAGCAATCGGTACTTCGTCATTTTGTGGTGCATTTTTAGGTTTATCTGGCACAATCAGCTTTATTGTAAGTGGCTTAGGCTTAAAGGGAATGCCTGATTACTCATTAGGCTATATCTATTTACCAGCACTGATAGGCATCACCTCAACCTCATTTTTCACTTCAAAAATAGGAGCAAGTGCAGCAAATGCCTTACCTGTGCCAATACTCAAAAAAGCCTTCGCGGTACTCTTGGTCTGTATCGCTATCAATATGTTTTTAAAATAAGGAAACTATGAACGAACAATTTATTCAATTTCCACAAATTAACCCTATCGTATTTGAAATCGGACCCATTGCCCTACGTTGGTATGGATTAATGTATTTAGCAGGTTTTGCTTTTGCTTACTGGCTGGGAATGAGAAGAGCAAAAAACTCAAATGGCGTTTGGACAACCGAGCAAGTTGATAGCTTAATCTATACTGGCTTCTGGGGCGTGGTATTAGGCGGGCGGATTGGTGATGTCTTCTTTTATAATTTCGATCGCTTCTTGCAAGAACCACTCTATCTTTTCCGCATTTGGGAAGGCGGAATGTCTTTTCATGGAGGCTTAATTGGCGTAATTATAGCAATGGTTTGGGTTTCCTACCGTCAAAACCGTAGTTTCTGGCAAACCGCTGATTTTATTGCTCCACTGGTACCATTCGGATTAGGAATGGGGCGTATTGGTAATTTTATCAATGACGAACTTTGGGGGCGTGTAACTGATGTACCTTGGGCAGTTTTATTCCCAAGTGGAGGCTATTTGCCTCGCCACCCATCACAACTCTATGAAGCCTTTTTAGAAGGCGTCATATTGCTACTCATTCTAAACGGGTTTATCAAAAAACCTCGCCCAACAGGCTCTGTGTCAGGCTTATTTTTAATCGGCTACGGCACTTTCCGCTTTATTGTGGAATACTTCCGAGAAATCGACCACAACGTAAACACCACCGCAGATTTAATCACACGAGGTCAATTGCTCTCTTTACCAATGATTATCGTCGGAACCTTGATTATGCTGTGGGCGTATCAAGCCAATAAAGTAAAATAATGATAACAAGCGGTCGAAAATAGCAAAAAATTTGCCAAAAACGACCGCTTACATTTTTAAGGAAAAACAATGAGCAATAAATACAAAGTAATTGGTTTTGACTTAGATGGAACCCTCATTAACACCCTACCTGACCTAACCTTAGTCGTAAACTCAATGTTCTTAGAAGCAGGCTTGCCAACCGTGACACAGGAAAAAGTACTAACTTGGATTGGCAAAGGGGCTGACATTTTCTTCCAAAATGCGGTTGCTCACACAGGCAAAATGTTCCAAGCCGATGAATTAACCACAATGCGAATGCACTTTGATAAATACTACGCCATCTATGTGTGTGAGAAAAGCACGCTATTCCCAAATGTAAAAGAAACCTTAGAAGCCTTAAAAGCCAAAGGCTATCCGCTGGTTGTTATCACAAACAAACCAACTAAATTAGTCGAACCCGTGCTTTCTGCCTTTGACATCTACCACTTATTCGATGAAACCTTAGGTGGACAATCACTCCCTAAAATTAAACCACACCCAGACCCAATGTTCTTTATTTGTGAAAAATTCAATATCGCTCCACAAGAATTCCTATTTGTGGGCGATTCAGAAAATGACGTCATCGCCGCCAAAGCCGCAGGCTGTGATGTGGTTGGTTTAACTTATGGCTATAACTACAATGTGCCAATTGAGCAATCTGAGCCTACTTTTGTCACCGCTGAATTTAAAGATGTGTTGAAAATTGTAGGCGAATAAGACGACAAGCGGTATAATTTCCACAATTTTTTGCAATCAAAACGAGATGATAAAATGACCAAACCTATCGTATTTAGTGGCGTTCAGCCGTCTGGGGAATTGACCATTGGTAACTACTTAGGGGCATTACGCAACTGGGTAAAAATGCAAGATGATTATGATTGTGTTTATTGCATTGTCGATCAACATGCTATTACTGTGCGTCAAGATCCAGAAGCACTGCGTAAATCTACTTTAGATGTATTAGCCCTTTATTTAGCTTGTGGCATTGATCCAAACAAAAGTACGATTTTTATTCAATCCCAGGTGCCTGAACACGCTCAATTAGCTTGGGTATTAAACTGTTACACCTATTTTGGCGAGATGGGGCGTATGACGCAATTTAAAGATAAATCCGCTCGCTATGAAGAAAATGTGAATGTTGGCTTATTCACTTACCCGGTGTTAATGGCGGCAGATATTCTTCTCTATCAAGCAAACCAAGTGCCAGTAGGCGATGATCAGAAGCAACATTTGGAAATCACTCGTGATATTGCCAACCGCTTCAATGCGTTATATGGCAAAAAAGATGCCGAAGGAAATCTTATTGAGACTGTATTCGCTGTTCCCGAAGTATTTATTGCAAAGTCGGGGGCAAGAGTGATGTCGTTACTAGAACCGACAAAAAAAATGTCAAAATCAGATGACAACCGCAATAACGTCATTGGTTTACTCGAAGATCCTAAAGCAGTGGCAAAGAAAATCAAACGTGCAATGACCGATGGCGATGAGCCACCTGTAGTACGTTACGATGTGCAAAATAAGGCGGGCGTGTCTAACTTGTTAGATATTCTTTCAGCGATTACAGGCAAAACCATTGCGGAATTAGAAGCAGAGTTTGAAGGCAAAATGTATGGTCATTTAAAAACCGAAGTAGCGGATCAGGTTTCTGCGTTCTTAATCAACCTTCAAGAGCGTTACCATCACTACCGCCAAAACGAAGCCTTGCTTGAAAAAATCTACCGTGAAGGTGCAGACAAAGCCAGAGCGAGAGCCAAAGAGACTTTAGGTAAGGTTTACGAATTGGTCGGCTTTGTGCGTTACTAATTGAGTAGAAACCAAAAACAAAAATGCTCTTGAATCATCAAGAGCATTTTTGCAAAAAATTAGTAAAAATCCACCGCTTGTCATCATCTTATTTACGAGCGTTATAAACTTTCATCGCTTCAGGTACTAGACGAGCTAAATTTTCTTGGCGATCCGCATTTGACGGGTGGGTTGAAAAAATCGATAAACCTGAATCTCCGTTTGCCTTGCTCATTTTAATCCATACATTCGGAGCAGCCGATGGATTATAGCCCGCTTCTGCCATCAACATTAAGCCCACTTCATCTGCTTCTGTTTCTTGGCTGCGAGAAAATGGCTTAGTGGCAATTAAATCTACGCCAGAACTTAATAAACCCTCGGTATTTACACCCGTTGAAGCCGTTACTGCAATATCTGCAATCGCGCCTACAATGCCACCAATCATCGTGACCGTACGCCCTGATTTACCATGCTCTTTTAAAGCGTGAGCCATCTCATGGCCCATCACAACAGCAATTTCATCGTTAGATAAATTAAGTTTTTCCACCAAACCTGTATAGAACGCCATTTTACCACCAGGCATAGCCCACGCATTCAGCTCATCAGATTTTAAAACGGTAATTTCCCAGTGGAAAGGGGCACTTGTTTGGTTTACTCTTTCAGCGTAAGGCTTCATTTTATTAAATACGGTATGCACACGTTTTGCAGTAGACGATGATGCATCAATCGCATTGTGGTGACGAGCTTGCAATTTTACCTGTGCATAATGATGAGCGGCTTCTTGGTTAATACTTTCTGTTGTTGCACAAGAAACCACGATGATAGATAAAAAAATAGAAAGGCCTAGTTTTTTAATAAAGTTCATATTGATATCCCACAAAAAATGCCAAACAAATCTGCTTGGCATTCAGAGAAAAAAATTACTTTTTAGCACGCTCGAAAGATTCTAGAATTTCTTGGCGAGCTTCATTTACATCTCCCCAACCTTCAACTTTCACCCATTTACCTGCTTCTAGTGCTTTATAGCTTTCAAAAAAGTGTTGAATTTGTGCTTTTAATAATGCAGGTAAATCACCAACATCTTTAATATGATCGTACTCTTTGCTTAATTTAGTGTGTGGTACTGCAACTACTTTTGCATCGCCGCCCGCTTCATCAGTCATTTTTAATACCCCTACTGGGCGACAACGAATCACTGAGCCTGGTTGTAATGGGTATGGTGTCGGCACCAATACATCTACTGGGTCGCCATCTGATGATAAAGTATTATTTACATAACCATAGTTTGCTGGATAAAACATTGCCGTTGCCATAAAACGATCAACGAATAATGCCCCCGTTTCTTTATCCACTTCATATTTGATTGGATCTGAATTTGCAGGGATTTCAATAACAACATAAATATCATCTGGTAACGCTTTACCAGCTGGCACTAATTCTAAGCCCATTTTTGGTTTCCTTCTAAATTAAAATCGAGAGTTTAATAAACGGCGTGATTATAGCCTATTTTCAGAAAAAGATAAAAGCCCGTTTATAGACTGAATAAAATATGCTTAAATTTCCGTAAAATTGTTTATAAACCACACACTCAACATTATTTAGATAAAAAATACTTGCCAAACCTTCAGAAACCTGTATGATATGCCCTCGTTACACAAGATTTGGGTCATTAGCTCAGTCGGTAGAGCAGCGGACTTTTAATCCGTTGGTCGAAAGTTCGAATCTTTCATGACCCACCACTAATCTTCAAAAACACCTATTTGGGTCATTAGCTCAGTCGGTAGAGCAGCGGACTTTTAATCCGTTGGTCGAAAGTTCGAATCTTTCATGACCCACCACTTATTTCTTATTTACAAATTTTTCTGAAAAAACAACCGCTTTATAGTAAAATTTAACGCGTTTCTTCTTAACCATTATTCAAATTCAATGTTAAAAAAAATCCTTATTGCATTAAGTTTAGCTGGTGTTATTGCTTGTGGTGGATTATTTTATGGCTACCAAAAACTTAATTCCTTAGCAGAGCATCAAATCACCGCCCAACCAGATCAACTTTTTATACTGGAAAAAGGGATTTCTAGCCACCGATTAGCAGGTCTTTTAAAAGAACAAGGTATTATTACCCATAATGATGCGGATCTTCTCCCCTACTTAATGCGATTACATCCAGAGTTAAGCAAATTTAAAGCTGGAGCTTATTCATTAAATAACTTAGCTACCGTAAAAGATTTGCTGGCTCATTTAAATTCAGGCAAAGAAGTGCAATTAAATGTGCAATTTATTGAGGGTAGAACCTTCCAAAATGGGTACGAGCAATTATCTAAAGCAAACTATTTGCAACAAACTCTCCAAGATAAATCGGAAAAAGAAATTGCTGAATTACTCGGTATTCCATATACAAAAATCGAGGGTTGGATTGCACCAGACACTTATCGCTACACACCAAACTCTACCGATTTAGCTTTACTACAACGTGCTTATCAACGGCAGAAAACTATCTTAGAAAATGCTTGGCAAAATAGAGCAGAAAATCTACCGCTTGCCAATCCTTATGAGATGTTAATTCTTGCATCGATTGTCGAAAAAGAGACGGGCATTGCGAGCGAACGCCCTAAAATTGCTTCTGTTTTTATTAACCGCTTACGCATTAAAATGCGTCTGCAAACCGATCCAACCGTGATTTACGGTATGGGCAATCGCTATGATGGAAATATTCGCCGTAAAGATTTAGAAGAAGTAACACTATATAATACTTACCAAATTGACGGCTTACCGCCTACACCGATCGCTATGCCAAGTGAGGCTTCTATTAAAGCGGTCGCCAATCCTGATTACACACCCTATTTATACTTTGTCGCAGATGGTACAGGCGGACACAAATTTAGTAAAACATTAAAAGATCATAATAAAGCGGTGCAAGAGTGGATTCAAATTGAACGTAAACGCAAAAATAATCAAAGTAACGAACAGAAAAAATAGCGAGAAATCTATGCGTGGAAAATTTATTGTGATTGAAGGCTTAGAAGGTGCAGGCAAAACAACTGCTCACCAAGTGATTTTAAAAGAGTTAGAGCAAGCAGGCATTAGTAATATCGTGATGACTCGTGAACCGGGTAGCACTCCTCTTGCCGAAAAACTCCGTCATTTAATTAAACACGAAACCGAAGAGCCTGTAACTGATAAAGCTGAATTATTAATGCTCTATGCTGCCCGTGTTCAACTGGTGGAAAATGTGATCAAACCAGCACTTGCCGAAGGTAAATGGGTGCTAGGCGACAGGCACGATATGTCTTCACAAGCCTATCAAGGTGGGGGACGTAAACTCGATCGCAAATTACTCGAAACTTTAAAAGAATCGGTTCTTGGCACTTTTGAGCCTGATTTAACGATATACCTCGATCTCGATCCTGTCATCGGATTAGCGCGTGCTAGAGGCCGGGGCGAGTTAGATCGTATTGAGCAACAAAGTTTAGACTTTTTTTATCGCACACGAGAGCGTTACTTAGAGCTTACCAAAAATAATAACAAAGCAGTCATAATCAATGCAGAGCAATCGATTGAAAAAGTTACTGCCGATATTCAACACGCAATCAGAAATTGGCTGAAATAATGTATAGTTGGCTTACAAGCACTTACCAAAAACTCATCGACTCCTTTTTACACGGACGAGGGCATCACGCTCTGCTGTTTAAAACCGATGTTGGGCTTGGCACAAATACGTTAATCGAAAAAGTGGCTAAGTGGTTACTCTGCACAGAAAAAACGAGCGATGATCCTTGCTGTCAATGCAAAAGTTGCCAACTTACGCAAAGCAAAAACCACCCAGATTTCCATATTTTAGAACCGATTGAGGGAAAAGATATTGGCATCGATCAGGTGCGAGAATTGATCGCTAACCTACAAAATTTCGCTCAACAAGGCGGTAACACCGTCGTGTATATTCGAGGCGTAGATCGATTAACCGAAGCAAGTAGCAACGCACTTCTCAAAACCCTTGAAGAGCCACGTGAGAATGTCTATTTCTTACTTGAAGCTCCATTGCAATCAACCGTGTTAGCTACCATTCAGAGCCGAAGCCAAACCTGGGTGATTTATGCCCCACAAGCGAACGAGGTAATGCAATGGCTTCACACACAATTTCCTACAACCTCAATATCTGAGTTGGAAATTGCACTGCGTATTTGCCGCTCTCGCCCGCTTATTTGCAAAAATTTTCTCGAAAATGACCGCTTGTTAAAGCGAAAAACATTTCTACAAACCTTCTGGCGTTTTTACAAAAATCGAGATGTTGTATTGCTTTTTCAAGCTTTCGACAAAGAAAAAGGGAATGTATTACAACAACTTGAATGGTTAGAAAGTTTCTTTAGCGATGCCCTCAAAGCTAAAATGAACATTACACAAGGCTGGCTCAATCCAGACCTCCAAAACGGCATTATTCCATTTAGCCAACAGCTCACCGCCTATGGCTTACTACAAGGACAGCAAATTCTTCAACAAACTCAACAGGATCTAGTGGAGATTAATGCCGTAAATCAGGAATTGATGTTGCTGGATTGTTTAACAAAGCTGGTTTTGATTTTTGAATAAATCATAAAAGGAACAAATGAAAGACTTATTTATTATCGACTCACACTGTCATTTAGACTCTTTAGACTACGAAAACCGACACAAAAATGTGGATGAAGTGATTCAAAATGCGAAAGCACGTGGTGTACATCATTTTCTTTCAGTTTGCACTACTATTGGACGTTTTGAGGCAATGAAAAATCTAACCGCTCATCGTAACGATGTTTCTCTTTCTTGTGGCGTTCACCCATTGAATGTAGAAGATGAGCCATTTGATTACGATAAACTATTTCAATTTGCTCAAGATCCAAAAGTGGTTGCCATTGGCGAAACTGGTTTAGATTATCACTACACACCAGAAACTAAAACATTGCAACAATCACTTTTTGTGCAACAAATTGAGATTGCAAATAAGCTCAATAAACCGCTTATTATCCACACACGTTCAGCGCGTGAAGATACAATGAATATGCTAGAACAAAACGGAGCGGAAAAATGCGGGGGTGTGTTGCACTGTTTTACGGAAGATTGGACTATGGCAAAGCGTGCATTAGAGATTGGTTTTTATATTTCAATTTCAGGCATTATAACTTTCCGTAATGCCGAAGAATTACGAGATGTAGTGCGAAAAATCCCACTAGATCGCTTATTGATTGAAACCGATTCACCTTATTTAGCACCCATTCCTTATCGAGGAAAGCCAAATCAGCCCGCTTATGTGAGAGAAACTTGTGAATATGTTGCGACATTAAAAGGGGTTTCAACAGAAGAATTAGCTCGCATTACAACTGAAAATGTGCAAAAATTGTTTAACATCCAATTATAAGGAACAAAATATGAGAACAATACTTAAATATTTTCTATTTTTAGTCTCCCTTGCCCTTTTTATTGTGCTAGGCGGCGCAATCAATTACGCAATGCCAAGCTACGAAGAAACATTAGTAACAGGAATGGAAGTCCGCCGTATGGATAAAGACGGTATAATTAGCAAGTCTAATCCTGCTGATGGTCAAATACGTGATGTTTATTTCCTATTTACTGAAGATCCTAACACCAAAAAAGTAATGGTATATCGTAACGAAGATACTGGTTGGAGTTTACCACCTTACTTCAAATTTGATTCCGCCGATATTCAAGCAAAAGCACAAGCTTATGCTAACGAAAAACAACGGGTTCAAATTAAATATTACGGCTGGCGTATTAACTGGCTAAATGAGTTCAGAAATATTGTGTCTATTAAACCACTACCCGAAGCGGAAACTATAAGCAAACCAATTATGAGCTATGTACTCTATGCGGTATTAGCTTTCTTATTCTTCCTCTCCGTGCAATTTATTCGAGGCATCTTCAAAGATTAATGCTAATTAAACCTTTGACAAACGGTTCGATTTTGTAAAAAATTGAACCGTTTTCTTTTTATCACCAATATCAAAATGACATACTATTTTATTGCAGATCTCCACTTAAACGAAAATCAACCTGAAATAACCAGACTTTTTTTGCAATTTATGCAAGAAAAAGCACCGCTTGCACAAGCAGTTTATATATTAGGCGATCTATTTGATTTCTGGATTGGCGATGATGAAGAGTCTGAACTTATTTCAAACGTGAAAAATGCAATAAAAACCCTTACTACAAGCGGTACAAAATGCTATTTTATTTGCGGAAACCGTGATTTCTTAATTGGTAAACGTTTTAGTCAGCAAACAGGAATGGCTCTTTTGCCTGATTATCATATTATTAATTTATTTGGCACGCCCACATTACTTTGTCACGGCGACACACTTTGTACTGATGATAAGAAATATCAACAATTCCGTAAAAAAGTCCATCAAAAATGGCGACAAGCTATCTTTTTGATGTTTCCACTTTCTTGGCGAATTCGGATTGCGGAGAAAATTCGTGCCAAAAGTAAGCAAGAAAAGCGTGGTAAATCTGCCGAAATTATGGACGTAAACACTGAATTTACGGCTCAAATTGTAACAAAATTTAAAGTAGAACAACTTATACACGGACATACACATCGCCAAGCGATCCATAATCACAATCATTTTACCCGTATTGTATTAGGAGATTGGAAAGCCGATTATGCGTCTATTTTAGAAGTTAAAAAACAAGGAACTCGGTTTATATAATTTGTCTGCTATTTCAATCTCACACACCCAGACCGCAAGTATTCTACAAGTACAAGCGGTCATTTTACTTATATTTTTTGCCATTTTAGCTTTTTTGCTTTTTTGCTTTTTTGCTTTTTTAAAAATGAAAAAGCAAAAACCTCAAGCCTATCACTAAGCTTGAGGTTTTTGCTTTGTTTGAGATTTAAAATAAGCCCCGACGATGCCCTACTCTCACATGGCGAATCACCACACTACCATCGGCGTCACTGCGTTTTACTTCTGAGTTCGGTATGGAATCAGGTAGAACCACAGCACTATTGTCGTCGGGAAAATCTTGTTGATTTTCTGTCTTTCTATTTTTTGTTCTTTAATCTAAAAACAAGCTGTTGATTCTGAGTTTATTTATTTATTTTCTGAGTTTATTTGTTTGTCTGTCTTGTTTGTTTAGTCTTTACTTTACGTTACTTCGCTTCGTGCTTTCTTATTTTTTCTATAAAAACACTTGAGCGTTGTATAGTTAAGCCTCTCGGGCAATTAGTACACATTAGCTCAACGTATCGCTACGCTTACACATTGTGCCTATCTACGTCGTAGTCTCCAACAACCCTTACAGTCTTATAGACTGGGAGAACTCATCTCTTGGCAAGTTTCGTGCTTAGATGCTTTCAGCACTTATCTCTTCCGCACGTAGCTACTCGGCAATGCGTCTGGCGACACAACCGAAACACCAGCGGTGCGTCCACTCCGGTCCTCTCGTACTAGGAGCAGCCCCAACCAATTCTCCAACGCCCACGGCAGATAGGGACCGAACTGTCTCACGACGTTCTAAACCCAGCTCGCGTACCACTTTAAATGGCGAACAGCCATACCCTTGGGACCTACTTCAGCCCCAGGATGTGATGAGCCGACATCGAGGTGCCAAACACCGCCGTCGATATGAACTCTTGGGCGGTATCAGCCTGTTATCCCCGGAGTACCTTTTATCCGTTGAGCGATGGCCCTTCCATTCAGAACCACCGGATCACTATGACCTGCTTTCGCACCTGCTCGACTTGTCTGTCTCGCAGTTAAGCTTGCTTCTACCATTGCACTAACCTGACGATGTCCGACCGTCATTAGCAAACCTTCGTGCTCCTCCGTTACTCTTTGGGAGGAGACCGCCCCAGTCAAACTACCCACCAGACACTGTCCGAGTACTCGTTCCGAGTACTTCGTTAGAACATCAAACGTTAAAGGGTGGTATTTCAAGGACGCCTCCAACAACACTAGCGTGTCATCTTCAAAGGCTCCCACCTATCCTACACATCAAAATTCAATGTTCAGTGTCAAGCTATAGTAAAGGTTCACGGGGTCTTTCCGTCTAGCCGCGGGTACACCGCATCTTCACGGCGATTTCAATTTCACTGAGTCTCGGGTGGAGACAGCCTGGCCATCATTATGCCATTCGTGCAGGTCGGAACTTACCCGACAAGGAATTTCGCTACCTTAGGACCGTTATAGTTACGGCCGCCGTTTACTGGGGCTTCGATCAGGAGCTTCTCTTTCGATAACACCATCAATTAACCTTCCAGCACCGGGCAGGCATCACACCCTATACGTCCACTTTCGTGTTTGCAGAGTGCTGTGTTTTTAATAAACAGTTGCAGCCAGCTGGTATCTTCGACCGGTTCAACCTTCATCCGCGAGGGATTACAATCTACGCCGGCGCACCTTCTCCCGAAGTTACGGTGCTATTTTGCCTAGTTCCTTCACCCGAGTTCTCTCAAGCGCCTGAGTATTCTCTACCTGACCACCTGTGTCGGTTTATAGTACGGTTTAGTGTAATCTGACGCTTAGTGGCTTTTCCTGGAAGCGTGGTATCGGTTACTTCAACTCCGTAGAGTCTCGTCATCACTTCTCGTTGTTAATAGAAGACCGGATTTGCCTAATCTTCCCAACTACCAGCTTAAACAGGGTAATCCAACACCCTGATAACCTAACCTTCTCCGTCCCCACATCGCAATTACACCAAGTACGGGAATATTAACCCGTTTCCCATCGACTACGCTTTTCAGCCTCGCCTTAGGGGCCGACTCACCCTGCCCCGATTAACGTTGGACAGGAACCCTTGGTCTTCCGGCGAACGAGTTTTTCACTCGTTTTATCGTTACTTATGTCAGCATTCGCACTTCTGATACGTCCAGCAAGCCTCTCGACTCACCTTCTTCCGCTTACAGAACGCTCCCCTACCCAACAATGTTTCCATTGATGCCGCAGCTTCGGTGACTAGTTTTAGCCCCGTTACATCTTCCGCGCAGGCCGACTCGACTAGTGAGCTATTACGCTTTCTTTAAATGATGGCTGCTTCTAAGCCAACATCCTAGCTGTCTAAGCCTTCCCACTTCGTTTCCCACTTAACTAGTACTTGGGGACCTTAGCTGGCGGTCTGGGTTGTTTCCCTCTCCACGATGAACGTTAGCACCCACCGTGTGTCTCCTATGCATTACTCTTCGGTATTCGCAGTTTGCATCGGGTTGGTAATCCGGGATGGACCCCTAGCCGAAACAGTGCTCTACCCCCGAAGGTATTCACATAAGGCTCTACCTAAATAGATTTCGGGGAGAACCAGCTATCTCCCGGTTTGATTGGCCTTTCACCCCCAGCCACAAGTCATCCGCTAATTTTTCAACATTAGTCGGTTCGGTCCTCCAGTTAGTGTTACCCAACCTTCAACCTGCCCATGGCTAGATCACCGGGTTTCGGGTCTATACCTTGCAACTATACGCCCAGTTAAGACTCGGTTTCCCTACGGCTCCCTTATTCAGTTAACCTTGCTACAAAATATAAGTCGCTGACCCATTATACAAAAGGTACGCAGTCACAGAATAAATCTGCTCCCACTGCTTGTACGCACAAGGTTTCAGGTTCTATTTCACTCCCCTCGCCGGGGTTCTTTTCGCCTTTCCTTCACAGTACTGGTTCACTATCGGTCAATCAGGAGTATTTAGCCTTGGAGGATGGTCCCCCCATCTTCAAACAGGATATCACGTGTCCCGCCCTACTTGTTGTGAGCTTAGTACCACGGAAATATTTTCGAGTACGGGATTATCACCCTCTATGATTGAGCTTCCCAGCTCATTCCTCTAATAAATCCGCTATTACTCACTGGCTCTTTCGCGTTCGCTCGCCGCTACTAACGAAATCTCGGTTGATTTCTTTTCCTCGGGGTACTTAGATGTTTCAGTTCTCCCGGTTTGCTTCACTTGCCTATGTATTCAGCAAGTGATAGTAGATTCTTCATCTACTGGGTTTCCCCATTCGGACATCTTGGATTAAACGCCTCTTATCGACTCATCCAAGCTTTTCGCAGATTAGCACGTCCTTCATCGCCTCTGATTGCCAAGGCATCCACCTTGTGCGCTTAGTCACTTAACTATACAACCTCAAATGTTTTTGTTTTTGTATTTCAATCAAAAGGAAAGAAAAAACAACATAACAACACATTTAAAGTCTGTTTTAAACTAAACACTTAGCTGCTTTTGTTCAGCTAAGATTTTATTACATACTCAGACTTTCTTTCGAAAATCTCTCAGTTTTTCAGCTTGTTTCTAAATTTTTAAAGAACATTAAGACAATAAAAATCATCTTTAAATGGCGTCCCCACGGGGATTCGAACCCCGGTTACCGCCGTGAAAGGGCGATGTCCTAGGCCTCTAGACGATGGGGACATCATTTAAAGATGCTTTCCTTTTGCCAGTTGAGCGTTAAGTATTTTAGCGATTTTGCAAATTTCTGCAAGATTTTAACCGCTTGAATGCCTAACTTTCATTCATCTCTGTCCTGTCTACTCTATCAAACAATCTGTGTGAACACTTGCTGTCGTCGCGACGCTAAACTCTCGCCTAGCTTCGCGCTTGATTTTTTTGGTAAGGAGGTGATCCAACCGCAGGTTCCCCTACGGTTACCTTGTTACGACTTCACCCCAGTCATGAATCATACCGTGGTAAACGCCCCCCTTGCGGTTAAGCTATCTACTTCTGGTACAACCCACTCCCATGGTGTGACGGGCGGTGTGTACAAGGCCCGGGAACGTATTCACCGCAACATTCTGATTTGCGATTACTAGCGATTCCGACTTCATGGAGTCGAGTTGCAGACTCCAATCCGGACTTAGACGTACTTTGTGAGATTCGCTCACCATCGCTGGCTCGCCGCCCTCTGTATACGCCATTGTAGCACGTGTGTAGCCCTACTCGTAAGGGCCATGATGACTTGACGTCATCCCCACCTTCCTCCGGTTTATCACCGGCAGTCTCCTTTGAGTTCCCACCATAACGTGCTGGCAACAAAGGATAAGGGTTGCGCTCGTTGCGGGACTTAACCCAACATTTCACAACACGAGCTGACGACAGCCATGCAGCACCTGTCTCAGAGCTCCCGAAGGCACTCCCATATCTCTACAGGATTCTCTGGATGTCAAGAGTAGGTAAGGTTCTTCGCGTTGCATCGAATTAAACCACATGCTCCACCGCTTGTGCGGGCCCCCGTCAATTCATTTGAGTTTTAACCTTGCGGCCGTACTCCCCAGGCGGTCGATTTATCACGTTAGCTACGGGCACCAAGCTTAAAGCCCAATCCCCAAATCGACAGCGTTTACAGCGTGGACTACCAGGGTATCTAATCCTGTTTGCTCCCCACGCTTTCGCACATGAGCGTCAGTACATTCCCAAGGGGCTGCCTTCGCCTTCGGTATTCCTCCACATCTCTACGCATTTCACCGCTACACGTGGAATTCTACCCCTCCCTAAAGTACTCTAGACCCCCAGTCTGAAATGCAATTCCCAGGTTAAGCCCGGGGCTTTCACATCTCACTTAAAAGTCCGCCTGCGTGCCCTTTACGCCCAGTTATTCCGATTAACGCTTGCACCCCCCGTATTACCGCGGCTGCTGGCACGGAGTTAGCCGGTGCTTCTTCTGTCGTTAACGTCAATCGCCGATTCTATTAAAATCAACGCCTTCCTCGCGACCGAAAGAACTTTACAACCCGAAGGCCTTCTTCATTCACGCGGCATGGCTGCATCAGGGTTCCCCCCATTGTGCAATATTCCCCACTGCTGCCTCCCGTAGGAGTCTGGACCGTGTCTCAGTTCCAGTGTGGCTGGTCATCCTCTCAGACCAGCTAGAGATCGACGGCTTGGTGAGCCATTACCTCACCAACTACCTAATCTCACTTGGGCTCATCTTATGGCAGGTGGCCCGAAAGTCCCACCCTTTCCTCCTTAGAGATTACGCGGTATTAGCGACCGTTTCCAGTCGTTATCCCCCTCCATAAGCCAGATTCCCAAGCATTACTCACCCGTCCGCCACTCGTCAGCATTAGTACAAGTACTAACCTGCTACCGTTCGACTTGCATGTGTTAAGCCTGCCGCCAGCGTTCAATCTGAGCCATGATCAAACTCTTCAATTAAAAGTTTAATCGCTCAATACTGCTGACATAAAATCACTCTTTAATACTTTAATAAGAAAACTTAAAAAAGTTAAATGAATTTCTAGTTAGCACCTATTAAGACTTCAAGTTTTAAAAAATAAAAATAGTTTTAAATCAAGTCTATCAACAAGTGCCCACACAGATTGTCTGATAAATTGTTAAAGAACAAAAAATTGGTCGGCGAGATAGGATTTGAACCTACGACCCACTGGTCCCAAACCAGTTGCGCTACCAAGCTGCGCTACTCGCCGTCAGTTACTCAAAGAGTATTAATTAAATGGGGTGGCTAATGGGATTCGAACCCACGACAACTGGAATCACAATCCAGGGCTCTACCAACTGAGCTATAGCCACCATTATGTTGATAGTACCACATTGACTCTGGCGCGCTCGACAAGATTCGAACTTGCGACCTTTGGCTCCGGAGGCCAACGCTCTATCCAACTGAGCTACGAACGCTTTGATTTCAGCTAATGCGTCGCAACGGAGGCGTATATTATAGACTTCCAACTGCCTTGTCTAGATTTTTTTTCAAAAAAACATAAAAAATCTATTGTTTGGATTTATTTTATTCAAAATGTTTATAAAATAGCAAAAATATCACTAAAAATAACCGCTTGTATTCTGCTTTTATTATACCTAATCGATAAGTGTAGCACTCATTTTACTTAGCTAAATAGTAATTTCATTACTCTAAAATTTAAAAAAGATTAACAGTTGGATTTTGACAACAATTTTCAATATTACTCAAACTTCTTTTGTGTAAACTCTATTAAAAATGCTATGATAGCCAAGTTTTTTCTTATGTATGATTCCCCTAATTTTTCTCGACAAGGACTTATTTTACTATGTCAAACGCAATCGATAACGTATCTAAGTTGATTCAAGATAATGATATCAAATTTGTCTTATTAAAATTTACTGATATTAAAGGTAAAGAACATGGTGTGTCGCTGCCAGTTAGTTTAGTTGCAAATGATCTTGAAGACTTTTTTGAGGAAGGTAAAATGTTCGACGGCTCATCCGTTGAAGGCTGGAAGGCAATTAATAAAGCTGATATGCTTTTAATCCCAATTGCTGAAACTGCTGTAGTTGATCCTTTCGCTCGTATTCCTACCCTCACTATCCGTTGTTCAATCTTTGAACCTAACACAATGCAGTCTTACGATCGTGACCCTCGTTCTATCGCAATTCGTGCCGAGAATTATTTAAAATCAACTGGTGTTGCCGATAACGTAATGTTCGGGCCTGAGCCAGAGTTTTTCTTATTCGATGATGTTCGTTTCAGCACTGAAATGAACAATGTTTCATATAAAATTGATGATGTAGAGGCAGCTTGGAATACTAATCGTAAATTTGAAAATGGTAATAATGGTTATCGTCCGTTAAAAAAAGGCGGTTATTGTGCAGTTACCCCGATTGATTCCGCTCACGATATCCGTTCTGAAATGTGTTTGTTAATGGAAAAGATGGGCTTAGTGATTGAAGCTCACCACCATGAGGTTGCGACTGCAGGTCAAAATGAGATCGCAACACGCTTCAATAGCTTAACGTTAAAAGCAGATGAAACTCAAATCTATAAATACATTGTGCAAAACGTAGCTATTGAACACGGAAAAACCGCTTGCTTTATGCCAAAGCCAATCGCTGGCGATAATGGTTCTGGAATGCACTGTAATATGTCATTAAGCAAAAATGGTCAAAATGTCTTTATGGGTGATAAATATGCAGGTTTATCTGAAACTGCTCTTTATTATATTGGTGGTATCATAAAACATGCTAAAGCATTAAATGCTTTTACTAACCCAACTACAAACTCATATAAACGTTTAGTGCCAGGCTTTGAAGCTCCTGTATTGTTAGCCTATTCAGCAAGTAATCGCTCGGCATCAATTCGTATTCCAGCAGTCACTAGCCCGAAAGCTACCCGTGTGGAAGCTCGCTTCCCAGACCCAATGGCAAACCCTTATATTTGCTTTGCAGCGTTATTAATGGCTGGTCTTGATGGCGTAATTAATAAAATCCACCCAGGCGATGCAATGGATAAAAACTTATACGACTTGCCGCCAGAAGAGTTAAAAGATATCCCAACTGTTGCGTCTTCTTTAGATGATGCCCTTAATGCGTTAAGCAACGATTTTGAATTTTTAACACAAGGTGGCGTATTTAGCAAAGACTTCATTGACGCTTATATCGGTATTCGTCGTAAAGAAGTTGAGCGTGTAAACTCAATTCCACATCCTGTAGAGTTTGAACTTTATTACGCATAATTGATAAAAAATGGCTGAGAACTTCAAATCTCAGCCATTCATTCCACCGCAGCACTTTCCGCAAATCACCAATATTATAAGCCAGACAAACAATCGTTAGCCAACTCATTTACTATTATTAAAGTTGCTTTGTTTACTTCGTTTTGCACGACGTTTTAAACGACGGACAAAACGGGTAATACGCCAAGCGTGGGTAACGGAATACACATATAAGAAGAATAAGCCGATAAACATCAGCATCATTACCCATTGGTTCCAGTAATAAATCTCACCTAATACACCAATAGTTGAACAGAAACCCGCCCAAAGTACAATAACTAACAATGCTTGGCGAGAGCTCAAACCTGCCCGCATCATTAAATGATGTAAGTGCAAGCGGTCAGGTTTGAACGGACTTTTACCTTTTTTCAAACGACGAATAATAACCGCCACCATATCAATTAACGGCACAGCAATCAGCCATAAACCTGTAATCGGGCTAATTGGCGAGCCCTGACCTTGCGTACTTAATAGCAAAATCCAAATAATGGTAAAACCAATTAGCATACTACCAGAGTCGCCCATAAACACTTTCCATTTTGTACCAAACAGGCTTAAATTAAACATTGCATAAGGCAATAAAACAAATATAAGGGCAAAACACCAATAGCCTAAAGCAGGCTCATCTTTAATAAACATCAATGTGCCAAGCCCAGCAAAACTAACGCTCGAGAGCCCTGCCAATAAGCCATCAATCCCATCTACCATATTAAAGGCATTAATCACGCCAATCGTGACGAAGATAGTAAACACAATGCCTAGCCAGCCTAACTCAATACTAAATGGAGCAATAATCTGACCTAAACTATTTAATGATAAGCCATTGTAAATCATCGCTCCAGCTAATCCAGCCTGAATACCTGCTCGTAGAAGTGGGCTTATGTCAAATCTGTCATCTAGCACACCGATAATCAGCAAAATCGTCACCGCAGTGAGATAAAGCCCAGGTAGTCGCATATCTTGCCATTGCATAAAATAAAACGTGAGATTCCCAATAAATAAAGCGATGCCGCCAATTAATGGGATCAAACCTTGATGACGTTTGCGGAAATTAGGTTTATCTACCAAATTTACAAATTTCGCCACTGGTCGCATTACGATTAAGGCTAGAAAAGAGACAATAAATACTGTTAAAAAAGTAAGCCACATAGTGGGATTACCTCAAAAAAATCAGTCCAAAATTAGGTAAGAAGCATAGCATAAGGCAACAAAGTCACAAAATTTTTTAGCGAAAATAGGGGCTTTTCAGTACAATAGAGGCTAATTTTTTACAACTGAAAAGGAATTATTATGTCAATGTCAGAAAAACTGTTTGAACAAGCCCAAAAAGTGATTCCAGGCGGTGTAAACTCTCCTGTTCGCGCTTTCAAAGGAGTAGGGGGTACGCCTATTTTTATTAAGAAAGCAACAGGTGCGTATATTATCGACAGCGACGACAAGCAATATATTGACTACGTTGGCTCTTGGGGCCCGATGGTATTGGGGCATAACCACCCAGCGATTATTGATGCGGTATTAAAAGCAGTGCCAAATGGCTTGAGCTTTGGAGCCCCAACGGCTGCTGAAATCACCCTTGCGGAATTAGTCTGCAAATTAGTGCCATCTATTGAAATGGTGAGAATGGTAAGCTCTGGTACAGAAGCAACAATGTCTGCCATTCGCTTAGCTCGTGGCTACACAGGGCGAGATAAGATTATCAAATTTGAAGGTTGCTATCACGGGCATTCAGATTCACTATTAGTAAAAGCAGGTTCTGGAGCTTTAACACTTGGCCAGCCAAGTGGGCCAGGCGTGCCAGCAGATTTCGCTAAGCACACACTTACCTGTACTTACAATGATTTAGATTCAGTAAAAGCAGCATTTGAACAATATCCAAATGACATAGCTTGCTTAATTGTTGAACCTGTTGCAGGCAATATGAACTGTATTCCTCCACAAGAGGGCTTTTTACAAGGCTTGCGTGAACTTTGCACGCAATATGGAGCGGTCTTTATTATTGATGAAGTGATGACTGGCTTTCGTGTCGCACTTGGTGGGGCTCAATCTTACTACGGCGTTACACCTGATTTAACCACACTCGGTAAAATTATTGGCGGTGGTATGCCGGTGGGTGCATTTGGTGGTAAAAAAGAGATTATGGAACACATTGCCCCAACTGGCCCTGTTTACCAAGCTGGCACACTTTCTGGCAACCCAATTGCAATGGCAGCAGGCTTAGCGTGCTTAACGGAATTATCAAAAGCAGGCAATGAAACCATTTTAGCGAAAAAAACCAAAACGCTCGCGGAAGGCTTTAAAACCCTTGCTGATAAACATCACGTACCACTTACCGTACAATACGTTGGCGGAATGTTCGGCTTATTCTTCACCGAACAAAAAGCAGTAACCAACTTCCAAGAAGTAATGAAATGCGACGCGGCTAAATTCAACCGTTTCTTCCACTTAATGTTAGAACAGGGCGTCTATTTAGCTCCATCAGCATTCGAGGCAGGGTTTATGTCTTTAGCTCACAGTGATGAAGATATTGCTCGCACGTTGGAAGCGGCGGATAAGGCGTTTGGGGAGTTATAGTGAAGGTACAAGCGGTTGGATTTACTCGCTACGCTCGCTCCTTCGGAGCCGTTGGCAAAGCCAACGTTCAAACACAAGCGTTTGTTGAGGGAAATTTGCAGATTTTTGAGGGAATTTAACCGCTTGTATTAAAGATACCATTTATCAGATGGTACAAGTGCTAATTCTTGTATTATCAGAAGCAAGTTAGGTTAGTAAATTTAGGTATATATACCTATATTTAAAGGATAGATTATTATGGCTAGAACTAAAACAAATCGTATAAATATCTTTAAATTAAGATCACATTTTACTCTCGATAATTTCTCTTCTATAAATGAATACGAAAAGATTTTCTCAGACGAAAAAAGTAGTTTATTTATACAAAAAAATAAAAGAAGCACTCCTGAATGGAGTAATTTTATAACACCGTTAGCACCTGGAATATCATTCGAGAATTATTCAAATAGTTTTATCTATCTAATAAACTATAAAAATAACCTTTATGCCCTTACTGGGGGATATGGGTTTAAGATTATTCAAGAGTATATTGAAGATGAATTTGGATTAGATGTTGCCTTGCGATTAATAGATAATTTATCTATTTCTTCTATCCATCAGTTTTCTATAAAGAGCCAAACAAGGCAAATACAAAGAAGTGTAGCGAATTATAACCCTAACTTCGACAATGAAAACTATAATAAAATATTAAAAAGTATATCAGGAAAAGGGGAATTCTCAGGAAAACACTTTGTAGTGCAAGGTAAATCCTCCATTGTTCTCCGCACAGAAAAAGATATTAGAAATATAGAGAAGGTGCTTGATGAAATTAATAAAATTCTAGGACAAGAAGAAAAAATTAAGATGCCAAAATCGTATAAACAAGTTAAAAATAAGGAATTAATACACAAGTTAAATTTAAATTGTGTTATAGGAAACTATATAAGTTCTATAAAAATATCAATAGCAGCCACTCTACCTTGTACTTAGACTTACCAGATCCATTCAAACGATTTGATTATTCTGAATATGAATTATCTATTAAAAATAATAAATTCGAAATAAAGGAGCTTGATATAGATGAAATCAAAGTCCGTATTCAAGAAAATTTTCAAATGAATCTATCTCTTAAAGAACTATTAAATATACATATTATGGGAATAACAACTGAGGGAGAAAAAGATTTTTATCACAATAACTCACTAGAAAGGCTTATTGTTTGCGAAGCTTCTTTAAATAATCAACATTACGTGAAATTAGATGGCAAATGGTTTAATATTTTAGATAATATCATTTCTTTTATAGATGATAAAATAAGAAATATTACCATTGAAAATGATTATCTACCAAAATGGAATGCTGATGACATAAAAAACAAAATTATTTCCATAGAAAAAAATGAGGATAGAAAAACTTATGCTGAACAGATATATAATGATGAGGTTTCTAAACAGAAAGGTTTCTTATTACTTGATCGAAATTTAATTAAGACTGATGAAAAGTCAAAAATTGAACTTGCCGACCTTTATGATCATAGTAAACATCGTTTTATTCACATTAAAAATGTCTGGGGAGCAAAATCCTCATACCTATTTTCACAAGCATATATAGCATCTACTTTATATGCAAACTCAAAAGAATTTAGAGAAAAATGTACAAGAGCCTTCACTATTTCAGAAGAAACAAAGAAAACTGTTGTAATTGCTATTGCAATAGAATCTAATAAAATTAGTGGTTTTCCTCTTAATATGAGTTCTTTCTCGAAGATAAGTTTATTTAATACTATAAATAATATAAGGAATGATGGATATGATGTTATTTTAACTCCAATAGAAATCATATAATAAACAAAAAGCCCCCAGATCATTCGTTCTGGGGGCTTTTTATCTATACGCTACGAATTACTCTTCCTCACCCGCATTTAACAACGCAGCTAAACTTTGGGTTGCGTCATCTGCAATAAATTCAAATTCGGCTTCGATGTCTGCGTCAGTAACAAATGAGTTTTCTTTTGCAGCTGGAGCTTCGTATTCAGGAGCTACTGCGATGCCTGCTTCAAGTTGTGCACGTTTTTTCACACGAGCTTGGTGGTAAGCAAAACCAGTACCTGCTGGGATTAAGCGACCAACAATTACGTTTTCTTTTAAGCCACGTAACTCATCTTGTTTACCTGCCACTGCTGCTTCGGTAAGCACACGAGTGGTTTCTTGGAACGATGCCGCAGAAATGAAGCTTTCCGTTGCAAGAGATGCTTTGGTAATACCAAGCAATTCACGTTCAAATTCAACAAGTGGTTTGCCTTCAGCTTCACGTTTGCGGTTAGCAATTTTCACACGAGCGACTTCAACTTGCTCTCCGTCTAGGAATTCAGAGTCGTAAGCATTCGTAATGGTTGCTTTACGCAACATTTGGCGAACGATAACTTCGATGTGTTTATCGTTAATTTTTACCCCTTGTAAGCGGTAAACTTCTTGTACTTCGTTTACAATATAGTCTGTTACTGCGTGTACGCCACGTAAGCGTAAGATATCGTGTGGAGTTTCTGCACCATCAGAGATTACATCACCACGTTGTACCATTTCGCCTTCGAATACGTTTAATTGACGCCATTTTGGAATCATTTCTTCAAACGCTTCGCCTTCAGCTGGGGTAATTACCAAGCGGCGTTTACCTTTGGTTTCTTTACCAAATGAGACGATACCTGAAATTTCCGCCAAGATCGCTGGATCTTTCGGTTTACGTGCTTCAAATAAGTCTGCAACACGTGGAAGACCACCAGTAATATCTTTCGTACCCACAGATTCTTGTGGAATACGAGCTAATGCTTCACCCACTGCGATTTCTGCACCGTCATCTAAGGTTACGATTGCTTTACCTGGTAAGAAGTATTGTGCTGGAACGTCTGTACCTGGAATTAAGATATCGTTACCGTTGCTATCAACTAAACGTAGTGCTGGACGTAAATCTTTACCTGCGGTTGCACGTTCACCCACATCTTGTACTACGATTGATGATAAACCAGTTAATTCGTCAGTTTGACGCGTTACGGTTAAGCCATCAACGATGTCGCTAAATTGGATACGACCTGATACCTCTGAGATAACTGGCATTGTATGCGGATCCCAGTTTGCTACTACTTCACCTGCATTTACTTCTGCACCATCATTTTTCGATAACACTGCACCGTAAGGCACCTTGTAGTTCTCTTTGGTACGACCAAAGGTGTCGATAACGGTTAATTCTGTGTTACGTGAAGTTAATACGATTTTGCCGTCTTTGTTAGTTACGAATTTCGCGTTGGTAAGCTTAATCGTACCTGCATTTTTCACTTGAATGCTAGATTCTTTCGCTGCCGCAGATGCCGCACCACCGATATGGAACGTACGCATCGTTAACTGTGTACCTGGTTCACCAATTGATTGTGCCGCAATAACACCTACTGCTTCACCTTGATTAATTAAGTGTCCGCGAGCTAAATCACGACCGTAACATTTTGCACACACACCGTAGTCTGTGTTACAGGTTACAACAGAACGTACTTTGATCACATCAACAGATTCACGATCAACCACATCACACCATTTTTCATCTAATAAGGTATTACGTGGAATTAATACTTCACCTGTACCTGGTTTTAATACATCTTCTGCTACCACACGACCTAATACACGATCGCGTAATGCTTCTTTAACGTCTCCACCCTCAATTAATGGGGTCATCACGATACCTTCGTGTGTACCACAGTCATCTTCGATGATCACTAAATCTTGTGCGACATCTACTAAACGGCGGGTTAAGTAACCTGAGTTCGCTGTTTTTAATGCTGTATCCGCAAGACCTTTACGTGCACCGTGGGTAGAAATAAAGTACTGAAGAACGTTCAAACCTTCACGGAAGTTTGCCGTGATTGGGGTTTCAATAATTGAGCCATCTGGACGTGCCATCAAGCCACGCATACCCGCTAACTGACGAATCTGTGCTGCAGAACCACGTGCACCCGAGTCTGCCATCATAAAGATGCTGTTAAATGATGCTTGTTTTTCTTGATTACCTTCACGGTTAACCACCTCTTCCGTTGACAGGTTTTCCATCATTGCTTTTGCAACACGTTCGTTTGCTGCTGCCCAAATATCGATTACTTTGTTATAACGCTCGCCTGCAGTAACTAAACCGCCATTGAACTGTTCTTGAATTTCTGCAACCTCTGCTTCAGCCGCCTCAATGATTGAGTATTTTTGTTCTGGAATAACCATATCATCAATACCAACAGACACACCTGAACGAGCAGCGTAGGAAAAACCCGTGTACATAATCTGGTCAGCTAAAACGACAGACTCTTTCAAGCCTAAACGGCGATAGCTCTCATTAATTAATTTTGAGATCGCTTTTTTACCTAAAGTTTGATTGAACAAGCTAAATGGCATACCTTTTGGTGCGATCATCCATAAAATTGCACGACCGATGGTAGTATCCACTAATGCAGTTTTAGCAACAAATTCGCCCGCTTCATTTTTCTCATATTCAGTCACACGCACTTTTACACGAGAGTGTAATTCTGCTTGACCAGTGCGGTATGCTTTTTCCGCTTCACGTGGGTCAAGGAAATACATTCCTTCACCTTTGCCGTTTACTTTCTCACGAGTCATATAGTAAAGACCGAGTACAACGTCCTGAGATGGAACGATGATCGGATCACCACTTGCAGGAGAAAGTACGTTATTGGTAGACATCATTAACGCTCGAGCTTCTAACTGGGCTTCAAGAGTTAATGGAACGTGTACCGCCATTTGGTCACCATCGAAGTCCGCATTGAATGCTGCACAAACAAGTGGATGTAATTGGATCGCTTTACCTTCAATCAATAATGGCTCAAACGCTTGGATACCTAAACGGTGAAGCGTTGGTGCACGGTTAAGTAGGATTGGATGTTCACGGATAACTTCTGCAAGAATATCCCATACAATCGGCTCTTCACGCTCAACCATTTTCTTTGCTGCTTTAATAGTTGATGCAATGCCACGAGATTCTAATTTAGAGTAGATAAATGGGCGGAATAACTCCAATGCCATTTTCTTCGGTAAACCACATTGATGTAAGCGTAAATATGGACCTACGGTGATTACAGAACGGCCTGAATAATCCACACGTTTACCTAATAGGTTTTGACGGAAACGACCTTGTTTACCTTTTATCATATCCGCAAGTGATTTTAACGGACGTTTGTTAGAACCCGTAATTGCACGACCACGACGACCATTGTCTAATAACGCATCCACAGATTCTTGTAACATACGTTTTTCGTTACGTACGATAATGTCTGGTGCAACTAAGTCTAACAAGCGTTTTAAACGGTTGTTACGGTTAATTACACGGCGGTATAAATCGTTTAAATCAGAGGTTGCAAAGCGACCGCCATCAAGCGGTACTAATGGACGTAAATCTGGCGGTAATACTGGAAGAACGGTCATTACCATCCATTCTGGCTTGTTACCCGATTGTAAGAATGCTTCCAAGGTTTTTAAACGCTTAGTAATTTTTTTACGTTTAGTTTCTGAATTGGTTTCTTGTAATTCTTCACGCAAAATTTCACATTGGTGTTCTAAATCTAAGTCACGAAGCAATGCCTGAATACCTTCTGCACCCATTTTCGCTTCAAACTCATCACCCCAACGCTCTTCAGCTTCCATAAACTGCTCTTCGGTTAATAGCTGATTTTTTTCTAAATCAGTCATTCCTGGCTCAGTTACTACATAGCTTTCAAAGTAAAGCACACGTTCAATATCACGCAATGGCATATCTAAAATTAAACCAATACGGGACGGCAGTGATTTTAAGAACCAAATGTGTGCAACTGGGCAAGCTAATTCAATATGCCCCATACGCTCACGACGTACTTTAGTTTGTGTCACTTCAACACCACATTTTTCACAGATTACACCGCGGTGTTTTAAACGTTTATATTTACCACACAGACACTCGTAGTCTTTTACTGGCCCGAAAATACGTGCACAAAATAAACCATCACGCTCTGGTTTGAAGGTGCGGTAATTAATGGTTTCTGGTTTTTTCACTTCACCAAAAGACCAAGAACGGATCTTATCTGGTGATGCTAAGCCAATTTTAATCACATCGAAATCATCGTTTGATTTTGTTTGTGCTTTTAAAAACTTCACTAAGTCTTTCACTTTTTTGCCCCTAGGGTAGGTTTTTAAGTTCGCCTCGCTTAAAGCAAAGCGAGTAAATTTGTGTGCAAGCGGTCTAATTTGTAAAAAATTTTGCAAAATTGACCGCTTGGAGTTTGTCTCAAAATCATCTGTAATAGCATACCCACGCCATTACACATTTTGCGAATAACGAAACTACGCTTCGTCTAACTCCATATCAATCGCTAATGCACGGATCTCTTTGGTAATTACATTAAATGACTCAGGAATACCTGGCTCCATATAATGTGTGCCATCTACGATATTTTTGTACATCTTCGTACGACCGTTCACATCATCGGATTTCACTGTAAGCATTTCTTGAAGTGTGTAAGCCGCACCGTATGCTTCTAATGCCCAAACCTCCATCTCACCGAAACGCTGACCACCGAACTGAGCTTTACCACCCAACGGTTGCTGAGTAACTAGGCTATAAGAACCAGTTGAACGTGCGTGCATTTTGTCATCCACTAAGTGGTTTAATTTGAGCATATACATATAACCGACGGTTACTGGACGCTCAAATTTCTCCCCTGTGCGGCCATCATAAAGCGTGATTTGACCTGAAGTTGGTAATCCACCTAATTCTAATAAGCCTTTGATTTCAGTCTCAACAGCACCATCGAATACTGGGGTTGCAAGCGGTAAACCTTTACGTAAATTTTCAGCTAAACGCATCACTTCTTCATCAGAGAAAGTACTTAAATCAACAACCTGTGATCCGTGGCCTAAATCGTAGGCTTTTTGCATATACTCACGCAATTTTGCTACTTCTTGCTGTTGTTTGATCATTTTATCAATTTGATCACCAATACCACGAGCCGCTAAGCCTAAGTGGGTTTCTAAGATCTGACCGATATTCATACGAGACGGTACGCCTAGCGGGTTTAATACGATCTCAACTGGCTGACCGTTTTCGTCATATGGCATATCTTCAACAGGATTGATCTTCGAAATAACACCTTTGTTACCGTGACGACCTGCCATCTTATCACCTGGCTGAATTTGACGTTTCACCGCAAGATAAACTTTAACTACTTTTAACACGCCTGGTGCTAAATCATCGCCTTGAATGATCTTGTTACGTTTAATTTCAAGTTTGCGTTCAAATTCTTTGCGTAACTCTTCGTACTGTTCTGCTAACTGCTCTAATTGATTTTGTTTCGCTTCGTTTTCAAGAGTTTGCTCTAACCATTTTTCACGGGCAACGCCATCTAATGAAGACTCTTTCACACCACATTCAATTAAAAGGCTACGAACACGAGTGAATAAACCAGCTTCTAAGATTTCTAGCTCTTCCGCGAGGTCTTTCTTCGCTTCACGAAGTTGCATTTCTTCGATTTCTTTCGCACGTTTATCTTTCTCTACGCCATCACGGGTAAATACCTGAACATCAATAACCGTACCTGAAGTACCGTTTGGCACACGAAGAGATGAATCTTTAACATCAGAGGCTTTTTCACCAAAGATTGCACGCAATAATTTCTCTTCTGGTGTTAATTGAGTTTCACCTTTAGGGGTGACTTTACCAACTAAGATATCGCCACCTTTTACCTCAGCACCAATATAAACAATACCTGATTCATCTAATTTGCTTAATGCAGATTCACCTACATTTGGAATATCCGCCGTGATCTCTTCTGCCCCTAATTTGGTATCACGAGCGACACAAGATAACTCTTGAATGTGAATTGTGGTGAAACGATCTTCTTGAACAACACGTTCAGACACTAACATTGAGTCTTCAAAGTTATAACCGTTCCAAGGCATAAATGCCACTCGGATATTTTGACCTAACGCTAATTCACCCAAGTCTGTTGAAGGACCATCTGCTAAGATTTCACCACGTGCCACTGGCTCGCCTAGGTTCACACAAGGTACTTGGTTAATACAAGTATTTTGGTTAGAACGGGTATATTTGATTAAGTTATAAATATCAATACCTGCTTCGCCTGAAACAGTTTCATCTTCATTTACTCTAACCACGATACGAGAAGCATCAACATACTGAACCACACCACCACGTTTTGCAACAATAGCTACACCAGAGTCAAGTGCAATTGGTTTTTCCATACCCGTACCAACTAATGGCTTATCGGCACGTAATGTTGGCACTGCTTGACGTTGCATATTCGCACCCATTAATGCACGGTTCGCATCATCGTGTTCTAAGAATGGAATTAGTGCAGCTGCAACAGATACGACTTGCTGTGTTGAAATATCCATATATTGCACTTCCTCAGGCTTGAATAAACCTGATTCACCTTGCTGACGACAAGTTACATAAGTGTCAGTAAAGTAGAAGTTCTCATCTAAATCTGAGTTCGCCTGTGCGATAACATTGTTGCTTTCTTCGATCGCTGATAAATATTCAATCTCTTCTGTTACTTGACCATTTACTACTTTACGGAATGGCGTTTCTAAGAAACCGTAATTGTTGGTACGTGCATAAACAGAAAGCGAGTTAATTAAACCGATATTTGGACCTTCAGGGGTTTCAATCGGACATAAACGCCCATAGTGAGTTGGGTGTACGTCACGCACCTCAAAGCCTGCACGTTCACGCGTTAAACCACCTGGGCCTAATGCAGAAATACGGCGTTTGTGCGTTACTTCTGAAAGCGGGTTATTTTGATCCATAAATTGCGAAAGTTGTGAAGAACCAAAGAATTCTTTCACTGCCGCAGAAATTGGTTTCGCATTAATTAAATCTTGTGGTGTTACGCCATCTAAATCGCCTAACGATAAACGCTCACGCACCGCACGCTCAACACGCACTAAACCAATACGGAATTGGTTTTCTGCCATCTCACCTACGCTACGAATACGGCGGTTACCTAAGTGATCGATATCATCTACTTCACCACGACCGTTACGGATTTCAATTAATTTTTTCATTACACCGATGATGTCATCGTTGCTTAAAATGCCTGTACCCACTCCCTCTGCAATTTCTAAAGAGCGATTAAATTTCATACGTCCTACAGCAGATAAATCATAACGCTCTGCTGAGAAGAACATATTGTCAAATAACGCCTCTGCTGCCTCTTTTGTTGGTGGCTCACCTGGACGCATCATTCGATAAATTTCAACTAATGCACTTAAACGGTCATAGGTTGGATCAACACGTAAAGTTTCAGAAATGTATGGGCCGTGATCTAAATCATTGGTAAATAATACGTCAATCTCTTTGTAGCCTGCCGCTGAAAGGTTCGCAAGCATCTCCATTGACATTTCCATATTCGCAGGGCAAATCAACTCACCTGATGATAAATCAACGTAATCTTGGGCTGCTACTTTACCTACGATATATTCCACAGGCACTTCAATTTGACTAACGTTGTCTTTCTCTAATGCACGAATATGGCGAGCAGTAATACGACGCCCCATTTCAATATATACTTTGCCATTTGCTGAAATATCAAATGTTGCCGTTTCGCCTCTTAAACGCTCAGGCACTAACGTCATTAATAATTTATTATCGGCAATTGTAAATTTAGTTTTCTCAAAGAATAAATTTAAGATTTCTTCGGTGGTGTAGCCTAATGCACGTAAAATGATAGTTGCTGGCAATTTACGGCGGCGGTCAATACGAGCAAATAAGTTATCTTTCGGATCGAACTCAAAATCTAACCAAGAACCACGATAAGGAATAATACGTGCGTTATAAAGCACTTTACCTGAAGAATGGGTTTTACCTTTGTCAGAATCGAAGAATACGCCTGGGCTACGGTGTAATTGTGAAACGATAACACGCTCAGTACCGTTGATTACAAAAGTACCGTTATCGGTCATTAATGGGATTTCGCCCATATACACGTTTTGCTCTTTAATATCTTTGATTGTACCAGCCGCAGCTTCACGATCGTAAGACACTAAACGCAATTTCACGCGTAATGGTGCAGCATAGGTTGTACCACGAATTTGACATTCACGCACATCAAACACTGGCTCGCCTAATTCATAAGAAACGTATTGTAATTCAGTTGCACCGTTGTTGCTCACAATCGGGAAAACTGAACGGAATGCCGCTTCTAAACCTTGTTGCCCTTCAGGATCTTTTTCGATAAATTTTGCAAAAGAATCAAGCTGAATTGTTAATAGATAAGGTACATTCAGAACTTGTGGACGCTTACCAAAGCTCTTACGAATACGCTTTTTCTCGGAATATGAATATGCCATTTTTTAAGATAGCCTCTGAAATATATTTTGGTTGAGATTACACAATCCGACACGAAAGACTCGGTTGGAAGTGGCATTATAAAAACTGTACGAGATGTCATTTTCCAATCGCCAATCAAGCAGTCAAAAATCACTACTGCAAGCGGTCAAATTGGGCAGGAAATTTGCAATTTTTGCTGATTAAAATGACAAAATCAGCCATTGCGTTCAAGCATAAAAGGCTGACCGGTCAAGCCGTCAGCCAATTTTTGCTAAAAAAGGTTAGGAATTATAGCGGATTTTACAAAATTTGACAACAATTTGACCGCTTGTTTTTATGGGGAAAATTATTGGGTTTTCTCTTCATCTTGGGCTAATTTACTACCAAAAAATAGGCTTGCAAAACCGATAGCGAAGATAGAAATTAAGAAATAATAGCCCCATTCAACATAATTAATGGTTGCTTCTAAACCTTGGATATTCACTACATTTCCCAAAGTAAGAGCATATCCACCACTAATACATAAAACAACAATCACTTTTCCGACTTGCACTGAGCTGATTTCAAAGTCAGATATTTTACCTTGAGCTAAATACAATCCAAATCCAGCGATAATAAATAATCCAGCTAAAATAACAAAAAACACCATAATGACTAATCCTATTAGTTTTTAGCAGTTTTACATGCGTTAACGATCAAATCTGATTTAGAAAATTTTTGTCCCAACTTACCATCTACACAAGCCTTTTTTATCAAAGGTATTCCTTCATGGAAATTACCTTTATGACCTAACGCATATAAGTATCCTGTAACAAACTTACCTAAAGTATCATTTTTAGCAACCGCTCTTTGAGCATAATTATACGCATCATCAAGTTGCTTGGATTCAAAATACGTATAAGCCACATATCCTAGAGAACTAGGCTGTCCTTTTTTTACTGCTGCAATTAAATCGTCAACAGTATAAGTCATAGTTTCAAGACCATCATAAATTTGATTATATGTTGCATTCTTAGGAATTGGCTTAGCACTCACCACAGTCGAAAGAGAAAAGGTTGCAACGGTAACTAATAAAATAGATTTAAGAAATTGTTTGTACATAATAAATCCTTAGAAATGGTTTAATTAGAGATGTTTTACTTCCTATGTTAATAGGAAGTAAAGGGAGTATACTCCCTTGAAAAATTGATTTTTATTTGTTCAATTTTCCTTAAAATATTCTAGCGAGAAATTAGAATAATGATATAAACGATAGGCTACATTTAGTATTCATTAGTAGATTGATAGGTTTATCCCTAAAAACAATACTAGGAGAATGAAAAATGAAACGCTGACCAGCCACCCGATTCGACATACTTTCGCCAATAATCTTAGAAAAATCCGCCGATTAAAGGATATTTCTCAAGAGGCATTAGCATTTGACGCCGAACTGAGCCGAGCTTATATAAGTGATGTCGAAAGAGGGAAAAGAGCCATCTCAATTGATGCGATGGGGAAAATAGCCGACGCTCTAAACGTCAGCCTAATTGACCTACTGAAAAGCGACTATTCAGTAGATGATTTAATTCAAAAATAAAAAAACAAGCGGTCGTTTTTCTACCATTTTTTGCAAATAATCCCAACGTAGACTGGGGCTTGCCCCACCACTGCGATTTTAATTAAATCATTGCGACAACGTAGGGGCGAAACATCTTTCGCCCTATTCAAATATCAAATACCAAAAAGGGCAAAAAATATTTTGCCCCTACATTTTTAACACGTCCAATCTTGCCAATTTAATGCTTCAATTCGCTCGGACTCTTTGACATTATGCGTTACTAATATCGCATTACAAGCTAAAGCGTGACAAGCAATCCATAAATCATTTCCACCAATGGGCTTGCCTTGTAACTTCAATTTATTTGCCCAAACACCATAAAATTCACAGATTTTTTCATTTGGGTAAACAACTGAAATACGTTGTTTCAACTTTTCGATATTCGCTAAGGCTTTTTCCGGATTAGCACTGCCATTTGCTCCTTTAAGTAACTCAGCGTAGGTAATAAAGCTCATAACTAATTGATCACTTGGCGTAAGTTGTGCCACACGTTCTGCCACTGCAAGCGGTCGATTTTTCATTAAATAAATCAAAATATTGGTATCAAGCATATAGATCATAAATCATCTCGCTCTTGTGGTGGAGATGTATCACGATCTTCCAATGCCTGAATAAAATCATCATCAAAATCGGAAAATAAAGCCAGAAACTCCATATCGGCTTGAGGTTTCACCGGACGCAAAATAACATCACCATTCTGCCCCTGTAGAATCTCGACGGTATCTACATCAAAACGGAAATCAAACGGAATCCTCACCGCTTGGCTATTACCACTTTGGAAGACTTTTGTTCGCATACCACACCTCAATATATACATTAAATATCGAGAGTATATACTATGCTTATTTTTCATTGATTGCAATAGCCGGTTTTATGCACAATAGATATGTTTATACAATAAACATATCTATTGAAATCTAATAACAAGCAGTCGTTTTTCTGCCATTTTTTGCAAAAAATCGGATAAAAATCACCGCTTACAAAAACAAAACCCCGATGTTTCCATCGGGGTTTGTTGAACTTGAAGTTCGGGGAAAGTTAAATCAAAAATTATTTGATTTCTACTTTCGCACCAGCTTCTTCTAATTCTTTCTTAAGTGCTTCAGCTTCACCTTTAGAGATGCCTTCTTTTAAGGCTGCAGGTGCAGATTCAACTAAGTCTTTAGCTTCTTTTAAGCCTAAACCTGTTGCACCACGTACTGCTTTGATTACTGCAACTTTGTTAGCACCAGCTTCTGCTAAGATTACATCAAACTCAGTTTTCTCTTCTGCTGCCGCTGCTGCTGGAGCTGCTGCTGCAACTGCTGCCGCTGCTGAAACGCCGAATTTTTCTTCCATCGCTGTGATTAATTCAACGATTTCTGATACTGATTTAGAAGCAATCGCTTCAATGATTTGTTCGTTAGTTAATGACATAACAATCGATTCCTAAAGTAAAATAAGTTGTTAAACGAATAAAGAAGAGTGCTTAAAATTAAGCTGCTGCTTCCATTTGATCGCGTAATGCTGCAAGAGTGCGAACAAGTTTGCCTGCCGCAGCTTCTTTCATTGTGCCCATTAAACGTGCAATTGCTTCTTCGTAAGTTGGTAAGGTTGCTAAGAATGCAACATCTTGTGTTTTACCTTCAAAGGCTGCACCTTTAACTTCAAACTCTTTGTTTGTTTTCGCAAATTCAGTGAATAAACGTGCTGCTGCACCTGGATGTTCATTCGAGAATGCGATAAGAGTTGGACCTGTAAACGTATCTTTTAAGCATTCGAAATCTGTGCCTTCCACTGCACGACGTAATAAAGTATTACGCACTACCTGCATTGTAACGCCAGCTTCACGTGCTGATTTACGTAACTCAGTCATTTTTTCAACTGTCACGCCACGAGAATCCGCAACAACAGCTGAAAGTGCACCTTTGGCAGCTTCGTTTACTTCAGCAACAATCGCTTGTTTGTCTTGAAGATTTAATGCCATTGGTTTTAGCTCCTGATACACTCTGCCTTTTCAAGCAGAATTTACAAAAAATCCCAAAAATATCACCGCTTGTAATAAGCGGCAATCTTCTGAGCCTAAGGTGTACAGAAGCAGAAAATTCTGTCTGTTCACCATCTATGTAGGATTATTAAGTTTTCACCCCTACAGTCTTAGACGGGGCTTAGATAGGCTAAGCACCATCAGCTTGCTCTCGCAAGTTAAGGTCGCAAATTATACAGATAATCTGCGACCCTGTAAAGTTTTAACTTCTGTCAGAAATTAAAGTGATGCCTGATCAACTGCAACACCCGCACCCATAGTAGTAGAAATGCTTACTTTCTTGATGAAGATACCTTTTGCCGTTGTTGGTTTAGCTTTAGTTAATGCAGCTAATAACGCTTGAAGGTTTTCTGTTAATTGCTCAGGTGAGAAATCTGCTTTACCAATAGTCGTATGGATAATACCATTTTTGTCGTTACGGTAGCGGATCTGACCTGATTTAGCATTTTTAACGGCGTCAGCCACGTTTGGAGTCACTGTACCCACTTTTGGGTTTGGCATCAAGCCACGTGGACCTAATACTTGACCTAATTGACCTACAACACGCATTGCATCTGGAGAAGCGATAACAACATCAAAGTTCATTTCGCCTTTTTTGATTTGCTCTGCAAGATCTTCCATACCCACTAAATCTGCACCAGCTGCTTTCGCTGCGTCTGCATTTGCACCTTGTGTAAACACTGCAACACGAGCTGTACGACCTGTACCGTGTGGTAACACAGTTGCACCACGCACATTTTGGTCTGATTTACGAGGGTCGATACCTAAGTTTACTGCAACATCAACACTTTCAACGAATTTAGCGGTTGCGAATTGTTTTAATACTGCAATCGCTTCGTTGATTTCGTACGCTTTAGTAGAATCTACGCCAGCTTTAATTGCTTTCATTTTTTTAGTCAATTTAGCCATTGTATTATTCCTCTACGATTAAGCCCATTGAACGAGCAGTACCAGCGATTGATTTCATTTTCGTTTCGATAGTTGAACCTGTCATATCTGCTGCTTTAGTTTCAGCAATTTGACGGATTTGATCTTGAGTTACTGTACCTACTTTATCTTTATTCGGTTTACCAGAACCTGATTTGATACCTACCGCTTTTTTCAGTAATACTGCTGCAGGAGGTGTTTTGGTAACGAATGTGAAAGATTTATCAGCGTAAACGGTAATCACAACAGGAATTGGTAAACCTTTTTCTAAGCTCTCAGTACGAGCGTTGAATGCTTTACAGAATTCCATAATGTTAACACCTTGTTGACCTAATGCAGGACCAACTGGTGGTGATGGGTTAGCCATACCCGCTGCAACTTGCAGTTTAACGTAGGCTTGGACTTTTTTTGCCATTTTAGTTTCCTTTGTTGTGGGTTATAACGCTGAAAATCAGCTCCCCTGTGTTTTACATAAAAAATACGAGCTAAATTAAACAGCTCGTATGAAGTCGCGATTATAAAGAACTAACGTTCGTTTTTCAAGCACTATTTATCGCTAATTAACTCTGTTTTTCAACCTGACCGAACTCAAGCTCAACGGGTGTTGCACGACCGAAAATAGACACAGACACTTTCAAGCGGCCTTTTTCGTAATCGACTTCTTCCACGGTTCCAGCAAAATCTGCAAATGGACCTTCCGTGACTCGAATGCTTTCACCTGGTTGGAACTCTTTTCTATGACGTGGTTTTTCTGCCGTTTCTTGAACACGGTTTAGAATGCGATCTGCTTCACGCTTGGTAATGGGTGCAGGGCGATCTGCTGTTCCGCCAATAAAGCCCATTACACGAGGCACGCTTTTTACTAAGTGCCAAGTGTCATCATTCATTTCCATTTCAACTAACACATAGCCTGGAAAGAATTTACGCTCGGTTTTACGGCGTTTGCCACCCACATTTTCTACAACTTCTTCTGTTGGCACTAATACTTCGCCAAATTGCTCTTCCATTTTATGAAGTTTGATGTATTCGCGTAATGTTACTGCCACACGGTTTTCAAAACCTGAAAATGCTTGTAATACATACCAACGTTTTGAGCTGCTTTCGTTTACTTCTACTTCACTCATTTTAGAACCTTAAATTTGTTAAAAATGTAATCAATGCCACAATAATTGAATCAATACCCCATAGCACTAATGCTACCACCACGCACATTGCAAGTACGATTAACGTGGTTTGGGTTGCCTCAGAGCGAGTTGGCCAAATAATTTTGCGAAGCTCTGTACGAGAATCTTTTATAAAATGAATTGCTTTTTGACCTTGATTAGTCATAGCTGCTAGTGCTACTGCCCCAATCAATAAAACCACCAATAAAAGCACTCGAACAATTAATGAAAAGTGTGATGCAAAATAAGTATTTCCTACCGCTGCTACAACTAAAAGAGCAATGGATAATACCCATAATACTGTATTCACGCCTTTACTTTTTAACCCTTTGTGTTCAACTTGTTCAAGGGACTTTGTTTTAATCTCAGTAGCCATATATAACCTAGAAATGAATAAAAAATCGAACATTTATTTTTAAAGCGTTAAATTCTATCATTTTCTACAAAAGTTGCCACGATCTTTTATATATTTTCGCTAAATTTCTTTATAAACAGCGATTAGTTTACCACATACCCTCCACTTATCTGCTTAATCACGCCTAATAATTCTAACCCGAGCAATTCCACTAATAATGTTTCTACTGGCATTTCTGTTACCTTTGCTAGATCATCAATAGAAATTGGATCTAAGCTAATATGTTGATAAATGCTCTGCTGACAAGCGGTTAAATTTGGCGTATTTTTTGCAAAAAAATGCTCTTTTTTCACCGCTTGTAAAGGTTTGCTTACCACTGTTTGAGACGCTTTAAACAAAGGGATTTGCTGGGGTTGGTATTGGTGAGCAACAGCTTCTAAAATATCCTCAACAGTTTCAACTAACAACGCCCCTTCTTTAATTAATTTGTGACAGCCTTGAGCATACGGATTTTGCACTGCATTCGGTAAGGCAAAAACCTCTCTGCCTTGTTCCAACGCATAACGAGCGGTAATCAGTGAGCCACTATTAAGCGTTGCTTCAATAACTAAAGTGCCGAGCGACAAACCACTAATAATTCGATTACGACGAGGAAAATTTTCTGCCACCGGCGGCTGATTAGGCAAGAACTCCGACACCAATGCACCACCTAAATCAACAATTTGTTCGGCTAATTTTTTATGGCGAGCAGGATAGACTTGATTTAATCCACTCCCTAACACGGCAATCGTTATGCCTTGTTCCATAACGATTTTTTGATGGGCAAAACCGTCAATACCAATGGCTAAACCGCTGGTAATGATAATATTATGGCGAGCTAATTCGGCAGCAAATTGCCCAGCCCAATATTCACCATAATGAGAATAGTCTCGGCTGCCAACAATCGCAATTTGTGGCAGAGAAAGGCTTTCCACATTTCCCTTTACATAAATTAACGGTGGCGCAGTCGAAATTTGTTTTAAGAGAAACGGATAATTTTCATCAAAGAGTGTCACAATTTGCTGATTTGGCAATTCTGACCAAGTCATCGCCTGATCAATCCATTTTTGATCAGGATTAAACCAACGTTGAATTTGCTTTTCATTCCAACCTATTTGTTTGAGTTGAAGTTTGTCATAGTGGCAAAATTCAGCAAAATTGAGTTCCGCCAATAATCGCCCTATACGTTGAGCCCCCATTTGCGGCACTTGTAATAATCGTAATAAATCGTAGTGATATGCCATATTTTCATCCTCAAAATTTCCCTAATAATAAGAAAAGGTTTAAAATAGCCAAACGAATTTTTTAAACTTTTCGAGAGAGATCACAAAAATGGCAGTATTAGATGTTGTACTCTATCCTGATGAGGGGTTAGCAACGATGTGTGAACCTGTAGAACAGGTTGATGAAAAATTAAATCGTTTCATTGATGATATGTTTGAAACAATGTACGAACACGAAGGCATTGGGCTTGCAGCACCGCAAGTGGGCGTATTAAAACGTGTGATTACCATTGATATTGAGGGCGATAAAACCAACCAAGTGGTGCTAATCAACCCAGAAATTTTAGAAAGTAGCGGCGAAGCAGGCATTGAAGAGGGCTGCCTTTCTATTCCAGGACACAGGGCATTAGTACCACGCAAAGCGAAATTAAAAGTCAAAGCCCTCAACCGAAAAGGCGAAGAAATTATCTTTGAGGCAGACGACTTATTTGCAATTTGCATTCAACACGAAATCGACCACCTAAATGGCGTGTTATTTGTAGATCATATCTCAGCTCTCAAACGTCAACGCATTAAAGAAAAAATGCAGAAGCTGAAAAAGCAGATGAAAAAGCAAAGCAACCAATTACAAGCGGTTAAAAAAGCATAAAAATTTGCAAATTCAACACAACAAAGAAAGGATAGAAAAATGATTATTGTAACTGGTGGCGCTGGAATGATTGGCAGTAATATTGTCAAAGCGTTAAATGAAATTGGCCGTACTGATATTTTAGTGGTAGATAACCTAAAAAACGGCGAAAAATTTATCAACCTAGTTGATTTAAATATTGCCGACTACTGCGATAAAGAAGACTTTATCGCCTCTATTATTGCTGGCGATGATTTTGGCAATATTGATGCTGTTTTCCATCAAGGGGCTTGCTCTGCAACAACTGAATGGGACGGAAAATACTTAATGCAAAATAACTACGAATATTCAAAAGAGTTATTGCATTTCTGCTTAGATCGCCAAATTCCATTTTTCTACGCGTCTAGTGCGGCAACCTATGGCGGACGCTCTGATAATTTTATCGAAAAACGTGAATTTGAAAGCCCATTAAATGCTTACGGCTACTCCAAGTTCTTGTTTGATGAATATATTAGACGTATTCTGCCAGAAGCGGAATCGCCGGTTTGCGGATTCAAATACTTCAACGTTTATGGCCCGCGTGAACAGCACAAAGGCTCAATGGCAAGTGTGGCTTTCCATCTCAACAACCAAATGCTAAAAGGCGAAAACCCTAAATTATTTGCAGGATCGGAGCAATTTTTACGCGATTTTATCTATGTAGAAGATGTAGCAAAAGTAAACATTTGGGCATGGCAACACAACATTTCAGGCATTTTTAATCTTGGCACAGGTCAAGCAGAATCCTTCCAAGAAGTTGCAAATGCAGTAATTAAATATCACGGTAAAGGGGAAATAGAAACCATTCCATTCCCAGATCATTTAAAATCTCGCTACCAAACCTTTACTCAAGCCGATTTAACTAAGCTAAGAGCGGCAGGCTATACAGATAACTTTAAAACGGTCGCAGAAGGAACCGCCGAGTATATGGCTTGGCTGAATGGATAATTTTTTCTAAAATGTTCTTTCCAAAAGGAGGAGAGATGTCTAATACAGATATTATCACTAAAATCATAACTGCTCTTGGTAATAAAGAGAATATTAGAACCTTAGATGCCTGTTTAACTCGCTTGAGGGTGGTATTAAATAACAACAATTTACTTAATAAACCCGCATTAAAAAAGATGGGGGCGATAGATGTGGTAAAAGTTGGCAATACTCAACAAATTATTTTTGGTACGAAATCTGCCGAATATTGTGATGAGATCAAAGCTCTAATTAGCTAATAAATAAAAATAGACCTGCACTCTACAGGTCTATTTTTATTGAGTTATTAAGCTTTTTTCAGTGCAAGTGAAACCGCTATTGTTTGAGCTAAAGTCATAGTGGCACACTGAGAGCGAAAGCCACTGACTTGGGCTTCTTTAATAATAAAAGAAACATCACTAAAAGAAAGTAGTGGGCTAAGCTGGCTATCTGTAATTGCAATATGCTTTACACCAGAGCGTGAAGTTGCTGTCACAATGTTTAATGTCTCATTAGCATAAGGTGAAAAACTTACCGCTATAACGGTATCTCCCTCACGAATTCGGCTAAGTTGCTCATCAAACATTCCACCAGAACCATCGATCATAAATACATCATAATCTAAATGATGCAACGCATAATTTAAATAGTTAGCAATACTAAACGATCGCTTTAAGCCAACAATAAAAATGCGATTGGCATTATGCAAAATCTCTACTGTTTGTGCTAATTGCTCTTGGCTAATTTGTTCAGACAATTGTTGCATCGCTTGAGTATTGCCTTGTACAAACACATCAAGAATATGATTAAGTTCATTATCCTCATCAAGCGGTTCAATTTGACGAAAAAGTTGCACTCTCTCGGTGTAACGAGAGGTACCTTCCATCATATTTTGACGATAAAGCTGTTTGATTTCATTAAACCCACTAAATCCCATCGCATTCGCAAAGCGAATAAGCGTTGATGGCGGCACGCCAGCTCGCTCAGCAATGACAGAAACTGTATCAAATACTACACTATTTCCGTTATCTAAAATATATTGTGCCACTTGCTTAAGGCGTTTACTCAAACCGTCATACTGCTTACGGATCTCCTCTTGAAAATGGGCAAGTTGGGTAGGTTCATTCATTTCTTTTTCCTAGTTATTAAAATAATTGGCTAAATGCACCTCACTATTTTAGCAACAAGCGGTTGAAATTTCGAAAAAATTTGCAAAAAAATGGCTATTCACTTGGAATAGCCATTTCATTTTTTGCTTTTTAAACGTTATTGTGCCGCTAATTTTGCTTTTTCAATCAACTCTTTTTGCTCTTCTTCGCTCAGAGTTTGTGATTTTTCTTTCTCTACACAAATTTTTTCATACATTTTGAAGAATGGGTAGTAGATGAAAATATCCAAAATAATCAAAGCGATACTTAAAATTGGTGCCCAAATATCACCCGCGGAAACTAAGTATGCTCCGATGGGTGCTGGTGTTGTCCAAGGAGCCATCAAGTAAATGCGATGGATTAGGTCAAAATCTAAAATGAGATAAGCAATTACTGCATTTGCTAATGGAGCTAAAATCAACGGGATAAAAAATAGCGGGTTCACCACCATTGGCACGCCGTACACAATTGGCTCACCGATAGAGAAGAATGACGGTACCAAACCAATTTTACCAATTGAACGCAAGTGTACAGATTTACTACGAACAAGTAAGAAGGCTAACGCAATTACTCCACCTGATGCGCCATGGACAATATAAAAATCCCAGAATGAGTTAGTGATGATAAACGGTAATGGCTCTCCTGCTTGGAATGCTGCTAAATTTGCCGCCATATTTTGTAATAAGAATGGTGTCCAGAGTTGCATTAATACTAGCGAACCATTAATCCCCAAGAACCAGAGCAAGTGTGTTGCAATAACAAAGAGACAAATTGCTCCTAAGGAATCACTCACAGCAATAAGCGGAGCCATAAAGTCCATAATCAACTGTGGAATATTTCTACCAGTTTCACTTTCTACCCAAATTGAGAACGGGTAGAGCGTAAGTAAAATGGCTAAAATTGGAATTACAATATTAAGTGATTCAGCCACTGCGTGTGGCACTTCTTTTGGTAAGCTTATCTTAATTTTTAAGAACTCTAACAAGCGGGTCATTTCCACTGAATAAATGGCAATAAAGATTGCAGAGAAAAGCCCGATGCCGCCAAAGAATTTGATGTCCATCATTCCATCTTTCACTGGCGCTGCTACTAATAAAAATGCCATCACAGAGAGGAATGCAGCAGGTAGAGGTTCCCGTTTATAGGCTTTAGCAAGGTTATAAGCAATACTGGCTGAGGTAAAAAGCGAAATAGCATTAAAGGACATTTGGAAGAAATTCCAACCATAAGGACTTGCCCAATTAGAGAACCTCCACCAAGCTTGACCGAATGCATTAGTTGTATTTTCATCAAACGGAGGAATCAGCAAAATCATAATAAAGCTACCAACAATCAAAAATGGTAGCACAACAATAAAGCCGTCACGAATGGCGGAAATGTGCGGTTGATTTTCCATACGGCGTGCTACTGGGGCAACGTGCGTATTCATAAAATCAATAAAACGTTGTGAAATGCTCATAGTTATTTTCCCTCATTAGCAATTTTAAAGCCCAATACATACCAATCTGGTTGGTAATTTTGAATATGTAGTACTCGACCTTGTAGACCTAGTTCTACTTCAAACTGTAATTCAGGATTAAGAGCGTGCAGCTCGCCATATACCGATAACGGCAACTTAGCCTCCCTCTTGGTTAAACCATCAATATAGAGGTAGAGATCTTGTCCGACATTAGTATAGCGATAAGTTACATCACCCACTTTCTCAGTTGGCTGTTGGCTACAACGGGATTTATAAATACCCTCTCCGTTAATATCTAACCAAGCTCCTAAGGCTAACAAACGTTCAACCTGCTCCTCTGGGATTGTACCATCCGCTTTCGGACCTATATTCAGCAATAAGTTGCCATTATCTGCAACTGTTTCAACCAACAATGAAATTAGATCTTTCACTGAAATTAGATGGCTTTCATCTTCTACTTGGTTATAACCAAACGACAGTCCCATTCCACGACACATCTCCCATTTTTTCTCACGAGAAGCTACACCGTGTTTGTACTCTTTAGAAGTGAAATCGCACCAGAGTTTGTTCCAACGATCATCAACTACGCCACCTTGAACAGTGTTGTAATAATGGGCAAACAAATGTGGTAGCATATGCTCGCCGACCAATGGCCAACCAATATCATTCCATAATACTTCTGGTTTATAACGATCAATTAACTCAATAACTTGTTTGTACGCATAGTCTGCATATTCATAGGTTGGGCAAGCATTTGAGAAATTTTGGCTCTCGGTAAAAATAGGAGCAGAGGAATAAGTCCAATCAATAATGCCAGAGTAGTACGCCCCCATTTTTAAACCTTGACCACGTATATGGTCAGTTAACTCTCCCATAATATCGCGTTTTGGCCCCTGCAAAGTGGCATTGAAATCGGTGTATTTGCTTGGGAACAAACAGAAGCCATCGTGATGTTTAGTCGTTAATACCACATATTTTGCCCCTGCCTTAGCAAACAACTCTGCCCACGCTTTCGGCTGCCATTTTTCAGCTTTCCACTGAGGAATAAAATCATTGTAGGCAAAATCTTCGCCGTAGGTTTTCAAATGATGTTCGTAAGTCGGGCCTTTCTTCACATTAATAGAATTTGCATACCATTCTGCATAGGGGTTATTGCAGAACCACTGTTCATCAATATCAATTTCGCCTAACTGGCAAGTTGGCGGGGCAAAAGCAGGCACAGAATAGATCCCCCAGTGGATAAAAATACCGAATTTTGCATCCTCATACCATTCTGGGGCTTGATGTTGCTTTATTGATTCCCAACTGGCATGAAATCGAGTTGGCGAAGCGTTTTTATTCATACATAGACTCCTATTCAAACAGAATGAAACTGAAATATATTTTTCATTATCTGCAAAAATAAAACCATTTATTTCATAAAATGAACGGGAATTTATATCTAGAATGTGAACTGCTTCACATTTACTCCATTTTGCGAAAAGAGGAATTTGCCCGATATTTCTCTTTTTAAGAAAATTCGGGCATCAAGCGGTCCTATTTCAGCAATTTTTACAAAAGAAAACCCCTCACATCAGCGAGGGGTTTAGGTAGGATGAGATTAGCGTTTTTGCCAGAGGTCAATTAAGGTTCTATATTTTTCTGATACAGCTTGAATCAATGCATGATCATCTAATTGTCCTGCAAGCCATTTTTCTGACGGTTCACCGAAAATAGTTCTGCCTACCGCAAAACCTTTTACTTTTTCACAGCCTCTGGCTTGTTCAAAGGTGGCTTTAAATACATCAAGCGGTGCATCTAAACCTAATATCAGAATACCACGGCAATCTGGGTCATTCTCTTCAATAGTCGCAGAAATTGCTTGCCATTGGGCTGTTGAAACACCTGGTAATTTCCACCACTCTGGTTTAATACCAAGTTGATAGAAATGGGTAATCGCTTCGTTGTAATACTGTTCGTCCTGCGGCATATCGGCTGGCAGAATAATTTCTAACAACAATTCGTGACCAGTACGGCTGCACGCTTGATACACCTCTTTCAATTTGCGATCTTGGCGAGCTTTTAAACCGCTTTCATCGGTTGGGTGGTAGAACGCCAAGCATTTGATGACGTGATCACGAGGGAACGAAGCCAACTGAGTGCCGAGGTCGCCATACTCCAATTCGAGCGGACGAGAAGATGGCTCTTCAATTGGGCGTGCAATCCAGTAATTTGTTCCAGTAATCTCATTTAACGCATCTTGCCCGAAAGTAGTGTCCGCTAAAATCCCTGCTTGATTTTGCAGAAGTCCTGCCTCCGCTGCGGTCTGCACCATCGCTTTTAACAGAAGTTGTTTGAGCTTCGGAATACGATCGACATCTGCCCCGACTTTGTTCGCCATATCCACCAGCTGTTTGCGGTGGTCGAACGCAAAAATACAAAGATTTTCCCATGATTTTTTGCGGGTAGTGACGCGGTGCAAGTGGTTAAGGCGTTCATCTAAATCAGGACGAGGCACGCTTTCTGCACGAGTGAGATAATCATCTAGCTCACGCTTAGTTGGCATTGCCGGAGAACAACCGTGACGAGAAACCACTAACGCACCACAAGCATTCGCATATCGACAAGCTTGCTCCCAACCTTCATTATTCAAGTAACCACGCAATAAACCAGACATAAAGGCATCACCTGCTCCCAGCACATTTAGCACTTCAACACGCACGCCATACACATTCAAACCACCATCTAGATCATCAGGTAATTCCCCCTCAAATACCGAGCAACCTAATGCTCCACGTTTGCACACTAATGTTGCCTTCGACACTTTACGTACATTTTTCAATGCTGTGAGCGTATCCGTTGAGCCACCTGCAATATGGAACTCTTCTTCCGTACCGACAATCACATCGAAATGATGTAACACTTCTTGTAAAGATTTCGTTACTTCTGCACTATCAATATAACGGGTCTCTCCATCGCCGAGTGAGGTCAATCCCCATAGCACAGGACGATAGTCAATATCTAAAGCACGTTTTACCTCATTTCTACCTGCATATTCTAAGGCAGTCAACACTGCTTCACGGGTCTTTGGATTAGAAAGGTGCGTACCAGTGATTGCCAATGCACGACTAGAAGCAATATACGCCTCACTAAAATCATCTTTGGTAATTGCCATATCCGCACAGTTATCACGATAAAAAATTAAAGGAAAGGTCTCTTTATCCTTGATTCCTAATATCACCAATGCGGTTAAACGTTCTTTATCGGTAATTAAATGGCTGGTATCGACGCCAACACTTTGCAATTCTTCACGCAGGAAACGCCCCATATGCTCATCGCCCACACGAGCCAACATTGAAGAACGCAAACCTTGAACCGCGGTACCATAAGCGACATTACCCGATGAACCGCCTAAATATTTGGCAAAAGTTGTCATCTCTTCTAAACGAGAACCGATTTGCTGCCCGTATAAATCGACAGCTATTCGCCCTAAACAGATTAAATCCAACGGACGATCTTGATGATTAACAGTCGTCATAAAGTACTCCTTTCAATGAAAATTTGTTTCAACTTTACTTATAATACAAAAACGAAATTTTTATTTCAATTTTATTCTATTTAAATTATCATTTCTGTGATCTTACTCTCACTTTGCACTAAAATGCCGCGAATTAGTAAAAATGTGAGGCTGCTCACATCTTTTTTTTAATTTTGCTGATAAAATAATGAAATAAAATTTTCATTTTGCAAGTTTTTACGAAAAAATAACCGCTTGTAGCGGTTACCATACAAGGGGGCTTTATGGAAACAACTCGTTTAACCGTCGCACAAGCACTAATACAATTTTTAGATAATCAATATCTTGAAGTCGATGGTAAAGAGATCAAATTTGTTCACGGAGTTGCCGCAATCTTTGGACACGGCAATGTATTAGGAATCGGGCAGGCACTTGCTCAAAATGCAGGTGAACTAACACTGTATCAAGGTAGAAACGAACAAGGTATGGCTCATTTGGCGATGGGCTTTGCGAAACAAAATTTACGTCAAAAAACCATCGCTTGCACCTCGTCTGTCGGACCAGGTGCGGCAAATATGATCACCGCAGCCGCAAATGCCACAGCAAACCGCATTCCACTACTATTATTACCAGGTGATGTGTTTGCTACTCGCCAGCCAGACCCCGTTTTGCAACAAATCGAACAACCTTACGACTTAAGCATCAGCACCAATGATGCCTTCCGCTCTGTCAGTAAATATTGGGACAGAGTACAACGCCCAGAACAGTTAATGAGTGCCTGTATCAATGCGTTCCGTGTTTTAACTGATCCTGCGGAAACTGGAGCAGTAACAATTGCATTGCCGCAAGATGTGCAAGCGGAAAGTTTCGACTTCCCGAATAGCTTTTTACAAAAACGTGTACATCGCCTAGAACGCACCTTGCCGACGGCAGCAATGATTGATGATGCAGTGAAACTAATTACCGCCAAGAAAAAACCACTGATCGTCTGCGGTGGTGGAGTACGTTACTCACAAGCGGGTCAAATTTTGCAAAAATTTGCAAAACAATTTGGAATTCCGTTTGCTGAAACCCAAGCAGGTAAAAGTGCGGTGGTGTCTGACTACGAATTAAACGTGGGTGGCGTGGGTGAAACGGGCTGTTTAGCTGCAAACCGTTTAGCGAAAGAGGCAGATTTAGTCATCGGTATCGGCACACGCTACACCGATTTCACCACATCTTCGAAATGGATGTTCCAAAATCCCGACGTACAGTTCTTAAATATCAATGTGGCTCGTTTCGATGCCTATAAATTAGACGGCATACAAATTGTTGCCGATGCAAAAACCGCATTAGAAGCGTTAAGCCAAGCGATTCCAAGCGGTTATCAAGCACAATGGGGCAATGAAATTCGGGCAGCCAAAGCAGACTTTGCAGCAGAAATTCAACGTCTGCGTAGTATTCAATATAGCCCAGATTTCACCCCTGAAATCAATGATAACCTCGATCACAAAGCCGTGCATAACGAATTTATCCAACTCACTGGCTCGCAATTGACCCAATCACAAGTGCTGGGGATTGTAAATGAAACTATTGAAAACGATGGCATTATCGTCGCTGCCGCGGGTAGCTTGCCAGGTGATTTACAACGTACTTGGTTAAGCAAAGGCGAAGAGACCTACCACCTCGAATACGGCTACTCCTGTATGGGCTACGAAGTGAGTGCGGCGGTCGGCGTGAAAATCGCCAGACCTGAGCAAGAAGTTTATGCTCTACTCGGTGACGGCTCTTACTTAATGGCTCACACCGAATTAGTCACCTCCGTGCAAGAAGGCAAAAAAATCAACGTGGTGCTGTTTGACAATATGACTAACGGCTGTATCAACAACCTGCAAATCGGCAACGGTATGGATAGCTTCGGCACGGAATTCCGTTTCCGTAATGCCCAAAGTAACCAGCTAAATGGTGGTTTAGTGCCAATTGATTTTGCGAAAAACGCCGAAGCCTACGGTTGCAAAACTTACCGTGTGACCAACGAAGCCGAACTACGTGCGGCACTTCTTGATGCAAAACAGCAAACTGTTTCCACGCTAATCGACATTAAAGTGTTGCCGAAAACGATGGCTCACGGCTACGGCTGTTGGTGGCACGTGGGCGTGGCGGAAGTCTCTGACAGCGAGCGTATTCAACAAGCCCGCCAACGCTCCGAAGAGCAGTTAGAGAAGGCTCGGAAGTATTAGTTAAAAAACAATCCTCTCTTTGCTAAAGAGGGGAGAACATCAAGCGGTCAATTTTGCAAATTTTTTTACAAAATCTTACCGCTTGTACTCTTAATTATCTCTACAAACCAAGAGGTTTCTCTATGAAAGCAGAAAACATTCAACTAGGCATTGCCCCTATCGGCTGGACAAACGATGACTTGCCGGAGCTCGGTGCAGAAAACACTTTCGAACAGTGCGTGAGCGAAATGGCGTTGGCGGGCTACACTGGCTGTGAAGTGGGTAACAAATATCCACGAGATGTTGAAGTACTAAAACACAAATTAGACGTACGTGGCATTCAGATTTGTAATGCGTGGTTCAGCACTTTCTTTGTCGATGGCAAACGTGAAGAGACCATCGCTGAGTTTATCAAACACCGTGATTTCTTACACGCTATGGGTGCAAAAGTGATCGGCTGTTCCGAGCAGAGCCACAGCATTCAAGGCACAACCAAATCAGTCTTCAAAGAAAAACCAGTGTTTGACGATGCTGACTGGAAACGTATGGCAGAAGGCTATAACGAGCTGGCAAAACTGGCAGCGGAAAAAGGGATGAAAGTCTGCTTGCATCATCATATGGGCACGGGCATTCAAACCCCAGAAGAGATTGATCGCTATATGGCAGAAGTGAATGATGATGTTTATCTGTTATTCGATTCAGGCCACCTTTACTACTCCGAAGGCTGCCAAAAAGCGATGCTCGGCGTGTTGGAAAAATACATTGACCGCATTATTCACGTGCATTTAAAAGATGTGCGTGACGAAGTGGTCGCCGAAGTAAAAGCGAAAGATTTGAGCTTCTTAGAAGGGGTGAAAAAAGGCACATTTACCGTCCCAGGCGATGGCGTAATCGACTTCAAACCGATTTTCGAGATCCTCGAAAAACACGATTACAAAGGCTGGATGGTGGTGGAAGCCGAACAAGACCCAGCACTCGCTAACCCGTTTGAATACGCCCTCAAAGGCAGAAAATATATTCGTGAAACCGCAGGAGTTTAAGATGTTAAAAGTAGGTATTATCGGTGCAGGCCGTATCGGTCGTGTACATTCTGAAAGTATCAGCAAATATGTGAAAGGCGCAGAAATCAAGGCGATTTCAGACGTTCGTATTACCGATGAGCTGACCACGTGGGCGAAATCAATGGGCATTTTGCACGTTTATGACGACTACAAACAAATCCTGCAAGATCCGGAAATCGATGCAGTGTTAGTCTGCTCATCCACCAACACTCACGCCCCAATCTCAATTGAAGCTGCCCTTGCTGGCAAACACGTTTTCTGTGAAAAACCGGTTGATGCAGACCCAGCAAGAATTCACGAAGTGTTAGCTGCGGTGGAAAAAGCAGGCGTGAAATTCCAAGTAGGTTTCAACCGCCGTTTTGACCACAACTTCAAAGCGATTAAAGATCGTGTTGCCGCTGGCGACATCGGCGAACCGCACGTGATTCGTGTCACCTCTCGTGACCCAGACGCACCACCAATTGAGTATGTAAAAGTCTCTGGTGGAATGTTCTTCGATATGACCATTCACGATTTCGATATGATTCGTTACTTATCCAGCAGCGAAGTCGAAGAAGTGTTTGCGGTGGGAACCGTGCTAGTGAATCCAGAAATCGGCAAAGCGGGCGATATCGACACCGCCGTGATTACGCTGAAACTGAAAAACGGTGCAATCGGCGTAATCGACAATAGCCGTAAAGCCGCTTACGGCTACGACCAACGTGCTGAAGTCTTCGGTTCAAAAGGGGCAATTCACATCACCAACGACACTGGCTCAACTGCCGTGTTCTCTGGAGAAAATGGCGTGATTGCAGAAAAACCGAAATACTTCTTCTTAGAGCGTTATATGCAATCCTTCGCCGACGAAATCAGCTGCTTCGTAGATTCCGTCGTGAATGACAAACCAACGCTGGTAAATGGCAACGACGGCTTACAACCTGTGTTAATCGCTCTTGCAGCGAAAAAATCACTGGACGAAAACCGCCCAGTTAAATTAAGCGAAGTAGGGTAATATCACTGTCAAATTAAATACATATAATAAAAGAGTAAATCCAAAAGGATTTACTCTTTATTGTTTCTTAAATAAATATTTTGTAATAACAAGAACCAGCCCGAAAAGCTCTAAAAGGGTTCCTGAGATATATAAATGCAAAATAAAATCACTATATTCCATCCATTTTAAACCAACACAGGCAAAGACAATATTCATTATCAACAGTTGCCCAATCATAACTCCAATAAGCCATGTGGCATATCTCTTCTTTAAATCAATATCTGTTTCAAAATCATCATTTTTTAGCTTATGGGCACGTTTTCTTTCATCATCTGTTGGTGCGTCTTGAGACTCGCTAGAGACTAACTCCTCTGCTCGTTGCAGGATAGGGGCAGTATTTCGTAAATGCTCGTTCAAATCTTCTAGAGGATTATTTTCATTGTGCATATTTAACCTGCACACCAAGATAGTTTAATCTATATTTCAAAGCCTCTAATGAGACATCCAATATGGATGCGATTCTTATACATTGCTGTTGAGTTAATTCTCTACCATTTTCTAGAATAACATCTTTTGGCATCAATAATGCTGCAGCAAAACCATTAGCAAAAATTTCTTGGGGATCACGGCCCATTCTTGACGATTGACCACGGTAATCAATCTTCTCATATGCCTCTTCTAATTTCAGCACAAAAGTATTATACATATAATGTCCTAATTCATGAGCCACTGTAAAACGTTTCCTTACATCGGATTCACTAGAATCAACCATTATCATAGGAAAATCCATATTCTCAGTTTTAACTAATGCACCAGATACATCTCTTGGTAGATCATCATATACAACCTTTATACCAAAACGTCTCGCGATTGCAACAGGATCTACTGGATAAACATTTTCATCCCAATAGCTAGCCAATACGGAACTAGCAAATTGAGATGATAATTCTCTCTCATTATTCATATTGACCTCCCATGCCTAACTTAAAAGATACAACAAACTCTACAGATTAGAATGGTTTCTATGAAACCATTCTAATCTGTAGAGTCATGATACTGTAAATAATATCAGAAAAAAACTATTTTTGTACTAATTTTAGAATAAACTAGTAATCTTATTAAAATACTTCCACCCACCGCTTCTCTTCCGCCGATTTCGCAATGGCTTCCAACACGCGGGAGATTTTGTAGCCCTCTTCAAAATCAGGGAACATTCGATCATCGGCTGCGATGCCGTTGATCAGATCTCGGATTTCCACTGCTTTTTGATCGTTAAAACCGATACCGTGGCCGGCACTCACGCAGAAGACAGAATAGTCGGGGTGTTCTGGTCCAACTAAAATGGTTTTGAAACCTTGGCGGGACTTGTCGTCATCGTGTAAGTAGAGTTTCAGTTCTGCCATTCGCTCTTGGGTGTAGGTCAGAGTGCCTTTGGTTCCCGTAACCACATAGGTGAGCCCCATTTTACGTCCGCAGGCGATGCGGGAACTTTCAATCGTACCCATAACGCCCTTGGCAAAACGGACGATGGCGGTGGCTTGGTCTTCGTTTTCAACCTTCACTTTTTCCGCCAAATTGTGTGGATTTGGGCGTTCGGTGATCACGGTTTGCATATCGCCGACCACGCTCACAATCTCTTCGCCGACTAAATAGTGAGCCATACTCACGATGTGTGCCGCCAAGTCACCGAGCGTGCCTAAGCCCGCTTTGGCTTTGTAGCAGTGCCAGTCAATCGGGGTGTTTGGACTGGCGAGATAGTCTTCGTTGTGCGTGCCGTAAAAATGCACCACCTCGCCAATTTCGCCGTTTTGGATAATTTGTCGAGCCAGTTGGGTAGTCGGGTTTTTGATGTAATTGAAGCCAACCAAGGTTTTTACTCCCGCTTTTTTCACCGCCTCGACCATCTCTTTGGCATCAGCGGCGGTTAAGGCGAGCGGTTTTTCGGAATAGACGTGTTTGCCGTGTTTAATTGCTTCGAGTGCGATTTCTTTATGCAGGAAATTGGGCGTGCAAATATCGACTACATCAATATCTGGATCGGCAACCAGCTTTCGCCAATCGTCAGTTGCCCGAGCAAAGCCAAATTCTTGGGCTTTCTGTTCAGCAAGTTCTTGGTTAATTTCGGCGAGATATTCGAGTTGCAGTTTGCCTTTGAGAGGGAAAAGTGTGGGTGCTTGTGCGTAAGCAATAGCGTGGCAGCGACCGATATAGCCCGTGCCGACTAAGCCGATTTTGATGGTTTTCATAGTTAATTCCTTAACACAGAGAAGAGAAATGACATTCTGCCTCCGAAATTGGAGGCAGAATCTTACATCAATAAAAACAAACAAGCGGTCTGTTTTTGCAACTTTTTTACGAAATCAGACCGCTTGCGTGATGGGTTATAACGCCCCTCTTCTGCTCTTCGCATAAGTGTCGAAGGCAACGGCGAGGATAATGATTAAGCCCATAATGATTTGTTGGTAGTAGGCTGAAACATCCATCAGTACCAAGCCGTTAATCAACACGCCCATAATAATTGAGCCGAAGATCGTGCCAGTGACACGCCCATAGCCACCCATTAAGGAGGTTCCACCGATAACCACCGAGGCAATGACACGTAACTCAAAAGAGACGCCAGCCACAGATTCTGCACTGCCTAAACGGGCGGAGAGGATAAAGCCCGCTAAACCTGCCAATGCACCGATCACCACATACACACTCACTAACGTGCGGTTGATATTCACCCCAGCAAGGCGAGCCGCTTCTGGGTTGCCACCCACGGAATAGACGTAGCGTCCCCAGCGTGTTTTGTGTAAAGCGAAGTAACCAATAATTGCTACAACAGCGAAGATGATGACTGGAACTGGTAAGCCTAAAATATCACCACGTCCCCACCAGCGGTAGCCTTCATCAAAACCAGCGATTGGTGAGCCGTTGTTCAGTACTAAAGTTAAACCACGCCAAATTGTCATACCGCCAAGGGTGATGATAAATGGTGGGAGCTTGAGTTTAGTGACACCTAAGCCGTGCAGCCAGCCAATCAACGTCCCTAAACCTAAACATATCACCAAGCCAATCAGCCAGCTCATTCCGCCCCACGCACCAGCTTCCACCGTAACGGTATTATCGCCTTTGATAATGTAGGCGGCAAACATTGCTGTCACTGCTAAAATCGAACCAACAGAAAGATCTATACCTGCGGTTAAGATGACGAAGGTCATTCCCACCGCCATAATGCCGAAAATCGACACTTCAGTTAAAACGTTATAGATGTTGCGTTGCGATAAAAATGCACTGTTTTGTATAGTGAAGAAAATCACTAATAGAATTAAGAAAATCAGTACACCAAAACGCTCAAAGAAGGCGATAAAATCAATTTTTCCTTTATCATCAACCATTCCTAGGTTTTTCAAAAATTGTGTTGTCATACAAACCTCGCTTACGCTGCGTGCTCACGCTGAACACCGACAGCCATCATTGACATTAATTTTTCTTCGGTTGCCTCATCGCCGTGAATTTCGCCTGTCACACGACCTTCGGATAAGGTAATAATTCGGTCGGAAATCGCCATAATTTCTGGGAGATCGGAAGAAATTACCAGCACTGCCACGCCCTGTTTTGCCATATCAAACAAGACTTGATGCACTTCCGATTTCGCTCCTACGTCAATTCCTCGTGTCGGTTCATCGACGATCAACACCTTCGGATTGAGTGCCATACAGCGAGCCAAAATCACTTTCTGCTGATTACCACCCGAGAGCTTGCGAGCTTCCAGTTCTCTACTTGCCATTTTGATGCGTAACGCTTGGCGGTAAGTTTCGATCAGATCATCTTCCCGTTTATCATCAACGAACAGGTTACCTTTGAGCAATTTGCCTAAGATCGGCAAGGTCATATTGGTTTTGATCGGCAAACCTAACACTAAGCCCTCTTTTTTACGGTCTTCTGGCACCAGTGCCACGCCTTTTTCTAACGCATCAAGCGGGGAGCTTGCTGCATACGGCTTGCCGTCTAGGCTGATTTCATCGGCGGTGTAGCTTTCCACACCGAATAAGCAGCGAGCGATTTCGGTACGCCCAGCCCCCACCAAGCCTGCAATGCCCAACACTTCACCTTCGTGAATGTTGAAAGAGACACCGTGTAAAGCAATGCCGTGTGGGTCAAGTGCTGGTTTTTCACGGTGGAGATTTTTCACAGCTAAACGAACTGGGCGATGGGTATGATGAGTTTCTTCTGGCGGACGGCGAGTAAATGCCACTTCACGCCCCACCATCATTCGAATAATGTCATCAACATTCACATTCTTTACTTCACCCTCGCCCGAATAACGCCCATCTTGGAAAACGGTAAAGCGGTCGCACAATGCAAAAACTTCGTTGAGACGATGGGTGACGTAAATAACGCTAATGCCACGGCTTTTCAGATCACGCACGATTTGGTGAAGGGTTTCCACCTCTTTATCACTAAGAGCAGCGGACGGTTCATCCATAATAATCAGCTTGGCGTTTAGGGTCATTGCTCGGGCAATTTCAACCATCTGTTGTTGTGCAACACTTAAACGAGAAACTTGGGTATCGGGTTTGATGTTTAAGCCAAGATTATCTAGCACCATTTGTGCTTCGTCATTCACAGCTTTTTCATTAACAAACAAGCCGTTAGTTGGCTCTCTTCCTAAGAAGAAATTTTCCGCCACCGTCATATTCGGCAGCAAATTGAATTCTTGGTAAATTGTCACAATGCCTTTGAGCTGACGATCAAACGGAGAGTCATTTAAACTCAGTGTTTCACCATTAAAAATAATCTCGCCACTGGTTTGCGGCTGAGCTCCAGAAAGCGCTTTTAATAAAGTGGATTTACCCGCACCATTTTCGCCGAGTAGAGCGTGAACTTCACCTTGCCCTACGGTCAGTTTCACGCCGTTGAGTGCCATCACACCGGAGAAACTTTTTTTCAAATCTCGAACTTCAAGTAAAGGAGTAAAAGACATACAACCTCCGTTAAAAACACCTCCTCACGTCTGTGAGGAGGCAAAAAAATTATTCACTCACTTCTGCAAAGCGTTCTGCTTCTTGCAGGTTCTCTTTCAGAATAATTTTCGGCGGATAGTCTGCACCGCTCACTTCTTTATTATCACGAATATTGCCAACTACTTGCTCTAATGCGTTCGATACTGCAAAGCCTGGACGTTGGTCAGCAGTTAAGAATAACCAGCCATCTTTCACACGAGCAAGTGCTTCTGGGGTCGCATCAAAGCCAGTCACTAAGACTTCACCTGCTTTTAAGCCTTGACTGCGTAATGCTTCAATCGCACCTAGCGCCATATCATCATTCGCTGAAATAATCACATCTGGTTTTTCTTTTAAAGTTGGCAATACGCTTTCTACAATACGTAAGCCTTCTGAACGTAACCAGTTACCAGTTTGATCGACGACAATTTTGTATTTACCGTCACCCGCCGCTAACTCATCACGAATCCCTTTGGTACGCTCAATGTTTGATGTTGAACCTGGCTGACCAGTTAATAAAATCACTTTCGCACCCTCTGGGTATTTTGCTTTCACCGCTTTCGCTACTTCTTGGCCACCAGTGTAGTTGTTCGCACCAAAGTGTGGAACTGGTTTACTGCTTTCCACTTTACGGTCAAGCGTTGCCGCTGGAATTTTCTCAGCAATAATTTCTTCCACCGCAGCTGAAATTGCATTCACATCATTTGGCGAAATGATCACACCTTTTGCACCACGAGTAATCGCATTTTCTAAGTCAGACGCCTGTTTGGTTGAAGAGCTCTGACCGTCTAACACTTGCAGTTTCACGTCCAGTTTTTTACCCGTTTCCAACGCTACTTTTTGGAGCTGCACTTCAAATGGGCTGGATAAATTCGGTAAGCTAAACACAACCAATTCATCTTTGGCAAAGCTGCTTATCGCTAGGCCCAGTGTTAAAGCACTTAATGCAAATTTCAAACGCTTATTCATCATAAAAATCCTCTTGTTAGATGGGAATTGGTGGCAAGAAATTGCCAACTTTACTTCAAACTTAGAAGGAAAAATGAAGTTTCATTTCAAAAACATTAATAAATGAAATAAATTTTTCAAAATAAAATATAGCATTCGGAATTTTTCGCTCCAACAACTTTGTTTCAATTTTGTTAATCAGATCACACTTTTGCCCTAAATTTCTCGTTTTAGAACAAATCGGGCATTGCAAGCGGGCAGAATAGAAGCATTTTTTGCAAAAAATTGGGGAAATTTGACCGCTTATCTCCCTTATTATTTAGCTGATAGAGAGCACAAAAAAAGCGGTGATTTCTCACCGCCAAATACTCAAAAAGGAAGAATACTTATTATAAAGTTGGGAAATTAAATGCAGCTTGGCTGCGAACACTGCTGTCTGGCCAACGGGTTGTGATGGTTTTCATACGAGTATAAAAACGTACACCATCTGTACCATATACATTAAGTGGTCCGAAAATAGAGGCTTTCCAACCACCAAAACAATGAAATGCCATCGGCACTGGAATTGGGATATTCACGCCCACCATACCGGCTTGTACATCTTGGGTAAATTGACGGGCAGAATCGCCATCTGCGGTGAAGATCGCACTGCCGTTGCCGTATTGGTGGCTATTGATAATCGCCATACCTTCGGCGTAATCTTTTACACGCACCACGGACAACACTGGTCCGAATATCTCTTCTTTCCAAATCGTCATTTCAGGGGTGACGTTATCAAATAACGTACCGCCAACAAAATAACCATTCTCGTGTCCTGACACTTTGTAGCCACGACCATCAACACAAAGTTTCGCCCCTTGTGCCACACCTTGATCGATATAGCCTTCAATTTTTGCTTTATGTTCTTTTGAAATCACAGGTCCCATATCGTTCTCGGTTTGACCTTCTGGTAATAAGCCTGCACCAATTTTTAGCGCTTTCACTTTTGGAATCAGCTCTTCAACAATTTTATCCGCCAACTCATTGCCCACGATCACCGCAACCGACAACGCCATACAACGCTCACCAGCGGCTCCAAATGCCGCACCAAGTAAAGCATTTACCGTATTTTGTACATCCGCATCTGGCATAATCAACGCGTGGTTTTTAGCACCACCTAAGGCTTGAACACGTTTACCATTTGCTGAGCCTTTTTCGTAAATATATTGAGCAATTGCTGTTGAACCGACAAAACTGACCGCTTGAATACGAGGATCAGTTAAAAGAATATCTACCGCTTCTTTGTCACCTTGTACAACGTTAAATACACCATCAGGTAAACCGGCTTCTTTTAGTAATTCCGCTAAACGAATAGAAACACTTGGATCTTTTTCAGAAGGTTTTAAAACAAAGGTATTACCACAAGCAAGAGCAACAGGAAACATCCACATCGGCACCATTGCTGGGAAATTAAACGGCGTAATACCAGCTACCACACCTAATGGCTGTTGAATTGAGTGAATGTCGATACCACGCCCTGCATTCGCTGAAAATTCACCTTTTTGTAAATGTGGAATACCCGTTGCAAATTCCACAACCTCTAAACCACGTGTTAATTCACCGATAGCATCAGAATAAACTTTACCGTGTTCAGCACTAATAAGACGAGCTAATTCATCAAAATTTACTTCAAGTAACTCTTTGAATTTAAATAAAATTCTAGCACGACGAAGTGGAGATTGCTGAGACCAGCTCTTGAATGCAACATCAGCTGCAGCAATCGCTAAATCTACTTCGGTAGCAGTACTTAATTTCACTTTTTTTGTTTCTTCACCCGTTGCTGGATTAAATACAGAAGTAATGCGTTGGCTTTGGCTTTCAACCGTTGCACCATTAATAAAGTTTTGCACAAATTGGCTCATTGAAAACTCCTTATCAGATTATGAATCGAGGATAGACAAAATACAGCCCATAAATTACTCCCAAAAATAGAAAATATCAATACAAATAGAACAAAAATGAAAAATTTATTTCATTTTTGTGATCTGGATAACAACTTTGAAGATTGCTTATCCCCAAAAACGATCATCTGAGTTATAGTAGATTATCGATCTTATGAATACACACAGGAGATATTATGAGCGTTTTACTTTCTAAACCCCAGGCACAGCCAAACGGTTTAATTCAGGATATCACACCGCAAAATGCTAACTGGGAATATGTTGGCTTTGCAGCTTACCAGTTAGAGAATCAATCTATTACATTAGAGAGTGGCGAAAATGAGCTTTGTCTTGTTTTAATAGCAGGTAAAGGTTCAGTGTTTGTTGATGAACATCGTTTTGAAAATATCGGCAACCGCACTAGCCCGTTTGAAAAAATCCCGCCTTATTCAGTCTATGTTCCGCCACGCAAAAAAGTAAAAGTGGAAACAAGCGGTCAATTAGAGCTTGCAGTGTGCAAAGCACCAAGCCAAGGTAACTATCCTATACGTCTGATAACCCCAAATGATGTGGGTGTTGAAAAACGTGGCGTGGGCAATAATCAACGCTTAGTACATAACATTCTTCCTGAAACCGAGCCAGCAGACAGCCTACTCGTGGTCGAAGTTTTCACGGATGAAGGCAATACCAGCTCTTATCCAAGCCATAAGCACGATAACAAAAACTCCGAACAAGAAACTTATTTAGAAGAGACTTACTACCACCGTTTCGATCCACCGCAAGGTTTTGCTCTACAACGGGTTTATACCGACGACAGAACGCTTGATGAATGTATGGCAGTGTATGACAAAAATGTGGTCAAGGTGCCAAAGGGCTATCATCCTGTAGCGACTATTGCTGGTTATAACAACTATTATCTCAATGTAATGGCAGGCCCAGTTCGCCAATGGAAATTTACTTGGGAACCCGATCATTTATGGATCAATAGCGAAGCCTATAAATCCAAATTTAAATAGAAAAAATAAACAATGAAAAATCAAACATAAACATAACGCCTCTTTTCTTTTCACAAAAAGAGGCGTTATCTCATCACTTTATTACTTATTACTTCGACTAAGTACTAACTTCTTACCCCCAAATTCCACCGTTATCCATTTCGGTGCCGACACCTTCTCGTGAGATATCGCTATCAAATTTCCGTGCTTCTCCATTCGTTCAAACTTCCCTTTCACATCAAAATCTGACACGTCCATCTCTTGATTAAATATCAAAAATGTCCCTATCGGCGTTACCTTCACCGATTCCAATCCATCAAACTCTTTCTTGCTTAATTTGTATTTCGGCGCTTTCTTTCGCTTGTATTTCGACAGCAACCCTTCATCTGTCGCCCTTGCCACAAGCTCATTCAATCCCTTCTCTTCCTGACTTATCTCTTTTGTCTCTTCCTTTTTCGCTGTTATATCAGCTTCTACGGCTTTTTTACTTCGCTCACCTCTTGAGCGGCTTGAATAGCTTGGGTTGGCGCTTTCTTTACCTCTTCTGGCATAGCCTCTTTCGTCTCTTTGATTACCTCTTTAGACTCCGTCTCTTCAAAGATAACTTCTCCTACCTCACTTTTACTATTTGTACTATCTGTGCTATTTGTTGTATTTGTGCTATCTTCAAATATCACTTCGCTCACAAATTCCTCATTCCTTAATTTTAACGGCTCTTTGTGGCTTACCGCATTGATAAATATATTCTCACCTATACGTTCAAATTTTATCTCTAAATCAGGCACCTGCGATTCAATATTATCTAATAAATCCGATACCCTTATGAACTCTCCGCTCTTGATGCTCACTGGCTTCTTAAAGTCTATTTTGTATGTGAGATAACCCACGCCTAAACGGTTCGCCAGTAATTGTAATAAATTACCCACCTCACCTTCATACGTTAACTTTAATTTGGCTTGTTCATAACGCTTAAACTGCGCCGATTTGTCTACCTCGCTAGCAAACACATTGCTCGTGATACCATACGCCAATAACGCGCTGATGACCGCTTTTCTTAAATACTTCATCTTTAACCTCAATTCCTGTTATTTCATTTAAAAAAAGACGCTTGTAAGCCATCTTTCTCTCCTTTGATTGCTTACAAGCGGTCTTATATACAGACTTCTTTGCACATCAATTAGAATTTAAATCCAACTGATGCCCCTCCGCCTACATCGCCTTTATTGCTCGCTGAGCCTATCAATTTCAGCGATACTTTACCATTATCTGATACTCTTGAATACCCCAATGCCACTGCCGTTGCCCCATTAAAGGTACCTGTACCGACCGATAGCATACTGTCTCCTGCACCCGGTGCATTGATTAAACTTGCCGCCGCATACGCCCCAGCAATCCCTGAACTCATCCGTTTTTCTGTGCGGGCTATCTTGTTCTCTAACTGATTCACTTGCCCCCCTAACGCATTCATCCCTCGGGTGAATTGCCCCATATTAACCGCATCGGTCTCCGATACCCCCTCTGCCACATTGGTGATTCGGCGTGTAACATTGGCATTGGCATTACCTACCGAGAATTCATTGTCGCTCATCGCCACCGAACCAGCGCCTACTGCAACGCTATTGCTGCCTTTCGCGACACTATTAGCACCGATTGCAACACTCTCCGCACCCTCTGCCTTCGCACTATTGCCTGTGCTATTTACAGAAACATATTTCGTATTTTGAGCTGCTGCATTTAACGCCGTTTTCACATTATTCGTCGTCTTCTTCTGCCCTTTCTCGTAGTAGTCGTATTCCGCTGTCAGTAAACCATCTGTCGTCACCGTCGCACCTAATATCTCTGCCACACGGGTTAACTTAACATTGACCTTCTCAGCTTCACCATCTAACTGACCTTTGTTGACGGCGTCATTTTTCGCTAAGCCGTCTGATACCTGAGTGATTCGTCGCGTTAACTCTAGCTCCGCATTACCCACTGCAAATTCGTTCTCTCCCAATGCCTTTGAGTTTGAGCCTACCGCAACGCTGTTTCTGCCTAATGCCTCGCTATTACCCCCCATCGCTACGCTCTCTTCTCCCGTCGCCTTTGAACCTTGCTCCGCATTCGTCTTCGCATTAAAGTGCTTGCTATTTTCCGATATGCCTGACAACGCCGATTTGACATCATTTACTGTCTTCTTCTCGCCTGCTTGGTAGTAATTGTATTCCACCTCTACCAACCCGTCTGCGGTTACACTCGCACCTAGCACCTTCGCAAGATTGTTCGCTTTCGTGTCTACTTTCCCTACTTCTGAGGCTATTTTGTCGTTCACTTTACCAATTTCAGCATCTACTTTTTGAGCAACGCCATCAATGCGAGTGTTTACTTTGCCAATTTCCGTATCCACTTTTTGGGCAACGCCATCAATACGAGTGTTTACTTTGCCAATTTCCGTATCCACTTTTTGGTCAACACCATCAATGCGAGTGTTTACTTTGCCAATTTCCGTATCCACTTTTTGAGCAACGCCATCAATTCGAATATTTACTTTTTCGGCTACACCGTCAATACGGGTGTTTACATTGCCAATTTCCGTATCCACTTTTTGGTCAACACCATCAATGCGAGTGTTTACTTTGCTAATTTCCGTATCCACTTTTTGGTCAACACCATCAATGCGAGTGTTTACTTTGCCAATTTCCGTATCCACTTTTTGGTCAACACCATCAATGCGAGTGTTTACTTTGCCAATTTCCGTATCCACTTTTTGAGCAACGCCATCAATACGGGTGTTTACATTGCTAATTTCAGTGTCTATTTTTGTATCCACCGCTTGGATTTGGTCTTTCACGTCTTTCAGTTGTGAAACGTTTACCGCATCTGTATCTGCCTTGCCTGCTGTCACATTCGTGATTTTTCGGGTAAATTCAGCTTTACCTAAATCATTTTCACCCACGCCCACCGAAACCTCATTCTCGCTAACTGCTAAAGAACCTGCACCTAACGCAACCGAGTTTATGCCTTTAGCCATTGCATTGCTGCCAAATGCGACTGCGTTTTCAGCTGTGGCTTGAGCTTCATTGCCTAAGGCTACCGCATTGTTACCTGTGGCTAAGGTATTTGCCCCATACGCAATCGCGTTTTCACCTGAGGCAAACGCATTTGCACCTTCTGCGAGCGAATTTTTACCGATATTTTTAATCGGTGAATTCGCTAACTGTTGGTTTAACTGCGCTAATTCCGCTTGTTTAGTAGCAAGATCTTCGTTTTGCTTTTCCAGTTCAGCTCTACGCTGATTTAACAGTTGCTCTTGCTCTCGTTTGCGATCTGCTAATGTTTCATCATCTGGCGATAAACCTAAACGGGAAATTTGTTCAATAAGTTGGTCAATATCGTTCTGTGTGCGATTTACTTTATTTTGAGCATCTGTTACCGCTTGCTTTAACTCTTTAGATTTTTCTCTTGTTAATTTAATTAACGTATTATTTTCATCATAAGTTCTAATATGATCTCTTGTTTGATTATATAACTCCTCCATTATATGTTGAACTGTGCTAAAGTCTTTTTTAATTACTTCATTTTTATATTCTAGAGTAAAACTACTAAAGTACCTTTCTTCATTAGATTTTTCTTTATCTATAAATTCTTTCCTTATCAGTAGATTTTTATTAATTCTATCTATTTCTATCTTGTTTTGCTCACTTAAAGGCTTCGATAATTCTGTTTTTAGCTTTGCCTGTAAGTTTAAGAAATCTTCAACAGCATTATTAAATTCTATAATCCTATCCATCTTTAACTTATAGTCACTTAAATCAAACCACCAATTATTATTAGAATAATCTACATAAGTAAGAAAATCTTTTAGAGATTTATTTGTAGAAATAAACCGATCTACATAACTCTTTTCTCCGCTTAAAACATTTTCAATGGAATACTTACTAATACGATTATCAAATAAATTTGAACTAAATGAATACACATATTTTCTATTTACTGGTGGTAGTCTCTCAAAATGATCATAACGAATATTTTGGTAATTATTAATAATATGATGAGAATTTGTACCACTAACTTTTGCTGAAAAATAAAAATAAAGTAACGACTTTAATTCTTTAACCGATGAAGGATCAGCTCTATTTGCGACATCTAAACCAATTAAATAAAAACCGTAGTCTGTATTAAATTTTGGTAACTCATTCGGGAGTTCAAGATCATCTTTAGTTCTGAAAAGATTTCTATATACACTTGGCTTTGATAGTATATATATACCATCCCCGTTATCCTGTACTGAATAGCCTAAGTTATCTTTTATTACCTTATTTAAATATTGAGCACTCACATCTGCTGTTACATTTCTAGCAACATACCCATCAATCAACTCTTTATATTGTAAATCTGTGAAACTGCCTTTTAATTCAGGAAAATCAGCTTCTATAATGGCTTTAATATCAGTAGTTAATTCATTTCTCCCATTACCTGACGGTTCGTCTAATTTTTTCCAGTCTAATTTATTAAATACATTATCATAATTAACATAAATACTATTGCCGCTACTATCTTTTGATAAACGATTATAGGCATTATTCGCTTGTTGTAATTGGTTTTGCTGTTCAATTAAATTATCTTGAATAACTTTTTTCTGGTTTTGCAAAGCGGTACGCCGCTCAATTAAACGAGCAACCTCAGTTTGGCGTTGGTTGATATCCGTAATACGACGTTCAATACTATCAATGAGGCTTTGAACAGAGGAAATTTGAGCATCAATTGTGTTGATTTCATTCTGTTTTTCGCCTAGTTGGCGTTCAATGTCTTCCACTGCTTTACGGCGTTCAGTAAATTGTTCACGGCTCATTCCCTCGCCTGTCGCAATCGCATTATGCCCTGTGGCAACACCATTTATTGAGGTGGCATAACTGCCCGGCCCATTCGCCGTTGAATTTGTGCCTACAGCGTAACCATTGCCAGACGCATACGCCGAGCCTGAAATCAGCACCGTAAGTAGCAACGAGGCTACACTACGCCGTGAGTGAGTGAGTGAGTGAGTGAGTGAGTGAGTGAGTGAGTGAGTGAGTGAGTGAGTGAGTGAGTGAGTGAGTGAGTGAGTGAGTGAGTGAGTGAGTTCATCATATAATCTTTTCTTTCTCTGTAAATAAAAAAATGCGATTTTAATCTATTTTTTGTGCTATTAACACTAAAATTTTAACCTGTGGATGGGAATTCTAGCGATAAAGCTCAAATTAAACAAGCGGTCTTTTTCTAGCCACTATTTGCAATATTTTTACTAAAAAAGACCGCTTGTTTATTTTTATTTACTCGTTCATATTTACATCAGATAAATGCAACGCCATTTCCATTGATTTTTTTAGATTATTGAGCATTTCATAACGCTTACGGTACATTGAACGTTTTTTGCTCGGAATATCTTCCATTGCCTTACTTTCCAATTCAAGCGGTAATTGCCAATATTTCCCTAAAATGCCATTAGCCTCAGCAAAAATCGCATCATAATCTACAACATAACGTTTACTTTGTACCCAGCGAGATTTATTTTGATATTTTTGCGGAATACCAAGTAAATGCTGATAACCTAATACGGCCGTTAAGGCTTTCATTGCTTCTACCATTAAATATGCAGGACGTAAGCCATAGCAATCTTTGGTTAATTGCTTAACAAGCTCTTTTGAATTTTCAAAATTAGGCCCTTGAATAACGGCAATTAGTAATGCATCATCTAATTTGCCAAAAGTCAGCAAATAAACTAATTGTTGGCTTGGCTTATAACGAAGTTCTAAAGCCCAAAAACCTTCCATTGGCTGGTGTTCATTAATGTTTAAAAGCAATTCAAAATCGGGAATGATTTCGCCAAAATTTACCGATTGTTGCCATAATGGTGGTAAATGGCTGAGTTTTTGCGGTAAAAACAGTAAATTTTCACAAATCTGCGCTAACCGTTGCGTTGCGGTAAAACGCTTATCTAGAAAGCGGTGAGCAAGCGGGTAACTATAACTAGGTCTTGCATTTAAAAGCGAGATTAGTTGGGGGTTCTGGGCAATAAATTGTTCAAATTTTTTAATTTGAATATGGTGCAGCCAAGAGCGGAGTTTATAACGCAAACGTTTTCCTGCATACGATTTTTTGCCACGATTAGGGTAAAGAGAGCTTGCAGCTGGCCATTTGTATTGATTTTTCATTTTGTCACTACCTTAATTATAAGAATGACAAGCGGTCAAATTTACAAAAAAATTTGCAAAAATAACCGCTTGTAACACTTACAACACTTATAAAATAAACCGACTTAAATCTTCGTTTTCCACCACCTCATTTAACGCCTCGTTCACATAATGCTCATCAATCACGATTTTCTCGCCTCGTCGTTCACTCGCATCAAAAGAAATGCCGTCCATTAAACGCTCCAGCACCGTGTGTAAACGTCTGGCTCCGATGTTTTCCGTTTTTTCATTCACCCGAAACGCACTTTCCGCAATGCGACTAATGCCTGCTGGCGTAAATTCAATCTCCACCCCTTCCGTTTTCATCAGCTCGCTATATTGTAAGGTTAATGACGCATTCGGCTCCGTTAATATACGCTCAAAATCCTCTTTCGTTAGCGAGTTTAATTCCACTCGAATCGGTAAACGTCCTTGTAATTCCGGTAATAAATCTGACGGGCGAGAGACTTGAAATGCGCCCGAGCAGATAAACAGAATGTGGTCGGTTTTTACCATTCCGTGTTTGGTATTAACCGTTGAGCCTTCAATAATCGGCAGTAAATCTCGCTGCACCCCTTCTCGAGATACCTCCCCGCCTGAGTGTTCACCTTTCTTACAAATTTTGTCAATTTCATCAATAAATACAATGCCGTGCTGTTCCACCGCTTCAATCGCTTGCTGTTTGAGCTCTTCAGGATTAACCAGTTTTGCCGCCTCTTCGTCTAACATCAACTTTAACGCCTCTTTAATCTTCAGTTTGCGTTTTTTCGTTTTGTTTGGCGACATCCCCTCAAACAGTGATTGCAGTTGCGAGGTCATTTCCTCCATACCCGGTGGGGTCATAATTTCAACGCTGACTTGTGCAGCCACATCAATCTCAATCTCTTTATCGTCAAGCTGACCTTCTCGTAATTTTTTCCGAAACGCTTGGCGTGTGGTTTGATTGTCCGTTTCTTGCACATTTCCCCATTGGTCTTTTGCTGGCGGCAGTAAAACGTCTAATATACGGTCTTCCGCTGCATCTTGTGCACGCATTTTGTTTTTTTCGACCGCTTGTTGGCGAACCAATTTCATCGACACATCCGCTAAATCACGAATAATCGACTCCACCTCTTTGCCCACATAGCCCACTTCAGTAAATTTAGTAGCTTCTACCTTAATAAAAGGTGCATTCGCCAATTTTGCCAAACGGCGGGCAATTTCTGTTTTGCCCACGCCCGTTGGACCAATCATTAAAATATTTTTCGGGGTCACTTCTTGACGAAGGGCTTCGGGTAGCTGCATTCTTCTCCAGCGGTTACGTAATGCTATCGCTACCGCACGTTTTGCCTCTTTTTGACCGATAATATGAGCATCTAACTCTGAGACGATTTCACGAGGGGTCATTGACATAAATTATTCCTTAAATTGATTACCCCCTCCCACAAGGGGAGAGGGTATTAAATGATTAAACTTCTTCAATTACGTGATGGTGATTGCTATAAATATCAATATCTCCCGCAATCTTTAAGGCTTCAGACACTATCTCTTTTGCCGATAAATCATTCTCGGTGCGAAGTAACGCCAAGGCTGCCGCTTTTGCATAATTACCGCCTGAACCTATCGCTAGCACCTCTTGCTCGGGCTCAATCACATCCCCTGAGCCTGATATTAATAAACATTCACTCTTATTCGCGACTATCATCATCGCTTCCAAACGGCGTAATGCTCGCTCTGTTCGCCACTCTTTTGCCAACTCCACCGCAGCTTTCACTAAATGACCTTGATGTAATTCAAGTTTCTTCTCAAATAAATCACGCAAAATAAACGCATCTGCCGTAGAGCCTGCAAAACCTGTCACGACGCTATCTTTATACAAACGACGCACTTTTTTCACGCTCCCTTTCTCAATGCTGTTGCCTAGCGTTGCTTGTCCATCACCGCCTAATGCGATTTTTCCGTCTTTGCGGACGCATACAATCGTTGTCATTTTATATCCTTTATGTTTAAACACTTTCGCTTATATGGGTATCATTATTGCGTTTTCAATTACAAGCGGGTGGGATTGATTAAATAATGGCAATGTTGATTTAATCGCATACCTTGTGGTTTGCCGTTTTCTAAAATCATTTCTACTTTATAAGTTAAGACTTTAACCTGTTGATTTTTCGCCACTTCCAACAATTCAGCGTAGTTAGGATCGATCTGTTTTGCCACTTCAAATGCCTGAATGCCAGTATGCAAAATAGCGAAAAAAATGACCGCTTGTTGCCCTTGCTGTGCGATTTTAGTCAGCTCTCGTAAGTGCTTCTGCCCCCGCTTGGTTTTAGCATCGGGAAACATACCGATGCCATTTTGGGTTAAGAGCGTGGTAGATTTCACTTCTACAAAACAATCCTGCAAGCGGTCAGATTTCAGTAAAAAATCGACACGGCTGTTTTCAGTGCCATATTTTTGTTCAGGTAAAATGTCTAGGTAAGCCGAAAGCTCCTTAATCCATTGATTTTCCAACGCTTCTTGCACAAGCTGGTTTGCCCTTAACGTATTTACACAAATAAAATCTCCAGCTTGGGTTTGGGTCAGTTCCCAAGTATGAGCATATTTACGTTTTGGGTTATTAGAAGTTGAAAACCAAACTGTATCGCCTGTGTTGGCACAGCCTGTCATCGCCCCCGTATTCGGGCAATGAATGGTCATTTTCTCGCCATTTGGGAGCTGAATATCAGCCAGAAAACGCTTGTAACGGCGAAGTAAAATGCCACTAGAAAGAGGAGGAAATTGCATTTCATTTTTCTCAATATGTAAAATTTTTGGCAAAAACAACCGCTTGCAGTATGATGATTTCTTTTTTCAATTTCAAGATTTTTAATGAGTAAGGATTCTGCACAATATCCATTGGCACAAGCGAAAGTGTCTGACCCATTTGCACAATCTGTATTGGCTTGGTTTGAGCAATATGGACGCAAGCATTTGCCTTGGCAACAAAATAAAACATTATATAAGGTTTGGCTATCAGAAGTGATGTTGCAACAAACCCAAGTGGTCACAGTTATTCCTTATTTTGAACGTTTTATTGAACGATTTCCAACTGTTACTGACTTAGCTAATGGCTCTATTGACGAAGTGTTACATTTATGGACGGGTTTGGGCTATTACGCTCGAGCGAGAAATTTACACAATGCGGCAGTGCAAATTCGAGATAAATTTGGTGGCGAATTTCCCACTCAATTTGATGATGTTCTGGCGTTGTCTGGCGTGGGAAGAAGTACAGCTGGAGCGGTGTTGTCTTCAGTGTTAAATTCCCCACACCCCATTTTAGACGGCAATGTAAAACGCGTGTTAAGTCGCTACTTTGCCGTTGAAGGCTGGGCTGGCGAAAAAGCGGTCGAAAATCAACTTTGGCGGTTAAGTGAACGTGTTACTCCCACCAAACAAGTGGCCGATTTTAACCAAGCAATGATGGATTTGGGGGCGATGATTTGTACTCGCACTAAACCGAAATGCCTGCTCTGTCCGCTACAAGAAAATTGCCAAACCAATGCAAGACAAGCGTGGGATAAATTCCCCGCAAAGAAACCGAAAAAAACCTTACCCGAACGCAAAGCCTATTTTTTAATTTTAAAAGCTGGCTCAAAAGTATTATTACAAAAGCGTGAAGAAAAAGGCATTTGGGGCGGATTATTTGCCTTTCCGCAATTTTCTAGTTTGGCAGAATTAGAAAAATGTGAACTTATGAATGATTTGAGCATTTCACAGCAATTAACTACATTTAGGCACACATTTAGCCATTTTCATTTGGATATTACTCCGATTTTAGTCGAGGTCAATTTGCAAAAAAAAGATAAAAAACTACCGCTTGTTGCCCAGGAAAACGCAGGAAATTATCTCTCGAGTATATCTTCAAAGGCTGATTATTGGTATGATTTCGGCCAACATAATGAAATAGGTTTAGCCACGCCAGTTAAACGCATTTTAGATGAGCTGGCGTTTAGCGTAACAAACAAAAATTAAGGATTAAATTATGGCTCGTACCGTATTTTGCGAATACTTAAAACAAGATGCCGAAGGCTTAGACTTTCAACTGTATCCAGGAGAACTCGGCAAACGTATTTTTGATACTATCAGTAAACACGCGTGGTCTGAATGGATTAAAAAACAGACGATGATTGTGAACGAGAAAAAACTCAATATGATGAATCCTGAGCATCGCAAGCTGCTTGAAGAGGAAATGGTGAATTTTTTATTTGAAGGTAAAGAAATCATTATTGAGGGCTATAAGCCAATCGCATAATTCAAGGTTAAATTCAAAATGAAAAAATATGCAAAATATTTGCCAATGCTGGCAATTATTCCCTTTCTTGTGGCTTGTGGTAGCAATAAGTCCTCAAGTGACAAGAGAACAAAATCTACCCGCATAGATTATTCAAAAGATACAAATGGCTTAGATATTTTAACAGGTCAATTTTCGCATAATATTGATGATATTTGGGGAAGTAGTGAGCTATTAGTTGCAAGTAAGAAAGACTATGTAAAATATACCGATAAATTCTACACACGTAGCCATATTTCTTTTGAAGAAGGGGTGATTACGATTGAAACTTTAGGCAATCAAAACCATCTTCGCAACTCCATTGTTCATACATTATTAATGGGTAGGGATCCTAGAGGGATCGACTTGTTTTCATCAGGCGATGTGCCTATTAGCACAAATCCTTTCTTAAAAGGCCAGGTAAGAGATCAATTTTCGCGTGATATTACGAATGTAGCACTTGCAAATGATTTTGCTACCTATTTGCTACAAAATAAACTACAAACTCGCCGTTTAAAAAATGGTCAGACGGTAACTTATGTGACCATCAAAATGGTGGCGTGGCACGTTGAAGTACGTGCAAGACAATATTTACCACTTGTGCGTAGAATGGCTAAACGATATGGCATTGAACCAAGCCTCATTTTAGGGATTATGGAGGTGGAATCTTCTTTCAATCCTTATGCGGTAAGTTATGCTAATGCAATTGGTTTAATGCAAGTAGTACCCCGCACGGCAGGGCGTGATATTTTTGTGCGTAAGGGTATGAGCGGACAGCCTAGCCGTGAATACCTCTACAATCCATCAAATAATATTGATGCAGGAACACTCTACTTAAAGATTTTACGTGATGAATATCTAGATGGTATTGCCGATCCATTAGCGAAACGCTATGCGATGATTTCAGCCTATAATAGTGGTGCAGGAGCGGTATTGCGTGTGTTTAATTCAGACAAATACGCTGCAATCAATAAAATTAATGATCTTTCAGCCGATGCGGTTTATCGAATTTTAACGACCGCCCATCCTTCATCTCAAGCACGTAATTATTTAAGAAAAGTAACAACTGCGAGAGAGAAATATCAAAATATTCGATAACACATAAATTATGCTGTTTTTTAGCCGAAAAGTATAAAAAAAAAACACTTAAACCCAAGTTTTTTTAAATTCAGTAAAAAATGTTTGACGTTAGCAGGTGAAATCAGCATAATGCACTCCGCAAATGACGAGTTGCCTCGATAGCTCAGTCGGTAGAGCAGGGGATTGAAAATCCCCGTGTCGGTGGTTCGATTCCGCCTCGAGGCACCATCTATTCCTCCTTAGTTCAGTCGGTAGAACGGTGGACTGTTAATCCATATGTCGCAGGTTCGAGTCCCGCAGGAGGAGCCATATTACAAGCCCTGATGAGCAATCATCAGGGTTTTCTGTTTAGGAGTTTTGAAGCAAATTGCTCAATTTTTAGTATGATGTAGTCAAAAGTTAAATTTCCATTTGACGAAGCCTAAAAAAATCAGCATAATGCACTCCGCAAATGACAAGTTGCCTCGATAGCTCAGTCGGTAGAGCAGGGGATTGAAAATCCCCGTGTCGGTGGTTCGATTCCGCCTCGAGGCACCATCTATTCCTCCTTAGTTCAGTCGGTAGAACGGTGGACTGTTAATCCATATGTCGCAGGTTCGAGTCCCGCAGGAGGAGCCATATTATAAAGCCCTGATGAGAAATCATCGGGGCTTTAGCTTTTCTCTCGTTTTATAAAAATTTAAATCATTTTGTGATTTACTTCTCATTTCTAATACAAATTTGCAAATATCACTTCACTTTTATCTATAACTCGGAGTATCATTAACACACATTATAACAAGTAATAATGATTCCTCGAATATCGTCAAATTTTACGGCATAGCGTTAGGTTATGCCGTTTTTTTATCTCTATAATCCACTCACTTTTTTCTGTATAATGTTCGCAATTTATCGCTTACAAGCGGTTCTTTTTTCTAAAAATTTGCAAATTGAGACAATAATCATGTTTGAAAACTTATCCGATAAACTTTCCAAAACGCTACGTCAGATTACAGGTAAAGGCCGCCTAACCGATGATAATATTAAAGATACGTTGCGTGAAGTGCGTATGGCATTGCTTGAAGCAGATGTGGCTCTCCCTGTGGTGCGTGATTTTATTAACAAGGTTAAAGAGCGTGCGTTAGGCGTTGAAGTTAATAAAAGTTTAACCCCAGGTCAAGAGTTCTTAAAAATCGTTCAACGTGAATTAGAAGTCGCAATGGGCGAATCAAATGAAGAACTTAACCTTGCTACACAACCGCCAGCTGTTATCTTAATGGCAGGTTTACAAGGTGCAGGTAAAACAACCTCTGTTGGAAAATTAGCAAAATTCTTAAAAGAAGGTCACAAGAAAAAAGTATTGGTGGTTTCTGCCGATGTTTACCGCCCTGCCGCAATTAAACAGCTCCAAACCTTAGCTGAAGCGTTAAATGTTGATTTCTTCCCAACCGAAACTAGCCAAAAACCAGTGGCAATTGCAGAAGCGGCACTTAAGCACGCAAAACTAAATTTCTTTGATGTATTGATTGTCGATACGGCAGGTCGCTTGCACGTTGATGGCGAAATGATGGCAGAAATCCAGCAGATTCACGCCGTCCTTAATCCAGTAGAAACGCTCTTTACTGTTGATGCAATGACAGGTCAAGATGCGGCAAATACCGCCAAAGCCTTTAACGAAGCCCTGCCATTAACTGGGGTAATTTTAACCAAAGTTGATGGCGATGCGCGTGGTGGTGCGGCACTTTCTATTCGTCAAATTACAGGCAAGCCAATTAAATTCTTAGGTGTGGGCGAAAAAACCGATGCTTTAGAGCCTTTCCACCCTGATCGGGTGGCTTCTCGCATTCTAGGTATGGGCGATGTGATGTCTTTAATTGAAGATATTCAGCGTTCAGTCGATCAGGAAAAAGCCGAGAAAATTGCGGCTAAATTCAAGAAAGGCGATGATTTTACCCTTGAAGATTTCCGCGAGCAGCTTATTGAGATGAAAAAAATGGGCGGTATGATGTCAATGCTGGATAAGTTACCTGGTGCAAAAAATCTGCCCGAACACGTTAAAAATCAAGTTGATGATAAGATGTTCGTTAAAATGGAAGCCATCATCAACTCTATGACGTTAAAAGAACGTGCTCATCCTGAGATTATCAAAGGTTCACGTCGTCGCCGTATTGCATTAGGTTCTGGCACACAAGTGCAAGATGTGAATAAACTGCTCAAACAGTTTGACGATATGCAACGTATGATGAAAAAAATGCGTAAAGGTGGAATGGCTAAAATGATGCGTGGTATGAAAGGTGCTCTCGGCGGACTTGGCGGTGGCGGTTTGGGCGCACTCGGCGGAATGTTTGGAAAACGCTAATCATCAACAAGCGGTTGATTTTGTAAAAAATATTGCAAAATCGACCGCTTGTATTATATAAATTAGAAAATTGCTTCTAAACGTAAAAATGTGTGAGCAAAGTGCTTACGATTTCCATCTTTATTATTGTAGAAGCTGATTTCTGGTTGAACAAAAACCCAATTACTCCAGAGTGGCTGGCGATAGGTAACAAATGGCCCCCAATAATTCAGTTTGGATACATTTTTATCTAAACGCCCCCCCATACCAATACCATAAGTGATATGTGTAAGTGGCTTTAAGCTGTGCTGGCGGTAGAGACTATTTCCCCAGCTTTTCTCTTCATCTACATCGTGACGATATTCAAAATTAGTATGATTCATAATGAAAGTCGTCTCATTTTCTGTATATTTATTTTCAAAGTTGGTGCGTAAATAATGCTTACTTTCCGTACCGTAACGGTAGATTTGTTCTAGGCGAGTGCTAAATTGATCGGTAATTTGCCAATTTTTGCTGATGCGTAAACGTCCGAAAATATCACTACCTGAACGAATTCCCGCATCTAAATCAGTATCAATTCCTAACGATTTAATACCATCAGACCAGCGTAGTCCAATTGATGCGTTGGAATCACGTGCTTCGCGAGAATTATAATGTTTTTTAGGATCCACATTTTTGTATAATTTTCCAACGTAGTTTTTATCTGTTAATTCGTTATCCAGCTCGTCATCACCAAATACCACATTTAAATGTTTCTTTAAAACAGGCAGTTTGATTTTACCACGCACACGAGGCTTAGCTGAAAATTTATCGAATTTATTCCAACTGCTATCTAATATCACACGCAAAGAAGCCGTGCCAGGTTTATCCGGATCGGCATCACCTAGCCAACTATTAATATTATTTGCCCAATGATCTAATGTATTGCTGGCTTTGGTATGTTGTTTGTCTATCCAAGTTGTATTATTTTGTGCAGTGGCAAACACTGGTGCCAGAGCAAGTAATGAAACAAGATATTTTGTCTTCATTGTAAGTCCTCCTTTAAGGTAGCCACATCATAATCCAATTTATTTGCTATGACAAAGGAAATCACACCTCAACTTGAGGGTAGTAAACTTCACTTAACTTAACAAATTCTGATAATGAAATGGTATGAAATTCAGAAAGTAATGGTTGCAGCCCTCTTGCGATAACATCTTTCTCTAAAAGATAACAACGGGGCAAATTTGCAAAAAATTGTGGATTTTTGACCGCTTGTAACACGCCATCTTGCCATAAAATAACAGCATCGTTGTCATTTACATAATTTAATAAACTCAGCGTTTCATCATTATATTGTGCTTTGGAGAGCGTATAAAGCATCGGTATTCCTTAAAAAGTCATCACTTTTTCTGCTTGGCTAAGTAATATAAGTATTTCAGATTGTGTTTTAAATTGAAGATGTGGCAATACCCAATTCGCATGCTCTAATCTACGCAAATTCACGCTCTCTTGGCATACAAAACACTCATTAAGATCGTAGAGATCTAATAATTTAAAAGTAGAAATATGATCTTTTTGCAAAATTTGCTCTGGCTGCTGGTTTGAAACCAAATTAAATACACCATCATTTATAAAGCAGATAGCGATCTCTTGCTCATCACAAAACGCACTCGCCGCAAGTAGGGCATCTAATCCTTCACGGCTCATTGCCGATCCAAAAGGGGGCCGTGTAAATAGAAAAGCGATTTTATATTTTTTCATTTTAAAATGTGAGCACTCTGTCGGCTTTTAATACAGCTTGGCTGAATTCGCCCAGTCCTGCAAGGGTAAATCCTTGAGCTAAATTGGTTGTTGAAATAGCTGTAGTTTGTTCATCCACCACGCCCCTACGTTGAGCAGCAGCAATACATAAATGCAGTTGCAAGCGGTGTAATTCGGCTAATTTTTTCCATTTTAGGACTAAATTAATTTCATCACTTGCTGGATTAACCAACGCATTAGCATTGCTCACCCCTTCTTGAAAAAAGAATACTTGGCGAATGATATGTTTTGCTTGCAATAACTCTTCCGCCACTTGATAGGCTAAAAACGCCCCTTGCGATCCATAAACGGGTGATTTTACCGCTAGAACATACTCCATTAATCGCTATCTCCATTTTCTGGCTGCTTGATTTGGCGAATATAGAGATAAACCGTATGGCGAGAAATCGCTAATTTTTCTGCCACTTGGTTAATTGCATCTTTAATATCAAAAATGCCTTTTTCAAACAGCGAAATCACAATTTGGCGATTTTTATTATTGTTGGAAGTATTGCGATCTACCATAACATCATCAATGGTTGTTTGAATCGTTTGAGCAACTAAATCTTCTATTGAGCTTGCAAAAGTCACATCTGCAGCTTCATCTTGTGGGGCAATAAAAGAAGCCAGAAATTGCGAAGTCGGCACGTCTAAATTGATATTAATGCACAATAGTCCGATAACGTGCTGCTTACCGTTACGAATAGCCACCGTGATAGATTTCATCAACACACCACCTTTCACCTTCGTGAAATAGGGTTTAGAAACGCTATCGGTTGCCATATGATGCAATGATTTTAGTGCTCGATCGTTAATGGGCGAACCAATTTTACGATTGGTGTTATGTCCGTTTGCTATGTAAATAGCGGAATGTTCAAGAAATTCTAATGAATGCAACACTATCTCGCAATGCTCACCAATAAGCGCGGCAATGCCATCTACAATCGGAAAATAGGACGCCAGAATGGCATGATCTTCATCAGAAAAAGGGGTGAATTTTTTGGTCATAATACAAATTACAAGCGGTTAGTTTTATTACATTTTTTGCAAATCTTATAATAAATCTAACCGCTTTTGTAGGTTCAATGATTAGGCTTTTATGCCAAATTATTTTTTAGCTTCTGCTGCTTTGAAATCTAATAATTCAATTTCAAATTTTAAGGTTGAATTTGCTGGAATTTTGCCAGCTGTACGCTCGCCATAACCCAATTTAGGTGGAACAACAATTTCCATTTTGCCACCTTTTTTCAACATTGGGATGGCTTCAATCCACGCAGGAATTAATTGATTTAACTGAAATTCAATCGGTTCGCCACGCTCATAAGAGCTATCAAAAACAGTGCCATCTGTTAAAGTGCCTTTATAGTGAACTTTAACCACATCTTGTGGTTTTGGCGATTCGCCTTCGCCTGCTTTTTCAATTTTGTATAACAAGCCCGAAGATGTTTCTTTCACACCTGACTGTTTTTTATAATCTGCACGGAATTTATCACCTGCGGCAACAGTTACTTTAGTTTTTTCTTCATTAATTTGAGCTTCTTTTGCTGATAAATAAACATCTAAAGATTTTAACTGCTTTTGTAAATCTTCATCCGTCAATTTACCTGTTTTCTTTAACGTATCTTGTACACCATCTAAAATTCTATCTTGATTATAGGTAAAAATTTCTTTTTGTGATTCAATTACACCATCGATATTTTTACCCATTAATACGCCAACCGCATAAGATGACTCATCAATAAACTTTGGGTTAGCTTTTTCTTCAGCCATTGCATTTGTTGCCAAAACAGCACTTGCAATAACGGCAATTGCAGATAACTTAGTTTTTAACATAATTTTTCCTTATAAAAATAACTGTTAAGAAGACGCTAGATAGGGTAAAGTGTAATTTCATTTCACACAACCTTTTTTTCACTAAAATGGATAATAATCGTACATTATCGGCAAGAATTACCGAGTTGGAAACGAAAGTTGCCTTCCAAGAACAGATTATCGAGGAATTAAATCAAGCATTAATTGAGCAACAATTTTCGATAAATAAACTACAAACCCAAATTCGCCATATTGCTGAAAAATTAAAAGGGGTACAGATAAGCCCAGTTGCCTCAAGAGCCGAAGAAACGCCCCCGCCTCACTATTAATATGGTTAAAGTAGCATTTTTAATTAAATAAGAAGTATAGAGAAAACGAAATAATGAAAATTGGTATTATTGGTGCAATGGCACAAGAAGTTGAAATTTTACGCAATTTAATGGTCGATCCGAAAACGACTGAATTAACCAACTGTAAAATTTATGAAGGAAATATAAATAACACTTGTATCGCATTATTACAATCGGGCATTGGTAAAGTATCTGCAGCAATGGGAACAACCTTACTTATCCAACTTACTCAACCCGATATAATTATTAACACAGGATCTGCTGGTGGCTTGAATCCAACCTTAAATGTGGGTGATATTTTAATTTCAACCGAAGTACGCCATCACGATGTTGATGTAACCGCATTCGGCTATGAGATCGGACAATTACCACAAAATCCCGCAGCATTTAAACCAAATGAACAATTAGTCAAATTAGCCCAAAAAGAAGCCAAAAAAGCAGGCTTTAACGTCGTTTCAGGTTTAATTTGTAGTGGCGATGCCTTCATTAATGGCAACGAAAAAATCAACGAAATCCGCCAAAATTTTCCAAATGTGGTGGCAGTGGAAATGGAAGCCGCAGCAATTGCACAAGTTTGCCACGGCTTTAATGTGCCATTTGTCATTGTTAGAGCTGTTTCTGATGTGGCAGATAAAAAATCTCATCTTTCCTTTGAGGAATTCTTACCTTTAGCCGCAGAGAAATCATCTGCTATTGTGCTGGCAATGCTTAACGATATTGATTAACTATTTGCAAAACTTTATTAAAAAATAACCGCTTGTTATCGCTATTTGCGGCAAATTTTTGTAAAATCTCGCTCGTTTTTTGCCTACAAGACAAAAGTTGTAGGCATTTTCTTTTTTAATTGTTGAGAGTTATATGAGTGATTCCCCAAATATTGGTTTTATCAGCTTAGGCTGCCCTAAAAATTTAGTTGATTCCGAACGTATTTTAACCGAGCTACGTGCTGACGGTTACAACATTATTCCAAGCTATGAAGACGCGGATTTAGTGATTGTAAACACCTGTGGTTTTATTGATTCTGCAGTGCAAGAATCACTTGAAAGCATTGGCGAAGCATTAGAAGCAAATGGAAAAGTGATCGTAACTGGCTGTTTAGGGGCAAAAGAGAACCAAATTCGCGAAGTTCACCCCAAAGTGTTGGAAATTACAGGCCCACACAGCTATGAAGCGGTAATGACTCACGTCCATAAATATGTACCAAAACCTGAATTTAACCCATACACCAGCCTTGTGCCAAAACAGGGGGTGAAGCTCACGCCGAAACATTACGCCTACTTAAAAATTTCAGAAGGCTGCGATCATCGTTGTACTTTCTGCATTATTCCCTCAATGCGTGGTGATTTGGCAAGCCGCCCTATCGTGCAAGTGTTAGATGAAGCCAAACGCTTGGTTGATGCTGGTGTAAAAGAGCTGTTAATCGTCTCTCAAGACACTTCAGCTTACTCATTAGATCGTAAAAAAGAGGCTGCAACCAAAACCGTTTTCTGGAATGGTATGCCAATAAAAAGCAACTTAATGACACTGTGTGAGCACTTAGGCTCAATGGGGGTTTGGGTACGCTTGCATTATGTTTATCCATATCCCCACGTAGATGATTTAATTCCTCTGATGGCGACAGGAAAAATTTTGCCGTATTTGGATATTCCACTGCAACACGCTAGCCCGAAAATTTTAAAAGCGATGAAACGCCCAGGCTCAATTGAAAGAACGCTTGAACGTATCAAAAAATGGCGTGAAATCTGTCCAGAATTAACGCTACGCTCAACATTTATTGTCGGCTTTCCAGGTGAAACAGAGGAAGATTTCCAACTGTTACTTGATTTCTTAAAAGAAGCACAGCTTGACCGTGTCGGTTGCTTTAAATTCAGCCCTGTAGATGGTGCGGTTGCAACCGATATGCAAGATCAAGTGCCCGAAGAAGTAAAAGAAGAACGCTTTCACCGCTTTATGCAATTACAACAACAAATTTCAGCCAAACGTTTACAAACAAAGATCGGCAAAACGTTACAAGTCATTATTGATGAGATTGATGACGATGGTATTGTAGGACGCTCAATGGCGGATGCCCCAGAAATTGATGGCATGGTCTATGTGGATAACCTTGAAAATAAAGCGGTAAGCGTTGGTCAAATTATATCCGTCACTATTACCAATGCAGATGAATATGATCTATGGGGAACGCTTAACTAAAAAGAAATGATGAAGATTGTAATTGCTCCCGACTCATTTAAAGAGAGCCTGACCGCTTTAGAGGTGGCGAAGGCTATTCAAACGGGGTTTTCCCGCATTTTCCCGAATGCTGATTATGAGCTTGTACCGATGGCAGACGGTGGCGAAGGCTCGGTACAATCGCTGATTGATGCTACCAACGGCAATTTGCAAAAAATCAGCGTAAAATCACCGCTTGTAAACCAAGTTGAAGCCTTTTTCGGGCTATCAGGTGATAAAAAAACGGCTTTTATTGAAATGGCCGCGGCAAGTGGCTTACATCTTGTGCCAAATGAACAGCGAAATCCACTGATTACCACCAGCTACGGCACAGGCGAGCTGATTAAAGCAGCGCTCAATTGTGGCGTGGAAAAAATCCTTCTCGGCATTGGTGGCAGTGCGACAAACGATGGCGGAGTAGGCATGTTGCAAGCCTTAGGGGTAAAATTCCTCAATGCGAAAAAGCAAGAAATCGACTTTGGAGGCGAAGCATTAAGTCAAATCCAGCAGATTGATTTAAGCGGCTTAGACAAACGTTTATCTCAAGTCGCTTTTGAAGTCGCCTGTGATGTAGATAATCCGTTATGTGGCGAGCAAGGGGCTTCTGCCATTTTCGGACCGCAGAAAGGGGCAACGCCTGAAATGGTGGAAACCTTAGATAATGCTCTCCGCCATTTTGCTGAGCAAGCTCAAACACAACTTGGCGTTGAAATTGCGGATAAAGCAGGAGCAGGGGCAGCAGGTGGAATGGGTGGCGGTTTATTACTGCTACCAAATGTTACACTTCGCTCAGGCGTGAACATTATTATTGAAACCACTCATCTTGCCGAAAAAATAGCTGATGCGGATTTAGTGATTACAGGTGAAGGCAGAATGGATGCCCAATCCATCGCAGGTAAAACCCCGATTGGCGTTGCCAAAATCGCCAAGCAGTTTAATAAACCTGTAATTGCGATTGCAGGCTCACTGAGAGAGGATTATCCTGTGGTTTATCAACACGGCATTGATGCGGTTTTCCCGATTATTCGCCAACTCAATAGCCTTGAAGAAACCCTCAAGCTCGGTAAAGAAAATCTGATTTCAGCTAGCGAAAATGTAGCAAGAGTATGGAAAATGGCAACTGCTAAATAAGCCCATTTTCAAGGAATAAAAAATTGAGTTCTAGCAGATAGTTAGAACTCAATTTCTTTTATAGAGTCTCATTAACTCCAGTATTTATTGATTTCAGCACGAATTGCCTCGGCAGTTTGTTTACCCTTTTCACCCACTAAAGCACGACCTGCAATAAAGGCTTTGGCATTTTTGATCTCTTTGAATAAGTGAATATCTTCTGGCACGATACCGCCAGTAATAGAGACTTCAATGCCTAAGTCAGACAACTGTTTCATCAATTCAATATCTTCATCTGTCCAGCTTTTACCTGCAAGCTCTGCATCACGGGAACGGTGGTAGATAGCTTGAGTAACACCTAACTCCACCCACTCTTTGGCGTCTTTTTCGACTGTCCAGTTACCATAGATTTCAATTTGGATCTCTTTTTTCACTTTAAGTTCTGGGTAATAGGTATTGAAGCTATTTGGTGTTTTTTATTAATTTTTTGTTTAAGAAATGTAATTTTTATGTTGATTTTTTGTTCCTCTGGTATTAGCATCTTGGTACTATCGCTAATTAAGGGAACAATTATGAAGAAAATACTTATTATTGATTCTATTTATGAAAAACATTTTAGTGATTTACAGATAGAGAAAGACATATTACATGGTTATGATTTAGATTTATTACATGTGAAAAGTTTAATGGATATACCAATAAGTTTACTTTCCCAAGCTGATGCATTATTTTATGGGGTTGTGCATCTAGTATTGATTTGAATAGTAAAATTATTGATATGTTGGAAAAATGTAAGATTATTGTAAAAGCAGCAGTTGGGTTTGAAAATATTGATATTGATTATGCGAGATTCAAAAATATTCCTGTTTATAATATTCCAGATTATGGTACAGAAGAAGTTGCTGATCATGCAATGGCATTACTACTTTCATTAAATAGAAAAATTACTTTATTAAACTCTCATGTTAAAGAAAATATTTGGGAATGGATAAATGCTAAAGAAATTCCAAGGTTAAGAGGGAAAAGTCTAGGGATTATCGGTTTTGGTAGAATAGGTTAAGCTCTTGCATTAAGAGCGAAGCCATTTGGATTAAAAATAGGTTTTTATGATCCTATTGTAAATAGTGGTATAGATAAATCTCTAGGCGTATTTAGATACGAGAATATAGAGAATTTACTATCAGAGTCAGATTTTATATCTATTCACTGCTCTTTGAATCAAAGCTCATATCATTTGATAAATACGAATAATATAGAATGTATCAAAAAGGGGGCTGTTCTTATAAATACTGCTAGGGGTGCTATAGTTTCAACAAGTGCATTAAAATTGTTATTAGAAGAAGAAATTATTTCTTTCGCTGGTTTCGATGTACTAGAGAATGAACCAAATGTAGATCTAGATATTGTTAATCATAAATCTGTAGTAGTAACTCCACATTCTGCATTTTATTCTTCGGAGGCGTTTTTAGAAATGAGACAGAAATCATCAAAGTTATTACTTGATTTTTATAATGGTAAATGTCTTAGAGATAAAGTTAATTAAAAAATAGGTATGTATGAAAAATATTGATGTTAAATTTTTAGATGATACAAGATTTGCAGAAAAATTAACTCCTTATCTTAAGAAGCTGTCTGAAAAAAGTGAAGCTATTCGAGAAATGTACTATTTTAATGCTGAATATGAAAATATTCATGCTGATCTTAGTGTTGATTTATTAAATGAAAAGAAATCATCTCCTGTATTTGGTACAGTGAAAAAATATGATGGGCAAATATTAGTACTACTATCGTATACTTGTGCAGCTAACTGTAGATATTGTGAGAGGCAGGATCGAGTTGGTGTAGGATTAGATGTCGAAGGACGGCTAAGATTAGAGCAAATAGATGATATTGTAGAATATATCAAAGACGATCCATCAATTTATGAAGTTATTGCTAGTGGCGGAGATCCTTTAACTAACCCACATGGATTAAAATATTTATTTGAGAAATTAAAAGATATTGAGCATGTTAAGGTTCTTAGAATACATACTAGATTCCCTCTACAAAATCCAGATAAAGTTAGGTTAGATATATTAAAAGATATAGCTAATTGCAAACCAACAATGTATTTAAGCTTACATATTGATCATCCTGATGAGCTTCAACCAGAGGTTATAGAATTAATATCACAATTTAGACGTATGGGATATATATTATTATGCCAAACTGTCTTTCTTAAAGGCATAAATGATAGTGTTAGTATATTAAAAAAGCTATTTTTGACACTTTTCCAATTAGGAGTCAGACCATATTACATATATCATGGTCAGGAAGTTACTTCAACTACTAGATTTGTAATGTCTATTCAAGATGAAATCGATATTATGACTGTATTAAGAAATGAGTTATCTGGTTTAGCATTTCCTCAACATGTAATAGATATTCCAAATGCCTCAGGAAAAGTTGTTTTTCCTAGTAATCATTGGAAATATGATACAAATACTGTTGTAGATTTTTTAGGGAAAAAGATCAGTACTTTGAATTGGCAAGAGGAAAAATAGCATGAAATTAATGATTGTTTTGCAAGATCTTGTGATTTTCCGCTCAAATTGGGCAAATCTGGTTTCAGAAGATCAGCACATCTTGTTGATTACAAGTAATACAGGGTTATTATCTTTAGGTAGTAATAAACCTTATTTTAATAATATTATCGTTGCTGAACCTTACTTATTTGAAAATATTTCACAAAACTTATCGGATTTTTTATCTACCCATTCTTATTCTCTTGATAATATTCGTATTCTCTGTAATGACGAATATTTACTCCCTTTAGCTGCTAGAGTTAGAGATAATTTTAATATTATCGGTGATAAATTAATTGATATTTTAAAGTTTACCAATAAAATTACAATGAAGGAGAAAATTGCTGATCAGATTAAATTACCTAAATATATTCAACATACCTCACAAAAATACCATTCATTAGAAAGTTATCTCACTGAAATTATTAATTATCTTTCTTTGCCAATTATCGCAAAACCAACAAACTTAGCCGCTTGTGATGGTGTAGTTAAGATAACCTACAAAGAAGAACTTGAAAAATGGCTATTAGAAAATAAAGAGTCTGAAAACTATGAATTGGATGAATATGTTGATGGGACGCTTTATCATATTGATTCGATTATTCAAGATAATAAGGTTTTATCAGTCTTTATTGGTCAGTACTCTTCACCTGTTGCTGAATTTTTAATGGGTAAACCAAATGGTACAATTCTACTTTCTTATGAAGATAAAGATTACTTAAAACTTATTAAGTTTAATCAGTCAGTTTTAAATGCAATGGGAAATTTGCCAAATTGTGTTACTCATTTAGAAGTATTCATTAATGATAAAGGAGAGGCTATTTTCTTGGAAATCGCAGCAAGGGCTGCTGGAGGAATGATTCCACAAATGTATCAAAAAGCCTTTAATATTCATATTGAAGAGATTCATTTTAAACTTCAGATGGAAAAAGATATTTATATTCCAAACAGTTTGAATAGTTATGTTGCTTGGTTATGGTTCCCTAAAAAAGAAGGAAAGTACTTAAATAAATCAGCAGAATTGTTGATTAATAGTGACTATACAACATTTTGGGATGTTGATGAAGAAACACCTCAAACAGAAGTAAACTCTATTAGAGATAGAATAGGGGGTGTTATGATAGAAAATAAAGATTTATATCAATTAAAAAAAGATTTCTATTGGTTATGTCATCACTATGAACCTTATAAATAGTATAAATTTAATTAAGCTATGGTTGCCTAGTGCTATAAGTATTCTATTACTTAGTATTGAATTGCCTCTTGTTGCATTTCTAATGTTAGATAACCCTATAGATATTACTCATAATTATACGGTTGCAATTGCTTACCTAATGTTCGCAAATGCGATTATTTATCCTATAGCTCCTTTTATTGTAAAAAATGGTAATAATAGTCATTCACTAAAATGGAGTGTGGCAATTATTATTTCTGTTTTTCTTATCTTTAATGGTTATGTTTCTTTATTTATTGATAATCATTCTGTTAAAGAAGTTTCTCATTTTTTATCTATTTCACTCATATTTATTGGGTTGAAAAGATATTTACAGGCCTGTTTGATAATTAATAAATATACTCTCCCAGTTTCTCAATCTGCTTTTGTAAGAGTATTTATTACTTGCACAATGAGCATTCTACTCCTAAATCAAGAACTAAATACTCGATATGATATATTAGTAGTGTTTTCAATCTTATCTGGGGGATTCGTAGAAGTCATTCTTTTAGGTCATTATTTATACAAAAGGAATATAAAATTACTGGAAAACAAAATTCAAGTGATACAGCATAAAGAGAATATCTCTTCATATCTTGCACTTGTACTATTATTTGCCTCTTATTTAGCAAGCAACTTATTATTAATGATTTTTTTTAAAGATGATGAGTGGGTTACACAGTATTGGACTATGATATTTACTCTTTCATCACTTTCTATTTATCCTTTACTTGATGTTGATAGTATTTTTATCAAAATAAAACAAGATTACTCGAGTGATTTATATGGATTTTGTATAACTGTATCAATTGTTACATCAATATTTTCATTAATTATTTTATTTGCTTTATCAACTCTAATTAAGTCAGAGAGTCTTATTCAATATATCTATACGCCTTATGTTTTTGGCTCTTTTCTAATCACTCCATTTCTATGGAGTACTAGGAGTGTTATGAGGATTGAGTATATTTTATCTAACAAGAGTATCATTACGATATTTACTATCATCGGTGCATTTGTTTTATCCTTATCTTTAGGTAGATTACTGAATATTTCTTCTCCTGTTATTTTATTTAATATGATTATCTTGTCAGAAATTCTTATCTACTTTTTATATAAATGGACTAAAAAACATATTAAATCCATCGTTAGCTAATAAAAAATAAGCGATTGACGTTGGTAAATATCAATCGCTTATTATTTTTAATTAAGAATAAATCACTATACCCAATACTTATCAATTTCTGCACGAATCGCTTCAGCGGTTTGTTTACCTTTTTCACCCACTAATGCACGACCGGCAATAAAGGCTTTGGCATTTTTAATTTCTTTGAACAAGTGAATATCTTCTGGCACAATACCACCCGTGATAGAGACCTCAATGCCTAAATCAGACAGTTGCTTCATTAACTCGATATCTTCTGCTGTCCAGCCTTTACCTGCTAATTCTGCATCACGAGAGCGATGATAAATTGCTTGCGTAACCCCTAATTCCACCCACTCTTTGGCGTCTTTTTCAACTGTCCAGTTGCCGTAGATCTCAATTTGAATCTCTTTTTTCACTTTGAGTTCTGGGTGAGCTGCATTGAACTCATCAGCCACTTTTTTACAAGCAGCTTTGGTTGCTGGGTGAGCAGCGGCAGAAACAGTGAGCCAATCTGCACCTGCTTCAAACGCCATTTTAGCTAAAATTGCACCACCGTCGGTGGTTTTTAGATCGCACACAATGATGTGATTTGGGTGTAATGCACGTAAGGTAGAAATGGCTTTCATACCTTCTGCAAAGGCTAAAATTGTGCCACACTCTATGATTTCTACTAAATTTTCAGCTTGTTTTGCATCCGCAACGGCTTTTTCTAAACTGAGTGAATCTAATGCGATTTGTAGTAAGGGTTTTGACATATTAATATTCCTCTGTGGATTTTAAAATTTGTTAGTACTAGCCGTTCAATGCGTTATCAATCATTACATAAACATCATCAGCAGTTTTACAGGCTAAGACTTTTTCTAAATTTACCCCTGTTTCACTCTCTTCATCGTCTAAAACTTGGGTAATTTCCATCAAACCTTGCATATGGCGGTCTGAATCGCTCCCTGCCAGGGTAAATAACACAGAAACAGGCTCATCTTCGCCATCGAAATAGACAGGTTCTACCAAAGTGACTAACGCAAATGACGTTTTAACCACACCTTCTTCAGGACGTGCGTGTGGCATTGCCAGTCCTGGAGCAAGAATGATGTAAGGTCCCATTTCTTCAATTTTGCTGATAATGTTATCGTAGTAACGAGGTTCAATAGCCCCAGATTTTTCAAGTAGATCTGTACCTAGTTTAATTGCTTCTTTCCAGTTTGCTGCTTTTTGATTAAGAAGAATTGAATTGTTTTCAATAAGAGATTGTTTTAAGTTCATTTTCTTTCCTTAAAGATAATTACTATACAAATCATAACAGATTAATAACTAGAATTAATTAAAACCTCTTCACCATATCCACCTGCTTGTGGGAACGGTAAATAAGTTGAATTGGTTGCACGCAATAAACGAATACCACGAATACCCGCCTCTTTTGCTGCAAGAATATCATCATCACTATCGCCATAATGTAACTGTACATTATGTTTTAAAATGCCTGCCGTTTTATTAAATTTAGTTTTAAGTTGATCTACGCCGTGTCCACCCATAAAATTCACGGGCTGCATATCTTTAATGCCAAATGTTTTTGCTAACAATGGTGTTAATTGATCATCTTTACCGGCTGTACGTCCTGTAATAAAGAAAATTTTATCTCCTCGCTCTTGATGCATATTAATAAGTTCACGGGCAGCCTCTTTTGGAATAGAGTACTTATCACAACCTGAATTGATTTCATCCCAGAAATCTTGATTTTTCAGATAACTGTAATCAGTTGGTGAATATTTTTCTTTACCATAATAGAAACAACCGCTACTTGCCAATACAGTATCATCAATATCAAAACTAACATTCATTGGCGGCTTTCCTTCAAGGCTTGCTTTGATTTGCTCGACTGAAACCCAATGAATTGGTGCTTGTTGTTTTTCAATGCTACGAGTGTCAAAACCTGGTTGAGTGTATGGTTCTTTTGGTGCTGCTTGAACAGTACATACTAAGGCGGTTGATAGTAAAGTGAATAGAAAAGTACGAGAGAATTTCATATATTATTCCTGTTAGTAAATTTCCCCTTACAAAGTAAGGGGAATTAGGATTATTTTGCCTGATGTTTGTTGATTAATTCAACTAATTCATCGCCGAATGAGTTCGGGTTTAGCATATTTTGCACGCCGAGTACCGCTTTACCCTCCGGCACATCGATTTCATTGGCTAAATGTTTGCTTGATACAATAATATCTACTTCACTTAATTTGCCTTTGTAATCAGTTACCGCACAAGAGTCCATAATATTTGGAATACCGCGTTTGTCTAAATAGCCTTTGATCTTCATTTTCATCATCATTGATGAGCCTTGACCTGAGCCACACACCGCAAGAATACGAATCGGATTTGCAGAATTTTCAGCATTTTCGACCGCTTGTTGTACTGCTTCCGCTTTTGACTTTGCTTTTACGTCATCTAAACCGTAGCCGTCAAGCTGTTCAAGGTTTAAACCTTTCGTAGCGGCTTCTGCTTCTTCTGCACGAAGTTGTTTAGATGCGAAGAACATATACACCATAGCTGCTGCCACAATCACGAAGAAGAAGCCTGGAATACTAATAATACCTTGTAGGATTGGAGGGAAAAATAATGCCCAGTCTGCCATACCCATCCAGCCGTTGAAGGTTGTGCCTTGGCTCGCTAACATTTGGATTACCCATGCAGAGCCTAACACTTCGATGATACCCATCACAAAACAGATTTTCATCACCGCTTTCCAACCACCGAATTGGTTTGCAAACACACCAATAGTTGCGTTAGAGAAGAACATTGGAATAAAGCCTGGGATGATTAATACCGGTGAACCAACGGCTAATAATCCACCTACTGCCACGAACTGACCGATTGCCCCCCACATAAAGCCGAATACCATCGCATTTGGTGAGAAAGCGTAAATTGCTGCACAGTCAATAGCTAACACTGAGTTTGGAATTAAGCGTTCTGCGATACCTTTGAAGGCTTCAGAAAGCTCTGCTACGAACATACGTACACCCGTTACAATAATTTGAATTGCCACCGCAAATTTCAAGCCCATTTCAAGAATATACATAAACCAGTTGGTTTTGCCTGCTAGCTCTTTTAAGTTATCTAAGCCGAAAGAGAGTAAGATAATGCCGAAGAAAACGGTCATCACTAAGGCAGTGGCAGAGATACTGTCGTGGAAAATGTTTAACCAGTTCGGTAATTTCATTTTATCCACAGTATCGTTTTTATCACCAAGTTTTGGAGCAAGTTTTACCGCAATCCAAGAAGCAATTTGTTGTTGATGCCCGATAGAGAAACCTGCACCGCCTGTAACCGCTTGAGTTGGTTTATACATAATGTTGGAAGAAATACCCCAATAAAGTGCCATTAATACAGAGGTGTAAATGATAGTTTCCCACATTGATGCACCAATAATCATATAGAATACCGCCACCAAGCCTGCTTGTTGGAACATAATATGCCCCGTTAGCATAATGGTACGGATACCCGTTAAACGGCGAAAAACAACTAATAAAATATTGAGAAATAACGCCCCAATTACGGCATAACCTACCCAAGAGTAATTGTCACCCATTGTTTGAATGGTAGATTGCATACTGGTGTAAGGGTCAATAACCGCTCCTGCAAGTTGATGGTATTTTGCTAAACCCTCAATAACGGGTTTGAAGTTGGTTACAAGAAAGCCTGAACCAGCTTGTACAATCATAAAACCAACAATGGTTTTTATCGTACCTTTAAGAACAGTAGAAGTATCTTTTTTAAGAAGAATGTAACCTAAGCAAGCTACAATACCTAACAAGAAAGGGGCTTTATTCAGCACTTGATCCTTTAAGAAAAGGAGAATATCAGTAATAAATTCCATAAGAGAACCTCTTATTTTTGGTGAATCAAAACAGAGAATAAATTTCACAGGGAAATTGTTAGGCTGAATAATAGCAACAAAATTAGATTAAAAAAGATTTTATTTGATTATTTGTGAGAGAGATCACAAAATTTTTTCATTTTGCCCTGTAGAGTTTATGATTAACTCACCGCCCAACGCAATTTTAGACACAGCGGCTTTACTACAAGCGGTCAAATCTTTGCCATCTTTTACCGATTGCGTGATAACCCTGCCAGTCTTGCTTGTTTCTGAAAGCTAAGAAATGATTAAACAAAATGAACAAAATTTACACACTATTTTTGAGCAGTACCTAAAAAATTAGACGCAGATCACATTTTCAAAAAAATTGTTTGACGATTTTTCTTGATTATGTATGATTGCTTTTGATTATTTTATTTCAATCCTGAGAGCTAGGAGTTCGCAATGAGCAAAATTTCAGAAATTACCCATGAAAGCTGGATTTTATCAACCTTCCCAGAGTGGGGGACTTGGTTAAACGAAGAAATTGAAGAGGAAGTTGTGCCAGAAGGCAACTTTGCAATGTGGTGGTTAGGTTGCGTTGGTGTATGGATAAAAACGCCAGCAGGTGCCAATATCTGTATGGACTTATGGTGTGGTCGTGGTAAATCAACTAAAAAAGTGAAAGATATGGTACGTGGTCACCAAATGGCGAATATGGCAGGCGTGCGTAAATTGCAACCGAACCTGCGAGCCCAACCGATGGTACTTGACCCTTTTGCGATCAACGAAGTGGACTTTATTTTAGCTTCTCACTACCATTCAGACCATATTGATGTAAACGTAGCTGCAGCAATAGTGAATAATCCAAAACTGAATCACGTGAAATTTGTCGGTCCGTGGCACTGTGCCGAATTGTGGAAAAAATGGGGCGTACCAGAAGATCGCATCATTGTGGTTAAACCAGGCGATGTCGTCAAATTAAAAGACGTCGAAATTCACGCATTAGATTCTTTCGACCGCACCTGCTTAGTCACTTTGCCCGTTCAAGGAGCAGAAGAGCGTGATGGCGAATTAGCAGGCTTATGCCCATCTGATGAAGAAATGGGACGTAAAGCTGTCAACTATGTATTTAAAACGCCTGGCGGTAATATTTACCACGGTGCAGATTCGCATTATTCCATCCAATTTGCTAAACATGGTAAACAATTTGATATTGACGTTGCATTAAACAACTATGGCGAAAATCCAGTAGGTATTGCTGATAAAATGACTTCAATTGATTTATTACGTATGGCAGAATGTTTACGTTGTAAAGTAATCATACCAGTGCATCACGATATTTGGACAAACTTTATGGCAAGCACGCAAGAAATCATTGATCTATGGCGTATGCGTAAAGATCGTTTACAATACAAGTTCCACCCATTTATTTGGGAAGTGGGTGGCAAATATGTTTACCCTCGTGATAAAGATTTAATTGAATACCACCACCCACGTGGCTTTGATGACTGTTTTGAGCAAGAACCTAACATTCAATTTAAATCAATGCTGTAATGGCTAACTAGGGGCGAATTGCAATTCGCCCCTAGCTTTTACTGTTCATTACAACATTACAATAAACAAGGATGGAATAATGAACGAAAGCTACAGACACAAAGAGTTATTAGCACTACTGGCTGAGCGAAAAATTCTCTCAACCGCAGACATTATGCAGCGGCTAAATATTTCCCCAGCCACCGCAAGGAGAGACATTAATAAATTAGATGGACAAGGTAAATTAAAAAAAGTCAGAAATGGTGCTGAAGCTATTTTCTCTCCCTCACATAAAACCCCTAAAAAAACCAACAATGCTGAACAAAAAAGACGCATCGCTGAAATAGCTGGGGGGTTATGCAAAGAAGGAGAAAGTTTAATTCTAACCTGCGGTTCTACAATGGAAATGCTTGGCAATGTGCTATGTGGGAAAAAATTGCAAATTATTACCAATTATCTACCGCTTGCAAATCAACTGATTGAAGGCTCTCACGATGATGTAGTCATTATAGGCGGACAATACAATAAAAATAAAAAAGTGATGCTCTCACTCAATACACAAAATGAACTCAGTTATGCTGCAACAACTATGTTTACCAGTGGCAAAGGCTTAACCACTGAAGGTTTATTTAAAACTGATATGATTATTGCCAATGCCGAACAACAAATGGCAAAACACGCTGAACGTTATGTTGTCTTATTGGATAGCACTAAACTGGGTAAAAAAGTCGGTATGCTATTTAAAGAATTCAATAAAATTGATTTATTGATTACAGGAAAAGAAGCTGATCCAACCATTATTCAGGAGTTGAAAGCAAAAGGATTAGAGATTATTTTGGCGTAATGGCGTTACATCAAATCTCCCCCTCCCCTCTTTTCTAAAGAGGGGTGACCCATCGGAGTAAATTTAAAGTTCATCTGGGCTTTTTTAAGCTAAATAATAAAAGATGAATAGAAATTTTATGGAGATCAGTTCCCCTCTTTAGCAAAGAGGGGTTAGGAGAGATTTGGCAGAAGTAATTTACGCTCATACTCAATTTTAATATCATATCAAATAAACAAAATATTATTTCAAGGAAAACTTATGAGAAAACACAAACTCGGTATTTACGAAAAAGCCTTGCCAAAAAATATTTCGTGGCAAGATAGACTTTCCATCGCCAAAGTCTGCGGTTTTGACTTTGTGGAAATGTCGATTGACGAAACGGACGAGCGCCTTTCCCGCCTTGATTGGAGCAAAAAAGAGCGTGCTAAATTAGTGAAAACAATCATTAATACGGGTGTAACCATTCCATCAATGTGCTTATCAGGACATCGCCGTTTCCCATTCGGTTCTCGTGATGAAGCAACACGTCAAAAAGCCTATGAGATTATGGAAAAGGCTATCCAATTAGCGGTTGATCTCGGCATTCGCACCATTCAGCTTGCTGGCTATGATGTTTATTACGAAGAGCAAGACGAAGGCACAATCCAACGTTTCCAAGAAGGCTTAGAATGGGCTGTAGAGCTTGCGGCAAGCAACCAAGTTACTATTGCAGTTGAAATTATGGATACCAAGTTTATGAGTTCTATCTCACGCTGGAAAAAATGGGACGATATTATTAAATCCCCTTGGTTTACCGTGTATCCCGATTTAGGCAATCTCTCTGCGTGGAATGATAACGTAGCGGAAGAACTTAAATTAGGCATAGATAAAATTTCAGCAATCCACTTGAAAGATACCTACAAAGTCACTAAAACTTGCAAAGGACAATTCCGTGATGTGCCGTTCGGTGATGGCTGTGTAGATTTTGCCGCTTGCTTTAGAACACTGGCTGAATTAAATTATCGTGGTGCATTTTTAATCGAAATGTGGACAGAAAAAGCAGAAGAGCCAATTGCGGAAATTATTAATGCCCGCCGTTGGATTGAACAAAAAATGACAGAAGGGGGCTTCACGCTATGACTCAATTAACTGAATTAACACCGGCATTACAAGCATTAAGAGAACGTGTTTTAAAAGCAAATTTAGCATTACCAAAACACGGTTTAGTTACTTTCACTTGGGGCAATGTAAGTGAAATCGACCGTGAAACAGGCTTAGTTGCGATTAAACCATCTGGTGTGGAATATGATGCAATGACGGTTGAAGATATTGTGCTTGTCGATTTACAAGGCAACCGTGTATATGGGGATAAAAAACCCTCTTCTGACACCGAAACTCACTTAGCACTTTATCGTGAATTTACAGATATTGGTGGCGTAGTACATACGCATTCACGCAACGCTGTGGGTTGGGCTCAAGCGGGTAAAGATCTGTTAGCACTTGGTACAACACAAGGCGATTATTTCTATGGTGCGATTCCTTGCACTCGTAAAATGACGCCTGAAGAAATTGCGGGTGGATATGAGCTAGAAACTGGTCGAGTGATTGTGGAAACTTTCCGCACACGAGGCATTGAGCCAACCGCTATTCCAGGCGTATTAGTGCATTCACATGGTCCATTCACTTGGGGTAAAAACGGACACGATGCGGTGCATAATTCTGTCGTATTAGAAGAAATTGCTTATATGAATTTTATCAGCCATCAAATTCGCCCTGATATTCAGCCAATGCAACAAGAGCTTCTCGATAAGCACTACCTCCGCAAACACGGTAAAAATGCCTACTACGGACAATAATTCAAACGGAAAAATCAGCACAGCAATGTGCTGATTTTTTATAACTAATTTCTATAAAAAAGTATTTCTAATTCTTTCCCTTTTTATTTTACCTCTCGCACAATAGCCATCATTATCCCCAGAATGTTTATGCGATATGAACTGGACTTATATTTATAACAGTATCCCCAAATTTTTAGATGCCGCTTGGCTGACCTTGCAGCTCTCATTCTGGGAGATTTCTCTTTCTCTCCTTTTCGGGCTGATTATTGCTGTTATCACCACTTACAAAATGCGACCGCTTGATAGCATTGCAAAAGGTTATATAGAGCTTTCCCGTAACACACCTCTGCTAATTCAGCTCTTTTTTCTTTACTATGGCTTACCGAAAATCGGGATTAAGTGGGACGGTTTCACTTGCGGTGTGATTGCTTTAGTTTTTCTAGGTTCTAGCTATATGGCAGAAAGCCTACGAGCAGGTTCACAAGCCATTCCGAAAGGGCAAACAGAGACTGCAAAATCTATCGGCTTAAAGCCTTACCAAATCTTCCGATATGTTATTTTCCCTCAAGCGTGGGCGGTTTCAATCCCTGCCGTTGGAGCAAATATACTCTTTTTAATTAAAGAAACCTCTGTCATTAGTGCTATTGCCGTAGCAGAGCTATTATTCGTCACTAAAGATATTATCGGAATGGATTACAAAACTAACGAAGCGTTATTTATGCTATTCATTGCCTATTTAATTATTTTGCTACCAATATCGCTTTTAGTTCGTCATTTTGAAAACAGAGTAAGGAAGGCAAAATATGGGATTTGATTGGTTATGGGAAGGGCAAAATGCCGCCCGATTGGCTCAAGGATTATGGCTAACAGCGAAAATCTCTTTTATATCCGTTGCACTATCATTGGTTTTCGGCACATTATTTGTGCTTGATTATGCGTTCAAATAGCCTAATTGTGCGTGGATTTGCTCGTTTTTACCTTGAAACAATACGCATTGTGCCAATCTTAGTTTGGCTCTTTATGCTCTATTTCGGCATATCTACTTGGTTAGATATTCACATTAGCGGTGTTTGGGTGTGTATCTGGGTGTTTACCTTATGTGGAACGGCTGAAATGGGCGATTTAGTACGAGGGGCTTTAGCTTCAATCGAAAAACACCAAATCGAATCAGCCAAAGCAATCGGCTTAACCCGTATGCAGATTTTCCGCTATATTGAACTACTGCAAGGCACTCGCCGACTACTGCCAAGTGCGATTAAGCTATTTACTAGAATGATTAAAACCAGCTCACTCGCTGCACTCATTGGCGTGATTGAAGTGGTAAAAGTGGGGCAACAAATTATTGAAAACTCACTACTAACCAGCCCAAATGCGTCATTCTTCGTTTATGGACTTATTTTTGTTCTGTATTTCTTAATTTGCTAGCCACTTTCATTATTGGCGAATAAATTAGAACATAGGTGGGAGAGTTAATTACTGTGCAATATTTAGTTTAACATCAAGCCCTTTAAGAGCATCTTGCACGTTTCCAAACAAGCCGTTATCGCAAATAATTTGATCAAATACGGTTAAAGGACAAACAAAAAACGTAGCCACTTTGCCGTATTTTGATGAATCAGTTACTAAAATATTTTCTTTTGATGATTGTAATATCGCCTTTTTTACAGGAATTTTATTTTCATTTGGCGTTGTTAAACCTTTCAAGCTCCAAGATGAAGTTGAAATAAAGGCAATATCAATAGAAAGATTTTTAAGAAACTCCGCAGCAAGAGAGCCTGTGGTTGAGAAATTTTCTTTGCAAACACTCCCACCTATATGAATTAAATCACATTTTCCTGCATTACTAAGATAATGAGCGATTACAAAGTCATTTGTAATAACCAGTAGATCTTTTCTCTCGGCAATTTGATGAGCAATTTCTAAGGTTGTTGTACCCGCATCAAGATACACTGTTGTGTGGTTTGAAATCAGCTTTGCGGCTAAAGTACCGATAGCAGATTTCTCATCGTGAAACAAAGTTGATTTATCAATATGTGGCAATTCAGCCGCTAATCGCTCAACAGATTGAGCTCCTCCTGAAACTAATGAAATTCTGCCTTCATCTTCAAGTTTTTGAATATCACGGCGGATAGTCATATGCGACACATTTAACTTATCCGCCAAAAATTGAATGCTAGCCACCCCATTATTATTAATAAATTGCAATATCTTTTGTTGTCGTTCGATAGGAATCATTTTTTCGCCTAATTTTAGTTGTTGTAACAAATTATATCAGATTTAGCCCCCAAACTTAAAATAACAAAATTTAACATTTATTGTTAATATTTGTGATCTTTATCACAGATTTTATCTTTCCTATTGGTTAATATACGCCCATCAAGTTCATTAATTTATTTGAGGGAATAAACAATGAGTCAAAAATATAGCGTAGCCGTCATCGGCTTAGGTGCAATGGGTATGGGAGCAGCAAAATCTTGTATCGCTGCAGGCTTAGATACCTACGGCGTGGATTTAAATCCAACCTACTTAGAAACCTTAAAAGCAGCCGGTGCGAAAGGCGTTGGCACAAGTGCGGTGGATTTTGCGAAAGATTTAGATGCCGTTCTGCTTTTGGTGGTGAATGCAAACCAAGTTAATGCGGTGTTATTCGGTGAAAATGGTTTAGCACAACATTTGAAGAAAGGCACAGTAGTGATGGTTTCATCTACCATTTCTGCACAAGATGCGAAAGATATTTCACAGAAATTAACAGAACTTGGCTTGGTTATGTTAGATGCACCGGTGTCCGGTGGTGCAGCGAAAGCGGCACAAGGCGAGATGACCGTGATGGCATCAGGCTCTACGGAAGCATTTGAGAAATTAAAACCGGTTTTAGATGCGGTTGCAGGCAAAGTGTATAACATCGGTGAAGAGATCGGCTTAGGTGCAACCGTGAAAATTATTCACCAGCTGTTAGCGGGCGTGCATATTGCCGCCGGTGCAGAGGCAATGGCATTAGCTGCTCGTGCAGGCATTCCGCTTGATTTAATGTATGACGTAGTCACCAACGCCGCAGGCAACTCTTGGATGTTTGAAAACCGTATGAAACACGTGGTTGATGGCGACTACACACCGCTTTCAATGGTCGATATTTTTGTGAAAGATTTAGGCTTAGTGAATGACACCGCCAAATCGCTCCGCTTCCCACTCCATTTAGCAAGCACTGCGTACTCAATGTTTACTGAGGCAAGCAACGCAGGTTACGGTAAGGAAGATGACAGTGCAGTGATCAAAATTTTCAGCGGTATTGAGCTGCCGAAAAAAGGAGGCAACTAATGTTAGGCATTATTGCAGATGATTTTACAGGTGCGAGCGATATTGCCAGCTTCTTAACCGAAAACGGGCTAAAAACGGTGCAAATGAATGGTGTGCCGAAAGCTACACTCAACAGTCAAGTTGATGCGATTGTGATTAGCCTGAAATCTCGCTCTAACCCTGTGGAAGAAGCAATCCAACAATCATTACAAGCCTTAGATTGGCTGAAACAAAACGGTTGCTCGCAATTCTACTTTAAATATTGCTCTACCTTCGACAGCACGGAGAAAGGCAATATCGGGCCGGTAACCGATGCGTTAATGGCGGCATTAGACACCGATTTTACGGTGGTCACACCGGCTCTGCCTGTTAATGGCAGAACCATTTTCAACGGCTATTTGTTTGTGGGCGATGTGCTACTAAATGAATCCGGTATGCGTAACCACCCGATTACCCCGATGAAAGATGCCAACTTGGTGCGTTTAATGGACGCACAATCCCAAGGCAAAACTGGCTTGGTCGCCTATGCGGAGGTGATTCAAGGGGCAGAGCGTGTGAAAGCTCGTTTTGCTGAACTGAAACAGCAAGGCTACAAATATGCGGTGGTAGATGCTGCCGATAATTCACAACTTGCCGTGCTTGCCGAAGCCGTTGCCGATTTCAAATTAATCACAGGCGGTTCAGGCTTAGGGGCTTATATGGCGGCTTACCGTTCAGGTGGTAAAAAAGGCACGAATGCGTTTGTGCCAAGCAAAGGTAAAACCGTTGTGCTTTCAGGTTCTTGCTCAGTAATGACGAATAGCCAAGTAAATGCTTATAAGCAACAAGCTCCAAGCTATTTCTTAGAGGCAGAAAAAGCGATTAACAATCCGAACTATGTAGAAGAAATCTACCAATGGGTGCTTGAGAATTTAGATAGCGAACTAGCTCCTCTGGTTTATGCCACCGTTCCCCCTGAAAAATTGAAAGAGATTCAAACCCAATTCGGCGGCGATAAAGCCAGCCACGCCATTGAAAATACCTTTGCCAAACTAGCAGAAAAGCTGCAAGCAGCAGGTGTAACTAACTTTATTACCGCTGGTGGCGAAACCTCAAGCATTGTGGTTCAACAGCTTGGATTTAGCGGTTTCCACATCGGTAAACAAATTGCACCGGGCGTACCCTGGTTACAAGCGGTCGAAAAACCGATTTTTCTTGCATTGAAATCCGGTAACTTCGGTAAAGAAGATTTCTTCAGTTTTGCTCAGGAGATGTTTGTATGACAGAACAAGAACAAAAGATTGAAATGGTCAATCTTGCCCGCTCGCTGTTTGAGCGAGGATATACCGTAGGCGGAGCGGGCAACCTTTCCGTTCGTTTAGATGAAAATCGTATTTTAGTTACGCCAACAGGCTCATCACTTGGGCGACTACAGGCGGATCGCCTTTCAGTCCTTGATATGGAAGGAAATGTTCTTGAAGGCGATAAACCTTCTAAAGAATCGATTTTCCATTTGGCGATGTATCAGAAAAATCTGGCTTGCCAAGCGATTGTGCATCTACACTCCACTTATTTAACCGCACTTTCTTGCTTGGAAAATTTGGATACCGACAACGCTATGCGTGCTTTCACCCCTTACTATGTGATGCGGGTGGGAAAATTGCCGGTCATTCCTTACTACCGCCCGGGAGACATCAACATTGCCCGAGAGCTGGGGGAACGAGCCTTAGACGGTAAGGCCTTTTTACTGGCAAATCACGGGGTGGTAGTCACAGGTTCAGACTTGCGTGATGCGGTGGATAATACCGAAGAGTTGGAAGAAACCGCCAAGCTCTATTTTATTCTACAAGGTCAAAAAGTCCGTTATCTCACCGATGACGAAGTCAATGATCTGAAAAACAGAGGAAAATAAAATGCCTAAATTTGCAGCAAACCTTACGATGATGTTTAACGAAGTGCCGTTTTTAGATCGTTTTGAAGCGGCAGCAAAAGCAGGTTTCAAATATGTTGAATACCTTTGGCCTTACGATTATCCGGCAGCAGAACTGAAAGCCAAACTTGAGCAATATGGCTTAAAACAGGTGTTATTCAATACCGCAGCCGGCGATGTTGCTCAAGGGGAATGGGGCGTTTCCGCCATTCCGGGGCGTGAAGCCGATAGCCATCGTGACATTGATTTGGCGTTGGAATACGCCCTCGCATTAGGTTGTAAAAATGTGCACGTGATGGCAGCGGTCGTGCCAAAAGGCGAAGATCGTGAAGCCTATAAACAAACCTTTATCGAAAACGTGCAATATGCCGCCGATAAATTCAAACCGCACGGCATTAACGTTTTGCTTGAAGCCCTAAGCCCGGAAGTGAAACCGAATTATCTGCTTAAAAGCCAGTTTGATACGCTGGAAATTGTAGAAGCGGTAAACCGAGACAATGTGTTTGTACAGCTTGACTACTTCCACGCACAGAATGTGGACGGCAACTTATCTCGCCTAACCGACAAACTCAAGGGTAAATTTGCCCACATTCAAATTGCCTCTGTGCCGGATCGCCACGAACCGGACGAAGGGGAAATCAACTACGAATATATTTTCAATAAACTCGATGAAATCGGTTACGAAGGCTATGTGGGTTGTGAGTACAAGCCGAGAGCGGAAACAACTGCTGGATTGGGTTGGTTTGAGCAATATAAATAGAGGGATAGACAAAATGAATATCGTCATTACAGGTGGAGCAGGCTTTTTAGGACAACGCCTTGCAAAAACCTTATTAACTCAGCATTCAGACAAAATTGAAGAATTAGTATTAGTTGATGTTATTAAACCCACAGCTCCAAATAATGACTCCCGTGTACGTTGTTTAGAAATGGATCTAAGAAATCCTGAAGGTTTAGATGCAATTATTACCGAAAAAACAACCGCTATCTTCCATTTAGCGGCGATTGTAAGTAGCCACGCAGAGCAAGATCCTGATTTAGGTTATGAAATCAATTTCTTGACCACTCGTAATCTATTGGAAATCTGCCGAAGAAATAATCCGAATATTCGCTTTATTTTCTCCAGCTCGTTAGCGGTATTTGGAGGCGAGCTCCCAGATGTGATTACTGATGGGACAGCAGTGACACCACAATCGACTTATGGCTCACAAAAAGCAATGTGTGAATTGCTCATCAATGACTATTCTCGCAAAGGTTTTGTTGATGGCATTGTACTTCGTTTACCAACCATTTGTATACGTCCGGGTAAACCAAATAAAGCGGCTTCCTCTTTTGTTAGCAGCATTATTCGTGAACCACTAAACGGTGAGGAAGCGGTTTGTCCGGTTTCTGAAGAATTACGCTTGTGGATCTCCAGCCCGAATACGGTGATTAACAACTTTATTCACGCTTTAACTTTGCCTTCATTGCCACAACGCAGTTGGCATGTCATCAACTTACCTGGCTTTACGGTCAGTGTAAAACAAATGTTATCTGACTTAGCTTCAATAAAAGGAGAACAAATCTTACAAAAAATCCGTTTTGAATTTGATGAAAATATTAACAACATTGTCGCAAGTTGGCCGGTTGAAATTGATAACTCAACGTCACTGAACTTAGGTTTTACGGCAGATGTTGATTTTAAGGAAGTGATTCAACGATTTATTAAACATGATATGTAACTTAGGAGCAACAGTATGTTTGGCTTACCCATTCCAATCATAGGGCTATTGATTGCCGTATTTGTCTTAGTCTATTTAGTATTAAAAACACGTGTTCATGCATTTATTGCAATGTTAATTGCCTCCGCTATTGCTGGTCTCGTTGGTGGTATGTCCGTCAATGATACATTAGGTGCAATCAGCAAAGGTTTTGGTGGCACATTAGGTGGTATCGGTATCGTGATCGGTTTAGGGGTCATGATGGGAAGTGTACTGGAAGTTTCCGGTGCAGCAGAAAAAATGGCTTACAGCTTTATCAAAATGCTAGGCAAGAAAAAAGAAGAGTGGGCATTAGCTATCACAGGTTATGTGGTGAGTATTCCAATTTTCGTAGATTCTGCTTTCGTTATTCTTTATCCCGTAGCTAAAGCCTTAGCGAAAAACGGAAAACGCTCACTTTTAACCTTAGGGGTTGCACTTGCAGGTGGTTTGGTCGTTACACACCACACTGTGCCACCAACACCGGGTCCACTAGGCGTGGCAGGATTATTTAATGTCGATCTTGGCTTAATGTTGTTAGTGGGTATGGCACTTGCGGTGTTACCTGTGATCGGTATTGTGCTTTATGCGAAATGGTTGGATAAAAAATACCCTGAGTTTAACCAAGAAGTCTTCACCCAAGAAGAATTAAAACAAAAATATGATGACTACATTGAAAGCCGTGAGAAGAAAAACTTACCAAGTTTGTTCCTTTCCATGTTGCCAATCGTGTTGCCTATTGCACTGATCTTCATTAAAGCTATGTTTGATTTAGCTGTAAAAGGCAATGCTGAATTATCACAGTCAGTGGTTTATCAATTCTTCGCTTTCGTCGGCCACCCAATGATCGCACTGGCATTGAGCGTATTGGTTGCCGTTTATACTCTTCTTCCGAATACGGGCAGAAATGAGACCGCACTTCATCTTGAAGAAGGTGTGAAAACTGCAGGAATTATTTTATTAGTAACAGGTGCAGGTGGTGCATTAGGTGCAGTATTGCGTGATAGCGGTGCAGGCAAACAATTGGCAGAACAAATTGCCCAATTACCGATTTCACCGATCCTCATTCCGTTTATTGTTTCAACCCTTGTTCGCTTTATTCAAGGTTCAGGCACAGTAGCAATGGTGACAGCAGCCTCTATTTCAGCCCCGATCTTAGCTCAAATTCCAGGGGTGAATATGTTACTTGCTGCACAGGCAGCTACTATGGGATCGCTCTTCTTCGGTTACTTTAACGACAGCTTATTCTGGGTAGTAAACCGTATGATGGGCATCAACGATGTGAAGAAACAGATGATCGTTTGGTCTGTACCAACCACTATTGCGTGGGGTATCGGCGGCATTAGCGTAATTTTAGCCAACCTTGTTTGGGGTAACGATGGTTCATTATTTGACCTCGCCTTCCCTGTTGGTGTGATGGCAATTATTGCAATCTATATCAAATCACAAAACAAAACATTAAATAAGTAATGCAATCATAAATAGACTATGGGATCTTCTCATAGTCTATTTTTTTATATACAAGGAAATACTATGAAAAAACCTCTCTCCCTTCTTGCAGGACTAGCGTTTTCCACTTTCCTATACGCTGCCGATGAAATTAAACCTAACGAGGCAGTCAATATTACTCTGCTGGCAGAAATCACCGCTCAAGGGCAAAAAATTAACGGATTGGCGTTGGAATACCCTGAAAATGTGCTGTCGGGTAGCGATCTTCGCCAACTTTACCAAATCCAAACCAGTTTAGACAATGCGGAAAAGGAAAGCCGTTCAGTATTGAAAGCCTATGTGAATGCCGAGCCAAAAACGACCGCACTTCCGCAAGCCGGTAAATTTGTGATTGTTGAATTGGATACGGCAGATAAAAATGCGGCAACTTATAGCGTAAAAGATGCCAATAAAGCACCGATGAAGTTTAAATCCAAAGATGAAAACGGCAACATTGTAGAAACAGAGAAAGTACAAGCGGTCAAAATTCCTGAATTTTTTGCAAATCGCTTAGCCTATTCGGTAGAACAAAAAGGCTTACTCAAATTAACTAATGGCACAACCTTAGGCAAAGCAGAGTGGACACAAACTGCCGAGCCTGAAAAAATCAAAACCACTTACCTTGACGATTTCAAAACAAAACAAGTGAACTTAGATAAGCCTGAAAATAAGCTGAACTATCGGCTCTATTCGCCTTTGCAAAAAAATGGCGAAAAATACCCGCTTGTGATTTTCCTACACGGTTCAGGGCAAGTGGGTTCCGATAATCTTGCTCACTTAATTTCCAGTAAAGGGGCGATTGCAACCTCACCTTATGAGCCAAGTTTTGTGCTGGCACCGCAATATGACCAAGTCTTTGACCCATTTGATAATGCTGCCAAAGGGCAAAAAGGCGGTATTCATTGGCAGACAGACAACCGTATCAACCTTGTATTCAAAATGATTGATGAAACCATCAAAGCCAACCCACAAATTGATATCAACCGCATCTATGTGAATGGCTTATCTCGAGGAGCAGAAGGCGGATTAAATCTGTTGCTGGCTCGCCCGAATTTCTTTGCAGGAGCATTATTAATGAGCGGTCGTGAAGCCTACACCAACGAATGGGTGGACGGCAACGCAACCAAAGAGAACTTAGCGGCAATTAAAGATTTACCGATTTGGTTCTTCCACAGCAAAGAAGACAAAGTCTCGCCTGTAAAAGGCTCTCGCATCAACTACCAAATTCTACACGAGCAGCTTAATGCCCCAAATGTGAAATACACCGAATTTAGCTTTGAACAAGCCGGCGACAACGGTATTGTCAATAACAACCCTCACAACACTTGGGACGCTGTGTATAACAGCCCTGAAGTGATTGAGTGGTTACTTCAACAAAAACGCCCATAGAGGACTTTATTATGACGTATCAATATCTTTCTTATCCATTAGATGTGAATGACCCTGGTTTTCCCAGCGAGCCGACATTGAGCTTAGAAACTTGTACGAGTACTGATAAAGGTGATGTGTATAACAGTTCCAAAATTCATCTGTTTAACCATTTTGGATCGCACTTTGATGCCCCTCGCCATTTTAATCCGAATGGCGTAACAATTACGGAGCTGCCGCTTTCTCAATTTATCTATGAAAAACCCTTGTTGCTAGATATTCCGAAACAATCAGGGCAGATGATAGAACCTGAGGATCTACAACCACATTTAGCCGCTATTCAACAAGCTGATTTGTTATTGATCCGTACAGGTTTTGAACAGCTACGCAAGGAAAATCCGAGCGAATATGCCCATAATGGTGGAGCAGTTAGCATTCAATGTGCCGAATTTTTGATTAAAAATGCAGCAAATTTGAAAGCGATTGGATTTGATTTTATTTCGCTGGCTTCCCCAGCTCACCCTGATCACGGTGTAAAAGCCCATCAAGTTATGCTTGGAATGTATAGCTCGAATTTTATCTGCATTATTGAGGATTTAATGTTATCGGAAGTAAAAGCTGAGCAACTCAAAAAAGTGTTTGCTTTACCTTTACGAGTAAAAGGCGTTGATAGCTCGCAAGTTACAGTCTTGGCAGAAATCCAATAGGAAAAAAGATGAAAACAAGTAAATTTAGCTTAGTGTTAGCCATTATTTTCTTAGCATTGAGTTTTATCAGTAGTTATATTGGCTCATTGATTGAGCGGGATTTCGGCAGAATTGATGTTTCAACCGTGAGCTTTATGACGGAGCAGAATCAACCGATGATAGCCAAACTCTATCGTCCGATCTCTGCAACTGAAAACTCGCCTAAACCTGCCCTCTTGGCATTGCACGGTTATCAAAGCGATAAAGAAGCCACCAATACTTTTGGTGCATTAGAACTGGCAAAGCGAGGTTTTGTAGTATTAGCCATTGACCACTTTGGTCACGGCTACTCAACAAAATTACCAGCCTCGAATAAAACGATCAGCGGTGCAAATAATGGCTATCAATATTTAAAAACGCTTCCTTTCGTTGATAAGGAAAAACTGGGGATCTTTGGGCATTCCACAGGGGCATTAAATGCGATCCGAGTAGCAAAACTAAACCCTGATCACAAAGCAGTAAATGGTTTAAGTAGCAATGGTGGCGATAAAGAGTTAAACAACTACTTATTAACACAGGGGTTATATGAAGAAATTGGAATTTATCGGGAAAAAACGTTCCCGGTAAAAGATCTTGTAAATAATGAAGCAAGATTGACCGCTTTCTCATTGCCTAGTGGTGAAAACTTGAAATGGGATCATACTTACGGCAACTTCAATGATGGTTCAGCACGCCGAGCAGCCTTAGTTGATGGCACGCATTTAGGTGTAATGATCGCAGAACACAGTAATAAAGAAGCAATTCTTTGGTTTAACCAAGCTCTCCAAAATGGCGAAAAAGGAGAAGGCTGGATTGAGCCTGAGCAACAAACCTATTGGTATAAAGAGTTTAGCGGCCTATTTGCCCTATTTTTTGCTGTTATTTCTGCATTGTTTTTAGCAAATCATTTACTAAAAGCCCCTTATTTTGCTGCGGCAACACAAACCGTTACTACCAAGATGGCAATCACACCAAGCCGTTGGCGGTTATTTGCAGTAATTAATATTGCAGTTACTATCGTACTTTATCCTTTATTAACCCAATGGGGTGGAGCGAATGAGCCCATTGCTGCAAAATTGAGCTTTATGCCTTTAGAGATGGGGAATGGAATTATCACTTGGCTGTCGGTTAGTGCTGTGATTAACTTCCTGTTTTTCTTCCTTTGGAAAAAAACAAGCACGATTTCATTAGCAGAATTTGGCGTATTAAGCCACTTTAGTACAAGTAAAGCTATCGGACGCAATTTAATGCTAAGTATAGTGTTAGTTATTTGGCTCTATGCTATCGCCTTTATTGCTCATTCAATTTGGGGGACGGAATTACGCTTCTTATGGCCGTTACTAAAACCATTAACGATAGAACGCTTTGAACTATTTTTCATTTATTGGATACCAATTTTGCTCTTCTTCCTCAGTTTTAATGGTTTAATTGTATCTGTACAAATGAAACAGCCATTATCAAGCAGTTTTTCCTCAACCCTCTTGAGTTGGTCATTCAAAACCATCTTATTTGCTGCAGGTGGATTAGTCATTTTATGGTTATTCCATTTTGTACCGAACTTTATGCAAATAGGGCCGGGTTTTGACATACTCGGATTGCCTCAATTTGGTGGTCGATGGATGATGATGTTAGCAGTTATTATTCCACAGTTTGTGGTATTTACGATTATCAACCACTGGTGTTACCTTAAAACTGGCTATATCTACTTAGGGGTGTTTTTTACCTCAATGTTGATGGCTTGGATTATGGTTGGTGGGCAAGTAATCGGACGGTTTTTAGCCTAATTTACTAAATATATACCAAGAGCTAATCTTATGATGATTAGCTCTTTTTTAATCTTCTTATTAAAAACATTCCTTATAATCAAAAGTTATACAAAATAGCTTCTTATGATTCCCTTTCTTAATTATTTTTCTGCAAAATGCTTTCATAAATAACTTAACGTTACGCATATATGCCTTTACTTTCTATTCAAAACTTGCATAAAAAATATGGCGAGACTGTCGCAATTAATAATCTGAGTTTAGATTTGCATAAAGGCGAAGTTGTTGTGCTGCTTGGGCCTTCTGGCTGTGGTAAGAGTACCTTGCTTCGCTGTATTAATGGCTTGGAAGATAAACAAGGAGGTACAATTTCAATGCAAGGTGTTGGCGAATTTGGCAAAGATTTGAGTTGTGAGCAATCTCGGCAAAAAGTGGGAATGGTATTCCAAAGCTATGAATTATTCGCCCATTTAAACGTTATTGAAAATATTTTACTTGGCCCATTAAAGGCTCAAAAACGCAGTCGGGAAGAAGTGGAAGCTCAGGCAGATTTACTCTTAAAACGAGTTGGTTTATTTGATAGAAAAACCGCTTTTCCACGAGAACTGTATGGCGGGCAGAAACAACGGATCGCCATCGTACGAGCGTTGTGTATGAACCCTGAAGTTATTTTGCTAGATGAAATTACAGCAGCACTTGCCCCTGAAATGGTACGAGAAGTGTTAGATGTGGTACTTGAATTGGCAGGTGAGGGAATTTCAATGCTCATTGTTACTCACGAGATGGGCTTTGCAGAGAAGGTTGCCGATCGCATCGTCTTTATGGATAAAGGAGAGATCATTGAACAAGCTCCTCCACAGATCTTTTTTAACGCTCCCAAAACCGAACGAGCTAAACAGTTCTTACACGGTTTAGATTATTAACTACTATTTGAGGAATGATTATGAAACGTTCAACCTTTTTAAAAACCTTAATTGCCACTGCCTTTGCTGCCTTGACATTAACCGCTTGTGATAACGGCAATACTACTCAAAATACACCAGCAAAAGACAGCATGGCTCAAATTAAAGAAAAAGGCGTGATTCGCATCGGCGTATTTAGCGATAAACCACCATTTGGTTATATTGATGCCAACGGTAAAAGCCAAGGTTTTGATGTGGAAATTGCAAAAGAAATCGCCAATGACTTACTCGGTAGTCCTGACAAAGTGGAATTCGTACTCACAGAAGCAGCAAACCGTGTGGAATACTTAAGTAGATTTAGTCTTAGCCAACTATACTAAAACGCCTGAGCGTGCAGAAGTAGTGGATTTTGCTGAACCTTATATGAACGTAGCATTAGGTGTGGTTTCGCCGAAAAATGCCCCAATTACAGATGTAAAACAACTCGAAGGCAAAACCTTATTAGTGAATAAAGGCACAACGGCTGATGCCTATTTCAGCAAAAATCACCCTGAAATTCAGTTATTAAAATTCGACCACAATACTGAAACCTTCAATGCCTTAAAAGATGGGCGTGGTGTTGCCTTAGCACACGATAACGCTCTGGTTTAGGCATGGGCAAAAGAAAATGCGGATTTTGATGTTGCTATTGGTAACATTGGCCCGGCAGAGCAAATTGCTCCGGCGGTACAAAAAGGCAATAAAGCATTGCTTGATTTCATTAATCAAGAAATCAGCCAATTCAAAACCAATGGAAAATTAAAAGCAGCTTATGAAAAAACCTTAATGCCGGTGTATGGAGAGAAAGAAGAACTATTAGCCAAGTAACCGATTTGCAACGGATGGTAGCTAGCGGTTAGTAAGTATATTTGCAAAAAATTTTACTTTTTTGACCGCTTGTAAACTTCAAGGAAGAAAAAACCTTATTCATTGCTGAATAAGGTTTTTCTTTTATCGTTACTCTACGGTTACCGCTTTCGCTAAGTTACGAGGTTGATCCACATCGGTGCCTTTAATTAATGCGATATGGTATGAAAGCAGTTGTAACGGCACGGTGTAGAAAATCGGTGCGGTTACTTCATCTACTTTTGGTAGAACGATGGTTTTGAAGTCTTCAGCCTCTTCAAAACCGGCATCGTGATCGGCAAATACATATAATTGACCACCACGGGCACGCACTTCTTCGATGTTTGATTTCACTTTTTCAAGTAAATCATTTTCCGGTGCAACCACCACAACAGGCATATCGCTGTCAATTAACGCTAACGGACCATGTTTTAATTCACCTGCTGCGTAGGCTTCAGCATGAATGTATGAAATCTCTTTTAATTTCAATGCTGATTCCATTGCGATTGGATAATATTCGCCACGTCCTAAGAATAAAGTGTGGTGTTTATCAGCAAAATCTTCCGATAATTTTTCGATTTGTTTATCGAACACTAACGCACTTTCAATTTGAGCTGGTAAGCGTTGCAAAGATTGCACGATGTGATGTTCTTGTTCTTCGCTCATATTGCCTTGTAAACGACCGATTGCCACATTTAATAATAATAAACAGGTTAATTGTGTGGTAAAGGCTTTCGTTGATGCTACTCCAATTTCCACACCAGCTTTGGTTAAGAACGCTAGATCAGATTCACGCACTAAAGATGAACTTGCCACGTTACACACCGTCATTGCCGCCATATAACCAGACTCTTTAGCTAAACGAAGTGCGGCTAAAGTATCCGCCGTTTCGCCTGACTGAGAAAGCGTGATTAATAAGCTGTTCGGGCGTGTGACAAATTTACGGTAGCGGAATTCTGAGGCAATTTCCACATCACAGCTTACGCCAGCTAAAGATTCAAACCAATAACGAGCCACCATACCAGCATTGTATGAAGTACCGCAAGCCACAATTTGAACATGTTGCACTTTAGAGAGAATCTCAGTGGCATTTGGAGCAATCGCTGAAAGATCCACTTTACCGTCTTTAATACGGCCGTCTAGGGTGTTCATAATCGCCACCGGTTGTTCAAAAATCTCTTTTTGCATATAGTGGCGATATTGACCTTTATCCGCAGCATCGGCTTCAAAGTGACCTTCGTGAATTTCACGTTCTACTTTGTTGCCTTGACGGTCATAAATCTCAACAGAACGGCGGGTAATTTCTGCTACATCACCCTCTTCCAAATAAGCAAAACGGCGAGTTACGCTTAATAATGCCAATGGATCTGATGCTAAAAAGTTTTCACCTACACCATAACCGATCACAAGTGGACTACCTGAACGAGCCACAATTAAATGCTCTGGCTCTGCTTCATTTAATACAACCGTACCGTATGCACCACGTAATTGTATAACGGTTTTTTGCACTGCTTCTAATAATGACGAGACAGAACGTAGCTCCCATTCCACCAAGTGAGCGATAACTTCAGTATCGGTTTGAGATTGAAATACATAACCACGCTGTTGTAACAGCACTTTTAACTCTTCGTAATTTTCGATAATACCGTTATGCACTACCGCAATTTTACCACTACGATGTGGATGAGCATTCGTTTCCGACGGCTCACCGTGCGTTGCCCAACGAGTGTGAGCGATACCTGTGCCACCTAATAATGGCTGTGCTTCTAATGCATCATCTAATGCTTTCACTTTACCGACACGGCGAACGATCTGCATTTTTTTCTCATCGGTATTTAATACTGCCACACCAGCTGAATCATAGCCACGGTATTCTAAGCGGTGTAAACCATCAACTAAGATTTCAGCCACATTACGTTGTGCTACTGCACCTACAATTCCACACATAAATTTACATTCCTAATTTAAACTAAAAAATCATCTACTTTAGTACGGCAGCCGTACAGGAATTTAGGTGCGTTACTCAGCAATCACCACTTCAACCCCTATTTTTTCGATTTGTTCTTTCGTCTCAAAACTTAACTGGTTATCGGTAATGATTTTCGTGATCTTTTCCCATCCCAATTCAATATTCGGCATTTTTCGCCCAATTTTTTGTGACTCAATCAACACAACCACTTCTCGGCTGACTTCCGCCATCACCTGGCTCAAACCAACCAATTCATTGAAAGTGGTTGTGCCACGAGCTAAGTCCAAACCATCCGCACCAATGAAAAGTTGGTCAAAATCATACGAACGTAGCACTTGTTCAGCCACTTTTCCTTGAAAAGATTCTGAACGGCTATCCCAAGTACCACCTGTCATTAATACCGTGGGTTCACACTCAAGAGAAATTAATTCCGACGCTAAATTTAACGAGTTAGTCATCACAACCAAGCCTATTTGGTCTAAGACTTTAACCAACGCACCTGTAGTACTGCCGCTATCAATAATGATACGGTGATGATCTCGAATACAATTATGAGCTGCTTGAGCAATCATTTTCTTTTGAATCGAAAGTTTCTCAATAAATTCTTCTTCCATCATCTCCGACGGAACTTTTACCGCACCGCCATATTTTCGCAATAAAAAACCACTTTCTTCTAAAGCGGTTAAATCTTTTCTAATGGTTACCTCAGAGGTTTCAAACCTTTCGGCGAGTTCATCAACACTTACTTCCTGTTGCGATTGCACCATCTGCACAATTAAATGGCGACGTTGTTGTGTATTACGCTTTGACATTACCCACCTTCCATTTAAGTTTCGATTCAAAAACAAAATATATTATAAAGAAATATAATCAAAAGAAAATAGAGAAATAAAGGATTTACAAAATCTATACAAAATAAAACCGCTTGTTTCAATCATTCTCACGATAATATGAACAAACGCCATATTCACCTTAGCGAAGATGAGATATTCCTGCTAAATAATAAGCAATAAAATACAAGCGGTCTTATTCTTGCAAAATTTTGCAAAAATAAGACCGCTTGTTATTCAACTAATTAATTATTTTTGTTTTTTCAAAAACTCAACGGCTGTATCAGGGAAATCGGTAAATACACCTGTTGCACCGGCTTTATTTAATAGTGCGTCATACATTTGATCCACATCGACAAAAAATGGAGCTAGTGCGTCTTTACGTACCGTGTAAGGGTGTACTTCCAGTTTATATTTGGCAAGTTCTTCTACCAGTGGCGTATATTTAATATCGCCTACTTTTGAATTCTTATCGTCAATCAACATATACCAGCCTGGCCCAACACCGTCAGCATATTTTGCCACTTCTGCCATTGCACCTTCTTTAAACATCCAATCGTAGTCGTAATTAATCCACTTACCGTCTTTGTCTTGTTCTTCAGTCTCTTTCCAATCAGTATAAGCAATTAATTGAACTAATTTTAGCTCCATTCCTAACTGGGGAAGTAATTCGGTTTTAATGCGTTTTAGCTCATTAAAATCAAAAGTTTGTAAATAAACTGGCGATGATTTTTTATCATAGCCATATTTTTTCAACACTTTTAAGGTTTCTAAAGCAATATCTTTCCCTTCTTTATGGTGTAACCACGGTGCTTTAATTTCAGGGTAGATACCAATTTGCTTACCTGTTGATTTTTCTAAGCCTTGAATAAATTCAATTTCTTCTTCAAAAGTATGAATTTTGAAACTAGATTGCCAGAGAGGGAAGCGATTTGGATAAACTTGAACTTGTTTATCTTCTTCAGTTTTAAAGTTTTCTGTCATCTCAAGAGTACGGATTTCTGCTAAGGTGAAATCAGCCACATAATAACGCCCATCTTCACGTTTACGAGCTGGGAATTTTTTTGCAACATCCGTTAATCCGTCTAAGAAATGATCGTGAATCACGATAATGTGGTTATCTTTAGTCATTGCAAGATCTTGCTCTAAATAATCCGCTTGTTGCCCAAAGGCTAAAGCTTTTGACTCTAACGTATGCTCTGGCAAATAACCACTCGCACCACGATGAGCAATAACTAACTTATCTGATTGCTGTGCGTATGCACCGAATGTTGCAGCAGAAAGTGCCAATGCAGCTACAAACGTTTTGAATTTAAATTTCATAGAAATCCTCATTATAGAAAAATAAAAGGAAGACCATTTCCGTTCTTCCTTTGTTAGTAATCATTATTTACCGTAGTGATCGCCTAATTTCGCTTTGTGTTTGCCTTCTTCAATCATTACGATGAATGTTAAGATAACGGCTAAAACACCACCTGCGATCATCACATAGAAACCGCCGTCCCAGCCAAATTTATCCGCTGCCCAACCTACAACCGCTGAAGCTGCAACAGTACCACCTAAGTAACCAAATAAACCGGTGAAGCCTGCTGCTGTACCTGCTGCTTTTTTCGGTGCAAGCTCAAGTGCGTGTAAACCAATTAACATTACTGGACCATAAATTAAGAAGCCAATCGTGGTCATCCAAACGAAGTCCATTAGCTGATATGGATTTTCATACCAAGCGTGGCCTGCATATTGTGCCACTTCAGACTCTGGTGTTGCTGGATTGAGCCATAAAGCGATAACAGCTGCTGTCGTTAAAATCATAAAAATGAAGCCCGTTAAACCACGTTTGCCTTTAAATACTTTGTCTGATATCCAACCACATAATAACGTACCTGGAATCGCAGCTAGCTCATAAATAGTATATGCCCATGCCGTGCCTTTAATGTTAAAGTGTTTTACTTCACCTAAGTAAACAGGAGACCATTTTAATACGCCATAGCGGATTAAATAAACAAATACGTTAGCAATTGCGATATACCATAACAATTTGTTTTTAAACACATATTTCACAAAGATTTCTTTGGTTGTTAAATCGTGTTCATAGGTTTTTTCATTATAGTCTTCTGGATAATCGTTACGCCATTTTTCTACTGGCGGTAAACCACAAGATTGTGGCGTATCTTTCATAATTAAGTAGATTGGAATAGCTGCAACCATTGCCGCAATACCTGGGAAGTAAAGTGCTTGTTGCCAAACATCTTTAGCTTTTGCCTCAACACCAAACTCACTAAAGTATAATGCACTCGCTAGCAATACCATTGCGCCTGGCACCATCCCCCCTAAATTGTGAGCCGTATTCCAAATTGAAACTATTGTTCCACGTTCAGATTTAGACCACCAGTGAACCATCGTACGACCACACGGTGGCCAACCCATACCTTGGAACCAACCGTTTAAGAAGATCATCACCCACATAACGAGAATACTTGATGTTGCCCAAGGCATTAAACCCATTAAAGTCATACATAAGCCAGAAAGTAGCAAACCCGTTGGTAAAAACACCTTCGGATTTGAACGGTCTGACATCCCTGCCATCACGAATTTTGATAAACCATAAGCAAGACCTGCAGCGGTACCAATGACACCAAGATCGGTTTTAGTGTACATTCCTGCTTCAATCAAACCTTTTTGTGCTAAATCGAAGTTAGCACGAACGAAATAATAAGCGGCGTAGCCGAAGAAAATTCCTGCAAACACCTGCCAACGCAAGAATTTATATCTTGCATCAACTTTGTCCGCTGGGAGCTCCGCAATATGAGGAGCGGGTTTAAATGGACCAAACATAATATTCTCCAATTCCAATATAACTTAGTAAAAACCTCAAATAATTCTCTTTTAGAGAGTTAAAGGCAGCCCATCATAAATGAAAATAAAAAATTACAAAGTAATTTTTTATAAAAATGTGATTTATTTCACAAAAAATTTACTTTCTTACGCACAAAAATGTTTGAAAAAGAAAAAATCGCAACAACTTTTATTAAACTAATTTTTATTAAATCCTCATTAAGAACAATAGATATATGTCATAACACAAAGGCATTTTGTGATTTAGATCTAAATTTTCAACAAATCTATTTGAACTCATCTTATTTTCGTTTATGCTAATAAAGTAAAAATTAAGTTCAAATTCGAGCATAAGGAGCAAGAAATGCAAAGACATGAACAAGTCGCTCAAGTGCAAAAAACACAAAAATGGGATTTTATCATTATCGGCGGCGGTGCTAGCGGTTTAGGCGTTGCGATAGATGCAGCCTCTCGAGGTTACAAAACCTTATTATTAGAAAGCCACGACTTCGCTAAAGGCACATCAAGTCGCAGTACTAAATTAGTACATGGTGGTGTTCGCTATTTAGCAAATGGCGATGTTGCCTTAGTAAAAGAAGCATTGCGTGAGCGTGGTCGTTTAGCTAAAAATGCAGCTCATCTATTTAAAAATCAAAGCTTTATTATTCCAAATTATACACTTAAAGATTGTTTAATGTACCGCGTAGGTTTGGGCTTATACGATATGCTTTCAGGTAATTTAAGTTTAGGTAAAACTCAAAATATTGATAAAGCAGAGGCCAAAAGACGTTTACCAACATTAAACAGTTTGGGTTTACGTGCGGCCACTGTGTATCAAGATGGGCAATTTGATGATGCTCGTTTAGCAGTCAATATGGCACAAACAGTCGTAGAACAAGGCGGAACCGTACTTAATCACGCTAAAGTAACTTCCCTACATAAAACCACACAGGGAAAAATTGATGGTGTTACTTTTTATGATGAGTTAAACCAGCAAGAACATCTTGTATTCGGTACTGCGGTAATTAACGCAACTGGCGTATTTATGAATGATATCCTAAGTATGGATCACGGTAGTCCAAAAAAATTCGTTGTGCCAAGCCAAGGAATTCACTTAGTGCTAGATAAATCATTCTTACCAAGTAATGATGCGTTGATGATTCCAAAAACCTCAGATGGTCGAGTGCTATTTGCTGTACCTTGGCACGAAGTGTTAGTTGTCGGTACAACCGATACCTTAATTGAACAGCCATCTTACGAGCCAATTCCACTTGAGCAAGAAGTAAACTTTATTTTAGCAACGGCAGGGCAATATCTGACGAAAAAACCAACTCGTGATGATGTAAAAGCCGTGTTTGCAGGGCAACGTCCGCTTGCTGCACCTGAAAAAGCAGGTCAAAGCACGAAAGAAGTTTCTCGTAGCCACAAAGTATTAACCGACCCAACCAGTGGTTTAATTACGATTACAGGTGGCAAATGGACAACCTATCGTCAAATGGCGGAAGATACCGTGGAAGAAGCGTTAAAAGCCCACCCACAATTGGGCAATAAGCCCTGCAGAACGGTAGATTTATCTATTCACGGCAACATTCCTGCCGAGCTGGTGAATTTACAAGATCATCTCTATGTTTACGGTGCTGACATTCCAGAACTACGTGGATTAATGACCGCTTACCCTGAATATGCAGAAAAAATTCACCCGAGACTTGACTACACGATTGCAGAAGTAATTTGGGCAGTTCGACACGAAATGGCACAAACGGTGGAAGATGTATTAGCTCGCCGAGTTCGATTACTTTTCACCGATGCAAGAGCTGCAATTGACAGTGCTGTAAAAGTTGCCGCTATTATGGCAAAAGAAATGGGTAAAGATGATATTTGGCAACAACAGCAAGTGGCACAATTTCTTGATGTAGCTAAACATTATTTACTTGTTGAATATCAACCACAATTAATCTCTTAATCCATCACAATCTTAAAAATCTGTACCCCAAAAGTTAGACTGCTGATTAAGGTACAGATTTTTTATGAATAAACATAATAGAACAATTCACGAATATAAAAATGAAAAGAAAGGACCAAGCTCTATAAAATAAAGCACTCAGTCCTTGAATTAAGACAGGCTATTTAGGGCAGATAAAAACAAGCGGTTAAAATTTATAAAAATTTTGCAATTTTTTCAGTAATTTTAACCGCTTGTATTATCTAGAAATTCACTTATTTCTCTGCAATAAATATAAGGCAACCATACCTAAAATAGAATAACCAGTCCCTTTTGCACCTAAAAATCTTTTTATAAATTGCAATGCTGCTGTCATTCCAATTGGCGATGAAATTAATGATAAACCTGTATTTCTTACTCGTTTAAAAGGTTGGACAATATCGTTTTTCGTTTTTTGCGTTTCGGCTTTAAAACGCATTCTCAAGGCACTACCTTTCATAATTAAAAGTTCTTTTTCTGTTAGTTTTAAATCTTCCATTTCATCATTCCCCATTATGCTCATTAAAATTATCTTTAAAGGTTAATGCATTTTTGAAAGCAGCAATATCTAATTTTAGCTCGCCTAACGTACTTTTCATAAAATTAGCTTGTTTTTTCAATGAGGCTAGAATTCCCCATACAAATAACAAGACTAATAATAAACTTATGCCTGAAATAGCAAAGAATACAACAACTTTATACTCAGGTAATAAATAATTATCTAAGGCAAATAATAAGCTAATAAATGACACCAATAAAAATATAAAAATTAACAACGCTAAAACCAAAACAGAAACTAATTGATTTTTTTGCTCATTAATTTCTAATCTTGCCATCTCTCCACGAACTTGAATAATTTCCAACAAAGTGACAAGGCTATTTTTAAATCCAGATTTAATATTATCTAACATATCATTCCTTGTATTAAATAATAAGCCACACCTATATAGGTGTGGCCTACTTATTTCTTCAATTAAAACATTTTAACTAAAGAAGATTATTATCTTCTAGTAACTAAAACACCTAATAATAAACCTACCACACCAGCAACAGTAATTGCTTTATATGGGTTATCTTGAACTAAGGTGTCTGTTTGTTTTGCAACTGCTTTAGCACTATCAATAGTATCATCTTTTAATGATGCAAAACGATATTTAACATCATCAAATTGTTCTGCTAATCTATGTTTTAATTTTTTATATTCTTCTGTAGATGAATCTGCAGTGCCATTAAATAATTCTTCTGCATTTTTTAAAATGTCACGAATTTCATTCGTTAATTCTTCACGTTTTGAGTCTAATAAATTCTTAGCCATAATTACTCTCCCTATCATTTAGTTAATATGACATAAAACATAATTCATTTATGTCTCGTTTGTTAAAATACCGATTCCATACCCTAATGTCAATCTTTATTTTTACACTTTATTCATTTAATTTGAAAATAAATTACAATTTAATAATAAAAATCAATCATCATTTACGCATTTTTTATAAAATAAGACCGCTTGTAAAATCGCAAATACATTTAAATCATCGCTTTAAGTGCATCAGTTAATTTTTGATAACGCTGATATTTCGTCTGATAAGCGGTATAATTTTCTTTATTTGGTTCAAATACTTGCATTTCTGCGTTCAATACTGGCTTTTGGTTAAGATCTAAACCAACACCTTGCATTGCCATTAATGCTGCACCTAAACAGCCTGTTTCTTCTACTTGTGGCACTTCAAGTCTCATTCCTGTTAAATCGGCTAGCATCTGCATCCATACTTTTGATTTAACTGGTCCACCTGTAACACGCAATACTTTGGTTTTTGGAAAGCGGATAAACATACGGTTTAAATGCGTCATTAAGCTAAATAGCACCCCTTCATAAATCGATTGTAATAAGTGCATCTGCGTATGATAAGACTGCATTCCGTAGAAACTTGCTTGCATACCTAAACCTGCATTTGAACCATACAAGAATGGCACAAATAATACTGAGCTTTGTGCAGCAGGTAACGCAGCAATTCCTTCATTGATTTCCTGATAACTTAAATGGCTCCACTGCTTCACAAACCATTCCAGATTCCCTGCGGAAGTTGGACTCGCCTCGTGTACAATAAATTTATCTGGTTCGGCATAACGTCCATACACAAACGGCAGTGCTTGGCTTAAATCAATATTATCAGTAATCCCGCTGACTACTGACCAAGTACCTAATACAACATTAAGCTTGGTTTCATCATCTAAATCCGCACAACAAGCGGTTGAGACCACATCGAACAAGCCGCCAACGACAGGTGTCCCTACAGCTAAACCCGTTAATTTTGCAGCGTCATAAGTGACATAACCTGCAACCTTATTTGGCTTAATCACTGGTGGCAATTTTTCCAATACATCAGGCATACCCAATAAATCAGCTAAACTTTGATCGTATTCACCTTTTGCCATATTATAGAGATTGCTTTCAGAGATATTCGTCTCCTCACAATGCAACTCTCCTGTTAAACAAAAACGCAAATAGTCGTGCGACATCAATACTGAACCGACTTGTGCGTAACGCTCTGGCTCATTTTGCTGCACCCATTTCAAAATAGAAACGGGATGACCTGTCCATAATGTCTGACGAGTCAGCGGATAAAGTTGTTGTGGCACACCATCTGCTTGCCACTGTTTTACAATTTCAAGCGAGCGTTGGTCAGAAGATAAAATTGCTCGCCCTAATGGCTTATTTTGTTTATCTAAGAAAAATGCACCTTTACCTTGTGCAGAAATCCCAACGCCTTTGATATCACTTGGATTTACACCACTTTTTTCAATTGTTGAACGCACTACCTCAGCACAAACAGTCCATAACTGCAGCATATCTCTTTCCGCATAACCGGCTGTTTCGCTAATAACCGAAACATTTTCTCGATGAAGTGCTTGAATATTCCCTTGATTATCAAAAAGTGCGGCTTTGATAAAAGTACCGCCGCAATCAATGCCGAGTGTGTAATTCATTTTGCTATCCATTATTTGTAAAAAATTGTGAAAAAATAACCGCTTGTAAAGGCAAAAATATTTTATCTTTATGGGTTTATTGTTAAACGATAAACGCTATTTGAGCAAGTAACAAATAGTGTATGCTCATCATTACCAAAACAGCAATTTGAAGTTGGTTTACCAAGCACAAATCGCCCAAGTTCTGTACCATCAGCCAGAAGAGCGATGATACCTTCATCACAAGAGCAAAAAATCACGCTATTTTGTTTAATGCGAAAACCGTCTGGAATACCTGGATTTATTTCAACAACATCTCGACGGTTTTTAAGTTTGTTGCCATCTACATCAAAAACGACTAAATGGTGTAAACCATCTGCATCAAACTCCACACTTGACATATCTGCCACAAACAGCTGTTTTTCATCTGGCGAGAATGCCAAACCGTTTGGTCGCATTGTGTTAAAGGTGGCAATGTTGAGTTTATCGCTTTTCGGGTCGTAACAATAGACATAACAGCCGATAATTTCACTTGGTGACTGCTTGCCCTCGTTGTCGGACAAAATGCCGTACGGCGGATCGGTGAACCAAATCGTCCCGTCTGATTTTACTACCACGTCATTCGGTGAATTGAGCTTTTTGCCGTCTATTTTTCCGACCAAGAAACGATATTCGCCACTGGGTGTCGTTAAACTAATACCTCGATTACCGTGTTCGCAAGTAATTAAGTTGTCGTTCGCATCAAAAGCGTTGCCGTTGGAGAAATTTGACGGTTTGCGGAAAATTTGTGTGCCGTTTTTTTCAGTCCAGCGGTAAAGTGTGCAGCCTTTGACATCGCTGAAATAGAGAGCTTGCTGCGGTTTGCTCCACGCTGGGCCTTCTGCCCAAATTGCTCCGTCAAACAGCTCTTCGATTTCAAAATGTGTGCCGACCAGCTCCGCAAAGCGAGGGTCGGAAATTTGGGGGATAAATTTATTACTCATTTTTATTACCAGCTATGTTTCTATTCTGCCAAATCTCCCCTCTCTTTGAGCTACGAGGGGTTAGGGGAGATTTGGCAGTAGCCATAAGCGAAGAAATTACTTCATTTTTTATTTTTATTACAAGCGGTCACATTTTACAGAATTTTTGCAAAATCCAACCGCTTGTTAAGGGCGAATTTGATTCTTCCCTACATTTTACCTCACGCCCCAGATCGCTTTATAAGCATCTTTATAACCATTTTGTGGATCGTAAAGGTTATTTACACCGCCATCATAAGCTACATTTTCTTTGGTTACTAAATGAGCTGGTGTTACATAGCCTGACGCTTTTTCATTCGCAAAAGCACGATTTAGCTCATCAACTAACTGCCAACCATGTAAATTAAGTGGCTCTGGTACAGTTGCAAACTGTTTATCTCCGTTACGAATACGCTGATAAGCCGTTACAGAACCATCACCTGCTGAAATGCTTAATGGTTTATTTTTACCTGCGGTACGTAAAGAAGGAGCCATAAAGTCAAAGTAAAGGTCATTAATCGAAAGTGCGTACTCTAAATCATCACCATATTTTTGTAATAAGTTGAAAGTTAAGTTAGGCATACGGCTTGAAGTGTCTGCAAGCGGTGTATCAATAAATTCTAATACCTTGCACTCTTTACACTTTTCGATCACTTCTTTCATCACGTTTGCTTTGCGAAGTGCAATTTCGTAAAGCGAGTCGGTTAAAATAATCGCTTTGGCTTTACCGTTAGAATCTGCCACTGCCAGCATCGCTGATAGACGGGCAATTTCATCAGAATCAGAGGTGACATTATAGAAAATGCCATATTTATCAATTGCACCTGGCTCTGGCGTTGCGTGCCACGCTACAAGTGTAATGCTATTTTTAGTTGCTTTCTGGAGTGGAATTTTCGCCACATTCGGATTCCAACCGCCAATAACAATCGCATCTGGTTTACGAGCAATCGCTTGGTTAAGAGCTGCTAATTGGTTGTTTACCGTACCTGCACCGTCTAATACATCTAACTTCCAGCCAGTTACATCTACCGCTTCTTTCATACCATCAATCACACCAAGTACACCACCGTTTTTCATATCTGAGGCGATAAAAATCACTGTTTTGTCTTTTTGTAATTGTGGGCCTGTTTTTGGGCCGTCCCATTTTTCTTGTTTTGCCGTAGCCGCTGCGACAAGTTGTTTTGCTTCTTGTACGAATGGATCCTCATTCGCAAAAGCGTTACGACCAAATGCAACTGTGGTTAAAGTTGCAAGTACGGTTAAGGTTGTACGAAATGTGCGTTTCATAATCAAATCCTCTTAGGGTTAGTTGGTTGATTTTTTCTGTACAGCTTTTTGATTTAACAAGCGTTTGCGTTGAGCATAGCCTGCGATTGTGATAGAAAGCAACAATGTTGCACCATTAAATAGCGGCTCAACCCAGAAGGCTCCACCGAATTGTTGAATACCAGAAATACCGATAGCAAGAATTGCAATACCTACTACCGTTCCCCACACATTAATACGTCCTGGACGGATAGTGGTACTTCCTAAAAATGCACCTACTAATGCAGGAAGTAAGTAGTCCATACCTACACTTGCCTGCCCTACACCTTGTTGGGCAGAAATAAGTACACCAGTGAAAGCAGTAATGACACTTGAAACCACAAACGGTACGATAGTGTATTTTTTAATATTGATTCCGTTTAAACGAGCAGCGGCTGGGTTTGCTCCTACTGCATACATTGCACGACCAGTTGGGGTGTGCTCGGTGACTAACCATAATGCAATCGCAACCGCTAATACATAAAATGCTGAAATGGGAATACCGAAAAACTCCGTACTATTGAGTGCGATAAATTCATCTGGTAAATCACCCACAATTTGACGCCCGCCTGAGTGCCACAATGCAACTGCATAAAGCACCGTACCTGAACCAAGCGTTGCGACAAAGCTGTCAATATCTGCCAAAGCAACTAAAATTCCATTTAGCAATCCATAAAGAGCAGCGATGACCAAGACGACAAGAATTGCCATATACCAAGAGAAGCCATATTGTACTTGCAAGGTAATAACTAAAATGTGCCATAACACAATACCAAAACCAACATTTAGGTCAATTTTACCAACAATCATCGTAGTCGTTGCTGCTAAAGCTAAAAGTGCAATTTTCGATTTACTTTCTAAAATTGCATTGAGTGTCAGCATTGAGGCAAAAGAATCTGTAGTAAGTGAGAAAACAATCACTAATAGGATACAAAGACCTAATAAACCATAACGAGTGGACATTTGTGAAAACCACGCCATAAAGCCATCACGAGCGATAGAAACGGGTTGTTCTAACGCCGTTGATTTGATGTTTGTTTGAGCCATATAAACTCCCTATAAATTTTTTCGTAGGGTAGGTCCTGTGCCCGCCCGATACTCAGATGATTTGACGAGTGAGCACAGGACCCACTCCCTACAAGCGGTTAAAATAGGTAGATTTTTTGCAAAATCACACCGCTTGTTTAGATTTACTATCCGACGCTAACGCCAATAAATTCGCAAAAGTTACTTCTTCATTAAGGAGTTCGCCCGCAATTTCACCGCGATTGAAAACTAACGCTCGGTTACATAAATGAGCGATTTCCTCAAAATCGGTAGAAATCACAATAATAGCAACACCTTCGGCCAATGCTTTATTGAGTAAATCGTAAATTTCAGCTCTTGCACCCACATCCACCCCTGCTGTTGGATCTTCCAAAATCAGAATTGGAGTATTTAAGTGCATCCAACGGGCAAGAACGATTTTTTGCTGGTTACCGCCTGATAAAGCACTCGCATCAATAAACAGATTCTTCGGACGAATATCGAACAGTTGGAATTTATACCAACTCTCCCCCCACTCCTCGCGACGAGAGTAACGTTTGAGCGGAGAATGTCCACTTAGTACTGGATTGATAAACAAGTTTTCACTCGTTGTCATTGACATAAATACGCTTTCACGGGTACGGTCGCCTGCAACCAGAGCCACACCTTTGGCAATCGCATCTTGCGGATTTTTAGCAAAATATGGCCGCTTGTCTAACTGAATGACACCTTGATCAAGCGTACGTTCGCCAAACAGTAATCGACCAATTTCCTCTTGCCCTGCACCACGCAAGCCTGCAAGAGCAATCATTTCGCCTTTATGTAAGCTGAAGTTTACAGGGCCAGTATCGCCAACAACAACTTTTTCAAGATGAAGAATTTCTGGCATATCCGTTGGTAGAGCTACTCGTTGTCTGCCACGGCTCTCCTCTCCCACAATCGCTTTCACCAAACCTTTCACATCATAAAGTTTGGTTTGTCCTTCAGCAACAGGGAAACCATCACGCATAACTAAAATGCGGTCAGAAATCGCAATTACTTCATCTAAACGATGAGTAACATAGATCATTCCTACACCCTGCTCACGCAAGCGGTTAAGGACAGTAAAGAGATGTTCTACATCGGAAGCTGGAAGGGAGGCAGTGGGTTCATCTAAAACTAGAATCTCAGCATTGACTGCAACCGCACGGGCAATAGCAAGTAAGGCTTTTTCAGTACGGCTCAAATCAAAAACACGGGTATCTGCAGAAAGTTTAATACCAACAAAATCGAGGGCTTTTTGGGATTGCTCACGCACCTTTGCCCAGTCAATTAAGCCAAAGCGGCGAGGAAAACCCATTACAAAAGCCATATTTTCCGCAATCGTCATCCATTCAATTAAACCTAGATCTTGGTGAATAAACGCAATCGGCTTTTTATTGCCTTTTTCAATCGCATTCGCTGATTGGATTTTTTGGTTGTGGAATAAGATCTCGCCTTCATCACAATGGTAAATACCTGCAAGAATCTTAATCAGTGTGGATTTACCCGCACCGTTTTCCCCTAATAATGCAACAATTTCGCCTGAATGAATATCAAGGCTGACATCATTCACCGCAGTATGGCTACCGAAGCGTTTAATGATGTGATGCATACTCAATATTGGCTGTGTCATTTCTCCTCCTTATGAGGAAGTTGTTTGTAAATTCTTCGCGAATTATGACCGCTTGTATTTTCAAACCAAACGAACTATTTATTCGCTTAATTTTATCCCTCTTTAGTGAACAGGGAATGTTCGCTGTTTCTCAACAAATGCTTGTGAATTTCAGCCAATACTATCTCTTTGAATGGGGTGGTATTTAGGTTTTTCTTTCAGTAAATTATGACATTTTTTCGCTGCAATATGCTGAATATCGGAGCGAGGGCTTTCATAAGCAAAATGGAAAGTAGTTTCAGCTTGTGCGGTTGGGTTAAAAAATTTCATTGTTTTCTCCTACAAAAATGTAGAGTCTATACAACAACTCCCTCCGCTGGAGGGAGTTTTAGACTTATTAAATTAAGTCAAATTAGTTCGCTAACGCATCTACTTTTTTCAATAATTCATCACCGTGTTTTTCGATAAATGATTTACGAACATCGGCTTCAATAACCGCTTTAAATGGTGCGTTGTCTATTTGTTCAATGACCTCAATACCTTGTTTACGTAATTTTTCGATGATCTCTTTTTCATTTTTCACATTTAAATCACGTTGGAATTGGCCTGCTTCTTTTGCTGCATCTAATAATGCCTTTTGAAGGTCTGGGCTTAAGCTGTCAAATTTTGCTTTGTTCATCACCACGATTAACGGTGTATAGCCATGATTAGTTAAGCTCAAGTGTTTTTGTACTTCAAATAATTTAGCCGACCAGAAGATACCAATTGGATGCTCTTGTGCATCTACCGCACGAGTTTCTAACGCAGTGTAAAGCTCAGAAAGTGGCATTGGCACTGGGTTACTGCCCAATAAGTTAAACGCTTGAATATACATCGGATTTTGATTTGTACGTACTTTTAAGCCTTTAATATCTTCAGGTTTAGTGACTGAATGTTTAGAGTTTGAGAATGCACGGAATCCGACGTCCCAGAACGCTAAGCCTTTTAAGCCTTGGGATTCTAAATCTTTTAATAAACCTTGACCAATTTCGCCGTCCAATACTTTGTAAACGTGTTCACGATCTTTGAAGATAAATGGAATATCAATCACATTTAATTTTGGCTCAAGACCAGTGAAATTGGGTGAGCCAGACATTTCGATGTCGATCGTACCACCACGCACTCCACTGATCATCGTTTGTGCATTGCCTAAAGTGCTGTCTGGGAAAAGTTTTAATTTGATTTCGCCTTTAGTTTTTTCGTTTAACAACTCATTAAATTTTTTTGCTGCAATATGTTGACTGTCTGAACGAGGCGCTTCATAACCAAAACGAAGAGACACATCAGCAATTGCTGAAGAACTCATCACTGCAATGCCTGCCACTAATGCTGCTAAAGTTTTTAAATTAAATAATTTCATAGGGTTCTCCTGTGATTTAACATTATGGTTTACAAGCGGTCGTTTTTTGCAAATTTTTTACAATTTGTCACCGCTTATTGGGGTAAAAATTCATTACTGCATCCAGCTTAACGGCACTAAAATCAGCGACGGGAAGAATACAAAGAGTAATAACAAGGCAACCATCATTATCATATAAGGGAGTATTCCTTTGGCTGCTTGGTCAAACGGTAATTTTGATACACCTGTAATCACGTTTAATACATTACCAACGGGTGGCGTAATTAAGCCAATTGAGGTGTTTAAAATAAATAACACACCGAAATATACTGGATCAATTCCAGCTTCTTGCACTAAGGGCATTAGTACAGGGGTTAAAATTAATACCGTTGGCGTTAAGTCCATCACCATTCCGATAATAAATACTGAGAGCATAATCACTAATAATAATGTGGTTGGGCTTTCGATTAATGGCTCTAAAAGATCCGTGAGCATCATAGGCAATTCGGCAATCGTAATTAACCAACCCGTTACATTCGCTGCAGCAACCAAGAACATTACCACAGCTGTCGTTTTCGCCGCGGCTAATATGACTTTGTATAAATCTTTAAATTTAAGTTCACGGTAAACGAAAAGTGAAACAACTAACGCATAGAATGTGGCGACAGCCCCGGCTTCTGTTGGGGTGAACATCCCTGAGCGGAATCCGCCGATAATAATAACGGGTAACAATAACGCCCAAATACTGTTTTTAAATGAGATACAAAGTTCTTCTTTTGTTGCTTTAGAGAAAGTCATTAAATCTAAGCGTTTTGCTTGCCACCACCATAACATCGCTAAGCAAATACCCATCATAATGCCAGGAAAAATGCCTGCTAGGAATAATTTAGTAATAGACACACCACTTGCTACACCAAAGACAATAAACGGAATGCTTGGTGGAATGATTGGAGCAATGATTCCTGCCGTACCAATCAAGCCTGCAGATTTATCCAGCGGATAACCTGTGGTTTTCATCATTGGCAACAGCATTGCCGCAACTGCTGCGGTGTCAGCAACAGCTGAACCTGAAAGGCTCGCCATAATCATAGCAGCAAGAATTGCTACAAAACCTAAGCCACCACGCTTATGACCGACCAATTTCATCGGCAAATCAATAATACGTTTGGATAACCCGCCCTCATTCATCACTTCACCTGCAAGAATGAAAAACGGAATCGCCATTAACGAGAAGCTATCTGCACCACTTACAATTTGCTGAGCAAGAATTTGAGCATCGAATAAATCTAAATGCACCATTAATGCTATACCACAAACAAGTAGTGAGAAAGCAACTGGAATGCCTAGTAAAATTGAGCCGAGTAACACAGAAAGGAAAATTACGACAGTCATTGACTTTCTCCTCTTGCAAGTACACTTATGGTTGCTACAACACGCGCAAGAATTAAGATCCCGATTAACACACCAGCAATTGTGCTAGCAAGGAAAGTAATGCCTTGGGGTAAGCCTGAAATAGGGGCAAGATTATTAATATTTAACTGAAATTGAATCCAACTACCATCTACGATTAAATAGCAGCAAAATAGCATGGCCAGATCGGTAAAAATACTTAATATTTTTCTCGCAACAGGGGGGAGCTTTTCGGTCAGCATCGTGACACTTACATGCTGATTATGACTAAAGGCTAATACTGCACCTAAAAATGCCAGCCACACAAACATAAAACGAGAAATTTCTTCAGTGATATTAATACTGCTATTAAAACCGTAACGTAACACTACGTTAAGGAAAACCAGAATCGACATTGCAGATAAAATAATCACCACAAATGCCTCTAGCATTTTTCCAACTAATTGAGCAAAGGATTTCATAAAGACTCCTAGAGTTCACTAATCGCAATTTTAACCACAACTTTGCGGATTTTAGCCTCGCCTGCAAAAATAGCGGTGCGGTGCGTATCCTCAGGGAAAAATATGGCAAAATTACCTGGCTTGCAGCGGAATTCATTTTCATTTTGTACGGCAGAGTAGAATTTTATATCACGTTCTACGTCGTATTCCTTAGCCACAGGATTATTACCTAAATCAATAGCCGCTGCCATCAACTCTACGCCTTTATGCAGATACTGCACATCTAAATAGTGTTGATGCACTTCAGGTTGATAAGCTGATTTTTCTTTAGTGTCTAAATCTAACACCTGCACATAAATTTGACGCCCTTTTAGCTCGTAAACGCCTGCCTCCATTGCATCAAAATCGGTATTTTTCAGATAATCCAATGCCAATTGAATCACTTTCGGATACTGAACTGGGTTGTAATTTGAAATATGACCGAAATACATTTTTTGCTCCGTTTTTGCAAAAATTTAGAGAAATTGAACCGCTTGTATTCTTCGTGTTTAGCACCAGCGTTCACGCTGGTGCTATCAGAAATTATAAGGCTTGTAATCTCTCCCAAACGCTATCATCAACAGGAATGCCATTTTCCTTGTTATCGGCAAGAATTTGGGTAAATTCGTGTCCAGGTAAACGAACAGCCACATCTGGATCTGCTCGCTCCGCAGTGCGGACGTAATCCATAATACGATTAAGTTTTTCGTCTTTAGTTTTGCCATCAATTAAGCGATCTACTTCAATCGCGATATACACTTGCGAGACGCAATATTCATCATCTTTATCTTCAGTTACCGCAGCAGTGGATTCGCCATTAGAAAGTAATGTTGCAATCATATCTAATACGATAGATAAGCCCGAACCTTTCCAAAATCCCATAGGCATTAAGCGGCGGTTTTTCTCAACAGTTGCAGGATCACGAGTTGGGTTACCCTCATCATCAAAACCAGCGTCAACAAAGGTTTGACGACCTGCTAAGCGGTGCACTTCCAACATTCCGTAAGAATACATTGAGCAAGACATATCCACCATTGTGATTGGCGTAGTGGGGATCGCAATAATTAATGGGTTAGTCCCTACACGGCATTCTTTAGCACCCCAAGGTGGCATAACAGCTAAAGCGTTCGTCCAGCAGATACCAATATAGCCCTTCTCCGCTGCTTGCCAGCCGTAAGAACCGCCACGCATCCAGTGGTTTGCGTTACGCAGAGCCACGACACCAATACCATTTTGTGATGCAAGCTCCATCGCTCTATCCATCATTTTTTTAGCAGTTAAATTGCCAATTGCTTGATGAGCATCCCACTGTTCAATCGCGCCCAAAGAAAGTACTTTAGTCGGCACAGCTTCAGGCACAATATCGCCATTTTCTAATTGTTGGATAAAACGAGGAAAACGGTTTACACCGTGTGAATATGCGCCTGCTTGAGTCGTATCGGCAAATACAGTAGCACACTCTTCTGCAATGTCTTCACGCACATTACGGGCAAGAAGAACACGTTTAAATTGGGCTTTTAAGTCATCGTAAGAAACTCGAATAGTCATTTGGAATACCTCAAATTAAAATTTCAAATAGTAAAATCACGTTTCATAAGGTACTCCTAAGGAAGTTTAAAGTCAATCAAACTGAAAATATAAAAATCATTTTAAATCAACAAGTTATAAATATTTTTGTAAATTTGAGAGGTAGATCACACTTTTAATAAGGTAAACAAGCGGTCATAAAAAGCATTGTTTTTGCACATTGGATTTGCCAAAGGATTGTGAATAATTTTCGTAAAAATTTACCCAAATATGACCGCTTGTATCTAATGAAATTTAAACTGGGAAAAGAATAGGAATCACAAATACCGAAACCAACATCACTAATACCGTAAACGGCACGCCCACTTTAACAAAATCAATAAATTTATAACCTGCTGGGGCAAGTACCATTGTGTTTACTGGCGAGGATACTGGTGTCATAAAAGCAGCAGAGGCTGAAACAGCAACCGTCATCGCAAATGGAGCAGGTGAATAGCCGAGTTGTTGTGCAATTGCGATCGCAATTGGCATCACTAAAATAGCGGTTGCCGTGTTGGAAATAAAGGCACTAATAATAGCCGTAAACACAAATAAGGCGATGAGAATAAAATGCACATCTGAGCCGTGCATCACATCAAGCAAAAGGCGAACGGTTAAATCTACCCCACCCGTTTTTTGCAGTGCGATAGAAAATGGCATCATACCCACAATTAAAATAATGCTTGGCATATGAATGGAATCATAGGCACTTTTTACATCTACACAGCGAAATTTTCCTAACATTAAACAAGCAATCAATGCTGCCATTACATTCGGCACAACGCCTGTAATCATTAATATCACCATTGTTAGCACAGAAAATAATGCGTGAGGGGCTTGGCTTAACGCAGGCGGTGCGTTTTTGCTTTCCGCAGGAGCTCGTAATAAGAAGAAATCACGATGATCATCGTCCATTCGGTGGATTTGTTGCCAAACGCCCATGACTAATAACACATCGCCAAATTTTAATGGTGTATCAAGCAATGTTTCTTGTATGATTTCATCACCACGTTTTAAACCTACAATGCTTAAATGGTATCTTGAACGAAACTTTAACTCTCGAATTGTTTTACCAATACATTCTGCCTCAGGCATTACTGAGATTTCCGCCATTCCTACCGAGCGATAGTGTGTAGAGAAAAATTCGCCTTTTAACTCAATGGGGCGGAGTCTGAGCGCTTCATAACGTTGCTGATAGGCTTCGTCCTCTAAAGCGGTATCAAGCAGTAAAATATCTTTGGGTTGGAATATTTCATTCACAGAGGCATTAATCGTGATTTTTCTGAAATGTTTATTGCGTTGAATGGCAATAATATTCAAACCATATCCAATGCGTAAATCCAATTGCCCAATAGTTTTACCAACACAAATTGAGTCAGGTTCTACTAATAGCATTTTTGCCCTGCCTCTTAATTGATATTCATCAATTAAATGAGACATAGAAAAGTGTTTAGCTGTACTTAACTCTTCACGCTGCTCGCCATTATCTAGCCAACGGCGAGCAACCAACATATATCCAATACCTAATACTAAAATCATTAAGCCAATTGGCGTGAAGCTGAAAAACCCAAAACCATTAAAGCCTAATTTAACTAATTCAGAATGAGCAACTAAGTTTGGAGGCGTGGCAATTAAAGTCATCATTCCACTAATTAATCCTGCAACACTTAGTGGCATCATTAAACGGCGAGAAGAAATGCCCATTCCAGCACAAATAGCTAGCACAACAGGAATAAAAATTGCCACAATGCCAGTAGAACTCATAAAAGATCCAAGTAAAGCAATAGAAAACATTAACAATACTAATACTTTAGTTTCACTTGCACCTGAAACTCGCATCAGCCAATCACTCACTTGGTTTGCGACACCTGTTCGTACTAGGCCTTCTCCCACAATAAAAAGCAGAGCAATCAACACGACATTTGGATCGCTTAATCCTGCCAGCACTTCTTTCACCGACAAAATGCCTGTCAAGCTAAAAAAGAGCATTACAATTAAGGCAACAATATCCATACGTAGCTTGTTTTGGATAAATTGCCAAATGGCAAAAACCAGTAAAAGCATTACCCAAAGGAGTGGTTGCTGTAAAAAATCAGGTACAAAAACAAGAAGTGATTGCATAATCATATCCTCCAAAATAGTTAGAGATAGATTACACCGCTTTAGAAAAAGAAAAAAGCCAAGAAGATCAAAAAGAGGGAAAATAAGTGAAAACTCACTTTATAGCGGACTTTCAACATTAAGCTGCTCATCAATTTCGGTAATGGCTAAAATCAGGCTAGAGCGTACCATTTTTTCTAGTCGCATTTGCTGCATTTGAAATAACATTGAATCTTTATTGCCGTTTGTCGCCTTTACGTTCAGCAATTGGTTGATAGGCAAAAAATCAATGTGATTTAAATCTTTGGCAAATTGCACCACCGCAGGGTGGGAGAAAGGAAAATCGTCTTCCTCTTCGCTTAAATGGGATTTCACTTCAAGAAAAAGCGAAATATCTTCAAATACTTTAGGGGAAATCACACCTAAGCCAAGCAGGACTTTTAAACGAACTGAAAGATCGGCAAGTGGACCTTGATGTTCAAACAAAGAGTCCACAACCGATTTTAATGCAAAATCCGTTTTACGAAACACTCGCTCAATCAACTGTGCTACCGAATTCGCAAACAGTTGATTGGCCGTGGTGAGGAAGCCTTTTAAGGTGGCTTCCTCACTCAGTTTATCTATGCAGTCCACAATCATTTACCAAGCTTATTGATATAACCCGACCACTTTATCAATAACAGCTTGATCCGTTAAGCCTGTATATTTTTCAACTGCATCCGCCACACTGTGATTTGCAAGAAATTCTGCTAATTCGACCGCTTGTGGATCTTCCTCATTACGATATTGCAATGCCATTACCACGCCATTAACTAAATGAGTGTGCGGTAAGCCGTACTCCAACGTGCCTAAAAGTGGTTTGGTTAAACGATCACTTGGGCTGAGTTTACGAATGGGCTCGCGACCAACCCGATTTACATTATCGTCTAGATAGGGGTTTGCAAAGCGTTTCAAAATTTTCTCAATATACGCATTGTGCGCTTGCTCATCAAAGCCGTAGCGTTTAATTAATACCGCACCGCTTTCTTCCATTGTCGCCCTTACTGCCGCTTTTATATCATCAATAGCAATCGCTTCTTTAATCCATTTTACGCCCGCTTGTTTACCTAAGTAGGCACAAATTAAATGCCCAGTGTTAAGCGTAAATAATTTACGTTCCACAAACGCCATTAGGTTATCGGTTAATTCCATTCCTTTAATATCTGGAATGGTGCCTTTAAATTGTGTTTTATCCACAATCCATTCACTAAATTCTTCAACGGTTACCTCTAGCGGATCTTGTTCATTTAATTCTGCTGGTGGCACAATTCTATCTACGGCAGAATCAACAAAGCCAACTATTTTTTCAATTTCAGCTTGTTGTTCGGCAGTTAAGTTTTCAAAAATTTTGTTTTTAAAGAAAGTGGTACCACGTACCATATTTTCACAGGCAATAATATTTAATGGCTGAGTATTTCCACTTTCTACACGAGCCACTAACGCTTTAGCAAAAAGTGGCGCAATAAAGCCTAATACGTTCGGGCCAACCGCAGTAGTAATTAAATCAACTTTTTTTACTTGCTCAATCACTGCCGCTTCATCTTTAGAATTGATTGCAGCGATATTTTTAACCATTTCAACACGGCTTGCCTCACCAACAATTTTCACACCGTATTGCTTGTTTTGGTTTATTTGATCAATTTGCGTTTGGTTAATATCAGCAAAAGTAACGAATACACCGCTATCTGCTAATAATTTGCCGATAAAGCCACGCCCAATATTGCCTGCACCGAAATGGAGTGCGTTCATCATTTGTTCTCCGAAAAATTAATATAAAGACAAAGGGGCGAAAGTCGCCCCATAATATTATTTAGCCAATAATGCTAACACTTTTTCCACATCATGAGTTTGGGTTAATGTTTGCATTGCTTTTTCGTCATCTAAAGCATTGGTAATCGCACTTAAAATCTGAATATGATCGTTACCTTTTGCCGCAATTCCTACCACTAATTTTGCCACACCGTCTTCTTCATCAGTAAAGCGAACGCCATTCGGGTATTGGCAAAATACAATGCCTGTTTTGAGTACGCTATCTTTCGCATCAGCTGTACCGTGCGGAACCGCTAAGCCTTCGCCTAAGTAAGTAGAAACTAACTCTTCACGGGCAAACATTGCCTCAACATAACTTGGTTGCACAAATCCTGCGTTGACTAATTGCTCCCCCGCAAAGCGGATTGCCTCTTCTTTGCTGCTTGCCGTTAAACCTAAGAATACTTGCGATGCTTGAAGTTTTAAGCCTTCCTCTTGTCGGCCTTCAACAACTGGATTTGCAAAATTTTGTGCATTTTGAACCGCTTGTAGAGCGGGTTGATTGCCTAATTTTGCTACTAAACTATCATAGAATGCACCATCTAAGAAATTGGTTAAGGATAAATGCTGAGCTGAGCTCACACGTTGTTGAGCACGAGGCGTTAAGTCTTTATGGGTAATAATTAATTGTGCATCTGGCGGTAAATCGTTAATCGCTAAGTTCTGCACCTCAATATTTAAGCCTGCTGCTTGCACCTTTTTACGCAACAGACTTGCCCCCATCGCACTTGAGCCCATACCTGCGTCGCAAGCTACGTAGATTTTACGGATATTACCATCTACAGCCACAACCGCAACGCCTTTACTTTCTGCTTTCATTGCGTGAGTTTGTGCTTGGGCATTTTCTAATGACGCCTCATTTTTTTGTGTTTTGAGTAAAACGGAGGCAATTGCGAAGGTTACCGCACAAGAAAGCACTACAGAAGCAATTACCGCAAAGTGTGCCCCCGGTGCTGTCATTGCTAAGATGGCAAAGATTGAACCTGGCGATGCTGGGGCAATTAAGCCTCCACCTAATAATGAGTTAGTTAAAACACCTGTTGCACCCCCTGCAATAACGGCAATGATTAAACGTGGGCTCATTAACACATAAGGGAAGTAAATTTCGTGAATACCGCCTAAGAAATGGATAATCGACGCACTACCTGCAGTTTGTTTTGCTGTACCACGACCGAAGAACATATAAGCAAGTAAAATACCAAAGCCTGGGCCTGGATTTGCTTCAATTAAAAATAGGATAGATTTACCTACTTCTTGTGCTTGAGCTGTGCCAAGAGGTGTAAATACACCGTGATTGATGGCATTATTTAAGAATAAAATTTTGGCTGGTTCAACAATAATAGAAGTTAATGGTAACAAACCTGCTTCAACTAATGCCCCTACACCAGCACCTAATAGAGCAGAAATTTGAGTGACAATACCACCGATAAACGCAAAGGATAACATCGCTAAAATCATACCGATGATACCAACCGAGAAGTTATTTACCAACATCTCAAAACCGCTTTTTACTTTGCCTTCAATCGCTTTATCAAACGTTTTAATTGCCCAGCCACCAAGAGGCCCCACAATCATCGCCCCTAAAAACATAGGGATTTCAGAACCGACAATAATGCCCATAGTAGTAATTGCACCCACTACCGCACCACGTTCTCCACCCACTAATTTACCGCCGCTATAACCAATTAACAGTGGAAGTAAATAAGTAATCATCGGGCCAACCAGCTTAGCGAAACTTTCGTTTGGCAACCAACCTGTTGGAATAAACAACGCCGTGATGAAACCCCAAGCGATAAATGCACCAATGTTTGGCATCACCATATTAGAGAGAAAACGTCCAAAACCTTGAACTTTCACTTTTAAATTAGACATAAAAACCTCGAAAAAGGAGAGAAAATTAGGATTGAATAAATCGTGTGCAAAATAGCACCCTTTTCAAAAGTTACAAAAATATTTCTCTTAAAAATGTGAGGTAGATCACATTAATTTTTCTGTGCCTAATTTTAAAATGTGATCTAGATCACATTTTTATTTTTTACAGTAAAGAGGCTAGCATAAGATAACATTAATCAACTCGAAAACTCGATCAAGCCTGTCACTTTTCCATCATCATCCACGGCGATGAGAGAGTGAATTCTTAGTGCTTTCATTAAATCTTCTGCTTTAGCTAAGAATACCGAATCGTTAATCGTTTTCGGATGGCGAGTCATAATCTCTTCTGCCGTTTTATTCAGGCTCTCTGCCCCAAATTTTGCTAGCGTTCGGCGAATATCGCCATCGGTAATAATCCCTTCTAGTTTCTCACCTTGCATAATTACCGCAACGCCCATTCTCCCTTCGTTCATCACAGAAAGGCATTCAGTAAAAGTACTTTTCAGATCAACTCTTGGTACTTTTCGTACCATCACATCTCGCACTCGATTGAGCAGCCTACGCCCTAAACTTCCGCCTGGGTGAAAGCGTGCAAAATCTTCTGGGCGAAAATCACGAGCTTTCATTAATGCGATTGCCAACACATCGCCCAATGCCATAGTCACTAAGGTTGAGCTTGTTGGTGCGAGATTATTCAAACAGGCTTCACGCTCCACGCCAATATTTAAAATCACATCTGCATTTCGCCCAAGCGTGGAATAAGGATCGCCTGTCAACGCAATAATTTTATTGCCAAAACTTTTCAAGCTTGGAATCAATTTATTTACATCATCGGTTTCGCCGCTGTTGGAAATCAAAATGACAACATCAACAGGCTTTAACATTCCTAAATCGCCGTGGAATGCCTCTGTCGGATGCAAAAAAAAGCTAGGTGTGCCTGTAGAAGCAAACGTCGCCACCATTTTTTTACCAACTAATCCCGATTTTCCAATTCCGCCTACAACCACTCGCCCCTCACAAGCCAGCATCATCTCCACGGCTTCGTTAAATTCTTCAGATAAGCGATGATTCAGCGTAATAATCTGCTGAGCATAAAGGCTCAACGCTTCTTTTGCACTGTCTAGATGATTCATTTTTGTGCCCTTATACAACTAACAACTCAATTCCTTTCGATTTAATTTGTTCTCTCATTTCTTGAGATAATCCTTCATCGGTAATAATAGTATGGATTTTCTCTAAACCACAAACGATATTGGGGCTTTTACGTCCAAATTTACTGGAGTCCGCAAGTAAGACAATTTTATTTGCAGCATCGCACATTAGAGAACTGACTTTATATACTTCATTGAAAGTCGTTAATCCAACATCTAAATCTAATCCATCAGTACCGATAAAGAGTATGTCAAAATTTGAACCAATAAAAGCTGATTCAGCAAAATAACCGTGAAATGATGCTGATTTTTCACGAAATGTGCCACCGGAAATAAGTAAGTTATACGATTTATTGAGTTTTAAAATTTCATTAAAAATCGTTAAACTATTTGTCATTAAAGAGAGATTATCAAATGGTTTTAGATAGGGGATCATTTGAAGCACTGTACTGCCCGCATCAAAAATAATAGAGTTTCCTTCATTAATTAATTCTGCGGCTTTTTGTCCAATACGTTGTTTTTGTTGAAGATTAATCCCTGTTTTTTGTGAAATTGGTTTATCTTCCTTATCTGTAGTTGCTATTTTTTCTTTTCTATCAAAGGTTTCATCCGAAATTAACACAACACTACCATAAGTTCGTAGCACTTTATTATCATCTTCTAAAGCAGTGAGATCTTTACGAATAGTTGCCCCTGTTAGCTTAAAATAAGCTGCAAGCACATCCACTTCCGTTCTACCGTGATTGGCTAAATACGCTAAAATTTGTTGTCGTCTTTCAAATGGTTTCATTTTTATCTCCAATTAGCAACGATTGGAGATTTCAATCTATGCTAATACTGTTTTAACTTTGTGATTACATCTAAAAGGGAAAACATTCTTTCATCAGCAATCGAAAATTTTTCGTTTTGATAATGTGGATTAACTAAAAAAGTGGTTAAATTTGCCGCTTTTGCTGCGATTAAGCCCGTTACACTATCTTCAATAACAATGCATTCTTGTTTCTCAATACCAAGTTTCTTTACTGCTCTCAGATAAACAGCCGGGTGTGGCTTGCCGTAATCTTCGTCCATTGCGGTACATTGAATAGGGAAGTAATCCCATAATTTTAAACGATCAAAAACCGCCTCGATAATAACCGGTGGCGATGATGTTGCCACAGCAAGTCTGATATTATTAGACTGTAAGAAATCCAATAATTCATATAATCCTGCTAACGCATAGCCCGATTTTTGTATCGCATTACAACCATAAGTAAGAATAGCCTCACTTAATTCGGCATTGGAAATCGTTAAATTGAATTTTTTTATCCAAGTTTCGCTAAGTTCATCTATGCGTTTACCCCTTGTGAATTTTTCACAATCTTCAACCGTAATGTTAATTCCTAACGCTTCTAATACTTCAATTTGGGCTTCCGCCCATTGGGGTTCTGAATCAATCATTACCCCATCCATATCAAAAATGACACTGCTTATCTTCATTCTTTCCTCTCTATATTATCTCATTTCAAATAAAAAATATTCAAAATGAAATAAAAATTATATTATTTTTGATCCTAAGCATTATATCCGGAAGAGATAGCTACTTTTAAGGCAAACTGTGAGCGTTTATCCGTTGGAAAGATTTTTTCTGGTACAATTTCATCAATGGATAAGCCAATCACATCATCTAATTTTTGTGGTCGAGCAAAAACAGAGAATCCTTTCATACAAAGGCTATCAACAATTTTTTTCTGCTCATCAAATGCCAACACAATAATGGATTTTGGATTAAAGCGACCACTGTTACGCCCAACAGTTACTTTTCCTTTCCGGCTAATTTCCATAAAGGCTTGATTAAATGCTTTGATTTGAAGCCCCCCGAATAAAATTTGTAAAAGCCACATTACTATAGCAAAAATAATGAAGACGGTTGTTGAATTCATTGCTCCTCCCAATAAAATACAAGCGGTCGATTTTGTTCATTTTTTTGCAACTTCCATAATGAACAGAACCAACCGCTTATGCTATTAGAACATCACCTGTCCGCCAGTAATATTGATAGACTGTCCTGTGCAATAAGATGCCTCTTCGCTGGCATAGAATTTCAATACATTTAATACATCTTGATAATCACAACCACGTTTTAAAGGCACTTTATCAATATAAACTTGCTCAACTTCATTTTCCAGAATGCCGAGTTTTGCCGCATATTGTGGAATTAACGATTGGAACATCGGTGATTTCAATAAATTACCTAACATTAATGAATGCACGGTAATGCCTTTATCGGCTAAGTCTAACGCTAAAGACTGAGTTAAACCTACACCGCCAAATTTTGCTGCACTATAACCTGAATTATATTTACTACCAACTTTACCCGATTTTGAGTTAATTTGAATAATCCGTCCTTTAACTCCATCACGAATCATTAAACGAGAGAAATGTTTTGCGGTTAAGAAATAACCTGTTAAATTCACTTTTACCGATAAATCAAAATCGTTTAAATTGAAATCCCAAATAGGTGATGCTTTTGCCGTTCCTGCACTATAAACTAATACATCAGCACGCCCAAATGCGGCATCGGTAGCATTAGCTAATGCTTCAACACTGGGCTCATCTCCAGCATCTACTTGCACGCCAATCGCATTACCTTCGCCTTGTTTTGCATTAATATCTTTAGCCACTTTTTGTGCATTTTCACCGTTTAAATCAGCAACAACTACACGATAGCCAGCATCAGCTAACCCTTCAGATAAAAAAGCTCCAAGTGTTTGACCACCACCTACAACGATAGCCACTTTTTTTTCATTTTTCATAATGTATTCCTCTAAATTTTCAATTTGAAATAAATTGTAATCCGTTATTAATCACGCTTGATAATCAAGGTTGAATTTTCCGATAAACCTTGCGGTGGTGTTCCGATAACGTGAACACTTCCCGGAAATTCAGCCTCTGTTGAACGATCAAAGCGGAAAGTGATGTGTCCGAGCGATGATAAGTTTTCTGATGCAACGCTACCGACTGCCGTAATTGGATAATCTACACCATCAAACTCTGCAATATCGCCTACTTGTAAAGGGCTACTTAATTCAGATGGATTATGAATGAAGCAATAATCTTCCAAGTCTGCAGGAGCACCCTGTTTAAAAGTAATTAACATATTGTCTTGCAAGGATTCTTGAGCAAAATTACCAATTTTAGTAAAGGTCGTTGTATAAATAATTGCCATATAGATGTTCTCTCTTTATTTACAAGCGGTGCATTTGGCAAAAAAATTTGTAAATTTAACCGCTTGTAATTCATTATTGATAGATAAATGCTGAAACTGCCCAAGCAACCAGCACTGTTGGTGCACCTGTTAAGAAACGACCAACCAATACGGAAGGAACACCCACTCTTACGGTATCTTGTTTTGCTTCTGCCATTGAAAGACCGACAGGAATAAAATCACAAGCAGCTTGAGCATTAATTGCGAATAAAGCAGGTAAGGCTAGATGTGGTGGAATATTGCCTAAACCAATTTGTGTACCTACTAACACCCCAATAACTTGTGCAATAACCGCTCCAGGACCTAAGAATGGCGAGAGGAGAGGGAATGAGCAGATCAAGGCTAAAATCACTAATCCGATTGGGCTATTAGCTAACGGTGTCAAGCCGTGTGCAATCACATCTCCTAAGCCTGAAGCAATGATGATCCCGATGAGGGCGGAAACAAATGCCATAAACGGTAAAATGGTTTTAAGCACGGTATCAATCGTATCTCGTCCTGCTTGGAAGAATAATGCTGCAACAGAACCCATCCCCATTCCAATTTTTGCTAATAAACCATCACTTTGCTCGGTAATTTTTTTACTTGAGTCATACTCTTTCACTTGGCTTGGAACGACTGTTTTGGGCTCAGTAACTACAGAAGAAGCCTCTTCTGCATCAACTAAGCGAATGTTATGCTCTTTTACCGCTGATACATAAATATCTTCTACGATAAATTCAGCTAATGGACCTGATTTACCTGTTGCGTGAATATTAATAGTTGGAATACGACGTTTCGGATAAAGCCCACAACGTAATACACCACCGCAATCAATAATCGCAATGCCAATTTCTTCCGCCGGTGGCTCACCTTCTTTGAAGCCGTCTATAGCTTCCCACCCCGTTAATTCCACTAATTTATTCACGATGGCAGGACGTGTTCCTCCTGTCATATAAAGCACTTTTTTGCCTTCTACTACAGGTAATGTTAATGGACCGCCCCAACCGCCATTGCCTTTTTCAATATAAATAGCTTTGTTACTCATAATACATTCCTCTACTTTTCATTCTGTTTAATTAGTGAGATAAATGAACTTCTTTATCTAATGTAATACCCATTCGCTTTTCAAAAAATGCGGTAGTGAAGTCCGTAATCCAACCACGGAAGAAGTTAGTAAACATACCTACTAACAAATAGCTGATAGCTAAAGGACCAAGTGGTAAGCCTAGTGTGGTTAATCCACTGGCGATACCTAAGTAAACGAATAATTCACCCGGATTGATATGAGGAAATAATCCATTCATTGAGTGGCAACTATAAGATGCAGCTGCATAGTAGCTTGGTTTGTAACGCTCAGGTAAGAAACGCCCTAAGCTCAATGTCATCGGATTACAAAAAACAAATGTTCCGATAACAGGTAAGATTAAATAGCGAGAAATCGGGTTTCCTGCACTGCGTTGAGCAAGTCTTTCAATACGATCTTGCCCAATGAATTTGATCAATGCATTCATTACTACCAGTAATGAAATTAAAAGAGGCAAAATACCGTTTATCATTCCAACTAAGGTTTCACCACCTTTTTGGAACAAACCGATAAACCATTCTGCTCCGTGTGTGATTGTTTCTATCATAAAGACCTCCGTATTTTTCAAAATAAAAATTACATTTTTTCATCTCTGTGTCGAGATGTGCAAATAGTAAAACAATTTCATTTTGAAAACTGTGATTAAGATCACAAAACCAGAAAAACATTTCAAATTAAATTAATTTGGTTTTATTTTGAATAAAATAGATAAATACTTTGATAAGAAAATGAGAGAGGGATTAATAAAAGAAAAAGCTCAAACCTTTGTTTGAGCTTATTTCTTACATCACTTTTGCAGAATAATGTAATTTTTCAACCGCTTGTATCAGTGTTTGGTTATCCACATCCTGTGTGGTAACAATCTTAACTTTACGATCTTTCATTGAGGCTTTGGTAGAAATAACCCCAGACACCGCTCGCAGCTCTTTATTTACGAGATAAACACATAATTGACAGTTCATTTCTTCAATATGCAAAACCACGTTTTTTTCAACTTGTTTTGTGATAGGTTCAGGCGTTCTTTCTTGTGCATAAATCGAAGAAATCCCACTCCAAACCAAGCTCATTATGATTAAAAAATATTTCATTTTATCTATTCTCCGCCCTACATTTCTAAAATATAAGGCAAAATATATGGGTAAGTTAAAAAGAAAATGACCACCACAAACACCAGCCAATATAAAATGACGAGTGTTTTGCGAGAAAAATATTTGGTGCAAATCATTTTATTGGAAAAATTGAGCAACCAAAAACCGTAGCCAAAAGCGGCAAGCGATAAAATTAACATCGGAATTTGTAAAAATGCAAACTGATTAAGCCCAATTAACCACGGAGACGAAACGCCAAACAACAAATAAACCAGTGGTGCAATGCAACATAATGTCGAACTTACCGCAGTAACTACCGCGGTGATACACATTGTGATAAATTTATTGTTATCACCATTACAGTTCTTTTGAGATAAATTCATAGCCAAATTCTTTCGCTTCAAAAGAGTTTAATGGATCTCCCCCCACTTCCGCATAGGGATAGCCAAAGTTATTAAGTGGAGTAAGTTCTGGTTGTGGGTATAAATCAAAATCACGTCCGTGATTGAAACCAACCCAGTTCATTTCCCAGTTACCAAATAGGTATTTAGACACCGTTTGCACATCTGGATCTGAAACCTCTTTTTTCTCTGCTAAACGCATTTTCGCAACATCTGCAGAATCCACGGGTACCCACCCAAAACCAGCTAGATAGAACTCCGCACGGCAATGCTGTCCAGTATTTTCATTCGCAATCCCCTCTTTTGAGCTACCAAATGCAGTTTTGGAGTATTGCCCCATTTTTACCGCCTGACCTAAACGGATACCAAACACTTCACGGGCGGGAATATCCGAAGCACGAGCTAAAGCCACAAAAACAGAGTTAATATCAGTACATTTACCTTTTAACACTTTAGTGGTGAGGATTTTCTCCACATCACCATCGCCACAACCTAAAACTGAGTTATCACGTTCCATATTCTCTACAATCCACTTGTGGATAAGTTCCGCTTTTTTCAGCGGATTTTGCTCGTTACCCACAATTTTATCGGCATATTCTTTTACAATGCCATCTGTTTTAATATGAGCCGTTGGTTTTAAGTACTCCAACACATCCACCGAATAGATAATTTTCTCTGGCATTTGATAATGTGCTAACGCACCTTGAGCCATTGGCTCACGATCTTGGGTTTCAATCACCATTTTCACCTTCAGATCACGTTTTGGAGCGTCTTGATCCCAAGTCGCAAACAAGGTTTTCGCCCCATAAGCGTTATTTTCTGTGATATACGCGTTTTTGTAACTTCCCTCAAACTCAATGGATTTAACGGTTTGATAATCGGTATCAGACGGTAACGGAATCCATAAATTCGTAGTGCCTGAAGAACCTTGCGGCACCACTAAATCATAAGATTGGGTAAATTCATAAGTATGAGTATTGGTGTGGAAATTATTGTGTTGAACAGGGGCCGAAAAAGCAGTTGCACAGCTTGATGCAACAAGAGAAGCAATAAGTTTATTCATTAGAAATGATCCTTATTAGAGTGAAGAAACAGTTAAAACTTAACATATTAAGTATTCTAACTACGGATGAGGTTGCATATTAGCCAATAAAAAAGGGGAAAGCAATGGGGGAAAATGAATATATTTCCCCCATTTTTCTGCAAGCGGTCAAAAATCATAAAAAATTTACAAATAGATTTTTTGCCCTAACTTTGCACTTTCAAATACACGCTCAATCACTTTCAACACAAAAATGACTTCCTCTAGTTTAATCACTGGCTCAGCATTGTAGGCGATCACTTGGTACAAATCATCAAACAAATTTTGGTAACTAGCTTGAGCATTGGGATAAGGCTGGCGAACGACATTACCTTCCAACTCAGTATGTAAAATACCCCAGTTTTCTTTTTCCTCCATATTCCACTCTTTGCCAAGAGGCTGCACGCCATTTTTCAACAACGTTTCTTGATTATCGGGGGTCTGTTTCAGATAAGAGCCTAATTTTCCGTGTAACACAAATGTTGGACTTGGCTCACGAGCATATCGGCTGGCTTTCAACACCACTTTAAAATCATTGGCATAATAGAGCTGAATATCAAAATTATCATCAACCAACACACCCTCGTGTTGATAACGCACATCAGCATACACCGCTTTGGGCTTGCCAAATAAATACAACACTTGGTCGATTAAATGCACGCCCAAATCATACACCAAACCTGTACCACGATCGCCCGCCTCTTTCCACGCTTTACTATTTTTCTCTTTAGCATAACGGTCAAAACGCACTTCACAATCTACCAACTCGCCCAGCAAATTTTGCTCAATGAGCGATTTCGCTGTGGCTATATAGCTATCCCAACGGCGGTTTTGATAAACATAAAGCACCTTGCCTTGTTGCTTTGCAAGCTCTGCCAACGCTTCTGCCTCTGCCACTGTGGCAACCAAAGGCTTTTCCACCAGAACGTGTTTGCCTGCAAGCAATGCCTCTTTTACCATTGCATAATGGGTTTGATTTGGAGTGGTAATCAGCACTAAATCCACTTCAGGCGTTAAAAGCAAGCTGAAATCTCGCACCGTTTCCGCGTTCGGCAACCACTCCGCCGCATAGTTAGAAGTGCGTTCATACACTTTTGTGATATTAAAACGAACATCTTGCTTCAAAAATGGAATATGAAAAACACGGCTGGAAAAACCAGCACCCGCAATGGAAATATTGATGGGTTTCATAGAAAATCCTCATAACATTTTGATGTTATCAGCTTAAATAAACAAGCGGTCAAATTTTAGGAAAATTTTGCAAAAAATAGATAAAATACGACCGCTTATTTAACTAATCATAAGTTTTGCAAACAATCTCTTTTTCTTCACAAAATATGCTACTGTGGTTTGCAAGGCATTGCTTTTGTACATTTAATTTGGCTCTGCCTCGGCTACTATGTTCACTACGGTATTCCTGAGTAAATGGCTTTAGAGTACAAATGTGAACCTCTTTGGAATCAATTTGATCTGAGACACCAATGATAATAGGCATAGGGATACCAGCTTGTCCTGTAGGAGTAACTGGCACGACACAGCCACTTAATAGTATGCTTAAACTTATTAACCAATAACGCATATTTTTCTCCTTTTAAAATGTATAATAAATCAGAGCGGAGCATCTTTATTGTTACTGTAAGCTCTTAATATCTTGCCCAATTTCTTGGTATTTTTATTAAAATGGCAAAATCCAAGTTTTAAGTGCAGCTTATCGGTTAGTTGTAGGGTAGCAAATTTAACCATTTGCTTTCTAATCTTTTCTCTCTGTGTAGAAGATAGACTCTTCATATATCTCCTTTAAGTAAGGAATGCCCAATAAAAAATTACACTTATTTTGTAAGAATTCTCGATCAGCTGAGTCCAAAATAATAACAACAATTCATAAAAAAGGATAGCTCGATGAAAAAATTAACCATTCAAGATGTGACACCTGAAACTATTTTCTACCAACGCCGCAAAATTATTACCGCGTTAGGGTTAGGTATTGCGGCTTCTGCATTGCCTAAAGTAAGTATGGCAGAAACACAAAGACACTTGCAATCACTGCAGTTTAAACCAGATCCAAATAAAGGGCTTGAACTCACTCCCGAAAACAAAGTAATAGGCTATAACAATTTCTATGAGTTTGGTGTGGATAAAAGTGCCCCAGCAAGAAATGCGGCAAACTTTAAAACCGATCCTTGGACATTGGAAATTAGCGGTGAAGTTGAAAATCCATTTAGCTTAAATCATCAACAATTGCTTAATACGTTTCCACTGGAAGAACGCATTTACCGTTTTCGTTGTGTTGAAGCGTGGTCAATGGTTGTGCCGTGGATAGGCTTTGAGTTAGCTCGCTTAATTGAGATGGCAAAACCAACCACTAAAGCCAAATATGTGGTCTTTCACACTTTATATGATCCTGCACAAATGCCAGGACAAAAAAATCGTTTGCTAGGCGGGGGGATTGATTATCCTTATGTAGAAGCGTTACGCTTAGATGAAGCCTTAAATTCACTCACATTACTGTCCGTCGGTTTATACGGTAAAACCCTACCACCGCAAAACGGCGCACCTATTCGCTTAGTCGTTCCTTGGAAATATGGTTTTAAAAGTATTAAGTCGATCGTCAAAATCACCTTTGCCGAAAAACGTCCACTCACTACTTGGGAAAGTCTTGCTCCAAATGAATATGGCTTTTATGCTAATGTGAATCCGAATGTTGATCATCCACGTTGGTCGCAAGCCTCTGAACGCGTAATTGGTGCCAGCGGGTTATTATCCGTCAAACGCCAGCCAACGCTAATGTTTAATGGCTACGAAAATGAAGTGGCAAATTTATACCGTGGCTTAGATTTAAAGGTGAACTACTAATGCTAACCTGGTTACGTATACTCATTCATCTTGGCTGTTTATTACCGCTAGTTTGGGTAGCACAGCTATTATATACGGGTAATGAAACAATATTAGGTGCCGATCCGATTAAAGAGCTGGAGCATTTTCTCGGTTATGGTGCAATCGTCATTTTTTGTATAATGTTTCTACTTGGTATTGCCCTACAATACCTAAAGAAAAACCAGTATCAAATTTTACGCCGACCACTGGGATTATGGGCGTTTGTATGGGCAACTCTACATATTTCAAGCTATCTATTGTTAGAATTAAGCCTTGATGTCAAATTATTTTTTAGCGAGCTTGCTGGTCGCCAATATTTGATTTTAGGCGCTACTGCTTTTTTCATTCTAAGCATAATGGCTGTCACTTCGCTGCCTATGCTAAAACGAAAATTAGGAAAACACTGGGGGACGATTCACCATTGGGCTTATCCTGCATTAGTATTGGCGATGGTGCATTATTATTGGTCGGTAAAAAGCGTAACATTCGATCCAATTATCATTGGGGTCTTAGTGCTATTTATTGTTACTCATAAAATACAGGCTAAATTTGCAAAAAAATAGCAAAATCACACCGCTTGCAGCAGTCAAACCACATACAAAAAATAATGGCATAAGTGACTCACTTATGCCATTTTTTATATGCTTTAACGTTTATTAAAAATCTTAAAAATATTGTTGGCTTCCTCTAAATAATGCAAGATTTTCCGCATTCATATTGCCGTTACCAACACCTGCTACGACAATACCTTGATAGCCTACATCTAACAAGGCTTTAGTAGGCCAATTTTCACAATCTGCTCACCTTTGATATTCGCCAATGTTTTCATTTCTGGCACTGCTTCAATTAAGGTTTCGATATTCAATTGCCCTGCTTGATAAGCACTACTATTTGCATTCTGCTGACTACCAGCAATCGTTCCGCCTGTCGCTAAAATAGTGATATTAGGTAATTCTGCCGCATTAGCTGTTACAAATAAGCTACCTAACATTGCTGCTAATGCTAATTTTTTGAATTTCATATAAGGCTCCTTAATTAAAAAACTAAAGACAGATAATACCGATAAATCAGTGTAAATTATTTGATCTGATACATAAAAGCGGGAATTAATTACTGGGTAGAAATAGGTTATATCGCTATTTTCATTTGGGTTATCTACTCATAGAATACCTTTAACTAAAACATAATAAGCAGAATTTACGCAAAATTCTCCGACAGACAAGTAAAAATTTACAATTTTTCGACAGAGATCGCAAAAATACAAGCAGTTTATTTCAATTATATTTCCATTCCCAAGGCTCAGACACAAAACCACTTACCACTGGATTTTGATGAATATAATTTAACTTTTCATCAAAGAATTTCTGCGAATAGATTTCAATAGGTTGGTTATGATGTTGCTAGAATTGATATTGTTTTACATTACAACGTCGTTCAGCCGCCCGAGAAAACATCCACAGCAACTATTCCCGACGGTTTTCTTGCAAATTATCTTTAATTCTCTGAATAAGTATTTTAGCGGTGAATGTTTTGAAATCTCGTATTAAATCAGAAGGATTTTGATTTTCTGCTTGAAATAATAAATGGATATGAGTTGGCATAATACAATAGGCATACAAAATCATTCCCTTATGTTTTCTGCAGTAATCTAAGGCATCAACAATTACCTGAAAATAAATTTCTCTCACAAACACACCAACCCAATAAACAGTTGCAAAACTGACAAAATAAGCACCGCTCTTTTCGTGGAATTTATATTTTCGGCTCATAGCCTTTCTCAACTTAAAAAGGAATAAGAAAAATACCCTATTCAAAATTAAATTCCACAAGCCAATATAATTTTTTCGATCTAGATCGCAAAAATCATTAAAACTTGCAAAGTGTTGATAAAATTTAACCGCTTGTGATAAGCCAAAGAAATACTGAAATGATAGCAATGGATGGATAAATAAAATGATGACGCAAGCGTCCACGCTTGTGCCAAAAACAAAAGCCCAAATAAACCAAATTTTACTTGGCTGATTTAGGCTTTTATCTTATGACTGAAATACTTTCAGAACAGGAATTAACTGGCACAAGCGTGGACGCTTGCACCATCTGGGTTAAATCCTTATATTATAAGGTTTTAAACTACTGTGCAGACTCAATTTTAGTCACTATGCCAAATAATTAGTTAAAGGAAATTTAAGCTAGCTTATCTAGGACAACCCCATTTAGAATTTATAACTTGTGCTAAACACTATAGTTCTCCCTCTTGCATAATTATTGAGCGTATAAATAGGTTCATCACTGATATCAGAATTGTAAACCCTCTGACTTGCTGCATCATTATTAGCATCAAGAGGATCAATGTACTTTTTGTCAAAGACATTTTGTAGTTCTAACTTTAATATAAGCGACTTGATTGGTTCGTAGCTCACGTAAAAATCAACAATAATAGGTTGTTTATTTACGGTTTCTTCGAGCCGATGAGTTTCTTTCACAATATGTGTTCCAGGATAATAAGTATAGTTAAACTCATCTATCGCAATACGTTTACTTTTTCCGTAATATTTTGCCACTCCGCCAATTTGTAGTCTTTGATCAAACCATCTTGTCCCTAACTCCAATGAGCCATAGTCTCTTGGTAACGCTGAAATTTTGCTGGCACCAAAACCTTGAGTTTTAAAACCATAATGAGAAGCGGCATCTACCCTTGAACTTGCATCTGTAAAGGATACGGGTTGATTCGTATTTTGACGAGCATAAGCTAAGTTGCCATAGAAAGAGCCTATATCATAACTAAATTCTAATTCTATCCCTTTGATATTTACTGGTTTTTCATAGTTTTTGTGGAAAATGAATAAACCAGGAGCACTACCAACAGCGGTATGTTGTACATTATAAATATAGTTTTTTAAGTGAGTGTTATAAAATAGCACTTTAAATCCTAATTTATCTTCTTCACTAAATACCCGTTCTTTGAATCCATTAATACCAAACTGTGTTGTTTTCGCTTGCTCTGGCTGTAGTGCGGTATTTACACCATAGTCACCTAAGTTAGAGAAGAATATTTCTTTAATATTAGGGGCTCGATGTGTTTGAGAATAACTAATAAAGGGCGTGAATAAATCGTGAATATAAGCAGACAAGGTTGCTGAATAATTAATTCGTTTATGTTTTCCTGTTGCTGTATGAGGAAAATTGACATCAGGACAGTTAAACTCTCCCCATTCAGGATCATTAGGAAAATCCTCATCTGGAATATATGTACAATGTTTTTTTCGCAAGTTGTCTAATTGAGATTGTAAGGACTTTAAATGTTCAAACTGCCTGTTTCTACTTGCCTGCCTAATATTTGATTCCAATTCTTCAATCGTAAAAGGGAAATATTTAAAACGCTGACCAATAAACCGGGCGGTATTAATATTTGCGTTTATATCCAATCCCCACATACCATAGTTAAAGTGATTGTCGAGATAAAAAGTATCGAACTTCTGTTCGCCATCAGGCTGGAAAGTTGAAGTATAAAGCGATTTACGAACGGCTGTCATTCCTACAGAATCGTTGTTTTCGCTGGTTTCGCCATTCTCTAAGTTATAGTTTAATTCCGCAGGATGTCTATTTTTACTATAGCGGTTCTTTAAACGATTAAAACCTAATATTGCTTCCCATTCTCCATCTTTAAACGGAGACACTTTAAAGGTGTTACTCAAATTTAAGGTTGTCGCTTTGTTGTTAATTGCCAAACCTTGAATTAAATATTTATTATTAATTCGGCTCCCTTTGTTGTAGTTTTGTTTGCCTTGATTTTCCGCATAGGCCACTTGAACATCTAACCAAGGTGACTCAGGCAAGTGAAAACGATAATTTAACTGGTTGTTTTGGTTTTTTAAATGTCTACCCGCTACCTGACTTTGGTAATCACGATAAGAAAGTGTGATGGTTTGGTATTTATCGCCATATTCCAATTTAGCCATACGACTCATTGGTTTTTGTTTTAAATGAGCTGCATTGAACGGTGAGGTGGTAGAACTTTCTTTATCTAGATCATCAATTTTACTAAGGTCAATCGAGCTATCCGTAACTTTTCGTCCGCCTCCTATTTTATAATTTTGAGAGATTTTGCGCCAACTATGCCCAAATAATGCTCCTATCCAAGTAGAGTCATTGAATTGGTATTTGCCAGCGAGCATTCCCATATAATTTGGGCCTATTGCATTATTACCAAAAGTCATTTTAGACATAGCACCCATGGAATTTCCTTGTGTAACTAGATCATTGACACCGACAGTTTTAAAGTTTGCTGCTCCAAGTAATGCATTGGCACCACTACTACCACTGAAGGTTCCTCTCTCCACATTAACAGACATTAAAAAAGCAGGATCAATAAAAGCTCCAAATTGAGATGTGCCTCCTGATCGCCCTCCATCATCTGTCGAACTACCATAGAAAGTTTGGCTAATTCCATCAATAATAGTATTAGCTCGCCCAAATCCAGAACCTCCTCGAATATTAACAGAAACCACACCTTGAGATTTATCCATTTGTGTAAATGCGCCAGGCATAGAACGAACAATAGTCTCTAAGCTTTGGTTTGATTCCAAGATTTTATCTCGGGTGCTTATTGCCCCTGTTTTAATGAAAACTTCATCTGTTTTTTTTATTGCTTGGGCTTTAACCTCAACCGTATCTAACATATAACCTTCCTCTGCGAATACCCTAGGTAAGGGGCAGATAAGTGTTGTACAAGTCAGGTGAAATACATATTTTTTGATCTTCATTTCTATTGTCTTTCCTATAAAAAATGTAATTAAATTTAAATCGCAACGCTAAAGACACTGAAGAAAAAAGTGTGCCTTTATTGCGCGAGTCTAGTATAGCACAAGACGAAAATAGTAATCATGTTCAATATTATAAAGGATACGTTAGACGATTAGCATAAATAGAAATATGCACTTAAATAGAGGATTATAAAAATAAGGGGCTATCCTAGAAACTCAATTTAACCAATTGTTTTAAAAAGAAAACTTGATATTTTAAGTCACTGTGATTAAAACGCCATCTGTATTCTTTCAAATAGAATTCATGTACTTTAGGAACGCCGTTAAATTTACGCAAATAGCATTTTGCCTGACTCTCCAAATTCTCAATTCCGTTAATGTGATTTTGCTTGCTAACTAAAAACCACTTTCTATTAAGGTAGAATTGACCGTTCAAATAAATCACGTTCATTTTCTGTATAAGACGTAATGGGGCATTTAAAAGGGTGAACAGGGTCCAATAAGATTTTTCAATAAGTTTCCCTATTTACGTAAGCATAAATTGTGGGGCAACCCACTTTTGTGGCAAGAGGCTACTGCGTAGACACCGTAGATGTCAATGCAGAAATGATAAGAAAGTACTTGAAATATCAGGAAAAGTACGAATTAGAGAATAAACAACTTCGTTTATCAGATATATAAAAATTCGGGTTCTATGAATTCGAATTTTAATCGCCCCCTATGGGGGCAGATCACTACGAAGGTAGATTTTTAATACTTCAACGCCACTCTCGCACTTCTAAACAACCGCATCCAAGCCCCATCTTCCGTCCAATCTTCGGGGCACCAAGAGTTGCTGACCGCTCGGAACACTCGTTCTGGGTGTGGCATCATAATAGCGACTCGTCCGTCCGTGTTGCCGATGGCAGTAATACCCAACGCCGATCCGTTCGGGTTGGCTGGGTATTGTTCGGTTGGGTTGAGATGGCTATCGACATATTGGGCAATGACCAAGTTCTGTTTTTGCAAGTTTTCGAGCTGTTCCGACCGCTTGAATTCCACCTGCCCTTCACCGTGGCTGACTGCAATCGGCATATGGCTGCCAGCTATTCCATTGAACCAGAGCGAGTTGGTGTCGTTGATTTTCACCATTGCGGCACGAGCTTCAAAACGTTCGGATTTGTTACGCACGAAGCGTGGCCAGTTTTCTGTGCCTGGAATAATTTCCGCTAGATTGGAGACCATTTGGCAACCATTACATACCCCTAATGCCAGCGTGTTCGGGTTAACGAAGAATTGGCTGAATTGATCACGCAACATTGGGTTGAATAGGATTGATTTCGCCCAGCCGCCGCCCGCACCCAGTACGTCGCCGTAAGAAAAACCACCGCACGCCACCATTGCGTTGAAGTCGTTTAGGTTGCGTCTACCAGAGATCAAGTCGGACATATGCACGTCAATTGCATTAAAGCCAGCACGGTCGAACGCTGCCGCCATTTCGTAGTGGCTGTTTACGCCTTGCTCACGCAAGATAGCGATGGTTGGTTTCGTGCCTTTGTTGATGAAAGGCAGGGCAATATCTTCATTCACATCATAGGTTAAAAACGCCGATAAGCCTTTGTTATTCGCGTCTTTTTTCGCTTCAAACTCTTGGTCTGCACATTCAGGATTATCACGCAAACGCTGCATTTGGTGGGTTAATTCCGCCCAGATGCCTCGCAGTTCGGAGCGTTTTTGGCTGAATACCATTTCGCCATTTCGGGTGATTTCAAAGCCATCACCCTGTGCGACTGAACCGATATCGTAGGTAAGATTTGCAAGATTTTCCGCTTTTAATACCGCTTGTACGCTCTCTAAATCAGAGGTTTTAACTTGAATAACTGCCCCAAGTTCTTCGTTGAACAGCACGCCTAAGTCGTCTGTTCCCAAGCGGTCGATTTCAGCACGAATTTTGCAATTTCCGGCAAATGCCATTTCCGCAAGGGTCGTGATTAAACCACCGTCTGATTTATCGTGGTAAGCCAGTAGCTTGCCATCACGAACCAAGGTTTGTATTGCGTTAAAGAAACCTTTTAAGCGTGCCACATTCACCACGTCCGCCGGTTTGTCGCCGATCTGTTTATACACTTGAGCCAGAGCGGTCGCACCTAAGCGGTTGTTGCCTTCGCCTAAGTCGATTAACAGCAAGCGAGTGTCGCCTTTGTCGGTACGAAGTTGTGGGGTAACGGTTTTACGCACATCTTCCACACGGGCGAATGCGGAAATCACGAGAGAAAGAGGCGCAGTTACCGATTTTTGTTCGCCGTTCTCTTCCCAAGTGGTTCGCATCGACATTGAGTCTTTACCCACTGGGATTGTAATGCCAAGTGCAGGGCAAAGCTCTTCGCCCACGGCTTTTACGGCTTCATAAAGCCCTGCATCTTCCCCCTCGTGACCTGCTGCTGACATCCAGTTTGCTGAAAGTTTAATCCGTTTAATATCACCAATGTTGGTTGCAGCAATGTTAGTAATGCTTTCTGCCACGGCGAGGCGAGCTGAGGCAGCAAAGTCAAGCAAAGCAACAGGTGATCGCTCGCCAATTGACATTGCTTCACCGTGATAGCTGTCTAAACTTGCGGTGGTGACAGCACAATCCGCCACTGGAATTTGCCACGGACCGACCATCTGATCTTGTGCAACCATACCGGTTACCGAACGGTCTCCGATAGTAATCAGGAAGGTCTTTTCCGCCACCGCAGGCAAACGTAATACACGATGAAATGCCTCTTTGAGATCAATATCAGCGGTGACAAGCGGTGGATTTTTTACGGTTTTTGACGAAGCATCTCGTTGCATTTTCGGAGTTTTACCAAGCAGTACATTCATCGGCAAATCGATCGGCTTATTGTTGAAATGGGTGTCAGCAAGGGTTAAATGCTTCTCTTTCGTTGCCTCGCCAATCACCGCAAATGGGGCTCTTTCCCTTTCGCACAATGCTGTGAAAATGTCGAGTTTTTCAGGGGAAACGGCAAGCACATAACGCTCTTGCGATTCGTTACACCAAATTTCAAGTGGCGACATTCCTTTTTCATCGCACAAGATGTTACGCAAATCAAACTTACCGCCACGTTCGCCGTCGTGAACCAATTCAGGCATCGCATTTGATAAACCGCCAGCCCCCACGTCGTGAATAAATAAAATTGGGTTCTCCGCCCCCATCTGCCAGCAACGGTCGATCACTTCTTGGCAGCGACGTTCCATTTCTGGGTTTTCACGCTGAACCGAGGCAAAATCCAAATTCTCTTTCGATTTGCCCGAAGCCATAGACGAAGCCGCACCGCCACCCAAGCCAATATTCATCGCAGGGCCGCCAAGCACAATTAATTTTGCTCCCACTGGGATTTCGCCTTTTTGCACGTGTTCAGCACGAATGTTGCCAATACCGCCAGCAAGCATAATTGGTTTATGGTAACCCCGCACTTCCTCGCCTGCAAAACTATTTACTTTTTCTTCGTAAGTGCGGAAGTAGCCAAGCAATGCGGGGCGACCGAACTCATTATTAAATGCAGCACCGCCAAGTGGGCCTTCGATCATAATATCTAACGCAGAAGCAATACGGCTCGGTTTAGAGAGGGGATTTTCCCATGGCTGTTCAAAGTTTGGAATAACCAAATTTGAGACCGAGAAGCCTGTCAAACCTGCTTTCGGCTTCGCTCCACGCCCAGTTGCCCCTTCGTCACGAATTTCACCGCCCGAACCTGTCGCTGCACCAGGGAATGGCGAGATAGCAGTCGGATGATTATGGGTTTCCACTTTCATTAAAATATGCGCATCTTCTTGATGGTAACGATATTGCCCGTCTTGATCTGGAAAGAAACGACCAACGGTTGAACCTTCCATCACGGCGGCATTGTCTTTATAAGCGGAAAGCACATAGTCAGGCGTTTTCTCAAAGGTATTTTTGATCATTTTGAACAGGGATTTTTCCTGTTTCACGCCGTCAATCGTCCAGTCTGCGTTAAAAATTTTGTGGCGACAGTGTTCTGAGTTAGCTTGGGCAAACATATAAAGCTCGATGTCATTCGGGTTACGCCCCAGTGCGGTGAAATTTTGCACCAAATAATCAATTTCATCTTCCGCCAACGCCAAGCCTAAATTGATGTTCGCGTTCTCTAACGCCTTGCGACCACCGCCTAAAATATCCACCGAAGTGAATGGTTTTGGTTCTTGTTGGGCAAACAATTGAGCGGCATCGGCAGCGTCTTTCAGCACGGTTTCCATCATACGATCGTGCAGCAAGCCTTTGAGCGTGGTAAGTTGGGACTCGCTCAGCTCGGCAGAAAATTCAAAATAGTACACCACGCCACGCTCAATACGCTCAACCGCGTCTAAGCCACAATTATGGGCGATGTCCGTTGCTTTAGACGACCAAGAGGAAATGGTACCAACCCGTGGGGTCACAAATAATGCAAAACCCGTTGGCTCTTGCTCTTTCAATGTAGGTCCATAATGCAACAGTTCTTGAATTTTCGCTGTTTCGGCTTCAGCAAGCGGTCGATTTAGGGCAATAAAATGCAAAAATTCGGCATACACCGATTTAACAGGAAGTTGATTTTGCTGGAATTTTTGATGAAGTTGGTTTAAACGAAATTCAGAAAGGGCTGGCGAGCCACGAAAGATCTGCATAGTCATTGATGATATTTTCCTATCTAAAATGAAAATTTGTGCTGATTATAATTCATTACGCAAACGGTTGCTAGCATTGAAAAATAAGGGAAAGATAATTCTCTTCAAATTTATTTGCTAGCATCGAATAAATTTATTTGTTACTATCAAACAAATTCATTCAATACCAATAAACACTTATGATACTAAAATCCGATCTCCTTGATATAATTAGCATTCAGCAACAACAATTAGCCTTTCAACAAAGCTATCCTAGAGAAATGTTGCCACAACTGCGTTTTTATAACGAAATGGCATTAATTATTACTGGCATCAGACGTTGCGGCAAAAGCACATTGCTTACCCAACTTTTACAGCAACAAAATCTACAAACAACGCTGTTTATCAATTTTGATACGCCAAGGCTGTTTGATTTCCAATTCAGCGATTTCCGTTTGTTAGATGAAATCATTCAAGAAAAACAGGTTAAAATCCTTTTTTTTGATGAAATCCAAGTTATTGATCAATGGGAAATCTATGTGCGAGGCAAGCTCGATGAAGGGTATCAAGTGATTGTGACAGGCTCAAATGCCTCATTATTAAGCCGAGAACTCGGCACAAAATTAACTGGCAGGCATATTAGCAAAGAGCTGTTCCCTTTTTCATTTTCTGAATTTTGTGCGTTTCTACAATTACCGCAAAATGCGGAAAGCGTGGAGAAATATTTGCACAAAGGCGGTTTTCCACAATATTTGAAAACGCAAGAAAATGAACTGTTTGAACATTTAATCAACGATATTTTATACCGTGATATTGTGGTGCGCTACGCTATTCGGGACGAACAATCAATGAAACGGCTTGTACTGTTTTTAGCCAGCAATGTAGGGAACTTAATTTCAGCGAGTAAGCTCACCCAAAGTTTAAATGTAAAAAGCACCTCCACCGTGCAGGAATATTTAACTTACTTAGAAAACGCTTATTTGATACAGCTTATCCCCAAATTTGCGTACTCTTATAAAGCTCAGTTAGTGAACCCTCGCAAGGTCTATTTTATTGATAACGGCTTACAAGAAGCAATTTCCCCCTCTTTTACGGCAGATCTCGGTAGGAAATTAGAAAATGCCGTATTTTGGGCATTACGCCGCCAATATCAAGAGATCTATTATTACAACGAAAATAATAAAGAGTGTGACTTCGTGGTGTGTAAAAATGCTCAACCACAACAGCTTATTCAGGTTTGTTTAACGCTGAATGCCGAAAATCGAGAACGAGAAATTCAGGGTGTATTAGATGCAATGCGTTTTTTCGACTTTGATAACGGCTATATCATTACGTTAAACCAAAAAGATAAAGTGATCAGTGACGGAAAAACCATTGAGATTATTCCTTTTACCGAATTTTTTGTGAATTAACGTGACATTTGCAAAAAAATCAGGAAATTTGACCGCTTGTAAAACAAATGTGATCACGCTCTAAAAATCCGATTTATCCACTCGACAGACCGACCTACAAGCGGTTAAATTTATGTCTAAATTTACTAAGGACTATTTATGCAGCAACGACAAGATAAAATCATCGCTTATCTCGCCCAATTTGATGAGGCTAGCGTGCAAGAATTGGCTGAACATTGTTCAGTTTCTATTGAGACTATCCGCCGAGATTTAAATAGATTAGATAAAAACGGGCTGCTACACCGCACACATGGTGGGGCGGTTAGTCATAAGAAAAGAGATATCGGACGTTCATTTAGTACTCGCTTACGAGCAAATAGCGAAGCTAAACGACATATTGCAGAAAATGTTGTCTCTTATTTACAACCAGAATCCGTGATTGCCCTTGATGCTAGCTCAACCTCTTGGAACGTAGCACAACGCATTCCAAATATTCCCTGTACGATTGTAAGTAGCTCTATGCGGATTATTCGCAGTCTTTCACATAAACCACACATTAGAACCGTTGCGACGGGTGGGATATATTCAGAGAAATATGATGCTTTTTATGGACCGCTTTCTGAGCAGCTATTATCTCGCTTGAAAATTGATATCGCGATTATCTCTTGTACAGGTATTGCAGACAATGTAATTTGGGAATCCAATGAAATTAATATTTCCTTCAAACGGAAATTGTTGGCAAATAGTAAAGCGGTGTTTTTGTTGGTTGATCACAGCAAATTTGATCGTAAAGACTTAATTCAAATGGAAATGCTCTCTTGTGTTAATAAACTGTTTGTCGATCAAATACCCCCTAAGGTTGTACAAAATTACTGTTTAGAAAACCAAATTCAACTCATTATCTAGTTATTTCTTCCTCCTCAATATGCCCGATTTTGCCCGAAAAAAGTAAAATCGGGCATATTTTTTTAGACTTTCAACTAAAAACTATCCAAATTTTGTGATCCTAATCACAAAAATTAAACGATTTTAGAATTTCTCTTCATCAGATCTATTGCCTGTGCATAATAAATTCATCAATACAGTTTTTAAACCCAATCGGGAGAACTATTTATGACAACGTTAAAATCCACCCCTGTTAAAATTGGTATCCGCCCAACTATTGACGGTCGCCGTTTAGGAGTGCGTGAATCACTTGAAGATCAAACAATGAATATGGCGAAAGCCGTAGCAAATTTAATTCAATCTGAACTCCGTCATCCAAATGGCGATGTTGTTGAGTGCGTAATTGCAGATAGCACCATCGGTGGTGTTGCCGAAGCAGCGACTTGTGCGGAAAAATTCAAACGTGAAAATGTCGGTGCAGTTATCACCGTTACCCCTTGTTGGTGCTATGGCTCAGAAACGATTGATATGGATCCACATATACCGAAAGCGATTTGGGGCTTTAACGGCACAGAACGCCCAGGTGCAGTCTATTTAGCCGCAGCTCTCGCAGGACATAGCCAATTAGGTTTACCCGCCTTCTCAATCTACGGCACTGAAGTACAAGAAGCTGGAGACCAATCCATTCCTGCGGATGTGCGTGAAAAATTATTGCGTTTTGCTCGTGCAGGTTTAGCGGTGGCGACTTTGCGTGGTAAATCTTATTTATCTATCGGCTCCGTTTCAATGGGGATTGCTGGCTCTATCGTAAACCAAGAGTTCTTCCAAAACTATTTGGGTATGCGTAATGAATATGTGGATATGACCGAAATCAAACGCCGTCTAGACCGCAACATTTACGATGAAGCCGAATTTAAATTAGCGATGGAATGGGTGAAAGTCTATTGCAAAGAAGGGGTTGATGTTAATGCTCCAGAAAACCAACGCTCGCCAGAAGAACGTGAAAAACTTTGGGAAGATGTGGTGAAAATGACCATCATCGCCCGTGATTTAATGGTGGGCAACCCACGTTTAGCTGAATTAGGCTACGGCGAAGAAGCATTAGGTCACAATGCCATCGCTGCTGGTTTCCAAGGGCAACGCCATTGGACAGACCATTTGCCAAACGGTGACTTTTTAGAAGCAATGCTAAATTCCACCTACGACTGGAACGGTGTGCGTCCGCCATACATTATGGCAACCGAAAACGACAGCTTAAATGGCGTGAATATGTTATTCGGTAACTTATTAACCGGTCAGGCTCAAGTGTTTGCTGATGTGCGTACTTACTGGAGCGAAGACTCGGTTGAGCGGGTCACAGGCTGGCGTCCGGAAAGTGGCTTTATCCACTTAATCAATTCAGGTTCAGCAGCGTTAGACGGCACAGGTCAGCACACTGACAAAGACGGCAAACCAACCATCAAACCTGCTTGGGAAGTAACAGAAGAAGATGGAAAACGCTGTTTAGAGAATACACATTGGTGTCCAGCGGTTCACGAATACTTCCGTGGCGGCGGTTTATCATCACAATTCTTAACCAAAGGCGGAATGCCATTTACGATGCACCGCATCAACTTAATCAAAGGTATTGGGCCGGTGTTACAAATTGCGGAGGGTTGGTCTATCGACTTACCAGAACACGTTCACGATACCTTAAACAAACGCACCAACGAAACTTGGCCAACCACGTGGTTCGTACCACGCTTAACAGGCAAAGGGGCATTTGCTGATGTGTATAGCGTGATGGCGAACTGGGGAGCAAACCACTGCGTAGCCACTTACGGACACGTGGGTGCAGACTTAATCACCCTTGCTTCAATGTTACGCATTCCAGTTTGTATGCACAATGTGGAAGACAAAGACGTATTCCGCCCAAGTGCGTGGAATGGCTTTGGACAAGACAAAGAAGGTCAAGACTACAGAGCTTGTGCAAACTTCGGACCGCTGTATAAATAAGTAAAAAATCGCCCTCTCCCCTTGCGGGAGAGGGACAGCAACACAATTCGTTCAAAATGGTGTTGCAGGGAGAGGGGGCAACAAGCGGTCACTTTTCTCTCACAATTTACCCCCTCTCTGATTAAATTGCTGAACGCAATTTAATCGGTCTCTCCCACAAGGGGAGAGAGTAAAATGAAGGAGATAAAAATGCCAATTTCCCTTATTTTTGACTGTGGTGCCACCAATCTACGAACTATCGCAATCGACCAAACAGGTCAAATTGTGGCGGCACATCACTTACCGAATAACACGCAGCCTGATGCGGAAAATCCTGAGTTTCACATTTGGGATATTGAAGAAATTTGGTCAAAACTAATGATTTGTGCCAAACAAACCCTTGCTCAACTTTCGGAACAACAACGACAACAAATTGTTGGGATTTCCGTCACGACATTTGGCGTGGACGGTGCATTTTTTGATAAAAACGGCAAGCAGCTTTACCCGATTATTTCGTGGAAATGCCCAAGAACCTTGCCAATTATGGAAAATCTCGCCCATTATATTGATGTAGAAGCCTTATATCGCCGCAACGGCGTGGGGCATTACAGCTTTAACACCTTATTCAAATTATTGTGGCTAAAAGAGAACAAACCTGACATTTACACCCAAGCAGAGAGCTTCTTATTTATTTCGTCCATTTTGACCTACCGACTAACGGGTGTACAAAGCACCGACCGCACAATGGCAGGCACCTCAATGATGACAAATATTGAAAACGACGCTTGGGATAACGAAGTGTTAGAGCTGCTCGGCTTAACCGAAAAACACTTCCCACCAATGAAAAATGCAGGCGAGGTTGTGGGAACATTAAAAAGAGAGATTTCCCACGAGTTAGGGCTAAGCGGTCAAATTCCAGTGATTTCTTGCGGACACGACACCCAATTTGCAATTTTCGGTTCAGGGGCTGGCTACAATCAGCCTGTTTTAAGCTCTGGCACTTGGGAAATTTTAATGGTTCGCTCCCCCAAAGCAAAACCGCAACCGCAATTTGTGGAAAATGGCTTAACCATTGAGTTTGACAGCCAGTCAGGCTATTTCAACCCAGGTGTGCAATGGGTGGCTTCAGGCGTGATGGAGTGGGTTGGCAAACGCTTCTTCTCTGATGCGGCAGATACACCGAACTACTACGCCACAATGATTGGCGAAGCAACAGAAGTACCAGCTGGCTCAAACGGCGTGAAATTGGTCGGCAACTTTGACGGCACAACAGACCAAACAGGATCCATTACAGGTTTATCTATGCACACCTCTCGTGGCGAAATTTATCGAGCAGGTTTGGAGTATATGGCTCACCTCCTAAAAGACGGACTGAACGTATTACAAGAAGTCGGCAACTTCAATGCGGAAAGTTTGATTTGTGTAGGCGGAGGTTCTAAAAATGCGTTGTGGAACCAAATCCGAGCCGATGTGCTAAATCGCCCGATTGATGTGGTGGATTTCCCAGAAAGTACGGTGTTGGGGGCAGCAATGTTCACCTTTGCTGGAGCTGGAGTGTTTGACAGCCCGAATGTCGCACAACAGGCAATGAAGCCAAATGTGAAACGGGTTGAGCCATCAGCAAATAATCAATTTTATAGATAGCGTTTCCCGCTCTCTCCCACAGGGGGGAGATATATGTCCTCGCCCCTTGTGGGAGAGGGACAGATTTGAGGTTCGTTCAGAACCTCAAATCAGGGAGAGGGGTAAAATTAGATGGTATTTCTGCCCTATTCGAATTTAACCAATATGTTGAAGCCCCACTAGCAATTTACAACAGAGCGAAAGCCGCTTATGCGGTGGTGATTACTGGCGAGTTGGCGAAATATGGCAATATTATTATCAAAAAAGGCGTCACACCAGTTTAAGTACAAGCGGTTAAAAAATCAGAATTTTTTACAAAAACAAAATTAAAAGGAGTTCCAAAATGGAAAGACAACAACTGGCAAGACAAATTATTGACACCTGTCTTGAAATGACCCGAATCGGGTTAAACCAAGGCACAGCAGGTAATGTCAGTGTGCGTTATAAAGACGGTATGCTGATTACCCCAACAGGCACACCTTATGAAGAAATGACGGAAGATTCTATCGTGTTTGTTGATGGTAACGGTAAGCACGAAGAGGGTAAACTCCCCTCAAGCGAATGGCAGTTCCATTTGGCAGTTTATGAAGCTCGTTCAGAGCTAAATGCAGTGGTGCATAACCACGCAAAAAACTGTGCCGCAGTTTCTATTTTAGGTGAACCGATACCCGCTATTCACTATATGATTGCGTGTACTGGCACCGACCATATTCCGTGCGTACCTTACGCCCCCTTTGGCACCCATCAATTAGCCGATTATGTGCGAGAAGGAATTAAAAGCAGTAAAGCAATTTTATTGGCACATCACGGCTTAATCACTGCCGATAAAACCCTAGACAAAACCCTCGGTGTGGCTCACGAAGTAGAAGTGATCGCAGAATGGTATCTGAAATTACTCGCTACAGGTAAAGCTATCCCAACGTTAAACAAAGAACAGATGGATATCGTATTAGAAAAATTTAAATCCTACGGTTCTTGGGTGGAAGAAAGGTAAGTTACAAGCGGTCATTTTTCACGAAAAACTAACCAAACAGAAAGGGCATTGTTTAAAAATGCCCTTTCTGTTTACAGGAAAAACACCCCAATTTGGAAGAGTTTTTCAATTTCATCGATCTGTTTTTTATCATTCACAAAAATAATGACTCGGTCATTTTCTTCAATTACTGTTGATTTATGGGCAATAATCACCGCTTCTCTACGAACCACCGCACCAATAATGGCACCTTGCGGTAACTTAATTTCTCGAATTTGTTTGCCAACCACTTTAGAAGAGGTTTCATCACCGTGAGCAATAATTTCTACCGCACCCGCCACGCCGAGTTTTAACGAAGACACTTGTAAAATATCGCCTTTTCGTACATAGCTAGCAAGGGCAGAAATCGTCGCTTGTTGTGGCGATATTGCAATATCAATCGTACCGCCTTGAATTAAGTGTAAATAAGCCAAACGCTGCACTAAAACGATCACTTTCTTCGCACCAAGCCGTTTAGCAAGCAAGGCTGACATAATATTAGACTCATCATCGCTCGTCACGGCAAGGAATAAATCAATATTTTCAATATGTTCTTCAAACAATAGCTCTTTATCCGAGGCATCGCCAGTTAAAACGAGGGTTTTAGACAGTTTTTCCGCCAATTTTTCAGCACGTTTTGGGTTACGTTCAATAATTTTAACACTATATTGATCTTCCAAATCGTGAGCGAGTGAGGAACCGATGCTCCCTCCGCCTACAATCATAATGCGTTTGTGAGGACGCTCTAAGCGTTGCAGTTCACTCATTACCGCTCGAATATGTGAGGTTGCACAGATAAAAAACACCTCATCGCCTGCCTCAATAATGGTAGAACCTTGTGGCACAATAGACTTGTCTTGGCGAAAAATAGAGACCACACGCACTTCAATATGAGGAAGGTGATCACGCAACGCCGAAATCGGGTAACCAACCAGAGGGCCGCCATAATAGGCTTTCACATTTACAATGCTCACTTGCTCATTCGCAAAATGGGTAATTTGCAACGCCCCCGGATAGTGAATAAGGCGAAGAATATCTTTTTTTACTAGCATTTCAGGCGCAATAATATGATCGATGGGCAACACATTATCGTTAAACAGCAGCTCTTTTTCTCGCACATAATCCGCACTTCGAATACGGGCAATTTTAGTTGGCACATTAAACAGAGTATAAGCAATTTGGCAGGCAATCATATTCACCTCATCGCTGTCTGTTACTGCAACCAACAAATCTGCATCGCTTGCCCCCGCCTCTCGCAATACTTGTGGCGAAGCAAATTCGCCTCGAATCACTTGTAAATCGTGCTTGTCTTTAAGTTTATCTAAACGAGAGGGGTCATTATCAATTAAAACCAAATCGTTATTTTCGCTGACTAAATTTTCTGCCAGTGTTGAGCCCACCTGCCCCGCACCTAAAATGATAATTTTCATTTAATTTGCCACTTTTTGTAATTTTGCGTAGAAAAATCCATCGCCACTATTTTGCTCAGGAAAAAACTGTTTCTCTAGCACTTTTTCGCCGTTAAAATCCATTTCCACTAATTTTGCAGTTGGCATTTCTTGTACAAATCGTTGAATTTGCTCACTATTTTCTTCGGGTAGCACTGAGCAAGTTGCATAAAGCAAAATGCCATTGGGTTTTAGTCTTTCCCATAAGGCATTGAGAATATTTCTTTGTAGTGTTGCCAGCTCTGCAATATCGCTTTCTTGGCGAAGCCATTTAATATCTGGATGACGGCGAATAACGCCTGTTGCAGAACAAGGGGCATCAAGCAAAATGCGATCGAACATCACACCTTTTTCTAGCCATTCATCAGGTTTGGCAGCATCGCCACACATTATCTCTGCGGTTTGTCCAAGTCGGGCGAGGTTCTCACGCACGCGGTGTAAGCGGTTTTCTTCAATATCTAACGCCATCACTTTCGCCAGTGGCGATTTTTCTAAAATATGGGTGGTTTTTCCACCCGGGGCGGCACAGGCATCTAAAATCAGCTCGCCATTTTCTGCCCCTAATAATTCCGCCGACCATTGGGCGTGAGCATCTTGCACGGTTGCCCAGCCTTGTTCAAAATGAACAAGTTGATTAACAACAACGGGTTTGTCTAACAAAATCGCACATTCGGGAATATTCGCTGAAGTACAAGCGGTCGAATTTTCCGAATTTTTTGCAACTAAATCATTAAGCAGTGCCGCATAATCTTTTGCTTTAATATGTTGCTGATTAACACGAATCCACATTGGAGGGCGTTGGTTATTTGCCTCAATAATTTCACGCCAATGAGGGTAGGCTTTTTTTAACTTGTTTACCAACCATTCGGGGTGCAGGGTTTGCCAATGCTTATCCACTTTCGCCAAAATGCTTTCTTGTTCACGCAAAAAACAGCGTAACACACCATTTGTTAAAGCACGAAAACTATCCAATTTTAATGCTTTAGTCGCATTCACCACTTCATCAACCGCAGCGTGGGCAGGCACTCGCATATAAAGAAGTTGATATAACCCCACCAACAACAAACAATGCACCAAACGCGTTTTGCCTTTGAGCGGTTTTGCCACCAATAATTTGATGATAGCCTCAAGGCGAGGCAACACTCGGCACACCCCAAAAGTAATTTCTTGCACAAGCGGTAAATCTTTTGGGTTAAGTTGTTTTTGCGCGTCAAACATCAGCGTAGAAAGCGATTTACCTTGCTCAAGTACTTGTAAAAGAATATTTGCACTCATCGCTCGAGAAGAGAGTGCAGCAGAATTTTTTTTCATAAATAAAAATGCCATTCGGATAGAATGGCACTATTGTAACTGAATGCGTTATTATCTTAAAACTAAAATTGGTTTAGTGCTATTACGAGCCACTTTTACCGTATTAGAACTCAGCCCCTTCGCATTCGGCTTACTACTTGCAAGCATCAGAATTAAATCGACCGCTTTCTCTTCTGCAATACGACAAATTTCTTCATAAATTGTGCCATACGCCACAATGTGCTGCACTTTTGAGCCCGTAGGAAAATGGGCTTTAGTAAAGTCGTGCAATTTTTGATTCGCTTCTGCAACCACTTCTTTATCAAAATTTTTCGGCAAAAAAGCGGAAATCAAACTGTTATCTACCGGCTCAATAATAGATGCCACACGATAAACCGCATTTGGATTATTTGCGGTAATCTGCAATGCTGTATCGACTGCATATTTTGCACTTTTAAGATCGGTTAAATCAATGGCAATAAGTATTTTGTTATACATAATTAAATCCTATAGGGAGGACATTGCCTCCCTTTTATTTATGATTTTTTCACTCTACGGCGTTGGTTTGCCACAACACCAAACACAACCAATAAAGCAGGAATGAACATCCACTCTTTCGCTGGAGCGGATTGTGGAACAGCCACATAAAGTAACGTTTGATCCCAATTCAAGCCAGCTTTAGCGGCTGGAGAATCAATTTCAACCATATCAATCACGAGTTTTGGCGTGTCTATACCATCAACGTGAATTTTCTCATCGGTTTGAATAAGCGTTAAACCTACGTTTTTCAAACGCTCTTCACCCGTTGAGCCTTCTGGTACAGGTAATTGAGCGTAAAACTCAATTTCTTTACCGTAAGGATTTAACCCTTTCACTTTTAAGGTCACATTTTGACCTACCTGACTTTCAAGCAACTGTTCTTCAAAATGCACTGGCTCAATATGACGTTCAGACGGATAAATACGATCCATAAAAAAGCCTGGGCGAAATAATGCAAAGGCTGCAATCACAAGTAATGCCGTTTCCCACCATTTATTTTTAGTTAAAATATAATTCATGGTTGCCGAGGTAAACGCTAACACCCCAACCGTTGCAGTAAAGAACACCAACCAACCCTGTCCTGGATAGTGAAGATCAATCAACAATAAATCCGTATTAAAAATAAATAGGAACGGAAGAATTGCGGTTCTCAAACTATATAAAAAAGCCACTAAACCTGTTTTAATTGGGCTACCGCCTGAAATTGCCGCGGCAGCGAAAGAGGCTAAACCGACAGGCGGCGTCACATCTGCCATAATCCCGAAATAGAACACAAATAAATGCACCGCAATAAGTGGCACAATTAATCCATTTTGACGCCCTACTTCCACAATCACGGTTGCCATTAATGATGACACCACAATATAGTTTGCCGTTGTAGGTAATCCCATTCCTAAAATCAAACTAAAAATGGCAACTAAAATCAACATTAACACAATGTTACCCATTGACAGAATTTCAATCACGCTTGAAAGCTGAACACCAAATCCTGTTAATGCAACAACACCCACAATCACCCCTGCCGTTGCGGTAGCTAAGGCAATACCCGTCATATTACGACCACCTGCCTCAAGGCTATCAATCACATCTTTTAGCCCCTGCTTGACAAGTTCAACCGTCACCGCCTCTTTGCGGAAAACGTGTAGTAAAGGACGCTGAGTTAATTGAATGAAAATCAGCGTAACGGTTCCCCAAAATGCAGAAAGCCCTGGTGAAAGCATTTCAACCATTAAGCACCAAAGCAATACCACAACAGGAATTAAGTAATGTAAGCCAGCATTTACCGTTGGTTTTTTCTTCGGTAACGACACAATACCTGAATTTGGATCATCTGCCTCTAAATCAGGAAAGCTCGCCACCCGACGAATGGCTAACAAATACCACACCGCTAATAAAGCACACACAATCCCAAAGGCAAAATCAGGCGTAATGGCACGAATCCAACCTAAACCGTAATAAACGCCAATCACCAAAGCTAACACCACTAAAATTGAGGTCACTGCTCTTAATAAAAACACCAATATTGGGCTAGGCGGCTCACTTCTTGGCAAGCCTTGCAAATTCATTTTACAGGCTTCCAAATGCACGATATACACCAAGGCGATATAAGAAATCAACGCGGGTAAAAACGCGTGTGTAATCAACTGGCTATAAGGCATATTCACATATTCAATCATCAAAAACGCCGCAGCCCCCATAACAGGCGGCATAATCTGCCCATTTACTGATGAAGCAACCTCTACCGCACCCGATTTTTCTTTGCTAAAGCCCACACGTTTCATCATTGGAATGGTAAACGTGCCTGTTGTCACCACATTAGCGATAGACGAACCCGAAATCAAACCAGTTAATGCCGAAGAAACCACTGCGGCTTTTGCAGGACCACCACGCAAGTGACCTAAATAAGCAAACGCCGTTTTAATGAAGTAATTCCCTGCCCCTGCTTTATCTAACAACGCACCGAATAACACAAATAAGAACACATATTTAGTGGAAACACCCAATGCAACCCCAAACACCCCCTCTGTGGTAATCCATTGCTGGTTAATGATTTGAGAAAGAGAACCAGAACGATGGCTTACAATCCAATCAGCAGGAAAATACTGCCCAAAGAAATTATAAACCAAGAACACCATCGCAATAATCACAAGTGGCAAGCCAAGGCTACGGCGAGTGGCTTCAAGCACCAATAAAATCCCCAAACAGCCTGCAATAATATCTTGCGTATTAGGCGCCCCGAAACGTTTAACTAATCCATCATAAAAGAAAATATAATACAACGCCAAACAAGCCCCCACTATCGCAAATACCCAATCGATCTTCGGTATCCGATGTTTAGGGGAACTTGCAAAGGCAGGATAAGCCAAAAAGGCTAAAAACACCGCAAACGCCAGATGGATAGAACGAGCTTTCGTATCATCCACCACCACATTCAACGAAAAGCCTAATTGAGTGAGCCACTCTTGGAACACAAACGGCAATGGAGAGGCATAATAAATTTGAAAGAGAGACCAAAGAATAGCCCCATACACAATCGCCTTCTTCGCCAAACCAGAGGGGGTTCGCCCCCCTGTATCATTTGATGCCACCATATCTTGCAGGTCATCATAATCCGCTTTAGATTCAACCGACATAACAGATTCCTCAACAACACAAGCGGTCAAATTTTGCTAAAAATCTGCAAATTTTCTCAAAAAACGACCGCTTGCTAAGCTAAATACTATGGATAACTTATCAATCAAACGAAAAAATTGATAAATTATCCACAGTCCATAAATGCAAAAAAACCAGCACGCCAAAACGTGCTGATTAAACCCACATCACAAAATACAAAGGTTACTGCATCCAACCTTTTTCTTTATAATAACGCACCGCCCCCTCGTGCAAAGGGGCAGAAAGTGCATTTTTAATCATCTCTTCTTGTTTTAAATTCGCAAATGCTGGGTGTAAACGTTTAAAACGATCAAAATTATCAAACACCGCTTTAGTCACGGTATACACTTTATCGGCATCCACATCAGAAGATGTTACCAACGTTGCATACACCCCAAAGGTGTCTGTTGGCTCATCTGAGCCTTTATATAACCCACCAGGAATGGTTGCTTTTGCATAGTAAGAATGATCGGCAACTAATTTATCAATTTCAGGCCCCACCACTGGCACTAATTTTGCCTCACAAGACGCAGCGGCTTCTTTTAATGCCCCATTTGGGTGCCCCACGTTATAAGTAATCGCATCTAAATTGTTATCACACATAACCGATGCCATTTCTGCAGGTTTTAATTCGGAGGCCACTTTAAAATCTCTATCCGTCCAACCTTTTGCGGCTAAAATCACATTCATTGTTGCACGCGTGCCCGAACCTGGGTCACCCACATTCACCCGTTTTGCCTTTAAATCATCGAAAGAGGTAATACCCGAATCCGTCCGTGCCATTACGGTAAACGGCTCGGGATGAAGGGAGAAAATGGCACGAATTTTATCATTTTTCTTCCCCTCAAATGAGCTTGAACCATTATAAGCGTGGTATTGCCAATCTGATTGAGCAATCCCCATATCCATTTCTTTCACTGCAATCGCATTTAAATTTGCCACCGAGCCGCCCGTTGATGGTGCATTACATTTCACCCCAGTTTTTGCCGTATCACGGTTTACTAACTGACAAATCGACTGCCCTACCACATAATAAACCCCCGTTTGACCACCCGTACCGATAGTCACAAACGTTTCAGCCGCGTGAACAGATGCCCCACCCATTACTAAGCTGGCAAGAAAAGAAAGTTTGACTAATTTTTTCATGATTGGCTCCTAAAAATCAGCATAAAAAAGCATTTATTTTAAGCAAACGCTCAAAACACCATAAAAACTAAGGCAATTTTTTAGCACAGATTATTTGATTAGTAAAACAATTTTTCTCGCCCCCCACACAAAAAACAGGCTAAAACTGAAAACAAATTGACAACCACCACATTCAACACTACCATTAGGGCTGATCGTGGTTATATACTTATATGATGATCATCACTAGCTAGTATTTCTTGTTTGTTACCCCCATAAGAACTTGCAAGAAATTTTTATTGTATACAATTCAATTTTTTATGGAGTTTCTATTATGAACAAAATTTTTAAAGTGAAGAAAAACGCACTTGGTCAATCTGTGGCTTGCTCAGAATTAGCTACGTCTCGCTCAAAATCACGCGTGGTAGCCACCGCATTAGCGCTTGCCGTCGCAAGTGGTGTAAGTATGGCCCAAGATGTTCAGTTTGAGCTTGATAACAATAAAATTCAGCAGCTTGCCAGACCTGATATCACGTCACACCCATCAGGTATAGGTAAACAATTAGCTGAGTTGGGTAACGCAAAAGGACAATTAAGCTTGAAGTCATTTGCAACAGATGTAATTTTAGCATTAGCTGGCTCAAGTCAATCAATGTACGATATTAAAGAGGATATAAACGTTCTAGCAGATACAGTTCTAGCTAATAAAGTTGATATTGTACACAACAAAGCAGACATTGATGCAACAGTACGTTATGTAAACGGTCTTAAAGACATAGTTAATGACAATGTAACCGATATTGCAGAAAATAAAGCATATCTTGATAGTGTCGCTGAAAGTGTTTTAGCCAACAAAGTCGCTAGTACAACGAACAAATCTGATATTGCAGAAAACAAAAAGAACATTGCAGCGAATAAAGAGCATGTAGACGTTCTAACAGATACAGTTCTAGCTAATAAAGTTGATATTGCACACAACAAAGCAGACATTGATGCAACAGCACGTTATGTAAACGGTCTTAAAGACATAGTTAATGACAATGTAACCGATATTGCAGAAAATAAAGCATATCTTAATAGCATCGCTGAAGGTGTTTTAGCCAACAAAGTCGCTAGTACAACGAACAAAGCAGACATTGATGCAACAGCACGTTATGTAAACGGTCTTAAAGACATAGTTAATGACAATGCAACCGATATCGCAGAAAATAAAGCATATCTTGATAGCGTCGCTGAAGGTGCTTTAGCCAACAAAGTTGCTAGTACAACGAACAAAGCTGATATTGCAGAAAACAAAAAGAACATTGCAGCGAATAAAGAGCATGTAGACGTTCTAACAGATACAGTTCTAGCTAATAAAGTTGATATTGTACACAACAAAGCTAAGATTCATATGCTAGAAACTTCAGTAAACAGCTTCCAAAATCAAACCTTAGATCTTACCTCAACGAAAGCCAGAGTATCTGCGTTAGAAAACAGAACTAGTGCGTTAGAAACCAGAGTGAACAAACTGAATAAAAACCTGAGTGCAGGTATTGCAGGCACAGCGGCGTTATCTATGATGCCAACTGCGGGCGAAAAAGGTGCTCACTACATTACCGCAGGTGCAGGCCATTACAACGGCCAACAAGCGATTGCTATCGGTTTAACAGGTAACTCTAATAGCGGTAAATTTAACTATAAAGTAGGTGCTTCTGCAACCACATCTGGCTCTCCAGTAGTAGGTGCAGGTGTAGGTTACCGCTGGAAATAATCATTAATAAATGATTGTGTAAAACATAAGGCACTTGCGTTTGGCAAGTGCCTTTTTTGTGCATTCATTTATGCGTTATTTATTGCGGTTTATTTTAGCTTTACCCCTACCTAAAACGTTTTACTATCTCTTAATAAATGCACATCACCTTTACGTCTTAAAAAGCCTGAACGATCAAAATATTCCATTAACTGCACGGTTAATTTTCGCCCATAGCCTAATTCATCACGCAATTGATTGACTGAAATATCCCCCTGTTTTGCCACAAGCTGCTTAATTAAGGTCGCGAATTCACTGATTTGTTCACTTAATAAAAAGCGATCTTTCACAATAGGAATAAGATAGCCTAATTTTCCTGCTTTATATAAAAGATTACGCATTTGCCCCTCCTCTACAGAAAGCTGGCTTGCTACATCACGCACCCAAAGTGCTTGGTTGGTTGCCTCAAAAAGCGGTCGAATTTGTTGCCAACATTGCCATTCAGTATGGGTAAATTCAATACGATGTTCTGGCAAATGTAACCAGCCTCGGCTGTTTGCTAATCGGTTTTCTGCCACTAGCTCTTCAATAAATTGATTGGCTAAACTTTCGGGCAAATCCAATAATGCCATACGATAAAGCCGTGCTTTGGTGACGCCTATTTGATCTTGATGTTGTTGGTGGTAGGTTGTGATGTTTTCTATCACCCGTTGTTGGGCTTGGGCTTTAAATTCGTGATTAAATAGCCATTTTGAAGAGACATCAAACCCTAATTTTGCCACCGCTTTCGTAGTCAATTGCTCCGCCCATAATAGCAATGGCAAATCAATGGCTTTTTTTTGCAGATAGAGATTAAGACGTGCGGCAAAATCATCACAAGCGGTCGTTTTTTCAAGATTTTTTACCCACGCTAAACGCTCATCGGTGCGTTTGTGGCGTTTGGGTGAGTGGATTTCTAGCACCACCGCCCCTGCTAATGTTTGGCTGTCATCTCCATTTCGGATAATCAGTTTGTCGTTTATGGCAATATGCAGCGGCTCGTCTAAAATCACTTCTGCAAAAAATTGCTGATTTTTGACCGCTTGTTTCCCCTCAAGCAAATTGAGTTTGCCTGTAATATGGCGGGCAAAATGGTAAATGTGGACGATGCTGTTTTCTTTAAAAGATTGGTTGGGCGTAAGTGAAACCGTGATGCGATCGGTGGCAAAGTGAGGCTCAAGCGTTGTTATCCAATCGCCACGCTTAATCTGCTCTTTTTCAACATTCGCAATATTTAACGCCAAACGCTGCCCTGCAGAGCCTGTTTGCGAGGGGGTGTTTTGGGCGTGAATGGCTTTTACTCGAACCGTTTTACCGTTCGATAAAAACAACTCCGATCCCACGCTCACACTGCCTGCAACCGTTGTGCCTGTTACCACTAAACCTACACCTTTAATATTAAAAACACGGTCAATCGCATAGCGAAATGGCTTGTTTGTGTGAGGATTATGTTGATTGAATTGCGTTAAATAAGCCTTTAATTCCTCAATGCCTTGCAAGGTTTTGGCAGAGGTCACAAACGTTTTCGCCTGTGCTAAAAATGGATACGCTGTTTTCACCTTTTCAATTAATGACGAAATTTGCTCGACACTCGCACGATCTGCCTTGGTGATCACAATCATAATGTGCTGAAAATTCAGCAGGCGGAGAATGTCTAAATGCTCTTCGGTTTGCGGCTTAATACCCTCTTCGGCAGAAACCACCAACAACGCGTGATGAATACTGCCCAGCCCTGCCAGCATATTGGATAAAAACCGTTGATGTCCTGGCACATCAATAAAACCTAAAATATCATTCTCAACAGGTAAATAGGCATAGCCTAAATCAATCGTTAGCCCACGTTTTTTCTCTTCGGGCAAATGGGCGGTATTGGTGCCCGTTAAGGCGTGTAAAAGCGAGGTTTTGCCGTGATCCACGTGACCTGCGGTGCAGATAATCATAGAAATCCTTGTGAAATTAGTAACTATTTTGACGAGAGGATTTGAAATCCACGATATAGACATTTTCCTGACCGATCAGGAATTTTACTTGATACTTTCCGTTTAAAATCGGAATTTCTTTTTTCTTGCGAAGTCGATAAACCTCTGCGGTATAAGAGTTTATCGACTTCGCTTTTAATTGCATCATAGAATTGCTCAGAAATAATCGGATTTTGAGATTGTTGTAAAATATAATCAGTTTGATGAAATAATTTTATTTCTGCCTTTTTCAGCCAAACAATATCATAATCAAACTTCATCATTTTTCAGACAACCCTAATTTTTTACGCAAATCTTCCATTACTTGATGATGAGATTTGGTTTCCACTAAGCCGTTCTCTAATTTATATAACAATTCAAGCTCATCATCTGTATAAAAACGGTTTTGTTTTTCTAATTGAGCAGCATTGTGTAATAACGTAAGATCCATATATCCCCCTTTGTCATTCATTGGTTAATATTCTAGCCTGATTTAACTAAAGTGTTCAAGGTTTGGTTTTGTGATTCCCCAACATCTCAATTAACCTCTCAAACTGGGCAACCGATCTCACATCTAACCACATTTTTCCTTGTGCAATGCGTCCAATAATGGGGCTTGGGTAGGTTTTGAACTGTTTTTCGAGTGCGAGCAAATCGCGCTGTTTTTCAGCAGAAATAGTCACCGCAACCGAAGGCAACCTTTCGGTTGGTAACGCTCCGCTGCCAATTTGGGCGAGGCTTGGTTCAATTTGCAAAATATAATCGGCATTTAACCGCTTGTTTAAGGCGTTTTTCAAGCGTTCTGCCTTGTTCTGTAACTCCTCGAGCGATTGAGTGAGTAAATTGAGTGTAGGTAAGGCTTCGGGTAATTTTTCTGGGAATAAATAGTGGCGAAGCGTTGCCTCAAGGGCAGATAAAATCACTTTATCACAACGTAATACACGTTTAAGTGGGTGTTGTTGCAGTTGTTGTATCATCGTTTTGCTGCCTACAATAATGCCTGCTTGAGGGCCGCCCAACAATTTATCGCCCGAGAAAGAAACTAAATCTACACCTGCTGCGACTTTTTGTTGTACCAACGGTTCATTAGGTAAATTTAACGCTTGCATATTGGTTAATGAGCCACTACCTAAATCTGTCACGACAGGTAAATTAAACGCTTTTCCTAGTGCCACTAACGCTTCTTCCGATACCGAGCTGGTAAACCCCTCAATATGGTAGTTGCTCGTGTGAACTTTCATCAAAAAGGCAGTGTTTTCAGTGATTGCGTTGCGATAATCGGCTAAATGCGTACGGTTTGTTGTGCCTACTTCCACCAATTTGCACCCAGCTTGACGCATAATATCTGGAATGCGAAACGCCCCCCCAATTTCCACCAATTCACCTCGAGAAACAATCACCTCTTTGCCTTGTGCGAAAGTCGCAAGCATTAGCAACACCGCCGCCGCATTATTATTCACAATACAAGCCGCCTCCGCTCCTGTTAAGGTTTGCAAAAGCTCAGAAATATAATTATCTCGATGCGATCGTTTTCCTTCATCAATATCAAATTCTAATGCGATGTGATGCCGCATTGCGTTTGTGGCAGCGTCAATCGCGTTTTCCGACCATAGCCCTCGCCCCAAATTCGTGTGTAGCACGGTGCCTGTTAAATTAAAAACCGTTCTGATCTTAACGTTGCTTAAGGCTTGCAGATTGCTTTCTAATATGCAGAAAAATGCCTTTTCCTCTGAGATAAAGTTCGGTAATGCTTGATGCTGAGCGATAAATTGACGGGCTTGGTTAATCAATAATCGTGCTTGTTCTGCAACCGTAGAATAAGCAAATTTTTGGCATAATTCGACCGCTTGTGGCTTTTTTAGTAGCAAATCAAGAGAGGGGATTTGTCTGAATAGTTTTTGCATAATTTTTATTAAGAGAATATTTTGGATTATTCTAATAAATAAAGTACAATATTGCTACACATTCGGAAGTGCGTCATCTCCGGTGAGGTGGCAGGACTTCAAATCCTGTTGAGGACGCCAGCGTTCTCGGGTGGGTTCAACTCCCATGCACTTCCGCCAACCCTTGTTTTCTAACATTCCCCAGCGTTCATAACTTGTAATGGTCTAACCTATTTCTATATATAGATATTTTGATTTTCACCTTCTTTTAAAATGTAATTTGCACAATCCCAAAATGGGATTAAAATATAGCAACAAACCAACAGGGGAAACTATGAGAATAATCTCAACTTCAACATTAATAGACTACTACACAAAACACCCTGAAACGGAACAACCTCTAAAATCGTGGGTAGCTGAGGTAAAAAAAGCTAATTGGCAGACAGCTCACGATATTAAGGCACAATATAAAAATGCCAGTATCTTAAAAAATAGGCGTGTTGTGTTTAATATCAAAGGAAACGACCATAGGCTAATTGTGGCGGTTGCATTTAGATTAGGAGCGGTTTACATCAAGTTTATAGTCACACACGCAGAATATGACCGTATCAACGCAGACGAAATAGAACTATAGGGGCAGAAAATGAATATTACACCGATTAGAACAGAACAAGACTATAAGCAAGCATTAAAAGCAATTGAGCCTCTATTTGACCGTGAGGAAGAGTTAACAGGGGAAGAGGTAGATTATTTTGATGTAATGATTAGCTTAATTGAAAACTATGAAAGCAAACACTATCACATTGAACTACCAGACCCAATAGAAGCAATTAAATTTAGAATGGAACAGCAAGGGCTAGAGATTAAAGACCTAGATGGTATTATAGGCAAACCCAATAGAGTGTATGAGATTTTTAACAAAACTAGACCTCTCACGCTAAATATGATCCGCCAACTTCATAGCAAGCTAGGCATAGGGGCGGATATATTGATTCAAGCCTAGTTACAAAGCCGTTGATTGAGAGATTAACGGCTTTTTGTTTGCCTTTCCTTATCAATTTATCAACACTTTATGACCGCTTTTATATCACTCTTAGCGGCTTCTATGATGGTGGATGTCGATATGCTATGGTTAAAATTAACAAGGTACTCCCGAGGGGTTGCGGCGGCGTGGTTTTTGACAGTTTTTGACTTTCTAAGCATCATCTTCTGGAACTATTTTATCCCCAATAGGACACAACAGGGCTAAAATATACTCAATTGCCCCTACGTCTGAATAGAGGTTACCGATTGGCAGTTTAGCTTCCTTGTAAATGCCCTTAGTTATTATCCTCAAAAGCCCCCGATAAACCGCCGCTTTACACAATAATAAAATCAGCACATAATGCGGAATTAAACGCAATTTTTAAAAATTGAGGCTTTCGTTATGAAACTACCCTATCCGCCAAATCTCGACACGCTTTTAGAGCAATATTCAATTAATGACGTTTTGCCCTTTCTTTCGCAATTCAAAGCTACCGATGAAAAGGGGCGTTATTTGGCGTGGGATAAATTCAAATATGTGTACCCTAAAGATAGCGAAATAAAATGGCTTGCCACCAAGCTAAACCGCAAGGGGCTAAAAAATGCGTTAAGAGTAGGCGAGTGCGAATTTTCATTTTGTGTACCAGATAGTCTGCAGGCTCAACTTCATTTCATCGATAAAGCAACTGGCGGAAATGTAGGAACAAGCACGCTTACTGGCTTAAATAAAAGCGAACAAGACCGTTTTTTATTGAAATCGCTTGTAATGGAGGAAGCTATCACCTCAGCCCAACTAGAGGGGGCGGTTACTACTCGCAAAGTGGCAAAAGAGATGCTAGAAACTGCAAGAAAGCCCAAAACCAAAGGCGAAATGATGATTGCGAATAACTATGCCTTGATGAAAGAGGCGATCAAGCTCAAAGATGAACCGCTTTCTATTGAGCTTATCCTTGAGCTACACCGCACGGCAACGCATAACGCCATTGAGAATAAAGCCATTGCAGGAGAATTTAGGAAAGATGATGATATATTCATTTCAGATAATGACGGAAACCAACTCTATCAGCCGCCATCGCACACCCAACTAAAAGCACTAATGACCGCCTATTGTGAATTTGCGAATGCAGACCATAGCGGAGAAAAAGGGCAATTCATTCACCCAGTGATTAAAGCTATTTTGCTGCATTTCCTGATTGGGTATATCCACCCTTTCGGGGATGGCAACGGACGAACCGCAAGAGCCTTGTTTTACTGGTATATGCTGAAATCGGGCTACTGGCTATTTGAATATATCTCTATCAGCAGACTACTCAAAGAAGCCCCGAAACAATATGCGTTATCTTACCTCTACAGCGAAACAGACGAGCTAGATTTGACTTATTTCATTTACTATCAAGCTCACATCATTAAGCGAGCCATTAACGACCTAGAGCGGTTTATTAGTGAAAAGCAAAAGCGGTTCAACGCATTTATGGGGGAGATAGCAAAATTTACCGCCAAAACTGCTATTAAACTCAACGATAGACAAATTCAGATACTGCAAAAAGCGATTAAAGAAAAAGGCTACATCTTTACCGCAAGAGAAATCTGCAACGAGTACGGCATATCAGAAAACACAGCTAGAAGCGATTTAAAGGAATTGTTTGAGCTTAATCTATTAGGTCAATTCAAGACCGGCAACAGCATAAGCTACATTGCCCCTAGTGATTTAATCGAACGGTTACAAACCCAATAATCAACCAGCCTTTAGAAGTTACATTCTAAAGGCTTTTTATTGTCCATCACTTTGCTACAGCCAAATTTCTGAATTACAAAATGATGATGACGGAATATGTGGGCAGCAATGAAAAAAAGTAACAAGATAAGTAACAAGAACTTAAGGGTAAAATAAAAACACATTTAAAATCAAAAATTTAACCTATTAATTTGACTCCCATACACTTCCGCCATTTCTCTTTCTTCTCTCCATTCTCAAAAATATTTTGATGAAAAATGCGATCTAGTTCACATTTTTCTAATTTCCTATTTGTAGTAAAAGTTTATTAGATTATAATTATTTGGAGTATTTCTTCATAACAAATCTAGTCTATTGACGACTTTTGCACTAAGGAAAAAGATTATGTCAGCATCTCGTCATACCATTTTAAATAAAATCCAACACGGCTTAATTGCCTCTTGCCAACCTGTCGATGATGGTCCGATGGATAAACCTGAAATTGTTGCTGCAATGGCAGCTGCTTCCGTTATTGGTGGAGCAAAAGGGATTCGCATTGAAGGGGTAGAGAATTTAAAAGCCACTCGTGCAGCCGTTGATGTGCCGATTATCGGTATTGTAAAACGTGATTTGCCTGATTCCCCAGTTCGTATAACCCCATTTTTAGAAGATATTGATGCGTTAGCCGATGCAGGTGCAGATATTATTGCCGTTGATGGCACATTCCGCACTCGCCCTGTGAGCATTGAAGATGCTGTAAAACGCATTCACGAAAAAGGTTGTTTAGCAATGGCAGATTGTTCTAATTTGGAAGAAGGTTTGCATTGCCAACAGCTGGGTTTTGATATTATTGGCAGTACGATGTCGGGCTATACAGGCGGTGAAGTGCCTGATGAACCAGATTATCAATTAGTGAAAGATTTAAAAATAGCGGGTTGTAATGTGATGGCAGAAGGGCGTTACAATACGCCAGAACTTGCCAGAGTCGCGATGGAAATCGGGGCGGATTATGTTACCGTTGGTTCAGCATTAACTCGCTTAGAGCATATCGTTAGTTGGTTTGCCAACTCTGTGAAATCAGCCCAAAAGTAGAGGTAAATATGCGTTGTTTAGCGATTGATATTGGAGGCACAAAAATTGCCACTGCGATTGTTCAGCACAACCAAGTGCAACAACGCAAGCAAATTCAAACTCCAACAGATAAATCTCAAGCCGATCAAGCAGGAAGTTTGCACCAAACCATTAGCGAGATTTTACACGCCTATCAAGGGCAATTTGATTTTATTGCTGTAGCCTCAACAGGTATTATCAATAAGGGCGTGCTTACTGCATTAAACCCCAAAAACTTGGGCGGTTTAGCTGAGTTTCCATTAGAAGAAAGTATTGCTCGCCATACTGATAAGCCAATTGCATTATTAAATGACGTACAAGCAGCAGTCTGTGCGGAATATTTAAATGAAGAACAACAAGCGGTCAAAAATTTTGTTTTTATTACCGTTTCCACCGGTGTTGGCGGTGGCATTATTTTAAACGGCGAATTGCAAATTGGCTCAAATGGCATTGCAGGGCATATTGGTCATACCCTTGCCGATCCTAATGGCCCTGTTTGCGGTTGTGGTCGAGTTGGGTGTGTAGAAGCCATAGCGGCAGGGCGTGCCATAGAGGCGGTTTCTAGCAAATGGGATTCCCCTTGCTCACCAAAAGAAGTGTTTGAGCGTTTCAGACAAGGTAATCAACAAGCGGTCGAATTAGTAGAAAAATCTGCAAAAGCGATTGCCAATTTAATTGCTGATTTAAAAATCAGTTTAGATATTCAAAAAGTGGTGTTAGGGGGTAGTGTTGGCTTGGCAAAAGGGTATTTGCCGTTGGTTCAACACTATCTCACCGAGCTTCCCGCTGTTTATCACTGTGCATTAGACAATGCCAAATCAGGGCAAGATGCAGGTTTAATCGGTGCGGCTTGGTGGGCTGAACATCATTTTAAGAACAATTAACTCTTTCAAAAACTCCGGAGATTCAAATGAAAAGTTTAAAAGGTATTTTTAGTGCGTTACTCGTTTCTTTTAACGAAGACGGCTCAATTAATGAGAAAGGTTTACGCCAAATTATCCGCCACAACATTGATAAAATGAAAGTGGACGGCTTATATGTTGGCGGTTCAACGGGTGAAAACTTTATGCTTTCTACCGAAGAGAAAAAAGAAATTTTCCGCATTGCAAAAGATGAAGCGAAAGATGAAATTGCATTAATCGCACAAGTAGGTAGCGTAAACTTAAAAGAAGCGGTGGAATTAGGTAAATACGCCACAGAATTAGGCTACGATTCTTTATCTGCGGTTACGCCGTTTTACTATAAATTCAGCTTCCCTGAAATCAAACATTACTACGAAACAATTATTGCAGAAACAGGCAATAATATGATTGTCTATTCTATCCCGTTCTTAACAGGTGTGAATATCGGTATTGAGCAGTTCGGTGAACTTTACAAAAACCCGAAAATCTTAGGGGTTAAATTTACAGCGGGTGATTTCTACTTATTAGAACGCTTGAAAAAAGCCTATCCTGATCACTTAATTTGGGCTGGTTTTGATGAAATGATGTTACCAGCAGCCTCTCTTGGTGTAGATGGTGCTATCGGCTCAACCTTTAACGTAAACGGTGTGCGTGCAAGACAAATTTTTGAATTAACTCAACAAGGTAAGATCAAAGAAGCACTTGAAATTCAACACGTTACAAACGATTTAATTGAAGGTATTTTAGCAAACGGCTTATATTTAACGATTAAAGAGTTATTAAAATTAGAAGGTGTTGATGCAGGCTTCTGCCGTGAGCCAATGACGGCAAAAGCAACCGAGCAACAATTAGCTCGAGCGAAAGAGTTAAAAGCAAAATTCTTATAATGTATAAGAAATAACATCCTCTTAATTATTGCACCTTAAATAAATTATTTAAGGTGCTTTTTTCAAGTCATTATAGGAAGAATCCTAATGCACTTAGCCCCCAAATATCAAAGACGGCGTGAGCAATAAAAAAAGGTACAAGCACATTCATTTTTCGGCGAAATAACCAAAATGATATTCCTAGTGTTGTCACAGTTAAAGCCCCTGCAATACCTTGGTAAGTATGGAATAAAAAACGAACCACAATACTTAAGATTAATGCTTTAGGAAAAGATCGAGGTTGCACCGCAAAGACTAACCCTATAAAGAAAATCTCTTCAAAAAAACCATTAACCAATGATGTGATGATTAATTCAGGGGTATAACTAATGCGTTGATAATATGACTCATCTATTTCTGGGTAATGCTCTGGTATAACGAATGAATGTAAATATTGATAAATATCTGCAATAGCACCTGCTACCAATACGAGCACTAAAGTCATCGGTAATGTGTAACGATCAACCTTAAAATTTAATACGCTAAAATCAAAATTACGCCAACGTAAATACAACCAAGCAATCATCAACAAAATACCCTGCACAACGGTTATATGATAGCTCGCTAAATCATTAACCGATATTTCAGGGGCAACCTGATTATTATCAAGCAACTCAATATATCCGATAGAAGAATAATAAATTGATGCACCAAAGAAAATGAGGGTTAATACCATAATATCTTTAAATGTCAGATACTTTATCTTCTGAACTACCATACGCTCTCCTTTTAGTCTAATATTTTTTCATTTTATTATTTAAAAATAAGGCGGTGATTTTAATACAAGTAAATTGCATTTACATCTAAATTAGATTTATTAACCATAATTAAAGAAGCACTAACCTCATAATTGACCTATAATAAATCTAAATTGTCACTCAAAATACAATATCTATTTTTTAAGAGAGGTTTAAAATGACGTCTATTTGCATTATTACAGGTAGCACCCTTGGTGGTGCGGAATATGTTGCCGATCATATTAACGATATATTAACTAAACAAGGCATTGAAGTAACATTGTTTAATCAAGCTCAGCTGTCAGATATTAAAGGGAGATCGCATTTAATTGTGGTCACTTCCACCCACGGAGCTGGCGAATTACCAGAAAATATCCAACCATTATTTACAGATTTAGCCAACAGTTCTACTGATTTAAGCCCAATGAAATTTGGCATCATTGGGATAGGCAGCTCTGATTACGATACCTTTTGTAATGCGGTCAATATTGCTGAAGAAGCACTAAAAGCAAAAGGGGCAATACAGGTTTGTGAATCTTTACGTATTGACGTAGTCAATAATTTTGACCACGATGCCACAGCAGAGGAGTGGCTACCCTCTTTTATAACCAATCTATAGGATAGATAAATAAATGAACAAAATTCAAGCAAAACATCCCATTAACAAAATGAAGTGGATTAAAATTGCGATTATCTTAATTTATATGTTCAGCCCGATTGATATTTTGCCTGAAGTGATTTTAGGCCCACTCGGTTTAGTTGATGATGCCACAGCCCTTATACTGTTGATTAAAACGATTTTAGAATAATTTGCAAAAAATTAGTAAGAAATAACCGCTTGTAAATCAACATTACATCAAAAACAAAGGGAGCTACCGCTCCCTTTTATGAGAATCAACTTATTCGGATAATATTTCTCCCACACTCACTCTTGAATCAGTCTTTTTACCCAGCATACGGTCTTCGCATTGGTTGTTTTCATCACAAACAGTGATGGAAACCAGGTTTTCAATGTCCAGATTCTCAACGTTACTGTTTCTCAAGCTCAGTTTGCTGGCATCCGCTACGCCTAATTGCTCGGCAGAAAGGCTGCTGGCTTTCACGCCGTTGATGCGGTCGTAAAGGCGGGCAAAATCACGAGAATTGAGTTTAGTAGAATTGCCTTTAATATCAGCTTGATTTAAGTTTTTATTTCTTGGCAATTCAAAAAAGGTAAAATCTGCGCTTGGCTTGACATCAATAAGCGCCTCAGAAAAGCTTAAATACGCTGTACCGCCATTGGGTGCAAGTGCTGTAATGGTCGCATTTTCAATTACCGTTTTGGTTCGTGCCGCATCACCAACGGTAAATGCCATATTAGCGGAATTCGCATCATTATCTATCGATCCAGGCAAACCATTTACCATCACTTCAGCACCCATTCGACCACCAGTTGTAATTGCGGTAATTTTCAAGTCATCTTTGTTGTTTTTTCCTGTAAGTCGAGAGTCACCATCCGTTCTAAACGCATAACCTTGATGGGATTTCACAAAAATGGAGCTCTTCTCACCCTCTAATTCACCTACTAAGAACATAGCGGCATAAGGCGGGTTTGGTGAGATACCACTTTTCTCTTCACCAACAGCTTTAATATGGGAGTTTTTCATTGCGACTTTGCCGTTAAATCCAATCCGGTTAAATTGGGTGCTCTCATCCATACTGTTATCTTTATTAAAAGCAATATCAATATTACTGTTATCCAACTTAATCTTCTCAGCCATCAAATGCACAAAACCATTGTTTAGCTTGATATTACTATTGGAAATGTTAATTTCCGTATCTGCAACTGGTGCTCGGTTGTTAAATTTAGCGGCAAACAAATCATACCGAAGATTGTATTCTCTGTGAATATCGTCTTCTATAGTCGCATGAGATATCCAACGGGCTCTGTTTTGGTTACGTCTGGATAATTGCGTACGCGTATCTAAATTTAATACGCCATATTCATAAAGGGTCATCTCTTCTTGTTTGCCACGTTTATATCTCATATATTCTCGAGTGTTACCAGAATCAATGTAAAAGTTGGTCTGCCCCGTAGCGTTAATGTGATTTAAATTGACCTTATCAAAACCACCAACCACAACAACATCATCAACTTGACTAAATTCAACATTGTTCATATCAACATTAAATTTCTTACGTTGTTTATCTTCAACTTTGTAATGGCGATCATCTAAGAAATCACGAGAACTCGCACTGCGTCCTAAGCCAATAGCCCCATTACCTAAATTAAATTTACTGTCGTTAATACTGATATTTGACTTAAAATCTACCGTATTCTGCAAACTTGTGATCATAAATAATCGGCCAGTTGAATTAATATTTGCATTATGAATATTAATATTCCCTTGATTGGTGATCTTCAATACCCCATCTGTCTTTTTAAATGAATCAATGTTGATATTGCCTGAAATATCAAACCCGTTACCTTGCATATTGACTCGACCATTATTCGCCAACAATGAGCTTAAAGCATCTGTTTGGATAAATGAGCCTGCTCCACCATTATCTTTATCCGCAATGCGAATATCTTCCGTATTGGGAACTTGAATATGAACTGTCGATTTGAGTGTTTGGTCGTGGGTATATAAGTCGGTGTTGTTCTGACGGCCGAAATCGCCAGTCAAATGCACTGTTTTTCCTTTGATATGCAAATTAGGGGTTGTGACTTTAGCCCCTTTTTGAGAACTGACGTTGATATTCTCTTTTAGTCCAAAGGTAGCTGGTTCAGAAAAATGCAAGTTCTCCGCTTTTATATCACTCTTTTCATTTAACTGAATATCACCTGCTGATAACACAACAGTACCCACTTTTTTACTGACGACTTGGTTCGCTTGCAGCACACCATCGTTTATAATCAAACTATCCAATGCCTGATTACGTGCTTTGGCCGTCAACGTAATATCACCATCAGTGGTAATAATGCCTTCATTTTTAATGATACTTTTTACCGTATTCTCATCTAATGCCACATCAATATAACCATCACGCAGGGTAAAGGTCACATTTTCACCTGAAGATAAATTCACATCACCACTGGTACTTTTGACAATGTCTTGCTCATAATCGTAGCAGGTTTTTCCATTCCAACTCCAAGGGTCATCATGACAACCTTTAACTCTCTTGGTTTCTTTATGATAATAACGCTCAGCCGTAATTTCCCCTTCATTAACAACATCATCACCAACTAATACCACGAAAGCCCGTTCGCCTTTTGCGGTAATTTTTCCTTGATTACGGATTTGTCCTTCTTTTTGCAATTTACGGGTAAATTTATCTTTATCCCCTTTCTCGCTGATTTGTTCTAAGTCTTTCGTTGTGACCAACAAACCGCCAACATTCACTTCAGCCCCTTTGGTGACTAACACACCGTTTGGGTTCGCTAAATACACCTTACCATTGGAGGTCAGTTTGCCCGCAATTTGGCTAGCATTGCCCCCCGTCACACGGTTGTAAGCTACCGCCATTTCTGACGGCTGTTTAAATTCCACCTCGTTATTTTTACCAATATCAAAGCTATTCCAGTTGATTTGTGCTTTTGGGGTACTTTGATCTATCGTCATTTTATCGCCACTGGTATTGATCGCAGCCGCACCAACAACCACCTCGCCGTTTTGTGGCAAACTTGGCGTAGAGGCGTAAGCCAAGCCGCTACAAGCGGTCAAAATCGTCCAAGAAATGGCATTTAACTTAAACATATTTCCTCCTAGAATGTTTTAATCACAGAAAATCCAAACTGGTGTTTGTCTGCGTTTTTGATCTTGTTACCCAACGGCTTTGCCGCACTCACATTCACCGCATAGTTGCCTGCCGCCGAAAGCGAGAAGCTCACCCCAAGGCTTTGTACTTTTACCTTGTTTTCCACGCCTGCTGCCAAGAAACGACTATTTTTATAGTATTTGCCGATGCCGTAATCATAGAAAACCGAGCTGGTCAGCACGCTTTTGGAAAAGAGCGGTAAATAATGTTTGAGTTCTATTTGTGCCATATGCCCTTCATCCACCGAAGCAATACCAGCTTGATAGCCACGTACGCCAGACAAGCCACCCAGTAGCATTTTTTGCGAGCTGTCGAGCGTTTTGTCAGTAAATTGCCCATTCACGCCAACAGTGAAGCCAAAGGCATTAGGCAGCATTTGCTCGTGTGACAAGCTATATTGATAGACAGTGAAACGGGATTTCGGCTGGAAATCATCTACCACATAGTGTGTTCTCTCGTTGGTTTGGTTAGTTAAATTACCAAATAATGCCGACAGTGAAAAATAGCTCGTGCCGTCTTTGATGTTGTTCCACGCCCCATTAATGCTCGTAGTGAGACTGTTGAGCTTACGCTTTTGCACCACATCAACGGCTTGCTGTTTGTCAGTTAAGGCTTGGTGGTTAAAGCTGACTTTGGTATTTAAGCGGAAATCTGGCGTACGAATGGTCGGATGCCACACATACACACCAAAACTATGTGAGTTCCCCTTTGATTGCAAATCTTTGAAATTGCCGCCTAATTCATACGCCAAATAATTTGCTGTGACACCCAAACGGGTGGCGTAGCCGTCGATGAGCGAAGAGTAATCCAAACGGGCATTTCTCAAATTAGCATTGTTGGAGCTAATCAAATCCAACTTCAATTCATCGCCCCAACCAATCAAATTATTGGCTTTTGCCCCCAACGCGAAACGAAAACGTCCTGTGGTTTTGTTACCTTGGTTATCCGCCGACACATACCCCGAAAAACGCTGGGCATTATTGAGTTTAAGCAATAAATTCGCTTCGCCAACTTTCTTGCCTGCGGAAAGTTCCAAGCTGGTATTCACGCCAGGAATATCGTTCATCGTCAAAGCTAATTTTTCCAACTTGTCTTTTAAAATAAATTCGGTTGAATTGACCGTCGTATTCGCTAAACGAGCGACAAACTTTTCACTCAAGGCACTGTTATTTTGCAGCCGAACCTCACCCATATTGCCTTTTAACAGCAAAATTCTCACCACACCTTGTTCAATTTCCTGAGGTGGGATAATTGCTTTGGCAACCAAATAGTTGTTACTGCGATAAAACTCAGTGATGTCGTTCGCCAAATGGTTTAAATCCGCCAGCGAGACCTCTTTGCCCACATATTTCGCCAAAACGCCTACCAATTCAGGAGCGGAGGTTTCTTGTTGATCACGGTCGAAAATTTGCACACGGGAAAGCGGGAATTTCAGCCCCTGCCCATCTTGTGCGGTGTGTGGCGTTTTACTGGCTTGGTTGAACATTTCACCGCTTGGTTTGATTTTCGGCTGAATGTTACGCTGCTCCAATTCGCGATTCAGCGTACCAGCGTTGGGTACATTTGCAAACGCTGAGGTATTCAAAACAAGGGCAAAACCGATCGCACTTGCGATCGCCGATAAATTAAATTTCATTGTATCTCCTATCAATTTTGCAAAAAATTGGGGAAAAGTGACCGCTTGTCAATCCTTCTCCCCTTTATATTAGAAGGTATAACCTGCACTTATTTTCACGTTGCGTCCTGCCCCTTCCATCAGGCTAAATGCCGGTAAATGTTTTTTATCGAACAAGTTTTCCACTGCAAAATCTAAACGCAGATTTGCCCACTCGCCTTTCAGCGGTGCGTAGGTGGCACGGAGGTCGGTCAATGTGTAGCCTTGGTAGGTCATTCCGTGGTTTTTCGGCACGCGGGTTTGAGCGTTATAGCGAGTCACTTTCGCCCCTACGGTGAATTTATCTTTCACCACCGCATAATCTACGCCCAGCCCGATTTTGCCTGCCGAAATGTTAGACAAAGCTTCGCCTGTGGCTCTGTCTTTACCTTTGGTCATACCGTAGTCCGCAAACACACCGAGACGCTCGGTTTGATATTGTGCTTTCAACTCAACCCCAGCTAAACGAGCGTTGGCGATGTTTTGGTATTGGGACAATTTCGGCGGAATTTCGCGTCGATCTGCTGAATTTTGTTTGAATAATTGCAGATTGATCAGATCTTTCACGTCGTTACGGAAATAGGTCACCGCCACATTGAGTTTATCGTTTTCGGTAAAGACGCCATCAAAGTGGAAATTGGCGGAAATTTCTTTGTTTTTCGCCGTTTCAGGACGCAAATTCGGGTTAGCCACGAAGGTGTTATTGATGTTTCTGCCCATAAAACTCGCCCCAAAATGTGAGCCACTAACAAAACGCTCCTGCATTGAAGGTGCACGAAATGCCTCATTATATTTAGCAGTTAAATCTAACCAATTTGTTGCTTTCCAAGTTAGTTTTGCAGCAGGAGATAAATGGCTATCTTTGTATTTCACCGTTTCACTTAAAGTGTTGAAATGGTCGTAACGTACACTCGGAGAAAAGACGACTTTTTCGTTAAACAACGGAATATGTGCAATCAAATAAGCACCTGTGGTTTTAGATTTTGCCTCATAAGGATTAGCACGATATTGTGCATCTGAATTATTTCTACCACGTTGAGTTGCAACTTTATCCAACATATAATCCACGCCATATACCAAAGATAACCCTGGTAATTCTGAATGGTTACGCAAATTCAACCCCGTGGTATTGAGTTTGGTTTGATCTTTCACACCGCTTAACTGACGTTTTTCTTTCTCTTTGGTACTGTTACGATAAACCGTAAATTGAGCATTGATATAAGGATTATATGGATTGAAATAGTAGTGAAGTGCCGTGCTTTTATCGGTAATTTTTTGATCGGTTAAATAGCTCACACTCCCGAAACGGGAAGTCACACCTGCGTAGAAATCCGCCAATTTTTGTGCGTATTGCGGATCGGCTGGGTTTACCGTACTGTGAAATCTACCGATTTCCGCTACAATCTGTTCATTTGTGAGTGGATTTTCCACCTCGTTATTACTCGGTGCAGTTTGTTTAATTCGGCTTTCACGGTGGGAAAGTTCCAAACGATTGGTGTCGTTAATTTGCCAACCCAGTTTCGCCAAACCACCCATTTGCTGATATGCCGTGTTGTTTAGTTCTCGCCCTTCACCTGTGCGTAAATTATCAGCATTGTTACGGAAAGCCGTGATCAGCCCATCAAATTTGTCATTCGCCGCAAACAAGGAAACGTCCGTTTCAGACAGATTATTGGCGGTTTGAAAGCCTTGGTGGATTTTTGCCCCAAATTTTTCGTTATTTTTAAGCAAATCCAACGCGTTCGGCGTACGCATTGCCACTACGCCGCCCAACGCACCGCTACCCCACAATGAGCTGCTCGGGCCTTTAATCACCTCAATTTCTTGAATTAACGACATCGGTAAAAAATAGGAACCACGGTGTGCCAAATCAAAATTCTGACGCACGCCATCAACCACCTGCACCACACGGTTACCACTTAAACCACGAATGCTTGGTTTCTGAGCAATCGCACGAGAACCGCCTTGGATATCGACGTTTGGATTATCTTTTAACGCATCAGCAATGCTAGTAGCTTGTTTAGAAAGGAGATTATTTTTGCTTGCTTTTTGCGGATTGTCGGCAAATTTACTCGGGTCACGAGTTGCCACCACATTAATGATATCAAGAGTTGATTGATTGATTGATTGATTGATTGATTGATTGATTGATTGATCAGCAAGAGCATAACCAGCCGTTGAACTAGCCAATAACGCAAGGTAAATTTTAGATAATTTCATTGTAGCCCCTAATTTTAGGTATAAAGTAAAGTGGCTATAATATTTATATTGAGAACAATTATCAATAATAAAAATTATTTTTATACAAAAATAAACCGCTTGTTGTTAGGGACAACTCAACAAGCGGTCAATTTTATGCGAAATATTGCAATTAGGCTTTCACATTCGCCTTCAAGAAATCAAGCAAATTCTCTTTCGCCATCATCTGTTTTTCACCGCTGCGGCGGTTTTTGTATTCAATTTCACCGTTTTCTAGGTTTTTCTCGCCAATCACCACCATATGCGGTACTCCAATAAGCTCCATATCTGCAAACATCACACCTGGACGCTCTTTACGATCATCAAAAATCACATCAACACCTTGTGATTTTAAGGTCGTATATAACTCTTCGGCAAAGGCTTGCACACTTTCCGATTTGTGCATATTCATCGGCACGATTGCCACCGTAAACGGTGCAATTTCATCACTTGGCCAGATAATGCCACGCTCATCGTGGTGCTGTTCGATGGCAGAAGCCACCACACGAGTCACGCCGATACCATAACAACCCATTGTCATCACAAGCGGTTTGCCATCTTCGCCTTGCACCGTTGCTTTCATTGCTTCCGAGTATTTTTTACCCAATTGGAAAATATGCCCCACTTCAATACCACGTTTGATTTGCAATGTACCTTTACCATCTGGGCTTGGATCGCCTTCCACCACATTACGTAAATCAAACACATCTGGTATTGCCACATCACGTTCCCAATTCACATTAAAATAATGTTTGCCATCAATGTTCGCACCGCAGCCGAAGTCTGACATTAATGCAACCGAGCGGTCAATAATTGCAGGAATGGGCAAGTTAATCACACCTAAAGACCCCACACTCGCCCCGATTTTTGCTTTGATGTCCGCCTCATCAGCGAACTCAAGCGGATCAGCCACTAACGGATGCTTTTGTGCTTTGATTTCGTTTAATTCGTGATCTCCCCGAATCACTAATGCGATTAGCGGCTGCTCTTCAGTCGCCCCTTTCACGATTAACGTTTTCACCGTTTTTTCAATGGTTAAACCGTGATTTTCCACTAGCTCAGCAATGGTTTTCGCATTTGGCGTATCGACCAATGTCATCTCCGCAGTTGGTGTTTGGCGTTCTCCTACGGCTACCGCTTCTGCTAATTCGATATTGGCGGCAAAATCTGATTCGGTTGAAAAAACCACGTCGTCTTCACCACTTGAAGCTAAGACTTGGAATTCGTGCGACGCTGAACCACCGATAGAGCCAGTATCTGCCTGTACCGCACGGAAATCTAAGCCTAAGCGTGTAAAAATGTTGCTATAAACCTGATACATAATATCGTAGGTTTCTTGTAAACTCTCTTGGGTGGTGTGGAAAGAGTAAGCATCTTTCATCACAAACTCACGAGAACGCATTACGCCAAAACGAGGGCGAACTTCATCTCTAAATTTGGTTTGAATTTGGTATAAATTCAGCGGAAGTTGCTTATAAGAAGAGACTTCTCGGCGAACTAAATCCGTAATCACTTCTTCGTGAGTGGGGCCAAGTACGAAATCACGCTCACCACGATCTTTAAAACGTAACAGTTCTGGACCATAATCATTCCAACGCCCTGATTCCACCCACAATTCCGCTGGCTGCACCACAGGCATTAATACCTCGATTGCTCCGCCTTTATTCATTTCTTCACGAATAATATTTTCCACTTTTTTCAACACTTTGATTCCAGTTGGCAACCAGTTATATAACCCAGATGCCATCGGGCGAATCATTCCGGCACGCAACATTAATTGATGGCTCACTACCTGTGCATCATTCGGGGTTTCTTTAAGGGTTGAAAATAAATACTGACTTGTACGCATTGTTATTCCTATTCTCTTTATATTTTTAGAAGCTTAAAAATGTTGTCTATTCTAAAACAAAGCGGTCAGATTTTCAGAAAATTTTGCAAAATCCCATAAAAAAATAACCGCTTGTTGTGTATTAACTTCAGAACGTGTTAGGATAGGAAAAACTGAGTAAAGGAGATAAACAATGGCTAAAATATTTTTATTAATTGTATTAGTTTTAGTGGCATTTATTGGCGGTAATTATGTTATTGGCAATAATGAGAAGAAAGAAGAAAAAGTAGAAGCAGTTGAACCAACAAAAACTGAGTCTCAACAAACCGTAGATCCGCATAAAGAGTTGGAAGTCAAGCAGCCACAGCCGCTTCCAGCTGTTACAAAAGAAGAAAAGCGTGAGCAAGCGAAAGATACGCAAAACATACCCGCACCAAGCAAACAACAAGCATTGCCAGAAGAACAATCGCTTGAAGGTCAGCAACAACAGCAACCCGCTGAAGTTCCGCAGGCTAACCAAAAGCAACCAGAGCCTAAAACGTTAGCCAATGAGCAAAAACCAGAAACTCACGCTAAAACGCTTGAACATACCCCAACGGCAAAATCAACAGGGGTAGGAAGTGAGGGTAAACCACTTGTTCAGCAAACTACGCCTGAAGAATTATCAAAAGCGATTGGTCAAAAAGAGCCAACGCCACACAAAGAACAAGGATTACCAGAAGAACAATCGCTTGAAGGTCAAAGAGAGCAAAAAGCCACTCAACAACCAGAAACAAATAAGCAGTAAAAACCTGTCTTATTAACTAAAAAATCCACCTTTGAGGTGGATTTTTATTTGAGTTATTCATTTAATAACTTATTTATTCGCTTAATAAATGCAATCGGATTTTCTAGCGTGCCTCGTTCTGCCAATAACGCTTGTTCAAATAGTAATTCAATCCACTCATTGAACTCATCATCACTTGCAATATCCGCGACTTTTTTCACCATTGTGTGATCTGGGTTTAGCTCGAAAGTATATTTCACTTCTGGTGCTTGTTGCCCCATTGCAGCAAACAGTTTTGCCATTTGAGTGGTCATTTCATCGCTATCAGTTGAAACCACTGCAGGTGTATCCGTTAAACGATGAGTGAGTACCACATTTTTCACCCGTTCACCAAAGTAGCCTTTTGCGCGTTCTAAGAATGAGCCAAACTCTGCCTCTTGGGCTTTTTGGGTTTCATCTTCCGCTTTGTCAGCAAGGTCGCCTAAGTCTAAATCAGACTTGGTAATGCTTTGCAATGGTTTGCCATCAAACTCTGTCAAATGGCTAACTACCCACTCATCAATGCGTTCGGAAAGCAACAACACCTCAATACCTTTTTTATTAAACAACTCTAAGTGTGGGCTATTTTTAGCCGCTTGATAACTATCTGCTGTTAAGAAATAAATTGCTTTCTGCCCCGCTTTCATTCTTGCAATATAATCAGCAAAACTGACCGCTTGTTCGCTAGAATCTGAGTGCGTTGAAGCAAAACGGAGCAAGCCTGCCACCTGTTGCTTGTTGGCAAAATCTTCACCCACGCCCTCTTTCAGCACTAAGCCAAACGCTTTCCAGAATTGAGCGTATTTTTCTGCATCATCTTTTGCTAGTTTTTCCAGTAACTGCAATGCACGCTTAGTTAAAGAGGAGCGGAGCGATTGCGTAACACGGTTTTCTTGCAGAATTTCACGGCTGACATTTAGCGGTAGGTCGTTAGTGTCTAACAGACCACGCATAAAACGCAGGTAATTAGGCATAAACACTTCTGCATCGTCCATAATAAAGACTCGTTGCACATAGAGTTTTAAGCCGTGTTTCTGCTCACGTTGGAATAAATCCCAGGGTGCTTTGCTTGGTATATAAAGCAAGCTGGTGTACTCTTGCTTTCCTTCAACCTTGTTATGCGACCAAAGCAATGGCTCAGCAAAATCATGGCTAATGTGCTTGTAGAACTCTTTATATTCCTCGTCTGAAATCTCGTTTTTCGAGCGAGTCCAAAGAGCTTGGGCTTTGTTAATTTTTTCCCATTTTTGACCGCTTGGTTTACCTTCCTCATCGTATTCGTTGGTTTGAATTTCCACCGCTAAGCCGATGTGGTCGGAGTATTTACCGATAATCTCACGCAAACGCCATTCGTTTAAAAATGCCTTTTCTTCTTCACGCAAATGCAGAATGATTTCCGTACCACGATCTGCTTTCTCAAAATCAGCAATGGTATATTCGCCCTCTCCGGCTGATTCCCAAATCACCCCTTGCTCAGCAGGCACGCCTGCGGCACGAGTTTTTACCGTGACTTTATCCGCCACAATAAACGATGAGTAAAAGCCCACACCGAACTGCCCAATAAGCTGGCTGTCTTTCGCTTGATCTGCACCCAGAGCATTTAAAAACTCTTTGGTGCCTGATTTTGCAATCGTACCTAAATGCTCAATCACCTGCTCACGAGTCATTCCAATACCGTTATCGGCAATGGTAATAGTACCGAGAGTGTCATCAATCGACACCCGCACACGCAACTCGCCATCGCCCTCGTATAAAGAAGAATCAGAGAGTGCTTTAAAACGAAGCTTGTCTGCGGCATCTGAGGCGTTTGAAATCAGCTCTCGCAGGAAAATTTCTTTGTTAGAGTAAAGAGAATGAATCATCAACTGTAAAAGTTGCTTCACTTCCGACTGGAAGCCACGAGTTTCTTGATTTGCCATTGTGTATTCCTTTTATTTAACATTAAAAAAACAGAAACTAGATGGGGCAAGCGGTCAAATTTTCAAGATTTTTTGCAAAAAATGAGAGAAAAAAATACCGCTTGTATGCAAGAAAAATGATTAAAAAATAGAGAAAACCTGATTTAACCCTTATACTTGTTTCCAGTAATGATGATTTGAATAACACTATGAGCGAACAACTATTAGATGGCGTACCGTTAACTGCCCTTTCGGGCGTGGGGGCGGCAATTTCGGAAAAACTGAGCCGTATCGGCATTAATAATGTGCAGGATTTGCTATTTCATCTGCCAATCAGATACGAAGATCGTACTCGTATTACCCCAATTGCAGACATTCGCCCTGAAAGTTACTGCACCATTGAGGGGTATGTTCAGCTCACCGAAGTGCAGTTTGGTCGCCGTCCGATTTTATCCGTCACACTTTCTGACAGCACGAGCAAAATTATGCTCAAATTTTTCAATTTCAATGCAGGAATGAAAAACAGTTTTGCCACAGGTGTTAGAGTAAAAGCCTTTGGTGAAGTAAAACGTGGGCGATTTATGGCAGAAATTCATCACCCTGAATATCAAATTATCCGTAATAATCAACCGCTTGAGTTGGCAGAAACGCTGACGCCGATTTATCCCACCACCGAAGGTTTAAAGCAAGCCTCACTTCGTAAACTAACCGAGCAAGCTCTGGCGTTATTGGAAAAAGTGAACGTTGCCGAACTTCTGCCCGATGAATACAATCCACACCAATATAGTTTAAAAGAGGCGTTGCAGTTGTTGCACCGTCCGCCACCCACTATTTCCGCACAGGTATTAGAAAAAGGCGAACATCCAGCTCAAAAACGGTTAATTTTTGAAGAATTACTGGCTCATAATTTGGCAATGCAGCAACTTCGCTTGGGGGTAAAACAGCAATGTGCGGAAGCATTACGGTATAAAACCGACATTAAGCAACGCTTTTTGGCAAGTTTACCTTTTCAGCCGACCAATGCCCAAAGCCGAGTGACCGCAGATATTGAGCAAGATTTAGCTCATTCAAATCCGATGATGCGTTTAGTACAAGGTGATGTAGGTTCGGGTAAAACCCTTGTTGCGGCTCTTGCTGCCTTACTAGCAATTGATAACGGCAAACAAGTTGCACTGATGGCACCGACTGAAATTCTTGCCGAACAGCATGCTAGTAATTTTGCAAATTGGCTCCATCCGTTCGGTATTAAGGTAGGCTGGCTCGCTGGCAAAGTGAAAGGCAAGGCAAGAATGGCTCAATTAGAAGCGATAAAAAACGGAGATGTGCAGATGATTATCGGTACGCACGCCCTGTTCCAAGAAAATGTGGCGTTTCATCATTTAGCTTTAGTCATTATTGATGAGCAACACCGCTTCGGGGTACATCAACGCTTAACTCTGCGTGAAAAGGGAGCGAAAGGGAATGTGTATCCGCACCAACTCATTATGACTGCAACCCCGATTCCACGCACACTGGCAATGACAGTATATGCTGATTTAGATACGTCTATTATTGATGAGCTACCACCAGGCAGAACGCCTATTACTACCGTAGTGATTTCAGAAGATCGGCGAGCGGAAATTGTGCAGCGAGTTTACCAAGCCTGTAAACAAGAAAATCGCCAAGCCTATTGGGTGTGCACACTGATTGATGAATCGGAAGTGCTAGAAGCCCAAGCTGCTGCCGCAATTGCGGAAGATTTGCAGCGAGCGTTGCCTGATTTACGCATTGGCTTAGTACATGGACGAATGAAACCGCAAGAAAAACAGGATATTATGGCGGAATTTAAATCCGCTAATTTAGATTTATTGGTTGCCACCACTGTGATTGAGGTAGGTGTTGATGTACCGAATGCGAGTTTGATGATCATCGAAAACTCTGAACGGTTAGGATTAGCTCAACTGCACCAATTACGAGGTCGAGTTGGGCGTGGTTCAACTGCCTCTCACTGTGTATTGATGTATAAACCACCTCTCGGCAAAATTTCTAGCAAACGGTTACAGGTTATGAGGGATAGCCAAGACGGTTTCTACATTGCCGAAAAAGATTTAGAAATTCGTGGCACTGGGGAAATATTAGGCACCAAGCAGACTGGAATGGCAGAATTTAAAGTGGCGGATTTGATGCGAGACCGTAAAATAATCCCGCTAGTTCAACACTACGCTAAGCAAATTATTAGCGAAAATCAACCGCTTGCACAAGCGTTGATTAAGAGATGGTTAGATAATAAGGCAGAATATACGAATGCTTAATTAAATGAATAAGGCTGAAAAATCTCAGCCTTATTTCTATTATAGATGTTTTACCGCATCAATCACCAAATCCCAAAAACGGTCTTTATCTAGTTTTTTCGCTACCCAAGTATTACATTTTTTGGGTGGATAGCGAAAATCAGCGACAGTCATCCCTAACGTATGCGTACCTGTTAACTCAATACTGACTGGCACTTGTTGCACTTCAATTAGACTTGGATCTATGACATAAGCCACTGCACAAGCATCGTGAACTGGTGGAGCATCAAAATCTTGGGCTTGTTTGTACATTTTGGAGAAGAACGCTAATAAATCAACCACAAATTGCCCTGGCTTGCTATTTAATGCTTTAAAACGTTCTACCACATCTGGCGTTGCTAGAGCTTGATGAGTTAAATCTAAGCCTATCATCGTCACTTTCCAACCCGCATTAAATACGATATGAGCAGCTTCTGGATCAATTTTTATATTAAATTCCGCTACGGCACTCCAGTTACCCGTGTGATAGCCCCCACCCATTAACACCACTTCTTTTACTCGTTCAATAATACGAGGCTCTAAGCGAGCAGCTAAGGCGATATTGGTTAACCCACCCGTTGGGACGAGTGTAATACTTTTTTCAGGATGGGACATTACTAAATCAATAATTAATTGTGCTGCGTGCTTTTCCTCAAATTGCATTGTAGATTCCGGCAAAACAGGGCCATCCATACCAGAATCACCATGAATATCTGGGGCATTTTCTACTTCTCTCACTAATGGACGAGGACAGCCTTTCGCAAAAGGAATAGTGCGGATATTGGCAATTTCTGCTACTGCTAACGCATTGCGAGAAACCTTCTCTAAGGTTTGATTCCCAACCACTGTGGTAACTGCTAATAAATCAATATTCGGATTTCCCCACGCCAACATCATTGCAATCGCATCATCGTGCCCAGGATCACAGTCTAAAATAATTTTTTGTGCCATATCATTCATCTCCTTCAAAAAAGGAGAGCAATGCTCTCCCTATATTTATAGATTATTAACAATCTTGTTTACCGTACTGATCTTGGCGAAGCAATGTGCGGACACTTTCGTCAAATTGGCTCAATACCTCTTCTGCATTTTTTGCATCCGTACCCCGAGCATCTAGATAGAACTTAATTTTCGGTTCTGTGCCTGAAGGGCGAGCAATTAAGCGGCTACCATTTTCTAAAACAAAAACTAAAATATCATTTTGACGTGTCGTTTTAGTATGATCGATAAATTCAGCCACTTTAAATCCACCAATGTCTGCAGGTGGATGATTACGTAATGCTGCCATTAATTTACCAATTTCCGATAAATCGCTTACTCTGATTGAAATTTGACCGCTTACATAAGCCCCAAATTCTTTCACAAATTCTGCGGTGTAATCTGCCAGCGTTTTGCCCTCTTTTTTCAAGCTGCAAACTAAATCCAAAAACATAATTGCCGCTGAAATACCATCTTTATCACGTACTTTATCTGGGTCAACCAAATAGCCAAGGGCTTCTTCAAAACCAAATAATAGGTTATCCACTTTACCGATATATTTAAAGCCTGTTAGAGTTTCTTCTGAGTCTAATCCATATTTTTTCGCAATTTCGGCTAAAGCAGGGGAAGAAACTAATGAACAAGCCAGCACGCCTTTTTTACCTTGTGCGTGATACTGCTTCGCTAAATACCAACCTAAGAAACAACCAATCACATTACCGTGAAGAGACTTCCAGTTACCTTCTCTATCTGGTATTGCAACCGCTAAACGGTCCGCATCGGGGTCATTTGCAATAATGAATTCAGCATTTTTCTCTTTAGCAAGCTCAATAGCTAAATCTAACGCACCTTTTTCTTCTGGATTAGGGAAGTTTACCGTTGGGAATGAGCCATCAGGCTGAATTTGTGCATCGACTAAATGGGGTTGCGGCAATCCTGCTTTGGCTAAGGTTTTGCTTAATATCTCATAACCCACACCGTGCATTGCGGTGTAAACGTAGTTGATCTCCGCTTTTGGCTGTGTTGCAAGCGAGGCGGTTTTTTCAATATATTTATTTACCACTTCATCATCTAACACGGTGAAATCTTGGCTACGCGGTAAATCAGCAATACTGCCACTTGCCACTTTATCAATTAATGCTGCAATCTCTTTATCAGCAGGGGAAACAATTTGTCCGCCACCATTTGCTTTACCTAAGTAAACCTTGTAGCCGTTATCTTCAGGTGGATTGTGGCTTGCGGTTACCATTACACCAGCTGTCGTGTCAAAATATTGAATAGCAAAGGCAAGCACAGGTGTAGGTAATTTGCGAGGAAGTAAATAGGTTTTAATGCCTGCTGCAGCCATAATTTCTGCGGTGTCACGAGCAAATACATCAGAATTTTTTCGCCCATCATAACCAATCACAATAGAAGGAGCCTTATCATACTCTTTAATAAAAGCTGCTAATCCGCCAGCGGCTTGAGCAACTAACACACGGTTCATACCTTGAGAGCCTGCTTGTAATTTACCACGCAAACCTGCGGTTCCAAATTGTAGGCGACCACAAAAGCGAGCTTCCAATTCTTCTTTCGCTTTTTCATCTGATTGTGCGGCTTGAATTAACTGTTCTAATTCCGCACGGGTTTCTAAATCAGGATCTTGCTCCAACCAATTTTGAGCAATTTGGAAAATAGTCATTTTTTACTCCTTTTAAATTTAAAATAATATTTAGACTAACTCAAAGAGCCTTTGTTTTAAAGGATTTATTTGTTTTTTTGTGATCGAGTTATCAAATAAAAATCAGGCAAACGTTTACTTATTTTTTATATAGTGACAAAAGAACAAGCGGTTATATTTCATCAGTTTTTTGCAAAAAACTCTCAAAATATAACCGCTTGTTGCTAACATTTAGTGCTACATTTAGAAACCAGCATCTTTTTCTAATTGTTCAACCAATCCATCTGGTAAACCTAAAGCTTTTGCTAAGTTTGCTAAAAAGATAATTTCTTTACGCACTAAGTTTGTACATACTGCTCTAGCGGCAAGATAAACTTGGGTAGCTAAAGCTTGATCATTTCCAACTTGACGAGCAATGTCTTCTACACTTGCTGGATTATTCATTTCTTGGTTCATCCAGTCCAATATTTCGGTATCTTGTGATACTTGAGCAACTATTGCCGCTTTTTCATCTTCAGTAATTGCACCATCTGCAGCTGCGGCTGCAATCATTGCTTGTAAAATAACTTTACTCGCTGCGTGAGAATCTATTTCTGCAAATTCATTTTGACTTAATGTAGAAGCGGTCCCATTTTGTTCTTGGTATTTTTTATAAGCTTGATAAGCAAGGCTACCTAATGCACTCAAAGAGCCTAATTTAGCTAAACCTGAACCACCTTTACGCCCAAACAACATTGAAATAAGGCCAAGAGCCGCTGCTGCTCCACCTACTTTAGCAATCTGATCATTTTTAGTGTTACCTTTAATTAATCCATTCGTTGTTGCATCTTTTGCCATCTCTAATACTTGGCTTAAAATTTTACTGAAATCCATTTTTTGTTCCTCATTAGTAAGTAAATCGCATTTATTTAGTCTTTTCGGTTTAAAAAGAGTTCCATTAACTAGAGATAATAACCACAACAATGTTTAAATTTTTTGCCTGAACCGCATATACAAGATTGCTTTTGGTTAGGCAAAGAAACGGTAGGATCAACAAAAAACCATTGATATTCTATTTTTACAAACAGTGATATTTCGTGATGAACTTGCCTACCATCTTCTGTTTCAAAGAAGGCTTTAAATTCAACCTGACTATGTATTTTAGAGAGATTAGGCAAATGTTTCACAATATGTAACCCAGCCCATTTTGTGCTCTCTCCCCATTCTTTCATTGCTCGTTGAGCAAGAAATTTTTGCTGATTTGGTACTGTTGTTTCTACAATATACGCAATATTGACCAACTGATAAGCAGAATAACGAGAACGCATTAGTTGCTCTGCCGTTTCTGGGATTTTGTCTCTTAAATGAAAAGGCTCACAACATTGCGTATAATCTTTGCCCGATTGGCAATAACAAGCGGTCATTTTTTCTCACTTTTTTGCATATTCATTAATGATGCTAAATTTTACTTGAGAAATCATAAAAAAGAAATTGAACTTCAAAATCGTGACATACCCTCTGTGGATAACTTATGAAAAAAGACTGAATTATTTGAGAGTTTTACGTTATAAAGCACATTCATTTTATCTCTTGTGGATAACATTGGGTTTTATCCACAAGTTAATTTTTCTATTTATGCGATCTATCCACGCCTAATTTTTCATCTAACTCATTGTTTCTAATAAAAAAGATCGGTTATTCACCTAAATAGCTCGATCTAATAAGAGTAACAATAAAGATCTTTATATAGATCTATATTATATTTATATCGGCTACAAATGATCCTTTTCATCAAAATCCATTTCCCTGACGATCCCTTTTTACGCTAGAATATGCGTTTATTTTAGAACAGTATTTTTAGATAAAAAGGCAATATATGATTTATAACCAAATTTACGATGTTATTGTCGTAGGTGGTGGACATGCTGGTACAGAAGCCGCTCTAGCTCCTGCCCGTATGGGGTTAAAAACGTTACTTTTGACCCACAATGTAGATACTTTAGGTCAAATGTCTTGTAATCCTGCGATAGGTGGGATCGGTAAAGGACATTTAGTCAAAGAGATCGATGCTATGGGTGGTTTAATGGCAATGGCTACCGATATGGCAGGGATCCAATTTCGCACGTTAAACAGCTCAAAAGGCCCTGCTGTACGGGCTACTCGTGCCCAAGCTGACCGTGTGCTTTACCGTAATGCGGTGCGTACAGCATTAGAAAACCAACCTAATTTAGATATTTTTCAGCAAGAAGTTGTTGATATTTTAATAGAAAATAACCGTGCGGTTGGTGCAGTCACTAAAATGGGGTTGGTCTTTAAAGCTCGTTCAGTGGTTTTAACCGCAGGAACTTTCTTAGCGGGTAAGATCCATATTGGGTTAGATAACTATGCAGGTGGGCGTGCCGGCGATCCAGCCGCTACGATGTTGGCAGATCGCTTGCGTGATCTGAATTTGCGTGTAGATCGCTTAAAAACAGGTACGCCACCACGTTTAGATGCACGTACTATTAATTTTGAGGTATTGGCAAAGCAGCACGGTGATGAAATATTGCCTGTAATGTCTTTTATGGGATCGGTTGAGCAACATCCTCGTCAGATCCCTTGCTACATTACGCATACGAATGAACAAACCCACGAGGTGATCCGTTCAAATCTCGATCGCAGTCCTATGTACACCGGTATTATTGAAGGCATTGGTCCACGTTATTGCCCATCTATTGAAGATAAAGTGATGCGTTTTGCGGATCGCAATTCCCACCAGATCTACCTAGAACCTGAAGGTTTAAACACGATTGAAGTCTATCCAAACGGGATCTCCACCAGCTTGCCGTTTGACGTGCAAATGGGGATCGTAAATTCGATGAAAGGCTTGGAAAATACCCGCATTATCAAACCAGGCTATGCAATTGAATACGACTATTTCGACCCACGAGACTTAAAACCAACTTTAGAGACCAAAGCCATTGACGGCTTATTCTTCGCAGGGCAAATCAACGGCACTACAGGTTATGAAGAGGCGGCAGCACAAGGTTTATTAGCTGGCATTAATGCGGCATTACAAGTTCAAGGCAAGGAATCTTGGTTCCCTACCCGTGATTTAGCTTATACAGGCGTATTGGTGGACGATCTCTGCACGCTAGGCACAAAAGAGCCATACCGTGTATTCACTTCTCGTGCGGAATACCGTCTATTATTGCGTGAAGATAATGCGGATATTCGCTTAACGCCGATTGCTCACGAATTAGGCTTAATTGACGAAGCCCGCTGGGTGCGTTTCAACCAAAAAATGGAAGCGATTGAGCAAGAACGTAGCCGTTTAAAACAGATTTGGGCTCATTTACAAATGCCAAATCTAAGTGAACTCAATGCGTTATTAAGCACGCCACTTACCCGAGAAGCCAGCGGAGAAGACTTAATTCGCCGCCCTGAAATGAGCTACGAAAAATTGACACAAATTGCCCCGTTTGCTCCAGCAATTGAAGACAAACAAGCTGCGGAACAGGTGGAAATTGCAATTAAATATCAAGGCTACATCGAACATCAATACAACGAAATTGAACGCCATAAACGCCACGAAAATACCCAAATTCCGCCAGAGTTTGATTACGACAAAGTGGACAGTTTATCTAACGAGGTGCGTGCTAAATTGATGCAACATAAGCCTGTTTCCATCGGACAAGCCAGCCGCATTTCAGGCATTACGCCTGCGGCAATCTCCATTCTTCTGGTGAATTTGAAAAAACAAGGAATGTTGAAACGAGGTGAGTTGTAATGATACAAGCGGTTGATTTTTTAGTTTTATTTGCAAAAAGAGATGGAAAATTAACCGCTTGTATTTTAGAGTCTTAATTTTCAGCAATATATTTTTGTAAAATTTTTCCCAATTTAGAGTTAGCATCGTTAAGATGAATATAAACGGTATCCATTGCTCGGGTTAATGCCATCAATACCCAATTTGCTGCATATTTTTCTTTACGTTCTTCAAGGGTCAGTAAAAGATCATCACTTAAATAAGTAGCAGCAATCTCTTCATCATATTTACGTTGGTAAAATAAGTCTAAATCTAAACAGACCGTTGACCAAGCCTCCAAACCACGGCAAGACTCATAGCAAATGACTCGATAAGTATCATGAATTAAATCCTGCTCTTCATCGTTATCATTATATTCGCTATTTGTTTGATTATGAAAATAGAGATTTTCTTTTGGTATATCAGTATATTTAGACAGTTTTGATGTTTTTATTTTATTTTCAGAATAATGGAGATTGTTATGTTCATCGATTTTCATCTTTTTATTAGAATCTTCTATCTTTTCAAAAATATCTGAGCCAGATTCAGCCATAAATAAAATACTTTCATAAGGAGATAATTTATTTTTCTTACCGTTTTCCTGTAAATACGTCACTTTATGTTTTAAATTATGATAATTTGGATCGTGTAACTCAATAATAACACTTCCTTCATCGTCTGTTTTCGTATTATGTGCAGAAAGATCTAGTTTTATCTGAAATTCGGCAGCTATAAAATTGCATAATTTAACCAATGCAGGCTTCATTCGGTATGTTTTATTTTTCTTCTCTATCGAAATAATATTATGAATAGGGCGTTTTAATTCTCCATTAAATGCCCAATTACACTCTTTATTGTGGCGAATGAGCTGTTCCCTTCCGCCTGTTGCAACCACAATATTACGTTGTTGCCACATTGATAGTAGAATATCTCGCTCTAGCTCGTGGCAATCTTGTGCTTCATCGATGAATAGTACCTTTCCTCTTCCTCGGGTTCCTCTTAAAGAACGATTTACCATTTCGATAAAATCTTCTGGTGTTTTTTTATAATCTGCTTTATATTCATAACGTATGTCATGAATAACTTTTTTCCATTCATCATCACTCATTTGATCAATTTCTAACTCTTCATAGAGCTTTTGGGGATTATTTATCGCAAGGAGAATATATCTTAATACCTGATAATAATCTTGTAAGAAAGTATTGTTTTCTATATTTTTTTGTAAGCTTTTTAAGTTGTTGTTATGGTAATCGTCCAAGAATTTTAACAAGTCTGCCTTATTAGCTAATTTTGTATTTCTTTTTTTATTAAAATGATCAGTAAAAATTAAAATGTATTCTCTATCAGGTAGAGAGAAATGTGTTAATATAATATCTGTGTCCAGATCTATGTTTTCTTTTTTTAACGAAGATATCGTATTTCTGAATAGGGTATAACGCTGTTCCTGTATCTTGTTTAATTGTTCTCTCCGTTTAGTTGTCATTATAGTTAAAATTCGAAGTCCTTTAACAGATAGACGCCAAAAAAAATGATGGAGAGTTCTCACTGCTGTTTTTCTGCGATTATTAAATTGGTATTGATTGGTTAATAATCGTATTTCTTTAGCCAGTAATTGATTATATGTTAAATAGTAGCCAGAAAGTAAAGATACAGCTCCTTCTTCCTGTGAGCGTTCGTAACACTTTTTCATCAATGTTTGAATTTCAAAACTTTTTCCTGAACCCGCTTTTCCGCTAATAACAATTAAATTTTTATCCAACTCTTTTTCTGCACGAATGCGAGCAGGTAATTTGGTTTGTTTTTTAGGTGCAGATATGTCTTCAAACAAACTTAATAAGTCATTATAGTCATCGTGATTATTCTGCGTTTGTTCAGAAAGATAGGTCTCATAGATTTTTTGATCTTCGCTATATCTAGCATTTAATCGATCGATCTTTTTCTTGGTTAGGTTACCAATTTTGTTATCTTTTTCTAACTGTTCAATTAATAGTGTAATTTGCTTATCTATAAGCTGATAGTTTTCTTTTTTATTTTTGCTTTCTTCTCTTGACCAGTGATAAACAGAATAAAAACTCTTCCTTTCAAATTTAACCCATTTTAAATAAGCAAATAATTCCTCCCAACCAAATTTAGGTGCATAAATTACATTTTCGTATCTGAAATCATAATTTTCATTAGGGCTGGTTATCCAAATGATTGGATAAGGGGATATTGAAAATTCAGATAAATCTTCTTTATTTAGAGCTTTTGAAAATATTTTTTCTAGATAATTTTTGGTTTTCCAGTACAGTTCATCAATTTCTGTTCCTATATCCAATTCCATATCATCGGAGATAAGAATATTATAGGCTTTTGATGTATTTTTGGGAAAGGTAATAATTTTATCGCTAAAATCTTGATAAAATTTGATTGGGATAATCAGATTATTGAAATATTTTGGATTGATTGATTGATTGATTGATTGTAAGAAAATTTCTTTCTCTGTTTTCAACAGCCATAATCAATAAAAGATCAATATCAGTATTAATCATACCTGCAATTCTTGGATTATGGATAAAAAACAACTTTATTGCAGTATTTTTGTATGGAAGATTGTTAACTAATTCTTTTACAAATTGCTCTTTATCTACGATTTTGTGTTGTTCATTATGGGAATAGACTTCTACATTACGGATTCTTTCAGTATTCATTGTTGACTCCAAAATAACTAGGTTAATAAATTCAATTCTACAAAAAATGGAATAAAATAAAAGTGTTTATATATACAGGTTGATAGAATAGTAGCATAAAAGAAAAATGCTATATAAGAGGAACGGTGGGGAGTTATAAAATAGATTATAAAAGCTACAGCTTGTTATAGGGTCGCTTTTAGGTTAGTCTATTCGACTCATTTTATAAGGGGTTATGTTTATTGTTCCAACTGGGAGTAAGATTTACAAAATGTTAGAAAAATTAGACCGCTTGTTAGCCCAAGCTGAAATAAATTTGACCGATCAGCAAAAAGAACAGTTGGTTGGGTTTGTCCGTTTATTAGATAAATGGAATAAAGCCTATAACCTCACCTCTGTTCGCAACCCTGATGAAATGTTAGTGAAACATATAATGGATAGCCTTGTGGTTAGCCGCCATTTGCAGGGTGAAAATTTTATTGATGTAGGAACTGGGCCTGGATTACCTGGTATTCCGCTTGCAATAGCCAACCCCGATAAACAATTTGTGTTGCTTGATAGCTTAGGAAAACGTATCACCTTTATTAAAAATGCGTTGCGTGAGTTAGGGATTAAAAATGTCACGCCAGTACTTAGCCGAGTAGAAGAATACACATCGAACCAGTTTGATGGTGTGTTAAGCCGTGCTTTCGCCTCTCTTAATGATATGATCGATTGGTGCTATCATCTGCCAAATGAACACGGCAAATTTTACGCTCTTAAAGGCGTTTATGATGAGCAAGAAATGGCGGGAATTAATCAGCCAATAGACTTAGTTAATGTGATTAAATTAAATATTCCCGAATTAGTTGGTGAGCGGCATTTGATTGTGTTGAAAAAAGCATAATACAAGCGGTGGTTTTTCTCTAGCTTTTTGCAAAAAAGTGAGCAAAAAACACCGCTTGTATTTTTATATTAAGTAAATTTAGAAAGCAATTGCTTACTAAATTTACTCAGTTATTTGCTGATAAGTTTTTAAGGTTTCCATATTAAACAAATAAGGTTTTAATACGAGGAGAATATCGAAAAGGTGCTTTAATTTATCCTCTTTCAGCTCACTATTTGCCAAGCTTTCAGAAGTAATATTGACTTCAAATTGAGCTAGTTTCTTTGCCACTTCCATATACGTTTGGAGTAAATTTAATTCTGTTTCATTACAGCGATTGATGATGGCTAAAATGTCCCTTTCCTTGCTGGTAAACAGACCATTTTGTGGGTTTAGCAAACCTTTTTCTACATATTCGTTGAGGGTCTGCTCACTTATTTTGAACTCATCACAGAGTGTTTTTGTTGAAAAAGTTTCATTTTCAGCCCCCATAACCAGAGATAGAGAGTGGGCTAAACTTTCATAAGGGTTGTTTATATCAAAATGAGATTGCTCAAATAATAACTTAATTTGCGCTATTGTGGCATTAAAGTTAGTTTGTAGGTATTTAATAAATTCTAATAGTTTTACATTATTTTCATCATAAAGGTGGAAATTTGGTTTATCTTTATAAGGTTCGGGTAAAATACCTTCTTTTATGTAGTATAAAATGGTCGATTTTGGGGTGTTAGTGAGTTTCACTAAGTCATTCATTTTAATCATCATCTTTCCTTTTTTATTGATAGTCGTATTCTGGTTTGGTTTTTTATTAAGTATAAAGTAAAACTTTTTAGTTTTAAATGTAAAAATAAAATAGATTGTTCGTTTTTTAAATAAATTTTTAAATTTTTTGCTAAAAATAAGCATTTTTTCTCAAAAATGTGAAGAATGCCGATTTTTGAATAGTTTTAGGTTGCAACTCTTGATTTGTAAAGTATAATTTCTGGCGAATTTCCGTTGATTAAACAGTGGCTAATTATTAGCTTGATTGTGAAGGTAAATTTGTCTCAAACAAAAAGGGTAAAATGTGTCTGCTGTAATCAATAAAGCAAAATCACAATATCGCAGGGCGTTGGGAATTGAGGTTGGCGTTATATTGGCTTTCGCTTTTTTTCTATTTTTATATAAAGGGAATATCACCATTTCCTTTATTGCTGGAACTGTGTCTAGTTTTGTTCCTCACGCTATTTTTGTGTATTGGGTTTTCTTTAGAAATTCTGCAAAAGATCGGACAAATATGACCGCTTTCTATCGAGGCGAAGGACTTAAATGGCTAGCGACGATATTATTGATTATTGGTTGTTTTAAATTAGTTTTTCCGATGGATTTTGTGTGGTTTTTTATGGGGTATTTTATCGTATTATTATTAAATAATATGATCCCGTTTTTATTAAGTAGATTTACCCACTAATTTTTTACGTTAAAAGGATATGTTATGGCTGGAACGACAGCAGAATATATTAGCCACCATCTGAGTTTTTTATCTACAGGTGATGGTTTTTGGGCAGTAAATTTAGATACGCTGTTCTTTTCTTTAGTGGCAGGTGCAATTTTTTTATGGGTATTTTCTCGAGTGGCGAAAAATGCAACTTCGGGTCAGCCAGGTAAATTGCAATGTTTTGTTGAAATTGTCATTGAATGGGTAGATGGCTTAGTTAAAGATAACTTCCATGGACCTCGTAATATGATTGCTCCACTTGCATTAACAATTTTCTGTTGGGTATTTATTATGAATGCGATTGACCTCGTGCCAGTCGATTTCTTACCTCAGCTTGCACATCTTTTCGGTATTGATTACTTACGTGCAGTGCCTACAGCAGATATTAGTGCAACCTTAGGAATGTCTATTTGTGTATTCGGATTGATTTTATTTTATACCGTGAAGTCTAAAGGTTTTGGTGGTTTAGTAAAAGAATATACGTTACATCCTTTTAATCATTGGGCATTTATTCCTGTCAATTTTATTTTAGAAACAGTTACTTTACTTGCAAAACCCATATCATTGGCATTCCGTTTATTTGGTAATATGTATGCAGGTGAATTAATTTTTATCCTTATTGCAGTAATGTATATGGCTGATAACTTCGCTCTTCAGGCGTTAGGTATTCCATTACACTTAGTTTGGGCTATTTTCCATATTTTGGTTATTACGCTTCAAGCGTTTATTTTTATGATGCTAACGATTGTTTATTTGAGTATCGCTTATAATAAAGCGGATCATTAAACTAACCTTGCAATCCGTTGGATTTTCGTAAAATTTTGCAAAATTGAACGGTTTGAATATTTACTTTTATCAACAACCTAGCCTTCGGGCTAATTCCTCAATTTAATGGAGAACATTATGGAATCAGTAATCACAGCAACAATTATTGGTGCTTCAATTTTATTAGCTTTTGCTGCACTTGGTACAGCTATCGGTTTTGCGATTTTAGGTGGTAAATTTTTAGAGTCATCAGCGCGTCAACCAGAATTAGCATCAAGCTTACAAACAAAAATGTTTATCGTTGCTGGTCTTTTAGATGCTATTGCGATGATCGCAGTAGGTATCTCTTTACTATTTATCTTTGCGAACCCGTTCATTGATTTATTGAAATAAGTCGGGATTTGATTAACCGTTATTCAGCAGAATAACTTTAACCGACTTTTAGGAGGGCGTTGTGAATTTAAATGCAACACTAATTGGTCAGCTTATTGCGTTCGCATTATTTGTTGCGTTCTGTATGAAATATGTTTGGCCACCGCTTATTCGAGCTATCGAAGAGCGTCAAGCAAATATCGCTAATGCTTTAGCTTCTGCTGAAAAAGCGAAACAAGAGCAAGCTGATTTTAAAGCTAGCGCGGATTTAGAAATCCTTAAGGCGAGAGAAGAAGCACAAAATATTATTGATTTGGCAACAAAACGTCGTAATGAAATTTTAGAATCTGTACAAGCAGAAGCTGAGGTGGAACGTCAACGTATTATTGAACAAGGCTATGCGGAAGTCGAAAGCGAGCGTAAACGTGTTCAAGAAGAGCTGCGTCAAAAAGTGGCTGCATTAGCAATTGCTGGTGCGGAGAAAATTGTTGGGCGTTCAGTTGATGCTGCAGCGAACAACGATATTATTGATAAGCTAGTTGCAGAACTATAAGAGGATGGGGCAGATGTCAGAATTAAGCACAGTAGCTCGCCCCTATGCTAAAGCAGCTTTCGATTTTGCTTTAGAACAAGGTCAATTGAATAAATGGCAGGAAATGTTACAGTTTTCTGCAGCTGTCGCTAATAATGAGCAAGTAGCTAGTTTTATTAACTCATCACTTGCAAGCGGTCAAATTTCTGATACGTTTATCAATATTTGTGGCGAACAATTAGATCAATATGGGCAAAATTTCATTCGTGTTATGGCTGATAATAAGCGTTTAGCGGTATTACCTGCTGTATTGAATGCATTTTTAGAATTAAGAGCAGAACATGAGTCAGTGAAAAATGTTGAAGTGGTTTCTGCAGATAAGTTAACAGATGCACAAGAAGCAAAAATTGCTAATGCGATGGAAAAGCGGCTCGGAACAAAAGTTCGTATTACTTCATCAGTCGATAGTTCATTAATTGCGGGTGTGATTATTCGTTATGATGATGTTGTTATTGATGGTAGTAGTCGTGGACAGCTAAACCGTTTAAGTCAAGAGCTGAGCTTGTAAGAGGAATAAAAAATGCAACTAAATTCAACAGAAATTAGTGAATTGATTAAAAAGCGTATTGCCCAATTTAATGTAGTGAGCGAAGCTCAAAGTACGGGGTCAATCGTTTCAGTAAGTGACGGGGTTATTCGTATCCACGGCTTATCTGATGTAATGCAAGGTGAAATGATTGCATTACCAGGCAATCGTTATGCGATTGCATTAAACTTAGAAAGAGATTCTGTCGGTGCAGTTGTAATGGGACCTTATGCAGATTTAGCAGAAGGTATGGAAGTACAGTGCACAGGCCGTATTTTAGAAGTGCCTGTTGGTCGTGGCTTATTAGGTCGTGTAGTAAATACCTTAGGCCAGCCAATTGATGGTAAAGGTGAAATCGAAAATGACGGATTCTCTCCAATCGAGGTGATTGCACCGGGTGTTATTGACCGTCAATCGGTAGATCAACCTGTTCAAACCGGTTATAAAGCGGTTGACTCAATGGTGCCAATCGGTCGAGGTCAGCGTGAATTAATTATCGGTGACCGTCAAACAGGTAAAACGGCATTAGCAATTGATGCCATCATCAATCAACGTGATACAGGTATTAAATGTATCTACGTTGCTATTGGTCAAAAAGCATCAACGATTGCAAATGTGGTGCGTAAATTAGAAGAGCACGGAGCATTAGCGAATACTATCGTGGTGGTGGCATCCGCTTCTGAATCTGCAGCATTGCAATACCTTGCACCTTATGCAGGTTGTACTATGGGTGAATATTTTCGTGATCGTGGTGAAGATGCGTTAATCGTTTATGATGATTTATCTAAGCAAGCGGTTGCTTACCGTCAAATTTCATTGTTATTACGCCGTCCACCAGGTCGTGAAGCATTCCCAGGTGATGTCTTCTACCTACATTCTCGTTTATTAGAGCGGGCATCTCGTGTGAATGCAGACTATGTAGAACGCTTTACTAATGGTGCGGTGAAAGGTCAAACGGGTTCTTTAACTGCATTGCCTATCATTGAAACTCAAGCAGGGGACGTTTCTGCATTCGTTCCAACTAACGTAATCTCAATTACTGATGGTCAGATTTTCTTAGAATCAGGTTTATTCAATGCGGGGATTCGTCCTGCGGTAAACCCAGGTATCTCGGTTTCTCGTGTGGGTGGTTCTGCTCAAACTAAATTAGTGAAGAAATTAGCGGGTGGTATTCGTACCGCACTTGCACAATATCGTGAATTAGCAGCGTTCGCACAGTTTGCATCAGATCTTGATGAAGCAACGCGTAAGCAGCTTTCACACGGTCAAAAAGTAACTGAATTACTTAAACAGAAACAATTCGAGCCAATGTCTGTAGCACAGTTAGGTTTATCGCTAGCCGCAGCAGAATATGGTTATCTTGATGATGTACCTGTTGAGCGTGTAGGTTCATTTGAGTCTAATTTATTAGCTTATGCCGAAAGCAACTACGGTGAGTTTATGCAAGAACTGTCAAAATCGGGTAATTTCAATGATGAAATTAAAGATAAATTGAACGAGATTTTATCTAGTTTCAAAAAGAACAGTGCTTGGTAATCTAACTTTTTAGCGGAGAAAAAAATATGGCAGGTGCTAAAGAGATAAGAACCAAAATTGCAAGTGTTCGTAATACACAAAAAATTACTAAAGCGATGGAAATGGTTGCAGCATCAAAAATGCGTAAAACCCAAGAGCGTATGTCGGCTTCTCGTCCGTATGCAGATAGTATTCGCAAGGTAATTAGCCATATTGCCAAAGGTAACATTGAGTATAAACACCCATTTCTTACCTCTCGCCCAGTAAAGAAAGTTGGCTATTTAGTGGTTTCAACTGATCGAGGATTATGCGGAGGTTTGAATGTAAACTTATTTAAAGCAGTTTTAAATGAGTTGAAAGAAAAAGATGATCAAGGTATTAAACCTGAATTAAGTTTAGTTGGAAATAAAGGTATTGCTTTTTTCAACTCAATGGGATTAGACATTAAAGGTCATCTTAACGGATTGAGTGATACACCAGCAGTGGAAAATTTAGTCGGTATTGTAAACGGTATGGTAAATGCCTTCCGTGACGGTGAGATTGATGAAGTTTATGTGGCATATAACCGCTTCGTAAATACAATGTCTCAAAAACCAACAGTACAAAAACTTCTTCCATTGCCGGAAATTGAAAATGACTCATTAGAACAAACAGGTTCTTGGGATTATATTTATGAACCAAGTCCACAGGCGTTATTAGATAGCTTACTTGTACGTTATTTAGAATCTCAGGTATATCAAGCAGTAGTTGATAATCTAGCGTCGGAACAAGCAGCAAGAATGGTGGCAATGAAAGCTGCAACGGATAATGCGGGTAATCTGATTAATGAGTTACAATTGGTGTATAACAAGGCTCGTCAAGCAAGTATTACGAATGAATTAAATGAAATTGTCGCGGGTGCCGCTGCAATTTAACACAGAATAGAGGAACGGTAATGGCAACGGGAAAAATTGTACAGATCATCGGTGCGGTAATCGATGTTGAGTTTCCGCAAGATGCAGTACCAAAAGTTTATGATGCATTAAAAGTTGAAACAGGCTTAACGCTTGAAGTTCAACAACAATTAGGTGGCGGTGTGGTTCGTTGTATCGCACTTGGTTCATCTGATGGTTTAAAACGTGGCTTAAAAGTTGAAAATACGAATAAAGCGATTGAAGTACCTGTAGGTACAAAAACACTAGGTCGTATTATGAACGTATTAGGTGAGCCTATTGATGAAGCAGGCCCAATAGGTGAAGAAGAGCGTTGGACAATTCACCGTGCAGCACCAAGCTATGAAGAACAAGCTAATAGTACCGAGTTACTTGAAACGGGTATCAAAGTTATCGACTTAGTTGCCCCGTTTGCGAAAGGTGGTAAAGTTGGTTTATTCGGTGGTGCGGGTGTAGGTAAAACCGTAAATATGATGGAGTTAATCCGTAACATCGCAATTGAGCACAGCGGTTACTCTGTATTTGCGGGCGTAGGTGAGCGTACTCGTGAGGGTAATGACTTCTACCACGAAATGAAAGACTCTAACGTATTAGATAAAGTATCGCTAGTTTACGGTCAGATGAATGAACCACCAGGCAACCGTCTGCGTGTCGCATTAACTGGCTTAACCATGGCGGAAAAATTCCGTGATGAAGGTCGTGATGTCTTATTCTTCGTAGATAACATCTACCGTTATACCCTTGCAGGTACGGAAGTATCAGCATTATTAGGTCGTATGCCATCTGCGGTAGGTTATCAGCCAACTCTTGCAGAAGAGATGGGTGTACTACAAGAGCGTATTACTTCAACTAAAACAGGTTCTATTACTTCTGTTCAAGCGGTATATGTTCCTGCAGATGACTTAACTGACCCATCTCCAGCAACAACCTTTGCTCACTTAGACTCAACAGTCGTATTAAGCCGTAATATTGCATCACTAGGTATCTACCCTGCGGTTGACCCATTAGACTCAACATCTCGCCAGTTAGATCCATTAGTGGTTGGTGAGGAGCATTATAGAGTTGCTCGTGATGTACAAGGTACATTACAACGTTATAAAGAGTTAAAAGATATTATTGCAATCTTGGGAATGGACGAATTATCTGAAGATGACAAACGTTTGGTTGCTCGTGCACGTAAAATTGAACGTTTCCTTTCACAACCATTCCACGTTGCGGAAGTATTCAATGGCGTACCAGGTAAATTCGTTCCATTAAAAGAAACCATCCGTGGCTTTAAAGGCATTTTAGAAGGCGAATACGACCATATTCCAGAACAAGCGTTCTATATGGCAGGTTCAATTGACGAAGTGGTTGAAAGAGCAAAACAGATGTAATTGTTCTTAAACAAAGGAGAACAGTATGACATCTCAATTTGAACTCACAGTAGTGAGTGCGGAACGTAAAATTTTTGAAGGCACAGTAACAAGTGTTCGTGTTTCAGGGATCGATGGTGAACTAGGGGTGTATGCAGGGCATACGCCACTATTAACGGCAATTAAACCAGGTATGGCTAAATTCACTCTTGCTGATGGTAAAGAAGAATTTATCTATGTATCAGGTGGATTCCTTGAGGTTCAACCAACCACTGTTACAGTGCTTGCAGATACAGCTATTCGTGGTGAAGACTTAGATGAACAACGTATTCTTGAAGCAAAACGCAAAGCAGAAGAACGTTTATCTAAAGCCTATAGTGAAGACTATTTAACGGCGAAATTAGCACAAGAAATTGCTAAATTACGTGTTTACGAACTCACAAAAACAAAATTAGCGAATAAACGTTAATCTCGAAAAACCTCACGAAAGTGGGGTTTTATTTTTACAAGCGGTTGAAAATCATAAATTATTTCCAATAATTCATTTCTTACTTGACGACAATTTGTTTTTTTTTTGTACAATTTTTGTGTGCGTTTGCACGGTTAATTTAATAAGGAAAACACTATGTCGGTAAAAAAACTTTCTCTAGCTAGTCTTATTTTACTTAGTCTTACAGCCTGTAGTAGCGGTGGTGGGAAATCAGGTGAAACAAATCTAAAACGGCAAAATGAGCTAACCCAAGCTCACGCAGAACTAGATTCGGTTAAATCAGAATTAGTAAAAGCAAATCAAGATCTAAGTTCAGCACAACGCGAGCTTTCAAAAGCAGCTCATACTGTACAACAAGCCCAAGCAGACTTAGCGAAAGCTCAAGCGGATAAAAACACAACGGCAGCACAATTAGCTCAAGCGAAAGCAAATTTAGCGAACGCAGAAAAAGCGAAAGAAATTGCAGAAAGCAAGTTATCTGTTGCGAATAATGAAAAACAAGCGGTGCAAAATCAGCTAAATTCTGCAAATGGCGATCTGGTTAAAGCGAAGAGCGATTTACAACAAGCCCAAGCAGATTTAGCGAAAGCTCAAGTAGATAAAAACACAACGGCAGCACAATTAGCTCAAGCGAAAGCAAATTTAGCGAACGCAGAAAAAGCGAAAGAAATTGCAGAAAGCAAGTTGTCTGTTGCGAATAATGAAAAACAAGCGGTGCAAAATCAGCTAAATTCTGCAAATGGCGATCTGGTTAAAGCGAAGAGCGATTTACAACAAGCCCAAGCAGATTTATCGAAAGCTCAAGCGGATAAAAACACAACGGCAGCACAATTAGCTGTAGCAGAAAAAGCAAAATCTGAGGCAGAAATGGCATTGCAAAATAAAAATAAGGTGATTAAAGAAATCGTCCGTAAAGCCGCAGAAATTACCAATGAGCAGGGGCGAGAGTATTCTTGGGTGGGTTACACAGAATCATCTCTACCACAAGGATTAAGCAAGCACGCCTTTATTAGTATGTCTGCAGAAAATTTAGATGGTATTTTTGTGGGCGATCACTATATTTATCTGACACCCAATGTCACGCTGATAAGCCGTGATCATAAAGCACTTTGGGATTCGGCTGAGCCAAAACAAAGTAGTTTTAGAGTAGAACGTATTAATGGTAAAAAAACAGAAAACCTTCCATTAAACGGCGAAGCAACTTATATTGGAAAAGGCTTCAACTCAGATAATGTGGGGCTGTTAAATTACAAAGTGAATTTTGCGGAGAAAACTGGTGTGGGCTCGATCTCACAATTTAATAACGCTTCCATTCCAACGATTCAGTTAGAAAAAGGTAATATTGTTGATGGAATGATTCAGGCAAATGCCTCTGCTGAAAATGGCGTTACAGGTAAATATGCGTTAGGTTTTTATGGAGATAATGCTCAATCTATCGCAGGAGAAGCCTATCTCTATAAACAATTCGAGGGTGGAATTACAACAGACAGCCGTACAGCTAAAAAATATAGTGATAGTGAGCGAGGTACAGTGTTTGGTATAGCGGGAGAACGGCAGTAATATGATTACAAGCGGTCAAAAATGGTAAATTTTTTGCAAAAACAGACCGCTTGTAGAAAGTTAAAGCGAACTGAACGTTCGCTTTAAACTTATTAGAGAATATGCTCAAATTCTTCAAGAACTGATTTCGGCCACACGCTGGATTGAACTTCACCTATATGTTTCTTGCGTAATAAGAACATCGCTAAGCGTGACTGCCCAATACCACCACCAATTGAAAGTGGTAATTTACCTGCTAATAAATCTTTGTGCCAATCCATTTCTAAGCGATCTTCATCACCAGTGAGGGAAACTTGCAAGCGTAACGCTTTTTCGTCCACACGAATACCCATTGAAGACAGTTCAAACGCTGTGCCTAATTCTTCGTTCCACACTAAAATATCGCCGTTTAAGCCTTTGTAGCCTTGCTCAGATTCTGTTGTCCAGTCATCGTAGTCTGGAGCACGACCATCGTGCGATTTTCCATCTGATAATTTACCGCCAATACCAATTAAGAATACAGAGCCGTACTCTTTACAGATGGCGTTTTCACGTTCTTTTCCTGTCATATTTGGATAGCGTTGCACTAAATCTTCGCTATGTACGAAAGTGATCTGTTTTGGTAAAACCGATGGAATATCAAAACGAGCCTCTACCGCTAATTCAGTTAAACGAATAGCTTTGTAAATTTCATTTACGGTTTCTTTTAAAAAATCGAAATTACGTCTGCCTTCAGGAATTACTTTTTCCCAATCCCACTGATCAACATAAACAGAGTGAGTGCGATCTAAAGAATCTTCATCTGGGCGAAGGGCTTTCATATGCACAAACAATCCTTCCCCATCTTTAAAACCAAAACGAGCAAGAGTGTGACGTTTCCATTTAGCCAAAGAGTGAACGACTTCATAGGTAGAGTTTGGAATACATTTAACATTTACTCTCACTGCTTTTTCAATACCAGAAAGGTTATCTTGCATACCGTTGCCAACTTCGCTTAAGATTGGGCCTTGAACTTCGATAATACCTAATTTATCGATTAAATATTGGGTAAAGGTGTTTTTTACAAAACTGATTTCTTGCTGTTGTAATATGAATGAATTTTCCATTTTCTGCTTTCCTAATTAAATATTAAGTGATTGTTGTTTAATTGATGGCTGATAATTTAAAGAATTATCTTAAAAAAGCAATGTTTATCAAATAAAAAAGCAAATGTATTAAATTTATTTTAAAATAATGTGTCTATGTTTAGATGATATTTAAATAATTTGGTTTTTAGGATGAAAAATGCACAATAAAAATAATGTAAAATTAGAAATAGACAAACTCGATCAGCAAATTTTACGCTGCTTAATTAAAGATGCTCGCACGCCTTATACCGAAATGGGCAAAAATTTTGGCGTAAGTGCAGCAACGATTCACGTTCGAGTAGAAAAAATGCGACAAGCGGGCATTATTGAGTCAACAAAAATTGTAGTAGATGAGCGCAAACTAGGCTATGATGTTTGTTGCTTTATTGGAATTATTCTAAGATCAGCAAAAGATTACGATAAAGTAATTGCGAAACTCAATGAATTTGATGAAGTGGTTGAAGCATATTATACAACGGGCAACTATTCGATTTTTATTAAAGTGATGACGCACACCATTGAAGAGTTGCATTCAGTTTTAGCAGGTAAAATCCAATCTATTGATGAAATTCAATCAACAGAAACGTTGATTTCGCTACAAAATCCGATTTTACGAGATATTTTGCCTTAAAAGTACAAGCGGTTAAAAAAGAATTAATTTTTGTAAATAAGCTCAAAAAAATTGTTATTTTTCAAGTAAAGGAAATAGAATGAATGCCAACCAACCAACCAACCAACCAACCAACCAACCAACCAACCAACCAACCAACCAACCAACCAACCAACCAACCAACCAAGCCAACGGTAGCGGTTATTAGCTTAACAACAGCGAATCCCGCATTGAGCAACGCAATTGAAAGCGTGAAAAAGCAAACGTACCCTTGCAAACACTATATTTTTGTTAATGGCGAGCAATATTACCGATCTGCATCGGAAATCATTCAAAAATTTAATCATTTAACTGTGATTTATTCGCCGATAGGTATTTACGATATTGATCAACTGATCTCAATGTTGGTAAGAGAGGATTTTGTTTTCTATTTGCCAGATGATAATGTTTTTGCACCTACTTATATCGAAGCTCAAATAAAAAAATCAAGATAAAACGAAACCGTTTGCCTTTGATCTACTTCACAAAATTAAACATTCATTGCAAAAAATCTTCGTAAATCAACCGCTTGCTGGGGTAGAATGCCATTACTTTATATTTAAAGACAAAGGAGAAGATTATGTCTGATGTATTCCACCTAGGTTTAACAAAAGCGATGCTAAAAGGTGCAAAAATTGCGATAGTGCCAGGTGATCCAGCACGCTCTGAGCGTATTGCGAAAAAAATGGAAAACCCTGAGTTTTTAGCTTCCACTCGTGAGTTTACCTCTTGGTTAGGTTATTTAGATGGAGAGCCAGTTGTAGTCTGCTCAACAGGCATTGGTGGTCCATCCGTTTCTATTTGTGTTGAAGAGCTAGCCCAATTAGGTATTCGAACCTTTTTACGCATTGGCACAACAGGAGCAATTCAAGAACATATTAACGTGGGCGATATTTTAATTACCACAGGTGCAGTGCGTTTAGATGGCGCAAGTCAGCACTTTGCCCCAATGGAATACCCTGCGGTGGCAAACTTTGAATGTACAAATGCTCTTTATGCTGCAGCGGTTGATGCTGGCGTTAAACCTTATGTTGGGATTACCGCTTCTTCCGACACATTCTATCCAGGGCAAGAGCGTTACGACACCTTTACCGGCAAAATTTATCGCCATTTTCAAGGTTCATTAAAACAGTGGCAAGATTTAAACGTAATGAATTTTGAAATGGAATCTGCAACACTCTTTACGATGTGCTCTGCACTAGGCTTGCGTGCTGGAATGGTTGCGGGGGTTATTGTAAACCGTACTCAACAAGAAATTCCAAATGAAGCAACCATTCACGATACAGAACATAAGGCGGTTTCGGTAGTGGTTGAAGCAGCAAGAAAATTAATTTAAAAATAACCTTTAAACGGAATAAAAAAAAGGATAAATTGACATAATCAAAATTTATCCTTTTTATTTATGTACACAAATTATCGTAATATATTGTCGGCTTGCAAATGGAAAGTGGGTGCTGGTACGCTTTCCTTAACCCAACAAGAATGGCTTTTGCACGAAGGCTCGCTCACCCAAAAGTTGCTTGATGTTACCTCTAATTTTAATGTGGAAGTGGTGCAAGAAAAATGGATTGCAAAAAATTCACAAAAAATGACCGCTTGTAATGAACAATATTGGCGACGAGAAGTATTATTAAAAGATGGCGACACAAATTGGATCTTCGCCCAAACGCTCGTGCCGAAAAAAACGATTGAAAATATCGCCCAAAGCGTCTTAAGGTTGGGTAATGAACCGATTGGCTTGTGGCTCTTTTCCCAACAACCAACTCGAACTAAATTAGAATGGACTCAAGCTGAAAACGGCTTGTTTGCTCGCCGTGGTGTATATGAAATTAACGGCTATTCGCTTGAAATCAAAGAGTTGTTTTTGGCGACATTTCCGTATTTATAATTCTCTAATTAAGTGATGAGTTAAAGGGTAAAGCCGTCCAAATAATCCCCTCAGGCAAAATGGCTTTACCTAGTTGCCACTGTTTAGCTCCTGTTAGTAGAGGATATACTCGCAGATCATCTTCCTTTTTATTGAAGATTTCCAATACCTCAATCAGACATTTTTGTAGTCCTTTAATATCTCCATCGTAGAGAAAAACACTATATTGAATTGGGGTAGAGAATGCTACCATTCGACGATGGATTTTTTGTAGTCGCTTAGGGCTAGAAATATCGTAGCCAATTAAATATTGCATAATATCTCCTTAAAACTTAAAAGTGGAAGATAATCTCACTCATCATTGTGCGTTGGTTAAAATAAAAGTTTTCTAACCATTGCAACCAATCTGTTTCTGGGGGTTGAATGATTTCATTCGGTAGGATTGAACGGCGTTGAGGTGAAATTGCTGCCGTTTGCATTTTAAATACTTTGATCAAATCATAGCAATTTTCCGTCAGCATTTTTCGCCAGTTAGCCACTTGTTTTTCATATTCTTGATAAAAATGCACTCGCCCAGTTTTTCCTAATAGACACCCTTCTTGAGTTGTTGAAAAATATTCGATACGTAAAGTCTCATTACGAAACAGCCCTAATAACCAATTATCAACAAGCGGTCGAATAGGCTCAATTAAATCGCAGGCGAAGGATTCACGTCCATAATCTAATGAATGATAAAAGCCGATGTAGGGATCAAGCCCAGCCCCATAAATCGCAAGGACAGCTTCGCTGTGGAGTAAAGTATAAGTGAGGGAGAGAACCGCATTAAAGGGATCTCTTGGTGGACGGCGATTTCTACCATCAAATTTTAATGAAGGAGGTAAATATTGACTGAGTGCGGTGAAATAAGCACTTGCTGCTCTACCTTCAATACCCCGCAAAGAGGAAAGAGTGGTTTGTGAGTGAATTTTACCGATTAACTGATCTAATTCTTCAGCTTTTGGTACAAGTAAGCATTTTTTATCTAGACGAGTATTTGCTGCCTGCCATAGCCAATTTTTCTGTGTCACTAATTTCAAGGTAACTAATTTTTTGGCAAAGGCTAAACAAAAAGCTTCATTTTGTGATAGTTCATATTGTGCTAAACGGCGTTCTGCATCATTATGCGGTTGGGACATAAAAAGCGTCGGTGTATTTTTTCGACCAGAAAGACAAATAATACCAATGCCTTTTTCACCAAGTTTAGCTAGTAAAGAGGATTGCAATGTGACATCGCCTTTAAGATAAATCCTTTCAATGGGTGCAAGCGGAATTGTGCCGACACGCTCCTCATTTTCATAGCAAACTAAAGTTTCACCGCTTAATTTAATGCTAGTTCCTTTACGATCAATATATAAGCTGGACATAATGCCTCCTAAATTAACAGAAAAGGTTGGGTAGATTGCAATTTAGCCTTACCGAATAATAAAGGCTCGGTATTGTTAAACAGTTGGAAAATAAAAATCCGATCTTCATCGTGTTGCATAATTTCGCTGACACTATTACGCAATTGTGTTAATTCGTGAACAGTGAGCCAACATTCATAAAACGATTTTTGCCCACCAATCGCATAGGCTTCTACTTTCTTATGTACCCGATAAAGCCGCTTATGATCGGCAATATCGTAGGCGATCAGATAGCGAGTTCGATTAGTATCCATTTAAGAGTCCTTACGGTTTATTTTCTCTCTACATAGATTCAAAATGAAGGAATTTCGGTTTCCGTTTACCGTGAACTTTTTGAGGAGTCCAATAGCTCTTTTGTGAGCTCTTTGCCGATTTTATAAGCTATAGCGGTTAAAACAACTTGCCACATATTTCTCTCCTTAGTTTTAAAAATTCAGTCGTCAAATTAATAGTATTATTTTTGTGGAATAATAAGATGTATTTCACAGAAATTGACCAATTACAAATTTGCAAAAAGCTAATGTAATTTCACCGCTTGCATTAACTTTTGAAATTCCTTGTTCTCAGCTAATGTCATTCGATTATGGCGGCTGTAATAGTTTGCGACATCGTAGCCAAAACCCTCAGGATAGCCTGCTTCTAACTCTTCATCGTCAATATAACGTCCATACGCATCGCTTAATTTTTTGCGAAGAGCATTTAGGTTATGGATCCATTTTTTACCTGCTTTTACAAAGCAACGACCGTTATAAGCACGATCATCAGCCACTTCTACATAACCAGCAATTAACGCTTCAATTTCACTTGAAGTGTAAGGAGTAAATGGACGGTTTTGTGCTACGAATCTGGATTGTGTATCACGATTAGAACCGAACATTTTTCTCTCCTAAATATTTAACAATAACGCTATTTTAGGAGAGATGAGGAAAATAAGAGGAGAATACAAATTTGTAAAATGGGTGCGAAAAATCACCGCTTGTAAAAGAAAAAACCGACAAAAACTGTCGGCAATAATTTATAGGACTAGAATCGCATAATAAACAGGTTTAAACGTAAAATCCTTTTTAAGCAGGGCAGTGTCTTTCGACCAACGACACAAACAAATATGCCGTAGTTGTAGATGTCTTAATCCCTTTCAGGCAGGGCGGTGTCTTTCGACACGAGATAGCACAACGATTACGCTAAGTGATGTGTCTTAATCCCTTTCAGGCAGGGCGGTGTCTTTCGACCTCATGGGTACCTAGTAGTAACACCAATTTACTACGTCTTAATCCCTTTCAGGCAGGGCGGTGTCTTTCGACCTCTTAAATCTCGTTTTACTCACATCAATATGGAAGTCTTAATCCCTTTCAGGCAGGGCGGTGTCTTTCGACTACATAAACACTTCAAATAACCCCTAAAAATACGTCTTAATCCCTTTCAGGCAGGGCGGTGTCTTTCGACCACTGAAGCTATATTCCTTCCGATTGAAGGGGGTCGTCTTAATCCCTTTCAGGCAGGGCGGTGTCTTTCGACGTTAAATCTAAACTTAAAGAAGATGCTGCTGTAGCGTCTTAATCCCTTTCAGGCAGGGCGGTGTCTTTCGACAGAGACTACTCTGGGAATGCTCCAGAACAGTCCTAGTCTTAATCCCTTTCAGGCAGGGCGGTGTCTTTCGACACTACTTCTCTTGTTAAAGGGACAGTGAGTTTAGTCTTAATCCCTTTCAGGCAGGGCGGTGTCTTTCGACCAGAGAGATGGAGAAGAATGAAAAATGGCACGTGTCTTAATCCCTTTCAGGCAGGGCGGTGTCTTTCGACTTCTTAATTTCACCCATATTCACTGTTTTTGTGTCTTAATCCCTTTCAGGCAGGGCGGTGTCTTTCGACTGCGGATACCTAAATTTTCCTTATTTTTCAGAAGGTTAAAAATAGGCTTCCCAAAAAATTCAGTAGGCTGAATAGCTGGGTATTGATTTGGTGATAATTTCATCAAAATCATTAAACTCCACAATTAAAGAACGTGGTTATTTTAGCATAAATCAGCTAGTCAGATTAAAGTTATTTGATAGCGGTCGGTATTTTGCAGAAATTTGCAAAAAAACGACCGCTTGCTTAGGCTTAAATTTTGCCTTGTAAATCTGGCAAAATAGCGGAAATATCAATATTTTCTTCCTCGATCAATAATTCGTAACATTGATGTGAAGAAGATGGTATATATGGTGTTTCACAATGACCGATTGAAAATTCCTTTTTAATTCTTTTCCCTAAATGATGACAAGATTCCGAATAGATTTTTTTTGTTTCTTCGGCAAATTCAGCTTCATTTTTCACAAATTTCACCCGATTTTCCAAACTTTCTGCGCTGCCTTTTAAAATAGTGTAAATAGCTAAATACATCGCAAAAACGTCTTCATTAAATAATGAATATGCTATATGTTTCTGTTTCGCCAATACTAAACTCAATAAAAAACTATACTCTTTGGGGGCGAGTTTGATTTCCGTATTTCCGAATCGTACATTTTGATCATCGATCGGGCTTAAAAACGTTAGGCTCGGTTTTGCCAAAATTTGTTGAGCTTTTAACACGGAATCACTATATGAAATTCTGCCGCCCAATAATTCATCCGAAATCCCTAATCCTAACCGAACCCAAGGAATTTCCGCCAACATCACTTTGGCATTCTGGGCATCAAATTCAACCCCTTGGCTATTCATAATTTTGTGCGAATAGGGTTTCGGATAATAAAAGCTCGGTAAGTTCTCAAATTCGGCAGAGACCAAAACGTGCGAAAGGCTGTCGTGCTCCCGCCCATAAAGCGATAACGCATAACCCATAAAAAAGCCCATGGTTTTTCGCCCACCAGCAATCGAAACGTGTAATTGGTTCTGTGGATTTTGGCAAAGTTGCCCTACCAAGCTTACAATTTGATCCGCCGCTAAATTATTCTCTTCGGGTGAGCGAATATCGGACAGTTTTTGGTCATTATGATCCCGAATTATTTCAATGCAACTTTCATCAAAATGAATCTGCTGAAAGCCGAATTGTTCGCCATAATCACTAATAAATTCTTCCAACGCCCCTTTTTGCTCTTTTCGTCCGCCTTCTATACCACACAAGGTTTTTAGCACCTGATTTTTGCCCTGTTGAGTGGTAATCACCCGAATTTCATCGGGAATAAAGCCTTTTTCCGTCACAAGGGCATAAAGCGTTTCCGTCACGACAGCAGGGGACATTCCAGTGACGGAAAGGAGGATTTTTTGGGGTGGTGTGTTCATTATTTCTTACCAATCCAATTTTGAATTTTTGATTTCAACTGCTGTAAGTCTTTTGCCTGAATAAGTTCAATTTTTAAAAATTTAGCTCTATTTTGTACCGATTCAGGTACATCGAAATAAGTAACCAAACATTTTTTGGTCATATAGCCTCCATAATCTTTTAATGTTTCCAATTTATATAAAATATCTTCAGATTTAATACCGCCATTTTTTCCCATCAGTTGCGTTTTAACTTCAATAATATGGAATTTATTGTTTGCCATAAAGGCAATATCAAATTCATTCATATTTCCTTTATTTTCTTTGCTATATTCATTTTTGCCTATTTGATATTTTGAATTTGCCACTTCAATACCACAAGCTAAATCATCAATTTGTTTAACATCTTGTATTTGCAGATAGGTATAATCTTCTAACCAACCACCGCTAAAAAAATCTTTGGTTTTTGTATTTCTAAAATCAATACGATCATTGCAGTAATCAATGAGATCAAGTGCATTTAATTCTCTTAATAGCTCATCCAGCACCGCAATTTTTTTACATTTTGCATCAGTAAAACTGGTTTTAAACCCGCTTTGTTCAGATTTAGTGGCAAGTAAATTTAACATAGGAATTACTACTCTGTATTTATCATACTGTTTTATCCAGCCACTTACCGATTCCACAAGTTTTTCTCTTGATTTAACATCAGACTGTTTTAATGTTCTACCACCGTAAGAAGAAAGATAAATATCTAACGACGTTTTGGCATTCATTATTTGGTCTGGTACCCAATTATTTTTATCATCTTTTGAAATAAAGACCATTCTATTATTATCGGTATCTACATAAAAAATAGGTTTCCCTAATGCAGAGAAAGCGTGTTCCGCAGCAATAGAGATCAATTTAGTTGCACCAGTTACATTGAGTGCAATATTTTGTTCTTCATATTCTTCAGCTAATTTAAAAAATTCGTCTTCCATTAAGCCAAAATTAAATTCATCTTGTAATACAGTAATAGTTGATTTTACACCCACTTTTTTAAAGGTTTCCGCTAAAAATTGCCCTTTTTCTTTCATTCTTTGGGTAACAATTAAAACAACTTCTTTAGGTTTAAATTTACTGTCTAAAAGAGGCAATAAATTTGGTGCAGCTTGATCAGAAACTAAACAAAAATGTACATCATACTTTTGCATAAAAACCTCTATAATTTTTCGATATAAAATGGCTGTAACGAACAACCTTGTTCCACAAGTTGCTCACAGGTTAATTCCGTTCCACGTTGATAACGTGCAACATTAACAGATAAAAAATAGAATTTCGCCCCTTTTTGACAAACCTCCGCCGCCAAATGGATCGGCAATGTGCCGATAACAATATCATCAGCTTGTATATTGGCAACATTCAAATGCTCAACAAAACGATCGATATGAATCGGTTGTTGCTTAATCCATTCAATTGCCCCAATATGGCGGGAAACAAACCAAGTTATCATCACTCTCCGTAAGGGCGTTACTGCTGTACTAAAAATTGTTTCATCAATGGTGCATAGCAAATGCACTCTATAAGCGGTAAATTTACCCGAAAATAATGCAAAATCGCTATGTTACAAATTTGTAATCCGATATTTCCCTAAGCCGAAAGTTGCATTTTTGCCACAATGTAACCATTGACCCAAATAAAGCAATTTTGCCCAATTTACTGGGACATTGTCGAGCTGCCAATGACCGACCACGCCACCCAATTTCATTTTCTGCTTTTGGCGGCTGGAATAACGTGTCCAATCTTGCCACTGCAACTGTTTGCTTTCCTGAATCGGCTCAATTTCTGTAATGAGCTGTTCAAAATCTAAATGTAACTGTAACTGCTGGGCGTGAAATTCGGCTAACAATGAAATGCGTTTTGCTAAGGTAATTAACAGTCGGGTTTTGTTGATTTCCTTTTCTCGCAATGGTTTGCCGTTTTCTTGAATGCGTAATGGGGTGATAAATTCCAATTTTAATGATGAGGGTAAATCAGACGGAACAGACAACATTTGTGAGTGTTCCCGAATTTTTTCCTGCTGAAACAGAGAAAAAGCGGTTTGGTTTTCCGCAATTTTTGCAAAATCGGTCAGTGTGGCTTTTCCGCCCACCAAATTAAATTCCAGTGCCCGTTTAAACGCAAATAAAATTAGTGGTAGTTGCTCTAATGTTCGTCCAAATAACACCAAATCAAAGGCGAAAATATCGCCTTTTGAGTAGCATTGTTCGCCCCATTCTAATGGCTCGATGACATAAGCGTTCGGTACTTGGCTAAATTTTTGCAAAGGGTGATCATTCGGTGCCGGTGTTTCAAAAATGTTAGTGTAAGGGCAGGTTTGATAAAGCCAACAGCCGTGGCATTCGGCTTGCTTTGTCATACAGCTGATTTTTCGCAATGCCCGTCCAAACGCACCTCGCAATGCGGAACCGGCATATTCGGGCAAAGCGAAGGGAGTGGTGACTTGGAATGTTAGGCGGTAGCGGATAATGGGTAATTCGGTTGGGAGCATTATTCTTCCATCAATTTTCTAAGCAATTTATTTAGATCTTTATCTGCATTTTTCTTTTTCAGTTCAATGCGTTTAAGAATAAGGTCTTTGGTAATATGTTCCGCTATAAACTGTTTATCTTCCTTGCTCCAATTTACTGCCTCATTTTCAATTAACAATTTCACTTCTTTTAATAAAATAGATGAACTATCTATCTGTTTTTCATTACTAGCATTGAATTTATTTTCTAATTCAATCACTTTCCTATGATTTTCAGACAGTGAATTCAAAGCGTTTTGTTTCTCTTGAATTTCTTTTTCAATCTCCAACTCTTTTAAGTAATTATGTAATGAATTTTTTGGATTTAAGCACCATTTTTTTAGCAATGCATTATTTTCTTGTTCATTGGAGAACTCTAATAATGCCCAACCGAAAGGTTGGATTGTTTCTGATTTTTCCGTGGAATCCGATGCAACCCATAAAGTATGAGATTCTTTGCTGATTTCACCATTAACAGATAAAGCTCTTAAATTATGGTCACTATACATTTTAGTTTCAGAACCGCTACGCCCTAAACGAATCAGTGCTACTTTTTCATTTTGCAAAATGGTTTTCACATTTTCTATATAATTTCTAGTGTTAATTAAATCATTTTCAATTAGAATTTGAAGTTCTTTTTCTAAAATAGGTAGGTTATATGCATTTAACGCCTTAATTATGTGTTCATCCTTTAATAAAACCTTATTGTTTTCATTTAACAACGTTAAAGAAGCTGAGTAAGATCTAAATTGCATTGAGCTGATACATTCTCTACGAACACTAATGCCTTTAAATGCATTTCTATCTTTACCAAGAGTTTTCTTAACATTTACTGCGTAAATTATTTTTGTAAGGGAAGAGTTTTTATCAGTTGGAACAAAATCACTAAATTTGATTCTTTGAGAGGTAATCTTTTCATTGTTTTTGGAATTAAAATCACCAATATATTGATGAACTAAATCATCATTCAATGCTTTTAGTTTTTTTGCATAACCTTCTCGACTTTCTGAACGCTGTTTAACAGGAACTGAAAAAATCGTTTTATCGCTCTGATTTTCACTATCTAATAAAGCGGTAATAACACTTCCTTTTACACTGCTTGCAGGAATATACGACTGATTACAATAAGGTAAATAGGCGTGTCGTTCAATAAGAAGAGCATTAAATACTTGCTTGTTATTATTTTCTCTTTGTACGACTTTACCTAATTTATTTTTCCATTCACTAGAAATTTTGGCAGAAACGGGAATTTTGATGCAAGCATTATTAATAGCTAATTCAATAACATCTTCTTTAGCAAAAAAAGACTGAATCTGCTGAATACTTTCATCAGTAATATTTCGGCAAATATCCATTAATTGATTACGTTGAGATTCAGAAAGACCTAATTTACTTGCATCAAAACAATAGATATTATTTTCTTTAATCACATAATTCGTCGGCTCAAAATCTTCCCCACAGCCAATGTGAATCGGGCTAATAGGGGTGAGATATACCTTGTGTGTTGTTAAAAATTCGCTCATTGTCACTTCCTTATTTGTCGGAATGGTCGGCGTTAAAATTCAAATAGACCGGCACAATCGGGGCGTAGCCTTGATGTACTGCATTCGGTTGGGCGTAAGAGACATTACCCAAGCCGTTACCTAAAAAGAGGCGTGTTTGCCACTCGGTCGGGCGGAAAATGGCGGCACATTTAGCCAAAATAATCGGTTTTTTAAACGGATTCTGCCCTAATGCAGCCAAACCGCCGTGTCGGCCAAAACGGGTGTGAAGCTGATAAAAGCTGTCGTTTTTATCCAAGTCCACCCCTTGTGGGGCCGTGTTTGCCAGCGTTAAATAGGCATTTGCATTTTCGGTGGCAAATTGCACTGCTTGCACGGACTCAATCTTAAATTTACCCAACCCGATCGAGGCATCTCGCCCAAAGCCGAATTGCCCCATATCGCTTAAACATTGTGTGACCTCATCCACCGAAATACGCTGTTCATCCACCACAATATAAAGATCTAATGCGGTATCGTGTTGATACCAAATTTGTGGCATCGCATAAGGGGCGAACATTCCGTCTTTGCCGGTGGTCATTGTTTGACGACTGAGGGTGTTATGCGGCTGGGGGTGCTTGGTTTTGCACATTACTTCGCTATCGGATTTTGCAGATTTTTGCCAAGAATTAACCGCTTGTGTGTGAGTGTCAAAAGCAATCAATGCTTTCTTTTTCAACACTTTGCGATCTTGGGCAACTTCGCCTTTTTCCCAGAGTTGGGAAGGCAATACCGGTAGCGGTAAAAATCCACTTGGAAAGGCATCGGAAATCACGGCGAACGGCTTGCCCGTGGTGTAGCCTTGTAGCAACTCGGTTAATTTCGCCTCGCCCAGGCGGTGCGACACCGCCCAACAGAATTGCCCGAAGAGGCTGTCCCCCACGAGTGGTGTGCCAAATGCTGTGAGCGTTTTCAGGGTAAAAAGATAGATTTTCATACTGCCGCCTTACACAAAAGGATTTTCAGGTAATGTCGTCTCTTTTCCGCCTACTGTCAGCTTTTCAAAGGCGATTTTGCCATAACCACGAGAGCCTGAACCGCCTAGACTGTCGAGTTCTAAAAGACGTAAGCCTTTCAAGATTAAGTCCAATAATTCCTCACTGTCGCCCTCAAATTGGCGAAGGGTGAGTTTAAAATCAAATTCTGCACCGGCCGGCACACGTTCGGTTTGACGTGGATTATCGGCGGTAGCGGTAATACGGTTGATGGTATTTTCACTTTTCGCTTCGGTCAGCAATAAGTTATCTGCACGAATTTGATCCTCCCATTCCGGATTTAAATTGCAATCCCAAAAGGCTAAACGAGATACGCCTAATTCTTTTAATAATGTCTCATCATTTTTGCTGTCGCCGGTGACACCAAATAATTTCAGGATATTTTTCACCGCACTTTTATCTTTGGCGTTACTAATATCGTTTAATTTCAGTGGTTCACCCGAGGTAATTTCGCCACTTTTCCATTCCAATAACGATCGAATTTTACCTTTTAAACTTGAACCAGGAATATAAGGCGATTGGGTGAGCGGGTTTTTAATCACAGTATTATCAATACCACCGATGTGCATTTCGCTATCGCCTGCTCCAATATGTAACCCGGTTTTTAACACCAATGTTGCCGTTATTTCAATAATGTTGATCAGTTTCATTCTATTTCTCCTTAGCCGTTTTTACGGGTTTCTTCTAATTTGCAATAGCCCATTACGGCTTCCATAAATAATTTGGCATCACGCAAGGTTTCTGCGGATTTCACTTCATCAATACAACGGTTAAACACGTCGCTGAAATTGCTATCAATATGTTTCCGACCTTGTGCATAAGCTACTTTGGCTTTAAGCATTTTGATAAAAGGTTCAAGCTCCTGATATTTTTCTTCACGGTTCTCTCGAGTTGTTTGAACACGATCATTCCACATCGCCAATTCGTCATAAAATTTGCGTAACTGCGAGGTTTTATTTGCGTTGTTGTTTTTGGATTTAATTTGTTTTGCCGCATTTTCTGCCACCGCAGAAAAAATCTCAGCACTTTTCTCTTTGCCAAATTTAATCATCATAAATACCTCTTATTTTCGGATTTGATAGAAATAGTTAAATAGTGGAATTTTAAACGCCGATTTATGCGTTTCAATTCCGATATTGCCGAATGATGTGGAAATTTCCTCCAACGCTTTTTGACGTTGATCTTTCGGTAATTTATCCACCACATAACGGCTGGTTTTATAGTAAAAACGACTCCGCCACATTGTGCTTTCAATGTGTTGTGTATCTGCCGCCAGATCGGCAAACTGAATTAATGCGTAGAGGTAAGCGGTTGAAATTGGATATTTTTCTGCAAGTCGCTCAATATTCTCTCCTAATGCCATTAAACTCGTCCATTTTGACCAAGGCACTGACTGCTGATAAATAGTGAAAGCATTTTTGCCCTCGACGCCTTTGGCTTTTTCCAAGGCGTCTTCCGCTAGTCCACCTAGCTGTGGTATGGGTATTCCAAGTTTAGCCATCACCATACCAGCCGAGAAATGAATATTTGGATTGTCTGCTACATAACGCTTAAACTCTCTCTGCATTTCGCCTGCTAATTGTTGTGTTTCAAGCCACGGACCGATTAAAAAGAAGTCATCACCACCGGCAAAGACGGTGTACATATTCGGGAATTTTTCTGAACAAATCGCAGGTAGCCATAAGCTAAAAAATTGGTTCATTTGACGAGAAAGTGCAGCCATTTTTGCTAAATTCGGCTGTTTTAAGCCTTTTTGGAAAATCGTCCCGAGATTATCCACATCGCCTTTTAGTGTCATTAGTGCAATTTGCCCTTCGCCGGTTTCTGCATTTCGATGCGTTGTGGCAAGTGTGTCAAACGGCGTAATCTCTCCGTTTCGAGAGGCTACATAACCGTTAATATAACGGCGGGAGTAGCCGTGCCAAATCTCACTATCCTGATTTTCTGGCAATTCAAAATCCCAAAAACGCAGAATATCAACTTTGCCAAATTTACCGCTGATCTCTTCATTTTGGGTAAAAATGATTTTATAACCAAAAATAGACAGATGAAGAGGCGTAGTGTGTCGATCTTCGTAAATATCACTTTGTTCATCACAAATTAAAATGCGATCTTTTTTGACTAAATGCTCACCGATTAAAATCTGATCCAACGACATTTTAGCAAAACCGTCGATTTCCGCCGGAAAATAACTATTTAACTGACAAACACCTTGTGAATAATCCGCAGATTGCACGCTCTGCGTACTATCTAATAAATCCAAACGCTGTAATTTAATTTTTTCGAAATCATTAAATAGACTATTTCGTAATGTGGAAAAATTCTCTGCAGAAAAATCCGATTGATTGGCTGTTTTGGTTGCGATGCCCAAACCAATTAGTCCGTAGGTGTGCTTTACAAACCATTGATTTAGTTCTGATTTTGCATTTTCTACTGCATTTTTGACCGCTTGCGTATTTGGGGCAATAATTAAGAATTTTCCTGCGGCATTCATTATTTGGCTGGTTGAGGGTAATTTACACGCCTGTAATACTTTCAGTGCGGCAAGTTCAGTGAAAAGCGAAACTTGGAAAGAACGCCCGCGTAATAATTTCGCCGCCTGTTTGTTGGTTTCACTTCCGCTGGAAAAAATAAAATCTTGAATCCCGAAAAAATCACCTTGAATTAGTAAGAATTCGCCGTTTTCCTCTTTATCGTTTGTTTGGTCGTATAAATAGAGTGCAGTGGCTAAGGTTGCAATAGCTTTACTGTAATCATAAAGGGAAATGTCAGAAGCATAGGCTGATGGAATATTGCCAGTAAAAATTTGGTAAGCAGTATCGAAATGATCTAGCCAAAGATCGGGCTTCTTTTCGTGAGATTTGGGAATTTTGTTTAAACCCGCCAAAAAATCTTGCCAAAGCTTATCATAGTGTCCTTCTTTCTGTTTTCTGGGAAAAATAGTGTCAGAATTGACCGCTTGAATAGGATAAAAATGTGCCAAACTTTTGTGGTTTTCCAATTCGATATTTTCAAATAATGTAGAAAGATGTTGTTTGGGAGTATTTTTAATTGTCTGACCTAGAAGCAGTTGCTCTGCTTTTTGAATGAAAGTTGAAATGTCGTGAGCTATTGGGAATATGTGGCTAGCAATCGATTTATGTTCTGCATTCGCTCTTTGTGCAAAAATGGATAGCTGAGAGGTAAGTGCTTGAAAAGCGATATGGCAGGATTTTTCTGAAATTGAGTGATTCATTTCATTGCTCCATATTGATAATAAATGTAGGTTAAGTATATCTTTTGTTTCATCTTTTATAAATAATTGCAAATTTGTAATTTTTTAAGAGATATATTAAAAAAAACACTAGCAAAGATGCTAGTGTAATATTGAAGTCCCTTTTTACTTCGCCAAAAACTGATAAATCGCAGCCATATCCACTTCGCTCAAGCCTGAATCGTTCGCTTGGTTGTAGGTTTTGGTTGCTTGCTCAATCAGCGGATAAGATTTGCCTAGTTTTGCAATTTCCTCGCTCGCTAAATTAAAATCTTTTGTCATATGTTTCATCATAAATGCTGGCTGGAACTCGTTGGCTAAATACATAGGCACTTTCGCTTGGAAAATTTGGCTATTCATAAACGATCCAGAAATCATCTCAATCACTTGCTCTTTCGGAATACCGTATTGGCTAGCAAAATTCAACGCTTCGCCATACGCCTGAATGAAAATACCGAGTAGCGAGTTGATCATCAACTTAATGCCGCCTGCTTTGCCCACTTCGCCATAGTAGAATGTCGTGGTACTAAAGGCTGCGAAAAGCGGTTTTAATTGCGCAATGATTTCTTCTTTACCCGCCGAAAGCACGAGTAATTTACCCGCTTCTGCCACCTTGCTTGAACCTGAAACGGGAGCTTCTACAAATTCCGCTCCGTGCTGTGCTAATAAGGCTTCCACCGCTTGGTTTTGGCTTGGTGAAATGGTGCTCATATTCACAAACACTTTGCCTTTTGCTTTTGCTAACACTTCAGGGCTTAGCACCTGCTGAACAGAAGCATAATCTGCAATCATCAAGAAAATGACTTCGTGAGCTTTTACTAACTCCACTACCGATGAATATCGTTTTCCGCCTGCTGCAACCACTTCTTCTGCTTTTTCTGGGCTACGATTATAAACCCCTACTTTTACACCATTATTAAGTAAGTGCTTCGCCATTGGCTCGCCCATCTGGCCTAAACCAATCCAACCTATTTGTTGTGTATTCAATGTTTGCATTGTTTTCTCCTTGTTTCTATGAAAAGCGTTTTGATTATTACGGCTTTCAGTAATGAAGTCAAACGCATAGATGGCTTGAATATGCAAAGAGAAAAGAGTAGCATTTTGCTAATTTTTTCTTCAACAAATAATAATGAAACCAACAATTCTTTTATATGATTCTGGAATGGGTGGTCTGACCGTGTATGATGAGATCCGGAAAGTGTTACCCAACGCCTATTATCTCTATTGTTTTGATAATGCGTTTTTCCCTTATTCGGAGAAATCGGAAGCCGTGTTGATTACGCGAGCGGTCAAAATTGTGCAAAAAATTGCAGAAAAACGACCGCTTGATATGGTGGTAGTCGCGTGCAATACGGCGAGCACTGTGGTTTTGCCAGCATTACGAGAACATTTTAGTTTCCCGATTGTCGGCACCGTGCCTGCAATCAAGCCTGCGGCGGAAGTGTCACAAACAAAAACAATTGGTTTACTGGCAACCAAAGGCACCGTTACTCGTCCTTATGTGGCGGAGCTAATCGAAAAATATGCTCAAGATTGTGTTGTGGAAAAAATTGGCACAACCGATTTAGTGGAAATTGTGGAAGAAAAACAGCGGACAGGCAAGGTGGATATGAATCGCCTGCTGAATGTGGTAGAAGAGTGGAAAAACCACCCGACATTGGATACGATCATTCTAGGCTGCACCCATTTCCCATTGGTTAAAGCGGAATTAAAACAAATTTTGCCAAATGTTCGATATTTTGTTGATCCTGGCATTGGTATAGCCAAACGAGTGGTGAGCTTGCTAGAAACTCAAGGAGTAGCTCAATCTCAATATGGTCGCAATACGCCAAACGAGGCTTTTTGTACCAGCCAAGGCGATGACTTGGTAATTAAACAAAAAATAATGCAGCAATCGGGATTTAATCAGCTATCAGTGCTTGATATTTAAACTAAAATAAGCATTTTGGTGAAAAATAGCACATTTGAGAAAAATTTTTTAAAAAAGTCCTTGCGTTCGTATCATATTTCACTATAATGCACGGCACACAACGACGCGCTGTTGTGAATTATTTAGATGTTGATTACGGTGCGTCGTTTTGTTTTGTTCTTTAACAAATTATCAGACAATCTGTGTGGGCACTTGTTGATAGACTTGATTTAAAACTATTTTTATTTTTAAAACTTGAAGTCTTAATAGGTGCTTATAACTAGAAATTCATTATTTTTGATTTCTTGACTTAAGTTAAGTTTAGAAGTTGAAGTGAACTTTAGCTAAGCAGTTTATTGAGCGATTAAACTTTTAATTGAAGAGTTTGATCATGGCTCAGATTGAACGCTGGCGGCAGGCTTAACACATGCAAGTCGAACGGTAGCAGGTTAGTACTTGTACTAATGCTGACGAGTGGCGGACGGGTGAGTAATGCTTGGGAATCTGGCTTATGGAGGGGGATAACGACTGGAAACGGTCGCTAATACCGCGTAATCTCTAAGGAGGAAAGGGTGGGACTTTCGGGCCACCTGCCATAAGATGAGCCCAAGTGAGATTAGGTAGTTGGTGAGGTAATGGCTCACCAAGCCGTCGATCTCTAGCTGGTCTGAGAGGATGACCAGCCACACTGGAACTGAGACACGGTCCAGACTCCTACGGGAGGCAGCAGTGGGGAATATTGCACAATGGGGGGAACCCTGATGCAGCCATGCCGCGTGAATGAAGAAGGCCTTCGGGTTGTAAAGTTCTTTCGGTCGCGAGGAAGGCGTTGATTTTAATAGAATCGGCGATTGACGTTAACGACAGAAGAAGCACCGGCTAACTCCGTGCCAGCAGCCGCGGTAATACGGGGGGTGCAAGCGTTAATCGGAATAACTGGGCGTAAAGGGCACGCAGGCGGACTTTTAAGTGAGATGTGAAAGCCCCGGGCTTAACCTGGGAATTGCATTTCAGACTGGGGGTCTAGAGTACTTTAGGGAGGGGTAGAATTCCACGTGTAGCGGTGAAATGCGTAGAGATGTGGAGGAATACCGAAGGCGAAGGCAGCCCCTTGGGAATGTACTGACGCTCATGTGCGAAAGCGTGGGGAGCAAACAGGATTAGATACCCTGGTAGTCCACGCTGTAAACGCTGTCGATTTGGGGATTGGGCTTTAAGCTTGGTGCCCGTAGCTAACGTGATAAATCGACCGCCTGGGGAGTACGGCCGCAAGGTTAAAACTCAAATGAATTGACGGGGGCCCGCACAAGCGGTGGAGCATGTGGTTTAATTCGATGCAACGCGAAGAACCTTACCTACTCTTGACATCCAGAGAATCCTGTAGAGATATGGGAGTGCCTTCGGGAGCTCTGAGACAGGTGCTGCATGGCTGTCGTCAGCTCGTGTTGTGAAATGTTGGGTTAAGTCCCGCAACGAGCGCAACCCTTATCCTTTGTTGCCAGCACGTTATGGTGGGAACTCAAAGGAGACTGCCGGTGATAAACCGGAGGAAGGTGGGGATGACGTCAAGTCATCATGGCCCTTACGAGTAGGGCTACACACGTGCTACAATGGCGTATACAGAGGGCGGCGAGCCAGCGATGGTGAGCGAATCTCACAAAGTACGTCTAAGTCCGGATTGGAGTCTGCAACTCGACTCCATGAAGTCGGAATCGCTAGTAATCGCAAATCAGAATGTTGCGGTGAATACGTTCCCGGGCCTTGTACACACCGCCCGTCACACCATGGGAGTGGGTTGTACCAGAAGTAGATAGCTTAACCGCAAGGGGGGCGTTTACCACGGTATGATTCATGACTGGGGTGAAGTCGTAACAAGGTAACCGTAGGGGAACCTGCGGTTGGATCACCTCCTTACCAAAAAAAATCAAGTGCGAGGCTAGGCGAGAGTTTAGCGTCGCGACGACAGCAAGTGTTCACACAGATTGTTTGATAGAAAGTAGAATAAACAGAAACATCCTTTTGGGTCTGTAGCTCAGGTGGTTAGAGCGCACCCCTGATAAGGGTGAGGTCGGTGGTTCAAGTCCACTCAGACCCACCACTCAATGACGTGAGTAAGCGAAAGCGAAAGCACAGAATGTGAGTGAAAACTAAAAGGAAGTGGTAAGTCAATGATGTCTGGGGATATAGCTCAGCTGGGAGAGCGCCTGCCTTGCACGCAGGAGGTCAGCGGTTCGATCCCGCTTATCTCCACCAAGCATCGTGAGTCGTCATACCTAAGGTAGCAAGCGGTTGAATTTGAGCAAAGATTTGCAATATTCAATAAAAAAGAGACCGCTTGTTAATTTAGGTATGATGAGAGTCGAAAGACATTATCATCGTTGTTCTTTAAAAATTTAGAAACAAGCTGAAAAACTGAGAGATTTTCGAAAGAAAGTCTGAGTATGTAATAAAATCTTAGCTGAACAAAAGCAGCTAAGTGTTTAGTTTAAAACAGACTTTAAATGTGTTGTTATGTTGTTTTTTCTTTCCTTTTGATTGAAATACAAAAACAAAAACATTTGAGGTTGTATAGTTAAGTGACTAAGCGCACAAGGTGGATGCCTTGGCAATCAGAGGCGATGAAGGACGTGCTAATCTGCGAAAAGCTTGGATGAGTCGATAAGAGGCGTTTAATCCAAGATGTCCGAATGGGGAAACCCAGTAGATGAAGAATCTACTATCACTTGCTGAATACATAGGCAAGTGAAGCAAACCGGGAGAACTGAAACATCTAAGTACCCCGAGGAAAAGAAATCAACCGAGATTTCGTTAGTAGCGGCGAGCGAACGCGAAAGAGCCAGTGAGTAATAGCGGATTTATTAGAGGAATGAGCTGGGAAGCTCAATCATAGAGGGTGATAATCCCGTACTCGAAAATATTTCCGTGGTACTAAGCTCACAACAAGTAGGGCGGGACACGTGATATCCTGTTTGAAGATGGGGGGACCATCCTCCAAGGCTAAATACTCCTGATTGACCGATAGTGAACCAGTACTGTGAAGGAAAGGCGAAAAGAACCCCGGCGAGGGGAGTGAAATAGAACCTGAAACCTTGTGCGTACAAGCAGTGGGAGCAGATTTATTCTGTGACTGCGTACCTTTTGTATAATGGGTCAGCGACTTATATTTTGTAGCAAGGTTAACTGAATAAGGGAGCCGTAGGGAAACCGAGTCTTAACTGGGCGTATAGTTGCAAGGTATAGACCCGAAACCCGGTGATCTAGCCATGGGCAGGTTGAAGGTTGGGTAACACTAACTGGAGGACCGAACCGACTAATGTTGAAAAATTAGCGGATGACTTGTGGCTGGGGGTGAAAGGCCAATCAAACCGGGAGATAGCTGGTTCTCCCCGAAATCTATTTAGGTAGAGCCTTATGTGAATACCTTCGGGGGTAGAGCACTGTTTCGGCTAGGGGTCCATCCCGGATTACCAACCCGATGCAAACTGCGAATACCGAAGAGTAATGCATAGGAGACACACGGTGGGTGCTAACGTTCATCGTGGAGAGGGAAACAACCCAGACCGCCAGCTAAGGTCCCCAAGTACTAGTTAAGTGGGAAACGAAGTGGGAAGGCTTAGACAGCTAGGATGTTGGCTTAGAAGCAGCCATCATTTAAAGAAAGCGTAATAGCTCACTAGTCGAGTCGGCCTGCGCGGAAGATGTAACGGGGCTAAAACTAGTCACCGAAGCTGCGGCATCAATGGAAACATTGTTGGGTAGGGGAGCGTTCTGTAAGCGGAAGAAGGTGAGTCGAGAGGCTTGCTGGACGTATCAGAAGTGCGAATGCTGACATAAGTAACGATAAAACGAGTGAAAAACTCGTTCGCCGGAAGACCAAGGGTTCCTGTCCAACGTTAATCGGGGCAGGGTGAGTCGGCCCCTAAGGCGAGGCTGAAAAGCGTAGTCGATGGGAAACGGGTTAATATTCCCGTACTTGGTGTAATTGCGATGTGGGGACGGAGAAGGTTAGGTTATCAGGGTGTTGGATTACCCTGTTTAAGCTGGTAGTTGGGAAGATTAGGCAAATCCGGTCTTCTATTAACAACGAGAAGTGATGACGAGACTCTACGGAGTTGAAGTAACCGATACCACGCTTCCAGGAAAAGCCACTAAGCGTCAGATTACACTAAACCGTACTATAAACCGACACAGGTGGTCAGGTAGAGAATACTCAGGCGCTTGAGAGAACTCGGGTGAAGGAACTAGGCAAAATAGCACCGTAACTTCGGGAGAAGGTGCGCCGGCGTAGATTGTAATCCCTCGCGGATGAAGGTTGAACCGGTCGAAGATACCAGCTGGCTGCAACTGTTTATTAAAAACACAGCACTCTGCAAACACGAAAGTGGACGTATAGGGTGTGATGCCTGCCCGGTGCTGGAAGGTTAATTGATGGTGTTATCGAAAGAGAAGCTCCTGATCGAAGCCCCAGTAAACGGCGGCCGTAACTATAACGGTCCTAAGGTAGCGAAATTCCTTGTCGGGTAAGTTCCGACCTGCACGAATGGCATAATGATGGCCAGGCTGTCTCCACCCGAGACTCAGTGAAATTGAAATCGCCGTGAAGATGCGGTGTACCCGCGGCTAGACGGAAAGACCCCGTGAACCTTTACTATAGCTTGACACTGAACATTGAATTTTGATGTGTAGGATAGGTGGGAGCCTTTGAAGATGACACGCTAGTGTTGTTGGAGGCGTCCTTGAAATACCACCCTTTAACGTTTGATGTTCTAACGAAGTACTCGGAACGAGTACTCGGACAGTGTCTGGTGGGTAGTTTGACTGGGGCGGTCTCCTCCCAAAGAGTAACGGAGGAGCACGAAGGTTTGCTAATGACGGTCGGACATCGTCAGGTTAGTGCAATGGTAGAAGCAAGCTTAACTGCGAGACAGACAAGTCGAGCAGGTGCGAAAGCAGGTCATAGTGATCCGGTGGTTCTGAATGGAAGGGCCATCGCTCAACGGATAAAAGGTACTCCGGGGATAACAGGCTGATACCGCCCAAGAGTTCATATCGACGGCGGTGTTTGGCACCTCGATGTCGGCTCATCACATCCTGGGGCTGAAGTAGGTCCCAAGGGTATGGCTGTTCGCCATTTAAAGTGGTACGCGAGCTGGGTTTAGAACGTCGTGAGACAGTTCGGTCCCTATCTGCCGTGGGCGTTGGAGAATTGGTTGGGGCTGCTCCTAGTACGAGAGGACCGGAGTGGACGCACCGCTGGTGTTTCGGTTGTGTCGCCAGACGCATTGCCGAGTAGCTACGTGCGGAAGAGATAAGTGCTGAAAGCATCTAAGCACGAAACTTGCCAAGAGATGAGTTCTCCCAGTCTATAAGACTGTAAGGGTTGTTGGAGACTACGACGTAGATAGGCACAATGTGTAAGCGTAGCGATACGTTGAGCTAATGTGTACTAATTGCCCGAGAGGCTTAACTATACAACGCTCAAGTGTTTTTATAGAAAAAATAAGAAAGCACGAAGCGAAGTAACGTAAAGTAAAGACTAAACAAACAAGACAGACAAACAAATAAACTCAGAAAATAAATAAATAAACTCAGAATCAACAGCTTGTTTTTAGATTAAAGAACAAAAAATAGAAAGACAGAAAATCAACAAGATTTTCCCGACGACAATAGTGCTGTGGTTCTACCTGATTCCATACCGAACTCAGAAGTAAAACGCAGTGACGCCGATGGTAGTGTGGTGATTCGCCATGTGAGAGTAGGGCATCGTCGGGATTTATTTCCTTAGTTTTTTTGATAAAGAGATAAGAGAATTAAGGAAATAACCGAATTTGATTGATAATCATAGTGCTGTGGCTCTACCTGACTCCATACCGAACTCAGAAGTAAAACGCAGTAACGCCGATGGTAGTGTGGTGATTCGCCATGTGAGAGTAGGGCATTATCAATTTAAGTATTGAGGAGCGGTAGTTCAGCTGGTTAGAATACCTGCCTGTCACGCAGGGGGTCGCGGGTTCGAGTCCCGTCCGTTCCGCCAATTTATTTAACCGATTAGTATATGCTAATCGGTTTTTTGTTTTTTATGCTTTTTTTAAATTCTGCTAGAATTGCAGAATTCTGAGTAAAAATAACCGCTTGTATGGCTGAACTTGATCCTATTATCGAACAGTTTCTTGATACGTTATGGCAAGAACATAGTTTGTCTAAAAATACGATAGCCTCTTATCGTTTTGATTTAGAGCGTTTTTCTGATTATTTTTCTAAGCCTAAGGCTTTCTTATATGTCGATCAGTTTGATTTACAAGCTTTTTTAGGAGAGCGGTTAGAGCAAGGCTATAAAGCGGCAAGTACAGCGCGTATGTTAAGCTGCTTACGAAAATTTTTTCGTTTTCTTAGTCTTGAAAATTATCGCGAAGATGATCCGACTCTCACACTGAGCTCTCCTAAACGCGGTGTACATTTACCCAAATCATTAAGTGAAGATCAAGTGATGGATTTACTGGATGCGCCTAATACTTTAGACCCAATAGAATTGCGGGATAAAGCGATGTTAGAGCTGCTTTATGCAACAGGTCTGCGTGTAACGGAGCTGGTTTCTCTTTCCATAGATAATCTGAGCTTGAAACAGGGCGTGGTGAGAATTATTGGTAAGGGAGATAAAGAGCGGTTGGTGCCGTTAGGTGAAGAAGCTAGTTATTGGATACAAGAGTTTTTTCAATATGGTCGTTCTCTATTATTAAATAATCAGCCATCTGATGTGGTGTTTCCAAGTCGTAGAGGACAGCAGATGACAAGGCAAACCTTTTGGCATCGGATAAAGCATTATGCGGTGCTTGCAGGTATTGATCCAGATAAGCTTTCGCCACACGTTCTTCGCCACGCTTTTGCTACTCATTTGGTGAACCACGGTGCGGATTTGCGAGTAGTGCAAATGTTGCTTGGGCATAGTGATTTATCCACTACGCAAATTTATACCCAAGTTGCAAAAGCTCGTTTGAAATCGCTGCATCAACAATTTCATCCAAGAGGCTAATTATTGATACAAGCCACAAATTCATCTTGCCAAAAGATAAGTAATGTGTGGTTTCTTTCCCATACAGGCACATTATGTTGTTGCCAGATTTTTTTCATTTCTTCCCGATGCGGTTTTCTGTAACATTTCACCTTGCCTTGTTGCCCAATTTTTAGATAAGTCGGCTCTTGAGCCAGCTCTTTTGGTAATAACAAGCGGTGTGTTTTTGTATTTTTTTTGTAAATGATCTCTTGGTTATGGCGTGTTATTTTTCCAAGCTGATAGGGAAGAACGATTTCGCATTCTGCTTTCAAGATGATTTTAAAATTAGGAATTCTTGAGATTTCATCGGTAATATAGATTGATTGTTGGTAACGTCTAATCACCTTTTCCCCAATTTTGACCTGTGGATTTTTATCTTGATTTGCAAAAATTAGCTTAGAAATGACCGCTTGTAGTTGAGCTTGGCTGGGCATCATTATGTTATATTTTGCTAGCCATAGGCGGATTAATTGCTGTTGTTTGAGTACTGAGAAATGCTTGAAATTATCAATTGTAAGTTGGTTTTTTTCTCCGAGTCTTTTTGCTAATTCCTCTTCAAGGAGTTCTTCAATGAGCTCTTGTTGCTTCGCACAATGTTGGGCTGAGCGAGCCACCATTTTGCTGAAGTGAGTCCAACGTTGATTAAGCAAAGGAAGGATTTCATTGCGTAGAAAATTTCGATCGTAGTGATTATTAGTGTTACTTTCATCGTTAATCCACTCAAGCTGATTATTTTTCGCATAAGCCAAAATGTCTGTTTTGCTAAAGGTTAATAGCGGTCGAAAAATGGTAAAATGTTGCAAGAAACTGACCGCTTGCATAGCGGATAATCCTTTAATGCCACTCCCTCGCTTTAATGCAAGAAAAAAAGTTTCTGCTTGGTCATCTAAATGGTGAGCGGTGGCTAATATTTCGTTGGGCTTTAAATGTTGTTGAATGGCGTGATAGCGAGCTTCTCTTGCACCACATTCTACCCCTTTAGCTTGATCAACGGTTACTTTTTGCAAAATAAAGGGAATATTTAACCGCTTACAGTATTGTTCGCAGAACATTGCCCAGCCGTTGGCATTGGGGCTTAATCCGTGATGGATGTAAATCGCCCTGACATTCAATGCGGTGCGAGAGAACAAGTGGAGCAATACCACCGAATCCACACCGCCGCTTAAGCCGACTAAGAAATCGGTTTGCTGGGGCAGATGATTTTTGCACTCTGCTTGGAAGCGGTTAAAAAGTGTCATATTATTTGCCAATACAGAATGAGCTGAAGATATTGCCTAAAAGATCGTCAGAGGTAAATTGCCCTGTGATTTCGCTTAACGCGTTCTGCACTAATCGTAATTCTTCAGCTAATAATTCGCCTGCTAAAAATTGGGTCAGTTGGGTGTGTCCACGTTCTAAATGTTCGGCTGCAGTTTCTAGTGCTTGTAAATGCCGACGTCGAGCTAAAAATCCCCCTTCTGTTGAGCTTTGATAGCCCATTGATTTTTTTAAATGCTCACGCAATAAATCAACCCCTTCTTTTGTTTGAGCAGACAGGCGAATCATAGTGAAATCATCAACTTGAATTAATCCCTCAGGCTCTCCCGATAAATCAACTTTGTTGCGAATCACGGTAACAGGCATATTTGCTGGTAGTTTTGCTAAGAAATCAGCCCATTCGTTACGGAATTGATCCGCTTGTTGCTCAGTGCTATCAATCATTAATAAAACCTGATCAGCTTGAGCTATTTCGTCCCACGCACGAGCAATACCTATTCGTTCAACCTCATCGTAGGCATCACGTAAGCCTGCTGTGTCAATAATGTGTAGCGGCATTCCATCAATGTGAATATGTTCACGCAACACATCACGGGTTGTGCCTGCAATGTTGGTGACGATTGCAGCCTCTCGTCCAGCTAAAGCATTGAGCAAGCTTGATTTTCCTGCATTTGGGCGACCTGCAATTACTACTTTCATACCTTCACGCAAAATGGTACCTTGTTTTGCTTCGTGACGAACAGCATTTAATTGAGCAATAATTTCGTGTAATTTTGCCTCAATTTTACCATCGGCTAAAAAATCTATTTCTTCGTCAGGGAAGTCGATAGCTGCTTCTACATAAGTGCGTAAGTAGATGACAGAATCCACTAACTTATTGATTTTATGGGAAAATTCCCCTTGTAGTGATTTTAAAGCGGAGCGAGCCGCTTGTTCGCTAGTGGCATCAATTAAATCGGCAATCGCTTCTGCTTGGGCAAGATCGAGCTTGTCGTTTAAAAAAGCTTGTTCGGAAAATTCGCCTGCACGAGCAATGCGTAGCCCTTTGACTTGCAAAATGCGTTTGAGTAACAAGTCTAAAATAACTTGACCGCCGTGCCCTTGTAGCTCCAGCACATCTTCGCCAGTAAAGGAATTAGGTGCTTTGAAAAATAGTGCAATGCCTTGATCTAACACTGTGCCGTCTTCATCTTTAAATGGCAAATAGTTGGCTATGCGGGGGGATAATTTTTTGCCTAATACGGCTTCTGCCACATTTTCTGCCAGTGGACCAGAAACCCGTAAAATACCAACGCCCCCTCGACCAATCGGGGTGGCTTGAGCAACAATAGTGTCTTTCATTTTATATCCTTGAATAGTTACAAGCGGTCGAATTTCATCAAAATTTGCAAAAAGTCAGCAAAATAGTACCGCTTTTAATAGTGGTTATAATACCGAAACCAGGCCCAAAGGTAAAACAAAAGCCGATTGCTCGCCTTAAGCCGAAAGAGTAGAATATCGCTCCTTATTTAAACAATTTAGCTCAATTTAATGACTTTAGAAAAACTATTACTCGTTCGCCGATTTATTTCTACTACCGCATTTTTTTCTATGCAAAGTGTGTTTTTCTTTTATTTAGAAGGAAAAGGATTAGATAACGCACAAATTGCTTTTTCACTCTCATTACTGCTGTTTTGTAACCAAGCGTTGGCTATTTTTGCTGGCATTTGGGGGGATCGCTATGGTTTAGCTAAGATGATGTTACTAGGCTGCTTATTGGATGTTGTCGCTTATATGCTGTTTTTAGCGGCAGATAACTATATCATTTTGCTGATGGCGACAACGTGTTTCGGCTTAGGCAGTTGCTTGTTCGGCACAAATGCGAGAGCTTGTTTACTGGCTCTTGCAGGTAATGAATATGCCACAAAAACGCGTTTACAAGGTAAATACTTAAAAGTCACCAGTATGTCTTCAATGTTAGCACCGATTATCATCATTCCATTTATAAAATTTGAAATGATTGATACGCTGATTTGGATTTGCTTTGTTTTAGAGGCAATATTATTTGCATTTATGGTTAAGCCATTTTCTGCGGTAGAAGGTATCAGCGGGGGGATAAAATTTCAATTTTCGCACATTAAAAAAATTGTGACCAAAGAGTTTTTATTTGCTCACTTAATGTTATTTGTGCCACTTAGTGTGGCTTCTTCGTACTTTATTATCTTTCCGTATCTGTTTGATAAAGTGCTAAATGCACCGGAACATTCGCCGATTGCGTTATTTATTAATGGCATTTTAACGGTAAGTTTGCAATCTACATTTTCGCGTAAAATCAACTTAACTAAAAAGCAACTGGTTCGGGTTTCGCCTTTATTAGCGGTGGCGATTATTGCCCCTTGGTTTGTTGCGGTGAAATTTGCTACCTTAATCGCTGCCTATATTTACACTGTGATTTTCACCTTTGTTGAAGTCTTCGCTCTCACTGCAATGGCGAATTTATTGGTGAAGTTTGATAACGGTACGCATCGAGGGTTTATTTTTGGCTCATCAAGGTTGATTTTATCAATCACAACGGTTATTACGATGAATTTAGTACCCGTGATTTTTTTTGTTTAAGATAACAAGCGGTCGTTTTTCACCAATTTTTGGCAAATAAAAAGCCGTTAGTGAACAGGAACTCATTAACGGCTTATTCATTTTTATTTATTCCATTGGCGTTTGGAAGTTATCATAAGTTAATCCCAATTTTTGACGGGCGGCTTCTGCTTGTGAGCAAGGATAAAAATTGGTTACAGCTGAGCGTTGTTCGTGTTTGCTGTAGTGGTTGCCAATTTGTTTTACCTTCTCCACACATTGATTGTAATCTTGTTTCAACAGATCTGGATTTTTAGTGTAGTTTTCAATAACCGCTTGCTCTTTGGATCTTAAGACTTTTTCAAATGCTCTTTTTACTCTTAATGGCTTCTTGTTGCTGAAACTAGCATATTCAGATTGTTGCTGTTCTAATACAGGTAAATCTTGAGTTTCAAAGGCTTTTTCAGCTTGTTCGCCTAATGCAGTTTCCCAAATGGAGCAAGCAGAAAGTGGACGCTTGTCTTTTGCACAGAAGGCTTTTTCTTGTTTGAGTAATTCATCATAAGGCAGTTTCATTAACTCTTTTTTGCCAAGCTCTACATTTTCTAGATGAATTTCTTCGATAGCTTTACAAGCATAATTATCTCGCGGTATGGCAAAACTCGTTTTACTAAATTGGTTAACATATTTTGCACAATCTGAATTTACAATATAGTGAGCTGAGGCTTTCCAGTCTGATTGCCCTAGTTCTTGTTTAATTTTTGCCTTTTCACGGTCAATTTCCTCTCGTGCTTTTGCTTCAGCTGCCTTACGTTCTTGCTCGGCTTTGATTTTGCGATCTTCTTTGATTGCATCAATAGCAGCATGACATTCTGCATCTTTTTGGAGAGCTTTGGCCGCATTTTCATCTTTCTTTTGCCAAGCCTCTATGGCTTTATTTTCACATTCAGTTTTTTTTGCTTCCGCCTTATCAATATTTTGTAAATAGTAGGCTTTATCTTTTTCGGAACAGCCAGTTAATGCAAAGGTTGTGGTAATAATGCTTGCGAAAATTATTTTTTTCATCGATTTCTCCTTATATGAATGAAAACAATAGTATTATATCATTGTTTTTTTTTGTGCGATTTGATGTGATTTTTTAACCGTTAAACGGTACGATAGCCATATAAAAGCCCTGTAAGTTTTTGATCTGCCCCCAAAAAGTTAGACTGTTATTTAAAGGACTGATGTCGATATTGTATCGGACTCAGTCCTTTTAGTTTTAGTTGGATTCGTTCTTCATTATAGTAACGAACATATTCATTGATGACTTGTTCCAGTTCATCAATACTCTCAAACGTTTTTTCGTAAAAGCATTCTGTTTTCATTCGCCCAAAAAAGCTTTCCATCGCCGCATTATCTAAACAATTCCCTTTCCCAGACATACTTTGCTGAATACCATTTTTAGCTAATAGACTCTGATAACGATGCATTTGATAATGAAAACCTTGGTCTGAATGTCATATCAGATTTGCATTTCTCGGGAGCTTTTCGACCGCTTGTCATAACATTTTCTGTACAAGCATACCATTTGGGCTACGGCTCATTTGATAAGCGACCAATTCATTGTTAAAGCAATCTAAAATCGGCGAAAAATAGAGCTTCTCTTCTTTCACTTTAAATTCGCTAATGTCTGTCAGCCATTTCTCATTCGGCTTAGTTGCACTAAAGTTTCTTTGTAACAGATTTGGCGCGATTTTGCCTTGTTCTCCTTTATAAGCGTTATATTTACGTTGTTTCTTCGACCTAACTTGTCAGCCCATTACTTGAATCAAGCGTTGAACTCGTTTGTGATTCACATCGCCTAATTTTGCGGTGACTCGGCGATAACCATAGTGAGGCTCTTTCTGCTTAATTTCACAAATCCGTTTTTTGAGCTCACTGTCTTTGTCTAATTTAGGGGGTTGATGATAAAAGAATGTACTTCGAGCCAGCTTTGCTATTCGCAGAAGAATAGCTAACGGATAGTGTTCTCTTAACTTTTGGATTGTTTCTGCCGTTTGGCTTCGCCCCTTTTGATTATCTCGTCTAACTTTTTTAGATAGGTTACCTCTGCTTCTAGTTCTAAAATACGCAAGCGTAGGCGGTCTTCTTCTGTTTTAGGCGGTGGCGGCATTTTCGCATAGTGAGGCTTCATACTCGGGCGACCTTTGGATTTTGGTTGGAGTCCATTTATACCGCTTTTCCGAAAGGCTTTCAACCATTGGCTGATTACCCCGCTATTGGAAATACCAAAATGAAGAGTCGCCTCTTCAGCAGAAAATAAACCATCAAGGATTGATTTAATCACCTGAAACTTAAATTCTGGAGAGTAAGCTCTTTTACAATGGAGGACAGCTAACCCATTGATACCTGAATATTTATATTGAGCAATCCAACGTCTCACTGTTTTACTAGATAAATCAAAATGATGAAGTGTTATAGGAAGATTTTCGTGATGTTCAACATAGAAATCCACGACTTGTTGTTTAAAAATTTGGGGGTATTTAGTCATAAAAAATCTGCACCTTAATCAGTTGGAAAGTGAGTCTAACTTTTTGGGGTCAGATCATTTTATTTACAGGGCTTTATTTTAAGGTAGAATCTTAGCTAACCACAATCTTAACTTTAAACTTAAATAGCTGGTGTAACCGGTGGTATGGTTAAAAATTTTCCCATCTTTGATAATTAAAATAGTCGGTGTAGCTTGAATATCCCAGCCTTGAGAAAATTCTCCTGTCGGGTCGTTAATAGTTGCAAAGGTGTAGCCGTTTTCATTGAGATAGCTTTGTACCTCAGCATCATTACCTGATTTTAAGGCGACTCCTAGCACTTCTGTGCCATTTTCGGATAACTGTTGAATGTTTGGTGAAACCACTTTACAAAAGTGGCACCAACTTCCCCAAAAATAGAGCAACATCGGTTTTTCGTGACTAAGTTGGGCAATAATTTTCGGTTGATTTTGAATATCATAATGCACTTGTTGTTCAAATTGGGTTGGGGTAGCGGGGGCTCTGTACCAATCGACAATAAAACTGAGCACGATAAATAAGCCACCAAAGACGAAAATATTTTTCATTAAACGAAAAATGAGCGATTTCTTTTGAGTCATAATGTGATTTAGCTAAAAGCGACAAAAAACCTGTGAATGTTGCTCTACAGGCTTTTTGTTGTTAATGAGATTACAGAATATCTAATAATTCTACTTCAAAAATTAAGGTAGCGAATGGGGGAATGGATGCACCTGCACCACGTTCACCGTAAGCTAATTCATGAGGAATGGTTAAACGCCATTTTGAGCCAACAGGCATTAGTTGTAATGCTTCTGTCCAACCACGAATTACGCCATTTACAGGGAATTCTGCTGGCTGACCTCGTTTTACTGAGCTGTCAAACACGGTGCCATCAATTAATGAACCTGTGTAATGAACACGTACGGTTGAGGTTGCTGTGGGTTTCTCGCCTGTGCCTTCAGTTAAAATTTCGTATTGTAAACCGCTGTCAGTAATGATGACGCCATTTGCTTTTTTGTTTTCTTCTAAAAAGGCTTTGTTTTCTGCATCAATCGCTTTAAAGGCTTCTGTTTGAGCCGCTTCAGCACGCTGACCTAACTCTTGTAATGCAGCCGTTACTTCGTTGATGTTAATTGCAGGCTCATTGTTATTTAATACATCGTAAATACCGCGAGCAACGGCTTCTGCATTTACGTCCATACCACTGCTTAAAAGTTGCTGACCGATTTGTAAACCGATGCCATAACCGCCTTTTGATTCTAATGAGTCTAATGCAACTGAATTGAAATCTAATGCCATTTTTTGTTCCTTATAAATTGAATTCTGTATTAAAAATAAATACGGATAGTTAAATGGGGGCAAAAATTGAAAATACAAGATAAGAAAGATCAAGCGGTTAATGTTTTGCAAAATTTTGCAAGAAAATGACCGCTTGTTTTTTCCAACTCTTGAATCTGCTAAACTAGCAGGCAATGATTTCTCACGAACCAAACAATCAATGACGAAAGAACTCTCCGCTCACACCCCTGATGATTAAGGCTATGTTTGTTTATTTACAATGGTTGGCACATTGTTGATATAAAAAGCTACATAATAACCTACACTTATGTAGCTTTTATTGTTAAGAAATGAAGTTATCTCTGAAGAGGAGGGATAAAATGCCTGATAGTATTATCGATTATCATTGGGTATTTAGCCCATTCAATATTAAGTATAAACTTACTTTTGCATTTTTCAAGAAGTCTGTTCATTTTAAGCCTTGTGTTCCGATTCTCCTTTTTATCTCCATTTTCTTTACTCTGCATATAGGAACTTATAGCTAGAGGAAGGCTTTTCTCTTGTTTTATATAATGAAGAAAATCTTGGAATTTAAATGCTATTTTTGCTCTCCTATAAATAAGAATTTGATTAAATGGATTCTCCAACATTGAAACCTCTGATAATAGAGAGGTTTCTGGGCTAAAGGCTTTATTCTTAATTCTAATCGGGTAATGTGTTGCTTAATATGCTTTTTCTTAACTCTTATGTTCTTTTCACAAACATCACTAATTTTTACAACCTTTAATTTCTCATATACTAAAAGATAATTACTAGAACGTTTAGAACCAATAGCGTAGTTGTGCTTACAATTATCTTCATTATCTAAGAAATTTTTCCCTGTTTTGGCATTAGGAATTGAGAAGTAGAAATTTTTTAAAAACTGCTTGCCGTGTATATCAAGAGTCATATCCATTCGGGTTATTTTACCATTTTGGAAAAGCATATCGATAGCTTCTCCTCCAATATGTTTTTTTAACCATTTAATCACATTCGGTATATCATTCTTCCTTGCATATTGCGGAGATAGCTCAAATCTAACTGCTGGGGTACTAAGTTTTCTTGAGAAATCGTAGGATAAAAGCATATAGAAATCTGGGTTTCTCATAGAGGTAATCTTAATACAACGTCTATAATGTTTAACTTTAATTTGAGATACATTATAGTTACTAGATTCAATAACAGTTAGCCTATCGAACTTCTTATATATATCGCAAAAGTCTTTAGCTGGGGTTATATCTGAAACAAAAGAAAATTTATCAATTCCCATATAAATAGGGTATTTGTAGAAAGAACCTACATAGATAAAGTTATTTTTTCTATAAACAGCATTTATATTCAATAATACAGCATTTTTCATAATTCTTTTCCTATTGAGTTTTAGTGTTATTCAATAAATATGCTTGTAGCGTGCTAATAGAGTGACTAGAACTTGAAGTACACACCTCCTTTCTATTTACAATCCATTCATCAATTTCTTCTTCTAACCACGCAACCGCTCTTACTGAAAGTTTCTTTGGTTGTGGAAAATCAGATGATTTGATCAAGCGATAAATAGTTGATTTTGATAACGTTGTTTTTGCCATTACTTGGCGAAGTTTTATGAGTTGCATAGCTACCTCGATAGTTATCAAAAGGCGGGATTACCTTTTGTCGAGATGCATTTACAAATATGGAAAATTAGTCTGAACTAGCTGGATTTTTGCTTTTTTTATGGGTTGAAAACTGACAGTTAGTTATAAATAGTTAAAGTTTAATGACTGTCAGTTTTAAGTGGTATATACTGACAGTCAGTTAAATTTAAAGAGGGATTAATATGCACAAGAATTTAGTAGGTCAGACTGCTGAGCAAAAAAGAAACTGCAAAGAGCAAAAAAAGCGGAGAGAGGACATCAAAAAGAAATTCCCTAAGACGATAACTTACTATACCTATGGACCTATCAATAAGAAGATTGAGAAAAGAGCTAAGAGATTTACTGCAATTTTTGAAAAATTAAAGATTAAATACAGAAAGAGTGAGATAAAATCACTGGCTATTACTTACTATATCCATACCTATAAAAAAGAAAGTTTGGAAAAACTATTCTCATTTATATATAAAAAATTAGTTAAAAATGAAATTGGTATAGATGACTTAATTCCATATTTAGACCGGAAATTTCCCGAAATAGAAACAAGGTGGAATAAAAAATTGGTCATTGAGTATCTACTACTTAAGAAATAAATGATATGAAGAATACTGATGTTGGTATGATTTCTTTTAGATTTACACTTTCAATAGAACAGCTATCAAAAAGCATTAGTTTTTCATCTTTATAGTTATGAATTAAGCTCCAATGAGAGTTTGTTGAGAATAGCACGATAGTATTAGGCTGTTCTATGTGGGATAAAATAGCAGAAAGTAATTTTGAACGCTGTTTTATTGTAGAGGGGGTAATTTTGATATGGTTATGGATGTTAGTTATATGGTTTAGCAGATATTTCATTTGATAAATATCTATCCCACCAGTAAGGAGATCATACATTCCCCAATTATTCATATAAGCAAGAAGTAACTCATTAAATAATGGTTTTCTCCTGAGTTTTTTGTTTGATACGAAATAAACAGCATTAACGATACTATAAATTCCACATAAACAATCTAGCTCACCTTGTAATAGTGCTTTCATATTTAACTTTAAGTAGTGGTTATATATACATATTTTAACATATAATAAATAACCTACAAAACAGTCTCCAAAAACACTAAAAGCCCTCGTTTTTTATCTGCACTTAAGCGATCTAAATGCGAGTTTAGTCGATTTCGTATACTGTCTTCTGATACAGGAATAAAACGATGGTTATTACCGTCTTTTTGTTCTGACATACAATCAACAAAAAACCATCCAATTTCAGTATTTAATGCAGTAGCGATTTCCACTAAATGAGCCACATTGATCTTATTTTCTCCACGTTCATAGCGAGAAAGTTGTTGTTGAGCTATGCCGATTTGTTCAGACAATTCTGCAGCACTGAACCCAAGCTCTTTTCGCTTTTGCTGAATTCGTTTTCCTACCAATCTGTCTGTTTCTGTTACTGAAAGTTTCGACATTACTCAAGCCCTAATTTATCTTTTATTACTATTTTGTTATTGTTTTACTCTTTTAAAAATATCGGTTATAGTATCTTTTGGTTTTTTTATTTAATTAAGGATTTTTTATGAAACACGTACTTGCATTAATTCATTGGTTTGGTCCGTTTGAGTTAGATAAAGTTATTGGTTCAGAATGGGGAGCTAAAAAGGGGTTATATCTAATTACTGGTAAGCAAAAAGGAGATCGAGTGGCAAATATTCAATATTGTGGTAAAACAGAATACCAAACTTATGCTAAGCGTTTAGGTAGGCATCATCGAGCACATTTTATTACTAGGGAGAGAGAAATTTGGTTAGGTTTATTACCTTCGGTTTCTGACGAAGAACTCTCGTATTACTTAGATAAATCTGAAAAATTACTTACTTATTATTTAGAACCTACCATCAATAAAAAAAATACTCGAACGATTCCGAGCCCTATTACACTTATTAGTTATTGGTTTAAGTCTTCTGGAGAAGAGCGTGAAAAACGTATCTATCTTGCCCAACAAGGAATTGATGATGTGATTTCTTGGAATGGCGAAGTATTTCGTACTAGTAACCTACGTATTACTAATAATGACGAGTAATTTTATATGCAATTATTAGAAGATTTGGATATTGTTGCTGAAGTTCTAGAGTATGAAGAAGGAAGTGATAAATCTGTATGGGGAGAGCCTTACCTATGCGAGATAAAATTTGACAGTAGTACCGAAGAATTAAGGATTAAAATTGAGTATGAGCTAGATGATGGTCAGCCGACGACTTTCGTAACATTTATGGGTAAACGAGATCCTTCTAATCCATTAGCTTTTAATTTAATTTCAAATAAACCCGATGTAGATAATTCTACAATACAGCTAGAGACTTCATTTGATGGAGAGTTTTGGTATTTTGAGGGTTACTTTTATGCCCACAATGATGGAAAAATAGAGTGTAGAGATATTTATATCAACCAAGTTGAGCCGTAGGAAAACGACCTAGATTTTTTTAATTAACCATCCAGAGGTTTTTTATGTTTTTAGACAATCTGTTATTACCGATAGACTTATTAGAGAAGGATTACAATGTGAAGTTACCTGATATGGAGAAAGCTCTATCTACATTGGGTATCACGAATGCCAATATCAGTTACATTGTCGGTCCAGTGGTAATTACTTACCATATCAAATTAGAACTTGATAGCCTAGAAAGTAACGTAATCAATCAACTTTCTAATCCTAAGAAATGGGCAGAAATATTGAATGTTCGTGTAGTAAGAATGATTCCGAGTGATTTTGGTACGTTCTCTTTGGAAATTCCACACAATAACCGCCATACAATTTCACTAAAAGATGTGATCTGTTCAGAAGCTTTTATCGGCAGTAATGCTAAACTACCGATAGCTTTAGGCGTAGATACAAAAGGTGAGCCTGTTGTAATTGATTTAGCCAAAACTCCTCATTTACTGATGTCTGGGCAAACGGGCGGTGGTAAATCACTTGGAGTGAACACGATGATTTTAAGCCTCTTGTTTAAACTTTCTCCAGAACAAGTTCGCTTTATTATGATTGATCCTAAAGTGGTGGAGCTTTCTATTTATAACGATACTCCACACTTATTAACGCCTGTGGTAACCGATATGAAAAAGGCAGCCAATGCGTTACGCTGGGCGGTAGAAGAAATGGAGCGCCGCTATATTTTAGTAAGCCATCTACAAGTGCGTAATATTGAAGGCTACAATGCGAAAATTGACCAAGCTGCGGCGATGAACTTACCAATTCCTGATCCAACTTGGAGACCGGGCGACTCAATGGATAGCTTACCGCCGCCACTACAGAAATTGAGCTATATTGTGTTAATTGTGGACGAGTTTGCCGATTTAATGATGTCTGCTGGCAAAGAAGTAGAAGAGTATATTATGCGATTTGCCCAAAAAGCAAGGGCAGTAGGTATTCACTTAATTCTTGCAACACAACGCCCTTCAACGGATGTAATTACAGGAGTAATTAAGGCAAATATCCCAAGCCGAATTGCGTTTACCGTTGCCAGCCAAATCGATTCAAGAACAATTTTAGATTCTGGCGGTGCGGAGGCCTTATTAGGGAGAGGCGATATGCTTTACTCTGGAGAAGGTAGTCCTGATATTATCCGTGTACACGGTGCGTTTATGAAAGACGACGAAGTGCAACGTGTGGCAGCTAACTGGCGAGCAAGAGGCAAACCAAATTATCTGGATAGCATTGTGGAATCAAAATCAGAGGATAATGATGCTAAAAATGACAATGCAGGCGGCGAGTTAGATCCGCTATTTGATGAGGTGGTGGAATATATTATTGAGACTGGTTCTGTTTCTATTAGTAATATTCAACGCCGATTCTCACTGGGCTTTAACCGAGCGGCGAGAATTGTCGATCAAATGGAAGCTCAAGGCATTGTTTCCGAGCCGGGCAAGGGCGGAAAGCGAGAAGTGCTGGCGAGATAGAAACAACTCAAGAATGATAGAAACTTCCTATTCTTGTTCTGTTAGTAAATCATCTAGGTAATCTGCCCACTTTTGTAGCCAAATCCTACATTCTTTATCATAAGAATGTAGGTTATACGTTCCTTCAATCCCTTTCTTTGAATGACCTAGAATTGCTTCGCCCACTTCATTTGGACAGCCTAACCTTGCCAAACCAGTACGAACCGTTCTACGTAGATCGTGTGGAGACCAGTGGGCAATATCTAGCATCAAACCGTTTTTTCTGAGTGTCCAAGTCCTTTCTGTTAGGTATTTTTGCTGAATTGGTTTTTCTTGTAATCTCATTTGAAATAGATATTTAGTAGAACGATCAAAGGTTTTTATTAGTTCTACTGCTTGAGTAGATAATTGAACATAACGAGATGTACCAGTTTTAGTTTCTCGTAAGAAAATCGTTTTCATCTCTAGATCAATATCATCCCAAGATATCGCACAGATTTTCCCTGTTCTGCAACCTGTTAAGAGAGTTAATAGGAAAACATTCTGTATTTTTTCCGTAAAACGTGAATTTCTTATCCATCTTAAGAATATCTCAAGCTCCCGATGATCAAAGGCTCTTGTTCCCTTATTATTAGTTAGCTTAACTGCTGTCATTCTTAGGCTTTCTTTTGCTAAAAATGCAGGATTAACAAAGTTTTCATCAAACTTATCTAATCCAATTGCAAAACGATAGGCAGAAATCCATTCTCGTAGCACATTACCTGCTTGAACTTGAGCGCCTCGCTCATTTACGATTCTTAAAATATGTTCTGCAATTTCTTTTCTCGTCATTGAAGATGCTAATCTATCCCCAAAGGGAATTACTACATCATTATGTAAAGTTCGGCGAACTTCATCTTGCCCTTTTGGTTTCCTTGCCCCAGCAATTAAACGCCCATTTTCACTATAATGATCTTCAATATATTGGGATAAATAGAGTTCTATAAGATCTTTAACGTAAAATTGTTGCTGTTTTTCTTTACTGGCTTGTTCTTTCTTGTAGGCTTTTAGTTCTGTGGCAGGGCAGCGACCAGCAAGCCGAATATGTTTTAACTCTTTAAGTTGTTTCCTTGCATCTGCTAAACTAACAGTAGGGAATGAACCTATTTTCACTTGCGTAAGTTTCTTTGTTATCGGGCTTGAATAACGATAAAAGAAAGTTTTTATACCAGTTTTACCGCAGGTGACTCTTAATCCTGAGTATTCCCCAACATCGGCTTTATCCTGATCCTTAGGTTTCATCATCTCAATTGTTTTTGTTGTTAATGGCTTTTTTACATCATTACTCATAAAATAGCTCCTTGAAAGAAAAGTGCTTATTTGTGTACATATATTATACTACGAGTTATGATAACCTACAAATAAACCTATATTTAAGCATAGGTTTTTATGAGACTTTATGGAATCTTAAGAAACGATATAGATCCTATATGTTTGATAAAATCATTTAATATCAATATATTAACTAATATAACAAGATGAATTTAAACGAAAAAAACACACAGCATACCCCAATGATGATGCAATATTTGCAACTTAAAGCCCAAAATCCTGATATTTTATTATTCTATCGAATGGGCGATTTTTATGAGCTATTTTATGATGATGCAAAAAGAGCAGCTGCATTGTTGGATATTTCATTGACCAAGCGTGGGCAGTCGGCAGGCGAGCCGATTCCGATGGCGGGTGTGCCGTATCACGCGGTGGAGGGGTATTTAGCAAAGCTGGTGGCATTAGGCGAGAGTGTAGCGATTTGCGAGCAAGTGGGCGACCCTACCACTTCAAAAGGACCAGTTGAACGCAAAGTCGTTAGAATTGTAACGCCAGGAACAGTGAGTGACGAAGCCTTGTTACCTGAACGTCAAGACAACTTGGTTGCAGCGGTATATGAAGAAAAAGGCACTTTTGCGATTGCTTCTTTAGATATGACTTCTGGGCGGTTTTTAATGAGCGAATTGCCGAGCAAAGAGGCGTTGGCCGCGGAGTTACAACGCTTGCAACCAGCGGAAATTCTGTATGCAGAAGATTTTTCGGCAGCGAGCATTTTAAACAATTATAAAGGTTTACGTCGTCGCCCTGTTTGGGAATTTGAATTGGTCACAGCTATTCAGTTATTAAACCGCCAATTTGGTACGCAAAGCCTCGCTGGATTTGGCGTAGAAAAAGCCGTGATAGCACTTTGTGCGGCTGGGTGCGTGTTGCATTATGCCCAAGAAACTCAACGCACCGCATTGCCTCATATTAATTCCATTAAATTGGCACAACATAGCGATACCATCTTATTAGATGCAGCCACTCGCCGTAATTTAGAGCTAACACAAAATCTCGCAGGTGGCACAGAAAATACGTTAGCTGCGGTGTTGGATAAGTGTGTTACCCCGATGGGGAGCCGTTTGCTCAAGCGTTGGATTCATCAACCGATTCGAGATTATGCCAAACTGGAAGGAAGGCAGCAGACCATCGCGGCGTTTATTCAATATGATCGAGTGAGCGAGCTGCAACCTTTGCTGCAGCAAGTAGGCGATATGGAGCGGATTTTAGCACGTGTTGCACTGCGATCGGCTCGTCCTCGAGATCTTACTCGTTTACGCACCGCATTAGCACAATTGCCTGAAATTGCAAAAAATTCGCAAAATCTGACCGCTAGTTTAGATAAGTTGTTATCTCAAGTCGCGGATTTTAGTGAGCTACACGATTTGCTTGAACGTGCGATTATTGAAAATCCGCCACAGCTTATGCGTGATGGTGGTGTGATCGCCGAAGGTTACAATGCCGAGCTTGATGAATGGAGAGAGCTTTCAGACGGAGCAACGCAATATTTGGAGAATCTGGAAATTCGTGAGCGTGAAAGCACAGGTATTGATTCCCTTAAAATCGGTTTTAATGCAGTACACGGCTACTATATTCAAATTAGTCAAGGGCAGGCTCACAAAGCTCCTATTCACTACGTTCGTCGCCAAACGCTTAAAAATGCCGAGCGGTATATTATTCCTGAACTTAAGACCTATGAAGATAAAGTATTAAAGGCGAAAGGGGCATCGCTTGCATTAGAAAAACAACTTTATGACGAATTGTTCGATATTTTGATGCCACGATTAGGTGAGTTACAACTGGCGGCAATGGCGTTATCAACGCTTGATGTGCTGACTAATTTGGCTGAACGAGCGGAGAGTTTAAATTATGTTTGTCCAACATTTAGCCAAACGAGAGTGGTTAATATCAAAGGTGGAAGACACCCTGTGGTTGAGCAAGTCTTAACGGATCCATTTATTGCTAATCCAGTATTTTTGAATGCCCAGCGTCATTTATTGATTGTAACGGGTCCGAATATGGGAGGGAAAAGCACTTATATGCGACAAATTGCATTGATTACGCTAATGGCGTATATCGGCAGTTTTGTGCCAGCAGAAAGTGCGGAGATAGGTCCGATTGATCGCATTTTCACTCGTATTGGTGCTAGTGATGATTTAGCTTCTGGACGTTCAACCTTTATGGTTGAGATGACTGAAATGGCGAATATTTTACACCAAGCCACAGAAAAAAGCCTTGTATTGATTGATGAAATTGGGCGAGGTACGTCCACCTATGATGGTTTATCGCTTGCTTGGGCGTGTGCGGAATGGTTAGCGAAGAAAATACAATCTTTAACCCTCTTTGCTACCCACTATTTTGAGTTAACAGGGCTACCACATCAATTTAAAGGTGTAGCAAATGTACATTTAGATGCACGTGAACACAACGATACGATTGCCTTTATGCACTCAGTGCAAGAGGGGGCTGCAAGTAAAAGTTATGGCTTGGCGGTAGCAGCACTTGCAGGTGTGCCAAAGCAGGTTATTCAATTGGCAAAACAACGTTTGGCACATTTAGAAGAAATCTCCCACCAAACCAAACAAGCCAATGAACACCCACAGGCGGATTTGCTTTTTGCAGCTGACTTCTACGATGATTTGCAAAAAAATGATGACAAACACTTGTGTTTGAACGTTGGCTTTGCCAACGGCTCCGAAGACGCGAGCGTAGCGAGTAATATTCGACCGCTTGCAGAAGAAAGCGATCTAGAAAAAGCCCTTAAAGCAATCCAACCCGATGAACTCACGCCAAAACAAGCGTTAGATGCGTTATACCAATTGAAGAAGTTATTAGATAATTAAGCAAAATCGCCCCTTAAACAGGGCGGTTTTTGCTTAGAACGTATGGGAAAATTCAATGTAAACACGATTTTTATCATAGTTATAAAAAGCGTGATTACTTTTTAATTTATTATATTGCCAGGTTAAACGAGGTGTAATCCCTTTAAAATGTAAAGCTCTATGCCAAAGGCTTACTTGCACACCGTATTCTTTATTACGTTGAGTAATTAGGAAAATTGGCATTGGAGCACGATGTTGCTTGCGGGCGTAGCTGACACTTAATTGGCTAGAAAGTCCATTCTTCCACTCTTGCCCCCAACCTAGAGATATTCCTTTGCGAATAAAGCTGTCATCTAAATCTCTCGTGCTATTGCGGTTAAAGTTTGCCCCAACAAACCAATATTGCTGGCTGCTTGGATAATAATAAACGCTTGGGGAAATAAAATGATAATTCCCATCTAAGTGCTTGCGGCGTGTGTAACGCTGCTCGGCATACTCATAAGTGATGGATGATTGCCATTGTGGCGTAATCCAATATTGCCAACGGGTATTTACCCCTCTTGCATTGGAATAACGTTTAGTGCTTTCACTTTGAGTTGAACCACCTGCATACCACATTTGCTCTAAGAATGGTAAAACAGTGATTTTCTGTTTTGCATTTTGATAGCCTAATCCAAAGCTTTCTCTTAGCGAATATTCATTATATTTTTTGTTATTCCAATAATATTTTCCATTACCATTTAGATGAAATTCGTGGAAGATACCATTTCCCCAAGACCATTTCTTTTCCACGTTAACGTTAAGTCCAACGCCTTGTGCGGATTCTTTTCTTGGTGCGGTCCAGCCATTATGAGCGGTGCCTGAAGCAGGGGCATTATTAATATTCGGATCGTTTAAAAAAGTTAAACCGCCTTGAAATATCCACCTATCTTGTTTATTGATTGCAGCTAAATAATGATGGATGATATTTGCAATTTCTGGCGGTAATTTATCCGCTTGTAATTTGTGAAATTGTGCTTCTGCTGCTTCATTTTCACGATTCTCAAAAAGAGTCACCGCAAGCTGCATACGGATTGGCTGATTTTCAGGATAATTGGCTAACAACTCTCGATAGAGCTTGATAGATTGAGCGTAGTTTTGCTTTGCTCTAGCCTCAACGGCTTTTGCCCATTGCATTATTTCTCTACTTTGCTCAGCAATAGACAATTTTTGATAAATAGGCAGCAAAAAGAGCACATCTTCCGCATTTCCTGTGATCAAGGTAGAGAGCATTGCCGAATTCAGTAAATGAGGTTGTTTAAGTAACTCTTGTTTTGAAAGAGAAATGGCTTTATCACTATGTTGTATTTGGGGCTGTGATTTCGATACTTTATGCTCGGGTCTTTCAAACGGTTGATTTTGTTGCATTCGCTGGCTATCTATTTTCTCTTGAATTTGAATTGGGGCAGCGGCGGTAAAAGCAAAATGTGAAGTTAAGATTAACGAAATAGGAATGATTTTTTTCATAGAGAGTTATAAAAGAAAAGGCTATTTAAAATAGCCCTTAATAGTTAAAGTTGGCATTAAATAGAGTATGCCGAATTTGTATTCTCTTGTAAATAGATAAAAAAAGACCCTTTTTTATACTTGAGCAATTTCACTTAATTAACAATCTCAACGACTTCTCTCACTAATTCACTGATCTTTTCCCATTTTTGTTCTTTAATTAGTGATTGCTCTACAAACCAAGATCCTCCACAAGCTAAGACGTTTGAGATAGTAAGATAATCCTTGATATTAGCGAGGCTGATTCCACCTGTTGGCATCATTTGTAAGTTGCTGTAAGGGCCTAATAATGCTTTAATCATTTTGGCTCCGCCACTTGCTTCTGCAGGGAAAAATTTGACCGCTTGTATGCCAAGCTCAAGTGCAGCTTCAATTGCCATTGGGTTATTTACGCCTGGGATAATTGGTAAGTTTAGATCTTGGCAATATTGCACGATATTTGGGTTAAAGCCTGGTGTAACAATACAATCTGCTCCAGCATTTTTAGCTGTTAAGACTTGCTCTTTGGTGAGTACTGTTCCTGCTGCTATTAATACTTCTGGATAGTTTGCTTTGACTAACTTAATTGCCTCTTCAGCCGCAGCCGAGCGGAAAGTAATTTCCACCACAGGTAAGCCATTATTGGATAAGGTCTTCGCAAGCGGTAAAATATCTTCCGCGTTGTCTAGTGCGATGACAGGGACAACTTTGAGTTCTCTTAATTTTTCTACGATTTGTTCGGTGGTATAACGCATTTCTAACCTCTTTATGTTGTATGCAAGCGGTCATTTTTGTCAAATTTTTTACAATAACAACCGCTTGTATTACTGTGCAAACTGCTGTTTTAGATGGGCGGTGGCTGATTTATCAATAATTGCCCCTTTGTGCTGAATCACAATGCTTGCAAGGGAGTTGCCTTGTTGGCAGCAAGTGACTAAATCTTTGCTGAGCAAATAGCCGTTAAGGAAACCTGCATTGAAAGAATCGCCTGCGGAGGTAGTGTCAACCACATTCTCAATGGGAATAGTTGGCACAAAAATTTGCTCATTGTGAGTTTGAACAGTTGCCCCCCGAGAGCCTTGTTTGACTACGATGGTTTCAATACCATATTGCGCAAGGCGGGTAAGTGTGTCTTGCTCGTTTGTATCACCCCAAAGTAGGTGTTCATCATCAAATGTAACGAGAGCTAAATCCACTAAATCGAGCAACTTAGCATAATACCGTTGAGCTGTTTCGGTACTTTTCCACAGTTTTGGGCGGTAGTTACTATCAAAAGCGATTTTCACGCCTTGTGTTTTCAGTGCATGCAGTTGCTCAATAAGCTTAAAACGGTCATTCTCAGACAGAATAGCCAATGAAATACCGCTAAGATAGACCATATCGGTTTCTGCTATTGCATTCAGGGCTTTCGGGTAATCAGAGTGTTGCAACAGATAACGAGCAGCGGACTGATTTCGCCAATAGAGAAACGTCCGTTCCCCTTGTTTATCCAACTGAATGAGATAAAGTCCAGGCTGGCGGTGTTCATCACGCAACACAAAATCAGTATTGATATTATCCGCCTGCCAAGCGTCCAGCATACCTTGACTGAGTTTATCTGTGCCAAGAGCGGAAATATAACGCACTTCAATCTGCTCAGGCGGAGTCACCCGAGTCAGATAAGTGGCGGTATTCAGCGAATCACCGCCATAAGTTTGATACATATTCCCAAACGGCTCGCCATTTAACTCAATCATACATTCCCCGATGATGGAGAGTTTTTTCATTGTTATCTCCTATTTGAAATAACGTTTTGCGTTACTGTAGCAAATATCTTTTACCATAGTGCCAAGTAACTTCAGATCATTTGGTGCTTCGCCTCGTGCTACCCAGCCGCCAATCATTTCACATAGGATTCTGCGGAAATATTCGTGGCGGGTATAGGATAGGAAGCTGCGGGAATCGGTTAGCATTCCAACAAATTGGCTGAGTAAACCTAATTGTGAAAGCTGCTGTAATTGGCGTTCCATTCCATCTTTTTGGTCATTAAACCACCAACCTGAACCGAATTGGATTTTGCCTGCAATGCCACCTGTTTGGAAATTGCCGATCATACTGCCTAACATTTCGTTATCACGAGGGTTTAAGCAGTACAAAATGGTTTTTGGTAGTTGGTCGGTTTGATCCATATTGTCCAATAAGCAAGAAAGTGCTTCAGCAAATGGACGATCGCCAATCGAATCAAATCCTGAATCTGCACCCAATAATTTGAACATTCTCGTATTATTGTTACGGATTGCCCCAATATGCATTTGCATTACCCAATTTCGTTTATGATATTCTGTACCTAACCAAACTAATAAAGCGGTACTAAATTGAGCGATTTCCTCTTCTGCAAGCGGTTGATTTTGTAATCTTTTTTGCAAAATCTGATCGAGAGTTTTTTCATCAGGAATAGGTGTAAAACGGACGATTTCAATACCATGATCAGCAGATTTACAACCCTGTTGATCAAAATGCTCAATGCGTTTTAGTAAGGCTTGTTTTAATTTATCAAAGGTATTGATCTCAATATCGGTCACTTTACCTAACTGTTCAATGTAATCATTGAATAACGGTAACTCAATTTTGAATGCACGGTCTGGTCGGAAACTTGGCACTACTTCAATATCAAACGTGTTGTCTTGGGCAATCGCTTTGTGATGTTCTAGTGAATCAATAGGATCATCAGTTGTACCTACTAATTTCACATTCATCTGCTGCATAATGCCACGAGCTGAAAATTCAGGCTGTTGCAGTAATTCTTTGCCTTGATGCCAAATTTTTTCTGCTGTTTCAGGCGAGAAAAGCGTGTTCGTAATGCCAAATGGACGGCGTAATTCTAAATGTGTCCAATGGTAAATTGGGTTACCAATACATTTTGGTACAGTTTCCGAAAATGCTAAGTATTTACTGTATTTATCTGCATCACCAGTGATTAAACGCTCTTCAACGCCTGCTGAACGCATTGCCCGCCATTTATAGTGATCACCTTCTAACCAAATTTCGGCTAAATCATTAAATTGACGATTTTCTGCGATTTCCTTTGGATTTAAGTGGCAGTGATAGTCAAAGATGGGCTGATCTTTAGCATAGTCGTGATAGAGCTTTCTAGCGGTTGGCGTTGAGAGTAAAAAATCTTCATATAAAAATTGTTTCATATAAACCTCGTTAGGCTATACACCGCTATAAGCAGAAAAACCACCATCTACTGGAATAATAACACCATTTACAAAGCTGGAATATTGGCTATCAACTAAGAACAGTAATGCACCTAATAATTCTTCTGGTTCACCAAAACGTCCCATTGGCGTATTCGTTAAGATTTTATTCGCTCGAGCAGTTGGGTTACCTTCGCTATCAAAGAGCAGTCCACGATTTTGGTTACTGACTAAGAAACCTGGTGCAATTGCATTACAACGAATCCCCACTTTTGAGAAGTAAACGGCAAGCCATTGAGTAAAGTTGCTGATAGCAGCTTTGGCTCCAGAGTAAGCTGGAATTTTGGTTAATGGCGTGAAAGCATTCATACTCGAAATATTGACGATATTTGCGCCCTCTTTACCAATCATATCTTTTGCGAAGACTTGGGTTGGTAACAATGTACCTAAGTAGTTTAAGTTGAAGACAAACTCAATACCACCTTTATCCAATTCAAAGAAAGATTTAGTATTTTCTGGCAAATCTACCTCGTGAAATTCATTATCGGTAGTTGCTTTCGGATTATTACCACCTGCTCCGTTGATTAAAATATCACAAGTTCCTAAATCAGCAGTAATTTGGTCGCGTACGGCTTTAATATTATCTAATTCTAGAACGTTAGTTTGATACGCTTTAGCAACTCCACCTTCGGAAGATATTTCATCAGCTATTTTTTGTGCAGCTTCTAAATTTAAATCAAGTAAAGCAATCTTTGCTTTGGTTTTTGCTAATTCTTTGGCTAAGAATGCACATAAAACGCCACCAGCACCTGTTACGACGACGACTTTATTTTTTAAATTGTGGTTTTGTGCAATATTCATTAATTTATCCTCTTTATTTATATTCTTATAAAAATCTATTGCTACCTTAGGTGGCAATAGATTTTTGTGTGTTTTAACTATTTAGCTGTTGGTGCTAGGGCATCAATTTTTTCTACTAAGCTGCCAATTACAGGATCTGCTTTTACTTCATCTTTCATTGGTTTAGTTGCATCAATAAATGGTTGTTTTTCAACGGTAATGAATTTAACTCCCATTTGTTCTTGTGCTTTTTTCTTCTCTTCTTCAATCATTTTCGTCCATAAATCTTTATGAGACATCATTGAATTATCCGCTGCTGTTTTTATTGCCTTTTGTTGTTCAGGTGTTAATTTAGCCCAAGTTTTTTCACTAATTAGTAGAACATCAGGAATCATAGTGTGTTCATCTTGGCTAAAGACTTTTGACACTTCACCATGGCGAGCAAGTGTTAGTGCTGTTTCGTTATTTTCTGCAGCATCGACTACTTTTTGCTGTAAGGCTGTATAAAGTTCACCATATGCTAAAGGTGTTGCTGAACCGCCAAGAAGCTCCATCATTTTTACAGCACTTGGGCTTGGTTGAACACGAACTTTTAAGCCTTTCAAATCAGCTGGCGTTCTGATTTCTTTATTTGCATAGAAACTACGAGCACCACCATCATAATAAGTTAAACCTAGGAAACCTTTACCTTTAGAAGCTTCTAAGATTTTTTGACCTACTTCGGAATCTTTTAATGCTGCGTAGTAGTGATCTACGTTATGAAATAAGTACGGAATATTAAATGCACCATAAGATGGCTCAAATGATTCCATTTCACTTGCATTTGATTTCGCCATATCTAGTGAGCCTGCTTGCAGTAATTCGATAGATTCACGTTGTGTTCCTAGCTGGCTATTTGGATAGATACGAATTACAATTTCTCCATTCGTTAATTCTTTGACTTCATCTGCCATTTTTTGCATAGAAATATGAACTGGGTGAGTTTTATCATTATTGTGATTTAGTTTTAATGTTGTTTTTGCTGACGCAGAAAATGCTAAACCTAGTGATAAAACAGTTGCTAATGAAGTTGAAAGAAGTGTTTTTTTAGTGAACATATTGAGTTCTCCTAGATAAAGTTAAAATTTCAAAATCTACAATTCGTTAATGTATCCATTAGTTGAATTGTTAATCTATCATACAAAGCTATTTTTTACATATCAAACCAAAATTTCTAAATTGGTGATCCAGATCACAAAATTAATAATTTTTTATTGCAAAAAATAACTATATTGAGCAGAATTGGTTTACCAATTTTGTTTATTGAGTCATTACTTGTTAAAGAGGGTTGTATGGATAATTTTGTATCTAAGATTGATAAAGCATTATCTGCCTTATGTGTCATCATCAGTATTCTTCTTGTTATTTGTGTTGTTTGGCAAGTGTTTTCACGATTTGTATTACAGGACCCGAGTGTCTATACCGATGAACTGGCCCGTTTTTCATTTATTTGGGTTGGTTTAATTGGAGCAGCTTATGCGTTTGGTCAGAAAAAACATTTAGCTATTGATTTATTAGCAACAAGATTAGAATCTTCGCCAGATAAATTAAGACGCCTAAATTTTGTGGTGAACTTAATTAGCTTGTGTTTCATAGTGCTAGTTATGTGTTATGGAGGCATTAAATTAGTGGTCTCTACAATAAATGCGGGGCAAATTTCCCCTGTATTAGGTATAGAAATGGGGTTGGTTTATAGTGCCATTCCATTAAGTGGTTTCTTTATGTTGGTTTATGTGATTCGTGATTTATTTACGTTAGCTAAACCAGTATCCTCATTAAATTAATATAAGGAGAACATATTATGGAATGGTCAGTTGTTCTTGTACTTTGTTCTACATTCTTTCTCTTCCTTTGTATTGGTGTACCAATTTCATTCTCTATCGGCTTAGCATCTCTAATTACTGTAATGATGTCTGTACCTTTTGATGCAGCAATTACTGTAATTACACAGAAAATGGCTTCTGGCTTAGATAGTTTTTCATTGCTTGCAATCCCATTTTTTATCCTTGCAGGTAATATTATGAATAGAGGTGGTATTGCTTTACGTTTAATTGAATTTGCAAAAGTAATAGGTGGGCGCTTGCCAGGTTCTTTGGCTCACGTAAACGTGTTAGCTAATATGATGTTTGGTTCAATTTCAGGTTCTGCAGTTGCATCTGGTGCAGCAATGGGGGGAATTATGTCTCCATTACAAAAGAAAGAAGGTTATGATCCTGCATTTTCAGCAGCAGTAAACATTGCTTCTTGTCCAACAGGGTTATTAATTCCACCAAGTAATACTTTTATCGTTTATTCATTGGTAACTGGTGGCACATCAATCGGTGCATTATTTTTAGCTGGCTATATTCCTGGTATTTTAATGGGATTATCGATTATGTTGATTATTGGTTATATTGCTAAAAAACGTAATTACCCAGTTTCACTGAAACCAACTAAATCTGAGGTGTTTAAGAAAACCTTAGATGCGTTACCAAGCCTTGGTTTAATTGTTGTTATTATGGGAGGGATAATCGGTGGTATTTTCACAGCAACTGAAGCATCAGCTTTTGCTGTTGTTTACACCCTTATTCTAGCGGTATTGATTTATCGTGAGGTATCAATTAAAGAATTACCAAAAGTCATTTTAGAATCCGTAGTTACTACTGCAATTGTATTGCTTTTAATCGGCACATCAATGGGAATGTCTTGGGTAATGGCAAATGCAGATATTCCTTATACTATTAGCGATGGTTTATTGGCAATATCAGATAATCCAATCGTGATTCTCTTAATCATCAATATTATCTTATTGATTGTAGGTGTATTTATGGATATGACACCAGCATTACTTATCTTTACACCAATTTTCTTCCCTATTGTTACCGATTTAGGTATGGATCCTGTACATTTCGGTATCTTAATGGCATTTAACTTATCAATTGGTATTTGTACGCCTCCAGTAGGTAGTGCCTTGTTCATTGGTTGTTCTGTTGGTGGTGTGAGAATCAATCAGGTGATCAAACCATTACTACCTTTCTATGCAGTCTTAATCTTAGCATTGTTATTAGTAACTTATGTGCCTTCATTAAGCCTTGCCTTACCACAATTGCTATTAGGTTATTAATCCAGGAATAGTCAATATGAAAACATTAAAAAATTGGCAGTTTAGCAAGCACGAAAATAATCGCATTGATATCCAATGTGAACGTGATATTGGATTGCATATTTTTGTATTAGAAAAAGATATTTTCCGTATAGCCTTTACCCGTAACAATGAATTTAGGGTTCCTGCAACTTGGGCGGTTAGTCCTAATACAGATGATGTGCAATGGGAAGGTAGAGATAAGTGGTCTGTAGAAGGTTTTTCATTACCTGATTATGAGGTGAATGAATCTGCAAATTCTTTAGAAATTTCGACCGCTTGTTTAAAAGTCATTGTACATCAGCCACTTTATTTGGAATGGCAGCGTAAAGTTGATGGAGAGTGGAAAACCTTTGCATCAGATCGTAAAACAGGGGCTTATCTATTCGGTATTTCTAATACTAACGTTACTCACTATCTAAATCGTAGCATGAATGAGCAATATTATGGTTTGGGAGAAAAAACAGGGAATTTAAACCGACACGGTCGTCGTTTTGAGATGCGTAATATTGATGCTATGGGCTATAACGCGGAGCATATGGATCCACTTTATAAACATATTCCGTTTTATATTACTCACGCTGAAGAAGCAAGCTACGGTATTTATTACGACAACTTAGCTCCTTGTTGGTTTGTGTTAGGTAGTGAAATTGATAACTACCACGCTTATTATCGCAATTACAAAGCCGAAGATGGTGATCTAGATTACTATATGATTTTAGGTCCGCAAATTTTAGATGTAACCAAGAAATATACTCAATTAACAGGTGGTACTATTTTTGGACCTCGTTGGAGCCTAGGCTATAGTGGCTCAACAATGAGTTATACCGATGCACCTGATGCTCAAGAACAGCTGAAAAAATTTGTTGATTTATGTCGTGAGCATAATATCCCGTGTGATTCATTCCAATTATCATCAGGCTATACTTCGATTAGCGGTAAACGCTATGTGTTTAACTGGAATTATGACAAAGTTCCACAACCGAAATTAATGAGTAAATACTTTTTGGATGCAGGAATGAATTTGGCCGCAAATATTAAGCCTTGTTTATTGCAAGATCACCCTCGCTATAATGAGATTGCAGAAAAAGGATTATTCATTAAGGATTCAGAGTCAGATAATCCAGAGCGTTCAATGTTTTGGGACGATGAGGGATCACACTTAGATTTTACCAATCCGGCAACAGTAGATTGGTGGAAATCTAATGTGAAAACCCTATTAATGGAAATGGGGATTGGTTCAACTTGGAATGACAATAATGAGTATGAAGTTTGGGACGATTATGCTAAGTGCCATTTCTTTGGTAAGGGGCTACCGATTAAACTTATTCGACCACTTCAGCCATTGTTGATGATGAAATCGTCCTTTGAGGCTCAAAAAGAGTTTGCGCCGAATCTTCGACCTTATTTGATCTCTCGTTCTGGTTCATCAGGTATGAACCGTTATGTCCAAACTTGGTCTGGTGATAACCGTACTAGTTGGCATACATTGAAATATAATATCAAAATGGGCTTAGGTATGAGCTTATCTGCTCTATATAATGTTGGGCACGATGTTGGTGGTTTCTCTGGTAATAAGCCAGAGCCAGAGCTGTTTGTGCGTTGGGTTCAAAATGGGGTAATGCACCCTCGTTTTACTATCCATTCTTGGAATGATGATAAAACAGTTAATGAGCCTTGGATGTATCCTGAAGTAACTAATATTATCCGTGATGCAATTCAGTTACGTTACCGCTTAATGCCATATATCTATAATTTACTATGGCAAGCACATACACAAGCAGAGCCAATGTTACGTCCGACATTCTTAGATCATGAGCACGATACAAAGACATTTGCTGAAAACGATGATTATCTGTTTGGTAAGGATTTGTTGATTGCATCAATAGTAGAAGAAGGGCAACGTAAACGAGATGTTTACTTACCTTGTAATTATACAGGTTGGTATGATTTTTATACACATCAATGGTATTATGGTGGAGAAACAATTACGGTTGATGCACCTATAGAGCGTATTCCATTATTCCTAAGAGCTGGTTCTATTATTCCTCTTGGTTCAAAAGGACGCTCTAACACATTGATAGATAATTACCGTGAATTATTAATTATGCCGTTTATTGATCAAGGTAAAGCAATATCATCTATTTTTGATGATGATGGAGCAAGTTTTGATTATTTAAATGGTACACATTTAACCTTAGACATTGAGTTAAATTGCTCAAATACAGCAGTTGAAGTCAATTTAACTAAAACAGGTGAATATGAGCCACAATATAAAGAACTTGTCTTTAGATTGCCTCACCCTGAGAAACGTCAATTAATTGTAAATGGCAAACCTGTTGAAAATGGCTATAAGTTATCCATTTCAGAAATTTAATTTAGATTAGAGGCATTATTAGAAACATTATGGCACCTGAAGATTTACGTTCTTATAAAAAAATAGGGCAAGAGCTAAAAGCAGAATTACTGAGTGGAGCTTATAAAGTAGGCGACAAATTACCAGCAGAACGTGATTTATCAAACTACTTCAATGTAAGTCGCACAGTGATTCGTGAGGCGCTTATTATGCTTGAGCTTGAAAATTTAGTAGAAGTTCGTAAAGGTTCGGGTGTTTATGTGATCAATTTACCAAAGGTAAATGTTGAAGAAACGGATGATTTACCCGATGTTGGACCATTTGAATTGTTACAAGCAAGGCAATTATTGGAAAGCAGTATTGCTGAATTTGCAGCAATTCAAGCAACCAGAGCAGATGTTTTACAACTCAAAGACATCTTAGAGCGTGAACGTAAAAACCTAGAGCATGGTGATGAAGACTATGTTGCAGATGAAGATTTTCACAAAACGATTGCAGAAATTACGCAAAATGAGGTGATTATTCGTATGCAGAAAGATCTTTGGGAGTATAGGACAAATAGCCCTATGTGGAAAGGATTACACGCTCATATTCCTGATCAAAGTTACCGCTATTTATGGTTGAAAGATCACGAAAATATTATTGCAGCTATACAGAGAAAAGATCCTGTGATGGCGAGAAAAATGATGTGGCAACATTTAGAAAATGTAAAACAAAAACTATTTGAGTTATCGGATTTAGACGATCCAAACTTTGATGGTTACTTGTTTAATGTTAGTCCGTTAGCTGTTAATTTTTAATATAACTATAACCAGGAGTTTACTATGGAACAAGCATGGCGTTGGTATGGACCAAACGATCCAGTCTCTTTAGACGATATAAGACAAGCAGGGGCAACAGGTATTGTAACTGCATTGCACCATATTCCCAATGGGCAGGTGTGGTCTATTGAGGAAATTAATAAACGTAAAGCTCAATTAGAAGAAAAAGGGCTGGTTTGGTCTGTTGTTGAGAGCGTGCCAGTTCACGAAGAAATTAAAACCCAAACTGATAATTTTCAACAATGGATTGATAACTATAAGCAAACATTACGTAATTTGGCGGAATGTGGTATTGATACCGTTTGTTATAATTTTATGCCGGTTTTAGATTGGACCCGAACCGACCTTGAATATGAAATGCCAGACGGCTCAAAAGCTCTGCGTTTTGATCAAGTTGCTTTTGCGGCATTTGAACTCTATATTTTAAAACGCCCAGGGGCGGAAGAAACCTATTCAGAAGCAGAGAGAGTAGAAGCCAAGACTTATTTTGAAAAAATGAGCGAAGCGGATATAGCAAAATTAACTAAGAATATTATTGCTGGATTACCAGGCTCTGAAGAAGGCTATACCTTAGAAGAGTTCCAAGCTCAGCTTGATCGCTATAAAAATATTTCGGCTGAGAAATTCCGTGCCCATTTAGCTTATTTCTTAAATGAAATTGTGCCTGTTGCTCAGGAAGTAGGGATCCGTATGGCAATTCATCCAGATGATCCTCCTCGCCCAATTTTAGGGTTGCCGCGTATTGTCTCTACTATTGAGGATATGCAATGGTTTGTTGAAACTCAATCGCTTACTGCGAACGGCTTTACTTTCTGTACTGGCTCGTATGGTGTGTTAGCCGATAATGATTTGGTTAAAATGGTAGAAAAGTTTGCGGATCGTATTTATTTCGTGCATTTACGAGCGACTCAACGTGAAAAGAATATACAAAGCTTCCACGAAGCGGATCATCTGGCGGGCGATGTAGATATGTTTGGTGTAGTAAAGGCAATTTTAACAGAAGAAAGTCGTCGTAAAGCAAAGGGAGATAACCGTTTAATTCCAATGCGTCCTGATCATGGTCATCAAATGTTGGATGATCTCAAGAAAAAAACCAATCCAGGGTATTCTGCAATTGGCCGTTTGAGAGGTTTGGCGGAAATTCGAGGTTTAGAATTTGCATTAAAAAGGGTCTATTTTAATGACTAAATTGTTTTAACTGAACGGTTCTCTTTAAATAGGAGAACCGTTTTTTTTGTTTTCATGAGAATATGTTAGAGACATTGCCACTACTCTAGTAATTTTCACCGCAATATTAAAAATTTTTCAACAGGATAATTGAGCTTTTTTAGGCATAGTAAGTTTGAAGAGTTGGTGATATATGCAAGCGGCTATTTTTGTAAGATTTTTTGCAAAAATAGCCGCTTGTTGTCTTATAGCTGCCCAATTTATGTTAAAATCCCACGTTTTTATGATGAGAGAGAAAAATAGAGTGGAACAAAATTTAGTCGAATTTTTAACAAAAACGTTAGATGATTTAAAGGCGAAGGATATTTTAGCCATTGATGTGAAAGGTAAATCAAGCATTACGGATACGATGATTTTAGCAACTGGGACATCAAGTCGCCATGTGGCTTCAACGGCGGATCGTTTGGTGAGTGAAGCAAAGCAAGCGGGAATTGAGGTTTTTGGTGATGAGGGTAAAGCGGTTGCAGATTGGATTGTGGTAGATTTCGGGCAGGCGATTGTTCACTTGTTGCAAGAAGATAGCCGTGAGATGTATCAATTAGAGAAACTTTGGGCGTAAATTGTGTTTTGAGTAGGATTGCAAGCGGTTATTTTTGTAAGATTTTTTGCAAATTATTCTGTAAATTCAACCGCTTGTGAGTATCAAGAAAATGAAAATTCAATTAATTGCAGTTGGCACAAAAATGCCAGTTTGGGTGACAATGGGGTTTGAAGAATATCAACGTCGCTTCCCGAAAGAGATGCCGTTTGAGTTGATAGAAATTCCAGCCGGAAAACGAGGTAAGAATGCCGATACTAAACGCATTCTAGAGCTTGAGGGGAGGGCGATGTTAGCGGCTGCGGGTAAGGCAAAAATCGTTACGCTTGATATTCCAGGTAAGACGTGGACGACAGAGCAGTTAGCCTCTCAGTTAGATGGTTGGAAAAATGACGGGCGAGATATTGCTTTGTTAATTGGTGGACCTGAAGGGTTGTCGCCTGAATGTAAGGCGGCTGCAGAGCAAAGTTGGTCGTTATCGCCTTTAACATTACCGCATCCATTGGTGCGTGTGGTGGTTGCGGAGAGTTTATATCGTGCGTGGTCAGTCACTATTAATCACCCTTATCATCGAGAATAGTGATTAAATTTATATGTTTGGTAAATTAGCAAAATTCATTTCATCAAATCAGCGAGAAAAGGTGCGAGACGGGCAGGCGGAAAGTAATTTGTATGCTCGCCGTTCCTTTATTGCATTTGTGGGGGTGCTTGCCTTAACGGGGGTATTGTTAGCTAATTTGTATCATTTACAAGTGGTTAATTATGATGACTACCAGACTCGCTCAAATGGTAATCGTATTAAATTGTTGCCTGTTCCACCTGCTCGAGGGTTAATTTACGATCGTAATGGTAAAGTGTTAGCAGAGAACTTAACTTATTTTGGGTTGTTTATTGTGCCAGAAAAAACGGAGAATATTAAACAAACATTAGAGGAGTTAAGAGAAGTTGTTGGGCTAACAGATGAAGATATTGAGAACTATAATAAAGAGAAAAAACGGACTTCTCGCTATACGCCGATTATGCTTAAGGGCAACTTAAATGAAACTCAAATGGCACGTTTTGCGGTGAACCAGCATCGTTTTCCAAGTTTGGATGTGCAGGCATATTACAAACGTAATTATCCTTATGGTGAATTATTAACCCATATTATCGGTTATGTTGCGAAAATTAACGAAAGGGATAAAAAAAAGCTGCAGGAAGAGGGGAAGTTCGGTAATTATGCTGGTTCTCACGATATGGGAAAATTGGGTATCGAGAAATACTATGAAGACCAATTACATGGCGTGACAGGCTTTGAGGAAGTAGAAATTAATAATCGTGGCAAGGTTATTCGCAAGTTGCGAGATCAGGCTGGTGTAGCAGGTAGTAGCATTCGCTTAAGTATTGATGTGGAATTGCAACAATATGTAATGTCGTTAATTTCAAATTATAAAGGGGCGGTCGTGGTGCTTGATCCTCGTGATAGTAGTATTTTAGCGATGGTCTCTAACCCAAGCTATGATAATAATCTGTTTGTAGGCGGCATTTCAGGTAAGGATTATAAAGCGTTGCTTGATGATCCTGAACGCCCACTTTACAGTCGTGCTACTCAAGGCGCTTATCCCCCCGCCTCTACTATCAAGCCGTTTATGGCTGTAGCGGGTTTAGATGAGGGGATAGTTACGCCCAATACCACTATTTCTGATCCAGGTTATTGGATTTTGCCAGGCACAACGCAACGCTATCGTGACTGGAAGCGAAGTGGGCACGGTGCGACTAATGTGAATAAGGCGATTACTGAATCCTCAGATACTTTTTTCTATCAATTAGCCTATAAAATGGGGATTGATAAAATGTCGGATTGGATGAAAAAATTTGGTTTTGGTGTGAAAACAGGTATTGATATTTTTGAGGAGTCCGCAGGGGTAATGCCAACCCGTGAATGGAAGCAAAAACGCTATAAAAAACAATGGGTGCAAGGAGATACAATTCCAGTTGGCATCGGGCAAGGTTATTGGATTTCTACACCGCTTCAGTTAGCAAAGGCAGCGGCTATTTTAATTAATAACGGACGAGTGAATACACCGCATTTAATGCTTGAAGTGCAAAGTAGTAATTCAGTCACGCCATATCAAGATCCGCTTCTTTATGAAGATATTAAAGGCGTGCCAGAATCGTTTTGGCATTTAGCAAAACTCGGTATGTATAATGTAAACCACGCTTCAAACGGTACTGCTCGTAAAGTATTTGCTGGAGCGTTATATCATTCAGCAGGAAAAACAGGAACGGCGCAGGTTTTTAATTTACACGGTAAAAACTACGATAAGAATGCGATAAAAAAAGAGTTGCACGACCACGCGTGGTATATCGGTTATGCTCCTTATGAAAAGCCGACAATCGTCGTTGCGTTGATTCTAGAAAATGCAGGCGGAGGTGGAAGTGCCGCCGCACCAGTGGCTCGTCAAATTATGGATTATGTGTTGAAAAAGATTGAACACTCAGATTTGCAAAATGCTGAACAAAATCGACCGCTTGTAATAGAGGGGAATTATGAATAGTAGGTTTAAGAAAATTTTTTGGAAGCTATTTTCGCTCGATCTCCTTCTATTAATCGGTTTGCTAGCGATTACCGGATATGGTTTATTAGTACTTTATAGTGCAAGCGGTGCGAATGAGCGAATGTTTACCAATCGAGTGGTACAGGTCTCACTTGGTCTTGGTTTGATGTTTATTATGGCGATGATTCCGCCTCATTTTTATCAGAAAATATCGCCGTATGTGTATGTGTTTTGCTTAATATTATTGATTTTAGTGGATTTAATTGGGGAAACCAGTAAAGGTGCCCAGCGTTGGTTGAATTTAGGGTTTGTCCGTTTTCAACCCTCTGAAATTGCGAAACTTGCTGTGCCGTTGATGGTGGCAACTTATTTGGGTAAGCGACCGCTCCCTCCAAGTTTTAAAGATACTTTTATCGCACTAGCCTTGATTGTTTTGCCAACCTTATTGGTTGCGATTCAGCCCGACTTAGGTACATCGATTTTAGTGTGTTCTGCAGGGATTTTTGTGCTCTTTTTAGCAGGGCTTAGCTGGAAACTAATTGGAACCGGTGTGGTATGTTTAGCGGGTTTTATTCCGGTTATGTGGTGTTTTTTAATGCACGATTATCAAAAAACACGGGTAATGACGTTAATTGATCCAGATAAAGATCCTCTTGGTGCAGGTTATCATATTATCCAATCTAAAATTGCGATAGGTTCTGGAGGAATTAATGGAAAAGGTTGGATGGAGGGTACTCAATCACAACTGGAGTTTTTGCCTGAGCCACATACGGATTTTATTTTTGCTGTTTTAAGTGAAGAACATGGTATGATAGGCGTTTCAGTTTTGCTGGCTATCTATTTGTTTATTATCGCCCGAGGTTTAGTCATTGGCTCTAAATCGGATTCTGCCTTTGGGCGTATATTATCGGGTGGTACGGCATTATTGTTCTTTGTTTACGTTTTTGTAAATATTGGTATGGTAAGTGGTATTTTACCTGTAGTTGGGATACCATTGCCACTGTTTAGCTATGGGGGAACCTCTTATGTTACTCTTATGGCTGCGTTTGGTTTGATAATGTCCACTTATGTACATCGTAAGCGTATTGGTAGTAACAATCCTTACGATAAACTGAAATAAATCGGGTATCAACGTTCTGAACTTTTGCTTTTTTGCGGTATCAAAAAGCAGTAAAACTATCATTGTTACAAACAATAGCGACATCCACATAGAGGAAAAAACTTATATGAGATTAGGTAAAATTGTAACCCTGTTGTTAGCTGGATTTATGGCATTTGGTTCATTAAATTCTTGGGCTGCAACAAAGCATTCAAAAGCTAATTCAAGTATTTCAATAAAAAAGCAAATAGCGTCTAAATCAACAAAAAAGAAGGCAAAAGTTGCCAAAAAAGTAACGGTTAAAACCGTGAAAAAAAAGACGGCGATGATTAACAAAAAATCGTCAAAAAAACAGCATAAACAGCTTATCCGTAAACATTTTCAAACGGGGGTAGCGAGCTATTATGCTAATAAATTTAATGGTCGTCGCACAGCAAGTGGTGAAACTTTTAGTAATGCGAAAATGACTGCTGCACACAAAACGTTGCCATTTGGCACGTTGGTTGAAGTAACCAATTTACGCAATGGGCGTTCTGTTGTGGTGCGAGTAAATGACAGAGGTCCTTACGCTCATACTAGAGTAGTGGATTTATCTTCTGCAGCAGCGAAAAAAATTGGTATGCACCGTTCAGGTATAGCAAAAGTAAAAATTGCGATTTTACATAAAAATACTCGCTCAGCTAATGCGTATTATGTAATGAATTAATATTAAGAGGAACTGAAATAAATTTATGAAAAAAATATTAGTGAAAGCAATCAGCGTTGTAGCACTTACAGTATCAAGTATTGCCTATGCTGATTTAAATACCGATTTTAATTTGCCAGCCCCACAAATTAATGCACAAACTTATATTTTGATGGATTATAATTCCAGAGAAGTATTAGCGAGTTTGAACCCAGACCAACGCCAATACCCTGCATCATTAACAAAAATGATGACAAGCTACGTAGTGGGTGAAGCACTAAAAGCAGGCAGGGTAAGTAGTAGTGATATGGTTACTGTAAGTGAAAATGCTTGGGCACAGAAATTCCCTGGTTCTTCACTTATGTTTTTAGATTTAAACAGTAAAGTATCTGTTGCAAATCTAATGAAGGGGCTGATTATTGTATCTGGTAATGATGCCTCTGTTGCCCTAGCGGAACACGTTTCAGGTTCGCAGGCTGCTTTCATTAATGAAATGAATAAATATGCACAGCAATTTGGTTTGAAGAACACCCACTTTACTACCGTTCACGGTTTAGATGATGCTGAGCAATATTCTTCAGCGCGTGATATGGCGATTATTGGTGCTCAGATTATTCAAGATCACCCTGAAGAATATAAAATTTATGCAGAAAAAGAGTTCCAGTACAATATTAAAAAGCCACAACTTAATCGCAACGGTTTATTGTGGGATAAAACCTTGCAAGTCGATGGCTTAAAAACAGGTCATACAGATAAAGCCGGTTATAACTTAGTCGCCTCTGCGGTGAATCCAAATACTCGTTTGATTTCGGTGGTAATGGGTGTTCCAACGTACAAAGGACGTGAAGTTGAAAGTAAAAAATTACTCCAATGGGGCTTTGCAAACTTTGAAACGATTAAATCACTGCCTGCGGCACAATCTGTGGCGGAGCAAAGTGTTTATTATGGCGAAGTGAACAAAGTACAATTAGGTGCTCTGCAAGATAGTTTTGTGACAATTCCAAAAGGCAGAGCCGCAGACTTAAAAGCTCGCTATGAGTTAGAGAAGAAAAATCTAGAAGCCCCTTTAGTAAAAGGACAAGTCGTGGGTAAAATGATTTACCAGTTAGATGGCAAAGATGTGGCGAGTACTAACTTACAAGTTCTACAAGATGTACCAGAAGCGGGCATTTTAGGTAAAGCATGGGATTGGATTGCCTTAACCGTTAAGAGCCTTTTTGACTAATCTTGTCATCTAGAATTTTATCCCCATTTAAGGTGGAGTTGATCAAGCGGTGTGATTTTGCAAAAAATTTGCAAAATTTCACCGCTTACCGTTTAAAATAAGGATTAAAAATGTCTCAATCAAAAGCAATTAATTTACAAGATTTACCACAAGCTAAATTAAAAGATTTATTAGCATTTCCATGCAGCCTTACCTTCAAAGTGGTAGGTGCAAACCGTGCAGATTTAGTTGATGATGTGGTTGAGGTTACGCAAAAATATGCCAAAGGCGACTACAATCCTCGTGAGCAAAAAAGCTCAAAAGGCACTTATAATTCCGTTTCCATCGATATTTTGGCTGAGAATATCGAACAAGTTGAAACACTCTACACAGAACTTGCCAAAATTAACGGCGTGAGAATGGTTCTTTAAGCAGTAAGGGCGAATTTTATTCGCCCTGAATTTTTCAATCAGTGAATGTGTGTTGGAAAACAGAAATGAAATTGATTATTCGCCAACTTGGCATTCAGCCCTACGAAGAAGTTTGGCATCAAATGCAAGCTTTCACGGATATGCGTGATGAGAAGACAGATGATGAACTATGGCTAGTTCAGCATTCTGCGGTGTTTACGCAAGGTTCTGCCGGCAAACCTGAGCATCTGCTCAATCCGAATCATATCCCCGTGGTACAAAGCGACCGTGGCGGACAAATTACTTATCATGGTGAAGGTCAGCAGATTATGTATGTGCTGATCGACATCAAACGCCTCAAAGCTCAAGGCAAAGAAGTGTCGGTACGAGAATTAGTCACCGCCTTGGAGCAATGCGTGGTGAACACATTGGCGGATTATGGTATTGAGGGCTACCCCAAGGCGGATGCACCAGGGGTTTATGTAAATGAGAAGAAAATTTGCTCACTTGGTTTACGCATTCGCAAAGGCTGCTCTTTCCACGGTTTAGCGTTGAATATTAATATGGATTTAACGCCATTTGGCTACATCAATCCGTGTGGTTATGCAGGGCTTGAAATGTGCCAGTTAAGCGAGTTAATCAATCAAAATGGTTTAACTTGTGAAGCGGTCTCTCCCAAATTAGTCGAGCATTTCAGTGCAATTTTGGGCTATAATGACATACAATTTATTAACAACTAGGATATAAAATTTTAATGGTTACGGCTACAGCTCAAGTTACGGCAAAAAAAATGAGCCCTTTTAAAATGGAAAAAGGGGTGAAATATCGTGATGCCGCTAAAACCTCCGTTATTCAAGTCAGAAATATTGATCCAGACCAAGAATTACTGAAAAAACCAGAATGGATGAAAATTAAACTGCCAGCAAATTCAGCAAAAATTGATAGCATTAAAAATGGGATGCGTCGCCATGGCTTACATTCTGTTTGTGAAGAAGCCTCTTGCCCGAACTTGCACGAATGTTTTAACCACGGTACGGCAACTTTTATGATTATGGGCGCAATTTGCACCCGCCGTTGCCCATTTTGTGATGTGGCACACGGTAAACCGCTACCGCTCGATCCTGATGAACCACGCAAAGTGGCAGAAACAGTGCAGGATATGAAACTCAAATATGTAGTTATTACCTCTGTCGATCGTGATGATTTGCCTGATCGTGGTGCAGCTCATTTTTCGGCAACGGTGCGTGAAATCAAAGCGTTAAATCCAAACTGCAAAGTGGAAATTTTAGTACCAGACTTCCGTGGTCGTGTTGAACAAGCGGTCGAAATTCTGAAACAAAATCCACCTGATGTGTTCAACCACAACTTGGAAAATGTGCCACGCTTATATCGTGAAGTTCGCCCGGGTGCGGATTATAAATGGTCGTTAGAGTTGCTTAAAATCTTCAAGCAAGAGTTCCCAGATATTCCAACTAAATCAGGCTTAATGGTAGGACTTGGCGAAACCAATGAAGAAATTCTTGACGTAATGCAAGACTTGCGCGATCACGGTGTAACAATGCTTACCATCGGGCAGTATTTACAACCAAGCCGCCACCACTTAAAAGTGGAACGTTATGTGCCACCGGCGGAGTTTGATATGTTCCGTGAGGAGGCAGAAAAAATGGGCTTTGAGCACGCAGCTTGTGGACCATTTGTTCGCTCTTCCTACCACGCTGATCTACAAGCGAAAGGGGAGTTGGTTAAATAAAACGATAAGGGCGAAGGATATTCGCCCTTATTTTTTCTAGCCAAAGAGCAAGAGAAGAACATTCATTTATACTTTTAGCTCTGTTTGCTGATACTCATACCCAAATTCGTTCGTTTTCCCTTTCGGCACAAATTCAAACAAATGCGTAATGCAATTTGGTGCGTCGCTGTCTTGGTGAGAAACAAAGAGTAACTGAGTTTGGCTATTGGTAACCAATTGTTCGATAAAGTGTTTGACTAATTTACGATTTACGCCGTCTAAGCCTTGTAATGGTTCATCTAAAATTAATATAGGTGGGTGTTTTACCATTGCCCTTGTGATTAGCAGTAAGCGTTGTTGCCCCCAAGAAAGTGAGCGAAATGGTTTTTTGGCAAATGCGGCTAGGTTTAATCGTTCTAACCATTCCACTGCTTTTAATTGCTGGGCATTTGGTACTTGTTGATAAACGCCAATACTGTCAAAAAAGCCAGAGAGAATGACATCAATTGCCGAGCAGTTTACTCGATAATCCATATGTAATTGGCTGCTTACATAACCGATGTTTTTCTTAATATCCCAGATGGTTTCGCCACTACCACGTTGGCGGCCAAATAATCGTACTTTGTTTGCATAAGATTGTGGGTGATCGCCTGTGATAATGGAAAGCAAGGTCGATTTCCCTGCCCCATTTGGACCTTTAATCCACCAATGTTGTTTAGGTTGAACCGTCCAAGTCAGGTTATCAAGAATTTTCTTCTCGCCATATTGGATATTCACATTTTCCAGCTCAAATGGATTGATGTTTTCGGGCAGTGCAACAAGCAGAGAGGCACTTTCGGGCAGGGGGACATTGACATTATCTTCTGCAAATTTTAGCTGAGAATAGACCGCTTGTTGTTCTATTTCTGCTCGCTTTCCTTGCAAAATGAGCGATAAGTTATCCAATACCGCAATATGATCAGCGGCATCGGGTATATCATTGAAACGATTCACAATGAGCACTAATGCCATTTTAGTTTGAAGTTCAGAAACTAATTGCGTCCAATATTGAACTGATTGTTGATCTAAGCCTTCAAAGGGTTCGTCTAAAATGAGTAAATCTGGCTCGTTTACTAACATTTGACAGAACAACACTTTGCGGCTTTCCCCAGTGGAAAGATGAATAAAAGGCTGTTCCAACAAATGCTGAATATGCAATTTTTCTGCGTATTCCTCACATAAGGCGGTTTTGTTGCTGCCGTTTAAAATTACTTGGCGTGCGGTTAAACCGAAATCATCGGGGGAGATAGTATCGTTGTTACGATCTTTTAAAATTTGCTCAATCATTTTTTGCTGCTGTTCAAACGAAAGCAGTTGAATATTTCGGAAGCTGTTGTCATATTTCCCTGCATAAAGAGAGAGCTTACGTTGCAGAGCAAGTGAAAAAGCCGTTTTGCCCGAGCCGTTTCCGCCCACTATCACCCAAAATGTATTTGGCTGAATAGTGAGTTCATCAATCGTTAGTTTTTGATGTTTAGCAAGCGAAAACTGAGCATCTTTAATGGTTAAATGGGGTGAGTGCATTGTTATTTTTCTCTGAAATTAAAGTTGTTTGCCTACTTTAAACCAATCTGCTCGACCATTTAAGAAATCTTGCACCGATATCGGTTTCTTTCCAGCTGGTTGCAGTTGGGTAATATTTAACACGCCTTTTTGAGTGGCAATTTGAATTCCTGTTTTATCTACATTCAAGATTGTGCCAGCGGTTTTATTTTGATGGGGTAGTACGGCTGCTTGATGTACTTTAATGCTTTGTTCAACGCCATTAACGTCTAGGGTTAAAAAACTCATCGGCCACGGATTAAAGGCACGAATGTTTCGTTCTAGCTGTGTAGCAGATAACGTCCAATCTAATTTTGCTTCTTCTTTAGATAATTTTTCCGCATAGTTAGATTGGCTTTCATCTTGTTTTTCTGCCTGGAACGTTTGACTCTCTAAGCTATTTAATACTTCCACTAACGCAGATGGAGCAAGTTCTGCCAGTTTGGTGTAAAGTGAGGCGGAGGTTTCATTTGCCTCAATTGGCGTGGTGACTTTGTGTAGCATATCACCCGTGTCTAGGCCTACATCCATCTGCATAATGGTTATACCCGTTTCATTATCACCAGCCCAAATGGCACGTTGAATCGGAGCAGCCCCACGCCAGCGTGGTAGTAGTGAGCCGTGAACATTTAAGCAGCCATATTTAGGTGCATTCAGGATCGCTTCAGGTAAGATCAAGCCATAAGCAACCACTACCATTACATCAGCATTTAAGGCTTTAAGTTCTGCCTGTGCTTCAGGGGTACGCAGAGATTTTGGTTGATAAACAGGAATATTGTGAGCTTCCGCCAGTTGTTTTACAGGGCTTGCTTGCAATTTTTTACCACGTCCAGCGGGTTTATCGGGTTGGGTGTAAACTGCAATCACATTGTGTTCGCAATCCAATAAAGCGTGTAAATGTTGAGCCGCAAAATCGGGTGTACCAGCAAAAATAATATTGAGTTTTGACATAGTGTTATTTGTTTACGTTATCAATGAAAAGGCTATTAAACCACTAAACAGCACAAATAAAAAGTAGCTTGAATGTGGTATCATTACAAGGTTAAACAAAAGAGAGCTAGCAATGGAATTTTTTATCCCAAAGGCAGATGCCATTTTTGAAGAAGAGATCAAAAAAAGCCGTTTTATTACCTATCTCCGCCATACTGAAGGAATGGATCAGGCAAAGGCGTTTTGGCAAGAGCTAAAAATGCAGCATCCACACGCTCGTCATTGGTGTTGGGCAACGGTTGCTGGTACGCCGAATGATTCTCAGCAGTACGGTTTTTCTGATGATGGAGAGCCTTCTGGCACAGCAGGTAAGCCGATGCTTAATTACTTATTAGGTTCGGGCTTAGGTGAAATTACGGCGGTGGTGGTGCGATATTATGGCGGTATTCAGCTTGGTACAGGTGGGTTGGTAAAGGCCTATGGAAACGGTGTACAACAAGCATTATTGCAGCTAGAGCGAATGTGCAAAGTTTTGCGAAAAAACTACCGCTTGCAGTGTGAATATGAGCAGTTTAATACGATTTCACATTTAATTAGTGGACGAGATATTAACATTATCGAGCAACACTTTGAGGAAAAAGTGCATTTGTTGCTTGCCTTCAACCCGAAAGAATTTGAGCCGTTTTCTGATGAGCTAACCCAACGTTTTTCGGGCAAACTGACTTTAATTAAAGAAGATATCTAATTTATGCAATTTTTTTCCATTATTCGTATTGTCGGTATTTTAGTGATGTGCTTTTCCTTCACAATGCTTGTGCCAGCAATAGTTGCCTTGATTTATGGTGATGGCGGCGGGCGAGCCTTTTTAGAAGCTTTTGTGTTGAATTTTGTAGTGGGTACGCTACTTTGGTGGCTGTGTCGCCATAATAAAAATGAGCTACGCTCCCGAGAAGGCTTTTTAATTGTAGTCTTGTTCTGGGTGGTGCTAGGATTACTGGGGGCTGTGCCTTTTATTATTTTAGAAACCCCCGATCTCAATATGGCGGAATCGATTTTTGAATCTTTTTCTGGCTTAACTACCACTGGGGCAACGGTGATTACAGGGTTAGATAGTCTCCCGAAAGCAATTTTATTCTACCGCCAATTATTACAATGGCTTGGTGGAATGGGGATAATTGTTTTAGCAGTGGCAATTATCCCATTACTGGGTATTGGGGGAATGCAGCTTTATCGTGCAGAAATGCCTGGTCCGCTCAAAGAGCAAAAAATGCGACCTCGTATTGCAGAAACGGCGAAAGCGTTGTGGATGATTTATTTCAGTTTAACCTTATTATGTGCTTTTGCTTTTTGGCTAGCAGGAATGAGTGCTTTTGATGCGATCTCACATAGTTTCTCAACGGTTTCGATTGGCGGATTTTCTACTTACGATGCGAGTATTGGCCATTTCAATAATTCTACAATCAACTATATTACCGTCTTTTTTCTGTTACTTTCTGCTTGTAACTTTGCCTTACACTTTGCTGTAATTGACCGCTTACGTGACAAGCAATCCAGAAAAAGAGGCGGTATCCTAAGTCGCCTTTACTGGGGCGATTATGAGTTTCGTTTCTTCTTAATGGTTCAATTAGGGCTGTTTTTGATTTGTACGATAGTGTTGATGGCGTATAGTTACTTTAATAATACTTCAGTAACCATTATACAAGCATTATTTCAATCGGTTTCAATTTCTACCACTGCAGGTTTTACTACTCACGATTTTAGCCAGTGGCCTTCTTTCTTACCAACTTTATTGGTGTTATCTTCTTTCATTGGTGGCTGTGCAGGCTCAACAGGTGGTGGTTTGAAAGTAATCCGTGTATTATTACTCTATTTACAAAGTAAGCGGGAAATCCACCGTTATATCCATCCTAACGTAATTCAGCCTATTAAATTCGGCAAACATGTTCTATCTGAGCGAGTTGTTGATGGCATTTGGGCGTTTTTCTCAGCTTATTTCTTTGTGTTTGTGATTTGTTGGTTAGGCTCTATTGCCTGTGGAATGGAAACTTTCGATGCTTTAAATGCGGTAATCGCAACACTAAACAACTTAGGACCAGCATTAGGCAATGTGAGCAGCAACTTTACTCAGGTGCCTGATAGTGCAAAATTGGTGCTCACTTTTGCGATGGTATGTGGGCGCTTAGAAGTATTTACGTTGCTAGTGATTTTAAGCCCTGTATTTTGGAAAGACTAATGAAAACCTTAATTCTCTATTTTACGACCGATGGTCAAACGAAAAAGATTGCTGAGCGACTAGCGGATGTGATCACACACGAAGTGGAGCTGATCTCCCTTAAGGATCAAGCGGTCGATTTTGCCAAAAAAATGGCAAATGTTGATCAAGTTGTGATTGGTGCCTCCATTCGTTATGGACATTTTAATCCGTTGGTTTATCAATTTATCGAACAGCATTATGCTATGTTAAATGAAAAGAAAACGGCATTTTATGGCGTAAATCTGACCGCTCGCAAAGCGAATCGTAACACACCTACCACTAATACTTATATACGTAACTTTTTGGCTAAAGTGAAATGGCAACCAAACTATGTTGAAGTGATTGCAGGGGCGTTGTTCTACCCACGCTATCGTTTCATTGACCGTATGATGATTCGCTTTATTATGAAAATCACTAAAGGCGAAACAGACGTCAGTAAAGAGTATGAATATACGAATTGGCAACAGGTGGAAGAGTTTGGCAAAAAATTAAGCGATCAGTTAATTTAAGCACAAGCTAAATTGAACCAGTTTAGCGGATTTATAAAAAAGCGATGTGAGAGAAATCTAAACGAACTTTTGGGGCTATTCAGAAAATGAAAAAACTGACTATTGCTAGTCAGTTTTTTCTATCTTTTATTCGATATTACGCTAATTTTTTGATTTGCGCGCTCAATTTAGATTTGTGGTTAGCGGCTTTGTTAGCGTGGATTAAGCCTTTAGACGCCATACGGTCTACGACTTTTTGCATTTCAACGAAAGCAGCTTGAGCCACTGCTTTATCGCCTGCTGCTACTGCTGCGTATACTTTTTTAATGAATGTACGCATCATTGAGCGTTGGCTTGCATTGTGTTGGCGGCGTTTTTCAGATTGAACCGCACGTTTTTTTGCTGACTTGATATTAGCCAAGGTCAAACTCCTAAAATATCTGTGTAAAAATTAGATATAAACCGTTTGGGTTTATATTTGCCTATCGATAGTTTTTAATTCATTTTCAACGAGACACGTGCTTGAAAATAACACCGTTTTTCTGATAGAAAACGATAGGGCAAGATTTTAACAGTTTTTTTCTGATTTTCCTATAACAAACTGCTAAAATTGCGATCGATTTTTAGAATCAAGCGGCAAGCGGTCTGATTTTTCAATAATTTTACCAATATCTTCTTTATTATGAGCAAGAAACTTTTAAGATCAGGAATGATCGTAAGCGGAATGACCTTGATCTCACGTGTGTTGGGGTTAATTCGCGATATTGTGGTAGCCACCATTTTGGGTACAGGCGTAAGTGCAGATATTTTCTTGTTTGCCAACCGTATTCCTAATTTTCTCCGTCGTTTGTTTGCTGAAGGTGCCTTTTCGAAAGCTTTTGTGCCAGTGTTGGCAGAATATAATGCGGATAACGATTTGGGTAAAACCAGAGAATTCATCGCCAAAGTATCGGGTACATTGGGAGGATTAGTAACTATTGTTACCCTTGTAGCAATGGTGGCCTCTCCTGTGGTTGCAGCCTTGTTTGGCACCGGCTGGTTTTTAGATTGGCTTGATGATGGACCTAATGCAGAAAAATTTACCCAAGCCTCGTTTTTGTTGAAAATCACCTTCCCTTATTTGTGGTTTATTAGTTTTGTGGCATTGTCGGGTGCGGTACTGAATACTATTGGGAAATTTGGTGTTATGGCATTTTCGCCTGTGTTGCTGAATGTGGCGATTATTGGCGTAGCGTTACTCGGAAGAGATTATTTTGAGTCGCCTGACATTGCCCTTGCTTGGGGCGTGTTTTTAGGCGGTTTGTTGCAATTTTTATTTCAAATTCCCTTTATGAAAAAGGAAGGATTGCTGGTTAAACCAAAGTGGGCGTGGAAAGATGAGGGTGTTACCAAAGTGCGTAAATTAATGATTCCAGCCTTATTTGGGGTTTCAGTTACACAATTAAATTTATTACTCAACCAAGTGATAGCTTCATTTTTGATTACAGGTTCAATTAGCTGGATGTATTACGCAGACCGCTTAATTGAGTTTCCGCTTGGTTTATTTGGTATTGCGATTTCAACGGTTGTGTTGCCTAGCCTTTCTCGTATTGCAAAAAATAAAGAGATAACTGAATTACAACGTAGTGAAAACTTTCAAAATACAATCGACTGGGGAGTGCGAATGGTGTTGTTGTTTGGCATTCCAGCTATGATCGGAATGGTGGTTCTAGCACAGCCGATTATTATGACGATGTTTATGCGAGGTAAATTTGGATTTGAAGATGTGCTGGCAACCTCTTATCCACTCTATGTAATGTGCTTAGGCTTAAATAGCTATATGTTGATTAGCGTGTTAGCAAATGGCTTCTATGCTAACCAAAATACGAAAACACCAGTAAAAGTAGGCATTATTGCGGCTATCAGTAATATCTTTTTTGGGTTGGCGTTTGCTCCGTTTTGGGGTTATATCGGATTGGCATTAGCATCTGCTTGTTCTGCTCTGGTGAATATCAGCTTACTGTATTTCCACTTATCAAAAAGTGGTTACTACCAAGTAAGCCGCCAGACGATGATTTTTGTCTTAAAACTTTTGATCGCGGCTTGTGTAATGGGCTCATTGGTTGGTTATTTTACGCCAGAGATTAAGCTTTGGTCATTAATGACTATATGGCAGAAAATATATTGGCTAGTTTGGTTGATGATTTTAGCTGCAGGCAGTTATTTTGCGGCAATTATCGCGTTAGGTATTCGTAAAAAAGAGTTTAAGGCTGCTGAATAAATGTTTAAATTGAAAATACCGCCACCACTTTTATTTCTTCTCTGTACGGCATTAATGTGGTTAATTAAGCGATTTTTACCTGCCTATTTGCCAGATTATCGACATATTGTGATATTAATCTTGGGCACTTTCATCATAATTATGGCGGTAATAATTGCAGTATTAGCAGTTATTACGATACGAAAAGCAAAGACGACAATGAGCCCCTTTCTGCTACAAAATACGACCCAAATGGTTACTTGGGGAATTTACAGCAAAAGCCGAAACCCAATGTATCTTTCATTACTTTTAGGTTTAATTGCTTGGGCGATATGGCTTAGTTCAATTTGGGTATGGTTTGTTTTGCCTCTATTTATCTGGCTGATAACCTATTTTCAAATTAAACCAGAGGAACAAATCCTCACCCAAAAATTTGGGCAGCGTTATTTAGATTATTCAAGGCAAGTCAGGCGTTGGTGGTAAAATACAAGCGGTTAGATTTTATGAGAAATTTGCAAAATTTTCCAAAAATCTAACCGCTTGTTTATACTGCTTGATGCTTAGTCTAAATGATTTACATCGGCAGTCATTAAGTTGTGTGAGTTATCCATTGCTAAATTGATAAAGCGTTCGTACTGTTGTAGTACATCAGCAATTAACTCTTCTTTCGTCATATATTGCACGTCATAACCTTCTCGACCATCTAGGAAGTAAGTGATAGGTTCATAAATCGTGTTTTCTTCAATATTCGGTAAATTTTCATCACCAACAACTAAGTCAGACAATTGACGAGGAACACTCTCAATACCATAGATGAAATTGCGTAAATTCTCTTTTATTACTTCAAACTCTAATTTAGGGTTTGTATCGTTAGTAAAATTCATTTTTGCAGTTAAACCATAGCTTTCAAACTCTTCAATTAACTCAAGGAATGCTGGTCTAGCAACTTTAATAAAGAAGTGGCGAACATCTTGCTGTTTGCTTGGATTGACGATTTTCTCCAGGCGTTGTTTCCAATCTTTACCTGCCCAATGTTGGCTACCTTGAGAGAATTTTTTGTTGAAATATTGATGATCGACCATTAAGCCTTTCCATAGTCCGAAACATAAGATTAGCATAATAAAGGTAAATGGCAGAGCGATAATCAACGTCATTGTTTGAAGAGATGATAATCCACCTGAATAAAGTAGCGATAATGCCAATACGGCCAATATTACACCCCAAAGTATTGTTTGCCATTTTGGTGCGTTTTCATCGCCTTGTGAGGCAATGCTATTAAGCACAAAAATACCTGAGTCTGCCGAAGTGACAAAGAAAATTGAGATGACTAAAACCGCAATGAAAGACGCGATGCTCCCAAATGGTAATTGCTCAAAGAACGTAAAGAGTAATTGTTCTGTATTTGCACTAACTGCCGCTAATGCCCCAGTGGTTTGTTGATCGAACCAAATGGCTGAGCCACCAAAGCTAGTCATCCATAAAATATTAAAGAGTGATGGAACGAACAATACACCTAAAATAAATTCACGAACAGTTCTACCTTTTGAGATTTTTGCGATGAATAAGCCGACAAATGGTGCCCAAGAAGCCCACCATGCCCAGTAGAGAACTGTCCAGCCACTTAACCACCCTTGGTGTTCAGGCTCGTAAGCAAAGGTACGGAAGCTGAGCTCTAATAATGAGCTAAAATAATAACCTAAGTTCTCTGTGAAGCTTGAGAAAAGGAATAGCGTTGGACCAGTTATAATCACAAACAGGAGCAGTAACCCAGCCAGGATTAGGTTAATTTCACTTAAGATTTTAACACCTTTGCCAACCCCTGAGATCGCAGAAAATACCGCTAATACCATTGCAACTGTTACCATCACTGCAAGCACGACAAAACCACTATTTTGAATTAACCCTAAGCTATTAAAGCCTGCGCTCACTTGCATTACCCCAAAACCGAGTGTCGTAGTTAAGCCGAAAATGGTACTACAAAGGGCCATAACATCAATAACATGTCCCCAAAAGCCCGAGATTCGATGTTTTAATAGTGGATAAAATCCAGAACGAACGGTGAGAGATAATTTATATCTAAAACCAAAATAAGCTAATGCTAAAGCAATCACACCATAAATTGCCCAAGCATGAATCCCCCAGTGATAGAAGGTGGTAATCATCGCTTCTTTCATCCGCTCTGATTCAGTTAAATTTTCTTGAACAGGTTTTAGGTAATGTAGAATTGGTTCAGCAACGCCAAAGTACATTAATCCGATACCCATACCAGCAGCAAATAACATAGCAATCCAAGAGCTGAAAGAAAATTCAGGTTCATCAGTATCTGCACCTAATTTAATATCACCTAATCGGCTAAATGAAAGGAATATCAGAAAAAGAAAAAAGATGGAGCCAGCAAAAATATAGAACCAACTAAAGTTTTGAAAAAGGATATTTTTGATCGCATCAAGCGAGGTTTGCGCAGTTTGAGGAAATACAATACAGAACACCGCAACAAAGCCTACAAAAAGTACGCTAGGAAGGAAAATCGGTGCTTTAAAGGTACTTCCTGCTTGTAATTTTTTTATTAAATTCAATGGTATTTACCTCTGTCGTTTATTATTTGGAAGCCCAAATATAGCAAAAAGTTATAAAAATAACAAATTATTATAAGAATTCGCATAAGCCTCTTCTTCTAGTTAGTATGAACTAGATGTAAAAAATCGTAAAAATTGACCGCTTGTATGCTTATGGCATTTCACAGCAATACAAGCGGTTGATTTTTCCTAAAAAATGACAATTCGAGACGTGATCACGATTATGCTTTTTCGATACCAAAAGAGATAACATCTTCAATTCTTTCGGCATTCATCGCAAGCATTAATAGCCTATCCACTCCAAGTGCTACCCCCGAACAGTTTGGAAAACCTGCTTTGAGTGCAGCTAGGAAACGAATATCTAGTTGTTGTGGCTCAAGCCCTATTTTTTCTCGTTGTAAGTTATCTTGCTCAAAGCGGTGAATTTGTTCACTGGCATCATCTAATTCGTGGAAGCCGTTACAGAGTTCTAAGCCTTTGTAATAAAATTCAAAACGTTCAGCAACACGGTGATCTTCCGAGCTTATTTGTGCTAATGCGGCTTGGGTGGATGGGAAATGATAAACGGCAGTGGGTCTCTCTTGCCCGATATTGGGTTCTACCATTTCACTGAATAAAAATTGCAATAAGGTGTCACGGCTTTCATCCTCTTCACATTGCAAACCTTGTTTTCTGGCTTTTTCAACTAATTGAGCTTTAGTGGCGGAAAGCGGATCCAATCCAATATGGGTTTGGAATATAAACTGGTAGCTAAACGATTCTGCAGGCTCGCAATCTAAAATTTGCTGTAGTAAATCATCTACTTCATTGATTAGGCGATACATATCAAAATGCGGACGATACCATTCCAACATAGTAAATTCGGGGTTGTGGTGTTTACCAGATTCTTCATTTCTAAACACTTTGCAAATTTGGAAAATAGGTCCGCTACCGGCAGCAAGTAAACGTTTCATATGATATTCAGGGCTAGTCATCAAATGGAGTGTTTTCGCCTCGCTGCTAAACGGTGATAAAAATTGTGTACTGAACGTAGAAAGATGTACATCAGTCACCGAGAACTCACTTAAAATTGGGGTTTCTACTTCTAAAATACCACGATCGGTAAGAAATTTACGTAATTCCGCTATGATTTTTGAGCGTTGGATTAGATGAGGGATTGAAGCTGTTGGCTGCCAATCAATGTTGTCGAGTTGTAAATTATTCATAAAAAATGACCGCTTGAAAATGTGTGGCTATTTTAGCCTAAAAAAGAGTCTAGCCCTAGTCATTCAATTAAAGAAAAATTAAAAGTGTTTTTAACTTTTTTGTAACAGATTACATTTTCTGGTTGTTAGCTATTGAAAATTTTCTCTTCGTTATTTTCTTATTACGAGCCATTCTCAATACCTTTGCTATGCTTTATTCTCTTTTTTGAGGTAGATCACAAAATTACACTTTTTATGTTACAAATTTGTAAAAACAGGTTATCTGATTGATTAAATAGTGGCACAATAGGGCTACTTTTAATGAACAAGTTTACTTAACTTTCGGAGTGCATTATGCAAAGTGTTAATTTTGATGTGGCGATTATCGGTGCTGGTGGCGGTGGCTTACGTGCGGCTATTGCTGCGGCGGAGGCAAATCCAAACCTGAAAATTGCTTTAATTTCAAAAGTTTACCCAATGCGTAGCCATACAGTAGCGGCAGAAGGGGGATCGGCTGCGGTAATTAAAGAGAGCGATTCTTATGACAATCACTTTAATGACACTGTAGGCGGTGGCGACTGGTTGTGTGAACAAGATGTTGTAGAATATTTTGTTGAGCATTCTCCAATTGAAATGACGCAGCTAGAGCGTTGGGGGTGTCCTTGGAGTCGTCGTGAAGATGGTGAAGTAAACGTTCGTCGCTTCGGTGGAATGAAAATTGAGCGTACTTGGTTTGCAGCAGATAAAACAGGTTTCCACATTTTACATACTTTATTCCAAACGTCGATTAAATATCCAAATATCGTGCGTTTTGATGAGCATTTCGTATTAGATATTTTAACAGACAATGGTGAAGCTCGTGGTTGTGTGGCGATGAATATGATGGAAGGCACATTTGTTCAAATCAATGCAAACTCAGTGGTTATCGCAACGGGCGGTGGTTGCCGTGCTTATCGTTTTAATACTAACGGTGGTATTGTAACAGGTGATGGTTTATCAATGGCGTATCGTCATGGTGTGGCTCTGCGTGATATGGAGTTTGTTCAATATCACCCAACAGGCTTACCAAATACGGGAATTTTAATGACGGAAGGTTGTCGTGGTGAAGGCGGTATCTTAGTGAATAAAGATGGCTACCGTTATTTGCAAGATTATGGTTTAGGGCCTGAAACACCAATTGGTAAACCTGAAAACAAATATATGGAATTAGGCCCACGTGATAAAGTTTCTCAAGCATTTTGGCAAGAGTGGCGTAAAGGTAATACCTTAAAAACCGCAAAAGGAGTAGATGTTGTTCATTTAGATTTACGTCATTTAGGCGAAAAATACTTACTTGAGCGTTTACCATTTATTTGTGAATTAGCGAAAGCATACGAAGGGGTTGATCCTGCTAAAGCGCCTATTCCTGTTCGTCCTGTGGTTCATTACACAATGGGCGGTATTGAAGTGGATATGAATGCAGAAACTTCAATTAAAGGCTTATTTGCTGTGGGCGAATGTGCATCATCAGGCTTACACGGTGCAAATCGTTTAGGTTCTAACTCATTAGCGGAATTAGTCGTATTCGGTAAAGTAGCTGGTGAAAATGCGGCTCGTTGTGCGTTAGATCTGACTTCTCGCATTCAGCCACAAATTGATGCACAAGCACAAGATGTATTAGCTCGCTTATATGCCTTAGCGAACCAAGAAGGTAATGAATCTTGGTCTGATATTCGTAACCAAATGGGCGATGCAATGGAAGAAGGCTGTGGTATCTACCGTACACAAGAAAGTATGGAAGGGGCAGTGAATAAAATCCAAGAGTTAAAAGAGCGTTATAAAAACATTAGCGTGAAAGATAAATCAAGCGTTTTTAACACCGATTTACTCTACAAAATTGAGTTAGGCTTTATCTTAGATGTGGCTCAATCTATTGCTTGTTCTGCGGTGGAACGTAAAGAATCTCGTGGTGCACACCAACGTTTAGATTATATTGAGCGTGACGATGTAAACTACTTGAAACATACCCAAGCATTTTATAATACAGATGGTGTACCAACCATCAAATATAGTGACGTGAAAATTACGAAATCACAGCCACAAAAACGTGTGTATGGTGCAGAAGCAGAGGCACAAGAAAAAGCGAAAAAAGCAGCAGAAGCTCAGATAAAACAATAAAAGAAGGAGCGAGAAAATGGTAAATTTAGAGAAAATGACCATCGAAGTACTACGCTATAACCCCGAAGCAGATAGCGAACCACATTTGGATAGATATGAAGTGCCTTATGACAGCCAAACCTCACTATTAGATGCACTTGGTTTTATCAAAGATGAATTAGAGCCAGAGCTTTCATATCGCTGGTCTTGCCGTATGGCGATCTGCGGGTCTTGCGGTATGATGGTAAATGGCAAACCGAAATTAGCGTGTAAGACATTTTTACGCGATTACAGTGGATTTATGCGAATTGAACCGCTCGCTAATTTCCCGATTGAGCGTGACTTAGTGGTTGATTTAAGCCATTTTATGGATAGTCTCGAAGCAATTAAGCCATATATTATTGATAATAAAGCACCACAAGGGCAACGTACTAAACAAACTCCTTCACAATTAGAAAAATATCGCCAGTTCTCAATGTGTATTAACTGTGGCTTATGTTATGCAGCTTGCCCTCAATTTGGTTTAAATCCTGAGTTTATTGGTCCAGCAGCAATTACATTGGCTCATCGCTATAACCTTGATAACCGTGATAACGGTCGTGAAGAGCGAATGAAATTGCTCAGCAGCAAAAATGGGGTGTGGAGTTGTACTTTCGTAGGCTACTGCTCAGAAGTTTGTCCGAAACACGTCGGACCCGCCTCAGCAGTGAACCAAGGCAAACTAGAAAGTGCGAAAGATTATGTTATCTCAATGATTAAACCGAGATAGGAGGAAGAAATGTCAGCGACAAAACGTAGACCTTATGTTCGAGGAATGAAAGCAAGTTGGTGGAAAAAACTCGATTTCTACAAAATGTATATGGTACGCGAAGCGACCTGTCTTCCAACAGTTTGGTTTTGCATCGTTTTATTTTATGGAGCCGTTGCATTAAGCAAAGGCACATTTGCAACTGATTTCGTAGATTTCTTACAAAACCCACTTGTGGTGATGTTAAACATTATCTCGCTTGCGGCAATGCTTTACCACGCGGCTACACTTTATGTAATGACACCTGAAGTGATGTCAGTGATAGTAAAAGGCAAACGCTTGCCCGCTTCTGTAGGAAGAAATATTCTTTGGGCAGCCACAGCGGCTATTAGCTTAATTGCATTAATCCTAGTTTATCTTTAAAAGGGGAATAAAATGAGTCTTGATCAAAATCCAAAACGTTCAAATGAACCACCTGTCTGGTTACTATTTAGTGCTGGCGGTATGATAAGTGCATTATTTTTCCCTGTGGTCATTTTTATTATTGGCTTATTGCTTCCATTTGGTTTAGTCTCGCCTGATAATATTATTGCATTTGCCCATACTTACATTGGAAAATTGACCATTATGATATTAGCGATTTTCCCAATGTGGGCAGGTATGCACCGTATCCATCACGGATTACACGATCTGAAAGTACATACTCCAGCGGGTAATGTGATATTCTACGGACTATCTATCTTATACACAATTCTCGTGATCATTGCAGTAGTCCAGATTTAATTTAGAAAAAGACCGCCTTAGACAAATGGGATAGCTTTCTTGATATCCTTACAAGCGGTCAAATTCATAGAGAAATTTGCAAATTGAATTTTGCTGATAAAACGATCGTTTTGTGCTAAAAATCTGCAGAAAAGATCTTTTTTAAAACTTTTTGCAAAAAACACTTGCGTTCGTATTATATTTCACTATAATGCACGGCACACAACGACGCACTGTTGTGAATGATTAGATGTTGATTACGGTGCGTCGTTTTGTTTTGTTCTTTAACAATTTATCAGACAATCTGTGTGGGCACTTGTTGATAGGCTTGATTTAAAAAATATTTTAAAACTTGAAGTCTTAATAGGTGCTTATAACTAGAAATTCATTATTTTTGATTTCTTGACTTAAGTTAAGTTTAGAAGTTGAAGTGAACTTTAGCTAAGCAGTTTATTGAGCGATTAAACTTTTAATTGAAGAGTTTGATCATGGCTCAGATTGAACGCTGGCGGCAGGCTTAACACATGCAAGTCGAACGGTAGCAGGTTAGTACTTGTACTAATGCTGACGAGTGGCGGACGGGTGAGTAATGCTTGGGAATCTGGCTTATGGAGGGGGATAACGACTGGAAACGGTCGCTAATACCGCGTAATCTCTAAGGAGGAAAGGGTGGGACTTTCGGGCCACCTGCCATAAGATGAGCCCAAGTGAGATTAGGTAGTTGGTGAGGTAATGGCTCACCAAGCCGTCGATCTCTAGCTGGTCTGAGAGGATGACCAGCCACACTGGAACTGAGACACGGTCCAGACTCCTACGGGAGGCAGCAGTGGGGAATATTGCACAATGGGGGGAACCCTGATGCAGCCATGCCGCGTGAATGAAGAAGGCCTTCGGGTTGTAAAGTTCTTTCGGTCGCGAGGAAGGCGTTGATTTTAATAGAATCGGCGATTGACGTTAACGACAGAAGAAGCACCGGCTAACTCCGTGCCAGCAGCCGCGGTAATACGGGGGGTGCAAGCGTTAATCGGAATAACTGGGCGTAAAGGGCACGCAGGCGGACTTTTAAGTGAGATGTGAAAGCCCCGGGCTTAACCTGGGAATTGCATTTCAGACTGGGGGTCTAGAGTACTTTAGGGAGGGGTAGAATTCCACGTGTAGCGGTGAAATGCGTAGAGATGTGGAGGAATACCGAAGGCGAAGGCAGCCCCTTGGGAATGTACTGACGCTCATGTGCGAAAGCGTGGGGAGCAAACAGGATTAGATACCCTGGTAGTCCACGCTGTAAACGCTGTCGATTTGGGGATTGGGCTTTAAGCTTGGTGCCCGTAGCTAACGTGATAAATCGACCGCCTGGGGAGTACGGCCGCAAGGTTAAAACTCAAATGAATTGACGGGGGCCCGCACAAGCGGTGGAGCATGTGGTTTAATTCGATGCAACGCGAAGAACCTTACCTACTCTTGACATCCAGAGAATCCTGTAGAGATATGGGAGTGCCTTCGGGAGCTCTGAGACAGGTGCTGCATGGCTGTCGTCAGCTCGTGTTGTGAAATGTTGGGTTAAGTCCCGCAACGAGCGCAACCCTTATCCTTTGTTGCCAGCACGTTATGGTGGGAACTCAAAGGAGACTGCCGGTGATAAACCGGAGGAAGGTGGGGATGACGTCAAGTCATCATGGCCCTTACGAGTAGGGCTACACACGTGCTACAATGGCGTATACAGAGGGCGGCGAGCCAGCGATGGTGAGCGAATCTCACAAAGTACGTCTAAGTCCGGATTGGAGTCTGCAACTCGACTCCATGAAGTCGGAATCGCTAGTAATCGCAAATCAGAATGTTGCGGTGAATACGTTCCCGGGCCTTGTACACACCGCCCGTCACACCATGGGAGTGGGTTGTACCAGAAGTAGATAGCTTAACCGCAAGGGGGGCGTTTACCACGGTATGATTCATGACTGGGGTGAAGTCGTAACAAGGTAACCGTAGGGGAACCTGCGGTTGGATCACCTCCTTACCAAAAAAAATCAAGTGCGAGGCTAGGCGAGAGTTTAGCGTCGCGACGACAGCAAGTGTTCACACAGATTGTTTGATAGAAAGTAGAATAAACAGAAACATCCTTTTGGGTCTGTAGCTCAGGTGGTTAGAGCGCACCCCTGATAAGGGTGAGGTCGGTGGTTCAAGTCCACTCAGACCCACCACTCAATGACGTGAGTAAGCGAAAGCGAAAGCACAGAATGTGAGTGAAAACTAAAAGGAAGTGGTAAGTCAATGATGTCTGGGGATATAGCTCAGCTGGGAGAGCGCCTGCCTTGCACGCAGGAGGTCAGCGGTTCGATCCCGCTTATCTCCACCAAGCATCGTGAGTCGTCATACCTAAGGTAGCAAGCGGTTGAATTTGAGCAAAGATTTGCAATATTCAATAAAAAAGAGACCGCTTGTTAATTTAGGTATGATGAGAGTCGAAAGACATTATCATCGTTGTTCTTTAAAAATTTAGAAACAAGCTGAAAAACTGAGAGATTTTCGAAAGAAAGTCTGAGTATGTAATAAAATCTTAGCTGAACAAAAGCAGCTAAGTGTTTAGTTTAAAACAGACTTTAAATGTGTTGTTATGTTGTTTTTTCTTTCCTTTTGATTGAAATACAAAAACAAAAACATTTGAGGTTGTATAGTTAAGTGACTAAGCGCACAAGGTGGATGCCTTGGCAATCAGAGGCGATGAAGGACGTGCTAATCTGCGAAAAGCTTGGATGAGTCGATAAGAGGCGTTTAATCCAAGATGTCCGAATGGGGAAACCCAGTAGATGAAGAATCTACTATCACTTGCTGAATACATAGGCAAGTGAAGCAAACCGGGAGAACTGAAACATCTAAGTACCCCGAGGAAAAGAAATCAACCGAGATTTCGTTAGTAGCGGCGAGCGAACGCGAAAGAGCCAGTGAGTAATAGCGGATTTATTAGAGGAATGAGCTGGGAAGCTCAATCATAGAGGGTGATAATCCCGTACTCGAAAATATTTCCGTGGTACTAAGCTCACAACAAGTAGGGCGGGACACGTGATATCCTGTTTGAAGATGGGGGGACCATCCTCCAAGGCTAAATACTCCTGATTGACCGATAGTGAACCAGTACTGTGAAGGAAAGGCGAAAAGAACCCCGGCGAGGGGAGTGAAATAGAACCTGAAACCTTGTGCGTACAAGCAGTGGGAGCAGATTTATTCTGTGACTGCGTACCTTTTGTATAATGGGTCAGCGACTTATATTTTGTAGCAAGGTTAACTGAATAAGGGAGCCGTAGGGAAACCGAGTCTTAACTGGGCGTATAGTTGCAAGGTATAGACCCGAAACCCGGTGATCTAGCCATGGGCAGGTTGAAGGTTGGGTAACACTAACTGGAGGACCGAACCGACTAATGTTGAAAAATTAGCGGATGACTTGTGGCTGGGGGTGAAAGGCCAATCAAACCGGGAGATAGCTGGTTCTCCCCGAAATCTATTTAGGTAGAGCCTTATGTGAATACCTTCGGGGGTAGAGCACTGTTTCGGCTAGGGGTCCATCCCGGATTACCAACCCGATGCAAACTGCGAATACCGAAGAGTAATGCATAGGAGACACACGGTGGGTGCTAACGTTCATCGTGGAGAGGGAAACAACCCAGACCGCCAGCTAAGGTCCCCAAGTACTAGTTAAGTGGGAAACGAAGTGGGAAGGCTTAGACAGCTAGGATGTTGGCTTAGAAGCAGCCATCATTTAAAGAAAGCGTAATAGCTCACTAGTCGAGTCGGCCTGCGCGGAAGATGTAACGGGGCTAAAACTAGTCACCGAAGCTGCGGCATCAATGGAAACATTGTTGGGTAGGGGAGCGTTCTGTAAGCGGAAGAAGGTGAGTCGAGAGGCTTGCTGGACGTATCAGAAGTGCGAATGCTGACATAAGTAACGATAAAACGAGTGAAAAACTCGTTCGCCGGAAGACCAAGGGTTCCTGTCCAACGTTAATCGGGGCAGGGTGAGTCGGCCCCTAAGGCGAGGCTGAAAAGCGTAGTCGATGGGAAACGGGTTAATATTCCCGTACTTGGTGTAATTGCGATGTGGGGACGGAGAAGGTTAGGTTATCAGGGTGTTGGATTACCCTGTTTAAGCTGGTAGTTGGGAAGATTAGGCAAATCCGGTCTTCTATTAACAACGAGAAGTGATGACGAGACTCTACGGAGTTGAAGTAACCGATACCACGCTTCCAGGAAAAGCCACTAAGCGTCAGATTACACTAAACCGTACTATAAACCGACACAGGTGGTCAGGTAGAGAATACTCAGGCGCTTGAGAGAACTCGGGTGAAGGAACTAGGCAAAATAGCACCGTAACTTCGGGAGAAGGTGCGCCGGCGTAGATTGTAATCCCTCGCGGATGAAGGTTGAACCGGTCGAAGATACCAGCTGGCTGCAACTGTTTATTAAAAACACAGCACTCTGCAAACACGAAAGTGGACGTATAGGGTGTGATGCCTGCCCGGTGCTGGAAGGTTAATTGATGGTGTTATCGAAAGAGAAGCTCCTGATCGAAGCCCCAGTAAACGGCGGCCGTAACTATAACGGTCCTAAGGTAGCGAAATTCCTTGTCGGGTAAGTTCCGACCTGCACGAATGGCATAATGATGGCCAGGCTGTCTCCACCCGAGACTCAGTGAAATTGAAATCGCCGTGAAGATGCGGTGTACCCGCGGCTAGACGGAAAGACCCCGTGAACCTTTACTATAGCTTGACACTGAACATTGAATTTTGATGTGTAGGATAGGTGGGAGCCTTTGAAGATGACACGCTAGTGTTGTTGGAGGCGTCCTTGAAATACCACCCTTTAACGTTTGATGTTCTAACGAAGTACTCGGAACGAGTACTCGGACAGTGTCTGGTGGGTAGTTTGACTGGGGCGGTCTCCTCCCAAAGAGTAACGGAGGAGCACGAAGGTTTGCTAATGACGGTCGGACATCGTCAGGTTAGTGCAATGGTAGAAGCAAGCTTAACTGCGAGACAGACAAGTCGAGCAGGTGCGAAAGCAGGTCATAGTGATCCGGTGGTTCTGAATGGAAGGGCCATCGCTCAACGGATAAAAGGTACTCCGGGGATAACAGGCTGATACCGCCCAAGAGTTCATATCGACGGCGGTGTTTGGCACCTCGATGTCGGCTCATCACATCCTGGGGCTGAAGTAGGTCCCAAGGGTATGGCTGTTCGCCATTTAAAGTGGTACGCGAGCTGGGTTTAGAACGTCGTGAGACAGTTCGGTCCCTATCTGCCGTGGGCGTTGGAGAATTGGTTGGGGCTGCTCCTAGTACGAGAGGACCGGAGTGGACGCACCGCTGGTGTTTCGGTTGTGTCGCCAGACGCATTGCCGAGTAGCTACGTGCGGAAGAGATAAGTGCTGAAAGCATCTAAGCACGAAACTTGCCAAGAGATGAGTTCTCCCAGTCTATAAGACTGTAAGGGTTGTTGGAGACTACGACGTAGATAGGCACAATGTGTAAGCGTAGCGATACGTTGAGCTAATGTGTACTAATTGCCCGAGAGGCTTAACTATACAACGCTCAAGTGTTTTTATAGAAAAAATAAGAAAGCACGAAGCGAAGTAACGTAAAGTAAAGACTAAACAAACAAGACAGACAAACAAATAAACTCAGAAAATAAATAAATAAACTCAGAATCAACAGCTTGTTTTTAGATTAAAGAACAAAAAATAGAAAGACAGAAAATCAACAAGATTTTCCCGACGACAATAGTGCTGTGGTTCTACCTGATTCCATACCGAACTCAGAAGTAAAATGCAGTAACGTCGATGGTAGTGTGGTGATTCGCCATGTGAGAGTAGAGCATCGTCGGGATTTATTTCCTTAGTTTTTTTGATAAAGAGATAAGAGAATTAAGGAAATAACCGAATTTGATTGATAATCATAGTGCTGTGGCTCTACCTGACTCCATACCGAACTCAGAAGTAAAACGCAGTAACGCCGATGGTAGTGTGGTGATTCGCCATGTGAGAGTAGGGCATTATCAATTTAAGTATTGAGGAGCGGTAGTTCAGCTGGTTAGAATACCTGCCTGTCACGCAGGGGGTCGCGGGTTCGAGTCCCGTCCGTTCCGCCAATTTATATTAAGGGGCAAATAATTATTTACCCCTATAATCTTATAAAAGTAATACCAGTAGGGGCGTAGTTCAATTGGTAGAGCACCGGTCTCCAAAACCGGGTGTTGGGAGTTCGAGCCTCTCCGCCCCTGCCATTATTTAGAAAGCCGACTGAAATCATCAGTCGGCTTTTTCGTTTCTGCATTGTGCAAAAAATGGGTAATTTATACCGCTTGTTATCTTTATTTTTCAAATGCATTTCCTTTCGCTTGACAGAGAGAGGAAAACAATCCTAAAAACTATACTTTAAATGGAATAGAGAAAAACGGTTTCTATATGCCATCTTTAGATGGAAATAATGGTTTTGTATGTCGGATTTAGATGTTGAAGAAGAGTAAGCTCTTGTTATTTTACAATATTTTTCTACCAGTAATTCTACACCACTCTTCTTTTTCTACTACTGGATCAAGGTTGAAGTGGTCCGAATAAGCCTCACACACACTTTCAGCTTGTGTAGCGAGAATGCCCGATAATCCTAAATTACCCTTTGATTTTACAAGGGTAATAATGTTAGGTGCAAGCTCTTTTAAAGGGCCAGCCAAAATATTTGCCACGACGACATCAGCTTGTAAATCTTTTGGCTGATCTTTGGCTAAAAAGAGCTGCAAGCGTTCTGAAACACCGTTTGCTTCCGCATTATTTTGGCTAGCTAAGATTGCCTGAGGGTCGATATCAATTCCGATTGCTTGTTTTGCACCGAGTTTAAGTGCAGCAATTGCTAAAATACCTGAGCCACAACCGAAGTCGATCACGGTTTTTCCTTCTAGATCTAAACCATCTAACCATTGTAAGCAAAGTGAGGTGGTTGGGTGTGTGCCAGTACCAAAGGCTAAACCAGGGTCGAGCATTACATTCACTGCATTTGGGTCTGGCACTTCACGCCAGCTTGGGCAAATCCATAAGCGTTTACCAAATTGCATTGGATGGAAATTATCCATCCACTCTCGTTCCCAATCCTTGTCTTCGATTTGCTCAATTTTATGGCTGAAATCAGGCGTAACCAGTGTGCTGATAATTAACGCTTCCACTATCGCTTTCATATCAGTTTCTGCATCGAATAAGCCGACTACATCAGTATTACCCCATAAGCGAGTTTCCCCTGGGAGCGGTTCAAAAATCGGTGTGTCTTGGCTGTCCATAAAAGTGACAGACACTGCCCCAATCTCTGTTAAAAAATCGCTGATTTCCTCAGCTTGTTTGTTTGTGCTGTTTAAACGAATTTGTACCCAAGCCATTTTATTTCCTTTTATTGGTATCAAGCGGTAATATTTTCTCTAAATTTTGCAAATTGAAATATAGTTATCCACGACCGCCCACCGTAATCTTATCTAATTTCACGGTAGGTTGCCCGACGCCTACTGGCACGGATTGCCCTTCTTTGCCGCAGGTGCCAATTCCAGGATCGAGTTCCATTTTTTTGCCAACCATTGAAACTTGTTGCATTGCTTCAATACCGCTGCCAATCAGGGTCGCTCCCGTAACTGGTTTGGTGATTTTGCCTTTTTCAATTAAGTAGGCTTCGGCGGTGGAGAACACAAATTTGCCAGAGGTGATATCAACTTGTCCGCCGCTAAAGTGTGGGGCGTATAAGCCGTATTCGACCGATTCGATCATCTCTTCAAATTCGTGATTGCCTTCGGTGAGGTAGGTGTTGGTCATTCTTGGCATCGGTAAATGAGCGTAAGATTCTCGTCTGCCATTGCCCGTGGGTGCAACGCCCATTAAGCGTGCGTTGAGTTTGTCTTGCATATAGCCTTTAAGAATGCCGTTTTCAATCAACACATTGCGTTGTGATGGCACCCCTTCGTCATCAATGGTGATAGAGCCTCGCATATCTAGTAATGTGCCGTCATCTACAATGGTACAAAGCTCTGAGGTTACCATTTGCCCTATTTTACCACTAAAGAGGGAAGCTTCTTTACGGTTAAAATCACCTTCTAAGCCGTGTCCGACTGCTTCGTGTAGTAGAATGCCCGGCCAGCCTGCACCAAGCACAATTGGCATAGTGCCTGATGGAGCAGGAGCTGCGGTGAGATTAACCAATGCTTGGCGCACAGCCTCTTTTGCGAGTGATTCTGCTCGGCTTAGACCTGTTGTATCTTGCTTTTCTAAAAACCATCTTAAGCCAAAACGTCCGCCTGTACCTGCGGAGCCTCGCTCACGTTTGCCCTTTTGTTCTACTAATACAGAAACGGATAATCGTACTAGTGGGCGTATATCGGTAGCCAAGGTGCCATCTGTGGCTGCGACTAAGATTTCTTCATAGACTGCGGATAAGTTTGCATTGACTTGAATCACGCGGGGATCTTCCATTCGAGCCGTTTTATCAATCAAATGGAGTAATTCTACTTTCTGTTCACGGCTGAGGGTGTCTAGCGGATTGACCGCAGCATAGCGTGGACAAGCGGTCGTTTTTTTGAAATTTTTTACCAATAATTGACCGCTTGTTTGACTGATAGAGCGAGCAGCCAGTGCACATTGTTCTAGCTGTTTGAGTGTGATTTGATCGGCATACGCAAAGCCTGTTTTTTCGCCTGACACAGCACGCACGCCAAAACCTCTGTCGATATAAAATCCTCCTTCTTTGATAATACTATCTTCCAAGCTCCAGCTTTCGTCTTGGCTGAGTTGGAGATAGAGATCGGCGTAATCAATATCACGCCCTGAAAAGTGATCTAACACTTGGTTTAAGTGAGATAATTCAAGCCCACTAGGTGCAAGCAAGCTATTTGAAATCTTGTTTAACATGGTGATTCCTAAAAATAAAAGGCGGTAGATTCTAACATAAAATCTACCGTCTTAAATGTGTAATTCGAGAATTAGCCTTTCAATCCTTCTTGCTCACGAACGTTATCTACCCCTTTATCTGCTTCAACTCGCTGCATAAACGCAGAAAGTTGTGAAAGATGAGAGAAGTCTAAGCCTAAACGGCGGCACCAGTTAAGCATAATGTAGAGATAGACATCAGCAACAGAAATTGTCTCACCAAAGAATATGTGGCTTTCCAAATGTTCGTTTGCCACCGCAAGTTGTTCTAATATCTGTTCAGCGGCTTGCTGGCGAATCGTGGTAATTAACGCTTCATTACCTTCTGCATAATTGGGTAAGCGGAAAAGTGGCACGAAGGATTTATGTACATCTGCGTTAAAATAAGCTAACCAGCGAGAGGCTTTCGCTTTATCGCGTGCGGTTTTGCTGCCAAAAAGCTTAGCATCTGGATAGAGTTCATCTAAATAGTGAACAATCGCTTGGTTTTGTGAAAGTACTAAATCGCCATCAATTAAAAGTGGCACTGCCCCTCGTGGGTTTAATGCCAAAAATGCTGGCGTTTTAATAAATTCACGATTTACCGCTTGAAATTCGTAGTCTTGATTTGTGTGAAGTTTTACCCATTCTAAAGCAACGTGTGGTACGAATGAGCAAGAGCCAACTAAACCATATAATTTCATTTTGATTTCCTCTTAAGGTAATAATTTTTCCAAACGCCATAAATCAGCGTAAGTCGCACGGGCTTTGATTAAGTGAGATTGATTGCCATCAACCATAATTTCGACGGCTTGTGGGCGAGAGTTGTAGGTAGAAGACATTGCTGCACCGTAAGCACCCGCTGAACGCATTGCGATTAAATCACCCTCTGCAATTGCAAGTTCTCTTTGCTTGCCTAAAAAATCAGAGGTTTCGCAGATTGGGCCTACTACGTCATAAGTGTCAGTTTGACGATCAAGGGTTTTATCCACTTCAGTAATTTGCATATAGGCTTCATAAAGGGCGGGGCGAATCATATCGTTCATACCTGTATCAACAATCGCAAAATTACGATCTTCATTTTGTTTTAAATATTCTACTTTAGTGACTAAAATCCCTGCATTTGCAGTAATAGCTCGACCTGGCTCAATAATAATTTCTAGATTTTCGTAGTCTTTTAACTTTTCCAATAACGCTTTGGCATATTCTGTTGGGTGTGGTGGCTCTTCACCATTATAAGGCACACCTAAGCCGCCCCCTAAGTCTAAGTGGTGTAGTTCAATACCGTCTTCACGAAGCTGTTCCATTAGAATGATGAGCCGATCGGCGGCATCTAAGAATGGCTGTAACTCGGTTAATTGTGAGCCAATATGGCAATCCATTCCTGTAATTTTTACGTTCGATAATGTTTTAGCCAAACGATATACTTCCCGAGCTTGGGTGACGCTTACGCCAAATTTGTTCTCCTTTAATCCTGTTGAAATATAGGGGTGAGTGTGAGCATCTACATCTGGGTTTACGCGTAAAGAAATCGGTGCGATTTTACCTAATTTGCCAGCAACAGCGTTGATGCGATGAAGTTCTGAAATCGATTCGATATTAAAACAACGAATGCCGACTTCTAAGGCGCGCTGAATTTCCGTATGTGATTTTGCCACCCCAGAAAAAACGACTTTTGCAGGGTCGCCACCTGCAGCTAGCACGCGCTCTAATTCGCCTTGCGAAACAATATCAAATCCTGACCCCAATCTTGCCATTATATTAAGCAATGCAATATTTGAGTTTGATTTAACCGCAAAACAAACTAAGTGTGGATGTGTGCCAAAGGCATTATTAAAAGCGTGCCAGTGACGTTCAAGTGTAGCTCGAGAGTAGATGTAAGCAGGCGTGCCATATTGTTTGATGATCTCGCTAACTGCAACATCTTCAGCAAAAAGTTGGTTATTTTGATATTCAAAATGGTTCATTGAAATTCCGTTGTGCTTGAGGATTTTTAAAGAAAGAGTACAAGCGGTCACAAAAAGCATCGCTTTTGCAAAATTTAATCAAAAAGCGACCGCTTGCAAATATTATTTTTGTTCGTGTTTAGGTGCTTGCTCAGGGAAGTAAAGCGGGCCTTTTACGCCGCAGGCACTTAAGCCTAAAGTGGTCACTAAAGTGATTAGCAGTAATTTTTTCATTAGTTGTTCCATTTAAAAAAGGTGTTCCATTCTAAAACAAAATAATCACCCTATCTATAAAAAATTACACCTCAATCTGAAGAGGAAATTGAGGTGCCAGTCACGTTATTTCGCGTTGAATTTATTTTAAGCTGCCAACCATATCTTTTGGGCGTACCCATTCATCGAATTGTTCAGCCGTTATTAAGCCTAAGTTAATTGCTTCTTCTTTTAAGGTAGTGCCATTTTTATGGGCAGTTTTCGCAATCTTGGCAGCATTTTCGTAACCGATATGAGTATTTAATGCAGTAACTAGCATTAATGATTGATCGAGTTGCTGTTTAATGCGAGGATAGTTTGGATTAATACCAGCTGCACAATGTTCGTCAAATGATACGCACGCATCACCAAGTAGTTGAGCTGATTGCAGGAAGTTATAAGCCATCACTGGTTTATATACATTCAGTTGGAAATGACCTTGTGTGCCTGCAAATGAGATGGTGACATCATTACCTAACACTTGGGCACAGACCATTGTCATTGCTTCGCATTGAGTTGGGTTTACTTTACCTGGCATTATTGATGAACCAGGTTCATTCTCAGGAATGAGTATTTCGCCAATACCTGAACGGGGGCCTGAGGCTAACAAACGTACATCATTCGCTATTTTGTAGAGAGAAACCGCAAGCTGTTTTAATGCACCGTGAGTTTCAACAACGGCATCGTGGCTAGCTAAGGCTTCAAATTTGTTTTGTGCGGTCACGAATGGCAGGCGAGTGAATTGAGCGATATATTCAGCAACTTTTATATCGTAGCCTTTTGGCGTGTTCAATCCAGTACCAACGGCTGTACCACCTAATGCCAATTCAGATAAGTGTGGTAGAGTATTTTCTAATGCTTTGATACCAAAAGCTAATTGTGCGGCATACGCCGAGAACTCTTGACCAAGTGTGAGTGGAGTGGCATCCATTAGGTGAGTACGCCCAATTTTTACTACATTTTTGAATGCTTCCGCTTTTTCTGATAAGGTTTTTTGTAAGCGTTTCACGCAAGGGAGGGTATGTTCTACCACTTTTTTATATGCAGCAATATGCATAGCAGTTGGGTAGGTGTCGTTAGAGGATTGAGATTTGTTTACATCGTCGTTTGGGTGAATGATTGATTTCTCACCAAGTTTACCGCCATTTAGCACATGTGCACGGTTTGCTATGACCTCATTGACATTCATATTTGATTGTGTGCCCGACCCTGTTTGCCAGATGACAAGCGGGAATTCATCTTTTAATTCATTAGCTAAAATTTCATCACAGGCTTTTGCAATTAAATCTCGTTTTTCGACCGCTAATACACCTAAGTCGTGGTTAGCGTAGGCTGCTGCTTTTTTTAAATAACCAAAGGCTTCAATGATTTCAGTTGGCATCGATCCTTCTTCGCCAATTTTGAAATTATTACGAGAACGCTCGGTTTGTGCCGCCCAATATTTATTAGCGGGGACTTGGACTTCGCCCATTGTGTCTTTTTCGATACGGAATTCCATGATTTACTCCTAATGTTTAGATAAGTTAAAAATCAGTATCCTAATGATTTAGAGGTATTAACGTGATACTAGCATAGAATGGAAAAGGAAAGGAACAGCCAAATATTATTCCTTATAGGTTTTTTATTATTTTATGATTTGGATCACACCATTTTAAATGGCGGTATTAAATTTTTTTCTTAAGCCAGAGGCATATAAAGCTTCATTGGCTTCCTGTAGTAATTCTTTTTTCTGCTGAATGGTGAAGGTATAAATATATTGATGATTTAATGCACCATTTAATTTAAATAGTAAATCCTCAGTTGCATCGAAACCTTGCATAATTAGTTTAATAAATGTTGAAATATAGCCAGTTTCAGAAAAGTCTTGTATTGAATGGATTCCTACTTTTTTCAGCATTCTCTCTAATTTTAGGTTCATATTAGGCAGAGTACGAATTTGTGTGGAACGTTTGTTATCTATTTTTTGTTTTTCAGATTGTAGCTCGTCTAGTGTAGATTGGACGAGTGATCTAAATTGCGATGTGTTAGTTAAAATAGTATTTGGAATAAAATAGAATTTTTTGCTTTGTAGCCCTATTTTGTCATCAGATAGATTATAGGTTTCAGGATGAAGAGTAATAGATTGCATATCGTTTCGAGAAATACGTAAGTAAGTTGTTCCATTTTGATATAATGCAATCATCAGATTATGCTTAAAAATGGCATAATAAGAGAAGTAAGTTTTTATCCGAAACTCTCCAAGAACAGGTTCAAATACAGGTGCGATTTCTTGTCTGATTTCATTAACTGTTTTCATACGCGTACTCCGATTTAAGTTATGTGATTATGGGTTTTATTAACAATAAATACTGTTATAAATAAAATTTCAATAGGGATTTTTTAGATTTGTGAAGTGGCTCGAAAAGTTTTTATAAAAAATGTGAAAATAGCTTTTGTTTGAGTTAATTCAAATGAAGCAGTTCGGATATTATGTATCTTAGAATGTTTGCTTATTTGACCATAAATAGAAAAAATTACTTGCATAAATACAATGAAAAGACTATTATAAGCAAACTTTAGGTCACTAAAGGCATTTGGTGTAATCATTTATCAAATGGCATTACAGATATTGTAATGTATACAATGTTCCTAATCTTGGAACTAAATAGGTTTAACTAAGCTCCCTTAATATTTTTATTATTAAGCTGGTAGTTTAGTTTTTTATTAGCTAAATTTTTTAATTGGAGCTCTGGTCTAATGCAGAACCAAAGAATCCGTATCCGCTTAAAAGCATTTGATCACCGTTTAATTGATCAATCTACTGCGGAGATCGTAGAAACAGCTAAACGTACTGGTGCACAAGTTCGTGGTCCAATTCCTTTACCAACTCGTAAAGAACGTTTCACTGTATTGATTTCTCCACACGTGAACAAAGATGCACGTGACCAATATGAAATCCGTACTCACAAACGTTTAGTTGATATTGTTGAACCAACAGAAAAAACTGTTGATGCATTAATGCGTTTAGATCTAGCTGCTGGCGTTGATGTTCAGATTAGTCTAGGTTAATTGGGAATTTTAAGAGGTTATTACAATGATTGGTTTAATCGGTCGTAAAGTTGGTATGACCCGCGTTTTCACTGAAGACGGCGTGTCTATTCCAGTTACCGTTATCGAAATCGAAGCCAACCGTGTTACTCAAGTTAAAACCCTTGAAAACGATGGCTACTCTGCAATTCAAGTTACTACTGGCACTAAAAAAGCTAGCCGTGTAACTAAGCCAGAAGCAGGCCATTTCGTGAAAGCAGGTGTTGAAGCTGGACGCGGTTTATGGGAATTTCGTACTGAAGGTGAAGAATTCACTTTAGGTCAAGAAATCAATGTTGACATCTTCACAGATGTTAAAAAAGTAGATGTTACAGGTACATCAAAAGGTAAGGGTTTCCAAGGTGGTGTTAAACGCTGGAATTTCCGTACTCAAGATGCTACACACGGTAACTCTTTATCACATCGTGTACTTGGTTCTATTGGTCAAAACCAAACTCCAGGTCGTGTGTTTAAAGGTAAAAAAATGGCAGGACACTTAGGTGCTGAGCGTGTAACAGTTCAATCACTTGAGGTTGTTCGTGTAGATGCTGAGCGTAAATTATTATTAGTTAAAGGAGCTGTTCCAGGCGCAACTAATAGTGATGTTATCGTGAAACCAGCTGTTAAAGCATAAGTCTAGGAGATAGAGATGGAATTACAAGTTGTAGGTGCAAATGCACTAACTGTTTCTGAAACTACCTTCGGACGTGAGTTTAACGAGGCGTTAATCCATCAAGTAGTTGTTGCGTATGCAGCAGGTGCTCGTCAGGGTTCGCGAGCTCAAAAAACTCGTGCTGAAGTGTCTGGTTCAGGTAAAAAACCTTGGCGTCAAAAAGGTACAGGCCGTGCACGTTCTGGTGATATCAAATCACCAATTTGGCGTTCAGGTGGTGTGACTTTTGCTGCGAAACCACAAGATCACAGCCAAAAAGTAAACAAAAAAATGTACCGTGGTGCAATCAAAAGTATTCTTTCTGAATTAGTTCGTCAAGACCGTTTAGTGGTTGTTGAAAAATTCGAAATTGATTCACCAAAAACTAAAGTATTAGCACAAAAATTAAAAGATATGGCGTTAACTGACGCTCTTATCATCACTGCAAATGTAGATGAAAACCTATTCTTAGCAGCACGCAACTTATATAAGGTTGATGTACGTGATGTTCAAGGTATCGACCCAGTTAGCTTAATTGCTTTTGATAAAGTAGTTGTGACTGTAGATGCAGTGAAACAAATTGAGGAGATGTTAGCATGATTCAACAAGAACGTTTGCTAAATGTGTTAAAAGCACCACATATCTCTGAAAAAGCGACAAACAATGCAGAAAAAGGCAATACTATCGTATTCAAAGTTGCATTAGATGCAAATAAAGTTGAAATTGCAAACGCAGTTGAACAACTTTTTGAAGTAAAAGTAGATTCTGTACGCACAGTGGTTGTTAAAGGTAAAACTAAACGCCGTGGTGCTAAAGTTGGTCGTCGTAGTGACTGGAAAAAAGCTTATGTAACTCTTCAAGAAGGTCAATCTCTTGACTTCGTTGAAGGTGCGGCAGAATAATCAGAGGAGATAATATAAATGGCTATCGTTAAATGTAAGCCGACCTCCGCTGGTCGTCGTCACGTAGTTAAAGTTGTGAACAATGAACTACACAAAGGTAAACCTTTTGCAGCGCTTTTAGATACTAAATCTAAAACTGGTGGTCGTAACAATTTAGGTCGTATTACGACTCGTCATATTGGTGGCGGTCATAAACAACACTACCGTTTAATAGATTTTAAACGTAATAAATTAGACATTCCGGGTGTTGTTGAGCGTTTAGAATACGATCCAAATCGTTCTGCGAATATCGCATTAGTTCTTTATAAAGATGGTGAACGCCGTTACATCTTAGCACCTAAAGGTTTATCTGCAGGTGATTCGATTCAAGCGGGTGCTTCAGCACCGATTAAAGTAGGTAATGCATTACCTATGCGTAATATTCCTGTTGGTTCAACTGTTCATAATGTGGAATTAAAACCAGGTAAGGGCGGTCAAATTGCTCGTTCTGCTGGTGCATACGTACAAATTATCGCTCGTGAAGGTAATTATGTCACTTTACGTCTTCGTTCAGGCGAAATGCGTAAAGTTTTAGCTGAGTGTACTGCAACCATTGGTGAAGTAGGTAACTCAGAGCATATGCTTCGTGTTCTTGGTAAAGCAGGTGCAAACCGTTGGAGAGGTATTCGTCCAACTGTTCGTGGTACTGCGATGAACCCAGTAGACCACCCACACGGTGGTGGTGAAGGTCGTAACTTTGGTAAACACCCAGTTACTCCTTGGGGCGTTCAGACCAAAGGTAAGAAAACTCGTCACAACAAACGTACTGATAAATTCATCGTGCGTCGTCGTGGCAAATAATTTTATTCATTAACTAAAAGGTAAACACCAATGCCACGTTCCCTCAAGAAAGGTCCTTTCCTTGACCTACACTTGTTGAAGAAGGTAGAGAAGGCGGTGGAAAGCGGGGATAAAAAACCAATCAAAACTTGGTCCCGTCGTTCAATGATCATTCCATCAATGATTGGATTGACCATCGCAGTCCATAATGGTCGTCAGCACGTTCCTGTTTATGTTTCCGATGAAATGATCGGTCATAAATTAGGTGAATTTGCCCCGACTCGTACATACCGCGGTCATGCCGCAGATAAGAAAGCTAAGAAATAAGAGGTAAAAGATGGAAACTATTGCTAAACATCGTTACGCTCGTACTTCTGCCCAGAAAGCTCGCTTAGTTGCTGACTTGATCCGTGGTAAAAAAGTTGCGCAAGCATTAGAAATCTTAACTTTTACTAACAAAAAAGCGGCAACGCTAGTTAAGAAAGTTTTAGAATCTGCTATTGCAAACGCAGAGCACAATGACGGTGCAGATGTCGATGATCTTAAAGTTGCTAAAATCTTCGTTGATGAAGGTCCAAGCATGAAACGTGTAATGCCACGTGCTAAAGGTCGTGCAGATCGTATTTTAAAACGTACAAGCCACATTACTGTGGTTGTATCAGATCGTTAATTAAGTGGAGAATAACAAATGGGTCAAAAAGTACATCCTAATGGTATTCGCCTAGGCATTGTTAAGCCTTGGAACTCTACTTGGTTCGCGAATACACAAGATTTCGCTGACAATTTGGAAAGCGATTTCAACGTACGTAAATTCTTAAATAAAGAGTTAGCGAACGCTTCAGTATCACGTATCACTATTGAACGTCCTGCGAAAAGCATTCGTGTAACTATTCATACAGCGCGTCCTGGTATCGTTATCGGTAAAAAAGGCGAAGATGTTGAAAAATTACGTAACGCAGTAGCAAAAATTGCAGGCGTTCCAGCACAAATTAACATCGCTGAAGTGAAAAAACCAGAGCTAGATGCTAAATTGGTAGCAGATAGTATCGCTTCTCAGCTAGAGCGTCGTGTTATGTTCCGCCGTGCAATGAAAAAAGCGGTTCAAAATGCAATGAAATTAGGTGCTAAAGGTATCAAAGTTGAAGTTAGCGGTCGTTTAGGTGGTGCAGAAATTGCTCGCTCAGAATGGTATCGTGAAGGTCGTGTACCTCTACATACACTTCGTGCAGACATCGATTATAACACTGCTGAAGCACACACAACATACGGCGTAATTGGCGTTAAAGTGTGGATCTTCAAAGGTGAGATTCTTGGTGGAATGGCTGCAGTGATTAAATCTGAAAAAGAACCAGCGGCACAGCCTAAAAAGCCTGCTCGCAAAGGTCGTAAATAAGGAGATCACTGAATGTTACAACCAAAACGCACAAAATTCCGTAAAGTACACAAAGGCCGTAACCGTGGTATTGCGGGCGGTACAGAAGTGAGCTTCGGTTCATTTGGTTTAAAAGCAATTGGTCGTGGCCGTTTAACAGCTCGTCAAATTGAAGCAGCACGTCGTGCAATGAGCCGTGCAGTTAAACGTCAAGGTAAAATCTGGATCCGTGTGTTCCCAGATAAACCAATCACTGAAAAACCATTAGAAGTCCGTATGGGTAAAGGTAAAGGTAACGTTGAGTACTGGGTAGCCTTAATCCAACCGGGTAAAGTTCTCTATGAAATGGATGGTGTTTCTGAAGAAGTTGCTCGTAATGCTTTTGCATTAGCAGCAGCAAAACTTCCGTTCAAAACCACATTTGTAACTAAAACGGTGATGTAATGAAAGCTCAAGAACTACGTAATAAAAGTGTTGAAGAGCTGAATGGTGAGTTAGTGAACCTTTTAGGTGAACAATTCAAATTGCGTATGCAAGCAGCCACCGGTCAGCTTCAACAAACCCACCAGTTAAAACAAGTGCGTCGCAGTATTGCACAAGTTAAAACTGTATTAACCGAAAAGGCGGGTGAATAATGACTGATAAAATTCGTACAGTACAAGGTAAAGTGGTTAGCGATAAAATGGATAAATCATTTGTAATTGCTATCGAACGTACAGTTAAACATCCTTTATATGGTAAGTTTATCCGTCGTACTACTAAATTACACGTACACGATGAAAAAAATGAAGCACAATTAGGTGATGTAGTTGAAATTAAAGAGTGTCGGCCACTCTCTAAAACTAAATCACACACATTAGTTCGTGTTGTTGAGAAAGCACAGGCTTAATCAATAAACCCACAAAAGCCCTACAGAGATGTAGGGCTTTTTATTTATTCTACAGCTACTTCCAGATTTTTGTTTGATGCAAGCGGTCTATTTCCTCTAATTTTTTGCAAAAAATTAGTGAAATTCAACCGCTTGTTTAGTTTTATCACCATATAAAAATAATGGTTATTGACAATGTTGATGTAATTATACAGAATACCCGCCTTAGCCTTAAATTTTTTATGGGAATAAAATGCAGAAGTTTCATTTTAAAAAGAGTTTATTTGCGGTTGCGGTATCAAGTTGTTGTCAGTTTGCGTATGCGGAAAAAGAGGCTTTGCTTGATGAAGTTGTGGTCTCTTCCAGCGTGGTACCTGATTTCCAATCCCTTGCTTTTACGCAAGGCCGTAAAGCTAGTGATGTGACAATTGAGGGGAAAGTATTTAAATCTCGCTCTGCCACATTAGGTAATGCTCTAGCTGGAGAGTTAGGCGTTCACTCTAATCCATTTGGTGGCGGAGCAAGTGCCCCTGTCATTCGTGGACAAGATGGTGTGAGAATAAAATTGTTACAAAATGGATCGGATATTGTTGATATGTCGAATATTTCGCCAGATCATACTGTGGTGGTAGATACTCTTTTGGCACAGCAGGTAGATTTAGTACGAGGTACTTCAACTCTTATGTATGGTATGGCTTCTCCTGCGGGTGTAGTGAATATTATTGATAAACGAATTCCTACCTATCGTCCTGAAAAAGGCTATGAGGGAGAGGTGATCTCCCGTTTTGATACGGCAAGTAAAGAGCGTTTACTAAATGCAGGTGTAACGTTATCTGCGGGGGAGAATTTCTTAATTCGTGCGGAAGGATTGACTCGGAAATCGGGTAACTATCATGTGCCAGAAGTCTATATTGGTAGAAAGCTAAACTATTTACCAGATAGTCATAATAAATCCAATGTGGGTACATTCGGGGCAAGTTGGATTGGTAGCAGGGGGTATCTAGGAGCCTCAGTTAGTTATCGGCAGGATCATTACGGTATTCCAGGGCATAATCACGCGTTTGATTATTGCTCTGGGCATTTATTTGATGCTTCAAATTTAAATGCGGTTACTTCTGGTGGTGATGCACCTTATTTAAATGCTTACCCACATTTAATGACTGACAAAGATGTGAATGATTCTCTTCATTTCCACTGTGGAACAGATTTGAATGGCGGTGCACATAGCCATAGTAATGTTTATGGACATCAGCACGATGTTAGTTCTGCTGGTCCAGTTATAGATATGCGTTCTAAGCGCTACGATCTTCGTGGCGAGATGAAAGATCCATTTCCTGGTATCAGCAAGTTGAAATTGTCTCTCACTTACGCGGATTATTATCACGATGAAAAGCATGATGGCAAAGCACACATAACCTCAGGTGATACTGGTGCAATAAAAGAGAGTAAGAAATATACTGCAGCACGGATGGCAGGTAAGCCAGAAGCGTTTTATTTTAATCGTGGTTTTAATAGCAGGCTAGAATTTTACCACCAGCCAACGGAGTATTCGAATGGTGTGCTTGGCATTCAGTATCAAACGCAGAAAAGCAGTTCGTCTCGTTTATCGACGAGTGCCGATAAAGATGATAAAGATTTAAGTGGGGAGCGTAAAGAATCTGAACGTAATCCTTTAGTGGTAAATACGAATAAACAGCTGAGTTTGTTTATTTTAGAGCAGGTGGCAATCGGGAATTTTATCTTTGAGGCTGGTGCACGTTGGGAAAAACAATCTATCCCAATTAGCTACAATAAAGAAAAGCTACGATTGAATGATAGGGCTCGCCAGCCAGATTTGTCGATCTATAAGGAAAATGCACTCTCTTATTCAGGTACGATTATGTGGGATTTTCATCCCGATTACCGTTTATCTGTCACGGGTTCTCATAATGAAAGAATGCCAGCACCAATGGAGCTCTATTATCATGGCAAACATCTTGCGACCAACTCCTTTGAATACGGCAATCGAGATCTGAAAAAAGAACGTTCTAATAATGCAGAAGTGGGATTAATACACTTCTCGGACAAATGGGATTTTAAAGTGAGTGCGTATTATCAACGCTTTAAAAATTATATTCACAACGAAAACCTACACCGAGAAGGCAACTTGTTTATGCGTCGTTACAATCAATCTCAAGCCAAATTCCACGGATTTGAAGGTGAAATTGGCTATCAGGTGACAGAAAAGCACAAAATTTCCTTGTTTGGCGACTATGTGAATGGGAGATTGTTCGGTTTTAAAACCTTCTATGGTAATAAAAAGTATGCGAAAAACTGCTTTATCAACGAATGGGATGAAGAAGAGTGCGATTATACTCAAGTTGGCGTAGAAACGCTTGAGCGCCCTAACCGTAATGCCGCCCGTGTACCACCGATGCGGTTAGGTTTTCGACTCAAAAGTCAATTTAATCAGAACTGGTCAGGCTCGTTCGAATACACCCGAATGTTTGCACAAAAACGTGTTTCAATTAACAGCGTGATTAAACCGATTGCCCAAGAGGAAGCGGAAAAAAGACGTGAGGCATCAGGTGGGCTTGGTTATGACGGTTACTATGTAGAAAAAGTGCCAGAGGATGTGACTAAAGGCTACCACTTGGTGAATATAGCGGTGAATTATCAACGTAAAATCAGTGATATTGAATACAGTGCAACGTTGAATATTAACAACTTGTTAAATCAGAAAGTGTATATTCACAACTCTTATTTACCGTATGTGCCACAAATGGGCCGCAACTTTATACTGAACCTTGGCGTTTCGTTTTAGATAAAACCGAACTTCGGTTTGGTAAAAAACATAAAATTTGGACCGCTTGCTAAACTACAAGCGGTCCTATTTTTTCCATTTTTTGCAATACTGAAAAAGTGAAAATTGCCTTGATTTCTTATTGTATGTTATGGTATATTCTGCGACCTGTTCATATTTGAGGACAGGTTCGTCCCGAAAGGGTGTTTTTTTATTTTAACGGAGCACTAATATGATCCAAGAACAGACTATGCTGGATGTTGCTGATAACTCAGGGGCTCGTAGCGTAATGTGTATCAAGGTTCTAGGTGGATCGCACCGTCGTTACGCTGCAATTGGCGACATTATCAAAGTTACTGTAAAAGAAGCAATTCCACGCGGTAAAGTAAAAAAAGGTGATGTGTTAAAGGCAGTTGTTGTGCGCACCAAGAAGGGTGTTCGTCGCCCAGATGGCGCAGTTATTCGTTTCGATGGCAATGCTTGTGTGATTTTGAACAATAACACTGAGCAACCAATCGGTACTCGTATTTTTGGACCGGTGACTCGTGAACTTCGTTCTGAGAAGTTTATGAAAATCATCTCTTTAGCTCCAGAAGTACTATAAGGAGAATGTAATGGCTGCAAAAATCCGTCAAAACGATGAAGTAATTGTTCTTACTGGTAAAGATAAGGGCAAACGTGGTAAGGTAACTAAAGTCTTACCAAATGGTAAAGTTTTTGTTGAGGGTATCAACATCGTAACTAAACACGAGAAACCAGTTCCTGCATTAGGTAAAGCTGGCGGTTTAGTGAAAAAAGAAGCTGCGATTGATGCTTCAAATGTTGCGATTTTTAACTCTGAAACTAACAAAGCTGACCGTGTAGGATTTAGAATTGAAGATGGTAAAAAAGTACGTATCTTCAAATCTAACGATAAATTAATTTAAATTAACTGGAGTAATGTGATGGCGAAACTGCATGATTACTACAGAGATACAGTAGTTAATGAATTAAAAGAGAAATTCAACTACTCATCTGTCATGCAAGTCCCACAAATCGAAAAGATTACCCTTAATATGGGTGTGGGTGAAGCATTGACCGACAAAAAGCTATTAGATAACGCAGTAGCAGATCTAGCAGCAATTAGCGGTCAAAAACCATTAGTAACCAAAGCTCGCAAGTCTGTTGCAGGCTTTAAAATTCGTCAAGGGTATCCAATCGGTTGCAAAGTAACCCTACGTGGTGAACGTATGTGGGAATTCTTTGAAAGATTGATTACTATCGCTGTTCCACGTATCCGTGACTTCCGTGGCTTAAACGCTAAGTCATTCGATGGTCGTGGTAATTACAGTATGGGTGTTCGTGAACAAATCATTTTCCCTGAAATCGACTATGATAAAGTAGATCGTGTACGTGGTTTAGATATTACTATTACCACAACAGCGAAAAGTGATGAAGAAGGTCAAGCTTTATTAGCTGCTTTCAATTTCCCATTCCGTAAATAAGGTAGGTTATCGTGGCAAAACAATCAATGATCGCACGTGATGTAAAACGTGCTAAATTAGCTGATAAATTCTACGTAAAGCGTGAAGAATTAAAGAAAATCATTTCTGATGTAAATTCTTCGGATGAAGAACGTTGGGATGCAGTGTTAAAATTACAAACACTGCCACGCGATTCTAGTCCAATTCGTCAGCGTAATCGTTGCCGTCAAACTGGTAGACCACATGGTGTGCTCCGTAAGTTTGGCTTAAGCCGTATTAAAGTCCGTGAAGCTGCTATGCGTGGCGAAATTCCGGGTCTTAAAAAAGCGAGCTGGTAATAACCTCTTTTAATTTGGAATCATGGGAGTAAATACATGAGCATGCAAGATCCAATCGCAGATATGCTGACCCGTATTCGTAACGGTCAAGCAGCGAATAAAGTTGCAATCAGTATGCCTTCATCTAAGTTAAAAGTTGCTATAGCAAATGTTTTAGCTGAAGAAGGTTATATCGAAAGCGTTAAAGTTGTTGAAGGTGCAAAACCTGAACTGGAAATTACTTTAAAATATTTCCAAAATAAACCAGTTGTAGAAAGTATCCAACGTGTGAGCCGTCCAGGTCTTCGTATTTATAAACGTAAAGACGAATTACCAAAAGTTATGGGTGGTTTAGGTATCGCTGTTATTTCTACATCTAAAGGTGTAATGACTGACCGTGCAGCACGTCAAGCTGGCCTCGGCGGTGAAATTATCTGTTACGTAGCATAATAGAGGGGTAGGATTAATGTCTCGTGTTGCAAAAGCACCTGTTAATATTCCTGCCAGTGTTGAGGTGAAACTTAACGGTCAGTTATTAACAGTTAAAGGTAAAAATGGCGAGTTATCTCGCGAAATCCACAATGCAGTTGAAGTAAAACAAGAAGATAACGTATTAACTTTTGCACCTCGTGAAGGTGTTGCTAATGCAGATGCACAAGCGGGTACTGCTCGTGCACTTGTGAACGCGATGGTTATCGGTGTTACTGAAGGCTTTACTAAGAAATTGCAATTAGTGGGTGTAGGTTATAGAGCTCAAATGAAAGGTAATGTTGTTGCCTTAAGTTTAGGTTTCTCACACCCTGTAGAACATGAGTTGCCAGCTGGCGTAACTGGTGAATGTCCATCACAAACAGAAATTATTCTGAAAAGTGCTGACAAACAGTTAATTGGTCAGGTAGCAGCAGATATTCGTGCATATCGCAAACCTGAGCCTTATAAAGGTAAAGGTGTACGTTACTCTGATGAAGTTGTACGTACTAAAGAAGCGAAGAAAAAGTAAAGTAAGGTAACACTATGGATAAGAAAATAGCTCGTATCCGTCGTGCAACCCGTGCACGTCATTTAATGAGAGAGCAAGGTGCAACACGTTTAGTTGTGCATCGCACACCTCGCCATATCTATGCGCAGGTGATTGCACCTAATGGCTCAGAAGTACTAGCAGCAGCTTCAACTGTTGAAAAAGTAATTAAAGAGCAAGTTAAATATACTGGTAATAAAGAAGCTGCAGCAGTAGTGGGTAAAATTGTTGCTGAGCGTGCAATTGCCAAAGGTATTAAAGCGGTTGCCTTTGATCGTTCTGGTTTTAAATACCACGGTCGTGTGCAATCATTAGCAGATGCTGCTCGTGAAGCTGGTCTACAGTTCTAAGAGAGGAATTTGAGATGTCAAACATCGAAAAACAAGCTGGTGAACTGCAGGAAAAGCTAATCGCGGTTAACCGTGTTTCAAAAACCGTAAAAGGTGGTCGTATCATGAGTTTCACTGCTTTAACAGTAGTGGGTGATGGTAATGGTCGCGTTGGTTTTGGTTACGGTAAAGCACGTGAAGTTCCAGCAGCAATCCAAAAAGCGATGGAAAAAGCTCGTCGCAATATGATTAATGTGGCTTTAAATGAAGGCACATTACAACACCCTGTTAAAGGTTCTCATACTGGTTCACGCGTATTTATGCAGCCAGCAAGCGAAGGTACTGGTATCATCGCAGGTGGTGCAATGCGTGCAGTATTAGAAGTTGCAGGTGTTCGTAACGTTCTTTCTAAAGCGTATGGTTCAACCAACCCAATTAATGTTGTACGTGCAACAATTGATGCACTTGAAAACATGAAATCACCTGAAATGGTTGCTGCAAAACGTGGTAAAACAGTTGAAGAAATTTTGGGGTAATTGGATATGGCAAAAATTAAAGTAACTCAAACTCGTAGCTCTATTGCTCGTTTACCGAAACATAAAGCAACGTTAAAAGGCTTAGGTCTTCGTCATATTCGTCATACTGTAGAACTTGAAGATACACCCGCAGTGCGTGGTATGATCAATCAAGTATCTTATATGGTTAAAGTAGAGGAGTAATAGAATGCGTTTAAATTCTCTTTCTCCAGCTGAAGGTGCTAAGCACAGTGGAAAGCGTTTAGGTCGTGGTATTGGTTCTGGTTTAGGTAAAACTGGTGGTCGTGGTCATAAAGGTCAAAAATCTCGTTCGGGCGGACGTGTTCGTCGTGGTTTCGAGGGTGGTCAAATGCCTTTATACCGTCGTTTACCAAAATTTGGTTTTACATCACTTAAATCACTACATGTGGCAGAAATTCGTTTAAACGACTTAGCTAAAGTAGATGGTAACGAAGTAACTTTAGAAGCATTAAAAGCAGCTAATATTATTACTAAAGATATTTTATCAGCTAAAGTGATTTTAGCTGGTGAAATTAATAAAGCAGTTGTAGTTAAAGGCTTAGGTGTAACTAAAGGTGCTAGAGCTGCTATTGAAGCTGCTGGCGGTTCTATCGAGGAATAAATAGATGGCAAAGCAACCAGGGTACCAAGGTAGTACACAAAAAGGGACTGGCGAGCTTAAATCAAGATTATTATTTGTTTTAGGTGCGTTAATCGTTTTCCGTATCGGTTCTTTTATACCTGTTCCTGGCATTGATGCTTCTGTATTATCCGAATTAATTCGACAACAGCATGGCACCATCATTGATATGTTCAATATGTTCTCTGGTGGTGCTTTAAGTCGCGCATCTATATTTGCATTAGGTATTATGCCTTATATTTCGGCGTCAATTATTATACAGTTATTGACAGCGATTCACCCACCTTTAGCCGAATTAAAGAAAGAAGGTGAGGCAGGTCGTAGAAAAATTAGTAAATATACGCGTTACGGTACATTACTACTAGCATTTATTCAATCTATTGGTATTTCATTAGCCTTACCGAATATGGTACAAGGGTTAGTTCCTAATCCAAGTATATTATTCTATGTAACTTCTGTAATTAGCTTAGTGACTGGAACAATGTTTCTCATGTGGCTAGGTGAACAAATCACTGAACGTGGTATCGGAAACGGTATCTCATTGATTATTTTTGCAGGTATTGTTGCTGATCTTCCAGCGACTATTGGGCAAACAATTGAACAGGCTCGCCAAGGTGAGTTGTCATTTATTGTATTACTATTAGTTGCAATAATTGCATTTGCAGTAACGTATTTTGTTGTTTTTGTTGAGCGTGGACAAAGAAGAATTGTTGTGAACTATGCAAGTCGCCAGCAAGGTAGAATGATGGCTCCTGCAAGATCTTCACATTTACCGTTAAAAGTTAATATGGCAGGTGTAATACCAGCAATTTTTGCTTCAAGTATTATCTTATTTCCTGCGAGTATTACTCAATGGTTTGGACAAAGTGAAGGTTTTGAATGGTTATTTAATCTTTCACAGCTATTACAGCCAGGACAACCATTATATGTTGTTTTATTTACAATGGCAGTAATTTTCTTTGCATTCTTTTATACAGGAATGCAGTATAATCCTCGTGATACAGCGGATAATCTTAAGAAATCAGGTGCGTTTGTACCAGGTTATCGACCAGGTGAACAAACATCTCGTTATATTGATAAAGTAATGACACGTTTAACCTTAATTGGTGCGTTATATATTACTTTTGTTTGTTTGGTTCCTTATATCATTACGTCATTATGGAAAGTTCCATTCCAATTAGGTGGAACTTCACTATTAATCGTAGTGGTTGTTATTATGGATTTCATCGCACAGGTTCAGAGCCATTTAATGTCTCAACAATATGATTCTGTGTTGAAGAAAGCTAACTTAAAAGGCTTAGGTTAATAAGCCATTAATGAAGGATAAGCAATGAAAGTTCGTGCTTCAGTTAAAAGAATGTGCCGTAATTGTAAAGTAATCAAGCGTGAAGGTGTGGTTCGTGTGATTTGTAGCGATCCTAAACACAAACAACGTCAAGGTTAATTTTACGCATATTTCTTGCAAAGAACCTGCTGAGCAGTTATACTGCTCAGCTCATTCGTCCTGATATACTGTTTGAGTATCCTGAAACGGGCTTTTCAAGATCAGTATATCAATAAAACTTAAATAATAGGAGTGCATAGTGGCCCGTATTGCAGGCATTAACATTCCTGATCAGAAACACACTGTAATCGCATTAACTGCAATTTACGGTATTGGTAAAACTCGTGCTAAAGCTATCTGTGCAGCAACGGGTATTGCTGAAGATGTAAAGATCAGAGAATTGTCTGAAGAGCAGATTGAAAAACTGCGTGAAGAAGTTGGTAAATTTACTGTTGAAGGTGATTTACGTCGTGAAGTAACTTTAAGCATCAAACGTCTTTTAGACTTAGGTTGCTACCGTGGTTTACGTCATCGTCGTAGTTTACCAGTACGTGGTCAACGTACTAAGACTAATGCGCGTACCCGTAAAGGTCCACGCAAACCGATCAAAAAATAGTCGGAGTAGATAAATAATGGCTAAAACACCAGTTCGCGCACGTAAGCGCGTTAAAAAACAGATTGCAGATGGCGTAGCTCATATCCACGCATCTTTCAATAATACAATCGTTACTATTACTGACCGCCAAGGTAATGCTCTAGCTTGGGCAACTGCAGGTGGTTCGGGTTTCCGTGGTTCTCGTAAATCAACTCCGTTTGCGGCACAAGTTGCAGCAGAGCGTTGTGCTGAAATGGTAAAAGAGTTTGGTTTAAAGAATTTGGAAGTTATGGTTAAAGGACCGGGTCCAGGTCGTGAGTCGACTATTCGTGCGTTAAACGCAGCGGGTTTCCGTATCACGAATATTACAGATGTGACTCCGATTCCTCATAACGGTTGTCGTCCACCGAAAAAACGTCGTGTTTAATTGACGTTAAAAGAATTGGAGAAAGAAAATGGCAAGATATTTGGGTCCTAAACTCAAGCTAAGCCGTCGTGAAGGTGCTGATTTATTCTTAAAATCAGGCGTTCGTGCGATTGAATCAAAATGTAGAAATAGACTTGATGTGGCCCCTGGTCAACATGGTGCTCGCAAGCCACGTTTATCTGACTATGGTAGTCAGTTACGTGAAAAACAAAAAGTCCGCCGTATCTATGGTATCTTAGAGCGTCAATTCCGTAACTATTATACTGAAGCAAATCGCTTAAAAGGTAATACGGGTGAGAACTTATTGGTATTATTAGAAGGTCGTTTAGATAACGTAGTTTACCGTATGGGTTTTGCTGCAACTCGTGCAGAAGCACGTCAGCTTGTTAGCCATAAATCAATTGTAGTAAATGGTCGTGTAGTAAACATTCCTTCATTTCAAGTTTCTGTTGATGATGTTGTTGCTGTTCGTGAAAAATCGAAAAAACAAGCACGTATTAAAGCATCATTAGAATTAGCAACTCAACGTGAAAAGCCGACTTGGTTAGAAGTTGATGTGACTAAAATGGAAGGTGTATTTAAACGTCGTCCAGAGCGTTCAGATCTATCAGCAGATATTAATGAACATCTGATCGTTGAGCTTTACTCTAAATAATAGTTAGCTTAACCGCAAAGAGAGGAAAAAATGCAGGGTTCTGTGACAGAATTTTTAAAGCCGCACTTAGTGAATATTGAGCAAATTAGTTCAACTCGTGCTAAAGTGACATTAGAGCCGTTAGAACGTGGTTTTGGTCATACATTAGGCAATGCACTTCGCCGCATTTTACTTTCATCTATGCCGGGTTGTGCAGTTACTGAAGTTGAAATTGATGGTGTATTACATGAATACAGTAGCAAGGAAGGCGTTCAGGAAGATATACTTGAGGTATTATTAAACCTTAAAGGTCTAGCGGTAAAGGTGCAAAATAAAGATGATATTATTTTGACACTGAATAAATCTGGAATTGGCCCTGTAACTGCAGCCGACATCACACACGATGGCGATGTAGAAATCGTAAATTCTGATCACGTTATCTGTAACTTAACAGATAAGAATGCGTCAATTAGTATGCGTATTCGTGTTCAACGTGGTCGTGGTTATGTCCCTGCATCAGCACGTCTTCACACTCAAAACGATGATCGTCCAATTGGTCGTTTATTAGTTGATGCGCGTTTCTCGCCAGTAGATCGTATTGCTTATAATGTAGAAGCTGCGCGTGTAGAACAACGAACAGACTTAGATAAACTTGTTATTGAGATGGAAACTAATGGTACATTAGATCCAGAAGAAGCTATTCGTCGTGCTGCAACGATTTTAGCAGAACAACTTGCTGCATTCGTTGATTTGCGTGATGTTCGTCAACCTGAAGTGAAAGAAGAAAAACCAGAGTTTGATCCGATTCTTCTTCGTCCGGTAGATGATTTAGAGCTGACAGTTCGTTCTGCTAACTGTTTAAAAGCAGAGACAATTCACTATATTGGTGATTTAGTCCAACGTACAGAAGTTGAATTACTTAAGACGCCTAATTTAGGTAAAAAATCTCTTACAGAGATCAAAGATGTTCTTGCTTCTCGTGGCTTATCACTCGGTATGCGCCTTGAAAACTGGCCGCCTGCAAGCATTGCAGAAGACTAGTTAGGTATAGATTTTCTAAGAAGGAATAGGTTATGCGCCATCGTAAGAGTGGACGTCAATTAAACCGTAACAGTAGTCATCGCCAAGCGATGTTCCGCAATATGGCAAGTTCTCTTGTTGAACATGAAATCATCAAGACTACTTTACCAAAAGCAAAAGAGTTACGCCGTGTAGTTGAGCCGTTAATTACTTTAGCTAAAGCAGACAGCGTTGCAAATCGCCGTTTAGCTTTTGCTCGTACACGCAACGTTGATACAGTTGCTAAATTATTCAATGAATTAGGTCCACGTTTTGCAAATCGTGCAGGTGGTTACACTCGCATCTTAAAATGTGGTTTCCGTGCAGGCGATAATGCTCCAATGGCATACATTGAGTTAGTAGATCGTCCAGAAGTTGCAACAGAAGCAGCAGCGGAATAATCTAAGTTAGATTGAACTTAAAACCCCGATATTGCTATCGGGGTTTTGTTTTATCTGAGCTTGTTTTTTTACAAGAAATCTGTATAATTTGACCGCTTGTTTTCCGTTTTAGGGGCAAGTTCGTCACCCTCACCTCGAACGAGGGTTTATTTTTTACTATCAACATTTAGAGGAAAGGTTATGGTAACCATTCGTTTAACTCGTGGCGGAGCTAAAAAACGCCCATTTTACCAAATCGTGGTAGCGGATAGTCGTTCACCTCGTGATGGTCGCTTTATCGAGCGTATCGGTTTCTTCAATCCATTAGCAGCTGGTCAAGCTGAGCGTTTACGTTTAGATGTGGCTAAAGTGGATGCGTGGGTTGCTAAAGGTGCTGACTTATCAGATCGTGTTGCTTCTTTAGTAAAAGAAGCTCGTAAAGCAGCTTAATATTAAATAAGCCAAAATTAAATAAGTAGGTGAGTATGAGCGAACAAAAAATTGAAGTTGTCGGTAAATTAGGTTCAACCTATGGGATCCGTGGCTGGTTACGTCTCTATTCATCAACAGAACAATCTGAAAGCATTTTCGACTATCAGCCGTGGTTTTTAAAAATTAAAGGCAGCTGGCAAGCGGTCGAATTAGAAAGCTGGCGCTATCATAATAACGATTTGATTGTTAAATTTAAAGGTACAGAAGACCGTGAGGTTGCACAGCTGTTGACTAATGCCGAGATCGGTGTGGATTTATCTGTGCTTCCTGAATTGGAAGAAGGAGATTACTATTGGCACGATTTAATCGGTTGTACAGTGGTAAACTTGGATGACTATATAATGGGCTCTGTGACTGAGATGATGGAAACAGGTTCAAACGATGTGTTAGTAGTGCGAGCAAACAGCAAGGATGCTTTTGGAAAACAAGAACGATTAATTCCGTTTTTGTATGAACAAGTAGTTAAAAGAGTAGATCTCGCCACCAAAACTATTACGGTGGACTGGGACGCTGGTTTCTAACCTCAGGTATGCGGTGAGCTTCAGAAAACATTAAGGTATAAAAATGTGGATTGGTATTATTTCACTGTTTCCTGAAATGTTTAAAGCAATTACCGATTTCGGGGTGACAGGACGTGCAGTTAAGCAAAATCTACTACAAATTGAGTGTTGGAACCCTCGTGATTTCACATTTGATAAGCATAAAACGGTAGATGACCGCCCTTATGGTGGTGGGCCGGGAATGTTGATGATGGTGCAGCCTTTACGTGATGCGATTCACGCAGCAAAAACGGCAGCATCGGTAGTAGATGATGGTGAAGTTAAAGTGATTTATCTTTCACCACAAGGACGCAAGCTCGATCAAATAGGCGTGCAAACGCTGGCTTCAAATCAGAAATTGATTTTAATCTGTGGACGATATGAGGGGGTTGATGAGCGATTGATTCAAACCGAAGTTGATGAGGAGTGGTCAATCGGAGATTACGTTCTAACGGGGGGGGAATTGCCTGCAATGACATTAATTGATGCCGTTGCGAGGTTTGTTCCAGGGGTATTAGGCAAGCAAGCTTCGGCGTTAGAGGATTCTTTTGCTGAAGGATTACTTGATTGCCCGCATTATACTCGCCCTGAAGTATTAGACGGTATGCCTGTTCCGGAAGTGCTGATGTCTGGACATCACGAACAAATTCGTAAATGGCGATTGGAACAATCGCTTGAGCGAACGTGGTTAAGACGCCCTGAGCTATTGGATAGCCTAGCTCTGACTGACGAACAAAGAGTGTTGTTAGCTAAAATTAAAAAGCAACATAAAATCAGTTAATTCTAGGATTTAGAAGGTTTTCAAAATGAGTAACATCATCAAACAACTTGAACAAGAACAGTTAAAACAAAACTTACCTAGCTTCCGTCCAGGTGACACATTAGAAGTTAAGGTATGGGTAGTAGAAGGTAGTAAAAAACGTTTGCAAGCGTTCGAAGGCGTGGTTATTGCAATTCGTAACCGTGGCTTGCACTCTGCATTCACTCTACGTAAAGTTTCAAACGGCGTAGGCGTTGAGCGTACATTCCAAACTCACTCACCAGTAATCGACACCATTTCTGTTAAACGTAAAGGTGCGGTACGTAAAGCTAAACTTTACTACTTACGTGAGCGTTCTGGTAAATCTGCACGTATCAAAGAGCGTCTTGGCGACTAATTGCTATAGCAGTGAAAAACAAAAGCCTTGGGGAAACTCAAGGCTTTTTGCTGACAAGCGGTTAAATTTGTAAAAAAATTTGCAAATTTAACCGCTTGTTATCTTTTAGGTTATTCAGCTTCAGATAAAATAATCCAACCGCTGTCTAGCCAATCGCAGATGGTGTCTAACATCAATTCTAATTCAGTTTGATCTTGCACTTTAGATGCTAATTTATTCCACGAAATAGCGTCGCCATTTGCGATACGAATGAGCAATGCTCTTTCTGCTTGATTTAGTTCATCAATCCATTCACCGTTTACATACAAGCGTTGTGGGTTTTCAGTGTAGAGAATTTTCACATTTGCATCTTGTTGTAACCAGCCGCCTGATTCTAAAATTTCTTGTACTTCATCAGGGTAATATTCATTATCTGTTTGCAATAATTCATAACGGCGTGAGCTAACCGCCATTGCAACGCTATGAGTAAGCAAGCCGTCAAATTGGGTCGAATTTTGTAGCAGATCGATTAAATGATGTTTAAAGGTGTTGATCGTATTTGGATCAAGTAACGCATTGGGTTGTTCATTCGGACTTAAACGGAACGGGATATGAAATTCTGACGAATTAATGTTATCCGCTTGTTGCTCAATGGTTTTACATAAATTTTCTAATAAATTGGTTGCATTTGGATAACGTAAACCAAAAGAGAACGTTAAGCCCTGCTCGCTTTCAGAAACGCCGTAATGTGCCATTCGGGAGGGAACATAAAGTACATCGCCAGGGTTCATTACTTCATCTAAGACTAGCTCGCCCATATCATCAAAAATACGGATTGGCTGATTTGGCTTGAATTCTGTAGTTGGATCGCACCATTTGCCAAGCTGCCAACGGCGTTGCCCATAGCCTTGCACGAGGAAAACATCGTATTCATCATAATGTTTACCTACAGTACCGCCTAATGGCGAGGAAGACACCATAATATCATCACGTTGCCATTGTGGGATAAAGCTAAAGGCTTGCCATAATTCGCCGAGTTCTGGCGACCATTGCTCAAGGTTTTGTATCATAACAGACCATTGTTCTGGTAAGTTTTGTAGATCTTCTTTCTCAAGTGGACTTGCTTTTACAGACCATTTATCCCCTTTGCATTGAATAAGACGTGCAGTAACCTCTTCCTCTAAGGCTAATTCCATAATATCTTCTGGCTCAAATAAACCTACAATTTGAGGTAAACCATTACGGATCAAAAGAGGGCGTTTTTGCCAATAATCACGTAAAAAGGTTTCTGGGCTAATATTTTCAGGTAAGCAGAATGGAATATTCATAAATGCTCCTTGCAGTATGTTTCTTTTTGATTTTTTAATATTCTACCTGAGAAATAATAGAAAACGCTAAATTTTTTATGATTTAGCGACATCATTTCATTTGTGACACGCGAAATAATGAAAAAGGCGAACATTGTTCGCCTTTGAGATTTTAAGAGGGGTTATTTAAGACCGAGTTTTTTCTCTAGGTAGTGGATATTTGTACCACCTTTGCGGAATTCGGTATCAGAAAGGATTTGGGTATGCAGTGGAATATTAGTTTTGATTCCCTCAACAATCGTTTCTGATAAGGCATTTTCCATACGACGAATGGCAATATCACGACTTTCTGCGAAAGTGATGAGCTTACCAATCATTGAATCATAATGTGGCGGTACGCTGTAGCCTGAGTAAATGTGGGAATCCCAACGCACACCTAGACCTCCTGGTACGTGCAAACGTGTAATTTTGCCTGGAGATGGTAAGAACGTTTGTGGATCTTCGGCATTGATACGGCATTCAATAGCGTGGCCTTTCACTTTTATATCTTCTTGTTTGATAGAAAGTGGTAAACCTGCAGCAACTCGGAGTTGTTCTTTTACTAAGTCAATGCCAGTAATCATTTCTGTAACAGGATGTTCTACTTGTAAGCGAGTATTCATTTCAATGAAATAGAACTCACCGTTTTCATATAAGAACTCAAATGTACCTGCACCACGATAGCCGATTTCACGACAGGCATTCGCACAACGCTCACCGATAAATTTACGTAATTCTTCTGTAATACCTGGAGCAGGTGCTTCTTCTACTACTTTTTGGTGGCGACGTTGCATTGAGCAATCACGCTCTGCTAAATACACCGCGTTACCGTGTGTATCAGCAAGTACCTGAATTTCAATATGGCGTGGATTTTCTAAATATTTCTCCATATATACCATATCATTATTAAATGCAGCTTTTGCTTCGGCTTTGGTCATTGCGATAGATTCTTCTAAATCTTTTTCGTGATGAACCACTCGCATACCACGACCGCCGCCGCCGCCAGAGGCTTTAATAATCACAGGATAACCAATGCGGCTGGCAATTTCTTTGTTTTTCTTTGGATCATTCCCGATAGGGCCATCAGAGCCTGGTACACAAGGTACACCAGCTTTTTTCATTGCATTAATCGCAGAAACTTTATCGCCCATTAAACGAATTACATTAGCGGTTGGACCGATAAAAATAAAGCCTGATTTTTCGACTTGTTCTGCAAAGTTTGCATTTTCTGATAAAAAGCCATAGCCTGGGTGAATAGCATCTGCATTCGTAACTTCTGCTGCAGCAATAATCATTGGGATATTTAAATAACTTTTAACAGAAGGAGCAGGACCAATACAGATCGTCTCATCTGCTAATAAAACATGCTTTAATTCACGGTCTGCTGTTGAGTGAACGGCAACCGTTTTAATGCCTAATTCTTTACAGGCTCGTAAAATACGTAGGGCAATTTCGCCACGGTTTGCAATAACAACTTTTTCTAACATTGGGAGATTCCCTTGAAGTGAATTGGTTGGAAAGATGCCCTTATTTAATAACAAGGGCAAACATAGATTATTCGATGATGAATAATTTTTGGTCGAACTCTACTGGCTCACCATCATTAATTAAAATTTCTTTGATCACACCTGCTTTGTCTGACTCAATGCGATTCATCATTTTCATTGCCTCAACAATACATAACGCATCACCAATTTTTACGGTTTGTCCCACTTCGACGAACGCTTTAGCATCTGGACTTGGGCTACGGTAGAAAGTGCCTACCATTGGAGAACGTACAGCGTGGCCACTTACTTGCTCAGTTGTTGCATTAGCAGGGAAGGCAGGTTCCGCAGGCTGTGGAGCAGGTGCAGTAGGCGTTGGTGCTGCTGCATATTGAACGGCAGGGGCAACTACCGCTGCTGGTGCAGCACGACTAATGCGTACTGTGCCTTCTTCTTCAGACACTTCTAATTCAGTAATGCCAGACTCTTCAACTAATTCGATAAGTTTTTTGATTTTGCGAATATCCATAATAAGATTCCGTATGTGATTAATTAAAAAATAGAACTCTGCATTTGTAAAATTGAAATGCAGAGCTAAAAATTCTGCTCGTAGAATACCTGAATTTCGCTAATTTTGCGAATAAAATTTTCTAATTTAGACGAAAATTGGCGATTTTAGCATTCATCGTACCAGTTAATGAGTAAGAGATTTCCTCCATACAAGCGGTCAAAAATGGTAAGTTTTTGGTAAATTTAAACCGCTTGTTATTTATTTGAGCAAATCCTCATTCTTTTTGTAATTCCACTTACTACCTGGCTTGTCGATGTATTGAAAGTATTCGTTTGTGAATGTGCCTTGTGCACAAGTAATTTTATCTCGGCGGAAATTAACAATCTTATCGCCAATGGCATTATTTAATGTATTTGGACCAGTCATTGTAAATACACCGCCTTCAATACGACGATTCTCAATGTTGCTGATAATCAGCTCAAGTGTGTCTTTTAAAATCCAGTTGCCTTTTTCGCTTGCTAAGAAAAAGTTAGTGTATTTATTACGGCGTTTGATTAATACTTCGCTGTCATTTTCATTGATTATTTTTGAGAGCGGATAAACCAAATGCCCGTCAATATCAATATAAATGCCGCCTTCTCTCAATAACGTGAAAATTCGCCAGAAGTCAGCTTGGGCTGCACCATCTGTAAGCTTGCTGTAAGCATTAAAAGTGCGTTCGTCTGCATTAGCTTTAATGTAAGCTTCTCGCTCTTCTGTGCTAACATAACGATAATCATAGCTTAACGACATTAATCGATTAAACAAATAATTGGCATATATCGGCAACGTCACTTTATTTGAATAATTGGTTTGCCAGATGGTTTTGGTGATTTTTGTTGGTTGATTAGAACGAATTTTTGCTGGGCTATATGCTGGAATCGTAAAACGCTTTTTCGGAAAAAGGGCGTGGAAAGGGTAGCTCAACATCTTCACAATATTACCGAATAAGCGAATAACACCGTTACAGATAACGATAAACTGTTCATTTTTAATTGCCATTTTATTGCCTTATTTGTTTAATTGTGAAATCGCAAAATCCAACGCATATTCGTAGCCTTTTATGCCTAAGCCACAAATAACGCCTTTTGCTACATCACTGAAATAAGAGTGATGGCGGAACGGTTCACGGCTATGCACATTAGAAAGATGTACTTCAATAAACGCAATGGAAACACTTAACAACGCATCACGAATTGCCACGCTGGTGTGAGTGAATGCCCCAGGGTTGATAATAATAAAATCCGTATTTTGAAAGGCTTGATGAATACGGTTGATGATTAGCTCTTCGCCGTTTGCTTGGAAGCAGTCTAATTCAACGCCTTGAGATACAGCTAAGGTTTTTAGATGATTTTCAATATCCGCTAAGGTTTGAGAACCGTAAATTTCAGGCTCACGTTTACCTAGCATATTGAGATTCGGGCCATTAAGAAGAAGGATTTTTTTCATTTTGTTGTCCTTACAAGCGGTAAAAAAATCCCCCACTTTTGCAAAGTGAGGGAGAGTATTTTATTACTCATCAATAGAACGGAGTAAATTGTTCAAGCCTACTTTGCTTAGCGTTTTCTCATCCACTTTTTTCACGATAACGGCACAATAGAGGTTGTGCGAACCGTCTTTTGACGGAAGAGAACCTGAAACCACTACCGAGCCTGCAGGCACTCGACCATAATGCACTTCGCCAGTTTCACGGTCGTAAATTTTGGTGGATTGACCGATAAACACGCCCATTGAAATTACACAGTTATCTTCCACGATAACCCCTTCTACGATTTCAGAACGGGCACCGATAAAGCAGTTGTCACCAATAATGGTTGGGTTTGCTTGCAACGGTTCTAATACGCCACCAATGCCCACGCCGCCTGAAAGATGAACGTTTTTACCAATTTGTGCACACGAACCCACGGTGACCCAAGTATCCACCATTGTGCCTTCGCCCACATACGCACCAATGTTCACGAAAGATGGCATTAGCACAACGTTTTTCTCAATATGTGAACCTTTACGCACTACCGCACCTGGCACGGCACGAATGCCGTCTGCTTTAAATTGTTCTTCTGTATAATTGCCGTATTTGGTTGGCACTTTGTCGTAGAATTTGGTTTCTGCACCGTCAATGATCTGGTTATCTGCAATACGGAATGAAAGCAACACCGCCTTTTTTACCCATTGATTTACCGTCCATTCGCCCTCTTTTTTCTCAGCTACACGCAGAGAACCGTTATCTAAACCTGCGATCACCTCTTCAATAGCTGATTTAGTTTCTGCATCGACAGTTTTTGGCGTAATCTCAGCACGTTTCTCAAATGCCGCTTCAATAATTGCTTGTAAAGACATTGTTATGTTCCTTAAATAACTTAAACTTAAATAGAAATTTAGGCTGACTTTTTAACATAGAAAGGCTTTTATTTCCACAAGAAAAAATATATCGCAGAAATTTAGTTTATAATTTAACGCTATTGATTTTATACAAGCGGTCATTTTTGTGGAAAAAATTGCAACTCTTTTAACGGGCAAAAGCCGTGAGCATTTAGTGATTTTGCCAAATTCTCTTTCTGATAAACATTACCTTCAACCTGAAGTTGTTAAGGCATTTTTAGCATTACAGTATGCTGCAAAAGAGGAGGGCTTTAATCTGCAAGTTGCTAGCACTTTTCGGGATTTTGAACGCCAAAAGCTAATTTGGAATGCAAAATTTAACGGTGAACGCAAGGTGCACGATGACAATGGAGTGGCGATTGAAATGACCGCTTTATCTGATCTGGAAAAATGTAAGGCGATACTACGTTGGTCTGCTGTGCCGGGTGCGAGTCGTCATCATTGGGGAACAGACATTGATGTTTTTGACCCTGAACTGCTGCCTAAAAATACCTCGCTTTTGCTTGAGCCGTGGGAATATTTAGCGGGAGGCTATTTTGCTGAACTAACGAAATGGTTACAAACCAATGCTGAAAAGTTTGGCTTTTATTTTCCTTTTGATGGCACTCGTGGCGGAGTTGGTTTTGAGCCGTGGCATATTAGTTATTACCCAATATCGAATGAATATGAAAAATGCTTGAGCTATGAAATTTTAGCCGCCGCTTGGCAAGGTGAAGACGTTGCAGGCAAAACTTGTTTGCTTGCTAATTTTGATGAATTATTAAAATGATCCAATTAATTAATGAAACGCAAGATAGCCACAAATTTCAACAAATTTGCGATAAATGGCAGTTAGTTGAAGATAAATCTAGCTCTCTTGCTCTTGTTCTCACCAAAGAACGTTTAGAGCTACGCAAATTAGACGAACCAAAACTTGGGGCGATAGCGGTTAATTTTGTTGATGGCACGATGGCACACCGCCGTAAGTTCGGTGGTGGACGTGGCGAAGCAGTGGCAAAAGCGGTGGGGATTAAAGGGGATTACGTACCAACCGTGATTGATGCTACCGCCGGCTTAGGACGAGATGCGTTTGTATTGGCAGCCGTTGGTTGTAAAGTGCTATTAGTTGAGCGAAATCCGATTGTGGCCGCTTTGTTAGAAGATGGGCTAAATCGCGCTTATCAAGACTTAGAAATTGGTGAGTTTATGCAAGAAAGAATGATCTTAGCCGATGTGCGTAATATATCGCAGCTTGATCCTAAATTACAATTTGCAGATGTCGTCTATTTAGATCCGATGTATCCCCACAAACAAAAAAGTGCGTTAGTGAAAAAAGAAATGCGAGTGTTTCAACATTTAGTGGGTGCTGATTTGGATTCTGATGATTTCTTTGCACCAGCAAAAACATTAGCAAGGAAGAGAGTGGTGGTGAAACGTCCTGATTATGCCCCATTTTTGGCAGAGCAGAAGCCAGATTTTTCTCAGGTAACGAAAAATCATCGTTTTGATATTTACCTTTCTCATCTTAAAAATGGCTAAATGCAGATCTCAGTTTGAGTTTGACAACACTTTAAATTGAAAAGTCATTTTATATGATAGGCAAGCGGTTATTTTTACAGTAAAATTTGCAAATTATTTTAATTTAATTAGAAGGCGGTTATTGTGCCACGGCGTGATTATGTTGCTCGTTCAAACGAGAAAAAAAGCAAAAAAACAAAAAAAGAGAGTAATTTAAAAAAGGTATTAATTCTGATTATTGGTCTAGTTTTAGGCTGTGGAATTGCGTTATGGTTATTAAAAACAAATGCACCTACTCCTACGGTTGATATTGCACAACCGAATCAACCTCGGCAAAAAAGTCAATTACCAAGTCGGCCAGAAGAAAGTTGGAGCTATATTCGTGATTTAGAAACCCGTACGGTAATAACCGATAATAGCCAAACTTCACAAGAGCGTTTGGCACAACTGACTGCCCAGCAAAAGCAACAAATTGAAGAGAGACGTAAGCAGGAAGAAGCTCGTTTAGCAGAACAGACTCCGCAAAATCCAACTACGGAGACATCGACCACAACTCCAGCAATAACAAAGGAAGAAACGTCAGAAGAGGCTTTAGCTCAAAAGATAGCAGAAGAAAAACGCAAGCAAGCGGAAGAAAAAGCGAAAAAAGAGCAGCCTAAAATTGTTGCGAGCACAGCAGATAAAGTGACAAACCAGGCAGGTAAATTCGGACTCCAATGTGGAGCGTTTAAAAATAAAGCCCAAGCAGAAAATATGCAAGCACGTCTTGCGATGGCAGGATTTAATGCTCGTATCGCAAGCAGTGCAGACTGGAATCGTGTTTTTGTCGGGCCAGTTGGCGACAGAGCAGCCACTTCAAGAGCACAATCTAATGCACGCAGTGTGGCAGAATGTGTGATTGTAGCAATGTAAGGTGAATTAACACACTATCGTTGAAAGAGAGAGCTTAGCTCTCTCTTTTTATGTTTATTTGATCTAAATTCCGATTGCATATTTCAATGCCTGTTTTTTAAGTGGTGTTGCTTTTTCAGCGATCACTAGCCCTAAATTGCGAGCTATTTTTAGTGGGAGAAGTTCGGTGCTAAACGCTTTATAAAAGATGTCCATACCTGTTTGCATTAACAAATTATCGGGTTTACGTTTGTTCTCATAGCGTTTCAGTACTTCCTCGCTTGCAAAGTTTTCTCCTTTTTTGACCGCTTGTTCAAACACGTCAAGTAGTACTTTTATATCTTTAAAGCCCAAGTTCACGCCTTGACCTGCTAATGGATTAATTGTATGTGCCGCGTCTCCTACTAGCACAACGCCGTTTTGTATATAATGCTGGGCGTGCTGGCGAGTAAGCGGAAATGCACCTGATGATTGCACTTCAATCTTACCTAATTCTTCTCTTAAGCGAGAAGGGAAATGTTGTTCAATCGCCACGGTCAGTTTTTCTGTTGACAGATTTTTTAGTTCAGCCACTTTTTGTGGCGAATCATACCAAACAATACAGCTGTGATTGTCTGAAAGCGGCAAGAAAGCACGAGGACCTGTTGAATAGAATTGCTGCCAAGTTGTTGATGGTGCTGATTTTTCCGTGGTAATCGTAGCAAGCAAGCAGTGTTGGCGGTATTGCCAGCTAGTTAATCCAATACCAGCCCACTGGCGGGCTTGAGAATTTGCTCCATCTGCGGCAATCAGAATTTGGGCGGAGAAGGTTTGGTTGTCGATTTGAACTAACCACTTATTTTCTATTTTTTTTGCAGATAATTGCTCAAATCCTACCGCTTGTATGCAGTTTGGAAATTGCTTTAACTGTTCCCATAACGCAATTTGGATTAGGTTATTTTCTACCATATCGCCTAACTTTTCCAACCCTAATTCAGCGGCTGAAAATACAGTGTTAAAGCCTTCAATTTCCCAGGTTTCGAGTTGGGTGTAGGGGCTGGTTCTCATTGAGACAATTTTCTCCCACACGCCTAGTTTTTCCAGTAACTGAATTGACCCCATACTGATGGCGGAAATGCGTAAATCGTAGGCTGAATGAGCATCGAAAGTAGGTAGCGGATTTTTCTCTAACACGGCTAATTTAAAACCTTGTTTTGCTAATCCCAAGGCTGCTGCTGCCCCAATCATACCGCCGCCGATAACAATCATATCTAATTCCGTGTTCATTCTCTTTCCTCTTAAATGAGCCAATATACCGCTGAAACGCCTTGAATTGTATTGCATTTCGGATTAGGATAAAACCGATTTATTTGTTTATTCAAAGGAGCATTCTATGTCTTGCAAAACGCACGCACACCACGAACATGAACATGGTGAAGGTTGTGGCCATACAGCAATCAAACACAACGACCATATCGACTATTTACACGACGGGCATTTGCACCATAAACATGGTGATCACTATGATGAACACGTTTTGGAAGTGAATGAAACTAACCCAGTAGAATGCAATGCTGTTCATTGTTGTGGAGAGCATGTTCACGGCGAAGGTTGCGGACACGAGGCTGTACCACACGGCGATCATATTGATTATATTGTAGATGGTCGTTTACATCATCAGCACGGTGATCATTGCGACGATCACGGTCCAGTGGAAATTGTGAAATAATTTTGCATATTTGAGAGGGGTTTCCCCTCTCATAAAACTATTTTTGTGATCTCGCTCGAAAATTTGGCTATTCCTGCTATCCTGCCTCTCTCTTTCCTTGTTATTCTCTAGCTATTGATTTCTCATTTTTCAAAATAATGACTTTAGCTATTGTTTACAGTCGAGCCTCTGTTGGCGTTGAGGCGCCATTAGTAACGATTGAGGTACATATCAGCAACGGTCAGCCTAGGCTAACCATTGTTGGCTTGCCGGAAGCAACCGTAAAAGAAGCAGGGGATAGGGTGAGAAGTGCGTTGATTAATGCCAATTTTATGTATCCACCACAAAGGATTACCATTAACCTTGCTCCTGCAGACTTGCCAAAAGAAGGTGGGCGTTTTGACTTACCTATTGCAATAGGCATTTTAGCTGCCTCAGGGCAGATTGATTCTGATTTGTTAAAACAATTCGAGTTTTTAGGCGAGCTGGCACTTACAGGGCGTCTGCGAGGTGTGCACGGTGCGATTCCCGCGGTGATTTCTGCTGAAAAATCAAAAAGGCAGATGATACTCGCTAAACAAAATGCTAATGAAGCGGCATTAGTTTCAAATGCAACTACCTATTTTGCTCAGTCACTGTTAGAGGTAGTTAATATGCTGAACAAGCGAGATAAACTGCCAATTTGCCAACAAATTTTGCAAAAAATAGAGACAAATCGACCGCTTGTCAGCCGAGATCTGACGGATATTATCGGGCAGCAACATGCCAAGCGAGCCTTAACCATTGCTGCGGCAGGGCAACATAATTTACTTTTTCTCGGCCCACCTGGCACAGGAAAAACGATGCTTGCAAGCCGTCTAGCCGACTTGTTACCTGAAATGTCTGATATAGAAGCGATTGAAACGGCTTCGGTCACGAGCCTTGTCCATAATGAATTGAACTTTCAGAACTGGAAACAACGTCCTTTTCGTTCCCCACATCATAGTGCGTCTATGGTGGCGTTAGTAGGTGGTGGCTCGATCCCAAAGCCAGGCGAAATTTCTCTTGCTCATAATGGCGTGCTTTTCTTAGATGAATTGCCCGAGTTTGAAAGGAAAGTGTTAGATGCGTTACGCCAACCATTAGAGGCTGGCGAAATTGTTATTTCTAGAGCGAATGCGAAAGTGCAATTTCCTGCACGTTTTCAACTGATTGCCGCAATGAACCCAAGCCCAACAGGGCATTATCAGGGCACTCATAATCGAGCTTCACCACAACAAGTAATGCGATATTTAAATCGTTTATCAGGTCCATTTTTAGACCGATTTGATCTCTCCATTGAAGTACCACTTTTACCGCAAGGGGCATTACAAAGTGGCTCAGAAAACCGAGGAGAAACGACAGAACAGGTTCGCAAGCGGGTGTTTTTAGCGAGAAAAATGCAATTTGAACGAGCAGGAAAAATAAATTCTCAGCTCACGACGCGAGAAATTGAGCGAGATTGTAAATTATCAGAACAAGATGCGTTATTTTTAGAAAATGCTTTAACCAAGCTAGGATTATCTGTACGAGCTTACCATCGCATTTTAAAAGTTTCTCGCACTATTGCTGATTTATCTGGCGAAGAGAATATTCAGCAAGCTCATTTAGCCGAAGCTTTAGGTTATCGAGCAATGGATCGGCTGTTGCAGAGATTGCAAGGAGAGAGTTAAATTCAATATTTAAACAGGTTGGCTACTTTTCAATAAAAGTGATCAATTTCCTTGCAAAATCTTCCGCATTCCCTCTATGGGCATTATGCCCTGCATTTGAAATAATTTGCACAGGGAGTTGATTTTGCTCTGCCATTTGGCGGAATTTTTTATCTTTTTCTCCAATAAAAAAGATAATGTTTTTATCTGTCAATGTTAATTGTTTGGCATAGTATGGCTGCTTAGCAAGGCTAGTTGCTTTTAACATTTGGGCAATAAGTTTGCCTTGATTATGTTTGCGGCTGTTGATATAACTTTCTCTTTCAGTATCGATTAAATCTGAAAAAATAGCTTGCTGATACCAATCGTCAAGTACATTTTCGATAGTCTCTTGGTTGAAACGATTCGCCCATTGGCAATCATTTTGCCAGCGAGCTCGTCGTTCTGACTCTGAAGAGAGACCAATATTTGTGCCTTCTAGCACAGAGCCACGCAAGTATTGGTTGTTGATATTCAGTGTGTAATCAAGTGCGGTTCGCCCACCTAAAGAGTAGCCTACTAAGTAAAATGGTTGTGAGCCAATAACCGATGTTAATGTGGTGTTGAGCTGCATTCTCAATGCCAAAAAATCAGCACAGGCGATCTGCTGACTTAATCCGTGAAATGGGAGATCAAGGGTAAGCGGTCGAATTTTTTGACAATTTTGCAAAAGTGAAATAATGCCTTGCCAGTCTTGTTGTGAGCCAAGTAATCCGTGCAAAAAAACAACTGGGGTGCCTTGTTTAGCGTGCCATTGATATGAAAGCATTAAATTCAACCTTTGAACATAAATAAAAGCACCAGCGTGGAGGCTAGTGCTATGTGAACTAGGCAATTTCTGCCTGTGAAATTTGCTTCAGTAATGATTTATACAGATTACTGCCATCGTGTTCGTTGACTTTAATTTCCACAATGGTTACTCCTTTGCGAGCGTAAGCGTGTTTAAGTTTGGTTTTCAAGTCTGCCCAAGTAAAAGGACGGATATACTCAATGCCAAACATTGTTGCGACTTGTGCAAATTCAAAATGGTGTGCTAGGCGATAGTATTGATTTTTTGTTTTAGCTTCCACTGGCAGCATATCGAAAATTGCACCGCCGCTATTATTCACTATAAATAAAATGGTCGGTTGGGTAATTTGAGTTAATAGTGCAATCGAGTTTAAATCGTGTAGTGCTGATATATCACCTATCACACCTACGGTTGGTCTTTCGCTACCTTTGGCGATGCCAGCTACCGTGGCAATTAAGCCATCAATTCCACTTGCGCCACGATTGGTGTAAACAGGATAGCCTTCAGGTAATTTACATAAGGCATCGACCAAGCGGACAAATAAGCTATTACCAATGAATAAGTTACCATTAATTGCTAAAACATCTTGAATATTGTGTGCAAGTGATGCCTCACTTAAACTTCCACCTATTTGTTGCTCAATAAAGGTTGCACAGAATTGCGAAAGTGCTAAAGGCTCAAGCAACCACGGCTTTTGTCGAAGTGGTGGGTGTACGCGTAAAAAGTGGTGTGCTTTGGCAATAAAGCGAGTTTGGTGATATGCGTTCGGGTTGATATAGTCTTGTGATTCATCAACAACCCAAAATTCTCCTTGATAGCGTGTTAAAAATTCGTTTACTCGTTTGCTCACAATTTGTGTACCAAATTGGATCACAATATCAGCCTGCAATAAACGTTGTTTTACGGTATCGTTAGAAAGCCAGATATCTGCATAGGGTAGGCTTGCTTCAATACAAGATTGTACATCGCTTAATAAGCACCAGCCCATTGTGTCTGCCCACGTTTTTAAACCTGTTCCTTGCTCAGGCGGTAGTTTGCCTACCACAATTACCCCACGTTTGGTTCGCCAATAGTCCCAGTTTTCGTGCATTGAAACTTCACTTTGGATCTTTTGTTGGTCAATCCATTTCGTCTGTGAGTTATTTAGCCAAGTCTGAATCGGACATAGCCAAGGGGTGTTAAGAATTTCATTAATATCTGATTCATAAAGAGGTTCTTCAAAAGGAGCATTGATGTGCAATACACCACCTTGTTGAACTTGCGTTGTACAGGCTTGTTCAATAGTTGAAACTAACCAACTTGAGCTATAAGCCTCATTTGCTTTTGGTAAGTTTACGCTCGCAACAGGATAGTTCGCAAAAATACCTTGCTGGGGAATCGCCTGATTTACGCCGCAGCCGATAAGTTCAGTAGGGCGATCAGCAGAAAGAATAATCAGATTTTGATGCGTTAAACTGGCTTCAATTACTGCTGGATAAAGGTTTGCAACAGCCGTACCTGAGGTAACGATAACCGCAACAGGACTATTGGTTGCTTTGGCAATACCTAACGCATAAAAGCCTAAGCCACGTTCATCAAAGTGTGTGTGGCATTGAGCATATTGGGTTTGTTGAAGTTGCACCGCTTCAAGTGTTAATGGCGTTGAACGAGAGCCTGGTGCGATACAAAAATGCTTTACGCCATAACGCATTAATGCACTTAAAATGACTTTTGCCCAAGTGCGATTAAAAGAACTTACACTCATATTCTTCTCTACTTATGAATCAGTTTGATAAATAGCCCAAATTGTAGCAAAAAGTTAAATTATTTGGTAAGTTTTTAGCAAAATAGTGCATTTTTACTAAAATGACCGCCTAATGCTTACTAATTGCATTAAGCGGTCGGGATGATGAGTGAAAAATTGACAAAAAGAGACCGCTTGTATTAATTAATTCCAATCCAATTGGGTAATGCTAATGAAATAGCTGGAATATAGGTAATTAAAATCAGGAATGTAAGTAGTAATAGTAACCACGGCATTGCGGCTTTCACAACATCAGACAGTGGCATTTTTGATACTGCAGACGCTACTAACAAGTTTAAGCCAATTGGTGGAGTAATCAAGCCGATTTCCATATTGACTACCATAATAATGCCTAAGTGAATGGGATCAATGCCAAGTTGTACCGCAATTGGGAATAGGATTGGTGCAAGAATTAATATAATCGCAGATGGTTCCATAAATGCCCCTGCAATTAATAGTACGATATTGACAACTAATAAGAATGTCCAAGGTTGTAAGTCCCATTCGACTACTGTGTTAGTAATTAATTGTGGAATTTGTTCGGTAGTCAACACGTGGGCAAATAACATTGCATTTGCAATAATAAACATCAGCATTACACTTAATTTTGCAGATTCTAGCAATACTTTCGGGCAATCACGCAGTTTGATATCTTTATAGATAAAGACCGCCACAAACCACGAATAAACTGCGGCTACCGCTGCAGCCTCAGTTGGGGTGAAGATACCACTGTAAATGCCGCCTAAAATAATTATCATCAACAGCAAACCCCAAACGGCTTTACGAGCTGCGGTAAGCCATTCTTTGACTGTGGCACGAGGCTGGGCTGGTAATTTTTTAATACGAGCAACGATATAGATGGCAATCATCAATGTAATTCCAAGCATAAGACCAGGAACAACACCTGCCATAAATAATTTACCAACAGAAGTTTCAGTTGAAGCAGCATAAACTACCATCACGACTGACGGGGGAATTAAGATACCAAGCGTACCTGCGTTACAGATAATACCTGTGCCAAATCCAACAGGGTAGCCTGAACGTACCATACCTGCAATTGCAATTGAGCCAACTGCAGCAACCGTTGCAGGGCTTGATCCTGATAATGCAGCAAATAACATACAAGAAAGTACAGCTGCAATCGCTAAACCACCGCGAATATGCCCCACTGTTGCATTAGCAAAATCAATTAAGCGTCTTGCGACACCGCCTGTGGTCATAAATGCCCCAGCGAGTAGAAAGAAGGGGATTGCAAGTAAGGTGTAGTGCTCTGAGGTTTCAAAGAGTTTAATGGCTAATGAGCTGACAGAATCTTGGCTAAAGAACATAATAGTGACAGCTCCTGCCAAACCGAGTGAAATGGCAATCGGCACGCCAAGAAACATCAAAATAAATAACAAGCTAAATAGCACTAAAATTGTCATTAATCTTCTCCTTGTGCGAGTTTCATCGCATCTTCACTTTCATCTGCTAGGCTAAGACCAACTTGCTTGCCTTGCAAAATACGCACTAAAATTTCAATAAAGCGGATACCGATTAACACAAAACCGACAGGCATAATTAAACCAACGTGCCATTGTTTTAGGTGGAATTGGTGTAAATCTTCCGCACCAATACCAGCAACATACATTGCAGCGATCCATTCGTAGCTAGCAGAGCCGATTAAAACCGCATAAGATAAACAAGCACAAATGGCAATAATTCCTACCATTTTTTGCCCGTGATGAGAAAGTTTTTTAACCAAAACATCAACACCAATATGCCCAGCGGTACGCACTCCATAAGAGGCACCGAAGAAAATTAACCAACCAAAGCAAACTTTAGTTAAAGCTATGCTCCAAGTCATTTCTTGTGCAGCTTCCATAATCCATTCGCCAATGGGTTCAGCAAATTCAGCAGTAAATGGCTTAGCTTCGGCTAAATCAAAGAAAATATTATAAAGATTGTTAAACATCACATAAGTGAAGGTAACCAGTGTCATTGCCGTTAATAAAATGGCAATAAAACATTCTTCAAAACGCTCCCATAACCATTTTAAAGAAGACATTTTTTACTCCGAAAATAGAAATACTAAAATAATAAGACCGATGTAGCAAAGTTTATTGTTTGACAAGCGGTCGATTTTATCTAATTTTTTGCAAAATTCAGATCGTTTTGGGCGGACACAACGGCCCGCCCTTACAAGTTAAAGTGAGATGATTATTTGTTTGCTTTTTCAGCAGCTTTAATTAAATCTGCACCAATAGCGTTTTCAAACTGCTTCCATACGGGACGCATAGCTTCACGCCATTTTTCACGTTGATCATTTGTTAAAGTAATGATTTGGGAGGCACCTGAATCTACGATTTTTTGTTTATCGCTTTGGTTTAAGTTGTGCGATTGCTTGTTCACTTCAACCGATACCTCGTCTAAGATTTTAGTCAGCTCTGTACGAATATCTGCAGGAATGTTGTTCCAGAATTCTGTATTAACGATAACCATATAAGATAATAGACCGTGATTAGATTCTGTGATGAATTTTTGTACTTCGTGAATTTTTTGTGAGTAAATGTTTGAATAAGGGTTTTCTGCACCGTTTACGACACCCGTTTGTAAGCCCTGATACATCTCACCGAATGCCATTTTACGAGGTACAGCACGAATTGCTTTAAACTGTGCATCTAGCACTTCTGAAGCTTGTACGCGGAATTTTAAACCACGGGCGTCTTTGGGTTCACGCAATGCTTTATTTGCTGAGAGCTGTTTTAAATCATTATTCCAGTATGTAAGACCAGTAATACCTTTATCTTCCATTGATCTTAATAATGATTGACCTGCTTCGCTTTGTTCAAAACGCTCAACGGCTTTGATGTCATCAAATAAGAAGGGTAAGTCGAAAATTTGGATTTTTGGCGTATATTTATCGAATTTTGCCAATGATGGCGCCAGCATCTGTACATTATTCAACAATAATGCTTCCATTTCTTTACCATCTGCATAAAGAGAGGAATTCGGATACACTTCTACTTTTACTTTACCCGCTAAGCGTTCGTCCACTAATTTTTGGAACATTAATGCACCTTGACCCTTCGGTGTTTCGTTCGCTACAACGTGTGAGAATTTAATCACAATTGGGTCATTAGCAAATGCTGACACTGAGAATACCGCTGTTAATGCTAATGCAGCAGCAAGTTTTTTGAATGGTTTTAACATAATTCACTCCAATTAGTTAGTGTTTGTAAAAATTGCCCATAATCTGCCTGATTTTTAAAAAAAGTAAACAACAATTTTTAAAAAATATGACATATATCGCAATTTTTTTACATTATTTTTACTTTGGGCACTAAAGATTGGCATTACGCCGTATGTTTTGGAGGGCTTTAGATTTTAGACAAAGAAAGGCTGGATAACCAGCCTACTTGTTTTAATTTCTTGTGCCTAATTGGAAAATGACCACTTCGGCTTGGCAACTAAACTTAAAATTAGTATTAAGTTCAAAGCCGTTTTCAACAGCGAGAATTTCGCTCTTTATTTCGCAAGGCTCATTTTCAATCTCACGAGCTTTTTGAATAAATCTTTCAAGTGCGGCTTTAGCTTCTGCTTCTGTTTGATAAGTACGGTTGATGGTTGCAACTGTCTCGCTATTATCTAAAATAGAACCAACATCAAAGGTGTTACAGCCTTCACATTCAATGGGTTTATCGTTTTTCATTGGCGAATCCTCATAAATTGATAAATGATAGTGGCTACTTTAAAACTAAATAAGCGTAACTGCAATCTTCAATTACCCATAATTTGATTTAGATTACCTTTTGTAAATTGCCTTAAATTTTCATCAGTAAATTAATCAGGAGGCTATCATAAATTTTTTGCAAAAAAATCCCAAAAAATGACCGCTTACAGGCTATAATAGCCCACATTTTTCTAGCATTTTTTAAATTAAAGAGTAAATAGTAATGAGCGAGAAATTTAACGTAAAAACCTTTCAAGGAATGATTTTAGCCCTGCAAGACTACTGGGTGAGTAAGGGTTGCACCATCGTACAGCCGTTTGATATGGAAGTGGGGGCAGGTACTTCTCACCCGATGACCTGTTTGCGTGCACTTGGTCCTGAGCCGATGGCATTTGCTTATGTGCAGCCTTCACGCCGCCCGACTGACGGACGCTATGGCGAAAACCCAAACCGTTTACAGCACTACTACCAATTCCAAGTGGTAATTAAACCGTCCCCAGATAACATTCAAGAACTCTATTTAGAGAGCCTAAAAATGCTCGGCTTCGACCCAACCCAAAACGACATTCGTTTCGTGGAAGACAACTGGGAAAACCCAACGCTTGGGGCGTGGGGCTTAGGTTGGGAAGTGTGGCTGAACGGGATGGAAGTGACCCAATTTACCTACTTCCAACAAGTTGGCGGCTTAGAATGTAAGCCAGTAACGGGCGAAATCACCTATGGCTTAGAGCGTTTGGCGATGTATATTCAAGGCGTGGACAGCGTTTATGATCTTGTTTGGTCAGACGGCGAGCTGGGCAAAACCACCTACGGCGATGTGTTTCACCAAAACGAAGTGGAGCAATCGACCTACAACTTTGAATATGCCGATGTGGATTTCCTGTTCCAATGCTTCGAGCAGTATGAAAAAGAAGCACAGTACTTGTTAGGCTTAGAAAAACCGTTACCTCTGCCAGCTTACGAACGCATTTTAAAAGCGGCTCACAGCTTCAACTTATTAGACGCACGCAAAGCAATTTCCGTCACCGAACGCCAACGCTACATTTTACGCATTCGTGCCTTAACCAAAGGCGTGGCGGAAGCGTATTATGCGAGCCGTGAGGCGTTAGGATTTCCAGGGTGTAAAAAATAATGAAACCGATTTTATATTTCGCCCACTGGTGCCCCGATACCGAGCCGTTTGTTGCTGAACTCAACCGTTTAGGTGTTGAATTTGAACCGTGCGACATCACGCAAAGCGGTGCAAATTTTAAGCCGTTTTTGCGTTTGCGTGATCGCCACGCCGCCTTTAACCACGCCAAAGCCAACGGATATATTGGCATTCCAGCATTGGTGTGGAAGGACGATGTGTATTTAGATCTCGACGAGTTGGAGAGTTCGTTTAAATAACAAGCGGTGAAATTTAGCTAGAATTTTGCAAAATAAGGAGAAAGTATGAAATACGCCTTTATCGATTATGAAAATCTCAATTCATTAGATGGTTTAGCGTTACAAGACTATGATCGTATTTTCCTTTTTATCGGTGCGTCAAATAATCAGACGGATATTCACTTAACCGAAAAATTCAGCGATGAAATCAATATCACCTTAATTAAAATAAAATCCGTTGCCAAAAATAATGTCGATTTTCACCTTGCTTATTATTTAGGAAAATTAGATGAAAAATCGGATAAAAGCGTGGAATTTTATATCCTTTCTAACGATCAAGGATATGACGGCATTTGCGATTTTATTTCGCACAAAAAACAAGGTCGAGTTTGTTTAAGAAAAGGTATTTCGTTTGAAAAGCCAAAAACAAGTGTTGCGAATACAAATAGCACAGCAGAAACGAAATTTAACAATGCTTTTGCTAAATACACGCAACATATGGCAAAGCAAAAAATCAATCGGTTGCCGACTAAACTAAAAGGGTTACAAAATAATATTCGCAGCCACACAGGATTAGTGAATATCAGTGTGAAAGAAGCAGATAAAATAGTGGCAAAAGTGATTGATAAATTGATTGAAAATAAACGAATTAAAATCGTGGATAATAAGGTGAGTTATTTGTAAGCACCCGATACAAGCCGTGTAGGATTAAACATATTGCTGCCTTTAACCCCACGTTCGTGTGAGGAACAAGCGGTTGGATTTAGCGAGAATTTTGCAAAAAAGGTAATGATGACAAATAAAACAGCAGTAATCTCTACGGATAATTCCGCTGAATTTATCGGCGAGATTTCACAACTGATTCATTCGACTAAACAGCGAATGAGTGTGGCGGTTAATGCGGAATTAACCCTGCTTTACTGGCATATTGGTAAGCGAATTAACGACTATATTTTGCAAGGCGAACGAGCAACTTATGGGCAGGAAATTATCAAAAGCTTAGCAAATGGATTAACCACTGAATTTGGAAAAGGTTGGAGCAAACGTAATCTGAATTATATGATGCAATTTGCTACCACTTTTCCTGATATTCAAATTGTGCAATCACTGATTGCACAATTGAGTTGGACGCATTTTACCAAGTTGATCGCAATTGATGAACCAATCAAACGAGAGTTCTATACGACAATGGCAGCCCAAGAAAGATGGTCGGTTCGAACCCTTGATGATCGTATCGGCTCACTGCTTTTTGAACGCACGGCAATTTCCAAAAAGCCTGATGAAACCATTATCGCCGAGCTAAGTTTATTGCGTGAGAAAGGCGAATATAATCAGTCGATGGTGTTGAAAGATCCCTATATTTTGGATTTTCTCGATCTTAACGACCGCTATATGGAAAAAGATCTGGAAGATGCGATCTTGCGTGAAATTGAACAGTTTTTACTGGAATTGGGGGCTGGCTTTACGTTTGTCGCTCGCCAAAAACGGATTCAGATTGATAATGACGATTTCTATATCGACCTGCTGTTTTACAACCGCAAACTCAAACGCCTGATTGCAATTGAACTAAAAACCGAAGCGTTCAAACATTCGCACAAAAGCCAAATGGAGCTTTATTTAGCGTGGCTGGCAAAACACGAGCAAGAAGCGGACGAAAACCCACCGCTTGGGATTATTCTCTGCACCAGCAAAAAGCAGGAGCAAGTGGAATTATTGGATTTGAAAAATTCCGATATTCATATTGCGGAATATATGACGGTGTTGCCGAGTAAAGCCGTGTTGGAACAGCGGCTACATTTGGCGGTGGAAAGAGCGAAAGAGCGGTTTCTGGTAAAATAACAAGCGGTGAAATTTAGCGGAAATTTTGCAAAATGAAACCCTATGTAAGATCGCTTAAACCTAATTCGCAGAAATTACAAACTACTCAGACTGAGGCTGAAAAACGGCTTTGGTATCGTATTAGATGCGATCAACTTGGGTTTCGATTTTATCGGCAAAAACCGTTGCTGACTTATATTGTAGATTTTTACTGCCCAAAAGCAAAGCTAGTGATTGAGCTAGATGGCAGCCAACATTATGAACCTGAACATCAGGCGAATGATAAAATTCGAGATGCAGAATTGGCATCGTTAGGATTGACGGTTTTGCGATTTGATAATTACCGAGTGATGACGGAGATTGACAGTGTGATTGAAGAGATTTGGTTGTATCTTCAATCGGTGGGCGAATAGCGTATTTTCTCCGTGAATTTAGTCTGCCAAATCTCCCCCTCCCCTCTTTGCTAAAGAGGGGTGATCCGTCGAAGAAAATTTATCATTCATTGGGCTATTTACGATCTTGATGAAGAAAGATGAACTATAACTTTGTGGAGATCAAATCCCCCTCTTTAGCAAAGAGGGGCTAGGGGAGATTTGGCAGAAGTGAGAGATTTTTAAGACATAGATTATTTAAATGAGAAATTAACAATGACAACACAAAACTTCCTCGCCGAGATCGGCACAGAAGAGCTGCCACCGAAGGCACTCAAAAAATTAGCGACCGCATTTGCGGAGAATGTAGAGCAAGAGTTGAACCAAGCGGGTTTGGCTTTTGATAAAGTGGAATGGTTCGCAGCCCCTCGCCGTCTTGCGGTGAAAGTGCTGGGTTTAGCAGAGGCTCAACCGAGCAAAGAGGTGGAGAAGCGTGGGCCGGCGGTGTCGGCGGCGTTTGATGCCGAAGGCAAGCCGACTAAGGCGGCAGAGGGCTGGGCGAAAGGCTGTGGTATCACGGTTGAGCAAGCTGAGCGTATCGCCACCGACAAAGGCGAATGGCTGGTACATCGTGCGGTGATTGAAGGGCAACCGACCAAAAACTTGCTGGTGGATATTATTGCTAAATCGCTGGCAAATCTGCCGATTCCGAAAACAATGCGTTGGGGCGATAAGAGCGAGCAGTTCGTACGTCCAGTGCATACCGTCACCCTTTTATTCGGGGCGGAGCTGATTGAGGGCAATATTTTAGGCGTGGTGAGCGGTCGTACCATTCGTGGTCACCGTTTCCTTGGAGAACCTGAGTTCCAAATCGACAACGCGGATCAATATCCGCAGTTATTAAAAGATCGTGGATCGGTGGTTGCCGATTTCAACGAACGTAAAGCGTTAATTCTTGCAAAATCCCAAGAAAAAGCAACCGCTTTGGGCGGCGTGGCGGATATTGAAGAGGACTTGTTGGACGAAGTAACTTCACTTGTGGAATATCCAAATGTCCTCACCGCCAAATTTGAAGAGCGTTTCCTTGCCGTGCCAGCAGAAGCCCTTGTTTATACGATGAAGGGCGACCAAAAATACTTCCCCCTCTATGCAAAGGGAGAGGGCGACAAAGAGGGCAAATTGTTACCGCACTTTATTTTTGTGTCGAATATCAACCCAGAAGACCCGAGCAAAATCATCGAGGGTAATGAAAAAGTGGTTCGCCCACGTTTGACCGATGCGGAGTTCTTCTTCAAAACCGACTTGAAACAGAAATTAGAAGATCAACTGCCACGCCTTGAAACCGTGTTGTTCCAACAACAGCTCGGCACATTGCGTGATAAAACCGCTCGTATTGAATCGCTTGCGGGTGAAATTGCAGCACAAATCGGTGCAGACCAAACCAAAGCGAAACGTGCTGGATTGCTTTCTAAATGCGACTTAATGACGAATATGGTGTTTGAATTTACCGACACCCAAGGTGTGATGGGAATGCACTACGCCCGACATGACGGCGAAGATGAAGAAGTTGCCGTTGCACTCAACGAGCAATATATGCCACGTTTTGCTGGCGATGAATTGCCGAACAGCTTGGTGGCTTGCTCGGTGGCGTTGGCGGATAAATTCGACACACTGACCGGGATTTTCGGTATCGGGCAAGCACCGAAAGGCAGTGCCGACCCATTCGCCCTCCGCCGTGCGGCACTTGGCTCGCTGCGGATTATTGTGGAGAAAAATTTACCGCTTGATTTAACCGACATCGTGGCGAAATCAGCGAAATTGTTTGGTGATAAATTGACCAACACAAACGTGGTGGAAGATGTGGTTGATTTTATGCTCGGTCGTTTCCGTGCGTGGTATGAGAGCGAAGGCATTGCGGTCGATGTGATCCAAGCCGTACTTGCTCGCCACCCAACTCGCCCTGCGGACTTTGATGCCCGTGTGCGTGCTGTATCTCACTTCCGCACACTTGACAGTGCCGAAGCTTTAGCGGCTGCGAATAAGCGTGTGAGCAACATTTTAGCCAAAGCGGACGTTACGATTGGCGAAATTGACTTAACCGCTTGCGTTGAGCCAGCAGAAAAAGCGTTAGCCGAAGCAGTTATCGGATTAAAATCAGAAGTTCAGCCGTTAATTGCTCAAGGTGACTACACGGCAGTATTAGACAAGCTAGCAAATCTTCGCCAGCCTGTAGATAGCTTTTTTGATAGCGTGATGGTGAATGCCGAAGACCAAAAACTCCGCCAAAACCGTCTCGCCATTTTAAGCACGTTGCAAGGATTATTCCTGCAAGTGGCGGATATTTCGCTGTTGCAGTAGTTGCAAAATTTTAATGAAGAAAGACCGCTTGTAAGCGGTCTATGTTGTATCAAAATCTACAAAAGGAAAAAAGATGAAAAAATTACTGCTCTTGATCTCGTTCTCGTTCTTTTTCTCTGCACAGGCCATCGCGTTCGACCCGATTGAAGACGGCTTTGCCCGTGCTGCAAAAGCCTTGCGGAAAAATGATTTAAAACAAGCCGCCGATATTTGGCTTCCTCTTGCCGAACGTGGGCACGCTGGTTCGGAAATTCATTTCTATTACGTGATTACCCAAGAACTGGAATTAGCCAAATCTAACCCTAAAGTCATCTCTTTATTGAAAAAATCAGCTAAATATAATGAATGGGAGCAGATTTTGCTGTGGAAAATTTATACTGAACAGCAAGATTTTGAAAAAGCAGACTATTGGCTGAAAAAACTGGGTAAAACCAAAGAAGAAGCGGAACAACTTTTTCAGAAAGATAAAGCTGATGCCAAAACGGTGTTGGATGATTTTATGAAGTTGTATCAATAAAAATAGGGCTTACAAGCGGTCTTTTTTATAAGGAAATTTACGATGAAATATTATTTAATTTCGTTCGCTTTACTTGGGTTTAGTTCATTCGCTTCGGCAAATGAGGCGCTTATTACCTTATTTGAGTGCACTACGAATAAACAGCAGCATTTGAGTTTAATTGCCTCGAAAGGTCCCACACTGAATTTTAGGCGGCAGGGCGAGGTGGAATATCAGCAAGATGTTGATAAAGCGTATTTGCACCAATACGCCAATGGCACACAGCTTATGGTTCCGCATAAGGGCAAATGGTATCTGTTTGAGGAAACCGAAGCGACCACAGGCGTTACCCATGTTGAGCTGGTGGTCAGAAATGCCAAGACAGGGCGAGTGTTGGAATATCAAGAGTGTGAAAGTGATGCTATTTCCCTCATTCCTCAACTTTCCACCAATGATGTGAAACCGATTCCTGATGATTTAGCCGAATGGCTATTTGAGGTGTCGAATAAATATGTTCCTTAATCGGGCTAGTAAATTGAGCTTGGCTTGATTAAAATGTAGCAAGACTTTATAAAAATGAGGAAAACAGAATGTCAGTAAAAACCGAAGTTTTATTTAGCAATCATTGGAATGTGCGTGTGAGCGATCCGGGCTTTGAAGGTTCGCCAAGTCATTATTTTGAAACGGTTTTTTTAACGCTTGAAGCTGTTATTAACGGAGAAAATATGCATTACGAATTCACTCGTAAAGTTGAAAAAGAAGTGAAAATCCATCGCCGTTTTACTGATGTAAATGAATTATTTGAGTTTCTGGGTGAATATTTGAGCCCTGTCGCACTCGGTAATGTAGGTGTCCGTATTGGGCAGTTGGGTTTAGCCTAATCACTATTTCATTATAAAGATATTTAGTGGGTAGCTTGGCTGCCCATTTGCAATATTTTCTGAAAATCTGACCGCTTGTAAACCTTTCTATGCAAACAAAGAATCCTCTTTTCCAACAAACTCAGCCCTATTGGGATTTTCTGCGAATTGAAAAGCAAGTGAGCCCACATACCTTGAGCAATTATCAACGCCAGCTAATGGCGGTGAGTGAGCTTTTTTCGCAAGCGGGTATCGAGCGTTGGGAAGAGGTGGAAAGTAGTACGGTGCGTTGGATGTTAAGCCAGAGCCATAAGCAAGGGCTAAGTGCGAAAAGTATTGGCTTACGGTTGGTGGCATTGCGTCAGTGGTTTGTCTATTTGGTGAAAGTTGGAAGAGTGAGAGTCAATCCTGCTTTAGGAGTGAAATCGCCAAAAGTGGGTAAACATTTACCTAAAAATATTGATGCAGAGCAAGTGGGGCAACTGCTGGCGATTGAGAGTGATGAGCCGAGCGATTTGCGAGATATTGCAATGATGGAGCTAATGTACAGCTCTGGTTTGCGTTTGTCTGAGTTGCAAGGGCTGGATCTGGGCGATATAGATTTTGCTGCTCAAGAAGTGAGGGTGCAAGGTAAGGGGAGCAAAGAGCGAGTTCTACCGATTGGTTCTCAGGCGTTGAAAGCATTAAAACGCTGGCTGGACGTGCGTTTGCAATTCAGCCCGAAAGAGAATGCCGTGTTTTTGAATAAACGTGGCGGGCGGCTGTCGCATCGTTCCATTCAACTTATAATGAAAAAATGGGGCGAACGGCAAGGGCTGGAAAGCCATTTGCATCCGCATAAATTACGCCACTCTTTTGCTACCCATATGTTAGAGGCAAGTGGCGATTTACGCGCTGTACAGGAATTATTAGGTCACAGTAGCCTTTCGACTACTCAAATTTATACGCATTTGGATTTTGAACATTTAGCAAAAATTTATGATTCTGCCCACCCCAGAGCAAGACGAAAGCGTGAAGAGTAAAATTAAACCGTTTTTGCCTCAAGCGTTTTGATTTTAAAGAAGAAATACCAATATTGAATAATCACTAGAATAGCCAATGCAATTTTTCCACCAATATGCGGTAAGGTTAAAAAGGCAAATAGCGTAAATGGAAAGGAAATGGCTAAAATGGTGATTTTTTGCCTCATCGTCATTGCGCGTTTTTCATCATATTCCTGCAAATATTTTTTATATAACTTAGTTTGAATAAACCACAAATGGATTTTTTCTGAACCTTTGGTAAAGCAGAATAAGGCTAAGAGCAAAAAAGGCGTAGTTGGCAGCCCTGGCAAAACCGCACCGATAACGCCAAGTCCGATACAAATAAAACCGCAGATAATATAAAGTAATTTCATCGTAATTGAGTATAATTGGGTTATTTGAGAATAAATCGCAATTATACTAAAGGAAGCAAAAAAGGATTTCAAACTATTTCTGTGATAGCAAGCGGTTTCTTTTTTCAGGTTTTTTGCAAATAGATATAAAAAACCTGTTGAATGATCAACAGGTTAAATATGGCGGAGGAAGTGAGATTCGAACTCACGGAGGGCGTTAACCCTCGCCGGTTTTCAAGACCGGTGCATTCAACCACTCTGCCATTCCTCCGAGTTGAAAGCTAATTTTTAGATTGTTGTTCTCTTAAAAGAGAAAATCTGCTGATAAATATCAGCAGATCTAAATTTGATGGCGGAGGAAGTGAGATTCGAACTCACGGAGGGCGTTAACCCTCGCCGGTTTTCAAGACCGGTGCATTCAACCGCTCTGCCATTCCTCCGTTGAAAACGTTGCAATAATAGAGATTATTCCCATCACCGTCAAGCAATAAATATTAAAATCTGCTTATTCGTTCTTTTTTTCAGCATAAGTTATTTTTTTATCAACCAAACACCGCTTTCAATATGCTGTGTATAAGGGAATTGGTCGAAAAGTGCTGCCTTTTCAATGCGGTGTGTTTGACTTAACTGTTGTAAATTTTCTACAAGCGTGTTGGGATTGCAGGAAATGTAGAGAATTCTCTCATACGCTTGTACCATATCAAGTGTTGTTTGATCTAGCCCTGCTCGGGGCGGATCAACAAAAATGGTATTGCAATCGTAGGCTTGCAAATCAATGCCTTTTAAACGGTAAAACTCACGCACGCCATTCATCGCTTGGGTAAATTCTTCTGCCGACATTCGGATAATCTGTAAATTCTCCACGCCATTTTTTTCAATATTGTATTGCGCTGATTGCACCGAAGATTTCGAGATTTCCGTTGCCAGCACGTTGCGGAAATGCTCTGCCAATGCAATAGAAAAATTACCGTTACCGCAATAAAGTTCGAGCAAATCGCCCTCGCTATTTTGGGTACAATTTCTCGCCCATTCCAGCATTTTAATGTTCATTTCCGCATTCGGCTGGGTGAAGCTATTTTCCACTTGGCGATAAACGTATTTTTTACCATCAATCGGAAGTACTTCTTCCACATAATCATTGTCTAAGGCAATTTTTTGTTTATTGGCACGCCCAATAATTTGTACTTTAAAATGTTGTTGTTCTAAGCGATGTTTTAAGGCTTTGGCTTGTTCAATCCATTCATCACCAAGCGTTTTATGATAAAGTAATGAAACTGCAATTTCACCACTTAAGGTGCTTAAATAATCAACTTGAAAAAGTTTCCGAGTGAGGATTTCATTGCCTTTGATTTCAGCCAGTAACGCTGGCATCATACGGTTAATGAGTTCACTTGCAATCGGGAAGCTATCTACACGATAACGTTCTTTGGTTTCTTGGTTGAACATAATGTGGTAAAGGGAGCCCTCATCGTGCCAAACTCGAAATTCTGCACGCATACGGAAATGGCTTGGCTTTGAGGCAAATACTTCTAACGCTGGGGCGTTAAAAGGTTTAAGTAAAGCGGTCAAATTTTCGGTTTTTTTTGCAAGAAGTTCGGAATATTGTTCAATCGGAAGTATCATTTTTTACCACAAACAGAGAATGAAAAAACAAACCACGAATTGCTTCGTGGTTTTACTAAAAATAAATTTGAGATTATTCAGCGGCACTGAAATCATCGCCTGCATCGCTGCCGGCATTGCCTGAAAGCGTATAAATGCGTTTGCTTTTGCTGGTAAGCGTACGGTATTTTAGCCATACTTTTTCGATATCGCTTTCTGCACTCTCTTCACCTTTCATTACTGCAACGAAGCGTTTTTCTTCTGTCGTTTTAGGTTTACGTTCGCCGATTTCTAAAGCCAAGCATGCTTGACCAAATTGCTCTAAAGTTTGTGATTCACGAATAGTGTAATCGCCGTGACGAGAGAAGCCACGCGGGTAATTTTTATCATCAAAAAAACGGCGTGTAACGCTAAAACTATCTGCCATAATATGCCTCATTGTTTGGAATTAGGGAAAAGAAAATCGGCATACATTAAACAAAAATAGGGAATAAATCAAGGTTTAATGTAAAAAGCGGTGATATTTTGAGAGTTTTTTGTCAATCGCTGCGATTTGCTAATTTTTTGTGAAAAATGACCGCTTGTAGAGTACCAGCGGTGGGAGCTAGCATTCAACGGTAGAGCGGATCAATTTAATTAACTCCGCAATCTCAGGGGTTGGCGCTGGGGCTTGTAGCATTACCCAGCGGAAGAGTTCTGGGTCGGGGGAAGCGAGCATTTCAACAAAGGCGTGTTGTTGGTTTTCGGTCAGTTTATCAAAATGATTTTGGTAAAATGGCATAATCATTTTGTCTAGCTCACGCATACCACGACGGCATTCCCATTCGAGTTTAAAGCGGTTAATTTCTGCCATTATTTTACCTCTTTGATGCGGAGTTCTTTTGGCACTTCAAAAACCACATCTTCTTCATTGCCGGCAAGGGTTTCTACTTCCGTTACCCCTAATGTTTTTAAGTGTGAAATAACCGATTGGACTAACACTTCAGGGGCTGAGGCTCCCGCAGTAATACCGATGGTTTCAACGCCGTTTAGCCAAGAGGGGTCAATATCTTGCGGCCCATCAATCAGCTTTGCCATCACACCCATTCGAGAAGCAAGTTCAGCTAAGCGGTTAGAGTTGGAAGAATTTTTTGACCCTACCACTAAAACTAACTGTGATTGTTCTGCTAATTTACGCACGGCGTGTTGGCGATTGGTTGTGGCATAGCAAATATCGTTTTTACGAGGGCCTTGAATTGCTGGGTATTTCTCTTTTAACGCCTCAATTACGCCAATAGTATCGTCAATTGAAAGTGTAGTTTGGGTCATAAAGGTGAGTTCATCATTGTTGGATACAGGCAGATTGGTAATATCTTCTACCGATTCAACCAAATAGATCCCCCCTTCTTTGTTATTATATTGCCCCATTGTACCGATGACTTCTGGGTGCCCTTCGTGGCCAATTAAAATGGCTTTTGTGCCTTTGTTGCTAGCACGAGCAACTTGCATATGCACTTTGGTTACTAGCGGACAAGTCGCATCAAACACTTTTAAGTGACGGCGTTTGGCTTCTTGGCGGACTGCTTGAGAAACCCCGTGAGCAGAGAAAATCACAATGGCATCATCAGGTACTTCATCTAGCTCTTCAACAAAAATAGCCCCTTTGGCTTTTAAACCATCTACCACAAATTTGTTGTGTACAACTTCGTGGCGAACGTAGATGGGTGCACCGTGAATGTCTAAGGCTAATTCAACAATCGAAATCGCTCTATCGACGCCAGCACAAAAACCACGTGGGTTTGCTAATAAAATCTTCATTTAATCACTCTTTTTTATTTCTTTTTTGGCGATAAAGGCTTCTAAAATCAGTAAGCCTGCCCCCACACATATCGCAATATCTGCAATGTTAAATACAGGATAATGATAAATATCCCAATAAAAATGGAGAAAATCAACAACATAGCCGTTGTAAGCACGGTCAATCGCATTGCCAATGGCTCCGCCAATAATTAAAGCGTATGCAGAATTTTCTAATTTTTTGACCGCTTGATTTTTCCATAATGCCACAATTAAGGCGATAGAAATCACAATCGCCAATCCTAAAAAGAAATATTTCTGCCAGCCAGAATGCTCGGCAAGAAAGCTAAACGCCGCCCCGTAGTTGCGTGCGTAAGTGAGGTTAAAAATCGGCAAAATCTGGATACTTTCGCCAAATGTAAAATTTTGCACCACGATATATTTTGACCAGAGGTCGATGATGATGGTGACTAAACTAATCCAAAGGAATTTTAATCCTGTTTTCATTTTATATCCGTAGAATAATTTAATTTAAAATAGTGCGTCGTAATGTAATTGACAAGCGGTTGTTTTTGCCTATTTTCTTGCAAAATCAAATCGCCTCTTCATTTTCTTCGCCCGTACGAATGCGAATAACACGCCCAACGTCATAAACAAAAATTTTGCCATCGCCAATTTTGCCTGTTTGAGCCGTTTCCATAATTGCTTGAATGCACGGTTCTTCCAACTCATCAGGAATCACAATTTCGACTTTTACTTTTGGCAGAAAATCAATCGCGTATTCCGCTCCGCGATAAAGCTCGGTATGCCCTTTTTGTCTGCCAAAGCCTTTGATTTCAGTCATACTCATTCCACTAATGCCTAGATCAGTTAAGGCTTCACGCACATCATCTAATTTAAATGGTTTGATGATCGCTTCAATTTTTTTCATTTTCATTCCTATTTTTCTTTACGGGCTGATTTGGGGCGAAAAGTTTCGCATACTTGCGAATTCGTTTCGACATAAATTTCACTTAAAAGTTGTAAACAATAAGGTACAGCACTAAAAATACCTTTTACCAACACCTTGCCGTTTTCATCTTTCACGCCTTCAAGGGTTTCCTTGATGGCTTTTGGCTGCCCTGGCAAGTTGAGAATTAAGCTCTCGTGGCGAATTACACCCACTTGGCGAGAGAGAATCGCGGTTGGCACAAAGTGCAGGCTGACTTGTCGCATCTGCTCGCCAAAGCCGGGCATTTCTCGATGTGCAATCGCAAGCGTCGCATCAGGGGTGACATCTCGTTTTGCCGGGCCTGTTCCGCCAGTGGTTAATACCAAATGGCAAGCGTGGTTATCTACCAAATCAATTAATGTTTGTTCAATGATGGGTTGCTCGTCTGCAATTAGGCGATTTTCTAGCTCGAAGTCATCGCATAATGCAGATTTTAGCCACCTTTGCAGTTCAGGAATGCCTTGATCTTGGTAAACGCCTTGTGAAGCACGGTCAGATACGGAAACCAAGCCAATTTTAAGTTTTTCTTTGCTGAGTAATTTACAAGCGGTCATTTTTTCTCGCCTTTTTGCAATTCTTGTTTTTCTGTTTCGCTTAAATTTGACAACGCCATATTAAAGCTGCGTTCAACCGTGACTTTACGGGGATCTTCGTCTGGTAAGAGCTTTAACATCATTCCCCACGTCATTGCTGCCATTTTAAAATCCTCTTTTTCAAAAGAGTGGAAGGCAAGCAAGCTTAGGGCATTAAAGTTCGTATGATCTTTGCGGATAATCTCTTTTAATAACGCTTCGCCCTGTGTTTTATCTTCTTTTGCTTCAGAGAAAAGTAGAAGCTGGGCGTGGCTTAATTTGTAAGTCAAATTTTCAGGTTTTAGCTGTGCTGCCTTGCTAAAGGCATCGTGAGCTAATTGACCGTCATCTAACGCTATGCCGATTTGTCCAAGCATATACCATTTTTGATCGTCATTTGGATTTTTTTGTAAATCAACACGTAATGCCATCGCAAATTGGTTCATTTCTTCGGTTGAAAGTGGATTTTTGTCTTCAGTTTTCAAACGCTCGTAAAAATAGTCCAATTTTTGATGCGTGGCGTCTAACATTGCACTGGAAAACCAAGAGCCGACATTACCATAAATCGCAAAACTGATGCCGCCTACAAATAGAATGAGTGAAACAAACCACGCTTTGCCGAGCTTTAATTTTTCATTTTGCATAGCGTGTGCTGTTTCAGGAATGTCATCTAATAAGTTTTGTTGTAGCTCTAATTTTGTTTGTTCAGGATCGTCAATAACGCCTTCATTTGTTTCGTTTTCAACTTCTTTTAGACGATCAAAATAGAAGGCTTTGTTTAAGCTGTCGCGTTTGGTCGTATCAATGTGTTTATTTTTTTTCAGTAAAGGATAAAACGCCACGATACCAACAATTAAGGTCATAAAAGTGATTGCTATCCAGAAACTCATTTGCTGTCCTTATTTAATATTTGATTAAGACGTTCTTGCTCATCTTGATTTAAGTGTTGCGTCGGTTTTGCAAAATTTTGCGAAGAATTGACCGCTTGTGGTCTCGCTTTCTTGCGACCAAACACAATACCAAACCCAAATGCAATCAAAATCAACGGCAGAAGCCACAACATTAGCGTTACTGGCGTTATTGGCGGATCGTAGGTGACGAAATTACCGTAGCGTTCAATCATATAATCCACCACTTCCTCTTTATTTTTGCCCTCTTTGAGTAATTCGAGGGTTTTGGTTCGCATATCGGTGGCGATAGTGGCGTTGGAATCCGCAATATTATTGTTTTGGCACTGTGGACAACGCAACTCTTGAATTAAGGCACGGTAATCTGATTCTTGTTGCGGGTTGTCGAATTGGTGAAGTTCAACAGGGGCAGAAAGAGCCACAGAGCTTGCAAAAATAAAGAATAGGCTAAACTTTTTCATCTTTTTATCACTCTTTTAATTTGTCATAAATCGGTTTAAGCACTTGATTCCATACTTGGTCATTTACATCGCCTGCGTGGCGGTATTTGATGATGCCATTGCCATCAATAATAAAGGTTTCAGGTGCACCATAAACGCCTAGATCTAAGCCGAGTGAGCCTTTAGGATCAAAAATAATCGCTTTATATGGATTACTGTAAGTCGCTAAGAATTTCATCGCTTTTGTGCGTTCGTCTTTGTAATCAATGCCAACAATTTCTACCCCTTGTTTAGCAAGCAAAGTTAAATATTCGTGTTCAGCATAACAAGTCGGGCACCAAGTTGCCCACACATTTAAGAGGCGAGGAGTGCCAGTTTTTACGACGTTTTGATCAATTTGCGCTTTTTCATCTAGCAAGGATTCCAAACGGAAATTTGGAATAGTTTTGTCAATCAGGGCAGATTCCAATCTTTTCGGGTCATCACCTTGTGAGTTGCGTGTAAGTTGTACCATAAAGGCTACAGATAATGCTAAAAAAAGAATCAAAGGGAGTAGGAATTTTTTGTTCATTATTTATGCCTAATATCAATCATTAACAAGGTCACTAGCTTACCAAAAAATAGCTGAATAAGCATGGATTTAAATAAACAATCCATTGAGTTTACCCAACGGATTTTAGATCGTGACAAGCGGTCAAAAAAGCTTGATTATTTACGTAATTTTACTGTTTCAATTGCGTGGTCTTGCCCTTTTATCAAAATGAGATTAGCGCGCTCACGGCTGGGTAAAATATTTTTTCGCAAATTCAACCCGTTGATTTCCTCCCAAATTGTGGAGGCTATGTCGATAGCTTCTTGTTCCGATAAACTTGCATAGTGATGGAAGTAAGAATTTGGATCTGCAAAAGCACTGCGGCGGAATTTTAAGAAACGGTTGATGTACCATTTTTTCAGCAATGCTTCTTCTGCATCAACATAAATTGAGAAATCGACAAAATCAGATACAAAGACATTGTGTGGGCTAGAAGGGTAGTTCATTCCGCTTTGTAGCACGTTTAGCCCCTCTAAAATCACAATATCAGGTTGATCAACCACATTAAATTGATCAGGAATAATGTCATAAGTTAAATGCGAATAGATGGGGGCTTTCACATTACGCTCACCTGATTTAATGTCAGATACAAAGCGAATGAGGCTATGAATATCATAAGATTCCGGAAAGCCTTTTTTCTTGAGTAGATTTTTTTCAGTAAGGGTAGCAAGTGGATATAAAAAACCATCGGTAGTAATTAAATCGACTTTTCTCTCTTTAGGATAATGCGAGAGCAGAGCTTGCAAAATACGGGCAGAGGTACTTTTACCAACCGAAACGCTACCAGCAATACTAATAATATAAGGGACTTTCGGTGTTTCAATGCCAAGAAAGCGGTGTAAAACAGTCTGACGTTTTAAATTCTCTTCTATATAGTATTGAATTAGGCGAGCAAGCGGTAAGTAAATTGTACGTACTTCTTCTAAAGAAAGATCTTCATTAAAGCCTAATAGCGGTTTTAAGTCTTGCTCAGTGAGCTTTAAGGGTACAGATTTTCTCAAATCTGCCCATTGGGTGCGATCAAAAGTTAAAAAAGGCGTAATTTTTTGGGTTTTTTCGAGGCTCATTTTGCCAAACTCTCAAATTTTTTGATAATAAATTACTACTTTATAAAGTAAATTGGAGGATAACTATACAATATAAAGCAGGATCTTGCCGTATTTATTAGAAAAATGGCGTTGTTTTTTACAAAAAATAGTCATTTTGTATATTAAAAAATCGAAAGAGCAAAATTTTAATATTTTTTTCAAAAAAAACTTGCACACAGTTAAAATTTCCCTATAATGCACATCACTTGCTTACGACACAGCAACGCCGACTTAGCTCAGTAGGTAGAGCAACTGACTTGTAATCAGTAGGTCACCAGTTCGATTCCGGTAGTCGGCACCATTACTGCTTAAGTAGACAAGTATTCAATTATCGTGGAGGGGTTCCCGAGCGGCCAAAGGGGACAGACTGTAAATCTGTTGGCTCAGCCTTCGAAGGTTCGAATCCTTCTCCCTCCACCATTTCTGATTTTTGAATCGTGCAGGACAGACGAATTTAGAACAGCGGGCATCGTATAATGGCTATTACCTTAGCCTTCCAAGCTAATGATGCGGGTTCGATTCCCGCTGCCCGCTCCAAACGCTGATATAGCTCAGTTGGTAGAGCGCACCCTTGGTAAGGGTGAGGTCGGCGGTTCAAATCCGCCTATCAGCACCATTTCCTAATATTCTCTCTTCCTACAAGTTTCAATAAATGTATTAATTTCTACATTATGGTTAATGGGTTCTTTTGTTCCATTGTAACCGTTTTTTGTTTAAGAGGCTTTTAGAAAATGTCTAAAGAAAAATTTGAACGTACAAAACCGCACGTTAACGTGGGTACAATAGGCCACGTTGACCATGGTAAAACAACTTTAACAGCAGCGATCACAACGGTATTATCAAAACACTTTGGTGGTGCAGCTCGTGCATTTGACCAAATTGATAACGCACCGGAAGAGAAAGCGCGTGGTATCACCATCAACACTTCACACGTTGAGTACGATACAGAGACCCGTCACTACGCACACGTTGACTGCCCAGGACACGCGGACTATGTTAAAAACATGATTACGGGTGCAGCGCAGATGGACGGCGCAATCTTAGTAGTAGCAGCGACAGACGGTCCAATGCCACAAACTCGTGAGCACATCTTATTAGGTCGCCAAGTAGGTGTTCCATATATCATCGTATTCTTAAACAAATGCGATATGGTAGATGACGAAGAGTTATTAGAATTAGTTGAAATGGAAGTTCGTGAACTTCTTTCACAATATGACTTCCCAGGTGATGACACACCAATCGTACGTGGTTCAGCGTTACAAGCGTTAAACGGCGTAGCGGAGTGGGAAGAAAAAATCCTTGAATTAGCGGGTCACTTAGACAGCTACATCCCAGAGCCAGAGCGTGCGATTGATAAACCATTCTTATTACCAATCGAAGACGTATTCTCAATTTCAGGCCGTGGTACAGTAGTAACAGGTCGTGTAGAGCGTGGTATTGTTCGTACTGGTGATGAAGTTGAAATCGTAGGTATCAAAGATACAACGAAAACGACGGTAACGGGTGTTGAGATGTTCCGTAAATTATTAGACGAAGGTCGTGCAGGTGAAAATGTTGGTGCATTATTACGTGGAACCAAACGTGAAGAAATCGAACGTGGTCAAGTATTAGCTAAACCGGGTTCAATCACACCACACACAGACTTTGAATCAGAAGTTTACGTGTTATCAAAAGAAGAAGGTGGTCGTCACACGCCATTCTTCAAAGGATACCGTCCACAGTTCTACTTCCGTACAACGGACGTAACAGGTACTATCGAATTACCAGAAGGTGTTGAGATGGTAATGCCAGGCGATAACATCAAAATGGTGGTAAGCTTAATTCACCCAATCGCGATGGACGAAGGTTTACGTTTTGCGATTCGTGAGGGTGGTCGTACAGTAGGTGCGGGCGTTGTTGCGAAAATCATCAAATAATAGAACGGATGTTCTGATTTGATAGCAAATAGCTAGAAGAGAGAGGTATATTGAAAGATATGCCTCTTTTTTGTTTGTGTGATTTGCAAAAAGTGGCATAGTGGACAAAATTGAGTCTGCAAAGTAGGTTAAAACCTTGTAATATAAGGCTTTAACCTACTTTTTATAAAAATGCCTAAAAAATTGCATTTTCTGCTCATCTTTTAACCTTAAAAAGTATGGCAAAATTCATGGTATTCAACGCTATAAATGCCTTGATTGCAGCCGTAACTTTTTCGTATCCAAGCGGCTTAATTCCGAAGAAATTTGGTTTAAGTACACCTCACAAAAACAGACTATTCAACAGCTTTCTTTGGAATATCAATGTTCTGAAAGAACGATTAGAAGGCATCTTGAGAAAGCCCTAAAAGCAGAGCAAAAAGCACTTCCTCAAACAGCGAGTATCGTGATGGATACCACTCACTTTAAACAACGATTTTCGGTACTCGTCCTAATGGATTCCTCATCATCAAAACCGATTTATTTTCGCTTTATTCCAGCTGAGAAAAATCGATATTATTTTGAAGCAATCTCAGAACTCATGGAAAAAGGCGTTAAAACTCAACCTATTACCTGCGATGGGCGAAGAGGGCCATTAAACGCTTACCCTCATATTTCTACTCAAATATGCCATTTTCATCAAATCGGACGAGGCATATTTTATCTAACAAAATCGCCTAAATCTGAGGCGGGAAAAGCACTATTATCCCTCTATTACTCCCTTAAATTTCAAACGCAAGAAACTCTCACTCTCGCGTTATCTGAATGGTTAAATGAACATAAAGATTACTTTAATGAACGTTCTGAAACAGACTCAAAACGATTTAAACATAAGCGGTTACGGAGCGCGTATTGGAGCTTAAAACATAGCATAAATTATCTATTTACCTATCAAGCACATCCCGAATTAAACATTGCTCATACGACCAACTTCGTTGAGTCATTTTTTAGGCAAATGAAAGCCAAATTAGCCTCACATCAGGGACTAACAGATGAACATAAGATGATGTTTATAAAGGATTTTATCTGTCGGAAGAGTTAAAAATAAAGCCATAGCAGACTCAAAAATGTCCACTATGGCTGACCCACTGGGAAATCAGACTCAATTTTGTCCACTCCCCCCAAAAAATTGATGAAAAAAGACCGCTTGTAGAGAGTCAAATTTACAAGCGGTTAGATTTTGAGATTTTTTTGCAATGTTTAAGCAATTTTAATTGCTTGATAATTGCATTTAGGGGCTAAAATTTTCTCACGGGCAGCGATAATTTGTAGTTCGTAAACGCCTGATTTTGAGGTTTCTTCCATTACTTCATTGACTGCATTTGCGGTATGTTCAAAGGCTTCAAGATCAGATAGACCATTTAGTAAGTTTGCCACAAATAATCCAGCAGTTAAGTCACCCACGCCAACAGGTTCTTTGTTGAAGTGATACAGTGGTCGACTTATGTGCCAAACGCCGTCTTGATTGGCAAATAGCATTTCGAATTTGTCTTTTGCTTTGCCCACTCGACTTAAATGTTTGACTAATACTTTTTTCGGACCTTTAGTCAGAATTAATTTAACAGCGTCAATTGCTTGCTCAAAGTTTTCAACGGTCAGGCCTGTTAGCTCGCGTAATTCGACTAAGTTTGGCGTGATAATATCTGCTTCTGCCATTGCTAGGTTGATTAAGCCTTCTTTCACGCCGTCTGCGACAATACAACCTTTGTCGGGATGTCCCATCACGGGATCACAGATATAAATTGCATTTGGGTTTGCATCTTTGACTTTATGGAAAGCATTGATGATTTCTTCTACTTGTTCTGCTGAGCCGATGTAGCCAGAGAGCACAGCGTCGCAACGATGGAGTTCACCAATATTATTAATACCATCAATAATGCTGCCAATTTGTTCTTTTGGCATTACCATTCCGCCCCATTTGCCATATTGGGTGTGGTTAGAAAATTGAACGGTATTTAGTGCCCAAACATCTACGCCCAACAATTGCATTGGGAATGTGGCTGCTTTATTGCCTGCGTAGCCGTATACTACGTGAGATTGGATAGAGAGCACGTTTTTCATATTTATTCCTTAAAATAGATATTGATCGCTAGTGAGTTCTCTGGGTTGAGATTAAGCGATATCTATTTAATGTAATCCTTTAAGTGAAACATGGTAAGATTTTGCAAATTTTCACCAAAATCTTACCGCTTGATCATTATTTTATAATGGCTTATACGTAACCGTAATTCATTAAACGTTGATAACGACGCTCTAGTAACGCTTCTTTATCAAGGCTGTCTAATTCTGCTAAATCATCTAAAATGCGTTGTTTGAGGTTTTGAGCAATTTCTTCCATATTACGATGCGCACCGCCTAATGGCTCTGGAACGATATTGTCTATTAGTTCAAGTTCTTTTAAACGAGGCGCGGTTAAGCCCATTACTTCTGCGGCAGTTGATGCCTTGTCAGCACTTTTCCACAAAATTGAGGCACAGCCTTCGGGTGAGATTACAGAGTAAGTAGAGTATTGTAACATATTCACTTTATCGCCCACGCCGATAGCCAATGCACCGCCTGAGCCACCTTCACCAATCACGGTGCAAATTACTGGCACCGAAAGTTGTGACATTTCTCGCAAGTTGTGTGCAATTGCCTCAGATTGACCACGTTCTTCCGCCCCAATCCCTGGATAAGCTCCTGGCGTGTCGATAAAAGTAATGATAGGCATATTAAAGCGTTCTGCCATTTTCATTAAACGCAACGCTTTGCGATAACCTTCGGGTGCGGGCATACCGAAATTACGTTTCACTTTATCTTTTACCGTACGACCTTTTTGATGACCAATTACCATCACTGGGCGGCCATCAAGGCGGGCAATTCCGCCAACAATTGCTTTGTCATCTGCGAAAGCACGGTCGCCAGCTAATTCATCAAATTCAGTAAATATTTGCCCAATATAATCTAATGTATATGGGCGATTTGGGTGGCGTGCCATACGAGAAATTTGCCAAGCGTCTAAATTAGCAAAAGTTTTTTTAGTCAGTTCTTTACTTTTCTTTTGTAAACGTGTGATTTCATCATCAAGGTCAATTTTGTCATCTTGCAGACTGACTGCTCTTAAAGACTCAATTTTTGCCTCAAGTTCAGCAATTGGCATTTCAAAATCTAAAAATTCTTGGCTCATTATTTTTTCCTTTTTATGGGCAAAATTATGGGGCATTATCGCTTATCAGCCCGTTATTGTCTATTTTCAATTACATTAAATTGACCCATCGTACCTCTATCACGTAGCATAAAATCGCTCACACCAAAGGTAAAGGGGAGTTTTTCAGAGGCGGTGTTATCAAAACGAACTAGAAGGGTGACTTCTTGCTCAGCTTCTAGCCAAACGGTGTCTTGCCAAGCTAGTTGATGAAGCGGGTATGGCTTACGGTTTTGTGTCTCTATAATAAATTTTGCACCTTGAAGCGTAAATCCGACCGCTTGTGTGCTATGCAAATACCAGCGTTCAATGCGTCCTTTTTGAGCGGTGAAATCAATCCGTGTTGGATCAAATCGCTTTTGGTTAATCAAATAATCAGATGGGCGAAGCATAAATCGGCGTTCTTGGCTGATTTTTAAATTAAATTCATCTGAGGGAAAAGCAGGCAAACTGGGTTTTGTGTTGAGCACTGCCGCCAGGCCTTGTGGTCTGAGCTCTAAAATGACATTATTGGTTAATTCGTCATTACGGGTAAATATTTGCTCGATTTTGTAAAAAAAATCTCTTTTTTGACCGCTTATCAGTGAAACCGTGTTGCCATCGCTTAAGTCAATAAGTACTTCTACTCGCTCGCTTGGGGCAAGGCGGATGGATTCCATTTCTACTGGTTTAGCTAGCATTCCCAAGCCTGTTGCTATCTTTTGAAGTGGCTGACCGTTATCTAACCTTAGCTCATAAGCTCGAGAGAGGGAGGCATTGAGAATACGCAATCTCACCCAGCCACGAGGTACATTCAAATAAGGTGATTCTTGTCCGTTCACAAAAAGGCGTTTACCTAAAAATTGTGGGAGGTTTTTGTTTAATACCTGTATGCCTTCTTTATTGAGGAGTTGGTCTTGCAAAATCAGTGGAATATCATTAACGCCATATTTATTTGGTAATGTTGATTTTTTACTCGGCTCATCTTCAATCAACCATAAACCAACTAAGCCTCGATACACTTGGAAAGCTGAATTGAGCATAGTATCAGCGTGATACCAACAAGTGCAGGCTGGTTGATTAATAGATACAATCGGAGACCAACTGCTTTTGGGTTCAAGTGTACGATGTACTGATCCAATGATCTCGCTTGAAGCTTGTAGCCCTTGAATATTCATTGAGATTTTTTGTGGTAAATTGTTGAGATAAGTTAATTTAACAAAATCGCCCGATTTCACTCGTACGGTTGGGGCAAGATATTGCCCATTTACACCCCATACATCCACCAATTTACCTATATCAAATTGAGTTTGGGCAGGGCGTAGATCAAGCCGAACTGGCCTACCACGGCCAATATCCATTAAAGGTGGAATTTTAAGCTGAGGACGATCTGTTGCTATCCCATAGCTTGGTAAAGTTGAGAATGCACCCGCTAAGGCAGCACTTTGTAAAAATTGGCGTCGGGTTATCTGTTTTTTCATATCAGATGTTTTTCGTTGTATTTTCTAACTGTTGAACTTCTTGATTAAGCTCTTCAAATTTAGCAAGCATAATTTGATGGCATTTTTCCATTAATTCTTTTACGTTTTCACGGCTATAACTGGAAGTGTCAATAGGATCAAGCATTTCACAGATCACAATACCGTTATTCCAACGGTTCAAATCAATTTTATTATGTAAGTTAGAACAGACAACAGGTACAATTGGTACACCTGCGGAAATCGCTAGATGGAAAGCTCCTGTTTTAAAAGGCAGTAAGCCACGTCCACGACTACGAGTGCCTTCTGGGAACATCCAAACAGATACTTGACGTTTTTTTACGATTTGCCCTGCTTTATTCATTGTTTCAATGGCACTTGAACGTTTTTCACGATGAATAAAAATGTTACCCGTTGCCCAATAAACTAAGCCGAAAAAGGGAATCCAAATCAGGCTTTTTTTGCCGATACTTACGGTATTTTCAGCCACCATTGACGAAATTGTTGCCATATCATAGTTATTTTGATGGTTGCCGATATAGATAACAGGGTAGTCAATTTCAGGTTTTTTACGAGTAATCAGTTTTACGCCCATTAATTTATGCAATGAGCCGAACCAGCGTGCTACAACGCCCACGCTGCTCGGGTGGCGTAGTCGCACTAAGGCATAAAGTGTGCCAACAATAGAAATTAGAATGGCTGCAGTGGCAACCAAAAAAATACGAAAAATTTTCAACATAACAGTGATAACCTTAAAAATCAGATGTCTATGAGTATAGCAAAATAAGGTTAGTTTCTAAAGATTATCATAATTAAATTGATAGTTTCCTATTTTGTAAAAAATCTGTATATTTAGACCGCTTGTTTATTCATAAGGAGAAAAGAATGAGTAAAGTAACTTTAGCAGGAAACCCAATTGATGTTGCAGGTGCATTCCCACAAAAAGGTGATGTTGTGGCAGATTTTACGCTGGTTAATAGCGATTTAGAGGACGTTTCACTGTCTGATTTTGACGGTAAGCGTAAAGTGTTAAATATTTTTCCAAGTATTGATACGGGTATTTGTGCGAAGTCTGTGCGTGTGTTTAACGAAAAAGCAACGAGTTTAGATAATACGGTCGTATTATGTATTTCAGCTGATTTACCTTTTGCTCAAGCTCGTTTTTGTGGGGCAGAAGGGATTGAAAATGCGAAAGTGTTATCCACTTTCCGTCACTGTGGATTACATAAAACACTTGGTGTAGATATTACCTCTGGCCCGTTAGCCTGTTTAGCGGCTCGTTCAGTGATTGTATTAGATGAGAACAACAAGGTATTACATAGCCAATTAGTGCCAGAAATCAAACAAGAGCCAGATTATGATGCGGCTCTGGCAGTATTATAATTTGCAACGTTTTTTTATTTTATGACCGCTTGTCAAGTATAAAAAAGCCCGCTGATTTTATTCAGCGGGCTTTTTTTTGCTATGTATTATTTCTTACGAGAGTGTAGGCCTTTTTTCTCAAGGTTACGGTAAATTACCCATTGCTGTGCAATTGTAATTAGGTTTGAGGTTAACCAGTAAAGTACTAAGCCTGATGGAAACCATAAGAAGAACACGGTGAAGATTACAGGCATAAAGGTCATTACTTTCTGCTGCATTGGGTCAGCCACAGGAGTTGGCGACATTTTTTGTAACCAGAACATTGAAGCACCCATTAACAGCGGCAGAATGTAGTAAGGATCTTGTGCCGATAAATCTTGAATCCAGCCGAAGAATGGTGCGTGGCGTAATTCTACTGCTTCCATAAATGTCCAGTATAATGCGATGAAAATTGGCATTTGGATAAGAATAGGTAAGCAACCGCCCATCGGATTGACTTTTTCTTCTTTGTACAATTTCATCATCTCTTGGCTCATACGTTGACGATCATCGCCAAAACGATCGCGCATCTCTTGGATTTTTGGTTGCAACATACGCATTTTTGCCATTGAGGTATACTGTGCTTTAGTTAATGGATAGAGCAAGCTTTTTACGACAATCGTTACACCAATAATGGCTAAGCCCCAGTTACCTACAATTTTTTGGATGGTCGTTAATAACCAGAAAAGCGGTTTTGCAATAAACCAAGCCCAGCCATAATCTACGGTTAAATCAAGATTATTCGCTGCCTCTTCCATCTCTTTTTGGTCTTTAGAACCTGTCCAAAGTTTGCTGCTTAGATTCGCTTCAGAATTTGGTGCAATGGTTGTTAATGGGCCACGATAACCGATAGTTGCGACACCATTATTGGTGCGTGAATAAAGATTGTTTTCGACATCTTGATTAGGCACCCAAGCAGAAACAAAGTAGTGCTGTAATACCGCAATCCAGCCAGCTTTTGTGTTAATACTTAAGTTGGCTTTTTCCATATCTTGGAAGCTATATTTTTTATAGTTGGTTTCTGAAGAAGAGTAAGCTCCGCCAGTATAAGTTGGCATAGTTAAGCTACCTGAGCTCTCCACCACAGAGTGTTTTAATTGACCGTAAGGCTGAACTTCAATGGTTTCTGCTGTATTATTTTTAATGTTGAAATTTACGCCAACATCATAGCTACCACGTTTTAGTGTAAAGGTTTTAGTGTAAACTATGCCATCTTTCTCAAACGTTAATGGCACGGAAAGCTCATTTTGACCATCAGCTAATTTGAAGCTATTAGCCGTTACCGCATATTGAGGACGACCTGAATTAGTATCAATACCATTTTTACCCACTAAACCACTTTGTGCAACATAGGTTTTCGTTCCATCTTGTTGTAATAGTTTAAATGGCATGTTCGAGTTTAGTTCAGCATTATGTTTTAATAAATCTGAGCTCACTACATCGCCACCTAAGGTATCAATGGTTAGGCGTAACACATCGCTTTCTACGGTAATGGTTTTGCCCTGCGTGATGCTGTCTGCAATCGGATTGGCGTTAGAAGCTGCTGGAACATCGCCCATTTGTTGTTGGAGTTGAGCTGCCACTTGAGCCTGTTTTTGAGCTTGAATTTCAGGGTTAAAATCTTGCCGCCACTGTGTAAAAATAAGCACAGACACCAGAAGTAAACCCATTAGCAGTAAGCCACGATTATTCATTTTGAAGTTCTCTTGTTAGTAATGGATAAAAAGAAAGGTATTTTATAATAGGTTGGCGTGTTTTCCAAACGCCTTTTATAAACAAGCGGTCGGATTTGAGCAATGTTTTGCAAAATTATCTGAAAATCTGACCGCTTGCAAAGCGTTTGCAGATTACCGTTTTTCTAAAATACGATTGGTTAAGCGTGAAATCGCACACAAATTGCCTTCTTCATCAAATAGTTCAATTTGCCACACTTGGCTACTGCCACCTAAATGAAGCGGTTTGGTAACACCAGTTACAGTGCCTTTTTTCACGCCTTTTAAATGCGAAATACTGAGTTCTGTACCCACTGCGATTTGCTCTGCGTTACACATTAAACTTGAGCCTGCCGAACCTAAAGTTTCCGCAAGGGCGGCTGAAACTCCACCGTGTAATAATCCAAAAGGCTGTTGAGTACGGTGATCAAGGGGGAGCGTTGCTTCAAGCGTATCATCGGTAATTTTACTGAATTTAATCCCTAAGTGAGCCACTGCTGACTGACTACAAAAATGATTTAACTTGTCGATAATTTGCTCGGGCGATAAGTCTTTGGTCATTTGTGAGTTCCAAATTGCGGTCATTTTCTAAGCTCCTGTTTAGTTTGTCGGGCAAATTTTCATTTTTTCTATCGTGCTAGATGATTTCAAGTAATGCCTGCACGGGGTGTTTAATTCCTTGTTGTTCAAAGCGTTTTACTTGCGAGCGGCAAGAGTAGCCTGTTGCTAAACAGCGAGCAAGTGATTTTCCGCTGATTTTTTGTTGCCAAGATTGTTCATAAATCGCCTTTGACATTGCTAAATGCGTTGTTTCGTGTCCGAAAGTTCCCGCCATACCGCAGCAGCCGACAGCTTCGGTCACCAAGGTTTCGCCAAAATGGGCAAAAATGGCTTGCCACTCTTTGGCTGAATTAGGTAGAGCGGTGGATTCGGTACAATGTGAGAACAAATGCCATTGCAAGCGGTCTGAATTGGTTGATTTTTTGCAATTTTCTAATGCTCCTTTTTTTATCTCCTCGCTTAGCCATTCGTGGGCTAATAATACGTTGAAATTGCCACGAGATTCTTTCAGCACATCTTTATACTCTTCACGGTAAATTAAGGTAAGAGCAGGATCGATAGACACCATTGGCAACCCTAATTTTGCCACTCGATTTAGGAAATCTGCTTGGTTTTGGGCCGTTTTAGCAAATTTATGTAAAAAGCCTTTAACGTGTTGTGCTTTTCCGCTCGGTTTAAAGGGGAGAACGATGGGTTTAAAGCCTAATTTTTGAATGAGCGCGACAAAGTCAGCAACGACTTTAGCATCATAATAAGAAGTGAAAGGATCTTGCACAATAAACAGTGTTTTGCAATTTTTTGCCAAAAAATCACCGCTTGTTGCTTGTTGCTCAAGGCTTTCTAAGCTCTCGCCTTGATAGCCAATTTCCACTAATTGCTGTTGCAAATTGGGGGCAGATAATGCGGGTAAATAGCTCATTCCAATTGTTTTATTTGCCACTTTTTCAGCGAAATTTGAGGTGCTGAAAAAGTTAAAGAACGTTGGCTGTTTTGCCATTGTGGGGGCAATAAATTCTAAATTCGCAACCACATAATCTTTCAGTGGACGTAAATAGCGAGTGTGGTAGAGCTCGTTAAATTGCGATCTAAACGTTGGCACATCAATTTTAATTGGACATTGGCTAGCACAGGCTTTGCAGGCAAGGCAGGTGTCCATCGCCATTTTCACTTCGTGCGAAAAATCGTACTCTTTCTTTTTGTTTAGCGTGTGGCGAATTTTAGCAACGAAATCACTCAATTTGGCGGTTTGTTTGGTTTGGCTGAAGATTAACGCTTCAGGCTTTATGTTTTGTTCCGCCAGTAGTCGCAGCCATTCACGCACCAATGTGGCTCGTCCTTTTGGCGAATAGAGGCGGTTGCCCGATACTTTCATTGACGGGCACATCGTGCTATGAACATCAAAGTTAAAACATAAGCCGTTGCCGTTGCAGTTCATTGCACCTTTAAATTCTTCACGCACTTGGATCGGAATTTGGCGGTCGAAATCAGCTCGCATTGGTGAATCAATCGGGTAAAGTTTTGCATCGCTTTCAAGTGGTGTGCAGATTTTGCCTGGATTTAGGCGATTATGTGGGTCAAACAGTTGTTTGATATAGCGAAGCTCTTGCCATAAAGTCTTGCCAAAGAATCGCTCACCATAATAAGAACGCATCCCTTTTCCGTGTTCTCCCCAAATCAAGCCACCATATTTGGCAGTAAGCTCGACCACTTGGTCGGAAATTTGCTTAAAAGTTTTCACTTGGGTTTTATCGCATAAATTTAAGGCCGGACGAACGTGCAACACGCCAGCGTCCACGTGTCCAAACATTCCGTATGGCAAATTATGACTATCTAATAAGGCACGGAATTCAGCAATATAATCGGCTAAGTTTTCAGGCGGCACGGCGGTGTCTTCCACAAAGGCGATTGGCTTTGCCCAGCCTTTCGCATTGCCTAGCAATCCGACGGCTTTTTTCCGCATAGCATAAATTTTCTCGATGGAATTAATGTCGCTCGTGAGTTGGTAGCCAATAATATTTGCTTCATTGTTTGCGATTTTCTGATCGAGATTTTCACATAATGCTTGAACTTGTGCCTCAATTTGTTTTTGATCGCTAGAGGCATATTCCACAATATTTAGCCCTAAAATAGGATTATGTGTATCTTCAGTTAATAAATCGGATACCGAATGCCAGACAATATCTTGTTTGGCTAGATTTAGTACTTTGGAATCGACGGTTTCTACTGATAATGCCTTAGCCTCCAACATAAAAGGAGCAGAGCGAAGTGCGGCATCAAAGGAGCTATATTTTATGTTAATTAACGTCCGGTATGTTGGAATCGGTAGCAAATTCAGCTTCGCTTCACAAATAAAGGCAAGTGAACCTTCCGATCCAGTTAAAATTCGAGTCAGGTTAAATTCACTTTCATCATCATTAAAGACGTTTTTCAGATCGTAGCCAGTAATAAAACGGTTAAGCTGAGGTAGTTCGCTTAATATCTTTGGACGTAATGATTGGCAACGGGTAAAAACTTCACGGTGTAAAGTTTTGCCTAATTCAGATAAATTAAGATTTTCGGCATTTGCCAAAAACTGATCAGATTTGACCGCTTGTGTTTCTAAAATATCACCATTAATAAGGACTGATTTAATCGCTAGAATATGATCAGAGGTTTTGCCATATTGTAAAGAGCCTTGTCCTGAAGCATCAGTATTAATCATTCCGCCTAGTGTGGCTCGGTTACTGGTAGAAAGTTCTGGTGAGAAAAATAGCCCATAGGGTTTGAGAAATTGATTTAGTTGATCTTTAATCACACCCGCTTGCACTCTAACCCATTTCTCTTCTACATTTAATTCTAAAATTTGGTTCATATAGCGAGAGAGATCTACAATAATATTATTGTTAAGTGACTGCCCATTTGTACCTGTACCTCCGCCGCGAGGAGTAAAGGTTAAATGCTGATATTCGGGTTTTTGCGCGAGTTTAGTTAGAATTACCACATCAGAAATGGATTTCGGAAAAAGAATGGCTTGCGGAATTTGCTGATAAACGCTGTTATCGGTTGCGAGCGAAAGCCTGTCAGCGTATTGAGAGGTAATATCGCCACTGAAATGCTGATTTACGAGCGTATTTAAATAAGATTGAGTAGCTGAATTTAACTGAGGTACTTCAGAAAGTCTAGGTATCATAGCTGTGTTTGATTTTATAAAAATGATAAGGTAACTCTTGCTATCTTAGCAAGATTTCGAACAATTTAAAATGGAATCTGTTGGTGTAAAAATGAGCTAATTGGCTAAAAAATAACTCAAATGTACGTTTTCTTAGGAAAAAATAATTGATTTTTCAAAAATGAAGTCAGATAATGAGAATATTCTTGCTCAAGCTGGAATTAGAACAAGAATGTTACTCAGAAGATAATTTTTATACAAAAAGTTCTTTTTTAGGATATTTTTTGTTGTATAATATTTCTGACATTAGCTCTCTTGCTTCTTAATTGTTGAAGCATAAAGTTAAAGTTTTAATACTTGATTATTTTAAGAGTATTAAGAGTTTATTTAATCGATGACAATATTTAAGAGGATCATCAAAATGAAAAAAACATTAGTTGCATTAGCAGTATTATCAGCTGCTACAGTAGCTCAAGCAGCTCCACAAGCTAACACTTTCTATGCAGGTGCTAAAGCGGGTTGGGCATCATTCCACCATGGTGTTAAACAATTCGATAGTAAATATGCTGGAAGCACACGCTATGATTTATTGAATGCTGGTAAAGGTTTCGGTATTAACCGTAACTCTGTAACTTACGGTGTGTTCGGTGGTTACCAAATCTTAAACCAAAATAATGTTGGTTTAGCACTAGAATTAGGCTATGACTATTTCGGTCGTGTACGTGGTAACGATAAAGTAGTTGGTTTACAAGGTAAAGATTATCGTGCATTCAAACACTCTGCTCACGGTACTCACTTAAGCTTAAAACCAAGTTATGAAGTTGCACCTAATTTAGATGCATTTGCTAAAGTAGGTGTTGCATTAGTTCGTAATGACTATAAATTCTATGCTGAGCCAAATAGTTCTGACACAACAGATAAATACCACGACTTAAAAACATCTTTAATTTTAGGTGGTGGTTTAGAGTATGCAATCACCCCAGAATTAGCAGCTCGTGTTGAATACCAATGGTTAAATAAAGCGGGCAATTATGCTAAAGCAACTCGTAAAGCTGGTCCACAACACGAAGAATTTACTAAATATAGCCCAGAAATTCACTCAGTTTCTGCTGGTTTAACATATCGTTTTGGTCAAGGTGCAGCTCCAGTTGAAGCACCAGAAGTTATTACTAAAAACTTTGCATTCAGCTCAGATGTTTTATTTGATTTTGGTAAATCAAGCTTAAAACCAGCTGCAGCATCTTCTTTAGATGCAGCTCACGCAGAAATGAACAACTTAGGCTTAGCTAACCCAGCAGTTCAAGTTAATGGTTACACAGACCGTATCGGTAGCGAAGAGTTTAACTTAAAACTTTCACAACGCCGTGCAGAAACAGTAGCTAACTACATCGTTTCTAAAGGTGCTAACCCAGCTAGCGTAACTGCTGTAGGTTATGGTAAAGCAAACCCAGTAACTGGTAACACTTGTGATGCAGTTAAAGGTCGTCAAGCATTGATCGCTTGCTTAGCACCAGATCGCCGTGTTGAAATCCAAATTCAAGGTTCAAAACAAGTAACTATGTAATGAATATAGTACTTTAATTGAAAAATTGAGTAGAAAAAAGCCCGCTAACAAGCGGGCTTTTGCTTTTTTTAATTATTTTAATAAATCTTTTAAACTTGATTTCATTTTCGCAACTTGTTCTAAGTAAAACTGCTTGTTTTCAACTTCGTCAGTTAATTTAATGATAGCCTCAGATAAAGTAAGATTTTGACTTTTGGCATATTTAGAGAGCTTTAGCCAACTGGCGTATTCTAAATCAATTGATTTTTTCTTTGTTGCTTGTTTCTCGGCATTAAAAAAACGTTTTCTTTTCGCTCGAACAGATTGACGCATTTTTTTACGCTGTTCAGTCGTCATTTCTGATTTAATCCATTTTTCTACTTCTTCAGGGGAGTCTTGTAATGTAGAGAGAAACTGAATCTTTAAATCAATCAAACTTTGCTCTTCGTGTTTAGTAATGTTTTCTCCTTCCCGATATTTTTTGAGAAGATATTGCCATTTCCAAGTAGTTTCTTGCGTGATAAGTTTTTGATATCGCATAATCGTAAATAGTGATGGGAAAAGATAAGCTATATTTAGCAAGTATAGCGGAATTCTGTATAATAAACCAAATTTTCGATAAAGAGGCAAATTTGTGACCATTTTTTTACTTAATAGTCCAGAACTAACTGTTGAATATCCTTTTTCTGATTCAAATCAGCAGATAAATTTTTTTGATTTCCAATTAAAAGCAAAACAAGCCTTAAAGCAATTTATGCAAGCTAATTTGGGATCTTTATTGGTAGTTAAATCCGAACTATTTCCTGAATTTATCAATGAGCTTACCGATTATTTAAGACAAGATAATCCAACGATTTCTATAGTAACCCAAATGGATTTTAATAAAAATAACTTGTTTGGTTATTATGTTTTTTTGGAAAGAGAACAGAGAACTGAATATGTGCAAGGTGCAATTCAGGAAGCAATTAATGGTGTTTTAATTGTAAATATCAATTCATTATTATTGGATATTACTCAGTGGGATAAATTAAAGCAGGCATTATTATTTGGAGAATATGAGCCCCATTCTGTTAATTACCCACCACATTTTTTAGAGAAAGAAAAATCTGCATTTAAATTAATTTTGGTTGGTGAAAGAGAAGATATTTCAACCCTTTTATCTTATGATGATAATTTATATCAAGTTGCACAATATACTGAAATTAAATCCTACTTATCATTAAATAATAATATTGAAAAATGGGCGAATTATGTTCAGACTTGTGCTAAAAATATCATTAATAAAAGATTAATGCCTACAGCACTTAATCAATTTTTACAGGCTTTTATCCGAGAAAGTGAAAGCCGTGATTTAATTTCTATTTCGCCAACATTATTAAGAAAACATTTATTAGGTATTCAGAATTTCTATGAAGATACACAGATTAATGAAGTAAACACCTATTTTAATTATTTAGAAGAACAATCTTCTATTCTAAATGAATATACGATGGAAGATATTTTGAAAAATCAACTTTATATTGAAACAGACGGCGAGCAAATTGGTCAGATAAATGGTTTATCCGTTATTGATTTTGAAGGTATTCCTTATAGTTTTGGCGAGCCTTTGCGTATAAGTTGTAATGTGCAATATGGCGATGGCGAAATTCATGATATTGAGCGTAAGGTCGAATTAGGTGGAAATATTCACTCAAAAGGGATTATTCTTGCTCAATCCTGCTTGGCTAATTTATTAGAATTACCCACTCAATTGCCGTTTTCCGCTTCTATTGCTTTTGAGCAATCTTATGGCGAAATTGATGGAGACAGCTCTTCTCTAGCTATTTTTAATGTGTTAGTGAGTGCGTTATCTAAAATTGCGTTACCACAATCTATTGCCGTAACGGGTGCAATCGATCAATTTGGTCATGTGCTCAGCGTAGGTGGTGTGAATCAGAAAATTGAAGGTTTCTTTAATATTTGTAAGGCTCGAAACTTAACAGGAAAGCAAGGTGTCATTATTCCTGCTGCTTGCCTTGGGCATTTGAGCTTGAAAGCTGAAGTGGTTGAAGCTGTGGCTCAAGAGCAATTTAAAATTTGGGCAGTTGAAAATGTATTTGATGCGATTGAGATTTTGTTTGCTCGGCGTTTTTATGATGATGAGAAAGTGCTAACATCTGAACACACATCAATATTTTCGCTTATCCATCAGCAATTGGAAGATCGTGATAATCAAGATACAAGCGGTTCATTTTTTAGAAAAATTTGCAAAAAGCTGATGTTTGACTGATCCGACAAGCCAGCTTACAGCTGTTCACTGAATTAAAAGTCTGTTACTATCTGCCTAATTTATCAGGTATTGATATAACAGGCTTTTTTCTATTTACAGGATTTTAAAAATAATGAACAGTTGTACACCAATTATTAAACCAAGCTATACTTATGAAGAACTTTTACTTTCTGGTAAAGGTGAATTGTTCGGTGAAAAAGGGCCCCAATTGCCAGCTCCTCCTATGTTAATGATGGATCGTATCATTGAGATGAGCCAAGAGAAAGGAAATTTTGAGAAAGGTTATATTGAAGCAGAATTTGATATTAAACCTGATTTATGGTTTTTTGATTGTCATTTTATTAACGATCCTGTTATGCCAGGTTGTTTAGGTTTAGATGCAATGTGGCAATTAGTTGGATTCTATCTTGGCTGGATTGGCGGGGAAGGCAAAGGCCGTGCATTAGGTGTTGGAGAAGTGAAATTCACAGGGCAAATTTTACCGACAGCGAAAAAAGTAACCTACCGCATTCATATGAAACGTGTGGTAAATCGTAAATTAGTGATGGGCGTGGCTGATGGTGAGGTGGAAGTTGATGGTCGCGTAATCTATACCGCAACAGACTTAAAAGTTGGTTTATTTCAAGACACTACATCATTTTAATTAAAATATTAATTTTGCGATCTGTATCGAAAAATTAAATTTTTTTCATTTACAATCTCTCCTTAAATTATAAGATGCCCTCTATCAAGAGGGTATTTTTATGTATAAAGCAATAACATTAATTGAAGTGTTGACTGCTATGGCTATTATGGTCATTTCAATTTATTTTATCTCTCCTATTATTTTTACTTTTCAAGATAGAATTGCATTAAATAGTGAAATTGAAAATATTCAATCTTTTATTTACCAAATCCAAACTAAGGCTCGTTATAGCAAGCGAAATTATACATTAACTATTTCTCAGCAAAATAATCGGTGGTGTATGGTGGCAGTAATGAAACCAGTTAATAGCAATAAACAAATTATTTGTAATTGTTTAATGAAGAATAGTTGTAATCAAAATGAGGAATATCATCTTTATAAACCGACTCATCAAAGCATAGTATTAAAAAATAAAAGTTTATATCCAAAATCCTTTATTAATATTGATGGGGTAAGTGGGCAGTTAGAATCTAAATGTATTCATCTTAATTTAAATAAAGAGAGTGATATTTTACAGTTTGATCAATTAGGGCGGGTTTATGTGGCAGCAAAAAATAAACGTAGTACCTGTAAAGATTAATTTATCGGCATTTAGTTTGCTTGAAGTTTTAGTTACAACCGCCTTAGGGGCGTTTGTATTATTTATTTTTTCCTTAATCTATTCTGATTTTTATCGCTCTCAAATTAAACAAAGAGAATTATTATCCTTGCAAGCAGATGCTCATCAACTCATTCATTACTTCCAGAAACATTTTCAGCATATAGGCTATCAAGGAAGTAAGCGAATAGGGAGTAACTTTGATTTATTTCAGCTAGATGGAAAAAGTGTGAATATACCAAATCGGAATTGTTTGATTAGCTTTTATGATTTAAATCAAGATGGCTGTTTGGGAAAACGTAGAACAAAAACGACCGCTTGTAAGTTAGGCGATATGAATAATACTCGTGATGTATTAAAAGAAATATTTGCTTTTAAATTAGAGAATAATGAAATTTATACATTTTCTACTAAATTAGATACTTGTTTGAAAGAAGAGTGTTTAAAATTATTATCTAATTGTAATGGTTCTTGGCATAAATTTATTGAAGTAAATAATATTAAAGTCAATAAATTAAATTTTAGTTGGAAGAAAAAAGATGTATTGCTTGAGGTGGAAATAGAATTAGAATCAGTAAAAGAAAATAATCTTACTTATTCCACCAGAGCTTATATTTTTTTGTTAAATCATTAGAGGTAGGAATGCTATTTAATAAAAATGCCAGTGCATTATTGGTTTCCTTAATTTTAATTTGCTCTATCTTATCAATTCTCTTTGTAACTAAAGATAAATGGATTAATCAGCAAAATATTACCCATTTTTATAATGAAAAGTATCTGTCAGATAAATATCACTTTCTCTCTTTATATCAAGAAGATAAAAATCAACGTTGTCAAAAATTACAAAAAGAGAAAATTATCCAAACTGATTTGTCGCCGCAAAAATTAAATTTTTTACAATATGAATTTGAATGTCAATTTAACAGTTTGTTTAAAGATAAAAAGCCGACTAAAGAAAAGTATATTTCATTTACCCAACTTTCTGATTATTTAGATTTATCGAACGTACCCCAACGAGAGATATACAGGATTCGTGCATTATCGGAGCTACCCAAAAGTCGTGAAGATGATCCTAAAATTGTGATTGCTCAACATGAGATAAATGAAAATTTACCAGAAGATTTTTATGGCATTGTAATTACCGATTATTTATTTGATATTACCGGAAAAAAGATGTATGGCACTTTGTATTCTTCTTATGATAATGCACGAAAAGAGAGGAATTTAACTTTTAAAAAAGAGGTTATTAGGCAGCTGGAAGCAAAGTATTCTTATTGGCGATATTTAGCTAATTCTGAAAATATGATAGGTGCAATAGATGAATAAATATAAAGCAGAAACTACAATTTCTCTATTGGTTGCAGTAATCCTATTCTCGATTGTGGCGTTGAGTTTTAGTCATTGGCAATCAGAGCAGAATCGACAAATTAATCAGTATTTCCAGCAGCAACAAGCTGCAGGAATATTAGAAAATCAAATTGCGTTACAGCTAGCAGGTTTAGAGTGTGAAACAAATCTGGTGCAAAACGATATGCGTTATGAAGTTCAATGCTTAGGGAATAAACTAAGTGTTCGCTATCCGTTGGGAAAAATTGAACTGAATAATGATTGAATCGCTCCCCGCTTTGTTGGAAAATAATTTATTAGCGAGGCGTTATTATGTTTACACTTTATCAATCCAACCAAATTGCATCACTAGCTGAAATGCTGGTGAAAGTTCAGCAAGTCAATCCGCTTAAAGATCCTTTTGAGCCAGAAACCATTTTGATTCAAAGCCAAGGAATGGCACAGTGGTTACAAATGCAGATTGCGGAAGTGAGCGGTGTTATGGGGAATTGCAACTTTCTTTATCCCACGACTTTTTTGTGGCAACAGTATCGTGTGCTATTTCCAGAATTACCGAAAGAGAATATTTTTGACCGCAATTCAATGGCTTGGCGGATTATGCGTTTGCTCCCAAGCTGCCTTCACCAAGCAGAATTTGCACCACTTCGGCATTATTTGGCAAATCAGCCGAGTGAGGAGCAATATCAGCTTAAACTTTACCAACTATCTGCCAAAATTGCTGAATTATTTGACCAATATTTGGTGTATCGCCCACATTGGTTAGTACATTGGGAAGAGAACAACTTACAAGCGGTCGAAAATGAGTTAAGAAGTGCAATTGTTACCAAGAATATAGATCTGAATTTGATTACTGCTGATATGAAATGGCAAAGCCACTTATGGCAACAAATCGTGCAAGATCTCGAATTTAGTGTAGATAATCGTATTTTTACCACTTCACACCGTGCCTATTTGCAACAGAATTATTTTGAAAAGCTGGATAATTTAACGGATGCGGAAAGAGAAAAGTTGCCAAAACGTATTTTTGTTTTTGGTATTTCTGCGTTCTCACCATTACAGTTAGCGGTATTTAAAAAACTGAGCGAGCACTGTGATATTCACATTTTCTTTTTTAACCCAAGCGAAAAATATTGGGGAGATAGCATAGAAGACAAAGTGTGGCAAAAGCTTGCTTTAACGCATAAGATCTCGCCAGAAGATCTGGATACATTATTGATGGAGCAGAGCAATAAATTGCTTAATCTTTGGGGTAAGCAAGGGCGTGATTTTTTAGCACAACTGATGGAGTTTGAACCCAATACGATTGATGTGTTTATTGAGCCTGATGAGTCCAGCAATCTCAACAAACTTAAAAAACAGATTTTTATTTCTGAAAATAATGCCACTATTGATCATTTAATCGAAGATCACTCAATTCAAATTCACGCTTGCCATAGCCAGATGAGGGAAGTGGAGGTGCTACATAACCAGCTATTGAATTTATTTGAGAAAGATAAAACCTTGCGACCAAAAGATATTATCGTGATGTCGCCAGATATTAACAAATACGCTCCGTATATTGATGCCGTATTTTCTCGTTATGCAGGCAGTCGAGATCTCCGTTATATTCCTTTTTCGTTATCCGATCAGCTGTGGACTAAAATTGATCCTATTATCAATAGTTTCTTACAGCTGCTGGCGATGAAAGAGAGCCAATTTAACGCAGAATATGTGTTTGATTTATTAGAAGTTGGGGCTATTCAAGCACGTTTTTCTTTTAGCTCGGAAGATATTCACACTCTGCGAATTTGGGCAAAAAATGCAGGAGTGCGTTCTGGCACAGACATTCAACAGCCCTATTGGTACAACTACAATTCGTGGGAGAATGGCTTAAATCGTTTGTTGCTTGGCTCAAGTTTGAAAGAGTCGCACGGCATTTGGGAAAACACCCTTGCTTTTAGTGATAGCTATGGATTGAATGCAGAATTAGTTGGGCGACTTGCCTCGTTTGTTTCCGTCTTATTAGAATGGGTGAAACGGATTCAATTGCCACAATCTTTAGCACAATGGCATTTAGCGGTGAAAACCTTGATTGCGGATTTGTATCAAGAAAATGCGGAGAATGCCGCTTCTATTTTGTTACTCAATACAGTCAATGATGAAGTGTTAGCACTCATTTCCACCACACGTTTTGCCGAAAATCTACATATTGAGATTTTAGCACTCATTTTTAACCAACAGCTAAACCAATCTTCTCAACAGCTCAATTTCTTGGCTGGACGAGTGAATTTTGCCACCCTTTTACCAATGCGAGCGATTCCGTTTAAGGTAGTTTGCTTGCTTGGAATGAATGAATCAGATTTCCCTCGCCAACAACAGATCAATAGCTTTGATTTAATGCGATATGCGCCTCAAAAAGGCGACCGTGCTAAGCGTGATGATGATCGCTACCTCTTCTTGGAAGCTTTACTTTCTGCCCAAGATGTTTTTTATATCAGCTACATAGGGCAGTCGCAAAAAGATGGCAAAGAGAGGCTGCCTTCTATTTTGGTATCTCAGCTTTTAGACATCATCAATGACTCTTTAGAACCTGAATTTAAGCAAAAATTAGGCTCAGATGCGGAAAATGTATTAGTTAGAAAACAGCCGCTTACGGTGTTTAGCAAAAAAAACTTCACTCACGTAAGAGATTCCGCCTATAACGCAGAATGGATTATCAACCCAACTGCTACTCATCAAGAGTTCTTAAGCGAGCCATTGAATACTGATATGGAAGATGATATTTCGATCGAAATCGAAAATCTAATCCGCTTTGTGCAGAACCCAATTAAATTCTTCTTTACGAACGTATTGGGGATTTCCTTCAATACCTATGATGACACCATTGATGACAGTGAGATTTTTGCGATGTCTGGATTAGATAATTACATTGTCTTAAATGAACTATTGGACATTGCACCTGAACAGCAAGAGCAGTTTTTTAAACAAGAACAGCTTAAAGGTAATCTGCCTGCCTCTAACTTTGCTAAGATCACGCAGCAAGATTTAGCCAACAAAATCAGCGATATGCGAGCCACTTTAGCCCCTTATTTAATGAAAGAAAGCACGGTATTAAGCTTCAACCAGAGCATTGTGATTGATGAGAAAGTAATCAATCTATACGGCAATATGACGAATCTATACGATGATGAAATGGTACGATGGCGAGTAGGCAGATTGCGAGATAAAGATAAGATTGAAGTTTGGATTTATCATCTCTTGCTTTGTATTTATTGCCCAGAAAAAATGGTGAAATTCTATTATCGTGAAGGTGGGCAAATAGGGGAGCTAAGCTTTGAAAAACTATCTTCAGAAGAAGCATTATTCCAATTAATGGTCTATATAAAAGATTACTTAGCAGGCTTATCGCAAGCCCAAATTGTGATTTATCACAATATTCAACGTTACCTCAAAAGCAAAGGAGAAAATATTGAGAAGGCAATTTCCGACCTTGCAGAAGAAGATAGCCGAGATGGCAGTTATCTCAACCGTATTCTTTCACAAACTACAGCACTAAATTCGCAGGCGATCTATCAACGTACAGTAAGTTGGTTTGGGTTGATGAATGAGAAAATAAGGTGAAATAACTAAACACAAGCGGTGATTTTGGTCGCTAAATTTGCAAATAGAATTTTTTCCTCATTTTGCTGTCAATTTATGACTATGATTTGTAATTTAAAAGGAGACTTATGAGATTATCTACGCTAACTAAATTACTGGCAGCCGCTTTTGCCATCAATATAATGGCTTATCCTGCTTTTGCAGAAGTTGCAAAAAATGCTGAAAAGACGACCGCTAGTCAGACTCAAATCCAACACCAACAGGGTTTTGAGCTAATAAAACGGAGAATTAATAAAAGCCCGAATGATAAGGCGATTTATCAAGGCATTAAACTGGATAATGGTATGGAGGTTTTACTGATTTCAGATAGCCAAGCGAATAAATCGCTAATGTCAGCTATTATTCCAATTGGATCGATGGACGACCCCATTTCTCAACAAGGGCTAGCCCATTATCTTGAACATATGATTCTGATGGGCTCAAAAAACTACCCTGAAACCAACAGTTTAGACGGCTTTTTAACCCAAAATGGCGGAATGAATAATGCGTCTACCGCCCCTCATCGCACCGCTTATTATTTACAAGTGAATAATGAGGCGTTTAGTGAGGCAGTCGCTCGGTTGGCAGACACGCTCGCTTTTCCATTATTGTTAGAAACTAATGCCAAAAAAGAAGTCAATGCGGTGAATGCCGAGATGGTACGAGCAAAATCGCACGATGGGCATTTATTGCATAGCGTCAATTTAGCGACGTCAAACCCTGCCTACCCAGCCACAAAATTTGCGGTAGGCAATAAGCAAACATTATCCGACAAGCCAGACAGTAAATTACAAACTGAGTTAGAGAATTTCTACAAAGAACACTATTCTGCAAATTTGTTTAAGGTTGTGCTTTATTCAAATCAGCCGATTGAGCAGATGGCAAAATTGGCGGTAAAGACCTTAGGAAAAATGGAAAACAAAAACTTTAGCGTGCCACAAACTGTTGAGCCACGTTACCGCGCGGAAGATAAATCGGTTCTTATTCAATATAAACCCGTAAAATCAACAAAAATGCTTGTTATTAGTTTTGATTTTCCGAATGATGAAATGCACTTTAAACATAAAACAGGCGAGTATATTGCTTATGTATTGAACAATAACACAGATGGCACTTTGTCAGATTATTTGATTAAGCAAGGCTTCTCTGATGGTGGTATTGAGGCCGTCAGTACGGCGAATGTTGGGCGTGACCGCAGTTCATTTGATATTTATATTGAGCTAACCGATAAAGGATTGGCTGAGCAAGACAACGTCATTTCGCTGGTATTCCAACAAATTGAAAAAATTAAGCAAGAGGGCATTCAAGAAAGTTATTTCAACGAAGTGAAAGAGAGTCTGAAACAAGATTTTCAGCACTTACAAGTTGAAAAAAATATGGACTTTGTAGAGTTCATTACCGATCAAATGCTTTATTTCCCGCTAGAACATGTTATTGACCAACCGTATTTGGCAGAAACAATGGATAAAACAGCAATTCAAGAAAAGCTAGCAGGAATGACCTTAGATAAAGCACGTATTTTGCTCGTAAGCGATAATGCAGAAACCGATAAGAAAACCCCTCACTTTGAGGCAGGATATTCTGTAGCCAAAATCACGGAATCGCAAAAGCAAAAATGGCTCGATTTCAGCAAAAATCCACCGCTCAATTTGCCTGAACTTAATCCATATTTTACGACCGATTTCTCTTTAAATAAGGTGCAGCAAGGTTTAACTAAACCAAAATTAGTGGCTGAAAAACAGGGCGAATTAATTTATGTGATGCCAAGTGTGCATTTTGCGACTGATCCGAAAGCGAAAATCAGTATGGTATTTGATATTCGCCCAAGGCAAGTGGATTTAAAAACGGCGACTGCTGCCACCATTTTAGGCTATATGAATAATTGGGCTCAAGCTAAGCTAGAGTTCCAATCTTCCGTAGCAGGGATGAATTTAAGTTTAACCCCTGCGGCAAATGGTTTTCTGGCAAATGCAGAAGGTTATACACAAAACTTAAGCAAATTGATTTTAGACAGCATCAAACAGTTCAGCACTTTTGAGCTAAATGAAGACGTATTGGTCCAAGCGAAGCAGCGTTTACATCAAGCCTTAGATCGCAGCGAGAAAGAAAATAGCCTCAATCAAGCGAATGCAGCCCTGGTTCATTTTGCAAATTACCCTTATTTTGAGATCGAAAAACAGCGTGAGATGATAGACCAAATCACCCTTGATGATGTAAAAAAACTCCGCCACCGTATTTTGAATGACGCCACAGGCTTTAAGATGCTTTCCGTCGGCAATTTATCTACTGAGCAGGTTTCCGTACTCTCAAACGAGGTGCAAGCGGTCATAAAAAACCACAAATTTGCAAATACGACAGAGCCGTATGTTGAAATCAATCAAAGCCAACGCAAGTTGAATTTTATTAGACAAGTGCCAAATGAAGATAACGCCTTGTTAATGGCATTCCTACCAAATGGCTATGCGGAATTAGAAGGGATGGTAAGAGCGATGTTACTCAGAGATATTATTTCCCGTTGGTATTTTGATGATTTGCGTACCGATAAACAACTTGGCTATGTGGTGTATGCAACCCATACTTCGATTGGTAAAACATCGGGTATTCAATTTATGGTACAAAGCCCGAATACGACACCAGCAGGTATTCTAAAACATAACGAACGCTTCTTTAAAGAAAGTCTCGAACGTTTGCAGAATCTGTCTGATGAAGAATTTGTAAAATACCGTAATAGCTTGGTAGAAAAACTGCAATATAAACCAGAATCTTTAGCGGAAGAATTTGCGGAGTTCGGTACAGACTTTAGCAGAAATAATGCAAAATTTGACCGCTTGCAACAAGTGATTGAGCTAACTAAAGGGCTAACTAAGGCAGATATTGTGGCGTTTTACCAAAAAGCGGTCATCGATCAGAAAGGTTTAGTATTCGTTAGCCAAGCTGTCGGCACAAAAACCAAAGCAGAAGATGTAGCGAAGTTTAACGATTTCGAACAAGTTGAAAGCATTGAAAAGCTACAACGAGAATTTGACATTAAAGACTACTAAGCAGAAAAAAGCCACCTTTCGGTGGCTTTTGTTTATCTCTGATTTAATTAATCCACAATCTTCACAGGATATAAGTAAGTATATCCAAACGGACTTTGTTTGTAGCCTTCAACACGTTTGCTGGTTGGGGCAAAGTTAATTGAGTGAGCGACGTTAATCCAAGGTGCTTGCTCTCTTAAAATCACTTGAGCCTGTTCGTATAACTTAGTACGTTCTGCTTTATCAGATGAGCCTAATGCTTTTGCCAATAACGCATCTAACTCTGGATTGCTAAAGCGTGCATAGTTGCTGTTACCCACGTTTGGCGTGCCGAACAGTGGAGATAAGAAGTTATCCGGATCGCCATTATCGCCAGACCAACCATAAGTGCCGGCGGTTAACTCACCTGCTTTAGTGCGTTTAATATAATCGCCCCACTCGTAGGTAACTAATTTGGCTTTAACACCAATTTTCGCCCAGTCTGCTTGAATAATTTCTGACATACGGCGTGGATTTGGGTTAGAGGCACGCACTACAGGCTGCACCCATAAATCGGTTTCAAAACCGTTCGGGAAGCCCGCTTCCGCTAATAATTGTTTCGCTTTTTCGATGTTGTATTCAGACTCAGGTAAGCTGTCGTTATATCCCCAGATCGTTGGCGGAAGAGGGTTTTTTGCCGCAAAACCATTGCCTTGATAAACCACATCAATAATTGCTTTTTTATCTACCGCTAAATTCAATGCTTGGCGAACTTTCACGTTATCAAACGGAGCTTTTTCGGTGTTGAACGCCACATAAGCAATGTTTAAACCCGGTTGAGATAATAAATTCACCTTCGGATCGGTTTTCATTTTCTCAATGTCGGTAGCATTCGGGAAGTCCATTAAATCACATTGACCAGCCTGTAATTTCGCATAACGAGCGGTTGCGTCCGGCACAATCTCAAAAATCAAGCGGTCGATATCCGGCTTGCCTTTCCAATACTCTTTGTTTGCCACATAACGGCTTGCTTGGTCTAACACATAGCCACTAAATACAAACGGACCTGTGCCGATTGGTGTGGTATCTACTGCTTCAGGCGTGCCGGCTTTCATCATTTTATCCGCATATTCCGCAGAATAAATCGAAGTGAAATCCATACGAAGACTCGATAAGAATGAGGCATCACGTTTGGTTAAGGTAATACGCACCGTGCTGTCGTCCACTTTCTCTACCGATTTTAATAACGTTGGGAATTTCATCGCATTGAAATATGGATAGGTTCCGTTTGAAACCTGATGATATGGGTGATTTTTGTCTAACTGACGGTTAAACGAGAACACCACATCATCTGCGTTTAACTCTCGGCTTGGGGTGAAATCTTTATTTGAATGGAATTTCACACCTTGACGTAATTTGAAGGTGTAAGTTAAACCGTCTTCGCTGATTTCCCAGCTTTCTGCTAATGCTGGTTCAATATCCGTTGTGCCCGGTACAAATTCCACTAAGCGGTTATAAATTTGTTGCGAGCTGGCGTTATAAGATAAACCGTCCATCATTAAAATAGGGCTAAAGCCAGTTGGCGAACGGCTTACGCAGTTTACAAAGGTTTTTCCTGCACTAGGCTTTTCGGCTGCCACGGTGGTAGTGGTTTCCGTATTTTTATTATCACACGCAGCTAACGCAAAGGCGGCTAGCATACCTGCACTTAATTTAGTTAAAGTTAAAAATTTCATATTTTCTCCGTAAATAGTAGAGCTAGACGAAGGTTACCTTTTCCTATATTAAGAGTAAAGAATAAAAGGTGCTTTTTTATAACTAATAGTTCTAAATAAATCTTGTCGTCTAAACAATACAAGCGGTCATTTTTTGTAAAAATTTTGCAAAATATCACCGCTTGTATAATGTGGGGCTGCAACTTAAATTCACATTAAAAAAAGCTAAATTTTTAGTGTTAATAGCACAAAAATAGATTAAAATCGCATTTTTTTATTTACAGAGAAAAGATTATATGATGAACTCACTCACTCACTCACTCACTCACTCACTCACTCACTCACTCACTCACTCACTCACTCACTCACTCACTCACTCACTCACTCACTCACTCACTCACTCACTCACTCACTCACTCACTCACTCACTCACCGCCTAAACGTCTAGTATTCCGTTTATCGCTGCTGGCAATCGCACTTGGAGTAACAGGAGGAGCTTGGGCGGAGAGTACTCGGATTATTGATGGAAACGCACTTCCAGCACCTGTAACATCTGGTCAGAAATCTAAATACTACTGTTATTACGATGAAGATGCTTTAACGGTTATCTGTGGCGGGGTAGATGTTACAGGCCAATCAAACATCCGTAATTACGCTATAGTCATGGGCCATAAAACTAAAGCTAGCGATGTGTACCATTCCACCATTATGGGTTATTGGAATAACGCCAACAATGTGCACTATTCTACCTTCATGGGGTATAACACTAAAGCTAACGGTGTGAATTACTCTACCCTTATAGGCGATAACGCCAATGCTAAAAATGTGAGTCAATCTACCATGATCGGTTATGGTACTAAAGTCGACAATCTACTTGCCTCTAACGTCATCGGTTATAGCAATAGTGCTAACGATATGAATCACTCTACCGTCATAGGTTATATCAATAAAGCTGACAATGCACTTTTCTCTTCCATCATGGGTTCTACTATTACGGCTAGCGATGTGAAGTACTCTACGATTATGGGTTCTCAAACTAGAACCAATAATGTGGGGAGTTCTGCCATTATGGGACCTTGGAATAAGGCTAACGATGTGCTAGCGTCAGCCTTCATTGGTGATAGCATTACAGCCAATGATGTGTCTTTCTCTGCTGTCATTGGTCATCTTGCTCGTGCTAACAATGTGCGTGAATCTACTGTTATGGGTGCTTACACTAAGGTCGATAATGTGAAGAGTTCTGAAATTATTGGGCATTCGAGTAATGCCAATAATGTGTTTGCTTCCACTGTCATGGGGCATGTGAATAACTCCAACCATGTGAATTACTCTACTGTCATTGGTTATAGGAATGACACCGACGATGTAAGCTTCTCTCCTATCATGGGGGCTAGAATTAAAGCTCAAGATGTAAATGGTTCTCCCATAATGGGTTCTGGAATTAAAGCTGTCAATGTGCTTTTTTCTCCTGTCATCGGTTATGAATCTACAGCCACCAGTGCGTATTACTCTACCGTTATTGGCTATAAAACGAGAGCAGCAGCGACTAAAAATTCCATCATTATGGGATCTAATTCGGCTGTAGGTGATTCAGAGACATCATTAGCTATACAAAAGGTTTATGATATAGCTTATAAGGAGGCTTATGATAAGTATTTAGCCGATCATCCTGAAGGTAAGATGGATAATGGAGATTATAATGACTTAACAAAAACACAAGCAGAAGTAGAGGCTAAAAAAGCAGGCAATTCTGAGAGGTTTAAGTATATAGATAACCCAATTTTAACTGAAAACAGTATTCTCATCGGTAATAATTCATTTGCCAACAAATCAGGAGTCATTTCTATTGGTAGTGGAAATACAATAAAAGCCCCAGATGCAGTGGCTCTTGGTAATGGTATTGTTATTGATGATGAAAAATTTCATCAATCCGTAGTATTAGGAACAGGCAGTGTCCCTGCTTTAGCTGCTCCAGTAGCAGGTATGAAAATGGGTGAAACTGACGTAACGTTTGCAGGTGGTAACCCAGCCTCAACAGTATCTGTAGGTGCAGCCAATAATGAACGCCAAATCACTTATGTAGCAGCAGGTAGAATTGCAGCAGACAGTACGGATGCCGTTAATGGTAGCCAGTTATTTGCGATATTAAATAACCATACAACAGATGGACTAAAAGACAAAGCCGACCTATCAGTTGTGAAAGATCTAGATGCTCATATAAACAGACAAATCAATGACTTAGCGAGTAGAACGGCTGCTGAGCTAGATAAGAAAGCCGATCAGACCACGGTGAACGTGCTGGCGGATATAGTAGCAACGAAAGCTAATCAAACTGATGTAGAGGCAAACAAAAAGGCAATTGCCGCAAATACCTCACAACTTAATCAGCTGAGAGGAGCTACTGATGAGGCATTTGCTGGTGTGGTTAAAATAATGCAGGAGATGGATGCAAAAGTAGACACAGAAGTGGGCAAAGTAAATACTCGTATTGATAGCGTATCTCAAGAAGTGGTGTCTATAAATGAAAAAGTGGATACTGAACTTGTAAAAGTGAACGACAAAGTAGCATCAGAGGTGGGAAAAGTGGAGACGAAGGTCACCAATCTTGCGAAGGTGCTAGGTGCGAGTGTAACCGCAGACGGGTTGGTAGAGGTGGAATACAACTACTACCAAGGAGGCGAGAAGAAGACAGTAAATGATGTCAAATCGGCGTTGTCAGGCATATCGGAAAATAGCAAGCACTTTAATGCGAAGACGAATGCGGAGCAAGGTTCAAAGGCGACGGGAGAAGAGAGCGTAGCGATGGGGGGTAATAGCGAGGCATTAGGCAGAAACAGCGTTGCGGTAGGCTCAAACTCAAAGGCATTGGGAGAGAACGAATTTGCAGTGGGTAATGCGGAGCTAGAGTTAACGCGACGAATCACTCAGGTATCAGACGGCTTAGCGAAAAATGACGCCGTCAACAAAGGTCAGTTAGATGGTGAAGCTGAGAAGGTCAATGTTAAGTTAACCCGTGTGGCAGAGATATTAGGTGCGACGGTGACGACAGATGGTTTACTGACAGCGGAATACGACTACTACGAGAAAGGGCAGAAGAAGACGACGAATAATGTGAAAACGGCGTTAAATGCAGCAGCTCAAAATACGAAATATGTTTCTGTAAATAGCACAGGCAATAGTGCGAAGGCAGAGGGTGCGGAGAGTGTTGCAATCGGTGCTAATAGTGTCGCGAAAGGCAGCAATAGCGTTGCAGTAGGCGCTGGTTCGGTGGCGATGAGCGACAATGAATTCTCGGTAGGTAATGCCAATGCCAATGTTACACGCCGAATCACCAATGTGGCAGAGGGGGTATCGGAGACCGATGCGGTTAATATGGGGCAATTCACCCGAGGGATGAATGCGTTAGGGGGGCAAGTGAATCAGTTAGAGAACAAGATAGCCCGCACAGAAAAACGGATGAGTTCAGGGATTGCTGGGGCGTATGCGGCGGCAAGTTTAATCAATGCACCGGGTGCAGGAGACAGTATGCTATCGGTCGGTACAGGTACCTTTAATGGGGCAACGGCAGTGGCATTGGGGTATTCAAGAGTATCAGATAATGGTAAAGTATCGCTGAAATTGATAGGCTCAGCGAGCAATAAAGGCGATGTAGGCGGAGGGGCATCAGTTGGATTTAAATTCTAATTGATGTGCAAAGAAGTCTGTATATAAGACCGCTTGTAAGCAATCAAAGGAGAGAAAGATGGCTTACAAGCGTCTTTTTTTAAATGAAATAACAGGAATTGAGGTTAAAGATGAAGTATTTAAGAAAAGCGGTCATCAGCGCGTTATTAGCGTATGGTATCACGAGCAATGTGTTTGCTGGCGAGGTAGACAAATCGGCGCAGTTTAAGCGTTATGAACAAGCCAAATTAAAGTTAACGTATGAAGGTGAGGTGGGTAATTTATTACAATTACTGGCGAACCGTTTAGGCGTGGGTTATCTCACATACAAAATAGACTTTAAGAAGCCGGTGAGCATCAAGAGCGGAGAGTTCATAAGGGTATCGGATTTATTAGATAATATTGAATCACAGGTGCCTGATTTAGAGATAAAATTTGAACGTATAGGTGAGAATATATTTATCAATGCGGTAAGCCACAAAGAGCCGTTAAAATTAAGGAATGAGGAATTTGTGAGCGAAGTGATATTTGAAGATAGCACAAATACAACAAATAGCACAAATAGTAAAAGTGAGGTAGGAGAAGTTATCTTTGAAGAGACGGAGTCTAAAGAGGTAAAGAAAGCGCCAACCCAAGCTATTCAAGCCGCTCAAGAGGTGAGCGAAGTAAAAAAGCCGTAGAAGCTGATATAACAGCGAAAAAGGAAGAGACAAAAGAGATAAGCAAGGAAGAGAAGGGATTGAATGAGCTTGTGGCAAGGGCGACAGATGAAGGGCTGCTGTCGAAATACAAGCGAAAGAAAGCGCCGAAATACAAATTAAGCAAGAAAGAGTTTGATGGATTGGAATCGGTGAAGGTAACGCCGATAGGGACATTTTTGATATTTAATCAAGAGATGGACGTGTCAGATTTTGATGTGAAAGGGAAGTTTGAACGAATGGAGAAGCACGGAAATTTGATAGCGATATCTCACGAGAAGGTGTCGGCACCGAAATGGATAACGGTGGAATTTGGGGGTAAGAAGTTAGTACTTAGTCGAAGTAATAAGTAATAAAGTGATGAGATAACGCCTCTTTTTGTGAAAAGAAAAGAGGCGTTATGTTTGATCTATAAATTACCTGCTCCCTTCACTGCATTTTTATCGTAAACGGCTATATCATTCGTCACTTATTTTGAATACCAGTCAATTTTACTCTCCATTTTTCTCTTTTCTATCAAGGTAATTGATTTCATAAAATATAGACAATATATGCTACATTATTTTTACCTTGTGATTATTTTGTTTACAAAATTAAAACATCCTATTTTCTATACTGTTTATTAAAAAATCATTAAAACCCAATTAAGTTATAAAATGAGCAAATACCTATTTTTTCGATTGTATTGTAGCTGTATATAGTTATAATTTGGCTCCATTTTAGAATGACAATCGAATATATATGATGAATGAAAATAACTTTAATTTATTAGGGATGGTTTCCTGGTTATGGATGAACTCTCCCTTGCATAGAGAATGGAGCCTTTCTGCATTAGCGAAGAATGTTATTCCTGCAATTGAAAATGAACAATATATGCTACTTGTTGATAATGGTGTGCCGATTGCTTATTGTAGTTGGGCAGACTTAAATATTGATACAGAAGTGAAATATATTAAGGATATTGGGTCTCTGACACCAGAAGAATGGAAGTCTGGTGATAGACGTTGGATTATTGACTGGGTTGCACCATTTGGACATTCCCAATTACTTTATAAAAAAATGTGTCAGAAATATCATAATACACTAGTCAGATCTATACGTTTCCAATCTAATCACAAGAAAATAGGAAAAATTTCTTATTTCAAGGGTGATGGTTTGAATAGAACATTGGCGAAAAATTTATTTGATACATATCAAATTGAATTAGCTAATGCATTAAAAGATTAATTTTTTTATTAAATAAAAGGAGACATCCCTAATGGGTAATAAACTAGCAAATCTCAAAGCAGGTCTAAAAAATATGGCAACTACAACAAAACGCGGATTATCTCAGGCTGGGCATTCGTTACAGGTAGGAGCCAAAAAACTTATCCTTTATATTCCTAAGGATTACCAATATGATTCAGAGCAAGGTAATGGCTTGCAGGATTTGGTTAAGGCTGCAGAAGAGTTAGGTATTGAGGTGCAAAAAGAAGAGCGGAATGATATTGCAACGGCTCAGACAAGTTTAGGAACAATTCATCATGTGCTTGGTTTTACTGAGCGTGGAATTGTTTTATATGCACCTAAACTAGATGAATTACTTAAAAAAAATAAAATAGGAAAATCATTAGGTTCTTCTGAGAGAATTGCTCAGAACTTTGGCAAAGCAAAAACAATATTATCAGGTATCCAATCTATTTTAGGCTCTGTATTAGCAGGTATGGACTTAGACGATATATTGCAGAAAAAAGGTAGTGAACTTGATTTAGCTAAAGCAGGTTTAGATCTTACGAATTCTTTAATAGAGAATATTGCAAACTCTGTTCAAACGCTGGATTCCTTTGCAGAACAAATTAATCAATTAGGTTCAAGATTACAAAATGTTAAAGGATTAAGTGGTTTAGGAGATAAACTAAAAAATCTGGGCGGTTTTGGTAAGGTAGGTCTAGGTTTAGATGTTATCTCAGGATTGCTTTCTGGTGCGACTGCTGCTTTGGTTCTTGCAGATAAAAATGCTTCTACAGGTAGAAAAGTAGGGGCAGGGTTTGAGCTTGTAAACCAAGTTGTTGGAAATATTACAAAAGCAGTTTCATCTTATATTTTGGCTCAACGTGTTGCTGCAGGATTATCTTCTACGGGCCCTGTTGCAGCGTTAATTGCATCAACGGTTTCTCTTGCTATTAGTCCTTTAGCATTTGCAGGCATTGCAGATAAGTTTAATCATGCAAAAAGCTTAGAAAGCTATGCTGAGCGTTTTAAAAAATTAGGCTTTGAGGGTGATAGCTTATTGGCAGAATATCACCGTGGAACAGGTACAATTGATGCTTCTGTCACTGCAATTAATACGGCATTGGCTGCAATTGCAGGTGGTGTATCTGCAGCAGCAGCGGGTTCTGTAGTTGCTTCTCCAATTGCATTACTTGTATCGGGTATTACTGGCATTATCTCTACTATCTTACAATACTCTAAACAAGCGATGTTTGAACATGTTGCTAATAAAATTCACAATAAAATTTTGGAGTGGGAGAAGAATAACCAAGGTAAAAATTACTTTGAGAATGGTTATGACGCTCGTTATCTAGCTGGATTGCAAGATAATATGGAATTCTTACTCAGCCTAAATAAAGAGCTACAAGCAGAACGTGTTGTTGCAATTACTCAGCAACAATGGGATAGAAACATTGGTGACCTAGCAGGTATTAGCCGTTTGGGTGAAAAAGTGCTTAGTGGTAAAGCTTATGTTGATGCTTTTGAGGAAGGGAAGCATATTCATGCAGATAAGCTTGTGCAACTAGATTCTGCAAATGGGATTATTGATGTTAGTAATACAGGAAATGCTAAAACCCAGCATATCTTATTCAGAACACCATTGTTGACACCTGGCACAGAGCATCGTGAACGAGTACAAACTGGTAAATATGAATACATTACTAAACTTAATATTAATCGAGTAGATAGTTGGAGAATTACTGATGGTAAAGCAAGCTCAACGTTCGATCTAACTAACGTGGTTCAGCGTATTGGTATTGAATTGGATCAGGCTGAAAATGTGATTAAAACTAAAGAGACTTCCATTATTGCTAAGCTTGGCGATGGTGATGATAATGTTTTTGTTGGATCTGGTACTACTGAAATTGATGGTGGCGAAGGCTATGATCGTGTTCATTATAGTAGGGGGGATTATGGTGCATTGACTATTGATGCAACTCAAGAAGTAGAGCAAGGTACATATACGGTTAATCGTTTTGTAGAGACGGGTAAAGCGTTACATGAAGTCACCTCAACGCATACTGCATTAGTGGGTAGCCGTGAAGAGAAAATTGAATATAGACATAGTGATAATAAACAACACGCAGGCTATTACACGAAGGATTCCTTAAAATCTATCGAAGAAATTATCGGCACATCACATAATGATACGTTTAAAGGTAGTAAATTTGACGATGCATTTAATGGTGGCGATGGTGTAGATACTATTGATGGTAAGGCAGGTAACGACCGCTTATTTGGTGGTAGAGGTGATGACGTTATCGATGGTGGTGAGGGTGATGACTTTATTGATGGCGGTAAAGGTAATGATCTTTTACATGGCGATAAAGGCGACGATATTTTTGTTCACCGTCAAGGTGATGGGAACGATTCAATTACAGATTCAGAGGGCAATGATAAATTGTCTTTCGCAGATTCAAACTTAAAAGATCTCACCTTTGAAAAAGCAGAGCATCACTTGGTTATTACTAACCAAAAACAAGAGAAAGTGACGATTAAAAATTGGTTCCGTGAATCTGATTTCGCTAAAGAGGTGCATAACTATAAAGCGACTAAAGATGAAAAAATTGAAGAAATCATTGGTCAACATGGTGAACGAATTACTTCTAAACAAGTTGATGAGCTTATTGAAAAAGGCAAAGGCAAGATTGATAAAGAGGAATTATCAAAAGTTGTTGCTGACTATGAGCTTCTGAAAAATAGCCAAAATGTTCCAAATAGCTTAAATAAATTAATTTCAGCAGTAGGAGCATTCACCTCATCTAACGATGCTCGAAATGTATTAGTACAACCTTCTTCAACGTTAGATAACTATTCATCGTCTGTTCAATTAACTAGAGCAGCGTAATCTTTAATTTTTAGCAACTCTATACTGTTTAATACATTATAGAGTTGCTATCCTTTTGTAAAAGGAGACTATATGAACGCTGATCATCAACAAAATGATCTTGGTTTAAATGCTCTAAATATGTTGGCTCAATACCATAATATTCCACTTAATCCTGAAGAAATAAAACATAAATTCGATCTAGATGGTAAAGGGCTTTCCCAGACTTCTTGGTTGTTAGCGGCAAAGTCATTAGGATTAAAAGCGAAAAATATAAAAAAAGAAACTTCTCGTTTGCACTTGGTGAATTTACCCGCATTGGTGTGGCAAGATAATGGTAAACATTTTTTATTAGTAAAAGTTGATACGGATAAGAATCGCTACTTAACGTATGATTTAGAGCAAGATGCCCCCAAAATTCTATTACAAGAAGAATTTGAGCGTTGCTACCAAGGAAAACTAATCTTAGTAACATCTAGGGCTTCGATAGTTGGTCAATTAGCTAAATTTGATTTTACTTGGTTTATTCCTGCGGTAATCAAATATAGAAAAATTTTTTTAGAAACGTTAATTGTTTCTATTTTTTTGCAAATTTTTGCATTAATTACACCGCTATTTTTCCAAGTAGTAATGGATAAAGTGCTAGTACATCGGGGTTTTTCTACCTTAAACATCATCACTGTTGCCTTAGCGATTGTCATTATATTTGAAATTGTATTAAGCGGCTTACGCACCTATATTTTTTCCCATAGTACTAGCCGTATTGATGTTGAACTAGGGGCAAAATTATTTCGACATCTGTTAGCATTACCCATTTCCTATTTTGAAAATCGACGAGTAGGCGATACGATTGCGAGAGTAAGAGAATTAGATCAAATTAGAAATTTCCTTACTGGTCAAGCGTTAACATCGGTGTTAGATCTATTATTTTCTTTCATCTTTTTTGCAGTAATGTGGTACTACAGCCCTAAGCTGACGCTTGTGATTCTTTGCTCATTGCCTTGTTATATTTTATGGTCGATTTTTATTAGCCCTATATTAAGACGTCGTTTAGACGAAAAATTTGCCCGAAGTGCCGATAATCAAGCATTTTTAGTAGAATCTGTTACGGCGATTAATATGATTAAGGCAATGGCGGTTTCTCCGCAAATGACCGATACTTGGGACAAGCAGCTAGCAAGCTACGTTTCTTCGAGCTTCCGAGTTACCGTTTTAGCAACTATTGGGCAACAAGGAGTGCAGTTTATCCAAAAAACAGTTATGGTGATTAATCTCTGGCTGGGTGCCCATCTTGTTATTTCAGGTGATCTTAGTATCGGACAATTAATTGCGTTTAATATGCTTTCTGGACAGGTTATTGCCCCTGTTATTCGCTTGGCACAGCTATGGCAAGATTTCCAACAAGTTGGCATTTCTGTTAATCGTTTAGGTGATGTATTAAATTCTCCAACTGAACAATATCAAGGAAAGTTATCTCTGCCAGAAATACAAGGCAATATCTCATTTAAGCATATCCGTTTTAAATATAAGCCAGATGCACCAACTATTTTAAATAATGTGAGTTTAGATATTCAGCAAGGCGAAGTGATTGGTATTGTTGGGCGTTCAGGCTCTGGAAAAAGTACGCTGACAAAATTACTACAACGTTTTTATATTCCTGAAAATGGGCAAGTTTTAATTGATGGACACGATCTTGCTTTAGCTGATCCGAGCTGGCTTCGTCGTCAGATTGGCGTAGTATTGCAAGATAATGTCTTGCTCAATCGTAGTATTCGAGAAAATATTGCGTTATCAGATCCTGGAATGCCAATGGAACGAGTGATTTATGCAGCAAAATTAGCAGGTGCACATGATTTCATTTCAGAATTAAGAGAAGGGTATAACACCATTGTAGGTGAACAAGGTGCAGGGCTGTCTGGTGGCCAAAGACAGCGTATCGCTATTGCCAGAGCCTTAGTAAACAATCCTAAAATCCTGATTTTTGATGAAGCAACCAGTGCATTAGATTATGAGTCTGAACACATTATTATGCGAAATATGCAAAAAATATGCCAGGGGCGTACTGTTATTATCATTGCTCATCGTTTATCTACGGTAAAAAATGCAGACAGAATTATTGTGATGGAAAAAGGTGAAATTGTAGAACAAGGCAAGCATCACGATTTACTTCAAAACAGCAATGGGCTTTATTACTACTTACACCAATTGCAACTTAATTAAGAGGTAGAATGATGAGAATGTGGATAAGTGGTATTTATGAGTTTTTCCTACGCTATAAAAATATCTGGATGGAAGTATGGAAAATCCGTAAAGAATTAGACCACCCAAATAGAAAGAAAGATGAAAATGAGTTTCTACCTGCACATTTAGAGCTTATTGAAACGCCTGTTTCAAAAAAGCCTCGCTTAATAGCATATTTAATTATGTTATTTTTAGCATTAGCGATTCTATTAGCGAGTATTGGAAAAGTAGAAATTGTAGCTACAGCACCAGGTAAACTTGCGTTTAGTGGCAGAAGTAAAGAAATTAAGCCGATTGAAAATGCAATCGTTGAGAATATCTTTGTTCAAGACGGGCAATTTGTTGAAAAAGGGGAGCTATTAGTTGATTTAAATGCACTTGGAACAGATGCTGATATACAAAAAACAATGGCATCACTTGCTTTAGCTAAATTAGAAAATTATCGTTACAAAACCTTACTCACAGCGATTGAAAAAGAGTCACTACCATTAATTGATTTATCTATAGCACAATTAAAAGATACTTCTGAAGAAGATAGATTACGTCTAAAACATTTAATTGAAGAACAATATACGACGTGGCAAAAACAAAAATCCCAGAAAATCTTAGCCTATAAGCGTAAAGATGCAGAAAAACAAACTGCATCAGCTTATGTGCGTAAATATGAGGGAATCACGCGTATTGAGCAAGAAAAATTAAAAGATTTTAAAGTTCTCTACCATAAAAAGTCTTTATCGAAGCACGAATTACTTTCGCAAGAAAATAAAGTGATTGAGGCTCAAAATGAGTTAGCGGTGTATCGTTCTAAATTAAATGAATTAGAACACGATTTACTTCAAGCAAAAGAAGAGCTAGAACTGATTACTCAACTTTTCAAAAGTGATGTTTTAGAGAAACTAAAACAACATAGTGAAAATGAAAGACAACTTAAGCTTGAATTAGAAAAAAATAATCAGCGACAACAAGCCTCAATGATTAAAGCACCTGCATCAGGCACTGTCCAGCAGTTGAAAATTCATACTATTGGTGGTGTAGTAACTACGGCGGAAACACTTATGGTGATAGTGCCAGAGGACGATGTATTAGAAGCGATAGTACAGGTTCAAAATAAAGATATTGGTTTTGTTGATGAGGGGCAAGACGTTATTATCAAAGTAGAAACTTTCCCATATACTCGCTATGGTTATTTAACTGGTCAGGTGAAGCACATCAGTCCAGATGCCATTGAACACCCTAATTTAGGGTTAGTATTTAATGCGACAATTAGCATAGATAAAAAAAATCTTATTTCTCCAGATGGGAAGAAGATAGAGCTAAATTCAGGAATGGCAATAACCGCTGAAATAAAAACAGGTATGAGAAGTGTAATGAGCTACTTACTGAGCCCACTTGAGGAATCAATCTCAGAGGGACTAAGGGAACGATAATTCAGTCAGCATTTATTGCCGCTGACGCCTTAACAACAAGCGGTCGTTTTTACTCAAAATATTGCAAATAGAAACCTCCCAATCGGGAGGTTTCTTGTTGAACTTAAAGCAGAATATTTGAGAATAATAAACCAAACCCAATACTAAAAAGCATACTCAGTAAGCCAGGCAACATAAAACTATGGTTGAAAATAAATCGACCAATGCGAGTTGTGCCCGTGGTGTCAAAGTCAATTGATGCAATAATCGGACCATAATTTGGAATAAAGAAATAGCCATTGACTGCCACAAATACCCCGATCAATACAGGTGCAGGAATACCAATGGCAATACCCACAGGGAACAAGGTTGCAACCGTTGCCCCTTGGCTGTTTACTAAAACAGAAAGTACGAATAGTGCGAAAGCAAACGCCCAAGGTGCCGTTTCCACTAAGCCTGAAACCATTGATTTGACTTCGCTCATATGACCTTGCATTAAAGTATCGCCTAACCACGCAATACCGAAAATGGCAATAACCGCACGCATACCAGCGTGGAAAACAGACCCCTTGGTAATTTCATTGCCATCTGGTTTACAAAATAAAATGATTAAGGCCCCCACGCTTAGCATAACGATTTCGATAGTGTGTGCCATACCCATTGGTTTACCATCAAACACTGGGCGAAGTGATGGCATTGCCCCCATCAATACCACGAATAATGCACCAAATAAGAACAGACCGACAGAGAATTTAGCGGTTGGTTTAAGCGGTAATTCAATTGGATTTACAACGGCATTGTTTACCTTAACATATTCAGGATCTTGCAATAAGCGTTGATAATTTGGATCATCTTTTAACTCTTTACCCATTTTATTCACAAATACGCAGGCTAAACCCAGACCGAGCAGCGTGGAAGGAATGGTTACACCCAATACATCGCCTAAGTGAATACCTTGTGGTTCAAGAAATGCCACCACTGCAACTACCGCAGCAGCAATTGGGCTTGCCACAATAGCAAACTGTGATGCAATCACCGCCATTGAAAGAGGGCGTTCAGGACGAATACCATTATGGCGACTCACCTCTGCAATAACAGGCAACACCGAATAAGCAACGTGCCCTGTTCCAGCAAGTACAGTAAATGTCCAAGTGACAAGCGGTGCAATAAAGGTAATATGTTTTGGATTTTTACGCAAAATGCGAGTTGCAATTTTAATCATATAATCCAAACCACCAGCGGCTTGCATTGCAGCCGCTGCTGCAACGACAGACATAATCATAAACATCACATCAATTGGTAAACCAGCAGGTTTTAATCCAAAACCGAATGATAAAATCGCCAAGCCCAAACCACCGAATACGCCCAAGCCGATACCCCCAACGCGAGCACCAACTAAAATACACAGTAACACGATGGCAAATTGGATAAAAAACATAGCAGACATAAATTTTGCTCCATTAAATGTTATTTACTTAAAATTAATCGGCGCGTACTATATCAATAAATAAAACTAATCTCTATAATCTCAATCAATAAAATTTCTAATTAACAAGGGAAAATATGCAATTTTCAAAAATGCACGGTTTAGGCAATGATTTTATGGTGATAGATGGCGTAACTCAAAATGTTTACTTAACTGAAGAGATGATTCGTACACTCTCCGATCGCCATCGAGGTATTGGTTTTGATCAGCTATTATTAGTTGAGCCACCTTACGACCCAGAATTAGATTTCCATTACCGAATTTTTAACGCAGATGGCAGCGAAGTATCGCAATGTGGCAACGGAGCAAGGTGCTTTGCTCGCTTTGTTACGCTAAAAGGGCTCATTAATAAAAAAGATATTCACGTTAGCACTGCCAAAGGTAAAATGGTGCTAAGCCTACAAGATGATGAAAAAGTGCGAGTCAATATGGGCGAGCCAATTTGGGAGCCAGCACAAATTCCCTTTACTGCAAATAAATTTGAGAAAAACTACATTTTAAGAACCGATTTACAAACGGTATTATGCGGTGTTGTGTCAATGGGGAATCCACACTGCGTATTGCAAGTAGATGATGTAAAAACTGCCCCTGTAAACGAGCTAGGTGCTTTACTTGAAAGCCATCAGCGTTTCCCAGAGCGAGCTAATATCAGCTTTATGCAAGTACTAAACCGCAATCACGTTAAACTACGAGTGTATGAACGTGGTGCTGGAGAAACTCAAGCCTGTGGCAGCGGTGCGTGCGGCACGGTGGCGGTTGGTATTATGCAAGGTTTGTTAGATAACAACGTACAAGTTGATTTACCTGGAGGCTCATTAATAATTGAATGGCAAGGCACAGGACACCCACTTTATATGACAGGTGATGCAACCCACATTTATGATGGATTTATTAAACTGTAATAAATTAACACACATAGGAAATCAATGAACGTCTGGATTTTATTGGCAATTTCAATCTGTCTCGAAATTGCCGCCACCAACTTATTAAAATTAAGCAACGGTTTTACTAAAGCAGTACCAACTATAAGCTCACTCGCACTCTATGGCTTATCGTTTTACTTTCTCTCAATTATTTTCCGAACGCTCCCCGTTGGCATTGTTTATGCGGTCTGGTCGGGTGTTGGCATCATACTAACAGCCATTGTTGCCTATTTTGCATTTGGGCAGAAAATTGACTTAGCTGGTCTAATTGGCATCGCCCTGATTTTAGCTGGTGTATTAGTCATTAATTTATTTTCAAAGATGTGATACAAGCGGTCTTTTTTAGTCAAAAAACTGCAAATAGTGGCTAGAAAAAGACCGCTTGTTTAATTTGAGCTTTATCGCTAGAATTCCCATCCACAGGTTAAAATTTTAGTGTTAATAGCACAAAAAATAGATTAAAATCGCACTTTTTTATTTACAGAGAAATAATTATATGATGAACTCACTCACTCACTCACTCACTCACTCACTCACTCACTCACTCACTCACTCACTCACTCACTCACTCACTCACTCACTCACTCACTCACTCACTCACTCATAGACAGACTAAACGCCTAGCGTTATTTCGTTTATCGCTGCTGACAATTGCTCTTGGGTTAGCTGGGGAAGTTTGGGCGGAAACGATTGTTTATGGAGACGCACTTCCAGTCCAAGTAACACCAGGAGATCATGGATCTAAATACTACTGTTATTACGACGATGATTATGCAACGGTTATCTGTGGTAGTAGTGTAAGCGGTCGAATACTTCTCCCTGGTAGTAGTAATAGTATCTTAATGGGTTCTGATATTACAGCTAATATGGTTCATAATACTAATATTATAGGTTCTTTAAATCAAGCCAATAATGTGCAGTACTCCACCGTTATAGCTGATAGCACGGAGACCAATATTGTGAATTCCTCTATCATCATAGGGGCAGAGATGAACGTCAAAAATGCGATGAACACCACAGTCATGGGTAATGGCAATAAAGCCAGTAATTCGGATGTTGTTAATGTTATCGGTAATCTCAATAATTCCGACAATTTAGATACTTCTACGATCATCGGTTATTACAATAAAGCCAAATATATGAATGCCTCTACTCTCCTGGGGAATCGCTATCAAGCTAATCATGTGACTAACTCTACCCTCATGGGTAATAAATCTCAAGCTAATCATGTGGATTACTCTATCCTTATAGGGGGTGGTGCTAGTGCTACAGCAGCTAACAAAGTCATTATTATGGGGGCTGATTCAACCGCAGGTGATTTAGAAATACGAGAAGCTATAACAAAGGTTTATAACGACGCTTACAATAAGTATTTAGAGGATCATCCTGAAGGAAAGATAGGTAATGGAGGCTATAATGACCTGACAAAAGCACAGGCAGAAACTGCAGGGAATTTAGCGAGGGATGAGTATATAAGAGAGCTGCCCGTCTTAATTCAAAACAGTATTCTTATCGGTAATAATTCATCTACCAACAAGTCAAATGCCATTTCTATAGGTAGTGGAAATACAGTAAAAGCCTCTGGTGCTGTGGCTCTGGGTAATCATATTGTCATTGATGATCCTAAATTCAGCAACTACGTAGTACTAGGTAATCACAGTGCCCCTACTTTAGCCAACCCAGTAACAGGGATGAAAATTGGTGAAACTAACGTAACGTTTGCTGGCAGTAATCCAACCTCAACCGTGTCAGTAGGTGCAGCCAATAATGAACGCCAAATCACTCATGTGGCAGCAGGGAGAATTGCAGCAGACAGTACTGATGCCGTGAATGGTAGCCAGTTATTTGCGATATTAAATAACCATACAACAGACGGGCTGAACAAAAAAGCAGATAAGGCTGAACTTGATAAGCTGAGAAGTGCTACTCTTGAGGCATTTATTGAATCTGTTGAAATAATGAAAGGGATGGACGCAAAAGTAGACATTGAAGTAGGTAAAGTAAACGACCGAATTACTGACGTTGCTCAAAAGGTAGAGACTAAAGCCGATCAAACCGAACTTGATAATCTGAGAGGTGCTACTTATGAGGCATTTACTGACATGGTTAAAATAATGCAGGAAATGGATACAAAAGTAGACACTGAAGTGAGTAAAGTAAACGACCGAATGACTGACGTTGCTCAACAGGTGGAGGCTAAAGCAAATAAAACCGATGTAGAGACTAACCAAGCGGCGATTGCAGCCCTAACAGACGGGCTAAAAAACAAAGCAGACTTATCTGTTGTGAAAGCGTTAGACGCTCACATTAACAAACAAATTAATGACTTGGCTAGTAGAACGGCTACTGAGCTAGATAAGAAAGCCGATCAGGCAACGGTGGATATGCTGGCTGATGTTGTGGCCCAAAAAGCAAATCAAACTGATGTGGATGCCAACAAAACGGCGATTGCCGACCTAGTGACTAAAACAACAGATGGGCTCAACAGCAAAGCTGATCAGACAACGGTGAATATGCTGGCAGATATCGTGGCAACAAAAGCAAATCAAACCGATGTAGAGGCTAACAAAACGGCAATTGCAGACCTAGTAACCAAGACAATAGATGGATTAGACAAGAAAGCGGATAAAACAGCGGTTGAAGCCAATAGAACTGCGATTGCCGACCTAGTAACTAAAACAGTAGATGGACTAAGCAAGAAAGCAGATAGGGCTGCGGTGAATGTGTTGGCGGATGTTGTAGCAACAAAGGCAAATCAACGGGATGTCGATACGAATAAAACGGCGATTGCGGATTTAACGGAGCGTGCTACCACTTACGATAGCCCTACAAAAGAGAGCATCACGCTGGCAGGTGCTAACGGCACACGCATCACCAATCTTAGGGACGGTGAAGTTTCAGCGGGTAGTAAAGATGCGGTAAACGGCGGTCAATTACATGCGTTGTATAATTATGTGAATGAAGGCAACGAGGCATTTCGCAAACAGCTTAAACACGTTAAAGATGAGCTAGAAGCGGGTATTGCAGGCAATAACGCCTCAGCTTCTTTACCACAAGTGGTGAAGGCAGGTAGATCAATGGTTGCGGTGGCAACGGGAGGTTACAAAAACAAAAATGCAATTGCTGTTGGTTATTCACGCTTGAGTGAAAATGGGCGAGTCACGCTTAAAGGGCATCTCAACGCAGATACTAAGAAAAATCTTGGTTATGGAGTTGGCGTGGGCTTTACCTGGTAAAAACTTGGCTGGTGTGAAAGGTGAGGGCTGAACTTGAAATAGCGTTCAGCCCTTTTCTTTACCATACTACATTATGGTTGAGCGGCTTTTATTTAATATTTTCGTCACTACATTTTCTGCTGATTGTTCTAATTGAGAGCCTATTTTCTGGCTTAATTTTTTCTTCTCTTTGTATTTTAACTCAATCACATCTTTTTCTTGAATAGCGTTTAAAATGAGATCATCGCTGGTTGCAATTTCATCGACTAAATTTAATTCAAGTGCTTGCTGACCAAACCAATGCTCACCTGTGGCTACTTTTTCTATATCTAACTGAGGGCGGTGCTGTATAACAAATTCCTTAAACAATGAATGGGTTTCTTCTAGCTCTTGCTGGAATTTTTGCTTCCCTTTTTCTGTATTTTCACCCGCTAACGTTACCGTACGCTTATATTCCCCTGCGGTCATTACATCCACATCAATATCGTGCTTTTTTAGAAAACGATGGATATTCGGCACTTGAGCCACAACGCCAACAGAGCCAATTATCGCAAACGGAGCCGCGACAATTTTATTCGCTACACAAGCCATCATATAGCCTCCGCTGGCAGCTACTTTATCTACTGCTGCAATTAAAGGAATATGACGATCACGCAAGCGTTGCAACTGTGAAGCGGCTAATCCATAACCGTGAACCACGCCACCAGGGCTTTCTAATCTGAGCAAGACTTCATCTTTTTCTGGATTAGCAAGGCTGATAACTGCATCCACTTCACGACGTAGAGAATTCACTTCGTGAGCCATCATATCGCCATTAAAATTTAGCACAAACAAGCGAGGTGAAGCCTCTTCGCTCTCTCCACCCTCTTTCAGGCGTTTTTTCTCAGATTTGGCTTTCTCTTTTTCTGCTTTTTTTTCTTGCTTTTCTTGATGCTCTAGCTCTGTTTCACTTAAGAAAAATCCAGCAAGTGATTTTTGTTGCTCTTTATATTTTTTCGTTAAATTCGTGATCGAGACGGTGCCATTTTCAGTTTGCTTTTTAGATTCTAAAATCAGCATCACCACTACTGCAACAATACCGAAAACTGTGAATAATTCTAATAAGAAAATACCATAATTAAGTAAAATTTCTTTCCACATACCTCTTCCTTTTGTAAAAAATTTAATAAATTTAACCGCTTGTAGAAGCCTTTAATAAATCGACGACAGCCTGTGCAGCTTGTTTGTCTGCATCACATTGAATTGACTTATGTAATTCAACAAACCGCTGTTTTAAACTTGCTTTCTTAGCTTGGCTTATTGCATCATTAGCTAAGAAAACGGTTAAATGTTGTGCTAAATGCTCGGGATTACACTCCTCTTGGATTAACTCTGGCACAAGAAGTTCTTGAGCAAGCAAATTAGGTAGCGAAATATAGTCTGTCTTAACTAACCTTTTTGCTAACCAATAAGTAAGTGGTTTCATTTTATAACCAACAACCATTGGCGACTTGCATAACATCGCTTCTAATGCTGCAGTGCCAGAAGCTAATAGCGTACATTCTGCTGCAATCATTGCCTCACGAGCCTTACCTTGAATAATATTGAGTTCTAGATCAGGGGCAACTTGTGCTTTTATTGCATTAAATTGTGCAATCCGCTTTTCATTAACCATCGGTACCAAAAACTGCAAATCTGGAAAGCGAGCTTTTAGCCGTTGAGCGGTTTTCAAAAAAGACGTTGCCAAAAATTGAATTTCACTGCCTCGGCTTCCTACTAAAATCGCCATATAACGATTGGTTTTATCAATATTGAGAGATAAGCAGGCTTGTTCTCGATCTGGCTCTAATGGAATGGTATCTGCCATAGTATGCCCAATAAAACGACAAGGGACGTTAAATCTATCATAAAAAGCCTTCTCAAAAGGAAGAAATGCCAAGACTAAATGGGTTGCTCTCGCAATTTTAAACACCCGCTTTTGACGCCAAGCCCATACTGATGGGCTAACATAATGAATAGTTTTTATGCCATTTGATTTTAATTTTTCTTCAACGGTTAAATTAAAATCGGGCGCATCAATGCCAATAAAAATATCGGGCTTCAGTTGAAGCATTTCATCAATGACTTGCTTACGGCGTTTAAGTAACCTTGGGAGGTGTTTAACAACTTCGGCTAATCCCATCACTGAGAGTTCTTCCATATCGAACAAGGTTTTACAACCCTCAGCAATCATTCGAGGCCCTGCAACTCCAACAAATTGTGCATTGGGGTAATGCGTCTTTAATGATTTAATTAGCCCAGCACCAAGAATATCTCCCGATACTTCCCCAGCCACTAATCCAATAATAGGTGATTGTTTTTTCATATTTTTATAAAGTGCGATTAAAGAATAAACCGACTTAAATCTTCGTTTTCCACCACGTCATTTAATGCTTCGTTCACATAATGCTCATCAATCACGATTTTCTCGCCTCGTCGTTCACTCGCATCAAAAGAAATATCGTCCATTAAACGCTCTAACACCGTGTGTAAACGTCTGGCTCAGATGTTTTCCGTCTTTGCGGACGCATACAATCGTTGTCATTTTATATCCTTTATGTTTAAACACTTTCGCTTATATGGGTATGATTATTGCCTTTTCAATTACAAGCGGACGGTTTTGCTTAAATAATGGCAAATAAAAGATGGCTTGAAAAAATTCAAGCCATCTTGTTAGTGTGCTTATACGCTTTAAAGCTACTGAAGTTCTTCTTTATGGTTTTCTTCCACCACAAAACACGCAATGCGTGTGCCATCTGCATAGGTTTTGAGATCAGGTTGCTTTGTGCGGCATAAATCAGTTGCAAAACGGCAACGTGCATTGAATGCACAGCCTTTTGGTGGATTTAATGGGCTTGGTAATTCACCTGTTAGCTTAATTCGTTCACGGCGTTGCTCGGGATCTAAACGTGGTGTTGCCGAAAGCAGTGCTTGAGTATAAGGGTGGCGAGGATTGCTAAAAATCGTTTTAGTGTCGCCTTGCTCTACACAACGACCCAAATACATAACCATAACTTCATCGGCAATGTGCTCAACAACAGATAAATCGTGTGAAATAAACACATAGGATAATCCCATTTCTTCTTGCAGATCCATCATCAAGTTAAGCACTTGTGCTCGAACAGAAACATCTAATGCGGAAACAGGTTCATCAGCCACGACAATATCAGGTTGTAGCATTAAGCCTCGAGCAATTGCAATACGCTGGCGTTGTCCGCCAGAGAACATATGTGGGTAACGGTCGTAAAATTCAGGTTTTAAGCCGACTTTTGCCATTATTTCCAAGACTTTTTCTTTACGCTGTTTTGCTGATAACTCAGTGTTAATCAGTAGTGGTTCTTCTAAAATGGCCCCTACTTTTTTACGCGGGTTTAGTGAGCTATAGGGGTTTTGGAACACAATTTGAATTTTTTTACGGCGTAGTTGGGCGGTTTCTTTATCATTTACTAAGAAATTTTGCCCATTGTAAAATAATTCACCTTCAGTAGGGCTTTCAATCATTGTGAGCATTCGCCCTAGTGTTGATTTTCCACAGCCCGATTCGCCTACAATCGCCAATGTTTTGCCACGCTCTAGCGTGAATGATACGCCATCAACGGCTTTAACCAGCTTTGGCGGTGCAAACATTCCCTTTTTAACAGGGTAATACTTTTTTAAGTTAATCGCATCGAGAAGCGGTGCGTTTTTATTATTTTTTTGCAAATCGCTCATTTTAACCTCTCTGATGTTGTTCAAATGCCAATGGTATGCCTGATAATGTTAATGGGGTGTGGCATTTCACTTGGCGACCATTTAATGTGTGTAGTTCAGGTTCAATCTCTCGGCATTTATCCGTGGCATACGGGCAGCGAGGGTTGAGCAAGCAGCCTTGTGGTCGGTCGTATTTACCTGGCACAACCCCTGGTAGAGATTGTAAACGAGATTTCCCTTCGGCAAATTCAGGTAATGCTTTTAACAATGCTTGCGTATAAGGGTGGAGCGGCGAGCTGAAAATTTCTGCAGCTTTTCCTTCTTCAACCACTTGCCCTGCATACATGACGATAATGCGATGAGCTGCTTCAGCAACCAGAGCAAGATCGTGGGTAATGAGAATTAACGCCATATTCTCTTTGCGTTGTAACTCTAACAGTAAGTCGATAATTTGTGCTTGAATCGTTACATCTAATGCGGTTGTTGGTTCATCAGCAATCAATAATTTAGGATTGCAGGCAATTGCCATTGCAATCATCACTCGTTGGCTCATTCCGCCCGAAAGTTGGTGTGGATAAACTTCTAAGCGAGACTTTGGATCTGGAATCCCCACCATTGTGAGCAGCTCAATAGCTCGTTCTTGGCGGCTCGCTTTTGAACCACCTTGATGAACTTTTAATGCTTCCATAATCTGATAGCCAACAGTATAGCTTGGATTAAGGCTGGTCATTGCATCTTGGAAAATCATAGACACATCAGCCCCGACAATTTGTTGCTTTTCCTTTGGTTTTAATGCCAATAAATTATTGCCGTTAAAGTGCAAATTTTCCGCGATAACTCGGCCAGGAAAGTCGATTAAGCCCATAATTGCTAATGAACTTACTGATTTACCCGAACCAGATTCACCCACAATACCTAATACTTCGCCTTCATTGACTTCGTAACTTATGCGATCCACCGCTTTAAATGGCGTTTTTTCATCGCCAAAGTGGACGGAAAGCTGATTAACAGTTAATAATGCCATCTTGTCTCTCCTATTGTTTTAGTTTTGGATCGAGTGCGTCACGTAAGCCATCACCCATTAAGTTGAACGCTAATACTAACGATAAAATCGCCAGCCCTGGAATAGTCACTAACCAGTTTGCCGATTGCATAAAGCCACGGGATTCTGCCAGCATCGTACCTAATTCTGGTGTTGGAGGTTGAGCACCAATGCCTAAAAAACCCAGTGCGGCTAATTCTAAAACCGCATTTGAAATGCCCATTGTCATTTGAACAATAAGTGGGGCTAAACAGTTTGGTAAGATAACCACAAACATTAATCGGAACACGCTTGCCCCTGCAACACGAGAGGCGGTGACATAATCGCGATTTTTCTCACTTAATACTTGAGCACGAGTTAAACGAACATAGCTTGGAATCGACACAGCCGCAATTGCAATCGCTGCATTAGTGAGTGATGGGCCAAGAATGGTGACCACTCCAATCGTTAAAAGCAAGCTTGGAATGGCAAGCATAATATCGACCAAACGCATAATGATGATATCAATTATACCGCCGTAATAGCCTGCAATTAAGCCTAAAACTACGCCTAATACACAAGAGAGTAGCACAATGATTAAACCAATAAAGACAGATAATCTTGCACCATAGATAATGCGAGAAAGAATATCACGCCCGATATCATCAGTACCAAGTAGGTGTGTTGAACTCCCTCCATCCACCCAAACTGGGGGCAGCAATAATGCACTGCGATTTTGTTCGATTGGATCAAAGGGGGCAACCCAAGGTGCGAAAACGCACGCTATAAAGACTATTGCAATAAATGCAAGTCCGATTAATGCACCTCGATTTTGACAAAAATAGTACCAAAATTCCTGTAATGGCGTTTTTGGTTTAGGTGCAGATAATGTTGTTGAAGACATTCATCACTCCAAATAAAAAGAACCCAAAAATTATAAACAAGCGGGTTGGAAAAATGTTTAGAAAATATAACCGCTTGTAAAACGAATTAAGTGTGGCGGATTCTTGGGTTTACAATACCGTATATTAAATCTACGATTAAATTTACTAAGATAATAATAGTGGCAATAATCAACACTGAGCCTTGTAAAACAGGATAATCACGACTATTGATGGCATCTATAATCCATTTGCCGATGCCAGGCCATGAGAAAATATTTTCGGTTAAAACCGCTCCTGATAAAAGTTGCCCTACAATCAAGCCTACTACCGTTACTACAGGAATTAACGCATTTCTAAGAGCGTGAACTATCACAATCCGTGTGGTGTTTAAACCTTTAGCCTTAGCGGTGCGGATATAATCTTCACCCAAGACTTCTAGCATTGAAGAACGCGTCATTCGGGTAATCACCGCAAGTGGAATTGTACCCAGTACAATAGCAGGTAAAATTAATGATTTTATCGCCGCTAAAAATGCCCCAGGTTCGTCTGAACGCCAAGTATCAATGAGCATAAAACCTGTTTCGGCTTCAATCCAATATTCAGATGGCAAACGCCCAGAGGCAGGTAAGCCTAATGGTGTTGAAATATAAAGAATGAGCACCAAACCCCACCAGAAAATGGGCATTGAGTAGCCAGTAAGCGAAAGAGTAGTAACTGTATGCGAAATCCACGACTCTTTTTTAACCGCGGCAATCACGCCTAAGGAAATCCCTAGAATGAGCGACCATAACAAGGCAAAAAAGGCGAGCTCAACAGTGGCTGGAAACAGCGTAAAAAATTCTTGTATTACAGGCTCGTTATTGCGAAACGATCTACCAAGATCACCTTGTAGCACACCTTTGATATAGCTGATGTATTGTTCAAATAATGGTCGGTTTAAGCCGAGCTGTTCCATCATTTGCTGGTGTACTTCAGGAGATAATCCACGTTCTCCCATTCGGATCTCAATTGGATCGCCAGGGATAAAATGCACAAGGGCAAAAGTAATTAAAGTAATTGCGATAAAGGTGGGGATCACCATTAATACGCGTTTAAGGATAAACTGAAACATTCAAAATCTCTATATGTTTTACTAAAAGGGGGATCTGATCTCTCGATCTGATCCCCCTCTTTAGAAAAGAGGGGTTAGGGGAGATTTAACAGAAGTCATTGCTGGAGAAAATAAATCATCTCTCAAAGAGATCTTTTTATTCTCCCACTTCGCAAATTGCTGCTGCCAAATCTCCCCTTCCCCTCTTTGCTAAAGAGGGGAGAACAAGCGGTCAAATTTGTAAAAAAATCTACAAATTTGACCGCTTGCAGGCAGATTATTTATCCGCAAGTTCTACGTTGTAGAAGCTATGCAGACCAAATGGACTCATCGTATAGCCTTTTACTTCTTTACGAACAGGGAAGTAAACGGTTGAGTGAGCAATGGTAATCCAAGGAGCTTCTTCTTTGAAGATTTGCTGTGCTTGTTTGTAAAGCTCAGTACGTTTTGCTTTATCGCTTTCTTGAGCAGCTTGCACGACCACATCGTTAAATGGTTTGTGGCAGAATTTAGCATAGTTTGAACCTGCTTCAACAGATGAACAGCTTAATAAGGTGTTTAAGAAGTTATCTGGGTCACCGTTGTCGCCAGTCCATCCGATCATTGAAGTTGCGGCTTCGCCTTGACGTAAACGTTTGAGGTATTCGCCCCACTCGTAGCTAACAATTTTTGCGTTTACGCCTACTTTTTTCCAGTCTTCCTGGATAAGTTCAGCCATACGGCGAGCATTTGGATTGTATGGACGAGCTACAGGCATTGCCCAAAGTTCAGTGGTAAAGCCGTTTTCAAAGCCAGCTTCTTTTAACAACGCTTTTGCTTTTTCTGGGTTGTAGTCGTAATCTTTAATGTCTTCGTTGTATCCCCACATTGTTGGTGGAATAGGATTTTTCGCGACTTGACCTGCGCCTTGGTACACGGCATCAACAATGGCTTGCTTGTTCACCGCGTGGTTTAATGCTTTACGCACTTTTGGGTTATCTAGCGGTTTGATTGAAGAGTTCAATGCAAGATAGCCTATGTTCATACCAGATTGGCTCATTAATTCAATATTGGCATCTTTTTTAAGTGCCTCGATATCCGCAGGGTTAGGATATGGCATTGCGTGGCATTCGCCTTTTTGTAATTTTGCTAAACGCACAGAGGCATCTGGGGTAATGGCAAATACTAAGCGGTCAATTTTCGCTTTCCCCTGCCAGTAGTTTTCAAAGGCTTTATAACGCACCGTTGCATCTTTTTGGTAGTCTACAAATTGGAATGGGCCACTACCGATAGGGTTGGTATCAATACGCTCAGGTTTGCCCGCTTTTAATGATTGCTCTGCATATTCTGCAGAATAAACCGCGTTAAAATCCATTGCTAAGTTGGCTAAAAACGGTGCATTTGGCACTTTTAAGCTGATTTTAACTGTATAGTCGTCCTCTTTTTCCACTTTATCAATGATATTTTGCATATCCATACCGATAAAGTATTCATAGTTGCCACCTGACACTTTATGGAATGGGTGGTTAGGATCAAGCTGACGATTCATTGAGAATATGACGTCATCTGCGTTTAATTCATGGCTTGGTTTGAATTCTTTATTACTGTGGAATTTCACGCCTTTACGCAAGTGAAATGTGTAGGTTTTACCATCTTCAGAAATGTCCCATTTTTCCGCTAATGAGGGAATCACATTTGTTGTACCCTCTTCAAAATCGACTAATTTGTTATAGATAGGGAGTGCATTCGCATCAATGCTTGCACCGTCTGTGACTAATACTGGGCTCATTGCTGATGGTGAAGCTTCCGAACAGTACACGAAAGTTTTAGGTGCTGCGATTGCAGTTGCAGAACTAGCAACTGCCATTGCGATTAACGAAAGTTTAGCAAGTTGTTTCATATTCACTCCTAGAAATTTTAGTTTTTTTGTAGTTAAAAATAGCTAAATAGCTCATAAGTATGATGCAATGAGTTTCTGAATATACAATTTTTTTAGAGAACTGCAATCTTTTTTTTAATAAAAATAGAGGGAAGATTTTATCGAAATTGCCCAATAGAATGAAATCTAACGATTTTTCTTTTGCAATTGTCGTAACGATTTTCTGTTATTTTCTGCTTCTCAAAATGACTGTTTTCCTATATTCTTAGAGGGTTTTTGATGACTGGCTTTAAGGAATATTTTGCAGTTACCTCTACCTATTTATCAAATTGATGAAGACACTTTCGACAATTTTTATGCAGAAAATAGTGAAGTGTTGCTTGAATCTCTCAAACGGAATTTTGAAGAGGTTCAGCAGCCTTTTTTCTACATTTGGGGTGAAAAAAGCTGCGGTAAAAGCCATCTGTTAAAAGCCGTGAGCAACCATTTTCTTTTAAAACAACAAACCTCTAGTTATATTCCGCTGAAAAAAGCATACTATTTTTCACCATTAGTTTTAGATAATGCCGAATTATTGAATGTGATTTGCTTGGACGATATTCAAGCTATTGCAGGCGATGAAGAGTGGGAGTTAGCTATTTTTAATTTATTCAATCAAATCCGCGAACAGCAAGGGTTATTTAGCGATGGGATAAAAACCTTGTTATTAATCAGTGCAAATTGTCCGCCCCATCAATTAAATATTAAATTGCCCGATTTACGCTCTCGTTTAACGTGGGGAGAAGTGTATCAATTAAGCGATCTCACTGATGAGCAAAAATGCCATATTTTACAAGTTAATGCACATCAAAAAGGGGTGGAATTACCCGATGAAGTGGCTCATTTTCTATTGAAGAAAATAGGCTCAGATTTAGAAGAGCTTTCTAAAATATTAGATAAATTGGACCAGGCTTCTTTGCAAGCTCAGCGAAAATTAACCATTCCTTTTGTGAAAGAAACCCTTTCTCTATAACAAGCGGTTTGATTCTTATCAAAATTTGCAAAAGTTTTTGCAAATTTGACCGCTTGATACCTCTAAATAAGTAACTTGTTTGCTACGTTAAAAGAGCCGCTTATGTTACACTTCAATTAATCTTTTTCTACCGATTGAGTTATGATGAACCAAACAGCCCAATATCAGCTTAAATTGCAGAATATCGCTTGTGAACGAGGTGAAACTCGTTTATTTGAAGGGTGTAATTTTACCGTAAGTAGTGGTGATTGGGTGCAAATTGAGGGACATAACGGTATTGGTAAAACCAGTCTTTTGCGTATTTTAGCTGGGCTTTCTTTACCTGCTGAAGGTGACGTGTTGTGGAATGATACCCCTATTCAAAAACAGCGTGATGAATATTATTCTGAACTCTTTTATTTAGGGCATTATTCAGGCGTGAAGCCAGAGCTGACAGCTTGGGAAAATTTACGCTTTTTTCAGAAAGTCGAACAACTGCCGCAAGATGAGGATTGTTTGTGGCAAGCATTACATAAAGTGTCTCTTATCGGGCGGGAAGATTTGCCTTGCTCTCAATTATCAGCAGGGCAACAACGCCGTGTCGCACTTGCCAAATTGTGGCTAACTAAAGCTAAGCTCTGGATTTTAGATGAACCCTTTACCGCTATTGATAAAAAAGGGGTGGCAGATTTAATTGCTCATATTGAACAGCATTGTGCAACAGGCGGATTAGTTATTTTTACCAGCCATCAAGCTACAGAGAGCGATAAAGTTACGATTATTTCGTTAGATCAGTTTAAAGTATGATTTTATTTAGCATTATTCAACGTGAATTAACCATTGCCTTTCGTAAACCATCGGAAATTTTAAATCCGCTCTGGTTTTTTTTGATGGTCATTACTGTATTCCCAATTTTAATGGGACCAAATCCTGAATTATTAGGCAAAATTGCCAGTGGAATTGCGTGGGTAGCGGCGTTGCTTTCTGCATTGCTCTCCTTTGAACGTTTATTTCGAGATGATTATTTAGATGGCTCGCTCGAGCAATTAATGTTATTGCCTATTGGTTTACCCCAAGTGGCATTAGCAAAAGTGGTTGCTCATTGGATTTTAACTGGTTTGCCTCTGATTTTACTTTCGCCTATTGCGGCAATTTTACTTTCGCTAGAAACCCACGTTTGGTGGGCATTGGTGCTAACTTTATTACTCGGCACACCAATTTTAAGTTGCTTAGGGGCAATTGGTGTTGCATTAACTGTTGGGTTACGCAAGGGCGGCACTTTATTGAGCTTATTAATTTTGCCGTTGTTCTTACCTGTGCTTATTTTTGCCGCTGCTATATTAGAAGCGGCAACTATAAATATGGGCTACAGCGGGCAGCTTGCTATTCTTGGGGCAATTTTAGCAATGACCCTTACTTTTTCGCCTTTTGCGATCGCAGGGGCATTGAGGATTAGTTTGAACTAGATTTGAAAGCAGTAATTTTACAAAAAAGTAAATAAACATTTCATTTATGACGGAGTTTTTCTATGTGGAAATGGTTACATCCTTATGCAAAATCGGAGACACAATATCATTTGCTGGGCAAAATTCAGCCATTTTTAGGTTGGTTGAGTTTAATTGTGCTAGCAGTGGCGTTTGCGTGGGGGCTTGGTTTTGCACCAAAAGATTACCAGCAAGGTGATAGTTACCGCATCATCTTTATTCACGTTCCAGGTGCGATTTGGTCGATGGGGATTTATGGCTCAATGGCTGTGGCTGGATTAGTTGCATTAGTGTGGCAAATTCGTCAAGCCAATTTAGCAATGATTTCAATGGCTCCTATTGGTTTGGTGTTTGCGTTTATCTCTCTTGTCACAGGGGCAATTTGGGGTAAACCAATGTGGGGAACTTGGTGGGTGTGGGACGCTCGTTTAACTTCTGCACTCGTGCTTTTCTTCCTTTATATTGGCGTAATGGCACTTTATTCCGCCTTCCAAGATAAACAAATGGGAGCAAAAGCGGCGGCTGTGCTTTCTGTTGTTGGGGTGATTAACTTACCGATTATTCACTTTTCGGTAGAGTGGTGGAATACGCTACATCAAGGTGCAACTATTACTAAGCTGGATAAACCCTCAATGGCGGTGGAAATGCTCATTCCATTGTTGTTGGCGATTGTTGGTTCATTGATTTTTACGGCGTGGTTGAGTATTTGGCGTTATCGCATTGCGTTATTAAAAGATGAACGTCACCGCCCTTGGGTTAAACATTTAGCGAAAACTGCGTAAGAAATAGGAGAGAAAAATGACATTTCAATTTGAATCAATTAGTGAATTTTTCGCAATGGGTGGCTATGGCTTCTATGTTTGGCTCTCTTATGCCCTAACTTTTATCGCAATAGGCGGGCTGATTTGGCTTAGCCGCCGAGAGCATAAAGCGATTTTAGATCAGGCGAAAAAAGAGTTGGTAAGAGAAGAAAAATTAAAACATTCGGCTTAATGACAAGCGGTTAAAAATTGCTAATTTTTTGCAAATACTTATTTATAGGTATTTAATTTGAGGAATCGCAAAACTTCCTTGAAATTTTCGGAATGTTTTGCGGTTTTTTGCTATTCTTACGCTAGTTTATTTTTGAATTTTTATGCAATTTGCATTTTTATTTTGAGGGTGATTACGATGAATCCAAGACGCAAATCAAGATTGAAAGTGGTGCTTTCCGTATTACTAGGGCTTTCTGTTGCTGCAGGGCTAACGCTTTATGCACTTAGCCAAAATATCGATTTGTTCTATACGCCGTCTGAAATTGTGAACGGTAAAAATGACGATCCAAAACAAAAGCCAGAAGTCGGGCAGCGGATTCGTGTAGGTGGAATGGTGGTGGAAGATACCGTCAAGCGTGATGATAAAACTTTGAAAGTGGTGTTTGATTTAGAGGATATCGGTCCATCAATTACGGTGGAATATGAGGGCATTTTGCCAGATCTGTTCCGTGAAGGGCAGGGTATTGTGGCTCAAGGTGTGTTAATTGAGCCAACTCGCTTAAAAGCAGCGGAAGTGTTGGCAAAACACGATGAAAATTATATGCCACCAGAGTTGGGCGATAAAATAAAAACGCAGCATAATGCCGTGGGTGTTTCGGAAAAAGATCTGAAAGGAGAATCAGAAAAAGATCGCCAAATGAAAGAAGATGCTCAAGGGGAGAGTAAATGATCGCAGAATTAGGCAATTATGCCTTAGCGTTAGCACTGGCAATTTCAGTTTTATTGGCCATTTTGCCGATTTGGGGAGCAGAAAAACAAAATAGCACATTAATTGCATTAGCCAGACCAATGACGTGGGCGATGTTTTTAGTCTTAACCATCTCTTTTGGATCATTATTTTACTTATTTGCGGTGAATGATTTTACTGTGCAATATGTAGTAAACAATTCTAACAGCCGCTTACCATTGCAATATCGATTATCAGCAGTTTGGGGAGCTCACGAAGGATCACTGTTATTGTGGGTGTGGTTGCTTTCACTCTGGTCTGTCGGCGTGGCTGCGTTCACTCGTAAAATGCCAGAAGATGCAGTGGCTCGAGTGTTAGGTTTAATGGGTTTAATTAGCATTGGCTTTTTAGTGTTTGTGATTTTCACCTCAAATCCGTTTGACCGCACTTTCCCAAATTTTCCCGTGGATGGCAGAGAATTAAACCCAATGTTGCAAGATGTGGGCTTAATTTTCCATCCGCCGTTGCTTTATATGGGCTATGTGGGTTTCTCTGTTGCGTTTGCCTTTGCGATTGCTTCATTAATGACTGGTCGCTTAGACACGGCTTGGGCAAGATGGTCTCGCCCGTGGACAATGGCGGCGTGGGTGTTTTTAACCCTTGGTATCGTGCTTGGCTCTTGGTGGGCGTATTACGAACTCGGTTGGGGCGGCTGGTGGTTCTGGGATCCTGTAGAAAACGCTTCCCTTATGCCGTGGATTGCTGGCACCGCGTTAATTCACTCATTAGCGGTGACTGAAAAACGTGGCACATTCAAGGCTTGGACGGTGTTGCTTGCAATTTTAGCCTTCTCACTCTGTTTAGTCGGCACATTCCTCGTGCGTTCGGGGATTTTGGTGTCGGTGCACGCTTTCGCCTCAGACCCAACTCGAGGCTTATATATTTTGGCGTATCTTGTGATTGTGGTGGGGGGCTCGTTGCTACTCTACGCTTTCAAAGGCTCGCAAATCAAAAGTTTAGACAACTACGAGCGTTACTCCCGTGAATCAATGCTCTTAATCAATAATATTTTATTGATGGCGTTTTTATCAGTGGTCTTTTTAGGCACATTATTGCCATTGATCCATAAGCAAATTGGCTTAGGCACAATTTCGATTGGTGCCCCGTTTTTTGACCAAATGTTTATGATTTTAATGGTGCCTTTTGCATTTGTATTAGGAATTGGACCGCTTGTAAAATGGCGAATAGATCAAGTTTCTGCCATTCGTAAACCAGTTATCATCGCTTTAATTATAATGGCATTGCTTGGCTTTGGCTTGCCGAGTCTGTTTCGCAATATGATGACCGTGAGTGTGGTGCTTGGCACAATGATGAGTGTGTTTATTGTGCTGTTAAGCTTATATGAACTTCACCAGCGTGCAACGCACCGCCATTCATTCTTTACAGGCGTTTTCAAACTGTCTCGTTCTCACTGGGGAATGGTGCTGGCTCACTTAGGGGTTGCAATGACGGTATTCGGCATCGCATTTAGCCAAAACTTCAGCATTGAGCGAGATGTGCGAATGAACGTAGGCGATAAAGCTCAAATTTTAGATTACCAATTTGAGTTTAAAGGCATCAAAATTACCGATGGGGCAAACTATCAAGGCGGTACGGCTGAGCTTGAAATTACCCGCAGCGGCAAATATGAAGCTACACTCAATGCAGAAAAACGTTTTTATAACGTGAGCCGAATGGGTATGACCGAAGCGGCAATCGACTGGGGTTTCAGCCGAGATTTATACGCCGCTTTAGGTGAAAAACTGGACGATAATTCGTGGGCGGTTCGCTTATATTACAAACCATTTATTCGCTGGATTTGGATTGGTGGACTCTTTATGGCGTTAGGCGGATTACTCTGTATGATGGACAAACGCTATCGTTTACGCGTTGAAAATAAAAAAGAGGCTGTTGCTTAAATAACCAAAAGGGCGAACATAATTGTTCGCCCTATTTTTACTGATGACATTTTTCATAAAGCGGTAATAAGTCTCGAATGGTCTGATAGATAAATTCCACCGCATCAATATTATCAAGTTCTTCCTTTTCCACATTCCGCCCGATGCACCAAAAATCCTCATCATCTGCTAAAATTAATTCTTGAGCTGAAATCTGGCTGACTTTTCTGAAATCATCATATTCACTCTCTTTACCGTTCCAAATATCAAATTTGCTATATTTTTCTCGATCAAGATTTTCCCACCATTGATTATATTGTTGCACATTAATTTGCGAACGATCAGCCCGATAGCAGTGCCAATCAAGGCATACTTGCAAACGACGGCGGTTTAAAATCACGGAAAGAATAGCAGCAGAATTTTGATTAAATTCATACTTATAATAAGCGAAAAAATGAGCCCGAACTTGCCAGCCGTTACACCAACGTTCAATATGTGGCTCGCTAAACGGCTGCCTAAGTTGGTGAGCAATGTCTAGATGTAGCTTTTTCCAAATTTCCCAATGAGCCTTGTAATCCGCTTTAATACGAGGAATTTCCTCAGGACAATATTTTTAAGCTGAGCAAATTGAAAAAATGGAATATTAAAAATTTCGCAGGATTTTGAACTAAGCATCTGTTTTCCTTAAATAAACAAGCGGTTGTTTTTCCTCAGAAATTTGCAAATTTCTAGCTAAAAACAACCGCTTGTCTTTTTATCGGCGTTCGTAAATAAACTCTACGCCTTCGTCATCTTCTTCGGTCCAATCATCGTCCCAGTCGTCCCACTCTTCTTCGACAGGGTTTTGCATTGCTTCGTTGTGATAATCTTCCCATTTGAATTTCACTTCTTCCGCTTCTTTATTTTCTTCTTCCACTTCACGAGGGTTGGCTTCAATAAAGTCCATAATATCACGGGTGAGGTTTTGCACGTTTTGACCGGTGGCGGCAGAGATTAAGTAGTAATCGCCTTCCCAGCCGATTTGCTCGGCAATTTCTTTGGCACGTTCAGCCGCTTCTTCTTCGCCGATAGTGTCGATTTTGTTGAACACTAGCCACGTTGGTTTTTCAGAGAGCTTTTCGCTGTATTGGTAAAGTTCCGATTCAATCACTGAAATGTTGTGAGCGGGATCGCTTTCATCAATAGGCATAATATCCACTAAGTGAATGAGAATTCGGCAACGTTCCAAGTGTTTGAGGAAACGAATGCCTAAACCAGCGCCTTCCGCCGCCCCTTCGATCAAGCCTGGAATATCGGCAACCACAAAGCTACGATCTGAGCCAACACGAGCTACGCCTAAACTTGGCACAAGAGTTGTGAATGGGTAGTCCGCCACTTTGGGTTTAGCGGCAGAGACACTGCGGATAAAGGTTGATTTCCCCGCATTTGGTAAACCTAACATCCCTACATCGGCAAGCAACATTAATTCCAACAGCAAATCACGTTTTTCGCCCAATGTCCCGTTGGTTTTTTGGCGTGGGGCACGGTTTACCGATGATTTAAAGCGAGTATTGCCTAAACCGTGGTAGCCACCTTTTGCTACTAGCATTTTCATTCCGTGCTGGGTTAAATCACCAAGCACTTCTTGGGTGTCGTTGTCGATTGCACGAGTGCCGACGGGAACACGCAAGGTGATGTCATTTCCACGGTGCCCTGTACAGCCTGCACTGCGGCCGTTTTCGCCACGCCCTGCGGCATAACGCTTTTCAAAACGATAGTCTATGAGTGTATTGAGGTTTTCGTCTGCAATTAAATACACATCGCCGCCGTCACCCCCATCACCGCCGTCTGGCCCACCTTTTGGGATATATTTTTCACGGCGAAAACTCACACAGCCGTTTCCGCCATCGCCTGCTTCTACACGAATCAGGGCTTCATCAATAAATTTCATTTTACATTGTTCCTTATAAACATCTCCCCTCTTTGCTAAAAAGGGGAACTATTCTTACATCTTCTCAATTGTTTTAATGCCTAACAAATCCAAACCTTGTTTTAAGGTTTTTGCAGTTAATGCGGCAAGTTTTAAACGGCTGTTTTTGGTGTCTTCTTCTGCATTTAAAATAGGGCAAGCCTCGTAGAAACTGGAGAATGTGCCAGCTAATTCATATAAGTATTGGCATAGAATATGCGGCATACCGTCTTTTGCTACACCATTTAGAGCTTCTTCAAACTGCAGTAATTTCACTGCCAAAGCACGTTCTTTAGGTTCTTTTAGTTGAATAGTGCCACTTAACGCATTTTCATCAATGCTTGCACGTGCAAAGATTGAGCGTATTCTGGTGTAGGCATACTGCATATAAGGGGCCGTGTTGCCTTCAAACGTCAGCATATTGTCCCAATCGAAGACATAGTCAGTGGTGCGATTTTTCGAGAGATCGGAATATTTCACTGAGCCAATTGCAACGGCTTCTACCACGGCGGCTTTTTCTTCAGCAGTTAAATCAGTTGAACGTGCGGAAATAAGCGTTTCTGCACGTTCCATCGCTTCGTCTAACAAATCTTTCAATTTCACCGTGCCACCGCTGCGAGTTTTGAAGGGCTTGCCGTCTTTGCCGAGCATCATTCCGAAGAATGGGTGTTCAAGGCTGAAGCTCTCTGGCACATAGCCTGCTTTTCGGGTAATTAGCCACGCTTGTTGCATATGTTGTGCTTGGCGGCTGTCGGAGAAGACTAAAGCTCTGTCAGCTTTTAGTGTTTCATAACGATATTTTGCAGCGGCGATATCGGTGGTGGTATATAAAAAACCGCCATCTTTTTTCTGCACAATCACGCCCATCGGATCGCCGTCTTTGTTTTTGAATTCGTCTAAGAACACCACCAGTGCACCATCATCTTCGACCGCTAAACCTTTGGATTTGAGGTCAGCAACAATTTCAGGCAACATTGGGTTGTAAAGGCTCTCACCCATTACATCTTTTTCCGTTAAGGTTACGTTTAGGCGGTTGTAGTTTTCTTGGTTGTGGTGCATCGTGATGTCAACGAGCTTTTTCCACATCGTTAAGCAATACTCATCACCACTTTGTAATTTCACCACATAGTTACGGGCTTTTTCTGCGAATACGTCATCAGAATCGTAATGTTCTTTTGCTGCACGGTAGAAGGCTTCTAAATCGCTTAACTCCATTTCGCTGGCGTGTTCGTTTTCCATTTTTTCGAGGTAAGCAATGAGCATACCGAATTGCGTTCCCCAGTCGCCCACGTGGTTGGCACGAATTACGTGGTTGCCTAAAAATGCCAAAGTGCGAACGACAGCATCGCCAATAATAGTTGAACGTAAATGCCCCACGTGCATTTCTTTTGCCACGTTTGGCGAAGAGTAGTCGATCACAATCGTTTGTGGATTTGCCGTTTTTATATCAAAATCGACCGCTTGTAACGCATTATTGGCATTTTGAGCCAGCCATTCTTGGTTTAAGAAAATATTGATAAAGCCCGGGCCTGCAATGTCTAATTTATCGGCAATACCGTTTAAATTGGCGTTATCTAAGATTTTTTGAGCGAACTCTCGTGGGTTCATTCCTAATTTTTTCGCCGCACCCATCGCTCCATTGGCTTGATAATCGCCAAATTCTGGTTTGCCTGATTGGCGAACTAATGGATCAACATCGCTCTCTGCACCGCTTGCCACCATTGCCTGTTTAATTTTATCTGATAAAATTTGTTGAATATTCACCGATTTAACCTATTAAATTTGATTCACAAAAAATGGACAAGATTGTAGCAGGAAATGCAAAATTTTTCGAGAAAATGACCGCTTGTTTTGGTGATTTATCTCAATTTGAGCAAAAAATTCAACAAATTGCGGAGATTGCAGGGATTGATTTATCGCATTATGAAATCGATCACCTCGCCGTTCGTATGAACAAAATAGAAACCGCAGAGCAGTGGCGAGCGTTGTTACTTGAAGGCTCAACGTTGCTCAAAGAAAGTGAAGTGAATGGCAGACCGATCGGATTATTTACCCTGACACAAGCGGTGAAATTTTGCGGACAAAATGTAAAAATTATTGAGTTGCCATTTCCGAAAGATAAAATCTATCCGCAAGAAGGCTGGGAGCATATTGAAGTGGTTTTTCCAATTTTAGGCGGGGAAAGCTCAGAACAGTGGGCTGAGAGAGTGTTGTCGTGCTTTAATTTATCGGATAATCCAGAGCTCAAGCTTAAAATAAGCCAACCAAAGGTGGAGGGAGAGCGTTTGCCAAATCCCAGCATTGCGATCACCTTGAGTGATGTAACTTTTGGTCATTCTTATTGTCTAAAGCTTCACCCTTATGACATAAAGAGCATAATTATGTCAGAAATGTAATTTAGGTATTTCGGAGAATTAAAATGAAAAAATTAGGTTTAGCAAGCGCGTTAATCTCAGGTTTTGCGTTAGTTGGCTGTGCCAATACTGACATTTATAGCGGTAGCGTTTACTCTGGAACGCAAGCCAAAGAGGCTCGTTCTATTTCGTATGGAACGATTTTGTCTGTGCGTGATGTTAAAATTCAAGCAGATAGTCAAGGCGTGATCGGAACGCTTGGCGGTGGTGTGTTAGGTGGTATTGCTGGCAGCGGTGTTGGGGGTGGCACTGGTCAGGCGATTGCAACTGCAGTAGGGGCGATTGCTGGTTCGGTAATTGGTAGCCAAGTAGAGCAAAAAGCAAGCCAAGCTTCTTCATTAGAAATGGTCATTCGCAAAGATGATGGTAAAGAAATCGTGGTGGTTCAGAAGAAAGAAGATGGTTTTGTGCCAGGAAAACGCGTGAGAATTGTTGGATCGAGTTCAGATTTGAATGTATCTCTTCTTTAGTTTTTCTAGATGTTACATTACAAGCGGTCATAATCTGCCAATTTTTTGCAAATGATGACCGCTTGCCGATTAATAGGATTATTTCACCGTAATGCGTGCAAATTTACGTTTACCAACTTGGTAAACAAAAGTGCCTTTTTGTGCGTTTTGTCTCACATCGTCTATTTTTTCGCCGTCAATTTTAACCCCGCCTTGTTGTGCGGAACGAATGGCTTCAGATGTTGATGGAACAAGCCCCGCCTCTTTGAGAAGTGCGGCTAGACCAATTTCACCTTCAAACGTTAACTCAGGCATTTCATCGGGCATTGCCCTTTTTTGGAAGCGGTTTATGAATTCTTGCTCTGCTGCATCAGCTGCTGCATCATTATGGAAGCGAGCGATAATTTCTTTCGCAAGTAGAATTTTAACATCACGTGGATTTTTGCCCTTTTCAACATCCGCTTTTAATTGGGTAATTTCATTTAATGGGCGGAATGAAAGTAGGTTATACCAATCCCACATTAAATCGTCTGAAATTGACATAATTTTGCCGAACATTTCGTTTGGTGCTTCAGTTACACCAATGTAGTTGCCGAGTGATTTCGACATTTTTTTCTCGCCATCTAAGCCAACTAAAAGAGGCAGTGTCATTGCGACTTGCGGTTTTTGACCGGCAGATTTTTGTAATTCACGTCCAACTAACAGATTGAATGTTTGGTCTGTGCCGCCAAGTTCTACATCTGCTTTTAGTTCAACTGAGTCGTAGCCTTGTAGTAATGGGTAGATAAACTCGTGAATGGCGATTGGCTGTTGGTTGGTGAAGCGGTTTTTGAAATCTTCACGCTCAAGCATACGAGCAACGGTGTAGTTGCTTGCTAAGCGAATCATACCTTCTGTTCCTAGCTTTCCTAACCAATCGGAGTTGAATACGATCTTTGTTTTTTGCGGATCTAAAATTTTGAAGATCTGCTCTTTATAAGTTTCGGCATTGCGTAACACATCTTCACGGCTTAATGGTGGACGGGTTGAATTTTTACCTGAAGGATCGCCTACCATACCAGTGAAATCGCCAATTAAGAAATAAACTTCGTGCCCAAATTGTTGGAATTGACGAAGTTTATTTAACACAACGGTGTGACCTAAGTGGATATCGGGTGCAGTTGGATCTGCACCTAATTTAATACGCAATGGACGATTTTCTTTTAGCTTTGTAATTAAATCTTCTTCTGAATAAATATTTTCTACACCGCGTTTAAGCTCAGCAAGTGTTGATTCGATAGATTGAGTCATTTATCTTCCTTATTTTATCTCAATAAAAATGATTCTATTATAGCGGTATGAATTGAAATTGATAGGATTTTTGGGGTGTGGATGAAAAAAACGCCGTATTTTGTGGGGGAATACGGCGTAAAGATTGGAGTGATTACCTATTATTTTTTTAATCGAGTTAATGATAATGATTCTCAAAATAGAAATCAATACTTTTTTGAAATATTTATTATTCAGATAATTATTCGTTGATATTGCGTATTCTGACATAAGTTGCAAATCTCGGTTTTCCATATACGGTTAAACCTCGATATTTATAAGTAATAGTGGAACCAATAGGCGGCGGATTTTCTCTTTCTTTATCTTTAAAACCTGAACCAATTTTGAATCTCCCTCGCTGATTTTCACAAGTAATCGCCCCTAATTTATCTGCGTATTTCCCTTTGCCTTTATGGTGAGCGATAACGATACACTCTTCATCTAAAACAGGTTTTATTTTTAAAATTTGTGCAGAGCGTCCAGAAATGTATTCTGCATTTGGATTACGAACCACAACCCCTTCGCCCCCTTTTTCTAAAATAGATTGGTAGAAAGTGTTAAGATGCTCTTGGTGTTGAATTGGAATTTGCTCAATAACCTCAATATGTGGCGCAGGATGCTGAGCAAGGTATTTTTTTAATGAATTTAGTCGTTTAAACAAATCGCCGTTGGCATTTGGTACATCAAAAACATATAGTTTTAGTTTATACCAACCTTTTGGTTCTTGAGATCGAACAATGCTAGAAATTTCCTCAAGTTTTCCCCGTTCGCTAAAAAGCTCGCCATCAATCGCAAAGGGCGGAAAGTTTTTGACAAAATAATCAGGCGGGTTGAACGGATATCCTTGACGGCTAATAAGCTGTTTACCATCCCAAAACCCCCGTACACCATCGAGCTTTTCTGACATAACCCAACCTGAAGTATCTTGACCTTTATATTGTCCCAATAACGTTAAATTAGGCGATTTGGCAAATAGGGATGGGCAAGTTAGCAGTAAAAAGAGAAATTTTTTCATCGTGCCTCCAATTGAAAGCACTATAAAATAAGGAACGAAAAACGCCAGAAAATAAGTTTAAATTTTCGATGCAGATCGCAAATTTTTACTAAAACCAACCGCTTGTGGTTTAACGCACTGTTTGAATTAAGGCAGAAATATCTTCACTAAAGGTTTGTAGCTTAGCCATTTCTTCAATTTGGCTGAGAGAATATTTTTTGGCATTATAAACTACCACCATACTCACATCCCCAACCTGTAAGAAATTACTTTCGCCAAAAGGAGTGTAGCGTGTTGCTCCGATACTAATAATCGCTTGAGTTGGATAATTGGCTTGTTCAAGCATTTCGGCGATATGGTTCATTGGGCCGTCATCTGGCTGATTGTTCATTTGATTTACAACCCAATCCAACAATTTTTGATGAAAATAGCTATATTCCACCGCAGGGCTATTGATGCCATAAGCGTTCAACTTACCATCTCGTTTATGGAAACAAGCGATATGGTAATTATCCAGCGTGCCTCCTTCGTTAAAATGATCAAGCGGCAGTTGAGTTGCTGAAATCCCTTTGGATGAGGCACCCCAATTTTTCTTCTCGCAAATTTTGCGAGCATTTGGTCGGCGAATTGAACAGTCGTTATAAGCGGCAAAATGAGTTGGAATGAGGGAAATGACTTGATTATTCTCATAAGCAATGTCGCAAATCAAGGCAATTTCAGGCTCAATTTGCAGATTATCCGCATCTTGCGGAAAATGAATCGCATCGTTTGAAAGCGGATAAGTAGAAAGAAATTGATAATCCCCCAAATTCTCCGCTGGCACATAAAACGGAAAAATCGCCTTCGGCTGCACCGCTTCAGCGGTTTTAACTTTGGCAAAATCCGCCGCCTCTCCCGCTTGTTCTAAATGCCCAGCAAAGTTGCCTGCAACACCTAAACCAATAAAGTGATTGTTTTGCATAGTCCCTCCTTTTTGCAAAAAATTTGTGAAATTGTACCGCTTGAGAAAAGAAATAGCGAATTTTCTCTCTTCTCTCTTAAAATAGAGCAAGATATACGAAAACTGCTTTAATTTTTAGCAAATTGGCTTAAAAACACGCAAGCGGTAATTATTTTAGTGATTTTTGCAAAAAATTACCAAATTCTCCTTGCAAGGTATTTTGTTTTGCGTATAATGCACGGCACACAACGACGCACTGTTGTGAATGATTAGATGTTGATTACGGTGCGTCGTTTTGTTTTGTTCTTTAACAATTTATCAGACAATCTGTGTGGGCACTTGTTGATAGACTTGATTTAAAAAATATTTTAAAACTTGAAGTCTTAATAGGTGCTTATAACTAGAAATTCATTATTTTTGATTTCTTGACTTAAGTTAAGTTTAGAAGTTGAAGTGAACTTTAGCTAAGCAGTTTATTGAGCGATTAAACTTTTAATTGAAGAGTTTGATCATGGCTCAGATTGAACGCTGGCGGCAGGCTTAACACATGCAAGTCGAACGGTAGCAGGTTAGTACTTGTACTAATGCTGACGAGTGGCGGACGGGTGAGTAATGCTTGGGAATCTGGCTTATGGAGGGGGATAACGACTGGAAACGGTCGCTAATACCGCGTAATCTCTAAGGAGGAAAGGGTGGGACTTTCGGGCCACCTGCCATAAGATGAGCCCAAGTGAGATTAGGTAGTTGGTGAGGTAATGGCTCACCAAGCCGTCGATCTCTAGCTGGTCTGAGAGGATGACCAGCCACACTGGAACTGAGACACGGTCCAGACTCCTACGGGAGGCAGCAGTGGGGAATATTGCACAATGGGGGGAACCCTGATGCAGCCATGCCGCGTGAATGAAGAAGGCCTTCGGGTTGTAAAGTTCTTTCGGTCGCGAGGAAGGCGTTGATTTTAATAGAATCGGCGATTGACGTTAACGACAGAAGAAGCACCGGCTAACTCCGTGCCAGCAGCCGCGGTAATACGGGGGGTGCAAGCGTTAATCGGAATAACTGGGCGTAAAGGGCACGCAGGCGGACTTTTAAGTGAGATGTGAAAGCCCCGGGCTTAACCTGGGAATTGCATTTCAGACTGGGGGTCTAGAGTACTTTAGGGAGGGGTAGAATTCCACGTGTAGCGGTGAAATGCGTAGAGATGTGGAGGAATACCGAAGGCGAAGGCAGCCCCTTGGGAATGTACTGACGCTCATGTGCGAAAGCGTGGGGAGCAAACAGGATTAGATACCCTGGTAGTCCACGCTGTAAACGCTGTCGATTTGGGGATTGGGCTTTAAGCTTGGTGCCCGTAGCTAACGTGATAAATCGACCGCCTGGGGAGTACGGCCGCAAGGTTAAAACTCAAATGAATTGACGGGGGCCCGCACAAGCGGTGGAGCATGTGGTTTAATTCGATGCAACGCGAAGAACCTTACCTACTCTTGACATCCAGAGAATCCTGTAGAGATATGGGAGTGCCTTCGGGAGCTCTGAGACAGGTGCTGCATGGCTGTCGTCAGCTCGTGTTGTGAAATGTTGGGTTAAGTCCCGCAACGAGCGCAACCCTTATCCTTTGTTGCCAGCACGTTATGGTGGGAACTCAAAGGAGACTGCCGGTGATAAACCGGAGGAAGGTGGGGATGACGTCAAGTCATCATGGCCCTTACGAGTAGGGCTACACACGTGCTACAATGGCGTATACAGAGGGCGGCGAGCCAGCGATGGTGAGCGAATCTCACAAAGTACGTCTAAGTCCGGATTGGAGTCTGCAACTCGACTCCATGAAGTCGGAATCGCTAGTAATCGCAAATCAGAATGTTGCGGTGAATACGTTCCCGGGCCTTGTACACACCGCCCGTCACACCATGGGAGTGGGTTGTACCAGAAGTAGATAGCTTAACCGCAAGGGGGGCGTTTACCACGGTATGATTCATGACTGGGGTGAAGTCGTAACAAGGTAACCGTAGGGGAACCTGCGGTTGGATCACCTCCTTACCAAAAAAATCAAGCGCGAAGCTAGGCGAGAGTTTAGCGTCGCGACGACAGCAAGTGTTCACACAGATTGTTTGATAGAGTAGACAGGACAGAGATGAATGAAAGTTAGGCATTCAAGCGGTTAAAATCTTGCAGAAATTTGCAAAATCGCTAAAATACTTAACGCTCAACTGGCAAAAGGAAAGCATCTTTAAATGATGTCCCCATCGTCTAGAGGCCTAGGACATCGCCCTTTCACGGCGGTAACCGGGGTTCGAATCCCCGTGGGGACGCCATTTAAAGATGATTTTTATTGTCTTAATGTTCTTTAAAAATTTAGAAACAAGCTGAAAAACTGAGAGATTTTCGAAAGAAAGTCTGAGTATGTAATAAAATCTTAGCTGAACAAAAGCAGCTAAGTGTTTAGTTTAAAACAGACTTTAAATGTGTTGTTATGTTGTTTTTTCTTTCCTTTTGATTGAAATACAAAAACAAAAACATTTGAGGTTGTATAGTTAAGTGACTAAGCGCACAAGGTGGATGCCTTGGCAATCAGAGGCGATGAAGGACGTGCTAATCTGCGAAAAGCTTGGATGAGTCGATAAGAGGCGTTTAATCCAAGATGTCCGAATGGGGAAACCCAGTAGATGAAGAATCTACTATCACTTGCTGAATACATAGGCAAGTGAAGCAAACCGGGAGAACTGAAACATCTAAGTACCCCGAGGAAAAGAAATCAACCGAGATTTCGTTAGTAGCGGCGAGCGAACGCGAAAGAGCCAGTGAGTAATAGCGGATTTATTAGAGGAATGAGCTGGGAAGCTCAATCATAGAGGGTGATAATCCCGTACTCGAAAATATTTCCGTGGTACTAAGCTCACAACAAGTAGGGCGGGACACGTGATATCCTGTTTGAAGATGGGGGGACCATCCTCCAAGGCTAAATACTCCTGATTGACCGATAGTGAACCAGTACTGTGAAGGAAAGGCGAAAAGAACCCCGGCGAGGGGAGTGAAATAGAACCTGAAACCTTGTGCGTACAAGCAGTGGGAGCAGATTTATTCTGTGACTGCGTACCTTTTGTATAATGGGTCAGCGACTTATATTTTGTAGCAAGGTTAACTGAATAAGGGAGCCGTAGGGAAACCGAGTCTTAACTGGGCGTATAGTTGCAAGGTATAGACCCGAAACCCGGTGATCTAGCCATGGGCAGGTTGAAGGTTGGGTAACACTAACTGGAGGACCGAACCGACTAATGTTGAAAAATTAGCGGATGACTTGTGGCTGGGGGTGAAAGGCCAATCAAACCGGGAGATAGCTGGTTCTCCCCGAAATCTATTTAGGTAGAGCCTTATGTGAATACCTTCGGGGGTAGAGCACTGTTTCGGCTAGGGGTCCATCCCGGATTACCAACCCGATGCAAACTGCGAATACCGAAGAGTAATGCATAGGAGACACACGGTGGGTGCTAACGTTCATCGTGGAGAGGGAAACAACCCAGACCGCCAGCTAAGGTCCCCAAGTACTAGTTAAGTGGGAAACGAAGTGGGAAGGCTTAGACAGCTAGGATGTTGGCTTAGAAGCAGCCATCATTTAAAGAAAGCGTAATAGCTCACTAGTCGAGTCGGCCTGCGCGGAAGATGTAACGGGGCTAAAACTAGTCACCGAAGCTGCGGCATCAATGGAAACATTGTTGGGTAGGGGAGCGTTCTGTAAGCGGAAGAAGGTGAGTCGAGAGGCTTGCTGGACGTATCAGAAGTGCGAATGCTGACATAAGTAACGATAAAACGAGTGAAAAACTCGTTCGCCGGAAGACCAAGGGTTCCTGTCCAACGTTAATCGGGGCAGGGTGAGTCGGCCCCTAAGGCGAGGCTGAAAAGCGTAGTCGATGGGAAACGGGTTAATATTCCCGTACTTGGTGTAATTGCGATGTGGGGACGGAGAAGGTTAGGTTATCAGGGTGTTGGATTACCCTGTTTAAGCTGGTAGTTGGGAAGATTAGGCAAATCCGGTCTTCTATTAACAACGAGAAGTGATGACGAGACTCTACGGAGTTGAAGTAACCGATACCACGCTTCCAGGAAAAGCCACTAAGCGTCAGATTACACTAAACCGTACTATAAACCGACACAGGTGGTCAGGTAGAGAATACTCAGGCGCTTGAGAGAACTCGGGTGAAGGAACTAGGCAAAATAGCACCGTAACTTCGGGAGAAGGTGCGCCGGCGTAGATTGTAATCCCTCGCGGATGAAGGTTGAACCGGTCGAAGATACCAGCTGGCTGCAACTGTTTATTAAAAACACAGCACTCTGCAAACACGAAAGTGGACGTATAGGGTGTGATGCCTGCCCGGTGCTGGAAGGTTAATTGATGGTGTTATCGAAAGAGAAGCTCCTGATCGAAGCCCCAGTAAACGGCGGCCGTAACTATAACGGTCCTAAGGTAGCGAAATTCCTTGTCGGGTAAGTTCCGACCTGCACGAATGGCATAATGATGGCCAGGCTGTCTCCACCCGAGACTCAGTGAAATTGAAATCGCCGTGAAGATGCGGTGTACCCGCGGCTAGACGGAAAGACCCCGTGAACCTTTACTATAGCTTGACACTGAACATTGAATTTTGATGTGTAGGATAGGTGGGAGCCTTTGAAGATGACACGCTAGTGTTGTTGGAGGCGTCCTTGAAATACCACCCTTTAACGTTTGATGTTCTAACGAAGTACTCGGAACGAGTACTCGGACAGTGTCTGGTGGGTAGTTTGACTGGGGCGGTCTCCTCCCAAAGAGTAACGGAGGAGCACGAAGGTTTGCTAATGACGGTCGGACATCGTCAGGTTAGTGCAATGGTAGAAGCAAGCTTAACTGCGAGACAGACAAGTCGAGCAGGTGCGAAAGCAGGTCATAGTGATCCGGTGGTTCTGAATGGAAGGGCCATCGCTCAACGGATAAAAGGTACTCCGGGGATAACAGGCTGATACCGCCCAAGAGTTCATATCGACGGCGGTGTTTGGCACCTCGATGTCGGCTCATCACATCCTGGGGCTGAAGTAGGTCCCAAGGGTATGGCTGTTCGCCATTTAAAGTGGTACGCGAGCTGGGTTTAGAACGTCGTGAGACAGTTCGGTCCCTATCTGCCGTGGGCGTTGGAGAATTGGTTGGGGCTGCTCCTAGTACGAGAGGACCGGAGTGGACGCACCGCTGGTGTTTCGGTTGTGTCGCCAGACGCATTGCCGAGTAGCTACGTGCGGAAGAGATAAGTGCTGAAAGCATCTAAGCACGAAACTTGCCAAGAGATGAGTTCTCCCAGTCTATAAGACTGTAAGGGTTGTTGGAGACTACGACGTAGATAGGCACAATGTGTAAGCGTAGCGATACGTTGAGCTAATGTGTACTAATTGCCCGAGAGGCTTAACTATACAACGCTCAAGTGTTTTTATAGAAAAAATAAGAAAGCACGAAGCGAAGTAACGCAAAGTAAAGACTAAACAAACAAGACAGACAAACAAATAAACTCAGAAAATAAATAAATAAACTCAGAATCAACAGCTTGTTTTTAGATTAAAGAACAAAAAATAGAAAGACAGAAAATCAACAAGATTTTCCCGACGACAATAGTGCTGTGGTTCTACCTGACTCCATACCGAACTCAGAAGTAAAACGCAGTGACGCCGATGGTAGTGTGGTGATTCGCCATGTGAGAGTAGGGCATCGTCGGGGCTTATTTTAAATCTCAAACAAAGCAAAAACCTCAAGCTTAGTGATAGGCTTGAGGTTTTTGCTTTTTTTTATTTTTAAAAAGCCAAAAAGCGAAAATTGCAAAAAATATCAATAAAATGACCGCTTGTAATTAATCGCCCCTTAATGACATCTCTCCAATGCTAAAATATTGGATTACCTGATCTTGTTGGAGAATTAATTCACCGAGTTCATTAATGCCAAGTGAAGTGCCGTGAATTTCAGTATTTTCTGTTATTAGTTTCACTGGTTTATTGTAGAAAATGTCAAATTTCTGCCAGCGTTGAGCGTAGTGAGAGAAGCCGACAAGCGGGTAAATTTTGAGATTTTTTTGCAATTCGTAGGCTAAATGACAAACCAATTTGTTGCGATCAAAATGGTATTGTGATAAATCTGCCCAGGCTTGAGTTACAATCTTTTCATCTACTTTTGTCATACCTAAGTTTAAACCGATACCGATAACTAAATCCAACCCTTTGTGGTTGGCTTGACTTTCTAGCAAAATGCCGCCCATTTTTTTGCCGTTGTAATAAATATCATTCGGCCATTTGATTTGAATATTGTCCACATTCTGTTTTGTTAAACTTTCGGCAATGATGAGTGCAACTACAAGGCTGAGTGGTGGTAGGTTTGCGGCATCTTTTGGATAATGCCATAAAATGGAGAAGTAAAGATTTTCACTTTCGGGTGAATACCAAGTTCTTCCTCGTCTGCCACGCCCTGCAGTCTGTTTTTCGGCAAGGCAAACGGAACCATTTTCTAATGTTTGATGATGTGTGAGCAGATATTCGTTGGTTGAGCCAATTTCATCAAAAACAATTGCCTGTCCGCAGAGTAGTGCTTTTTGAATTTGGGCTTGGTTGAGTTTCATTTTTCATTCCTAATTGAGGTGTTATCGAGTGATTTGGTCGCTATCAACTTCCCCATTTTTGCCAATAAAACGAACTTCAGGTTGAATGTCCACACTAAATTTTTCACGCACACGTCGGCGGATCGTTTTTGCCAGCTCTGCAATATCTTGGCCTGTGGCATTTTCTTTGTTGATTAATACCAATGCCTGTTGGGTGTGCACCGTCGCCCCGCCAATTTGTAAGCCTTTTAAACCTGCTTTGTCTATCAGCCAGCCTGCAGCTAATTTGATTAGGCCATCAGGCTGTAGATAACTTGGAATGGTCGGAAATTTTGCTTGCACGGCTGCAAATTGCTCGGCTGAAATAATCGGGTTTTTAAAGAAACTGCCTGCATTGCCAAATTCATCGGGGTTAGGTAGTTTTGAGGAGCGAACCGCACAGACTTCGTCAAAAATTTGCTGTGGTGTAACAGTTTGCGGATTAAGCTGAGTGAGTGAGCCGTAAGTGAGTACTGGCTTCCATACTTTTGGAAGTTTTAGACCAACTGAAATAATGGCACATTCGTCACGATATTCGCGTTTGAATACGCTTTCACGGTATCCAAAGCCACATTCATTTTTTGTAAGGGTGAAATGTTCGCCTGTGCGTAAATTTAACACGTTGACAAAATCACATACTTGTTCGAATTCTACGCCATAAGCACCGATATTTTGAATTGGGGCAGAACCAACTACGCCAGGTATTAATGCGAGGTTTTCTAGTCCTGCAATATTATTTTTTAACGTCCATTTCACTAGCTTATGCCAATTTTCTCCACCTTGAACGTGCAAGTAGTGAAATTGTTCATCTTCTCGGTGTTCAATCCCTTTGAGTTTGTTTACTAAAACCACGCCGTCAAAATCGTCTAAAAACAAAACGTTAGAGCCTTGACCTAGAATTAAGATTGGCATTTGGGCATTAAACGCGTTTTGCCATTCGTTTAATAATTGCTCAATAGTAGTAAATTCAATAATTTTTGTTGCTTTTGCATGTAAATGGAACGTATGAAAAGGCGTTAGACTATGTTTCATCATCAAGAGCTCTAAGTGAAATTTAGTGAAGTGTCATATAAACAAGCGGTCTGATTATGTGCAAATTTTGCAAAAAAATAGACCGCTTGTAAGGATGAATTACCTTGCTCCGAACACTACAATGGTTTTTCCATGTGCAGAAATTAAGCCTTCATCTTCAAGCATTTTCATAATGCGTCCAACAGTTTCGCGAGAGCAGCCAACCATCTGCCCAATTTCTTGGCGGGTAATTTTGATCTGCATTCCTTGTGGGTGAGTCATTGCATCGGGCATTTTAGCTAGATTGAGCAAGGTTTGAGCAATGCGTCCTGCAACGTCTAAAAAGGCTAGGTTGCCGACTTGGCGTGAGGTTTGGCGTAAACGTCGAGCCATTTGGGCGGATAAATACATTAAAATGTCGGGGTTTAAATGCACGAGTTGTTTGAATTTTTTATAGGAGATTTCCGCAATTTCACAAGGCCCTTTGGTGCGAACATAAGCGGTGCGTTGTTGCAATTTTTCTTCAAATAAGCTTAATTCGCCTACAAATTCGCCTGTACCTAAATTGGTTAAGAGCATCTCTTTAGTTTCATCGTCTTTAATGTAAACTGACACTGAGCCATTGACAATGTAAAAAAGTGATTCTGCATCTTCTCCAGCGTGAATTAGCGTATATTTCGCAGGATAACGATGGATATGACAATGCGTTAAAAACCACTCAACCGCAGGATCGTGAATCGAGGGCGGAGGGGTAACATTTTCAAGTTGTGCTGTTGAGAGCGTCATATCTTGCATAGTATTTCCTATAGCTCTTTATTTAAGTCAAATCTTCAAAATTTTAACACGAAATTAACCATTAACCTAAAAAAGATTTTTTGTCTTTAATATCAAGGCTTTCGTGCAATTCAGACCAAACGATAACCACTTTATCGGCTTTTAATTGAGCAAGTAAACGCTCTCTTTTTGCCTCAAGTGAAAGTTCGGTTTCACCATAGTCAGTGCCTTCTCGTAAAATGAAGGCGTCTAAAATATTCTGTAATGTGGAGTCTTCTAAATCTTGCCAAGGTATAATCATAAATTAATCGAATAAAGGTTTAATAAATGCCCATTGCTTTTCAAAATGTTGGTATTGATTATAGCTGAAATTGGAGCGAACAAGACGTAAAAATTGTCCTTCGCAGAAATTTACAAGATAACCTGCTAATGCTTTTTCATCTTCAAAAGCTTTATGTTCACGGAGTTTACTAAGCTGTAAAATATTGGCAAATTGTAATTCAAGATTATCAAAAAATTTGGCTACACGGGCTTTAAGAATATCCTCTTCAAACATCAATGCGTGTCCTGTTAGAATACGCGTCACTCCTGGATTTTTGCGGGAGAATTCCAAAATAGTGTAGAGAATCGCACGCACTGAATTTGCACTGCTGTCTTGGCGTTTGTTAGCGTGGATATAGCTTGTTAGCGTTTGCTCAATTTTTTCAATTAAAGCTTCAAACATCTTAGTTTTACTTGGGAAGTAGCGATATAATGCCCCTTCCGACACGCCTACCGCAGCGGCTAAACGTTCGGTAGTGACACGTTGCATTCCATCTTCAGAATTGAGTAAGCCAATTAATACCTCCAGCACCTGCTGGCGGCGTTCTACTACCGATTTTTTCGGCATTTTGATTTTAGGTTCTCTCATTACCATCCTATTACGACTCATTTATTGTTTACCTGAATGCCCAAAGCCACCTTCGCCACGTTCGGTCTGTTTAAAATCTTGTACGATGTTAAAATTTGCTTGAATTACGGGCAAAAATACCAGCTGTGCAATGCGGTCACCTATATTTACAGTAAAATCCTCTTGGCTTCTATTCCAAAGTGAAACCATTAACGGGCCTTGATAGTCACTGTCTATCAGACCGACTAAATTGCCTAACACGATGCCATTTTTATGTCCTAATCCCGATCTAGGTAAGATGACTGCAGCTAAGTTTGGATCGGCAATATAAATCGAAATCCCTGTTGGGATCAAAACCGTTTCGCCTGCTTTAACGGTAAGCGGTTCATTAATTAATGCGCGTAAATCCAAGCCTGCTGAACCTTCCGTTGCATAGGCTGGAAGGGGGAATTCACTCCCAATACGGCTATCTAAAATTTTTAAATCGATCTGTTTCATTGTTTGTCCTTTTGTAAAATGTTTTCTGTTTTTGACCGCTTGTTGTTTTTTATTCGGTTCTATAACGATCTACAATCTCTTGCACCAAACTCTCCGCCAACTTTTCTTTATCTGCAAGCGGTAATTTTTTCTCTCCATTTTGCCAAAAGAGATGGAGAGAATTCTGATCTTGTCCGAACACCTGACCGCCTGAAACATCGTTAGCACAAATCATATCCAAATTTTTACGTTGTAGCTTGGTTTTAGCATATTCCGCTATATTTTGCGTTTCGGCGGCAAATCCCACTACAAAAGGGCGATTTTCTGCTAAATTTGCCACATTTGCGATAATATCGGGGTTTTTCACAAGTGTGAGAGTGAGAATGTCGCTGTTCTCGGTTTTCTTGATTTTTTGATCGGAAACTTCTGCCATTCGATAATCTGACACTGCTGCACAACCGATGAAAATTGCAGATTTTTGGGCAAATTTGACCGCTTGTTGTTCCATTTCTATGGCAGATTGCACGTTAATGCGTTCCACATTATCGGGCGTAGGTAAATTCACAGGGCCGCTAATCAGCGTAACGTTCGCCCCACGTTCAGCAAAGGCCTTAGCGATAGAGTAGCCCATTTTGCCTGAGCTGTGATTACTGATATAACGCACAGGGTCAATAGCTTCACGGGTTGGGCCTGCGGTAATGGTTACATTCAAACCTTGTAAATCTTGGCTTTTAGCGAAGTGATCCAGCACCGCTTGGTAGATTTCTTCTGGTTCTGACATTCGCCCAACGCCAACATCACCACAGGCTTGGAAGCCATTGTTTGGGCCAATAAATTGCGTACCACGAAAGATGAGCGTAGCGATGTTTTCCTGTACGGCAAGCTGTTTATACATTTGTTGGTTCATTGCAGGAGCAAGCAGAATGGGGCTTGCGGTAGCAAGGCAAAGCGTAGAGAGTAGATCGTTCCCCATTCCAACACGCAGGCGAGCAATAAAATCAGCAGAAGCGGGGGCGATAATAACTAAATCAGCCCATTTTGCTAATTCAATATGACCCATCGCGAGCTCTGCTTGTGGGTCGAGTAAGGCGGTGGATACCGCGTTGCCTGAAATAGCCTGTAGGGTTAAAGGTGTCACAAAAGCCTCTGCTGCAGGTGTTAGCACTACACGCACTTCCGCATTTGCTTTTTTGAGATAACGGATAAGTTCAATGGTTTTGTAAGCGGCGATTCCGCCTGTAATTCCTAAGAGGATTTTTTTATTTTTTAACATTTCCATTTTTTGAGAGCCGATTAATGGCGGTTATTCTATCTGAATAAGTAATTGCTCACAACTAAACTATTTTTGCGATCTGGCTCGAAAATTTTTATTAAGCCTTTTGCATTCAAGGTTTGCCTCTTTTATGCTGAATTGCATTAAGGGAGGAAAAATGAACGAACCTGATGAAATTTTTGATATACCAACGTTAATGCCTCGTGAAAAACTATTAATGCACGGCGCTGCAGCACTCACGGATGCAGAGTTATTAGCAATTTTTTTACGAACGGGTACGAAAGATGTGCCTGTACTAACATTAGCAGAAAGCGTATTGATGGTGTTTGGCTCATTACGTCAGTTGTTAAATGCCGATATTGATGAGTTTTGTAAAATTTATGGGCTGGGTAAAACTAAATATATTCAACTGCAAGCCTCCAAAGAGATGACGAAACGCTATTTGGCTCAACAAATGGAATTTAGTGAAATGATTCAAGCCCCTTATATGGCGATAATGTATTTTCAAACTGAGTTGGAGGAAGAAGAGCGTGAAGTGTTTATGGTGCTGTTTTTAGATAATCAAAACCGTTTGATTTATAAGGAAAAGATGTTTTTTGGTACGATAAATCAAACTGAAGTTCATCCACGAGAAATTATAAAAAGAGCTTTGAAATATAATGCGGCGGCAATTATTGTGGCACACAATCATCCTTCTGGTTCTTGCTTGCCAAGTGAGTCGGACAGAAGTCTGACTAAAAAGATTGAGATGGCGTGTGAGTTAGTTGATATTCGGTTTGTCGATCATATTATTGTGGGTAAAGGCGATTATTTTTCGTTTGAAGAAGAAAAACTAGAGTTAAGAGATTGAGTGAAATAATTAGCAAATAAGCTCTTGAATGAAATAAACAAAATCAGTATAATCGGCAGTCTTTGAAACATAACGATGGGCTGGGTGTTACCTGACGAGGTAGTCAGAAGGTGAAAACCCTGATAAACCCAAACCACAAGCTTAAGCTTAAGTCATATTGGAGAATTAAAATGTCAAGAGTTTGCCAAGTAACAGGCAAGCGTCCAGCAGTTGGTAACAACCGCTCACACGCAATGAACGCGACCAAGCGTCGTTTCTTACCAAATCTTCACACCCACCGTTTCTGGGTTGAAAGCGAAAACCGTTTCGTAACTTTACGCTTAACAGCGAAAGGTATGCGTATTATCGATAAAAAAGGCATTGATGCAGTATTAGCTGAAATCCGTGCTCGTGGCGAAAAAATCTAAGGAGCTAAAAAATGGCAGCTAAAGGTGCTCGTGAGAAAATCCGTTTAGTTTCTACCGCAGAAACTGGTCATTTCTACACAACAGACAAAAACAAACGTAATATGCCAGAAAAAATGGAAATCAAAAAATTTGATCCAGTTGTTCGCAGACACGTTATCTACAAAGAAGCAAAAATCAAATAATTTGCTTTTGAAATTTGAAGCCCGGCTTAATGTCGGGCTTTTTACTTTCTCTTCTCTTTGGATTAATCATCTGATAATGGTGTTTCTGGATAAAATCCTTCCTTTTTCAGGAAAAAAGGGTATCATTACGCCTCCTTAAATGTAACCCTACATTTAAGTCTGTTTCCAACCTATCCCAACCCTGCCTTGGGACAAATAGGGTAAAAACAAAAAAGCTGAAACGCTTTTTTTAATAAGTAGCGAGTCAAATGCCCCATGGCACCGAATCTTTCAGGATTCGAGAGCTTAGGCTTCCTCCGCAAGGCACCCGACTTATTTTTTTCACCTCTTTTAGAAGGTTTATTTCAATGACAATTAAAACACCTATTCAAGCCGTTCTGGCTTCAAATCAGTATTTTTTAGATCGCCAAGATGCAATGGAATCAAACGTGCGTAGTTATCCACGAAAACTACCATTTGCTTACCAAAAAGCTCAAGGCGTTTGGGTAACTGATGTTGAAGGCAATGAATACCTCGACTTTTTAGCCGGTGCAGGAACGCTTGCATTAGGGCATAACCACCCTAAATTGATCCAAGCAATTAAAGATGTGCTAGACAGTGGTTTACCTTTACACTCTTTAGATATCACAACACCTTTAAAAGATGCGTTCACAGAAGAATTGCTCTCATTTTTCCCGAAAGATCAATATATCCTCCAATTCACAGGTCCAACAGGTGCGGATGCGAATGAAGCAGCGATTAAGTTAGCTAAAACTTTTACTGGTCGTAGTAATGTGATTGCATTTTCTGGAGGCTTCCATGGTATGACACACGGTGCCTTATCTTTAACTGGTAACTTAAGTGCAAAAAATGCCGTGCAAGGTTTAATGCCAGGTGTACAATTTATGCCTTATCCGCACGAATACCGTTGCCCGTTTGGTATTGGCGGTGAAGCAGGTGCGAAAGCCGTTGAGCACTATTTTGAAAACTTCATCGAAGATGTTGAAAGCGGTGTGGTAAAACCAGCCGCTGTTATTCTTGAAGCCATTCAAGGCGAAGGTGGTGTTGTGCCAGCCCCAATCAGTTTCTTACAAAAAGTGCGTGAAGTGACGAAAAAACACGGCATTTTAATGATTGTAGACGAAGTACAGGCTGGCTTTTGCCGTTCAGGTAAAATGTTCGCCTTTGAACACGCAGGCATTGAGCCAGATATCGTAGTGATGTCAAAAGCGATTGGCGGTAGCCTTCCATTAGCGGTATTAGCTATCCGTAAAGAATTTGATGCTTGGCAGCCAGCAGGACACACGGGAACATTTCGTGGTAACCAATTAGCAATGGCAACCGGTTACGTTTCACTCAAAATGATGCGTGAGGAAAACCTGGCACAAAATGCTCAAGAGCGTGGTGAATATTTAACAAATGCGTTGCGTGAATTGAGTAAGGAGTTTCCGTGTATCGGGCACATACGTGGCAAAGGTTTGATGATGGGGATTGACATTGTTGATGAGCACCAACCAAAAGATGCAACAGGGGCTTATCCACGTGATTGCGATTTAGCGGTAGCCATTCAAAAATATTGCTTTAAAAACAAATTGTTACTAGAGCGTGGTGGACGTGGCGGAAACGTGGTACGTGTGCTTTGTGCGGTAAACATCACCCAAGCAGAATGCGAAGAGTTTATCAAACGCTTCAAACAATCTGTTGCCGAAGCAGTTAAAGCGGTGCGTGGTTAGTTTGTAATGATACAAGCGGTTGAGTTTTACCTATTTTTTGCAAAAAATGGGAAAAATATAACCGCTTGTAAACAGAATTAGGTGGGCTTTCCCACCTTTTTGTTATTGAATCGCAGATTATTTGGGATGTACTATTGCTATATACCTTAATTATTAAAGGAGAGTAATATGATTGAAGCTTCAATTTTTATGACTAATCGAAGTCAAGCAGTTCGCTTGCCTGCTGAAGTTCGTTTTGATAATGACGTAAAAAAAATAGCAGTTCGCATTTTAGGAAATGAACGTATTTTGTCTCCTCTCAACCAAAGTTGGGATAGTTTTTTTCTTAATAGTGAAACCGTCAGTGAGGACTTTATGGTCGAAAGAGAAATAGCAATGCAGCCTGAGCGAGAGGATTTCTAATGTTGAAATATATGTTAGATTCCAACATTGTTATTTATGTTATCAAACACCGCCCTGTAGAGGTTTTGCAACGCTTTAATCAAAATGCCGGAAAAATGTGCGTTAGCAGCATCACTGCTGCTGAGCTTTATTATGGTGCTGAAAAAAGTGGCTTTTCTGCACGAAATATTGCGGTCATTGAAGATTTCTTATCTCGTTTAACGATTTTAGATTATCAGCCTAAAAGTGCCGCACATTTTGGTAACATCAAAGCTGAGCTTGCTAAACAAGGAAAACTGATAGGCGAAAACGATATTCACATTGCAGCTCACGCACGAAGTGAAGGGTTAGTCATTGTGACCAATAATCTGAGAGAATTTGAACGTGTCGAAGGATTACGTTTAGAAAATTGGGTATAGCCCAAAAGGATAAATAAATATGTCAAACCTAGAAAAACACAGACAATCTTTGTTCTGTCGCGACCCTGCTTCCATTGCGGATTATGAATCGGCGATGAGCAATGCGGTAAAAGCGGTTTCAAATTGGCTTAAAAACGAGAAAATGTACACAGGCGGTTCAATCAAGCAAATGCGAGCCTTGATTGATGGATTCAAACCAACCAAAGAGGGCATTGGGGTGCAAGAATCCCTTGAGCATTTGGTAGAGATTTTCCTCAACCCAAGCCTGAAAGTTCACCATCCACACTCGCTGGCTCACTTGCATTGCCCGACAATGGTCACCAGCCAAATTGCGGAAGTGTTGATTAATGCGACCAACCAATCTATGGATTCTTGGGATCAGAGCCCCGCTGGTTCAATTATGGAAGAACATTTGATCGACTGGTTACGCCAAAAAGTCGGCTACGGCAACGGCACATCGGGCGTGTTCACCTCGGGCGGCACACAATCCAATTTAATGGGCGTGCTACTTGCTCGTGACTGGGCGATTGCGAGCCATTGGAAAAATGAAGATGGCTCAGAGTGGTCGGTGCAGGCGGATGGTATTCCGCCAGATGCGATGAAAAAAGCGAAAGTAATCTGCTCGGAAAATGCTCACTTCTCCGTACAAAAAAATATGGCGATGATGGGAATGGGCTTCCAATCAGTGGTGACTGTGCCATCTAATGCGAATGCCCAAATGGACGTTGAGGCTCTCGCCAAAACCCTTGCCGAATTAAAAGAAGAAGGTAAAATTCCAGCCTGTATCGTTGCCACCGCAGGCACAACGGACGCCGGAGCGATTGATGATTTAAAAGCGATTCGTAAATTAGCCGATGAATACAACGTTTGGGTACACGTTGATGCAGCGTGGGGTGGGGCATTACTGTTGTCGAAAGATTTCCGCCATTTCCTTGATGGTATTGAGCTGACCGATTCAATCACGCTCGATTTCCACAAGCATTTCTTCCAATCTATTTCGTGCGGTGCTTTCTTGCTGAGAGACGAAGCGAACTACCGTTTCATCGACTACAAAGCAGATTATCTCAATTCAGAATATGATGAAGCACATGGTGTGCCGAATCTAGTGGCGAAATCGCTACAAACCACTCGCCGTTTTGATGCGTTGAAACTCTGGTTTACGGTGGAGGCCTTAGGTGAAGATTTATACGCTTCTATGATCGATCACGGCGTGCATCTTTCGAAAGAGGTGGAAGCCTACATCAACTCAACGACAGGTTTGGAAATGCTTGTGCCAGCACAATTTGCGTCTGTGCTATTCCGAGTTGTGCCAGAAGGTTACCCAGCAGAGTTTGTAGATACCTTAAACCAAAACGTGGCAGATGAACTCTTTGCCCGTGGTGAAGCAAATATCGGCGTGACCAAAGTGGGCAATAATCAATCGCTGAAAATGACGACCTTAAGCCCAATTGCTACGCTTGAAAATGTGCAAGCCTTGTTGAGGCAAGTATTGGCTGAGGCTGAACGCATTAAAGATTCAATTGTTAATGGCACTTATATTCCGCCAATTGATTAACTTGTGAATTGATGACAAGCGGTTAAATTTGTAAAAAAATTGACAAATTTAACCGCTTGTTTATTTCAATATTTCCCAACAAGATTGCTCTACTTCTTGTAAGATCGCCGCGTAATTTGTCTCTTTTAGTCCAACATTGCCAAAATAGTGCATTTTTACATCGCTAATCCCACAAAACTCAAACAACCCTTTGCCAAGAGTGTGTTCAAAGGCACTTAAAAACCCTTTTCTTGCATATTTTTCATTTGAATTACCCAGTGTTACGAATTGTTGCATTTTCTTGCCTGTGAGCAAGCCAATGCTTTCAATTTCACCATTTTGATAAGCAAAATCATAGCTCAATACACGGTCTAAATAACCTTTTAAAACAGCGGGAAAGCCCATCCACCAAAGCGGATAAATAAGTGTGATGACATCAGCTTCTCGCCAATATTGATGTTCTGTTGTAATGTCTGGAGCGTATTGCTGGGAAAGCGTTTGGGTGAACTCATACCAAGTTAGAATAGGGTCAATGTTAAGCTGATAAAGATCTCGCACAATCACATTTGTTTGTGCTGAGCAGGTGATCACTTTTTCTAAAATCGTATGGTTAAAACTGCCTGAGTATGGGTGGGCGTAAATAATGAGATGGTTCATAGTGTTGCCTTTATATTTTATGTAGCCTAGCGGATTTTGTTGATATTTTTTGATGGAAATCAATGTTTTAGCGAATACCTGAGCAAATACCCAATTTGAGGAATGAACGATATTCCGTGAACGTTGGATAATTTAACCTATGATAATGGCATTAAAAATGGTGTTTTCTTGACCAATAACCTTGATAAACCACTTCCTCGCCGTAGCTTTTTACGGGGGCAATTTTTACATTCACTAAAAAGCGAAAAAGTGAGTCAGCAAGGGTACGAGCCAATTCGTCCGCCTTGGTCTAATTTAGCAAATTTTTTAGAAAAATGCACCGCTTGTGGAAACTGCCTTAAGGCTTGTGAAACGCACATTATTGTAAAAGGGGCTGGTGGTTATCCCGAAGTCGATTTTAGCCAGGGCGAATGTACGTTCTGCGAAAAGTGTGTGCAATCTTGTGAAGAGGGTGTTTTTCGAGAGGTTTCAGAAGAGGCGTGGAGCCATAAAATTGAAATTCAAGCTAGTTGTTTATTACAGCTTGGAACGGAATGCAGAAGTTGTGGCGACAGTTGTGAGATGCGAGTAATCCGCTTTCGCCCAAGCTTAGGTGGAATTGTGCAAATGACATTAAATTTAGACAGTTGTAACGGTTGTGGAGCTTGTTTGGGTGTTTGTCCAATAAGTGCGATTACCATTCAGTCACTGTAAAAAACAGGCAATAATATGAGTAGAAAGCTATCTGAAAACGAGAACTGGTATGTGTGTAGCCTTGTCGTACAGGTAAAACCAGAAAAATTGGAAGAGGTTAAAGCTGAGATTCTAAAAATCCCTTTTGCTGAAATTCATGGGGAAAAACTAGATGAAGGCAAATTAGTGGTAACGCTTGAAAGTGATGTACATTTGGCACTTTCAGATCGTATCGATCAGGTGAGAGATATTAAAGGCGTGATTGTGGTGTCTTTGATCTCAAATTACATTGATGAACAGTAGTGGGCTTATTTATTATTTTTGAAGTCAAACGTGGGACATATTATGGAACTCAATCGTAGAGATTTTATGAAAGCAAACGCAGCAGTTGCTGCAGCGGCTGCGGCAGGAATAATGATTCCTGTGAAGAACGTTCAAGCTGATGATAGCGGTATTCGTTGGGATAAAGCCCCTTGCCGTTATTGTGGTACAGGTTGTAGTGTACTTGTTGGTACAAAAGATGGCAAAGTAGTTGCCACACAAGGTGATCCTGATGCAGAGGTAAACCGTGGTTTAAACTGTATCAAAGGCTATTTTTTATCGAAAATGATGTATGGTGCAGATCGTATGCAAGAGCCGATGCTGCGAATGAAAGATGGCAAGTTTGATAAGAATGGCGATTTCACCCCAGTGTCTTGGGAGCAAGCATTCAGCATTATGGCGGAGAAAATCAAGGGTATTATTAAGGCAAAAGGCCCGAATGCAGTGGGTATGTTTTCATCAGGTCAAACCACCATTTTTGAAGGTTATGCGAAAGTAAAACTTTGGAAGGGTGGTTTTCGTTCTAATACGATTGATCCAAATGCTCGTCATTGTATGGCGTCTGCAGCCGTTGCATTTATGCGTACTTTTGGTATGGACGAACCAATGGGATGTTATAACGACATCGAAAAAACCGATGCGTTTGTGCTTTGGGGCTCAAATATGGCAGAAATGCACCCAATTTTATGGAGCCGAATTTCTGATCGTCGTCTGTCAAATGAAAATGTGCGTGTGGTGGTAATGTCCACTTACGAGCATCGTTCATTTGAATTAGCCGATACGCCAATTATTTTCAAACCGCATTCAGACTTAGCAATTTTAAATTATATTGCTAACTACATTATTGAAAACGATAAAGTAAATTGGGATTTCGTAAACAAGCACACTAAATTCAAACGTGGCGAAACCAATATTGGTTATGGTTTACGCCCTGAGCATAAATTACAGCAAAACACTAACGCAAAAACGGCAGGCAAAATGTATGACAGCGATTTTGAAGAATTTAAGAAAATCGTTGCACCATATACACTAGATGAAGCTCACCGCATTTCAGGCGTGCCGAAAGAGCAGCTACAAGCTCTAGCAGAAATGTATGCTGAACCAAACAGAAAAATTGTTTCATTCTGGACAATGGGTTTTAACCAACATACTCGTGGTGTGTGGGTAAACCATATGATGTACAACGTGCATTTATTAACAGGTAAGATTGCATTAGAAGGTTGTGGTCCATTCTCTCTCACTGGTCAGCCGTCTGCCTGTGGAACTGCTCGTGAAGTTGGCACCTTTATTCACCGTTTACCAGCAGATATGGTGGTAACTAATCCAAAACACCGTGAAATTGTGGAAAAATCGTGGAAATTACCAGCAGGGGCGATCCCTGATGTTCCAGGCTTCCACGCAACTGCGCAAAGCCGTGCATTAAAGGATGGAAAACTGAATTTCTTATGGCAGATGTGTACCAACAATATGCAAGGTGGCCCAAATATTAATGAGGAAATCTTCCCTGGTTGGCGTAATCCTGAAAATTTTATTGTGGTTTCAGACCCGTATCCGTCGGTGTCAGCGGTTGCTGCGGATTTAATCCTTCCAACTTGTATGTGGGTAGAAAAAGAAGGGGCTTATGGTAATGCAGAACGTCGTACTCAATTCTGGCGTCAGCAAGTGAAAGGCCCTGCAAATGCTCGCTCAGATACCTGGCAGCTTGTTGAGTTCTCAAAATACTTCAAAGTAGAAGAAGTATGGCCTGAAGAGTTACTGGCAAAAGCACCTGAATTGCGTGGCAAAACCTTATACGAAATTTTATACCGCAATGGTAAAGTGGATAGCTATCAAGTGCCAACCAACATTCCAGGTTATATGAATGATGAAGCGGATCATTTTGGTTACTACATTCAAAAAGGTTTATTTGAAGAATATGCTGAATTTGGACGTGGTCATGGTCACGATTTAGCCGATTTTGAGACTTATCACAAGGTGCGAGGTTTGCGTTGGCCAGTGGTGAAAGATGAAAAAACAGGCGAGTACAAAGAAACTTTATGGCGTTACCGTGAAGGTTACGATCCGTATGTAAAAGCAGGCGAAGGCGTGAATTTCTATGGTAAGCCAGATGGCAAAGCGATTATTTTAGGTGTGCCTTATGAAGCGCCAGCGGAAGCCCCAGATGAAGAATATGATTTATGGTTCTGTACTGGTCGTGTGCTTGAACACTGGCATACTGGTACGATGACTCGCCGTGTGCCTGAATTACACAAAGCATTCCCAACGAATCTTGTTTGGATGCACCCAAATGATGCGAAAAAACGTGGTTTACGTCATGGCGATAAAGTAAAAGTGATTTCACGCCGTGGGGAATATGTGTCGAATTTAGATACACGTGGACGTAACAAATGCCCAGAGGGTTTGATTTATTCAACTTTCTTCGATGCAGGTCAGCTAATTAATAAAGTAACCTTAGATGCGACAGATCCTATCTCATTTGAAACCGACTTCAAAAAATGTGCGGTTAAAGTGGTTAAGGCTTAACAACTCACTCTCCCCCTTGATAGGGGAGAGGGTGAATTTACAAGCGGTTAAATTTACATAAAATTTTGCAAAAAAGGGTAGAAAAATAACCGCTTACATTTAAGGAAACCACAATGAAAATGGATCCAAATCGCCGTCAGTTTTTAAAAAATGTCACCCGCACTACAGCAGGTGTATGCGGTGTTGGTGTAATTTTAGGTCTGCAGCAGCAACAAAGTCTTGCAAGGCAAGGCGTTGCCTTACGTCCGCCCGGCGCGTTGCCTGAACAAGATTTCTTAAGTGCTTGCACTCGTTGTGGTCAATGTGTTCAGGCTTGCCCTTACGATATGCTGCATTTGGCTTCATTAATTTCACCTGTAGAGGCTGGCACGCCATATTTTATTGCTCGTGATAAACCGTGCGAAATGTGTGTCGATATTCCGTGTATGCATGCTTGCCCAACAGGTGCGTTGAGTGAAGATCTTAAAGATATTGATGAGGCGAGAATGGGATTGGCGGTGTTGCTAGACCACGAAACTTGCTTGAACTGGCAAGGCTTACGCTGCGATGTATGCTATCGAGTTTGCCCATTGATTGATAAAGCGATTACGCTTGAAGAGATTCATAACGATCGTACTTCCATTCACGCAAAATTGATTCCAACTGTGAATTCCGAGGCTTGTACTGGATGTGGAAAATGTGAGCAGGCTTGTGTATTAGAAGAGGCGGCTATCAAAGTATTGCCAATGGATTTGGCGAAAGGGCTGTTAGGTCGCCACTACCGTTTGGGTTGGAAAGAGAAACAAAATGCAGGTAAATCATTGATTGAAGATGTTCATCCAGATGGTTTACACCCTGCATTTGAAGCGAGAATGCCTGAAGGTCGCTATGAACCAGTGTATCAACCTATGCAAGTAAAACCTGATGTGAAAACGGCAACGCCAAGTCGTGCTACGCAAAATTATGTGCCTAACTCCACAACAGTGGAGGCTCCCCAACATTTTCCAGATTTTGATCTGAATATGAAGGGGGTGAAATAATGGCATCAAATTCGCCTAAATATGCAGGCTTAGAGGCTCGTCAAAAATTAGGTTGGTGGCATACTAACCGCTTTTTGCTCCTTCGCCGTTTAAGTCAGTTCAGTATTATCTTAATGTTTTTGAGTGGGCCTCTTTGGAATATTTGGATTTTAAAAGGCAATTACAGCGGAAGTTTGTTGCTTGATACTATTCCAATGGCTGACCCACTAATGGTTGCTGAAGTCTTAGCAACAGGCTATCGCCCTGAGTGGACTGTGCTAATTGGTGCATTCATTATAGTTGTGTTTTATGGTGTTGTAGGTAGCAAGCTATTTTGTAGCTGGGTTTGTCCAATGAATATCGTCACGGATGTGGCAGCGTGGCTTAGACGCAAATTAGGTATTCGCCAAACAGCAAAAATTTCACGCAGTTTACGCTTTGTGATTTTAGCGGTAATTTTAATCGGTAGTGCAATTTCTGGCACATTATTGTGGGAATGGATTAACCCCGTTGCCGCCCTCGGTCGAGTGTTTGTATTCGGTTTAGGGGCAACGCTTTGGTTGGTACTCGTCATCTTCTTATTTGATTTGTTGGTGGCGGAACACGGCTGGTGCGGACACCTTTGCCCTATCGGTGCAACTTACGCTTTAATTGGAGCGAAAAGCCTGATTAAAGTTAAAGTAGTAGATAGAAGTCGTTGTGATAATTGTATGGATTGTTACAACGTTTGCCCCGAGCCACAAGTGTTAAGAGTACCACTACACGGTAAATCAGGAGATAGTACAGTGATCTTGTCAAAAGATTGCATTACCTGCGGACGCTGTATTGATATTTGTGCCGAAAATGTTTTTGCCTTTGGAACGCGTTTTCAAGGCAGTATTGATGTAAAAAATATTTAATTTTTCTTTTAAAAGAATTCTAATATGGAGTGAACTTCAAATGAGAAAATATCTTGCCCTAACTTTAGTCGCAATGGCTGGCTTTGTAATGGCAGAAGCCCCTAAGTTGTCTGGCTCTATTGATGACACAACGGAAAGTGTTGCACCTGGGTTTTATAACCCACAAAAAGATACTGGCAATATCCCGACCACTTTTCCATTCCAACCACCACTTGTACCACATAGCATTCGTGGTTTACAAGTGAGTAAAAACGTGAACCACTGTTTGGGCTGCCACGCGATTGAGCCGTCTAAAACCACAGGAGCAACCCGTTTACCGCCAAGCCATTTTATGGATCGTGACGGTAATGTTCACGAAAATGAATCGCCAAGTCGTTACTTCTGTTTGCAATGTCACGTACAACAAACAAACGTAAACCCGATTGTTCAAAATAAATTTGAGTCTGTACGACAAACGCAAGGTAAATAAGGAGTAAGCAATGATAAGAAGATTTTATAGCTGGTTACGTCGCCCAAGTAGAATGGCAATTGGTTTAGTAATTCTACTTTCTGCATTAGGTGGTATTTTTGCGTGGAGTGGTTTTAATGCTGGGCTTGCTTATACAAATACGGAAGAGTTTTGCTCAAGCTGTCATATGAACGATGTGGTACCTGAATACCGTGCATCGGCTCACTATTCAAATCGTAGTGGTGTGAAGGCAATTTGTTCAGATTGCCACGTTCCACACGAATTTTTTCCGAAATGGAAACGTAAAATTATTGCAGCGAAAGAAGTCTATGCTCACTATACTGGTAAAGTGGATACTAAAGAGAAATTTGAAGCACACCGTGGTGAAATGGCAATGCGTGAATGGGAGCGTTTGAAAGAGAATAATTCACAAGAGTGCCGTAATTGCCATAACTTTGAAGATATGGACTTCACCCAACAAAAAACGGTAGCACAGCAAATGCACACCTTAGCACAAGAACAAAATAAAACGTGTATTGATTGCCACAAAGGAATTGCACACAATCTTCCACATATGCAATCAATTCAGAAAAACTTTATTCCTGATGATTTATTGAAAAAATCAGAAGAGAAAAGATAGACTCTCAATATTAATCTGCCCCTAAAAGTGGAATTAAACCATCCACTGATTAAGGGCAGTACATAAATCTACTTACCTAAATTTAAATTATCCATCATACAAACGGTCAAAAATGCGGAATTTTTTACCAGACACATTGTATTTTCTATCATCATTAATTTATTTAGCTGAGTTATATAAATTATCTACAGCTAGTGATTTAATTCTACATTTTTACGGGTGGCTATTTTTAATAAGGTATAACCTAAAATAGCAGAAATTGCTGAGCCAAGTAAGATACCTAAACGAGCAAGAGATGTTACGGTTTCGCCTGCTGTACCTACATCAAATGCGAGACTGGCGATAAACATTGACATAGTAAAGCCGATACCACACAGCACTGCAATCGCAAAAATTTGTTTGAAATTAACACCTTGAGGTAAACTTGCAAAGCGGAATAATACGGCCAAATAGCTAAAGCCAAACACGCCAATTGTTTTACCTATAATCAAGCCTAACGCAATCCCCATTGGCAGTGGTGAAGTTATTTGCTCAATCCCCATACCTAATAATGACACGCCTGCGTTTGCAAAGGCAAAGACGGGTAAAATCATAAATGAGCACCAAGGTACAAGAATATGCTCCAATTCCTCTGCTGGACGTTCACCATTTTTATCTTTTAGCGGTATGCAAAAGCCGATAATAACACCTGCTAAAGTAGCATGAACACCTGATTTCAGCACGGATGTCCACAAAATCAAACCAATAAAGATATAAGCACATAATGAGCCTACTTTAAAGCGGTTAAGAATCACTAGACCAAGAATCGCAATACCCGCAATAGTAAGAGCTTGTACGCTGATGTCTTGAGAATAGAAAAGTGCAATGACAACAATGGCACCTAAGTCATCAATAATAGCCAGAGCTAATAAGAATATTTTTAATGCCAATGGCACTCGAGTACCTAATAATGCAACAATACCAACAGCAAATGCAATATCCGTTGCCATTGGAATTGCCCAGCCTGAGTGGTATTCTGAATAGTCTTTATTAATGAACCAGAAAATCAATGCTGGTACAACCATTCCGCCAATCGCTGCCACCGCAGGGAAAGACGCATTTTTAAAACTTGAAAGAGAGCCCTCAAACAGCTCCTTTTTCACTTCTAAACCCACCAAAGTGAAGAAAACTGCCATAAGCCCATCATTTATCCAAAGCAATAATGGCTTAGTTAAGGCAAAGTCACCAAACTGGAAACTCACATTGCTTTGTAAGAAGTCAAAATAAACATCACTTAGTGATGAATTTGCCAGTATAATTGCCGCAAAGGCAAAAATCAGCAGTAAAATCCCCCCTGCTGCTTCCGATTTCAAAAGTAAAAGTAATCTTCCCACTTAAATTCTCCTATTCATTTTTATATACTTTTCCATACAATTTATTTTTTACCAAAGATTTCCCTAAGATCAAATAGAAAATTTGATAAACTGGGTAGTAATTCTCTCTTTGTGACTCTATATGAGTAAAAATCCAACAATCTGTTGATATTTTGTTACAAAATATAGGCTTACATACAAGCGGTCTTTTTTATGGAAAATTTTACACATTTTGAGATTGTTTTTATTCATAGGCAAGCAACATTACCGAGTGATTTTCACTTTCCGCAAATGCCAGAAAATTTAAACGAAAAACAAATTCAGAAATGGCAGAGCCGCCGAGCCGCCCACTTTTTGCTTACGGAGCTCTTTAGGAAATATCACTTAGATTTGAGTTTATTAAAGCATATTCAACATACTAAAAGTGGCAGACCCTTTGTCAATTCTGAGCAGATCGACTTTAATATTAGCCATTCGGGTGATTGGATAGCGGTCATTTTTTCATATTCTTTTGCAAAATTGGCAGTGGGGATTGATATTGAACATCCGCAGAAAAAAAGACGCTATGCGGATCTTATTCGTCATTATGCAAACATAGAGGAACAAGCGATATTGCTAGATGAGCACTGTCCATTATTCGATAATCTTGCACAGCGTTTTTATTTAAGTTGGTGTTTGCGAGAAGCTATTTTGAAATCGCAAGGCGTAGGGATTGTAAAATTATCGGAAGTAACACACCTTCCGCTTAAAAAGCAGATTTTTTCCAACTATTGCCCAAGCGGTAAACTACATTTTGTCAGCGGGCTACCATTTTATTTAAGCTACTTCTATCAGCAGCCGCAAAATATGCTATTATCCGAACCCTTTTTATACCATTGGCAAAATGGGCAGTTTCAGCCTGTTGAGTGCGAGTCGCTGGTTTATGATGTCAATTAAAGGTAACAAATACCTTATTTAAGCCACTCAAATATGATTAAAACATTAGAAAATGTATAGGAATATTACCTTACACTCTTTAATAACAAAAAATATCTGAATTTCATCCACTTTTTTTAAAAAATGAGGCATAGCACACATTTTTTGTCACCGCTTACTGGTAAAATCTGGCGAGTTAAATTTTATGAAACATTGAATAGGCACAAAAGAATGAGCGAACACTTCAGGTTACCAATAAACGACACAGTTCGATTATTGCACATAACCGATCCGCACCTGTTTTCTCACACAGAAGAAACACTGCTCAATGTCAAAACAATCAAAAGCTTCTCAGCAGTTATTGAGCAGATAAAAAAACAAATTGAGCAAACCAAGCAAGGTTTTGATTTAATTCTTTCAACGGGGGATTTAATTCAAGATCAGAATATTGCTGGGTATCACTATTTTGCTCAACTGACCGAGCCACTAAAAACCCCTATCGTCTGGTTAGAAGGTAATCACGATGTTCAGCCATATATGAGCCAAATTTTGGGAGAATATTCGCATATTTTGCCACACAAGCAAATTTTAATTGGCGACAGATGGCAACTGCTTCTACTCAATACACAAGTTGCTGGAATGCCTTATGGCGAGCTGAGTTACCGCCAACTTAAGTGGCTAGAAGAAAAATTAAATGAAAACCCTAAACGCTTCACTTTAATTGCATTACATCACAACATTTTGCCAACAAACTCTGCCTGGCTTGATCAGCACAGCTTAAAAAACAGCGATGAATTGGCTAAAATTTTACAACCCTTTGATCATATCAAAGGCATTGTACACGGTCATATCCATCAACAGGTAGATGATATGTGGAACGGCATTCCTATTTATGCTACGCCTTCCACTTGTATTCAATTCAAACCAAATTGCAATCAATTTACCTTAGACTTATTGCCTCAAGGCTGGCGAGAAATCCTACTCTATGAAAATGGAAAAATAGCAACTACAATCAAGCGGTTAAATTCCAATGATTTTTTACCAGATCTGAATGCAATTGGTTACTAAAAAATAGACCCTTAATAAATATTGATTAAATAATGCAATATGGTTTTGTAACCTGAATAGGTTGATGGTTAAGAGACCGATTTTTCCTATATTGAAGATAAAATTCGATCACTGGTTATTTGAAAGGTTGGGGTGTTTAGTCCCTCTTTTACGCAAATCATGTCTAGAGCTTTTTTCACACGTTTTACAAGCGGTCGTTTTTTTCTAAACATTTGCAAAATAATTTACAAATTCAACCGCTTGTTATCTTTAAAACGGATTCAATGTTTTAACATCAAACGCCACTTCTCGAGTATCCTTATTAAGCTTCCCCCAATTGTTTACAATAAGCCTCGTCAGCTTAAATCAATTAAAACAAAAGCTCAAAAAACAATCATTTGCTCCATTTGATAAAAAATAAGAAAAAATGTTAGAAAATATAAATTCATCAAAATATTATTTGAGGGCAGGTAAAATCTGAGTAATTACCTTAAATCATTCTCTTTTAAGTATCTGATAAGATCCATTATCAGCAGTTTGATAGTCTGGGTAGGGTGAATAAGGTGTTAGTGGACAACGATGCCAAAACTGCTACTGGGAAATTACAGCAACATGATAAAGGTCTGGCAGAAGGCATAGATCAAGTATTGAAATATGGTTATAACCTAAAAGGTGAACAAACCTTACTGGAACGAGATAACAACGTAGATGGTACATACGACTACCGTGAATCGTACACCCTAGATCCAAATGGTCAGCAAAAGTTAAAAGAAATTGATTTAACCAATGACGGCCAATTCGATAAAAAAGAGGAGTATACAAAAGAAGCAGATGGCGGCTTGGTGCAAACCCATTTCTACAACTTAGTGGATGGTAAAGAGGTTCTCACGAAAATTGAGGATTACGAGCTGAATGCGAATAATCAACGTACGAAGTTATCGTTAGATACGTTAGGTGACGGTTCAATCAACGCTATCACAAGATATGACTTGGATGCACTAGGACGTATAGAAAAAGCCTATTTTGATACCGAGGGGGACGGTAATGCTGACCGAGTAGAGAGCTATACTAAGGATGCAAATGGAGATAACTTGCGTGTTGAGATAAGTAATACTGCAGGAGAAATCCAGGTTGTCAGAACCTATGAGCGAAATTCTCTTGGTCAAGTTATCAAATATGAAATTGATAATGGTAACGATGGCATTATTGATCAACGTTTTGAATATGCACGAGATGAATATGGCAATGAAACAGGATATAAATTATATTCTTATAATAGTGAAAAGAAAGCATTGGAACTTACTCAAACTGTAAATAGAGTATTTAATGAGCTTAATCAAATTCACATCACTAGTGCTTCATATACTGATCCTACTCGAAATTATCAGGCTGTTTATAAATATGATGATTTTGGCAGACGTATCTCTGAAACTTACACAGGAGCTAATAACTATATTTGGGAATATACTTATTATGATGATGGTAAGGTTCAATCACGTCAAGACAAAACTCTTGATGGTAAGCCAACCAGTAAAACGGTTTATTTAGATTATTATCAGGCATTTGAGAGTGTAGCTAATAATATGGAAAATTATAATACTAATGGAGTTTTAACTCTTAAATCTCGTTTCTTGATTAATGAGGGCGGACAAGTCATTAGCTCTTTACTTGATAATCCGAATAATGGTAACGGCGATGGTTGGGAGAGCTTTTTATTTGGTAACCGTAGTGCTGTGACTAATTTTAATATATCTCAAGATTTTACTACTTGGTCAACAGAGAAATTAGCTGAATTAGGCACATCACTAAGTCTCATTCGAATGGGGAACGGTGGTGTATCTGAACTCACACTGAATGCCGAAGTGGTAGCGAAAATCAGTAATGGTGGCTTAAGAGTGCAAGGTGCTTCCGATAAGAACGATGTTCTCAATCTCTCAGGTTTTAAGAAGGCTTCAAGCAGCAGCGTAAAAGGTTACGACCTCTACACTGCAACTGTTGGTGAGGAGGACTTAAATCTTTATGTTCAAGCGAACGATAGTATTACCGTGCACATTATCGGTTAATCATTAAATCGTAGCTCAAAATAAACCAAAGTCCCATATTGCTATGGGGCTTTTTCATCTCTTTACGCTTTCTACAAGCGGTCATTTTTTACTAAACTTTTTCAATTCTGCTATAATCCAACCTATCATCATTCCCCTATTTTCGGAGAGAAAATATGAAAAAACAACTCCCTATCGGTATTCAAACTTTTGCAGAATTAGTTCAAGAAAACTATTATTACGTGGATAAAACACGTCAAATCCTTGAGTTAATTGAAACGGGAAAATTTATTTTCCTCTCCCGCCCTCGTCGTTTTGGGAAAAGTTTAACGCTAGACACCATTGCCGAGCTATTTTCTGCTAACAAATCATTATTCACGGGTTTATATGCTGAAAAAAATTGGGATTGGGATAAAAAATATCCCGTGATTCGCCTTAGTTTTGGTACTAATGTGACGTTTGATGATAAACGTTTAGTACAAATTATTAATGAAAAATTAGAGGAACTGGAAGAAATCCACAACATTTCCGCAAAACCGCATTTATCCGAAGCAGCTCGTTTTCAGCGGATTATCAAACATATTCACAACCAAACTGGGCAGAAAGTGGTCGTACTGATTGATGAATATGATAAGCCGATTTTGGATAATTTATCGAACCCAGAACAATCTCTTTTAGCACGAAATCGTTTACGTGATTTTTATAGCGTACTGAAAGAAAACGATGCATTTTTACGTTTTGCAATGCTCACAGGCGTCTCCAAATTCAGTAAAATCAACCTATTTTCAGGCTTAAATAACCTTTACGATGCGACCTTAGACAAGCAATTCTCCGACTTATGTGGCTACACCCAATCTGAATTAGAAAACGTGTTCTCGCCTGAATTATCAGGTGTGAATTTAATTGAGCTGAAGAATTGGTACAACGGCTACAACTGGTCGGGGGAGTGTGTGTATAACCCTTTTGATGTGTTGTTTTACTTCCAAACCCGCATTTATCAGCCTTATTGGTTTGAGACAGGTTCTCCCACCTTTTTGATTGATAAATTAATCAATGAAAAGGTGGATTTAGGGAGAATTACCCAGCAAATTTCGGATAATCATTTGCTTTCTCGCTTTGATGTGGGCGATATTAGCCCGATTGCGTTAATGTTCCAAACCGGTTATCTGACAATCAATCAACAAGTAGAACGTTTAGGCAAAGTGGGTTATACCCTAAAATTCCCGAATAAGGAAGTGCAGCAAAGTTTGAGTGAATTATTACTCAGACGGTTTTTGCATAAAAAAGATGCGGGGTTAGAGTTAAATGCTTATTTATACGATGCCCTGATTCAACACGATGTAGCCCGAATGCAGCTCGTGCTGAAAGCCTTTTTTGCCAGCATTCCGCACGATTGGCATAGAAATAACCAAATTGCTTATTATGAGGGGTATTGGGCGAGTGTGTTTTATGCCTATTTTGCCAGCCTTGGTTTTCCGATTATCACAGAAGACGCGACCAGCGTGGGCAATATTGATATGACGTTGCTCGTAAATAACCACGTCTATATTTTTGAGTTTAAAGTAGTGGGTAAAGAGGTGAAAGAAAGCCCGCTCGGGTTAGCGTTGGCACAAATTATCGACCGAGATTACGCGAAGAAATACCAAGGTCAAGGCAAGGTCATTTATCAAATCGGCGTGGAGTTTAACAAAGACAACCGAGAAGTCGCGTTTGATATTGCTTACGTATAAAAAAGTGATGACAAGCGGTTAAATTGGGCAAAAACTTTGCAAATTTTTAGGAAAAAACGACCGCTTATAGAGAACGTTAAACGAAAAAAGCCCCATAGCAATGGGGCTTTAGTTTATAGAGCAAACACCACTTACAGCATATTCACCACAATATCAGTGTCAATCTGCAAGGTGTAGGTTTCACCGTCCACCGTGGTGGTGTATTGGTGGAACTCGTTTGAGCCTGCTTTGACGGTAGCGGTTTGTTTGGTGAACTCGCCGCTGTCTTTCAGGTTCACGATATCAGTCGCATCGCCGTTAATCCGTAGGGTTGGATTTTTGGCAAGTTTTGCGACAACATCGTTGTCTAGTGTCAGCTCAGTTTTAGCCAGATTATTAGTGAGGATAACCTCTACTACTTTACCTTTTGCATTGTCTAGGAATTCCCCCCATTTTTCAGAGGTATAATCGTCATTTGTTGAACGATTTCCACCGAAGCCATAACGTACTATCGTTTCATCTCGAGCAATATTGGTATCTAAATAACCAATATATTGTCCACCAGCTTCTGCGTCTTGGTACATGAACTTATAGACACTGGTTAACGTCTCCCCACGGTAGTTTTCAGCCGTATCACGACTGCTAGTTTCGCCAATGTAGGAAATTTTTTCCATTGTTTCATCACTATCAAATCTACCATTATTATTTCTATCAGCAAATGATGCTATATTTCTATTTAGTTCATCATAAGTGTAAATATTAGTAACTTTAGTTTCTCCATTTGATGTTACTTGGGTCAACACTCGGCTAGCTAGCTTATTGGTAATACTATCTGCATAAGTATGCTCAAGCTTGACATCACCATTATCCCAGACATTATTACCATTTCTGTCTTCCCAAATGGTTGCCGCTCTACCAAATTCATCTCTAGTATAAATTACGTTATTTGCAACTTGAGTTTCAGTACTATAGTGAATCCCTTTCATGAGTTGAGAGTATTCATTGTATAGATACTCGATCTTGGTCGTTAACGTACCATCTGCTTGGTAAGTACGAATGAATTTATCGCGTCCATACAGATCTCTTTCAACAGTTCTTGTTGCATTGACATCGATATTATCTCCTAATACGTCAGTCTTCGTATCAATAAGGTTTCCATACGAATCATACTGATAGCTTTCAACACGCTCAAACCCATCCTTCGCAGAGTCTGTGTCAAACTCACGCGTTGCCTGACGACCGTAGATGTCATGAGTGTACTTATTGGCAGAAGATTGTTCAAATTTTCCGCTTTCTTCAATTTTCACTTGTGAACGGTCTTCTACTTTTTGGCGACGTTCGTTGTACACGTTATCGGTTATGTTGGTAAACTTATCAGCCCCCGCTTCTCCCGTGTTATTGGTGCGAGTTTGGACTACGTTACCGTATTCGTTGTGGGTGTTTTCCACAATTCTGTCGATACCGTTTACCGTTACTTCTTTGCCGTTGAGCATAATCGTGTGGCTATGACCTGTCGGGTTCGGTTTGCCGTTGCTTAACACATCATTATTGGTGTTGTCATAACGGGCAATTTCACGTCCTAACGCATCACGCACATAGTAGCTTACGCTTTCAGCGTGCTCTTTACCGTCTAGGTTGCTTGTACGCTCGTAAACTCGGTTGTTTCCATCGAGTTTTTGCTCGTAGTAGCGTTCGATACCAACCACTTCACGCCCGTCTTTAAGCGTATGGGTTGTACCTGTGATTTGGGCTTCACCGTCCACGGTTTTGGTGGTGTCGTTATCCAAGTTTTGGTATTCACCAATACGGTTGCCGTTTGCATCTAACTCATAGTGGTACACACGGTCATCCCCGCCTTTCGCATCTAGGTTGAATTTTTCAGTAATCACACGGTTTTGGCCATCACGCTCATAAGTGGTAAAGTTGTCAATACCTTCAAGAGTACGTTTACCACCATCTAGTGTGATAGTCTCGCCTGTTTTCTTCTCTAACGCTTTGCCATCTTTGATGTCGTTATCACGGTTGTAATAAGCACCCTTAACTTGACCGCTTGCTTTATCCACATCACGGTATTCGATTTCATCAAACTCACCTTTTCCATCAAAGTTTTTATTTATTTGAATAGCCTGCCCGAGTTCGTTGTATTCATACGTTTCATAACGGTCTGCGCCTTTCAATGTACGACCATCATTTAACTTAATAGCGTCATCTTGGTCTTCTTGGCCTTTTTGGTCTTTATTACCCGAGCCTGTCTTAGCGTTATTGTCTAAGTCATAGTAACGACCTTTCTCACGTCCGTATTCGTCACGTTCGATGTGAACCACTTCTTCCGCTGCACCCTCTGCATTGGTGTTACGGTCGATTTGGATGGTTTGACCGTTTGCATTGTGCTTGTAGGTTTCATAGCTATCGACACCTTTTAGCTCAACCTCTTTACCGTCGATGGTGACTTTAATGGTTTTACCTGTACCTTCCGTGTTGTCGTTATCTGTATATCTCGCCACTGCACGAGCATATTGGTCTAACACAAGGTAAGATTTGGAATTCGTTTCGCCATTACCATTGTTGTCGTATTCAACCCTCAAGGTTTGACCTTTGTCGTTAAGACCGAAAGTTTCGATTCTGTCGACACCTTCAATTGGCTTACCATCGTTATCCTTGTGGGTATTATGACCTGTGGTTTTTTTCGCATCATTGTCCACTAACACCTTCTGAACCCTGCCTAGACTATCAAACTGCTGATAATGGATCTTATCAGGCACTCAACAGTAAATACTCTATATTATTACATTGGCTTTTCGTACCTACAAAAATACATTCTAATGAATTTTTATTCTCCCTTCTTTATTTATCAAATGGAGTGCTTGATTGTTTTTTGAACTTCCATGTTAACCAATATAATCCGACTGAATTTCGCTTTTTTAAGGCTGTATTTTATGGATTAAAGATTAGGTAGAGTGCCTGATAAGATCCATTATCAGCAGTTTGATAGTCTAGGCAGGGTTCAAAAGGTGTTAGTGGACAATGATGCCAAAACTGCTACTGGGAAATTACAGCAACATGATAAAGGTCAGGCAAAAGGCATAGACCAAGTATTGAAATATGGTTATAACCTAAAAGGTGAACAAACCTTACTGGAACGAGATAACAACGTAGATGGTACATACGACTACCGTGAAGCGTATACCTTAGATCCAAATGGTCAGCAAAAGTTAAAAGAAATTGATTTAACTAATGATGGTACTTTTGATAAAAAAGAGGTTTACGTCAAACAGCCTGATGGTGGCTTAGAGCAGGTTACTTTCTATAATTTGGTTAATAAAAATGGAAAAGTTGAGGACGTTAAAACGCACATTGAGTCTTATGAACTCGATCCAAACAATCATATTGAGAAGGTATCATCAGATACGTTAGGTGATGGTTCTATTAACTCAGTTAGCAAATATGACTTAGATCCAGCTGGAAATATAGAAAAAGCCTATTTCGATACTAACGGAGATAGTAAAATCGATCGTATCGAAACCCATACCCGAACAAATGGCCTAGTTACACGTACAGAAGTACACGATAGCGAAAACAAACTCCAAGAAATTGTTACTTATGAGTATCTTCCATCTGGTCAAGTATCTCTCAAACGTGTTGATACCAGTGGTGATAAATCTATTGATAAGGAGTATAGATATACTTACGATAACCATGATCGAGAAACAAGAAGAGAAGAATATAGTTACAGTCCGAAAGAGAAGAAATTAGCTCTCTCTGCTGTCCACGAGAATACATTTGATCCTAATAACAATATCGTTAATTATAAAATAACTTACTCTAATGGGAAATCGAATGAGAATAACTATATTATTGATGATTATGGAAGAATTAAGGAAAAGACAGTATCAGGTATTAATAATTTCTCTTCGAAGAATGAATATAATACAGACAATACTGTTAAGACCACAACAGAATATAAACCCGATGGTAAATTCTCCGTTAAGAATGTCTTTAGTGAATATGATGTACTAGGTAACTATACAAAAGTTGACAGATATTATTCAGAAAACGGTGAAAAGACTCAAACATGGTCTCTGATTAGAGATCCTAATAGTGGACAAATACAGCATACCATTGTTGATGACACTAAAACAGGCGATGGGGCTGATAAATTTACGTTTGGTACTTACGGTGCGAATCAATCATTCCACTTTACCCAAGATCTCACTACTTGGTCAGAAGAGAAACTTGCACTATTAGGCGCCTCTCTAAAAGAGATTCAGCTTGCAAATAACTCGATTTCGACTTTAACATTAGATGCCAATGTGGTTGCTAAGATCAGTGAAGGTGGATTGAAAGTAAATGCAGGTAACGATAAGAATGATATTCTTAACCTATCTGGTTTTGAGAAAGCAACGGATGGTGAAAAAATTAAAAACTATGATCTTTATACCGCAACAGTAGGTAGCGAAAAATTGAATCTCTATGTACAAGAGGGTATTAGTGTGAATCCTGATATTCATTCGGATCTTGTTGTTGGCTAAATATTAATCTATATACTATTCATTAACCAACCCCTCAGTAGCAATACTGAGGGGTTTTTAATTGAAAATTACCCGCTTGTGCTATCAGGTCAACGGAAAATCTCATATTACTTGAGCAGAACGTAGTCTGAGGATTTTTTATTTCACGCTTTCTACAAGCGGTCATTTTTTACTAAACTTTTTCAATTCTGCTATAATCCAACCCATCATCATTCCCTTATTTTCGGAGAGAAAATATGAAAAAACAACTCCCTATCGGTATTCAAACTTTTGCAGAATTAGTTCAAGAAAACTATTATTACGTGGATAAAACACGTCAAATCCTTGAGTTAATTGAAACGGGAAAATTTATTTTCCTCTCCCGCCCTCGTCGTTTTGGGAAAAGTTTAACCTTAGACACCATTGCCGAGCTGTTTTCTGCTAACAAGCCGTTATTCACGGGTTTATATGCTGAAAAAAATTGGGATTGGGAAGCGAAATATCCGGTCATTCGCTTTAATTTCGCCAAAGGTGTGGCGAAGTCGAAAGTCACCATTGAGGAGCTGCTTTTCTCACAGCTCCAACAAAATGCAAAGCAGTTTGGCGTAGCGTTAGCCAACTATGTTGGGTTAGGCACCTTGTTTGATGATTTAATTAACAAGATTGTGGAAAAACATCAACAAAAAGTAGTGGTATTAATTGATGAATACGATAAAGCCATTTTAGATAACCTAGAAAATGCAGAACTTGCGATTGAAATGCGAGATATTTTGCGAGATTTTTACTCGGTGATTAAAGGTCAAGATGCGAATATCCGTTTTGCGATGCTAACAGGCGTCTCCAAATTCAGCAAAATCAACCTGTTTTCAGGCTTAAATAACCTTTACGATGCGACGTTTGACAAACAATTCTCCGCGCTTTGTGGCTACACTCAATCTGAGTTGGAAAGTGTGTTTGCACCCGAATTGGAGGGGGTGGATTTACTTGAATTAAAAAACTGGTATAACGGCTATAACTGGTCGGGAGAAAGTGTATACAATCCGTTTGATATTTTGCTGTTCTTTTCCAATAGTGACCGTATTTACAAGCCTTATTGGTTTGAAACGGGATCGCCAACGTTTCTAATTGATAAGCTAATCCAAGAAAATGTGGATATGGGAAAAATCTCACAAGATATTTCTGATGATATGCTATTGTCGAAGTTCGATGTGGGGGATATTAGCCCGATTGCGTTAATGTTCCAGACAGGCTATTTAACGATAGATAAGGTGATTAACACTTTTGATGGTGTGGGGTATAAACTGAAATACCCTAACAAAGAAGTGCAACAAAGCCTCAATGTGATGTTGTTACGCCGTTATTTACATAAGTATGAATCAGGCTCAACCTTGCGTTCACATTTATACGACACTTTAATTCAACACGATGTAGCCCGAATGCAGCTCGTGCTTAAAGCCTTTTTTGCCAGCATTCCGCACGATTGGCATAGAAATAACCAAATTGCCTATTATGAGGGGTATTGGGCGAGTGTGTTTTATGCGTATTTTGCGAGCCTTGGTTTTCCGATTATCACAGAAGACGCGACCAGCGTGGGCAATATTGATATGACATTACTGGTTAATAACCACGTCTATATTTTTGAGTTTAAAGTGGTAGGTAAAGATGTGAAAGACAGCCCGCTCGGGTTAGCGTTGGCACAAATTATCGACCGAGATTATGCGAAGAAATACCAAGGGCAAGGCAAAACTATTTACCAAATTGGGGTGGAGTTTAATAAAGATAGCCGAGAAGTGGTATTTGATGTAGATTGCTTATAAAAAGTAATTACAAGCGGTTGGATTTTGCAAGAAATTTGCAAATTTTTAGTGAAAAAAGACCGCTTGTAGGAAGTTCGAAATGGAAAAAAGCCCCATATTGATCTGATCTGCACCTTAATCAGTTGGAAAGTTAGTCCAACTTTTGGGGTGCAGATCATAATGGGGCTTTGAATTAAAACATTATCTAGAGAATGTTAATGTCGGCATCAATAATTAACTTGTAAGTTGAGCCATCAATGTCCGTTGAATATTGATTATAGATTTGCTTATCAATAGTTGTTGGGCTATTAAGATTTCTTAATTCAATGCCTTCTAAATGTATAGTGTCTTTTGCATCACCTAGAATACGGACCTCTTTCGACAATGCTTTTAGTGCATTTTGATCTAATGTCAAAACAGATTCTGTTTGTTCATTAGATAATTGAATGAACCTAACATTAGCGAGTTTAGCGAGTTTTTCAGCTGTCCAATCACGACTGTCTGTCATATCTAAATGGAAAGCTTTATCTGCCTGTCCTCCTGCATGACCAATAACTAATTGATCAATACTCCCATTTCCTTCAAAATCTATCATTGTTAATTTTGTACTACCAAATGAATCATGTTCAAAATACTCAATCTTATTGGTTTTCCCCAAGCCATTAATGGATTTCCACGAGGTCTCTTTCTCAAATGCCTTAGAATTCAAGTTATTTTCATCGTAATCATATGAGAAATGCCTTGTGCTATCTATTGCTTTATCTAGCTTACCATCACCATCTCTATCAATCTCCCAAATTGTTGCCCTTCCAAAATCATCATAATGATTAGTTCGAATATAACGTAGTGCGGCTTTATTTGGGTTGTTAATTTCTAATGGCGACTTGATATATTCCCCTGCTCGTGAAGGGTCATATTCAGTAACAGTATAGTGCTGACCGTAGTTCGTAGATGTAAAGTGATATAAAATATCATCAGAAGTCACACCGTTACCCGTCTTATCAATATAAAGACGTTCACGATTACCTGACGCATCATATGTTATTGTCTCAACATAATCAGGAGTAGCTAGATTATTATCTGAATCTCTACGCACACTAGTTACTCGTCCATACTCATCGTATGTGTAATGAACTGCAGAATTTGTTGAGCCATTATTCTCATTATCTAGTAGTTTAGTAGTCGTTCTACCAAGAGCATCTCTAATGTAAGTTTCAGAAGAATCTATTGAGTTAGTATTACCTATGTCAATTTCTTTCTTCTCCAAAGTTCCATCTGGATAATACTTATAAACCTCTCTACGGTCGGTTGAGCCGTTTCCATCAATATCGAATAAAGTTTCAGAAGATCGACCATACGCATTTAACTTATACGTTTCTTTGCTATTAATGCTGCTATCACCTAGAAGATCAACTTTGATTTCTTCAATGTGATTATTTGCATCAAGTTTATTATAGGTAATCTTTGCAATAACCTCTTTTTTCTCCCTACTAGTAGGATCTTCAATAATATTAATAGAGGTAACTGTTTCAATACCTTCCGGTGATTTTGGAGAGTATTCCTCTCTTTTATCAAACGAACCATTATTGGTTAAATCAATCTCTTTTTGCTTTATTCTGCCGTTTGCATCTAGAGTATAGAACTCACGATAGTCCGCTGTACCATCCACATTATTGTCCTTTCTGAGTTCAATTAACTCGCCCTTCAGATTGTAGTCGTAATGCAATACTTGGTCTATGTCAGTCACTCCCTTACCTTCATTATCTGTCTGAGATTTTCCAGTATGCACTTCTTTATTTACAGAGGCATCGCTATCCACTAATACTCTCTCAACCCTGCCTAGACTATCAAACTGCTGATAATGGATCTTATCGGCAGTGCCATCACCGTTGTTATCGTACTCGATTTTGGTTTGACGGTTATAGTCGTTGTAGTCATATTTCTCAATAATATCAAGACCTTGTACTTCCTGACCATTGATGGTTTGCGTTGAACCAGTCTCAGTTTTATTGTCGGTATTCACATATTTTGCCGTTGTGAGATACTCGGTAATTGTGCCATTTTCTACTTTGGTCGTTGCAGCTTTGTACTCAAAGTGTTCCACTTTATCAAAGTGTGAATCGTCTAATTTCCAAGTACCTTTATTTTCTGTAACTTTCCCTGTCACTCCATTTGCATCGTTGTCGTACTCAATCTTAATAGGATTTGGGTTATCTCTATCTTTATCGGAATAAGTATATTTTTCTGCACGGTCAATTTTGCCATCTGCATTGTCGTCATAGAAAGCAAATGTTTTTTGACCTTTGTCGTTGTATTCAAAGTAGGCACGAGCATCGTCTTTACCTGTTGCATCATTGTTGTATGCAATTTGGGTTTCTAATACGACGTCTTTAGTTTGTTCTACACCAGTTTTACTTTTAACGGTTAGTTTTTTGGTTACAAAAGCTTCAATGGTTTCATATTTATCAATACCATTTTTGCCATCTTGGCTAGAACCTGTGTTAGATTTTGCATCTAAGTCGTATAGGCGTTTTTTCAGATTACCTTGCGTATCGTATATGAAGTAGGTGTGTTGGTCTGCTCCTTTTACATCAAGGTCTTTACCACCGTTTGGTACGCTCATATTACCTTCGCCATTCGCGATATCGCTAGCTTCTAAATAATGGTCGATTTGAACAACTTTAGCGTCAGAATTTACTTCTTTAGTTCTTTCGTTAAGCGTTGGTTTTGTTTGGTAAGTTGCTACTTCTACGGTGTCTACTTTGCCATCGTGGTTGATGTCAGAGTAAGTTGACACTTTTTTATCATTTTGCACTACAGCTGTTAACGGGTCTGATAAGTCAGGTAAGCGAATTGATTGTGTTTCAGTTGTATTGCCTTCTTTATCTTTCGCTATAACTACAACGTTTTCAGGTGCTGTTGTAGGAACTGGGATTGAGAATGTGCCATTTTCTTTAACAGTCGCTTTTGCGATCACGTCATTACTATTTGGTGCTTTTACTTCAATAATTGAACCTGGTTCGCCTTTACCTGTAAGTTCATTACCTACTTTGTTTACTTCAATTCCAGTAGGTTTTGTAGGTGGCGTCACGTCTGGTGCAACGATTGTACCTTTCGTCGTTTGACCTGCTTTATCGGTTACTTCAACGGTTAAGGTTTCGCCGTTTTTCGCCTTGTCAGTCTCGGTTAATTTAATGCTGTACGCACCTTCCTCATTTGCTTCACCTTCACCAATTTTTTTGTCTGTTGCATCTTTGATAACAACAGTTGCACCTGGCTCAGTCGTACCTGAAATGGTTACTGTATCGTTAGCCTTATCTGCAGATGACTTAGTATTTTGTGCATCTGGTGTTGGTGGTGGGGTAATATCAATTGCCTTGATCGTCCCTTTTGTCGTTTGACCTGCTTTATCGGTTACTTCAATGGTTAAGGTTTCGCCGTTTTTCGCATTATTAGCATCATTTAACGTAATGTCGTAATCACCTTCTTGGTTTGCTGTCGCACCGCCAATTTCTTTATCATTTTTGTCTTTGATAACAACAGTTGCACCTGGCTCAGTTTTACCTTTTACAGTTACTGAACCATTTTCGTTGTTTTTAACCTCAGTATTGTCTACAGTTGGTATTGATGGTTTGGTAATATCAGGTGCAGTAATCGTACCTGTTACTGTGTTGTTACCTTTATCGGTTACTTCAACGGTTAAGGTTTCGCCGTTTTTCGCATTGTCGGTCTCGGTTAGTTCAACGTTGTATTTACCTTCCTCATTTGCTTTACCTTTACCGACTTCTTTGCCTTTTGCATCTTTGATAACAACATCCGCACCTGGCTCAGTAGTACCTGAGATGGTTACTTTACCGTTAGCCTTATCTGCAGATGAAGTGGTGTTTTCTGCAGTTGGTGTTGATGGTTCGCTAATATCAGGTGCAGTAATCGTACCTGTTACTGTGTTGTTACCTTTATCGGTTACTTCAACGGTTAAGGTTTCGCCGTTTTTCGCATTGTCGGTCTCGGTTAGTTCAACGTTGTATTTACCTTCCTCATTTGCTTTACCTTTACCGACTTCTTTGCCTTTTGCATCTTTGATAACGACATCCGCACCTGGCTCAGTAGTACCTGAGATGGTTACTTTACCGTTAGCCTTATCTGCAGATGGAGTAGTGTTTTCTGCAGTTGGTGTTGATGGTGGGGTAACATCAAATACTGTGATAGGCGCTGTGGTTGTTGTGCCAGCAGAATCTTTCACATTCACATTGATCGTTTCACCGTTAGTTTTCGGTGGATTTAATGGAATATTATATTCACCTTTTTCATTTGCTACCGCATTGCCTAATTCATTACCTTGTTTATCAGTAACTGTTACGGTTGCACCTGGTTTGGTTGTGCCACTTACTGAAGCCCCATTTTTGTTCACCGTGGCAGTTGTGCCTTCACCATTATTTTCAGTTTTATCAGCTGAACCGTCAGCATTATTGCTGATAGTTGTTGAGCTACCGTCTGGTCGCTTAGTTTCAACTGACTTAGATCCGTCTTTTTTAGATGTGGTTGTTTCTTCATTACCTTTGCCATCAGCTTTAGTAATTGAAGTTGTTCCGTCAACCGCATTTTGAGTTTCAGATGTAGAACTACCGTTAGTATGTTTCGTTGTCGTTGTCGTTACATCTACATTACCATCAGCATTATTATCTTCTTTTGTGACAATAGTCGTTGTGCCATCTTGGTTTTTTGTTTCCTCAGTGGTCGTGATAGCTTCTGGTTTGCCATTTTGATCTTTATCAACTTCTTTCGTTGAAACGGTATTACCGTTTTTATTTTTTTCAGTAGTGATTGTAGTATCTAAAATGCCATTACCATCAGTATCTTTCTTCTCTACTGTTGTCTCTACAACGGCTGAACCTTCTGGATGCTTGGTGGTAGTAATTTCGCTCTCTGCTTTACCATCTTCATTTTCATCTTTCGTTTCAGTAGTGACTTCAGTACCATCTGATTTAGTCACAACTTTTGTTGTGCTTTCGACGATGCCGTCTTGGTCTTTATCTACTTTTGTTTCAGATGATGTTTTTTTACCGTTGTTAGATTCAGTTGTAGTAATTGTGCCTTTACCGTCGTCTTCAATAGTTGAAGATGTGTTGTCTGGACGATCGATAGTCGTTGTTTTGCTACCGTTATCACGCGTTACTTCGGTGGACTTAGTTACATTACCTTCTTTGTCTTTTTCGGTTTTGATTACTATGCCTTGACCATTATCTTCAGTAGTTGAAGTTGAGCCATCTTGGTTTTTCACACTTTCTGTTGAGCTGCCACCAGGGCGTTTAGTTGTCGTGATTGTACTATCTACAATACCGTCAGAATTTTTATCTACTTCTTCAGTAATGATAGTGGTATTATCTGGTTTTTTCTCTTCAACCTTGGTGCTTTCTGGATTACCATCAGCATCTTTATCTACGACTGTTTTAGTTGAAGTGGTTTTACCGTCTTTGGTTTTTTCGATAGTCGTTTTAGTATCTAATGTACCATCGCCATTCGTATCTTCTTTTTTCTCAACAGTTGAGGTATCATCAGGACGAGTTGTGGTCATCGTTTCACTATCGGCTTGTCCATTAGAGTCTTTATCTGCTTTTTCTGTAGTTACTTTTGTACCATCAGTTTTAGTTTCAGTTTTAACTACGCTTTCTGGATTACCATCTTTGTTCGCATCAATAACAGTTTCTGTAGAAGTAACCTTGTTATCTTTGCCTTTTTCAGTTGTAGTGACAACACCTTTTCCGTTATCTTGTGTTGTGGAACTAGTACCATCAGTATTTTTTGTTTCAGATGTTGAGCTGCCGTCCGCATTTTTTTGCGTTTCAGTTTTTGAAATTACGTCACCATCTTTACCTTTTTGGATGCTTGTTGTCGTTGTACCGCCTTTACCATCTGGTTTGGTCGTACTCTCAGTTTTACCTGTTGCATTACCATTAGAATCCTTATGCACAGTATGAGAAATTAAGCCGCCTTTACCGTCTGGAGTAGTAGTTGTCTCACTTGTACCTGTTACTGTTCCGTTTTCGTCTTTATGCTTAACTTTTTCAATTTTTGTACCGTTTGGTTGAGTCTCGCTTTCAGCTACGCTATCTACTTTACCATCAGAGTTGTTGTCTTTAGTTACTGTCGTTTTGGTGCTGCCGTCTGCTTGAGGCTCAACTTTAGTTACTGTTTCAGGGTTGCCATCAGTTGGAGATAAGTCAACGCTAGTTTCGGTAGAAATTACTTTACCGTTTTTGTCTTTCTTAGTCAGAACTGAAGTGTCTTGTTTACCATCACCGTTTGTATCAGTTTTGGTTATGGTTGTGCTTGTGCCATTTGGGTATTGAGTCTCAGAGGTAACGTCACCATTTGGTTTTGTTTTGGTGGTTGTAGTTGCGGTGATGTTATCGTTAGCATCTTTTTCTACTTTTGTAGTACTTATACTACCGTCTTTATTCGGTTTGGTTGTAGTACTAACACTTGTACCATCTGCGTTATTAGTGGTAGATAAAGAAGAACCATCAGGTTGAGTTACAGTTGTTGTAGTGTCAGTAACTTGCCCATTAGAACCACGGTTTTCAGTTATGGTTATACCTTTTCCGTTATCTTTTGTCGTTGATGTTGTGCCGTCTGGGCGAGTTGTATTAGCCACAGATGAGCCATCATCTTGAGTTACTTTATTGGTTGTAGCAACTACGTCACCATTTTTATTTTTAGTAATAATGGTTGAGTTTGTTGAACCGTCTGGATTTGGTTTAGATACTGTAGTTGTAACTGTGGTACCATCTGCGTTTTCAGTTACAGATTGTGTTTCCCCAGTCGGTTTTGTTTCTGTTCTGGTTGTACTATCTGTTTTTCCATCGCTGTTCAGATCTTCAGTTTTAGTTATAACTTTTGTACCGTCTGGTTTTGTTTCAGTTTTTATTGTCTCTTCTGAATTACCATCGTTATTTTTATCAATAGCATTTTCAGTAGAGGTGGTGTTGCCAGATTTATCTTTATTTACAGTTACAGATGTAGAGCCGCCTTTTCCATCTGGTTTAGTTGTCGTGGTGTAGGTTTCTCCACTTGGTTTAGTTGTTGTACTTGTTATGATACCCTCTGAGTTTTTCTCAGTATGAATTTTCGTACCATCAGATTTAGTTTCTTGTTTGCTTGAAGTACCATCTAAGTTCTTAGTTTCAATTGAGGTGTTACCTTTGCCATCATCTTTGGTTGTGATGGTTGAACCGTCAGTTTTTTTCTCAGTAGTGATTTTTGAACCATCTGTGTTGGTTTCAGTCGTAATGATATTATCTTTTTTACCATCATTATTTGTATCACGGCTTTCAACAGTTTTTTTGTTGCCGTTTTTATCTGTTGTAGTTTCAACAGATTTGTCAAATACACCGTTGTCTTTAGTGCTTTCTTCAACAGTTACAGTTTTGCTACCATCATTATTTTTTTGAGTAGTTACGATTTTTTCTGTTTTACCGCTGTTATTCGCATCCGTTTTGCGAATTTCTTTCGTAATTTGACCGCTTGCATCACGATTAGTGATGACTTCAGTATCTAGTGTGCCATTATTATCACTATCTACACGTTCAGTAGTTGTTTTGCTATCGTCTGTTTTATTCGCTTTAGCTGGCGTTGATTTACTGCCTTTATCTGAAAGGATGAACATACCTGCTAATAATCCAGCAGATGCACCTATTACTTCCATAGTGTACGATTTGCCAGATACTGCGGTATTGGCTGTATTAGCTGATGCGTCATTAGCAGACAATAAAAGAACATCATTAGGCTGTGTACTTAGTGATGAGTAGGCATTGCTTAGCATACTTGCTGCTTCATCAGCACTTAGTTCTTTGATGCCAACGATAATACCATCATCACTAATCGTAAATTCTGCAACTTTATTGTTGCCTTCGTTAGTTAATAGAGTAGGTTTGTTAGGGAAATAGTTTTCTAAAGTAATAACACTACCGTTCGATAGATATACTTCTAAATTATTGCCAACTCTCACAGTTCGTTTAATCGCAACAGATTTTACAGGCAGTACAACTTTAGCCGATTGTCCGATATTAATGTTCATAATGAAATTCTCCACAGGGTTATGAATATTTTTTAAAGCTTCGATAATTAAAATAAAGCTCTATAATCTTGTTAGCATTAGCATTAGCATTAGCATTAGCATTAGCATTAGCATTAGCATTAGCATTAGCATTAGCATTAGCATTAGCATTAGCATTAGCATTAGCATTAGCACACTATATGATATAAGATCCATTATCAGCAGTTTGATAGTCTAGGCAGGGTTCAGAAGGTGTTAGTGGACAATGATGCGAAAAAAACCACAGGTCATAATATCCACAAGGATAACGATGGTAAGCCAATTGAAGGTGTCGACAGAATCGAAACTTTCGGTCTTAACGACAAAGGTCAAACCTTGAGGGTTGAATACGACAACAATGGTAATGGCGAAACGAATTCCAAATCTTACCTTGTGTTAGACCAATATGCTCGTGCAGTGGCGAGATATACAGATAACGACAACACGGAAGGTACAGGTAAAACCATTAAAGTCACCATCGACGGTAAAGAGGTTGAGCTAAAAGGTGTCGATAGCTATGAAACCTACAAGCACAATGCAAACGGTCAAACCATCCAAATCGACCGTAACACCAATGCAGAGGGTGCAGCGGAAGAAGTGGTTCACATCGAACGTGACGAATACGGACGTGAGAAAGGTCGTTACTATGACTTAGACAATAACGCTGAGACAGGCTCGGGTAATAAAGACAAAGAAGGCCAAGAAGACCAAGATGACGCTATTAAGTTAAATGATGGTCGTACATTGAAAGGCGCAGACCGTTATGAAACGTATGAATACAACGAACTCGGGCAGGCTATTCAAATAAATAAAAACTTTGATGGAAAAGGTGAGTTTGATGAAATCGAATACCGTGATGTGGATAAAGCAAGCGGTCAAGTTAAGGGTGCTTATTACAACCGTGATAACGACATCAAAGATGGCAAAGCGTTAGAGAAGAAAACAGGCGAGACTATCACACTAGATGGTGGTAAACGTACTCTTGAAGGTATCGACAACTTTACCACTTATGAGCGTGATGGCCAAAACCGTGTGATTACTGAAAAATTCAACCTAGATGCGAAAGGCGGGGATGACCGTGTGTACCACTATGATTTAGATGCAAACGGCAACCGTATTGGTGAATACCAAAACTTGGATAACGACACAACGCTAACGCTCGACAGTAAAGAACAGGTCACAGGTACAGAGCATACACTAAAAGATGGACGTAAAATAACAGGTATCGAACGCGTTTACCTCAAAGAGTATGATGCAAATAATCATCTCATCAAACAAGAGCAAAACTTGGACGGTAAAGGCCATGCAGAAAACGTGAGCTACTATGTGCGTGATGCGTTAGGTCGTGAAGTTGCCCGTTACGACAACACGAATAACGACCGATTCAGTAATGGTAACGAAAACAAAACAGGGTCTAGCCATCAGATTAAACTCAATGGTGAAACAGTCACTGTAGAGGGTATTGATAGAATTACCAAAAACACATTCAATGCGTATAATAAGGCAGAAAAAACCGAAATCAATAACACGGGTGAAGCGGGCGATGACAAGTTTACTAATATCACAGAACGTGTTTACAACGGTCGTAATCAGCTTGAATCTGACGTCTCAAAAGTGAAATTAGAAGACGGCGAATTTGCACAATCTTCTGCCAATAAGTACACTTATGACAACTATGACCGCGTAGCAACGCGGAGCTTTGATACGAACTTGACAAAACAAGGTTTTGAGCGGGTAGAAACTTATCATAGAGATGTTTATGGTAGAGTTGTTCGCACTGATAATGACATTGTTGGTCAAGGTGGTGATATTGATGGATATACTACTTATGAACGTGATATTTTTGGGCGAGATACCATTTCAAAGTCATATGCTAACGGTCAATTAAATCGTAATATAGAGAATAAATATGATATATATGACCGTAAGCTTAAGATAATTTACAATGATGTAAATGGCGTTCCAGATCAAACTATTGAGAGAAAATATAATGCTCACAATCTCATAACGGAAATATTTTTTGATAAAAATAACAATGGGATTTTCGATGGTAAAGACAATAAGCTGAGTTACGAATACAATACCAATGTAATCCATTGGGTTTCAAGTCGTACTGATATTAATGCTGCTAATGGTATAAAGGTAAAAAGTAAGTGGCGTTACGATGATTTAGATCGCCGTATTGCTACACATCAAGATGTTAACGAAAACAACAAGATTGATGAAAATGAAAAGAACTGGAAAATCTCTTATATCGGGCAAACAAGTACAATGGATACAATAGCTGAGTATATAGGCACAACATTAAATATAGCCCGAAAAGTTCACTATGACAATAATAATACTGCAATTGCCACTTTCAGAGCTGATGCTGACGGTGTTTATCGCACATTGAACTATGACGGATATGATAGACCTCTTAGCTCAAGTGAAGATTTCACCCAAGAGCATTACAATGAGCTATTCAAGCAGGTCGGCGGTAATCTTAAGGCTGTGAATTTTACTAATGATAGACATAGTACTCAGATCACTTTAGATAACAATGTGCTAGCGAAACTCACTAAGTCAACACCTGAGTTAACACTCACGATCAACGGTGACGCTACTGACACAGTCAAGCTCAAAGACTACGGTGAATTCACCAAAGCAGCAGAGACAGTGAAAATAGGCAGTAACACCTATGATAAACTGACCACTGACGTTGAGGGCAAAACCTACACGTTATTGGTCGATACCGACATCAAGCTCTTTGATGCTGCACACCCAGGGACGGAAATTATTTAAGCAAATAGCCTTCCTTGCTGATTTGCCCCGCCACTCGGGGCAATACAAGCGGTTGATTTTTGCTGACAATGTGTAAAAAGCACCGCAACGCAGTCATAAAAAACCGCCTGACGAAGAAACATCGTCAGGCGGTTTTATTTTCAAGGTAAGCGGTGCAATTTCTGATAGTCGCTTAGTCACTTAACCACTCAGTAACTCAGCTTCAGCTACTTTTGCAAATTACCAGCAAAAACAGACCGCTTGTTATTGGCTACGGGAGCAGGTTGGTTGTAATATCAGTATCAATTAACAGGGTGTAGTCGTGTCCATCTACCTGTGTCGTGTACTGATTGTACTCCTGATTGCTCACTTTTTTGGTCTCATCTAACTTTTTGAACTCGTGGCTATTTTTGAGATTCACCACATCGGTACTGTCGCCTGCGATACGCAGTTCTGAACCTGTTGTGATTTTACGCAGCACATCGTTATCTAGCGTAATCTCCGTTTTAGCCCGAGCATCAGACATATTAATCACCTGAATATGCCCGCCTACTTTGTCAAAGAAACGATGCCAGTTTTCAGTCGTGTAGTCTTCGGTAGAAGAAATGACTGAGCCCCAAACGTTGTAAGCTAAATCAGTAAAATCTTTACCATTCCAAGCGTGTAACATACCTAATTTCTGACCTGCTTCACCTGCATTGAGGTAAATAAATTTCTCTATTTTAACTGGTGTGGTTTCGTCTTTTGCGAAAAACCGAGTGATAGTATCTTGATCATTTGTTTGACCGTGATAGGTGTTAATATGTTTAACATCATCACCATCAAATTTACCATTATTGTTCTGATCCCAGAAAGTAGAATCAATTCTATTCAGCTCATCATAGTGGTAGATAGTTACTCTATCAGTACCATCTTTTATTCTGTCAATTGCTTTTTCAACAAGACCTTGATTGTTGTAAAAATGCGTTCTCCAAGTATCGCCCAAGTCAAATTTGCCGTTTAGATTATTATCTGCACCTATAGTAACAGTTCTGCCGTACTCATCATGCGTGGTAATATGTGAGAGATTGATTGTATCTTCATTAGTATAACTTGTGCGTTTTATTACACGATCATAAATATCGTGTTTAAGCTCCTGTTTTTGGGTTAAACGATCTTGGCTGTCAAATATACGTCTTACTACCTCACGACCATATAAATCAAGCCTATAGGTAGAATATCCATTAATTAATAATTCATCACCTGTGAAGTTGTTATCTTGACGAACAACTCTACCATAAACATCTCTGTGATAAGTGTCGATACGCTCAAACCCCTCTTTTTTAGAGTCTGTATCAAAGCTCCGCGTTGCTACGCGGTCATAGTTGTCATAAGTGTACTTATCATGAGCGATTCGATTAAAATAAACTCTAAAAGCACAATTATCATTCATATTGAGCTGATTGGCTATCATATTTGGTTTATAAAATGATACGATTATAATACTGAATTTTTTATTATAAGGACAGGAATAATGCAATATGATAATTACAAATGGATATGGCAATACCCAAATTGGACCGAGTTTTCATGGGATAACTCAAAGTTGGAACCCAAGTTACGCCGTTGCTGGTTGTTACTGGGTAAACTTATTGGGTATAGCAGTCAAATTGAATACAGCGATTCGGAACTGGCTCTAGATACCTTATTAAGCAATATATTGAGCTCCTCACAGATTGAAGGTGAAAATCTCAATGCCTACTCAGTCAGGTCATCGTTGGCTCGCAAGTTAAATATTTCAATTGAAACCCCTTGTCCTGTTTCTGACCGATCCGAAGGTGTCAGTAACATTATGATTGATGTATTGGAGAACTGGCAGCAGCCGTTAAGTTTTGCTCGTTTAGCTCAATGGCATCTTTGGTTGTTTCCTTATCATACACCCCATATTAAAGTTGGAGAAATACGTGGCGAAGAGCCGATGCAGGTTGTTTCGGGCCGCTTAGATAAGCCCAAAGTACATTTTGAAGCACTACCACGCCAAGAGTTGGAAGTCGCATTATCTCGTTTCATTGAGTGGTTCAACTCTAGCCTACACGATATCTCACTTGATCCCCTTATCCGTGCAGGTATATGTAATCTTTGGTTTTTAACCATACACCCCTTTGATGACGGCAATGGCAGGCTGGCGAGAGCATTAACTGATTTAACATTAACGCAAGCAGACCAACAAAGTATTAGGCTCTACGCTTTTTCATTTACCATTTTACAAAAACGGAATGAATACTATCGCTTATTGGAAGAGAGCCAAAAAGGTAGCCCTAATATCACACAATGGCTAAGTTGGTTTTTAACTACATTAATCGAAAGCATTGAAAGCAGCTTGGTTCAAATCGAACGACTGCTTGCCAAAAGTCGCTTTTGGTTAAAACATAGAGGGCTGAGTCTAAACAAAGAACAAAAAAAAGTGTTAAATCGCTTGCTGGATGGTGGTGAAAACGGGTTTGAATTAGGTATCAATGCATCACAATACCAAAAGGTAGCCAAAGTCAGTAAAGCGACTGCCACACGTCACTTAACCGATTTACTGGAAAAAGGTCTGATAAGAAAAACGGAACAAGGAGGACGAAGCACCCGCTATTTAATTGAGTATTGATTTTTAACATATCAATAATAGGCTCAATGTTGGAGCTGAATAGGCAAACCAATCAGCTCAATATGAATGATAATTGTGCTTTTAGAGTTTATTTTAATCGAATCGCTCATGATAAGTACACTTATGACAACTATGACCGCGTAGCAACGCGGAGCTTTGATACAGACTCTAAAAAAGAGGGTTTTGAGCGGGTGGATACTTATCAATACGATCAATATGGAAGAGGGATTCGTGCTGATAGCAATTTTACAGGCGATAATCTGACTATCAACTCTTATTCGAAGAAAGAGTTTGATCTTTATGGGCGAGTGAGCACAGAAAGAATTTTTGATAGTAATGATGTTCTAACAAAGAAAAACGATTATGGGTATGATGCTTATGGACAACGAATCAGAGAAACCACATACGCTACAGAAGATAGCATAAATATTCAATTCCTAAAGGAGAGAGATGAATATGGTCGTTATATAAAAGATGGACGAGACCTCAATATGAATGGTGTTATTGATTTAGGAGATAGCTATCGAGTATATACTTATAATGATCAAGGTAGACCCTATAAAACATATGATGTTTTAGCAAACGGCGATAAAACTGCTACATCACTATGGTTCTATGATGAATTTGGACGACGTGTTTACAGCATTATTGACGCAAACGATAATGGGAAATGGGACGATAGAGAATACAAACATGTTGATACTTATCACGGTACAAGAACAGATCGTGATGAGACAATCACTTATACCTATCCAGATGATAAGAATCCAATCAGGATCATGAAATTTGTTTACCAAAATGCAGGAGATCAAGGTTACCAAATTGGTACTCTGGATGCCCCTCAAGGGAAAGAATTCAAGTCATTTAGTCATAACGTATACGGCTCAGTCGTTTCTTCTACCGAAGACTACACGACTGAAAACTGGCATCGTTTCTTTGACAAAGTAGGCGGGCATATTCAGGTGATTAATATGTCTGATGCTCGGGCTAAAACGGAGATTACGCTAGATAACGATGTGCTGCGTAAAATCACAACAGGTTCAGAACTGCGTATCGCAGGCGACAGTACCGATGTGGTGAATCTCAAAAATAGCCACGAGTTCAAAAAGTTAGATGAGACCAAAAAAGTGAGCAATCAGGAGTACAATCAGTACACGACACAGGTAGATGGACACGACTACACCCTGTTAATTGATACTGATATTACAACCAACCTGCTCCCGTAGCCAATAACAAGCGGTCTGTTTTTGCTGGTAATTTGCAAAAGTAGCTGAAGCTGAGTTACTGAGTGGTTAAGTGACTAAGCGACTATCAGAAATTGCACCGCTTACCTTGAAAATAAAACCGCCTGACGATGTTTCTTCGTCAGGCGGTTTTTTATGACTGCGTTGCGGTGCTTTTTACACATTGTCAGCAAAAATCAACCGCTTGTATTGCCCCGAGTGGCGGGGCAAATCAGCAAGGAAGGCTATTTGCTTAAATAATTTCCGTCCCTGGGTGTGCAGCATCAAAGAGCTTGATGTCGGTATCGACCAATAACGTGTAGGTTTTGCCCTCAACGTCAGTGGTCAGTTTATCATAGGTGTTACTGCCTATTTTCACTGTCTCTGCTGCTTTGGTGAATTCACCGTAGTCTTTGAGCTTGACTGTGTCAGTAGCGTCACCGTTGATCGCGAGTGTTAACTCAGGTGTTGACTTAGTGAGTTTCGCTAGCACGTCGTTATCTAAAGTGATTTCTGTGTTTTGAGTGGCATTCGACAAATTGATCTTCTCTAGTTTACCCTTTGCAAGTTCTAAGACTTTGTTGAAGCTGATATTGCCACCTGTATAATCTTCAACCGATGAACTAGGATTACCCCAGCCGTCGTAACTCAATGCTACAAATTCCTCTTTATTGTTAGATAATAAGCGAGCAATTATTTTGTTAGTATTATCACGATGGGCATAAATGGCATATTTCAAGTTGTCATCGCTACCTACATAATAATAGTTGATATATGTATTCGCTGTATCGTCACCATAAACGTATCTCGTATAATCTTCACCTTCGGAGATTTTACCATCATTATTATTATCTCTTAAGACTAAAATTCTTCGTCCAAAATCGTCATAATCGAATATCTCATAATAACTATCTTGTGATGGTTTGATGACTTTTTGACCTATCAATCTACCCGTAGCATCATCAGCACGCGTATATTCAAACTTGACATCGCCATTATCCCATTTGCCTAACACCCCTCTATCATCTGACTGGCGAATAGCCAGGCCACGAGCGTTATATTCATAAGATCTAGTCCACATGGCATTACCCTCTTTATCTAAAAAAAAATGCTTAGAAGTACGATCATAAATATCAAACTCATAAGCCGTTTGGGAGGTAACGGTGCCATCTGAAGTATGCTGAATTATCTTATTGTTTTGTCCATAATGATTACGATCGTAAGTAGTATATCCATCAATATCACCACCTTGACCAACAATGTCATTATCAGTGCGAACAATTCTACCATAAACATCTCTATCATAAGTTTCTACCCGCTCAAAACCTTGTTTTGTCAAGTTCGTATCAAAGCTCCGCGTTGCTACGCGGTCATAGTTGTCATAAGTGTACTTATCATCACTTCATTGTCCATTTAATACTCAAAAAGAACAAAATAAAACCAATTTTTAACCCTAAATAGTAAATTATAATACGTAATTTTATTAACAGTTTTGACTTTATAAAAAAGTAATCTTACTATATTGCCTAAACTAAGGAGAGAGTATGTTTAATCTATTTAAACGCCCGATAGAAACTGAGACGATTGATGCGTGGACAAAAATAGCCGATGATATTGCAAAAGTTGCAATTCTTGCTATTCCTGTTATGCTCTATGGGAACGAAACAGCTGTTATAAAGATTATCAACTCATTCTTATTATTAGCAGGAGCTTATTTTTCATTACTCATTAGCCGTCACTTGAGACGAAATAAACACAAATAAGGAGAAACATAATGATTGGTTTAACATTTGGATTAGCTGTTTTTGCCTTTGTGATGTTTGGCATTGCAATCGTTGTACAAAAATATGTCAAGTAAAAAAACTAATCTGATCGAAAACGCTCCTGAGATCTCAAGGGCGTTTTTTATTGCCTTATATTCAGCTAATGTGTTTCTTATAACGATTAAAAACATATAATCAATCTATAAAATCTATCGATAAGGTGCAATAAGTACACTTATGACAACTACGACCGCGTAGCAACGCGGAGCTTTGATACGGACTCTAAAAAAGAGGGGTTTGAGCGTATCGACACTTATCACAGAGATGTTTATGGTAGAGCTATCCGTGAAGATAAAAATTATACGAATGATACATTACCCATTAACGAATATACTATCCATGAGTTTGATTTATATGGCCGAGAGGTAGTAAGACACACATTTGATAACCAAAATCATTTAATCTCCAAATTAGTGATGGAACGCAATATGTATGATCACGAAGTAAAACGCACAACTTATACTGCTGAAGATAAAATCAATATCTCACAGATTATCACACGTGATGAGTACGGCAGAATAGTTATTATAGGTCAAGATCGTGATCTAAATGGTGAGTTTGGCTTAGGCGATACTTGGAGAACGTATTTTTACGATGATGGTAAGGCTTATAAAATAATTGATAGGCAGGCAAATGGTAATGATAACGTAAACCTCTACTTCTATGATGATTTTAATAGACGTAATCTTATCGTAGCTGATGACAACAAGAATGATATTTTTGATGGTAATGATGTTAAAAATATTATTACCTATCACGGTCAAACAAATTTTCAAGATACTCTCACTCAGTTTTCCGCAAAAGACGAAACAACACCAGTGAAAATCAATAAAGTCATTTACCTCAATGCAGGTGAAGCAGGTCAGATGTTAGGTTTTTTACACGCTTGGAATGGTAAAGATTTTACTGATCTAGCTTACAACGTATATGGCTCAGTGGTTTCTTCTACTGAAGACTACACCACTGAAAACTGGCAACGTTTCTTCGACAAAGTAGGTGGGCATATTGAGGTGATTAATATGTCTGATGCTCGGGCTAAAACGGAGATTACGCTAGATAACGATGTGCTGCGTAAAATCACAACAGGTTCAGAACTGCGTATTGCAGGCGACAGTACCGATGTGGTGAATCTCAAAAATAGCCACGAGTTCAAAAAGTTAGATGAGACCAAAAAAGTGGCTAACCAAGAGTACAATCAGTACACGACACAGGTAGATGGACACGACTACACCCTGTTAATTGATACTGATATTACAACCAACCTGCTCCCGTAGCCAATAACAAGCGGTCTGTTTTTGCTGGCAATTTGCAAAAGTAGCTGAAGCTGAGTTACTGAGTGGTTAAGTGACTAAGCGACTATCAGAAACTACACCGCTTACCTTGAAAATAAAACCGCCTGACGATGTTTCTTCGTCAGGCGTTTTTTTATGACTGCGTTGCGGTGCTTTTTACACATTGTCAGCAAAAATCAACCGCTTGTATTGCTCCGAGTGGCGGGGCAAATCAGCAAGGAATGGAGGCTATTTGCTTAAATAATTTCCGTCCCTGGGTGTGCAGCATCAAAGAGCTTGATGTCGGTATCGACCAATAGCGTGTAGGTTTTGCCCTCAACCTCTGTGGTCAGTTTATCATAGGTGTTGCTGCCTATTTTCACTGTCTCTGCTGCTTTGGTGAATTCACCGTAGTCTTTGAGCTTGACTGTGTCAGTAGCGTCACCGTTGATCGCGAGTGTTAACTCAGGTGTTGACTTAGTGAGTTTCGCTAGCACGTCGTTATCTAAAGTGATTTCTGTGTTTTGAGTGGCATTCGACAAATTGATCTTCTCTAGTTTACCCTTTGCAAGTTCTAAGACTTTGTTGAAGCTGATATTGCCACCTGTATAATCTTCAACCGATGAACTAGGATTACCCCAGCCGTCGTAACTCAATGCTACAAATTCCTCTTTATTGTTAGATAATAAGCGAGCAATTATTTTGTTAGTATTATCACGATGGGCATAAATGGCATATTTCAAGTTGTCATCGCTACCTACATAATAATAGTTGATATATGTATTCGCTGTATCGTCACCATAAACGTATCTCGTATAATCTTCACCTTCGGAGATTTTACCATCATTATTATTATCTCTTAAGACTAAAATTCTTCGTCCAAAATCGTCATAATCGAATATCTCATAATAACTATCTTGTGATGGTTTGATGACTTTTTGACCTATCAATCTACCCGTAGCATCATCAGCACGCGTATATTCAAACTTGACATCGCCATTATCCCATTTGCCTAACACCCCTCTATCATCTGACTGGCGAATAGCCAGGCCACGAGCGTTATATTCATAAGATCTAGTCCACATGGCATTACCCTCTTTATCTAAAAAGAAATGCTTAGAAGTACGACCATAAATATCAAACTCATAAGCCGTTTGGGAGGTAACGGTGCCATCTGAAGTATGCTGAATTATCTTATTGTTTTGTCCATAATGATTACGATCGTAAGTAGTATATCCATCAATATCACCACCTTGACCAACAATGTCATTATCAGTGCGAACAGTTCTACCATAAACATCTCTATGATAAGTTTCTACCCGCTCAAAACCTTGTTTTGTCAAGTTCGTATCAAAGCTCCGCGTTGCTACGCGGTCATAGTTGTCATAAGTGTACTTATCATGAGCGATTCGATTAAAATAAACTCTAAAAGCACAATTATCATTCATATTGAGCTGATTGGCTATCATATTTGGTTTATAAAATGATACGATTATAATACTGAATTTTTTATTATAAGGACAGGAATAATGCAATATGATAATTACAAATGGATATGGCAATACCCAAATTGGACCGAGTTTTCATGGGATAACTCAAAGTTGGAACCCAAGTTACGCCGTTGCTGGTTGTTACTGGGTAAACTTATTGGGTATAGCAGTCAAATTGAATACAGCGATTCGGAACTGGCTCTAGATACCTTATTAAGCAATATATTGAGCTCCTCACAGATTGAAGGTGAAAATCTCAATGCCTACTCAGTCAGGTCATCGTTGGCTCGCAAGTTAAATATTTCAATTGAAACCCCTTGTCCTGTTTCTGACCGATCCGAAGGTGTCAGTAACATTATGATTGATGTATTGGAGAACTGGCAGCAGCCGTTAAGTTTTGCTCGTTTAGCTCAATGGCATCTTTGGTTGTTTCCTTATCATACACCCCATATTAAAGTTGGAGAAATACGTGGCGAAGAGCCGATGCAGGTTGTTTCGGGCCGCTTAGATAAGCCCAAAGTACATTTTGAAGCACTACCACGCCAAGAGTTGGAAGTCGCATTATCTCGTTTCATTGAGTGGTTCAACTCTAGCCTACACGATATCTCACTTGATCCCCTTATCCGTGCAGGTATATGTAATCTTTGGTTTTTAACCATACACCCCTTTGATGACGGCAATGGCAGGCTGGCGAGAGCATTAACTGATTTAACATTAACGCAAGCAGACCAACAAAGTATTAGGCTCTACGCTTTTTCATTTACCATTTTACAAAAACGGAATGAATACTATCGCTTATTGGAAGAGAGCCAAAAAGGTAGCCCTAATATCACACAATGGCTAAGTTGGTTTTTAACTACATTAATCGAAAGCATTGAAAGCAGCTTGGTTCAAATCGAACGACTGCTTGCCAAAAGTCGCTTTTGGTTAAAACATAGAGGGCTGAGTCTAAACAAAGAACAAAAAAAAGTGTTAAATCGCTTGCTGGATGGTGGTGAAAACGGGTTTGAATTAGGTATCAATGCATCACAATACCAAAAGGTAGCCAAAGTCAGTAAAGCGACTGCCACACGTCACTTAACCGATTTACTGGAAAAAGGTCTGATAAGAAAAACGGAACAAGGAGGACGAAGCACCCGCTATTTAATTGAGTATTGATTTTTAACATATCAATAATAGGCTCAATGTTGGAGCTGAATAGGCAAACCAATCAGCTCAATATGAATGATAATTGTGCTTTTAGAGTTTATTTTAATCGAATCGCTCATGATAAGTACACTTATGACAACTATGACCGCGTAGCAACGCGGAGCTTTGATACAGACTCTAAAAAAGAGGGGGATGAGAGAACAGAAAAATACACTTATGATCAGTACGGATATATTATTAATGTCGCGACTGACATACTTGGCGACAATATTGCCGTGAATACGACAAGAACGATTGAAAGAGATCTGTATGGACGTACTGAAATATATCGTGACTACCAAGCAAATGGTAGTCTATTATCAAAACATGAGTATGATTATAATGAATATGGATACATTACTAAACTAACCAGCTATTCATCTGAGACACAGAAGAGTTTTATCAATCATTATTATAAACGTGATAGTATTGGGCGGGTAGAAAAACTACTTGAAGACAAAAATGCTAATGAAATCTTTGATGCTGGCGATCTGAAACAAACCTTAATTTACGATCAATATATTGACAGCAAATATGCGGAACGTATTGATGAATCAGTATTACGGAAAAAACACAACATCTATACCTATGATGATTACCAAAGAATAAGTTCATCATTTGAGGATAAAAATGGTAATAAAACCCATGATAGTTATGAACCGTTAACCAAACGTTTCTACTTTGGTGAATCTGGAATAACGGATAGATTTGAGTTCTATACAAATGGAAAATTAACCCTTATTCAGAAGTATGTTTACCCAGATGCAGGCAATATTGGTAACCCGATTGCACAATTAAAGCTAGACGTTGCAGCAGATCAGTATGCTTTACTATATGGGCTTCATGGTTTTCACTATTCCTCTGAGGATGATTATACTTCCGACAACTGGAGCAAACTTCTAGATAATTATGCAAATAAAATTAACCAAATCAATCTTACGAATGCTACGGCAAGTACGCATATTACGTTAGATCATAACACTGTCGCAAAAATTGCCAAAGATAAAACACTACTCATCAACGGTGACGCTACTGACACAGTCAAGCTCAAAGACTACGGTGAATTCACCAAAGCAGCAGAGACAGTGAAAATAGGCAGCAACACCTATGATAAACTGACCACAGAGGTTGAGGGCAAAACCTACACGTTATTGGTCGATACCGACATCAAGCTCTTTGATGCTGCACACCCAGGGACGGAAATTATTTAAGCAAATAGCCTTCCTTGCTGATTTGCCCCGCCACTCGGGGCAATACAAGCGGTTGATTTTTGCTGACAATGTGTAAAAAGCACCGCAACGCAGTCATAAAAAACCGCCTGACGAAGAAACATCGTCAGGCGGTTTTATTTTCAAGGTAAGCGGTGCAATTTCTGATAGTCGTTTAGCCACTTAGCCACTTAGCCACTTAGTAACTCAGCTTCAGCTACTTTTGCAAATTACCAGCAAAAACAGACCGCTTGTTATTGGCTACGGGAGCAGGTTGGTTGTAATATCAGTATCAATTAACAGGGTGTAGTCGTGTCCATCTACCTGTGTCGTGTACTGATTGTACTCCTGATTGCTCACTTTTTTGGTCTCATCTAACTTTTTGAACTCGTGGCTATTTTTGAGATTCACCACATCGGTACTGTCGCCTGCAATACGCAGTTCTGAACCTGTTGTGATTTTACGCAGCACATCGTTATCTAGCGTAATCTCCGTTTTAGCCCGAGCATCAGACATATTAATCACTTGAATATGCCCGCCTACTTTGTCGAAGAAACGATGCCAGTTTTCAGTCGTGTAGTCTTCGACTGATGTTGCTTGGCTGCCGTAGACGTTGTAATTAAATGTTTTGAACTCCTTACCGAGAGGGGAATCAAGTGTACCGATTTGAGTGCCTTGATTGCCCGCATTGAGGTAGACAAACTTCAAGATATTTGTCGGATTCTCCTCATTAGGGGCGACATATCTATAAACGGCATCACGTGAATTCGTAATGTGGTAGGTATCCACATGCTTGGTTTCGCCGTTATCCCATTGCTCATTACCATTACTATCTACAAAGGTGTAATCACGTCTTCCGAAATCATCATAGTTCCATATTGTATTGGTTTCTACACCTCTTGTATTTACATCCGTTACTTTATAGGCTCGTCCTTGGTCGTTGTAAGTATAGGCTCGCCAACGGTCGCCTGCCCCCAATTCTCCATCTAAATTATTGTCTCTTCCTTCTACGATAATTCGACCGTATTCATCGCGTTTAAAGATAGCGGTAGTATTGTTGGTATGAGAAGTATCCTTCGCTCTCAGACCATATACATCGTATTCAACGGTATTCTGTTTAGACAGATTGCCTTGGCTGTCAAATACGCGTCTTACTACCTCACGACCATATAAATCAAACTTATGGGTAGAATATTCATTAATTAATAATTCATCACCTGTGAAGTTGTTATCTTGACGAACAGCTCTACCATAAACATCTCTATGATAAGTTTCTACCCGCTCAAAACCTTGTTTTGTCAAGTTCGTATCAAAGCTCCGCGTTGCTACGCGGTCATAGTTGTCATAAGTGTACTTATTTACAGTTTTAGGTTATTTTGTATACACTTATTCTTTTGACTTTGCTAAGTAATAAGAGTACCATTTCTGCACTTATCAAGAAAAATTAGGATAAATAAAATGATAACTCTCGCAAAGAATCAAGTAGTAACAACCAGCAAAATTGAATTTGTTGAACAAAACCGCCCATCTGAAGAACAAATCTTTTTGATGAGAATTCTGAACGGTGAAATTACCTTCAAAAGTAATGAAGAAGTGCTGGAAAACCTACGAAAAAGATTAAAGCTAGATAAATAGTGATGAAAGTTGATTATATTGTTCAGTGGTCTAATGAAGCAGAAGAACAACTTAATAAAAAAGCTGACTATATAGCAGAGCAAAGCAGTAGAGAAATAGCGGCTAATTTCTTTGATGATATTAAAACCACTGCAGAAAAACTGTCATATATTGCTGGAGCATATAACGATGGTAAATTCCATAAATTTCCTGTATCTAAAAGGCGAAAACCTCATTCTGTGAGATTTATTGTTGTTGGAGATTTTATTTTAATTAGTGACTTTATCCCTGCGGGAAAGAATAGCTAAAATGGTACTAAAAGCTCGTTTTTTGACGAGCTTTTCTTTTTAGGACTGTATTTTGAAAAGTATTATACTTAAATAGCTTGGGATCATTTGAATGAAAATCACTCAATTTTCTAATGATAAGTACACTTATAACAACTATGACCGCGTAGCAACGCGGAGCTTTGATACGAACTTGACAAAACAAGGTTTTGAGCGGGTAGAAACTTATGATAGAGATGTTTATGGTAGAATTGTTCGCACTGATAATGACATTGTTGGCCAAGGTGGGGATATTGATGCTTATACTACTTATGAATATGATATTTTCGGACGTAATACAGACATAAAGGCTTATAGTGATGATAAGGGTTCATTTGAGTTACATCAAACTAAAGAATACAATCAATATGGAGATGCAACCAAAACAACCTCTTATAATGCTCAAAATCAAGTATCCCGAATTTTTAATTCGGAAAGTGATGAGTATAATCGCCAAGCCATTTATTGGACAGATAACAATTACAACGGTAAATTTGATGGTAATGAGATAAAGCATATTCTAACGCTTGATCCTACTAATGGTAGGCTAATCAGTCGCATTGAGAAATACGCCAACGGTTCACCTGAACTGAAAGTTATTTTTTACTACGATGAAACCGATCTCCACGTTGCAACTCTATTTGATAAAAATAACAATGGCACTATTGAAAAGGGTGATACTTATTGGGTTCGTCAGTATTTTGAAGGTAGTCGTAGTCTAGTTGATTACTTTGAACTTTATAATGGCAAAAAAGAGAGCGATGGTGTCCGCTTTGGTGAACCAAATATGGAGGATGGTTTAAAACTCTATCAGTTACATAAACTGCATTATAGTGACTCAGGGCAATCTTTAGGTACAATTTACGCTGATGGAGAACGAGTATTCAAAAATTGGGTATATAATGGAGGCAACGGTGCCCCTGTTCGTTCTTCAACTGAAGATTATACTGACAGTAAATTCGAACCATTGTTAGAGCAAATTGGCGGAACATTGAGAGAAATCAATCTTAGCAATGCGACGCAAAGCACGGATATTGCATTCGACAACGACACCTTAGCAAAACTGAGCGGTAAAAGTAGCACTCGAAAGCTACTCATTAACGGCGATGCAACCGATACTGTCCGCCTGAAAGACCACGCTGAGTTTAAAGAGATTGAAAATGTGAAACAAGGTAAAAATGACTACAAACAATACACCACCGAAGTGGACGGTCAGCAATATACCCTATTGATTGACACCGACATCAACGTTGTATTGGCGTAGCTTTAGCTCACAATAAGCGGTCTGTTTTTGCTGATAATTTGCAAAACGCCGCTTAAGATAAAACAAAACCTGTTACCGATTGGTAACAGGTTTTTTTACCCTTTATTCAGCCTAAATCCGCACTAAATTCATTAATGGTTCAAAAGCATAAAGGGCAGATTTTCTGCCTGCTGCTTCTTCTTTAACGGCTAAAACACCGGTTTCCACCAACAGTTTGGTAAAGCGAGTGGCGGTTGTACTTGGAATACCACTTCGTCCAATAAATTGGCTATTTCTAAAAATTGGATTGGTAAAAATAAAATCCTGTGCCATCACTGCATATTTTGAAGAGAGAGTATCAGCAAAAATAGCCTTCATTGTTTCATAAAGTTTTTGGATACTTTCAGCAATCATCAAATTATGTTTTGCTTGTACTTCTACAGCATTCAAGAAAAAAATAATCCACTCATTCCAATCACCAGTTTGTGAAACCAGCCTCATTAAATCAATATAGCTGTTTTTATTTTGTTCAAAATAACCACTAATATAAAAATGTGGGGCAGAAATTAGCTTAGAGTGCCATAACATTAGCGTAATCAACATTCTACCAATTCTACCGTTGCCATCTTGGAATGGGTGGAGTGCTTCAAATTCCAAATGGCTGACGGCTGTTTTAATTAAAATATGGTCATTATTTTGCTGAATATAGTCAAAAAGTCGGTCTATTCCTTCTTCCAGTTTTTCTGGAGAGATTGGGATAAACAATACACTTCGCCGAATGGTGTCTGCTAAAAAATTTTGCTCTTTCTTAAATTCGCCTGGACTTTTATTTGCCCCTCTTCCCACCGATAAAAGCTGTTGGTGCATTCCTTTTAGTAACGATTTAGACAGTGGATAGCCATCTAGCATCGCTTTTTGCGTGTTTTTTAACGTGCGTTGATACAGTACTGTTTCAATAATATCGCGTCTCACATTCAAGCTATATTCATTTTTTCCTGCTGTTTCAGGATAATCCGCCTCATATTGCAAAATCTCATCCATTGTGCTGATTGTGCCTTCCATACGAGAAGAAATCACCGCTTCCTGATTGCGTAATGGGGCAAGCAAAATTTCGCTATTATGCATATTTTTAAGCAATTTGGTCGTAGCGAGAAATCGCTTCAATCGCATTTGCTAGGGCTGGAATGATTCTTTGGTAAGCGATTTCATCGGGTGGAAATTTCCCATCGTGATATTTCACCGCATTTTCAATGTTGATATTGTGCATTTTGTTCCCCATTTTTGGTGATTTTTAGTTATAAAAGCAAAATTGTGCCTCATTTATGCAGCACAAACAAGTTTGTTATTCACTTTAATGGTTTTTTGGTTGATAAAATAAGTTGTAATGAATTTATGCGAGACAAGTGATTTTGTTATCTATATTTATATGCTTTTGGGTAACAAGCTCAAATGGCGTATTAAGTTTAATCCGTTTTTGGTAAAGTGTTGATAAAAAAACCACCTTACAGAAAACCTATAAGGTGGTTTGAGTTAATGTGGCTATACTTTTGCAAATTATCAGCAAAAACAGACCGCTTATTGTGAGCTAAAGCTACGCCAATACAACGTTGATGTCGGTGTCAATCAATAGGGTATATTGCTGACCGTCCACTTCGGTGGTGTATTGTTTGTAGTCATTTTTACCTTGTTTCACATTTTCAATCTCTTTAAACTCAGCGTGGTCTTTCAGGCGGACAGTATCGGTTGCATCGCCGTTAATACGTAGCATTTGGTTTTTGGCGATTTTCGCAATAACGTCGTTATCTACTGTTAATATAGTATTAGCAGTATTATTGGTGAGATAAATGGCTTCAAGTTTGCTTTTATACTCATCGAATAATTTATTCCAGCTACTCGACGTATAGTCATCTTTTGTAGAATAGTGAGAACCGTGAACCCCATAGCTCATATAGGTTTTCCCAGATGCTATATCTGTGCGAATACCTGCGATTTGAACGCCTCTTGTACCAGCGTCAGGGAAGATAAAATGCCAAGATTCAAATATGTTCTTTTTATCTAATCCATAGCTATATTCGAATTTTTTCACAAATAACCCAGTATCGTCCGTGTAGGTTATGTGCGTGACAAGTTCATTAGAGTCAGCTTTTTGATTATTGTTAAGATCAATAAACTCTCTAACCCGGACTTTTTCATTGTAAACATAATTGAAGTCTTGGGATGTTTCTTTACCTGATATATCAACTACAGTATTTTTGCGTCTCATAAGTAATGATCTAGCATCATTAGAGAAACTCAAACTATATTTGACATCACCAGCATCAAAAATACCGTTGGCATTTTTATCATCCCATCCTATTACAGGTCGATCAAACTCATCTCGGCTATAAGTATGGATGGAATTCTTTCTGGTTTCAGATGAATAGTGAGTTTCTTTTGTAAGTGCATCATACTCATTGTATTCATACTCCCGTTTCCAGACCAATGTTCCATCTGCTTGGAAATTACGAACCACTTTATCACGACCGAACTCATCTCTTTCACTGGTCGTACGGCTATTGACTGCGATGTTATCACCAGCAACATCGGTGGCTGTATCAATGATACTTCCGTATGTGTCATAAGTGTAGTTTTCTACCCGCTCAAAACCTTGTTTTGTCAAGTTCGTATCAAAGCTCCGCGTTGCTACACGGTCATAGTTGTCATAAGTGTACTTATTGGCAGAAGATTGTACAAATTCGCCGCCTTCTGTCTTCACTTTTGAGACGTCAGATTCAAGCTGATTACGACCGTTGTAAACACGTTCTGTGATATTAGTAAACTTGTCATCGCCCGCTTCACCCGTGTTATTGATTTCGGTTTTTTCTGCCTTATTATACGCATTGAATGTGTTTTTGGTAATTCTATCAATACCCTCTACAGTGACTGTTTCACCATTGAGTTTAATCTGATGGCTAGACCCTGTTTTGTTTTCGTTACCATTACTGAATCGGTCGTTATTCGTGTTGTCGTAACGGGCAACTTCACGACCTAACGCATCACGCACATAGTAGCTCACGTTTTCTGCATGGCCTTTACCGTCCAAGTTTTGCTCTTGTTTGATGAGATGATTATTTGCATCATACTCTTTGAGGTAAACGCGTTCGATACCTGTTATTTTACGTCCATCTTTTAGTGTATGCTCTGTACCTGTGACCTGTTCTTTACTGTCGAGCGTTAGCGTTGTGTCGTTATCCAAGTTTTGGTATTCACCAATACGGTTGCCGTTTGCATCTAAATCATAGTGGTACACACGGTCATCCCCGCCTTTCGCATCTAGGTTGAATTTTTCAGTAATCACACGGTTTTGGCCATCACGCTCATAAGTGGTAAAGTTGTCGATACCTTCAAGAGTACGTTTACCACCATCTAGTGTGATAGTCTCGCCTGTTTTCTTCTCTAACGCTTTGCCATCTTTGATGTCGTTATCACGGTTGTAATAAGCACCCTTAACTTGACCGCTTGCTTTATCCACATCACGGTATTCGATTTCATCAAACTCACCTTTTCCATCAAAGTTTTTATTTATTTGAATAGCCTGCCCGAGTTCGTTGTATTCATACGTTTCATAACGGTCTGCGCCTTTCAATGTACGACCATCATTTAACTTAATAGCGTCATCTTGGTCTTCTTGGCCTTCTTTGTCTTTATTACCCGAGCCTGTCTCAGCGTTATTGTCTAAGTCATAGTAACGACCTTTCTCACGTCCGTATTCGTCACGTTCGATGTGAACCACTTCTTCCGCTGCACCCTCTGCATTGGTGTTACGGTCGATTTGGATGGTTTGACCGTTTGCATTGTGCTTGTAGGTTTCATAGCTATCGACACCTTTTAGCTCAACCTCTTTACCGTCGATGGTGACTTTAATGGTTTTACCTGTACCTTCCGTGTTGTCGTTATCTGTATATCTCGCCACTGCACGAGCATATTGGTCTAACACAAGGTAAGATTTGGAATTCGTTTCGCCATTACCATTGTTGTCGTATTCAACCCTCAAGGTTTGACCTTTGTCGTTAAGACCGAAAGTTTCGATTCTGTCGACACCTTCAATTGGCTTACCATCGTTATCCTTGTGGGTATTATGACCTGTGGTTTTTTTCGCATCATTGTCCACTAACACCTTCTGAACCCTGCCTAGACTATCAAACTGCTGATAATGGATCTTATCAGGCACTCAACAGTAAATACTCTATATTATTACATTGGCTTTTCGTACCTACAAAAATACATTCTAATGAATTTTTATTCTCCCTTCTTTATTTATCAAATGGAGTGCTTGATTGTTTTTTGAACTTCCATGTTAACCAATATAATCCGACTGAATTTCGCTTTTTTAAGGCTGTATTTTATGGATTAAAGATTAGGTAGAGTGCCTGATAAGATCCATTATCAGAAGTATATAACAAATGGTGTTTTTTTCACTTTCTTGCAAATTTATATATAAAATACTATTTTTTTTTAGATTATTAAATTAATATAAAAATAATCTATCTTTTGTGTTGTGATGTAACTCATTTATGTTTATGAAAAAACTATTTTTATTGGTGGGCTCTTCGGCTTTTCTAAGTGCTTGTAGCCAAAATCAAAATGATTTTGAAGTTAGTAGTCAATCTTGTTCAAGTTGCAGTGCTGGTAATGTTGGCGTAATTTCATCTGTAACTGTATCTGCAATCCCTCTTGTAACTACTAATCTGAATCTGGAAAACACGGAATCTATACCAACCAAAAATTATCGCTCCTTTTTATCTATTATTAACTCTGCTTTAGAATATAACCATAGAATTTCTTCATTACCGAGTGTGATTGAGCAGAGGAGGGCAGAAGCAGAGATTATACATAAAAATAACTATCCGACTATTCAGCCTGTTGCTCGTTATTACAGCCGAACAACTCCTTATATTGGTGCAAAGGCAAGCTATACAGTATGGGATTTTGGCTCGTCAAAACATAAAGAGAAACAAGGTGAGCTTGGGATTGATAATTCTCAATTAGACTTTCTTATTGAAGAGAGAGAAGTAATGGCTTCTACCGTTGAATCGGTAGTTAAAATTTCTTCATTAGTTGAAAATAGTCGATTATTACGTGAGTCAATTGCCTCTATTTCTAAGTTATCAGGCTTTGCTGATGTGAGATTTAATGCGGGTGTTTCTAGTGTATCAGAATCGAATACGTTAAATCTTAGGCTGGCTGAGCTGAAATCTGAGTTAGAGGCTATCAATATCGAAATTGCTTTAAATTTAGATTTATTGTCTGCAAAATTGATGTCGCCAATAACATTAAATGATATCCCTAGTTTATATAGTATAACTTCTCAGATTCTACCAGATTTGGGTAATGAATCGTTGCAATTAAGACAAGCAGAAATTAACAAAGAGATTGCGTTTGCTCAATTTCAGCAGGCCAAAAGTGATATTTACCCACACTTAGTGTTAGATGGGGAAGTGGGTAAGGCTACCAACGGAAATTCTATTCGTAACGTTGGGGTTTCTTTTCAATTACCTACCTCTGTTTTTGCCCGATCTGCAACTGTTAATGCGGCTGAATCCGCTTATAAGGCAACAGAAAGAAAAGTTACACAAATTCAAACTCAGTTAAATAATGAAAATAAACGAATTGAATTAGAAACTAATCGTTTAAATAATAATAAAAATACTCTTATAGGGTTAGAAAAAAAGGGAGTGAGTGCGATAAAAGTGTTTGGTTCGGAATTTGAAGCAGGCTCGGCAATATTATCTGACGGTCTATCTGCTTATAGAACTTTACTGCAAACCCGTCAGCAATTAATTTCGTTGCAAGCTCAATTACTAAATTTGAAAGCAAGCAAAATTCGTATCACGAATGGGTCTATCTTTAACATATCAGAGTAGAAAATGGATAAGAATAACGTAACGCCTAATTGGTATTTAACTTTACCAGAAGCAATTAAAATTCAAGCAAATTGGATTGGGGTTGAGCTAATTGTTGATGAGTTAGCAGAACTAAAATCTTTTGTTGATGTGAAAAATAATGCGAAATTTAATGAGGATTTTCAATTAGATATCGGTTTAACTGATAAAGACTTATTGAATTTGCCCGTACCTTGCATTATTGAATTGAAAAAAGAAGATTCTCAATGTAAATATGCTGTAATTACAGATATAAACCCTGTTAATAATATTATTTCTTTAGCATCAGTTAATTTTGGTGAAACAATCGAGTTAAAAGTAGAGAATTTGCTTTCTTTAATCAGTTTGCCTGCACTCGTTATTAGAAAGCAAATTGATCGAATTTACTTAGAACAGTCTATCCCTGTTGAGAAGAAGCATTGGTTTTGGTCTATATTCTCTTTAGAAAAAGGTGTATTTACTAAAGTATTGATTGCTTCTCTTTTTGCTAATATCTTAGCGTTAATTACTTCTTTCTTCTCATTACAGGTTTATGACAGAGTTATTCCGAATAAGTCTGAAGAAACGCTGTGGGCATTACTAATTGGGGTAATGATTGCTTTTGCATTAGAAGCTACACTTAGAATTATCCGATCGCATTTATTAGACTTTAGCGGTAAGCGTATTGATATTCAAGCAACTAGCTTATTGTTACGTCGCTTATTAGGTTTGAGGTTGAAGAATGATACACCAACACCGAATCATTTAAGCCAAATGATACGAGATTTTAACTCTATTCGTGAGTTTTTTACTGAAGCAGCTGTCGGCTCTTTAGTGGATATTCCGTTTGTATTGTTATTTATCTTTGTTATATATGCAATAGGCGGTAATGTTGTGTGGGTTTCTATTATTGCAATGTTATTTATGGTTATTCCACCTATCTTGTTTAGAAAGAAAATGATGGATATCGTAAAAGAAACATTAGGTTCACGTACCGCTGCTAACCGTTTATTTAACGAGGTAAGTTACCAATTAGATGTGATTAAAGTAACAAAATCACAGCGTTTCTTTACTCAACAATGGGATGATATTAGTGAAATTATTGCTAATATTTCAATGCGTCAGCGGTCTTTGGTCTCTAATTTAACCCAATGGGCGGCAAGTGTTCAGCAAATTGCTTATGTATTAACAGTATCTACTGCGGTTTATTATGCTTTTGATGGAAAAATGACGATGGGGGCAATTATTGCAATGAGTATTCTTGTTTCTCGTACGCTTGCGCCTATTGCTCGTTTAAGCTCACTTTTAATTCGATGGGCTCAAGTGAAATCTTCACTTAAAGAGTTAGATTTGATTGCTGAATCAGAGCAAGATGATCCTGTAGATCAGCAGAAATTACGCCGTCAAAATATTAGAGGATTTTTCGAGCTAAGAAATGTAAGTTATCAATATGATAGAGATTCTAAACCTGCCTTACAGATTCAAAATCTTGTGATTAGACCAGGTGAGAAGATTGGTATTTTGGGTCCGAACGGTTCTGGCAAATCAACTTTCTTACGTTTATTATCAGGTTTGCAGTATCCTAATTCAGGTGAAGTAAAAATTGACGGAATAGATATTCGCCAGATATATAGTAACGATATTAGAAATGCTATCTCGGTGATTAATCAGGAAATTCAATTATTTAGTGGTACGTTAAGACAGAATTTAACTTTTAATAATCTAAATATTAGCGATCAACAAATTATGGGGGTTCTATCTCAAACAGGGTTGGCTAACTTTTTAACTTCTCACCCACACGGTTTAGATTTAATGATTAAAGATGGTGGGAGAGGATTGTCTGTTGGACAAAAACAGAGTGTTCAGCTTGCTAGAATGCTATTAAGTGAGAGTAAAATTTTATTACTGGATGAACCAACCGCAAGTTTAGATCCTAATATAGAAGGTTCTATTATCAATACTTTAGCTAATTTTTCTAAGGATAAAACATTCATTACAGTGACACATAGAATGCCCATTTTAGCGATGGTTGATCGTATTATCGTCATTGCTGATGGTTACGTGATTGCTGATGGTCCGAGAGATGAAGTATTAAATAGAATTCAACAGGCTCAAACCAATCAGCCACCTCAAAAATAATTAAGGTTTGAATATGAGAGATTTAACAAAAGAAATTAAACCACCTAAAAAAAGCAATAAATTGCTTTGGATAATTGTGTGCTTATTAAGTGCTTTGCTTGTGTGGTCGTATTTAACCCAATTTAGTCGGGTTGTGAGAGCTAATGGTAAAGTTGTATCTCACGAGAGAACTCAAATTGTGCAAAACTTAGAAGGTGGGATTTTAACTCAGCTTAATGTGAGTGAAGGCGATAATATAGAAGCAGGGCAAGTTTTGGCTGAACTTGATACCACAAGATATCAGGCTCAATTAGAAGAAATTGAGAAAAAAATTGCTACTTTTACATTAAGAAAATTGAGATTACAAGCAGAATCTGAAAATGCAATAATTTTTGATATTCCAAAAGGTTATCAGGATACATACCCTGATCTTGTTGAAGCAGAAAAGAGCCTGTTATCAAGAAAAGTGGAGGAGTATTTGACAAGAGAGAGAAATTATGAATCTCAAATTTCTTTAAAACAGAAAGAACTAACTAATCTTACTCGATTTGAAAATAGTGGTGCAGTGCCTAAGCGAGATATTATTGCTTTACAACAAGCACTTAATAATATTAGGGCGGAGCAAGAAAATTATTTTTCCGATACCCATAAAAAGAGGGCACAGGAGCTATCAGAAGCTGTATCCCAATTAGCCTTAGCTAATGAGAGTATTAAGACCGTTCAAGATCAGATAGATAGAGCAACAATTGTTTCGCCTTCTAGTGGAACAGTAAATCTTATTCACTTCAATACGATAGGTTCTGTAGTTAACCCTGGACAAACTATTTTAGAGATTGTTCCAAATAATGGTAATTTGCTAGTGGAAGCTCGTGTAACACCAAAAGATATTGGTTATGTAGTGCCTGGTATGAGAGCCTCTCTTAAATTAACTGCTTATGATTATAGTATTTATGGCACTATGCTAGGTAAGGTTGTTAAAATTGGTGCAGATACCGTGCCTAATAAAGAGGAGAGAAATGCTCCTCCTAGCTATGTAGTTTCTTTAGAAATCTCGCCTGACTCATTAAAACAATGGCAGAAAAAGGGCTTGGATATTCGAACTGGTATGCTAGTAGAAGCTGAATTAGAAGCTGGTCATATGAGAATTATCGACTACATTTTTAGACCAATTCTCAAAGCAAGGGATGCGTTAGCAACTATTTAGTATAGATTAATAAAAAACGCTTATCTATCTGCTCTAAAAAGTTAGGCTGTTTTATTCAAGGACTGTGCTTTGTATTATACAGAGTTCAGTCCTTTTGATTTTACGCTACACATTCGGTGATACAAATAACGAAATGAGGGTGAGGCTTGTTTGGTAGAAAATTGCTCATTTTTGACCGCTTGTATTGTAGTTATTCATAAAAAACCTGCACCATTTGTCAATGGTGCAGAGCTATAAATTTTAGGATTCATCATCTTTAAAAAAGGATTTTCTCTTAGAGTATCTTAGCTTGTGGCTTTTCCCATTTTGCTAATTCCACATATTCTAAAAGTGCGGGGAACTGCTTTAGCCACTTATTCCATTGTATTTCATTGACTTGGATAGAGATGATGCGTTCGCCAAAATCATTAAAATGTTCTGCTTTAATGCAATCTTCAGCTTTAAGTTGAGCATAAATTGCACCTGCTGTAACAGGTAGTAGTAGCGTTTCATGAACTAAATTACTTCTCAGTCTCTCCTGTATAGCTTGAAATAATAGCTCAATGCCACTATTTTCTTGGGCAGACAAATAGACTGCAGTTGCTGTACCGTCATCATTACGTTCGATATGTGGCTCAACGCCTGCTAACTTATCTATCTTATTAAAGACCAGAAGTGTTGGGATCTCCAATGCTTCAATTTCATCAAGTACTTGATTTACTGCATCAATATTTTCATTTTTGCGATCGTCTGAACCGTCAATAATGTGTAAAAGTAAAGTAGCTTCTGTTGTTTCTTGTAGAGTGGATTTGAAAGCTGATACTAAATCATGCGGCAGAAAACGGATAAAACCAACTGTATCAGCAAGAATAGTTGTTCCGACATCTTGTATTTGAATACGACGTAGAGTTGGATCGAGTGTGGCGAAAAGTTGATCAGCCGCATAAACGCCAGCTTGGGTAATAGTGTTAAATAGAGTAGATTTTCCTGCATTGGTATAGCCAACAAGAGATACTGTTGGAATATCCGCTTTTTGGCGTGTTTTTCGGTTTTGCTCTCGTTGCTTGTTTACTTTTTCTAAACGATTTAAAAGCTGTTGGATACGTACTTTGATCAAACGGCGATCGGTTTCGAGCTGTGTTTCACCTGGGCCTCGTAAGCCGACAGAACCGCCTTTTTGTTGATCTTGGTGAGTTACACGGCGAACTAAGCGAGTAGATAAATGACGAAGTTGTGCGAGTTCTACCTGTAATTTGCCTTCATGGGATCGGGCTCGTTGGGCAAATATATCAAGGATTAAACCTGTTCTATCTACTACACGACAGCCACATAATGATTGTAAATTACGTGTTTGAGCAGGGCTAAGTTGATGATTAACCAGCACAACAGAAGCTCCAAGTTGTTCCACCGTTTCTGCAATTTCTTCTGCTTTTCCTTGCCCAACATAATACTTGATATGAGGGTTTGGGCGAGTTGTAGTCAGCGTTGCTAGTATTTCCACGCCAGCAGATTCTACCAATGTTTGAAATTCAAGTAGGTTTTCTGTGTCTTTATGCTGACCGAGATAGAGATGGACTAGGATTGCTTTGTCTTTTGTTGTTTCACTTATTTCTGAAATTTGGCTTGCTTCAGATAAAGCAAAGCCAAACGCAGAATTTTCTTCTGAGTTTGGCGATGATTCGTTTAACATTTTTTGATTAGTAATGTTGATTATTCCGTTTGTTCAGCTGCTTCTGTTGCAGCTTGAGCGTGTTGATGATGGGGGTTGTTATTGTTGTGCGATAACGCTCGAGCAGGTACAACAGTTGAAATCGCGTGTTTATATACCATTTGGCTGACCGTGTTTTTTAGTAAAATGACGAATTGGTCGAACGACTCAATTTGACCCTGTAATTTAATGCCGTTAACTAAATAAATTGAAACAGGAATACGCTCACGGCGAAGTGCATTCAAATATGGATCTTGTAAAGATTGACCTTTTGCCATTTTTCTTTCCTTTTTTATAGTTGTGTGATGAATACTAGGACAGCAAATATCGTAATAAGTGCTGAGGCGTTTAAATATTATCACAATTCTTTAAATAATCATCGATCTTTTCGACCATTTTTGCTTTAGAGCTGATCGGATCTAGGCTATCTAGCCAGGTGAGTTCACCTTGCCAGCTCCGAAGCCAAGTCATTTGGCGTTTTGCTAATTGGCGTGTGGCACAAATACCTTTAAAAATCGCTTCATCAAGGGAAATATCGCCTTGCAAATACTCCCATATTTGGCGATAGCCCACACAACGAATGGACGGCAGATTAATATGCAAATCTTGACGTAAAAATAACCGCTTGACCTCCTCTTCAAAGCCCAAGTCAATCATTTTGTGAAAACGTTGCTCAATACGTTGATGTAACACGGCTCTCTCTTTGGGGGCAATCGCAAACTGTAGAATATGATATGGTAACGCCTCGCCTTGTTTGGCGGTGAGCTCCGTCATTGTTTTGCCGGTGATGTAAAACACCTCTAGGGCACGGTTAATACGCTGGCTGTCATTGGGGTTAATTCTTGCTCCCGCGACAGGGTCGATTTTTACTAATTCTTGGTGCAAAACCGCCCAGCCGTGTTGTTCCGCGCTTGCTTCAATTTCAGCACGAATATTGGGATCAGCAGATGGCAACGGCGAAAGCCCTTCCAATAAGGCTTTGTAGTAAAGCATTGTGCCACCAACCAAGAGCGGAATTTTGCCTTGTGCGGTAATCTCTGCCATTTCATGTAATGCATCACTATGAAAATTCATTGCGGAATAGCTTTCTGCAGGATCTAAAATATCAATCAAGCGGTGCGGAGCTAATGCTAATTCTGCCTTATTGGGTTTTGCTGTACCAATATCCATTCCTTTGTAAATCAAGGCGGAATCGACACTAATCACCTCAACAGGCAATTCCTGTCTGAGAGCGATGGCTAAATCTGTTTTGCCTGAGGCAGTTGGTCCCATTAAAAAAAGGGCGAGGGGTTTTTGAGTCATTTTATTATTAAGCTGAATAGTTAATTCTTTTAAATCAGTATAGCACATTTAAGCCTAAGTTTAGGCTCAGCCACATAGTCATAAAATTAAACTATTCATTGAACTAATTTTTATAAATGCTATCATGTTGTATATCATTTGATTTACAAGAAAGAGGTTTTCTATGGCAAATAGTGCATTAGTTAGTGTAAGAATTAGCCCTGAAATTAAAGAGCAGGCAAGCGAAGTTTTAGCTGGAATTGGTTTGACGGTTTCTGATGTTATGCGAATGACATTAGCAAAAATTGCGACGGAAAAACGTTTTCAGTTTGACTATCAGCCTAACGTAGAAACAGCAGAAGTATTAAAAGCGGTTAGAAATGGAGATGAAAAATTAAATCCAGCTAAAAACATTGCTGATTTAATGGAGCAACTTAATGCGAGAGATTGAGTATAGTAACGCTTTTAAACGAGACTATGAAAAGTGTGCCGTTGATACATTATCTTCTTCGCTGATTGAAGCACTCTATTTTCTCATCAACGATAAGCCATTACCTGAGAAATATTGCGATCACGCATTAACAGGCGAATGGAAAGGTTTTCGGGATTGCCATATTCAGCCTGATTTAGTGCTGATTTATCGAAAGATTGATGATAAATTAGAATTGTTGAGAATAGGTAGTCATTCTAATTTATTTGGATAAAGGGCGAGAGTTGTCCTTTAGTCTTTATAAATATTTAGAAAAATCCACTTCCTTCCTAATTTCTTCAATCTCTTTCTTTCCATTTGGGTAAAGCTCAATGTCTGAGAGTAACGCAATGGCATCACTGAGCGTGCAAGCGGTGGGAATTTCACAGTGTTTTGCAAAAAATTCAGTTAATTTGACCGCTTGTGGTTGGTTAAAGAGTGAAAGCAGTAGCTGTTGCAAATTCTGTTCACGCAAGGCTTGTGGCACAGAAAGTATCGTGAGGCGAGTTTGTTCTTGCCAATGTTTTTCGGTAATAGCGAAACCAAATTCTGCGATGCTTTCTTTATAGTGTTGCCACAATTCCGTTTGTTTGTCGTTTAAGGTGAGCGTAAGCGGAATGAGTAGTGCCTGTGTTTGCCGTGTGCCCAGTTGGTGAGCGAATTTCAGCTTGGCTAATTGGTGCAGGGGAATTAAGTAGAAATCTTCTCCTTCTTTCATCAATATCGCCTGATTTTTCACAATTGCCAAGGCTTGGGCGTGGTGGCTTGCAAGCGGTGTGATTTGCTCCGTTTTTTGCAAAATAGGGGCAGGTTCTGGGTTTATCTTTATGTTCGGCTCAAAAGTGGGCAGTTTAACAGCGGTTTTTTCTACTTTTTTCGTTCGTATATCTGAACCACCTACTAGCTCGTTATACCATTTTTGAGCAGATTGACTGCTACTACTTCGCTCAAATTTAGGTGTAAAAGAGCTATGAGTAGAGTGATTTACATTTTTTTGTGAAAATTCGATCGCTTGTATTGGCTCTTTGGGTTGTGTAAATACATTTTGCCCTGCCGCTTGGCGGTTTGTGTCTTTTGCATAAGCAGGCATTGGTTCATTGAGCTCGTTTCGCAATTCAAGTGACGGATGTGTTTGTTGTAGGCTATTGCTGACACCTTGCAAAATAAAATCGTGTACCAGCCTTCCTTGATGGAAACGCACTTCGTGTTTGGCAGGGTGAACATTCACATCCACCATAGTGGGGTCTAAATCTAAAAAGATAACAAAAGCAGGGTAGTTGCCTGTCGTAATGTTCTCACCATAGGCTTGGCGGATTGCGTGATTGATTGTTTTATCTCGCATCATTCGTCCGTTTACATAGCTGTAGCAAAGATCATTTTGTGGACTAGCAAGCATCGGTGAGCCAACCCAGCCGTGTAAGTGTAAATCGCCGTGTTGCCAGTCAATATAATTGGCGTTTTGAATAAATTTCTCGCCACAAATCGCGACCACCCGTTTCTGTTTTTGCTCAACTGAATTATCAATAATTTTGCGATATTGGCGGACGATTTTGCCATTATGACTTAGCGTAAAGCTGATATTGGGTTTGGCAAGTGCAATGCGACGAATCACTTCATCAATATGAGCGAACTCAGTTTTGTCTGTGCGTAAAAATTTACGGCGTGCTGGCGTATTGAAAAATAAGTTAGCCACTTCAATCGTTGTGCCGATAGGGTGAGAGGTAGGCTGAATTTCAACCATCATTTCTCTTCCTTGTGTGTAAGCCTGCCACGCTTCATTTTGTTCTGTAGTGCGAGAAGTCAGTGTTAAACGTGACACTGAGCTGATGCTTGCTAACGCTTCGCCCCGAAAGCCTAAACTTAAAATGGCTTCTAAATCTTCCAGGCTGCTGATTTTGCTCGTGGCGTGGCGAGCTAAAGCAAGTGGCAAATCCTGTTTGCTGATGCCACAACCGTTATCCCGAATGCGGATGAGCTGCGAACCGCCTTTTTCAATGTCAATTTGAATATTATTCGCACCAGCATCAAGGCTGTTTTCGACCAACTCTTTTACTACAGAGGCGGGGCGTTCTACTACCTCGCCTGCGGCAATTTGGTTTGCCAGTTGTGGTGGGAGAATGTGAATCAGCTGTTTTGGAGAGTTATTTGTCATTTTGGTGCCTAATTGTTTGGAATTAGCCCATTTTATCTAATTTTCTTCGCTTTTGCATATTTCTTCATACAAAAGAACGTGTTAGATTATGCAAATGTGAATGAAATGAGAACAAATTTATGCAAATGATAGAACTTGCTCAACAAGCTAAGCAAGCCAGTTTTGATTTAGCACAATTTGGCCACGGTCAAAAAAATAAAGCGTTACTGACGATTGCTGATAGCCTTGAACAGCGTGCCACGGAAATTTTATATGCGAATGCAAAAGATATTGAATTTGCTCAATCACAAGGCATTTCATTGGCAATTATTGATCGCTTGTTGCTTAACGAAGAGCGTTTAAAGGGCATTGCCAACGATGTACGTAATGTGGCAAAACTTGCTGATCCTGTCGGGCAAATAATGGATGGTGGTGTGCTAAATAGCGGTTTGAAAATTGAACGCCAACGTGTGCCATTAGGCGTGATTTTAACTATCTATGAAGCGCGTCCAAATGTTACTATTGATGTGGCATCACTTTGTTTAAAAACAGGTAATGCGGTGATTTTACGTGGCGGTAAAGAAACTAAATTTACCAACTCAGTGTTAGTTGATGTCGTACAAGAGGCGTTAGAAAAATCAGGCTTACCGAAATTAGCGGTGCAAGCGGTTACTGATCCAGATCGCTCGTTATTATTGGCGTTGCTGAAGTTAGATCGCTATATTGATATGGTGATCCCACGTGGTGGGGCAGGTTTGCATCAATTTTGTAAAGAAAATTCCACTATTCCTGTGATTGTAGGCGGTATTGGCGTTTGTCATCTGTTTGTAGAGAAAACTGCAGATCAAGAAAAATCCCTTGAAGTGATTGTGAATGCTAAAACGCAGCGTCCAAGCACCTGTAATACGTTAGAAACCTTGTTGGTAGAGAAAGCGATCGCAGTAGAATTTTTGCCGAAATTAGTTGCCCGTATGCAGGCACTAGGTGTGACAATTCACAGTAATGATTTGCAAAAAATTGAAGGAATCGAACCGCTTGATCAGGAAAAGTTAAGTCAAGAGTGGTTGTCACTCGATCTTAACGTGGTTGTGGTGAATGACTTACAACAAGCAATTGAGCATATTCGCCATTACGGTTCGCAGCACTCAGAGGGAATTTTAACGTCTAATTACCAAGTTGCTCGCCAATTCGTACAACAAGTTGATGCCGCAGCGGTGTATATCAATTCCAGTACTCGTTTTACGGATGGTGGTGAGTTTGGCTTGGGGGCAGAAGTGGCGGTGAGTACGCAAAAATTACACGCTAGAGGCCCAATGGGGCTTGAAGCATTAACCACCTATAAATGGGTGTGTGAGAGCGATTATTTAGTAAGAGGATAGTATGTTAAAACGGATTTTAGAATTTGTTAAATTGTTCGCTAAGCGTTATGTGGAGAATAATATTGCGATTTCTGCAGGTTATCTTACTTACAGTACTATGCTTGCGATTGTTCCCTCAATTATTGTGCTGTTTTCCATCTTCACATTCTTTCCTATTTTTTATGAAGCGAGTGAGATGTTAAAAGCATTGATTTATGATAACTTTGCCCCTAGTGCGAGTGAAACGGTCTCGAAATACCTCGATCTATTTGTCGATAATGCGAAAAATATGGGGATTGTCAGTATTATTGGTTTATTTGTTGTTGCCATTATGCTGATTAAGAATATTGATGAAACGCTAAATACCATTTGGCACAATAGCCGCTCACGTCCGATGTGGTTCTCTTTTTTACTCTATTTTTTAATTTTAATATTTGGGCCTTTGCTGGCTGGGGCGAGTATTGCAATTACAACTTATGTGATGTCGCTGGCTATTTTTAATGCTTCTGGCGTATCATTAGGGCAATATTTATTGGAATTGATGCCATTTTTATTGATTTGGTTGTTGTTTACATTAGTGTATAAATTTATTCCGATTACAGAGGTAAAATTTAAGCACGCCGCTATTGGGGCGTTATTGGCGGCAATTTTCTTTACCTTAGGTAAACAAGCCTTTATTTGGTATATCACAACATTCCCTTCTTACCAGGCTCTTTATGGTGCAGTGGCCGTATTACCGATTATGTTGTTGTGGATTCAATTGAGCTGGCAAGTCGTTTTATTAGGCGGGCAGTTCGCCGCAATATTAAAAGAAACAGAAGTAGGCAAGGAACAGGAAATAAATGATCGGATTAATCCAGCGGGTTAAATGGGCAAAAGTTGAGGTTGAAGGGCAAACTGTTGGTGAAATTAAACACGGTTTATTGGTTTTACTCGGCGTTGAAAAAGATGACGATGAATCCAAGGCTGATAAATTATTGGAAAAGGTACTGAATTACCGAGTGTTTTCCGATGAGCAAGACAAAATGAATTTGAGTGTGCAGCAAGCAGCTGGCAGTTTATTAGTAGTTTCACAATTTACGCTTGTTGCAGATACTAACAAGGGTTTACGACCTAGTTTCTCAAAAGGCGCAAGCCCAGTTGATGCCGCACGCTTGTATGACTATTTTCATCAACAAGCTGCGATGAAAATTCACACACAAACAGGACAGTTTGCAGCAGATATGCAAGTCAGTTTACAAAATGATGGTCCCGTCACTTTTTGGTTGCGGGTTTAGCGGCTTGGTTACACTAGTTGTTTAGAAATTAGCCCAAATTAGATTTGGTCTAATTTGGGGCTAATAGTAGGCCATCAACTTAAATAATGCTGAAATTTGCTGTTTCTAAGTTGGTATAGAAGTTTTCGAGTGTAGCAAAGTGAATTGCTTCCGTAGTTGCATTTGGTTTATAACTAAGTTCACCTTTGTTAAAGCTAATAAAATCAAATACTTGTTCGGCATTTTCAATTGCACTAAAAATTGATTTAGCTAGTTCAATAGTATCGCCATTCTCAAAATCTTTGATGATATCCACTTTACCGTTTAACGTAGTATTGAATACAAAGGTATCTTTACCTGTTCCGCCAATGAGAATGTCCTCTCCCAATCCTCCGATTAAGTGATCATCTCCTTCCTTTCCATTGAGGGTATTGCCAATATTATTAGCTATAAGGGTGTTACTGAGGTTATTTCCTGTTGCTTGTGTTGCAATAGTACCTAGTAGGGTGAGACTTTCTACATTTTCAGGAAGCTCGAAGTTGATAGAGCTATAGACAGTATCAATACCTTGATTTTCCAATTCAAAAACTTGGTCCTTGTTACTATCGACTACATAGGTGTCATTTCCTTCACCACCGTGCATTTCATCATCACCTATACCGCCGTGTAGATAATCATCGCCTTTTCCACTTCTTAGAATATCGTTGCCACCATTACCGATTAAGTTATTTGCAGCATCATTGCCTAATAAGATATCGTTATATACCGAACCAATAGCGTTTTCAATTTGTGTACCAAAACCAATAAAGGCTTGACCCTCAACATATTCGGTTATTTTTTGCGTTCCTCTTGCGGCTGTTTTATTGACACCCACTTCATCCCCAAAGAATTGGACTGCATTGAAGTCTGTTATGGATTTGATTGTCATCATCTTCTCTGCGGTATCGCCACGATAAATCCAAGAACCTGGTTTCAGGTTGATATAAACACGTTCTCTTTCATTTGTGGCATCAAAGGTGTCTACACCGCCGCCATCCCAAATATAGACACCATTACCATCACTGTTTACATCTCGATAACGTTGGAATCCATATATGTTATCGCCAGAACGTACAGTTTTATTAACACCGTAGCGGTAATGTAATGCTGCTAAATCATAGAATGGGATATAACTACCTTTAGTTTCGAATAAGCCATTATAAGACATATAAGTAAATTCTGTTTTATCCTCTTTACTACCTAGGCCAACTTCATTATATTTTCCTCTATAGTTATTATCGGTGAATAGCACATTTGAATGATTAAAACCTAGAGTGTGTAGTACTTCATGCATTGCGGCATAATAAACATAATTTAGGACATTATTATAAAGATTAGCAATTCTAGGTGCGGTAGTAGAGCCATTTTCATTACCAAAGGCACTATTCACCCAAATCCAAGAGCCATCGCCTACGCTAGCATAAGCGGCACCGCCACCATTATGTGTTTTGGCAAAAATATTTGTTCCTGAGCCATCTGTAATATAGTTATCAACCTCTTCAAATTTTAGATTGGTAAATTTAGCAATATACTCATAAGCTTTTCTGAAGGCATCTTTTTGCTGTGCCGAAATACTAAGAGGTTTAATTGCATTTTTGTGATGTATTGCCATCTCCTCTAAAGTTGCAAAGTGGTATTTAATCACTGGGGTGTTACCTAATCCACCGAATGGTACTCTTCCATAATCCACAGCTCCTAATTTGGCAGAGTAGAAAGTATCCATAAAATAATGGAAGTTGAAATTATCGCTCAAATGGTTATATTGGCGTGCATTAAATTCCACATCGTTATGGCGTGGTTGATTGTAGCTCCCACTTACCGCTAATGTTGATGTAAAGGTTTCCGTATCTTTTACTTCTACTGATTCTCCTGCAAGATTAGTTGTTTTTAATGTGGCGGTAATTTGACTATCTCCTGATCCAGCTAAGAATTGGTTTTCTACCGCAATCCGGAATGTTTTATCTTGTTCTACGCTTGCGTTAAATACCTTATTACCGACAGTAATTTCGATAGTCTCACCAACAGCGATGTTATCCCCAATGACCTCACCTGCAATAATACTGCTTGGGGACTTAATGCTGAGATTATAACCATTATTACCGTTTGGAGTGATGTAGTCACTTTTTAGTATGATGCTTTCAGTGGTAACAGCTTGGTTCTTATGAGTTTCAAATCCGATACTGCCATCGTTATTTGTTTTTGGAGAAAATACACGAACTTTGTTAAAGCTGAAGCTAATTTCTTTATTATCTAGCGCTAAGGCTTCAGTAAAAGGGAGTTTCAAGTCAAACGTTTTTCCATCAGCATTCATTGGCACTTCAAAAGTGTTTTTTCCAATTTTCACTTTAATTATGCGAACAAAAGAGGCATTCCTGCCACTGGCAAATAGACCACTATAGTTTACTTCCCCTGAAATAGTAACTAATGGTCCGATATTATTTACACTAAAACTATCACCAATTTCAGTAATGTTAATTTGAGGTAGAAATTCCGCTTTTACTTCGTCACTTTCATTCGTATTACCTGCTTTATCTGTCACAAGCACTTTTGCAGTTACCGATTTATGTTCTAAATCAGATAATTGAGTATTGGACTGAAGCAGAGTCCACGAGCGTTTGTCTTCAGAGACAGAGGCTTTATGTACTTGACCATCAATAGTAACAAGCACTTCCACATTACTAGCGTTCACATCGTTATCAATATTGTCCAACTCACCAGATAGTATACTTCCTGTCGATGACTGATTTTTGATGAGTTTAGGTGCGGTAGTAATAGGTTTATTTAATTCTGTATCAATACTATATTCTCTATCAATACTATATTCTCTATCAATACTATATTCTCTATCAGTAGTTTTAGTTGGTTGATTACGATAGATGGCTCTGATGACAGGAGATTCTCCAGCGTTACTAATCAATTCTTCACCGTTAACGGTTAAGTTAAATGCTCCAAGACTATTTAAAGGTACTTCTTGTAGTAGACGCCAACCGCTTGCACAAACCGGACAAGAACAATAAATACCGATGCTTTCTCCTTCTTCACCATTGGTTACCGCTCCCTGTATTGTGATATCCTCTTTACTTTCAGCTTGATTAATGATGTTGTCATTGGTAATAGTATTAACAGAAACGTTAATATTACGCTCTAAATTGACCTGATAGTTTTTTGATTTTTGGCTCTCCAAGACATTACCTACACTATCAGTCGTACTAAGACTTAGCGTTATGCCTTCACTTTGATGAGCAATTAATGAAACAGTGCTAACCGGTATGCTAAAAATGAGTTCACCATTAACATCTGTTGTTAACTTTCCTGTACTGGTTGAGTTACCTAAATGAATCACCACCTCATCACCGGATTTAGCGGCAGAGTGCTCTACATTAATAATTTTCCCTGTAATATGGATGGTTTCGGTTTTACTTTCAACATATTCTAGAATATTGTTAGCTGTAATCGGATCTATCTCAATAATAGGATGTTCGATTTGAGTATCAACCATATACTCTTTTTTGAGTTCAGATGTAGCAACTAGCTCGGTTTTATTGGCGATAGCTTGCACAATAAGATGTTGTTTACCTTGTATTGTCGTAAGATCTGAGGTATTAATTGTTGCAAACCATTGATTACCTATAATTTTTGCCGGGTAAGTTTTGGTATTTAATATAACATTGACAGAAATATTACCTCCTCTCTCTGTATCAACTTGACCATTCAGCTGTATACTCTCTTTTTCTGCTTCTATGCGAGTAATGACATTGTCATCAGTCACATTATCTATAGTGATAATCGGTTTTGCCAAAGTCAATGGCTGCTGTGGTTGATTAGTATTAAAAGTTGTATTAGTCTGGGTTAACAGCTGAAAATCCTCAATAGTAGAAAATAGAGCATAATCTTGCATGATCAAGTTTGGCTCCTCATTCGTCCCGTCTTCCAGATAAATATAAAGATCATTTCCGACCAATTCTGCTTTTGGAATATTGTCAAGTGGAATCAATTCCCCCTTTTTATTGACGATTTGGTCTTGGTGATTTGCTAATGTTTTTAGCGTATGTGTTTTTCCATTAAGGAGTCTGACGCTCCCTTTATCGGTTAAATGATAGATATTCAGTTGATATGTAGACATAATAGCTCCTTAATTAAACTTATCAGAATTAAGTATGGATTTTTATATAAGATATAAGATAGTTTATTTCGGCAATTTTTGACATTTAGGGCAGAAATAAGTATTGCGTTGCCCAATTACTTTGGTTTGAATTGGCTTTCCGCAATGGTTACACGCTTCATTTTTTCTTCCGTACACTTGTAGCACTTGGGCAAAATAGCCTGGTTTGCCGTCAGGTTTAATAAAGTCTTTCAAGGTAGTGCCACCTTGAATAATGGCTTTAGTTAGCACGTCTTTAATTGTGCTGACTAAACGTTCGCATTGCTTTTTAGTGAGATTCTGTGCTGCAAGTTCAGGGTGGATTCCCGCTATAAATAGACTTTCGCACGCATAAATATTTCCTACACCCACGACTACCTCATTGGTCATAATAAAGGTTTTACAAGCGGTTGTTTTTTTGCGGCTTTTTGCAAATAGATAATCAGGGGTAAAATCATCAGAAAGGGGTTCAGGCCCGAGTTTACGCAGTAGTTGGTGATCTTCTGCTTTTGCAATCCAAAGCCAACAGCCGAATTTACGAGGGTCGTTATAGCGTAAAATGGTGCCATTTTGCGTAACAAGATCGACGTGGTCATGCTTACTAATTTCTTTTTGTTGATGTGCTTGCAAAATCCCAAGTGAACCAGACATGCCTAAATGTATCAAAATATCGCCTTTTTGTGTGCGGATAATCAGATATTTTGCTCGTCTTTCTATTGCATCAATTTTCGCATTTTCCATTTGTGATAATTCGGGGCTAATTAACCAACGCAGTTTGGGCTGGCGGACAATAATCTTCTTTATAATTTGCCCTTTTAAATAAGGCTCAATACCTCGCACGCTGGTTTCAACTTCGGGTAGTTCAGGCATTCTCTCCTCCAAGGATAGTGAAAAGTGAGCGTTATTATAATATAAAAGGGCAGGAATTGATCCCGCACCAAGAAAATGCTATTTTTGCAGTTTGTAAAAAATAAGTGAAAAATGACCGCTTGTTATTTATCTATGAGGATTTCTTACCCAGTAAATATCCTATTACGGTGCCTGCAATTGCAAAGGGAATCCATTCCATTGAGATGGATTTTAACGGTAGAGCGTTCATCGCATTTACACCCGCAACAGATAAAATAGAGACTGCCGTAACCAATGCTAATGGTAAGCGTTGAGCCAGTAATGGTAGTTGAAAGAAGATGTTGATAAACATCAAGAAAATGACTGTCATCGCAATTGGATATAATATTAAGAGAACAGGCACAGATTTTGAGATAACAAAATCTAACCCTTGATTTGCAATGCTAAAACTAATTAGCGTGAAAATAAACACATATACTTTGTATGAAATTTTCGGGAATATTTCATTGAAATATTCGCTTGTGGTGACGATCAAACCAATAGAGGTGGTTAAACACGCCAATGTTACAATCACACCAAGGAGCGTGCGACCAAACTCGCCGAAAGTTTCAGTTGCTACATGGTTGAGAATAAATGTGCCAATGTGCTGGCCTGTGGCGTTTAGCTCGGTAAGGGTTTCTATACTGATCGGGTAGTGGTTTCCAATCCAGGCCAGAGAAATATAAATGGCTGCCAATGCAATTGCGGCGATCATTCCTGCCATTGAGGTTTGCTTGATTAAGTCTTTATTACCAAGACCCTTCGCTTTAATTGCACTAATGACAATGACCGAGAAGGTAATAGAAGCCAGTGCGTCCATTGTTAAATAGCCTTCAACAATACCAGTAAAGAAAGGAGAGGTAGGATCTGTTTGAGTCGTGAGTGCAGGCAATTCATTTTCGCCTAATAAGATAATCGCTTTAACGACTAATCCTAGAATTGCAAGCAATAATACAGGTGTTAATATTGCGCCGATTCTATCTACCACGGTTGATGGATTTAAGCTAAACCATACTGCAACTAAGTAGTAAGCTAGGGTGAATACGAGTAATGAGAATGTTCCACTCTCGCCAATAAAAGGCACAACTGACATTTGGTAAGCGGTTGCTCCTGTACGAGGAATGGCAAAAAAGGGACCAATAGTTAAATAAATTGCCATTAAAAATAGCAGCGAGAAATAAGGGTGAACATTTTTGCTCAAGGCTTCTTTATAACCACCTGGATAGTAACCACTCACTGCAATACCAAGCAGTGGTAAACCTACGCCTGTGAGTACAAAGCCAATAATTGACGGTAGAAAATCTAGGCCACTGTCTAAACCTAGTTTTGGCGGAAAAATTAAGTTGCCCGCCCCAAAGAAAATCGCAAAGAGCATAAAGCCCACGATAAAAGTATTTTTATTCATAATAAGTTCTACTAAAGAAAAGCATTAAAAAATGAGTGGGCATTGTGCCATATTTGCTAATTTCTTGCAAAAAAAGACCGCTTGAATGCTGCTAAGGGAAATACGTTTAAAAGAAAAGCCAGCAAGCTGCTGACTTTTCGTAAAATTAGGAGCAAATTAGCTCATATGTAATCCGCCATTTACGTGAATGGTTTCGCCGTTGATATAACGAGCATCATCTGAAGCTAAAAATGCGACTGCTTTTGCAATATCTTGTGGAGAGCCAAGTTCGCCTGCTGGGATTTGGCTTAAAATGGCATTGCGTTGATCTTCGTTTAGCTCATCGGTCATATCCGTTGCGATAAAGCCTGGAGCAACCACATTTACCGTAATGCCACGACTTGCCACTTCTTTTGCAAGTGATTTAGAAAAACCGACTAAACCTGCTTTTGCTGCACAATAATTTGTTTGACCTGGATTTCCCATTGAACCGACTACCGAACCAATGTTGATAATACGTCCGCCTTTTTTCATCATTGGGCGTAACACCGCTTTTGATAAGCGGTAAACGGATGTAAGGTTAGTTTGAATGATGTCGAACCAATCATCATCTTTCATACGCATTAATAAGCCATCACGTGTGATTCCTGCGTTATTGACTAAGACATCCACATCACCAAAGGTTTCTTTGACTTGTTTTAATACACAATCAATCGATTCGGCATCTGCCACGTTTAGCACTAAACCCTTACCGCTTTCGCCTAAGTAAGCAGAAATGGATTCCGCTCCTTTTTCAGAGGTTGCCGTACCGACTACGGTGTAACCTTTTGCTACTAATTCTTCGGCAATTGCTTTGCCGATACCACGAGTTGCACCTGTAACTAATGCGATTTTGCTCATATATTCTCCTATAAAAGACGATGATTAACGCGTTAAAATATAAAAAATAAAAAGAATAATAAAGTAGTTTATGACGGTGGTTGAACTACCAAATAAGGCATATTTAACCGCCGAGCCTTGCGGTGGATAAATCCAACGTGGGCGGGCGAATACCCATATTGTTGAGACGACTAATAGCCCCAAACTGCTTAATAAATAAATTTGCAATAATGCTATCGCACCTTTTGGGTCGCCTTGGCTTAACAGCACGCCATAAATTGCCCACGCTTGAATAGCGCCAGAGGTGAGAGAGGCACCGCCAATAAAAGCCTGACGAATTTTAGGATGGATAGCGAGAAAATAAACTAAAAATGAGCAACCAGATGCAACTGAGAGCATACCAAATTGTTTAAATACGGAGGTATTTTCAAGCGTATCAAGATCGCTAAACATATAGCTAGCAGGCACAAACACTAATGCAAGCAATATGCTAGCTAGCATAAATAAAGTTTCTTTGCTCATTTTATGTGCTACTAAAATGAGGATTGAACTGCCTCAAGGCTGGCAACATCGTTTACCGCCTGTGATGAAAGTGTTTTCACAATACGGCTTGTTAAGCCAGTTAAAACTTTGTTCGGACCGATTTCATAAAGCGTGGTGATACCCTCTTGAGCCATTTTCTCTACATTTTCTGTCCAGCGTACAGGGCTGTAAAGCTGACGAACAAGGGCGTTGCGGATAGCATCAAGATCAGTTTCAACTGCCACATCTACGTTATTAATGACAGATACAAGCGGTTGATTTAGCTTAATATTTTGCAATGCAGTGGCTAATTTTTCTGCCGCTGGTTTCATTAATGCACAGTGTGAAGGCACGCTTACTGCTAATGGTAACGCACGTTTTGCTCCTGCAGCTTTGCATAATTCGCCTGCTTTTTCTGCAGCGGCTTTTGTACCAGCAATAACTACTTGACCTGGCGAGTTAAAATTTACCGCTGAAACGATTTCGCCTGTCTCATTTGCTGCTTGTTCACACGCGTTGATAATAGCTTGGTTATCTAAACCAATAATTGCATACATTGCACCGCTACCAGCAGGCACCGCTTCTTGCATTGCATTACCACGCAGCTCCACTAATTTGATGGCATCTTGAAAGTTTAACACACCGGCACAAACTAGAGCCGAGTACTCACCTAAGCTATGGCCTGCCATTACGGTAGGTTTTAACTCAGGGTATTTTTCTTGCCATACACGGAAAATAGCAACCGATGCGGCTAATAAGGCAGGCTGAGTACGTTGAGTTTGCCCTAACTCTTCAGCTGTACCATTTTGCACTAAATCCCATAAATCATAGCCAAGCACTTCGCTTGCTTCTGCGAATGTTTTTTCAACAATAGGGAATTGAGTAGCAAGATCACCAAGCATTCCAACCGCTTGTGAACCTTGACCAGGGAAAACCATAGCAAATTTTGACATTGTTTTTATTCCTTTTTACTTTTTAAGTTGAAATTTATATTGAGGGTTGTGATTTCTAGAAATCGCAAGTCGCTCTGACGAGACAAGCGGTGCGTTATTGGCGATTTTTTGCAAAATTTTATTCAAAATTGACCGCTTGTAACCACAGCCCAGAGGCTTAACCGAGAACGGCTTTGTCGAGCTCGGTATGTTAATCTGGCGAATAATAGAGTTTGCCGATTTCAATTCTTTGCCGCCCTGTTTCTAACCGCCATTTGTTACTATCACGCAGGGAATAGACGCAGCCACAATACTCTTGTTGGTAGAAACGCTCTCGTTTGCTGATTTCGATCATTCGTTGCGAGCCACCGCCTTTACGCCAGTTGTAGTCCCAATAAACCACATCATCAAATTTGGCGGCAGCACGGTGTCCGCAGTCGTTGATTTGGTGCATATCTTTCCAACGAGAAATACCTAAACAGCTAGTAAATACAGGAAAACCGTTGTGATGAGCGTATTCCGCCGCTTTCTCAAATCGCATATCAAAACACATTGTACAACGAACGCCACGCTCAGGCTCCCATTCCATACCTTTGGCTTTTTTGAACCACTCTTTGCGATCGTTTTCGTAGTCATCGTCTAAATCAATAAACGGAATCCCCCATTTTTCGGCAAAGCGGATATTTTCTTCTTTACGAATGAGGTACTCTTTGAGTGGGTGAATGTTGGGGTTGTAGAAGTAAATGGTAAATTCAATGCCAGAGGCGTGAATAGCTTCCATTACCTCGCCCGAACAGGGTGCACAGCAAGAGTGTAATAACAGCTTGTTGTGACCGTTCGGCAGTGCTAATTTCTCACGCACAAAAGGAGCATTTGCGTCTTTTTTTTGATTTTGAGCTCTGCGTCTAGCACGCACGCTTTCAATATGTTCAATTGGTTGGGTCATATATTGTTATTTATGAAATTATTATTCCCTTTTGAACCGCCAGAGCGATTTTAAATTTGTGGGAAATTTGGGTTATTTATATTTGCAAGCAAAGAAAGTAACAGGTTAATACGATCTATCCACCGACAAATATGCCAATGAAATCAATGCCTGTTTATATTCACTCTCTGGTAATACGGCTAAGGCATCTACTGCTTTTTGTGCTTCTTCACGGGCTTTTTGCATCACATAATCAAGTGAGCGATGTTCTGCCATAATTGCTAATATGTCAGGAATTTGTTCTAATTCTCCCCCGTTTTCAATCGCGTGGCGGATAAGTTCTGCCTGTGCTGCCTTGCCTGCTTTTTCTGCGGAATACATTGCGTGTAATAGTGGAAGCGTTGGTTTGCCTTCTACAAAATCATCACCTATATTTTTACCTAAATTTTCTGTTTGGGCAGAGTAATCTAAAATATCATCAATTAACTGGAAGGCTGTGCCTAAATAGCAGCCGTAGTCTTTTAAGCCATTTTCGATTTCTTCACTTGAGTCAGCTGCAATTGCCACACATTGTGTTGCTGCTTCAAATAAACGTGCGGTTTTGTTGTAAATTACACGCATATAGTTCGCTTCAGTGGTGTTTGGATCGTTTACGTTCATTAATTGTTGAACTTCCCCCTCCGCCAAAGCGTTAGTTGCAGAAGACATCACTTTTAGCACGCGAAGAGAATCCAAATCCGTCATCATCTGAAAAGAACGAGTGTAGATATAATCACCAACTAAAACACTTGCAGCATTACCAAATTCCGCATTTGCAGTGGGTCTGCCACGACGCATATCAGATTCATCTACCACATCATCGTGCAATAAGGTTGCTGTATGCACAAACTCAATAAAGGCTGCCGCAGTAATATGCTTTTTACCTTTATAACCCAACGCTCGTGCTGAAAGCACTGCAATTAAAGGGCGAATGCGTTTACCACCACCTGCGATGATATAATGCCCGAGCTGGTTAATCAGTAAAACTTCCGAATTAAGGTGAGCCAAAATTTCTGCATTTACCGCTTGCATATCCTCATTCGCAAGGGCTTGAATTTGTTCGAGAGTTAATTGCGTGGTCATTTGCTTCCATCTACACCTAAGAGGTAAAATTTGCCCCATATTCTACCCTAAATCAGCCTAGCTTCAAAAAATAATTTCAGAAAGCATTTATACCCATAATTTTCTTTTATGATATGCTGTGGTTGTTGAGTATAGAAAAGGTTCATTTTTCTGCTTAATGGGAACTTGCCTTTATTAGCTAAAATCGAAGACTATAAATTTTTCTATATTTTTATAAAAATCCTGCTTGCTCTTTCTAGAGTTTTTTCGTAGAATTGCAACCCTATTTTTATGAATTAATTAAGTGCCTAAACGCAAAAGCAGTTGGCACATAGCGGAGTAAATATGTACGCAGTTTTCCAAAGTGGCGGCAAACAACACCGTGTTAGCGAAGGTCAAGTAGTTCGTTTAGAAAAACTTGAAATTGCAACTGGTGAAAAAGTTGAATTTGACTCAGTGTTAATGGTCGTTAACGGTGAAGATGTTAAAATTGGTGCACCAGTAGTTGCTGGTGCAAAAGTAGTGGCTGAAGTTGTAGCACAAGGTCGTGGCGAGAAAGTTAAAATCGTTAAATTCCGTCGTCGTAAACACAGCCGTAAACAACAAGGTCATCGTCAGTGGTTCACAGAAGTGAAAATCACTGGGATTCAAGCATAATTTCAGAGGAGATCTAGAAGATGGCAACTAAAAAAGCTGGTGGTTCAACTCGTAACGGTCGTGATTCTGAAGCTAAACGCCTTGGTGTTAAACGTTTCGGTGGTGAATCTGTATTAGCAGGTAGCATTATTGTTCGTCAACGTGGTACTAAATTCCATGCAGGTTCAAATGTAGGTATGGGTAAAGACCACACTTTATTTGCAACCGCTGACGGTAAAGTTAAGTTTGAAGTGAAAGGTGATAAAAGCCGTAAATATGTAAGCATCATTGCTGACTAATCATTTCAAAGCTAAAATTGCAAAAGAAAACCTCGCAACTTGCGAGGTTTTTTGTATGCTAAAATTACAATTTCTCAATACAAGGAAGAAAAATGCAGCAAAAAAGACCATTTTTAGGATTTTCGTTTGCTTTAATTACTGCAATTGCTTGGGGAACATCGCCTATTGCTACACAGCAAGTCATCAAAGCAATGGACGCTCAAACTCTAGTTTGGTTTAGGTTTTTAGCCGCAGCATTGGGATTATTCTGCATTTTAGCATTTGCAAAAAAATTACCAAATTTAGCCACTTGTAGTAAAAAAGAGCTGGGTTTGTTTGTTGTGGCTATATTAGGCTTATCGGCAAACTTCTTTTTGTTTGCTCAAGCATTAAATTATATTTCTCCTACAACGAATCAGGTGCTATGGCTGTTAGCTCCTTTTACAATGATTTTGCTAGGCGTGCTGGTTTTTAAGGAGCAATTTGGTGTTTTTCAAAAGCTAGGTTCTAGCTTATTAATGATTGGCTTAATTGCTTTTTTCAACGATAAATTCAGTGAGATTTTGCAGCTTAACGACTATTCATTAGGTATTTTATTTGGTATCGCTGCGAGTTTAGTTTGGGTTATTTATGCCTTTGCTCAAAAGTTATTGCTAGCTAAATTTACTCCACAGCAAGCGTTAATGGTTATTTACTGTGGTTGTGCAATGACGATGTTGCCTTTTGCTTCTCCTGCCCAAATTGGTCATATTGAAGGCGTTTTCCTATGGATATGTTTTATTTTTTGTTGTGTAAATACCGTAATTGGCTATGGAGCTTACAGCGAGGCTCTTAATCATTGGGACGCCTCAAAAGTGAGCGTAGTCACCACGATGCTGCCGATTTTTACTATGATTTTTTCATTGCTTGGACATTATTTCTTCCCTGAAATGTTTGCAGAGCCTGATATGAATTGGATAGGTTATATCGGTGCTGTTGTGGTAGTTGTTGGTGCAATTTTAGCAATTTCGGGCGATAGGTTATTCAGGCGGAGATAATACAAGCGGTTGTAAATGAAGGAAAATTTACAACCGCTTGTATTTAAATCACGTTAAGCGTTTCTAATGCGTATAAAATACCGTCTTCTTCAATGGGTTTGGTGACGAAATCTGCCACAGCCTTGAGCTCTGGCTCGCCATTGCCCATTGCTACACCAAGGCCGACAGTGGGTAGCATTTCCATATCATTAAATCCATCGCCAAACGCCATTGAGCTTTCAATATCAATATTCAGTTTTGCCAATACATCTTGAATACCGCGTGCTTTAGAATTTTCTTTTCTGAGAATATCCACCGCATTTGGGTGCCAACGAGCTTCTTTTAAATCATTTGCAAAAATCCCACTATTTTCGACCGCTTGTGTTTGCGCTTTGGTGTAAAACAATAGCATTTGGACAATGTGTTCTTTTTCGTGGTAGTGCGGATCGATTAAATAATTGGGCGTGATAGGCAAAACGGCTTCGTGCACGATGGGGTTGGTTTCAGAAACCGCAATCGTCATCGGTGTTACAAAGGCATAAGCGATGCCTAATTCATTCGATTTGCGAATAATTCGCTCAATTTGCTCACGGCTAAGAGAATAATCGCTGATGAGTTGATCTTTATAGAAATTATATTGCCCGTTGATAGTAACAAATAATTCAAAACCAGTTTCAGGATCTAAATAAGGCTTTAGGGCTTCGGGAAAACAGCCGTGGTTTCTGCCTGTGGCGATAGCAGGAATAATGCCTTTTGCTTTTAGGCGAGGCAGAACTTGTTCGCTAATTGATACTGGAATGTAGGCTTTGTGTTTTACATACAAGGTTTCGTCAATATCGAAAAAAACAATTTTGATTGGTTTTTGTGGTCTATTCATCTGTTTTTCCTTTGTATTTTTAATAGTAAGATTTTACTCTTTTTTCGAGTAATGTCACAAAAATAGTGCGAAAAATTAGCACTAAGTTTGATAATCTGACAAGAAAAGGAGAAAAGATGAATTTATTTGGCTTTCGTTGCTTTCATTGCGATAGCGTTTTATCAATTGACGCTCACGGCTTTTGTAGTGGTTGCCAACAATTAGTTAAAAGTCAGCCGTATTGTTACCACTGTGGAATGAGTGCGTTAGAGTATCGTCATTATTGTGGATTCTGTTTAAAAAATGAACCGAAATGGCATAAGTTAGTTAGAGTAGGTGAGTATAAATCACCACTTTCTCATTGGGTGCATAGATTTAAATTGCAGCAACAATATTGGCTCGATCAAGCTCTTGCTCGGCAATTGTTACTCGCTATTAAGCAAGCTCAGAGAGAGCAAGCGTTGATATTGCCTGAAGTGATTATGCCTGTGCCATTATTTTGGCAAAGATATTGGAAAAGAGGCTTTAACCAAAGTGAATTGTTAGGGCGTTGGTTGGCGAAATGGTTGGCTATTCCGTTAGATAATAGTAGTTTAATAAGAAATCGGCAGACTATTTCACAACGAGATCTCACTGCAAATGAACGCCGTAAAAATTTAAAAAGAGCTTTTAATTATAAACCGATAAAAAAGTATAAACGAGTTGCTATTATTGATGATGTGCTGACAACAGGCTCAACCTTAAATGCTATTTGTGCAGAATTATTGAAAAGTGGCATTGAAGAAATTCAGGTGTGGGTTTTAGCCAGAGCATAGCTTTTTGGCTTAAGATATAAGGGCGAATAATGATTCGCCCTTATATGTAATTCAAGAATAAGTAATAATAAGCCGTATGCCTATTTTAGATTAATATATTCGCTATAGTAATGCCTACGACACAGGCAGTAATTACCCCCACTAAACCTGGAGCCATAAAGCTATGGTTAAAGTAGTATTTACCGATTTTGGTTGTGCCTGTTACGTCAAAGTTTACTGTTGCGATGTCTGATGGATAGTTTGGAATAAAGAAATAAGCATAAGTCGCGGGCATTAAACCAACTAATAATGGTGCTGGTAAGCCCATCGCAATACCGACTGGTAATAACATTTTCGCGGTTACCGCTTGGCTGTTTACCACGACAGATACCGCAAACATAGCGAAAGCAAATGTCCAAGGCTGGGCTTGAACCATTTCCATTACACTTGCTTTGAATGAGGGCATTGCGTAAGTGAAGTAGGTATCACTCATCCACGCAATACCAAAAATGGCGATTGCCGCAACCATACCAGATTTAAATACAATACCGTTTGGTACTTTTTTGGGATCAGTTTTGGTTAAAATTAAGATTAAACCGCCGAAAGTAAGCATCACGATTTGGATAATTTGATCCATACCAGCAACTTTACCTGTTGCTGCAACTGTTGGTTTGATAGATGGAAGCATCGCAATCACCACAATAGTCGCAATTGCGGTTAGAAATAAGTACACCGAATTTTTTGCACTAGCAGGTAATTGCTCATCTAACGAGGTTGCACTGGTTTCTTCAATTTGTTTACGCAAGGCAGAGTCTTGCATACGGCGTTGGTATTCAGGATCATCTTCAAGCTCTTTACCACGACGTAAGCTATATAAAGACATTGCAATCACACCGCAGAAAGTGGCTGTAATGGTTACACTCACTACATTTAAGAGCGTAACACCTTCAAACCCAGGTAATTTTGTAATTTCGGTTAAATAGTAAGCAACTGCTGCAGAGAGTGGGCTGCCTGTAATCCCTAATTGAGAAGCAACAGATGCCGCCGCCATTGGGCGTTCTGGGCGGATTTTATTTTTTAAAGCAATATCACCGATAATCGGCATAATAGAGTAAACAGAGTGGCCTGTACCTAACATCAAGGTCATAATATAGGTAACAAGTGGGCCTAAGAACGTGATGCGTTTAGGATTATTGCGTAAAATGCGTTCTGCAATCTGCAACATAAATTTTAAACCGCCAGCCGCTTCAAGAATAGAAGCGCAGGTGACCACAGCTAAAATAACTAACATAACACTAATTGGTGGAGCAGAAAGTGGCATACCTAAGAAGAAAACTTCAACGAATAAGCCAATACCTGATACAACCCCTAAACCGATACCACCATAACGGCTACCTGCATATAAAAATGCTAATAAAAGTAAAAATTCTACATAAAGCATACGAACCTCAATAAAAATAAAATAATCACTGGAAGCAAGTTTACTCCCTACCATTTGTTAAAACTTTGAAATAAATCAAAAACAACTAACTCTAAAGGGTAATAACGAATAGAGTTGGTTGTTTTACAATCAAAATGATAGAATTTGATTATTTATAGAGGAAAAGAAATGAGAAGTTATGATTATCAGCTAGTGAATGTGTTTGCGGAAACTCATTTTGGTGGCAATCCGCTTGCGGTGTTTTATGAAGCTGATGGCTTGAGCCAGAGCGAAATGCAGCTTATTGCCCGTCAATTTAATCTTTCCGAAGTGGTTTTTATTCAATCCTCAGTTCATTTACAAGCGGTCAAAAAACTGAAAATTTTTACGCCTGATGACGAAATGCCGTTTGCTGGTCATCCCACGGTGGGGGCGGAGTTTGTGCTGGCTTCACGCTTGAATTTGCCAGCTGATTATCTGCTTGAAACCAACGCTGGTTTGGTGGAAATTCAGCATAAAAATGATGTGGTTACCTTTGCCTTAAAAAATGGCGTTGAGTCAGAAAATGCACCACTAAGCTGTGCTGAATGTGCTGATATTTTAGGACTTGATATTAGTGATATTGCCTCCGAACCTTGCTACGTAAACACTGGCGTAGAACAGTTACTGATTGAGCTAACTTCTCAACAAGCGGTCGAAAATTGCAAAATAAATGCAAATTTATTTATACATAATAAGGTAATCAAAGATAGTCTCTATGTCTGGCACAGAATAGGATGTGAAGCAAAAGTTCGCTTGTTTTTTGCTACTCAAGGTGCGGTGGTAGAAGATCCTGGCACGGGCTCTGCAGCAGCAAATTTAGGTGGTTGGCATATTGCAAAAGGTTTAACGCCAATCAATCTGACAATTACACAAGGTGATGAAATTCACCGCCCAAATCGTTTATCGTTAAAAGTGGATAGTCAAAACACTATTTTTGTGGGCGGCAACGTGATTGAAGTTGGTAAGGGCGAATTTTATTTGCCTTAACCATTTGCTTTATTTTGCGTTTTTATGCAATAATTTTGCATAAAAATTATTTTAATGTTTACAGGGAGAAACAAAATGGCATTTAATCTAAAAAACAGACATTTATTAAGTTTAGTTAATCATACCGAGCGTGAGATTCGTTTTTTATTAGATTTAGCTCGTGATTTAAAACGTGCCAAATATGCAGGCACAGAGCAACAAAAGTTAAAAGGCAAAAATATCGCCTTAATTTTTGAGAAAACCTCAACCCGTACGCGTTGTGCTTTTGAAGTGGCAGCTTACGATCAGGGAGCACATATCACTTATATTGATCCAACCTCATCGCAAATTGGGCATAAAGAGTCAATGAAAGATACGGCTCGTGTGCTAGGCAGAATGTATGATGCGATTCAATACCGAGGTTTTAAACAATCTGTTGTACAAGAGCTTGCTGATTATGCAGGCGTACCTGTATTTAATGGTTTAACTGATGAATTTCATCCAACGCAGATGTTGGCTGATGTTTTAACGATGATCGAAAACTGTGAAAAACCGCTTAGTCAAATCAGCTATGTGTATATTGGCGACGCTCGCAACAATATGGGGAACTCGTTGCTATTAATTGGGGCGAAGTTGGGAATGGACGTACGAATCTGTGCTCCGAAGGCCTTATTGCCTGAAGATTCGTTTGTGGAAATGTGCCAGAAATTCGCAGCGGAATCGGGGGCGAGAATTACCGTGACTGAAGATATTGAGAAAGCGGTTAAAGGCGTAGATTTTGTGCATACCGATGTGTGGGTTTCAATGGGTGAGCCGTTAGACAGCTGGGGCGAGCGTATTGATTTATTAATGCCTTACAGAGTAACACCTGAATTAATGAAATTGACCGGCAATCCTAAAGTAAAATTTATGCACTGCTTGCCGGCATTTCATAACTGTGAAACCAAAGTTGGTAAAGAGATCGCTGAAAAATATCCTGCATTAGCAAATGGCATTGAAGTAACCGAAGAGGTGTTTGAATCACCCGCGAATGTCGCATTTGAACAAGCAGAAAACCGAATGCACACGATTAAAGCGGTGATGGTGGCAAGTTTGGCTTAGTTGAAATTAAAAGCGGATTATTAAAAAATAATCCGCTTTTTCGTTATTTAAACATCAAATATTTCATACTGAAATTATCTACCATATAGCCAATATTATCTTCAAACTGAAGTCGAATATCACTCAGTGATAACACCGCACTACCTAAATCAATGTTAAGTAGATCGGATTTTATGTTTTCCAATACTTCATATTGATGAGTTTGCGTAATGTCTAACTTGTGTTTAGCGAAAATTTTTCGCACTTCATCGTCTATATTAAATTGAATTTCTGGTTCAATGCCTTTAAAGGCGATGATAAACTCCGTCGGGGCTTTTATTTCATCGCAGGCTTGGGCGGTTTTGGTATAATTATCCGCATTAAATTCATTAGTGGTAAAATCATAACCTTGATAGATTAACGTTTGGCACTGATTTCTATCTTCTTCGGTTCTTCGAGTATAGATATGGATTGCGCGATAAAACCTTCTCTCAAGAACAATAAACTCTTTCACATTTTCCATATCGGTTTTGGTTAAGCGAATAGGGCTGAGATCAGAGGTTTCAAAGATGCGTGGATTCTCATTATAATCTCTCTCGCTAATCAGTTCATAAGATGACTCAATACCATATTTTTCTTTAAATTGTTCAGAGCGAAATTCCCTTGCAACATAGCTCACCATTGAATCAAAACGTTCAATTTCAGCATGGTTATCGCCTAGTAATTGTTTATGCTTAAATACGGCTTCTTTATCGATTTTATTATTCTTATCTAGCAAGTTATGTTCGTTCAAATAGCGATCTAAACGCTGGGTTTGGTCTTTAATCGCCATTTGTTGTGGGTCTAAAACAAATACTGAAATCAAAATGACTGCAATCGAAACTGCAGAGAATAAGCGGTATTGAGCGAAACGTTGTACTAGCAATAATCCATAACAGATGGATAAAGTAATAGCTCCAATCGCTAAATAAATACGGGCTTCAGTTAAGCCATAATTGCTTAGGCGAATGTAAATGGCATACCACACTAAAGCGAGTGGCAATAAGGCTAAATAAACATAGTAACGATAGAACCACTGCCATTTTGCATTTTGTAGCAATAATTGCACCGCTTGTATTGCCAAACCAATAATTAAATAGGGGAATGCAACGTTTGCCACCACTCCATTTGGCATTTCGCCTCGGATAATAATATAAACCACATAAGCATAAATAATGGCAGTATAGATAATCAATGCCGGTGATAAAATCCAATTCAGTAGCATTTCGCCTATGCGGTTTAAATAGGTAGAATCATCGGCAGAATCTTGGTTCTCAAGTGTTAGAAAGAGAACAGGGAAAGCCCAAATGATAGCAAATACCCAAAACCGTTGGAACAGAGAATCGTGGTAACTATTAAGATTAAATAGCTCGGTAATGGCAAAAGTAATCGAACTTAATGCTGCAAAAATAATCGTTGCTAATACAAAAGCAAAGCCAATATTTACGAGTTTATTGACCATTTCACTGACAAAATGCGTGTTATTTTTATGCCAATGCTGGCTGATTAAACATAAGAAAATACAAAGTGCGATCGCCCAATAACGTGAATCTTCAAGAAGTTCGATTTTGATTTCATTAAAAAAGAGTGCAGTTGCAATCGGCAGCAGCACTAAAAGCCAATAAGCCTTAGTATTGCGAGCTAAATAAAGCACGATAAAGCAAATTGGAGCAAGGGCGAGTAAATTTTCAAATTTCTTAAATAGGCTATAGTCCCCTATGTTAGGGAGCAATATTGCGGTCACATAGGTAACGAATAAAATTTCTATTGGGTGTTTGATGATCGCGTTTTTCATCATCACGCCAAAAAGATGTAATTTGCTGAACATAAATATTTCCTCATCTATTTTTCATGAATAAGAAAGCCTGTAGTGTATCAAACTACAGGTTGTATTTTATAACCACCCTTTACGTTTAAAGTAAAGATAAGGTGCTGAGGCGGCGATAATCATCAAACCAATTGCCATAGGATAGCCATATTTAAACTGTAATTCGGGCATAAATTCAAAGTTCATCCCGTAAGTAGAGGCAACTAGCGTGGCAGGTAGGAACATCACAGACACCACTGAGAAGAATTTCATAATACGGTTCTGCTCAATATTGATATAACCCATTGCTGCTTGCATTAAAAAATTCACTTTCTGAAACAGAGATTCATTATGCGGTTGGAGTGATTCAATATCTCGCATAATATCGCGTGCTTGTTCAAGCTGATTATTTGGTAAACGAGTTTTACGCAGGAGGAAACTTAACGCACGCTGCGTATCCATCAAACACAAGCGTACTTTTGAGCTTGCATCTTCAAATTCGGTTAAGCGAGAAAGTGCATCATTAAAGTTATCTTTTTCTTGTTTAGCATCTAACACCACGCGGCTTAATTTTTCTAAATCGGAATAGACTTCTTCAATGACATCTGCTAGCTGCTCAATTTTAGTTTCAAATAAATCAAGTAATAATTCATACGCATTGCTATCAATCAATTTTTCACGGCGTGAACGCATTCTATATAAACGAAATGCAGGCAAATCTCGATCACGAAAAGTGAATAAACGCCCATCTCGAATAGTAAATGCAACGGTTGCGATATCAGCATAACCATCATCATCTAAGCAATAAAAGAAGGAGTGTAGATGCAAGCCGTCTTCATCTTCGAAAAAACGAGCAGATGCTTCTAAGTCTTCTAATTCACGTTCTTCAGCAAGGGTTTGGTCTAAGCGACTTTCTAATACGCCACGTTCTGCCTCGGTTGGATCAACCAAGTCAATCCAAATGGCATCATTTAATAATATGGGGTTCGTTTCATCAACGCTGATTAAACGAGCGTTATCCAATCCAAAAGCACGGATCATATTAAGCTCCGAATGGTTAGGAGGCTAGAACAAAAAGGAGCAAAGATACTAGGAAAGCATTACCGATCTTGTCGGTAACTTGAGGTTAGACAAGATAGATTAAAGTGTTAAGTATCGACTATGACTGTCCAAGATGTGTAATCCTCAATAAAAAATAGTGTGCGAATGTTACAGAATTTGAGGTTTTTAGTCAAGAAAGCGGTGGCTTACTTAGGAAAATCGGTCAAGAATGTCTGCGAGGCGGTGTGATGGGCGTATTTGTTGAATTTCTGCAAAATGTACAAGCGGTTATTTTTTTGATGAAATTGACCATTTCAAAATTGAGACAACATTTTTGCAAAATATTAAGGAAAATCGACCGCTTTTTTGCTATGGTTATACCTAAATTTTAATGAAAGAGAATTGGCTATGAATGACGTTAAGCAATCCGAACAAATTGAACAATTAGAAACCACTCATTTCGGCTTTAAAACCGTTGCGAAAGAACAAAAGCAGCAGCTTGTGGCGAATGTGTTTCATTCGGTAGCCGGCAAATATGATTTAATGAATGACTTACTCTCTTTTGGCATTCACCGTGTATGGAAGCGTTTTACCATTGATTGTAGTGGCGTTCGTAAAGGGCAAAAAGTGCTGGATTTGGCAGGCGGTACGGGCGATTTTACTGCAAAATTTTCCCGAATGGTTGGCGAAACAGGCGACGTAATTTTAGCGGACATCAATAGCTCAATGCTTGAAGTTGGGCGAGAAAAATTACGCAACTTAGGTGTGGTTGGTAATGTGGGTTATGTACAAGCTAATGCGGAATGCTTGCCATTTGCTGATAATACTTTCGATTGCATTGTAATTAGTTTTGGTTTACGTAATGTGACTGATAAAGATAAAGCATTACGTTCAATGTTCCGAGTACTAAAACCGGGCGGTCGTTTACTTGTGTTGGAATTTTCAAAACCGATTATCGACCCAATTAGCCAGCTTTATAATTTCTATTCGTTCAATATTTTGCCGAAAATAGGTGAGCTTGTGGTAAACGATGCCGAAAGTTACCGCTACTTAGCGGAATCAATCCGAATGCACCCAAAACAAGATGAGCTCAAGGCAATGATGGAACAAGCGGGCTTTGAAAGCGTGAATTACTACAATTTAAGTGCAGGCATTGTGGCATTGCACCGAGGCTATAAATTTTAACGGTTTCATTATGTTAACTAATCTCAAACAACATTTGATGCTCCCTCAATTTACATTCGGTTTAATTGAAACCGCCTTTAATGCCTTGCTCAAACGCTCACCGCATATTGAACCGAATTTACGAAAACTGAACGGAAAAGTGCTTAAAATTGCACTAACTTCGCCCAAAATAGACTTTTTTCTACTGTTTAGTGAGAAGAGGATAGATTGGCTAGGCAATTATGAGGGAGAGCCTGATTGTTCCGTACAACTGGCGTTTGAAACGCTCCCAAAACTGGCAGATAAGCAAAAACTTACCGAACTGATTAATAATAAATCACTTATTTTACACGGCGATATTCAAGTTTTACAACATTTCACCGCGTTACTCGAACAGCTAGAAAAAGACCCAGCGGAGCTACTCTCCCCTTTTATTGGCGATGTGTTAGCACAAGCCTCAACTGATTTTGCGAAAAAAGTGGCGGGCAAAATAAAATCTCAGTTCGAGCTAAATAACCAACATTTAGTTGAGAATTTAATGCAAGAACGCCCTGTGTTGGTACACCGCTTACAAGCGGTTCATTTCTACGATCAAGTAGCAGAACTCGCCCAACAAGCGGTTAAATTAGAGCAAAAATTTGCAAAATTAGGAATTCATTAATGCAATTTAGAAATACTCGACGCTTTTATTACATTATCCGCACTTTCCTTCGCTATGGCATTGATGAGGCGATGCCGAATATTCCGTTTACTCGCAAAATGAGGCTAGGGCATAAGGTGTTGTTTTGGGTTAAAAATCAACATAATGAAAAACCTTATGGCGTGCGTTTGCGTTTGGCTTTGCAAGAGCTTGGGCCTGTTTGGATTAAGTTGGGGCAGATGCTTGCCACTCGTCGTGATCTTTTTGCGCCAGAGTTGGCTGACCAACTTGCCTTGCTACAAGACAATGTAGAGCCTTTTGATGGCAACGTTGCGCGTAAAATTATTGAGCAGGCTTTGGGGGCACCTTTAGAAACGTGGTTTGATGATTTTAATGAAACTGCTTTGGCTTCTGCTTCTATCGCTCAAGTTCATACGGCAAAATTTAACCAAAATCAACCGCTTGCAGGTAAAGATGTGGTGCTGAAAGTGATTCGTCCAGGTATTGAGCCTGTTATTAAAGCCGATTTGGCGTTAATGTATAAAATCGCCCAGCTTATTCCGAAATTATCGAATGATGGCAAGCGTTTACGTGCGGTAGAGGTGGTTCGAGAGTACGAAAAAACCATTTTAGACGAGCTTGATTTACGCAAAGAAATGCACAATGCCATTCGATTGAGAGCAAATTTTGAAAACAGTGAAATGCTCTATGTGCCAGAAATGTATCAAGATTTTTGCCATAAAAATGTGATTGTGATGGAGCGAATTTACGGTATTCCTGTTTCCAATATTGCTGAACTGAAAGCCAACGGTACAGATATGAAATTACTGGCAGAGCGTGGTGTGCAGGTCTTTTTTACCCAAGTGTTTCGAGACAGTTTTTTTCACGCTGATATGCACGCAGGCAATATTTTTGTGAACCCAAATCACCCCGAAAATCCACAATATATTGGCATTGACTGCGGTATTGTTGGCACGCTCAACCATAATGATAAACGTTATTTAGCCGAAAATTTTGTGGCTTTTTTCAATCGCGATTACCGCCGTGTAGCATTAATGCACGTTGAATCAGGCTGGACACCGCCAGATACCGATATTGATAAATTCGAGCAAGCCTTCCGTGAAGTGTGCGAGCCAATTTTTGCCAAACCATTGTCAGAAATTTCATTTGGGCAGGTGTTGTTGAATCTGTTTAATGTAGCGAGAGATTTTAATATGGAAGTGCAGCCACAGCTGGTGCTGTTGCAAAAAACGCTTCTCTATATCGAAGGATTGGGCAGACAGGTTTATCCACAGCTTGATTTATGGCAAACTGCGAAGCCATTTTTACAAAATTGGCTAGATGAACAAGTTGGCGTAAAAGCAATGATTCGGGATATAAAACAGCGTTTGCCGCAATATCGTGAGTATTTTGCTGAATTTCCTGAGGCCTTATTTAAAGCTTTGCAGCAACAAAAGCAGATTAACTTCCGTTTAGCTGAAATCAATGAAAGTTTGAAATCTCAGCATTTAAATACTAATCGTCGTTTTATTGTGCTTTCGCTCTCAACAATTGTGATCTTTGGCACATTTTGGAAATTTGAATCTTTGCCAATGTGGCTAAGTGTGCCATTATTAACGCTGTTTCCACTGTTATTAATTTTGATACAGCGTAAATAAGCGGTCATATTTTCATAATTTTTTGCGAAATCCCTTTTTTATATGCCAAACTGGCATATAATAAGCAAGATTTTATTTACCTAAACTAAACAAAGGAGTTTTTATGGGCGGTATTAGTATTTGGCAACTTCTGATTGTAGTGGCAATTATTGTTTTACTTTTTGGTACCAAAAAGTTACGCACTTTAGGTTCTGACTTAGGCGAATCGGTAAAGGGTTTCAAAAAAGCAATGTCTGATGAAAAAAAAGACGCAGGATTTGAAAAAGTTGAAGTGGTTGAAGTAAAAGAAAGCGTTTCAACAGAGCAACAGCAAACCGTTGTAAAAGATAAAGAGCAGGTTTAATCCGTGTTTGATGTAGGTTTTTCTGAATTAGTGCTAATTATGGTTGTGGGCTTAGTGGTTCTAGGCCCAAAACGTATGCCGATTGCAATTCGCACCGTAATGGGCTGGATTAGTACAATTCGAGGTTTAGCCGCAAATGTGCAAAATGAATTGTCTCAAGAGCTTAAGCTGCAAGAGTTAAAAGAGAGCATCAAAAAGGCGGAAGAGCTGAATTTGAGTTCTCTCTCGCCTGAGTTAAGTAAAACGGTGGAAGATCTAAAAAGCTCTGCCACGCAGCTTCAAGATTCTATTCACTCTGCCAAAAATGAGTTTGACAAAAATGCTACTACATCCGCAACAGTGTTGAAACTAACGGATGAGCAGGTTGTTGAAATTCAGCAACAAATTGAGCAAGAAAACCAAAAGTTAGAAGCTCAAGAATTGCAAAAAAATGTGGAAAAGCAACCGCTTGTAGATGATTTGTCTGAGCAGTTAAATGTTACTCAAGCAGAAAGCGAGCTGTCATCAGATGAAATTGCTGAACTTGCTGAAATGGAAGAGTCAGTTGATATTTCTAAATACTATCCATCAGACGATGATTTGGCAGTGCCTGATACGGCTGAAATAGCTAAGACATCACAGGAGGAAGAGTATGGCAGACGCTGATGAATCCCAACCGCTGATTTCGCATTTAATTGAACTCAGAAACCGATTACTACGCTGTGTTATTTGCATTTTAGTCGTGTTTTGTGCGTTAGTGTATTGGGCAAATGATATTTATACTCTATTGGCAACCCCTTTAACAGAGAACCTGCCTGAAGGGGCAACGATGATTGCCACTAATGTTGCAACGCCATTTTTTACACCCATTAAATTGACGATTGTGGTTTCAGTGTTTTTATCTGTGCCTTTTATTTTGTATCAAATTTGGGCTTTTGTTGCCCCTGCTTTGTATAAACAGGAAAAACGCTTGGTTTACCCACTGCTGGTTTCAAGCACATTGTTATTTTATTGTGGAGTAGCTTTCGCTTATTATGTGGTGTTCCCATTAGTTTTTGGTTTCTTAACCTCAACTGCACCAGAAGGGGTAACAATGGCAACCGATATTAGCAGCTATTTAGATTTCGTTTTAACTATTTTTATGGCGTTTGGTGTCTGTTTTGAAGTGCCTGTTGCTATCATTTTATTGTGTTGGGCAGGGGTAACAACCCCTGAAGATTTAAAGGAAAAACGCCCTTACATTATTGTGGCTGCTTTTGTCATTGGTATGTTTCTCACACCACCTGATATTTTCTCTCAAACCTTATTGGCAATTCCAATGTGTTTGCTGTTTGAGGTGGGGGTGCTGTGTGCTAAATTTTATCGGCCAAAAGATGATGAGCCATCAGAGCAGGTTGCACAGTAATAGTCTATTTATTTAAAAAGGCATAGCACCTGAGGCTGTGCCTTTATTTTTAGGAGTTAAGGAATTTAAAATGCAAGTAATTCAATCCCAATATCCTTTACGCCGTATGCGTCGTTTACGCAAACACGATTTTAGTCGTCGTTTAGTGGCAGAAAACCAATTAACTGTAAATGATTTAATTTATCCTGTGTTTGTGATTGAAGGTGAAAACCAACGTGTATCAGTGCCTTCTATGCCTGGTGTGGAACGTTTAACTCTCGATCAACTTTTAATTGAAGCGGAAGAACTCGTGAAATATGGCGTACCTGCGGTAGCCCTTTTCCCTGTGGTGGGCAATGCAAAAAAATCCTTAATGGCGGAGGAGGCGTATAATCCTGAAGGCTTGGCTCAGCGTGCAGTGCGTGCATTAAAAGAGAGATATCCTGAGCTTGGTGTGATTACCGATGTCGCCTTAGATCCGTTTACTACTCACGGACAAGACGGCATTATTGACGAAACAGGTTATGTGCTCAATGACATAACCACTGAGGTGTTAGTAAAACAGGCTTTATCCCACGCAGAAGCAGGAGCGGATATTGTTGCACCAAGTGATATGATGGATGGAAGAATTGGCAAAATTCGTGAAGCGTTGGAGGTAAATGGTTTTGTTAATACTCAAATTATGGCATATTCCGCAAAATACGCTTCTAACTACTACGGGCCATTTCGTGATGCTGTCGGTTCTGCCGGTAATTTAAAAGGCGGCAATAAATATACCTACCAGGTTGATCCTGCGAATGGTAATGAGGGCTTACACGAAGTGGCAATTGATATTCAAGAAGGGGCGGATATGGTTATGGTAAAACCAGGAATGCCTTATTTGGATATGGTGTGGCGGGTGAAAGAAAACTTTGGTGTGCCAACCTTTGCCTACCAAGTTTCGGGCGAATATGCAATGCATATGGCTGCGATTCAAAATGGCTGGCTAAAAGAGCGTGAGTGCATTATGGAGGGGTTACTCTGCTTTAAACGAGCAGGAGCGGATGGTATTTTAACTTACTTTGCTAAACGTGTCGCGAGGTGGTTGTATGAAGATGCGTCAGCAAAATAATGGATAAATAACAAGCGGTGAAATTTGCAAAAAATCCGGTATTATGTAGCAGTTGCACAAAGCCTAAACTCAAATCTAACCGCAATAAAAAATGCCTTTAACTAATTAAAGTTAAAGGCATTTTAGTTTAATAAGTTAGAGCTAGTAATGTTTGTTTATTCAAATGGAATGCTACCTTCTAATAGTAACTCAAGTTCTTCATCAGTAAACGTGATAGGTGCTGATTTTCGTCTTTCTTTTTCCCTTTCCAAGAGCATTTCTTCCATTATTCGGGGAAAGGCTTGCTCTGCTCGTAATACATAATCTGATTGAGTGAGTAAATCTCTTACACTCATTGGACAACGCAAACGAGTGGTATCTTCTGCAAAGCTCACTTCTACTTTAGGTCTTTTGTTTTCTTCACTTTCATCGTCATCAAGGTTGATGCATATATCAAAAATGGCTAACACCACTTGATTATCTGCGATTTCGTACGCACCATAAATGGTAAATAAGCTATATAGCGGACGATCTATTTGTTTGGCGATACTACTCAAGGATTTATGCAGGGAAAAGAAACTGAAATCAAAAGTGGATTCTGAATAAATCATCGCTAATCCTTTCATAAACTTCTTAAAATCTTCATAGGACATTTTACGTAAATCAACGTTAAGTGATGTGTCTGTCATTGTTTTTCCTTATTAACGAGTGAAATTTTCCCAATAGGCAATATGTTCATTTTTCATCTTTCCCCATAGGCTAATATAGGGAAAGAGTGCCAATGTAGGCATTGTCAAAATTGTATTTGCATCAGGGATAGGTGTTTTTAAATAACCAAATCGATAAATTAAGCCTGCGATAAGCGTGATGAGTTCAAGCAATATTACCCAAGTATTGCCTATTGCTATGGCATAATATATTGGCGTATCTTGATAATTCACAATCAAGTAATGGCTTATTGTGATGATGATCGCCAATAACATTACATAGTAGAAAAAGCGTAGTCGTTTTACTCGTTGATAAAAGACATTTAATGTAAGAATGTAGATTAAAATAAATGCTTGCATTATGCCACCAATGAATAGTGAAAGTCATTTGAAGCATATAGGCTTTCTAAGCCAAACTTAGCTTCTGGTTTTTTATTGCCTTGCCAGTACCCTGTAAAATCTCGTGATGGTAAGGTGTTTAAGCAACATTTTAGTAATTGCTCAAATTTCTCTTTTACACTTTTTCGGCGATTATCTTCTCGCCACGCTATTTCATTTGCATAAAACATCAGATATTTATTGTTCATCTTATGATAGACACCTGTAATTGCTCGCCGTAACCGTGCGAAAAAGGATTCGGCTAGGTTATTCGTTACGCCGTCAATCGAACAGTACTCTTTCGAATGGTTTACTCGCCATAAATCATAATGAAAGGCTAAACTGTCGTAAGCAGAGTTTTCATCAGCATGAATGGTACTATTTTGCTTGACTAGACGTTGCGTTAAATGAAGTATATCTTGCGTATTTTCTTCTTTAATTAAGGCTACAATACTTCTATCAGCCCCTTTCATCACTTCTTGATTAGCGGCACGTTGGCGGAATACCAATACACAAGATTTATCTGCACGCTGATAACGTTTCTTTCGTCTATCAATACGTTTATGGAGAAAGTTTTTAGGACGAATGTAGTTGTTCATGTAAGCTCCATCAATATGAACTTCGCCACTTAAATGTGTTAAATCTTTGGCTTTATCAAGCGATTCACGAAATTTATGCAGCAATACCCACGCTGTTTTATATTGCACGTTGAGCTTGTGTGATAGCGTAATAGCAGATAATCCTTTGCTTTCAGTCGAAAAATAGAAAATTGCCAATACAATTTTACGCAAAGAAAGTTTTGCACCTTGAAAAATAGTGCCTGCTGTAATAGAAAAACGATGTTGGCAATGTTTGCACTGCCATTGTTTACGAGTAGAAATGAAATAGGCGTGGTGGCGAGTATGACAATGCGGACAAATAACATCATTCATCCCATCTACATTATCCCAACGAGCTTGTTTTAATAGCTGAAAAATCTCGTCATCAGACAAGCTCACCAAGCTATCCACAGATAGTTGGCGTGCTGTCGCTGATAACCGAAAATGTTGTGCCATAGAAACAAAAATCCCTTCATTATAACTCTGAAATTTTCAAGCCTTTTTAGGCTTAAAAAGCAAAGTCATAATAAAGGGACTATTCTCTGTGGGCAAAAAGATATTATTTTATAGGGTGCTTGTCAAGCACTTTCTTTTGTCAAGTGTTTTTTGAAATTTTTTGTATTTTTGAATATAACCAGTTCAAAAAAGGCCTAAGCTATGTCAAGAGAAATTTTTTGATGAGTTTAATTGCTGATATTTTAAACATATTGAGTGGTTATCCTAAGTGACTTATTCTGTAATTTAGACGTGCTACTTCTATGATTCTATCAGAGATTTCCCCAACGGTTTGCTTTTAAAAGTTGGAAGGCTTCATCTTCACTTAGACGGAAGATGTGTTTAAGGGATAATGTTTTAGATTTGCTTGAAAGTAAGTAATGAGCCATAAGTATTCCTTGTGTGTACAAGGCACTCAAAGCTAAACGCCAGACATAAAAAATCGCCCACTTGAATTTCCAGGTCGGCTCAAAGCGTTTTGCCTTGAATACCGTACTGCCACAAGAAATACGTGGGCTTTAATAATAAACAACTTGCAAACCAAAAATGGAGCCTTAATAAAAGGTTTCTACGCCTATATGGTTCGCAGTGCTTCTTTGAAAGAAGCTAGGCTAAATATAAATAAATGGTTCATTGGCAAATTGTTCATCAATGATGAACGGTATTTAATATAGAACTACGTTGTTTTTTTGTCAAATAAAAAAGGTACTAAGAACTTAAATAATAGACATAAAATAGGGCTAATGTAGATTACTTCCTAATTAAATAATTGGAAGCAGGAGCTCACCCAAACGTTCACCTTTAGGTTTTCTACCATAAGAAAATTTGAATCTGTTTGCAGTTATATATGCAGCATATAATAACTTTGTTTCTAAATTCATATCCAACTTAGGTTCTAATACTACAACATTACTATTTGGGATAAATTCTTCAATAGATACATAAGCATATGTATGACTCCCCGCACCATCAGTTGAAACATATAGTGTGCCAGCAGGAAATTTTTTTTCATCTCTGACAGCTTTACTTTCGACAAAACCAGCATAGCTAGTAGATTGTCTTTTAGATGGTCTTACGTAAGGTAAGTAATCATTTGATATTTTATCTTCTTGGACTTCAACATTAGATGAAATAACACCGTTATGCATATTAAAGACTTCATCTAGCCTTTTTTGATGCTTAACATTCAATTTTGAATGAAGACATGTTACGTTATTTATTATTTCAATAATCTCTTGTTCATCTCCAATATTGCCATTTTCTATTCTAAAAGCCATATATTGATAGCAAGGCTTCAACACAGTATCAATAGTTAGAGAATTATAATTCGTTTTTAAATAAGCTTCAGCTAACCATTCATTATCAGCTGTTACTTTTCTTTTAACACTAAATTGAGAATCTTCTTTTTGATTAATAAAAGATGATAGCCATTGTTCTTGAAGTTTATTTTCACCATACCATTCATTATTTATATCAGCACGGCCAAGATTTTTTGTTTTTGCAAATTTATCATCTCTCCAATATCCAAACCAAGTTTCTTTTAACTTAGAATGAGGAATGTGAGCTGTTATAACAACCCCAACTGTAACTATAGAAGTTTTACTATTTGCAAATAAATCCTCTGGTAGAGATACAACGGCTTCTAATGTATGATTATCCAATAGCTTCTTCTTATTTATATAATTAATTCCAGTTGTATCATTAATAACACTGGCAGGGACTAATGCTATAACTTTACCTCCCTTTTTTACGGCGTTTAAATTTGAAAATATAAAATCAAATTCTTCAATATCATCCGTAGCCATTTTAAATGGGGGATTTAATAATCCAATATCTATCTTATTTTTATCTAAATCAATATCTTCATAACGTTTGGGTATTTTTCTACTTTCTTCGTTTTTTTCTTTATTATTGTCTTTATGTGTTAATAATTTGTGTGGAATAATATCGAAAGAACTTCCCCAGTAAATATTACTACGCCCATCAGAATGAATGATCATATTTGATACTAATAGAGCAAGAATACTGTCTTCATATTCAATACCATAAATCTGATTCCTCTTAATATCTAAAATTTTTTGTTCATCATCACCAGCATCTAAGATCATTTCCCCCATTGCAGCAACTAAGAACCCCCCTGTTCCAGCTGCATTATCTAGTACAACAGTATCTTTGTTTACTCCAGCCATTTTGGCAAAAAGTTGTGCAATATGTAATGGGGTTAATACAATACCCAACCCCTTATCTGTATTAGCATATCGTAGAAATTCAATATAAAATTGGCTGAGAGTGTCAATATATTTATATTTATCAAGAAAAGTATAAACATTATCTTTAATTGAATTAATTACAGATAACAAATTAGCAAGCCCAGTTTTCTTATCTTCAAAAGTTTTGTTTGAACGAATAAAATTAAATGCTCCTAAAACCGTATCTGCATTTTTATTTTTTAATTCATCCGATCTTAATTCAGATGATATGGCATTTAACAAAGCTGTAATTAAGTCTTTTGATGTTTTGTTTTCTTGATAAGAAATTCTGAAAACATTATTCTGCAATGCTACTAATACGCCACTAATTAGTAAAGCTCTGTTTGATTCTTTAATTTTCTTTTTGTGTAAATCAGCATTTAATGTTTTAGCATAAGATAAAAGAGTATTATAATCTCTACGAAATGCTTCGTCTGATTCCAAAATTAAACGTAAGTAATTTTTGTATGGTAAAAGTTTATCTGCATCAACATGATTAACATTATCTGTACCTCTTAGCTGCCAAAAAGCATCTACTTTGTAATCACTAGGAGTTCCACTGATTGCAATAGATAAAACATCAAATTCCTTTGATACAAAAGATGAATAAAGCAAAACTCCATCAACTGCATATCCAGCATATTTATCTCTATTTTTACTTTCATGAAAACGAATATCGGGTTTACATTCAATCAAAAAAATAATATCGGGATATTTATGTGATCTAATGATAAAGTCAGGGATACCATTTCGATTGCCTTTTTTACTTGCATTGGATAGTAATTTCTTTACTTTTTCATTTTTTGTTTTATCTTTAAATTCAACGATTAAATCGTCATCACCTAAATATCCATTCTCATTCAAAAGATCTTTGAATAACCATTCTGTTTCTGTTTCTGAATGTTTAGATTTCATTAGCAACCTCCAAAAGTAAATTTGCAAGGTTGAATGAATAAACGTAAATTATTGCGTTGCGTTGCGTTGCGTTGCGTTGCGTTGCGTTGCGTTGCGTTGCGTTGCGTTGCGTTGCGTTGCGTTGCGTTGCGTTGCGTTGCGTTGCGTTGCGTTGCGTTGCGTTGCGTTGCGTTGCGTTGAACATTTTTGAGATCCCTATTTTAGTATGTCAAGTAATAATTACTGTTTCTCTGAAATTTCTTTAAAAGAAATTGAGAAAGCATCTTTTAAGTTTTCAGGCATAGTGCGGTAGTCTGAAATTAATTTCGTTTCTTGCTCTGACATTACAGTTTTTTGTTGTTCAGATTGAAACATTTCGCCTTCACCACTTACCAGCCAGTTCAAATTCACTCCAGCTTTAGCAATGGCAGTCATTCCTTCTGCATTAGGTTCACGTTCACCGCCAACATAACCTTGTAGTGTGCGGTAAGCGATGCCAGTCTGTTCTGCAAAATCTTTAATTTTCCAGTTTTTCGCTTCACAAATTTGTCTCAGTCTTTCTGATATGCACATTTGAGCGTTCCATTTTCAATACTAGATTGACAAATATCGCAAATGAGCGTATATTTGACATTAAATGAGGAATATTTTATCACGTTTGAGCGTGTATGAAATACTCTAATAACATAATTTTTTGGCAATTAAAAGTTTTACGGCAATTTAAATTTGCAATTTAAATTATTAACCTAATCAGACATATATCATCAGAAATAACTACAATGACCCAGCACTTTCTTTTAACCAGCAAAGCTCGCACGCTTTCATCTATTAAGATAGCTCGCCTATCTGATGATGAAGCGTTTAGCTTATTGTGCGAGTTACGCTGGGGAAGTAAAGACGTGGTGGTTTGCCCTAAGTGCAGTGTACAACATAAAGCTTATTTTATCTCTACTCGCAGCAGTGGCGATGCAAACATTGTAATCATACGTTTAGCATTACATCAGGCACGATTTTTGCCAATCGCAAGAAGTCGCTGCAAACCTATCTCTACATCATCGCCAAATTTGTGAATGCCGCCAAAGGTATTTCATCACTACAACTGGCTCGTGATGCGGGAGTCAATTACCGTACGGCGATTACCGTACGGCGTTTGTGCTGTCGCATAAAATCCGCAAAGCCTTATTAGATAAGCGAGATTTACAACCCCTATCAGGGGAAGTGGATAAGTTAAATCGTGGGGCAAAACGCTCACACATCTTTGTTACCCATTTGGAAACGCAATCTGTTGTTAATTCTTTTGCTAATGCTTATATTGAGAAAAAGAGCCGTATCAATACTGATGAAAGTAATGCTTACGGTGAATTATTGCTGAATTATGATTTACGTACCGTCAATCACAAAAAAGAATATCGTAGTGATTTAGGTGTAACCAACAATCAAGCGGAAAGTTTCTTTAGCCCCTTCAAACGAATGTACTACGGACAAACCCATAAAATGAGTAATACCTATTTACTCAATTATGCTAATGAAGTAGCTTACCGTGAAGATCATCGTAGAAAATCAAATGGTTGGCAGTTCAAAGATGTGCTAAGCAAATGCCTAAATACCACGAATGAAAATAATGAATGGTGTGGCTATTGGCAACGAAAAATTGTTCATCAAGAAGTGATTTGGCAATAGGAATAATAATGGCTTATAAACTTGACCAAAAACTAAAAGCCCTTGTCTTTGAACGTAAGCAAGTGCTAGAGCATTTAGCATTATTAGATGTGAAGATTGCTACCGTTCAAAAAGCCATTGATTTAATGAAAGCGGAAGAAGATATAGCACGTTATAACACGGAAAACTTCATTTATCGCCATAGGTATAAATTATTCAAAGGGAAAATCCGAAAGTATCTTGTTCAGATAATGCGTGATGAACCGAATAAAGCCTTTACCATTACCGAGCTTACCCTACGAATTTTTGATATTGAACAGACACAAGGCATTCCATCAGAAAAACATTTGGATTCCGTGCGTAAGCAGTTAAATGCGTTTTATCAGCGTGGTTGGATTACAAGAACACAAATCAGCCGTAGAGAAGTTTATTGGCAGTGGAAAACCCATTGATATAAAATCAGATTTTAACGATAATTCAGATATAACTGGTTGATTTTAGGACAAACTATGCTACTCATTCCCCCAACACAAACCAATCGCTATGTGAGCAGTCTTGTGGCTCTCAATATTCATAGCCCCAATGGAACAGGCGATTGGCATAGTGCGGCAGCATTAAATGACAATGCATATCCGCAAGATTTTTATATTTATGGCTTTGGTCAAAAACGAAATACCCATCATCTTTTAGGCGATATTGGGATTATTGACGGTACAAAAAGGCTCAATGATATGGGGTATTTCCCTGAAAACAGTCCTGTTTGGCTTGCTGACCACCCAAGAGCTTGTGTCGATTATCTTTACACGGCTGTGTTGCAAACAGGCTCCATTGGGCGTGTTATTTTAGATGATTGGTTCCCGAGTGATGAAGATAAACTGTCGGTTTATCAATTACTTGACCAAATTGAACCGCACTTAACCGAACAAGAAAGAGAAAATTTAATGCTATGGAAACACAAAAACCCAATAACAAGCTATTAACAGAACGTGATAAATATCACGAAAAGTTAATGATCAATATTTTAAAAAACCTTTCTGATACACCGTTGGTATTAAAAGGTGGAACAGCACTTTATTTAGGTTATGGCTTAAACCGTTTTTCAGAAGATTTAGATTTTGATTCGTCAAAGAAATTAAATTTGCTGAATAAAATTAAATCTTCGGCTCCACAAGGTATTGTGATTGATAATATCAATGTGAAAAAAGATACAGATACCGTAAGCCGTTATGTAGTTAATTATCATATTCGTGATACAGGTATCAAGGATTCGTTAAAAATAGAAATTTCCTATCGAACCCCAACACCTGATGAACAAATTACGATTAAAGATGGGATTCGCTTTTCATCGGTAGATCGGATTATTGATAATAAACTAAATGCGGCTTATGACGGGGAAAATACACGAACCAAAGGGCGTGATTTATTTGATTTGCATTTTTTAGCCACACAATACGCTGAACACTTCACACCAGACCTAGCAGAACGGTTAAGTAATTTTGTTCAAGATCCTGATAAGCTCGTAAGTTTATATAGAGAAGATATAGAAGCCGATCCACTACTAAATAAAATTATGGACGTAGAGCAAATTGCTCTTAACTTGAATGATATTGCTAATGAAATTTGGTTAAATAAGCAAACAGAACTTATGCAAAATCACCCAGCAATGCAAGCCATAATGACAAGTTCGCAACGTGATTTTCAAAGTTTATTAAATTCAGCAACAAGCACAAAAGAAGAACAAAAGCAGTCGATTTCTTCAACCTTAAAATTTAAACCTTGATAAAAATAGCGACAAAATGTCGCTATTTTAGCAATTTCAACCGCCAATGAAACCCTGCACGCTCAACCAAGCCTTTTTTGCTAACCGCAACAACATTCTTTTTACCACCTTATAATAGCTATCACCTACATCAACAAACTGCGGTTGCCCCACTAACCGTAATGCCTGTTCTGCGATATCTCCACATACTAACCACGTATCCTGATTTTCCCTTAATACTTGTGCGATTAAACGAGCGGTAATCACAGACTGGCTTTTCGGTGTTTTCGGCATAAATGGATCGGTCAATTCGCTAATCTCTTGCGTTAAAAGTTGCATTTGCACCGTTAATAAATCTTGCTTTTCTTTCAGTTGAAGTAATCGTTCAACTAACTCGTGTTTGAGTAACTTTTGTGTCATAATAAAAATCCCTATTGAGTGAAAATTTCAATAGGGATTTTAATGTTTTTAATTGGTTAAATCTTTGTGCAACTGCTACATAATACCGAAAAAATCTTACAAATTTAACCGCTTGTATCTTATTTACAGCCCTAATTTATACTAAGTCAAACAGTAAAAATTCTACGTTATTTTGAGCGTAGATTTCTAATAGATCTTCTTGGCGAATACCTAGTGCATCGCTGGTGGTTAGCTCAATCCCGTTTACTTTTACATTTCCTTTTACGACTTGTAACCAATAGCTGCGGTTAGTGTTAAGGGTAACTTGTTCTGTTTTTGCCGTGGGATATTGGTAACGCCACAATTTCATATCTTGATAAATGTTGAATGAGCCATTTTCTGCGTTTGGCGAAAGAATTAACGTTGCCCCCTCTTTCGGCGTAAATTTGTCTTGGCTATAGCGTGGTGTTACACCTTTTTGATTTGGAATAATCCATATTTGATAAAGATGTAGCGTTTCGTCTGAAGAGGGATTGACCTCAGAGTGGAAGATTCCCGTACCTGCCGACATAATCTGAAATTCGCCTGCGTTCACTTCGGTTTTATTTCCCATACTGTCTTCGTGAGCCACACGGCCGCTTAGCACATAAGTTAATATTTCCATATTATCGTGCGGGTGCTTGCCAAAGCCGTGATTTGGGGCGATGAAGTCCTCGTTAATTACCCGTAAATGGGAAAAGTGAATATGTTTTGGGTCGTAATAATTAGCGAATGAAAAAGTGTGATAGCTCTCAAGCCAATCAAAGGATCCATTACCACGTTCGTTTGCTTTTCTAATTTGTAACATTATATATTCCTTTTTTGTTTTGTTGAGCCTAGTTTACCTTATCTAAAAATAGATAAATATGTGTTTTTGTCTTCATTGTTTTTATTGGTAAATAATTAATAAAAAATGACCGCTTGCATTTTCCTTAAAAACCGTTATGATTACGCCCCCTTGAGTTCCCTTACCTCAAGTTGTTGTTTAACTAAAAAGGATACAATATGAATCTTAATACTTACTTTTCCGATGAAGGTAAATTTCGTTCACTGATTTTACTTTCCCTTTTCCATATTTTTATTATTACTATCAGTAACTATTTAGTGCAGATCACGTTTGAAATAAACGTGCCTTTTACTGATTGGATTATTCCGACTACTTGGGGAACTTTTACTTTCCCATTTATTTTCTTAGCAACGGATTTAACGGTGAGAGTTTTTGGGGCGGAGCTCGCTCGAAAAATCATTTTTCTCGTGATGTTGCCCGCGTTGTTAGTTAGCTATGTTATTTCAGTTTTATTCTTTGAAACTCAATTTCAGGGAGTTGCGGCGTTATCTGAATTTAATCTTTTTGTTTTTCGTATTGCGTTGGCAAGTTTTAGTGGCTATGTGGTTGGACAACTTCTGGATATTTTTGTATTCAATCGTTTACGTCAAGGCAAAAGTTGGTGGCTAGCACCAATGTGCTCAACCATTTTCGGTACATTAATTGACACCTTCGTCTTTTTCGCTGTGGCATTTTATAAAAGTAGTGATGAATATATGGCGGAACATTGGTTTACCATCGGATCGGTAGATTATGCCTTTAAGCTATTTGTGAGCTTATTATTATTTCTCCCACTTTATGGCGTGGTGTTAAATGTCATTATGAAGAAATTAGATTTGAAATAGAAAATAGTGCAGTGAGGGTTTGGGGGTTATGCCGAAAAAAGGTATAATCCCCTTAATTTTTTTAAGTGAGAATAATGTAATGAATAATATCCCAATTAGAAATGAAGAAGAAATTCAAAAATTACGCGAGGCTTGTAAGTTAGCTTCAGATGTGTTGGTTATGATCAAACCTTATGTGAAAGAAGGCATCACAACAGGTGAGTTAGATAAAATTTGCCACGAATATATTTTAGAAAATGGCGCAACTTCCGCTTGTTTAGGCTATCACGGTTTCCCGAAATCGGTCTGTATTTCTTTAAATGAGGTAGTTTGTCACGGCATTCCAAGTGATGATAAAAAATTGAAAAAAGGTGATATTCTCAATATTGATGTAACAGTGATTAAAGATGGCTATTTCGGCGATAACTCAATGATGTATATGGTGGGTGAGCCAAGTGTGCGTGATAAGCGTTTAATTGAAGTGACTCAAGAGTCGCTTTATGTAGGCATTCGTACTGTAAAAGCGGGTATTCGTTTAAAAGAGATCGGCACGGCAATTCAAAAATATGTCGAGAAAGAAGGTTTTTCGGTAGTGCGTGAATATTGTGGGCACGGCATTGGTACTGAATTCCATTGTGATCCACAAGTCGTACATTATGCCGCAGATGACGGTGGCGTAGTGCTAAAAGAAGGTATGGTCTTTACCATTGAGCCAATGGTTAATGCAGGAAAACGAGAAATCCGTTTAATGGGAGATGGCTGGACAGTAAAAACCAAAGACCGCAGTCATTCCGCCCAATACGAACATCAAATTGTGGTAACTAAAAACGGCTGCGAAGTGCTGACAATTCGTGATGAAGAAATTCAAAATGGACGTATTGCTCGTGTGATGCAAAATGTCTAACCCATCATTTGCAATTGTTTAGAAAAAACAACCGCTTGTAATAGCAAAAGGGATTAAGCTAACACTTAATCCCTTTTCTTATTTAGATTATTATCTTTATTTCACTTTCGCTTGAGCTTTTTTTACCCAAATCGCTGAAATGGTGAAGGCTAAAACAAATGAGATCACCATACCGACAGAGTACATAGCAAGGCTATCTGGTTTGATTGAAGGAATGCCTAAGAAACCTGCTGCCCCTAAGGCAATGGCTTTAACATTAAAGAATGCAATAAATGCACTGGATAAACCTGAGGCAAGCATTGCCGCAATAAAGGCTTGGCGGTAGCGTAGGTTCACCCCAAACATTGCAGGTTCGGTAATCCCTAATAATGCAGAGATACCCGATGGAATAGCTAAACCACGTACTTTGGCATCTTTCATTGCAAACGCCACGCCTAAACAAGCGGCACCTTGTGCAATATTAGACATTGCGGCAATTGGGAAGATGAACGTTCCGCCTGTTCTTGCAACTTCTGCAAGCAATTGAGTTTCTACTGCAATAAAGGTTTGGTGCATACCCGTAATGACAATTGGTGCATAGAATGTACCGAAGATGGCACCACCAATAAAGCCTAATGTGTCATATAACCAAGTTAATCCTGCTGAAATGGCAGAGCCTGCCTCACGTCCAAATGGACCGATAACAGTGAAAGCGAGTACGCCTGCAATAAAGAGAGAAAACAGTGGTGTAACCAAATTATCTAAATAAGATGGCACAAATTTACGGAAAGTTTTTTCAAGAGTTGCTAATACCCAAGCAGAAATAATCGTTGGAATCACTGTGCCTTGATAGCCTACTTTTTCGATTTCTAACCCGAAAATATGCCAATATTTGATATTACCTTCCATTAAAGTTTTCGCATAGTTCCAACCATCTGCCAATGCAGGGTGAACTAATAGCATACCTAAAGCTGCCCCTAAGAACGGATTTCCGCCAAATTTACGGGTAGCGGAGAAGCCTAATAGAACGGGGAGGAAAACGAACGGTGCATTTGAAACTGTATTGATGAAATCCACTAAGTCCGCAATTGCAGGATAGCGACTTACAACCGATTCCCCTTCCCAGAAGAATCCTACCGCAGTAAGCATTGAGTGAATACCCATTAACAAACCGCCTGCAACGATTGCAGGAATAATAGGCACGAAAATATCGGCTAAGCCTTTTACCAAGCGTTGTAGCAATGGCTGATTTGCTGCACTAGCAGCGGCTACTTCAGAGGTGGACATATCACCAATGCCCATCTGTTTTTGCATTTCAGCATATACCTCGTTTACTGTGCCTGAGCCAAAAATAATTTGGTATTGCCCTGCTGTTGAGAACTGACCTTTTACGCCCTCGATGTTTTCAATAGCTTCTTTATTTACTTTTGATTCATCCGCAAGGGTTAAACGTAAACGAGTTGCACAGTGGGCAAGCGTTGTGATGTTTTCTTTTCCGCCTAATTGTGCAATCGTTTGCTCGGCGATTTTAGGAAAATTCATAGTAATTACCTTTTATGTGAATAGAACGGTTGCATTCTAACTAAAACGGTTTAGCTAAAAAAGAAAAGATTGAAAATATTTCTAAAATTGTGATTTAGATCACATTTTTATAAAAATTGATCTTGAATGATTTTTCCATTTGAAATGGTCAGCACTCGATTAAACAAAAACAAACTTTCTTCTAATTGATGGGTAACCATAAGAAGTGTAAGGTTGCGGCTTTGGCAAATATCTAGCACAATTTTTTGTAAATCTTCTCGGCGTTTTGGATCGAGGGCAGAGAACGGTTCGTCTAAGAGCAAAATCGGTTTATCTCGTAATAAGGTGCGAGCGAGAGCAACACGCTGTTTTTGCCCACCTGAAAGCTGATCGGCCTGACGATTTAAAAATGCTTCAATTCCCATTTGTTTGGCAATCTGCTTGACCCGCAATTTTTGCTCTGCATTGAAGGATAATTTTGGTGCAAGTGCCAAACCGATATTTTGCTCTACCGTTAAGTGTGGAAAAACATTATTATCTTGAAACAGCATTGAAATAGGGCGTTGTGCCACTTCAGTGTGAGTGTGATTTTCTTGGTTTAAAAACAATTCCCCATTTTTCGCTTTTTCAAAACCTGCAATCAGATTAAGCAAAGTGCTTTTACCCGCACCGCTTTCCCCAACTACAGCAATGCGTTCGCCTTGATTAGCGGAAAATTGGAAGTGCATTGGCATTTGCTCATAGGTAAATTGAAGATCTAATTTGATCATGTTTTATCCTTTATACATAAAAATGGCAACAAGGCGAATAGCATTAATATTAATGCGGTAACGGCAGCATCTTCGGTTCGATAGCTTCCAAGTTGTTGATAGAGCAAATAAGGTAACGAACTGAAATCACGATTTCCAAAAAAGGCAATCACGGTAAAACTGCCTAAACTTGAGGACATCGCCAATGCAAAGCAGGTTGCAAGCGGTCGAATTAGCTGCATTTTTTCCACAATCCACCAGCGTTGAAAGCCTGTTAGCCCTAAACTTTGAGCGAGTTTGTTGTGAGAAATGAGGCTATGCCACATTGCTGAAAAGAGCATCGGATAGATAAAAGGCAGCAAGGTTAATCCGTTGCATACGCCTACTAAAACTAATAATTCAGTCGTTGAGAGATCTTGATTCATCAATAAAATAAACAATCCGACAGATAATAAAAAAATAGGCAGTAACAATGGATAAATTGCAACGCTACCTAAAATACTGTGGGCAATTTTTGATTTTTTATAGAGCAGTTGGCGAGCTTCAAGAGCAATAAGATAGCTAATGCCAATCACTACAAAAGAGGCAATAAGGCTTAAGACTAACGAGAACTGAATTGCTTTCCAGAGGGCTGGATTGAGTAAACGCTCGCCGAGGTTTGACACGCTTATGCCAGCCCATATCACACTGACAAGCGGTAGAATTATGACAAAACTTTGCAAAAAAATGACCGCTTGTAAAAAGGCTTTAGTTAAACCTGTTGGTTTGAGTTTCCAAATATCTACTCGATTAGGTTGTTGTTTTAACTGCTTGAAAGCAGAGGTGGTAATTCGGTTCATCAAAAATTGTAAGCTCATTCCCACAACAAATTGTACCGAAATCAAAATAATCGCTTTTGCAAAATCAAACTCAAACGTCACGGCTTGATAAATAGCAACTTCTAAAGTGCTATATTTCGGACTTCCACCTAGCATTAAAACAATCGGGAAGCTGGTGAAGCAAACTAGAAAGACCGTCATAAAAATGTAAGGTAAAAGCGTTCTGATGACAGGTATCTCCACAATTTGAATATAGTGCCGTCCCTTTAAATTTAATTGAGCAGCAAGTTGAAAGCGATTACTTGGGATGAGGTTTAATCCGCTAATGTAATATTTCATCACAAATGGGATATTGAATAAACAGTGAGCAATGATAATGCCTTGCAAGCCATACAAATTAAACTTCCATTCCCAACCTAAAAATTGAAAAAGGTGTGCCAGCCAGCCTGAATGACCGAATACGCCAATCACAGCAAAAATAATCACAAGAGAAGGCAATGCCCAAACAAAAGATAGGGTTTTATAAAGTAATTGTTTGCCTTTAAAGTCTAAATAGAAAAAAGATCTCGCTAAAAAGCTACCTAAAATCAGTGAAAGTACAGCAGAAAGGGTAGCTTGTAGTGAACTATAACCCAGAATTTTTAATACATAAATGCCAGAAATTAAGGTAGTATCTTGCTGATGTCCGACCAGTGACCATAAACTAAAGCTATAAAGTGCAATAATGCTGAAGTAGATAAACCAGGCTGTTGTTTTGGTTAATTTGCTAAGCATATTGCTCCAAATGTTGAAAATTAAGGGAAAATCGTGCTGAAATTATTGTAACATTTCCATCTGGCAGTATGCTAGAATCTTGACATTTAGCAAATGATTTTTAAATTAGCTCAAAAAAATAGCAATTTTGGGGTATGATGCAACAAGTTTTTTACTTTTTTTAGCGTGTTTTTAATTTAAATTTGTAGTAAAGTTGCGGTTGAAAATCAATTGATTAAAAATAAATTTTTTTTAACTCTCAAATTTAAGAGGAATACATTATGTACTCAAAAGATGTTGTTATTACAGCTCCTAATGGTTTACACACCCGTCCTGCAGCTGAGTTTGTTAAAGCCGCTAAAGGTTTTGTATCAGATATTACGGTTGCTTCAGGTGGTAAAAGTGCAAGTGCAAAAAGCTTATTTAAATTACAAACATTGGGGTTAACTCAAGGTACAACCATCACTATTTCTGCTGACGGCGAAGACGAGCAAAAAGCAGTTGATTTCTTAGTAGATTTGATTCCTACTTTAGAGTAATTTTTTCTATTCTTGGATTAAGATTTATATCACTTTATTGCAGCGAAATGCTGTAATAAAGTGTTTTGCTATGTAATATCGAGACGATTTATCATCTTACATAAGGACACGATTATGATTACAGGTATCGCAGCTTCCCCTGGTGCTGTATTCGGAAAGGCATTAGTTTTAAAAGAAGAGCCGATTATATTGAATGCTCGCAAAATTACCTCAAGCGAAATTGAGGCGGAAAAAGCGAAATTCTTTGATGGACGTGAAAAAGCTGTAGCTCAATTAACCGCAATTAAAGAAAAAGCTCGCCGAACCTTAGGTGAGGAAAAAGAAGCGATTTTTGAAGGTCATTTAATGATCTTAGAAGATGAAGAACTGGAAGAAGAAATTCTAAGTTATCTGAGTGATAATCTTGTGACTGCAGATGTTGCAGCAAGTAAGGTAATTGAAATGCAAGCCTCAATGCTTGCAGAAATTGATGATGAATATTTAAAAGAGCGTGCAGGTGATATTCGTGATATCGGTAATCGCTTAGTGCGTAATATTTTAAATATGAATATTATTGATTTAGGCGATATTCAAGATGAAGTTATTTTAGTCGCTTACGATTTAACCCCTTCTGAAACGGCACAATTAAATTTAGATAAAGTATTAGGCTTTATTACTGATATTGGTGGTCGAACTTCCCACACTTCTATTATGGCTCGTTCGTTAGAGCTTCCTGCGATTGTAGGCACAAACAATGTGACTTCTTTAGTAAAAACGGGTGATTTCTTAATTTTAGATGCCATTAATAACGAAGTGCATTTAAACCCATCAGAAGAAAAAATTGAAGAATTTAAATCCTTACAGGATAAATTAAAAGCAGAAAAAGAAGAACTGGCTAAATTAAAAGAGTTACCAGCTGAAACCTTAGATGGTCATAAAGTTGATGTAGCAGGTAATATTGGTACTATTCGTGATGTAGATGGAATTTTGCGTAACGGTGCTGAAGGGGTTGGTTTATACCGTACTGAGTTTTTATTTATGGATCGGAGCCAATTACCGAGTGAAGAAGAGCAGTTTCAAGCCTATAAAGAAATCGTAGAAGCGATGGATGGTAAGATGGTTATTCTTCGTACTATGGATATTGGTGGCGATAAAGAATTACCATACTTAGACTTACCGAAAGAGATGAATCCTTTCTTAGGTTGGCGTGCAGTGCGTATTGGTTTCACTCGTCGTGAAATTTTAGATACTCAATTACGTGCAGTATTGCGTGCCTCAGCATTCGGTAACTTAGCGGTAATGTTCCCAATGATTATTTCAGTAGAAGAGATTCGTTTGTTGAAATCTATCGTGGCAGAATTAAAAGAGCAATTACGCAGTGAAGGTCACGCTTTTGATGAAAACTTAAAACTGGGTATTATGGTGGAAACTCCATCGGCTGCGATAAATGCTCGCCACTTAGCAAAAGAAGCGGACTTCTTTAGTATTGGTACGAATGACTTAACTCAATATACACTTGCAGTGGATCGTGGGAATGAAATTATTGCTCACTTATACAATCCATTAAGCCCATCTGTGCTAAATTTAATTAAGCAAGTAATAGATGCTTCGCACGCTGAAGGTAAATGGACGGGTATGTGTGGTGAGTTAGCAGGTGATGTGCGTGCAACCGCATTATTACTTGGAATGGGCTTAGATGAGTTTAGTATGAGTGGTATTTCTGTGCCACATATTAAGAAATTAATCCGCTCAATTCATTTTGCTGAGGCGAAAGCATTAGCTGATAAAGCACTTGCTCAACCAACCGTTGCGGATATTGAACGTTTAGTTGATGAGTTTTATCAAAAATTAAACTAACTTGAATTATTTAGCATACAAATACAAAATTCTCGTATAAAATGTATAGGAATTCTGTAATATCTGAGGGAGATTTTAAGATGGGTTTATTTGATAAATTATTTGGTTCAAAACAAAAAGAGAGCCAAGAAATCAAAATTTATTCACCATTAACAGGTGAGATAGTAAACATTGAAGATGTGCCAGATGTGGTTTTTTCTGAAAAAATCGTAGGCGATGGCATTGCAATTCGTCCTGCAGGTGATGTTATTGTTGCACCAGTAAATGGGACAATTGGTAAGATTTTTGAAACTAACCACGCATTTTCTATTGAGTCTGAAGATGGCGTTGAGTTATTTGTTCACTTTGGTATTGATACCGTTGAATTAAAAGGCGAAGGCTTCTCTCGTGTTGCGACAGAAGGTCAAACTGTAAAAGTGGGCGATCCTATCATTAAATTTGATTTAGCCTTACTTGAAGGTAAAGCTAAATCTGTTTTAACACCAATTGTGATTTCAAATATGGACGAAATCAGCAACTTATCTAAATTAAACGGTCAAGTTGTTGCAGGCGAGAGCGTTGTTTTAACCTTAACAAAATAATTCTAAAATAATGAATAGAGCCACGATATTAAAAAAATCGTGGTTTTTTTATTTGTGCAATATCAGATTTATGCAGATTATTTCTAGATAAAAAATAGGCGAGAGGGTAAAATGTGCTATAAATTTTGCGTAAAGAGTTTATTTTGAGTATAAAAACAATAAATTGCTTTACGCTTTTCTTTTCTAACTAATTGATATATTTATTATTTTTTAACTATGGCTAAATTACATATTACCACTTGGGGCTGCCAAATGAACGAGTACGACTCGTCAAAAATGGCAGATTTGCTAAACTCAACACACGGTTTTGAACTCACAGAGCATCCAGAAGATGCAGATGTTTTACTTTTAAATACCTGTTCTATTCGTGAAAAAGCACAAGAGAAAGTATTTTCACAACTTGGTCGTTGGAAAAATTGGAAAAAAGACAAGCCAAATCTAATTATTGGCGTAGGTGGCTGTGTTGCTTCTCAAGAAGGGGAACATATTCGTGATCGCGCCCCTTATGTGGATATTGTATTTGGTCCTCAAACCTTACACCGCTTACCTGAAATGATTAACCAAATTCGTGGCGGTAAAAGCTCGATTGTGGATATCTCTTTCCCAGAAATTGAGAAATTTGACCGCTTGCCAGAGCCCAAAGCGGAAGGTCCAACTGCTTTCGTGTCAATTATGGAAGGCTGTAACAAATATTGTTCATTCTGTGTTGTGCCTTACACACGAGGCGAAGAAGTTTCACGCCCAGTGGATGATGTATTATTTGAAATTGCACAACTTGCTGCTCAAGGTGTGCGTGAAGTAAATTTACTCGGTCAAAACGTAAATGCTTACCGTGGCGAAACGTTTGACGGTGGAATTTGTACTTTTGCTGAATTGCTCCGTTTAGTGGCGGCGATTGACGGCATTGATCGCCTTCGTTACACCACTAGCCACCCAATTGAGTTTACCGATGATATTATTGAAGTTTATCGTGATACGCCTGAATTAGTCAGCTTCTTGCACTTACCTATTCAAAGCGGAGCAGATCGAGTGCTGACGATGATGAAACGTAACCACACTGCGTTAGAATATAAGGCGATTATACGCAAATTGCGTGAAGTTCGCCCTGAAATTCAAATTAGCTCAGACTTTATTGTCGGCTTCCCAGGAGAAACGGCGGAAGATTTCGAGCAAACGATGAAAATTATTGAGCAAGTAAACTTCGATATGAGCTTCAGTTTTATTTACTCAGCTCGTCCAGGTACGCCTGCGGCAGATTTGCCTGATAATGTATCAGAAGAGGAGAAAAAAGCGCGTTTATCACGTCTGCAACAACGCATTAATCACCAAGCAATGCAATTTAGCCGAGCAATGTTGGGCACAGAGCAACGCATTTTGGTTGAAGGACCCTCTAAAAAAGATTTAATGGAACTCACAGGGCGTACTGAAACCAACCGAGTCGTCAATTTCGTGGGAACGCCTGATATGATAGGCAAATTTGTTGATGTGAAAATTACCGATGTTTACACCAACTCTCTGCGTGGTGAGGTTATCCGTACGGAAGAGGAAATGGGATTACGTATGGTGGAATCAGCAGAAGATGTGATTGCCCGAACTCGTAAAGAAGATGCCTTAGGTGTTGGCAAATACGTAGTCAATTTGTAAAAAAATGACATTTTATGACCGCTTGTAGCGAGAATACAAGCGGTCATTTTTTTAGAAAAATTGGCATTTTATCGCCTCTCGACATTGTTCAAGCATTTGAGTAACGATGGTTTTGTAAATTTTAAAGTGCAAAAAAGAAGGAAAAAAAACCGCTTGTAGTTCACTAAAGCATAAAATAAATTATATAATAGCTTTAGCTAAATCGTTTTAGTTTTATATTAAGCAGATTAAGAGAGACGTTATGAATAAGATTTGGGTAACTGGTGATGCCGTTGTTGATTTAATTCCCGACGGCGAAAATCACTATTTGAAATGTGCAGGCGGTGCACCAGCAAATGTGGCGGTGGGGGTTTCTCGTTTAGGTGTTGAGGCTGGTTTTATTGGACGAGTAGGTAACGATCCGCTTGGTCAATTTATGCGAGATGTGCTGGCGGCAGAAAAGGTGTCTGTAGAGAATATGATTTTAGATGATCATTATCGCACTTCAACCGTGATCGTTGGTTTAGATAATGGTGAGCGTAGCTTTACCTTTATGGTAAATCCAAGTGCAGACCAATTTTTAGAAATTGGCGATTTACCTGAATTTAGTCAAGGTGATTTCTTACATTGTTGCTCCATTGCTTTTATTAACGATCCTTCACGATCAACCACTATTGAAGCGATTTGCCGTATAAAACGTGCAGGTGGATATGTTTCGTTTGATCCAAATTTGCGTGAATCGCTTTGGAAAAATCTTGATGAGATGAAATCGGTGGTGAATTCTGTGATCTCAATGGCGGATATTCTCAAATTTTCAGAAGAAGAGCTGACCTTATTAACCGATACAGCAAATTTAGAAGACGCAACCAAAGTAATGACTGCTCAGTATCCAGAAAAACTCATTATTATTACTTTGGGCAAAGATGGTGCCATTTATCACTTCAACGGTAAAAGCCAAATGGTTGCAGGTAAAGCCCTCGCACCTGTTGATACGACTGGTGCAGGCGATGCTTTTGTCAGCGGATTATTAGCCGGTTTAGCCAACACGCGAGATTGGAAAGATGAAACCGCTTTAGTTGAGGTTATCCGCAAAGCAAATGCCTCCGGTGCGTTAGCCACCACTGCAAAAGGGGCGATGTCAGCATTGCCGAATAAAGCAGAGTTAGACGCATTTTTGGCAGAATAGTTTTATTTTCCCTCTCCCTGATTTGTCTTCTGAACGAAGAAAAATCTGTCCCTCTTCCACAAGGGGAGAGGGTAACTAAACAGGAAATCCCTATGCACATTTTCAATAACGGCAAATACAAAAGCCTACACGCTCAAAGCGAGGGCGAATTAAATACTCTTCGCCAAACGGTACTTTCTGACCAAGATTTCTATCCAACTTACCATCTTGCTCCTAAAACAGGCTTATTCAATGACCCAAACGGTTTAATTTTTGATGGTAAGAACTACCACATCTTTGCTCAATGGTTTCCTTACGGTGCATTGCACGGAATGAAGCATTGGCAGCATTTTATGACCAAAGATTTTCAAACCTTTGAAAAAGGGGAGTTATTAATTCCTGATGAATTGTTTGAATCACACGGTTGCTATTCTGGTGGAGCGATTTTATGGCAAGGCAAAATCGTGGCTTTCTATACGGGTAACACCCGCCGTCCTTCTGATAACGCTCGAGTTCCACATCAAAATATTGCGATTTTTGATACTTCAGGAAAATTGCTTGAAAAACGTTGTATTATTGACCAGGCCCCTGCAGGTTATACTGAACACGTGCGTGATCCGAAACCTTATATTACAGCGGAAGGCAAAATTCGTTTTGTACTTGGTGCTCAACGTGAAAATTTAACTGGTACGGCGTTAATTTATGAAATGCATGATCTAAATGATACCCCTCGTTTAGTTGCCGAACTTGATGTGAATGGTTTTGATAATAGCAACGTGTTTATGTGGGAATGCCCAGATCTATTCAGACTTGGCGGAAAAGATCTGTTTGTTTGGTCGCCACAGGGTAAACTGCGTGACAGTCATCAATTCCAAAATAACTATCACGCCACTTATGCGGTGGGGCAGTTAAATAGTCATAGTTTTAATGCCGAGCATATTGAAGAATTAGATTACGGCTTCGATTTTTATGCACCACAAACGGTGGAAAATTCGGATCGCATTATGTTTGGCTGGGTTGGCTTGCCCGATCTTACTTACCCAACAGATAAATACCAATGGCACTCAATGCTGACAATGCCTCGCAAGCTTTCCTTAAAAAATGGCAAAGTGGTACAGCAGCCGATAGTGCATTTAGGCGAGCCACAAGCGGTCGAAATTTCAGAAAATGTTGCAATTGATGATTTAGATACAGCTTATTTGCAAATTTCTGTGGAAAATCAACCGCTTGTATTAGATTTTTTCAGCAATGAACAAGGGCAAAAGCTCACAATCCGTTTTGAAAACGGCGTATTTAGTTTAGACCGTAGCCAAAGTGAGCAAACGGAATTAATGGAAAAGTTTGGTACGGTTCGTCATTGTAAAATCGAAAAATTAGACACGCTGGATATTTTCTTTGACCGCTCGGTAGTGGAAATTTTCCTCAATGGTGGCGAACAAGTGCTAACGTCTCGTTTTTTTATTGCTAAGCGTGAAAATATCGTGAAAAGTTCTCGTCCTCTCCAAGCGAGAGTAGCAAAAGTAATACCAATTAGCGTAGAATAAAACAAAGTGGGCGGGAAAGCCCCAAAATGATAAAAAGGAGAAAGTGTGAAAAAACGCTTAACGCTAAGCGATATTGCAGAGCTAAGCGGTGTGTCTAAAACCACCGCAAGTATGATTTTAAACGGGCGGGGCAATGATTTTAGAATTAAGCCTGAAACCTGTCAAAAAGTAAAAGATATTGCCCAAAAATACGGTTATCGAGCCAATGTTTATGCTAAATCTTTACAAGCTCAACGTAGCAATGTAATTGGCTTAGTCATTCCTGATTTAACTAACTATGGTTTTGCGTTAACCTCAAAAACGTTAGAAAAATTATGTCGTGATAACGGCTTACAGCTTGTGATTGCTTGCTCTGATGACAGCTTTGAAGGTGAGAAAAAAGCGATAGAGCGTTTGTTAGATAGGCAGGTAGATTTGCTCATTACCGCTCCTACTCACTACGAGCCGAGTTACTATAAAAGTATTACTCAATATACCCCAATGTTACAGCTAGACCGTTATATTTCCGGGCTAGATGTGCCATCTATAACCAGTAATGATACCGAAACAATCAGTATGTTGGTGGAAAATATGGTTAGAGCTTATCAGCCAACTGAATTTTTCTATTTGGGCGGTCAGCTCTCGCTCTCGCCGAGCCAAAATCGTTTGAAAGGCTTTCGTGAAGGATTGATGCAGTCGCATTTGGATTTTGATGAAAATTGGCTGCTGCACAAAGATTATCAGCCTGAATCGGGTTATCAGATGTTTTCGCAGATTGTAGAAAAGTTAGGACGACTGCCTGAAGCAGTATTTACCGCCTCTTTTACTTTGCTTGAAGGGGTAATGCGTTATTTAACCGAGCATCGCCAAATGGATAAACTCTTAACCCAAGAACTGCATTTAGCCACTTTCGACGATCATCATTTATTGAATGCGTTGCCGTTTCATATTCACTCAATTAAGCAAGATCATCAACAAATCGCAGAAAGAACCTTTGCCTTAATTCAGCAGAAATTAGCCCAGAACACGGTGGAAAGTGTGAAAGTGGATTGTGAAATCTTGTGGCGGGAAGCGATCTAATCTACGAGAATGAGGCATTAGTTGAGATAATTGCGAAATAAATTGCCTAAATACTGCCTGCCATAATTGCAGAACTTGCCTAATTTCTATATAATCTGCAATCTTTTTATGAATAAAAATGAATATATCTTTGGAGTAAATTTATGGCTCGTGTAACCGTACAAGAAGCAGCGGAGAAAATTGGTAACCGTTTTGATTTGATCTTAGTCGCAGCACGTCGTGCAAGACAATTACAACTTCACACACGTGAGCCACTTGTGCCTGAAGAGAATGATAAAGCAACGGTGATAGCATTACGTGAAATTGAAGAAGGGTTTATTACCGCTGATATTATGGATCAGTTAGAAAATCATGAGTCTATTAAGCAAGAAGCGGCAGAGCAAGAAGCTATTTCATTTTTAACTGAAATGAGTAACGAAGCGTAATTTTATTTTTCGTCAAGAGAGAATGGGCAATAGGGTCTGCAAGCGGTAGGATTTTCCTCAATATTTGCAAATTCGTTGTCCATTTTTATTTCTATTGAGGTATAACGTGTATCTTTTTGAACCTTTAGATCGAATTATTCAAGGCTATTTACCGAGTGATAAAATTGAGCGTGTTAAACGTGCCTATGTGATTGCACGTGATGCACACGAGGGGCAAACACGCTCTAGCGGAGAGCCTTATATTACACACCCCGTTGCGGTGGCTTCTATTATTGCTGAGATGAAATTAGATCACGAAGCGGTGATTGCCGCGCTCTTACATGATGTCATCGAAGATACACCTTATACCGAAGAAGAACTTGCCGCCGAATTTGGGCAGAGCGTTGCAGATATTGTGCAGGGGGTTTCCAAACTTGATAAGTTAAAATTCCGTACTCGCCAAGAAGCTGAAGTGGCTAATTTTCGCAAAATGATTTTGGCAATGACGAAAGATATTCGAGTTGTTCTGATTAAACTTGCTGATCGTACCCACAATATGCGAACCTTAGGTTCACTTCGTCCTGATAAGCGCCGTCGTATAGCGAAAGAAACATTGGAAATTTACAGCCCACTGGCTCATCGGTTGGGGATTGAACATATTAAAAATGAGTTAGAAGATTTGGGTTTTGAAGCTATGTATCCGCAGCGTTATCACGTGCTTAAAATGGCAATTGCAAGTGCTCGAGGCCATCGTAAGGAGCTGATTCAACGCATTGCAGATGATATTAAAGGGCGTTTAGATGACGTGCAAATTGAAGCTCGGGTTTATGGGCGTGAGAAGCATCTCTATTCAATTTATCAAAAAATGCGTCAGAAAGATCAGCATTTTCATTCCATTTTAGATATTTATGCTTTCCGTGTGGTAGTTGGAAATGTAGAGAACTGCTATCGAGTGTTAGGTCAGATGCACGCCTTATATAAGCCTCGGCCTAAACGTGTGAAAGATTATATTGCTGTGCCGAAACCAAATGGCTATCAATCGCTACATACTTCTATGATCGGTCCGCATGGTGTGCCTGTTGAGGTTCAAATTCGTACTGAAGATATGGATAAAATGGCGGATATGGGGGTTACTGCTCACTGGCGTTATAAAGAGGGCGAACACCCACATAACACCACCGTGCAGCTTAAAGCACAGAAATGGCTACAAAGCATTGTGGAATTACAAAACAGTGCGGGCAACTCCGCTGAGTTTATTGATAGTGTGAAATCTGATTTGTTCTCTGATGATATTTTCGTCTTTACTCCTAAAGGTCGCATTGTTGAACTTCCAGCGAATGCAACAGCGATTGATTTTGCTTATGCGGTTCACTCTGATATTGGTAATCGTTGTGTAGGAGCGATGGTAGATCGTAACCCATATTCTCTTTCACAGCCTTTACGAACAGGTCAAACCGTTGAAATTATTACTGAGCAAGGTAAGCGTCCAAAAGCCTCTTGGCTAAATTTTGTGGTAACAGGTAAGGCAAGAGCAAAAATTCGTCAATTCCTTAAAAATCAAGAACAAGATGGTGCGATTGAATTAGGAAAATGCCAGTTAATTCGAGTAATGAATTTAAACTCAATTGATGAACTCACACCAGAAGCGATTCAACCTGTATTAGATGAATTACGTTTAGAGACATTTAATGATTTGCTGTCTGAAATTGGATTAGGTAATCAGATAAGTAGTGTGATTGCTCAACGTTTATTGGGTGAGCCGCTGCAGATTGATACGGACGGTAATCCAGAGAATAATCAACCAATCAAAATTGAAGGTATTGAAAATCATCTTATTCGTTTTGCGAAATGCTGCCTACCCATACCAGGTGATGACATTGTGGCGTATGTCAGTGCAGGGAAAGGATTAGTTATTCACAATACGACTTGCCCGAATGTGAGAGATCATATTGTTGAAACAAGCCACTATTTGCCAGTAATATGGGAAGTTGCAAAAGATAAACCAATTAAGTTTGAAACTGAAATTGTGTTGGACATTATGAATGAACCAGGGGTGTTGGCAGCCATTACTTCAACCTTTGCGAAGATGGACAGCAACATCGGTAGCATTCATAGTGAAGCAAGAGAAGGAAATGTCTATCAAGTGATATTCCAAATTTCTGTTATAGATAAAGCGCATTTTGAGGCGATTTTACGCAAATTATCCAGCATTAATGGTGTGGTAAACGTTTTCCGTAAATAGCTAACAAGCGGTTAAATTGTATTAAAATTTAACCGCTTGTATTTTTTACATCTTTGCTTCAATCAATTTCACTAAAGCTCTAATATGATCGCCGTTCGCATTAAGTGCTGGAATGTAACGGTAAGATTCTCCGCCTGCCTGTTCAAAGTTTTCACGGTTTTCTTCTGCAATTTCTTCTAATGTTTCTAAGCAGTCTGATGAGAAGCCTGGACAAACGACAGCCACTTTTTTCACGCCCTTTTGCGGAAAGCTTTCAAGCGTTTTATCTGTATAAGGCTGTAGCCATTCTTCATTCCCAAAACGTGACTGGAATGAAACAAGCCATCTATGCTTCGGAAAGCCAAGTTTTTCCGCTACTAATTCAGCCGTCTTATAGCAATGTGCTGAGTAAAAATCCCCCTCATTTTCGTAGCGTTTGGGAATGCCGTGGAATGAGAAGAGTAAGAGCTCATCTTGTTCAATCTGAATGGTGTTAGCTAAAGCTTGAATATAAAGTGGATCGTTATGATAGCTATGAATAAAATCAAATGGCACAATTTTACGTTGTGCTTTTAAAGCGTTTGCGAAAGCATCAAATACTGAAGCGGTGGTGGTACTGCTATATTGTGGATAAAGTGGTAGTACGATAATTCGATCAACGCCTTGCTTGATGAGGCTATCTGTTGCACTTTCAATGCTTGGATTACCGTAAGACATACCCAATTCAACCACCACACTTTTGCCTTTGGCATCAAAATACCGTTGCACTGCTCTTTGTTGCTCACGAGAAATAACCAGCAAAGGCGAGCCTCCTTCCCTCCATACCGATTGATATAACTTTGCTACCTTTGGTGAGCGTGTCGGTAAAACGATAAAATTTAAAATTGCCTGCCATTTAATTTTGGGTAAGTCGATGACACGAGGATCGCTTAAAAATTGCTTTAAATAGCGTTTTACTGCTGCGGAGGTGGGTTCGTCTGGTGTGCCTAAATTGGCTAATAAAATACCGATTTTTTGTTGATTCATATTACATTCTCACTTAAGACTGGTGGTAAATTACATAAACAGATTATGCCATAAACCAATATAAATTTCTGTGATTATTACAAGCGGTCTTATTTTTCAAAAACTTTGCAAACAAGCGGATTTGACTTATATTGATTCTTGCTTTTTGTTTTGATTGCTTGTAGAATTGCAACTCTTTTTTATGGTCCTTGTTTGGCAGAAACATTTTGTATGCCAACTTTTTGAATTTTAGGTAGATAGCAATGAAACGTACATTTCAACCATCAGTATTAAAACGTGCTCGTACACACGGTTTCCGTGCTCGTATGGCTACTAAAAACGGTCGTCAAGTATTAGCACGTCGTCGTGCTAAAGGTCGTAAATCTTTATCTGCATAATTGCAGAACTCAGCCAAAACACCTTTCTAATCTTAAGTGTGAATAAGCTAAATTTTTCTCGGGAGCTGCGTTTGTTAGCTCCCGTTCAATTTAAAGCGGTGTTTGAAGAGCCACTTCGAGCCAGTACCCCTCAAATGACCCTTCTTGCTAGAGAGAATACATTAGAGAATCCTCGTCTAGGTTTAACGGTTGCTAAAAAACATCTCAAACGTGCTCACGATCGCAATCGAATTAAACGTATTGTGAGAGAAAGTTTTCGTTTAAAACAGCACGAATTACCGAATTTTGATTTTGTCTTTGTGGCAAAAGGCGGAATTGGTAAATTAGACAATGCAATGCTTTTTGAAACACTGGAAAAACTATGGGTAAGACACATCCGTTTGAGCAAAAAGCCAGCTCAGAGCAATCAATAAGTAAGCCTAAAAGTATTAGCTTGTTAGCAAGGCTTTTATTGTTGCCTATTTATTTCTATCGCTATGCAATTAGCCCGTTGATTGGACCTCGTTGCCGATTTTACCCTACTTGTTCAACTTATGCAGTTGAAGCAATTAAAATTCACGGTGCAATCAGAGGTGGCTATCTTGCCTTTAAACGGATTTTACGTTGCAATCCAATGAGCGAAGGTGGAGAGGATCTTGTCCCGCTTTGTAAAGGAAAATGTTGTAAAGATAAGCATAAAGAAAAATAGCCTCACTGAAAAGTGAGGCTATTTTCTTATATACAAGCGGTTATTTTTTATGTAAATGGTATGGTTTAAATACTAAAGGAAGAGCCACAACCACAGGTTGAGCTTGCATTTGGATTTGTTACCACAAAGCGAGAGCCATCTAGCCCTTCAGTATAATCTACAGTACCGCCGATTAAATATTGTAAGCTCATCGGATCAACGACTAAGCCGACACTTTGGTTTTCAATAGTCAGGTCGCCGTCATTTACCTGATCGTCGAAGGTAAAACCGTATTGAAACCCACTACAGCCCCCTCCCGTAATATAAACACGTAAGCGAAGGTTCGGGTTCTCTTCGCCCTCAATTAAGGTTTTCACTTTACGTGCCGCGGCATCAGTAAAGATTAAAGGAATTTGAATATCGCTCATTTTGTTTTAGATCAAATTTTACTTGGTTGAGTATTATCTAATAATTGCTGTAGAAGTGCAATCTTAAAAAGAGCAAAGGTATGTGTTGGGAAAAGTGTATAATACTTTATCTTAAAATAAGCTCTTTTCACTTATAACTTATGTCTACTATCCTTATTACAGGCGGAGCTGGATTTATTGGCTCGGCATTGGTTCGTTACTTGATTGAACAAACTAACCATATCATCATCAATGTTGATAAGCTGACTTACGCTGCGAATCTATCCGCACTTGAAAGTGTTACCGATAATGAACGCTACCATTTCGAGCAAGTTGATATTTGTGCAAGCGGTCATATTTTTGAAATTTTTTGCAAATATCAGCCTGATGCCGTTATGCACTTAGCGGCTGAGAGCCATGTTGATCGCTCTATTAATGGGGCATCTCATTTTATTCAAACCAATATTGTGGGGACTTATACTTTATTAGAGTCTGCAAAAGCTTATTGGCAAGGGCTGAATGAGCCTAAGAAATCGAATTTCCGATTTCTACATATTTCTACCGATGAGGTTTATGGCGATCTGGCGGATAGCGATAGGCTCTTTACTGAAGAAACGCCTTATTACCCAAGTAGCCCATACTCTGCTTCAAAAGCAGCAAGCGATCATCTGGTAAGGGCGTGGCATCGCACCTATGCTTTGCCTGTGATGATTACTCATTGCTCCAATAATTATGGGGCGTTTCAACATCCTGAAAAACTGATTCCCTTGATGATTTTAAACGGATTGCAGGGTAAGCCGTTGCCCATTTATGGTAATGGCTTGCAGGTGCGAGATTGGATTTTTGTAGAAGATCACATTAGAGCTTTATATCGAGTATTAACTAAAGGTAAAGTGGGAGAAACTTACAATATTGGCTCTCATCAAGAAAAAACCAATATTGAGATAGTAAGAGCTATATGTAATTTGTTAGAAGAACTTGCACCAAATAAACCTAAAAATATAGAAAATTATATAGATTTGATTACTTATGTTGATGATCGAGCCGGACATGATATTCGTTATGCTATTGACGCCACAAAAATAAGACAAGAATTAGGTTGGAAGCCGAGAGAAACCTTTGAAAGTGGTATGCGTAAAACCGTGCAATGGTATTTAGAGAATGGCAATTAATAGATATAAAAGGAAAGGCAGAAATTTCATTCTGCCTTTGTTGATTATATATTCTCTTTTTCTTGTTTAAGTAAATGATAGAACAATATCAATACAAAGAAATAAAATATGGATCCTGAATTATGTGCTAAATATGATTGAGTTAAGAAAAAGAATGAGTGAGAAGTAATATGTACAATACCTAACACAGCGATACATTTTAATGCGAAATCATCAGTTTTTAATCTTCTTACAAAAAGAAAAAACGGAATAATTAAAATAGCAATTAATGCTATAAAACCAATCATTCCTCTTTTTACAAAAGCTTCTAAATATTGATTATGCAGACTATGATATTGCAACGTTGTTTCTGCCATTTGATTGGAATTGACCTGTTTTTTCCTAAATAATTCATAACCTGAACTGCCGTGCCCTAATATGGGTTTTTCACTAATCGCAATCATTGCATTTTGCCACATATCTAGCCGAGCACCTTGAGACGTGTTTTTTATTCCTTTTTCTATATAATTTGTAATATCTGCTTTAGCAGAATTATATCTGTGTTTAAATCCAAATTCTGGTCTAGTAATAAACAGTGAAATAGCAATAGTAATGATAGAAACAATCAGTAATAATATCTTTTTATTCAGGTTTTTATAATAGCATACTAAAATAAGTAAAAAGCAAAACGGAAATGCAATCCACCCACCTCTTGCACCAGTTAGAATACTTGCACTTAATCCAAAAGTTGCAAATAAAATACATAAAAAGGCAATTTTAGTATTTTTATTGAACCAGTAAAAAGCAATAACCATACTTAATAAAGATAATGTCATAGAAATATCGCCTGCTTGAATACTGTGTGTTTCAGGAAATGGTAAAGGCAAGTTAAGAATAAATTTTTGGTATATAGCTAATAATCCAATAACAAATGAACCAATAGGAATAAAATAGAAAATTATTTTTTTCTTTATTGGATAAAGACTAAAGAAAAAAATTAATGGAATAAATAGTAAAACCCTACTTGGATTATCAATTTCTCTTAAACTATCTTGATTATCTATAACAGATATTAGAAATGTTGAAAAATAAGCAATAAGAGAGAAAATAAAAAATTTGTCTTCATTATCAAGCAACCGCATTTGTTTTAATTTTAAATGATGGAGAATGGCAGTAATGCCCAATATGATTGGCGCATAACTATAGCCTTTTTTAAACGTTAAAACACTCACAAAAAATGTTGCCACTAGAATATTGCAGAAAAGTATAATTTGTGGTTTCTCTATTTTGAAATTAAAAAGCATTAGACTATCCTAATATTATGAAAGAACGATACTTATTTTATACTAAGGTATGTGGGCTATCTATCTCTTTTTTAAAGCGGTATACGTGAATTTAAACGATTATTTGGCATAAAAGAGAAAGCGGATTTGTTGGTATTTTTGAGCCAAGGCTATTCACATTTTTGTGCTATAAAGTGACAAATATACCACCATTAAGCTAAATTTCATCTAATGAAATGGCGGTGTCTATATTGCCCTCAACATTGAATTTTCCATCTCAACTGAAATGAGATGATTTATAGACATCCGCAAAGTAATGGGTAAATTTGGATAAACATAGCACTTTACTTATCAACGTGCTTGGGGTAGAATACGCTACCTTTTTTGTTCTATGCCGCCAAAATTGTGTGCGGTTAATAATTTAATCATATTTTTCTGAGGTGATGGCATATGCCAGTAATTAAAGTTCGTGAAAATGAATCATTTGACGTTGCATTACGTCGTTTTAAACGCTCTTGCGAAAAAGCGGGTATCTTAGCAGAAGTTCGTGCTCGTGAATTCTATGAAAAACCAACTACAATTCGTAAACGTGAAAAAGCATCACTTGCTAAACGTCACGCTAAACGTAACTTCCGTGAGAACGCACGTAATACACGTTTATACTAATTAGCTTAGTTCGCTAATTGGAAAAATATATCGAAACCGTGATGCCTATTAGGGTCACGGTTTTGGTGTTTTTATATTTTTATTTCAAGCAGTTGTATATTGCTCGCTTATTCAACTTTATGGTTGTTTAATTATGTTCAACGCAAGCGTTTGTGTAAATGTGTAAAATTTTGCCAAAATTTAACCGCTTGTATCAATTAAAAGAGCAGGAGGAAATCAATGAAAGGTACAATCCCACGTTCGTTTATTGATGATCTGGTTGCTCGTACCGATATTGTTGAGGTTATCAACAATCGGGTCAAACTTAAAAAGGCAGGCAGAGATTATCAGGCTTGTTGTCCTTTTCATCACGAAAAAACGCCTTCATTTTCGGTAAGTCAATCTAAACAATTTTATCACTGCTTTGGTTGTGGTGTTCACGGTAATGTCATTACATTTTTGATGGATTACGATAAGCTGGAATTTCCAGAAGCCATTGAAGAACTGGCCACTATGCACGGTTTGGAAGTGCCCAGAGAGAATGTGATTAATCGAGATGGCAAGCCTCAAGCGAGTTTTAAAACCAAACGTAATCTTTATGAGTTGATGGAAGCAGTGGCAACGTTTTATCAGCAAAATTTATCCCACCAAATTGAGCCTCAACGTTATTTGCAGAAACGGGGTTTATCAGCTGAGATTATTAAACGCTTTGAAATTGGTTTTGCTCCGAATGCTTTTGACGCTGCACTACGCACTTTTGGGCAATCGCCTGAGGAAACGCAAAAGTTACTTGATACAGGGGTTTTAACCAAAAATGATAGCGGTCGAATTTATGATAAATTTCGCAATCGAGTCATCTTTCCAATTCGGGATAAACGTGGGCGAGTAATTGCCTTTGGTGGGCGTGTGCTGCCAAATGATGAGCAAGGGGCGAAGTATATGAACTCGCCTGAAACCGTAATTTATCATAAAGGAAGTGAGCTATACGGTTTATATCAAGCCTTACAAGTCAATGAAAATCCAGATTATCTCTTTGTGGTAGAGGGTTATATGGATGTGGTAGCATTGGCTCAATTTGGCATTGATAATGCGGTGGCTTCGCTTGGCACGGCAACCACGGGTGAGCAAATTCAACAAATGTTCCGTTGCACCGAGCAAATTATCTGTTGTTATGATGGCGATAGAGCGGGTCGAGATGCTGCGTGGCGAGCGTTAGAAAATGCCTTGCCGTATCTGCAAGATGGCCGTCAGCTTAAATTTATTTTTTTACCTGACGGGGAAGACCCAGATACTTTCATTCGCTCACAAGGAAAAGCAGGGTTTGAGCAATATTTAGCAGAGAATGCTAAATCGCTCAGTGATTTTCTGTTTGATAGCTTGCTTTCAGATGTGGATCTTTCCTCAAAAGAAGGAAAATCAAAGCTGGCTGCCTTAGCCGTGCCACTCATTAATCGGATTCCTGGAGAAATGTTGCGGGTTTACTTACGCAATATTTTAGGGCAGAAGCTAGGTATTTTAGATCCAATACAACTGGAAGCGTTACTTGCGAATAAAAAATCAGAAGAAAAGATAGCACATCAAGCTGTTAAAATTCGGCGAACTCCAATGCGATTGCTCATTACCTTATTGCTACAAAATCCGCAGTTGGTAAAATTTGTGCCTGATGTTAGCTCGCTGAAAGCGTTAAAAGAGCCTGGCTTTGAATTATTAACCGATATTGTTTCGATTTGTCAGCAAAATACGGGCATCAGTATGGGTGGGCTACTTGAACATTACCGAGCGCATCCCCAATATAACATCCTTGAAACTTTAGCAAGCTGGGAGCATTTAGTGTTGCCAGAAAATATTGAAACTACCTTTATTGATACGCTTGATTTTCTCTATGCAAAATTAGTGGAATGTAGAAAAGAAGAATTGATTGCTAAAGACCGAACAGTGGGCTTAACTGATGATGAGAAAAAAGAGTACTTTTTTTTAGAGCAAAATCGTATAACAAGCGGTCAAAATTTATAAATTTTTTGCAAATAGACAATAGAATAAAATGAGGACACACTCTCTAATTTAGTGGTATAATCCTCTACTATTTTTGCTCGCATAATAAACGGATAAACTATGGAAAACCAAGCAGATCAACAATTAGAACAAGAACAGCAATCCCAATTGGAACTTCTGATCGCACAAGGGCGTGAGCAGGGATATTTAACGATTTCTGAAGTTCACGATCACTTACCAGAAGAGTTAGTTGATGCGGAGCAGATCGAAGATGTTATTCAGATGATCAACGATATGGGGATTCAAGTTTTAGACGTTGCCCCAGACACTGACGATCTTCTGCTTTCTGAAAATATTGCCGATGAAGATGTGGTAGAAGAAGCAACCAAAGTGCTTTCAACCGTAGAGTCCGAATTAGGTAGAACCACAGATCCTGTGCGTATGTATATGCGTGAAATGGGAACGGTAGAACTGCTTACCCGAGAGGGCGAGATCGACATTGCAAAACGTATTGAAGAAGGCATTAATGAAGTACAATGTGCAATAGCGGAATATCCCGAAGCGTTGGTGGGCTTACTTGAGAGCTATGCCCAAGTTGAAGCAGGTGAAATGCGTTTATCGGATTTAGTCACGGCATTTGTGGATCTAAATGTTTTGGAAGAGACTCCATTAGTAGAAATCGATCCAGAATTAGAGGATGATGAAGTAGCGGATGTTCCTGATGTTGATGATGAAAATGAGGACGAAGAAAGCGAAGATAGTTCATCTAGTAGTGATGATGGTTCAATTGATCCTGAGCTTGCTCGTGAGAAATTTGAAGCATTACGCAATCAGCATCAGAAAGTATTGCTGTTTATTCAAAAACACGGGCGTACTAGCAAAAAATCAAGAGAGCAAATTGAGGCTCTTTCCGATATTTTCCTAGAATTCCGTTTAGTGCCTAAACAATTTGATTTGCTGGTAGCATCTGTACAAAAATTGATGAAACAAGTGCGTATGGAAGAGCGTCAAATTCAACGCTATGCAGTTGAATATGCAGGAATGAATAAAGCTGATTTTTTAAAAGCCTTCCAAGGTCACGAATTAAGCGAGATGTGGATAGAAAAAGCCATTAATGCGAAGAAAAATGCAGTGCCAAAATTAGCAAATTATGTGGATAATATTCGTATTAATATCTCAAATTTACAAAATTTAGAACAAGCTTCAGGCTTAACTATTGCGCAAATTCGAGAAATTGGCGGACGTATTTCAAATGGCGAATTAAAAGCTCGCCGTGCGAAAAAAGAGATGGTGGAAGCCAATTTGCGTTTAGTTATTTCGATTGCAAAAAAATATACTAATCGTGGCTTACAGTTCTTGGATTTAATCCAAGAGGGTAATATTGGCTTGATGAAAGCGGTAGATAAATTTGAATACCGTCGTGGTTATAAATTCTCAACTTACGCAACTTGGTGGATTCGCCAAGCAATTACCCGCTCAATTGCTGACCAAGCTCGTACCATCCGTATTCCTGTGCATATGATTGAGACTATTAATAAACTCAACCGCATTTCTCGCCAATGTTTGCAAGAAATGGGGCGTGAAGCCACACCAGAAGAGTTGGCAGAACGTATGGGAATGCCAGAAGATAAAATCCGCAAAGTGCTGAAGATTGCCAAAGAGCCAATTTCAATGGAAACCCCAATAGGGGACGACGACGATTCACATTTAGGTGATTTTATTCAAGATGAAAGCCTTGAATTGCCACTAGATTCAGCTACGGCAGAAAGTTTGCGTATGGCAACAAACGAAGTGCTGGAAGGCTTAACTCCTCGTGAAGCGAAAGTATTACGTATGCGTTTTGGGATTGATATGAACACAGACCATACGCTTGAGGAAGTAGGTAAGCAATTTGATGTAACCCGTGAGCGTATTCGTCAGATTGAAGCAAAAGCACTGCGTAAACTTCGTCACCCAAGTCGTTCAGAAACCTTGCGTAGTTTCTTAGACGATTAATTGATAGTTCCCCTGTGCCAAGCGGTGTGGGGGATTTTTTTAAACTTATGACAAGCGGTTGTATTTATCGCATTTTTTGCAAAAGGAAAATATATGAAAAAATCACTATTAGCTCTGTTAATTGGCTCCGTATTTATGATAGCTGGTTGTGAAGACGGAAAAATGACACAAACGGTGCTTGAGGCAGAAAAACAAATTGTGCAGCTTGGCAACGAGTTAAAAAGTACCAAAGATGCTTTAGAGAAAAAAGAGCTAGAGCTTGCCGAGCTTTCAGAAGTGAAAGCAGAGAATGAGAATTTAAAAGCAGAGCTTGAAAAGGCTCAAAAAAATATGGCATTACACGTTGAAATTGTAAACATTTTTGATAAAAAAGATGTCATTAAGCATCAAGTTGATGCAAAAGAAGAATTTGCAATTACAGAGAGCAAGGTTAGCTCTTTTGTTTCATTGCCAAAAACAAATTTTGATTGGCTCAATCAGCTTTTGATTAATCAAGCTTATGATTACAATGAAGAACAAGGCAGAAAGCTAAAAAATCCAACAGAAGAAGAGTTTAAAAACTACCGTGAAAGCGTTTATCAAGATTTAGTGGAAAGTGCGAAAACTGAGCCAGCAATTGGGTATGATGACCATATCTACAGCACTTTTGTCGGGCAACGCAATAATATTGCTACTTTCATAATGACTTCCTATAGCTATGCGGGAGGTGCACATGGTATGCACTATACTCGTTATATTAATGTTGATTTGGATAAAAAAGCAGAGATTAAATTAAATGACTTAATCAGCCAGCAAAATCAAGCAGAGCTTAAACAGATCCTTTGGAAAAATTACAGTAGTACGCGAGTGGATGAATCAGGCAAATATAACGGATTTGGAAATGAGAAGGAGTTTCGTCTTTCCGAGCAGTTCTATTTCTCGCCTAGTGGCATCGTGTTTGTTTATCCGCCATACGAATTAGGCTCTTATGCTGAGGGGAATGTGGAAGTTGAAGCGGGTTGGTATAGTGTCAATAAATTACTCAATTCAGATTACCAAGTTGGCGAAAAAGATGGTTTTTTTGAAGAAGATTTGAAAGATTAATCGTAAATTTTAACTAAAAAATAACCGCTTGTGGTTTTTCTACAAGCGGTTTATTTTTGTTGAAATTTTGCCACTTAACCCAGCACAATTCCTAAGCTAAATAGCAAATTAGTCATTAACGCCAATCCTGCCATTTGCCCTAAAATTGGATAAAGCTCTTTCGGATCTTTATGCTGATAAACAAAGCGAGCGTGTTTTGCGAGTAGAGGAATAGCAAGTAAGAAGACGAAGCTGTACCAATGCTCAAATTCCAAAATTGCAAAAATTAGATAAGAAATGACCGCGAGTATTAATAACGCAATATGGTATTTCCGCCCGTTTTGGCTACCAATTCGCACAATGAGCGTGTTTTTACTAGCTTGTCTGTCTTGGTTAATATCTCGTAAGTTATTGATATTTAGTACCGCAACCGAAAGTAATCCACAACCGAAAGCAGGTAATAAAATCATTGGCAGTACGCTATGAACTTGCAGATAAAATACCCCAATAACCGCCACAAATCCGAAGAAAATCAGCACGAATAAGTCGCCTAAACCTAAATAACCATAGGCTTTTTTGCCAACCGTATAAGTTATTGCCGCAATAATGGAAAGAACACCTAGCCCGATAAAGAAAAACAAGTCTTGAATAGTTTCAAAAGCATATAAGCTTAATGCCAGACCTGAAAGAAAAGAGAGCAAGCTTAAAGTCATCACCGCTTTTTTTAGTTGCTGCCCATTAATTGCACCTTGTTGAATGGCGCGTAAAGGCCCAATCCGTTCTTTGGTATCAGAGCCTTTAACGTGATCGCCGTAGTCATTAGCAAAGTTAGAAAGAATCTGCAATAAAATGGTTGTCAAAAATGAGAGTAGCGTTGTAATAAAATCAAATTTTCCAGCCCAGTGTGCTAGCGCTGAGCCCACAATAATTGAAGCCAGTGCCAGCGGTAAGGTTTTTGGGCGGGCGGTAGTAAACCAGATCGAAAAAAGAGAATTTTTGTTCATCGTTTATATTTCGTTTAAAATGATCGTCACTTTCACTATTTTAACAGAAAAAAGCCCGATGAACTCGACCTTTATGCCATTAGCCTCCATTCAGTTAAACCCTATCGGTTTTGTTAATACCCCTTATGATGAAAAGTTTTCTGTACCGCGTCAGCCCAATTTAGTGGCAGAAGGCAAAGGTATTTTGCATTTAGTGCCTCCTTATAACAGCCCTGATGCAGTAAGAGGCTTGGAGCAATTTAGTCATATCTGGCTGATATTTCAGTTCCATCATATTCCTGAACGGGATTGGCACGCTACTGTTCGCCCCCCGCGTTTGGGTGGAAATGAAAGAGTGGGCGTGTTTGCCAGCCGAGCAACGCACCGCCCAAATCCGTTAGGATTATCAAAAGTAAAATTAGAACAAGTCGTGATGAATAATGGTGAAGTTTATTTGAAATTAGGCAGTGTGGATTTAGTAAACGGCACACCGATTTTCGATATTAAGCCTTACATTGCCTATGCAGATAATGAGCCTGGAGCAGTTTCGGGCTTTGCACAAGAGAAACCAGAGCAGAGGTTATCCGTTGTGTTTAGTGAAGCTGCTCAACAAGCGGTCGAATTTTGCCAAAATTTTGCAAAATATGGCATTCAACAGCCACTTGCCTTTATTCGTGATGTGATTGCACAAGATCCAAGGCCTGCCTATCTACAAAACAAAACCGCCGATAGAATTTATGGAATGAATCTTGCGGGCTACAACATTCGCTGGAAAATTGAGGGGCGTAATCAGGCACTCGTGCTTTCTGTTGAGTAAATGAACTTTCTGAATGTGACGAGATCTAATAAATCACCTTTAACTCTTTTAAGGACGATTATGACATTGAAAAATTTTCTCACTATTTTACCGCTTGCACTGGCAACAGCAACCACCTTTGCACAAATAGTCACACCTGAAGCGGCGGCTGTGTCAGCTGAAAATAAAGATAAACCTGCAACCTTTCATTTTTCAACAGAGGTGTTTCGCACCGTTGAAAAAGATTTAATGCAAGCAAATGTATATAGCCAAAAATCGGGTAAGTCATTGCCCAATTTGAAAAAAGAGGTTGCTCAACATTTAAATCGCGTGTTGGAAGAAGCGAAAAAATATCCTTCAATTGAAGTAGAAGCCGAAGGCGTAATTAACTATGCTAATTATAATGGTAAAGGCAATATTGATGGCTGGGAAACCACAGGCAGTATCCATTTAAAAAGTAAAGATTTTGATGCAATGGCAGCCGTGCTGGAAAGTGTAAGTAAAGATGTTGCAATTCGTTATGTTGATTTTAGCGTGTCGCCAGAAAAAAAGGCGTCACTTGAAGATGAGATGACGCTTGAAATTATCAAAAAATTCCAACATAAAGCTGATATTATCCAAAAAGGCTTAGGGGCAAAAAAATATAAATTGAGCAATATTAATATTCAAACGCCAGATGAAAGTGGTGGGCAATATTATCAGCATCGTTTAGCGTATGACAGTGCGGAGTATGCGGTGACACAAGCTGCAATCGGAAAATCCGCTAAAGCGTTGCCACTTGAGGCAGGTAAAACCACCATTTATGCTTCAGCCTCAGGAAATGTAGAGTTTGAATAGAAATGAAATATCGTGAATAAACACGACAAGCGGTTAAAATTTGCCGATAGATTGCAAATATAAAATAAATCGTTACAATGGCTTGCTATTTTTAATTAAACGTGGATAAAGGATTCAATATGAAAATTACAAAAGATTTGGTGCCAAGCATCGCTTACCAAGTGCGTACTCAAGAGGGCGTATTAGTTGATGAAGCACCAGCAAATCAACCGTTAGAGTATTTACACGGCCATAATAACTTAGTGGAAGGCTTAGAAAAAGCACTTGAAGGCAAAGCGGTTGGTGATGTATTTGAAGTGCGAGTAAAACCAGAAGAAGGCTATGGCGAATACAATGACAATATGGTTCAGCGTGTGCCAAAAGAGGTCTTTATGGGAGTGGATGAATTAGAGGTAGGGATGCGTTTTATTGCAGATACCGATTTAGGTCCATTACCTGTTGTGATTACTGAAGTAGATGGTGACGAAGTGGTGGTTGATGGCAATCATATGTTAGCAGGCCAAGAATTGTTATTCTCTGTAGAAGTAGTTGGCGTGCGAGAGGCTACAGTCGAAGAAATCGCTCACGGTCACGTTCACGGTGGACACGAACACAGTTGCGGTTGTGGTGGACACGATGAGGAAGATTGTTGCAGCGGCCACGATCATCACCATAGCCACAATGGCTGTGGTTGCGATGGTCACCACCATCATTAATTTTTTGATCTCCCTCCTTTATGGAGGGAGATCTGCTTTTAAATACCCATAAAGATAGTAGGTAAGCGGTCAAATTTTACTGAAAGTTTACCAATATCTTTAAAATAACAACAAAATAATACAACCTTTCTAGAAAATGAGTGAAACCAAACAAACCCTACTTAGTATCGACTACCTACGCTTGATTTTAAGTTCAAATATTTACGATTTAGCTCAGGTTACACCATTACAAAAAATGGAAAAGCTGTCTGAGCGTTTAAATAATAATGTATTTATTAAACGTGAAGATCGTCAGCCTGTTCATAGCTTCAAATTACGTGGTGCTTTTTCGATGATTGCGAACCTTTCCAAAGAGCAAAAAGAGGCAGGCGTGATTGCCGCCTCTGCGGGCAATCACGCACAAGGCGTAGCACTTTCAGCGAAACATTTAGGGCTAAAAGCACTGATTGTGATGCCGCAAAATACGCCTTCGATTAAAGTCGATGCGGTACGTGGCTTTGGTGGTGAAGTCTTGCTTTTTGGGGCAAATTTTGATGAGGCTAAAGCCAAAGCGATTGCCCTCTCACAAGAATTAGGAATGACGTTTATCCATCCATTTGATAGCCCTGCGGTAATTGCAGGGCAAGGCACGATTGGTTTAGAGTTAGTTCAACAAAAATCAGATTTAGATTATGTGTTTATTCCTGTCGGCGGCGGCGGCTTAATTGCCGGAGTTGCTGTGTTAATTAAGCAAGTATTGCCAAATATTAAAGTGATTGGGGTGGAGTCAAAAGATTCCGCCTGTTTGTATCACGCTCTAAAAAAAGGACAACCAACAGATTTAGAACGTGTTGGATTATTTGCCGATGGCATTGCCGTAAAACGTATTGGTGATGAAACATTTCGTCTTTGCCAGCAATATGTTGATGATGTGATATTAGTCGATAATGATGAAATCTGTGCCTCAATGAAGTTAATTTTTGAAAATGTGCGCGCCATTTCAGAACCATCTGGAGCAACTTCATTAGCTGGCTTGAAGAAATATGTGAAACAGCATCAATTAACAGACAAAAATCTTGCTTGTATTTTGTCTGGGGCAAACTTGAATTTCCATACGTTACGTTTTGTTTCAGAACGTTGTGAGATTGGCGAAAAACGTGAGGCTTTACTTGCGGTAACAATTCCAGAGCAGAAAGGCAGTTTTTTAACGTTCTGTCACATTTTAGGTGATAGAGCAGTAACAGAGTTTAATTATCGCCATTCAGATGATAGAAATGCGTGTGTATTTGTTGGGGTGAGAATTTCAGGCTTGCTAGAAAAAATGGAGATCATCAAAGATTTACAACAAAATGGTTATGATGTAGTGGATTTATCAGATGATGACATTGCCAAAACTCATATTCGTTATATGGTAGGCGGTAGAGCAAAATCAGTTCAAAACGAGCAACTTTATAGCTTTGAATTCCCTGAGCAAAAAGGGGCATTATTAAAATTCTTACAAGCACTAACAAATTGGGATATTTCGTTATTCCATTATCGAGCCCATGGCTCAGATTATGGCGATATTCTTGCGGCATTTGCATTAAATCATTGCGATGAAGTAGAATTAAACCAGCATCTCGAACAGCTTGGCTATCGTTTCCAAAATGTGAGTGAAAGCCCAGCTTATCAATATTTTTTAAAATAAACTTTTATTATAAGAACTAGGAATAGTAATGGCTCGTAAATATTTCGGTACAGATGGTGTGCGTGGTGAGGTAGGTAGCTTTCCGATCACGCCAGAGTTTGCGTTAAAATTAGGTTGGGCAGCAGGTAAAGTACTTGCTACACAAGGCACAAAAAAAGTGTTGATCGGTAAAGATACCCGTATTTCTGGCTATATGTTGGAATCGGCACTTGAAGCTGGTTTAACCTCAGCGGGGTTAGACGCAGTGTTTGTTGGTCCTATGCCAACCCCAGCAGTGGCTTATCTAACGCGAACCTTTCGTGCAGAAGCGGGTATTGTTATTTCAGCCTCGCATAATCCATATTACGATAACGGTATTAAATTTTTCTCTTCAGTGGGCGAAAAGTTGCCTGATGAAGTGGAAGAAACCATTGAAGCTATGTTAGATGAGCCAATGGACTGCGTAGATTCTAAGAGTTTAGGCCGTGCAAGCCGTATCAACGATGCCGCAGGGCGTTATATTGAATTTTGTAAAAGCACGTTTCCATCTGAATTAAGCCTCGAAGGTTACAAAATCGTGGTAGATTGTGCTAATGGTGCCACCTATCATATCGCTCCAAATGTTATGCGTGAATTAGGGGCAGAAGTGATTGAAATCGGCACTAAACCAGATGGTTTAAACATCAATGAAAAATGCGGTGCAACGGATATTAAAGCACTACAAAAAGTGGTGGTAGAAGCAGGTGCTGATGTAGGTTTAGCCTACGACGGCGATGGTGATCGTTTAATAATGGTCGATAGCTTAGGTAACAAAGTTGACGGCGATCAAATCCTCTTTATTCTAGCTCGTGAAGCACTGCGTTCGGGCACATTACAAGGCGGAGTGGTGGGCACATTAATGAGTAATATGAGCTTGGAATTAGCGTTAAAGCAATTAGCGATTCCATTCTCTCGTGCGAATGTAGGCGATCGTTATGTATTAGAGCAGCTTAAAGAAAAAGGGTGGAAACTTGGTGGCGAAAATTCAGGACACATCATCGTGTTAGATAAAAATACCACGGGAGATGGTGTGATTGCCTCACTCCAAGTGTTAGCAGCAATGGTAAGCCATAAGTTAAGCTTGAACGATTTAACTAAAGCTGTACCACTCTTTCCACAAGTGTTGTTGAATGTTCGCTTTGAAAAAGGAGCCGCAAATCCACTTGAAAGTGATGAGGTAAAAGCTGTCGCAGCTGGCGTTGAAAAACGTTTGGCAGGTAAGGGGCGTATTTTATTACGTAAATCAGGCACCGAGCCGTTAATTCGTGTGATGGTGGAATGTGAAGATGCACAACTTGCTCAAAGCTGTGCAAAAGAGATTGTCGAAGCGGTAAAACGCAATTAATCGCAAGCGGTCATATTTTGTAAAAAATTTGCAAAATATGACCGCTTGTTGCTTAAAAGGAGCAGAAAATGGATCAGCAAGAAATGAAAAAAATTGCAGCACAAGCGGCATTAAAATTTGTAAAACCCAATACTATTGTGGGTGTGGGAAGCGGATCAACAGTCAATTATTTCATTGAGGCATTAGCTTCAATGAAAGATGAAATTAAAGGGGCAGTTGCTGCATCAAAAGCGTCTGAAGAGCGTTTGCGTGATATTGGCATTGAAGTTTTTAGTGCCAATGAAGTGAGCGAACTCGATGTTTATATTGACGGTGCTGATGAAATTACTCCTCAAGGGGCAATGATTAAAGGTGGCGGTGCGGCTCTAACTCGTGAAAAAATTGTAAGTTCTTTGGCTAAAAAATTTATCTGTATTGTTGATAGCTCAAAACAAGTGGATGTTTTAGGTACCACCTTCCCGTTGCCTGTAGAAGTGATTCCGATGGCGCGTTCTTATGTGGCTCGTCAGTTAGTAAAATTGGGCGGTTCGCCTGAATATCGAGAAGGGGTTGTCACTGATAATGGTAACGTCATTTTAGATGTGCATAATTTCAACATTATAGAACCATTAAAAATGGAGCATACCATCAATAATATTGCAGGTGTGGTAACAAACGGCATTTTCGCACAACGTTATGCTAACGTAACGATTGTTGGCACGCCTGAAGGTGCCGTTATATTAGAATAATTTATTATCGCAAACACATAATACTAGGAGCAAGATATGGCTAAAGTTTCTTTGGATAAATCAAAGATCAAATTTCTTCTGCTTGAAGGCGTACATCAAAATGCAATCGATGTACTTTTGGCAGCAGGTTATACTAATATTGAAGTGCACAAGAAGGCATTAGAGGGCCAAGAGCTCATTGAGGCAATCAAAGATGCACACTTTGTTGGTATTCGCTCACGTACGTTTTTAACAGAAGAGGTGCTTGCTCAAGCTCAAAAATTAATTGCAGTGGGTTGCTTCTGTATTGGCACTAACCAAGTAGATTTAGTGGCTGCGAAAAAACGAGGTATTCCCGTATTTAACGCACCATTCTCAAATACACGTTCGGTGGCAGAATTAGTGTTAGGGGAAATGATTTTATTAATGCGTCAAATTCCCACAGCTAATGCAGAAGTTCACCGTGGTGTATGGAATAAATCTGCCACTGGCTCAAATGAAGTTCGTGGCAAAAAATTAGGCATTGTGGGCTACGGTCATATTGGTTCTCAATTAAGTGTGCTTGCCGAAGCGATAGGAATGAAGGTCTATTTCTACGATGTGGAAAATAAATTACCACTGGGTAATGCTCAACAAGTACCAACCTTGGAAGGTTTACTTTCAAGCTGTGATATTATTTCCATCCATGTGCCTGAAATGGCATCGACTAAAAATTTAATGAATGCAGAACGTATCGGTCAAATGAAAAAAGGATCTGTATTAATTAATGCTGCGCGTGGCACAGTGGTTGATTTAGATGCATTAGCCTCTCGTATTGAAGATGGATCATTGCGTGGTGCCGCACTTGATGTTTTCCCTGAAGAACCTGCTTCAATTAGTGAGCCGTTTGTCTCTCCATTATGTCAGTTTGATAACGTGATCTTAACTCCGCATATTGGAGGCTCCACTTCGGAAGCTCAGGCGAATATCGGTACAGAAGTAGCGAATAAATTTGTGAAATATTCAGATAATGGTTCAACCTTATCTGCAGTAAATTTCCCTGAAGTTTCATTACCTATTCACAACCAAGCAAAACGTTTGTTGCATATTCACGAAAATCGCCCAGGTGTTTTAAACCGAATCAACCAAATTTTTGTGGAGTCAAATGTGAACATTGCTGCACAATATTTACAAACAGATCCTACAATTGGTTATGTTGTCATTGATGTAGAATGTGATAACGTAGATGAGGCCTTACAACGCTTAAAAGCCATCGAAGGTACAATTCGAGCACGAGTGCTGTACTAATATAATGAAACAAGAGGCTGAAATTTGAACTGAACTCAAAAGGGTTTATTATAAAGACTGAGCACTGTATTTCGCAGGGCTTGGTCTTTAAAAAATCGGGATAGTGGACAAATTGAATCTACAAAGTAGGTTAAAACCTTGTAATATAAGGCTTTAATGAGGCTTTGACCATTAATTTTGTCCTTTAAGACTAAACTTCAAACACAAGAAACTGACTCTAGCCTTATCTCAATAGTTAAATAAACATAAGCGATTACGGAGTGCTATTGGCGTTTAAAACATCTATTTAGGTATCAAAAATATCCTGCGTTAACTATTGCTCATAAAATCAACTTGGTTGAGTGTTTTTTAGACAGATAAAAGCAAAATTAGCACCACATCAGCGATTAACAGATGAACATAAGATGATGTTTAAAAGGATTTTAGGCAGAGTAGACAAATTCGATAGCATAATCTTTACCCATAAAAAATCTGCACCTTAATCAGTCGGTTTGGTGCCTAACTTTTGGGGGCAGATCAACAAGCGGTTATTTTTTAGATTTTTTCTGCAAATTACAGATCGTCAATTACGAGGTAAATTTTATTGACGGGACCGTGTACGCCAACGACTTTAATCAACTCAATATCTGCGGTGGCTGATGGGCCTGAAATGATATTCACACAAGATGGCATTCTTTCGCCTCGTTGCGCTTTTTCGTGCAGGATTTGGGCAAGCTGTGCGACTCGAGGTAATACCGTGCTTTTGCGTAATACCACCACCGATTTCTCAGGGAGTAAACTCACTGAACGTCCAAACTCTTTATCTGAGAAAATCACAATACCCCCCGATTCTGCCAAGCCGTATTCGCCGTAAACCACACCGATATTTGCATTTTTGGCTTTCTCAAAGTTAGTTTCTGATTGGTTAAAATCCCACACATAGCTGTCTTCGTATTTCGCTTGAATTGCCTCAGTAATGCCGAGATCTTTTAAGCGTTGATCGTTATTAATGATCACGCTCGTACCTCCATATTTTTCGCAGATCTCGATGATCGATTGAGCTACATCGGCTTCTTTCGTCTCTATAACATCTGCCATCATTACTCGAGCAAAGTCAATAAACTCTTGGCAAAGTTGTGGTTGAACAAGATCGGTTAAACGTGTAATAGCGTGGTTATTTTCCAACACAGGCATTGGATCAGGCACATTCTGGCGTGCTTTGCCCATACGTTGTGCCAATTTATTTAAGAAATTTTCACGATTTTGTAAATCCATTTTCTTATCCTCTGTTATTAAACCAATCACGGAAGCTCTCACCCTCAGATTCAGGTAAATCACGTGCTTTTGTCCATTCACCTAATGCACCAAAATTCACAGGTGCTTTTCCGTTTTTAATGAGTTTACTGGCCACTTTAGCCCCCACTTTTACACCAACTTTCCAAAGTGTTGGGTGTGAGTTAGCAAAGTTGAAACCAAAAATAGAGAGGCGTTCTGTCATCGGCGTTAAGCCTGCATCCACAATTTTCTCACGGTGTTTTAAGATAAGTTGAGCAAGTGGAATTTTGACCGGACATACACTATTACAAGCAGTACAAAGTGAGCACGTATATGGAAGCTCTTTAAACTCTTCGTAGCCACCTAATAATGGGGAAATTACCGCACCAATCGGACCAGGATAGATTGAACCATAACCGTGTCCACCAATTTGTCGATAAGCAGGGCAAGTGTTCAAACAAGCACCACAGCGGATACAACGTAATACTTCTTGGAATTCACTTTCTAAAATTTTAGAACGACCGTTATCTACAATCACTAAATGAAAATCTTCAGGACCATCTGTTTCGCCTTCAAGACGAGGGCCTGTTAGCCAAGTGTTATATGCCGTTAATTTTGCCCCTACTGCACTACGAGCAAGCATAGTGATTAACACATCGACTTCCTTAAATGTAGGAGCAATACGCTCCATCCCCATTACTGCAATGTGCGTTTTTGGCACAGTCGTTGCCATACGTAGGTTACCTTCGTTTGTAACTAAGCAAACAGACCCCGTTTCTGGTACCGCAAAATTACAACCTGAGATACCAATATCTGCTTCTAAAAAATCCTCACGGATTTTTTGACGAACGAATGCGGTCATCTCTTCTGGGGTTTCAGACCCATCATAACCTAGCACATCGTGCATTTCTTGGCGAATTCTGTAGCGATCTTTGTGAATCGCAGGTACAACAATATGAGAGGGCTTATCGCCTACAATTTGTAGCAAATATTCACCTAAATCGGTTTCTACCACGTTAATGCCTTCTGCCTCTAACACGTGGTTCATACCGATTTCCTCGGTTACCATCGATTTCGACTTAACGATTTTCTTCGCATTTTTCGCTTTCGCCACTTTTTTTATGTAATCTGTCGCTTCTTCTGCCGTTTCCGCAAAGAAAACGTGTCCACCGTTTTGGGTGACTTTTTCACTTAATTGGTAAAGGTAAGCATCAAGATTAGCTAAAACGTGGTTACGAATCGCCTTCGCATCATCACGCCATTCTTCCCAGTTACCTAACTCATCGACCATACGCTGACGGTTAGCACCTATCGTTTCTTGTGCTTTTACTAACGCTTTACGAACGACTTGATTATTAACTTGTTGTTCAACTCGTTGCTTAAAAGGTAGGGTGTTAGTTTGTAAATAAGACATTTTATTTTGCCCCCTGCATTAACACTTCAGCAATGTGCATCACTTTAATCTCTTTACCTTCACGGCTTAATCGACCACCAATGTTCATCAAACAACTTACATCTGCACCAATTAAATAATCTGGCTCATCAGTATCAATATTCGCTACTTTTTCTTTTACCATTTCACCCGAAATTTCCGCCATTTTGACTGAGAAAGTGCCACCGAAACCGCAGCAGGTTTCTTGGTTTTTAATGGGTAATAGTTCCAAACCTTTTACATTTTGTAATAAGGTAATCGGCTCATCTTTAATGCCCAATTTACGAAATAAGCTACAAGACGGATGATAAACCGCTTTACCTGGTAAGTAAGCACCAACATCTTTAACGCCTAATTTATTTACAATAAAATCGGTTAAATCGTAAAAGCGATCTGCTATCTTTTTCGCACGAGCAATCCATTCAACCTCACCAAAACGTTCAAAATATTCAGGATAATTTTTAATTGCATAGACACAAGAACCAGCAGGAGCAACAATCGGGTAATCATTTGCTTCAAAAGTTTCAACTAAATTTTTCATACCTAGTAAAGCTTGTTTGGTATATCCACTGTTAATTGCTGGCTGACCGCAGCAACCTTGTTTTTCTAAGAAAGTGATCTTACAACCTAATTTTTCCAATAAAAGTACGGTGTTTTTTGCAACACCCGCTTTCATTACATCTGCAATGCAGGTAACGTAAAAATTAACGTCCATAGGGGAACTCCCAGAATAAAAATAAGAATTAAATTCAAATGACTCCATTTAAGAAAGAGAAAGGAAGGGGAATTTGCAAAAATTTACAAAAACTCACCACTTCCTTTCTTAATTAAATGTTGATATTTACTTATACATTATAAAAAATTGGCACGATAAATAATGCAGCAATAGCAGCTATTACACCATACACAAACATTGGTATTACTGTTTTCTTAATAATATTACCTTCTTGTTTCTCAATACCTGTTACAGAACATACCGCAACGATATTGTTGATACATACCATATTACCCATAGCACCACCTACAGATTGCAATGCAAGGATTAACGTTACAGACAAACCAACTTGCTGTGCTGTTGCATATTGTACAGTACCGAAGGTTAGGTTAGATACTGTATTAGAACCTGAGAAAAACGCACCAATTGCACCTAAGAAAGAAGCAAATAATGTCCAAGATTGGCCTGTAAATTCTGCAAAACTTCTGCCGATAACTTGCACCATTGACTCTGAACCGCCAATTAACATTAATTTTACCATAATAATTGCACCTAAAAGTGCTAAGAATGGTTTCTTCACTTGGCTAAATGATGTACCGAAAATATCTTTAGTATTTTTACCTGAGACAGAGAAAATCGGTAAACAGATTAATACCGTGATAACAAATGGAATTAAAGCTGGTACATAAAGTAATTTATAGCTGGTTGCTACATTAGTAGATAAGATATTTTTTAGAGCAAAAATCAAACCTTGGCTGATCTCAACATTAGCAAAACCTAACGAGCCTGAAATCCAAGTCGTTGCATCATTTAACCAGGCTTTAAATGGAAGTTGTTGGACGCGTGTAATTACTAAGATAAAAATTAACAAACCTGTTGGTAATAACGCTTTCGCTACTTCGCCAAAAGTTGCTTTTTCGCCTGCAAGATTATTCTCAGTTTTCGCTAAACCAATACCTGCATTTGCTACAAATACAGAAACCAATAGACCAATTGCACCTGCAACTAATGAAGGGAACTCATAGTTAAATTGAGCAATAATAAAGTAAGGCACAACACAAGCTAGAATACTAATGTAAATAAACACAATATTCTGACGAATTTCTTTCCAGCTTACAATTAAACGCAATGCCATAATTGGAATAATGAATGCCGCAATTGAGTGAATTAATGCGGTAATAGCACCTATTTCAAGTACTTGTCCATCATTTAATAAACCATCTTTTAATAATGGTCCCATTCCGAACCACGTTGGCGTGCCTACTGCACCAAATGAAACGGGTACAGAGTTCATCACAAGTGCTAACATCGCCACTTGTAATGGCTTAAAACCTAAACCTACTAAGATTGGTGCAGCGATAGCAGCTGGCGTACCAAAACCTGATGCCCCTTCAATCATAAAGGCAAATGCCCAACCAATGATCATGAGCTGTGCAACTGGATTTGGGTTAATCGCTCCTAACCATTTACGCAATATGTTGGTTGCACCTGAAACCTCAGAAAACCGATTAAATAAAATCGCACCGAAAATAACGGTAATTGGCGTTAATACATCACCTAAACCTGCAATGATGTTTGCAAAGATGAGGGTCGTATCGTTACCAAAATAAGTAAGTTGAAGGATAAAAATGAATAACGCTGTTAGTGGAAGCGCTACATAAGACGGTAACGCATTGCGTTTTACCATTAAATAAATGAGTAAAACTATTGGAAAAACGCTCAGGAATAGAGCCATAGAACACCTCTTTTTATGATTATAAAATATGACCAACTGGTTTGAGTGTGCATTCTACACATTAGAAAAAGTAATGTAACTGGCTTGTTGTAAATTTGTGATATAATTCAAATTTTTAAGGTGCGTATGATTAAAAAAAAGCCTAATTTTTATAAACAACACTCAAAAGTTATTCATTTGGAGTTTATTTTTCAATTCAATAAAGTATAATCTTTCGTAATTACTTTACTTTTCAAGGAAACATTATGTCTTTAACTTCTAATAACCGCTATCTTGCCATTTTTGGTGTTATTTTAGCCGTAGGTTTGATGGCTGCCGCCTTTATTCTTGGACATCAATTTAAAAATTTACAACAAACAGGTGTGATTGCCGTAAAAGGGCTTGCAGAAGCTGAACATAAAGCGACACTAGGTACTTGGCAGGTATCTATTTTCGGTTGGGGCTTAACTTATAACGATGCAATGAAAGCTAATCAGCAAAACTTAAATCAAGCCGTTAAGTTTTTAAAAGAACAAGGTTTTTTGGATACAGAACGTGAAATTACCGAGCTTTCCGTGAATGAGAGAACAGAGTACTATGTAGATGAGTTTGGTAAAGATCGTTCTCGTCAAAATGGTTATAACGCAACACGTTCTATTGTGCTTTCAACCAAAGACCTAGCCAAATTACAAAACGGATTATCAAAAATCCAATTCTTACGGGCTGAAAACGAAGCCATTAATTTTAGCCAGCCCGATTATTATTTAGAGAATTTGGAAGAAATCAAACGTGATTTAATTGCCAAAGCCACCCAAGATGCCTACGTGCGAGCGGAAGAATTTGCCAAAACCAGTAATGTGAAAGTCGGCTTATTACGCTCTGCCTCACAAGGTTCGTTTGATATTAAATCAAGCCGCCCAAATACTGAAGATAGCGATGATTATGGCGGTGGTTATGATACTTCAACCATCGACAAAAAAGTTCGCTTGGTTGTAACCATTCAATACGCAATTAATTAACAAAAAAAGACCGCTTGCAAGCGGTCTTTTTTATCAGAAATTTTACACATTGAAACGAAAATGCATTACATCGCCGTCTTGAACGATATACTCTTTCCCTTCCAAACGCCATTTACCAGCTTCTTTTGCCCCTGCTTCGCCTTTGTGATCGATATAGTCTTGATAAGCAATGACTTCAGCACGAATAAAACCTTTTTCAAAGTCAGTGTGGATAACTGCTGCAGCTTTTGGTGCAGTTGCACCGACTGAAACAGTCCACGCTCGCACTTCTTTTACCCCAGCAGTAAAATAGGTTTGTAAATTAAGCAAGCGATAGCCCGCTCGTATGACACGATTTAAACCCGGTTCTTCAATCCCTAAATCTTGTAAAAACTCAACTTTTTCTTCATCATCCAGTTCTGCAATTTCAGACTCAATTGCCGCACACACTGGCACAACCACTGCCCCTTCTTTTTCTGCGATTTCACGCACACGGTCAAGATATGGGTTATTTTCAAAACCATCTTCATTTACATTTGCGATATACATCGTCGGTTTTAACGTTAAGAAATTATAACCTTTGATGGCGTGCAGCTCATCTTTATCTAAATCAACAGAGCGAATCATTCCCGCATTTTCAAGCACAGGTAAAATTTTCTCCATAATTGATAATTCAAATTTCGCCTCTTTGTCGCCACCTTTAGCACGTTTTTGTAAACGCTGAATAGCACGCTCGCAACTGTCTAAATCTGCCAATGCCAACTCGGTATTGATGATTTCAATATCATCTGCAGGGTCAATTTTACCTGCAACGTGAACGATGTCATCGTTTTCAAAACAGCGTACAACGTGGCCAATTGCATCGGTTTCACGAATGTTGGCTAAGAATTTGTTACCCAAACCCTCCCCTTTACTTGCACCTGCGACTAAGCCTGCAATATCCACAAATTCCATTGTAGTGGGTAATACACGCTCAGGTTTAACAATTTCCGCTAACGCATCTAAACGAGGGTCTGGCATTGGCACCACACCCGTGTTTGGCTCAATGGTACAAAACGGATAGTTTGCCGCTTCAATACCCGCTTTTGTTAATGCGTTAAAAAGGGTTGATTTACCAACATTAGGTAAACCCACAATACCACATTTAAATCCCATTTTTGTTTCCTTATTTCAATTCAATTTTGCAAAAAATTATGCAAATTTAACCGCTTGTAGAGCGAATAATAATTTGCCGCTTGTTCTGTTACACTTTAAACGCATTTAAACGGTTCATTGCTTTAACTATTCCGTCTTGCAATAAAATTTCAGTACAACGTGCCGCCTCATCAACTGCTGCATTAATTAATGCTTTTTCTTGTGGAGCAGGCTTACCTAATACATACGCCGCAACTAACTCTTTATGCCCAGGGTGTCCAATGCCGATTCGCACACGGTAAAACGCTTTGTTATTACCCAGTGCCGCAATAATGTCTTTCAAGCCGTTATGCCCACCGTGTCCGCCATCTTTTTTCAACTTAACGGAACCAGGCGGCAAATCAAGTTCATCGTGAGCAACTAAAATCTCTTCTGGCTTAATACGATAAAAATTGGCTAGTGCACCAACCGCTTTTCCACTTAAATTCATAAACGTACTTGGTATTAATAAACGCACTTCTCCTTGAGCGGTATTAATTTTAGCCACTTTGCCAAAATATTTGGCTTCTTCTTTTAGGCTTACATTATACATTCGAGCAAGTTCATTAATAAGCCACTCACCTGCATTATGACGAGTGTCTTCGTACTTTGTTCCAGGGTTTGCAAGACCAACAATTAGTTTAATTTCTGACACTATCTTGTCTCAATTCATTTAATTAAAGGGCAACATTGTAGATAAAAACGGAGGTTTTCTCAAGACAAGTATTTAGCTTGCCATTAATCATATTGCCTATATGGATTTGCCACACATTGGTATTTTGCTAGCATCGCTTCAGTAAAATAAGCACGAGATGTTGCATTATTGTTATGCAAGCTTACTACCCCAATTTGTTTACCTTTACAATCTCCTTTTGCAATAAAAGCAAGATTATAACCCGCCTCTCGGGTATAACCTGTTTTACTTACTAACGCTTGATAAGATTGGGTGCGAACCATACTGTTGGTGTTTTTCATTGAAAAATATCGACCACCTGCATAAACACTTACCAATGGAGAATTAGAAAGTTGCTGAATTTCAAGCTTACTCGCGGCATAACCTGCAAGTTTTGCTAAATCAACCACCGTTGAAACATTATAAGAAGATAAACCAGAGCTATCGCCAAAGTAGGTTTGAGTCATACCGATTTCTTTTGCTTTACTGTTCATTCGAGCTAAAAATTGAGCTTTATTTAAGTGTGTTGCATGAGCAAGAGAATGCGCAGCATAGTTATCCGAGCGCACTAACATCGCTTTTAATAATTCGCTACAGGCAATGTTGGTATTCTTCGGTAACGGGCTGGTTGTGCCTTTAATAAAATCAGCATCTGAAGGCAAAATTTGCGTTTGACAATTTTCTCCATAACGATTTTCTTCTAAAAATACAACCGCCGTCATCAACTTAGTCACCGAAGCAATCGGCAGAACTAAATTCACATTTCTACCTTCTAAAAACTTTTTCTGTTTTAAATCAAACACTACATAAGCTGAATTTTCAGCAGGGATATAAGCAGGTTTCGCTTTAATACGAGGACTTGGTTTCTTTGCTGGTTGTGAAGAGCAAGCACTCAATACTAATGCGGTAATGATAAGAGGGATAAGTTTTTTCATAAAAAGATTCGTCGAAAAATAAAGTCAAAGTTTGGTATTGTACTTCGTTTCCTGAGTTGTTCCATAGCAAGCGGTCGATTTTTACAAAATTTTTGCAAATGCGAATTTGCAAAGTTCTCTCAAAATTTAACCGCTTGCCCTGTTGTCCCAAATCGGCGAAAATAAGCTTAATTTTCTGGCGATATTCCCGTCAATTTAAATATGTTCATAATTACTATAATTGCTTTTTGAGGAGAATAATATGAAAAAGTTACTATTGGGAATAGTATCACTTTTTATAACAAACCAGGTTTTTGCTGAAGAATCCTGTGAAAAATTTACTACATCTTACGATCGTACCTATTGCGTTGCTAAGTTATTTGTAGAATCAGACAATGAGCTGAATCAAGTTTATAAAGAGCTAAAAACCTATTTAAAAAGTGAAATATCAAAAAGTTTAACCACTACACAACGTAACTGGATCAAATATAGAGATAATCGTTGCGAAACTAATGGAAATATTGAGGTAGATTGTAACTATCAAGTTAATAAATTACGCACCGAATACTTACGTGATCGCCTACGTGAATGTAAAACAGGTAATTGTCAGATAGATGCAATCCGCAGAGAAAGCTGGTAGCTATTTGATATTCCAATATTTAATTTAATGGAAAACCAGTCCAAATTATGATTGGGGGGCGAATAATAATTCGCCCCTACGTTTTAACCTATACACGAGAACATTATGTCATATCCACAAGAAGTTAATAAACGTCGCACCTTTGCGATTATCTCTCACCCCGATGCAGGTAAAACAACTATCACCGAAAAGGTGTTGCTTTACGGAAATGCGATCCAAACCGCAGGCTCGGTAAAAGGTAAAGGTTCCGCACAACACGCAAAATCGGACTGGATGGAAATGGAGAAGCAACGTGGTATCTCTATTACCACCTCTGTGATGCAGTTCCCTTACAACGAATGCTTAGTCAATCTTTTAGATACCCCAGGGCATGAAGACTTCTCGGAAGATACTTATCGCACTTTAACAGCGGTGGATAGCTGCTTAATGGTTATCGACTCAGCAAAAGGGGTTGAAGAACGTACGATTAAATTGATGGAAGTGACCCGACTGCGTGATACGCCAATTTTGACCTTTATGAACAAGCTCGACCGCGATATTCGTGATCCAATGGAATTATTAGACGAAGTGGAAAGCGTATTAAAAATTAAATGTGCGCCTATCACTTGGCCCATTGGCTGTGGCAAATTATTCAAAGGAGTTTATCATATCTATAACAATGAAACTTATCTTTACCAAACTGGGCAAGGGCATACCATTCAAGAAGTGCGTATTATTAAAGGGCTTGATAACCCAGAGTTAGATCAAGCGGTTGGTGATGATTTAGCGCAACAACTACGTGATGAGTTGGAATTGGTGCAAGGTGCTTCGCACGAATTTGATCACGATGCCTTCATCAAAGGTGAATTAACCCCAGTGTTCTTCGGAACGGCGTTAGGTAACTTTGGCGTAAACCATTTCTTAGATGGTTTAACCGAATGGGCTCCGGCTCCGCAAGTTCGTGAGTCAGACATTCGCACCGTTGAAGCCAGCGAAGAAAAATTCAGCGGTTTCGTGTTTAAAATCCAAGCGAATATGGATCCTAAACACCGAGACCGTGTTGCTTTTATGCGTGTGGTTTCAGGCAAATATGAAAAAGGAATGAAGTTAAAACACGTCCGCATCGGCAAAGACGTGGTAATTTCTGATGCCTTAACCTTTATGGCTGGCGATCGTACTCACGCTGAAGAAGCTTACGCAGGCGATATTATCGGCTTACATAATCACGGCACAATTCAAATTGGCGATACGTTCACGCAAGGCGAAAACTTGAAATTTACAGGCATTCCAAACTTTGCACCAGAACTGTTCCGCCGCATTCGTTTGAAAGATCCGCTAAAACAGAAGCAGCTATTAAAAGGTTTAGTTCAACTTTCAGAAGAAGGTGCGGTGCAGGTTTTCCGCCCACTTATTAATAATGATTTAATTGTGGGTGCGGTAGGTGTGCTACAGTTTGATGTCGTGGTTTCACGTCTTAAATCAGAATATAACGTAGAAGCTATTTACGAAACCGTGAATGTAGCAACTGCTCGTTGGGTAGAGTGTAACGATGCAAAAAAACTCGAAGAATTTAAACGCAAAAACGAGGTAAATCTAGCCCTTGATGGCGGTGATAACCTCACTTACATTGCCCCAACGATGGTAAACCTAAACCTTGCACAAGAACGTTACCCTGATGTAAGCTTCTTTAAAACAAGAGAACATTAGCCTTTTAACACAAGCGGTCGATTTTGCAGAAAATTTTGCAAACCGACTGCTTATTTGATGTATTCAAAACACTTAAATTTGCCTGTGAAAAGATATTTTATTTTATTATCGCTCTTTCTAACTAGCTTTGCCCACGCTACAGACCAATGTATTGATTATTCAAACCAATCCCCGTTTCACATTACCCGTGTTGATCTAAATTGCAAAAATATCAGTCTGATTGGTTCTCAACAAAGCGATAACCAATCCACCGTTTCTCAGTTTGCACAAAAATATCAAACTAACGTTGCGATCAATGCCAACTTTTACTGGAAAGATTATACCCCGATTAGCCTAGTTATTAGTCAGGGCAAACGCTGGTCAAAATATAATGATGTGCAAAATCGGGTTATATTTGCTTGTGATAAAGAAAATCAATGTATGATTGAGGAAAAAAATAAAGTGACCTCAACCAACCCCAAATGGCAAGTAGCAATTAGTGGCTGGCATTGGTACAACGCGAAAAGCAAAAAATTTGAATGTGCAGACACAGATAAAGTCGGCTGTGCTCAGAGCATTTTTTACGATAAACACCCTCGCACTCTTATCGGCTTAAATGAACAGAAAAATTGGCTCTATCTGGTTGTGGTAGAAGGAAGACAATTCTCCTTTAGTGGCGTGACATTAGATGAGCTCGCAGAAGTCGCTCACAAACTTGAACTAACTAAAGCAATTAATCTTGATGGTGGCGGTAGTTCAACAATGGTTATCAATAATAAGAGGGTAAATTCTTTACCGTTTTTACAAAGCGAAGAACGGAAAGTAGCCAACCACTTTGGTATAAAAATAGTGCCATCACCGCAATAAGAAATAATTATTTTTGCCTATTAAACAACCAACTACACATAATTATACTTTTTATGGAAATATGCTAAAGTGCCGTTGTTAACTAAAACTACAATTTTTTTATGGAGAAATATAAAGTGAAAAAATGGTTAATTCCATTAACAGTAGCTGCCTTCAGTGTTGCTGCTTGTGATGAAAAAAATAATACACAAACAAATGTAGAAAAACCTACTGCTCAAAATGAACAGTTGCAAAAAAATCCAGAAATATTACCGCTTGTAACGGTAGTGGCTCCTTGGGAATTAAACAGCTTAGATTTAAACCAATCAGGTGTGATTTTCCAGCGAATGAATATTGCGGAAACTTTAGTTGAAGCAAATCTTGAAGGTCAGTTATCAGAAGGTTTAGCCACAAAATGGATGGCTAATGAAGATTCAAGTGTTTGGACATTTACTTTACGTGAAGCGAAATTCCACAACGGTCAGCCTTTAACTGCACAAGCGGTCGAAAAATCATTAAAAATTGCACTTTCAAAGCCAAGCATCCTGCAAAAAGCTTTTATTAAAGAGATTAAAGCATTAAATAGCAATCAAATTCAATTTGAATTAACCAAATCGTTTGTACCCTTCCCATCTTTCTTAACGCACTACACCACGTTGATTTTAGCAGAAGAGAGTTTTGACGAAAAAGGGAATGTGGCACAAGTTATCGGTACAGGTGCATTCAAAGCGACTAAAATCGAAGCACCACAAAAATTAGAAACCCTTCGTTTTGACGAATATTGGGGCAACAAGCCACAACTTCAGCAAGCCAATTATTTAGCCAGCAGTCGTAGTGAAACCCGAACCTTAATGGCACAAAGCGATAAAACTGCATTAGTTTTCAATTTAGATAAAGCCAGTGTGGCTCGTTTAAAAGCCGATCCGAATTTACAATTGATTAATACATCGATTGCACGTACTACTCAGCTAAAAATGGACATTGCAAAGCCATTTTTTAATGATTTAGCCATTCGTCAAGCCTTATCACAAGCAATTAACCGCAAAGCAATTGCCGAGCAGATCTTAAAAATTCAAGATGGTATGGCAGATCAGATCTTGCCAAAAGCCTTCTCAGAATGGCGAGTTAATACTACAGAATCTCATTTGAGCCACGAAGAAACGATTGCAAAAATTAAAGAAAATTTGACCGCTTCTGGTTATCAATATAATGCAGAAGGTCAATTAACGAAAGACGACAAACCATTTACATTTACCTTAAAAACCTATTCTGATCGTCCTGAATTACCGATTATCGCCACTATTTTACAAGCAGAATGGAAAAAAATTGGAGTTGATGTCAATGTTTCAGTAGGTAACTTTAGTGAAATCCCGCTAGGTCATCAAAATGGTACGTTAGAGATGGCACTTTATGCTTTCAACTACGCTAAAACGCTCGATCCTTTTGCTTTAATGGTACAAGACTTTGCGAATGGCGGTAGTGATTGGGGAGTAATGAATTGGCGTAATGAAAACTTAGATCAAGCCTTGAAAAAGCTTGAAACGGAAAACGATCCTGAAAAAGCTAAGCAATTAAAACAACAAGTCAGCCAAATTATTCACGATGAATTGCCGATTATTCCGATTGTATATGATCAGCAAACCGTTGTAGGGCATCAAAGCATTCGTGGCCTAACACTAGATCCGTTTGAAAGACGATTTTATTTAGAGAAATTATCTCAATAATTATAGAGATGGGGCTGAGCCCCGATTTGGTTACTTATAGGCGGCCGCTAAACCCGCCTACGACATTTGGAATGAACTAGACGTGATTCACATCCTACTCCGCCGCTTTACCCAATTAATATTAGTTATTTGGTCGGTTGGCACATTGACCTTTATCCTTACCCGCCAGCTTTCAGGCGATATGGCATACCGTATTGCTGCCAGCCGCTATGGTTACGATCAAGCCGATAGTATGGCAGCTGAAGCCGTACGTGCCGAGCTAGCATTAGATCAACCTTGGTGGCAAAGCTATTTCAGTTGGCTAGGCGATTTGTTGCAGTTTAACTTAGGTAAATCATTGGTAACAGGCGATCCAGTCTGGGCTGAAATTCAGCACCAATTCGGTCATACATTAAGCCTTGCGATTGTAGCATTAATCTTGGCAATCCTTATTGGTCCACCACTGGGCTTACTTGCCGCTGGCAAACCAAACCATTTTTTTGACCGCTTGACATTAGTATTGAGCACACTATTGCGTTCTTTGCCAATCTTTATCATCGCCATTGGCTTAATTACGCTCTTTTCAGCTCAGCTAAAATGGCTACCTGCGGGTGGGTATGGCAGTTGGCAACATTTTATCTTGCCAGCGTTCACTCTTGCGATTGGTTTAAGTGCAGTTTCGGTGCGAGTTACCCGTACTGCAATGGTGCAAGTAAAAAATGCTGAGTTCTACCAATTCTCGCAATTAAAGGGGCTAAGTCTTTGGAAAACCTTTATCCGACACGGTTTACCAAACATTGCCGTCCCAGTTATTGCCTATCACGCAGTCCAGCTTGTCTATTTAATTGAAGGCGTTGTGGTGGTAGAAAGTTTATTTGCCTGGCCAGGTAGCGGACACGCATTAGTCCACGCCATTATTGCCCGTGATGTACCAATGATTCAGGGTACAGCCTTAGTAATGGGCGGATTATTTGTTGTACTAAACACCCTCGCTGATCTACTAAGTGCTTGGATTGATCCACGAATTAAGCGATAGGACATCAAGATGAAAATTTCAACTTCACAATATTTAGGTGCTACGATCTTAGTGGTGATGCTAGGGTTTGCATTTCTACAACCTTATTTTTATCCAATGGATATCAGCTTTCAGGATCTAACCAATACGCTTTCTACCCCGAATGCGTTGGCGTGGTTCGGCACCGATCATCTTGGCAGAGATATGCTTGCTCGCCTGTCATCTGCAATTCGCCTCTCTTTTGGCTTATCACTATTTAGCGTATGTTGTGCCTTAATTGCAGGCTTATTGACTGGCGTTATGGCTGGCTTTTTCGGTGGTTGGATTGATCGCATTTTTAGCTTTATGTGTGATTTAGTGATGGCACTACCGGGCTTATTACTGGTGTTACTGTTTGCCGCACTCTCTCCAGGTTCGTTCTGGACGCTCTACTTAGGGATTTCATTGGTAATGTGGGTAGAATTTTTCCGTGTGATCCGTTCCATTAGCTCAACAATGGCAAACAGTTCGGAAATTCAAGCCTCACGCTTAATGGGAATGGGCTGGCTTTATAGCTTCAAACGCCATTTATTACCTCGTTTACTGCCAATGATCGCCACATTATCTGCATTTTCACTCGGCAACGCGATTTTGGCTCTAGCTACACTTGGCTTTGTGAGTGTAGGGTTACGCCCACCTACAGCGGAGCTTGGCTTAATGATGACGGAATTATTCCCTTATTACTACGAAGCACCACTGATCTTTTTACAGCCAGTAGTTGCCGTATTTTTGATGGTGCTTAGCCTACAATTATTATCAGGGAGAGTGAAATAATGTTACTAGAAATTCAAAATGTAAGCGTACAGACCAAAGAAGGTATAACGCTGGTTCAACCTATTTCACTTTCACTGCAACAAGGCAAAAATATTACCATTTTAGGCGAAACTGGGTCGGGCAAAAGCCTGTTAATTCAAGCCATTATGGGTGCTTTACCTGAAGAGCTTATTGCAAGCGGTCAATTTTTTGTTGAAACTTGCAAAATTGATTTTAACCAACAATCTGAGATTGAAAAAATGTGGGGCAAAACCTTAGTAATGCTGCCACAAGAACCTCGTCGCTCGCTAAACCCTATTATGGAAATCGGCAAGCAGTTGTGGGAAAGCTTTCACTATGTGGCTGGAAAATCTTCGCCTCAAGCGAAAACGGAGAGCCAAGCCTATTTGGCCAAACTCGGTTTAGGTGAATCGGTTGAAAGCTACCCTCACCAACTTTCGGGCGGAATGGCTCAACGTGCCTCTTTTGCAATTGCAACTGCTGCGGGTGGAAAAATTTTACTGGCAGATGAACCGACCAAAGGGCTTGATCCAATTAGCAAAGGCAAAGTGATTGAACTGTTAAAATCCGCTTACCAAAATGGTGGTGGCTTATTAACCATTACCCACGATATTGAAGTTGCCGAACAACTCAGTGGCTACATACTGGTAATGAAAAAAGGCGAGCTGTTGGAACAAGGCGAGGCAAAAGCTCTATTAAGCAATCCACAACACCCTTATACCCAAGCCTTAATTGCCGCTGATCCAAAACATTGGCAACCATTTCAAGATTTGCAAAATTTGAGCCAAAAACAACCGCTTGTCTCGGTTAAAAATCTGAGTGTTGCTCGAGGCAAGAAAACCTTGTTTAGCAATCTCTCTTTTGATTTACACAAAGGCGAAGTGCTAGGTATGGTGGGGCATAGTGGTATTGGAAAAAGCTCCCTTGCCGATGTGTTATGTGGTTTGCTAAAACCAAAATCGGGCGAGGTAAAATGGCACAGTCAAAGCCACAAAAAGCACCAGGTATTAAAGCTCTACCAAGATCCACCCGAGGCTTTCGCCCCGAATGTGAGCCTACAAACCTTGCTTGATGATGTGATCAATAAACATAAATTAGATCGCAAACTAATTCCAAATTTATTGGCACAACTTTCTCTAAGCCCAGAAATTTTACAACGCAATGCGGAAAATGTATCCGGTGGTGAGCTACAACGAGTAGCAATTTTGCGTGCTTTATTACTTGACCCAGTGTTACTATTTGCCGATGAAGTCACTTCTCGACTTGACCCGATCACGCAGCAAGAAACCATTGAATTATTGATAAGCCAATGCAGGGCAAGAAATTGTAGCTTAATTTTAGTTAGCCACGATCCGTATTTAATTGAGAAATCGTGCGATAAGGTGATTAATTTAGAAGATTATTTGAATTAAAAATTTTATAAAGTAGCTAAACCAAGCAATAGACGGTCAGTTTTTAGCAAAATATCAGCAAAACTGACCTATTATCTTTCCTAAAAGAGGCATTTATTTTTCTTTCAACAATGCAATAATCTCTTTCAATGAATCAATCTCCCTCTGTTTCTGTTCTAATAAAAGATCTCTACTTTTTAAAAGCTCCTCACTATGGAAAATAATATTATCTTTTAATTGTAGCGATAATTTTAGCTTCTCAATTTCAATAGCTGAGATTTCGTTAGTTCCATAATATATTGTATTATTATCTACAACCTCATTCATCATAAAATAGACACCATTATTTGCATTTTGCATAAATTCCAAAGCATCCATATTAAATATATTGGCAATCTGTTCTAATTTATTGAGTGTTAATTTCGTTTCTCCCCGTTCAATCTTTGCATAACCATTTACTGACATATTCAATTTTTCTGCCATATCTTCCTGAGACCATTGCCTAATCTCTCTTAATACCCTAATTTTTTTATTGTATTCCATAAATACCTACTATTTGGAGAATTTTACTTATAAAAAGTGTAATTTTACCCATCTTTTTTAGGTGGTTAAGTAAAACGAAAAAAACTACACTGATTCTAGTTTTTGTTTGTTTATTTATCAAGCTATGCTTGAATTTTAAGGGAATTATATTATGGCTAATTTTGGCTTTCCTGTCGAAACAATCCTTGTCTTTTTGGGGGTTATTGCCTTTTCGGTGTACATTGATTTGTTTGCTCATCGCAATACTAAAGAGATTACGCTTAAAGATGCTTCGCTTTGGTCTCTATTTTGGATTGGGCTAGCTGTAGCTTTTTATGGTTATTTGTGGGCGAGATTTAATAAGGAATCCGCTGATCTTTATCTTGCTGGTTATGTGCTAGAGAAAAGTCTATCAATTGATAATTTAATGGTTTTTGTTGCTATTTTTGCATCATTTGGAATCACTGGCAAATTGCAACACCGTATTCTTTACTGGGGAATTATAGGAGCATTGGTTTTTCGTGCAATATTTGTGGTAATTGGAGCAAGCCTATTTACAGCCAGTCCTTATGTTGGTTTCATTTTTGCTGCTTTTGTTATTTGGAGTGGATATAAAATGCTCAATAGTAACAATGAGTCAGAGGAGGAGATTGAAGACTATTCTAATCATTGGAGTGTCCGCTTTATCGGGAAAACAATGCGTGTTTATCCCAAATTGTTTGGAGAACGTTTCTTTGTTAAACATCATGAATTGGGTGCAGAAAATTTAGCCTTAGTCACTCGTAAAGGGATTCGCTATGCTACACCAGCATTCCTCTGCCTTATGGCAATTGAAACCTCAGATGTTGCATTTGCTTTTGATTCTGTTCCTGCCGTCATTGCAGTTACCCAAGAACCATTACTCGTTTATGCTGCTATGATTTTTGCCATTCTAGGATTACGTAGCCTCTACTTTATTTTAGCAGCACTGACTAAATATCTGGTTCATCTTGAAAAAGCTGTTATCGCTTTACTTTTCTTTATTGGTATCAAGATGGGGATTCAATCTTGGAATCATGCATTCGGTGATACAGGTATTCATATCTCTCCAAATACCAGTTTATTGATTGTGTTAGGAACATTAACTGTTGGTGTATTGGCTTCCTTTATTTTTCCAGAGAAAGATAATAATGAAAAAAATTAATTTTGTCTTAAGCCTGTTACTTGTTTCTAGCTCTGCACTATCGCAACCTTATAAAACTCCACCAACATCCTCAACAAGTGGCTATGTACCTATAATTAGTGATGAGTTAATGGAGCAGTGTGTCAAAATTTATAATGAAGCTGAATGGTTAGAAAATGATTTAAATCATAGTTCGCTTAATCAATATTCTCAATATGAAGTGAATCAATACAACCAGAATATTGCAAAATTAAACCAATTAACTAACTGGTTTAATCAAAATTGCTACTAATTTTATTGCTAACTAAAAACCACCTTCTATGAAGGTGGTCATCGCCTTAAAAGGCTTTGCCTGAATAAAAAACTCATTACGTAGGCATAAATTGTGGGGTAACTACTTTTGGGCAAGAGGTTATTGCGTAGACACCGTAGGTGTCAATGCAGAAATGATAAGGAAGTATGTGAAATATCAGGAAAAGCACGAATTAGAAGATAAACAACTTCGTTTATCAGATATATAAAAATTTGGGTTCTATGAATTCGAATTTTAATTGCCCCCTTCTAGGGGGCTTTAGCAAAGCCACCTTCTATGAAGGTGCATTTTTACTCATCAACTTAATGGAGAATTTATATGTCAGTATCTTTATCAAAAGGCGGTAATGTAAGCCTAAGTAAAAACGCCCCTAATTTAACTAAATTAGTGATTGGATTAGGTTGGGATGTTCGCACAACCGATGGTGCAGAATTTGATATAGACGCTAGTGCATTTATTTTGGATGCAAATGGAAAAGTACGTTCAGATGCCGATTTTATTTTTTATAACAATTTGAAATCAATTGATGGCAGTGTTGAACATACGGGTGATAACCGTACCGGAGCTGGCGATGGTGATGATGAAAGCATCATTGTACACCTTGACAAATTACCTACTATGGTAGAAAAAATTGCGATTATAGTAACTATTCATGAAGCAGAATCAAGAAAACAGAATTTCGGTCAAATTATTGGTGCATTTGTTCGTTGTGTAGATGGAGCAAATAATAATGAAATCGCTCGTTTTGATTTAAGTGAAGATGCTTCAACTGAAACAGTAATGATTTTTGGTGAAATCTATCGCCATGACGGAGAATGGAAATTCCGTGCCGTAGGACAAGGCTTTGCCGGTGGTTTAGCAGCATTAGCAAGAAATTACGGTATTAATATTTAATTGGATAAATGGGTAAGCAATTACCCATTTTTTATGGAGAAAGCATATGGCGATTGATGTAACTAAAAAGCCTAAAATATCACTTAGTAGAGTCGTATTAGAAAAATCGGGAGATTCTACGAGTATTGATTTATCTAAAAGTAATAATCAAAACATTGTAATCAATTTAAATTGGACGCAGAAAAAAATAGTGGGCTATTTGCCAACCTATTTAACAAAAGCCAAGATATTGATTTAGATTTAGGATGTTATTATGAATTAAATAATGGGCAATCTTCAGTGATTGATGGATTACAATTTTCACATAATCGAGGAGGAGCTAGAAATCAACGTACCCGACAAGGTTGCTATACCGAAGCCCCTTATATTTGGCATTGTGGCGATGATCGAGGTGCTGGCAATAATTCAGGTGAGAATATTTTAGTGAATCCGCAAGGAACTCAATATATTAAACGAATTATCGTTTACTGTTTCATCTATGAGGGTGTAGCTAGATGGGGGGAATCTGATGCAGTAGTAACAGTAAAAGTGCCTAGCCAGCCTGATATTGTCGTGGAAATGGGTAGACAAATTGATCCCAGAACATTCTGTGCGATTGCCTCAATTGAGTTTCACGGAAATCAAATGTCAGTAAGGAAAGAGATCACTTTCCACAACGGACATAAAGAGTGCGATCACTATTATAATTGGGGGTTTAATTGGGGATCTGGTTCCAAATAATAAGAAAGGCGGGTTATTTGCCCGCCACTTTCATAATATTACAAATCCTGACTATAAGCTCCTACTACACTCATCTTTTTTTCTTATTCTATTGCCAGCTTTTGGCGAACAATTTCAAACAAACAAACACCTGTTGCTACAGAGACGTTAAGCGATGATACCGAGCCTGCCATTGGAATGCTGATAAGCTGATCACAATGCTCACGAGTTAAACGACGCATTCCATCTCCTTCTGCTCCCATCACTAAGGCAATTGAGCCAGTTAATTTCGCTTCATAAATACTAGACGTGGCTTCTCCTGCTGTTCCAACAATCCATATATTGTAGGTTTCTTGCAAATCACGCATTGTACGGGCAAGATTGGTAACGCGAATAAGCGGCATTACCTCTGCTGCACCACAAGCCACTTTACGAGCGATTGATGTCAGTTGGGCCGATTTGTCTTTTGGCACGATTACCGCATCAACCCCTGCTGCATCAGCAGTACGCAAGCACGCACCAAGATTATGAGGATCGGTAACACCATCTAAAATAAGTAGCAACGGATTCTGTTTTTGGCTGAGAATTGCATCTAAATCGTGTTCGTTTAACTCTTTTTGTGGCACGACTTTCGCAATAATACCTTGATGCACTTCACCTTGTGATTTATTATCCAACGTTTGGCGATTAACCTGTTGCACTGAAACGCCTAAACGTTGTAATTCATTTAATAACGGAATTAATCGCTTATCTTCTCTCCCTTTAAGCACTAGCACCTCAATTAAACGCTCTGGAGCATTGTCTAAGAAAGCTTTCACAGCGTGAATACCATAAATTTGTTCGCTCATATTTTTCCTTAAAATTGGGCGAACACATCGGTCCGCCCATACAAAATCTACTACAATAACATCTTCACAATTTTATCAAGTTTAACTCTACCAAATTTTTTCAGCAATTTACGCACATTTTCAGGGTAATCTGTCAGCACTTCTAAATCGCTATAATGGCTTAAAACCTGCGTATGTTGGCGAATTTGGCTCAACTCCATTTCCGCTTTTTCACTTAGCTCTGCTTTCGGGTCAGAAATTAAAATCGCATTTTCAGCATCTAAACGCCACGCACGCGGATTTAAATTATTCCCTGTGAGCAAAATATAGCGGTTATCTACCCACACCCCTTTTAGGTGATAACTATTTTCGCCATCTTTCCACAAACGAATAGTAAGCTGTTGATTTTGAATATAAAAATCTAACCGCTTAGCAAAAGCCCGTAAGTTCTTTTCATACAAATAAGGCAATGCTGATGCCATCGTAAACTTTTCATCAGGCTTGGTATAGAAATCATTAGCGGTTTTATCGCCCACAATAATTTCCACTGATTTGCCGTTTGCCAGCAACCATTCAATACGAGTTCTTAACGAAAGCGGAAAATTAAAATAAGGCGTGCAAATCGTTAATTTTTGTTCTGTTTGGTAGAACAACGCCTCAATAACTTTGTTGAGCTGATTTCTGCGACGACCTAAACCAAACAATGGCGCAACCATCAAATCGTGACTTCTCAAAGCACCTTTAAGCGGATACTTTTCTCGGCTTAATTGCTTGCGAAAGGCATTAATTTGTGGGCGAATTTCACTTGTTTTCATGCGGTTAGCTGTATCTAAACGCTTAACCACTTCACTAGATAATATATTTTGTTGAATAAAATCTACCCAACTATCCGATAACGCTTTATTTTTAATTACGTGATAGCGGTCGTAACGATAACGATCGAATTGGTGTAAATAAACGTTATTAATACTTGCACCACTGTACAAAATCGTATCATCAAATACAAAACCTTTGAGATGCAGCACACCAAATACTTCCCGTCTATTAATCGGCACACCGTAAAATGCAATTTCTTGGCCTTCGGGTAAATTTTGCTCTATGCTAAACTGATTATACCAGCCTGCATTTGAAAGATTTTCTACTTCCCCAATACGCCCACGTTGAGCCCTATGCCAATCAACTAATACCTTAATGTCTAAATCAGGGTTACTTCGTTTAGCATCATAAAGTGCAGTTAAAATTTCCTGCCCTGCTTCGTCCTTTTCAAAGTATAAAGCGGTCAAATAAATCCGATTTTTTGCAGACGCAATCCGCTTGAGAATTTCCTGCTTAAACGCTTGGCTTGAGGAGAGAAATGTCACCTGCTCCGCTTGTTGCGGCAAATAGGGCAAATTTTCCAATACATGTTTGGCTTTGCGTTGTTTATTTAAAATTAACATTCTAAAATTCCTGATCTTTCAATCAATGGCACGTATTTTACACTGAAATTGGCAATAAAGCGATTTTCGCTTAACGGCACACATAAGCTGCATTTGGATAGAGGCAAGTGAAATGAATAAACGAAAATTTATATTGCGTATAAATGCACTTACCCTATAAAAAATTAAGGCAGGGGTTTCCCTGCCTAACATACTCAATTTATCAATTAAGCAAACAAGCGTTTCTCACCAACTTTCGCTACGTTTTCCACACAACGTCCGCAAATTTCTTTGTGATCTGCGTGGCTGCCGATATCGGTAGCGTAGTGCCAGCAACGAGGACATTTCTCGCCATCTGCATTTTCGACTTTCACTGCTAAACCAGCTAATTCGCCTTCAGTAATATCTGATTTAACAAGTGGCTTGATGATAGCTTGTGAGGTAATTAATACAAAACGTAATTCATTGCCAAGTTGTTCTAACAATCGGCGAATTTCATCATTTGCATATACCGTTACTTTTGCTTCTAAGCCTGCACCAATAATTTTGTCTTTACGGGCTTGCTCAAGCACTCGGTTTACTTCCGAACGTACTTTTAAGATTTGCTGCCAGTAAACGTCATCTAATTTATCTTGCTCAGTTAAGGTAAATAAACCGTCATAAAATTCTTCGGTAAAGACAAACTCACTTCGGTTTTCTACTTGCGGTAAGTAGCCCCAAACTTCATCAGCAGTAAATGACAGGATTGGTGCAATCCAGCGTACCAAAGCCTCAGAAATGTGCCACAACGCAGTTTGGCAACTACGGCGAGCAAGACTGTCTGCTTTAGTCGTGTATTGACGATCTTTGATAATATCTAAATAGAACGACCCCATCTCAATTGAGCAGAAACGCATTAAGCGTTGCACCACCGTGTGGAATTGATAGTTGTCGTAAGCTTCTTTGATCTCGTTTTGAGCCTCTAACGCACACGATACTGCCCAGCGATCTAAAGCGATCATCTCTTCTGGTTTAACTAAATCACGTTTCGGATCAAAGCCGTTTAAGTTCGCTAACAAGAAGCGAGCCGTATTACGAATGCGACGGTAAGATTCCCCTGCACTGTTTAAAATATTGTGTGAAACCGCAATTTCGCCTGTGTAATCGGTTGAAGCCACCCATAAACGTAAAATATCCGCTCCATTTTTGTTCCATACTTCACTTGGCACAATCACGTTACCGAGTGATTTCGACATTTTTCTGCCTTTTTCATCTACGGTGAAACCGTGCGTTAAAACTTGCTTGTATGGAGCTTTGCCGTTAGTTGCGGTGGAAAGCATTAATGATGACATAAACCAACCACGATGTTGGTCTGAACCTTCTAAATACATATCAGCAGATTTGCCATTAAACTCTGGGCGTTGTTCTACAACAGAGGCATAAGTTGATCCTGAATCAAACCACACATCAAGCGTATCTGGCACTTTGCGGTACTCTTTCGCATCATCACCTAATAGCTCTGCTGGATCTAAATCCCACCACGCTTGAATGCCTTTTTCTTCCACACGTTTTGCCACTTCTTCGATAAGCTCTAAAGTGCGTGGGTGCAGTTCTTCAGTTTCATTATGAACAAACATTGCCATTGGCACACCCCAAGTACGCTGACGTGAAATACACCAATCTGGGCGGTTTGCCACCATATTATCAATACGAGCTTCGCCCCAGCTTGGGATCCAACGTACCGATTTGATTTCGCCTAATGCTTGTTGGCGTAAGCCTTGGGTTTCCATACCGATAAACCATTGTGGAGTAGCACGGAAAATAATCGGCGTTTTATGACGCCAGCAGTGTGGATAGCTATGTTTAATGCGGGATAATTTTAATAACGCCCCCACTTCTTGCAGTTTTTCCACGACTTTTTCGTTCGATTCAAACACACCTAAACCAGCAAAGAATGGCGTTTCTGCTTTAAATTTACCATCGTTTGAAATTAGGCCAGCCATTTCGATATTATATTTACGAGCCACGACAAAGTCGTCCGCACCGTGGTCTGGTGCGGTGTGAACCAAGCCCGTACCGCCATCGGTGGTAACGTGGTCGCCGAAAATAAATGGCACGTTAAACTCGTAAAATGGGTGGTTAAAGCGTAATAATTCTAGGTTTTCACCTTGAGTGGTCGCCAAAATTTCAAAGGCTTCCACGCCTGCTACTTTTGCAACATCTTCCACTAAATCGACCGCTAGTACCACACGCTCATCGCCGAATTGCACTAAGGCATAGGCTAATTCAGGATTAATTGCAATTGCACGGTTAGAGGGAATCGTCCACGGCGTAGTCGTCCAAATCACGGCGGATAATTTACCACTGCCTTTGCTTTGTGCATTGAATTTTGCTTCCACCTCAGCTGCATCTACCGCTTCAAAACGCACATAAATTGAAGGTGATACTTTATCCTCATATTCCACTTCCGCTTCTGCCAAAGAAGAACCGCAATCTAAGCACCAATGAACTGGTTTTGAACCTTTATATAAATGACCATTTGCGATCACTTTACCTAAAGTTCGGATAATATTCGCTTCGGTGTTGAAATTCATTGTGAGGTATGGATTATCCCAATCGCCTAAAATGCCCATACGGATAAAGTCTGCTTTCTGCCCTTCCACCTGCTCTTTGGCATAATCACGGCACGCTTGACGGAACTCCGCCGCTGAAATTTTTTCGTTCGGCTTGCCCACAATGCCTTCTACTTTCAGCTCAATCGGTAAACCGTGGCAGTCCCAACCCGGCACATAAGGCGTGTCATAGCCCAATGAAGTCTTAGACTTCATAATAATATCTTTCAAAATTTTATTTACAGCGTGCCCTAAATGCAGATTACCGTTCGCATACGGAGGACCATCGTGCAAAATAAAAGTCTTCTTGCCTTTAGAGGCGATACGAATTTTCTGGTAGAGGTTTTTGTCGTACCAGTTTTTTAACATATCAGGTTCGCGTTTTGCGAGATCCCCTCGCATCGGAAAGCCTGTTTCAGGCAGGTTTAAGGTGTTTTTGTAATCAATAGTCATTTTTTTCTCGTACATAATTATCTGTTTTATACCTAGCAACGCCTAACCGTACTCAGTTAAGCATAATTAAGCCCCTATGAGGCTGAAAACTAGAGAGATTTAACTTGCAAATTTCTTAAAAAATTCTACCGCTTGCAGACAGTCTTTTTCAATCTGAGCCTTTAATTCCTCAAAGTTAGGGAATTTAATTTCATTGCGGATCTTATGAAGAAATACTACCTCAATCACCTCGCCATAAATAGAGAGGTTGAAATCGAAAATATGCACTTCTAATAGTGGTTTTGTGCCATTAATAGTGGGACGATTTCCCACGTTTACGATACCGTTGTAGCAACCTTGTTTAGTGTTCACTTTTACTGCAAATACCCCTTGAACAGGAGTAACAAGGCGATTAAGCATAATGTTAGCGGTTGGAAAGCCTATCGTCCTGCCAAGTTTATTACCGTGTGCAACTCGACCGTGAATGGAATAAGGTTTACCTAATAATTTTTCGGCTAAGTCTAAGTCATTGTTTTGTAACGCCTCACGCACCAATGAGCTACTAATCCGCTCTTCATTTAAGCTATGAGTATGGCTTTCTTCCACGGCAAAACGATATTTTAAGCCTGCGTTGCGTAAGGTTTCAAAATCACCGCTGCGTTTTGCACCGAATCGGAAATCATCGCCTACGCTTAAATAACGAACTTTCAGGCGTTTCGCCAATAAATCACTAATGAAATCATCTGCTGAAATTTGGGCAAATTTTTCACTAAAACGAACGTAAAGTATAAAGTCCACGCCTGTTTCTTCTAAATATTTTAGCTTATCCCGCAAACGCATAAGGCGAGCAGGTGGGCTACAAGCGGTTAAATTTCCACTTTTTTTTGCAAAAAATTCGCGAGGCTGTGGCTCAAAAATCATCACAACTGACGGTAAACCTAACTCAAGTGCTTTATCGCATAAGCGAGCTAGAATATTTTGATGCCCAATATGCACACCATCAAAATTTCCAATAGAGAGAACACAGCCTTTGTTTAAAGCACTATATTTGTCTAAATTGTGAAAGCCTCGGATGAGCTGCATAAAATATAAACCGTTTTATGAGTGAAAATTGCTGTGATTATAGCGATAAATCGGCAAAAAAGGAAAAAAAATCCTATGTGTTATTAATGAATATATGAATATGACATAAATATCGCTTATTTTGTATAAAAAGATATTCAAATGCTACATTTTGCTATATGATTGCAGTTAAACTCAGGGAGAATAATTATGACAGATTTCACTTATCTTCAACAAAAACGCAAACAGCTCAAACTTAAAGTGAATGATATTTGTGAACAAGCTGGTGTAACACGAGCCTATTTTAATCAACTTGTGAGCGGCAAAATTAAAAATCCAAGTGCCAATAAACTTAAAGCATTACACTCAGTTTTAGAGATTGTCGAAGATAATAATCAGCGTTCTGGTGTCATTTTTGGTAAGTTTTACCCAATTCACACAGGTCATATTAATATGATCTATGAGGCATTCAGTAAAGTTGATGTGCTACATGTTATTGTGTGTACTGATTCCGAGCGTGATTTACGTCTTTTTGAGCAAAGCAAAATGAAGCGTATGCCAACTAACGAAGATCGCCTTCGTTGGGTGCAACAAATTTTTAAATATCAACAAAAACAAATTTTTATTCATCATTTAGTCGAAGATGGCATTCCAAGTTATCCTAACGGTTGGGAAGGTTGGTCTACGCGTGTCAAAGCGTTATTTGCAGAAAAAAATATTAATCCAACCATTGTGTTTAGTAGCGAAACACAAGATAAAGATCCGTATGAAAAATATTTGAATTTAGAGGTACATTTAGTCGATCCTGCTCGTGAATCATTTAATGTTTCTGCAACCCAAATTCGTAATAATCCGTTTCAATATTGGCGTTTTATCCCGAAAGAAGTTCGCCCGTTCTTTGTCAAAACAATTGCAATTTTAGGTGGCGAAAGTAGCGGTAAATCGGTATTAGTGAGTAAGTTGGCAAATGTGTTTAACACTACGTCGGCTTGGGAATTCGGGCGTGAATTTGTGTTTGAGCAACTAGGTGGTAATGAACAGGCAATGCAATATTCCGACTATCCTCAAATGGTACTAGGGCATCAGCGTTATGTTGATTATGCGATGAAGCACGCACATAAAGTAGCGATTATTGATACTGATTACATTACAACGCAGGCGTTTTGTATTCAATATGAAGGTAAATCTCACCCATTCTTAGATTCAATGATTCGAGAGTATCCATTTGATGTCACGATTTTGCTGTCTAACAACACAAAATGGGTTGCCGACGGCTTACGTAGTTTAGGCTCCAAGAAACAACGCCAACAATTCCAACAATTATTGAAAAAATTGCTTGAAAAATACCGCATTCCTTATATTGAAATTGAATCGCCAAGTTATTTAGATCGTTATAATCAGGCAAAAGAGGTTGTTGAGGCGATTTTAAATGAAGAGCCGATTCCATTACAATTTAAACAATATAACCTTAACGATTCACAATCACAGTAATAGTAACGGACATAATAATGATACTTTTTGCAGGAGATCCGCACGGCAGTTATGAACATCTCTATCCTATTTTGCAACAACAAAAAGAAGATGTAGCTCTAGTTATTCTAGGCGATCTCCAACTGACTAAGCCCGATGAATTAGATAAACTTTCACAATATTGTGATATTTGGTTTATTCACGGTAATCATGATAGCAAAACCGTTGCCGCCTTTGACGCTATTTGGAACAGCCATTGGAAAGAACGCAATATTCACGGCAGGGTAGTGGAAATTCAAGGCGTAAAAATTGCGGGGATTGGTGGCGTCTTTAGAGGTTATATTTGGATGCCACCTAACCGACCTATGTTTTTTGATCCGATTCATTTTTGCCAATACTCGCCACAAGAAAAAATTTGGCGTGGTGGAGTACCATTAAGACATCGCTCTTCTATATTTCCATCGGATTTTGAAGCATTAGAACAGGAAAAGGCTGATATTTTAATTACGCACGAAGCACCAAAACCTCATCCACAAGGCTTTTCAGTGATTAACCAGCTAGCTAGAAAGTTAGGGGCAACTAAGATTTTTCACGGACATCACCATGATAATTTTCACTATGACAATCTGAATGTCAAGTATGGATGCGATATTTACAATATTGGTTTTCGTAGCCTTGCAGACATCAACGGAAATTATTTGATACTCGGTGTTGATGATAGAGAGAAATAACTCAAAATTTGATTGAATTAAACAAATTGTCATTTTTACACTTTCCATATAAAAATTTATAAGTAGAATTTCAGCAATTTGTAATATAAAAGTTATATAACAGAATTTATAAATTAGATTAGAGGTTAAAACAATGAAAATCCCACAAATCTTAATTGTTGAGGATGAATTAGTCACACGGAATATGCTCAAAAGCATTTTTGAAGGTGAAGGATATCAAGTATTTCAAGCTTCTAATGGCGAAGAAATGCACGCTGTACTCAATACGCAAGAAATCAATCTTGTATTAATGGATATTAACTTACCCGGCAAAAATGGACTGATTTTAGCGCGTGAGATTCGCGAGAAACGCAAACTTCCTTTAATGTTTTTGACTGGTCGTGATAACGAAATTGATAAGATTTTGGGTTTAGAAATTGGAGCTGATGACTATATTACGAAGCCATTCAACCCTAGAGAATTAACTATTCGTGCCAGAAATTTGCTCCAACGCACAATGTGCGAAAAAGATAATGGTGCCAAAGCACAATCTGAGATTGAAAGTTATCGCTTTAACGGCTGGACATTAGACATTCACAGCCATAGCCTTATTACTCCAGAGGGTGAAATAATGAAGCTACCTCGTAGCGAATTTAGAGCCTTATTACATTTCTGCGAAAATCCAGGTAAAATCCAAACTCGTGAAGATTTACTCAAAAAAATGGCTGGACGTGAATTAAAACCTCACGATAGAACTGTTGATGTGACCATTCGTCGCATTCGCAAACATTTTGAAGATCACCCTAACACCCCAGAAATTATCGTCACGATTCACGGTGAAGGTTATCGTTTTTGTGGTAATATCGAATCTTAATAAAAAAGAGGAGTCATATATGAAAAAATTAACTGTTGCAGCACTTGCTTGCTTATTCTCTGCTCATCTCTCTGCAGCCCCCGTCGGCAATACATTTACTGGTGTTGGTGTAGGTATTGATGTAACTACCACAAAATATAAAGTAGATGGAATCAAAGGTAAAGATTCAACAGGTCCAGTGCTCGTGGTAGATTACGGTATTGATCAAGGCAATAACTTAGTAGGTGTTGTGCAAGGTAAAATGAAACTCGGTAGCACTAAAGTTTCTCAGGATGTCAAACAACAAAATAAATATACCGTTGCTTATCAACAAGGCTATCGCATTACTTCCGCATTACTTCCTTATGTTAAAGTTGACGCGAGCTCTACTAAAGCAGGAAACAAAACCTATCGTGGTTTTGGCGTTGGTGTAGGGGCAAAATATGCGGTATCAAGCGATATTGAACTTGGTGCAGAATACACCCGTGATAACCTAAGACGTAGCAACACTAAATTAAAAGGCAATGCTTTCACAGCAAATGCAACTTATCGTTTCTAAGCAATATAATGAATAATGTGTAAAATTATTCGAAAATATAACCGCTTGTAGAATCTTCTGCATCCTCAAAATAACTTATTAAGAGGGTGCAGATTTTTTAAAGACCAAGCCCTGCGAAATACAGGCATAATAGACAAAAGTGTTAGTAAAAAGTGGGTTAAAGTCATATATTACAAGGCTTTAACCCACTTTTTTAAATTATGAACATAAAAAATGTATTTTTTGCCAACAAGATACAATCCAAAAGCACGGTAAAAAAGACAGTAAGCGACGCTATAAATGCACATCTTGCAACAAGACTTTTTCGCACAAAAAATTACTTAATCCAAGCAAAATTTGGGATGATTATTCCATTAGAAAACAGACACTAAAAGAGCTTGCTGAAAGTTATCAATGCTCAATCAGCCCTATTCAACGATACCTTGATAAAGCCCCAAAGGTTATATAATTCAATCAATTACCTGCGATGGACGAAAAGATTTATTCGATATACCTACCCAAATGTGCCAATTTCATATGGTTGCGATTGTCATGAGGGTATTGAGAAAGAAGCATAAGTCAGAAGCAGGGAAAGCGTTAAAACATATCGTCAAGACACTGAAAAATAGCGCAAAAAATGAATTTTATGTTCATTTAATTGGTATGAGAAGCACAAAGTCTTTTTAGAAGAGCGTTCAGAGATACCGAATGAGAAAGGCTATTTTCCTTATAAACACCGTAATCTACGAAGTGCTTATGCAAGTTTAAAACGCTATATGGATTATCTTTTTGCGTAAGAAAAATATGAGGAATTAGGGATAGAAAAGACAACAAATCGGATTGAAAATCTATTTAAACAATGAAAAGAAAAACTGCGGGTCCATAACGGCTTAAGCAGGAAGCATAAGGTATTGTTTATAAAGGATTTTCTAAACAAAAGAGTGGGTAAAACCCACACTTTTGTCCATTTTAAGTTACCACCCAAAAGAAAATAAATTATGCTTCTTGTTGCATTTGCATAAATGATCTTCTACGTGAAGAAACTAGCCTTTTTCTGTCTTTAATTTGTTTGATTTGGCGTAGGCGTAACTTCCTAGTCGGTAGAGTTTTCTTTTTCTTCAATCTTCTCATGAGAAGTATCCTCCTGTATTGATTTATTATCAGATAAACTTCTTGTTTCTTCTAGTATTCTTCGCTCCTCAACTCGTTGATAATTAATAATACTGCCATAATAACGGCGTATATTTTCAACATATTGTAGTGCTTCATAGCCTCTAGCGTACCCATATTTCAGGCTTGTATAATAACGCTTTTCTGCAAGTAGTGGCAGATTTTTTTTCACATCTAACCAATTGTCTGGATCGCCGCCTAGTTGTTTAGTTAATCTGCGGATATCTAATAGATGCCCTAGTCCCATATTATAAGCAGCTAAGCTATACCAAATCCTATCTTCTTGTGGGATAGTTTCTGGCATTTGCCTCATTAACATATGTAAATATTCAGAACCTGCTTTTATGCTCTGTGCAGGGTTGGTTCTATCTGAAATTTTCATTCTATCAGCAGTGTCTTTAGTTAGCATCATAATACCACGAACACCAGTTGGAGAAGTTGCATCTGGATCCCAGTGAGATTCCTGATAGGCAATTGCAGCTAACATTTGCCAGTCTAAATCTCCTTTATGTGCACGGAAAAGGGGCTCATATTTAGGCAATATAGTTTGAATTGCTTTTAAGTAGCTTTGGATATCGACATAATCAAACTTGGCTAAATGGTTAAAATATTTTTCTTCTATACGAGAAATTAATCCTGTTTCTACTGAATCAGACATAAAGCCTAGTAAAGCGGACTGTAGCTCACTATAAGAGCTATTAGCTAAATACCATAAAACAGGATTTTCATCGGTTAAATCAAAGCCTACAGCAAGATTAGGGTTGATATGCTGAGCGGAAGAAACATCTACCGACATTGCAATAGTATGCGGAATGTCTCCTTGTGCTACCTTTAATAATAATTCTTCTTGGGTAAATTTATCTGAAATTTGCCATTTTAGCTGGGGGTTGTCTTGTTTAAGTTGATTGAGTATAGGAATTACTGCTGAGCCGTTTGGAATAATTACATATTCTTGTAAGTCAGAAAGTCGATATGGTCTAGTTGTCCCTTTTTTATAAACGACTTGCCAAGATGCTGAATAATAAGATGGGCCTATTTGAAACGTTTCATTTAATTCTGGGTGATAAAGTAAACCTGCAGCGGCAATGTCGATATCATTATTTTTTAAAGCCTCAAATAACTTTTCGCTGCTATCATAGTTTTTCACTTCAAGATTGACGTTTAGATATTGTGCAAATGCAGTGGCTAAATCATACTCTATCCCGCTCTTGCCTTCAGGGCCGACAAAATACGAAATGGGGTGATTAATCATTCCCACTTTTAGATTTTTACTCTGCTGAATTTGAGTATAGTGATTGGCTTCTGAATGAATAATCTTTTGCCAAGGGAAAATCATATCCCAAGCCCAAAGTAGTAGGGTCATTGCGATAAAAAGGCGAGCAATTAATCCTTTCAATTTAAAATCCTCATTCAACTAAATGTTAAGTCTAGCCGAAATTATAGCTTAATGGAATAATAGTTTAATTTTAGTAGTGAAAAGAAAGAAATGAAATATTGAGTGAATGGCGCACCCGAGAGGATTCGAACCTCTGACCGCTCGGTTCGTAGCCGAGTACTCTATCCAGCTGAGCTACGGGTGCGTATTTAAAAATTATGAAAATTTAGTTTATCAGCGACCATTTTATTTTTAGAGTAAATAAAATGGCGCACCCGAGAGGATTCGAACCTCTGACCGCTCGGTTCGTAGCCGAGTACTCTATCCAGCTGAGCTACGGGTGCGTGATAAAGAAATGGCGGTGAGAGAGGGATTCGAACCCTCGATAGAGCTTTTTAACCCTATACTCCCTTAGCAGGGGAGCGCCTTCAGCCTGCTCGGCCATCTCACCACTCACTGTGTCTGTGGGCGACATATTACTAGAATTTAAAAAGATGTCAAATTCTTTTTCTGGAAAATGTTAAATTCCAGCGTGTTTGATTATGTTATAAGCAAAACGACGATTTTTTAATTTTTACGAATAAATATTAAGCATTTCATAGGCTTATAAAAAAGCGGTAAATTTTTTTAAAAATGTTACCGCTTGTAAATTTAAATGCTATTTTCGTTTTATTACGTTGATATTTCTCTTTTTTAATCTTTTGCAAGGTTGTTTACACAATGCTGTAAAATTTGCTCAACGCCATTTTTAATATAGTTATCGCTACGTACTTTATTTTTTTGTAAATCTAGCATAGCATCACGAATGCCTTGCGACATACTCGTTGGTTGTAATAAGTTCCAGCAAGTTGGCGATAAATGATTAAAGTTAGCTTGTAAATCTGCCGCATAAAGCACACCGCTATAATAAGCGTAAACATTATGATCTAACATTCTGTTTATTGTCATTGCGCGAATTTGTTCAACCGGTAAGGTGATTTTTTTTGTGTACCAATCATTTACGCCATTCATAAAGGCGTTGATATCATAACTTTCATTTACTCGGTCTTGATAAGTTTGTGCGGTTGTGCTGTAAGCAATTGCATAAGATTTTTGATCTACTGCTGAATAATTTAAGAGCTTCCAACCATTTTTATTTGATGAGCAAGCGACTAAAAATGCTATTGTAGTCATCATTAAAATAGACTTAATTGTTTTTTTCATCTATAACCCCTATTGTGTTTGTCATAAAGTTTTAGCTATTTTACCGAAGAAATGGCAAAATTACTTAAAAATTTTATGAGGTAACTATGAAGCAGTATTTAGATTTGTGTAATCGGATTGTAAATGAAGGGAAATGGGTATCGAATGAGCGTACAGCTAAGCGTTGCCTTACAGTCATTAATGCTGATTTAACCTATGATGTTGAAAACGGTGAATTCCCTTTAGTTACTACCAGAAGAAGCTACTGGAAATCGGCTATAGCTGAACTATTAGGCTATATTCGAGGCTACGACAATGCTGCTGATTTTCGTAGTTTGGGGACTAAATCATGGGATGCAAATGCTAACGAGAATGCCGCTTGGTTATCTAATCCTTACCGTAAGGGTGAAGATGATATGGGTTTAGTTTATGGTGCGGTTGGGCGTAATTTTCCGAAACCTGATGGTGGAGCGGTTGATTTACTGCATCAAATTGTTAGTGATTTAAAAAAAGGGGTTGATAATCGCGGTGAAATTTATACATTCTACCACCCGGGTGTGTTTCATATGGGTTGTTTACGTCCTTGTTTATATAGCCATCATTTCTCATTACTAGATGGTAAGCTTTATCTAAATAGCACCCAACGCTCTGCAGATGTGCCATTAGGTTTAAATTGGAATATGATTCAGTGTTACACTTTTCTAGCTTTAATGGCACAAATTACGGGGCATAAACCTGGGCAGGCTTTCCATAAAATTGTGAACGCTCATATTTATGAAGATCAACTTGAATTGATGCGTGATGTGCAGTTAAAACGTGAAGCGTTAAATGCTCCGAAATTAATCATTAATCCTGATATTAAATCATTAAAAGATTTAGAAACTTGGGTAACTCTAGATGATTTTAAAGTGGAAGGTTATGAATATCATCCGCCTATTCAATATCCATTCTCGGTCTAATAAAAATAATCTGACTCCAAAAGTTGGGCTCATTTGATTCTAGGGCTGCATTCTGTCAGTCCTTTTAATTTCCATTGAATATGTTAATGAATTAGGCTTGGAACTATTCGCATAATAATGCCTGAATTCGCAATATTAAACAGAAGGCAAGCCAATTTTGCAGAAAATTAGGCATTTTTGACCGCTTGTAAATAATTTGAATTCAGGAAGTGTTACTTTTACTGTTGAAGATAAAATTCTGCTTTTTCTTTATGACTTCAAAAATGGATTATTTTGTTTCTCTTGCCCGATAGTAGTATGTGAACCATGTCCAGGAATAACAATGAAATCATCCTCTAAATCAAACATTTTAGTACGAATAGTTTCTAAAAGTTGATGGTGATTGCCCATATAGAGGTCGGTTCTTCCTATACTATTTTGGAATAATACATCGCCACTAAAAGTAATTTTATTCTCAAAATCAAAAAAACCAATATGACCTGGCGCGTGTCCTGGCAAATGGCGAATTGTATATTTTAATGCACCAACTTCAATTACATCATTTTCTTCTAACCAATGGTCTGGATAAAATCCCCTTACCGGTGGTAAGCCAAATTGTTGGCACATTTCTGGCAAGCGTTCAAATAATGGCTTGTCTGCGATATGAGAACCAAATACCTCAACTTTAAAATGATCTCTGAGTGCCTCAACACTCATAATATGATCTAAATGGGCGTGTGTAATTAGCAATTTCTGTACTTTTAAGTGTTGAGATTGTACAAATTCGATGATGCGATTTGCATCATCTCCTGCATCAATAATGGCAGCGTTTTTATTTTCATCCCAAATCACAGTACAGTTTTGTTGAAATGGGCTGACAGGAATAATTTGCAAATTAAACATAAAATATGCCCGCTTGTTAGCCTCTCCAAGTACGAACAGGACCTGTATCAACATGAATAAAATTACTACGCGGATAGTAGCCTACTCCGCCATTATTTAGGCTTTCAGCCACCTGCTTTACTTTAGCTAAAGGAACGCCAGAAACTCTAAAATCAACCGCTTTACCAAGAATATGGTAGCTGTTGCTTGCAACACCACGACTTCTGCTACGCATTTTTGCATTAGTTTGAGGAGAGCGATAACCGCTTAATACTAAAATCTCTGCATTCTGGAAACCCAAACGGCGTTGTAATTGGTTCAGTTTGACGAATAGTTTCGGATCAATTGCTTTCACTTGATTGATGTGTCGATCTCTCATTAAATAATTTAATTGCCCAAGATCTTTTTTGTTTAAACCACCTACACCAAATTTTGCTGTGTAAGTATCGCCTGTATTAATGTTACGAAAACGCAACGCAACAGGAGCTGAGGTAGAAAGTGCAGCTATTACTTGACTTGGCAGAAGGCTAGCCCCTAACACAAGTCCGCCGAGTGATAACCACTTACGGCGTTGAATATCAATTTGTTCCATTTTTCCCTCATAGGTTAGTGAATAATTTAAAGCTTAGGTTAAATCAGTCTCCTGAATTCAAATAAAGTTCCAAGAAGATCTGAGATCTTCTTGGAATTTCATAATATTATTTAATTTAGATCAAACTTTTTAGTTTTTCCCAACTAATTGAAAATTGTGGAATATTTACATCAAAATTATAAATATCTGATAGAGTATGAACTTTACCGTTTTCAACCCAAGCCGTTACATAATATAAGTAAACGGGATTATCCGAATAAATTTGTGCCGACGTTGTTTTTTTACTACCTAGCACTCTGTTCTTTTTATCTAATCCCCAACCTGCTTCTTGAAGTAAAATAGTAGCTAATTCGTCGGCTTTTTCCACTCGTACACAACCTGAACTTAAAGTGCGATGTTTTCTACCAAATAAACCTCTGTTTGGCGTATCGTGTAAGAAAATGGCATCAGTTGTCGGCATATTAAATTTATAGCGACCTAATGCACTATCATCGCCTGCTTTCTGGCGAATGCGATATGGGACATTTTTAGCATTTACATACTCTGACCAGTTTACACTGTGAGGATCAATCTGATTTCCACTGCTATCAAGAATCTCAAAACTTGCTCGCTCGGCATAAGCAGGATCTCGAGCTAATTTAGGGATGATATCCTTAGCTAAAATACCTGATGGCACATTCCAAGGAGGATTGACCACTACATTACTTAATTTGCTATACATTACAGGTGTTTTACGATCTACTCGCCCAACAATAACTTTCGATTGTAGGGATAACACGCCATCACGGAAATAATATAATTGGTAACTCGGAATATTAACAAAAATACCATTATCAAAACTTGGAATAATGCGTAAACGTTGAACATTTAATGCCAGCTTATAGAAAGCGTTGTTAACCGCCTCTCCTGCGGTTGCTAATACTCTTTGTGCTGTATCTCGATATAAGTGATTTTGGGGCACAAGATTAGTCACAAATTCACCTGCAACTCCCATTTTTACTGCATTTGTCCATTGCGTAATTTGCTCTGAAGAAGGGGCTTTAGGTGTATAACTTCCTAAGTTATATAACCAATTATTCGCGTATTTAAAGACATTTTTGTTGTAATACAAGTAATCTAAAAAACCATCGGTCAATAAAATGTCTTTTGCTAAACCTTCTGGCTGGTTTAAGATTTGTTGTAATGCTTTTGCAGATTTAGACGACACGCCACTTGCAGCAAATAGAGCATATTCCTTTAAAAAGGCTTTTTCTGCTACCTTATCATGCCACATTGTGGCAAACTCATTATCTAAATACACTTTCATCGTGGCTTGGCTTAGTAATAAGGCATTATGACCAATCTCTTGCATCACTCTAGCCTCTGCTTGTTTTATTAATTCTGCTGCACGAGCCTGCTGAGCTGCTAAACTTAATTGAGGCAAAATGGTATCTTGCACAACAGATACAGCTGAAATATGAATAACTGTTGTCTTTTCAGCTACTGCAACGCCTGAAAAAGCCATCATCATAATTAATAATTTAAAGATTCTCACCCACTCTTCCTCTTAATCCATTATTTGCAAATTTACTCAAAAAATAGATCGCTTAGTCGCCTAAGCGGTAATATTTGATGTGTATATTACAGATTTATCATTTTTTATCAATTTGTGACCAATCGACTATCATTTGTAAGCCTTCTTTCAAGAAAAAATCAGGTGCTTCATAATCTTTTGGTAAATCATCAATATTTTTCAATAATTTTTTACCTTCTCGGGCAAAACGTGCATTAATGTCTTTTAAACGTTTAGCATCATCTGCTTTACCTTCTTTTAAACGCTCTGCCAAGTTTAATGACAAAAATTTACGATTATCACGTTCTTTGCGAATTGCAATATTCTCATTTAATACAATAAACTCGGGGTGCTTCTCAATACGTTCTTCGTGCTTTGTTTTTAATACTGACACTGCATTTCGTGCATTATCAGCCTCTTGATAATGAGCCGCAGGCACTTTATCCCAAGGTAGTGCATTATCTTCAAAACTTTCCCCTGTTTTTTCCGCATTAATAATTTCATAAAATTTAATGTCTGGCTCTACCCCTTTTAGCTGTGTACTACCGCCATCAATACGATAAAATTTTTGAATGGTGTATTGAATAAAACCTAAAGGTTCTTTATCTAAATCATACACAAAATTCAATGAACGGCTTTGTTGTACAGTCCCTTTACCAAAGGTTTGCTGACCAACAATAATCGCACGATTATAATCTTGCATTGCAGCAGCAAAAATTTCAGAGGCAGAAGCACTGTGGCGATTAATCATTACCATAACTTTGCCGTCGTAAATGATTTTAGATTCTGGATCTTCGTATATTTTGATACGATTAAACGCATCTTGGACTTGAACAACAGGTCCGCCTTTAATAAACAGCCCCGTTAATTCAATCACTTCAGTTAATGAACCTCCACCATTTTCACGCAAATCAATGATCAATCCTTCAACATTTTTCTTACTCATTTGCGTAAGTAATTTACGCACATCTTCGGTTAAACCAATATAGAATGTTGGGATCTTAATTACGCCGACATTTTTTCCATCAACTTTCTCAACTGTTAATTTAGCTGCACTATCTTCAATCCGCACTTTATCACGCACAATCGTGATTATTTTGGTTTTTCCACCTTTTTCTGGTTCAATTTCTAGGCGTACTTTTGTGCCTTTTTTACCTTTAATCTTATCAACGACATCATCTAAACGCCATCCGATAACATCTTCGATTTCACCTTTCTCACCTTGGCCTACTCCCACAATCTTATCGCCCACTACTAGTTTCTTACTTTTAGCAGCAGGTGCACCTGGCACCAGGGATTTTATACTGGTTACATCATCTTCTTGTGTAAGCGTTGCTCCAATCCCTTCTAATGAAAGGTTCATACTTTCTTGGAAAGCTTTTGCTGCACGAGGCGATAAATAACTCGTATGTGGGTCGATTTCACGAGAAAATGAATTTAAGTAAGTTTGTAAAATATCATCTGCTTTTACTTGTGTTAAACGCTTAATTGCAAAATTATAACGCTTAGTTAAGGTTTTCTTAATTTCAGGCCATTTTTTATCTTTTAAATACAAATTAATAATATCGTTTTTAACACGTTGCTTCCAAAGTGTATTTGCTTCTTCTATATTTGTTGGAAATGCAGCATCTTCGCGATCTATCTCAATGTTATCATCGCTTTTTAAATCGGGTTCTTTATCCAATAAAGATAAGGCATAACTATAACGCTCGTAACGGCGTTTGGACATCAACTCATATATCGCAAATGCAGAATCTAACTTTCCTGCATATAATTCATCATCTAATAATGAGGCATATTTGCTACGCATTTCATCAATTTCAGATTGTAGGAAAGTGTTATGAGACGGATCAAGCCAATCAATATAACGATTGAAAATCTTGTGTGCAAACGCATCATTTAATTGGAATTTATGATAGTGAGATTGCGTTAAGCGAGCCGTTACTCTCTTGGTAGATAAGCTGTGCTGCTCGTTGGGTTTGGGAATAGTAATTCCACTCTCTTTTATATCGGGTTGAACCGCAAAAGCATTGCTTAGCAATAAACCTAAAGTTATCGCAAATATATTGTTGAATTTTATTAATTTCATCTTCTTTTCCAAATATTCAAGCGGTCATAAATGTGTAAAAATCTACGTTAATTTGACCGCTTGTAACTGTAAACCAGATAGAAAACTATTGACGACCAAATTTACTTGCTAAAGCCGCTAATTTTTCCTCTGACGCTTTTGGTAAATGTACTTTTTTCACTTTAGATTCTGCACGCTTTTTAGCATTTTCTTCACGTGCTTTTTGTTTAAAGAATTCTTTACGCTGTGCTTTACGTTCTTGTAATTTACGCTCTGCCACAGCTGCTTTCGCTTCAGCTAAGGTTTCTGACGCATGAATAGCTTCTTCTTTTGTAACACAACCTACTTCTTCACCTTGCAAACCAACACGAGCGACATTTGCTTGACTTGCCGCCAAATAGCGCCAAGAATTTGTGTAGTTACGTAATGCTTGACGCAACAAGGTTTTACTGACTTTTTCATCATCTTTTAATGCTTCTGCCAAATCTTGGAAAAGCCCTACTTTTAAGGGTTTCACTTCTCCTTCAACAGTGAAGCAAAGCGGAAATTTTTCCGCTAAATACGCAATCACTTCCTTTGTGCTTGGATTTGTTTTATTGTTAGTTTGTTCTATTGTTTGCTCTACTTGTTGTTCCGACATAACTGACATAATAAGTTCCATTAATAAATAAAATTCGAGAATTTGTTAAGTAAGATTAAAATCTCCGACTCAATACTATATTTTATTTATAAAGCTTCGTCTATATAAATTGTACATTCCTATCATAAAAACGATAGACTCTTTTTCAGGTGAATTTTCATAAAAGTATAAAAATAATTTGCTTCAAAAACGAATAAGTGGTCTAATAGCGAAAGCTGTTCGTGCGTTAGAGTTAAATAGTTGAATCTTTTTATTATTTCCCCCAATAAAAAATTGGGCAAGTGATTGATAGATGCGTCTGTTGTAATATCCCGTTTAGCTATCTATTTTTATTACTTTTTATTTTTATAAGGAAAATGTTATGTCAGCAGTTACCGGCACAGTGAAATGGTTCAACTCAACTAAAGGTTTTGGTTTCATCACCCCTGATCAAGGTGGTAAAGATGTGTTCGTTCACTTCTCTGCAATTGAAACAAACAATGGGTACCGTACATTAGAAGATGGTGCAAAAGTTCAATTTGAAATTCAAGATTCAGAACGTGGTGCATCAGCCGTAAACGTGAAAAAAATTTAATTAAACATTAAACAATTTCGAGAATGCCGACATAATGTCGGCATTTTTTATATTTATTTCAAAATTTGCACTTCAAATTTCTTCGGTACAATAAATATCGCTGGCAGAACAAAAGCGGCCATTATCCAGAAAGTTAAACTTGGAGAATATTCGTAGATCATACCCGATACAAATGTAAATACTGCCATAACAGCACAACTCGCTAAACCAAAATACAATCCTTGTAACTTTGTAATCCTGTCTGCAGATTGCATCGAAATATAACGAATCATTGCAATATGAGAGGCACCAAAAGTAACTGAGTGTAAAAATTGAGCAAAAATTATCAAAGCAATCTCTGTTGTACTCCCCATAATTCCCCAACGAATGAAAGCAAATGCGGCAGAGAGAATCATTAAATGACTGATTTTCCAAGATTTAAACAGCCGTTTAGACACTAAAAAGAAGAGTATTTCCGCGACTACTGCCAATCCCCAAAATAGGCTTGTCATTTCTGTCGAAATGCCAGCATCTGACCAATGAATGGTGCTGTAAGTGTAATAAGCTGCGTGGGAAGCGCCTATTAACGATACTGCAATTAGCATTCGTAAGGTAGCAGACTCTTTTAATAATTCAGCGTAAGTCACATTTGAGCCACTACTTGCTACATTTTGTTCTTCAAAGCCTAGGGTCGGTTTGGCTAGTTGCCCGACACCGAAAAATATCAAAAATCCAACAATCACCCAAACTACAACATCTTCGCCTAACTGCCCAATGAAATAGCCACCTGAAAGGGAGCCAACCACAAAAGCGATTGAACCGAAAAGCCGTGCTTTGCCATAATCTAGCCCAACTTGTCGCTGCCAAAGAGAGGCAATGCTGTCTGCAAGCGGCATTGCCCCTGAATTAAACATTTGAAATAGCATTAAAACAGGAAAAACAAGCCAAATCGAACTGCCTGAAAATGCTAACGCAATTGCTGCCACTACATTCAGCCACGTTAAGGCTCGGGCGGTTGGAATTAGCTGGCTCACCGTTTTCACTCGTTGTGAAGCAAGCATACTACCGCCAAAACGAAATAAATAGCCCACTGCAGCCAATAATCCAATAATTTCAGTGGAGAATCCATAATGTTTTAACCAAACAGGTAAAAAAGGCAATATCACTCCGTAAGCACAAAAAAAGCCAAAATAGTTAAATGCTGTCCATTTAAAAGGCGAAACCACTATCATAACGATTTCTCCATTTCTTCAGCACGGTGAATTGCCGCCCACATTGCGTTCTCTACGGTTTTAGCTAAATTTTGCTGTTCAAAAACGTCCAATGCTTTTGCTGTTGTGCCACCTTTGGAGGTGACATTTTCTCGTAAGGTGGAAATCGGCGTTGCTGGGTTTGATGCAACTAATTTTGCCGCACCTAATGCCGCAGATTGAACAAGTAGCCTTGCATCTTGCTCAGAAAAGCCCATTTGGATTGCACTTTGTTGCATTGCTTCCATAAAGCGGAAGAAATAGGCGGGGCTTGAGCCTGTAATGGCAATAATATGATTGATTTTGTCTTCCGTATCCACCCAATAGCATTTGCCCACCGCAGACATCAGTTCTTCAGCAAATTGACAAGCGGTCGAATTGACCGATTTTTTTGCAAATAGCCCTGTCATTCCTTCACCAATCAGCGATGGCGTATTGGGCATAGTACGAATGATGTTTTTAGCATTCGGTAATAATGTTTCCAAGCGTGTTACCGAAATGCCCGCAGCAACAGAAATGACCCATTTGTCTGAAAAATCGAGGTCGGCAAATTCTGCACAAACCTCTGCCATCATTTGAGGTTTAACTGCTAACACAATAACTTCCGCTTGCTCAACCGCCTCACGATTTGCAAAATTTGTCGCAATTCCGACCGCTTGTAGTGCTTCTCGGCGAGCTAAATTGCTTTTATTGCACGCAATAATTTGAGAGGCAGGGTAATTGCTTTTTAATAAACCTTGAATAATGGCAAATGCCATATTGCCCGTGCCGATAAAGGCAAGTTTTTTACTCTTCATTTGCAAATTCTCTACTGTGTTGAAGCTAGCTCTGTTAAAATATTTTATTATACACCTTTAAAGGATATGCAAAATGGTTTGGTTTAAAAATGTGATGGTTTATAAATTAACAAGTGAGCTTTCGCTGGAGGGCAAAAAACTTGATAATTTACTGCAAGAAACAAAATTCACCCCTTGTACTCAGTATGATATGAGTAAATTCGGTTGGTCTAGCCCACTAAAAGATGCTGATTTACTCTATTTTTCACAAGGCAACCAATTTTTGCTCATTTCACACAAAGAAGATAAATTACTGCCAGCTAATGTGGTGAAAGTAGAAACCGAGCAACGCATTACCGAATTAGAAGAAAAAGAGGCTCGTCAGCTTAAAAAGACCGAAAAGCAAGCCGTGAAAGACCAAGTTGTTGCTAATCTTTTGCCTCGTGCATTTAGCAAACATCAATTCACCGCAATTTGGTTAGATTTAGATAGCCAGCTGATTTATATTGACACTGCCTCCAGCAAACGAGCGGAAGAAACGCTTGCTTTGTTGCGGAAAACACTTGGCTCGTTGCCTGTTGTGCCCATTTCGTTCACACTGCCGCCTGCAGAAGTGATGACAAACTGGATCGCGAAAGGGCATACGCCAAGTTGGTTGAATTTATTGGAAGAAGCAGAGCTAAAATCTTTTGATACCGATAGTATTATTCGCTGTAAACGCCAAGATTTGGAGACTGAAGAAATTGCTCAGCACCTACAAGCGGGCAAATTTATCACAAAAATTGCAATTGAGTGGGAAACGCATCTCTCTTGTGTTCTCAATGAAGATGGCGTGCTATCTCGCCTAAAATTTGCCGATGAAGTGCGTGAGAAAAATGATGATATTCTCAAAGAGGATGTCGCTCAACGATTTGATGCGGATTTCTTATTGATGACGGAAGAATTAAAGCTCTTTATAGCTAAATTGATTGAGGAGTTTGGCGGTATTAAATCAAGAATTTAGGAAAAAGAATTAATCAAAAGGTAATTATGACAATAAAGTGGATTAAAAATATCGTTCAAAAATTGCTCTTTGCTTTAGACGCCGTGGAAAACTATTTTACAAGCGGTTCGTTTGGTGTGAAGTTTTACCCTCTGCTAATGCACCCTTGCTTTCGCAAAAGCTATGAGTGTTTAATTTTTATTACTGCTATTATTTCTAGCTTTAGCGGGCTATTTTATTTGATAGCAGAGCATTTCACTCTTTTATTTAGTGAACGATCTCTCACCGCTTATTTCCATCACAGCACCTTAGAATTACTCGTGCCTGTTAGCACAATGATTGATGATAAACTTAGCGAACTCTCGCCACTTTCGCTGGTAATGCGTATTATTTTTATGGTGCAAGCGGTCGTTTTTTTCTTTATTTATGCAATCGGCATTACACATATTGCTGATAATAAACGGCGAGTTATTGGCTTAATTTTAGCCCTCTTTTTTGCAATTGGTTGTTCTTTAGTGTCTGGTATTCAGCCAAATTCTCGTGGTGAATTTGGCATTTACAATTTAGGCGCAAGCATTACCTTTTTAATTGGTAACTTAACTCTGATTATGGTAGGGCTAGATATTCACCACCCAACTATACGTTTTTTTAAACACTTTAGTATTGCCGCAGGTATGATTGGGGTGAGTTGTATTTTAGTCACGATGTTCTTACCAACCATTTTTAGTCCATTAATTGAACGTATGGGAATTTACACCATTATGATATGGGAAATTTTAGCAGGATTTGCCATTATTAAACGATTAAGAAATATCCCATCATTAACTCGCCCTATAGAATAAACCGCAGGATAGACGATGAAACACAAGATTCCTTTTATTAACCGCTACGCACAGCTAATTGAGCTCCCAACCATCTCAAGTTTAGTCGCAGAAAATGATTTATCTAACCGTGCTTTACTTGAATTACTTGCCAATTGGCTTGCAGATCTTGGATTTAAAACGGATATTTTAGCTGTAGAAGGCAGCCGTAATAAATACAATTTACTTGCAACCTATGGCGAGGGCGAAGGCGGATTATTACTGGCAGGACACACTGATACCGTGCCATTTGACGATGGAAAATGGACGTTTCATCCATTCAAGCTTACCGAAAAAGAAGGCAAACTTTACGGCTTAGGCACTGCCGATATGAAGGGCTTTTTCGCTTTCGTGGTAGACGTAATGAGCCAAATCGACTTATCTCAAATCAAAAAGCCAATCCGTATTTTAGCCACAGCAGATGAAGAAACCACAATGCTTGGAGCAAAAACTTTTGCTCAACATACTCATATTCGCCCCGACTGTGCCATTATTGGTGAACCAACCTCACTTAAGCCAATTCGTGCTCACAAAGGACATTTAGGCGAATCTGTTAGAATTACAGGAAGAAGCGGACATTCAAGCGACCCAAGCAAAGGGGTCAATGCGATTGAGTTGATGCACGAATCTATCAGCTATTTGATGAAAATGCGTGATGAATTGCGTGAGAAATACCATAATCCACTGTTTCAAGTGACTCACCCGACGATGAATTTTGGTAATATTCGAGGCGGCGATGCGATTAACCGCATTTGTGCTTGCTGTGAATTACAGTTTGATATGCGACCATTACCCAATATGGCTATAGCAGATTTATATGCAATGGTTGATGAATATTTAAAACCAATGATTGAACAATATGGTGATTTAATCGAAATCCGCCCGATACACGACGGCATTCCCGGCTATGAATGCGAACACTCCGCCCAAATCGTACAAGTGGTAGAAAAATTATTAGGTGAAAAATGTGATGCGGTAAATTACTGCACCGAAGCCCCATTTATTCAGCAACTCTGCCCTACACTCGTGCTAGGACCAGGCTCAATTGAGCAAGCTCACCAGCCTGATGAATTTTTAGAAATGAAATATATTGAACCGACAAAAGAGTTATTAACAAAGTTGATTTATCACTTCTGTCGATAAAGATAAAAATAGGGTCCAAATTTTGAACACTATTTTACAAGCGGTTAAATTTGCCGTATTTTTTGCTATTGTGCATAACTAAATACTTTAACTACTTTTGTTACTCCACTTATATTACGTGCGATTTCGGCTGCTTCATCCGCTTGGCTTTGGCTAACTTTGCCCATTAAAAAGACCTCGCCATTTTCAGTAACGACTTTTACTTCCGTTGCTTTCACTTTGCCATTCACTAAAAGTTTAGATTTTACTTGGGTGGTTATCCAGCTATCTTGTGTAATTTGAGCAAAACCGATTTTTTCGCCTTGTCTAATTTCATTATAAACTTCAGTTACGCCGTCAGCACCTGCTGCAAGGTTTTTCGCATTTTCAACCACGTCCATACTTGGAGCTTGACCAATTAATAACACTTTGCCGTTATAAGCGACTACATTAATACGAGCCTCTTCTTTAATCTGCCCATCTTTATTGATGTTGTAAGCGACTTTCTCTTCTAAAATTTCATCATCAACCTGTGTACCCGTTGAACGGGGATCGGTGGCTACTTTAGTTGCCATCGCAGCTGATGTGACTACCGCCGTCGCAATACAACCTTGTAAAGCAATAAAGCCTGAGATGAACAAACTTACTTTAAGACATTTTTTCACTAAATTATTCATAATCTCTCCCTAAGAGAAAAGTAAATGATCGATAAGTTCACATAATAAATTCGTATAAAAGTGATGGCTTTCAATGACTCTTAATTCATTAGTTGAGGGGGCTGAAATTTCAATATCACTTTCATCTAATAATCCGAGAGTGTGATCATTACTGCTGCCAGTTAATGCGATAATATCTAAATCTAAATGGTGATTTTTAGCTGTATGAATCGCTTGCAATATACTTTCTTCATTGCCAATAGGTGAAAATACAATGAATAAATCGCCCGCTTTAGCAACTGCTTGTAATTGTTTTTTATATACGGAATCTAGCTCATTATCTTGAGAAAAAACGCCAGCTAATATACCGTTGAGTTGCAATTGTACGGCAGAAAAACTGGGTCTTGCTAATTCATATCGATGAAGTAAGTGGCTAACTAATAACGCCGCATTACCATAAGAACGCCCGTGTCCACATACAATCACTTTATCCCCACGTAATAAACACGCTACAATGCGGTTTGCCGCTTCACTTAATTTAGTCGGCAATAACTCTGCTGCAGAAATTTGGGTTTGAATACTTTCGCTAAATCTATCTTGTATTTTATTTAACATCTTATCTAACCTAGAAAGTTAGGGATCCATATTGGAGGCTGATTGCCTTCAAATACAACAACATCAAAGCGACAATTTGCAGTCTCTAAACTTTTATTTTGTTTGAGCAACCACATATTTGCCGCATTTTGCCATTTTTGTTGTTTTCGGTAATCAATGCTTTCAACTGCTGAGCCAAAACGATTATTTTTACGCTGACGAACTTCCACAAAAACGGTAGTTTCTCCATCTTGCATAATCAGATCAAGCTCTCCGCCTCTAAAATATTGGTTGGCAGCAACAAAACGAAATCCTTTTTCCTCTAAAAAAACACGGGCTTTTTGTTCATAAATCGCACCTTGCTGCCGTTTACTCGCCTCTTTTTGATTAATAAGCTTGTTGAATAGCCCCATTTTGATATTGCATCCAAGATAAACTACGTTCAATATTACAATTTTGCCCTGCTTTTAATTCACCTGTTAAGCCTGAGATTTTATAACCTGGAATATGGCGTAACTCATTGAATTTAGTTGCGAGTAACCACGCATCTGCACCCATTGCATATAAACGCATCATTGAGAAATCACTATTCGCTAAATTTTCCGCTTTTTGGAATTTACTAGAAGATGTATCCGCTAATAAAGGCACTTCGCTGAATTTTACCCCTTCCATTATGGTATAGAAATCAATACCATTATTTGGAGAATTACTGCGAGATGAAGTATACATTGCTAGGCGATCTTTCAAATTAGAGTTATCAATGCCTTGCTTAATTTCTACTACTTGTCCTGCATTACCTAAAATATACAATCCAGCTTTCGTTACTCCTGTATTTTGAATGGTAGCAACAGAATCAAGTGGCTGATTGTAATAACGCACATCTGCATCTGTATTTGTTAGTTGACGCCAGCGTTTAGCGAAGGCTTCTGCTGAACGGTGTCCAAAATCATCTTGTGGAGCAGCAACTACAGCAATACTATGACCATCATTATACATTTTCTCTGCACCTGCTTGAGCTTCAGATTCAGGAGATAAACCATAATAGCAAACCTGTGCCATATTGCGTGCGTTTTCAGTCGAATTAAGCGCTAATACATTAATATGTTGAATTTCATGGCTTAATAGCATCTCATCTACGCGAGATTTTAATAGCGGTCCAACAATAATGTTTGCCCCTTGCTGTTTTGCTCGAGCAATTAATGAATTTACGTCTGAAGTGCTGGTATCAAAAGTCTGTACTGCTGTGGAATCGCCTGCTTTGGCATCATCAAAACCACGTTTAATAATATCACCTAAAATCTGAGCATCACCACTTAACGGTAATAATAGTGCAACACCATTTAATTGGGTTTGCTGAAAATTACTCACACCTTGTAATTCTGTTGGCATAAGCGTAACGGCACTATGACTTGGATATTGATTTTTCCAGTTATTAAATGCCTGTGGTATTTGTGTTGGTGTTGTCATATTTTGGTTATAGATGTTAATTAACGCCAACCAACCTGCAAACTCAATTTCACCTGCTTCAGCAACCGCTTTCTCTAACATACCACGATTAGCATCACGCAGGACTCTCCAAATAATATCGTTATTTTCCTGACGTTCACGATTCATTCGGAAATAATCATTTAATTGCGATCTCGCACGCACAACCCCAATCGCATCATTCTTATTTGCCGCAATACGAGCTTGAGTTTGAATATAGCGTACACGTTGTGCAGAACTTAACAGACTTTGCGGAATATCTCTTAATTGATTCACTGCCATCTCATTTTTACCTTGTAAAGCGGCAAGTTGTGCATACACTAACGCATATTCTAACTTTTGCACCTCGTTCATTTCTGATGCCATAATCTCACTAAAGGTATTTTGTGCTTCATATTCTTTGTTTTCATCAATTAATTTACGCACAGCCAAAAGTTGATAAGAGATTTTATCTTCTTTCTCTTTGGCTTGCTCTGCCTTATTAAGATAGAATTCTGAGCTTGAATAAGCTTCATCTTTGATGGACTCAGTAATAGGGTTTAGTGATGTACAAGCAGAAATAAATAATGCGATCACCGTTGGCAAAAATGCCTTTTTCATTGTTTGATTTAAAATAGTTGCCATTGTATTTTCCTCGATAGAATATAATGTGCTAAATTTAATGTGAAATCTTACTTATCAAATGAGCTAAAAGCAAATGAAAAACAGACAAAATTCATCTGAAATCTCTCCAAGCTACGGTATTTTATACATTGTGGCAACGCCAATCGGCAACTTAGGCGATATTACTCAACGAGCATTAGACACGCTTTCCTCTGTTGATCTAATTGCTGCTGAAGACACTCGTCATAGTGGTTTATTGCTTAGCCATTACGGTATTAAAAAGCCATTTTTTGCCTTACACGACCATAATGAGCAGCAAAAAGCGGTCGTTTTAGTCGAAAAATTAGCAAAAGGAGAAAATATTGCATTAATTTCAGATGCTGGCACACCGCTTATTAGTGATCCAGGTTTTCACCTCGTCCGTCAATGCCGTCAAGCGGGTGTGAAAGTGGTGCCCATTCCTGGTGCTTGTGCCGCTATTACTGCTTTATGTGCTTCTGGCGTTGCTTCGGACCGTTTTTGTTTTGAAGGATTCTTGCCCGCCAAAACAAAAGCCCGTTGCGATAAATTAACTGAATTAGAAAATGAGTCTCGTACGCTAATTTTCTATGAATCCACGCATCGCATTTTAGATACCCTTGCGGATATGCAAAAAATCTTTGGTGAAGAACGCTATATCGTGATGGCACGTGAAATCACCAAAACTTGGGAAACCATTTACAGCGATCAATTAGGTAACTTAATTGAATGGCTAAATGAAGAGAGTAATCGTATTAAAGGTGAGATTGTGCTCATTGTTGAAGGAAAGCCACACCACGTGGCGGAAGAGTTTTCCAAACAAGCAATCAAATTACTTGAACTACTTTGTCAAACTCTTCCATTGAAAAAAGCGGCAAGCATTGTGGCAGAAACCTTTGGATATAAGAAAAATGCGTTATATCAATATGGCTTGGCACGTTTTCAATAGCATACAAGCGGTGAGTTTTTAAGGATTTTTTGCAAAAAAGTGGCTTAAAGCATATACCTTAAGCCACTTTTTTATATCATTTTATCTCATCTAAATACGCGTTATTGGCACGTTCAAACGTTTCTTGTATTTCTCTGCTTGGTGCTGGTGTGATGAGCGATACCACAATAATCATCACTGTGGCAGTAATAAAGCCTGGAATCATAGAATAAATTTCAGGTAATGCTAATTTAAGCGTAATATCTGCCCAGAAGTGAACAATTAACGCCCCTGTTAGCATTCCAGCAATTGCTCCAAAGCCGTTCATACGTTTCCAGAAGAGCGAAAGAAGAACGACAGGCCCAAATGCAGAACCGAAACCAGCCCACGCATTGCTAACTAAACCAAATACTTTACTATCAGGATCTTGGGCAATATAAATGGCAAGCATAGCCACGGCGAGCACCATTAAGCGGCTTAACCAAACTAATTCTTTATCTGATGCCTTAGGACGTAAAATACCTTTGTACAAATCTTCAGTAATTGCACTAGAGCAAATCAATAATTGAGCAGAAAGCGTACTCATTACTGCAGCAAGAATGGCCGACAATAAAATACCTGCGATCCAAGGATTAAACAACAGTTTTGCTAATTCAATAAAAATTTGTTCTGGGTTTTGGTTCACGTTAGCTGCTTGAGTAGGGTGGCCAAAGAAATACGCCATACCGAAATAACCAATCCCAATTGCACCTACTAAGCAAATTACCATCCACGTCATACTAATACGGCGTGCATTCTCTAGCGATTTTACACTTTCAGCTGCCATAAAACGTACTACAATGTGCGGTTGTCCAAAATAGCCTAGCCCCCACGCCATTAGACTAATAACGGCTAATACGCTCGTGCCAGTAAACATATCATTGTAATCTTTTTGTGCCATTTCGCCTGCACGATCGATTAAGGCTTGCATTTCATCAAAACCACCTAAGTTATACATTACGAAAAGAGGGGTTAGAATTAAAGCAAAAAGCATTAATGAAGCTTGAATGGTGTCTGTCCAGCTTACGGCTAAGAAACCGCCAATGAAGGTATAGAGAATAGTGGCTACTGCACCATACCAAATCGCTTGGTGATACGGTAATCCAAATAGATTTTCAAATACTCTAGCGCCAGCTACAACACCTGATGCACAATAAATTGCAAAAAAAAGTAAAAAAATGACCGCTGATAAAATCTTAATTAAACGGGTTTTATCGCCAAATCGATTATGGAAATATTCAGGCAACGTTAACGCATCACCACTATGCTCGGTATGAGAACGCAATCTGCCAGCCACTAATTTCCAGTTCAAATAAGCCCCAATCGTTAAACCAACCGCAATCCAACCTTCGATCAAACCGCCTGCGTAAACCGCACCAGGTAATCCCATCAGTAGCCATCCCGACATATCTGATGCACCTGCTGATAAGGCCGTTACAAAGCTCCCTAAACGGCGACCACCTAAAATATAATCTGAAAGATTATTTGTAACACGATAAGCAATAAAACCTATTGCAATCATACCTAAAATATAAACAACAAACGTTATTGTTGTTGGGTCAAAACCAAACATTATTAATAAATCCTCAACATTTTTATTTCATAAAAAACCACATTTTGTAATAGCTGCAAGATTACCTAAAATAATCAAAATAGCAATATAAAATTACTATCCACCTAACTCTGCAGAAATTTTTTCTGCCGTTTCTTGAATTGCAGGCAGTAAATTTTCTCTCCCTAACTGATTTAAACGGGCAGTGGAAAGTGAAACCGACACCGCATAATGTACGTGCTGTTGATGATCGAAAATCGGGCAAGCAATGCAAGAAACACCTAATTCGTTTTCTTCGTCATCCATTGCAAAACCACGTTCACGAATCGTTTCCAGCTCTTTTTTCATCCCTTCAATCGTGGTTATTGTATTAATGGTCAGTGGTTGAATAATGGAGGATTTTGCTTGCCAATATTGTGGTATATAATCAACCGAATTATAAGCTAAGAAAAGCTTTCCCATACCAGAACAATATAATTGTAACTGTTGCCCGATATAAGCCCTCGTACGCATTAAGCCTGTCGTCGCTTCCAATTTATTGATTAAAATAGCGTGATCTTTCTCTCGCATCGCAAAATTAACTGTTTCCCCCAATTTTAAATTCAACGCTTCTAAATGCGGGGCGGCAATGTGTAGAATGTTAATTGAACTTAACGCTCTCTGCCCAATAGCCAAGCATTTTGTCGTGAGACGATAACTGCCTGAAGTTGGTGCTGGACGAACATACCCTTCTTGCAACAAGCCTTGTAATAAACGATGCACCGTACTTTTATTTAAGCCTGAAAGCTCAGCTAAGTGGGCTAATGGGCAGCCGTTAGGAAATTGTGCTAATAACTCTAAAAGAGTTAAACCTCGAATTAAACTTTGGTTTCCTGTGGATTCCTTCTCTTTTTTTTCAATCATCTGGATGCTCCCAAAATAATATGATGTAACGGCATATCCCAATGCGCTATCGGCAATTGTTCTACTTGCTGGCACTCGTGAGCCAATCCAACACGGATAATATGAGGTGCTTGAGCAAGCGTTCGATCATAAAAACCGCCGCCCATACCTAAACGATTCCCTGCTTTATCACACGCAACTAATGGCGTAAAAATCATTTCTAATTCTTGTAGAGGAATGATTTTTCTCACATCCAACACAGGCTCTTGAATTCTCAAGCGGTTAAATTTTAAGGAAGTTTTGCAATCGTAATTTAAAAACAATAATTGACCGCTTGTAAAAGGGTGAAGAATAGGCAAATAGATTTTTTTGCCTTGTTCAAGCAAATAATTCATTAAAGGTAAGGGGGAGATTTCGCCATCAAAAGGTAAATAAAATGCAATATGTGATACTTGGTAAGATTCAATTAAAGAAATCGCTTGTGGGATAAGTGATTGAGCAGCTTGTGCCTGTTGTAGTTTGGTTAAACTGGAGCGTTTAACCCGCATAAGATGCCTTAGTTGATTACGAAGAGCAGCAGAACTATTCATATATAAGTACCCGAGATGCCGCTACTAGTAATGGTCCTTGAACCAGTTGGTTCAAGGGAGTCAAATGTAACTGCTTTTAGGCTTCTTACTCTTGATTCAAGGTAAGCTTGCTCACCAGCAATAAATATCCAACTCAAAGTTTCAAATTATCGGCTCAGGGACGTAACCAATAACGCACACCCCAGGCAAGATTTATAGTAACGGAATTTAATGATTTTTCCTAGTATTTAGTAAAATAAAATTGCAAATGCTCAATCTTTAGCACTATTCCTAATCGAATAGGTTAAAAATCAACTATTAGATTGTAATTTACTCAGAGAGTGATCGAGTTGCTCAATACAAGCAACTAATACATTTTTATTTTCTGCATTTTGACGCTGAGCCTGCTCTAATTCGTAATTCAAATTCAGGGCGACGATGGCTAATACTTTTTCAAGCTGAATAATGCCAGATTGCTCTTTCAATATTGCCACACGCGCTTCTAAACGCTCTGCTGAAGCCAGTAAATTTTCTTGTTGGTCAACAGGGCATTGCAAGCGTAAAACCTGTCCAAAAATCTGTAGCTCAATATTATTTACCGACATAAATATGAAATCCTCACTTAATCGCAAAATTTTTGCTATATTATGCCACTCTTTAGTAAAATCACAAATAATGCAATTATGGCTATAAAAACCCCTCAAGAATTTAAACAATTAATCACTCAATTACAGATTGAAGATACACCAGCAGAGTTTCATGGTTTCTTATGCGGATTAATTGCAGGTGGAATTCAAGATGACTCTTGGAAAACCTTAACCTATCAATTTACTCATGACGGGCACGCTTTTTCAGTTGAACCGCTAACAAAACTTACCGAATTTTATCAACAGCTCACCGAAAGTTTTTTGGAAACCAATACGCTATTTAGTCTGTGGCTACCTGAAAATGAAGAAGATGGTTTTGCTCTTGCAGATGGCATCTACCAATGGGCAAACAGCTTCTTACTTGGCTTAGGCGTAGCTCAACCCAAACTCCAACAAGAAACAGATGAAGTCGGTGAGGCGATTGATGATTTAGATGAAATTGCAAAATTAGGTTACAATGATGAGGATAACAATGAGGAGCTGCTTGAAGCAGGCGAAGAAGTGTTAGAATATTTGCGTGTTTTAGCACTATTTTTACATAGTCATTTTGCTTTGGGTATCGCTAAAGCAGAACCAAAGCCTCAATTACATTAACAAGCGGTTAAATTTTACCAAAACTTTGCAAATGTATTTCGCCCTTACAGAAAAATGAAAGGAAAAAATGATGTCTGAACTTAAAAACGACCGCTATCTAAAAGCCCTTTTACGTGAGCCTGTGGATATGACCCCCGTATGGATGATGCGTCAGGCAGGGCGTTACCTACCTGAATATAAAGCAACTCGTGCCATAGCGGGCGATTTTATGTCGCTCTGTCGCAATGCAGATTTAGCCTGTGAAGTGACTTTACAACCGCTACGTCGCTATGAATTAGATGCCGCTATTCTATTCTCTGACATTCTGACTATTCCCGATGCAATGGGCTTGGGTTTAAGTTTTGGTGCAGGCGAAGGCCCGAAGTTTGCTCGTCCTATCCAAACATTATCTGATGTAAACAACCTTCCAATTCCTGATCCTGAAGGTGAGTTGCAATATGTTATGAATGCCGTACGCACTATTCGCCGTGAATTAAAAGGCGACGTGCCGTTAATCGGTTTTTCTGGTAGCCCTTGGACATTAGCAACTTATATGGTTGAAGGTGGCTCAAGCAAAGCATTTACCAAAATCAAAAAAATGCTTTACGCTGACCCAACACTTCTACACAAATTACTCGATAAATTAGCAGATAGCGTAATTTTATATTTAAATGCACAAATCAAAGCGGGCGCACAATCGGTAATGGTATTCGACACTTGGGGCGGCGTGTTAGCACATAACGACTACCCAGAATTCTCTTTACATTATATGCATAAAATTGTTGAGGGTTTAATCCGTGAAAATGAAGGACGAAAAGTGCCTGTTACCCTCTTTACTAAAGGCGGTGGCTTATGGTTAGAATCGATTGCAGAAACAGGCTGTGATGCCATCGGCTTAGACTGGACAGTAGATATTGCTGATGCTCGCCAGCGTGTCGGCAATAAAGTGGCACTGCAAGGTAATATGGACCCTAGCGTGCTTTACGCAAGGCCCGAACGTATTGAACAAGAAGTGAAGCATATTCTTGCTGGTTTTGGTAGCGGCAGTGGGCATGTGTTTAATTTAGGGCACGGCATTCACTTAGATGTGCCAGTAGAAAGCCCAAAAGTATTTGTTGATGCGATTCATCATTACTCAAAACAGTATCACCTATAATGTATAATCCGCTCTCTTTGTGGGAAAGGAACAAGCGGTTATTTTTTTACAAAACTTTGCAAATTTGTTTCCCTCACTGACAATCGAAAGCGTTAAATAAAAGAGAAAGTAAAATGCGAAACCCAATTCATAAACGTATGGAACGCTTTGAGCCTTGGCAAAATATCACCTTTATGGCTTGTTTGTGCGAAAGAATGTTCCCAAATTACCAGCTTTTCTGTGAGATGACCGAGCAACCAGAAAAAGCTAAAGTATTCCAAAATATTTTAAACTTAGTTTGGGAGTTTTTAACGGTAAAAGGGGCGAAAATTAATTTCGATAACCAATTAGAGAAATTAGAAGAAATCATTCCCGATGTGAATGAATATGCATTTTTTGGTGTTTTACCTGCTCAAGAAGCCTGTGAAGCTCTTTCTGAATTGCTGCATAGTATTATTGCTGGCGCCACTTTAGAACAAGCTATTCGCATTAGCCAAATTTCATTAGGAACAGTTGCAAGCTACTTAGAAATGCAACAAGACAAAGAACTCAGCGAGCAAGAATTGAAAAATTCAGAGGACATTCAAGAAGAGCTAGATGTGCAATGGCAAGTCTATCGGTTACTCAATGACTGTGAAAACCGTGATCTTGATCTCATTTTTGAGTTGAAAGATGAAATTAGACGTAGTGGCATTAGTAATATCGGGTTAAATATCAATCAATGACATCAATATTTATAGAATCTTGTATAATAATACTTTGACAAATCTGAACTTTGAATTAAGCTATGGCAAGGTTTCAATAACTTTTCAGGCGTTTTACGTCATTTATTCAAAACACTATCTTAGAGGATAAAACTATGAACAAAACTGAGTTAATCGATGCTATCGCAGCAGATGCAAATTTAACTAAGAAAGAAGCTAAAGCAGCATTAGAAGCCACTCTTGATGCAATCTCTGCAAGCTTAAAAGCAGGTAACCCTGTTCAATTAATCGGCTTCGGTACTTTTAAAGTAAATGAGCGTAAAGCACGTACTGGTCGTAACCCAAAAACAGGTGAAGAAATTAAAATTGCAGCGGCTAAAGTACCTGCATTTGTTTCAGGTAAAGCATTAAAAGACTTAGTAAAATAAATCTTTTAGCAACAAAAAGCCTAGATAAATATGATCTGCACCTCAAATGGATTAGAAACCATTTGAGGTGCAGATTTTTTATGGCTAAAATAATGATCCTAGTTTGAAATACAAAAGACTGAGCCCTGTAGAGTACATAACGCAGCCTTGAATTGAATTAAAAGTCTAATTTTTTGAGCTCAGATATTTTTCACTCTGCTTGTGTAAACTCCGTAAATAAAGGCGATAATGTTGGCTCTCTGCTGTTGGTTTGATGAATACCACTGTTTGCTTTTGTTTAGGTTGTAGCCATAAATGTTGCCAACCAGAGTGTGCTGAGATGCCATCGGGTGATTGAGTAACACCATCTTTATCATACCAAAAGAGTTTATAAATCACATTAAGTGGAAAATTGGTCAAGTTAGTAGTACTAAAAGTTTTTCCGTTAGTATCAAGCTTGATTTTTCCTGCAATGTCGGCTTCAATATTCACAATAGGTTTTGAACTTGTCGGTAAATAGCTTACTGGTTTACTGGTACAAGCGGTCAAAAAAAGTGAAAAAATTGTAAAACTAAAATAGGATAAACGCATATTATTTTGCCACTAATGGACCTAGTTTTTGCCCACCAAGTAAGTGCATATGAATATGGAATACTTCTTGCCCTGCGTTTTTATTGCAATTCATAATTAAACGGTAACCCTCTTCTGCAATTCCTTCTTCTTTTGCTAATTTTGCTGCAACCGTAAATAAGCGTCCTAATGCCAATTCATCTTCGCCAGTTACGTGATTAACCGTGGGAATGAATTTATTCGGAATAATGAGAATGTGAGTTGGTGCTTGTGGAGAAATATCTCGAAATGCCGTTACAAGATCATCTTGATAGACAATATTTGCAGGAATTTCTTTATTGATAATTTTAGTAAAAATAGTTTCTTGGTACTCTGTCGTCATAAAATTTTCCTTCTAGCCAATTAAACCTAATACTTTTTTTACAGGGGCAAAACTCTTACGATGATAAGGCGTTGCGCCAAATTCGATTAATTTTTCAAAATGCAACTTAGTTGGGTAGCCTTTATGCTTTGCAAAACCGTATTGTGGAAATTGCTTGTCTAATTCGTTCATTTCACTATCTCGTGCAACTTTAGCAATAATTGAGGCTGCACTAATTTCAGCGACTAAACTATCCCCTTTCACTACCGCTTGCGTTGGCACTAAAAATTGGGGTGGTCGATTGCCATCAACTAAGATAAAATCAGGCTGAATATGTAAACCATTAACAGCTCTTTGCATTGCTAGCATAGTTGCGTGGAGAATATTTAATTCATCAATTTCAGCAGGTTCCGCTCGACCAAGAGACCAACTCAGTGCTTTTGTTTTAATTTCTTCAGCTAATGCTAAACGTTTCTTTTCTGATAGCTTTTTGGAATCCATTAATCCTTTAATTGGATTATTTGGATCTAAAATAACTGCCGCAGTAACAACCGCGCCAACTAAAGGCCCACGCCCAACTTCATCAACGCCTGCAATTAACTTTGCATTAGGATATACAAATTCATTCATTATTATACTTCTTCTTTTCTAAAATGGCGTTGGCTTTTAGTTTCTGAAAGACTTTCAATTAAGCGATGATAATTTTCAAATCGAATTGCAGAAATTTGACCATTTTCGACCGCTTGTCTTAATTCACAGCCTGGATCGGTTTTGTGTTTACAATCACGAAATTTGCAAGTGCCTAATATGGATTGAAATTCACGGTAGCCTAAGGTAATTTGCTCTGGCTCTAAATGCCATAGCCCAAACTCACGAATACCTGGCGAATCAATTAATTGACCGCCTTGTGGTAAGTGATACAAACGTGAAGCGGTGGTCGTGTGTTGCCCCAAGCCTGAATTATCGCTTACAGAACCTGTTAGTGCATTCACCTCTGGTAAAAGTTGGTTGATTAGACTTGATTTTCCTACGCCCGATTGCCCAACAAAAATCGATGTGCCTTTCGCAAGATATTGATGTAAAGCGTGCATATTTTCGCCAGTGTCGGCGGATAAACAAAGGGTTTCATAGCCAATGTTTTCGTAAATTTTTAACTGCTCTTGAACCGCTTTTCGTTCAGTTTCATCAAGTAAGTCAATTTTATTAAGCACAATAAGTGCTGGAATATTGGCAGTTTCACAAATCACTAAATAACGATCAATAATGTTCAATGAAAGTGTAGGTACAACCGCTGAAACAATAATGATCTGATCGATATTTGATGCCATTATTTTTATGCCATCGTAATAGTCTGGGCGAGTAAGCTCATTTTTACGTGGAAAAACAGCTTCAATTACACCACTAATGCCTTGTAGTTGCTCGCTGCCTTTACGCCAAGAGACACGATCACCTACTACCACATTTTTTAATGTACGGCGGATATTACAACGAAAAATATCACCCTCTTGGGTCTCGACGTCAGCGTGTTTTACGTGGCGAGTCACAACAATGCCTTGTTGCATTTCGCCTAACATTTCATCTTGCCATTCAATTTCTTTTTTATTGATGCGTTTATGATGATTAGATTTAATTCTACGTTGTTGATTCTGGGTTAATCTCAGTTTACTCAAAGGAATGCTCTGTTATTAAAAACTATAGTGTTAGAATACTATAAAACCTATTTTTATAACAGATAAAGTGAAAGAATAAAAGAGTATAAAGCTAGAATAAATATAATGAATAATATAGAATACGCTCTCGTTTTAATGAGATTTATAAATAAAAAAACCGCCCTAATAATTAGGCGGTTATAAACCAATATGGTTCAAAATATACAGGAAGTGAAACGAGTAACGTCGTTACTCTAGTCTAGTTTCCTAGACCAATATGCAAACACAACATCATACTTAAAATTTAGATATAGAATAAATTCTAAGACTATCCAATAAGTATGAATAGTATTCTATTGTTTCTACTTTTAGCCATCAACCGAATTTTTTTTATTTTAACTATCAGAAAAAATAATGGGCTTACTTTTATTTTGATTAGGTAGTTAATTATATTTGAGTACTATGAACAAAAAACTCCCACCATTAAATGCGTTAAAAGCATTTGAATCTGCTGCTCGCCATTTGAATTTTACTAAAGCGGCAGAAGATCTTTTTGTAACCCAAGCCGCTGTTAGCCATCAAATTAAGTTGTTGGAAGACTTTTTAGGTGTTTCGCTATTTCATCGCCGTAACCGTTTATTAGAATTAACTGAGTTAGGTGCTCAATATTTCTACGAGGTGCAGCCTTTATTGGAACAAATTGGGTTAGCAACCGATAAAGTTCGCCAACAGAGTAGACGCCAAATTCTAACTATTAGTGTGCCTCAAACTTTTGGTATGCATTGGCTAGTACCACGTCTAGCGGATTTCAATAAAAAATATCCTGAGATTGAAGTGCGTATTAAAGGTGTGGATCAAGATGAAGGATTATTGGGTAAAGAAACCGATGTCGCGATTTATTATGGTAAAGGTGATTGGCAGGATTTGGAGTCTATCCGCTTAACTGAATCTCGCATTGTGATTTTGGCATCGCCAGAGTATTTGTCGCAAAATCGTATTCACTCAGCAGAAGATTTAATTAATAAGCATTTGCTACATTCTTCTACTTATAATAAGTGGAAAAGAATGATTGAACATCTTAATATCGCAGATAAAGTTGAGGCAGAAACGGGCGCTATTTTTAGTCATACCTTTATGGTGTTGCAAGCTGCAATGCACCAGCAGGGTGTGGCAATTGCGAATAAAATTTTAGCACAGCACGAAATTGAAAAAGGCACATTAATTGAGCCTTTCCCGACGTCACTTTTTGATGAAAAATCATTCTATGTTGTTTATTCACCTCAATCAGCACAGGTAGAAAAAGTGAAATGTTTCGTTGAATGGATACAACAAAAAATGGCAGAGTGCAGTGCTTAATATCTACAATCTGTTTTTACAAAAAATTATTAAAATGTGACCGCTTGCACTGGTTGTTTAAAAAGGAAAATTATGAAATACCAATGGGTATTGTTTGATGCGGATGAAACCTTGTTTTCATTTAATTCTTATTTAGGCTTGAAAAAAATGTTAGCTCGCTATCAGATTGATTTTAGCGAGCAGTCTTATCAAGAATTTCAAGCAATCAATAAACCGCTTTGGATTGCTTATCAAAATAATGAAATTACAGCACAAGATATTCAAAGACGCCGTTTTGCGAAATTATCAGAACAAACAGGAGTTGATCCATTAAGGCTCAATCAAGAATTAATGGCGGAAATGGCATTAGTTAGCCAACCATTAGACGGTGTTATTGACACATTGAATGCTTTGTTTGGTAAAGTAAAAATGGGGATTATCACCAACGGTTTTACCGCATTACAGCAAAAGCGTTTGGATAATACTCAGACTTCACATTTTTTTGATATTGTGGTGATTTCTGAGAAGATTGGTTTTGCTAAGCCAGATCGTCAAATTTTTGATTATGCTTTTGCCTTAATGGACGAGTTTGATCGCAGCAAAGTGCTGATGGTGGGCGATACCCTTTCCTCTGATATTTTAGGTGGGAACAATGCAGGGATCGATACTTGCTGGCTCAATACATTTAATTTGGAAAATGATACTGATATTAAGCCAACTTATGCCATTAACACAATCAGTCAAATTATTGAGATTGTAGAAGGAACACAAGAATGAAACTACAACAGCTACGTTACATTGTGGAAATAGTCAATCAAAACTTGAATATTACTGAGGCAGCGGAGGTGCTTTATACTTCGCAACCAGGTATTAGTAAACAGGTCCGTTTATTAGAAAGTGAGCTGGGGATTAATATTTTTGAACGTAACGGTAAGCACGTTAAAGGATTAACGCCTACGGGCGAGAAAATTGTGGCAATTGCCCGTGAATTATTAGTTAAAGCACAAAATATTAAATCTGTAGCACAGGAGCAAACGCTTCCCAATAAGGGGGTGCTACGTATTGCAACAACGAATACCCAAGCTCGCTATATGTTGCCTGATGTGATTGAAAAATTTAAAGCTCGCTATCCAGAGGTGAGTTTACATTTGCATCAAGGTTCTCCAAGCCAAATTTATGATGCTTTAATGGCAGGAGAAGTGGATTTAGCCATAACCACCGAAGCACAATATTTGTTTGAAGAAGCAATCTTACTCCCTTGTTATTGGTGGAACCGTTCAGTGATTGTCAAGCGAAACCATCCATTAGCAGCTTTTGTGAACCAAAGTAAAAATTTAACTGTCGAAGAGCTAGGTAAATATGATTTGATCACCTATACATTTGGTTTTACAGGGCAATCAGATTTAGATCAAGCATTCAATAAAGAAGGTATATTGCCGAATATTGTATTTACTGCAACCGATGCAGATGTAATCAAAACCTATGTTCGTTTAGGTTTAGGGGTTGGAATTATGGCATCAATGGCACACACTGAAGCTGACAAAGATTTAGTTGCAATCAATGCCAGCCATTTATTCCAATCAAGTATGACCCAAATTGCATTTAAACGGGGAGCTTTTCTTCGTAACTATATGTATGATTTTATTAATTATTTTTCGCCACATTTAACACGAGTGCAAGTGGAGAAAGCTGAACAATTACGAGATAACAACGCAATCTCAAGATTGTTTGAAACAGTATCTTTAGAGGAGAAATAGATGAAGATTTGGCAGAAACTAACAACCGCGATTCTTGCGATTTTAGGGGTAATTTCGACCGCTTATGCAGAGAGTTATCATATTAAATACAGCTCAAATTACTTAATGCCAGCCTATATTCAATTTAATAACGAGGCAGGAAAATATGATATTCAAGCAAGAATTAATGTGCCGTTATATAAAATTGTATTCCTTGCTAAAGGAACAGAGAAAAATGGGCAATTTAATATGTTAAGTTATCGAGATACACGGAATGGTAAAACCTATGCAATGGCTGAGATTGATTCCAAAACGGTCACATACGGAAAAGTAAAAGAGCCATTAAAAGAAGAAGCGTTAACTATGCCGACTTATGATTTATTTACTACGGCATTCCAGCTAAGTTATTACGATAAATTACCAGAAAGTTTCCAAACTACGAATGGTAAGAAGTTGTATCCAACACTGAATGTGAAGCTACTCAAATCACAAAAAGAGGTGAAAGTTAGCGGTAAGGCTTATCAAGAAATCACCTATAAATTCCGAACCAGTGATAATAAAGACATCACGATAAAAAAATTTGAAGGCGAAAAATTCCCTCGCTACATCGCCTACAGCCGAGATGGCGATAATTACGAGCTCACTTTCGACAGCTTTGTTAAATAAATACAAGCGGTTGTAAAATGTAAATATTTTGCAACCGCTTGTTCGTTTTTAGGATAGCAATTTTTTCTAACTTGCTGTAGACTATGCTCCCGTCCTGATAGTTCTCTTTGAGAGAATGTAATCCTATTTCCAATCCAATTAATCAGTAAAGGCAATAAAATGACAACGAATTATATTTTCGTAACGGGCGGTGTTGTATCTTCTTTAGGTAAAGGTATTGCAGCTGCCTCGCTTGCGTCTATTCTTGAAGCTCGTGGTTTAAATGTCACTATTATGAAATTAGACCCTTATATTAATGTCGATCCAGGTACAATGAGTCCGATTCAACACGGAGAAGTGTTTGTCACAGAAGATGGGGCGGAAACCGACTTAGACTTAGGTCACTATGAGCGTTTTATTCGTTCAAAAATGAGCAAAGCGAATAATTTCACCAGCGGTAAAATCTACTCTGAAGTATTGCGTAAAGAACGTCGCGGCGACTATTTAGGGGCAACAATTCAAGTTATTCCTCATATTACAAATGAAATTAAAGCACGTGTACTTGAAGGTGGAAAAGGTCGTGATGTGGCGATTGTTGAGGTTGGCGGCACAGTAGGTGATATTGAATCCCTCCCATTTTTAGAAGCATTACGCCAATTAGCGGTCGATATCGGTCGTGAAAAAGCATTATTTATGCACCTCACTCTTGTGCCTTATATTCCAACTGCAGGCGAGGTGAAAACGAAGCCAACTCAGCATTCAGTGAAAGAGTTGCTTTCAATTGGTATTCAGCCAGATGTGCTGATTTGTCGTTCAGATCGTTCGATCCCTGAAAACGAGAAGAAAAAAATTGCCTTATTCTGTAACGTGCCAGAGCGTGCGGTCGTTTCATTAAAAGATGTGGATTCCATTTACCGTATTCCTGAATTATTGAAATCGCAAGGTTTAGATTCATTTGTATGTGAGCGTTTTCGCTTAAATTGCCAAGAGGCGGATCTTTCAGAGTGGGAGCAAGTACTATACCGCCAAGCGAACCCGACAGGAGAAGTAACTATTGGTATGGTAGGTAAATATGTGGAATTGCCAGATGCGTATAAATCGGTGAATGAAGCGTTAAAACACGCAGGCTTAACCCATCGTTTAACGGTGAATATCAAATATATTGATTCGCAAGATATTGAAACCAAAGGCACGGAACTATTAGCTGGCTTAGATGGTATTTTAGTTCCAGGTGGTTTTGGCTATCGTGGTGTCGAAGGTAAAATCCGTACGGCACAATATGCTCGTGAAAATAATATTCCTTACTTCGGCATCTGTTTAGGTATGCAAATTGCCTTAATTGAATACGCTCGTAATGTAGCCGGTTTAACTGAAGCAAATTCTTCTGAGTTTGATAAAAACTGTCCTCAGCCAGTGATTGGTTTAATTACCGAATGGCAGGATGCAGAAGGTAATGTTGAAACTCGTTCTGATGAGTCGGACTTGGGGGGGACAATGCGTTTAGGTGCACAACAATGCCACTTAATTGAAGGTTCAAAAGTACGTGAATTATATGCTGCAGAAACGATTGAAGAACGCCATCGTCATCGTTATGAAGTGAATAATAAATTATTGCCACAAATTGAGGCGGCGGGGCTAAAAGTAACAGGTCTATCAGCCGATCGCAAATTAGTAGAAATTATTGAACTACCAAATCACCGTTGGTTTGTGGCAGCACAGTTCCACCCTGAATTTACATCAACCCCGCGTGACGGTCACCCGTTATTTGCTGGTTTTGTAAAAGCAGCCAAAGAACATCAAGAAAGCCGTAAGGCTTAATCCAGCTGACAAGCGGTTAAATTTGCCAATTTTTTGCGAAATTGACCGCTTGTGACTATCTATCATTCGTTAATTCAAACAGAGAGTTGAAACAAAATGACTAATCAAACTATCAGTGTGCCTAAGCAGGCATTCGTTGGCTTACAAATGTTATTTGTGGCATTTGGTGCCTTAGTTCTTATGCCGTTAATTACTGGCTTAGATCCCAATACCGCTTTGCTAACCGCAGGGATAGGTACTCTTCTTTTCCAACTTTGCACTAAAGGGCAAGTGCCTATTTTTCTCGCTTCTTCATTTGCTTTTATTGCACCTATCCAATACGGAGTTCAACAATGGGGCATTCCTGTTACGATGGGAGGCTTAGTTTTCACTGGCTTAGTTTATTTCCTGTTAAGTACGCTAGTTAAGCTAAAAGGGACGAAAATTCTTGAGAAATTATTTCCACCAGTGGTTGTTGGACCAGTCATTATCATCATTGGATTAGGGCTTGCACCTGTTGCAGTCGATATGGCATTAGCAAAAGGTACGCAGATTGATCCAAATATCGCATTAATTATTTCGATGGCAACTTTAGTGGCAACATTAATTGTTGCAGTGTTTGCTAAAGGAATGATGAAATTGGTGCCGATTATGTTTGGGATTTTAGTAGGCTATCTGCTTTCACTTATCTATGGCATAATTGATTTTACTAAAGTGATTGAAGCAGAATGGTTTAGCCTGCCAACAATTACGACACCTGAGTTTAAATTAGAAGCGATTTTATACTTATTACCGATTGCATTAGCACCAGCGGTTGAACACGTTGGTGGTATTATGGCGATCAGTTCAGTAACAGGTAAAGATTTTATGAATAAACCAGGTTTGCACCGTACTTTATTAGGTGATGGTATTGCAACTTCAACGGCTGCATTTTTAGGTGGTCCGCCAAATACAACCTATGCAGAAGTAACAGGGGCAGTAATGCTTACTAAAAATTTCAATCCACGTGTAATGACGTGGGCCGCTTGTTGGGCAATTGCGATTTCATTTTGCGGAAAAGTGGGGGCATTTCTACAAACTATTCCAGGCGTAGTAATGGGCGGTATTATGATGTTGGTGTTCGGATCAATTGCGGCTGTTGGTATGAGTACACTGATTCGTGCGAAAGTTGATATGGGGCAAGCACGTAACTTGTGTATTGTGTCTGTTGTGATGACGTTTGGTATTGGTGGAATGTTTATCAACGTGGGCGAATTTTCATTGAAGGGAATTAGCCTGTGTGCGATAGCGGCAATTATTATGAATTTAGTGTTGCCAAAAGAGAAAACAGAATTAGAAAATTAATCAAAAGCAAAAGGATAAATCAATGCGATTTATCCTTTTTTACTCTTAATAGTAAGAGTGTTCGCCGTGTTGATGTTCGGTAATATCTCTTACCCCGGCCAATTCATCTGGGAATTGCATTAAAAGTTGTTTTTCAATTCCTTCTTTTAAGGTTACATCAACCATTGAGCAACCATTACAACCACCGCCAAATTGAAGCACTGCGTATTTATCTTCAGTGATTTCAATAAGGGTTACTTTACCACCATGGCTGGCTAGCTGCGGATTGACTTGGGTCTGAATCACATAATCTAAACGCTCAATAAAAGGGGCATCATCAGCCACTTTACGCATTTTTGCATTAGGTGCTTTTAGGGTGAGTTGTGAACCCATTGGATCCGTGACATAATCAATTTCTGCTTCGTCTAAAAACAGTAAACTCATATCATCGACAAAAGCGGAGAAATTATTAAATGTAAATTCTGTATCCGTTTCTTCTACTGCATTCGGCGGACAATAAGACACCCCACATTCTGCGCCAGGCGTGCCTGGATTGACGACAAAAATACGGATGTTTGTGCCTTCTTCTTGTTGCTCTAAAAGCCTTGAAAAATGGGCCTGTGCGGCATCTGAAATTGAAATATGAATCGTTTTCTCTTCCATTTTATCTTGTCCTGTAATAAAAAATATTCTATAAAAATCATCAACTATTCTACGCCTGAATTTGAAAATTGCCTAGCTAAAAATCGCCGCTTGTTTTTGAGATAAGATAGGCTGATTATAACTTGATGGGATAATCGCAAATCAACAAGAAAATTTGACCGCTTGCCTAAAATATTTATACCCATTCATAGGTACTATTTAATTTTACGGAGTAAAAATATTGATTTACTTCAAATTTTGGAAGAGGAAAAGTAAAAAAGAGGGGGTTTTTCTAGCCATAAGGGGGAATTTTTAGGTAGAATAGACGATTATATTTTTAGTTAATCTTTTGTTAAAAAATAATAAAGGTATAGAACAGATTTGAGAACTTAATGTAGCCTTTTGATAAGTGGGGGAATTCGTTTATCAAGTTTCGGCTGCGGCTCAATAGAAGCGATTGCGTTATTCGCAATCATATTTTTAACCCAAAAGAAAAAGTAGTGCAAACAATATGATTACAATCAAACAAGGCTTAGATCTTCCAATTTCAGGAGAGCCTGAGCAAGTAATCCATAACGGTAATACCGTTACTGAAGTTGCTATGCTTGGTGAAGAATATATAGGTATGCGTCCTTCAATGAAGGTGCGTGAAGGTGATGTAGTGAAGAAAGGTCAGGTTCTTTTTGAGGATAAAAAGAATCCTGGTGTTGTTTTTACTGCACCTGCAAGCGGTTCTGTTACGGCAATTAATCGTGGCGAAAGACGAATTCTTCAATCAGTAGTAATTAAGGTTGAGGGTGATGAGCAAATTACCTTTGCTTGTTATGGTGCTGATCAATTAGCTTCATTAACTTCAGAGCAAGTGAAACAAAACTTAGTTGAATCAGGCTTATGGACGGCTTTCCGTACTCGCCCATTCAGTAAAGTGCCTGCATTAGAGGCAAATCCTTCATCAATTTTTGTGAATGCAATGGATACAAATCCACTTGCTGCAAATCCTGAAGTGGTTATTGCTGAGCACCAGCAAGCGTTCTTTGATGGCTTAACGGTATTAAGTCGTTTATTTGAGGATCAAAAAACGATTCATCTTTGTGGTAGTGAGAACTCTCATATTTTAAGTGCAGTACAAAGTCGTCAAATTAGTAATGTGCAAATAAACCGTTTTAAAGGTCCACACCCAGCAGGCCTTGCGGGTACGCATATTCACTTTATTGATTCTGTAGGAATGAATAAGCAGGTTTGGTATTTAAATTATCAAGATGTGATTGCAATAGGTAAATTATTTACTACAGGTGAATTATTTACTGATCGTGTTGTAGCACTCGCTGGTCCACAAGTGAAAAGTCCTCGTTTGGTTCGTACGCGTTTAGGTGCAAACCTTTCTCAACTTACCTCAAATGAATTAAAAGCGGGTGAAAACCGTGTGATTTCAGGCTCAGTATTGTGTGGAACTACGGCAGTTGGTCCTCACGATTATTTAGGTCGTTATGCATTACAAGTTTCTGCGTTGTTAGAAGGGCGTGAAAAAGCATTTTTCGGTATGATCGCACCTTATGCAGATAAGTACTCTATTACACGTACAACGGTTGGGCATTTTGCTAAAAAATTATTTAACTTTACAACTGCTGTGCATGGTAGTGAGCGTGCGATGGTACCAACAGGTGCTTATGAGCGAGTAATGCCATTGGATATTATTCCTACATTATTACTGCGTGATTTAGCAGCTGGAGATACAGATTCTGCTCAAGCTTTGGGCTGTTTAGAGTTAGATGAAGAAGATTTAGCGTTGTGTACTTTTGTGTGCTCTGGTAAAAACAACTGGGGACCATTGTTACGTGAAGCGTTAGATAAGATCGAGAAGGATGGTTAAAAATGGGTTTGAAAAATCTTTTTGAAAAAATGGAACCCGCTTTCCATAAAGGGGGAAAGTATGAAAGGTGGTACACACTGTTTGAAGCTGCCTATACGATTTTCTATACCCCAGGTACAGTGACTCGTAAAGATGCTCATGTGCGTGATGCAATTGACTCTAAGCGTATGATGTTAATTGTATGGTTAGCATTATTCCCAGCGATGTTCTACGGGATGTACAATGTAGGGCACCAAGGTATTTTGGCAGCATTAAATTTAGGTACATTAAGTGATTTAATTGCAAATGACTGGCACTATAGTTTTGCAAACAGCTTAGGTTCTGTAACCGATGCAGGTTGGGGAACTAAAATGGTCTTAGGTGCAACTTATTTTCTACCCATTTATTTAACGGTATTTGCAGTGGGTGGTTTTTGGGAAGTTATATTTGCAATGGTGCGTAAGCATGAGATCAACGAAGGTTTCTTCGTAACCTCAATCTTATTAGCATTAATTGTTCCACCAACACTACCGCTTTGGCAAGCAGCTCTCGCAACCACCTTTGGTGTTGTAGTGGCGAAAGAGGTATTTGGTGGTGTAGGTAAAAACTTTATGAACCCAGCACTTGCAGGTCGTGCATTCCTATTCTTTGCTTATCCAGCACAAATTTCTGGTGATGCGGTATGGGTTGCTGCTGACGGCTTCTCTGGTGCAACTGCACTTTCTCAATGGGCAGTTGGTGGTCAAGGTGCATTACAACATATTGCAACAGGCGAAACTATTACTTGGATGGATGCATTTTTAGGTAATATTCCAGGTTCTATAGGTGAAACTTCTACATTAATGCTTATTATTGGTGCTGCAATTATTGTCTTTGCTCGTATTGCTTCTTGGCGAATCATTGCTGGTGTTATGATTGGTATGGCTGCAACATCAACATTATTTAATGTTATTGGCTCTGACACTAACCCATTATTTTCAATGCCTTGGCACTGGCATTTAGTGTTAGGTGGCTTTGCATTAGGTATGTTCTTTATGGCAACCGACCCAGTATCTGCATCTTTTACTAATAAAGGTAAATGGGCATACGGCCTTTTAATTGGCTTTATGTGTGTATTAATTCGTGTGGTAAACCCAGCATATCCAGAAGGTATGATGTTGGCAATTTTATTTGCTAACTTATTTGCCCCAATCTTTGACTACTTAGTAGTTAGAGGGAATATCAAACGTAGATTAGCGAGGGTATCAAACAATGGCTAAATTTAACAAAGATAGCGTTGGCGGAACCATTACCGTTGTTGTTCTGCTTAGTTTAGTTTGTGCTTTAATTGTGGCTGGTTCTGCTGTATTGTTAAAGCCTACTCAAGAAGAACAAAAAGCCCTTGATAAACAAAAAAATATCTTAAGTGTTGCTGGTCTATTACCACAAGATACTAAATCAAGCGAAATTAAAGATATTTATGCAAAAAATATTGAAGCTAAAATTGTTGATTTACAGACAGGCGAATATGTAGAGGGCGTAACTAACTTTGATGCTAAAGCAGCCGCTAAAGATCCTGAACAAAGTGTGAAAATTCAGCCAGAGCAAGATAAAGCTGGCATTCGTACTCGTGCAAAATATGCGGAAGTGTATTTAGTTAAGGATAGTGAGAATAAAGTAAACCAAATTGTACTGCCAATTTACGGTACAGGTTTATGGTCTGTGATGTATGGTTTTGTTTCTGTTGAACCAGATGCTAATACAATTAAAGGGATTACTTTCTACGATCATGGTGAAACACCTGGATTAGGTGGAGAGATTGAAAATCCTCGTTGGCAACAAAACTTTGTTGGTAAAAAATTACAAAATGAGCAAGGTCAATCTGCAATTATTGTGGCTAAAGGTGCTTCAGCTAATAAAGATCACGGTATTGATGGACTATCTGGTGCAACACTAACATCAAAAGGTGTTGATGGTACTTTTAAATATTGGTTCGGAGAAAATGCTTTTGGACCTTATTTAGCAAAATTAAAAGCGAGGGCTAACTAATGGCTGAGAAAAGTAATCTCAAATCGTTATTATTGAATCCAATAGTCAATAGTAACCCGATTGCATTACAGATCTTAGGTATCTGTTCTGCTTTAGCGGTAACAACAAAATTAGAAACAGCCTTTGTAATGGCGATTGCTGTCAGTTTTGTAACAGCTTTCTCAAGTTTCTTTATTGCATTAATCCGTAACTATATTCCAAATAGCATTCGTATTATTGTTCAAATGGCCATTATTGCTTCATTGGTAATTGTAGTCGATCAAATCTTACGTGCTTATGCTTACGGTTTGTCTAAACAGCTCTCAGTATTTGTAGGGCTTATTATTACTAACTGTATCGTAATGGGACGTGCAGAAGCATTTGCAATGAAATCTTCCCCTATGGAAAGTTTTGTTGATGGCATCGGTAATGGTTTAGGTTATGGTGCAATGTTAATTGTTGTAGGTTTCTTCCGTGAATTAATTGGCTCTGGTAAATTGTTTGGTGTAACTATTTTCCAAACGGTGCAAGATGGCGGCTGGTACCAAGCAAATGGTTTATTCTTATTAGCACCAAGTGCGTTCTTTATCATCGGTTTTATTATTTGGGGATTAAGAACGTGGAAACCAGAGCAAGTGGAGAAATAAGATGGAACATTATCTTAGTTTATTAGTGAAGTCCATTTTCGTTGAGAATATGGCACTTGCATTCTTCTTAGGTATGTGTACATTTCTTGCAGTATCTAAAAAAGTTTCAACAGCTTTTGGTTTAGGTATTGCAGTTACTGTTGTACTAGCTATTTCTGTGCCAGCAAACCAATTGGTTTATGAGCATATTTTAAAAGAAGGTGCATTAGTTGAAGGTGTAGATCTCACTTTCCTTAACTTTATTACGTTTATCGGTATTATTGCTGCGATTGTTCAAATTCTAGAAATGGTATTAGATAAATACTTCCCTGCACTTTACTCTGCACTTGGTATTTTCCTTCCCCTTATTGCGGTAAACTGTGCAATCTTTGGTGGTGTATCATTTATGGTACAACGTGAGTACAATTTGGGCGAATCTGTAGTTTACGGGATTGGTGCAGGTCTAGGTTGGATGTTAGCAATCGTTGCACTTGCAGGTTTAACTGAAAAAATGAAATATTCAGATATTCCAGCAGGTCTTCGTGGCTTAGGGATTACTTTTATCTCAGCAGGTTTAATGGCGTTAGGCTTTATGTCGTTTTCAGGCATTCAATTATAGGAGCATATCGTGGATAGTAATTTTATTTTCGGTATTATCGCATTTACTGCTCTGGTATTAGTGCTTGCGGTGATTATCCTTTTAGCTAAATCTAAATTAGTAGATTCTGGCGATATCACAATTTCGATCAACAATGATCCAGAAAAAGACATCACTCTTCCAGCTGGCGGAAAATTACTCGGTGCTTTAGCGAGCAAAGGGATTTTCGTTTCCTCAGCTTGTGGTGGTGGTGGCTCTTGTGGGCAATGTAAAGTGCAAGTGAAATCAGGCGGCGGTGAAATTCTCCCAACTGAGTTATCACACATTTCGAAGAAAGAAGCGAAAGAAGGCTGGCGTTTAGCATGTCAAGTAAACGTGAAATCTTCAATGGATGTTGAACTTCCAGAAGAAATCTTTGGCGTGAAAAAATGGGAATGTACTGTTATTTCTAATGATAACAAAGCAACTTTCATCAAAGAGCTTAAACTTCAAATTCCTGAGGGTGAAGAGGTGCCATTCCGTGCTGGTGGTTATATCCAAATTGAAGCAGAGCCACATACCGTTAATTATAAAGACTTCGATATTCCAAAAGAATACCACGAAGACTGGGATAAATTTAACTTATGGCGTTATGTCTCAAAAGTGGATGAGCATATTATCCGTGCTTACTCAATGGCTTCATACCCAGAGGAGAAAGGTATTATTATGCTAAATGTGCGTATTGCGACACCTCCACCAAAACAGCCTGATGCTCCTCCAGGACAAATGTCTTCATATATTTGGTCATTAAAAGCGGGCGACAAAGTAACAATTTCTGGTCCATTTGGTGAATTCTTCGCCAAAGATACTGATGCAGAAATGGTATTTATTGGTGGTGGCGCAGGTATGGCACCAATGCGTTCGCATATTTTTGACCAATTAAAACGCTTAAAATCTAAACGTAAGATGACCTTCTGGTACGGTGCTCGTTCAGAGCGTGAAATGTTCTATACCGAAGACTTCGATATGCTTCAAGCAGAAAACGATAACTTCAAATGGTATGTAGCACTTTCTGATCCACTACCAGGTGACCGTGAAGACTACTTCCGTGGCTTCATTCACAACGTGCTTTACGAGAACTATCTCAAAAATCACGAAGCCCCTGAAGACTGCGAATATTATATGTGTGGTCCACCAGTGATGAATGCAGCCGTAATCGGTATGCTGAAAAGCTTAGGTGTTGAAGATGAAAACATCTTGTTAGATGATTTCGGCGGCTAATAGGCCTTCGTTTCAATAAACAACAAGCGGTTGATTTTGCAGAGTTTTTTGTAAAATCAACCGCTTGCTATTTCATATTCATATAGGGTAGAAAAATAAAAATTTCGATATCTCAGCTCTTCAAAAAGCCTTTCATTTCACTGAGAGAACCATTAGTCGTATTGAAAAACAGTTTATTTTTGTCGTAAAAAATTTAAATAATTGATTTTACAGAGATATACCGTGCTAATTTAAGTATAGAATATGCTATAATTCTGCCAAATTCTTAAGCCTATTAATCCTCATGAAAAAATTATTTCTTCTATGTACTACTCTTTTTATTTTAACCGCTTGCGGAAAAGCCCCAGAGCAAATCGTCTTGCAAGGCAAAACAATGGGAACGACTTACACAGTCAAATATATTGATAATGGCGAAGTGAAGAACTTAGCTAATCCTGAAAAAGTAAAAAATGAGTTAGATGGTTTATTAGTTGAAGTGAACAACCAAATGTCCACTTACCAACCAGATTCTGAAATTAGCCAATTTAATCAACTCAAAGAAGCGAACCAAGCGGTTGAAATTTCGCAAGATTTTGCAAAAGTAGTGGAAGAGGCTATTCGTTTAAATAAAATGACAGAAGGGGCACTAGATATTACGGTTGGGCCACTAGTAAATTTATGGGGATTTGGACCCGATAAGCGTTTAAACATAGTGCCTTCTGACGAGAAAATTAAAGAATTGTCTAGCTATGTTGGCATTGATAAAATCAACCTAAAAATGGGTGATAAGCCAACGCTGACTAAAACGGTGCCTAATCTTTATTTAGATTTATCTTCTATTGCGAAAGGTTTTGGCGTAGATAAGCTAGCGGAATATCTTGAAAATGCAGGTGTGAGCAACTACTTAGTAGAAATCGGTGGTGAGCTGCGTGGTAAAGGTAAAAATTTAAAAGGATTAGATTGGCGAATTGCAATTGAACAGCCTATAATGGAGCAATCTCAATCTGCACAAATTACAGTGCCTTTACATAATTTAGGTATGGCAACATCGGGTAATTATAGAAATTATTTTGAAGATGAAAGGGGCAACCGCCTTTCACATATTATCGACCCTAAAAAATTAAGCCCAGTGAGTCATAATTTAGCGTCTATAACCGTATTTTCCCCAACGACAATGACAGCAGACGGATTATCAACGGGCTTATTTGTACTAGGCGCAGAAAAAGCCTTGGCACTGGCAGAGCGTGAAAAGTTAGCGATATTTTTAATTATTAAAAATGGTGACAAGTTTGAGTCGCAAATGTCGAGCGAATTTAAAAAATTGATTCAATTACAATAGTTGGAGTGTAAAATGGAAACAGTATTATTAACCTTTGGTTTTTTTATTGCAGTGATTTTTGCAATGTCAATTGGCTTTATTGTGAAAGGTAAAACCATCAAAGGCAGTTGTGGTGGCATTACCGCTTTAGGTATGAAAAAAATGTGCGACTGTGAAGAGCCCTGTGATAACTTAAAATCGAAAATCGCAGACGGCACGGCAGATCCTGAAGAAGTAGCACATTTTAATAAAGAACCACAATTTTACGAAGTGAAGTAATTTATCTTTACACTCTAAATTTTATTATCTATGTATAAGCGGTACGATTTGCAAAATTTTTTGCAAATTTCACCGCTTGCTGCTTTTATAACAAACCAATGTGCTTCGCCTTAACCGAAGTTACGGGAGACTTATGACAACTCAATTAACCTCAAAAACGTATGATATCCATTTCCCTAAACTAACGCCAGAACAGCTTGCTGAAAATGCTAAGAAAAAAGTGATTATTGGTATGTCAGGTGGGGTAGATTCCTCTGTTTCTGCTTTTATTCTTCAACAACAAGGCTATATCGTTGAGGGCTTGTTTATGAAAAATTGGGAAGAAGATGATGACACAGATTACTGCACTGCAGCCGCTGATTTAGCGGATGCTCAAGCTGTGGCTGATAAGCTGGGAATAAAATTGCATAAAATCAATTTTGCAGCGGAATATTGGGACAACGTATTTGAATATTTCTTAGCAGAATATAAAGCAGGACGTACGCCAAATCCTGATATCTTGTGTAACAAAGAGATCAAATTCAAAGCATTTTTGGAATATGCGGCAGAAGATCTTGGTGCAAACTATATCGCCACAGGGCATTACGTTCGCCGTAGTGAGGACGATCAAAACGCAAAATTACTGCGTGGTTTAGATGAAAATAAAGATCAGAGCTATTTTTTATACGCTATCAATAAAAAGCAAGTTGGGCAGAGTTTATTCCCTGTCGGCGAAATTGAAAAGCCGATTGTGCGGGCTATTGCTGAAGATTTGGGCTTGGCAACGGCGAAGAAAAAAGATTCGACTGGAATTTGTTTTATCGGTGAGCGTAAATTTAAAGATTTCTTAGCACGCTACCTGCCAGCTCAACCTGGCGAAATTCGCACGGTGGAGGGGAAAGTGGTTGGTCGCCACGATGGTTTAATGTACCACACACTCGGTCAGCGTAAAGGTTTAGGGATTGGTGGTGTAAAAGGCTTGAGTGAAGATCCGTTTTATGTGGTGGAGAAAGATCTCATCAAGAATGTTCTGGTGGTGGCTCAAGGGCACGATAATTCAGCACTACTTTCAACAGGCTTAATTGCAAAACAACTCACCTGGGTAGATATGCAACCACTGCGTGAAAATTTACGTTGTACTGTGAAAACTCGTTATCGTCAGGCAGATATTGCCTGTGAAATTCAAGTAATTGATGATGAAACTATTCGCGTGGTATTTGATGAGCCGCAAATTGCAGTGACGCCAGGTCAATCAGCCGTGTTTTATTTAGGTGAAGTTTGCCTAGGCGGTGGAATTATTGAAGCACAGCTAAAATAATTTTAATAAATATTGAAATATTTTGCATGTTTATGCAAAATAGCACAAGCAAAAAAGGAAGGCGATAAAGCACCTTTTCATTTTGATAATATAAAAGGAATAGAATTATGGCTCTTTGGGGTGGACGTTTTACACAACAAGCAGATGCAAAATTTAAATATTTTAATGACTCATTACGTTTTGATTATCGCTTAGTCATTCAAGATATTGAAGGGTCAATAGGTTGGGCAAAAGCGATTACATCAGTCGGTATTTTAACGGAAGCAGAGTTAGAACAGCTGATTGCAGCATTGAAAGAAGTGCGTGCGGAGGTGGAGGCTAATTTAACCATCATCTTAAAAGATGATGCAGAAGATATCCACAGCTGGGTTGAATCTAAGTTAATTGAGAAAGTAGGTGATTTAGGTAAAAAATTGCACACTGGGCGTAGCCGTAATGACCAAGTTGCGTTAGACATTAAAATGTGGTGCAAAGTACAAGCAACGGCGTTGCAAGAGCGTATTCGTGCGTTGCAGGAACGTTTAGTTTCCGTGGCGGAAGAGAATCAAAATTCGGTAATGCCTGGCTACACGCACTTGCAACGTGCACAGCCTGTTACCTTTGCCCATTGGTGTATGGCATATTATGAAATGCTTGAGCGTGATTTCAGCCGTTTAAATGATGCGAATAAACGTATGAGCACTTGTCCACTTGGTTCGGGTGCATTAGCGGGAACTGCTTATGGTATTGATCGTGATCTCCTTGCCCGTGATTTAGGCTTTGAAGAAGCGACGCGTAACAGTTTAGATAGCGTGTCAGACCGCGATCATATTTTGGAATTACTTTCAACTGCTGCCATCAGTATGGTGCATTTATCACGTTTTGCCGAAGATTTGATTATTTTCAATAGCGGCGAATCGGGCTTTCTTGAAATGTCTGATCGCGTCACTTCAGGCTCATCACTTATGCCACAGAAGAAAAACCCAGATGCTTGCGAGCTAATTCGTGGTAAATCAGGGCGTGTATTTGGGGCATTAACAGGGCTTTTAACCACTTTAAAAGGTTTACCACTTGCTTATAACAAAGATATGCAAGAAGACAAAGAAGGTATTTTTGATGCCCTTGAAACTTGGCAAGCTTGTTTGGAAATTGCAGAATTAGTGTTGGTTGATATTCAAGTGAATACGGAACGTACTCGTGAAGCCGCACAGCAAGGCTATGCAAATGCAACTGAATTAGCGGATTACCTTGTAGTGAAGGGGGTGCCATTTCGTGAAGCACATCATATTGTGGGGGAAGCCGTGGTTTATGCCATCAGCAAAAAAGAGCCACTTGAGGCATTAAGCATTAGCGAATTCCAACAATTCCACCACACAATTAGCGATGATGTTTATCCTATTCTGTCATTAGAATCCTGCTTAGAAAAACGTTGTGCTAAAGGTGGAGTAAATCCACAGCGTATTGCAGAAGCAATTGCGGCAGCAAAAGCCTCTTTAGCTTCTTAAATTTTCTGAGATACAAGCGGTCATATTTTTAATGAAATTTGCAAAAAATTTTTTAAATATGGCCGATTGTTTGCTAAATTTTTAAGATTTTTGCTCGTTACGATTGCAAAATGGGCATTACCTCTTTAAACTTTCGAGTAATTTTTGAATTTTATTTCCACTATTTTATTTCAAGAGTGTTATATGACCGAATCAGTGAATCCTATTCAGGAGCAGCCTAATTCAGCTCTCACTTTAGGGCAGAAATTAAGAGCAGCTCGTGAGGCATTAAATCTTTCAATTGTAGAAGTAGCTCAAAAAACAAATCTAAAAAAATCACATATTGATTCTATTGAAAATGATATTTTTATTTTAAAAAATGTTGCTCCAACCTTTGTGCGTGGTTATGTACGTAATTATGTGAAATTTTTACGGTTGCCCGAATCATTGGTTTCTTCTGTCAATTATGGTGAGGTAACTATTCCGAAAGAGGTTACAAAAGTTGCTCCTGTACGATCATCGTCTAATTCGCAGGGTAAAGCATTAAAATATTTAACCATATTAGTGCTTTTAGCTGCGTTAGGTATGACACTTTTATGGTGGTGGCAAGGTTATCAAAAAGATCAGGAAAATCGTGAGCAGCTAGTTAATTCAGCACCTATTGCTCAAATTGCGAACGATTTACCAGAGGAATCTAATGCGTTAGTTATTGAACAACCAGTTCAGTCTGAAGAATTGTTACCTGCACAAGAACAAACTGCGGAGCAACCAAAAACTGAAACAGAAATAACGACTGAACCTGCGAATGTTTTGCAAAAAGCAGAAACGATAATAGATGTTGACGTAGCAGAGCCACCAGTAGCGGTAGGCAATGATGAATTACGCATTGAAATTACTGGCTCACAAAGTTGGGTTACGGTAAGAAATGCTAAAAATAAACGTTTAGCGGAGAAGCTTTACAGTAATGGCGAAGTATTAACCTTTAATGAAAATGAGCAATACCGCTTAACCATCGGCGCGCCAGCAAACGTAAAAATTTACTACAAAGGAGAGGAAGTACCGTTAAAAATTGATGGACGTGTTGCTCGTATCCGTTTGCCGTTGCAATAATCTTCTTAAGAATAAAACGCACGTAAATATAACCGTTTCGTCGTTATTTTCTACGAGTGTTTTCTGTTCTACAACTTTTAACTACTAGAAAGAATATGATACATCAATCACCAATTAAACGTCGGGTATCGAAAAAAATTTATGTCGGTAATGTGCCAGTAGGGGGAGATGCCCAGATTTCTGTACAATCAATGACCAATACACGCACCACAGATGTGGAGGCAACAGTAGCTCAAATTAAAGCGTTAGAACGTGTTGGGGCAGACATTGTGCGTGTTTCTGTACCAACAATGGATTCTGCGGAAGCATTTAAAGTGATTAAACAGCAAGTGAATGTGCCGTTGGTTGCGGATATTCATTTTGATTATCGTATTGCGTTAAAAGTGGCGGAATACGGCGTAGATTGCCTGCGTATTAATCCGGGTAATATTGGTAATGAAGAGCGTATTCGTGCGGTAGTTGATTGTGCAAGAGATAAAAATATTCCAATCCGCATTGGCGTTAATGCAGGATCACTTGAGCGTGATTTGCAAGAGAAGTATGGCGAACCTACGCCACAAGCGTTGTTGGAGTCAGCATTACGTCACGTGGATCATCTTGATCGTCTCAATTTTGATCAATTTAAAGTAAGTGTGAAAGCTTCAGATGTGTTCTTAGCGGTTGAATCTTATCGACTGCTTGCAAAACAAATAGATCAGCCGCTACATTTAGGGATCACGGAAGCAGGTGGGGCAAGAGCGGGATCTGTAAAATCTGCGGTTGGGCTAGGCTTGTTATTAGCGGAAGGTATTGGTGATACTTTACGTATTTCTCTGGCTGCCGATCCAGTAGAAGAAATTAAAGTGGGTTTTGATATTTTAAAATCTCTGCGTATCCGCTCACGTGGCATTAACTTTATTGCTTGTCCAACTTGCTCACGCCAAGAAATTGATGTGATTGCAACAGTAAACGAGCTAGAGCAGCGTTTAGAAGATATTATCACCCCGATGGATGTTTCTATTATCGGTTGTGTGGTCAATGGTCCAGGTGAAGCACTGATCTCTGATTTAGGCGTAACGGGCAGTAATAAAATGAGTGGTTTTTATTTAGATGGCGTGCGTCAAAAAGAGCGTTTTGATAATGCAAAATTAATTGACCAACTAGAAGCTAAAATCCGTGCTAGAGTGGCACAACAGAACAACCGTATAGATATTGTAAATAAATAGGAATAAAACTGTGGCAAAAACAATACAAGCAATTCGTGGAATGAACGATTGTTCACCTACTGAGTCTCCATTATGGCAATGGGTTGAAGAAAAAGTACGTCACGTATTAGCCTGTTACGGCTATTCAGAAGTGCGTATGCCAATTGTTGAAAGTACGCCGTTATTTGCTCGTGCGATTGGCGAAGTCACCGATGTGGTATCTAAAGAAATGTACACATTCTGGGATAATGATGAGCAATTAACCCTTCGCCCCGAAGGCACAGCAGGTTGTGTGCGTGCAGCAATTGAGCGTGGCTGGATTTATAATAACGAACAACGCTTGTGGTATATAGGACCAATGTTCCGCCATGAACGCCCACAAAAAGGACGTTATCGCCAATTTCATCAAGCGGGTGTTGAGGTTTTCGGTATTCCTAATCCCGAAATTGATGCAGAATTAATTCTTTTAACTGCTCGCCTTTGGAAAGCGTTGGGCATTGAGCAACACGTTTCGCTTCAACTTAATTCCATTGGTTCATTAGAGGCTCGAGCAAATTATCGGTCGGCATTGGTAAAATTTTTGGAAAATCACACCGCTTTAATGAGTGAGGAAGAGAAAGAGCGTTTAGTAAAAAACCCACTGCGTATTCTCGATACAAAAAATGAAACATTACAAGCAGTGCTAAATGAGGCACCAAAATTGCTTGATTATTTAGATGATGAGAGCCGTGAGCATTTTGCTCAATTATGTGGTTTACTTGATGCAATGGGCATTTGTTACGAAGTCAACCCCAAATTAGTACGTGGGTTAGATTATTACAACAAAACTGTATTTGAATGGGTTACTTCCGCTTTAGGTTCACAAGGTACTGTTTGCGGTGGTGGGCGTTATGATGGTTTAGTTGAGCAGCTTGGCGGACACGCAACACAAGGTGTTGGTTTTGCAATGGGGTTAGAGCGTTTAGTATTGCTTGTGCAAGAAGTGAACAAAAAGATTGATTTACCCAAAGCAGTTGATGTTTATCTTGTTTTCTCGGGCGAAGGCTCAACCGTAAATGCCTTCGAAATTGCAGAACAAATTCGTACTGAAATACCGCAACTGCGTGTAATGAGCCACTGTTCAGGTGGAAAATTCCAAAAACAATTTAAACGTGCAGATAAAATGGAAGCAAAGATTGCCTTAGTAATTGGCGAAAGTGAAGTGGCAGAAAAAAAAGTGGTTATCAAAGACCTACGTTCAGGTTCTGAGCAGATCACGATTGCACAATCAGAACTAATTGCTGAACTTAATAAACGATTTTAGGAGAAAAAATGAGTAACGAATATTTAAATAAAACCGAAGAACAGCAGTTTGAAGATGCCAAAAATTGGTTTAAGGAAAATGGTACCCCTATTTTAGTCGCAATTATTTTAGTTTGTGCAGCCAGTTTGGGGTGGAATTTTTGGAAAAACCATCAGCTTGAAACGGCACAAAAGACTTCCGCATCATATCAGCGTGTGATGGAGAGCTATTTGCAAAATCCAAATAAAAATCAACCGCTTGTAGAAAAGTTTATTGCGGATAATCAAGATTCAAGCTATGCGACTTTTGCACAATTTGAGCAAGCAAAACAGGCGGTCGAAAAAGGCGATTTTTTTGCAGCTAAAGTAGCGTTACAATCTGCTTTAACTCAATCTGATTCTACATTGAAAACTTTGGCTCGTTTTCGTTTAGCACAAGTGGATTACCAATTAAAATCTTACGATGAAGCACTTGCAGGTCTTACTCAGATTCAAGATAAAGCGTGGGAGTTACGTAAGCAAATCCTAATTGGCGATATTCTTGTTGCAAAAGGCGATAAGCCTGCCGCTAAAATGGCTTATGAACAAGCTAGATTAAATGCGGCTCCTCAAGAGCAAACCTTAATTGATGTGCGTTTGAATAATTTATAAAAATAAAGCCTGATTGAAAATAGAAAGTCAATCAGGCTTTTATATTTTTGATGTTGAGGGTTAATTTTTTCATAGAAAAACAAATTTCTTGCCATAGTGGATGATTAGAAACCTAGAATATTGTAATAATTGTTACAAAAGTAGTAAAAACTTATTAAAAAAACTACTATCAAAAAATAAATTTGATTATAATAGAAGCGTAAAGTGAAAAGGAAAGTATTCTCTTTTTTCTATTGATAGTAATTTATTTTGATGGTTTATTTTGCTTGAAGTATTTTTAATTGAAAATTTATTTCAATCAATTTTAAAATTTAAATTCAATCAATCGCTTTTTATTTGGTAAATGTATTGAATTAAGATAACGTTTATCAAATGGCTAGCTCATTTAGTTGGCCTAAGTAAATTAATAAGGTTGCTTTTTGGATAAATAAGTAATCCCTATTTCATATTATTTTATTTATTGGTTATTAGGAGAAAATATGCAACATTCATATACGTCAGCTAGACGACCTTCGTGGCGCGGCATTTTGGCTGGGCTTGTTATGGGCTTAGTTGTTAGCATGGTTATGTTTGCTTTAGCGTTAGTTGTCGGTTCATTCTTGTCATTGGATTTAAGCGGTGCTGGCATTGCTGCAGGCGTTTATGCTGTTATCACAGCTTTAATCAGTGCTTTTGTTGCAGGCTATTTTGCTGTTAAGGCATCAGCACCTGAAGCTTTATTTGGTGATGGCACTGACATCTTACCAAAAGATGCTGCCTTAACGGGTATCTTGACTGCCGCTACTATCATCGTTATCACTACTTTTTCAACTATGAACGGGCTAGGTAACGTTGCTCGTACTGCAGGTTCTGCGATCAATTCGACAGCTAGTGTAACTACGAGTGTTATCAGTTCAAGTTCTATCGGTTCTATTATTTCTGAAGAACTAGAAGAGGCATCTGCTGGAGAATCAGGTAATGTGATTAATATCATTGCCAATAAAGCACAAGAGCTTTATCAACAAGTTACTGGCAACATCAGTCTTGAAGATATTGAACAATGGGTTGCTAAAAACAACGATACATTCTCTAAAGAGCAAATCAGTGCGTCTGCTAATGTGGTAGAAAAAATGGTTAATACCACTAAAAATGAAATCAAAAATATGGACTTTACCAGCATTGAGACTTGGAAAAATCTAGATGATTATGCTAAAAAACGTGCTGCTGAAATTGAGAATGCGTTAACAGGTGATAAAATCATCGTTCAGTTAAAAAATGAAGGTTTAAGCGAAGCTGAAGCTCAGCAAATTCGCAATGAAGCAGTTTCTGCTTATCAAGAATATAAAGCTAAAATTGAGCAAGCTGTTGCTGATGCTAAAGCTAAAGCAGAACAAGCTTTAGCTGCTGCTGAAGAAGCTGCTCGTAAAGCTGCACTATATTCTGGTCTATTTTGGTTGATTAGTACACTATTAACCTTTGTAGCTTGTGTGCTTGGTGCGAAAAAAGCTGCTGCTAACTATCGTTTAGCTCGCCCTTTGGCTCACTAATCAATACGTAGTATCGAAAAGCTATACGTTTTGATCTAAATTGAAAATTTAGGCTATTTTAATTTAAGGACTAAGTTCTGTATTGTACGGGCTTAGTCCTTTTTGTTTTCGCTAGCAGCTGATTGTTATAGTGTTAATGATCCGATTTACTGTTTTGGAGATAACATTGATTTGCTGTTTGAAAGATTAGTTGTATTTAGGCATAAAAAATCTGCACCTTAATCAGTGTTAACTTTTGGGGGCAGATCAAATAGGGGCTTATTATTTAGAGCATCTAGGATTATAGACGCATCGGCATAATTACATATTCTGCAGAGGGGTTATCACAATCTTCAATTAAGCAGCTTGAGCTAGAATCAACTAGGCTGAAGCGTACTCGTTGGCATTTTAAAGTGTTTAGCACGTCTAACACATAGCTTACATTAAAGCCGACTTCCATTTCTGGGCTGTCGTAGGCGACATCAATCATCTCTTCAGCTTCTTCTTGCTCTGGATTATTAGCGGTAATTTTAAGTAAGTTGTTGCTTAGCGTTAAGCGTACGCCTCTAAATTTTTCGTTTGAAAGAATCGCGGCACGCATTAAAGCACGTTTTAAGGTTTCAGTGTCAGCTTCTAAAATACGATCTGCGTTGCGAGGAAGTACTCGGCGGTAGTCTGGAAATCTGCCGTCAATGAGTTTGGAGGTAAATACGATACCATTCATCGTAATACGAATATTGCTTGAACCAATCTCTAAACGTACTTCGTCATTGCTTGCAGACACCAAACGTGAAAGTTCAAGAACGGCTTTTCGTGGCACAATAACGGAATGGGTTAAAAGCTCCTGGTTTAACACCATAGTACAAACAGCTAAACGATGTCCGTCTGTTGCTATTGTGCGTAACAAGTTACCTTCGGTTTCAAACTTCATACCGTTTAAGAAATATCGGGCGTCTTGGTTTGCCATTGAAAATTGGGTTGCATCAATAAGTCGTGCAAGAGTAGATTGCTCAATAGAAAAATCGACTTCAGGGCTCCAATCCATTAAATTTGGATAGTCGCTGGCAGGCAAAGTAGCTAGGCTAAATTTACTACGACCTGCTTTGATGAGGGCTTTATCTTCTTCAAATTCAACTGAAATCACGCTGTCATCAGGCAAACTTTTGCTGATATCTAAGAATTTTTTTGCTGGAATGGTAAATTTTCCAGCAAAATCGACCGCTTGTAGTAGCTGAGCTTGGGTGGTCAATTCAACTTCTAAATCTGTTCCTGTTAAGGATAAACGATCGCCTTCAATTCTTAACAAAATATTGTTAATGACTGGCAAAGTTGGGCGGCTGCTCAATACGCTGCATACTTGTTGTAAAGGTTTAAGTAACTGGTCTCTAGTAATCGTAATTTGCATAATCATTCCTTTATTCTTAACGGCTTAAGATGATAATTTACGAGTTAAATTAATATAATCTTCTTGGATGCCACTTTCAGTATCACGTAATTCATTAATCGTTTTGCAGGCGTGTAGCACAGTTGTGTGATCTCGTCCGCCAAATTCTCTGCCAATTTCAGGCAAGCTATGATTAGTAAGCTCTTTTGCTAATGCCATCGCCATTTGGCGAGGGCGGGCAACGCTTCTCGCACGGCTTTTCGATTTAATATCTGCCACTTTAATGCCATAATATTCCGCTACAATTCGCTGAATATTTTCAAGCGTAATTAAGTAATCGAATGAGGCGAATAGATCTTGTAAGGTTTCACGTACGGCATCAACAGTAATTGGGCGGAGTGTGAGTTTTTGCCACGCAATGACACGGTTTAATGCACCTTCTAATTCACGCACATTCGTACGGAGTTTTTGCCCCATCAAATAAGCGGCCTCTTCTTGCAAATCTGCACCTCGTTCTAAGGCTTTTTGGCGAAGAATGGCTACTCGGGTTTCTAATTCAGGTGGCTCAATCGTGGCACTAATACCGCCACTTAAACGAGATTTAATCGCCGTGTCAATTTTATCAATATTTTTAGGTAATATATCAGAAGTCAGAATAATCTGTTTTTTCTGTTCAAATAGTGCATTTAATAGATGTAAAAACTCTTCTTGAACTTTTGGCTTATTTGCTAGGAATTGAATATCATCAATCATTAATACATTTAGTGAACGATAGAACTTCTTAATTTTTTCCGCATCACTATTGGAGCTATTAATTGCTTTAATAATATCTCGATAAAAACGCTCAAGATGGATATATAGCACACGAATGGTTGGATTGCGTTTGATTAACTCATTACCAATCGCGTGTAATAAGTGGGTTTTGCCTAAGCCTGTGCCCGCATAGAAAGAGAGTGGATTGCAATGGCTTTCACCTAAATTATCTACCACTTGTTGAGCCACCAATTTCGCTAGTTGGTTGGAGCGGCCTTGTACAAAATTATCAAAAGTTTGATGCGGATTTAAGCCTGTTTTAAAGCCCGTATTGGCAAATTCTGATGGTGCGTTTTGAGTACCAAGTTGGGGTTTTGGTTGCTCGGTGGGCTTAATACCCACTTTTAGCGTAACAGCTAAATTATCATTTTTAGCTAAAAAGCGAGCAAGATCGGTAATTTCGGATAAAAATTTGTCTTTAACCCAATTTTCAACAAATTGATTTTGAGCATAAAGCGTGAGTTCTCCATTGTCAGAACTGGCCTGTAGAGGACGTAGCCAAGTGCTGTAGTCGGTTGGCGATACTTTCGTTTGTAAGTGATTAAGGCAATCAGACCAAAGGGAAGACACAATTTGCTCCAAAATTATTGTTATGAATGGCGTAATGATACCTGAAAAAAGGGGAGAAATCTTGCAAATTTTTGATAGTTTCGGTGTAAGTTTTAAGGTGATTTTAATTGGTAAGCAAGCGGTCATTTTTGCTGAAAAATTTGCAAATGTTACACTAAAAATGACCGCTTGATCTTAAAAAGAGTATGAGATCCGGACTTAGATATCCGTGTGCTCTGGCAAGAACCCGCCACTTTGGTGAGCCCAAAGTCGGGCGTAAACGCCGTTGTGGGCAAGTAGCTCTTCGTGCGTGCCTTGTTCGACAATTTCGCCTTTATCTAGCACAATTAATCTGTCCATCGCCATAATGGTGGAGAGGCGGTGAGCAATTGCTACGACCGTTTTGCCTTCCATCAGCTTAGCTAAATTTTCTTGAATAGCCACTTCCACTTCGGAATCTAAGGCACTGGTTGCCTCATCTAGTAATAGAATGGGGGCATCTTTGAGCATTACACGGGCGATGGCAATGCGTTGGCGTTGTCCGCCCGAGAGCTTAACGCCTCGCTCGCCGACGTGGGCATCAAACCCTGTTCTACCTTTGGCATCTTGAAGGTTGGGAATAAATTCGCTGGCGGCAGCTTGTTCTACAGCGTTGATCATTTCTGCTTCCGTTGCGGTTGGGCGACCATACATTAAGTTTTCACGCACAGATCGGTGGAGTAGAGAAGTGTCTTGTGTAACCAAACCAATTTGTGAGCGGAGGCTTTCTTGCGTGATGTCTCGAATATTCTGCCCGTCAATTGTAATTGAGCCGCCTTGAATATCGTAAAAACGCAGTAATAAGTTAGTTAGCGTTGATTTACCTGCTCCACTGCGACCGACTAAGCCCACTTTTTCACCTGGTTTAATGGTTAAGTTAAAATCTTTCAGTAATGGTTTTTTTACATCGTAGGCAAAATCGACATTCTCAAATTTAATTTCGCCTTTCGTTACATTTAATGGCTGGGCATTTTCTTTATCTACGACATTATGTTGCTTAGAAAGTGTCATCATACCATCTTGCACGGTACCTAAATTTTCAAATAGACGGGCAAATTCCCACATAATCCATTGTGATAAACCTTTGATTCGTAGTGCTAAAGCAGTTGAGGTGGCAATTGCCCCTGCCGTTACAACACTTGAGCCCCAAAGCCATAAACCGATACCTGCGGTTGAAATGATTAACGCCATAGAGGTGAGGTTGGTGATCGTTTCAATGACGGTAACCAAACGCATTTGTTTATGCACGGTAACCATAAATTCTTCCATTGACTCTTTTGCGTAGGCGGATTCACGGTTACCGTGAGAGAATAATTTTACGGTTGCGATGTTTGAGTAAGCGTCGGTAATTCTTCCTGTCATAAGGCTTCGAGCATCAGATTGCTCTTGGGCAGCTTGAGCAAGTTTGGGTACAAAATAGATAATAGTTGCGCCAAGTGAGATAACCCATAAGATGAACGGCACAAATAGCCAGCCATCTAGCTGCAATAAAATCACACTTGAGGTAGTAAAATAAACGAGTACATAAACAAGCATATCTGCACAAGTCATCATTACGTCACGCACGGAGAGTGCGGTCTGCATTACTTTTGCAGATACCCTGCCAGCAAATTCATCTTGATAGAAACCTAAACTTTGTCCTAACATTAAGCGATGAAAATTCCAACGTAAACGCATTGGGAAAACCCCTTGCAAAGATTGGAAGCGAATGCTGCTGGCGAGATAAACGAACACAACGGCAAGTATTGCAATAAAAAACATTCCTATGATTGTCCAACCTTTTTCTGCCCAGAGCTCAGATGGGGAATATGTGTTGATCCAATCAACTAAATCGCCCATAAATTGAAACAAAATAGCTTCAATAACGCCAACTGCTGCCACAAAGATTGTCAGAATTAAAATATAAATCCGCATACCTTTTGTAGCATCAAAAATGAAGGGAATTAAGCCTGATTTTGGCGTTTGTGGCATTTCATTGGGGTAGGTTTCCACCCTTGCCTCAAACCATCTAAAGAGTTTTTCAAACATAAATTAATGATTTCCAAATATAAAAAGTAGGGGTAAATGGCGATTTACCCCTTAATTTGTTGATTTTGCAATGTTGTGAGTAAATTTGACCGCTTGTATAGCCTGATGTGCTATTCGATCAACATCACAGAACTATAGGTTTAGTAATTTTTCATCTAATGCCAAATCTTCGTTGTGGTTAATTCCGATGCCTGTATTTAAAACATTACGCGCAATATTATGAGCTTCTTCCAATGAATGTTCTTTGTAAGATCCACATTGGTATTCATTAAGTTCTGGAATGGCAGATACATCTGGAATTTTGTTTAATACATCGTTCATTGATGCTTCCCACGCATTCGCGACTTCTTGTGCTGAAGGCGTACCAATTAGCGACATATAAAAACCAGTGCGACAGCCCATTGGTGAAATATCAATAATCTCTACGCTTTTGCTATTTAGGTGATCTCGCATAAATCCTGCAAAAAGGTGCTCCATTGTGTGAATACCTCGTACAGGCAGAATATCAATATTCGGACGGCAGAAGCGTAAATCAAATACGGTAATGGTGTCGCCTTTTGGTGTTGTCATCGTTTTGGCAACACGTACGGTAGGGGCATTCATTTTAGTATGATCAACTTTAAAACTATCTAATAAAGGCATTTTTCACTCCATATATTATTCTGCAATTCCTTGCTCCCAGGTTAGGGCATCTTCAGGACGTTTGCGTTGTAATAAAAATCTTTTGTTTGCGTGGGCTTGAGGTTGTACCACTTTAGTGTAAGGGGTTGAGAACTCAATTCCACCGTTTAATAATTGCGACATTGTGCCAGAATTCATACTTACACCTTGTAGGCTGATATCCATTGTATATCCTGAGGCCTGCCAGAATTGGGTATTAGTTCTAACTAAGTGTTTGTATTTATTGTTAATTTTAAGATGAATTAACACTCTGTCATTGAGTTCGCTTAAGCCTAAATGGCTTACAATACCCACTTGCATACCACGATAAAGTACGGGGGCTTCTGGTTGAATACCGTTTGCATTGCTGGCTTCCACAATAATTGGGAAGCCATTTGTATAAGTCGTTTTAACGGTATCGGTTTGTGATAACTCAAAATGGTGTTGAGTTTTGCCTGAGCCTGCATCAACCGTAATATAGTTTTGTAATGTAGCATCTAAGTTTTTAAAACCTGTTGTGCTGATTTCTGGTGAAACCACACTGAATGTTGCACCCGCTTTAGCGATTGATGGATAATATTTTCCTTGAATGTAAGCGGTCGCTTTTATCTGTTTTTTTGCATTTTGCAATTCCAGTTTTTCAATTTGACCGACTGTTAAGCCCATATATTTAATGCTCATACCTTCACTGAGTTTGCTACCATCTTTAGCAATTAACGTGATGTAGGTATTGCCTGAAGTGGCTTTTTCTTTCGTTGCATAAAGGGTTTTATTGCCTTTTAGACCACCATTATCAAAGCTAATAGCCCCTTTTAATGTTCGCATTAACGGTGTTGCAGTAATGTTCACCCCTTTTAGTGACACATCAACATTAGTTGCAGGCTCAATCCAGAAGCGGCTTGTTTCGGTTAATAAATTACGATAATTGGGTTCAATAAAGAGTTCAACATCAAAGTGATTTTGCTTAGGCGTGACTTTTAATACTTCGCCGACTTGAAAATCACGATAAAGTACAACTGAACTTTCAGTAATGCCCGATAACGATTCAGCAGAAAGGGTAACCGTTGCTTTTTTATTTAAGGCTGAAATACCAGATTCCGCACTTTCTATATCTTTATATAAGGGGTATTGCTTTTTAGGTGAGCCCTCGCTTTTACCATTAACTAAACGAACACCGCCTTTTAACCAATCAGATGGAGAGCCAGCGTGTATGCGTAACCCCTCTAAACTGACAGACATATCAATATTGGAGATCGCTATAAATTTACTGCTATTTCCGATTAGATTGCGATAAGGCGGATAAATGATCGCATCAAAACGAATGTTATCTAAATCTAATGAGCGTTTAACAATTTCTCCAATTTGCACATCGCTATAGTAAATACCTTGATTTACATCAACCCCGTAGGCTTGTGGAGCAATCAGGCTAAAATTTAATAAATTGGGTAGGCTTAATAAATAATCAGCTTCAGTTTGTATCGTAAACTCAGATTGAGTTTCCCCACTGCCAGGTTGAATATCAAAATAAACGCCACGTAGTAGTTCACCCATTTTAGTGAGTTGTTCCGTATTGAGTGAAAATTTAGGCTCTTTGAGTAAAATTTTAGTTTTTGAGCGAAGCAAGTTCTCATAGCTTGGGGAAATTAATAAAACACCATCAATTAATTTATGTTGCTCTAAATTTTGCTGAGGTAATTCATTATCGACTATTTCAGGCAATTTGAGCTGAGATAGTATGCCAATTTGCATATTTTGGTAGAACACCGCGGTTTCATTGACTTTTAAATTAGGCAAAAGCGGCACTTTAACTTTGATTTCAATCCCTCTCTTAGCTGATTTTAAATCTGGATATAGCTCAAATTTTTGCCCTTGCTTAGCGGTTTCCATATTATCAGGAGAATCAAAGGCAACAGCTCCTTGCACTATAGAAGCAAGACTATCCATATGAATTTGAATACCTTGTAGATTTAGATCGGCATTAATACCACTAATATTCCAGAAACGACTCTCTTTTTTGACTAAATTGGCATATTTTTTCTGGATGATGACATCAATTTCAATTTTTTTCTGATCTTTGGTAAAGCGGTAGTCTGCAATATTTCCCACAGGCACTTTGCGGAAATAAACATTTGCCCCGACATTAATTGAGCCAATATCATCAGAGACCAAATGAATGAGTAGATCCCCATCACTTACTGGCACTGCAGGTGGGTCTTCTTCGGCAATAAATTCATCGGCAGATTCACCTTCACCAGGCAAGAGCGTAATATAATTACCCGAAACGATAGCATCTAGTCCCGATACTCCAGCTAATGAGGCTGTTGGTTGAACTAGCCAAAACTTGGTATCTTGGCGTAATAGACTTCTTGCCTCGGCGTTGATTTCAGCTAAAACCTCAACTTCTCTTAAGTTATCAACAAAATAAACGCGTTTTACTCGCCCGATTTCTAAACCTTGATAGCGAACAACGGTTTTTCCAGCAATAATCCCATTACCTTTGGCAAATCGGATTGAGATTGTTTCACCCTGTTCTTTTAAAATTTGGAAAAAAAGTAAGGCACCAATAATAAAAGCAACAATCGGCAAGATCCAAAAAGGCGATATTTTGCGAGGCTGCCTAATTTTGGCATCCATTACATTCTGTGTTTGTTTTTCCATCATACTATTAAATTAGCGAAACCTATATAGAACAATACCGAAGCCCCAACAAGAGGACTTCGGTAATAGTATAATCAAGTTAAATAAGAACTTTTATTTTTTCTCATCACAGTTGGTCAAATTGCTACATTTACCGTAGAGATATAAGCTATGGTTAGTTAATTCCATTCCGTGCTTTTCACTAATTTCACGTTGGCGACGCTCCATATCAGGATCTTTAAATTCAAATACTTTACCGCAATCCATACAGATGATGTGATCGTGTTCGTGGTTCATATTTAATTCAAATACCGCTTTGTTTGCATCGAAATTATGACGAGTTAAAATACCCACTTCTTCAAATTGGTTTAATACACGATAAACAGTTGCCAAACCAATATCTGAGCCTTTTTCTAACAGGATTTTATAAATATCTTCCGCTGCAAAATGCTGCATTTCATCACGGATATCTTGCATTAATGCAAGGATAGTCAAGCGAGGCTCGGTAACTTTTAAGCCAACCTCTTTTAAACGTTTAATATTTACTTCAGACATATCTGCCACCTAATTATCTTTACCTAAAACCTTATGCAAGTTGGTCTAAGCACATTTCTTCTTTTAGCTGTGCACACCATTTATTGACTCGATCAGCTGTTAATTCTGGTTGTCTATCTTCATCAATACAAAGACCGACGAAAGTCGTATTATCAACTAATGCTTGAGAGACTTCAAAGTTATAGCCTTCAGTTGGCCAGTGTCCGACAATAACCGCACCGTTTGGCTCAATAACATCACGTACTGTGCCCATTGCATCACAGAAATATTCTGCGTAATCTTCCTGATCTCCACAACCGAAAATGGCGACAACTTTACCGTTAAAATCAATTTCTTTCAATGTTGGCATAAAATCGTCCCAATCTGCTTGAGATTCGCCATAATACCAAGTTGGGATACCAAACATCAGAAAATCGTATGCTTCAATATCTTCTTTTGTACTTTTAGCAATATCAAGAATATCAATTAATTCAGCACCTAAATTTTTCTGAATCATTTTAGAAATATTTTCTGTATTGCCAGTATCGCTACCGTAAAATAAACCTACAACTGCCATTTCTATTACCTATTTTTGATATAATTATTTAGAATTATTTCAATTAACTGCCCGCGTGAAACCCCTTGTTTAGCCGCCTGCTCCTCTAAAAATTTGACTAAATCCGAATGCAATTTTAATTCAACTCGTTTTAAGCCCGAAGATTTATCTCGTTTTAGCTGGTTACGTTTATTGATTCGAATTTGTTGTTCTCTGTCTAGAGGATTAGTGCGAGGACGCCCAATTTTTGGTACAGTCGCAAACAGATCTAATGTGATACAATCTGAATCTTGTTTTGCCATTTCTTTATATATCAGGCTTTTAGCTTCCATTTGATGAGAATGAGAAGCTACTTCTCAAAAGTACGAACTATATCAAAAATCCAAACACTTGAAAAGTAAATCAATTGGAAAACAAGCGGTGTTTTTTCGGAAAAAATTTGCAAAACTTATCAAAAATCTGACCGCTTGTAGATTTTATGACGAGTAATTTCATTTTTTGGGGATTAAGCTAGAATAGGCGGTGATTATTTTATCCTTCCTTAAATTAGCATATAATGCCCATAAAATAGATGTAAAAGGAAAGAAAATGTCAAATATTCATTTAGCCATTGCCAGCGATTTCACTCTTGCCGAGAAATTATTGGAGGCGTTAGAGCATAAAAATGTCGCGATTGAGAAAATTTCAGCGGTGGAGTTAGAGCCGTTTGGTGAAGAGCAGAATTTACGTTTAGGGGCAAAAGCAATCGCACAATATGCGTTAGATGAGGTGAACTGGGCAGAATTTACCCATATTTTATTTGCTGGCAAAATGGCTCAAGCGGAGGTGTTGGCGGAAGCTGTTAAAGCAGGCTGTGTGATTTTAGATTTGTACGGTATTACGGCATTAATTAGTGATGTGCCTGTTGTTGTGCCGAGTGTAAATGATGAAAATGTAGTAAATTTGCGTGAAAGAAATATTATCGCCCTTGCTAATCCACAAGTTTCTCAACTTGCATTAGCGTTAAAGCCGTTACTTGCTCAGCCGTTAAATCGAGTATTTGTGACCTCTTTGTTGCCTGCAGCGTATTTTGGCGATGAGAAAGTCAAAGAGTTAGCTGGGCAAACAGCTCGGTTATTAAATGGTATTCCCTTTGGCGAAAATGCAGAGCGTATTGCTTTTGATGTTGTGCCAGCTAATGTGCAAGGAGAGGAAAAAAATCTACCGTTTTCTAAAGCCTTTGAGTTACAACTTGCAAAAGTGTTACCAAATTTGACCGCTTGTACCACCTTCCATTGTGTTCAAGTGCCAGTCTTTTATGGCGTATCACAAATGGTGTCAATACAATCTGAATATCAATTGGATGCAGAAAATATAAGTGCTGAATGGAAAGCGGCAGATTGGATTCATTTTAATGAAAATTCGGTTATGACTGCGGTAGAATACGGCGAAAATGAAGAGCGAAATGCGTTGGAAATTAGCCAGTTATTAGCGAAATCAGAACAAGAAATTCAGTTTTGGTCTGTGGCTGATGAGCAGCGTTTCAGCCTCGCATTTTTATCTATTGAACTATTAAAATTAGTTTTAGAGTATTAATTGCTTGCCAAAGCATTCATTCCGTGATAAAAATTGACAACGCCCGAGCAACCGATTGCTCGGGCGTTGTCATTTCTCAACTCAACTTTATATTAAGTTCCGAAGGTCTTATGTTAGAAAAATTATTTCAGCTTAATGCAAAAGGCAGTAATGCTAAAACCGAAATTATTGCAGGTATTACTACCTTTTTCACAATGGTTTACATTGTTTTCGTTAATCCATCTATTTTAGGCGTGGCAGGAATGGATACCCAAGTGGTATTCGTAACAACCTGCTTAATTGCTGCATTTGGTACTATTGCTATGGGGTTGTTTAGCAACTTGCCAATTGCACTGGCACCCGCAATGGGGTTAAACGCCTTTTTTGCTTTCGTTGTTGTGCAAAAGCTTGGTTATTCTTGGCAAGTTGGTATGGGGGCTATTTTCTTAGGCTCTGTGGGCTTATTCCTATTAACTGTATTGCAAGTTCGCTACTGGTTTATGTCTGCGATTCCGCTTGGTTTGCGAGTAGGAATTGGTGCAGGTATCGGCTTATTTATTGCTTTAATTGGCTTTAAAAATATGGGATTAGTTGTGCCAAATCAAGATACCTTAGTTGCACTGGGCAATTTACACGATCCAAAAGTGTTAATGGGTATTTTAGGCTTTTTCATCATCGTGATCTTGGCAGCAAAAGGTATTCACTCAGGTGTGTTGGTTTCTATTGTTGTCGTTACAACATTGGCATTAATATTTGATCCTGCCATAACCTTTAATGGTATTGTTTCTATACCACCAAGTTTAGGGGCGGTTGTAGGTCAGGTAGATATTGCGGGGGCTTTTGATATTGCCTTACTAGGCATTATTTTTTCCTTTATGTTAGTTAACTTATTTGACTCATCAGGAACACTGATTGCAGTTACTACTAAGGCGGGCTTTGCCGATGAGCAAGGACGTTTCCCAAAAATGAAGCAAGCTCTATTAGTCGATAGCACCGCCGCAATGGCAGGTTCTTATATGGGAACATCTGCAATTTCGACGTATATTGAAAGTGGTTCTGGCGTTTCTGTTGGCGGACGTACAGGTTTAACCGCAGTGGTTGTTGGTATTTTATTTTTACTCACTATTTTCTTTTCACCATTAGCAGGCTTGGTGCCAGCTTACGCAACGGCTGGAGCATTAGTATTTGTTGGCATTTTAATGGCATCAAGTTTAATTGAGGTGAAATGGGACGACTTAACTGAAGCAACGCCTGCATTCATTACGACAGCTATGATGCCATTTACATACTCAATTACTGAAGGCATTGCATTTGGTTTTATTAGTTATTGTGTGATGAAGGCATTTACTGGTCGTTGGAAAGAAATCACTCCTTCTGTATTGGTGGTTTCGTTACTCTTTATTATTAAATTTATTTGGGTTGATTAATCCAAAGGTACAAACGTCTAATGCAAAAATTTGATACCATCATTATTGGTGCAGGGGCAGCAGGGCTATTTTGTGCTGCCCAATTAGGGCAAGCAGGCAAAAAGGTGGCAGTGCTAGACAGTGGTAAGAAAATTGGACGTAAGATTTTAATGTCGGGTGGCGGTTTTTGTAATTTTACCAATTTAGAGATTGGTGCTGGAAATTACCTTAGCCAAAACCCTCATTTTGTAAAATCTGCCCTATCTCGTTATACCCAATGGGATTTTATTGCCCTTGTTGCCTCTTACGGCATACGCTATCACGAAAAAGAGCTAGGCCAGCTTTTTTGTGATGAAAGCTCGCAGCAAATTGTCGATTTATTACAGGCAGAATGCGATAAAGGCAACGTCGAAATCTTTTTACGACAAGCGGTCATTTCTGTCGAAAAATTTGCAAAAGATTTCAAAATTTCGACCGCTAGTGAAGAGTTTCAAGCTGAGCATTTAGTGATTGCCACAGGTGGATTGTCTATGCCTGCACTTGGAGCAAGCCCGTTTGGTTATCAAATTGCTGAGCAGTTTGGCATTCCAGTGGTTTCCCCTCGTGCAAGCTTGGTGCCTTTTACTTGGAAAGAGAGTGATAAATTTTTTACCGAGCTTTCAGGGATTGCAATTCCCATTACGGTTTCTGCTAACGGAAAAAGTTTCAGTAATCAAATGCTGTTTACCCACCGTGGTTTATCTGGGCCTGCGATTTTGCAAATTTCCAATTATTGGGAACTTGGCGGAACCGTCGAAATTGATTTGCTGTCTAGTCATTCAGTTGTAGATATTTTAGCCGAACTTCGCCAATCTTCAGCGAAATTGCAGTTAAAAACCGTATTGGCTCGTTATTTTCCGAAAAAATTAGTCGATATTTGGTTGGATCAAAAATTGCTAGCGGACAAAGTAATTGCGGATCTCAGCAAAAAAGAGTTGACCTTTTTAGAACAATTTATTCATCATTGGCAGTTCTTACCGAATGGAACGGAAGGCTATCGTACAGCGGAAGTTACCAAAGGTGGCGTGGATACCGATTACATTTCCTCCAAAACAATGGAAGCGAAAAATGTAGAAAGGCTTTACTTTATTGGTGAAGTGCTTGATGTAACAGGCTGGCTTGGTGGCTATAACTTCCAATGGGCGTGGTCATCTGCTTTTGCTTGTGCGGCGGGGATAATTGAAAAGGCTAAAATCCAAGCCTAAAAATAAAGGCGAACCTGTTAGCGTTCGCCTTTATTTTTTGATGATACAAATTATCTCGCACGGAAAATAATACGTGCTTTGCTTAAGTCATATGGTGTCATCTCAACAGTGACTTTATCGCCCGTTAAAATACGAATGTAATTTTTACGCATTTTACCCGAAATGTGGGCAGTAACTACGTGTCCATTTTCTAATTCCACTCGGAACATTGTATTTGGTAAGGTTTCTAAAATCGTACCTTGCATCTCAATGCTATCTTCTTTGGCCATTTATTCCTCTTTTTGAATTTTATTTTTTATACGATGCCGTTTGGCGAAAAACGGCGGATATTATACGCTTATTTGCTTAAATTACAATCGTTTATCACTTTTATAGCGAACTATTTACGTTTTGGCAAGCGTCGACGTGAGTGAAACCGTTGGGTTTGGGTTTTTACATCACTGATAGTAGGTTTTGGTGATATCTGTAGATGATGAATTCTCCGGCGGAAATAGTAATGTACGCTACTTGCCAATAATACACCAGTTAAAAGCAGAATAATGATTTCACCATAAAGTTGGTGGAATTGTTGCTCTACTCGTGCTTTGGTTGTTTGCCCATATTCAGCATCAAAAGTCACACGTAAAAAGCCCACTAACGTTTGTTGAGCGAAAATAGGCTCCACAATTTGCTGAGTTTTGTCAGCTTGTTCAGACGTTAAGAGTGTTTTTAACTCTTTTGCATTCTGGCTTTGTGCAAGTAGAACGCCTTTGGATGAATAAATATTTGCATCAATAATAAAATCTTCTTTAGCAAAGCCATCTAAGACGGCGGTTAGTTCGTCACTCTTTGCATTTTTTACCAATAAAAACGAAAAAATGTTAGCTTGTTGGCGAACTAATAAATGCGAAAGGTTTGATACTTGGTTAATACTAGCTAATTGTGAGCCTAATTTAAATTGATTTACGCCCATTAAAATAACCGCCACAATTGCTACGCAGAGTATGGTTATACTGGCTAGTAGAAGTGTTTTGATTATTTTTTCACGAGTAATATACATAGCATTCCTCTTAAAATGATGCGTGATTGTAGCACGGTTTTCTGATAGATTAATGCAGTAAATTTAAACCACTTAAAATAAGACGATGGCAAATACAATTTTTATTTATTCTAAAACCTTAAACGAGCGTGAAATTGAGCAATTTTCCCAGCAAGCGAATGCAAATTTGTTGAAACAAGCGGTCTATTTAGACTATAAAATTGCATATTTTTCGACAAATTTGACCGCGTGTGAATTGCGTGAAACGGCTCAACAAGTCAATGCGGATATTAGCGATCTCAATATTATTCCAAATCTCAATCAAGCAGGCTTGTTGTTGATGGATATGGACTCCACGGCAATTAAAATTGAGTGCATTGATGAAATTGCTAAGCTTGCTGGTACGGGTGAGGTGGTTTCTGCGATCACCGCAAGTGCAATGCGTGGTGAATTAGATTTTGAACAGAGTTTGCGTAAGCGAGTTGGCACGCTTGAAAATGCGTCTGAATCCATTTTGCAAAAAGTGCGAGAAAATCTACCGCTTATGGATGGCTTTGAAGAAATGGTTTCAATTCTAAAGGAAAATGGTTGGAAACTGGCTATTGCTTCTGGCGGATTTGATTATTTTGCGGATTATCTCAAAGAAAAATATGGGTTAGATTTTGCCGTATCAAACCAACTAGAAATCCTAGAAAGCAAATTAACAGGCAAAGTGCTGGGTAAGGTGGTGGATGCCGAATTTAAAGCCGAAACGCTACGCAACTTAGCGGACAGATTTAATATTCCTCAAAATCAATGGGTTGCGGTAGGTGATGGGGCAAATGATTTACCGATGTTAAAAACAGCGAGTTTAGGTGTTGCCCTACACGCCAAACCAAAAGTACAAGAACAAGCGAATTTTGTGGTAAACTTTGCCGACTTAACCGCATTATGTTTATTACTAAATGCGAAGAATTTATTTCAACATTAATATGGAGAGAAAAAATGCCATCATTTGATATTGTATCTGAAATAACGATGCACGAGGTGCGTAACGCAGTAGAGAATGCAAACCGTGTGTTAAGCACGCGTTATGACTTTCGCGGTGTTGAAGCGGTTATTGAGTTAAACGAAAAAAATGAAAGCATTAAATTAACTACGGAATCAGACTTCCAATTAGAGCAGTTGATTGAGATTTTAATTGGCTCTTGTGTAAAACGTGGCATTGAGCATAACTCATTAGATATTCCAAATGAGAGCGAACATCACGGCAAGCTTTACTCTAAAGAGATTAAGCTCAAACAAGGGATTGAATCGGATATGGCGAAGAAAATTACGAAGCTGATTAAAGATTCAAAAATCAAAGTTCAAGCTCAAATTCAAAGTGAGCAAGTGCGTGTAACGGGCAAATCGCGTGATGATTTACAAGCGGCTATTCAATTGGTAAAAGGTGCTGATTTAGGGCAGCCTTTCCAGTTCAATAACTTCCGTGATTAACTAGAAAGACAAGCGGTGATTTTTTGCAAATTTTTTGCAAAAAATCACCGCTTGTTAAATGTTGGAGAAAATTATGAGTAAACAAGATGAGAAGAAAAGTTGGTTTAAAAAAGCCCGCGAAAAATATAATAATTTTTGTGATGAGTTAGGGGTGAATCAAGGTGCCTGCCGTGGTTGTGTGCCAGTAGTCAAGTTCGACCCTGAGTCTGAAAAAGAAGAAAAATCTGAAAATAAAGAGTAAATAAATCCCCTTGAATTTTTATTCAAGGGGATTTTGTTTACGTTAGATTAGTATCGAGTAATTGCAGCGATTCCATGGGTTGGATTCATTTCTTTTAAGCTGCCGTTGTCGACAAATTTTACTCTACCAGAAGTTTCTAATACTTTTTCAATCATTTCATCTACGATATCTTCATAAGTATTTTCAGTATGCTCAAATGAACCTTCAAGTTCAGTTAAGTTTCGGCCATCTTCGCTTACATTAGCGGCGATATGTAAATCTTCTTCAACAATTAATGTTTCAACTCGGCCATCAATACAAGCTTGCCATACTTCATCTAATCCACCAACGAAGAGATTATTACCTTTTGCTGAGCTAATCTCTTCAAATATTTTTTGGCGTTCTACGTGTAATGCATCTTTAATTTGTGGCCAAATGTTTTTTGCTAATTCGTGCTCATTCTCATTACTTAAACCACTATTAATATAAAGCATAATATCATCACTATTGCGAGCGCCATCTCTGAAATGCCCGATGTTGCGATCTACACCTACAACAACAATTGGTGCGGGTGTTTGTTTTTGAGCTTCAATTAATGCATCGCCAATCTCTTTCATATGATCAGTTACAATTTGATCTCTAACATGGCTGATATCTTGACCAGGACTTGCAGATGCAATGACATTTTCCAGAGAGAATGGGAAGCCGTGATCATTTACTTCATCTAAAATATCTTTATGCCCAACAAATAATCGGGTACCGTTTTCACTTAACACGGTAAGTAAGTAAAGTGGGCTACGATTTAAGGCATAAACTAAGTCACGTGTAACAAAGTTGTCTTCAATGCTTGCACGTTCTGGTAGGCGGAATGGTAATTTGTACGATGCACTAAATTCATTATTTGCAAAAATAACTAAACCGTCTAAATTATGTTGATGATCTACTTCATCAGCTAAACGTTGAATATTTTCAACAATATTAATTGTTTCACGTTTTCCAAACTCTGACTCTAATCGAGTGACAGCGTCTTGTACTAGATTTTTTAAACGAATAGCATCTTTTTCATTATCTGGTGCGGTACGGTTTGTTGGTAAGGTAATAGTCACACTTGGATATGAATGTTTTGCTTGGATTTCCTTAATTTGTTTTAAATTCATTTAATACTCCTTATTATTTTATGGATGTGTTAAAAAATTGTAAGCGCTTGTTATTGTGGACTTATATTATTTTTAAAAGTTCATAAAAAATTGAAAATTAAGCGTGATTGCATTATTTGAAACAAATTAGGGCGTTATCTTTAAGCCCTTAAAAAAATAAGGGCTGGTATTTCAGCCCTTGTAAATAATGTAATTAAGCGTCTTTATTGAATTTTTGACCTAATTTAATTTCATCATCTAATACTGGAATTAACTGCTCCAATTGAGCTTTCTCAAAATCGCTGAGTTTGCCAATTGGTAGAACATCTTCCACGCCATTTTTGCCCAAGCGAATTGGGTAGGCAAAGAATGCTGGTGATGTTTCTCCATTCGCATTATCAACATAAGCGTAGCGAATAACATCTTCACCCGTTAATGCTCTTACTAATCCAAGTGTAAATTCTGCCCCCGCTTGTGCCATTGATAATGTTGCTGAACCACCGCCTGATTTCGCTTCAACAACCTCCGTTCCTGCATTTTGAATGCGATGGGTTAATTGTTCAATTTGTGCTTGTGTGAATTCAAGTTTTAAACCATTTACGGTTGCTTGAGAAAGTAATGGAAGAATAGTTGTGCCAGAATGTCCACCAATAACAGGCACTTTTACATATTTCACATTGACATTTTTAGCTTCAGCAACAAATGTATGAGCACGAATCACATCTAGTGTGGTGACTCCAAAGAGTTTATTTTTATCGTAAGCCTCTGCTTTTTTCAATACTTCAGCGGCAATTGGAATAATAGTATTAACAGGGTTAGTAATAATCGCAATACAGGCTTTTGGACAAATTTTTGCTGCTTTTTCCACTAAGTTATGTACTATAGTTGCGTTAGTGTTAAATAAATCAGCACGTGTCATACCTGGTTTACGAGCTATACCTGCAGAAATTACAACCACATCTGCGTTCTTTAAGGCTTCTTTTGGGTCTTCGCCTGCATAACCTGTTACGTTAACATCGGTTGGAATGTGGCTTAAATCGACAGCAATTCCTGGTGTGATAGGGGAAATATCATAAAGAGATAATTCAGATTTAGCAGGTAAATTGAGTTTTAACAATAATGCAAGAGATTGACCAATGCCACCTGCAGCACCTAAAAGAGCGACTTTTTTACACATAAATTTCTCCTAATAAATTATGGAAGTTTAGATTCGACTTAAGTGTAAGACAATTTTTTTAGTGATTCAAACGGCAAATCCTATTTTTGAGACATACAGCAAGTTTTTATTTGATTTTCTAACAGTTTATTGATTTATTTGAATAGATAAGCAAGAATAATGAATAATTTTAGATTTTTATTAAGAGAATAAATGTGGATAAGATAGATAATTTATCAGAAGTGTTTAAGTCTTTATTGCGAGAAGAAAAATTTAGCTCCCAAAGTGAAATTGTCACAGCATTACAAGAAATGGGCTTTGATAATATTAACCAATCAAAGGTCTCTCGTATGTTATCAAAATTTGGTGCAGTGAGAACACGTAATACCAAGATGGAAATGATTTATCAGCTCCCAGTAGAATTAAGCGTGCCAACCACATCAAGCCCACTTAAAAATTTGGTGGTAGATATTGACTACAACGATGCGTTAATTGTGGTTAAAACCAGCCCTGGAGCTGCTCAGCTTATTGCCCGTTTATTAGATTCAATGGGAAAAGCAGAAGGGATTTTAGGCACTATTGCAGGCGATGATACGATTTTTATTACGCCAGTACGTAGTGTTCTAATTGAAGATTTAATTAAAAATATCACGGAGCTATTTGAAACATCACTGTAGGTAACGAAAGGGCAATTTTGCCCTTTTTCATTTTAAGGAGTTAATCAATGAAAATTCTGATCACAGGTGGTACAGGCTTTATCGGTACTGAATTAGTCAAAAGGCTAGCTTTTGAAAATCATCACTTGACACTTTTAACTAGAGATAAAAATGTGAAAAGTGACGATAAACAGATTGAGTATTGCTATTCTCTGGATAAATTTGTTGATCTAAATGAATTTGATGCAGTGATAAACCTTGCGGGTGAGCCGATTTTCGATAAGCGTTGGACAGAAGAATATAAACGACAGTTAATTGAAAGCCGAGTTGAATTAACAAATAAACTGAGTGAACTCATTAATCGTAGTAGCAATCCACCCCATACTTTCCTTTCTGGTTCGGCAATCGGTATTTATGGTGATTTACCGCCATCTGCAAATTTTTATACAGAATCAACCGCTTGTTATTCAGATTGCTTTACTCACTATTTATGTCAACAGTGGGAAGCCGCTGCTTTAAAGGCTGAAAGTGAGCAGACAAGAGTCTGTTTGATTCGAACTGGTATCGTATTTTCTCCAGAAGGTGGGGCATTAAGTAAAATCTTACCAATTTATCGATATGGATTAGGCGGTAAATTGGGTTCAGGCAAACAATATTGGGCGTGGATTAGTTTACAAGACCATGTGCAAGCGGTTATTTTTTTATTAAAAAATGCAAAATGCTCAGGTGCTTATAATTTTGTTGCACCAAATCCTATTAGAAATGCTGAATTTAACCGCATTTTAGCAAGCGCAGTTAATCGCCCTGCCTTCTTTAGCGTACCTGAATTTGCTTTAAAATTGGGATTAGGCAAGCGAGCTTGTTTGGTGTTAGATAATCAACAGCTTATTCCTGAAAAACTAGTAACAGAAGGTTTTGAATTCAACGATCCAATTTTAACTGAGAAAATTTTCTTAAAGCCTTAAATTGATCTATAATGCTGTATAAAAGCACATATTAAAGGGTGGTTATGGATTTCTCATTATTATTAGATGGTTTGAATGACAAGCAAAGAGAGGCTGTTGCAGCGCCTATCGGGAATTACTTGGTACTCGCAGGGGCAGGATCGGGAAAAACGCGTGTTTTAACCCATCGCATTGCGTGGTTAATTGGCGTGGAAAATGTACCTGAATCTAACATTTTGGCAGTAACTTTTACTAATAAAGCGGCAGCAGAAATGCGACATCGTATTGAGCATACGCTTGCTCAATCGGGGGAGAGTCGCCTATTTGGTATGTGGGTAGGCACTTTTCATAGCATCTCTAACCGTTTATTACGTTCTCATTATTTAGATGCAGATTTACCGCAAGATTTCCAAATTATGGATACCGAAGATCAGCAACGTTTACTGAAACGTTTGTTGAAATTGCATAATATTGATGAAAAACATTTTCCACCTAAACACGTTGCGTGGTACATCAATGCACAAAAAGATAAGGGCAAGCGTGCTAAAGATATCGAACATCATAATGATCCGAATGAGAAGAAGCTGGTTGAGATTTATCAGATATATCAAGATGCGTGTGACAGAGCAGGTTTATTAGATTTTGCCGAACTACTTATTCGAGCTTACGAATTATTCAAATATAAACCTGCGATTTTACAGCGTTATCAGCAGCGTTTTCAGCAGATTTTAATTGATGAGTTTCAAGATACCAACAATATTCAGTATGAGCTGATTCGTGTGTTAGCAGGTGATGTCGGCAAGGTGATGATTGTAGGCGATGATGACCAATCTATTTACGGCTGGCGTGGAGCACAAGTGGAAAATATCCAGCGTTTTTTAAAGGATTACCATAATGCTCAAACCATTCGTTTGGAGCAGAACTACCGCTCAACGAGCAATATTTTAACTTGTGCGAATGAATTAATTGCGAATAACGATAATCGCTTAGGCAAAAATTTATGGACAGACAGCGGCGATGGAGAGCCTGTTGATATTTACTGTGCGTTCAATGAGTTGGATGAAGCTCGCTTTGTGGCTTCACAAATCAAACAATGGAAAGAAGATGAAGGCGATCTTGCTGAATGTGCAGTGTTATATCGCAGTAACAGCCAATCTCGTGTGATTGAAGAAGCTCTAATTCAAGCGAATATTCCCTACCGTATTTATGGTGGTATGCGATTTTTTGAACGCCAAGAAATTAAAGATGCTTTAGCTTATTTACGTTTGATTGCTAATCGTCAAGATGATGCTGCCTTTGAGCGTGTGATCAACACTCCAACTAGAGGTATTGGTGATAGAACGTTAGACACACTTCGTCAAATTACCCGTAATCGTCAACTCACTTTGTGGCAAGCGATTCAACTGGCGGTGCAGGAAGAACAACTTTCAGGGCGTGCAGCTTCTTCGTTACTCCGTTTTGTTGAGTTGATTAATGCCTTAGATCAAGAAACCGAGCAGATGCCGTTAGCTGAACAAACTGATTATGTCATTAAAAAATCAGGTTTGTATGAAATGTATAAACAAGAAAAAGGTGAGAAGGGTGAAGTTCGCATCGAAAACTTAGAAGAGTTAGTCACCGCTACCAAACAATTTGTGAAACCTGACGAAGCAGAAGATTTAACGGATTTAACTGCTTTTTTAACACACGCTTCGCTTGAAGCTGGAGAGGCACAAGCTTCCCAACATGAAGACTATGTAGAGCTAATGACGTTACACTCTGCCAAAGGTTTAGAGTTCCCTCGTGTATTTATGGTAGGGGTGGAAGAAGGTATTTTTCCAAGTGGGATGAGTTTTGATGAAGACAGGCTTCAGGAAGAACGCCGTTTAGCCTATGTTGGGATAACACGTGCAAAGAAAAAACTGACTATCAGTTACGCAGAATCCAGACGCTTATATGGCAAGGAAGAACGTCATATTCCTTCTCGTTTTATTGCTGAATTGCCAGAAAAACATATCCGTGAGGTGCGTTTAAGAGGCTCAATTAACCGAGCTGCGAGTTTTAATCAATTGTCCTCATTTGCAAAAAATTCCCCAAAAACGACCGCTTCCATTGTAGATGATGATAGCTGGAAAATGGGGCAGAAAGTCAATCACGCCAAATTTGGGCAAGGTACGATCATCAATGTAGAAGGCTCAGGTGAAGCGACTCGTTTACAAGTCGCATTTGCTGGAAATGGCATTAAATGGTTGATTGCCAAAATGGCAAATTTGGAGACATTATAAAGTAAAAAAGCCAGAAATTCTGGAAAACTATTTAACTCTTATGCGGTGATTTTATGTATAAACTTTTCTCATTTTTTGCACTTGAACACAACGTTTATACCGAAAATTAGTCTGTGTGATAATGATATTTAAGGCTATAATAGCTCCATAATTTTGTCTTTAGGATACTAAATAATGCGTTATAAAGCGGTCTTTTTAATACTGTTCTCTCTATTTTTAGGTACGGCAAATGCAACTTGGAAAAAAATTAGCGATGTCAATTATACTTGGGGGCCGTTTAATATCTACCACATCACACTTTTTAGCGAAACGGGTCGATATGTTGAAGGTACACGTCCGTTAATGCTCACATTACAGTATAAAAAGCCGTGGGAAGGGCGGGATTTTGCTGCGTCTTTGGCAAGATCTTGGCATAATTTAGGCATAAAATTACCCGAGCAGCAGGTTGATGAAGTGATTACTCGCCTTAGGAAAACTTTTCCTGATATTAAGCCTGAAGACACTTTGCATTATATTGCCTTAGAAGATAGAGGTTATTTTATTTTAAACGATCAAATTGTATCCGATATGTTTCATAAGCAATTTAATGATGCGATTGTTGCGATTTGGCTTGATCCTAAAATGGATATTAGTCGCCAATTATTAGATCCATCATATAGACAAAAAGCGGAAGAGCGAAATATGCAAAAAGCGGTAGAGCAGCCAGAGGTTGAAAAATCGCAAGATAATGTTCAAGAAATTAATATAGATACTCATCAAGTAAATCATCAAATAGAAAATCTATCTACCAAAGAGGCAGATAGTAATGCCGCTCAAATAAATAGAGAAGAGACTCTGTCACACGCGAAGTCGGAAAATATTGCGAATAATAAAGAAGAAAATAATTCTGAGAGTAAAACAGAAGAAAAATCTAAAGTCATTAAGATTGAAAACCCTGAGGTTTTGATTTTGCCTATTTATGATGATTTCCTTATGTTAAAAAGGCATAATATTTAATCAACAAGCGGTCAAAAATCTGCAAAAAAATGCAAAATTTTGACCGCTTGTAAATAGTTTATAAGTAAATTAAGCTAAAATTTGCTCTAATGTAGCACTGACTTCTTCAACGGGTTTTGTGCCATCTAAACGCTCATAGCGTGTGTTGCCTGCTTCTGCTTCTGCGGTATAGTATGCAATTAATGGCTTTGTTTGTTTATGATAAACCGCTAAACGCTCTAATACTGTCTCAGCTTTATCGTCTGGGCGGATAATTAAATCTTCGCCAGTTACATCATCTTTTCCTTCCACTTTTGGTGGATTATACACAACGTGATAAGTACGACCAGACGGTTGGTGCACTCGGCGGCCGCTCATACGCTCAACAATGACTTCATCAGCTACGTCAAACTCAAGTACCAAATCAATCTTTACGCCAGACTCTTTTAAAGCGTCAGCTTGTGGAATAGTACGAGGAAACCCATCTAATAAGAAACCTTTTGCACAATCTGGTTGTGCGATGCGATCTTTTACTAACGCCACGGTTAATTCATCAGGCACTAATTTACCTTCGTCCATTAACGCTTTTGCTTGTTTGCCTAATTCAGTGCCTTCTTTAATAGCCGCACGGAACATATCGCCTGTTGAGATTTGTGGAATACCAAAGTTGTTCATAATAAACTGAGCTTGTGTCCCTTTACCTGCACCTGGTGCACCTAATAAAATAATTTTCATTTATAAACCTCAATAACTAAAAAATAATAAATAACTTAGGCAGTAACCTTACCGATTACTGCCTAAAATTGCAAATTTTTTTGGCTTTTTTACCGCTTGTAGACACTTGCAAGCGGTTATATTTTGCGATTATTTTGCTGTTATTGCACTTTATGCCAAGGTGCCACTTTAAACAGCATCAACATTCCTGGAATGCCAAGAAAGAAGCAAAGCCAGAAGAATGGATAATAGCCCATCATTTCTACCAAATGCCCTGTGTATGCCCCTAACATTTTGCTCGGTAAAGCCGCAAGGCTGGTAAAAATGGCTAGCTGCATTGCGGTATAAATGGGATTGGTTTCACGTGCCATAAAAGCAACGAAAGCAGCTGTGCCTAATCCAACACCTAGATATTCTCCAGCCATTACCAAGCCTAATTTCCAAAGCTCAGCCGCACCAATGGTTTCGGTTGGGAAATGTTCAAAGCTCGCAAGATAGGCAAAACCTAAAATAGTGACTAATTGAACTAAACCAAAGAGCCACAATGCACGGTTTACGCCAAGTTTCAGCATTGTTATTCCACCAAGAATACCTCCCCCAATACTACACCAAAGAGACGTCATTTTCACAACACCTGCAATATGTGATTTGGTAAACCCCATATCTAAAATAAATTTGGTTTGCAATGTGGTCGCAAGAGAATCGCCTAATTTATAGAGAAAGATGAACAGAATTAACCCGATTGCTCCTGCAACGCCCTTACGAGTGAAAAATTCCTTAAACGGATCGACAAACGCCATATAAAACGGCTTAGAGCGGTCGATAGGTTTATGATTAGGTTCAGCAGCTATCAGTGTAATGAATAAACAAGGCACTAGAAAGGCTGCAGTAATCAGGAAAACCGTATCCCAAGCGTAATGATCGGCTAAAAATAGCGACAATCCACCTGGGATTAGGCCTGCGATCCGATAAGCATTGACGTGAATGGAGTTACCTAAACCAAGCTCGTTATCGGATAAAATTTCACGACGGAAGGCATCAATGACAATATCTTGTGTAGCAGAAAGAAATGCCAGTAAGAGAGAAAACATTACAATAATAGAAATATCGTTGACAGGGTCAAATAATCCAAAGCTCGCTAAAATGGCTAAAATCCCAACTTGTGAAATAAAAATCCAGCTTTTACGCCTACCTAAAAATGGAGGGAAATAGCGATCTAATAATGCAGCCCATAAAAATTTCCAAGTGTAGGGAAGGGAAGTTAGAGTAAATGCCGCAATGGTTTTAATATCTAAATTCGCACTAGTTAGCCATGCTGGCATTAGCTGAATTAATACAAATAACGGTAAGCCAGAGCAAAAACCCGTATAAATACAAATTAGCATATTCTTAGTGAAAATTTGCTGCCAAATAGGTGGTTTAGGAACAGCATTTTCAGGTGTGTAAGCGGTCATATTTTTCCTAATTTTTGCAAAATGTTGGCAGCGAATATACCACAACTTAAAAGGTTTGACAGTTTTATTGATATCTGAATTTAAGGTGTATTTTTTGATATGAAAATTTTTAATATTTAATGTGAAAAATCTTGTGATGGAAAAGGCAAACCTATCATTGTTTTTTCGATTGGGTTTGTTAGAATCGAACTACTTTTTAGGCAGAAGCACACACAATAAAGGAGTCTGGCTTATGAATTATGCAACTCAAATTGATGCACTTAATCAACATATTGCGGATATTGGTCGTAAAATTAATGTTTCTTTTGAATTCTTTCCGCCTAAAAATGAAAAAATGGAAACTTTGCTTTGGGATTCAATTGGCTGTTTAAGCCCTTTAAAGCCGAAATTTGTATCTGTCACTTATGGAGCAAATTCTGGTGAGCGTGATCGTACCCACAGTATTGTGAAGTCTATTCAAGAAAAAACAGGCATTATTTCTGCACCACATTTAACGGGGATTGATGCCACTCCTGAAGAATTAAAAGTGATTGCGAAAGATTATTGGCATAGTGGCATCCGCCGTATTGTGGCATTACGTGGTGATGTGCCTCAAGGTTATGACAAAGCATTATTTTATGCGTCAGATTTAGTGGCATTATTAAAATCTGTGGCTGATTTCGATATTTCGGTTGCGGCTTATCCTGAGGTTCACCCTGAGGCAAAATCGGCTCAGGCAGATTTAATTAACTTAAAACGTAAAATTGATGCAGGTGCAAATCACGTTATTACTCAATTCTTTTTTGATGTAGAGAGTTATTTACGTTTTCGTGATCGTTGTGTTTCCATTGGGATTGATTGTGAGATTGTGCCAGGCATTTTGCCTGTTACAAACTTCAAACAATTAAAAAAAATGGCTACAGTCACAAATGTAAAAATTCCAGTCTGGATGGGTAAAATGTATGAAGGATTAGATAATGACCAAACGACTCGGAATCTAGTAGCAGCAAGCATCGCGATGGATATGGTGAAAGTGCTTTCACGCGAGGGAGTTAATGATTTCCACTTTTATACTTTAAATCGTAGCGAGTTGACTTATGCAATTTGCCATACCTTAGGGATAAGGCCTCAATAACCAACAACAAAGGGCTATTTTACGATAGCCCTTCATTTCTTTATCCTTTATAACCATTCGGATTATTTTTTTGCCAGTTCCAAGTGTCTTTCATCATTTGCGCTAAGCCACGCTCGGTTTTCCAGTCGAGTTGGTCGAGGGCTTTTTGAGGAGCTGAGTAGCAAACGGCAATATCACCTGGGCGGCGATTAACAATTTTATATGGAATTTCAATGCCGTTCGCTTTTTCAAAGGCTTTCACCATATCTAACACAGAATAACCCGTGCCTGTACCTAGATTGTAAACGTGGAAGCCTGCATCCCCTTGGTGTTTGTCTAATGCTTTTAAGTGTCCGATAGCTAAATCAACAACGTGAATATAATCACGCACGCCTGTTCCATCGTGAGTAGAGTAATCGCCACCAAAAACGGAAAGTTGCGGTAATTTACCTACCGCTACTTGGCTAATAAATGGCATTAAATTATTTGGAATGCCGTTTGGATCTTCACCAATTAAGCCACTTTCGTGTGCACCAACAGGGTTAAAGTAGCGTAATACTACCACACTTAATTGCGGGAAGGCTTTTACAGCATCCTCAAGAATGCGTTCTGCCATATATTTTGATGTGCCGTAGGGATTGGTTGTACCGCCTACAGCACAAGACTCGACAATGGGAATAATGTGCGGATCACCATAAACAGTTGCCGATGAGCTGAATACAATGGTATTCACGTTTGCTCTGAGCATTTCTTCCACTAAAACAATTGATCCTGTTACGTTATTTTGATAGTAACGCAGCGGCTCTCTTACGCTTTCACCAACTGCTTTTAAGCCAGCAAAGTGGATAACTGATTCAATCTTATTTTCAGCAAAGATCTTACGCAATATTTCACGATCTAAAACATCGCCTTGATAGAACGTTACGCTTTTGCCTGTTATTTCTTTTATACGTTCAAGTGAAACTTTAGACGAGTTAGAGAGATTATCTAAGACAACAATTTCTCTATTTTCATTTAAGAGTTCGACAACGGTATGAGAACCAATATACCCTGCCCCGCCTGTTACTAAAATGGCCATTTTGTCTTCCTTTTTGCAAAATTGATTAAAAAAGTTACCGCTTGTATTACTTGTTTTCACATTGCTTTACGAATATGAATGGGTTGTTAGCGTAATGAAATCTTGCTCGGTTAATATTTGAATGCCTAGTTCCTGTGCTTTAGTCAGTTTAGAGCCTGCCTTTTCGCCTGCAATGAGGTAATCGGTTTTACTTGAAACTGAACTAGAAACTTTACAACCTAAACTTTGTAATAAGGCTTTGGCTTCATCACGAGTAAGTTGAGTAAGTGTGCCAGTTAAAACCACGTTTTTGTCTTTTAATGGATTATCGACAATCTCGGTTTTCACAATGTCTTGCCAATGCACACCTTGGGCAATTAAATCTTCCACTGCCTCGACATTATGCGGTTCTTGCCAGAAGCTGACAAGGCGGTTTGCCACCACCTCACCGACATCTTGAACCTCTTTTAGTTGTTCAAAAGTCGCTTGGCGGATTGCCTCTAGACTGCCAAAGTGATTGGCTAAGTTGAGGGCGGTTGCCTCTCCAACATCTCGAATACCCAATGAAAATAAAAAGCGAGGAAGCGTTGTATTTTTCGCTTTTTCAAGACTATTTAGGGCATTTTGAGCAGATTTTTCGCCCATTCGTTCTAGTCGCATTAAGGTGGTGTGATCGAGCTTGAACAGATCAGCGGGTGTTTTAATTAACTCACGAGCCATTAATTGTCCAATCAGTTTTTCGCCTATGCCGTCAATATCCATCGCTTTGCGAGAGACAAAATGTTTGAGTGCTTCTTTGCGTTGTGCTTTGCAGAATAAACCACCAGTACAACGTGCCACCGCCTCGCCTTCTACCCGAACAACTGTAGAGTGACAGATAGGACAAGCGGTCGGAAATTCAATTTTTTTTGCATTTTCAGGTCGGCGTTCAGCAATCACACCTGTAATTTGCGGAATAACATCGCCTGCACGGCGAATAATCACCGTATCGCCAATCACAATGCCTAAACGCTCAATTTCATCGCCATTATGTAATGTTGCATTGCTTACTGTGACCCCTGCAATAAAAACAGGTTCTAATTTTGCCACAGGCGTTATCGCCCCTGTTCGCCCAACTTGAAATTCTACATCTTTTAAAATCGTCATCTGCTCTTGAGCAGGGAATTTGTACGCAATTGCCCAGCGGGGAGAGCGAGAGATGAAACCCAGTTGTTCTTGTAAGGCGATGTCATTGACTTTCAATACTGTGCCATCAATATCGTAACCTAACGTTGGTCGCTTAGTTTGAATATCGGTGTAATAAGTCAAAAGTGCGGTTCTGCCTTGAGCTAAACAAATCTCATCATTAACAGGAATACCTAACGATTTTAACCATTGCAAACGCTCAAATTGAGTATTTGGTAATTCGTCATCACTCTCGTAAACGCCAATACCATAGGCATTGAATATAAGTGGACGCTGACGAGTAATTTTCGGATCGAGTTGGCGTAGCGAACCTGCTGCAGCATTACGAGGATTCGCAAAGGTTTTCTCACCTTTAGCCAGTGCTTTTTCATTTAATTCATTAAAACCTACTTGCGGCATAAATACCTCGCCACGTACTTCTAAACGGGCTGGTGGATTGAGTGTGTTAAGTTTTAATGGAATATTACGAATGGTGCGGATATTCGCGGTAATGTCTTCTCCTGTTGTACCATCGCCTCGCGTTGCAGCACGGGTGAGTAAGCCGTTTTCATACAAGATACTTACGGCTAAACCATCTAATTTTGGTTCACAACAAAATGTTAGCTGGCTAGAACTAACGTGAATATAACTTTCTATTCGGCGTAAAAAACCATCTAAATCGTCATCGCCAAATGCGTTATCCAATGAAAGCATAGGGATTTTATGTATAACTTGAGCAAAACCTGCCAATGGTTTTGCGCCTACTCGTTGAGTAGGCGAATCTAAGGTAATGAGTTCTGGGTGCTGCCATTCAATATTTTTGAGCTCATTCATCAAGCGGTCATATTCGGCATCTGGTACGCTTGGATTATCTAAAACGTGATATTCGTATTCGTATTGGCGTAACGTTTGGCGAAGTTGTTCAATTAACTGGGGTGTGGTGTTTTCTTCAAAAACTAAATTGTCTTGACTAGATAATGACATAGGTAAAACTCTCTACAAAAAAGACCGCTTGTTACAAGCGGTCGAAAAAACAATTATTTTTGCAATTAGTGCATTACGCGTTGCATATAACGTTGGCGAGATTCTTCGCTAAATGGTTCTTGGGCGTCATCATATAAATATCCGCCCAGTGATGCTGCTAAATGTTCGGCATTACTAATTAATAATTTCATATTTGCAACATCGTTGCCTTCGGTTGGTAATTGCATAAAGAGTACCAAGCCTGCGGTAGAGAAATTAACAATATTGTGTAAATCAAATGTCCCTGGATTGATTAAATTTGCGACACTGAAAATAATCGGGCTGAGCGAATCATCAATGTGTTGATGACGGTGGAAAATTTGATGTTCGCCAAAACGCAATCCAATTTCTTCTAAATAGCGAACCACATAATCGCCACGGAAGGGAGCTTGTTGTGGTGCGTAAATATAAAGTGTTATAAATGGATTTTCTTCTGCTGCTATTTGTGTGGCTTCTGCTTCTACCGTTGAAACGTGATCTTCTTCGGGCACTGAAATATTCATTGCGGTGTTAGCAAAATCTGGCGTATGTTGAATATGTTGTTGGTTAGAAATTCGTTGACCATAAGTACTGCTAGTAGGTGCTGTGGTTTGAACTTGAGCCTCACCTGGTAAACTGATTTTGATATTTTGCAATGAGCTTTCCACTTCTTGTTGAATCTGCTGTGGGTTTTCTTCTGGCATAGACATTCCTTGATATTCCTCATTTTGTGGTTTTAATGAAGTAGGAATAGGGGGGCTTAACTCGTTATTTGATGGAGGTACAATCACTGCTCTATTTGAGAACGAGTTTGAGAAAACGTTCGATTTTTCACGGCGGGCAGACCAAATGCTAAAGCCGATTAAGACGGTAATCAATAATCCAGCTAGAATGAAGAAAATAATATGCAGTTCCATTGTGTCCTCTTATTAAAATAATCAATAAAAATACATTTTCATATTTGCGAAAATAGTGTGCGTAGCTTACCATATTTCTAAGAATTTTTGACAAAAAATAAGGAATCATTATGTCTTCTGTTTTTTTAAAGCCACAAAACCAAGCAGGGCTTGGTTTTCACTACTTTATTTATGGTTGGAAGTTATTACTACAACGCCAATTTTTACCTTTTGTGCTTTTCCCAATTGTGATTAATACCGTGTTAATGATTGGATTGATATGGGCATTTTTTGCCAATATCGGCGGATTATTGGCATTACTATTACCGACGTGGTTGGAATGGATTAGCTTTATCTTAATTCCTCTGATTTTTTTAATGATCTTGGTTGGATTTTATTTTGCCTTCACCACACTGGCAAATTTTGTTGCCGCGCCTTTTAATGGTTTACTGGCAGAAAAAGTTGAGTTACAGCTTACTGGTGAGCCGTTAGGCGATATGTCGTTCGGTGCAATGTTAAAAGATTTACCAAGAATGCTAAAACGTGAATGGAAAAAAATGATGTATAGCATTCCACGATTGATTGTCCTTTTTGTACTGGGGTTTTTACCTGTAGTTGGGCAAACCATTGTACCTATTCTCACATTTATGTTCGGTGCGTGGTTGATTGCAATTCAATATTGTGACTATCCGTTTGATAATCATAAAATTACTTTTCAACGTATGCGAAATGCACTTGCACAATATCGCACGCTTAATTTTACCTTTGGTGCGTTAGTGAGCTTGTTTATGATGATTCCAGTTGTGAATCTGGTAGTAATGCCTGTGGCAGTTTGTGGAGCAACGGCGTTATGGGTCAATGAGTATCGCCATTTCTTTCTGAATAACCAAACAGGTGAGTTTAGCAGAGCAGATGATACTTTTAAACGTTCAGAAGCATTACTGAGCACAGAAGTAAAAAAGAGAAATTAAACTTTAAGTAAAATTTTCTTTACTTAATTTTGCTTTTTATGCTTTTATGCTCTGTGATTTGATATGTATTTTTTACATTTTATATTGGAGACAGATATGCACGATTTATCATTTTCAACAAAATTAAAACAAGAGTTCTTTGGTGGTTGGACTAAATTTGAAGCAGGTTGGTTATTGACTTTTCTTGCGATTCAAATTGGCATTTTCATATACCAGCCAGATAGCTGGATTGCCACCATTGCTGCAATTACGGGTATTTTATGCGTCGTTTTTGTTGGTAAAGGAAAAATTAGCAACTACTTTTTCGGCTTAATTTCTGTATCACTTTACGCTTATATTTCCTACACTTTCCAGCTTTATGGGGAAATGATGTTAAATTTACTCGTTTATGTACCAGTGCAATTTATCGGGTTCTATTTCTGGCGTAAAAATATGACAAGCCAAAATACGGTGAATAATGCAGGGGTAGAGGAAGTGATAGCAAAAGCTCTAACTGCTAAGCAGTGGGGGATTGTGATTATTTCAGCCATTGTTGGGACTTTTCTTTATGTTGAATTACTGAAATATTTAGACAGTGCTTTACCGTTACTCGATGGTGCAACGGTGGTTATTTCAATTGTCGCACAAATTCTGATGGTATTAAGATACCGTGAACAATGGGCGTTGTGGATTATCGTCAATATTATGACGATTTCGCTCTGGAGTGCGGTGTATTTCCAAAATGGTGAAACCAGCTTGCCATTATTGGTGATGTATGTGATGTATCTTTGTAACTCAATTTACGGTTATTACAATTGGATTAAACTTCACAAAAATCATCAACACCAATAATCAGCTCAAGCGGTTGTTTTTGGGCAAATTTTTACAAAGCACATTAATTGCCCATTTAGGTTGCAAATAAAGTGGCTTATAGCCGCAAAAATAAAGGCATACAAGAGTATGCCTTTATTTTTTTAGCTTATTTTGCCTGCTCTCTAGCAATTGCCCGATAACCAATATCTCGCCGATAGAATTTGCCTGTCCATTTAATTTGTTCGGCAAGTCCAAGGGCTTTTTGCTGGGCTTCAAATACACTGTTACCTAATGCGGTTACACAAAGTACACGTCCGCCGTTGGTGAGTAACTTGCCCTCTTTTTGTTCCACGCCAGCAAGGAAAACTTTTTGATCTTGTGTGGTGGTAGGAATACCAGTTATTTCATCGCTTTTGCGATAATCGGCAGGGTAGCCTTGGGCAGCTAGGACGATACCAAGAGCTGCTTGTTCACACCATTTGGATTTAATCGTGTCTAATTTGCCCGCACAGGCTTTTAAGCAAAGTTCAACCAAGTCGGACTCTAAACGCATCATAATTGGCTGTGTTTCAGGGTCGCCAAAGCGACAATTAAATTCAATCACTTTAGGCTGACCATTTGGCATAATCATTAAACCTGCGTATAAAAAGCCCGTGTAAGGATTATTTTCACTTGCCATACCACGCACAGTTGGGTAGATAATTTCTTCCATCACACGATGATGAATTTCAGGCGTGACAACGGATGCAGGTGAATAAGCTCCCATTCCGCCGGTGTTCAAGCCTTTATCGCCCTCTCCCACGCGTTTATGATCTTGCGAAGTTGCCATTGGCTCAATATTTTTGCCATCCACCATCACGATGAAGCTAGCCTCTTCTCCATCTAAAAATTCTTCAATAACAACACAGCTTCCTGCCTCGCCAAACGCATTACCTGAAAGCATATCACGCACCGCATCTTCAGCTTCTTGTAATGTCATCGCTACAATCACACCTTTGCCTGCAGCTAAACCGTCAGCTTTGATCACAATTGGAGCCCCTTTTTCTTTCAAATAAGCAAGGGCAGGTTCAACTTCGCTAAAGTTTTGATATTCAGCGGTTGGAATATTATGACGAGCTAAGAAATCTTTGGTGAATGCTTTTGAACCTTCTAATTGTGCGGCAGTTTGAGTAGGACCGAAAATGGTTAAACCATTGGTACGAAAAGCATCAACTACGCCAGCAACTAATGGCGCTTCGGGGCCGACAATCGTTAAACCAATATTGTTTTCTTTCGCAAAAGCGACTAATGCGTTTAAATTTGTACTTGAAATAGCAACATTTTCAATACCATTTTCGGTTTCTGTTCCTGCATTTCCTGGAGCAACAAAAACTTTATCTGCTAATGGAGATTGCCGTACTTTCCAAGCTAAAGCGTGTTCACGACCACCATTTCCGATAATTAAAATATTCATATGATTCCTTGATAAAATGAGAAAGCAAACGTTTGCGTATTGTACTTTATTTATTTGTTTGATTACAAGCGGTTGTTTTGTTAGGATTTTTTGCAAAAAGCTGAATTGTTGCTTGCAAAATAGGCTTTTTTCAGTATAATCCTGCCGTTCAGTCACATCCCTTTTTTAATCCTTGCTTCCACAAGTTGGTGACTGGCTAACGTTGGAGGCTGCTAACCCGTAAGGATAGTCAATGCGTCACTACGAAATCGTTTTTATGGTTCATCCAGATCAAAGCGAACAAGTACCAGCAATGATTGAGCGTTACACAGCATCTGTTAAAGAAGCTGGCGGTCAAGTTCATCGCTTAGAAGATTGGGGTCGTCGTCAATTAGCATACCCAATCAATAAACTTCACAAAGCACATTATGTGTTAATGAATGTAGAAGCACCTCAAAGTGTAATCGACGAGTTAGAAACTAACTTCCGTTATAACGATGCTGTTCTTCGTAACTTAATCGTTCACACTAAAGCAGCAGTAACTGAAGCATCACTAATGGTGAAAGCTAAAGAAAGCAAAGTTACTGAAGCGGTAGCTGAAGTTGAATCAGAGGAAGCAGGCGAATAATTCGCCAATTGATAACTGTTTAATCTTAAGTGGTAGAATTTCTACAACGATTAAACAAAGCCTAAACCCTCTTGGAGTTCCACACTACAGTTTTTGGTTAGAACACCGTTCAAATCAAACAGAAGTCAATTTAGAACGCCAAGCGTGGTGCAAAATTCAAGTGATTTTGGCAGGCAATCAATTTAGTTATTTAACCCAACAAATTAAGCTCGGTGAGCGTGTGAGAATTAAGGGTTTTATCCATACTCACAAAGACTTTAACGGTTTAAATCAGTTAGTCTTACACACCGAACAAATTGAATTTATAGATCAGGAGAAGCCAAATGGCACGTTATTTCCGTCGTCGTAAGTTCTGCCGTTTTACAGCGGAAAATGTTGTTGAAATCGATTACAAAGATATCGCTACATTAAAGAACTACATTTCTGAAAGCGGCAAGATTGTTCCTAGCCGTATTACTGGTACTCGTGCGAAGTATCAACGTCAACTAGCTCGTGCAATCAAACGTGCTCGCTACCTTGCGTTACTTCCATATACTGATAACCACCAATAATCAGGAGAGAGTACAATGCAAGTTATTTTATTAGATAAAGTTGCTCACCTCGGTTCTGTAGGTGAGAAAGTAACTGTTAAATCTGGTTTTGCTCGTAACTTCTTAATCCCACAGGGTAAAGCAGTTATGGCAACTGAAGCAAATATTGCTCATTTTGAAGCTCGTCGTGCTGAATTAGAAGCGAAAGCAGCAGAAGTGTTATCAGCAGCACAAAAACGTGCAGCTAAAATTACTGAAATTGCATCTGTATCAGTATCTGCAACAGCAGGTGATGATGGTCGTTTATTCGGTTCTGTTTCTGCAAAAGATATTGCTGAAGCATTAACCGCAGCAGGCGTTGAAGTTGCTAAATCTGAAGTTCGTTTAAGCGAAGGTCCACTTCGTACAACTGGCGAACATGAAGTTAAAGTTCACTTACATCCAGAAGTGAATGCAACTGTGACTGTAAACGTAGTTGCTGAATAATCAGTAAAATACGAGTTAAAAACCCAGCAAAAGCTGGGTTTTTGTCTTTGAGACTAATGATGATTCGGTGTTATTTCTTCTGTTGCACTCTTTGCCCACAAGCAATTTCCTTTTGATTTCTTTTCAATTAATCTCAATAATGCTGAATGTGATTCTTCTTCCTCATCTGTGGCTTTTATAATAATAGCATCTTCAGCATTTAATACTATCTCTGAAAATTGTTCTTCTATCTCAGTCTCAATTTCAATCGTTGCTGATGTTTTTTCTACTTCTTCCTCACCTAATAATGAAATCTGACCGCCTGTCATCATTAGGAAAACATCTGCTAGAATTTCCGCATCCAGCAAGGCACCGTGAAGTACACGTTTACTATTATCAATGCCTAAGCGATCACATAATGCGTCTAAATTATTCCGTTTACCTGGGTACATTTTTCGTGCCAGCTGAAGGCTATCGGTAATAGTACAAATTTCTTTGGTTTTTGTTGGTGGATGTTGAAGATAAGAGAATTCTTGATCCATAAATGCTACATCGAAGGGTGCATTGTGAATGATCAACTCAGCTCCGCTGATAAACGCTAAGAACTCATCAGCAATTTCGGCAAAAGCAGGCTTATCTTGTAAAAATTCGTTGGTAATGCCATGAACTTTAATTGCTTCTTCATCAACTTTACGCGGAGGCTTAATGTAAGCGTGGTAAGTTCTTCCAGTTAATCGGCGATTAATAACCTCAACAGCACCTATTTCAATAATATTATGTCCGATTTGAGGAGGGCCTCCAGCCATATTCATACCTGTAGTTTCCGTATCTAAGACCACTTGGCGGACAAGTTTTTCTTCTGTCATATTTTTCCTTTCTGTAACCTAGCTTTGGTAAAATTCTACCAAAATTGAACCGCTTGTAGGAAGATTTATACCGCAATTGTAGCAAAGTAGATTGAGAGCATAAAAAACATACATTAGATATGATTAAATTGTTTTTTTTAAAGGTGATTTCTAATATAATGCCCGAGCTTTTAACTTTAAAGGAGAAAAAATATGAAAAAAGCAATCAAACTTTTTGCAATTGCCTCTGTTGTTGCAACATTAGCTGCTTGTACTGGTGTACGTGGACACGATGGTTCAGGTCCTGTATGTGAAAATGCGACATTTATGGGCATTTCAATTATTGAAGCGGTTTCTTCTTGTAAAAAATAAGTTCTATTTTATACATAGAGATATTAAAAAGCTCAAATCTGAATAGATTTGAGCTTTTTAGTTTATTACTTCGCAATCCGTTTATATTTCACACGGTGCGGTTGGGTGGCAGCTTCACCAAAGGTTTTCTTTTTCCACTCTTCGTAGTCGGAGAAGTTGCCTTCGTAGAAGGTCACTTTGCCCTCATCGCCGTAGTCTAAAATGTGAGTCGCGATACGGTCTAAGAACCAGCGGTCGTGCGAGATCACCATTGCACAGCCCGGGAATTCTAAGATCGCATTTTCCAATGCACGCAGGGTTTCTACGTCAAGGTCATTGGTCGGTTCGTCCAGTAACAGCACGTTACCACCGCGTTGGAGAAGTTTAGCTAAGTGCAAACGACCACGCTCACCGCCTGATAATTCGCCGACACGTTTTTGTTGATCTATGCCTTTGAAGTTGAAACGACCAACATAAGCACGGCTTGGAATTTCAAAGTTGCCGATGGTTAAAATATCTTGTCCGTTCGAGACTTCTTCCCACACGGTTTTGCTGTCATTCATTGAATCACGGAACTGATCGACAGAGGCAAGTACCACGGTTTCGCCCATTACGATAGAGCCGTTATCTGGCTGTTCTTGACCTGATAGCATACGAAATAGCGTCGATTTACCTGCACCGTTCGCCCCGATAATGCCGACAATCGCCCCTTTTGGAATGCTGAACGATAAATCATCAATTAACGTGCGGTCACGGTAAGATTTGGTTAAGTTTTGAACTTCAATCACTTTATCGCCTAGGCGTGGGCCAGGTGGAATAAAGAGTTCATTCGTTTCGTTGCGTTTTTGGTATTCGCCACTATTAAGCTCTTCAAAGCGTGCCATACGAGCTTTGCTTTTCGCTTGGCGGCCTTTTGGATTTTGGCGTACCCATTCCAACTCTTTCTCAATGGATTTTTGACGAGCGGATTCTGTCGCTTGCTCTTGTGCTAAGCGTTTCTCTTTCTGCTCTAACCAAGAAGAGTAGTTACCTTCCCAAGGAATACCTTCACCACGGTCAAGCTCCAAGATCCAGCCTGCCACGTTATCTAAGAAGTAACGGTCATGAGTAATTGCCACCACTGTGCCTTCGTAGTCGTGTAAGAAACGCTCTAACCACGCCACAGATTCTGCATCCAAGTGGTTGGTTGGCTCGTCTAATAAGAGCATATCTGGTTTTTCAAGTAATAGGCGGCAAAGTGCTATACGGCGGCGTTCACCCCCTGATAAATGTTCGATTTTTGCATCCCAATCTGGCAAGCGAAGTGCATCGGCTGCACGCTCTAACTGATTTTGTAGGTTATGACCATCGTGAGTTTGAATAATTGCTTCCAGTTCTGCTTGTTTTGCTGCTAATTTGTCGAAATCGGCATTTTCATCAGCATATTGTGCATACACTTCATCCAGCTGGGTTAAGGCATTTTTTACTTCGGCTACGGCTTCTTCTACGGCTTCACGTACGGTTTGTTGTGGATCGAGCTTCGGCTCTTGGGGCAAATAACCGATTTTAATGCCTGGTTGTGGACGAGCTTCACCTTCAAACTCTTTATCAACGCCTGCCATAATGCGGAGCAAAGTGGATTTACCTGCACCATTTAAGCCAAGCACCCCGATTTTTGCACCCGGGAAAAAGCTTAGGGAAATATCTTTAAGAATATGACGCTTCGGTGGCACCACTTTGCTGACACGGTGCATCGTATATACAAATTGACTTGACATTGTTTGATTCCTCACAAAAAAATTCGCCCTATTCTACTTGAATTTTGCCTTGAAATATAGGGCAGTTTTGGGCTTAAAAAAGTACCTATGATTTCTTATTGTGAATGAGTAAAAAACAAGGGATAATATTACGTTATTTTTATTCGAATTACGCTCAAGCGGTCTAATTTCATCAAAAAGTTGCAAAAAACTATGCAAATTTGACCGCTTGTTTTTTTATATTGTGGAATTTATGGTCGATTATATTCTGTTAGTCATCAGTACAGCACTTATAAACAACTTTGTCCTTGTGAAATTTCTAGGGCTTTGTCCGTTTATGGGTGTCTCTAAAAAGGTTGAAACTGCCATTGGAATGGGGATGGCAACTACCTTTGTGCTGACGGTTGCCTCTCTCTCTGCCTATTTGGTGGAGGCTTATCTACTTGTGCCGTTAAATGCACAATTTTTACGCACATTGGTGTTTATTTTAGTGATCGCCGTGATTGTGCAATTAACAGAGATGATCGTACACAAAACCAGCCCGACGCTGTATCGTTTATTAGGGATTTATTTACCCCTTATCACCACCAATTGTGCCGTGCTAGGCGTTGCGTTATTAAATGTGAATTTAGCTAATAATCTTGTTGAATCTGTACTTTATGGTTTTGGTGCCGCGGTAGGTTTCTCGCTTGTTTTAGTACTGTTTGCTGCACTGCGTGAACGTTTGGCGGCAGCTGATGTACCTCGTCCATTTCAAGGGGCAGCTATCGCTTTAATTACCGCAGGACTAATGTCGCTTGCCTTTATGGGCTTTACAGGATTGGTGAAACTCTAATGCTTGATTTACCAATTATCGTTTATATTCTTATCGCTATTGCTGTTATTGCACTTATTTTCGGGGCAATTTTGGGTTATTTCTCGATTAAACTCAAAGTGGAATCTGATCCTATCGTTGATCAAATTGATGCGTTATTGCCTCAAAGCCAATGCGGTCAATGTGGTTATCCTGGCTGTAAACCTTATGCAGAGGCGATCGCCAATGGTGATGTGATTACAAAATGTGTGCCAGGTGGGCAGCCGTTGGTGGTAAATCTTGCCGATCTTTTGGGTATTGACGTACCGCCAATGGATGGTATAGAAGAACCTGAAGTGAAAGTGGCTTTTGTTATTGAGAATTTGTGTATTGGTTGTACTAAATGTATTCAGGCTTGTCCTGTTGATGCCATTATTGGTACGAATAAGGCAATGCACACGATTATTCCTGATCTCTGTACAGGCTGCGAGCTCTGTGTTGCACCTTGTCCAACCAATTGTATTGAAATGATTCCAGTGAAACAAACCACGCAATCGTGGAACTGGAAGTTCGATCAAGATTTAATTATTCCTGTAGTAAATACAACTGAATTACAGAAAAAATTAGTAACAGGCGGAGGTAAAAATGAGCAATCCTAATTTAGTGATTGAGAGAATCCGTCAAAATAAAGCCAGTAGTAAATTATGGGACTTCCCGGGTGGTATTCACCCAATCGAAAATAAAAGCCAATCTAATAGCAAGCCAATTAGAACGCTTAATTTACCTCGCTTTTTCTACGTGCCGTTGGTTCAGCATTCTGGTTTTCCTGGTGAATTAATAGTAAAAGTGGGCGATTTTGTACTGAAAGGGCAACCACTCACAAAAGGTGAGCATTACCGGCAATTACCCGTACACAGTCCGACATCTGGGCGAGTTATCGGCATTGAGCCTTATGTTTCAACGCATGCATCGGGTTTATCGGAAATGACGATCATCATTGAAACGGATGGCAAAGATGAATGGGTTGAACGGCAACCGATTGAGGATTTCTTAAGCCTTACAAGCGATCAAATTATCCAAAAAGTTTACGAATATGGCATTGCAGGGCTTGGTGGAGCAGTGTTCCCAACCGCCACAAAATTAAGCCTAGCGGATAAACGCTGCAAACTGCTCGTGATTAATGGAGCGGAATGTGAGCCTTACATCACTTGTGATGACCGCCTAATGCAAGATTGCACGCACGATCTGATTGAAGGTATTCGGATCTTGCGTTATGTGCTTCGCCCTGAAGAAGTGGTGATTGCGATTGAAGATAACAAACCGCACGCTATTAAAGCATTAGAAGAGGCGTTAAAAGGCTCAAATGATATGTTTGTGCGTGCCATTCCAACAAAATATCCATCTGGTGCATCAGATCAATTAATCCAAGTTTTAACTGGGCTTGAAATTCCCGTAGGACAACGCACCATTCAAATGGGGATTGTAATGCACAATGTTGGCACAGCCTATGCGGTTAAACGAGCTATTATTGATGACGAGCCCTTAATTGAACGAGTTGTGACCTTAACGGGCGATAAAATTCGTAATAAAGGCAATGTATGGGCAAGGCTCGGTACACCCATTCAGCATTTATTGGAACAAGTGGATTATCAAGCAGATAAACGTTTTCCTGTATTTTTAGGTGGCCCAATGATGGGTTTTATTTTGCCCTCGCTGCAATCTCCAGTTACCAAAACGGTAAACTGTTTAATTGCCCCCGACCATTTTGAATATTCGCCGCCTGAGCCAGAGCGTAGTTGCATTCGTTGCTCAAACTGCTCAGATGCTTGTCCTGTTGGCTTATTGCCTCAGCAGCTTTATTGGTTTGCAAGAGCAGAAGATCACGATAAATCCAAAGAATATAATTTAGATGCTTGTATTGAATGTGGCGTTTGTGCTTACGTCTGCCCAAGCTATATTCCGCTCATTCAATATTTCCGCCAAGAAAAAGCGAAAATCAATGAAATTGAGGAAAAAGCTCGCAAAGCAGAAGAGGCTAAAATCCGTTTTGAAGCAAGAGAGGCTCGTTTACAAAAAGAACGAGATGCCCGTACCGCTCGGATTACTAAAGCAGCTGAAAAACGCCGTGAAGACGTGGCAAATGAAGGTGGTGTCGATCCTGTAAAAGCGGCTCTTGAACGCTTGAAAGCGAAAAAAGCAGCTGAAACCGTGCCAGAAGCTCCAACAGACGTGCAAGTAAAATCCAACGGCGAACCTGATAATCGCGATGTAATGGCACAACGCAAAGCCAGACGTTTAGCCAAGCAAGCAGAACAAGCGGTTGAAAAATCGGAAAATATTGCAAATAGTGAAGCTGAAACTGCCGAAACAGATCCACGTAAAGCAGCAGTGGCGGCAGCCCTTGCCCGAGCAAAAGCGAAAAAAGAAGCTCAACAAGCGGTCGAAAAATCGGAAAATATTGCAAACAGTGAAGCTGAAACTGCCGAAACGGATCCACGCAAAGCAGCAGTGGCGGCAGCCCTTGCCCGAGCGAAAGCGAAAAAAGCCGCTCAACAAGCGGTCGAAAAATCGGAAAATATTGCAAACAGTGAAGCTGAAATTGCCGAAACAGATCCACGTAAAGCAGCAGTGGCGGCAGCCCTTGCCCGAGCAAAAGCTCGCAAGCAAGCTGAGCAGGAGAAAAAACAGCTGGGAGAAGAAAATGTTTAGCGAACTAATCCCTCCCTTGCCTTGGTCGTTCCTGTTTATTCAGGATTTAATTGGCACGATTGTGTTTGCGATTTCGGGGGCAATCGCTGCTCGCCAGCACAAAATGGATATTTTCGGTATGTTTATTTTGGCATTTGTTACGGGTGTTGGCGGTGGTACGTTACGAGATATGATGATTGGATCAACCCCCGTGTTTTGGATGAAACAGCCGATTTATGTGTTGATGATTACCCTCGCGGTGGTCATTACCGCCATTTTCCGTAATCAAATTTCCCGTAAAAGCTGGCAGACCAGTTTATTGGTCTTTGATGCAATTGGGCTTGGTGTATTTACCGTAATAGGTGTGCAAAAAGGCTTAGATTTTGGGCTACATCCATTAATTTGTGTGGCACTGGGTGGAGTAACAGGCTGTTTTGGCGGAGTCATTCGAGATATTTTACGAAACGAAGTACCAATTGTGTTGCAAAAAGAAGTTTATGTTACAGTAAGCTTGATTGGCGGTGTGATTTTTGTAACAGCGAATTCATTTGGATTGGAAAGTGATTGGGTGTATTTGTCCACTGTTTTCACCGTCATTATTATCCGCTTGTTGGCGATTCGTTTTAATCTGAATTTGCCGAAATTGTAATAGTCGTGCTTTTCGCAAAATGTTGATAAAGGCTTTTATATAATGTTTAGAATAGTTAGTTCCCCCCATACCCATTCAAGCAATCTTACCGCACATATTATGTTGTGGGTAATTGCGATGATGTTACCAGCACTTGGCGTTCAACTTTATTATTTTGGTTTTGGGGTACTAATTCAAATAATGATCGCCGTTGTTTTGGCAATTATTATTGAAATTGGGATTGCAAAATTACGCAAAAAAACGACCGCTTTCTATTTGGCGGATATCTCTGGTATTTTGACTGCATTGATTTTAGCAATGTCGATCCCACCTTATGCACCTTATTGGATTATTGTAATTGGTGTGATTTCGTCATTGTTATTAGCAAAACACAGTTACGGCGGCTTAGGGCAGAATTTGTTTAACCCTGCAATGGTTGGATATGCGTTGCTATTGGTTTCTTTTCCAGTACAGATGACATCTTGGCTTGTGCCAATTGATTTATTAAACGAACCGCCCACATTCAATGATGCGATTTCGTTAATTTTCAGTGATGTTACCAGCGATGGTTTTAGTCTTCATCAATTGGTTAATAGCGTTGATGGGATTGCACAAGCGACACCGTTAGACAGTATGAAAAGCAGTTTGGCAAAGTTCGGTTTTGATAGAGTAATGAACACTCCGATTTTTGATGGATTGTTTGCAACAGGGTGGTTTCAACTTAATATCGCCTTTTTATTCGGTGGGCTTGTGCTGATTTATAAGCGGATTATCCACTGGCAAATTCCTGCTTCTCTGCTTGTGGCTTTTTTTGTGTTAAGTGCTCTTACCGAACTCTTTACTGAACAAGCACATTTGCATTTTATAAGCCATCTATTTAGCGGGGCAATGATGTTCGGTGCGTTTTTCATTGCAACCGATCCTGTAAGTGCTTCTATTACACCAAAAGGAAAGTTAATTTTCGGTGCTTTAGTGGGAATTTTGCTTTATATCATTCGCTATTACGGCAATTACCCCGATGCAATCGCCTTTTCCGTTTTATTGGCAAATATTTGCGTGCCATTAATCGATCATTACACACAGCCAAGAATTTATGGCACAAAATTGGATAAAAGATAAATGAATATCTCAAAAATCACTTTAAAATATGCCTTAATTTTAGGCTTGATTGCATTGTTAAGCACCGCTGTTTTAACTAGTGTGTATCTGCTCACTAAAAGCAGAATTGATGATGTTACTGCAATGCAACAACGCAAATTACTAGAGGAAGTGGTACCTAAAACTTATTTTGATAATGATGTGCTAAGTAGTTGTAAAATTATTCATCTTGAAAATTTACCCCATTTAAATCATATTTATCTTGCAAAAAAATCGGAAAAACGAACCGCTTACTTAATTCAAAGCACAGCCCCAGATGGCTACTCAGGCAATATTGTGCTGTTGGTAGGCATTGAGCCAAATGGCAATGTGCTAGGTGTACGAACGATTGAACATAAAGAAACACCAGGATTGGGTGATAAAATTGAAACTCGAGTATCAGACTGGATTTTATCTTTTACAAATAAACATTTTAGCTTAGGAAACGAATCAGAGTGGAATGTGAAAAAAGATGGCGGAGAATTTGATCAATTCACAGGTGCGACTATTACCCCTCGTGCAGTGGTCAATAATGTTCGTCAAATTGCAAAATGGGTTGTGACTGACTTGGCACAAAATCCGCAAATGATCGACCAATTTAAAGATTGCAAATAGAGCATAAAATGGAAAAAGAAAACCAGATCCCTGTAACTAATATTGAGATAGAGCCTAAACAGAAGAGTGTTTGGAAAGAGCTGTTTACTGATGGTGTATGGAAAAATAATAGTACCTTAGTTCAACTATTGGGGCTTTGCCCATTGCTTGCAGTTTCAAATAGCGTCACTAATGCGTTAGGATTAGGTTTAGCCACTATGTTGGTGCTGATCTGCACTAATGTCACTGTTTCGCTTTTCCGCAAAATTACGCCACATGATATTCGTATTCCGATTTATGTGATGATTATTGCAACAGTGGTAACCGCAGTACAACTTTTAATGAATGCTTTTGCTTTTCCCGTGTATCAATCACTTGGTATTTTTATTCCGTTGATTGTGACCAACTGTATTGTTATCGGGCGAGCAGAAGCCTATGCTTCGAAAAATGAAGTAAAATTCTCCGTCTTTGATGGTTTTTCAATGGGGCTAGGTATGACATTAAGTCTTGTTGTACTCGGTGCATTGCGTGAAATTATCGGTAACGGTACGTTATTTTATGGCTTAGATTTACTACTCGGCGACTGGGCAAAAGCGTTATATATTGATGTATTACATATTGATTCAGGGCTGTTGATTGCGATTTTACCTCCTGGGGCATTTATCGGGCTTGGGATAATATTGGCGGTGAAGAACATTATTGATAAGAAGTGATTATGTTACTTTCTTTGCTCAAGATGTTATGGAGATCTAGCTCCCCTCTTTAGAAAAGAGGGGAATGTATCTCAGGGCATTTTAGTTCTTTGCATAAGCAAAGAAAAGTGACAAATAAAGAGGAATAAAGAATGACAAGAATTACCGCCCAAGACGGTTACACTCACAAATTCCTATGGTCTTTTCTACAGCCTAAATATTGGAGCATCTGGTTAAGTGTATTAGGGCTTGTGATTTTGGCGTATGTGCCAGCACGAATCAGAGATAAATTGTCCACTTTCGTTGGTAAAGTTGCTTATAAATACCTAAAAAAGCACAATAAAAAGGGTTATCACCGAGCAAAAGTAAATTTACGTTACTGCTTTCCCAAATGGGGCGAGCAAAAGTGTGAAGACGTAGTTGAAAAAATGTTCATCACCGTAGCTCAAACAATGCTTGCTATTGGAGAAACAGCAATTCGCCCAGTCTCTTATTTACAAAAACGTTGTGAGTTTACAGGCTTTGAGCACGTAGTAAAAGCCAAAGAAAGTGGTAAAAATGTGATTATGCTTGTGCCACATACTTGGTCTATTGATATGGCTGGAATTGCTATGTTTTCGTTAGGTTACCCGATGACGTCTATGTATAATCCGCACCGCAATGCGTTAGTAGATTGGCTTTGGAATATGACCCGTGAGCGTTTAGGCGGTCGAATGCACACTCGTCAAAATGGTATTAAAGCCTTTTTAGCCGATGTACGCAAAGGCGATGTAGGCTATTTCTTGCCTGATGAAGATTTTGGTGAGGAGCTCAGTGTTTATACGGATTTCTTTGCTACCGAAAAAGCCACACTACCTGGCTTAAATAAAATGGCAAGAGTAGCGAATGCGGAAGTGATCCCAATGTTTTCAATTTATAATGCGGAAAAATCAAAGTATGAAATGGAGATCTTACCGCCACTTGAATTTTCAGGCGATCCTGTGCAATCTGCCCGAGAAATGAATCGAGTGATTGAGTATTTTGTGAAGAAAAACCCAGAACAATATGTTTGGATTTTAAGGTTGCTTAAAACCAGACGAAATGGGGAAGATATTTACAAAATCGAATGAATAAACAACTAAAGGGCGAATTGATTGTTCGCCCTTTAGTTTTATCAAATTATTTAGCCGGTGCTTGTGCAAGCAAACGAGTTAATAATTTCCAATAAATTTCCACAGCTGGGATATGCACTTTTTCATCTGGCGAATGTGCATTAAGAATGGTTGGTCCGATCGACACAAAATCCATATTTGGATAGATTTTATTGATTAAGCCGCACTCAAGCCCTGCGTGAATAACCTTAATTTCAGACTCGTAGCCTAAAATATCATCATAAATCGCTTTGGTTAATGGCGTGATTTTTGAGTTTGGATTTGGCTCCCAGCCTGGATAGTTGCCCGAAAAATCAGCTTCAGCACCAACCAGAGTAGCTAACGAGCGGATTTTACTACGAATTTCGGCTTTACCGCCTTCAATCAATGAGCGAGCGAGAATAGTTACGTTTATATTGCTCTCTTCGGTGGTAAGCACACCAACGCTTAATGAGGTTTCTACCACATTTTTCACGACATCGCTGTTACGCACAACACCATTTGGCAGAATGTTAAGGAAATGGATTACACGCTCCGTGCTTGCAAGATCAAATGCCTGTGCAGGAATATTCGCCTCTTCAATTAAACATTGCAAGTTTGGCTCTGCAATGTTGAGTTCAGCCTTTAATTGCTCCGCAGTTTGGGTTAAACAAGCGGTCAATTTTTCTTTATTTTTTGCAGAAACAATCAAGGTTGCCTGAGCTTCACGAGGAATGGCATTACGCACAGACCCCCCTTGAATGGCTGAAATCTGAAATGCAACTTCGTGGTATGCTGCTTCTAAAATGTGAGCAAAAACCTTAATCGCATTGGCACGATTAGTGTGAATATCGCAGCCAGAATGTCCGCCTTGCAAGCCTTTAAGCGTAACCGTCAGTGCAGAATCTTGCTGGTGTGGCACTAAAAAAACGGGTAAGGTTATATTCACATTTTCACCGCCTGCACAGCCGATATAGATTTCACCGTTTTCTTCGGTATCGGTATTAATCATCATATCGGCAGTAAGCCAATTTGGGCGTAAGCCAATCGCCCCTTCCATTCCCGCTTCTTCTGTCATTGTCAGCAGTACTTCAATGGTTGGGTGAGCTAAGTCATCGCTATCTAACACCGCTAAGCACGAGGCTAAACCAATGCCGTTATCAGCCCCAAGTGTTGTACCTTTCGCTTTCACCCAGTCGCCATCAATATAAGGCTGGATTGGGTCTTTTTTGAAATCGTGAACTGTGCCCGCATTGGCTTGTGGCACCATATCTAAGTGAGCTTGCAGGGCAATAGTTGCACGATTTTCCATTCCTACGGTTGCAGGCTTGCGAATTAACACATTGCCTGCTTCATCACGCTCAACAAAAAACGTCTTCGATTTTGCCCAATTCACAATAAATTCCGCCAATTCTTCTTCGTGATAAGAGGGATGTGGAATAGCACACACTTTATCAAACCATTGCCAGAGCAGTTGAGGGGCGAGAGTTGAAATTTCAGACATAATGAGCTCCTTTTGTAAAAAATTGAGAAAAAATCACCGCTTGTATTTAAGCTGGATAGCTATCTCTACCATTGTAGAATAATTTGAGATGAATTTAATAAAAAAATCTTAAAAAAGTGAAAAAAGAACTTGATGACTGGTTGTTTTTTTTTTGTACAATCTGCGTGTGTTTTAAACACAAAAATCATCTTTTATCTTACAAAAGGAACATTCTATGTCTATCAAAAAAGTAACATTGGCAAGTTTGATTTTATTGAGTTTAACGGCTTGTAGTAGTGGTGGTAAAGGCTCTCCGGCAACAAAATCAACAGAACCACAAGCATCAACTGCCAGAGTTGAAGCTTCATCAGCGGAAGCAAAAGCTCAAGCCAAAACAGTTTCAGGGGTAAAATCGGATGCTGAACAGATAGCAAATAATACTCAACAAGCTGAGGCAGCGATTTCCAAAACAAAAGCAAATGTGGAGCAGCTCAATCAAACGGCAACTCAGAAACTAGCGGATATTAACAAAATTAAACAAAATTTAGAGAATGAGATACAGACTTTAACTGCTCAGTTAGAAACGGTTTCACAAGCTAAAAATCAGGCAGAGCAAACTGCGAATGGGGCTGTTTCAAAATTAGCTGAGATAGATAAGTCACAAGCAGTATTAAAGGAAAATGCGAAAAAATCGGAAGAGAGTTTAGCCCAAATTAACAAATCACTCCTTGAAGCAGAGCAACTTGCTAAACAAGCAGAGCAAAAACTTGGTGAAATTAACAAAGTGAAATCATCTTTAGAAAAAGATGCAAGTAGCTCAAAACAAGCTTTGTCTACCATTGATGCAGCAAAGAAAGAGGCTGAAAGCTTAGCTAAGGCAGCGGCTCAAAATGTTGTAGCATTGACTAAGACAAAAGAAAACGCTGAATCTAACTTACAAGCAGCAAACACTCAGTTGGAAAAAATTACGCAAACAAAAGCAGATGTTGAGAAAATTGTAAGTAATGCCGCTGAAAATTTAGCTCAAATTCAGCAAGCGAAAGCAACATTAGAAAATAACTTGCAGACTGCAACAGGAGATCTTAATGCGGTAAATCAAGTAAAAACGGATATTGAAAAGGTATTAGGTAACGCTCAAAGTACATTAGCGGAAATTAATAAGATTAAAGAGGGAGTAGAGACAAACTCAGAGTCTATTAATCAAAATGCTCAAGCGATTAGCAAAGTGAAAGCAGAGAGTGAAGCTCTATTAAATGCTTCTAACCAAAAAGTAACAGAAGCCACGCAAGCAAAAGAAAAAATTGATGCTAATGTTCAAACAACCAAAGAGCAACTTGCATTAGTGACGAAAAGTAAAGAAGTAGCTGAGCAGGCAGTGCGTGATGCAGCTCAAAAATTAGCTGAAATGGAGAAAATCAAAGAAACTCTAACCGCTAATGCTCAGAGTGCAAATCAAAGTTTAACAGATGTAAATAGTGCAAAATCAGAAGCAGATAAAGCTGTTGCATCACTTTCAGGAAAATTAACCGAAATCACAGAAGCAACAAAATTACTTGATAAAGAAATTGCTGAAACTAAAGCCGCAATTGCCGCTTATGAAAGAGCAAAAGCTGAGGCTGAAGCATTAGCAGCGAAAAAAGCGGAGGAAGAGCGATTGGAAAAAGAGCGTTTGGCTGTGAAACAGTATCAAGAAGCAAGTGGTGTAAGCGATATTCCTGAAGTATTATCACAAAAAACAGATCTGTTTGAAGAAAGAACTAAAGTTAGCCTTTATACTCAGCCTCATTCTGTCGTGAAAATGGTTCGGTACAGTAGAACAGGTTTTCAGAACAGTGAGTTTGTTGATTCTGTAACATATGAGGTCAGTGCAACAGGAACTAAAACAGAAAGTTCTGCTATTCCAAAAGAAGGAAGAGCAACTTATCAGGGACGTTCTCTCGATCAATTTGGCTTGAAAGGGTATTTAAATTATGACGTTGATTTCACCTCTCGTACAGGTCAGGGAGAGTTAAAAAATTGGACAGGCTCCAGTGATAATGTTTTATTAGATAGTGGGGTGATTCATAATGGGGATATTTCTTCGACAGTCTCTCATAATAAAGGGTACTATAATGGTAACTATTCATTAACCTTTTTTGGACCTCAAGCAGAAGAAGTTGGTGGAAAAATTCAATTTTCATCGTCTAGTGGAGAATATAATTACGAATACGGACTTTCAGGCACGCGTGGAGAAATCCAAAAATAATTTTCTCTAATATTCAATGCCGTTTAATGAAAAATTAAGCGGCATTTGTATTGATAATATCTATTCATTTCTTTATCTTTATGAAAAAATATACCCTTTTATTACCACTTTTCAGTCCTTTTGTTTTGGCAGAAACCGTGATTGAACACAACGCCGACCCCGTTTCGTTTGAACGCCATTCACAAGCGGTGAAATTTGAACAAAAATTTGCAAAAAAGCCGCAAAAAACGACCGCTTACCTGCCTGAAAATTCACCTGACCAAACGCTTGAAGAGCAAATCAACACGGCGATTTTACGCCAAGATTGGCAATATTTAGCCCGGCTTTTACAGGATTATTCGAAACAAACGAATACAGATCCGCTGTTGCTGGATTACGGCTTGGCGGCATTAGCCTATGCGGAAAAAGATCATAACAAGGCGATTTTTCATTATCGCCAACTGTTAGCGAAAAAGCCCGAGTTGGTTTACCCTCGTTTTGATCTCGCCTTGATTTTGGCGGAAAATCAGCAGTTTCGTGAGGCAGAAAGTGAATTTCGCCAACTGACACTACCGCCCGATTTACGCCAAATTGCCGAACAAACGCAGCGGCAAATCGCAGAAAGTGAGCGTTGGCAGCCCGATTTTTACCTGCAATATACCCAAACGGATAACGTGAATAATGCCTCCGATTCCTCGATTGTGAATGTGAATGGGCGGATTTTTAGAAAAGATCCAAATAGCCTGCCGCAATCAGCAAAAGGGGGGAAATATGGCGTAGGCTTGGGGAAAATGCAGAATATTGGTGGCAATCATTTTGTGGGGGCAGATTTCCGCTACGATGGCGTCTATTACTGGAACAATCAGGATTACAACGAACAATCGCTTTCGATTTCCCCAAATTACAGCTACCGCACGGCACGTTACCGCTTAGGCATTTCGCCTTTTCTTGAGCAAAATTGGCTAGGCAGCCGCCGTTACAATTACCAGTTTGGTGCAAACTTAAATGCTTGGCGGGCGGTGAATGAGAAATGGTCGGTTTCCAGCCGTTTCACCCATTTACAAAAGCGTTATTTTGAACCGCTCACCGCAAGCCGATACAACGGTTACCTTAACCAAATTGGCTTGGGCGTGCAGTTACAAGCGGTCAAAAATTGGCGATTTTTTGCAAATTTAGACGGTAGCCGTGAAATTGCCCGTGAAAAAGCCCAAAGCTCCAATAAATTTTTGGTAAAAATCGGGGCAGTTTATCAAGGCGAACGTTGGGCAATGCAAGCGAATATTGGGTTTGGCAAACGCTATTTCGCCGATCCTCATTATCTGTTTGGCTACAAACGGGTGGATAAGGAATATCAAGCGAATATCAGCGTTTGGAATCGCCACTGGCATTGGCAGGGCATTGTGCCGAAATTGAATTTTCGTTACCAAAAAATGGATAGCAACATCGCCGATTTTTACTCTCGGGAAAATAAATCGCTATTTTTTACGTTAGAGAAGTTATTCTAGTGCTGATTTTTTGCACTACGCATACGCTTGCGTAACAAGCCGTAGAAAAAAATGAATGAAATGATGGCGAAAAAGCTATTTTCAGGTTATTCTAGTGCAATTTTTTATATCGGGCTGAGCCCCAATTTTATATTAGGTTGTTTCTATGAGCGAAAAATACACAAATGAAAAATATGTGGTAACGTGGGATATGTTCCATATGCACGCCCGTAAGTTGGCAGAAAATTTATTACCCGCTTCTCAGTGGAAAGGGATTATTGCCGTAAGCCGTGGCGGTTTGTTCCCTGCTGCGGTATTATCGCGTGAATTGGGTATTCGCCACGTAGAAACAGTTTGTATCGCAAGCTACGAGCACGATAGTCAAGGTGAGTTAAAAGTGTTACACGCGGCAGAAACCGATGGCGAAGGCTTTATTGTGGTTGATGATTTAGTTGATACAGGTAATACCGCAAAAGAAATTCGTAGAATGTATCCGAAGGCTCGTTTTGTAACGGTATTTGCAAAACCGCAAGGAGCCTCACTTGTGGATGATTATATTATTGATATTCCACAAGAAACGTGGATTGAGCAGCCGTGGGATTTAGGTATTACCTTTGTTCCACCTTTGGCTCGTTAGTCATTTCGTGTAATGGACAATGAAAATTGTCCATTATTTTTATCTGTTTTAAATTAGTTAAGAAAATGAGTTTAGGTCATCTTTATATTATTTCAGCACCAAGTGGTGCAGGTAAATCTTCGTTAATTAACGCATTATTGGGCGATTTGCCTCGTTCGGAAGTTCAGCTTTCTGTTTCTCATACAACACGTAGTCCACGTCCAGCTGAACAAGATGGCGTGCATTATTATTTTACTAGCCGAGAAGCATTTACGCATTTAATTGAACAAGGTCATTTTTTAGAATGGGCGGAAGTTTTTGGCAATTACTATGGCACATCGTTACCGATGATTGAACGTAGTCTTGAGCAGGGTATTGATGTTTTTCTTGATATTGATTGGCAGGGAGCAAGACAAATTCGGGAAAAAGTGAAGAATGTGAAAACTATCTTTATTCTCCCACCGTCAAAAGCAGAATTAGAAAAGCGTTTGATTGGGCGTGGGCAGGATTCTGATGAAGTGTTTGCCAAACGTATGGCGGAAGCTGTATCGGAAATGAGTCATTATGATGAATTTGATTATGTGATTATTAATGATGATTTTCAACAAGCGTTATCTGAGCTGAAAGCGATTTTGCTTGCAGAGCGTGTGAGTTTGAGTAGTCAGAAAATTCGCCATACAAATCGGATCAGTGAGCTGTTAAATAATTAAATGAACAATTGTTCATTTTAACTGGAAAGAAAAAAGGTTCTTGGTTAGAATACGCCACTTTTCTACCTCAATTATTTCTATTCCCAAAGGACGTATAATGAAACTCTCAAAATCAGCGTTTTCGGTAGTATTAGCATTAACGCTAACCGCGTGTACTACAGGAAATATGAGCAATGATGGTACTTTGCAGCAAGCACAAGAGACTTATCAACGCTATGATGAAATTACCAAACAATATCGAATTAATGAGCAATGGTGGCAAGGCTATAATGATGTACAATTGAACCGTATTGTTGATTTAGCGATTAAAAATAATCTTGATTTAGCTAAAAGCAGTATTGCGGTCAATAAAGCACTTTACAATGCTAATTTAGTTGGGGCAAATTTAGTACCAACTTTTAGCGGTTCTGGGTCGGTTTCTGCAGCAAAAGGTTTGGGTTCTTCTTCCTCTAATAATGTTTCAACTGGCGTTTCAACAACCGCGGCTCAAGCGGCATTTAATTTAAGTTATACCATTGATTTATGGCGACGTTTGGCAGATACCGCAAGTGCAGCAGAGTGGGGGCATAAGGCTACGATTGAAGATTTAAAGGCAACACGTTTGTCTATTATCAATTCAGTTGTAACAACTTATTACCAACTCGCTTATTACTATGATGCTATTCGTATTACCGAAGAGAACGTAAAAAATTACGAGCAAATTGGTCGTATTTTAACGAATAAAATGAATGCGGGTGTCATTGACAGTTTGTCGGTTGATCAAGCACAACAAGCCGTATTAAGTGCGAGAAATAAGGTTATTGAATTACGAACAATGCAAAAATCAGCGGAGCAGACGTTACGTAATTTGCTAAATCTTCACCCAAATACACCGCTTCATATTCGTTATCCAAATGTGATGGATGTGAAATTACAAGGTGTAGATTTGAATGTACCCGTTTCAGCTATTGCAAATCGTCCTGATGTGTTAGGTTCATTACAACGCTTAAGAAGTGCATTTAAATCTTTAACTGCGACAGAGAAAAGCTGGTTCCCAACTTTAACGATTGGTGGCTCTATTACAGGCAGTGCAACAAATGTGGGTAATATTGCAGATAATCCTATTGGTAATGGGTTAATTAAACTGGATTTGCCATTCTTGGATTGGAACCGTGTAAAAAATAACGTAAAAATTTCAGAAGCAGATTATGTAACGGCTCGTTTAAATTATGAGCAAAAAATTACCGCAGCATTAAATGAAATAGATCGTTATTACTACAACTATACGCAATCAATAAGTGCGTTAAAAATGTTACAAGATACTTATAATCACGATAAACGAATTAGTTCATATTACAAAAATCGTTATGATCAAGGGGTTGCAGAATTCCGTGAGTGGATTGCAGCAATGAATACAGAGCGTAATTCACAATTTGCGATTTTAAATGCAAAATATTCCATTTTAAGCAATGAAAATGCGGTTTACCAAGCAATGGCTGGCAAGTATAGAAAATAGCATATACATATAGAAATTTAAGTTTAAAAAGCGTGAATATGGAAACTCACGCTTTTTTAATTAATTTTATTGTAAGCCCAGCACTTTCCTGCCGTTGATACTTGCAATATTTGCCATTTCTTCTAAGTTAGTAAAGCGGCAGCCAGCAGAAAGCAGACTTAACTCTTGCCACATATCGCCTTCGCATAATGGAACCATATAGTCACAAATATTATCTGTGCCGATTGCAACTGTAATGCCTTCAGGAATGAGTTCATCAGCAGGTGTTAAGGCATTATGGAAAGGTTGTAAATCTTCTTTACGGCTACTATCAATCCACGCCATCGGACAAGCAATGACCATCATTTGGCTATCACGCATTTTTTGATATAGCATTTTGCGATACTCTTTGGGATGAGCACCAATCGAGATGCCGTGAATTGCTACTACTTTGCCTTGCATTCCGTGCTCTATTGATTTATCGCAAAGTTGTTCCGTCTCTTTTTCTGTTGGTGAGTTAAATTGATCGACGTGGACGTGTAACATTTTACCGAGCGATTTGGCGGTATCCATTAAAATATCCATTGCCTCCAAGCCTTTGCCGTAATCAAGTTCATCACGATAGGGCAGCCCTCCAATAATATCGACCATTTCCGAGCCAATATCGAACCATTTTTTCGCAGTTGGCTCAATAACACCTTTTAAAGTTTGGTTGGCAAATTTTAGGATAATATCATTTTTATACACTTCACGTGCTTTATGGGCAGCAATAATAGCTCTATCTTCACATACCTGATCGATATCAACAAAAGTTCCGAATGCAGTTACGCCTTGTGAAATCATTAACTCAATTGCTTGTGAAAAGCGACGGTAGTAGTCATCAACGCTTGAATTGCGTTTAACTTCATCGACTAAATCCCATTTTTGTTGTAGATTCGCATTTTGGTAAACGGTGATTTTCTCTGGTGTCATCGTAAATGCACGGTCTGCGTGAGCGTGTGCATTAACCCAGCCTCCTTGTTTGATTATTTCATCACGAATATGACCTTTTAAGGTGCGAATCAACTGGCTCATATATGCTATTCCTTTTCAATATTATCAATTTGGGTTTAAAAATCGGCTTAGGTAGTTGCTCTTAATTGAGCTGATATTACAAAAAAATCGCTTTACAGCGATTTTTAATATTTAGAAATGAATAAAAAAACAGCTACGCCTCGAAAAACGATGCGTAGCTGTTTAGCATTTTGTGTTTTGAAAATAAGAGAATTCATTTCTAGTTCCTTGTTTGGACTAGGGCGGTAGTATAATGCGTTTTTTATTAAATGGCAAACGTTTGCGATGATTGAAATTAGTCGATAAACTTTTTACAATAAGGCGTTCTCATTGGGGTGCAACAAGCGGTTGTTTTTAGGTAAAAATTTGCAAAATTTTATACAAATCAAACCGCTTGTAGCTGAGAAATACCCATAGAACCTGATCTGATTAATATCAGCGTAGGGATTTGAGATAAGCAACTTTGCCTTTCTTAAATCCTTCTATCTACTTAATTTTAGAAGGACTTTTTTATGAAATTGATTTTATCTTCACTGGCATTACTGACTGCTACGGCATTTGCCAATCAACCAACACTAACCGTTTATACTTACAGCTCTTTTGCCTCTGAATATGGCCCTGCTTCTAAGTTGGAACAGAATTTTGAGAAAGAATGTCAGTGCGATTTAAAGTTTATGCCGTTTGATGATAGCGTAACGATGTTTAATCGCGTCCGTTTAGAAGGCAAAAAAACCAAAGCTGATGTGGTATTAGGTATTGATAATTTCTTACAAGCTGAGGCAGAGAAAAGCGGATTATTTGCCGAATTTGAGGCCAAAACTAAATTAGAGATTAAAGACAAAATTTTCTTTCCGTATGATATGGGGTCTTATGCCTTTATTTATGATAAAGAAAAGTTAAAAAATCCGCCTAAAAGTTTAAAAGAGCTTGTGGAACGCCAAGATCTCAAGGTCATTTATCAAGATCCTAGAACCAGCAGTGTTGGGCGTGGCTTCTTAATGTGGGTAAATCAGGTCTATGGTGATGAAACGCCAAACGCGTGGAAAACATTAGCAAAACACACAGTAACAGTAGGTAAAGGCTGGTCTGAAACCTACGGGGCTTTCTTAAAAGGGGAGTCGGATCTCGTGCTAAGTTATACCACCTCGCCTTTATATCATAAGTGGCACGAAAAAACGGATAAGTATGTCGCTGCCCCTTTCGAGGAAGGGCATTTAGTTCAAGTTGAAAATGCGGCTATTGTAAAAACGACTAAGCAAAAAGCCCTAGCAAATCAATTTCTTGAATTTTTACATCAACCAGAGTCACAACATATTATTTCTTATCATAATGTGATGAACCCTGTTTTAGCTGAGGGAACAGACCCTGCTTTTGCAGATATGCCAACCTATAAAAAATTAGCATTTACCCCACCATCTAATGAGGTAGTGCAAAAATGGCTTGCTGATTGGTCAAAAAGTTGGTAAATAAATAGGCAGATAAATAGCCGAATTGATATTCGGCTATAATTGTGTGCAAATAAATCCATAAATGTAAAAATCTTGCAAATTTATTTGTGAGTCAGTTAATTTTGTGTTATTTATAGCCGCCATTACTAAAAACCCGAAGATTTGATTTTTTTCGTATAAAGTAGTTACAAGGAAGTTAGTTTGTTATTCGGGAATAATTTAACAATAAAATTCCAAACAAGGAGTAAATCTATGACTGAAGCGGCTAAAACCACCTCTCTCGGATTATTGGCATTAGCAGGCGTGCAGCCCTATGAAGCTAAAAAAGATGAAGAATATATGAATGAAGCTCAACGTGAGCATTTCAATAAAATTCTAAAAGCTTGGCATAGTCAAATTATGGAAGAAGCAGAACGCACTAAAAGCCAGCTTCAAGAAGATATGACGAACTTTGCTGATCCTAACGACCGTGCAAGCCAAGAAGAAGAATTTAGCTTAGAGCTTCGTAATCGTGATCGCGAACGTAAATTGTTGAAAAAAATTGAGCAAACATTGTATAAAATCCAAGAAGATGATTATGGTTTTTGCGAAACCTGCGGTGTGGAGATTGGGATAAAACGCTTAGAAGCTCGCCCAACAGCAGATTTATGTATTGATTGTAAAACCTTAGCTGAAATTCGAGAAAAGCAATTAGGTTTATAATTTGTGCATAATGCCTCTTTTTTAATAGGCATTTACTATTTAGAGGTGTATTATTTTTAATTATATTAAGTCATTGTTTTCCAAACCGAAAAAACGAAATACGGAAAATGAAAACCAGGCAAGAGAGAAGCAAGTGGTGAGCGAGCAAAGCCATCATCGCTCAAAGCGTGCTACGCCTAAATTTACAGAATCAAAAAGTCAGTCAAACAGAGAGAAAGGGCATCATAATGCACCATCACATATAGTGCATAAAAAATTTGTGGTGAATGCTTCACAATACGGCATTAGCCCGAAGGGATTTCCTAAAAATGCACTTTCTATTGTCGATAAATTGCATATTGCTGGCTTTGAAGCCTACATCGTAGGCGGCTGTATTCGAGATCTTCTGTTTGAGAAAAAACCAAAAGATTTTGATATTGCAACGAATGCTCGTCCAGAAGAAATTCAACGTATTTTTGGCAGACAATGCCGATTAATTGGTCGTCGTTTTCGTTTAGCACATATTATGTATGGGCGTGAAATTTTTGAGGTGGCAACTTTCCGAGCAGGGCACGAATCTCACCGTAATGATAAAATTTCAAAAGTCAGCGATGAGGGAATGTTACTTCGTGATAACGTCTATGGCACGTTAAGAGATGATGCCGAACGACGAGATTTTACGGTTAATGCTTTATATTACGACACTAAACGTAATTTAATTTTTGATTTTTTTAGCGGTATTGAAGATTTACGAGCGGGTAAATTATGCTTGATTGGTGAGCCTGCTATTCGCTATCAAGAAGATCCTGTACGGCTACTCAGAGCAATTCGTTTTATGGCGAAGCTAGATATGTTTTTGGATAAACCAACGCAGGATCCAATTCGTGATATGGCGGTACTGCTAACGAATATTCCAGCGGCTCGTTTATTTGATGAGTCGTTAAAGCTATTGCAAACAGGCGTAGGGCTAAAAACTTATCAGCTCTTGCGTGAGTATAATTTGTGGCAATTTTTATTCCCCGTTTTAACGCCATTTTTCACCCCAAAAAACGACTCTAATGCTGAGCGTATGATTATTAAAGCGTTAAATTCGACGGATGAACGTATTGCTGATAAATTGCCTGTCAATCCTGCTTTTTTATTTGCGGCACTGCTTTGGTATCCATTGTGTGAAAAAATAGAACAGCTTAAAAATGAAGGTGGCTTCAACAATCACGATGCGATGCTACTTGCAGCAAATGATATTTTGGCAGAGAGTTGTAAGGCTATCGCTTTACATCGCCGTCATACTTCAGTCATTCGCGATATTTGGGCGTTGCAATTCCAGATGACGAAGCGTGCAGGCAATCGTCCACAGCAAACATTAGAACATATTAAGTTTCGTGCAGGGTTTGATTTATTGGTTATGCGTGCAGAAATTGAGGGCGGCGATTTGGTTGAACTCTCTGCGTGGTGGCACGAGTACCAATTTAGTAATGATGTACAACGTGGCGAGTTATTAAAATCTTTTCGTCATTTACCACAGGCTCAGCTTGAACAGAAGAAAAAACGCCGCCGTAGAACCTTTAAGAAAAAGCCAAAATCGGCAAAGGCAGAATAATTTCGTAGGGCAGACCAATCTGACTGCCCATTTTTACAAAGGGAAATCATGGAAACCGTTTATATTGCCTTAGGCTCAAACCTAGATGATCCGCTGGAACAAATCAAACAAGCGGTCGGAAAATTGAAAAAATTTGCCATTCGTTTGGAAAGCAGCCCTTTTTACGGCTCCAAACCGATTGGACCGCAAGATCAACCCAATTATGTAAATGCAGTGGTGAAATTTGAAACAGACTTGTCGCCAATAGCACTATTAGACAAACTACAAAGTATCGAAAATGAACAAGGTAGGGTGCGTTTACGCCGTTGGGGTGAGCGGACTTTAGATTTAGATATTATTTTGTACGGCAATCAGCAAATTCAAACCGAGCGTTTAACTGTGCCGCATATTGAAATGAAAAATCGTGAATTTGTGATTGTACCTATGTTTGATTTAAATCCTGAATTGGTATTACCTACAGGGGAAAAGTTAGCCGATATTTATCAGCAATTTAACGATCATCAAATGGTTAGATTCAACGAATCACTAGATAATTAAAAGAGTTACGAAGCGAGCTGAATTTGAATAAAAAAGCAATTACCGCAATATTACGGTAATTGTACGATTTGTTAGATGACCACATTCGTGAAAGGGTATAAGATCGAAAGGAAGGTTGAGATAGTCCAAGCGGTCGGATTTTTGATATTTTTTCCCAGTAATAGCCACGCCAACATAGATAAAATAACAAATTGTGCGACAAAATAGAGACTAAATGGCAGTAACGACATTTCAGGCATTACTTGTAGATATTGATATAGCACGAATGCTGACCAGCAGTAGTTGAGTATCAACGCAATCAAGGCGGCTTTGACTAATAATTTCAAGAAAACCTCTAAACGGCTTTTTGCCAACATTAAATACCAACCCGCTAATAAAATACCGAGCAATACTTGAGCGAAGTTATTAGCACGAATGCCATTAAATAGTGAGCGTAGCTCAAACCAATAAATGGCTAAATATTGAATGATACCAATCGTAACAATACCAAAGCCACAATAGATCAGTGTGTTATACAAATTTTCATCTTCGGGCAAGCGGAAATAGATTAGGCAAGATAAAATGGCAGCAAAGCTTGCAATTGCCATTGGGTTGTATTTGGGGGTAAAGCCAATCGAATAAATAAAATTCCCCACAGCCAAAATCAGTAAAAAAGGCAAAATAAAAGTGAGGCGGCTGGTTTGCCCACGACAAATTTCCCCTTTCCATAACACTAGGAGGGCAATTAAAGAAGTCACAAAAAACGCCAATAAATAAGGAGAGATAAAAATTGTATTGCGTGGGGCTGCGTAAAAATTAAGTACCATTTCAATAAATAACATTAACACCATTGGCAAGGCGGCGTGTGTGGCAATTTCAAGTTTTGACGGCGTATAGTTATCGTGAGCCATAAGGAATCCCAAAAATATAAAGAAAAATGATTTCGAACCCAAATTATGCCATAATACGCAAGACTTTTTAACTTCAAGGGGGAAAGAAAATATGCGAATTTTACACACAATGTTACGTGTTGGAGATTTAGAACGTTCAATTAAGTTCTATACCGAAGTATTAGGTATGCGTTTATTACGCAGAAGTGAGAACGAGCAATACAAGTACTCTTTAGCTTTCTTAGGTTATGCTGATGAAAGCGAAAGTGCGGTCATTGAGCTGACTTACAACTGGGGTGTGGAAAGCTACGAACTAGGCACAGCTTATGGTCATATCGCATTAGGCGTTGATGATATTTATCAAACGATTAAAGATGTGCGTGCCGCAGGCGGTAATATTACGCGTGAGCCAGGCCCTGTATTAGGCGGCACAACCGTGATTGCATTTGCTGAAGATCCCGATGGTTACAAAATCGAATTTATTGAAAATAAAAACGCACAAGCCGCATTAGGAAACTAATTCCTTTCACATAGTCACAAGCGGTCGGATTTGTAAAAAATTTTGCAAATCAGACCGCTTGTATTTTTAAGTTGAAATAAAATGGAAAATATAACTGAATCTATCCCTCAATCGACTACACCACCAACCGATTATAATCTATTAAAAAATCGCTTTCGTGGCTATTTGCCTGTTGTGATTGATGTTGAAACGGCAGGGCTAAATGCTCAAACCGATGCGTTATTAGAGTTGGCGGCAATTACCGTGAAAATGGATGAAAACGGCTATTTAGTTGAAGATCAAAAATGCCATTTTCATATCAAACCGTTTGAAGGGGCAAATATCAACCCCGAATCTCTTAAATTTAACGGCATTGATATTGATAACCCCCTGCGTGGTGCGGTGGCAGAGAATATTGCGATCCCTGAAATGTTTAAAATGGTGCGTAGGGCGATGAAAGAACAAGGTTGCCAGCGTGCGATTATTGTGGCTCATAATGCCACATTCGATCAGAGTTTTTTACAAGCAGCAATCAAGCGGATTAACGCTAAACGTGATCCATTCCACCCTTTTGCAATGTTTGATACCGCAACACTTGCTGGTTTTATGTATGGGCAAACCGTGTTAGTTAAAGCCTGCCAAGCTGCCCAAATTAACTTTGACGGACACCAAGCGCATTCAGCATTATACGATACCGAAAAGACCACAGAGCTATTTTGTGCTATGGTGAATAAACTAAAAGATTTGGGCGGCTTTCCACACATTTAGTGTAGAGGAAGATGGGCGTTATTTTTCAATTTTTATTATTTAAAAGATGGCTCTCTAAAAAAATATAATCTAGCTATTTACACAGTTCTTCTATATAAATAAAATGGTAATCATTTTTAATTAAGGAGAAAATTGTGTTTAAAATAAAAAATAGCGTTATTTTATTGAATGCTGTACTACTTTCGGCTTGTACTTCAAACGGTGGTAGTTTTGATACCAATTCAGTTAAGGCAAGCCCATCTCATTCTAGCTCTTCTAAAGACTCAACAGCCCAACCTAAATCAGAACGTAGAACGATATCTTCGACTGAAAGCTCAGCTCAACCATCCTTAGGATTTCAAACTAAAATTCCACGTCGTAATTTCTTCGGTGGCACAGGAGAGGAAAATGGAGCGATTGAGGCGATCACGCCTATTGTAGGTGAGTCGTTAGATATTGAGAAAGAAGTAAAAAAACTTTTTGAAGAAGTGAAAAAGCTTGGTGATGATGAAGACCTGATTATTCATACTCACGATGGAAAAAAATTACATCATAAGCGAGAGATGAAATTTGTTCGTTCGGGTTATTTCCTTCATTTAGGTGCTGCAACCGAGAGAAGTAAACGAGGAGAACCTCGTCTTCTAAAAACAGGCCCTACAGGGTATGTTTATTATTTAGGCACTCAACCATCTAAAGCTTTCCCAACCCAAATAGCAACTTATGAAGGAACTTGGGATTTTACTACTAATGCATCTGCAAAAAATAAAAGTAAGTATTTTGAAGGAGGTGATGCTGGTACGAATGTTGGGGCTACGCCAGAAAACAACCAAGCAAATACAGAGGTGGAAGGCAATCCTATAGGGCATAGTAGTAAGTTTGAGGTTAATTTTAGCGATAAAACGCTTAAAGGTACTTTAACTAAAAATGGCTATGTAAATCCAAGGGAAAAGGACAAGCAGGAAATTACTGATCATTATAAGATAGAAGCGAATATCCACGGAAACCGCTTTAATGGTAAGGCAAAGGCTTTAAAAACAGACGATCCTTACTTTGGTAAAGATAGTAATACAGTAGAAGGCGGTTTTTATGGCGATAAAGCTCAGGAACTTGCGGGAAAATTTTTGGCAGATGACAAATCAATTTTCGTTGTATTTGCGGGTAAGCGTGATGAAAAAGGTGAAGACAAGGTCGAAAAGAAATTTGATTCAGTGCAAGTGAGTTTGAAAGATTTGGCTAAATCAGATATGGATACTTTTGGTCTGGCAACTCATTTAGTTATTGATGGTGTTCAAATTGCTTTATTGCCAGAAGAAAAAACACGTTTTGCTGATATGGATTTTTATCAAGTATTAACAAAAAATATAAATGGTAAAGATTACAAAATTTCAGTCTGTTGTAATAATTTAGACTATGTTAAATTCGGCACATTTGAACAAGACAGCCAAGATAATAAAGACGGGCATCAATACTTAGTGGGTGAACGTACGGCAGTTGCTGATTTACCAAAAGAGGCTCGTATTTATCGTTATACTGGTACTTGGGATGGAATTATTCGTAGTAAGAATGGGGGTGTAGGTGGTGATTCGCCAAGTGATAAAGCTCATGGCACTCGTTCTATATTTGATGTGAATTTTGCCGATAAGAAGATTGAAGGTAAATTGATTGCGAATGATGGTTTAGAGACAAATCCGATGCTGACATTAGATGGAAAGATTGAAGGCAATGGTTTTAGCGGTACAGCAAAAACGGGTGAAAAAGGCTTTAATATTGATAATAAGAGTACAGCTGGTGGTACAGTTGTTCATCTTAATGCCAAATTTGAAGGTGGTTTTTATGGTCCGCAAGCTGCTGAATTAGGCGGCATTGTGCATAGTGCAGAAACTAATAAAGATAAAGTGAGTATCACTTTCGGTGGAAAACGCTAGGTAGAGAATAAGCCAAGACTTACCCGCTCTAACAAGCGGGTAATTTTCGCCAAAAAAATGTAAAATCTAAAGGATAAATAAAACAATGAAAGAACATACTTTCCATTATTCGCCGATTGCTATAGCAGTCATTTTTTCCGTCTCACACTCTCAATTATTTGCTAATGAACATCAAATGACAAACGATCATTCTGCAGTTCTCGATGAAGTTGTTGTGACTGAGAGCCGCTACGCTCATGAGAGACAAAATGAAGTAACAGGCTTGGGTAAAGTCGTTAAAAATTATGATGAAATGAGCAAAAATCAAATTTTGAGGATTCGGGATTTAACACGTTACGATCCTGGTATTTCTGTGGTAGAACAGGGGAGAGGGGCAAGTAGTGGTTATGCTATTCGTGGTGTAGATAAAAATAGAGTGGCAATGTTGGTGGACGGTTTGCCACAAGCACAACACTATAATACTTCAGGTTCTCAGGCGAATGGCGGAGCAATCAACGAAATTGAATATGAAAATATTCGTTCGATTGAGTTGAGCAAAGGGGCAAGTTCTGCTGAATATGGATCAGGGGCGTTAGGTGGTGCAATTGGTTTTCGTTCTAAAGATTCTCAAGATATTATTAAAGAGGGTCAAAATTGGGGATTGGATACCAAAACTGCCTATGTAGGCAAAAATAGTGAATTGATGCAATCAATTGCGATGGCTGGTCAGTCTGGTGGATTTGATGCCTTAGTGATTGCCACACATCGTCACGCTAAGGAAACAAAAATTCATAGTGAAGCTTATAATATCCAACATCAAATTGCTCGTTTAACTGGCTATGAAAATCGCTATAATCTTAGTCCTGGTAGTCAATTGGAGCAACCAGGCGGTCGTTTCTTTATTATTAAAGATAATTGCTCGACACCAGCAAGTTGTACACCAAGAGCGGATGTGAAGATCAATAATGATAACTTTACATCTAGGGAATCACCTGAATTGTCAGCAGCTGAAAAACAACAATTGGCTCAAATACCCTATAGAAAAGAGACGCTTTCTGCGAATGAATATACAGGTAAAGATAGAATTGCACCGAATCCTATGGACTACAAAAGCAATTCCGTATTTCTTAAATTTGGCTATCGTTTTACGCCATATCACTACTTAGGCACAGTATTTGAAAATACAGCTCAACGTTATGATATTCGTGATATGCAAACGCCAGCTTACTATACTAAAAATGACATTAATCCGAGTACGGATAATCTCTATAAATTAAGTCAAGTGTACGAAGGTGATATTTTATTAAATGGATTGGTTTTCGATAAGACTATTCCTTACGGTACTCGATATAGTAGAGCTAAATTTTTCGATGAGCGTCACTATAAACGTCGTGTTGGATTAAAGTATGAATATCAAGTAGAGAAGCCGACTTGGTTAGACAAGGCAACACTAAGTTGGGACAAACAAGATATTGCTTTACATAGTAAGATGCACCGTTTGCATTGTAGCGACTATCCAGTTGTGAGCAAGCATTGCCGCCCAAGTTTAGACAAGCCTTGGTCTATGTATGAAACTGAGAAAAATACTTATCGTGAAAAACATCAGACCATCCAGCTAGATTTAAGTAAAGCCGTTACCGCTGGTCGAGATTGGTTTAAACAGCAACATAAATTTAATTTCAATATTGGTTTGGATAAATTCAGCTCTGATCTTGAACGCGGTGATTGGCACGCTCAATATACGGAAGCGGGTTATATTCACGAAAGTGGACAAGGACGTTTGGATAACCCAGATGTTTATGTGCGTAAGCCTCGCAGCATTGTGACAAAATCGCTTTGTAACAACAGTCGTGGTGGTATTCTTAACTGTGAAACTCGTACTATTAAAGGGCATAATCGCTTTATTGGCTTACGTGATTTAATGAGTAGTCAATATGTTGATTTAGGGCTTGGAGTACGATTTGATGAACATCGTTTTAAATCTTCAGATCCTTGGACAGTTAGTAAAACGTATCGTAATTGGTCTTGGAATAGCGGTATAACGCTCAAACCAACAGATTTTGTCTCGTTCTCTTACCGTATCTCGAATGGGTTTAGAGTACCAGCATTCTATGAACTGTATGGAAAGCGTAAACATATCGGTAACACGAATGATGAGTCTCTTCAAAGAGAGCATCGTAATCGTCGTTTAAACGTAGAAAAATCTATTAACCACGAATTTGGCATTAGCTTTAAAGGCAATTTTGGTTATATCGATCTTAGTTACTTCCATAATCAGTATAAGGGGATGATCGCCGAAGCCTGTAAAAAAGATGACAGTACGGTAACCTGTATTGATAATTATCATAATGTGCAAGATGTAACATTAAATGGTATTAATGTTGTCTCAAAATGGGATCTTCACGGCTTAATGTCTTTTATTCCTGATGGCTTTAATGCACACTTAGCTTACAATAAAGTTAAAGTGAAAAAACGTAGCCTTAATGATCCGACATTACACGCTGTAAATGACCCAACTTTAGAGGCTATTCAACCAGGTAAATATGTATTAGGTGTTGGTTATGATCACCCTGAACAAAAATGGGGAATTAATTTGACAACCACGTATTCTAAAGCAAAAAATGCTGATGAAATTAAAGGTACCCGTCACTATGGTATCCATCGTGTTGATTTAGGTGGAAAAGTGACTGGTTCTTGGTATACACACGATTTAACCGGTTATGTTAATTATAAAAACTATACCCTACGAGCGGGTATTTATAACCTGATGAATCGTAAATACAGTACTTGGGAATCAGTCCGCCAATCATCTAGTACTGCAATAAACCAAGATACGGGTAATAACTACACTCGTTTCGCAGCACCAGGACGTAATTTCAGCCTTGCATTTGAAATGAAGTTCTAAAACTAAAAAGAAAAAACGCTAAATAGATAATATTTAGCGTTTTTCTTTACTTAAAAATTGCACCTTAATCAGTTTATCAAGACTGTTTAAGGTGCATTTTTTTATGAGTTTTAGATTAACCCATACCGTATTTTTTTAATTTTTTACGTAATGTACCGCGGTTAATGCCTAGCATTGTTGCTGCACGAGTTTGATTGCCGCGAGTATATTGCATCACCATATCTAACATTGGGTGTTCGATTTCAGATAATACTAATTCGTATAATTCTGTTGGATCTTCACCATTTAATTGAGATAGATAGTTTTTTAATGCTGCTTTCACGTTATCACGCAGAGGTTTGTTAACCTGTTGTGCTTGTGAATTTAACATTGTTACTGTTAATGGGTTTTGTGTAGGTTGTTGTTCTAACATTTTTTTATCCAACTTTATTATTAAGATTCTAAAGAATCAATTTAACAAAATCTTCTAATGCGTTAAGTTGCTCTTTGGTAGAGTTTAACGTATTAAAAGTGCGTTTAAAATTTGACTCTGGTTGTAATTGTTCCACATACCAACCAACGTGTTTACGGGCAATTCGATAGCCTTTTTCTTCACCATAAAATTGGTGCAAGTCTTCAATATGCTTAAACATTAGTTGATATTTTTCTTTTTCAGGTAATGTGGAATATTGCCCAGTTTCAAAAAAATCGTTGATCTCCTTAAATAGCCAAGGATTACCAAAGCTACCTCGTCCGATCATCACCGCATCAACATTGGTGTAATCTAAAACAGACTTTGCTTTTTCTGCGGAGCGTATATCGCCATTTGCAATAATCGGAATCGACACGGTTTGTTTTACCGCTTTGATACTTTCATATTCCGCTTCACCGTTAAATAAACAGCTGCGAGTACGCCCATGAATAGTCAGTGCCTTAATTCCAGCTTGTTCTGCAATTTTGGCTATTGTCAGACAATTTCTATTTTCAGGATCCCAACCTGTTCTAATTTTTAAGGTAACAGGCACATCAACGGCATTTACAACAGCATTTAATATTTGAGCGACTAATTCAGGTTCACGCAACAAGGCTGAGCCTGCCATTTTCTTATTTACCTTTTTCGCAGGGCAGCCCATATTAATATCAATAATATCTGCCCCATACTCAACATTAATTTTTGCAGCTTGTGCCATCTCTGTTGGGTCTGAACCTGAAATTTGTACAGCATTTATACCGATTTCATCGTGATGTGCTAAACGCAATCTTGATTTCTCGGTGTGCCATACATCAGGATTTGTGGACATCATTTCTGAAAACGTCAAACCTGCACCAAGTTGGCTACATAATCGGCGAAAAGGCTGGTCGGTAATACCAGCCATCGGTGCAAGGAAAATACGGTTTTTGATTTCATATTGTCCTATTTGCATTTTTAACCTTTTATTAACAAATTTGAAGTAATTTTAACCAGAAAGATACCCAAATAAAAAGTACGGCAAATACCGTACTTTTTAATTGATGCTTATTATCAGTTTCACTGATTTAGGGGGCGTATGATACGCATTTTTTAATCATTTTGGAAGTCTATAAATTAGACAATGTGCAAAAATAGCGAAAATATTTTTATTGACAATATAAAAATAGGATTAAACGTGCTTTATATAGACAACTTTACCCACATTTCCTATCCAATTAATTTCAGCGATGGTTGAGGTTGGAAATTGCACATTGCTTTGATTGTTTGTTAAAAGCTGGCTTAAATCAAATACTAGAGGCAAATGTGAAATGAGTAGAATATTTTTTGCTCCTTCTTCTCTTAAAAAACGAAGGTAATCTTCAATAATATAGGGATTACCATCAGGCGTAATTTCTTCCCATTCTTCAATAAGATTTGCAACGTTTTGAGAAAAATTGACCGCTTGCATACCTGTTATAATATTTTCAAGGGTTTGTCTGGCACGAAGGTAAGGACTAACCAGAATTTTATCAAGTTGTATTTGCTTATTGGTTAAATATTCACCTAGCCACTTGCCTTGTAAGATAACATTTTTTATGCCATTTTCGGTTAAACAGCGAGCGGGATCACTCGGGGCATTAAAACTTGCTTCTCCGTGTCGCATAATCCAAATATTCATAACATTCTCCTTAACTTGTATTTAAACTCTTGTAATTTAGGCGTATAATGACCCTCGTTTAACGCATAATCAAGTGCTTAGAAAGATTTTAGCTTATATTTTAAATTTATTATGGAGTCAAATAATGTCTAGAAAACTCAGAAGAACCAAGATCGTTTGTACAATGGGGCCTGCAACCGACCGTGGTAATACATTAGAAAAAATTATTGCTGCTGGTGCGAATATGGTTCGTATGAACTTCTCTCACGGTATTCCTGAAGATCATATCGAACGTGCAAACAAAGTACGTGAAATTGCTTCAAAATTAGGTCGTCAAGTTGCTATTTTAGGCGATCTTCAAGGACCTAAAATTCGTGTTTCGACATTCAAAGATGGCAAAATTTTCTTAAGTATTGGCGACAGATTTACTTTAGATGCAGATTTACCGCGTGGCGAAGGTCATCAATCTGCGGTTGGCTTAGATTATAAAAATCTACCAAACGATGTAGTACCAGGCGATATTTTGTTATTAGATGATGGTAATGTGCAACTTAAAGTATTAGAAGTTGAAGGTATGCGTGTTCATACTGAAGTGACCGTTGGTGGCCCTTTATCAAACAACAAAGGGATTAATAAATTAGGTGGTGGTTTATCTGCACCTGCATTAACAGAAAAAGATAAAGAAGACATTAAATTAGCAGCAAAAATTGGAGTGGATTACTTAGCGGTTTCATTCCCACAATCAAGTGCTGATTTAGAATATGCGCGTCAATTAGCCAAAGAAGCGGGTTTAGAGGCAAAAATTGTGGCTAAAGTAGAACGTGCAGAAACGGTTGCGACAGAAGAGGCTATGGACGACATCATTTTAGGGGCTGATGTTGTTATGGTTGCACGTGGTGATTTAGGGGTTGAAATTGGCGACGCAGCGTTAGTGGGTGTACAAAAGCGTTTAATCCGCCGTGCTCGTAAGTTAAACCGTGTAGTGATTACCGCAACGCAAATGATGGAATCAATGATTAAAAAACCAATGCCAACTCGTGCTGAGGTAATGGATGTTGCAAATGCAGTATTAGATGGTACTGATGCCGTAATGCTTTCAGGGGAAACGGCAAATGGTGATTATCCAGTTGAAACAGTAAGATCAATGGTGGAAGTGTGTTTAGGTGCAGAAACAATGCCAAGCATCAATATTTCACGTCATCGTATGGAAGATAGATTTAAGTCTATTGATGAAGCCGTTGCAATGTCTGCAATGTACACGGCAAATCACTTAGAAGGCGTATCAGCAATTGTTTCATTAACACAATCAGGTGAAACAGCAAAATTAATGAGCCGTATTAGCTCTGGTTTACCAATATATGCTCTTTCTCGTAACCCAAAAGCATTGAATCTTTGTGCGCTTTATCGTGGTGTTACGCCAGTACTTTACAATGAAGAAAGCCGTACAATGGAAGGCGCTAAAAGAGCGATTGCTCAATTAAAAGAGCAAGGTTATTTATTAACGGGTGAATTAGTACTTCTAACACACGGTGATGAATTAAAAGCAGGTGGCACAAATACTTGCCGTATTTTAAGAGTGGAATGATATAAACGCTAAAACAAAAGCCACATTACTTATGTGGCTTTTTTATATCTTAATATCGTTTTATGAACGCCTAACTATTTGAATTACTATGCTAAATAGACCCCTTTCAATTTGTATTTTACGCCTCTCAGCCATTGGTGATGTGTGTCATACTTTAGCCGTTGTGCAAGCTATCCAGCGGCACTATCCCTCTGCTGAAATTACTTGGATCATCGGAAAAACAGAAGCAGCACTAATGAAAAACATTCCTAATGTACAGTTAATTTCCTTTGATAAAAAGTCAGGCTGGAAAGAATTGTTTACAATATGGAGGCGGCTTTCCCACAAGCGGTTTGATTTTCTACTAAATTTGCAAACGGCATTTCGGGCTTCAATACTTTCACTCGGCATTAAAGCAGATAAAAAAATAGGTTTTAATAAGGATAGAGCAAGAGAAATGCAATGGTTATTTACCAATCAAAAGGTTGAAATGACCAGCTCTCCTCACGTTCTTGATGGGCAGATGATGTTTGCTAAAGCGATTGGCGTGACGGATTTATCTGCAAAATGGGATCTGTTTGTGAGCGATGAAGATTTAGCTTATGGAAAAAAATTCATTGATTTCACGAAAAAAAATGTGCTAATTGCTCCTTGTTCAAGTAAGAAAGAGAAAGATTGGCTACCAGAAAGATACGCAGAACTTTCTAATTGCTTGATTGAGAAAAATATCAATGTGCTGATTGCAGGATCGCCTTCTCGCTATGAAATGGAAACCGCACACAAAATACACCAACTTGCTCCGAAAAGTTGCAATATTGCAGGCAAAACTACGTTAAAACAATTAGCTGGCGTGATTCGGCAAGTAGATTTAGTCATTTCCTCTGATTCAGCACCAGCCCATATTGCGACAACTCAACATACTCCAGTTGTTGGGCTGTATGCAATTCATAACCCAAATCGGACGGGGCCTTACCAAGATTTAAATAAAGTGGTTTCTGTATATGATGAAGCAATTTTGCAATCTTATGGCAAACCTTGGCAAGAATTGGCGTGGGCAACCAAAGCTAAAGGCAAAAATTGGATGGAAAAAATCAGCGTTGATGCAGTAAAGCAAAAAATAGTTGAAACCTTAAAAATAAAGTTGTAAAGTGAGTGTACTAAAAAATTTACATTAGGAAATAAAAATGAACACTGTATTTAACCAAGATAGCGTACATAACGTTAATATAAAAGATGAAAAAGTATTATTAACCCCACAAGAGCTAAAGCAGGAATTTCCATTGCCAGAACATTTACGCGAGCAAATTGAACGTTCACGTAAAGTCATTTCTGACATTATTCACCGACGTGATAAACGCCAGTTGATTGTTATTGGTCCTTGCTCTATTCACGATCCGATTGCTGCTATTGAATATGGTAAAAAACTAAAAGCACTTTCAGACCAGGTGAGTGATAAGCTTTACATTGTAATGCGGGTGTATTTTGAGAAACCTCGTACTACAGTCGGTTGGAAAGGGTTAATTAATGATCCGAAAATGGATGGCTCTTTTGATGTAGAAACGGGTCTGCGTGTTGGACGCAAACTTTGTTTAGATTTAGCTGAAATGGGCTTGCCTCTTGCGACTGAAGCTTTAGATCCGATGACGCCACAATATCTTGCTGATTTATTTAGTTGGTCTGCAATTGGGGCAAGAACCACAGAATCGCAAACGCACCGTGAATTAGCCTCGGGTTTATCAATGGCGGTTGGTTTTAAAAATGGTACAGATGGTGGCTTAGCCGTTGCACTTAATGCGATGCAATCTTCTGCTCAAGGTCATAGTTTTATCGGCATTAATCAAAAAGGGCAGGTGACTTTACTGAAAACGAAAGGGAATGAAGACGGACATATTATTTTACGTGGTGGCAAAACGCCGAACTATGAAAAGCAATATGTTGATGACTGCGAATGGGTGCTCAAACAAGCAAACTTACCTGTTGCGATTATGATTGATTGCAGCCACGGTAACTCCAATAAAGATTACCGTCGCCAACCAGTTGTCGCAGAAAATGTGTTGGAGCAATTATTAGCAGGCAATACTTCAATTATTGGCTTGATGATTGAGAGCCACTTAAATGCGGGTAATCAGTCATCAGAATTACCATTTGATGAGATGGCGTATGGTGTTTCAATTACCGATGCTTGCATTGATTGGCAAACGACAGAAAATCTTTTAACCCATTTTGCAGGAAAATTACGCCATCGGTAATTTGCAAAAAATAATGAGAAAATAACCGCTTGTTTTATGGTTGATAAAAATATGAACCCATTAGCTCCATTACGTGAACAAATTGATCAGGTTGATCAACAGCTCATTAAATTACTTGCCCAGCGTTTATCTCTTGTGGCAGAAGTCGGAAAAGTGAAAGCAGAGCACGGTATTCCTGTTTATGCACCAGAGCGAGAAACCGCAATGATTTCCGCCCGCCGAGGAGAGGCGGAAAAACAAGGCATTCCAGCTGATCTGATTGAAGATGTGCTACGTCGTGTAATGCGTGAATCTTACGCCAATGAAAACAAGCACGGCTTCAAAAGAGTAAATACGGCAATTCAAAAAATTGTCATCGTAGGCGGTAACGGGAAATTAGGTGGATTATTCGGTAATTATTTAACCCTATCTGGCTATAATGTTGAGGCATTAGGGCGTGATGATTGGGCGAATGCGAAGCAAATATTAGCAAATGCAGATGTGGTTATTGTGTGTGTGCCAATTGCCAATACCCTAGAAACAATAGAGCGTTTGCAGCCATACTTAACTGAAAATATGATTTTGGCAGATTTAACTTCTGTTAAATATCAGCCACTACAAAAAATGCTGGAAGTGCATAATGGAGCGGTAGTTGGCTTACACCCAATGTTCGGACCAGATATTGCGAGTCAGGCAAAACAGGTGATTGCTTGCTGTAATGGGCGTTTCCCTGAGCGTTATGAATGGCTGATTGAACAAATGAAAATTTGGGGGGCGAAAATCGAACAGATTGAGGCGAAAGAACACGACCACGCAATGACCTATATTCAAGCGTTACGCCACTTTTCAACTTTTGTATTCGGGCTACACCTTTCTCGTCAGCCTATACAGTTGTCACAATTATTGGCGTTATCTTCCCCCATTTACCGATTAGAATTAGCGATGATCGGGCGTTTATTTGCTCAAGACGGTAGCCTATACGCAGATATTATTGCCGATAAACCAGAAAATATAGACATTATTGAATCACTCAAAGAGAGCTTTGAACAAGGTTTGGATTTCTTTAAACGTAATGATAAAGCTGGTTTTATAAAAGCCTTTGAAGAGGTTCACCATTGGTTTGGTGATTATTCGGAGCAGTTCTTAAAAGAGAGTAGAGTATTGCTCCAACAGGCGAATGATTCGAGACGTTAGTCCTAACGTAATAATTTTAATCAATTTTGTGATAATCAACCGAAATAACTTTATCAAATCTAACGTTTTATTAACTCAGTTTGTTTTCTTTGGCTATAAGGAGATTATATATGTCAAATAATTCAATTGTACTTGATCCAATTATCGTTAAACCAGATTATAAACCTAGCCCAATTACAATAGGCGGGAAGCCTTATTATCCTGGGCCATCTTTTGGGATTTCTTTAGAGGTTCCTGCACATGTTGTTTTAAAGCCTGTAGACTTAAAGATAGGAAGAGTTGGATTGATCAATTTAGCGGAATTTTCTATTAAAATTCGAGATTTAAATGGCTCTATTGTTAAATATAAGGCTCAGCTTTCTAAGTCGGAAGTGCAAAAGCTGCTTTTAGAAGCTAGGGAGTGGTTTAATAAATATGCATTGGATTTTGAAAAAGGACAAGAAATAGAAGTTTATATAAATACACTGGAAAATGCCTTAAAAATTTTAGAAAATTCTGAGAAGAATTTAATTTCCTTAGAGAATGATGCGGATAAGAAATTTGATGAATTATTGAATAATAACATAGTTAGATTATCTAATTTTAAAAAATTTAGAGATAGTAATCCTGGGCTCATTTCTGCTGCTTATGAATCTAATATTGCTTATTTTCGTAGTCCTAAAATGACAGAGGAATATATCAAATTATGGAAAGAAAAAGTGGAGATACCCCAAACTAAAATTTTACTGGAGAAACAGAAAATAGAAGCGAGTTTACGTAGTTTAATTGATGTAAGGAAAGAGGCAAGTGAGCTTTTAAAAGGTTTAAAACAAGATTTACAAGACAAAAAGCTTAAAACTATTTTAGAGTACTCTAATGCTTTTTTTGAACATATTACTGAAAAATATGGAAACCTAGCTAGTTAGGAGGCTAAAAAAATTGCAGCAGTAGCTAAAGGAAAGAAAATTCGGAATGTCAATGAAGCCTTAAAAGCATTTGATAAATATAAAGGAGATATTAATAAGAAATTTAATTCTAGGGATCGTCAGGCAATATCTAAAGCTTTACAATCCTTAGATATGAAATCAATTAGTAATGATTTGTATAAGTTTAATAAGGCTTTCAAATATGTGGGTAAAACATTTTCAGGAGTAGCTCTAACAACAGCTTTGAAAGAAGGGTATGAAAAAGGGAATTGGAAGCCATTTTATTTTGAAGTAGAAAAGCAAGTATTAGACAAATCTGCAACTTATGTTGTAAGCCTTGCTTTAGTAATCTTAACTAGAACTCCAATAGGTATTATAGGTTATGGAGTATTAATGGTAGTAGTAAGTGCTTTGATAAGTGATGAATTAGTAGAAAAAGTACATAAAGCATTATTCTTCTAGGCTAGAAAAGGAAGAAAGCTTGTTATAGCTTTCTTTCTTTTTTTAAATATTTATAAATAATCAAACAAAAACTAATTGGGATAGAAAACAAAAAACTCACAAAGAAACAAAAATATTCCTTCATTCTAAAGAAAGCTGGGTTATCTATAAATTTGTTTCTTTCTATTCTTGAATGAATGAAATAAGAATAGCTAGTTTCGAGAGTATAATGTGCAATAGGATATAAAAATACACAACTAATTATCCACAATAGAAATAAATATTGTTTATAGCTAGTTAATGGAGATGAAAATATTTTATAAGAAATTATAAATCCTATAGTTAAACTTAAAAAAAAGTGTTTAAAGTAATATTTTTTATTCATTTTTTCTTTGGATTGACTAACTAAATTAATATTTAATAGTATTTAATTATACCATTTTCTACCTCAAACAAACAATCATCAGCCCTATCTTGCCATTGCATTTGATTGAGCTGATCTTGAGTAATGGCGGTAACGAATACTTGTGAGCCACTTTCTCTTAAACGATGAGCTAAAAGTTCACGCTTGGTGGGGTCGAGTTCGGAGGCGAAATCGTCAATTAAAAACAGGCATTGGCGTTGCTTTTGGGCAACTAAATGTTCCCCTTGAGCAAGGCGTAAGGCACACATCAATAATTTTAACTGACCACGAGAAAGCATATCTTCCACTGGTAATCCACTTGCTTTAAAGCGGAAATCGGCTTTTTGTGCCCCAATCATTGTATAACCAATCGCTTTATCTCGCTCAAAGCCTTGTGCCAGAATTTCAGCATAATCCGCTCCCTTTTCCCAACCTTGATGAAAACTTAAGCCGATTTCTAATTCCGGCAAGAAAAATTGACAGGTTTTCTCAATTTCAGGGCGGAGAGCTTCGGCATATTCCGCTCGCATTTGGCTTACTGCATAGGTGGTTTTGACTAATTCAATATCCCACGCTTTTAATTCTTGATAAGTGCGAACTTGTTGTAAAGCGGAATTTCGTTGTTTGAGCAAGCGGCGTAGGTTCGTCCAATGGGTGTAGAAATCATTGTGTTGATGGAATAAGCCCCAATCTAAAAAAGCTCGGCGATAGCTCGGGCCTCCGTTTAACAATGTTAAGCCTTCTGGGGTGATTACTTGCATTGGTAATAAGTGAGCAAGATCGGCAATTTTATTGCCATCTTCGCCATTGATTTTAAGGGTAGTGTCGCCGCTTCGAGATTTCTGAATGCCAACCGACCAACTGTGTTGAGCCTCGTCAATTTTGCCGTGTAGTACGAAATTGTCTTTATCGTAGTGAATAATACGATTGCTGATATGGCTTTTAAATGAACGCCCGTGCCCTAAATAGAAAATGGATTCCAGCAAACTGGTTTTACCGCTGCCGTTAGCCCCAACTAAAAAGTTAAAATGTGGGCTAAATGCCAAATCAGTATGTTGGATATTGCGGAAATCATTGATGAGTAAACGGGTAAGTGCCATAGCAGAGTCAAAAGTAAAAAAGAGGTGCTATTCTATCAATTTGCAAAGTTTTTGTAAAAATTAACCGCTTGCAGATTAGAAATGCGTTCAGTAAAATGAACCGCTCATTTTATCGCTAAATTTAGAGGGAAAATTATGTTCGGAAAAGGTGGTTTAGGTAACCTAATGAAACAGGCTCAGCAAATGCAAGAGCGTATGCAAAAAATGCAAGAAGAGATCGCACAATTAGAGGTAACAGGCGAGTCTGGAGCAGGTTTAGTGAAAGTCACTATTAACGGTGCACATAATTGTCGCCGAATTGAGATCGACCCATCATTAATGGAAGATGATAAAGAGATGGTAGAAGACTTAGTGGCCGCTGCATTTAATGATGCCGTTCGCCGTGCAGAAGAAATGCAAAAAGACAAAATGGCAAGCGTAACGTCTGGTATGCAATTACCGCCTGGTATGAAATTCCCATTTTAATTGAGTATGCAAACAAGTCCTTTACTTGAAAACTTAATGGAAGCCTTGCGTGCTTTGCCTGGCGTTGGTCCAAAATCGGCACAGAGAATGGCGTACCATCTTTTGCAGCGTAACCGTTTGGGCGGTGTGGCATTAGCAAAAGCATTAAGTGAGGCGATGAGCCATATTGGGCATTGTCAATCTTGCCGTACTTTTACGGAAGAAGAAGAGTGCACGATTTGTAAAAATTCTAGACGCCAAATGAGTGGGCAGCTCTGTGTGGTAGAAATGCCAGAAGATATTCAAGCAATTGAGCAAACAGGGCAATTTTCGGGGCGTTATTTTGTGCTAATGGGACATTTATCACCCATTGATGGTATTGGCCCTCGTGAAATTGGGCTAGATTTATTGCAACAGCGTTTGGAACAGGAATCTTTTTATGAGGTGATTTTAGCTACAAACCCAACCATTGAAGGTGATGCGACAGCAAATTATATCGCTGAAATATGCAAAATATATAATGTAAAAGCAACTCGAATTGCACACGGTGTGCCAGTGGGAGGCTCGCTAGAAATGGTAGATGGTACAACGCTTTCTCACTCTTTTGTCGGGCGGCGTGATATTACCTTTTAAATCTGTTTCGGTATGGGCTTAATCTTGATATAATCACTCAACTATTTTACATATTCTATATTTTATTGAGGCTAAAAATGGAAACTATTGATAAAATCAAACAACAAATTAGCGAAAATCCTATTCTACTTTATATGAAAGGTTCACCAAAATTCCCATCTTGCGGTTTTTCTGCGCGTGCGGTAGAAGCGGTAATTAACTGCCAAGTGCCTTTTGGTTATGTGGATATTTTAACTAATCCAGATATTCGTGCGGAATTACCAAAATTTGCAAATTGGCCAACTTTCCCACAATTATGGGTAGAGGGTGAGTTAATTGGCGGTTGTGATATCGTGCTAGAAATGTATCAAAAAGGCGAACTTCAAGCATTGCTAAAAGAAGTCGCTCAAAAGCACGCTGAATAATTCGTTAAAGTTTAAAAATTAGGGCTCTTAAGTTGATTAAGAGCCTTAATTTTTCTTTTAATTTATGAAAATTCTTACTTCAACTGCTATTTTGTTTTAGAATGCTAAGATTATTTAGCAACATAAAAATAAAGGACACAATATGGCATTAAAAGATTTAGATTGGGCAAATTTAGGCTTTTCTTATATAAAAACAGATTATCGTTTCATTGCACATTGGAAAGAAGGTAAATGGAATGAGGGCGAATTAACACAAGATAACACATTACATATTCACGAAGGCTCAACGGCATTACATTATGGGCAACAATGTTTTGAGGGGTTAAAAGCCTATCGCTGTAAAGATGGTTCTATCAATCTATTTCGCCCAGATCAAAATGCAGAGCGTATGCAACGTACAGCCGATCGCCTATTAATGCCACGTGTACCCACAGAATTATTTATTCGTGCTTGTAAAGAAGTTGTAAAAGCAAACCAAGATTGGTTAGGCCCCTACGGCTCTGGGGCAACGCTTTACTTACGCCCCTTCTTAATTGGTGTGGGTGAAAACATTGGTGTAAGAGCAGCGCCTGAATTTATTTTCTCTGTATTTTGTTGCCCAGTGGGTGCTTATTTTAAAGGTGGTTTAGCACCTTCTAATTTTATTACAACCGAATATGACCGTGCAGCACCTATGGGAACAGGGGGAGTAAAAGTAGGCGGTAACTACGCGGCAAGTTTATTGCCACACGAGTTGGCGGTAGAGGAAAGTTCTGCAAGTCGTAAGTTTGCGGATGCAATTTACTTAGATCCGAAAACCCATACCAAAATTGAAGAAGTCGGTGCGGCAAATTTCTTTGGAATTACTCAAGATAATAAATTCGTCACGCCTATTTCTGAATCTATTTTACCAAGTATTACTAAGTATTCATTGCTCTATATTGCAAAAGAGCGTTTAGGTATGGAGGTAGAAGAAGGGGATGTATATATTGATCAACTTGATCAATTTATTGAAGCAGGTGCCTGTGGTACGGCAGCGGTGATTACTCCAGTTGGTGGTATTCAGCATAAAGGTCAATTCTATGTATTTCATTCTGAAACCGAAGTTGGGCCCATTACCCGCCGTTTATATGCAGAATTAACGGGCATCCAATTTGGTGATGTGGAAGCACCAGAAGGCTGGATTGTTAAAGTAGAATAGTTTTAAATTAAACGATAAGCGGTAAAAAAATATCATTTTTTTACCGCTTGATTTTTTAGGTTTATTACAAAAACCGATTTTTATTTATTCCATAAAGCAATTTGAGTAGAAATGTGATTAAATTCGGTCAATATCAAATTGATTTAAATTAATCATATCTGAAGTGCCATAAAAGCGACATAAAGCCTTACGCAAGGTTTCGGCTCTTTTAGGCAAATATCCACGTTCAGCATACACCTTCACTTGATCATAAACCGCTAGCTTGAAGGCTGAATTGTCGCCAGGGTTACCCGAAAGATTATCGGCACTTGCAAAATAACGAAAGCCTGCTGCAGTGGCAAGCACCCATTCAATTGCTTGTGGTTTTACTTCAGCACGTTCAAATTCTCTTTGTCTTTCGGCAGAACGCCCATCTGGTTCATACCAATAACCAAAATCTTCTAATTTACGGCGTTCTTCGCCTGCTACTAGCCAGTGAGCAATTTCATGTAAAGCACTGCTATAGTAGCCGTGAGCGAAAAAAATAACGTTGTAAGAACGTTCGCTTTTTATGCCTCCTTCGTTTAAGAATGCAGGCAGATAGATTGGGTAATCACCGCCACGTGCCAAGCGTGTATTATATTCTATAGCAAAGCAGTCATCAAAAATGCGAATAATATCTTCAATTTTATGATTTTCTTGTTTCATTTTATTGCTTATTCTTTTAAAGTTTCTTCAACCAATCTAAAAACTTATCTGCTGATAAAAAACCAGTCACCCGAGATTGTGTTAATTCTTTGCCATTTTCATCAAAGAATAAAATTGTTGGCAAACCTAATACATTAAAATACTTCATCAATGCGGTATTTTCCGTTGAATTTTTAGTGAGATCGATTTGTAAAACCACCATTTCATTCAGTTTATGTTGCACTTTATCATCGGTGAAAGTGTATTTTTCAAATTCTTTGCAGGCAACACACCAATCTGCGTAGAGATCTAACATCACTTTTTTTCCTTTGGAAGCGGTCAATTTTTCTTCTAAATTTGCAAGTGAGTGAATTTTCTCAAATTTTAAATGTTGAGCGTGCGGACTTTCAATATGCGTTCCCCAAACTAAATCCGTCCAAGGCTTCGCAACAAAACATAAGCTAATTAACAGTAAAACTTTTATTATTCTTTTTGTAATCGAATGAGACGAAATTGACTCGATTAACCAAATCAAAAATGCGATAGCTAAGGCAGACCATAAAAACGGTTCGTAGTCACTAAATACACGGCTTAATAAAAATACAGGTAATGCCAACATTACAAAACCAAATGCTGTTTTAACCTTTAAAAGCCATTCGCCAGATTTTGGTAACACTTTATTACCAAAGAGGGTGATGATGATAAGCGGAAGCCCCATTCCCAGTGCCAATAAGTAAAGGGCTAATCCGCCTGTAAACAAGTCGCCACTTTGGGCAACATAAAGCAATGCTCCTGAAAGCGGTGCTGAGGTACAAGGTGAAGCGACTAAACCTGCAACCATTCCCATAAAAAATACACTACCGAATGCTCCCCCTTTTTGTTTTTGACTTATCGTATTAAGCTTTTGTTGCCAACTGTTAGGAAGTTTGATTTCATATAAACCAAACATTGAACAAGCGAGTAGCGTAAAGACAATAGATAAGACGATGAGTACGAATGGACTTTGTAATGCCACTTGGAATGGTAAGCCAATTGCAGCAACAATTAACCCTAATAAAGTGTAAGTAAGAGCCATTCCCTGTACATAGGTAATGCTAAGCAATAACGCTTTGAAGGTAGACAGCCTTTCTTTATTTCCGATAACAATTGCAGAGAGTAATGGCAACATCGGCAACACACAAGGTGTGAACGCTAATCCTATTCCAAGAACAAAAAACCAAAAAATCGAAAAGCGATTGTTAGATAGGTTATCGGCAAGCTCAACCTGCTCTGATTTTGCAAAATTTCCGCTATTTTCGACCGCTTGTTCTATCATTTCCCCTGTATCTTCTGCTGTGAGAATGCTATCAAACTTCAGTTCGAGCTTTTCAGGTGGGTAGCAAAAACCTTTAGTGCAGCCTTGATAGACCAATTCTATTGAGGCATTATCTCTAATTTTTTTAAACGGCACCGTTAATTGTAACTGATTGCGATAGATTTCAACTTCCCCAAAAAATTCATCACGATGTTTCTCAGATGCAGGGAATTTGATATCGCCAACATCAATATTTTGGGGTGTTATCTTAATTTCTTTTTTATAAAGATAATAATCTTCAGCAATATCCCAATTTAAGAGTAAGTGGTTATTTTTATTTTCTAACGAAAAAATAAAAGCTTCTTCTGATTTTAAAAACTTATTTTTGGAAGCAAAAAGATTAGCGTGAGATGGGCCTAACATTAAAAGGCTTAAAAATAGAGTAAAAAGTGTTTTAATCATATTCAGATAGTCATTAAAAAAATATTGTGGCAAATTATAATGCAAGAATTGCAAAATTCTAAAGAAAATTGCATAATAATGCAATAATAATTAGTATTCATTCAATATTTTAAAATAATGTAGTAGGGTTTTAACTAATGGCAATTCGCATTCAAAATGTCAATTTCTTTTATGGCTCAAATCAAGCTTTGTTTGACATTAATTTAGACATTGAAAAAGGCGATATAGTCGTCTTACTTGGTCCGAGTGGAGCAGGTAAAAGTACCTTAATTCGTACATTAAATTTAATGGAGATGCCACAGTCTGGCACTTTAGCGATTGCAAATCATAAATTTGATTTAAGCACCAAAACCAATAGCAAAGCAGTAAGTTTATTACGCCGTGAAGTGGGAATGGTGTTCCAGCAATATCACTTATGGCCGCATCTAACCGTAATGCAAAACTTAATTGAAGCACCGATGAAAGTACTTGGATTAAGCAAAGAAGACGCAATTGCTCGTGCTAAAATACATTTAGCCCGTTTACGTTTAAGTGAGTTTGCCGAGCGTTTTCCTCTACATCTTTCAGGTGGTCAGCAACAACGTGTAGCCATTGCTAGAGCATTAATGATGCAACCACAGGTGTTACTTTTTGATGAGCCAACTGCAGCTCTTGATCCTGAAATTACTGCCCAGGTGGTAGATATTATTAAGGAACTACAGCAAACGGGCATTACCCAAGTGATTGTGACTCATGAGGTGAGTGTTGCTCGAAAAGTAGCAACTAAAGTAGTCTATATGGAAAATGGCTCTATTATTGAACAAGGCGATGCAAGCTGTTTTGAGCAGCCGAAAACGGCTGAATTTGCAAATTATCTTTCACACTCCTGATTAAAAATAAGGAAAACAATATGAAAAAATTACTTTTAGCAATGTTAATTTCTACTTCTGCAATCGCGAATGCTCAGCAAGAGATCACTTTTGCAATGGAGCCTAGCTATCCCCCTTTTGAATTAACCAATGAGAAAGGTGAAATTATTGGATTTGATGTGGATATTGCAAATGCAATTTGTCAGGAGCTTAACGCAACTTGCCATTTCAAAAGCCAATCTTTTGACTCGTTAATCCCAAGTTTAATGAAAGGGCGTGGTGGTTTTGACGCGGCAATTTCTGCAATTGATATTACCGAAGCACGAGCAAAACAGGTGTTATTCTCTCATCCATATTATGAAAGTTCAGCAAGCTTTATTGCAGTAAAAGATAAAGGCGTTACTCTTGACACTGCAAAAAAAGTAGGTGTACAAAACGGTACAACCTACCAACAGTATATTGCAAATGAAGCGAAGCAATATGTGGCATCATCTTATGCAAGCTTACAAGATGCAATCTTAGATCTAAAAAACGGACGTATTGATATTATTTTCGGTGACACGGATGTGGTAAGAGAAATGTTCGATAAAAATACTGAGTTAGGTTTTGTGGGCGAGAAAGTGACTGATAAAAAATATTTCAATAATGGTTTAGGTATTGCAGTAAATAAATCGAAAACTGAGTTGGTTGCAAGCTTAAACAAAGGTATTAAATTGATTAAAGAGAATGGCAAATACCAGAAAATCTACGATAAATGGATGACAAAATAATCTAATGTTTGTTGAGTATCTCCCTTTAATCTACACCGCAACCCTAATGACCTTAGGGTTAGCGGTTTGTTCATTACTACTTGGTTTAACTTTATCGATTGGCTTTGTGTCATTAGAAACAAGTAAATGGTCCGTTATTCGTAAATCAACCAGTACTTTTTTAGCTCTACTACGTGGTTTACCAGAAATTCTGGTTGTTTTTTTGATCTACTTCGGTACGCCTGAAGTATTGGAATTACTGACAGGACAATATGTTGAACTTGGTCCGTTTGGCTGCGGTGTAGTGGCACTCTCACTGATTTTTTCTTCTTATGCTTCACAAAGTTTGCGTGGTGCAATTCAGGCTATTCCGCTAGGGCAGTGGGAGTCAGGTGCCTCTCTTGGTTTAAGTCGGCGCTATACCTTCACTCACATTGTAATGCCTCAAGTATGGCGGCACGCTCTGCCAGGATTGAGTAACCAGTGGTTAGTGCTATTAAAAGATACTGCATTGGTTTCGCTTATTGGTGTTCACGATTTAATGCGTCAAGCTGAATTGATTAACACCCGTACCCACGAGCCGTTTACGTGGTATGGTCTTACTGCCTTGATTTATTTAGCAGTGACTTTAATTAGCCAAGTGCTTATCCGTCGTCTTGAATGGCGTGTGACTCGTTTTGAAAGAGGGGGCAGATAAAATGTGGCAAGCATATTTAAATGTGATTGCACAAGGTATTTCAACTAGTCTGTCTTTAATGGTGGTAGCATTAGTGATTGGCTTTGTGCTGGCAGTTAGCCTTACTTTCCTGCTTTCAATGGAAAATCGCCCTGTAAAATGGATAATAAATGGGTTTTTAACTTTATTTACGGGTACACCGTTATTAGTTCAGTTTTTCCTAATCTACTATGGACCAGGGCAGTTTGAGTGGATTACGCAAAGTGTAGCGTGGGTATTATTGTCAGATGCCTGGTTTTGTGCGGTATTAGCATTATCATTAAACAGTGCAGCTTATTCGACATTACTATTTTATGGTGCAGTGAAAGCGATTCCAAAGGGGCAGTGGGAAACCTGTGCTGCATTGGGTTTAAGCCGTTTAGATACACTTAAAATTTTAATTCCTTATGCTTTGAAACGTGCGTTGCCTTCTTATAGTAATGAAATTATATTGGTTTTTAAAGGCACATCACTGGCTTCTACCATTACGATTATGGATATTATGGGCTATGCTCGCCAGTTATATGGTACGGAGTACGATGCACTTACTATTTACGGCATAGCTGGTATGATTTATTTAGTGATTACAGGCATTATGACACTAATACTGAGAAAGTTAGAAACTAACGTTTTAGCCTTTGAGCGGTTGGAAATGGAAAAAGCCTAAAAGGCTCATTAATAATAAAGCGGACAAAATATATTGTCCGCTTTTTGCTTTATAGATAACTGATTGCAAAAATTTATGAAAATTTAACCGCTTGTATTTAAGCTTATCTCCAAGCCTTGAATTGGTTAATTAAGCCATTGGTAGAGCTATCGTGGCTGTTAATTTCTTCGTTATTTTCTAACTCAGGTAAAATACGATTAGCAAGTTGTTTACCTAACTCAACACCCCACTGGTCGAAGCTGTAGATATTGAAGATCACACCTTGTACGAAAATTTTGTGTTCGTACATCGCAATCAATGCTCCTAAGCTATATGGCGTGATTTTTTGTACTAAAATTGAGTTAGTTGGTTTATTTCCCGTGAATACTTTGAATGGTACAATTTCTGCTACTTCTTCAAGTGTTTTACCTGCATCTAAAAACTCTTTTTCCACGACTTCTTTTGATTTACCAAATGCTAATGCCTCGGTTTGAGCAAAGAAGTTGGAGAGTAATTTGTTGTGGTGATCGCTTAATGGATTATGCGTTTGAGCTGGTGCAATAAAATCACAAGGAATTAATTTAGTCCCTTGATGGATTAATTGGTAAAACGCGTGCTGACCGTTTGTGCCAGGTTCGCCCCAAATAATTGGACCTGTTTGATGAGTAACCGCTTTGCCATCACGGCCGACAAATTTACCATTTGATTCCATATTGCCCTGCTGGAAATAGGCGGCAAAACGGTGCATATATTGGTCGTAAGGTAAAATAGCCTCAGATTCTGCTCCTAAGAAGTTGTTATTCCAAATGCCGACTAATGCCAAAGTAGTTGGAATGTTTTTTTCAATTGGAGCTGATAAAAAGTGCTGATCCATTGCGTGGGCACCATCAAGCAGCTGCTCAAAGTTCTTGAAACCGATAGAAAGTGCGATAGACAAACCAATTGCCGACCATAATGAGTAACGGCCACCAACCCAATCCCAAAATTCGAACATATTGGCAGTATCAATACCAAATTTTTCTACTTCTTTCGCATTGGTTGAAAGTGCGACGAAATGTTTCGCCACGGCTGATTCATCTTTTGCCGAATCTAATAACCACTTACGGGCAGAAAGTGCATTCGTCATTGTCTCTTGCGTGGTAAATGTTTTTGACGCTACTAAGACTAACGTGGTTTCGGGATTTACCTTGCGTAATACTTCTGCGATGTGAGTACCATCTACATTTGAGACAAAGTGCATATTCAGATGGTTTTTATAAGGACGTAATGCCTCTGTGACCATATAAGGCCCTAAATCTGAGCCACCAATACCGATATTAATCACATCAGTAATTGCTTTACCTGTATAGCCTTTCCATTCACCTGAAATGACACGGTGACAGAAATGGTTCATTTTAGCTAATACCGCATTTACTTCGGGCATAACATCTTTACCCTCAACGGAAATTGGCGTATTAGCGCGGTTACGCAAGGCAACGTGTAATACAGCACGATCTTCGGTACGGTTGATTTTCTTACCTGAGAACATTGCATTTTTAGCTGACTCTAAACCACACTCATTCGCTAATTGGCGAAGAAGTGTTAAAGTGTTGTCATTAATCGCATTTTTTGAGAAATCAATGAGCAGTTCGTTTTCAAAACGAAGAGAATATTTATCAAAACGGGTTGCATCTTCTGCAAAAAGTTGAGGAATGGAGAGGTTATCTGCTTTATGCTCTGTTAAAGCATGCCAAGCAATAGTCTGAACAGGATTGGTTTTCTGCATTTTTATTTCCTTAATTATGAATTTACTCAATTTAAACCAGCTTAGGATTGAGCATCTTGGGTTAATTCATCAAGACGCTTTTCTAATTCGTTTAATTTTTCACGAGTACGGAGTAAAACTTGTGATTGAACATCAAACTCTTCACGGGTGACCACATCAAGGCGAGCCAACTGAGCTTGAAGAATTTGCTTAAATTTTTCGTCTAGATCGTTACCCACATTTTTCAGGCTCTGAGGTAGTGCGCTGTGTAATTGTTGAGCAATGGCTTCTAAATTTTTAGGCGAGAGCATATTAATCTTCCTTTTAATAATAATTTATTCAATTCTAGTTAATTTTAGGTACAAGAGAAAGTAAATTCTGCAATTTATTACGATAGTTAGTCTATTTAAATAGCCATTTTACGCTAATCTTTGTAAAATGCTGCCGCTTGCAAAATATAAGCGAAAAATGACCGCTTGCATTTTCTTGATTTGTGGTTCGTAAACCTCCCACACAAAAAAACTAAGGACACAAAATGACCATTCAAATTCCCAAAGCCGTTGTAATTTTTTCAGGCGGTCAAGACTCCACGACTTGTTTATTCCAAGCGATTGCTGAATTTGGTAAACAAAATGTTGAAGTGATTACATTTCAATATGGGCAACGCCACGCGATTGAACTCCAAAAAGCAGAATGGATAGCCCAAGATTTAGGCGTGCAGCAAACGCTCATTGACACTTCTGTCATTAAAGCAATTACTACCAATGCGTTAATGGATAATAATGCTGAAATTCAGCAACAAGGCAACAGACCCAATACGTTTGTTGATGGGCGTAACGCACTTTTTCTACTTTATGCGGCAATTTATGCGAAAGGGCAGGGCATTCAAACCATTTTTACTGGTGTATGTGAAACGGATTTCAGCGGCTATCCGGATTGCCGAGATGTATTTATTAAGTCAATGAATGTTACGCTTAATCTAGCAATGGATTACAACTTTAATATTCGAACGCCTTTGATGTATTTAACCAAAAAAGAAACTTGGGCATTAGCCGATCAACTCGGTGCATTTGATTATATTCGCCAGCATACTCACACTTGCTATTTGGGCGTTGAAGGTGGGTGCCACGATTGCCCAAGTTGTATATTGCGAGAAAAAGGATTGAATGAATATTTGGCAGAACGACAGTTCGCTGAATAGAAATAAACAGATAGAAAGAGGCACTCGCCGCTTTCTGGCAGATTAAATTTCGATGGAAACCAAATCTACTTTCAGCAATTTTGCAAGACCTTGTGATTTACGTCTAATCTCTTGCCATTCTGAGTGTGGATCAGACGCTTCTACAATGCCTGCTCCTGCATAGAGTGTCACTGAGTTTTGCGAGATCAACGCAGAGCGGAGCGTGACGCAAAATTCAGCTTCATTTTTACTCATCACACCTAAGGTGCCTGCATACCAATGGCGAGCAAAAGTTTCATTTTCGGTAATAAATTGTTTTGCGTTAGGACGAGGAAGACCCGCAACGGCTGCCGTTGGGTGAATGCGGCTTAAACAATCGCTATCTGAAATGCCCTGTTTCAAGGTTGCTTGCATTTGGCGACGCAAATGTTGCACATTATGTAATTGCTTGATTGTAGCTTCAGAAACCTCAAATTCAGTTACGCAATCGGCTAGGTTGCTTTCAATATCGTCAACCACTAATTGATTTTCGTGTATATTTTTCGGATCGCTTAATAACCACTGTGCATTTAATTCAGTTTGGGTTTCACTTGGCGTGACGGCAACGGTTCCTGCTAATGCCTCAGTAAAAAATAGCGAGCCTTTGCGTTGATATAAGCGTTCTGGTGTTGAGCCGATAAATGCCACTTCATCACTTTCTGCCCATAAAAAATGATAACAGCCTTTATTAATTTGCTGACTTTGTGCCATTAAATCATAGCCACAAATCGGAGACTCAAAATGGAGTCTGATAGCATTTGCCAACACTACTTTTTGAAATTTGCCTTGCTCAATAGCCGAAATGGCTTTATTGATATTGCTTTCCCACTGTTCAAAACTACTTGTAGCAGCAACGGATTGCAACTGATTGTCGGGCAAACTCAATTTCACAACATTTTCAAAATTTGCCAAAAATTGCTCAAAAATGCTCGCTTGCTCTGTGGCGTTATCACTATCAAAATAGAAACAAGCGGTCAGATTTTGCGAATTTTTTACTAATGTAAATTGCGGCAAAATAAACAGTGTTTGTCCTTCAAATTGTAAACCGCCGATTAAGGGTAAATGGTGTTGTTGAATAAAGTACTGTGCGTTTTCAAGGGTGTGAAATTGGCGAATTTTCCCGATGGCTAAAATGGTCTGATCTGTATCTCTATATTCTAGAAAAAAGTGAGGGTAGTGCTGATTTTTTGCTTTTAACCAACCAAGTAGTGAGAAGTTTTCTTCAAATAGCGGTACGGAGGCTTGAATTTTTATCAAACCTTTCTTCTCCCCCAGTTTTGAATAACTTTTTATAAGTTCTTGTTTTAATTGATTAAAAATAAGCATTTGCAAAAAAATCAGAAAAAGAAACCGCTTGTTTTTAGCTGATTGAAAAAAAGGAGATCATTTTAACGTATTTTCTCTTTTTTTTCCTCTCAAATTAGAGTAATGTTCATAAATTCATTCTAATATATCCATATTTTAACAGAAAATATCAGCATTAATTATGAGGAAGTCAGCAATGGAACTTTTTCCGAAATCAGATAAATTAGCACAGGTTCGTTACGATATTCGCGGACCTATTCATAAAGAGGCACTTCGTTTAGAAGAAGAAGGACATAAAATTTTAAAATTAAATATCGGTAATCCTGCTCCGTTTGGTTTTGAAGCTCCAGATGAAATTTTAGTCGATGTTATTCGTAATTTGCCAACGGCTCAAGGTTATTGTGATTCAAAGGGGCTGTATTCAGCCCGTAAAGCAATTGTGCAATATTATCAATCGAAGGGTATGCGTGGAATGGATGTAAACGATGTTTACATCGGTAATGGCGTTTCAGAATTAATTACTATGTCTATGCAGGCGTTGTTGAATGATGGCGATGAAATTTTGATTCCAATGCCAGATTACCCGCTATGGACGGCAGCTTCAACCCTCGCTAGCGGTAAAGCGGTGCATTATTTGTGTGATGAGGAAAATGAGTGGTTTCCAGATATCGCTGATATTAAATCGAAAATCACGCCTCGCACAAAAGGGATTTTGGTCATCAATCCAAATAACCCAACTGGTGCGGTATATAGCCGCCAGATTTTACTTGAAATTGCCGAGCTTGCTCGCCAGCACAATTTAATTATTTTTGCAGACGAAATTTACGAAAAAATTATTTATGATGGTGCTGTGCATCATCATATTGCTACTCTTGCACCAGATGTGTTAACTGTGACATACAATGGTTTGTCTAAGGCTTATCGTGTGGCGGGTTTTCGTCAAGGTTGGATGGTGTTAAGTGGGCCTAAACATCAAGCAAAAGGCTTTATTGAAGGATTGGATATGCTTGCTTCAATGCGTTTGTGTGCGAATACGCCAATGCAACACGCGATTCAAACGGCGTTAGGTGGCTATCAAAGTATCAATGAATTTGTATTACCAGGCGGTCGATTATTAGAGCAGCGTAACAAAATGCACGATTTATTGGTGCAGATTCCAGGCATTAGCTGTGTGAAAGCAAAAGGGGCATTGTATATGTTTCCGAAAATTGATACTGAAATGTATGGCATTAAAGATGACCAAAAATTCATTTACGATCTGTTACAACAAGAAAAAGTATTGTTAGTGCAAGGCACAGGTTTTAATTGGCATAAGCCAGATCACTTCCGTGTCGTTACATTGCCTTATGCACATCAAATTGAAGCTGCAATAGGGCGTCTTGCAAATTTCTTAAAAACCTATCGTCAAGATTAGATCAAATCTCTTCTTTCCTCTCTTAAAAAAGAGGGGAAAGGAAGAAAAAAACAATTCAATCCTTTATTGAGTTTGCTATCAAAATTGGTTAGAGAAGTGAGATTCATCAGAGTAGCACTCAATGTGCCTTTACATCGTTATTTTGACTATTTATTACCTGAAGAACGTAATGTTTACAGAGGTAGTCGGGTTGTTGTGCCTTTTGGTCGCCAAATAAAAATTGGCATTGTGGTAGATTTTCCACTAAGTAGCGATGTGCCAACTCATAAGCTCAAGCCAATTCAAGGTGTTTTAGATTTTACTCCAATTTTTGATGACGAAATGTGGCAGCTCCTGATCTGGGCTGCTCACTATTATCACGCCCCTGTTGGTGAAGTGCTAAACAGTGCGTTACCTGTGAAACTGCGTAATGGCGATTCCACCGAGCGTTGTCAGCCAGATTATTTTGTGGTCACTGAACAGGGGAGGAAATCGTTAATACTTGGCGAAAACAAGAAAGCGAGAAAGCAAGTGGCACTTTTAACCGAGCTTGCTGAATTTGCAAAATATTTTGAGAAAACGACCGCTTGTAGCCCTTCGGTTTGGAAAGGGCTATTAGAAAAAGGTTATATTGAAAAAATTGATGTGGATTTTGTGTCGCAATCTTGGCAGCAATCTTTAGGTGAACGGCCATTGGTCAATGTGCAAAATCGTCCTAAGCTTAATAAACAGCAAACTTTAGTGGTGAGTCGTTTGAATGCTCAAAAAAACTTTGCTGCATTTTTGCTTAATGGCGTAACAGGTTCGGGCAAAACAGAGGTTTATCTCCAGCTAATTGAAGCGGTGCTAAAACGGGGAGAGCAAGTGCTGGTGTTAGTACCTGAAATTGGATTGACTCCTCAAACCGTGCAACGTTTTAACGCTCGCTTTAATGTGGAAATTGATGTGCTTCATTCTAATATGAATGAAACCGAGCGTTTAAATGTCTGGCTTCGAGCAAAAAATGGGGAAAGTGCGATTGTGATCGGCACTCGTTCAGCACTCTTTACCCAATTTGAAAAATTGGGCGCGATCATTTTAGATGAAGAACACGATAGCTCTTTTAAACAGCAAGATGGCTGGCGTTATCACGCACGGGATTTAGCCATTGTGAGAGCAAAAAATGTGAATATTCCGATTGTATTAGGTTCAGCAACACCAAGCCTTGAAAGTTTGCAAAATGTGCAAAGTGGTAAATTTATTGAGCTGGAATTGACCGCCCGAGCAGGTAATGCACAAAGTGCGAATCAATATATTATTGATTTGAAAACGCAAAGAATAACCTCTGGCTTGTCTGAGCGGTTACTGTCAATGATGAAGCGACATTTAGAACAAGGTAATCAAGTGATGCTGTTTTTAAATCGTCGTGGTTTTGCTCCTGTGTTGCTTTGCCACGAATGTGGTTGGATTTGTGAATGTGAAGCGTGTGATAAGCCATTTACTTATCATCAAAAGCAGCGGGTGTTGCGTTGTCATCATTGTGCTACACAAAAGGTTATTCCTCGCCAATGTGGGCATTGTGGCTCAACAAATTTAATTACTACGGGTGTTGGCACAGAACAACTTGAACAAGTGCTCAATGAGCAATTCCCAACTTACCAAGTCACTCGAATTGACCGTGATTCGACTTCACGAAAAGGCGCGTTAGAAAATCATCTCACTGCGATTAGAGAAGGAAAAAGCCAAATTTTGATTGGTACACAAATGTTGGCAAAAGGGCACCACTTCCCAAATGTTACCTTAGTGGCAATTGTTAATGTGGACTCTGCACTTTTCTCTACCGATTTTCGTGCGGAAGAAAAATTGGCTCAACTTTATTTACAAGTTGCTGGCAGAGCTGGGCGAGCAGAGAAAAAGGGCGAAGTGGTGTTACAAACCCATTACCCCGAACATCCGTTGCTCAAAACCTTGTTGGAGCAAGGCTATAGCGAATTTGCACAAGAAGCCTTGAAAATGCGAAAACTAATGGGATTACCGCCGTTTTCCTCCCAAGTGTTATTTAAAGCGACAGGAAAAAATAACGAGCAGGCGTTAAAATTGCTTGAGCAGTTGGCGAACGCTTTCCACCAAAAAATCCAACAGCAAAACTGGCAAGGTTTTCAACTTATTCCGCCATTTTCTGCTCCAATGGCAAAAAAAGCAGGATTTTATCGTTGGTTGCTGTTAATTCAACATACAAAAAGAAATGCTGTGCAACAATTGCTTGATTGGTTTGATAAAGAGAGAGAGAGTTTAGATATTCCTGCCAGTGTTCGATTGAGTTTGGATATCGATCCGCAGGAGATCGGATAAGCCGAGCGTGATCAAGCGGTTGTTTTTGTTGAATTTTTTGTAAAAAATAAGGCAGATTAGACCTGCCTTGCTGTTTACTTTTCTTTCCAATATCCAATCCATTCTTTTAGTGCAAGCATATTGCTGTTCATTGCACTTGCTTGTGGAATAAAATGCATAAAGGTTAATTTGTAATGATTAGGGGTGTCACCTGAGCCAACGCTGGCTGGAAGAACCTTAAAGCCTTGTTGGGTAAACAGCATTTCTGCTCGTTTCATATGCCATTGGTTTGTGACTAAAATAATGTGATTAATGTTCTCTTTTTCCAATATTTCGCGGCTAAAAATGGCATTTTCTTTGGTCGTTTTCGCTTTGTTTTCTAACCATTTAGTTTCAATATTAAAGAACATTTTAAACTCACTAGCCATCACTTTAGCTTCAGATGTGCCATTTGGAGCACTGCCTGTGACTAAAAGCGGTAAGCCCGTTTCTTTATGTAAATAAGCAGCATAACGCATTCTTTCTAGTGGCGTGCCAGTAATCGCTAATTTACCGAATAACTCTTGGCTGTCGCGTAATCCGCCACCTAATACAACAATCGCTTGGGCATTTTTGTAGCTTTCGATGGTGGGCTCTTCGCCTTCAAGTAAGGAATTTCCTAGTTTTTGTGATGTGTAAGGAATACTAAAAATATATAAAATCAGCATACCAAGCAGTGCAAAAAAGTAGGCAGGATATTTATAGCCTACTGCAAACAAAATTAATGCTAAAAGCCATAATAGAATAATATTAAATGGCGGTAGGATTATTGCAGTAATGAGTTTAATGAGTTCAAACATAAAATGCTATAGATAGTAGGAGAAAAAGTGTTATTTATTCTCCTAGATTATTTGAGGATTGTCTATTTTTTTGATTATTCATCGGCTTATTTTTTATCCTTATTGAAAAATACGTTATTTAGATAAAAATTTTAAAATAGCTCTGGTATGATGTACTAGGAAGAAACGACAAGACTTTGAAAAATAACGCATTCAAGGTGCTCATATATTGATGGGAAAGTCCCTTATTTTGTAGATAACAAGCGGTTAAATTTATGAAAAAAATTGCAATTATTACAGCACGTGCTGGCTCAAAAGGTTTACCGAATAAAAATGTATTGTTAGCAGATGGCAAGCCATTAATGGCTTATTCTATTGAGGCAGCGATTGAGTCTGGAGAATTTGAAAAAATTATTGTTAGTACAGATTCACAAGAATATATTGATTTGCTTTGCCATTATCCAATTGAATTTATCAAGCGGGCAGAACATTTAGCGAGTGATAGAGCCAGCTCTTTTGTTGTGATTGAAGATGTTTTAAATCAATACCAATCGGTTGATTTTGATTATTTTGTGTTACTACAGCCAACATCGCCTTTAAGAACAGCTCAGCATATTAAAGAAGCTTGTAATAAATTTGAGCGTAACTTTGATCAATTTGATTTCTTGGTGTCGGTGTCTGATGCACATAAGCCAACAACACTGACACGTGTTATTGAAGATGATGAGAGTTTAAAACATTTCCAATTAGATTACTCTAATTACGCTCGCCAGCGTTATCATCCTGAATATTCTCCAAATGGTGCAATTTTTTCAGCAAAACCGACCGCTTATCTAGAGCAAAAGCATTTCTATGGGGCGAAATGTCTTGCTTATTTTATGGATAAAGCGGTTTCTATTGATATTGATGATCGCCAAGATTTTGAATATTTCTATTTTATTCTTCAGCAACGTAACAAAGCAAAAATATTACTTGAAACCATTAAACGCTCAATTTTAATGAAAAAAGAGAACTTTAACGAAGTAAAAGAGATTGCGTTAATTGGTCATTCTATTATTGAATATTGGAATATTGAACGTTTAAACGACAAAATAGTCAACAACTTAGGTATTGCAGGTATTTCAACGAAAGAATATAGCGAACTGATTTTAGATAAAGGTTTAATTTCTGCGTTACCAAAAGAAGTCGTCTTGATGTTTGGCACCAATGATCTGGTGCGTAATGATTGGAGCGATGAAAAAATTCTAGCAGATATAAATCATTTGATTAGCCAGTTAAAAGCAATTCGTGATGATATTAATCTTTATTTCTTAGAAATTACGCCAACAGCTTTTAGAGTGGATCGTAATAACGATGATATTCGCTTATTAAATCAATATTTAAAAGATAATTTATCGGTAAAATGGATTGCGTTAGATAAGCAATTTAGTGATAAATATGGCAAATTAGATTTAAATTATAGCGATGACGGCTTACACTTAAATGAAAAAGGTTATAAAAAATTAACCGCTATTTTAGAAGAAGCACTAAATTAAATGAAAAATATCGAATATATTATCAGCGTTCGTTTTGCGTGCGATTGTTAAATAGATATAAAGCATTTAGTAAATTGGAAAACATTACTACAAGCGGTCAAAAATTTTACATAATTTGTCACTATGAAAGCAGTTAAAGACAGCATTATTTATTTAATTGGGGAATTGGCTTCTAAGTCAATTCCTTTCTTGCTCTTACCTTATTTCTCCCGAAAACTTGGGCTGGAAGGTTACGGAGAGCTCTCCTATTATCAAACTTTTTCAGCTTTATTTGTGATTTTTATCGGTCTTAGTCAAGAAGGGGCTGTAGCTCGTTATTTTTATTTTTATGGTAAACGTTCGTTAAATTTAGTACTTACGACAGGCTATTTATATACTTTTTGTGCGAGCGTATTAATATTGTTAGGCTGTTGGTATTTTAAATCAGAAATTATTGCTTATGTGGCAATTGGCGCAATGTTCCAATCTTTTTTAAATGTGCAGTTAAGTGTAAGGCAATGCCAAAAACAAGCTCTTGCTTATACGGTTATTCAGTTAATGTCAGCAATTTTTTCCGCAGTTATTACCGTTGTTATGATGGAATATTTCAAAACGGATTTAGTGGAAAAACGGATTTTAGCTATTTTAATTAGTAATATGTTGGTCTTTTTTATTGCTTATTTACTTTATGCGAAAAAAACAAAAATAAAGAAATTTAGTTTTGAACGTTATAAAACGGCACTCTTTTATTTAATGGGGTTTGGCTTGCCGCTGGTTTTGCACCATTCCAGTATTTTTCTAAAAGGGCAATTAGACCGTATTTTTATTTTCCATAAATTCAGCGAGGCAGATTTAGGTTTATACGCAATGGGGGCACAAATTGCAATGATTTTAGCGATTATAATTCAAGCTTTAAATAAAGCAATGCTTCCTTATTTTTACGAGGCGTTAAAGCAGAAACGAATTAATGTGAGCCATATTCATAAATGGGCATTTTATGCGTTATTTACGATACCAATTCCAGCATTCGTGATGTGGTTAATTCCTGAAAATGTAGTGGTTTGGATTTTAGGTGATCAATTTATCGGCACAAAATATTACATTATTCTATTTTTAATTTCGACAATGCTGGTTGTGCCTTATTTGATTTTAGTGAATTATTTATTCTTTTACGGCAAAAATAAGTTTATTTCCTTTTGTTCGATTTTATCTACTATTTTCTATTTGCTGGCATTATTCATCTTAACTTTTACTAAAATAGAGTATATTCCTTTTGCAAGCATTATTGGGGCGGTTGTGATTATTCCAATCCTCTATATAATGACCGCAAAAGTAGGAAAAACAGTATGAATTTAATTATTTGTTGTACCCCTTTGCAAGTGCTTATTGCAGAAAAAATCCTTGAAATTCACCGGAATGAACAATTTTTTGGGGTGATGCTTTCAACAGTAAAAAATGCAAAATTTGATTTTTATCAATCTCGTTTAGCGAAAAAATGTCAGCAGTTTTTTGCAATGCAACAGCATAGCGAGCGTATTCAACTGCTCAAAGAAATTATTTATTTAAAATCAACTTTTGGCGGTAAAAAATTCAATAAAGTATTTTTAGCTAATATTAATGAACTGGAAATTCAATTTCTATTAAGTGCAATTAATTTTAATGAAATTAACACCTTTGATGACGGTATAGCCAATATAGTACAAAGTGGAATTTTCTATAAACAAGAATGTTCGGGAATAAATCGTAAGTTAATTAATACCTTTTTAGGTAATAGATATAGTTTAGAGAAATTAAAGAAATTATCAAAAAAACACTATACTATTTATAAAGGCTTTCCGAATATTATAGAAAATACGGTTTATATTGAACTGATTAATTCAACAACGTTACCTGATTCAGAACTAAATAATTCTGAGGTGGTAAATATTTTACTTGGTCAGCCTATTTTTGAGAGAGATGATGAGAAAAATATTATTTTAGCTGAAAAAGTAATTAGGCAATTTAATATTGATCGCTATTTTCCTCACCCAAGAGAGAAATACCAAATCAGTAATGTAGAATATATTAAGACAAACTTAATTTTAGAGGATTATCTTTTCCAAGAGTGTAGTGATAAAAAGTGCCGAGTTTATACCTACTTTAGCAGTGCTGTTATTAATATTTTAAATAAAAGCCCGAATATTGAGGTCGTTGCGTTAAGAGTAAATGTAGATAATCCTACTTATATTGAAAGCTATGTATTGCTTGAAAATTTGGGGATTAACATTATTGATATTAGAGAATAAAATGAAGAAATATTTAATTTCATTAGAAAAAGATGTGAAAAGACGTGAGCTTTTCTTTTTACAGCCCAATACAAGAGATTTTGAAGTGTTTAATGCGATCAATACGATGAGTAGTGATTGGGAAAGATTAAATAATAGCTTTGATTTAGCTAAATTTGAGCAATATTATGGGCGTAAAACCACAAAAGGAGAAATTGGCTGTACTTTAAGCCATTTATCAATTTATCAGAAAATTGCAGATGATCAGACTATTCAAGATGATGATTATTGTCTTGTGTGTGAAGATGATGTGTTATTTGCTCAAGATTTTCAAAAAAATATTCATACTTTATTGGCTCAAAATGTAAAGGCGGATATTATTTTAGTTGGGCAGTCCAAGATCTCAAATTTTGATGATATTGAATTGGAAATTAGTTACCCTACAACTTTTGGCTTTTTACAGAAACAAATTGGAGATAGCGAGTATAAATATGCCTATCCTTATCGTAATTATTTTGCGGGTACCGTTGCATATTTAATTAAAAAATCGACCGCTTGTCAGTTTTTAACGCAAACTTCAAAAGCCTTACCTTATTGGCTTGCAGATGATTTTATTTTATTTAGTCATAAATTCAAATTAGATGTGTTAATTGTTCGTCCGTTAATGGCGATTGAAAATCCAGGATTAGTCAGTAATTTAGAAAATTTGCGTGGCTCAGTAAATAATAATTTTTTTAAAAAAATAGTTAAATATCCGCTTAAAAAATTATTAGCAATTAAACGTAATTTTAACTCATTAAATTTATCATAGGTTGATATGTCAGCACTTTTTAATTTATTTTATATTTATGATCCTTGGTTCTTTCACGTTTTACGCGTAGCATTTTTAGTCGGGATACTGGCTTGTGGGTATTTAGCTTTCCAAGTTATTAAAGGAAAAGCTAGCGGCATTATTATTCCTAAAGACAGCATTATTGTGATTATCGCTTTGCTTATAGCTAGCATTATTCCACTTTTAATTAATGGAACGAAAGAAATAGGTGTGTTGGCAATGTATGTCAAAATGCTGATTTTGTTTATATTTGGCATTGCGGTATATAATATTTTTTATCGAATAGAAGATGGTAAAGCCTTATTTGTGCGTGATTTAAAAATCGGCATTACTATTCAATGCCTTTGTGGCATAGCAGCATTATTAGGTGTGCCGTTTATGGTAGATTTTCTATTATCTAGCAATGCGATGATGCCACGCTTTTTTGGTTCGGAGCAAGAATATAGACTCTATAATATTACCTCATCAGCCTTTTTCCAATTAAGTGCTTTTTACTTAATGCTACTCCATTTTTTATTAGCATATAATAAAAAAACAGATTCAATAAATGGCTGGTTTTTATTCTTAATTTTATGTGTCGGGTTGATTTCAGGTCGAACTTTTTTATTAATATCAGTGGTTAGTATTGTGCTTTATTTTAAATGGAAATATGTATTACCTTTAATCGCTTTTATAGTTTTAATTTTATTTCTAGCGATAGTTTTACCAGAAAATCGTTATGTCGCACACGCTTTAGAGCCAGTAATTAATTTATTATCTGGCACAGGAAAAGTGAGTTCCTCTACCGATAATTTAGTGAAAAACCATTTATTTATTCCAACGCTTAGCCAATTTATCTCAGGAGACGGTCTATATTATACTGAAACGGGTGGCTATTATGGTGCATCGGATTCAGGTTATATTCGCCAAGTCTTATATGGCGGTTTGTTTTATATGTTAACTTGCTTTGCTTTTACGTTTTATTTTGTGCGGAAAGTCGCCATTAATTGGTTTGAGGGAAGTTGGATTTTTACTTTATCGACGATTGGAATTCTTTCCATTTTAAATATTAAAGCGGATACCTTTGCATTCCCAGGGATTATGTTTATTTTTTTAATGTTCTTATCCTTATTTGGTACAAGCGGTCGAAATTTAATATTTTTTTGCAAAAATAAAGAGATAAAAAATGTTTAGTATTATTGTGCCTTCTTATAATCGTAATCAAGAAATTAAGGCATTATTGGAAAGTTTAAAGCAGCAAACGGTTTATAATTTTGAGGTGGTGATTGTTGATGATTATTCAACAATACCTGTTGAGGTAAATAACGATTATCCTTTTGCACTAAAAGTTATCCGTAATAATCCGAATATGGGGGCTGCACAAAGTCGAAATGTTGGAGCAAATAATGCGAGCCAAGAGTGGCTATTATTTTTAGATGATGATGATCGCTTTATACCTGAAAAGTGCGAACGACTCGCACAAGAAATTGCCCAAAATCCAATGGCAAATTTTATTTATCATCCAGCCAAATGCGACATGGTAAATGAAGGGTTTACTTATATCACCACGCCATTTCAACATAAAAGCGAATTAACGAAAGAGAATATGCTAAAAGCGAATAAAATTGGCGGAATGCCGATGATTGGCCTGAAGAAAGCGTTATTTTGCAAAATTGGCGGATTATCTGACCGCTTGCGTTCGCTGGAGGATTACGATTTTTTGTTAAAATTGCTGGAAGAACCAAGTTTTGAGCCACTTTATGTTGATGAAGCTTTAACTTATTGTACTTTCCATACCAAGCGTTCAAGTGTTTCAACCGACACAACAAATACTGAAAAGGCGATTGCATATATTCAACAAACTTATATTAAAACACCTGAGCAGGCGAATAATTTTAAGCTCAATTCACTTTATATTTTAAGTTATCCGCACATAATGAATTTATCTCGTAAGGCGGCTGGTTATTATTTTGAGATGTTTAAACAGACAAAAAATATTAAGCAGTTAGTTATTGCACTTATTATTTTTATTTCGCCGAAATGGGCGATTAATTTAAAAAGGTTTATTTAATGAAATTTTCCGTTTTAATGTCGTTATACATTAAAGAGCAGCCTCAATATTTAGTAGAATGCTTTGAAAGTCTCAAAGCCCAAACTCGCCAAGCCGATGAAATTATACTCTGTTTTGATGGCGCTGTTACGCCTGAGTTGGAAGCGATTGTAGAAGAATATAGTGTGATTTTGCCAATAAAAACAGTAAAGTTCGTACAAAATCGAGGTTTAGGCAAAACGCTAAATGAGGGCTTAACTTATTGCTCGAATGAGTGGATTTTCCGTATGGATACAGACGATATTTGCCTGCCCGATCGTTTTGAAAAACAGGTAGCATTTATTGAGAAAAATCCTGAAATAGTGATTTTTGGTGGACAAATTGCCGAATTTGGACAAGATATTTATGATATTGTCGCTTATCGTAATGTGCCGATAACAGCACAGGAGATTATTCAATTTACCCGTATGCGTTGCCCATTTAACCATATGACGGTCGCCTATCAAAAATCGAAGGTATTGGAAGTGGGGGGCTATCAAGATTTGCAAGAAGATTATTATTTATGGATTAAACTGATTGCTCAGTTTAAACAAGTTGCAAATTTGCCTGATTTATTGGTTTATGCCCGGGTTGGAAATGGTATGGTGAATAGGCGTCGTGGCAAAGCACAAGCAGAAGCAGAATGGCGTTTGTATAAATTAAAAAATCGTTGCCGTATTCACGATCCGATTTCAGGTTTTGGCATTTTCTTAATGAGAGCGGTTCCACGCTTATTGCCATTATCGGTACTGAAAGCAGTCTATGGATTGTTGAGAAAATAAGATTAAGCCACAGATTTTATTCTGTGGCTTTTTTTGCTATTGATTTTTTAAAATTTCATTCATCAACTGAATATCAATGTGGCAATAGCCTGTTGGATTTTTCACTAAATATGCTTGGTGATATTCTTCCGCAGGGAAGTATTGTTCCAACATTTGGTTTTCTATGGCTAAGGGTTTATCAAACTGTGTTTGTAATTCCCTCAAAGCTTGGTTAATAATTGGAACATCTTGCGGATCGGTGTGATAAATCCCTGTGCGGTATTGAATGCCAATGTCGCCACCTTGTTGGTTAATGCTCACAGGATCGATGACTTTAAAAAAATAATCAAGTAATTTAGCTAGACTGATTTGGTTGGCATCATAAGTCACTTTGACTACTTCCGCGTGCCCACTAGCTGAACACACATCTTGGTAGGTTGGGTTGTCCGTGTTGCCGTTGGCATAACCCGATTGAGCCTTAATCACGCCATTAATGCGTTGCATAAAAGATTCTACTCCCCAGAAACAACCACCTGCTAAATAAATTTCACGACTATTTTGCATATTCTCTCCTATCGTCTTTAAATTTAAATCATTTGTAAAAAATAGCTAAAATTATACCGCTTGTAAAATACAAATATCGATTTTGCTGATTTCAGTCATAAATAATTGCATTTTTTACAAGATTTTTTATCTAAAAATAGGTATAGTATTGCCACTTTTTATCACTTTATCTCAGAGGTTCTATGGGTACTCTTAACAGCCTTTTAGGCATTATTGTTTTACTATTCATTGCATTTTTATTTTCGAGCAATAAACGCTCAATAAATATGCGTACGGTGTTAGGTGCATTAGCATTGCAGGTTGCGATTGGGGCGTTGGTACTTTATGTGCCAGCAGGTCGTGATGCATTAAATGCAATGGCAAATGGCGTTTCTAAAGTCATTTCTTATGGTAATGAGGGTATTTCATTCTTATTTGGTGGCTTAGTAAGCGACAAAATGTTTGAAGTTTTTGGTGGTGGCGGTTTCGTCTTTGCTTTCCGTGTGCTTCCAGTCATTATTTTCTTCTCAGCACTTATTTCATTGCTTTACTACATTGGTGTGATGCAATGGGTTATCCGTATTCTAGGTGGCTTACTACAAAAAGCATTAGGCACATCTAAAGCGGAATCAATGTCTGCGGCGGCGAATATTTTCGTCGGTCAAACTGAAGCCCCACTTGTGGTAAAACCATATATTAGCAAAATGACTGAATCTGAGTTATTTGCAATTATGGCAGGTGGTTTAGCGTCTATTGCAGGCTCGGTAATGGCTGGTTATGCTGGAATGGGCGTGCCATTAACTTATTTAATTGCAGCGTCATTTATGGCGGCACCAGCAGGTTTATTATTTGCGAAAATTATGATTCCACAAACCGAACAATTCCGTGATGAATTAGAAGCGGTCGATTTAGAAAAACCAGCGAATATTCTTGATGCAGCAGCCTCAGGTGCGTCATCAGGTATGCAACTTGCGTTAAATGTAGGGGCGATGTTGATTGCTTTCGTTGCTTTAATTGCATTAGTAAATGGTATTTTAGGCGGCATTGGCGGCTGGTTTGGTTATGAAACATTAAACTTGGGTCAAATTTTCGGTTGGGTGTTCAAACCACTTGCTTGGGTAATTGGTGTACCTTGGGAAGAGTCTGAAATAGCTGGTCAAATGATCGGCTTGAAGTTGGCTGTTAATGAGTTCGTAGGTTATTTAGAGTTTGCAAAATATTTAGCTCCTGAATCAACCGTTCAGTTAAGCGATAAAACCATTGCGATTATTACTTTTGCACTCTGTGGTTTTGCTAACTTCAGTTCGATTGCGATTTTAATCGGTGGTATTGGTGCAATGGCACCAAGCCGTCGTGGTGATATTGCACGTTTAGGTATTAAGGCTGTTATTGCAGGTTCACTTGCTAACTTAATGAGTGCAACTATTGCAGGCTTATTTATTGGCTTAGGCGGCGCAGTTTTATAATTTAAATAATCTGTAAAACCACTAGAAATGATCTGCACCTTATCAGTTGGCTGCTTAGTCCAATGTTAGGTGTAGATCAAAAATAGTGGTTTTTATGTTTTTTTAGCGAACGTAAACGGTTGCTTGTCATTTGCCTATTTACAAGCGGTCAAATTTTTATAAAATTTTACTAAGTCATTCATTTAATTAAAAAAGGAGAAATCATGAATGTAAAAAATTCAGCTGAGATTGCACTTTCTTTGATGGATCTCACCACATTAAATGACAATGATACAGACGGAACAATAATAGCTTTGTGCGAACAAGCTAAAACCGATTTTGGCACACCTGCCGCAGTGTGTGTTTATCCACGATTTGTACCGCTAGCACGCAAGATTCTTAAAGCACAGGGCATAGAGCAAGTCAAAATTGCTACTGTGACTAATTTCCCGCACGGCAATGATGATATTGCAATTGCGATTGCCGAAACCAAAGCTGCATTGGCTTACGGTGCTGATGAAGTTGATGTTGTTTTCCCTTATCAAGCATTAATTGCAGGTAATGAACAAATTGGTTTTGAATTAGTTAAACAAGCTAAAGCAGTTTGCCAAGAAAAGGGTGTTTTACTTAAAGTCATTATTGAAACGGGTGAGCTAAAATCAGCAGACTTAATTCGCAAAGCAAGCGAAATTTCAATTCGTGCAGGGGCAGATTTTATCAAAACCTCAACAGGTAAAGTGCCAGTAAATGCAACGTTAGAATCTGCTCGCATTATGCTTGAAACTATTCGAGATTTAGGGGTGGCAGAAACGGTTGGCTTTAAAGCTGCGGGTGGCGTGAAAACTAGCGAAGAAGCGGCAAAATACCTCGCTTTAGCACGTTCAATTTTAGGTAATGATTGGGTAGATAGCTCACATTTTCGTTTTGGTGCCTCTAGTCTTTTAGGCAATTTGTTAGCAACATTAAAAGATGAACAGCAACAATCTGTTCAAGGTTATTAATTATTCATCATAAGAGGAAATTAAAAATGGCAACTCCACATATTAATGCACCTGAAGGGGCGTTCTCTGACGTTGTACTTATGCCAGGCGACCCGCTTCGTGCAAAATATATCGCAGAAACTTTTTTAGAAGATGTTAAAGAAGTCACTAACGTACGTAATATGTTAGGTTATACGGGTAGTTATAAAGGTCGTCGCATTTCTGTAATGGGACATGGTATGGGAATCCCGTCTTGTTCAATTTATGCGAAAGAGCTCATTACTGAATATGGAGTGAAAAAAATCATTCGTGTTGGTTCTTGTGGTGCTGTGCGTAGTGATGTTCGTATTCGTGATGTCATCATCGGGTCGGGAGCTTGTACTGATTCTAAAGTAAACCGTATCCGCTTTCGTGATAATGATTTTGCCGCGATTTCAGACTTTGATATGACTTTAGCCGCATACCAAGCGGCACAACAGAAAGGCGTTAATGTGCGAGTAGGGAATTTATTTTCAGCAGACCTATTTTATAGCCCAGATGTTGAAATGTTCGATGTGATGGAAAAATATGGCATTTTAGGGGTAGAAATGGAAGCTGCCGGTATTTATGCTGTTGCGGCGGAGTTCGGTGCGAAAGCATTAGCAATTTGCACAGTTTCAGACCATATTCGCACAGGCGAACAAACCAGTGCTGAAGAACGCCAATTAACTTTCAATGAGATGATTGAGATTGCATTAGAGTCAGTATTGATTGGCGATAAATAATAAGCGATAACTGATTTATCTTAAAATTGACAAGCGGTTAAATTTTGCAAAAAAATTGCAATATTTGACCGCTTATTACTTTCAGTATGATGTATAAAATATCAAGATATTCTTTAACAAATTTTGTGTACTCATAGAAAATAATGTTTGAATATAAAATCAATATTATTGAATATTTATTCAAAATAAAGATTGAGTTTGCTTACAATTAGGCTTAGACTACAGCATAAAAAGTGAAAATATAAGGATATCTAATGAGCAAATACAAAATTTTTGTAGATGGGGCTGTTGGTACAACAGGATTACGAATTCACGAACGATTGAGTCAAGCCGAGGATATTGAGTTATTAACATTGCCTGAGGCACAACGTAAAGATCTAAACGCTCGATTAACAAAATTAGCAGAAGCTGATTTAACTTTTCTTTGCTTGCCTGATGAAGCCTCAAAAGAGTTAGTTGCCAATGCACCATCGGATGCCAGAATTTGTGATACGTCTACTGCCCATCGCGTGAATGCTGATTGGGTTTACGGTTTTGCTGAATTAACCGGGCAAACTGAAAAAATCAGAAAGGCTAACCGCGTAGCTATACCAGGCTGTCACGCAACAGGCTATATTGCCTTAGTCCGCCCGTTAGTCGAAATGGGCATTTTATCCGCTGATTATCCGTTGAGCTGCCAATCTTTAACAGGCTATTCAGGTGGCGGAAAATCAATGATTGCTGATTACGAAAACCCAAATCGTGTTGATGCCTTAAATGCACCTCGTGTTTATGGATTAGCGTTAAAACATAAGCATTTACCTGAAATGCAAATGCTCACTCAAATGAAAATTCCGCCGATTTTTACTCCAGTAGTGGCAGATTTTTACAGTGGTATGCTAGTGACTGTTCCGCTTCCCATTTCTGCGTTACAAGCGGTTAAATCTGGTGAAGAAATTACAAAGCTATTTGCAGACTATTATCAAAATAGCAAATTAATCACAGTCCATACTTTCCAAGATTTACCAGAAGACGGTATGCTTTCTGCGAATGCTTATTCAGGCAAAGACAGTTTGGATATTTTTGTATATGGAAATGACGACCAAATTTTACTTGTTGCTCGTTTTGATAATTTAGGTAAAGGGGCATCAGGTGCGGCGGTGCAGTGTATGAATATAATGCTTGGGAGAGATGAAATCTCGGGGTTAGAAATTTAATTGGTTACTTTCTTTGCACAAGCAAAGAAAAGTGACATAAAACTGGAGATATTATGGATATTCAAGAAATCAATCAATTCGCAAATTTATTAGAAAAATCAACCGCTTGTCTTGCTAAATGGCAAGATAAAATCATTGTTGTGAAATATGGCGGTAATGCGATGATTAATGAAGATCTGAAAACATCGGTAATGGAAGATATTTTATTGCTTAATCGTTTAGGGATAAAAGTCGTGCTGGTACACGGCGGAGGGCCTGAGATTTCACAAGGTGTAAAATTATTAGGTAAAGTGCCTCAGTTTATCAATGGGTTAAGAGTGACTGATAGCGATACGATTAGCGTGGTGTTGCAAATGTTAGCGGGCAAAGTGAATAAAAGTCTTGTTGCCTTATTGAAAGGTAAAGGCATTGGGTTGTGTGGTATTGATGGAGCAATGTTGCAATGCAAAAAATTAGAAGCTGAGGTGGATTATGGCTTTGTAGGTGATATTGTCAAGGTTAATCCAAAAGTGATCGAAATTGCCTTAAATGCGAGTTTAATTCCTGTGATTTCAACTATTGGTGTGGATGAAAACGGGCAGGCTTATAATATTAATGCCGATACGGCAGCAAGTGAAATCGCAATAGCGCTTAATGCAGCGAAATTAGTTTCAATGACGGATATTGCAGGTTTATTACAAGATCGTTTTGATGAAAGTACGCTTATTCCAGAGGTTGATGTCTGTGATGTGCAAGGACTGATTGATCAGGGTATTATTGCAGGCGGTATGATCCCTAAAATTGCTTGCTGTACGGATTTTATTAATGCAGGCGGTATTGAAGCAAATATTATTGATGGAAGAATCGAACACGCTATTTTAGTTGAACTATTTGGTGGTAAAAATGGAACACGTTTTTACAAAAAATAGATTAGGAAGAAATATATGACAAGTAACAACATCAAACAACTAGATAAAGAATATATTGCCCAAACTTACGGCAGATTTGACCTCGCACTTTCACACGGTAAAGGCTGTGATGTGTGGGATGTTGAGGGTAAGCAATATTTAGATTTTACCAGCGGCATTGGCGTAAATAGTTTAGGGTGGGCTGATGACGATTGGCTTTCAGCGATTACGGCTCAAGCAGGCAAATTGCAACACACTTCAAATTTATTTTTCACTGAGCCATCAAGCCAATTAGCTAAAAAATTGGTCTCTACAAGCGGTCTAAAAAGAGCATTTTTTTGCAATTCAGGCGCAGAGGCAAATGAAGGGGCAGTAAAAACAGCTCGCAAATATAGCCACGATAAATATGGCACTGGGCGATCCACAATTTTAACCTTAGTGAATTCATTTCACGGTAGAACTATTTCAACACTGGCAGCAACAGGGCAAGATGTGTTTCACCAACACTTTTTTCCGTTTACGGATGGCTTTGAATATGTGCCAGCAAATGATATTGATGCACTTAAAATCCGTTTAAATACTGATGATGTCTGTGCTATTTTAGTTGAAGTGCTACAAGGCGAAGGTGGAGTTTGTGCGTTAGATAATGATTACTTGCAAGCAATGCAATCGCTCTGCCAAGAAAAAGATTTAGTTTTTATAATAGATGAAGTACAAACAGGTATTGGGCGAACAGGCACAATGTTCTCTTATCAACAATTTGGCTTACAGCCTGATATTGTGAGTCTGGCTAAAGGTTTAGGCGGCGGACTACCAATAGGGGCTTTTCTATTAGGCAACAAAGTTGAACATACTTTAGGTAAGAGCGATCACGGTTCAACATTTGGCGGTAATCCTGTTACTTGTGCTGGCGCAAATGTGGTTTTAGATAAAATAACGCCAGATTTTTTAAAAGAAGTGCAACGTAAAGGGCAATCTCTGCAACAAAGATTAAATGCTTTGCCAAAAGTAAAATCTGTTTCTGGCTTAGGTTTAATGATTGGTGTGGAATTTGAAGAGGGTATTTTAGCCTCCGATATCGTGACAAAATGTATTGAACAAGGTGTGCTGTTTTTAACTGCAAAAAGTAAATTAAGATTACTGCCACCGCTGATTATATCTGATGAACAGATTGAACAGGGAATAAAGGTATTGAAAGAGGTTCTTGAATCAAGATAGTTTAGTTTTGGCGATGAGATCATTTATAGAAGCATAGAACTCTTACAAAAGATACATTACAATTCTGGCAAGAGCACATCTATCGGTAATGAATATGCAAGGTAGAAATGAACAATATTATGAAGCGTATTTAAATCATAAGCAGATTTCAAGGCGGGGGCTATTACGCACGCTGTTTCAGTCTGTAAATAAAGTGCAGAAAGAGCAGCATATCCGTTTAGCTCATCGCCCACCTTTTGCGGCAGAGGAACATCTATTTCTTGCTGCTTGCAACGGCTGTGGTGATTGTACGCAGGCTTGTCCATATAATTTGATTCAGATTCAGCAACAAAAAGCAGTTTTAGAGTTAGATTATATGAGTTGTGACTTATGTGGAAAATGTGCTGAAAGCTGTTCAAGCAATGCTTTAAATACCCTCTTTAAACGAGATACCGAGCTTCGACCAAATTTTTTTAACACGTGCCTAGTTAAGCAGAATCAGTTTTGCACTGTGTGCCAAGAGAAATGCCCCCAGCAGGCGATTTCTGAACATTTAGTGGTAAATGATGAGTTATGTAATGGATGTGGGGAATGTAAGATAAGCTGTTTTTTATCAGCAATTCAATTAGTTTAATCTTTCAAAAAAGAAAATCAGCACCTCAATGGTGCTGATTTTTTAGCGATATTTATCACGAACGTTTCATAATTTCAAAAAACGCCTCGTTGGTTTTAGCCATCATTAATTTATCAATTAACCATTCGATTGCATCGACATCATCCATTGGATTAAGCACTTTACGCAACATCCACGTTTTTTGTAGTTCATCAGCAGCCATTAATAGATCATCTTTACGTGTACCAGAACGATTGAAATCAATCGCAGGGAAGATTCGGCGTTCTGCAATTCGGCGAGATAGATGTAGTTCCATATTACCGGTACCTTTGAATTCTTCAAAAATGACCTCATCCATTTTAGACCCTGTATCAACAAGCGCCGTTGCGATAATCGTTAAGCTACCGCCTTCTTCTACGTTACGTGCAGCCCCGAAGAAACGTTTAGGACGATGTAACGCATTTGCATCTACACCACCAGAAAGAATTTTACCTGAAACAGGCGTAACAGTGTTATAAGCACGAGCAAGACGTGTGATGGAATCTAATAAAATCACCACATCTTTTTTATGTTCAACAGAACGTTTTGCTTTTTCTATTACCATTTCTGCAACTTGAACGTGTCGTGAGGCTGGCTCATCAAAGGTAGATGCAATAACTTCGCCACGCACCGTGCGTTGCATCTCGGTGACCTCTTCAGGACGTTCATCAATTAACAGAACGATAAGCTCACATTCTGGGTGGTTATGGGTAATACTTTGTGCGATATTTTGTAGAAGAACAGTTTTACCTGCTTTAGGTGGGGCTACAATCAACGCTCGCTGACCTTTACCGATGGGAGCCGCTAAATCTAAAATACGAGCAGTTAAATCTTCTTTTGAGCCATTACCACGCTCCATTTTCAAACGGGAATTTGCGTGTAAAGGCGTTAAGTTTTCAAATAAGATTTTGCTACGAGAGACTTCAGGCTTGTCATCATTAACGGAATCGACTTTTAATAATGCAAAGTAGCGTTCGCCTTCTTTGGGCGGGCGGATTTTCCCTTCTACCTTATCACCAGTTTGTAAGTTAAAGCGGCGGATTTGGCTTGGTGAAACATAAATATCATCGGGCCCAGCTAAGTATGAGCTATCTGATGAACGCAAGAAACCAAAACCATCGGGTAAAATTTCTAACACGCCTTGACCGAAAATATCTTCACCACTTTTTGCGTGTTGTTTAAGAATAGCAAAAACGATGTCTTGTTTACGTAAACGAGCTAAATTTTCTAAGCCCATTTGGTTTTCACCCATTTCGACTAATTCTGAAACTGGCGTATTTTTAAGTTGAGTAAGATGCATAATTTGAATGTTAAATTGTGATTAAATAAGGTTGGAGTTGTTGGTATTGATTTGATATGGCTAAGCCACAAAAGATGAGGCGAAGCATACCTTAATAGAGGCGAAATTGCAAATTTTTTATAAAAAATGACCGCTTGTAGCAATAGTAGCAATAAAAATGCTGATAAAACATCAGCATTTTTATTGGATAGGCTTATTAAGCCTCAACCCCCTCAAATAAAAGGGTGCTTAAATAACGCTCTGAAGCAGATGGTAGTATTACGACGATTAATTTATCAGCAAATTCGGGTAGTCTCGCAATGCGATCTGCTGCTGCAACGGCAGCACCTGATGAAATGCCACCTAAAATTCCTTCTTCTGCCATTAAACGGCGAGCGGTTGCAATGGCTTCTTCGCTTGAAACCTGCTCAACACGATCTACTAACGCTAAATCTAAGTTTTTCGGGATAAAACCTGCACCAATGCCTTGAATTTTATGTGGGCCTGGTTTTACTTCTTCATTATTTAAAGTTTGTGTGATAACGGGAGATTCTGCTGGTTCTACTGCGACAGAAATAATGGGTTTACCTTTATCTTGTTTAATCGCACGAGATACGCCAGTAATGGTGCCGCCTGTTCCTACGCCTGCAACTAAAACATCAATGTTGCCTTGCGTCGCCTCCCAAATTTCAGGGCCCGTGGTTTGTTGGTGAATTGCTGGGTTTGCTGGATTTTCAAACTGTTTTAAGGTGACATAACGGTTTGGATCAGAGGCTGCAATCTCTTCTGCTTTTGCTATGGCGCCTTTCATTCCTTTTGCACCTTCAGTTAAAATCAGGTTTACGCCTAAACCACGTAATAAGCGTTTACGCTCAGTACTCATTGTTTCAGGCATTGTAAGTGTTAATTTATAGCCACGAGCTGCCGCAACGTAAGCTAATGCAATACCAGTGTTACCGCTGGTTGCATCTACGATTTCTTTATCTTTCGTTAAAATACCGTCTTTTTCCGCCTGCCAGACCATATTCGCCCCAATACGGCATTTCACGCTAAAACTTGGGTTACGCCCTTCCACTTTAACTACGATATTACCATTACCGAAATGTTTTAAACGTACAAGTGGAGTGTTGCCGATGGAATATGAGTTGTCTGAATAAATTGTCATAGAAAATTCCTCTCAAAGTAGGTATTAAAATTGTATTTCATCATACTGATCTTTTTGAGCTTGGCTAGTAGCAGAAATTTATTTTGTATAACCAAAAGGAATATAAGAGATGGGTTTACATAAAAAAACGGTCTGTTTTGCAAAAAATAAGCAAAATCAGACCGCTTGTAATAGATTATTTCAGTTCCCTCGCCCCTTGGTTATCCACTTTGCAGATGTGGATAAACCCTTCGTTGTTTTGCAGATACTCTCTCTCCAAATAGTTTACTAAGCGTTGGGCGTGCTCCAAGTCGGGTGCGATGGCAAACATTGTTGGGCCTGAACCTGAAATACCAACCGCTAATGCACCTAAATCTTTACAGCCTTGACGAACAGCAGGGAAGTTTGGGAGTAATCCTTCACGATAAGGCTCGGCAATTAAGTCTTTCATCATAGTGGCAGCTAATACATCTTGATGTGTATGACAAGCGTGAACGAAAGAGCCTAAGTAACGCGCTTGCTGAATCATATCTTGACGCGTATAGCTTTTAGGCAAAATGGCTCGTGCTTCTGCAGTAGAAACCTCCACACCTGGGTAAGCAAGCACCCAATACCATTCATCAAAAAAAGGTAAAGGTTGGCAAATATTGCCCAGAGATTGCGTCATTAATTGCAAGCCACCTAAGTAGCAAGGTGCAACATTATCGTAGTGAATTGAACCTGAAATTCTCCCCTCAAGCTCTCCCATCATTTCTAATAATTCCATTTTTGAAAATGGTTCATTATGGAATTGATTAAGTGCCACTAATGCAGCCACAATTGAACAAGCACTTGAGCCAAGCCCTGAGCCAATCGGCATATTTTTTTCAAGTGTTAAGCGTAAATTTTTTACACTGCCGTTACGTAATTTCAAGCGTTCGCTAAATAGCACATAGGCTTGATAGACAATGTTTTTTTGTGGTTCTTTGGGCAATTTACGTACAAAATAACCTGCACTTTCTAGCTCAAAAGTTTGTTCGCAATCTTCAATTTGAACAACATCGCCTAATAAAGAACCATCAATAGGTGAGATTGCCGCCCCTAATGAATCAAATCCCACACTAATATTCGCACTTGAGGCAGGTGCATAAATGCGTAAGGTCATTAGCTTGCACCTCCTGGTAATGTACGAAGAATATCAGCAAAAATACCTGCTGCAGTTACGCTATTACCTGCACCATAACCACGCAAGAGAAGGGGGATTGGGCTGTAGTAGCGAGTTAAGAAGGCAAGAGCATTTTCGCCATCTTTTACTTTATAAAGTGGGTGATTGTCATCAACAGTTTCAATTGCCACACGGCATTTTGTCCCTGTAATTGAGCCTACATAGCGTAAAACTTTACCTTCTGCTTTTGCTGCTTCTACACGTTTGTTAAATTCTTCATCTAATGCAGGTAATGCTGCTAAAAACTCATCACGGTTCATTCCTTCGGAGAAGCCTTTTGGTAATATGCCTTCAATTTCAATATCTTCAAATTCAAGCGGCAAGCCAGTTTCACGAGCTAAAATTAATAATTTGCGAGCAACATCAGCACCAGATAAATCCTCACGAGGATCAGGCTCAGTAAAGCCTTTTTCCTTTGCCAATAGGGTAGCTTGAGAAAGCGTTAAGCCCTCTTCTAATTTACCGAAAATGAATGAGAGTGAGCCTGAAAGAATCCCCTCAAATTTCTCTACTTCATCGCCAGCTGCTAGCAAGTTTTGCAGATTTTCGATAACGGGCAAACCTGCCCCTACGTTAGTTTCATAAAGGAATTTGTGCTGGCTTTGACGAGCATTCTCACGCATTTCTAAGTAATAGTTATAGCCTGACGTATTGGCTTTTTTGTTTGGTGTAACTACGTGGAAGCCTTCTTTTAACGCTCGGGCGTAAAGGTTTGCTACAGATTGTGCTGAGGTGCAATCAACAAACACAGGATTGACCACGTGGTGGAATTTGATAAAAGAAAGTAGTACATCAAAGTCTGAAGGTTGGATTGCTTTTTCTAAATCTTCTTTCCAGTTATCTAAATTTAAACCGCTTTCGTTAAGCAACATTTTATCTGAATTAGCTAAGGCACAAATACGAATTTCAATATCCTTTTTGGCTAGAAACTCTTTTTGTTGTTTTACTTGCTCAATTAACTCACTTCCAACACCGCCAACGCCAACTAAAAAAATATCTACAACACGTTTGCTATTAAATAATGATTTATGGGTGGCTTTCACGGCTTCAATGGCTTTATTCAGTGGCACCACTGCTGAAATTGAACGCTCTGATGAACCTTGTGCGATCGCGACAATACTAATGTTTGCTTGAGCAAGTGCAGAGAAAAAGCGTGCTGCGATACCTTTAGCGGTACGCATACCGTCACCTACTACAGAAACGATGGATAAATCTTTAATAATATCAATCGGATCAAGTAAGTTTTCAGCTAATTCTTGGGCAAATTCCGCATTTAATGCAAGTAACGCTTTTTCTGCCGATTTAGCAGGCACACAGAAACTAATACTATATTCTGATGAAGATTGGGTAATTAAAATCACTGAAATGCCTGATTTCGACATTGTAGAGAAAACACGAGCAGCCATACCCACCATTCCCTGCATACCTGCACCTGATACGTTAAACATTGCGACGTTATCAAGGTTAGTAATGCCTTTTACTTTCAAGTTATCATTTGCAACATTACCATCAATCAAGGTGCCTTTGCTTTCAGGATTACCTGTATTTTTAATTAAGCACGGAATATTTAATGATACTAAAGGCCCGATTGTGCGAGGATGAATCACTTTTGCCCCGAAGTAAGAAAGCTCCATCGCTTCTTGGTAGCTCATAGATTCCAAACAAACCGCATTGGGCACTAGGCGAGGATCGCAAGTATAAACACCATCCACATCTGTCCAAATTTCACAGACATCTGCTTTCAAGCAAGCGGCTAAACACGCGGCAGAGTAATCAGAACCGTTTCGCCCTAATAGCACTAATTCACCTTGCTGATTGCCTGCAGTAAAACCTGCCATTAATACCACATTCTTCTTTGGAATCGAGTCTGCATCAACACGCTTGGTTGATTCTGGAATATCAACTGAAGATTCCAAATAGCTCCCGTGAGCCAATAATTTTTCAACAGGGTCGATGCGAGTAACGGTGTAGCCTTTTGCTTCAAACCACGCTTGCATCATTGCAATAGAAAGTTTTTCACCACGGCAATGGATTGTTGCTGCAATATCATCCGAGAGTGATTTACTTTTTGCAGAATCTGCCGCAACTTGCTGAATTTGGGTTAATTCAGCATCAACCAATGCTAATAGTTCATTTTTGGCAAAGTTATTGTTTGCTTCATATAAGCCGTTAATGATGTTGTGGAAAATCTCGGTTGCTTCAGAAAGGTTAGATTCAAATGATTCGCCAGCAATTGCTTTATCAACAATGGCGACCAAGTGGTTAGTGATTTTGGCTGGAGCGGATAAAACCCCTGCCGCCTGATCAGCTAAATGGGCTTTTTCGATAATATCCGCCGCTTGCATAAAGCGTTCTGGATTGGCAAGAGAGGTGCCCCCAAATTTAAGAACTCGCATAGTTACTCCTGATGAATATTGGTAAATTTTTCTATAAAAAAACCCGCTTGTAGCGGGTTTCAGTTTATTCTTTTTGTAGCCAATAAAAAACCCGCACTATGCTGGAAACATAATGGTGGTAATAATCATTGTAATTACAGAAAAATGACTCATTGGCTGTTTTCTATGTAATAGAATTAATAATGGGTGAAGAATGCGTGAAAATAACTACTTTGTCAATGGGGGAATGAGAATTTCTTTATTTTTCGTATTTACTTTTAAGATGATTGAATAATCTTGCTCTAGATCAAAAAAATATGCCTTTTCTGGTTATTTCTTGTTAGAATGCGTTTGGAGTTTAACTCTGATTAACCTATTGATTGATTACTATTTGAAAGGAATGAACTATGGCATACACATTACCTGAATTAGGCTACGCGTATGATGCGTTAGAGCCACATTTTGATGCAAAAACAATGGAAATTCACCACACTAAGCACCACCAAGCATATATTAATAATGCAAATGCAGCATTAGAAGCCCATCCTGAATTATTAGAGCAATGCCCAGGCAAATTAATTGCAGATTTAAACCAAGTCCCTGCTGAAAAACGTGTTGCAGTGCGTAACAACGTAGGCGGACACGTAAACCACACATTATTATGGAAAGGTTTAAAAACAGGCACAACTTTACAAGGTGCATTAAAAGATGCGATTGAGCGTGATTTTGGCTCTGTGGATAATTTCAAAGCAGAATTTGAAAAAGCAGCAACTACTCGTTTTGGCTCAGGCTGGGCGTGGTTAGTTGTAAATGAAGGAAAATTATCGGTAGTCTCAACCGCAAATCAAGACAACCCACTAATGGGTAAAGACGTAGCAGGGGTTTCTGGCTACCCAATTTTAGGTTTAGATGTATGGGAACACGCTTACTACCTGAACTACCAAAACCGCCGTCCGGATTTCATCAAAGCGTTCTGGAACGTGGTAAACTGGGACGAAGCGGCAAACCGTTTTGAAAAACAAACGCCAGGCTGCGGCTGCGGAAAATAAATCTAGTTTAGTACGATAAATACAAGCGGTCATATTTTGTAAAAATTTTGCAAAATATGACCGCTTGTTTAATATGCGTTCTGCAACTTAAATTCACATTAAAAAAAGCTAAATTTTTAGTATTCATCACACAAAAAATAGATTAAAATCGCCTTTTTTATTTACAGAGAGATAATTATATGATGAACTCACTCACTCACTCACTCACTCACTCACTCACTCACTCACTCACGGCGTAGTGTAGCCTCGTTGCTACTCACGGTGCTAATTTCAGGCTCGGCGTATGCAGCTGGTAATGGTTACGCTGTCGGTACCAATTCAACTGCGAATGGGGCAGGTAGTTATGCCACTTCAGAAAATGGTGTTGCCACAGGGCATAATGCCGTTGCCACAGGTGGGGGAATGAGCCGCGAGCAATTTGCTGAACGCCGTAAAGTGACAGACGAAATTGTACGCCAACTAGGCGAAAAACAAACTGAAATCAACAAAATTGATGCTCAAATCTCCTCTGTTCAAAGCCATATTGATAATATTGAAGCCAGTATTACCGATATTAACCAACGCCAAGCGCAAATTGCCCCTTTACTTAAGGAATACGCAACTCTTCAAAATCAACGCGATGAGGCTCAAAAGAGATTAGCTGAACAGCAAAACCAATTACAACAAGCGAATGATGCCTATAACCGTTTGCCACAAGATATTATCCGTGGTAGTACTGTTAATTATGATGGAATATTTAAAAAATTAGACTGGAGTAAATTAGGTAACGCATCAGGTAAGGGGCGAGATGAATTAGCGGCTGATATTAAAGTTATTATAGAAGAGGCTTTTCCTGAATTTAAAGGGAATTTTACCGCTCCACAATATAGACAATTAATTGATGGCTATGTTGCGAGTAAAGCGACAGCAGATCCAACTGCTCAATATTTAGATAGCGTTATACGTGACAATATATATGGAGTTAGCCAAGGCTCATCATATAAATTTAAGGCAGATCTATTTAGATCGGTTTTCTACACGGAAGATGATTTAAAAACCCCGAATAAATTGCCAAGATTTAATCCTCGTAGTGATTTAGAGACGCATCTTTCTCCGAATAGTGACCGAACAGAGATTGAAAATTTTAAGTTGAAACTTTATTTCTATCTTTCAGCTAAAAAGAAAGATTCAAATGCCAATATTTTATTGAATACTTATGGTCTTGTTAGCCGTTATTATGACACCATGATAAAGATGCCACCATTAAAAGAAAATAAAAAGATTGATTTAAACTTGATATCAGAGTATGGGTTTAGGTATCGAAATAGTGTTTTGACCGATGGCTATCGAGGCGAGGTTGATGGCTTTAAGAAGCTTAATCAAGAGATAAAAGACCTCGTTAAGCATATTGATGATACTAAAAATGACAGTTGGTGGTTTGATTTAACTGACTATAAATCAAAGCTAGATAGAATTATAAAATTTAATGATACTGTTGAAGAGTGGTTAGAGTTAGATAAAAAATTACAACTAGAGCTTTCCAAACCTTTGGATGAGCAAGATAAAATAGCAATAGATAAAATGAGTCAAGGCATAATAGAAAAGACTGCTTTTATCAATAAAGAGAAAAATAAGCCCGAAAATGATTTTAATACATATACTCCAACATATAAAAATGATGTTATTGAAAAGGAATTCAGCCAAGTTAAACCAATAGTAGAAGAGCTGTATAATCAAACCAGAGAGCGTATTCACACTTACAATCAAAATAATGAGGTAGTTAAAGCCACTAGCGAAAAAGTGAAGCAATTATATGATGCACTCTCAAACGCTAAAGGTTCGATAGATAGCACAGAACAAGATATCAGATATATTATTGATGATATTTCTCGTTTAGGCTTAACGCCCCATGATGAAGCTTTAGCAGAACGCAAACAACAGCAAGAGCAAATGTTAAATCAGCGTAAGGCTGAACTGGAAAAACAAAACCAAGATCTTGCTGCTAAACAAGCGGAATTAGCACAGTTAAATCGACAGTTAGCGAATTCACCAATTAAAAATATCGGTAAAAATTCGCTCGCAGAAGGCGAAAGTGCGTTTGCCTCAGGCGAAAACGCTATTGCCTACGGAGCAAATACCTTAGCCACAGCTGAAAACGCAATAGCATTCGGCAGCAATGCAATCGCTACAGGCAAAAACGCTGTTGCATTAGGTGCAGGTTCGTTAGCGGTTAGCGAAAACGAGGTTTCAGTTGGGGTGGGTAAAAATAATTTAGGTAAAACTGAATTTACCCGAAAAATTACCAATGTTACCGCAGGTGAGGCAGATACAGATGTGGTAAATATTTCACAACTTAAGTATGTGATAGGTGCCGTTGCTAAAGTTGCAAATCAGGTACAAGCAGTGGATGCAAAAATTGACACTGAAGTAGGTAAAGTAAATACTCAACTGAAGGAAGTGATAGGCGCAGTTGTTGAAGTTGACAATAAAGTAAGTAGCCGAATTAACGGCATTGATCAAAAGATAGATAAGGAAATCCTGAAAGTTGCTAATGTGTTAGGTGCAACGCTAGCCGCAGATGGTTCAGTAGAGGTAAAATACGACTATTACGAACAAGGCGAGAAGAAGACGACGAATAATGTGAAAACGGCGTTAAATGCAGCAGCTCAAAATACGAAATATGTTTCTGTAAATAGCACAGGCAATAGTGCGAAGGCAGAGGGTGCGGAGAGTGTTGCAATCGGTGCTAATAGTGTCGCGAAAGGCAGCAATAGCGTTGCAGTAGGCACTGGTTCGGTGGCGATGAGCGACAATGAATTTTCTGTTGGTAATGCCAATGCCGCACGCCGAATCACCAATGTGGCAGAGGGGGTATCGGAGACCGATGCGGTTAATATGGGGCAATTCACCCGAGGGATGAATGCGTTAGGGGGGCAACTGAATCAGTTAGAGAACAAGATAGCCCGCACAGAAAAACGGATGAGTTCAGGGATTGCTGGGGCGTATGCGGCGGCAAGTTTAATCAATGCACCAGGTGCAGGAGACAGTATGTTATCGGTCGGTACAGGCACCTTTAATGGTGCAACGGCAGTGGCATTGGGGTATTCAAAGGTGTCAAATAATGGCAAAGTTTCGCTGAAATTGATAGGCTCAGCGAGCAATAAAGGCGATGTAGGCGGGGGGGCATCAATTGGATTTAAATTCTAATTGATGTGCAAAAAGTCTGCATAGTAGATCGCTTGTAAGCAATCAAAAGAGCGCTTACAAGCGTGGTTTTTTTGAATGAAATATTCAAGAAGCGTTAAAAAGTAAAAATGCACAAGCGGTCATATTTTGTAAAAATTTTGCAAAATATGACCGCTTGTTTATTATTTCTATTGCCTATAATGTAGATTGTTACGAGCAAAACTTAACTAAATTGCTCTTTTAGGCTAATATTTGGCTACATTTATTTTGCATTTGGATTCACTATGGAACAATACTATTCACCACTTACTCGAATTATCGGCTCGCTGTTTTTTTACCCGCCTAATGAGCCTCAAAATAAACCGCTTATTGCTCTGTTTCAAACGGGGGCTTGGCAAGCAGACTGTCACTTTCTCAATGAAAACAAGCGGTCTGAAATTCAGCAAAATTTGCAAAAGGTGGCGGATGAGCAGATTGAGGCTGACTATCAAGCCTTATTTATCGGGCCGAATAATTTGCCAGCTCCGCCGTGGGGATCGGTCTATTTGGATAAAGAGAGCGTTGTGTTTGGCGAGAGTTTGCTAGCGTTGCGAGCTTTTTTGCAACATAGTGGCATTGATTTTTCTTTAAATCAAAATGAGCCAGAAGATCATATCGGCTTAATGTTAATGCTCACCGCTTATTTGCTTGATGAAAATCAGCATTTGCTCAAACCATTTTTGGCAGAGCATTTTCTGCCTTGGGCATATCGCTTTTTTGAGTTATTTAATGCTACATCAACCCCGTTTTATCAAGGCTTGGGCATTCTTGCTGAAGCGTTATTGCTTGATTTGCAAAAAAATTTGGAAATTCAACCGCTTGCTCTGCAACTTTATCGTTAATTGAGCTTCACTTGGCAACAAAGCCAAAGAAAATGTTGCTGTGTGGTTAAAACGTTAAGCAACTTGCCTGCACAATAGTCTAAACCTTTTGCGGTTTAGTCCAACCTTTTGGGGAAATTGACGTTGATCAATAACCCCTTGCCGATGAAACGGTATAGTTTTCCTGTTTTTATTGATCTTTTGTGGGGGAAACTATGCAGAATAAATCTGAAACACCTCTGTGTCTGGATAGACGTGCCTTTTTAAAAGGCTCCGCTGCGGTGGGCGGTGTTGCATTAGCAGCAAGCGGTGTACAAATTCCGATTGCTAAAGCTAAAGCAGAAATCAAGCCAGTTGCTAATTTAGGTGAAGAAAAATTGGTTTGGAGTGCTTGTACGGTTAATTGTCACAGTCGTTGCCCGTTGCGTATGCACGTTCAAGATGGCGTGATTAAATATGTGGAAACCGATAATTTAGGCTCGGATGTTTATGGCGATTTCCATCAAGTGCGAGCCTGTGCAAGGGGGCGTTCTATGCGTCGCCGTGTGTATAATCCAGATCGTTTGAAATATCCGATGAAGCGGGTAGGCAAGCGTGGCGAAGGTAAATTTAAACGCATTTCGTGGGATGAGGCTTTTGAAGAGATTGCTTCCAATTTAAAACGCATTATTGCCCAATATGGTAATGAGGCGTTATATCTACCTTTTGCAACGGGTACACTCGGTGCAACCGTTGCGGCGAGTTATCCGCCACCTCGTAGTATTTCTAGTCGTTTTATGAATAGTATTGGTGGCTGCCTCGGACACCACGGCACTTACAGCTATTCGCAAATTTTTGAAGCCATTCCGTATATGTACGGCAGTAATGCAGGTAATAGCCCAACCGATATCGAAAACGCTAAATTGGTTGTTTATTTTGGTAACAACCCTGCGGAAACTCGGATGAGTGGAGGAGGAGTGACTTATCTTTATCAGCAAGCTCAAGAGCGTTCGCAAGCTAAAACCATTATGATTGATCCTCGTTATAATGACACTATTGCAGGGCGTGGGGAATGGGTGCCTATTCGTCCTGGTACGGATGCAGCATTAATCGAGGGAATGGCGTTTGTTATGATTACCGAAAATTTGGTCGATCAGGCATTCCTAGATACCTATTGTATTGGCTATGATGAGAAAAGCTTACCCGAATCAGCCCCTAAAAATGGGCATTACAAAGCCTATATTTTAGGCGAGGGTGATGATAAAACCGCTAAAACGCCAGAATGGGCAGAAAAAATTACGGGTATTCCACAAGCTCGTATTATTGAGCTTGCTCGTGAAATTGCTACGACTAAACCAGCCTATATCTGTCAAGGTTGGGGGCCGCAACGCCACGCAAATGGTGAACAAGCCGCTCGTGCGATTGCAATGTTAGCGTGTTTAACGGGGAATGTAGGAATTAGTGGCGGTAACAGTGGTTCTCGTGAAGGATTCTATACCATACCTTTTGTACGTATGCCTGTGCATAAAAATCCGATTAATGCGAAAATCCCCATCTTTATGTGGACAGATGCGGTCACTCGTGGTGAGGAAATGACTGCCCTCAAAGACGGTTTAAAAGGCGCGGAAAAACTTAATCAAAATATCAAGTTCATTATGAACTATGCAGGAAACTGCATTATTAATCAACATTCCGACATCAATCGCACCCACGAAATTTTGCAGGATGAAAGCAAATTAGAAATGTTGGTCGTGATTGATAACCATATGACTTCTACCGCTAAATATGCAGATATTCTTCTGCCAGATTGTACTACATCGGAGCAACCTGATTTCTGTATGGACGGTTCGGCAGGTAATATGGGTTATGTAATTTTTGCCGACAAAGCGATTGAGCCACAATTTGAGTGTAAACCAGTCTATGAGATTTACTCAGGCATTGCGGAAAAAATGGGGGTGAAAGAGATATTCACTGAAGGTCGAACTCAAGAAGAGTGGCTACGTCACCTTTATGCTCAAACCCAAGAGAAAAATCCGTTTTTTAAAGACATTACCTTTGAAGCATTCCGTGAGCGTGGAATTATCAAGCAGAAAGATCCGAGCGGGCATCTGGTTGCGTTTAAGAAATTCCGTGAAGATCCGATCAATAATCCGCTGACGACACCATCGGGCAAAATTGAGATTTATTCTGAACGATTAGCGAAAATTGCCGCAACATGGGAGTTACCAGAGGGCGATGTAATTAGCCCATTACCGATTTATACTCGCCAATTTGAGGGGTGGGACGATCCTAAACGTGAACAATTTCCACTGCAATTAGTTGGCTTCCATTATAAATCACGCGTTCACTCTACTTATGGCAATGTAGATGTATTACAACAGGCGTCTTTACAATCGGTTTGGATTAACCCGATTGATGCACAAAAACGGGGTATTAAAAATGGAGACACTGTGCGGATATTTAATGATCGCGGTGAAACTCGTGTTATGGCAAATGTTACACCAAGAATTATGCCTGGCGTAACGGCAATGGGAGAAGGTGCTTGGTATATGCCAGATGGTAATCGTGTAGATCACAATGGTAGTTTTAACGTGTTAACTACGCAAAGACCATCGCCATTATCAAAAGGCAATCCGCAGCATACCAATTTAGTTCAAATTGAACGAGTTTCAGGATAAGGGGGAGAGAAATGAGTAAAAAACAGTATGGTTTTTATATTGATTCTCAGCGTTGCACGGGTTGCAAAACGTGCGAATTAGCCTGTAAAGACTACAAAGATTTAAGCCCTGATGTGAGTTTCCGCCGTATTTATGAATTTTGTGGCGGAGATTGGAAAGCAGAAGGTGATGCGTGGACACAAGATGTGTTTTCCTACTATCTTTCAATCTCTTGTAATCATTGTGATAACCCTGCTTGTGCGAGTGTTTGCCCAAGTGGTGCAATGCACAAACGTGAAGATGGCTTTGTAGTGGTAAACCAAGATGTTTGTATTGGTTGCCAATATTGCTCAATGGCTTGTCCATACGGTGCACCGCAATTTAACCAACGCACAGGCCGAATGACGAAATGCGATGGTTGCTTTGAGCGTGTAGAACAAGGTTTAAAACCGATGTGTGTGGAATCTTGCCCATTACGTGCATTGGATTTATTGCCAATCGATGAGTTGCGTGAGAAATATGGCGACATCAAAGATGTTGCTCCATTGCCACCATCTAGCTATACCAATCCAAATATAGCCTTACGTTTAAACAGTAATGCTAAACCGACAGATTTTGATGGCGGTTTCTTAGCTAATCCGAAGGAGGTTTAAAATGGGTGCAGGATTACACGAATTACCCCTTGTTTTCTTTACCGTCTTTGCTCAAGCGGTAGTTGGTGCATTTATTGGACTATGTGTGGTGCTACTTACCCCGCAAGGAAAGGCGAGTGCAGATCGTTTACACTACGCAATGACGGTGTTATGGGTGTTAATGGCACTTGGCTTTGTAGCTTCTACCACCCATCTTGGCTCGCCTGAGCGTGCCTTTAATGCGTTAAACCGTGTTGGGGCATCAGATTTGAGTAATGAAATTTTCACTGGTTCAATATTCTTTGCCTTAGGCAGTGCTTATTGGGTGGTGGCAACGTCTGGTTTTTTGCAAAAAAATGGCAAAAAATTACCGCTTGCTAGTGCTTTGGCTCACTTTATCGTGCCGATTACTAATAAATTGCCACAAGGCTGGGCTGGGTTTGGGCGAGTTATCGTTGCACTTAGCGGTGTGATTTTTATATGGGCAATGGCTCGCCTTTACTTAATTCCAACTGTACCAACGTGGAATACCCTTTTTACCCCACTTTCATTCGGTTTAACAGCTCTTTTAGCGGGTTCAGCATTAACAGTTACTTTGTTACAACTGGCAAAAGTAGAAAGGGGGCAGAAAGGCTTTGCGATCTTGGCTGCTGTGTTTGCTGCGGTGGCGTTAGTGGTCTCTTTCTTTCATTATCAACATCTGGCCCAAACTAAAACAGCTATTTTTAGTGCATTAGAACTTATACCAAGCTATGCCACTTATAGCGTAATCCGCTTCATTTTGATTGTAGTTGGGTTAGGATTATTGTTTGTGAGCGTAAAAAAACAGCTGGTCGCATTGAGTAGCCTTGGTTTTGTATTGGTTATCGCTGGTGAATTGATTGCCAGAACACTGTTTTACGGCACACATATGACGGTAGGTTTAAAAGCCTTAGGCGGCTGATACTGGGTTGAAAATAGACAAATCCGCTGTGTTATCAGCGGATTTTTTATACTTTACGGAATTGGCTTGGTGAGCTGTTCTTGTAGGTTTTAAACAACTTACTGAAATGAGCTTCAGACTGGTAGCCTACGGCTAGAGCAATTTGTTGAATGGAAAGCTCGCTATGTTGCAGCAGTATTTCCGCTTTTTGTAATCGAAGTTCGGTCAGAAATTGCCCTGCTGAAATGCCACATTTCTCTTTGAATGTCCGAATAAAATTGGAGCGAGACATTGCACAGCGTTCAGCCAAGACGTCCATTGACCAAGCTGCTTCAGGCTGATTGAGCATTGCCTGCACGGCATTTTGTAATCGTTTATCTTGCAGTAGGCTCAATGTGCCACTTTTCAGCTCGTAATGATTCATATAATCTCGAACAAGATAGGTAAAAAGCACACTAGCAAGCGCATTGATGACGGATTTATTACCCAGCTGGCTTTCGCTTTCTTTTTGCAACAGTGACAGTAACGCTAAAATGGAAGCATTATCTGAAGATAAGTGCCATTTCGGCAACTCAAACAACGGGGTATTTGAGGAGTTTCTATAATGAAAGGTGCCACAAAACATTTCAAAATCACTTTCTTGCTGATTATGGCAGAGCATAAATGGCCCGATTGGCTCTTGTTTAATCGGGATCAGCTGACTGTCTGATACCGATAAGAGTGTCGGACAGCTTGCTAACTCGTGCTGAGTGCCATAAGGCAAAAATACGACATCGCCCACTTTCAAATGGTGGCATTCATTTTCGAATTTTACGCAACATTGCCCTCGGGAAATAATATGAAATACCCCGATTGGTTGCTCGGTTTGCGGATTTTTAATTTGCCAATCACCTTGAAAGCGACAAATTACTTGGATCTCACCTTCAATTTGGTGGAGTTTGATAAGATTATCTAAATAGTCCATATCATCATTCGTATTATTTATATTCAAAAATCACTCTTGGTGTGAGTTTGGTAATTAACTCGTAGCTAATTACGCCGATATGTTTTGCTACCTCTTCAATCAGTAATTTTTCTCCCCAAAAAATGGCGTTATCGCCCACTTTATCTTGGCTGTTTTGTCCTAAATCGACAGTGAGCATATCCATTGAAACACGCCCAACAATCGGCACAAGTCTGCCGTTAATTAACACAGGTGTGCCTTCAGGTGCATTACGAGGATAGCCATCGCCATAGCCCATTGCGATCACGCCAAGTTTAGTGTCTTTAGGGCTAACCCAGGCGCCGCCGTAGCCAACAGGTTCACCCGCTTTGTGGGTACGAACGGCAATAAGTGAGGATGAGAGCGTCATTACGGGTTGAAAGCCTAAATCGGTAATTGGAGTATAATGTGGAGAAATACCGTGCATAATAATGCCTGGGCGAACCCAGTCATAATGGGCTTGTTTCCAATAAAGAATACCGCTTGAGGCAGAAATGCTGCGGTCGTGTTGGGAATATTTTTCGGTGGCTTGTTCAAAAACGTCAATTTGCTTTTCGGTATAGCGACAATCTAATTCATCTGCACGGCTAAAATGGCTAACAAAGCTGATGGAATTAACCAGCGAGCAATTTTTCAACCGTTCTACAAACAGATCCACCTGCTCGGGGTGAATACCCAAACGGTGCATACCAGTATCAATTTTTAGCCAGATATGAATGGGAAAGTATATTTTTGTCTTACGTGTCCAAAAGCCTTTTTTTTGCTCTTCATTCCACTCGTTTGCGACTTTTTCTAGCAGCTCAAGTTGCTCAATGTTATGAATGACAGCATCAAATTTGCGAGAAAGAGCTTTGAGTAGCTCTTCACGGTCAAAAAAACCTTCTATCAACACAATTTTGCCCGTGTAGCCAGTTTCTTGAATTTCTAAAGCCTCACGCAAGCGAGCAACACCGAAACCATCCACCATATCCGCTAAAGTGCTGGCAGCAGGTAACAACCCTTGCCCATACGCATTTGCTTTAATCATCGCCAATAATTTTTGATTGGGTGCAAATGATTTAATGAGCTGGATATTATGCCTGAGTGCCTGGCTATCAATAGTTGCTGTTGCTGGTTTCATATTTTTCTGAACAATAAAATAATAAGAACGCTAAATTATACGCCGAAAATGAAAAATCCCTTAGAAAATAATGCAAAAAAGATTAGTATTATTGTAAGAAGAATTCTAATAGGACGATGGTTCAATTATGCTGAATTTATTATTTGAATTAAAAAAAGAGAAGATTATTTCTGATTTAAACTACCAATTTGCTTGTTTTATTGAGAGTAAACAAAAACAATATAATTATTCAGAGAAGCAGAGAGAGCTTGCACTATTGTTGGCGGCATTGATCTCATATCAAGTTGGTCTAGGGCATACAGCATTGCGATTAAATTCTCTCACGCTTTCAACACTGTTTGAACTCAACGCAAAGCCTCAATACCACCTTTTGCTTGAGAAAATTTTGCAAAAAATTGGAAAAATTTCACCGCTTGAATGGCAATGTACCTTGAAGGATCATATTGCTTTTAGCGATTCGCCTGAAAAAATTGCTCCTATGCTCTTCCAAAATGGATTGCTTTATTTTTATCGTTATTGGCAGGCAGAACACCAAGTTGCGGTTTATCTACAACAAGCGGTCAACTTTTCTGAAAAATTACCCAATACAGTATTAAATAATAAAATCATTCAACAGTTATTTGACAATCACACAAGCCCACAACAAGACATTGATTGGCAAAAAGTGGCTATTGCAACCGCACTTGAAAAGCAGTTCACCCTGATTTCTGGTGGGCCAGGAACAGGTAAAACGACCACAGTTGTAAAATTATTGCTCGGGCATCAGCTCAAACAACTAGAGCAAAATGCCCCTTTTCTACAAATTGCCTTAGCTGCCCCAACAGGAAAAGCCGCATCAAGAATGAAAGAGTCGATTGAGAGTAAGTTAGCAGAAGAAAATAAGCTATCGCCTGCCATAATCAAATCCATTCCAACGGAGGCAATGACGATTCATCGCTTACTTGGTGCCAGACCATTAACAGATAACACAAAATTCAATGCGAAAAACCCTCTGCATTATGATTTGGTGGTGCTAGATGAAGCTTCAATGATTGATTTATCTATGATGGCAAAAATGGTACAAGCACTTAAGCCAACTACTCGTTTGATTATGCTAGGCGACAAAGATCAGCTCGCTTCGGTGGAAGCTGGATCTATTATCGGTGAACTCGGTTCTTTATTAGAATATGGTTATAGCCAAAAGCATTGCGATTATTTAAACGCCGTTACAGGCTATCAGATAAATGCGGGTAATGCGTTGCCTATTTGTGATTCACTCTCTCATTTAAAACACAGCTACCGATTTGGTGAAAAAATATGGATTGGGGAGTTAGCAAATGCGGTTAATGAGCAAAAAATTAATCGCTCTTGGGATATTTTTAGCGAATATAAAAATAGCGGGAAGTTGGAAAATGTTCGCTATCCAGAAACGAAAGAGATGTTAGATAAATCAAACTGGGTAGAGAAAAGTGTAAAAATGATAGTTGATAAAGCGATTGAGCTTTACCGTGATTATTTGCAAGCAGTTAAACAAAGAGAAGCGCAGCCGCAATCAATAAGTATCAAAACGATTTTTGACAAATTTCAAAAAGTGCGTTTTCTTTCTGCTTTGCGTGTGAGTGAATTGGGTGTTGAGCGATTAAATATTGCAATTGCGGAAGGGCTGCGAAAAGCTGGATTAGTTAAATTTAATCATAGTCGGGATCGCTATATCGGCAAACCGATTATGATTACCGAAAATATGCCATCAAATAAAATGGCTAGTGGCGATATTGGCATTATTCTGCCAGATGAAAATGGAGAGACAAGCGTTTATTTTGATTCACTACAAGCAGACAACCAATATCATCGCTTACCGCTCAGTCGCATTTCAAATTATGAAGCAGCTTACATAATGACAGTGCATAAATCACAAGGATCGGAATTTGAACATACTATTTTAATTTTGCCACTTTCCATATCACCTGTCTTAACTAAAGAATTGATTTACACAGCAATTACCCGTGCTAAAGATAAATTTACGCTATTTGGCAATGAAAAAGTATGGAAATACAGTGTTGGTACGAAAACAGAAAGACAAAGTGGACTAAAAGAACAATTAATTAACAGATTTTGATAATAGAATAAGCAAGTTGTAGTAAAAATATGCAAGCGGTGATTTTTTTGAAAATTTTTACAAAAAAGGGGTTGCAAGGCATTTTGTTTTGCGTATAATGCACGGCACACAACGACGCGCTGTTGTGAATTATTTAGATGTTGATTACGGTGCGTCGTTTTGTTTTGTTCTTTAACAAATTATCAGACAATCTGTGTGGGCACTTGTTGATAGACTTGATTTAAAACTATTTTTATTTTTAAAACTTGAAGTCTTAATAGGTGCTTATAACTAGAAATTCATTATGTTTGATTTCTTGACTTAAGTTAAGTTTAGAAGTTGAAGTGAACTTTAGCTAAGCAGTTTATTGAGCGATTGAACTTTTAATTGAAGAGTTTGATCATGGCTCAGATTGAACGCTGGCGGCAGGCTTAACACATGCAAGTCGAACGGTAGCAGGTTAGTACTTGTACTAATGCTGACGAGTGGCGGACGGGTGAGTAATGCTTGGGAATCTGGCTTATGGAGGGGGATAACGACTGGAAACGGTCGCTAATACCGCGTAATCTCTAAGGAGGAAAGGGTGGGACTTTCGGGCCACCTGCCATAAGATGAGCCCAAGTGAGATTAGGTAGTTGGTGAGGTAATGGCTCACCAAGCCGTCGATCTCTAGCTGGTCTGAGAGGATGACCAGCCACACTGGAACTGAGACACGGTCCAGACTCCTACGGGAGGCAGCAGTGGGGAATATTGCACAATGGGGGGAACCCTGATGCAGCCATGCCGCGTGAATGAAGAAGGCCTTCGGGTTGTAAAGTTCTTTCGGTCGCGAGGAAGGCGTTGATTTTAATAGAATCGGCGATTGACGTTAACGACAGAAGAAGCACCGGCTAACTCCGTGCCAGCAGCCGCGGTAATACGGGGGGTGCAAGCGTTAATCGGAATAACTGGGCGTAAAGGGCACGCAGGCGGACTTTTAAGTGAGATGTGAAAGCCCCGGGCTTAACCTGGGAATTGCATTTCAGACTGGGGGTCTAGAGTACTTTAGGGAGGGGTAGAATTCCACGTGTAGCGGTGAAATGCGTAGAGATGTGGAGGAATACCGAAGGCGAAGGCAGCCCCTTGGGAATGTACTGACGCTCATGTGCGAAAGCGTGGGGAGCAAACAGGATTAGATACCCTGGTAGTCCACGCTGTAAACGCTGTCGATTTGGGGATTGGGCTTTAAGCTTGGTGCCCGTAGCTAACGTGATAAATCGACCGCCTGGGGAGTACGGCCGCAAGGTTAAAACTCAAATGAATTGACGGGGGCCCGCACAAGCGGTGGAGCATGTGGTTTAATTCGATGCAACGCGAAGAACCTTACCTACTCTTGACATCCAGAGAATCCTGTAGAGATATGGGAGTGCCTTCGGGAGCTCTGAGACAGGTGCTGCATGGCTGTCGTCAGCTCGTGTTGTGAAATGTTGGGTTAAGTCCCGCAACGAGCGCAACCCTTATCCTTTGTTGCCAGCACGTTATGGTGGGAACTCAAAGGAGACTGCCGGTGATAAACCGGAGGAAGGTGGGGATGACGTCAAGTCATCATGGCCCTTACGAGTAGGGCTACACACGTGCTACAATGGCGTATACAGAGGGCGGCGAGCCAGCGATGGTGAGCGAATCTCACAAAGTACGTCTAAGTCCGGATTGGAGTCTGCAACTCGACTCCATGAAGTCGGAATCGCTAGTAATCGCAAATCAGAATGTTGCGGTGAATACGTTCCCGGGCCTTGTACACACCGCCCGTCACACCATGGGAGTGGGTTGTACCAGAAGTAGATAGCTTAACCGCAAGGGGGGCGTTTACCACGGTATGATTCATGACTGGGGTGAAGTCGTAACAAGGTAACCGTAGGGGAACCTGCGGTTGGATCACCTCCTTACCAAAAAAAATCAAGTGCGAGGCTAGGCGAGAGTTTAGCGTCGCGACGACAGCAAGTGTTCACACAGATTGTTTGATAGAAAGTAGAATAAACAGAAACATCCTTTTGGGTCTGTAGCTCAGGTGGTTAGAGCGCACCCCTGATAAGGGTGAGGTCGGTGGTTCAAGTCCACTCAGACCCACCACTCAATGACGTGAGTAAGCGAAAGCGAAAGCACAGAATGTGAGTGAAAACTAAAAGGAAGTGGTAAGTCAATGATGTCTGGGGATATAGCTCAGCTGGGAGAGCGCCTGCCTTGCACGCAGGAGGTCAGCGGTTCGATCCCGCTTATCTCCACCAAGCATCGTGAGTCGTCATACCTAAGGTAGCAAGCGGTTGAATTTGAGCAAAGATTTGCAATATTCAATAAAAAAGAGACCGCTTGTTAATTTAGGTATGATGAGAGTCGAAAGACATTATCATCGTTGTTCTTTAAAAATTTAGAAACAAGCTGAAAAACTGAGAGATTTTCGAAAGAAAGTCTGAGTATGTAATAAAATCTTAGCTGAACAAAAGCAGCTAAGTGTTTAGTTTAAAACAGACTTTAAATGTGTTGTTATGTTGTTTTTTCTTTCCTTTTGATTGAAATACAAAAACAAAAACATTTGAGGTTGTATAGTTAAGTGACTAAGCGCACAAGGTGGATGCCTTGGCAATCAGAGGCGATGAAGGACGTGCTAATCTGCGAAAAGCTTGGATGAGTCGATAAGAGGCGTTTAATCCAAGATGTCCGAATGGGGAAACCCAGTAGATGAAGAATCTACTATCACTTGCTGAATACATAGGCAAGTGAAGCAAACCGGGAGAACTGAAACATCTAAGTACCCCGAGGAAAAGAAATCAACCGAGATTTCGTTAGTAGCGGCGAGCGAACGCGAAAGAGCCAGTGAGTAATAGCGGATTTATTAGAGGAATGAGCTGGGAAGCTCAATCATAGAGGGTGATAATCCCGTACTCGAAAATATTTCCGTGGTACTAAGCTCACAACAAGTAGGGCGGGACACGTGATATCCTGTTTGAAGATGGGGGGACCATCCTCCAAGGCTAAATACTCCTGATTGACCGATAGTGAACCAGTACTGTGAAGGAAAGGCGAAAAGAACCCCGGCGAGGGGAGTGAAATAGAACCTGAAACCTTGTGCGTACAAGCAGTGGGAGCAGATTTATTCTGTGACTGCGTACCTTTTGTATAATGGGTCAGCGACTTATATTTTGTAGCAAGGTTAACTGAATAAGGGAGCCGTAGGGAAACCGAGTCTTAACTGGGCGTATAGTTGCAAGGTATAGACCCGAAACCCGGTGATCTAGCCATGGGCAGGTTGAAGGTTGGGTAACACTAACTGGAGGACCGAACCGACTAATGTTGAAAAATTAGCGGATGACTTGTGGCTGGGGGTGAAAGGCCAATCAAACCGGGAGATAGCTGGTTCTCCCCGAAATCTATTTAGGTAGAGCCTTATGTGAATACCTTCGGGGGTAGAGCACTGTTTCGGCTAGGGGTCCATCCCGGATTACCAACCCGATGCAAACTGCGAATACCGAAGAGTAATGCATAGGAGACACACGGTGGGTGCTAACGTTCATCGTGGAGAGGGAAACAACCCAGACCGCCAGCTAAGGTCCCCAAGTACTAGTTAAGTGGGAAACGAAGTGGGAAGGCTTAGACAGCTAGGATGTTGGCTTAGAAGCAGCCATCATTTAAAGAAAGCGTAATAGCTCACTAGTCGAGTCGGCCTGCGCGGAAGATGTAACGGGGCTAAAACTAGTCACCGAAGCTGCGGCATCAATGGAAACATTGTTGGGTAGGGGAGCGTTCTGTAAGCGGAAGAAGGTGAGTCGAGAGGCTTGCTGGACGTATCAGAAGTGCGAATGCTGACATAAGTAACGATAAAACGAGTGAAAAACTCGTTCGCCGGAAGACCAAGGGTTCCTGTCCAACGTTAATCGGGGCAGGGTGAGTCGGCCCCTAAGGCGAGGCTGAAAAGCGTAGTCGATGGGAAACGGGTTAATATTCCCGTACTTGGTGTAATTGCGATGTGGGGACGGAGAAGGTTAGGTTATCAGGGTGTTGGATTACCCTGTTTAAGCTGGTAGTTGGGAAGATTAGGCAAATCCGGTCTTCTATTAACAACGAGAAGTGATGACGAGACTCTACGGAGTTGAAGTAACCGATACCACGCTTCCAGGAAAAGCCACTAAGCGTCAGATTACACTAAACCGTACTATAAACCGACACAGGTGGTCAGGTAGAGAATACTCAGGCGCTTGAGAGAACTCGGGTGAAGGAACTAGGCAAAATAGCACCGTAACTTCGGGAGAAGGTGCGCCGGCGTAGATTGTAATCCCTCGCGGATGAAGGTTGAACCGGTCGAAGATACCAGCTGGCTGCAACTGTTTATTAAAAACACAGCACTCTGCAAACACGAAAGTGGACGTATAGGGTGTGATGCCTGCCCGGTGCTGGAAGGTTAATTGATGGTGTTATCGAAAGAGAAGCTCCTGATCGAAGCCCCAGTAAACGGCGGCCGTAACTATAACGGTCCTAAGGTAGCGAAATTCCTTGTCGGGTAAGTTCCGACCTGCACGAATGGCATAATGATGGCCAGGCTGTCTCCACCCGAGACTCAGTGAAATTGAAATCGCCGTGAAGATGCGGTGTACCCGCGGCTAGACGGAAAGACCCCGTGAACCTTTACTATAGCTTGACACTGAACATTGAATTTTGATGTGTAGGATAGGTGGGAGCCTTTGAAGATGACACGCTAGTGTTGTTGGAGGCGTCCTTGAAATACCACCCTTTAACGTTTGATGTTCTAACGAAGTACTCGGAACGAGTACTCGGACAGTGTCTGGTGGGTAGTTTGACTGGGGCGGTCTCCTCCCAAAGAGTAACGGAGGAGCACGAAGGTTTGCTAATGACGGTCGGACATCGTCAGGTTAGTGCAATGGTAGAAGCAAGCTTAACTGCGAGACAGACAAGTCGAGCAGGTGCGAAAGCAGGTCATAGTGATCCGGTGGTTCTGAATGGAAGGGCCATCGCTCAACGGATAAAAGGTACTCCGGGGATAACAGGCTGATACCGCCCAAGAGTTCATATCGACGGCGGTGTTTGGCACCTCGATGTCGGCTCATCACATCCTGGGGCTGAAGTAGGTCCCAAGGGTATGGCTGTTCGCCATTTAAAGTGGTACGCGAGCTGGGTTTAGAACGTCGTGAGACAGTTCGGTCCCTATCTGCCGTGGGCGTTGGAGAATTGGTTGGGGCTGCTCCTAGTACGAGAGGACCGGAGTGGACGCACCGCTGGTGTTTCGGTTGTGTCGCCAGACGCATTGCCGAGTAGCTACGTGCGGAAGAGATAAGTGCTGAAAGCATCTAAGCACGAAACTTGCCAAGAGATGAGTTCTCCCAGTCTATAAGACTGTAAGGGTTGTTGGAGACTACGACGTAGATAGGCACAATGTGTAAGCGTAGCGATACGTTGAGCTAATGTGTACTAATTGCCCGAGAGGCTTAACTATACAACGCTCAAGTGTTTTTATAGAAAAAATAAGAAAGCACGAAGCGAAGTAACGTAAAGTAAAGACTAAACAAACAAGACAGACAAACAAATAAACTCAGAAAATAAATAAATAAACTCAGAATCAACAGCTTGTTTTTAGATTAAAGAACAAAAAATAGAAAGACAGAAAATCAACAAGATTTTCCCGACGACAATAGTGCTGTGGTTCTACCTGACTCCATACCGAACTCAGAAGTAAAACGCAGTGACGCCGATGGTAGTGTGGTGATTCGCCATGTGAGAGTAGGGCATCGTCGGGATTTATTTTAAACGACCTCAAGCTTAGTGATAGGCTTGAGGTTTTTGCTTTTTTATTTTTAAAAAGCCAAAAAGCGAAAATTGCAAAAAATATAACTAAAATGACCGCTTGTAGGAATACTTGCGGTCTGAGTGGGAGAGATTGAATATGCAAATTTAGAGCTATAATCTGGCTGCAGATCTTAATATTTCTGCTTTATCTGTTTTTTCCCAAGGGAAATGCTCACGCCCAAAGTGGCCGTATGCAGCAGTTTCACGATAAATTGGTTTGATTAAATCTAACATTTTGATTAAACCATAGGGGCGTAAATCAAAGTGTTGATAAATTAATTTAACTAATGTTTCGTGGCTGACTTTGCCTGTGCCGAAGGTTTCGACCATAATTGATGTTGGATCAGCGACACCGATAGCGTAAGAAAGCTGGATTTCACAACGATCTGCTAAGCCCGCAGCTACAATGTTTTTGGCTACATAACGTGCAGCATAAGCTGCTGAGCGATCAACTTTTGATGGATCTTTACCAGAGAACGCACCACCACCGTGACGAGCAGCTCCGCCGTAGGTATCTACGATAATTTTACGGCCAGTTAATCCACAATCTCCCATTGGTCCACCAATGACGAAGCGGCCTGTTGGATTAATAAAGTATTTGGTATGTTGATTTAGCCAATCAGTTGGAAGTACAGGTTTGATGATTTCTTCCATCACGCCTTCGATTAATTCCTTTTGTGAGATATGCTCAGCGTGCTGGGTAGAAAGTACCACAGCATCAATGCCAATAATTTTATTGTTTTCATAAGCAAAGGTTAATTGGCTTTTTGCATCTGGGCGTAGCCAGTCTAATTTACCTGATTTACGAACGATCGCTTGCTGCTCCATTAAGCGGTGAGCATAAGTAATAGGAGCTGGCATTAACACTTCGGTTTCATTTGTGGCATAGCCGAACATAATTCCTTGGTCACCTGCCCCTTGTTCTAATGGATCAGTTCTATCTACACCTTGATTGATGTCTGGTGATTGCTTACCAATTGCGTTTAATACAGCACAAGAGTGAGCATCAAAGCCCATATCTGAATGGGTATAACCAATATCGCAAATAACTTGTCGAGTTAAATTTTCAATATCTACCCACGCAGAAGTGGTAATTTCACCGCCTACTAATGCCATTCCTGTTTTAACGTACGTTTCGCAAGCAACACGAGCTTTTGGATCTTGTTTTAGAATTTCATCTAACACCGCATCTGAAATTTGGTCTGCGATTTTATCTGGATGCCCTTCTGAAACAGATTCAGAAGTAAATAAATTAATTGCCATTGTTATTCCTCATATTGATTTTAACCCTCACAAGCGGTCATTTTTAGTCAAAAATGAGCAAATGTAACCGCTCGTTTCATTGTTTAGATGTTTTTCCGTCTAGACGGCTATAATAGATTTTTTCAGTATTTTAGGCAAACAGAATTTCACTATTTAGTTTTAGCCTCATATTTTTATTGACAAAATTTTGTTAAAATCGAACCGCTTATTAAGATAAGAAATTATTCAGGGGTCTTTATGTTCTATCGAGTGTTACTTTATTTAAAACAGCCGAGCAATCGTTTATGGATTTCAACTATTCTATCTGTTTTTTGGGCGATTTTATTTGCTTTTGTCGCCAAATTATCAAACTTATTTTTCCCACCTGAAATTTTTCCGAAAATTGAATTAAGCACGTTAGAAAGTTTATTAAATGTGATTGCTTCAACCATGTTTGCAGTGAGTACATTTTCACTTTCTATAATGGTATCTGCATTTAGTTCAGCCGCAAATGGTGCAACGCCAAGAGCCACAAATTTAGTGATTGATGACAAAACCAGTAGGAGAGCGGTTTCAAGTTTTATCTCTGCTTTTATTTATTCAATTATTGCAAAGACTGCATTAGGAATGGAATTTTTTGGGCAAAATGGACGATTTGTCTTATTTATCACAACCCTCGCAGTGTTAAGCTATGTTATTTTCACGTTAATTAAATGGATTTATGTACTCTCTCATCTAGGGCGTTTAGGGAATACTATTGATAAAATATATGATTCTAGTGAAAAAAGTTTACAAAATTATCGAGCAGATCCCTCTTTAGGGGCGACTTGGAAAGGCACTTTAGGCTTACAAGCGGAATCTATTTATGCTCAAGATACAGGCTATTTAACGCATATTGACTTTGCACAATTACAAAAAATAGCTCAACAACTTTCGACCTATATTCATATTGCGATTCGACCAGGTGAATTAATTATGCCTGATACACTTCTCGCTAAAATTGATTGTGTCAGTGATAAAGCAAATACCATTCGTGAATGTTTTATTCTTGATAAAGATCGTGGATTTGACCAAGATCCATTGTGGGGCATTATTGTGTTAAGCGAAGTTGCTCAGAGGGCGTTACCCCCCTCTGCAAATGATCCTGGCACCACGATTAAAGTGATGATGCATATGATGAAGCTCCTCGTGACACCACATACAAATAATCACCCACAGCGCAAGCATTATGACCGCTTATCTATCGTAGATCTCAATATTGGAAAGATTATTTCACACAGTTTTTCGCCTATCGCTCGTGATGGCGGAGCAATAATGGAAGTAGGAATAACGTTACAAAAAGTACTGGCAAGTATTTGGCGTAATGCACCTGAAATAGAGCTACGGGAGGCTGCGATCATTGCGGCTGAAAATTATCTAAAACGTGCCGAAACATATTTAACCTTTAAGGAAGATTACGATCTTTTACGGCAAAAACATCTCACACTATTTAACAAAACAAAGTACTTCAATTAAAAGCAGGTGATTGTGTATTTATCAAATGTTTAAAACGGATTGAGATTACAATGAATAATAAAAAAATACTTTTTTTCACCATATTGGCTATTTTGGGTGCTGCCACTCTGCTTTTTACTCAACCAGATAAAAAGCCCAAAACAATACATCGCCCCGAAACACAACATACAATATCGCAAACCTCCTCATTAGGTAATTACGATATACAGATGAAAAATGACCGCTTGAAGCAAAACCTTGTGGAAACCGATTATTATTTATTAGCCCTTTCTTGGTCGCCAGGGTTTTGCCAAAGGCAAAAACGTAACAATAATGGCAAAGTATTGCCACATTTTAAATATCAATGTGACGGCACCAAGTCATTTGGTTGGGTCATTCACGGATTATGGCCACAAAGTGCGAAGGCTCATGCAATTGACGAACACCCTCGCTACTGTCAAGGTGATTTACCTATGGTTGCAGAAAATACGATCAAACACTATTTGCCAGAATCGCCTGCGGCAACCCTTTTACAAGGTGAATGGGAAAAGCATGGAGCTTGTGCCTTTCATGATGCAAGGGCTTATTTTGAAAAGCAGAAAACGCTTTTCAACGCATTAAATTTACCGAATTTTGCGACGCCAAAATCAGATTTATTCAAATGGGTAAAAGCACAAAATCCACCGTTAAGAGATATTTACTTAGGCGGTGGCAAAGATGAACTTTACATCTGCTATAACAAGCAATGGCAGCCAATGGATTGCCCTAATGGTTGATTTACGCCAATTAAAAATGCAAGTGCAACGCCAATTAGTGCGTGATTTAGAACGTGCGAATATCTACTTTGAGAAAAGATTTATCCAACCAACCATTCATTACAATGTGCGTGGGGTAAAAGCAGGCGTTGCGTATCTTGAACGAAATGAAGTCCGTTTTAATCCTGTATTATTACAAGAAAATGCACAACTATTTATTCCTCAAGTGGTGCCACATGAACTTGCTCATATTTTAGTTTATCAACAATTTGGGCGTGTTCAACCACACGGAAAAGAGTGGAAAATGATGATGGAAACCGTGCTTGGTGTGCAGGCAGAGATTTATCATCGCTTTAATACTCAAAGTGTGCAACAGCAATTTACTTACCAATGTGGTTGCCAAATTCACCTACTTTCTATTCGCAGACACAATGCGACTATACGTAATACACGAAGCTATATTTGTCGTTTATGCAAAACACCCCTGCGTTTTGTGGGCAAATGATGTGTAAAGAATCGTAAATATGTTCGATTTCACTCACTAATTTAGTAATAATTTTAATGTGTTGCTATCACTCTATCAGGGTGATGGCTTTAAATTATTAAGTTACTGATACACTTAGAGGAAATATGAACCACATTTACAAAATCGTCTTTAACAAAGCCACAGGTACGATGACCGCCGTCTCCGAGTTTGCCCGTGGACACGGCAAGGGCAGTTTACGCACCAAGATATTTCGCCCTGTGGTGTTTCGTCTGTCGCTACTGGTAGTAGCCCTAGGACTGGCAGGCGCGGCACAAGCAAATGAAGAGAGCGAAACATCTTTAATATTGAATATGCAACATCAAGATGGAAGGGAAATTAATATATATATGAACCATATGACCGATCGTGTGGTTATTGGTAAAGCCGCTGCAGGGAAGGGAGAAAAATCCACAGTTGTCGGTGATAATGGTCAAGCCAGCGGTGAGCGAGCCACGGCTATTGGCTCGAATACCCATTCTTTTGGCAACCAAGCGACTCTTTTGGGTTATAATGCATTTACCCATGGCGACAACAGCACCGCCATCGCCGCCAATGCCGTCGCCAATGGCGTAGGTGCTATAGCGATGGGCAATGGGGCGCAAACAGGTGGCACTAAGCCTGCTCTAGGTGGACGAATTCAAACTCTAGACCCAGACCAAGGTGTTGAAAACGCCATTGCCATCGGTACACAAAGTAAAGTCAAAGCAAACAATGCCATAGGACTGGGTGCAAACACCCAAGCCAAGCAAGTGGGGGCGGTGGCACTAGGCAGTGGTTCGGTTGCTGATCGTGTAGGGTTGACTGTTGTAGGGTTGACTGCCATTACTACGGCTGATGTTGCTCAAAACAGCGTGTATTCGCCAACTGATACCACAGAAGATAACGCAGAGATTTTGGCAACCGTCAAAGGCACAAACAATGGTGCGGTATCAGTAGGTAATACCAACACAACCCGTCAAATCATCAATGTGGCCGCAGGCAGTGCCGACTCTGATGCGGTCAATGTGGCACAGTTAAAAGCCACGGCCGCCAAATACTTTGCCGATAAAGATTTGTCTGCTGACAAGCCTGCCACTGATAAAGCCACTGCCAAAACTATGGCTAATCGTGTGCTAGGAATTAAGGGTAAAGACACTGCTATAGAACTAGACCCAGACAAAGATAAAACCAACAAAGAACGTAAAAATACAAATAACATCACCACCACCCTTGATACTGCTAACAACACCGTCTCAGTGGAACTCAACTCGCATGTGAGGGGCTTGTCTAGCTTGCAGTTTGGTGATGGGGTGATTTACACTACAGAGAATACTGAAAAACAGCCTGGTATCACTATTGGTAATGCTAAGACAAAAGCCACTCATACCAATATCGCTATCGGTGATAATGCCCAAGCGATAATAAATAAAGATTCTTGGAACGAAGACGCCATTGCCATTGGTTCATATGCTAAGGCAGGTACTGATGATTATTATGTGGATCTCATAAGAAATGGTCACTTACACATTGACGAGATTCGAAATTTAGCTTATTTGGAGGAACTAAAAAAACAAAACAAGACGGAAGATGAGCTCACTTCAGAGGAAAAAAGAGGGATTTTGGTTGCTGCTTATGAAAAAGCCGACGAAGAGATTAAAAAGCTACCAAAAGGCAATACTCAAAAAGTTAAATCTGGGTTCGGAAGCATTGCGATTGGTGGGGGTTCATTAACCAATGGAGACGAAAGCATTGCGTTAGGCGCCCAAGCAATCGCTCAAAAACATCGTGCAATGGCATTGGGTCTTAATTCCGAGGCCTTCGGCGAGAGTAGCATTGCCTTTGGTGTAGACTCAGAAGCGGGGGGCTTGTTCTCTACCGCTTTAGGGGCTCGTGCACATGCAAATGCCAAAAGTGCCACCGCTTTGGGTGAAAGGGCAGAAGTAGCCCACGGTGCTACAGCTGGCACCGCATTGGGTGCGGGTGCTTATGTTTCAGTTTTAGGCGAATCTGGTACTGCCATCGGTACAGTAGCACAAGTTTATGCACAGGATAGCACGGCGGTTGGTTCAAATGCTCGAGCAAGAAAACAAGGTGCGGTCGCATTGGGTGCAAACTCTTTGGCAGATCGTGCTGGACTGACAGAAGGTGCAACCACCGCCAGCACCACAGCTGATGCCGCTCAAAACAGCGTGTATTCGCCAACCAATACCGAAGCAGATAATGCTGGTATTTTGGCAACCGTCAAAGGCACAGAAAATGGTGCAGTGTCGGTAGGTGCAACAGATGAAACCACTCGCCAAATCATCAATGTGGCCGCAGGCAGCGCCGACTCTGATGCGGTCAATGTGGCACAGTTAAAAGCGGTGGCAGGTACCCCTACTTACTTCCATGTCAATGATGGTACAGATACTCAAGAAGCGGGTGATCCTGATACTAACAAGGGCAGTATCAAATCCAAAGGCGGTGCTGTGGGTAGTAAGTCATTGGCCGCAGGTGTAAATGCAAAAGCCAGTGTTCAAGAATCTACAGCTGTTGGTTATGAAGCCATAGCTGCTCGAGAGGGTAGTGCTTTTGGTGCTTCGGCCAAAGCAACTGGTTTACAATCCTCTGCTTTTGGTATTAGGGCTAATGCTACTGGCAACGCCGCCGCTGCATTTGGCAGTGATAGCAAGGCTTCGGGTGCTCAAACAGTTTCTATTGGTTATGCTACTGTTGCTGATGGTGATGGGGCAACAGCATTAGGTAATTACACTAATGCTAATGGCTATGGGTCAATCGCGATTGGTAGTGTAACAAACGCTAAAAAAATATATAGCACAGTGGTTGGCTCAAGAAGTACTGTAGAAGGGGCTAATTCAGGGATATTTGGTTCAAATTCTGTTGTAAAAAGTGAAAAATCTTATACAAGCGGTGTTAATAATGTCGTCGGTGCAACCTCTAATAATGTGGGTGCATTTGGTAACAATAACCAAATTGGTGCAATGACCACTTTTGATACTGAGGGTACGCTCAAAGAGCCTGTAGAATTAACTAGCGAAGTTGATGCTTCAGGTTCTCGTGTGATTGGTAATTATAACATTATTACCAGCCAAAATACTTATGTGCTAGGTAGTGGTATTAATAGTAAAAACAAATATACTAAAGTTGGCGATACTGTTGCTAACTCCGTTTATCTGGGAGATAACAGCACTGCACGTGCCACCGCAGGCTTGAACTATCTGCCTAATAGCGATCAAGTTGGTGCGACCACCACAGGAGGTGTTGGTGCACTTAAAGTAATGCCAATCGTTGGTGAATCTGGTACTCTAGAATTTAGAGGAGCTTTTGCGGGCAATAATGCAGTAGGTGTGGTTTCTGTGGGTGCCAGTGGTGCGGAGCGTCGTATTCAGAATGTGGCAGCAGGCGAACTTAGTGGACAAAGCACCGATGCCGTCAATGGCAGTCAGCTACATAATGCCTATACTATGATTGCTGATATAGCAGCTGCGGCCAAAGTTGAAGAAGGCCTTGGTATCAAAGTAGATGACCAACAACAACCCAACGGCTCAACCATATCTACCGTATCTGTCAAAGTTGATGATAAAACCATTAAGATAAATGGCGAAGGTCAGCTGTATGCGGAAGTTGGTGGTGGTGCTGATGTCAATACTTATTTCCATTATAATGATCATACAAATCAAGAAGCAGGCGATGCAACTACCAACTATGGTGGTATTAAAACCGCAAGCGGTGCCTTAGGGCAACATTCATTGGCGGCAGGTCGTGGTGCAAAAGCCAGTGTTAAATATTCTACAGCAGTGGGCTATGAAGCCATAGCTGAGCAAGAAAGTAGTGTATTTGGTGCTTCGGCTAAAACAACTGGCTTGCAAGCTTCTGCTTTTGGTTTTAGGGCCACAGCTGATAAAAACGCTACGGCATTTGGTGGTGATGCTAAGGCTTTGGGTAATCAAGCTAATGCTATTGGTTATGGTACTACTGCTAATGGGGGAGCAACTGCATTAGGTGCCTATTCTCAAGCTACTGGAAACACGTCAATCGCCATTGGTAATGTAACAAAAGCTACAGAAACTTATAGCATAGCGATCGGTCCAAGAAGCGTTGTAGAAGGGAGTTATTCAGGGGCGTTTGGTGCAAATTCTGTTGTAAAAGGTGGAAAATCTTATACAAGCGGTATTAATAATATCGTCGGTGCAACCTCTAATAATGTGGGTGCATTTGGTAACAATAACCAAATTGGTGCAATCACGACTTATAGAAATGATGGTTCTATCCAGGAACCTACAAATTTAACTGAACAAGTTACTGTTTCTGGTTCCCATGTGATTGGTAATAACAATATTATTACCAGCTCAAATACTTATGTACTGGGTAGCAGCATTAATAATAAAGGTAACTATACCAAAATTGGAGGTACTGTTTCTAACTCCGTTTATCTGGGAGATAACAGTAGCGTGCGTGCTGATCAAGGCAAGAACTATTTGCTTAATAGCGATGCCGAGGGCGACACCACCACAGGCGGTGCAAAAGGGATGGTAAATAATGCCATCGTAAACGGCATAACATACAGCGACTTTGTGGGCAAAACAGCGGTAGGTGCGGTGTCTGTTGGTGCAAGTGGTGCAGAACGCCGTATTCAGAATGTGGCGGCTGGTGAGATATCGGCTACCAGTACCGATGCGATTAACGGCAGTCAGTTGCACAATACCATCAATACAGGGCATTGGAAGCTACAAGCAAACAGCATGCCAGTAGAGAACATACACTGGGGCGATACGGTTAATTTCACTTCATCAGATAAAACGGTTGTCATCACCTCTAAGACAGAAGACACCACCAGCACGCTTGATTTGTCGGTCAATACCGATGACACAACCATTAACAAGGCTACAGATGGAAAATTAAAAGCCATCACCACCGCTGTTACTGCTACTGGCAATGTAACCGACAACACAAAGCCAACCTTTACTGCTACTACTGGTTCAGCATTGGTTACAGGTGAGACTTTGGCAAACACCGCCAATACTTTGACCCAAGAAGGCTTGAACTTTACTGGCAATAACAATGCGTTCAATGTACACCGTGATTTGGGTAGTCAGCTTGTCATCAAAGGTGGCGCTACTGGCTCGGTAAGCGACAAAAACACCTATGTGGAAGCGACCAATGACGGCTTGATTGTCAAAATCGCTGAAAACCCAGAATTTACAACCGTTACCGCCACCAATAGCCTTGTCATCGGTAATGGTAATACCACCACTTTAACCTCAACGCTAAATGGTCTTGATGTTGGCGGAGACAAAATCACCAATGTCAAAGCAGGTGAAAACCCAGCTGATGCTGTCAATAAATCACAGTTAGATGCTGCTAAGACTACAGTTGTAGGTAATGGACCTGTAACAGTCACCCCTGGGACTCCTAACGCCAACGGCACCACTTACACCGTCAGCGTAGAGACGACAACACCACAGGTTGCTCGTGGTAATGTGACTGTGACTGAAACAGATAAAAATAAACTCATGACCGCAGGCAACATTGCAACCGCCATCACTGATAGCGAAAAAACATCGTCTGTTGTATCAGGTGATACAGCCTTTGTAACTGTAAACCCAGGTAATGAAATAAATGGCAATACTGAATATACGGTTGGTTTAGCTCAAGGTGTTAAAGACAGCCTGAAAAAAGCAGACACAGCCGTCCAAAGCTTTACCACAGCGGTGAATAGTACAACAGTTGATACCATTGACAAAGACAATAAAGTCATTAACTTTGTAAATGGTAATGTAACCACTGCAACCAACAAAAATGATGACATTACCTTTGATGTCAATGTCGATGGCACTACCATCAAAGTAGAAGGTGATAAGCTAACAGCCAACACCACCACAATCACATATGCCAACAATGATGGAAGGGTCGATACTCCAGCAGATGGCAATGCATTGGCTAAAGCAAGCGATGTCGTTAATGCCATCAATAACGCTGCTTGGAAAGCTAAATCGGGCGGTAATAAGGCTAATGGCGACCAAGATACTGCTGAGTCTATCAAAGCAGGTGATGAAGTTGAGTTTGTTGCAGGTGATAACCTAACTGTCAAGCGTACTGGTAAGACCTTTGAATTTGCCACCACCAAGACCCCAATCTTTACATCAGTTCAATTTGATGAAAAGGGTCCTAAGATCCAAAATGACAATGGCAACATAAAAGTTAGCAACGAAAATGGCGATCCTACCAAAATCACCAATGTCAAAGCAGGTGAAAACCCAACTGATGCTGTCAATAAATCACAGCTAGATACTGCTCAAAAAGCTGCAACCACTAAGGTGGAAGGCGACCAAGGCGTATTGGTAACTGATAAGAAAAATACTGATGGCAGCACCACTTATACTGTTGCTGTTAAAACTGATGACAATACCATTGTCAAAGACCTAGCCACAGGAGCAATCAAAGCCAATACAGGTACAATCGCTGCCAATAATACAGGTAAAGTTACCCCAACTATAGGCGATGAAAATAAAGTAGCGACCGTTACTAATGTGGCTAGTGCGATTAACAACTCTGGCTTTAATGTAATCGGTGCAGGCAACATAGCAGATGGTGCTAATCCTTTTGCCAATCAACTTATCAAGCCAAGCAATACCGTTACCCTAGAAGCGGGCAAAAACCTAACCGTAGCCCAAGAGGGCGGTAAGTTTACCTTTGCCACCAAAGACGATGTGGATTTTAACACCGTCAGCACTCAATACTTGCTTGCCAAAAACGCAGGCGTGCAAAATCTTATCGTGCCTGTTAGTTACGACCCGATAACCAACAAGCTACAAAACATTGCTATCAATAAAGATGGTATTGATATGGCAAATATGCCTATTATCAATCTACAAAGTGGTGTAGGTAGTACTTATCAAAATCCACAAGCACCTACCGATGACGAAAAACAAGCGATTGCCAAAAAAGTCAACGAAGCCAAAGGCGACCAACTTGGCAATGCGGTCAATGTCGGTGATTTGCAAGCTGTGGCGAATAGTGCAGGATTTAACCTTGCAATTAGCCAAGGTGCAGGCACGGCAACTGGCACTACTGCTAATAAATTTATCAAATCAGGCAATAAGGTAGATTTTAAAGCTGATAAAGGCATTAAACTTAGCAAAGTCGATACAAATGATGGTGCTCAAATCGCCATTGAACTTGATGACGCGACTAAACAAAGCCTGACAAAAGCTGATACCGCCATGCAGAGCTTTAAAACGCAAGTCAATGGTGTAAGCGAAGTCCAAATTAAAAACGATGGCGTAGTCAACTTTGCCAATGGCACAGGTACAACGGCCCAGCGCCAAGGTAATGGTATTACCTTTAATGTCACCAAAGCCACCTTAACCACCAATGCTGATAATACAGTCACTGCCGACAATAAAGGCGATGCCTTTGCTACCGCCCAAAATGTGGCAAATGTGATCAACAATGCTGTTGCTACTACTTCGCTGACCAGCAGTAAGACAGGCAGAGTGTATGACCCTGCTGACCCTGACAAATTGGTCAAAGCAGGCGATATTGTTGATGCCATCAACAACTCAGGCTTTACCCTAAATGCCAACTATGAGCAAGATGGTCAAAAAATCAATAATGGTGGTAGCGTCAACTTCGTAGATGGTCAAAACATCGCCATCACACGAGACGGCAACAAAATCACGGTAGCAACCAAAGATGATGTGAGTTTAAAGTCAGCCAGCTTTAGCGATGGTGCAGGCAATCAAGCTGCGATTACAGGTTCAGGCGTTATTGTCAGCACGCCTCACAACGCAAATAATCCTGTGACCTTAACCGCCAATGGTCTTAGCAACGGTGGCAACAAAATCACCAATGTGGCTAATGGTGCCAATACCCAAACGATTAACACCACAGGGACAGGCACACAAGCACCATCTACTTTGCTTGACTTGTCAAACAACAGCCAAGACGGCAATGTGGCTACCGTGGGCGATTTGAAAAACTTAGGCTTTGTGGTTTCTGCTCAAGATGGCTATAAAGACACGGTCACAAACGCCCAAGAAGTCAAATTCACGGGCATCAATGGTGCTGTGGTTAAAGGCAAGACTCAAGGTGATGTGCGTGAAATCACCATCGAAGTTAATGCTCAAAGCACGGTAGAAAGCGCTCAAACTCCTGTGGTCTATACCGATGAAAATGGCAACAAACTGGTCAAATCTATCGACGGCAACTTCTATCCAGCAGGTACGGTGTTTGATGCTCAAGGTAGACCAACAGGGGCTAGTGCAAATGTTCAGCCTGTAACCAATGTTGTTGCCAGCCTAAACAACGCCCAAGGCAACACCACTGCTCCAATGGCACTAAAAAATGTGGCAAGCAACCTTGTGGCAGTCAATAATGTCGACGATGCCCAACCTGCTGCCAACAGCCCTGACAATCTGGCAAGCAAGCTAAGCAACGCTGCCACTGTGGGCGATGTATTAAACGCAGGGTGGACAATCCAAAACAATGACACTGACATTGATGCCATCAACCACGGCAACAAAGTCAACTTCATTGATGGCACAGGCACCACCGCTTTGGTTACCTCTGATGGTGTAACAAGTAACGTGCAGTTTGATGTTGAAACCGACAACACGACTATCAAGGTAGAAGGTGGTAAACTTACCGCTAATACCACCACGCTTACCCAAGACCCTATCAGCCAAGGCAAAGTGCTAACCCCACAAAACGATGACGCCAAAAAACTGGTCAATGCAGGCGATATTGCCAATGCCATTAACAATTCTGGCTTTAATTTGTCAGTAAACACAGGCGCTAACAAATCACTGGTCAAGGCAGGCGAAAGCGTTGATTTAAGTAACACCGACAACAATATCGTAGTTAGCAAGCAAGGCAACAACATCATTCACAATCTTGCCGATACTATAAATGTTACAGGCGTTAATATTAAAGGCGGTAATGTCAGTCTAACCAATACTGGGTTGAATAACGGCGGTAACAAAATTACCAATATTGCAGATGGTAAAGACGATACCGACGCAGTGAATGTCAGCCAGTTAAACACCAAGTTTGCAGGCTCAAAAGAAAAAGTTACATCAACCAACAAAACGCTAACAGTAACTCAAGCAACCGACCCAGTTACCCAAGCGACCACTTTTGATGTTGCGGTAAACACAGGCAATAGCTTGACGGTAAATGCCCAAACAGGTGCGATTGATGTTAAAACTGATGACAATACCATTGTCAAAGACCCAGCCACAGGAGCAATCAAAGCCAATACAGGTACGATGACAGCAGGCAATCAAGGCGTTGTAAACTCAACTCCAAACGATGGCAACAAGCTTGCCACGGTTGACAATGTGGTCAATGCCATTAACAATGCAGGGTTTGTGGTAACATCAGGCAATACAGGCACAGGCACGCAGTCAGGCACCAAAACCGATACGCTCATCAAAGCAGGTCAAAAAGTTACTTATTTGGCAGGTAACAACCTAGATGTCAAACAAGACGGTGCCAATTTTACCTTTGCCACCAAAGACGATGTAGAATTTAAGACGGTCAAAATTGGCGACACTACATTGAGCAGTCAAGGCACTACTTTAACGATTGGCAACACTCCTGCCACTCCTGCCACACTTCAAAATGGCACAATGACGATGCAAGGCGGTACACAGCTTGTCAATGTTGCCAGTGCAGGCGATATTAAAGATGTAAATAACGCCTACAATGCGGTCAATGCAGGCGACCTAAACAATGCGGTCAATGCTCTAAATACGCAAATTACCACTGCCCAAAATGCCTCTACCGAGACGGTGGTGTCAAAAGACGGCTCTATCAGCGTTACCCATCAAGCTCAAGCAGGAAAAGGCAATGAGTTTAATTTGTCGGTCAATACCGATGGCACGACCATTACCAAAACTCCAAATGGCAAACTTACCGCCAATACCACCACGCTTGCCACGACCCCCACAGGTGCTGTTACAATCAATAGTATCAATGACGCAGGCAAACTGGTCAATGCAGGCGATATTGCTACCGCCATTAACAAAGCAGGCTTTACCCTAACCACTTCAGCCAGTGAAGGGGTGGTCAAAGGCACCAGCAACGAGTTGATTGGTGCAGGCAAAGCAATTGCGATTGATGCAGGCAAAAACATTGCCATTACCCAAACAGGCGGACAAGTCAGCATTGCCACCAAAGACGATGTGGAGTTTGCGACTGCAAAAATTGGCGGTAATGTCAATATTGCTAATAATAGCGTATCGGTTGGTAACATTACATTGACCAATGACCCAATCAGCGTAAACAATCAGAATGTCAATAATGTCAATGAAGCCATCAATCAAGTGGCAACGCAAGCTTACAAGCCTTTGACTTTTGCAGGCGATGTGGGTAACTTTGAGCGTAAGCTTGGCGAAACCATCGCTGTCAAAGGGGGCAATACAGGGGCGTTGTCCGACAACAACATTGGCGTAACTGCCAACCAAGACACCTTGACCGTCAAACTGGCTAAGGATTTAACAGGTCTTAGCAGTGCAAGCTTTACTGACAATGCAGGAAACAAAACGGTCGTAAACGGTGCAGGTGTGGTCATTACGCCTGTCAATAATAACAACCCTGTTAGCTTGACCAATACAGGTCTAGATAACGGTAACAACAAAATCACCAATGTGGCTAATGGTGCCAATACCCAAACGATTGCCACCACAGGGACAGGCGTTGCACCAAATGCAACCTTGCTCAATCTTGACAACAGCCAAAACGGCAATGTGGCTACCGTGGGCGATTTGAAAAACTTAGGCTTTGTGGTTTCTGCTCAAGACGGCTATAAAGACACGGTCACAAACGCCCAAGAAGTCAAATTCACAGGCATCAATGGTGCTGTGGTTAAAGGCAAGACCGAAGGTGGTGTGCGTGAAATCACCATCGAAGTTAATGCTCAAAGCACGGTAGAAAGCGCTCAAACCCCAGTGGTTTATACCGATGAAAACGGCAATAAACTGGTCAAATCTATCGATGGCAACTTCTATCCAGCAGGTACGGTGTTTAATGCTCAAGGCAAACCAACAGGTATTAGTGCAAATATTCAACCAGTAACCAATGTTGTTGCCAGCCTAAACAATGCCCAAGGCAGTACCACCGCCCCAATGGCACTAAAAAATGTGGCAAGCAATCTGGTGGCAGTAACCAACACCCACGATGCCCAACCTGTTGCCAACAGCCCTGACAATCTGGCAAGCAAGCTAAGCAACGCCGCCACTGTGGGCGATGTATTAAACGCAGGGTGGACAATCCAAAACAATGACACTGACATTGATGCCATCAACCATGGTAACAAAGTCAACTTTGTTGACGGTAATGTCACCACCGCAACAGTCACCACTGATGGTAAAACCTCTAAGATTCAGTATGATGTAAAGGTTGATGATGACACCATCAAGGTGGAAGATGGTAAGCTTAAAGTCAATAAAGCGGCGATTGATACCAACACGGTGACTGTCTTGATCGATAGTGACACTACAACGGTGTCGGTAGATAATGCCAATATAGCCAACCCTGTCTATAAAGTGCAGGTGAATAAAGCAGGTTTGAATAAAACCAATACCGACAATCCAGAGGCTGATAACATCACCTTAACGAATGCAGGTAAAGTGGTTGCCCCAACCAATGACACCCACGCACAAAACAGCTTTGTGACCGCTCAAACATTAACCGATGTGGTGAATAACACAGGCTTTGTGGCCACGTCAGGCGTAGAGGGTACAGGTCAGCAGTTGGGTGCTAAAGCCAACACACTCATTAAATCAGGTGAGACAGTTACCTATAAAGCAGGCGACAACCTAAGCGTGAAGCAAGAGGGAGCCAACTTCACCTTTGCCACCAAAGAGAATGTTAAATTCACTACCGTCACCACAGGTAACACGGTGATGGATAACACTGGCATCAGCATTAATAATGGTGCAGCAGGCAAACCAGTCAAACTCACTAAAAATGGTTTGGATAATGGTGGTAATACCATTAAGAATGTTCAAGAAGGTGTTAACGAGACTGATGCAGTGAATGTGGCTCAGCTAAAGAAAGCCATAGGTGGTGCGACTACGCAAATTGCTGAAGGCAAAAATGTGATTGTTAAAAACGAAAAGGGTGCTGATGGCCAAGCTGTTTATACCGTGCATTCAGATAGCTCAAAGGTTACTCAAGGTGATGGTATTGTAGTTACACATACAGTAGAAAGTGATGAAAATGGCGTAAAAACTAACGACTACAAAGTTGCTTTGTCTGAAGCTACTAAAAATCAGCTTAAGAAAGAAGAGTCAGTAACTAGCCAAGATACTAACTTATTGGTGGATAATACAACGACTAATGAAACAGGAGCTAAAGAGTACAAACTAACCTTAAACAAAAAAATTGATTTAACCGCAGAAGGTTCACTGACCATTGGTGATTCTAAGTTAGATAAAGAAGGTTTAACTATTAAAGGTGGACCAACTGTGAAAAAATCTGGTATTGACGCAGGTAGTAAGAAGATCACTAACGTGAAAGATGGTGAGATTCGTGCAGGTAGCAAAGATGCAGTAAACGGTGGTCAATTACAGAGTGAATTAGATAACATCGGTTGGGATCTCGCTGTTGGCGGCAATACTGCTAAAGATTCAGAACAGGGATCTAAAAAGGTAAAAAATAAGGGGAAAGTAACGGTTTCTGGCGGTAAAAATATGGTTGTTTCACGTAAAGACTCAACAATTGAACTTGCCACTTCAAGTACTCCTGAATTTGACACCGTGAAAGTAGGCAATACTACTATCAGTTCATCTATTGCACAAGATGGTGTAAATGAAGTGAAGATTAGTGGTGCTAAGAATGCTCAAACACGCATTACAAATGTTGCTCCAGGTCTGAAAGGCACAGATGCAGTGAATGTAAACCAGTTAAATCAAGTGAAAAATGACATCGGTAATCTAAGTCGTAAAGTAGATAAAATTGATCGACGTGTACGGGGTATAGGTGCGAGTGCAGCAGCATCATCTGCTCTACCGCAAGTTTATCTTCCTGGTAAATCAATGATTGCCGCAGCAGGCGGTACTTACGATGGTGCAACAGCAGTCTCTGTAGGTTATTCAAAGGCAAGTGATAATAGTAAACTTATCTTGAAATTACAAGGTACTGCAACCAGCGAAGGAAACTTGTCTGGTGGTGTTGGTGTAGGTTACCAATGGTAATTTAGCTAGGTGATATTAAACCTTTCCAATAAATAATAAAGTTGAGTGTGTAATGCACTCAACTTTTTTGTTTTCTGTTTGTCATCACGTTGAAAATGAATGACCATTTGCAAAAAAATTGTAAAAAAAGACCGCTTATTTAACCAATAAGCCTAGTCAAATGATTACCAAATAGGTACAATCTTCAACTTGCATTTTTGAGTGAAAGTGCGATTTTATTTTGGAGATATTTATGTCGTGGAAAGAATCAGGTAATCAACAAGATCCTTGGGGTAAGCCCGGTCAGAATAGAACGGAGCAAAAGCCAGAACAACAAGAACCGCAAGATCAGGCAACTGAACAAGATCCTAGAAATAACCAAAGAAATGAACAGCAGCCTCCTGATTTAGAAGAAGTTTTCAGTAGTTTATTGAAAAAAATGGGTGGCGGTAAAGGGCCTAATAAAGGTGCAAATAATCAAAATAATCCAGGTTTGGGTAAATTTTTTCCCTATATTTTAGGGCTTGCCGCAGTGATTTGGGCGGGTTCTGGTTTTTATACCGTACAAGAAGCTGAGCGTGGAGTGGTGACCCGCTTAGGTAAGCTAGATAGCATTGTAATGCCAGGTTTGAACTGGAAACCAACGTTTATTGACTCAGTCCAGCGTGTAAATGTAGAGCGTGTAGTTGAATTGAATACTAATGGCTCAATGCTTACTCAAGATGAAAATATGGTGCAGGTTGAAATGACGGTGCAATATCGTGTGGAAGATCCTGCTAAATATCTGTTTAGTGTAAATAATCCTGACGATAGCTTAAAACAAGCAACTGATAGTGCCCTGCGTTATGTGATTGGTCATATGACAATGGATGAAATTTTAACTACAGGCCGTGCAACAGTGCGAGAAAGAACCTGGGCAACTTTGCGTGAAATCATTAAAACCTATGATATGGGCTTGTTGGTTACCGATGTAAACTTTCAATACGCTCGTCCTCCAGAGGAAGTGAAAGCTGCATTTGATGATGCAATTAAAGCGCAAGAAGATGAACAACGTTTAATTCGTGAGGCAGAAGCCTATGCAAGAGGCGAAGAGCCTATTGCTCGAGGGCAGGCACAGCGTGCAATTGAACAAGCCCAAGCTTATAAAGAAGCGGTTGTATTAAATGCGAAAGGGGAAGTGGAGCGTTTAATTAAATTATTGCCTGAATATAAAGCCTCGCCAGAAATAATACGTGAGCGTTTATATATCCAAACAATGGAAAAAGTGATGAAAAATACACCAAAAGTGGTGATGGATTCAGCAGGTAATAATTTGAATGTTCTTCCGTTTGATAAATTAATGAATTCTTCTGCGAGAACTGAGCAAGTGGTTTTACAGCCGCAAATAATTCAGCCACAAGTTGTTGAACCGCAAACGCAACCAAAAGTTGTTCAGCCGAAGGTAGAAATCAAACAAGATCAAATACGTAAAGGGAGATTTTAATAATGCGTAAATTATTATTGCCTGTACTTTCAGTGATCGCTTTTATTGTGTTGCAATCAGTTACGATTGTAAATGAAGGAGAGCGTGGCATTATGTTGCGTTTTAATAAAGTACAGCGTGATCACGAGCAAAAAGTGGTGATTTATCAGCCAGGATTACATTTTAAAATACCATTTATTGATAGTTTAAAAGTACTAAATGCTCGTATTCAAACCTTAGATGGTCAAGAAGATCGTTTTGTGACGATTGAGAAAAAAGACCTATTAGTTGATTCTTATGTGAAATGGCGAATCAGTGATTTTGGTCAGTTCTATACCTCAACAGGTGGCGATTATCAAAAAGCATCAGACTTATTACGCCGTAAAGTGAGCGATCGCCTGCGTTCAGAAATTGGTTCTCGTACGATTAAAGATATTGTGTCTGGCTCTCGTGGTGAGCTGATGGCAGGTGCGCATAAAGCCTTAAATACAGGCGAAGATGGTGCAGAGCGTTTAGGGATTGAAGTGGTTGATGTGCGTGTAAAACAAATTAACTTACCGAATGAAGTTTCTTCCTCAATTTACCAACGTATGCGTGCTGAGCGAGATGCGGTAGCGCGTGAGCATCGCTCACAAGGGAATGAAAAAGCAGAGATTATTCGTGCAGAAGTGGATAAAAAAGTGGTGTTAATTTTAGCTAATGCGAATAAAACTGCCCAAGTCCTGCGAGGCGAAGGTGATGCAGAGGCTGCTAAGCTCTACATTAACGCATTTGGTAATGAATCCGACTTTTATCGTTTTGTGCGTAGCTTAAAAGCGTATGAAGAGAGCTTTGCAGAAGGGCAAAATAATATGATGTTGTTAAAGCCAAATAGCGAATTTTTACGCTTTATGCAAGCACCAACAAAATAGCTGTATCTATAAAACCCGATCTTGTATCGGGTTTTTGATTTTCCGATCTGTTAGCGTTACAAGCGGTTCAATTTTTATCAAATTTTGCATACGCGTAATAACGTAATAAGTAAAAAATCATAAATTTTTGACCGCTTATCAGATTAGGCTGTAATAGATCGTCATTATTTATTCTAACTAAAGGGGCATTTATGGGTAAAAGTGTTGCTATTCTTGGCGCTCAATGGGGCGATGAGGGTAAAGGAAAAATTGTAGATTTATTGACCGATCGTGTTAAATATGTCGTGCGTTATCAAGGTGGTCATAATGCAGGCCATACGCTTATTATTGATGGTGAAAAAACGGTTCTTCGCCTTATTCCATCAGGTATTTTACGTGATAATGTAACCTGCCTAATCGGCAACGGCGTGGTACTTTCACCTGAAGCGTTGATGAAAGAAATGGGTGAATTGGAAACGCGTGGTATTAATGTGCGTGAGCGTTTAAAAATTTCTGAGGCTTGCCCGCTGATTCTCCCTTATCACGTTGCGATGGATAATGCACGAGAGGGGGCACTTGGTAAAAATAAAATTGGCACAACAGGGCGTGGAATTGGACCAGCGTATGAAGATAAGGTAGCTCGACGTGGATTGCGTGTGAGTGATTTATTCGATAAAGCACATTTTGCGGAAAAATTAAGAGATATTTTAGACTACTATAACTTCCAGTTAGTTAATTACTACAAAGTGGAAGCAATCGATTACCAAAAAACGTTGGATGACGTTTTTGCAATTGCAGAGGTGATTACAGGAATGGTGGCTGATGTCACAACCTTGCTTTACGAAGCTCGTGAAAATGGCGATAACATATTATTTGAAGGTGCCCAAGGTACAATGCTAGATATTGACCACGGTACTTATCCATTTGTTACCAGCTCAAACACGACGGCTGGTGGTGTGGCAACTGGTTCTGGCTTTGGTCCTCGTCATTTAGACTATGTACTTGGCATCATCAAAGCCTACTGTACTCGTGTAGGGAGTGGTCCTTTTACCACGGAATTATTTGACGATGTTGGTGCAGAAATTGCATATAAAGGAAAAGAATTTGGTGCAGTGACAGGTCGTCCTCGTCGCTGTGGCTGGTTTGATGCGGTGGCTGTTCGCAGAGCGGTACAAATCAACTCTATTTCTGGTTTTTGTATGACTAAATTGGATGTGTTAGACGGCTTCAAAGAGTTAAAAATTTGTGTTGCCTACAAAATGCCAAACGGTAAAATCGTGGAGTATGCACCACTTGCAGCAAGAGACTGGGAAGGCATAGAGCCAATTTATGAAACGATGCCAGGCTGGTCTGAGAATACGTTCCGTGTAACTAAGCGTGAAGACTTGCCACAAGCTGCATTAAATTATATTAAACGTATTGAAGAATTAGTGGGTGTGCCTGTCGATATTCTTTCAACAGGACCAGACCGTGTAGAAACAATGATTTTACGTGATCCATTTGCAGCATAATCAATGGAAAGAAGCTCGCATAAAGCGAGCTTTCTTTTATCTATTTAAGTTGGATTTTATTTTAAAATATGACTTCCTAACCATTTTACATTCCTATTTTTGCCTAAAACAATCGACTGAGGAGAATACTATGTGGAAGAAAGCGTGGCTTGCCGTATTTTTAGCAAGCCAATATACCTTTGCGACAGGTGCTGGGCAAGAGCTCTCAAGAAATTATACCGAAACAGAATTAAAGCAATTAAAAAATGACTGGTTGATGGGTTATCAAAAAGAGTTGCAGCAATTAGAAAACCAGCGTTTACAGCAGAGAGAAAATTTTCAGCAAATAAGTTATTTGGTCGATGCCGCGTTGAGCCAAAAACATTTATCATCGTCAACGGAGCAGATTATCCAGCATTTATTAGCCACTTTATCGGGGTATCCATTAGAAATGGAGGCAAAATGGAAGCTATTAAATGCAAAAATGGTGCTAGAGCAAGCAACAGAAAATGAGATTAAAGCGTTTGCTGAGAAATACCCTGATTCTTTATATCAAAGGCAGTTGCAGAATTTTTCTTTTGAGAAACTTTATCGTGAGCAGAAATTTGCTGAGTTGCTGGAATTCGCCAAAAAGATAAAGCCAACTCGCTTAGTGGATCAATGCCGTTTATTTTCTGCTCGTTATGAGATAGCTGCGAGTAATGCTCAAATCAATCCAGACGCTACTAAGCAACAAGTGGAAAACGCTGAATTATTGGCATTAGTGCAAGAGTTCGATAATTTTTGGCTTGCGACGCCTAAATTAACCTCTGATTGTGCAAATCTAGAAAGCTACTGGCGAGATCGGGGCTTTAAAACTCATGAAAAAGTGCGTTTGAAAGCGGTCGAATTAGTTAGACAAAATGCAAATGCAGAGATGGCTAATTTATCGCTTAATGTAACGGATGAGGGGTTGAAAACGTGGTTAAATTCAGTAGAGAAAGTGGCTAATAATCCGCAAGAATTGCAGGATTTTATAGAAAATCAACCGCTTGACTCTTCGTTCAAGGCTGAGAATAAAGCAATTCTTTTGGCATTATTACCGAAATATATTCGTTCGCAACCAGAGAAGTTGGATAATTTGACATTTGAGCAATACCAATTATGGGCGGACAAATACCAATTTAGCGAGAATGAACTTGAAACATTAAAAATTGATTTTATCAGCCGACACTTTGATAATGAGGAACCTACTTTTCAGCTATGGCGTGATGAGCAAATTAAAACATTAGGCTCTGATAATTTGTTAGAACGGCGATTACGTCTGGCAATTTTGCAACAGACAGATTTAGTTGATTGGTTAGATAAGCTTTCAAGTCAGGGCAGGGAAAAAGCTGAATGGCGTTATTGGACGGCCAAAGTTGAAAAGAATGAAGCTAAACGTAGAACAGCGTTTGAGCAATTAGCAAAAGAGCGAGGGTTCTATCCGATACTTGCGGCTCAACAATTAGGCGTGGCATACCAGTTGCCGATTATTGAAGTTGCTCGTTTAACACCTGAGCAACTTTCATTGTATGAAAACGCACTGGAACGTATTCGTGAGTTGCGTGAATTAGGGCAATTTGATCAAGCAAAAAGAGTTTGGATTTACTTAATCAACAATGTTAAGCCAGTTTCAGGTGAGCTCTCACCAACTAAACTTCAGCTTGCCATTATCAAATATGCGAAAGAAAACAGTTGGTATGATTTAGCAGTAGAAGGTACGATTCAAATTAAAGCATTCGACCATATTGATTTACGTTTGCCAAATGCCTATTCCAATTGGTTTGATTTGAATTTGATGGGTAAGAAAATTACTCAATCCTTTGCTCAAGCGATTGCTCGCCAAGAAAGTGCGTGGAATCCGCAAGCTCAATCGTATGCTAATGCGAGAGGGTTAATGCAAATGCTGCCAACGACTGCTCAGAAAACGGCAAAAGATAATGGATTACCGTTTAGTGGCGAGCAAGATTTATTTAGGCCTTTTAACAATATTATGCTTGGCACCACTCATTTAATGGAGCTAAATGAGCAATATCCCAACAATCGGATTTTAATTTCATCAGCTTATAATGCAGGAACTGGGCGAGTAGCACAATGGCTTCGCCGCAGTAACGGAACTTTAGAAATGGATGAGTTTATTGCGAGCATTCCTTTTTATGAAACCCGAGGCTATGTACAAAATGTGTTGGCTTATGATTACTATTATCAGATGCTTTATAGTGATATGAAGGCAAAAAATGAGTTAAAAATGTTCTATCAAGAAGAATTAGATCGAAAATATTAAAAAGTACTTGCATTTTTATCTTAAAAGCCTATAATCAAACGCATCAGACGCGGGGTGGAGCAGCTTGGTAGCTCGTCGGGCTCATAACCCGAAGGTCGTTGGTTCAAATCCAGCCCCCGCAACCAGTTTTAAGCTCACAGCTTTGGTTAAAGTTGTGAGTTTTGTTTTATATGATGTTTTACAAATTTACAAAAAATTCGCTAAAAAAGACCGCTTGTTGTCTTCAACATCATAAAACAAACCGCTTAAAGCCCCACGGTTTCCCGTCTGGGGTTTTTTTTACGGAAATTGGTACAGGAATTAACGTATCAAAGCTGGTTTATCTGGCTTTTTTTATATTTGGAGATTGACTTGGCAACATTAGAGCAAAAACTAGAAGACCTTGTGCTTGGTTCTATTGAAGCATTAGGCTTTGAATTAGTTGGCATTGAATGCCAACGTGCGGGACGTTTTTTAACGGTTCGTTTATATATTGATAAAGAAGGCGGCGTAACCATTGATGATTGTAGTGATGTGAGCCGTCAAGTGAGTGCGATTTTTGACGTTGAAGATCCGATCGCAGATAAATATAACTTAGAAGTTTCTTCACCAGGGCTAGACAGACCACTTTTTACTGTTGCACATTATGAGCGTTTTATCGGGCGTGATGTCGTCATTTATTTACGTATTCCAATGTTAGATCGCCGTAAATGGCAGGGGAAAATCAACGCGGTTGAGGGCGACTTCATCTCACTAACAATAGATAACGAAAATCGTCAATTTGCATTTGGCAATATTCAAAAAGCAAATTTAGTTCCTGTTTTTAATTTTTAAGATTAAGGCAAAATGAAAAAATGAGTAAAGAGATTTTATTAGCTGCGGAAGCGGTATCAAACGAAAAGCAATTACCAAAAGAAGCAATTTTTGAAGCATTGGAAACCGCTTTAACGATTGCTACTAAGAAAAGCCGCGATTTAGATATTGATGTGCGTGTGGTTGTTGATCGCAAAACGGGTGATTTTCAAACTTTCCGCCGTTGGGCAGTTGTTGATGTTGTGAATAATATGACTCGTGAAATCAGCTTAGAAGCTGCACAATTTGAAGATCCAACGATGCAATTAGGTGATTTTATTGAAGATGAAGTCGAGTCTATCGAATTTGGTCGCGTGGCAATTCAGACTTTTGGTCAAGTGGTTAAAACAAAAATTCGTGAAGCTGAGAAAATTAAGATTATTGATGAGTTCCGTTCGGATTTAGGAAAAATTATCATTGCAACCGTTAAGAAAGTCACTCGTGATAATATTTTTCTAGAGCTACTTGGTAAAACTGAAGATATTAAAGGTGAAGCAGTGATTGTGCGTGAAGATATGATTCCTCGTGAAAACTTCCGCCCTGGCGACCGTATTCGCGGTGTGTTATATGAGATAAAGCCTGAATCAAAAGGTCCACAGCTTTTTGTTACTCGTGCAAAACCAGTAATGCTTGAAGAGTTATTTAAACTTGAAGTGCCTGAAATTGGCGAAGGTGTTATTGAGATTAAAGGTTCTGCTCGTGATGCGGGCTCTCGTGCAAAAATTGCAGTGAAAACGCATGATAAACGTATTGATCCCGTCGGTGCTTGTGTGGGAATGCGTGGTGCACGTGTTCAAGCCATTAGCAATGAATTAGGTGGCGAGCGTGTGGATATCGTACTTTGGGATGATAATCCTGCACAATTTGTGATTAATGCAATGGCACCAGCGGATGTTAGCTCTATCGTGATTAACGATGAGGCTCACTCAATGGATATTGCCGTTGAAGCAAAAAATTTAGCACAAGCGATTGGTCGTAACGGTCAAAACGTACGCTTAGCAACTCAATTAACGGGTTGGGCGTTAAATGTGATGACAAATGAAGAATTAACCCAGAAAAATGCTGAAGAAGATGGCAAAGTAATCAATTTACTAACCTCCGCGTTAGAAATTGATGAAGAGTTTGCTCAAGTATTAATTGAAGAAGGCTTTACTTCATTAGAAGCTATTGCGTATGTGCCAGTTGATGCTTTAACTGCTATTGATGGTTTAGAAGATGAAGACTTAGTGGAAGAATTGCAATCTCGTGCTAAAAATGCGATTACAAAGAAAGCGTTGGAAGAAGAGCAATTATTAAAATCAGCACAAGTTGAAGATAAATTATTAACGCTTGAAGGTATGGATCGCCATATTGTATTCAAGTTAGCTGAAAAACAAATCACTACGCTTGAAGAACTTGCAGAGCAAGGTGTTGATGATTTAGCGGATATTGAAGAGCTATCAGAAGAGAAAGCAGGCGAGTTAATTATGGCAGCACGTCAAATTTGTTGGTTCAACTAAGCTAAGCAAAGAGGATAAAAAGATGACTGAAGAGAAAAAAACACTTTCGCTTGGAGGTACTCGTAAAGCGAGTAAAGTGAATACAACTACTACCAGTGGTAAGGTAAAAGCGGTTGAAGTAAAAGAGAAAAAACCTAAAATTGATGCAAAAGCATTACAAGAAAAAGCGGCAAAAGAAGCGGCAGCAGCAAAAGCAAAACAAGAAAAAGAGGCGGCTGAAAAACTAGCAAGAGAGAAAGCAGCTAAAGAAGAAGCTGCAAAAAAATCGGCAGAATTGACCGCTAGTAAATCGCCTTCTGTGCCAGTAATGCCAAATAGCAAAGCAAAAGAAGATAAACCGAAAGTACAGCAGCCGAAGCAAGAAAAAGCGGTTGATCCGGAAAAAGAAGCGAAGCGTAAAGAAGAAGCGGAATTACGCCGTAAGCAAGAAGAATTAGCTCAGCAAAAAGCAGAAATGGAAGCTAAACGTGCAGCAGAAAATGCACGTCGCTTAGCAGAAATTGAGCTTGAAGATGCTGGGGATAATAGCAATGAAGATTTTGATGATGATCGTTTTACTTCATCTTACGCACGTGAAGCTGATCGCGATAATGACCATCGTAGTGAACATAGTCGCGGTCGTAACAATAAAGCCGCTGTTGCGAAGGCGAAGAAAGGCGGACGTGAAGACGATAAGAATGAACGTAGTGCAGATCGCCGTAATCAAAAAGAAGTAAAAGGAAAAGGTAAGCAGGGCAAGAAAGGAGGCTCGTTGCAACAAGCTTTCACTAAACCTGCACAAGTTGTTAAAGCAGATGTTGTAATTGGTGAAACCATTACTGTAGCCGAACTTGCAAACAAAATGGCAGTTAAAGCGACAGAAATCATCAAGATGATGATGAAAATGGGCGAAATGGTTACTATCAACCAAGTTATCGATCAGGAAACTGCACAATTGGTTGCAGAGGAGTTAGGTCATAAAGTGATTCTTCGTAAAGAAAATGAATTAGAAGAGGCTATTTTAGAAGATCGCGATACTAATGCAGAAAAAGTAACCCGTGCGCCAGTTGTAACTATTATGGGGCATGTTGACCATGGTAAAACCTCATTACTTGACTATATTCGTAAAGCGAAAGTGGCAGCAGGAGAAGCGGGTGGTATTACGCAGCACATTGGTGCATACCACGTTGAAACTGATGAAGGTAAGATGATTACTTTCTTAGATACGCCAGGACACGCAGCCTTTACCTCAATGCGTGCTCGTGGTGCGAAGGCAACTGACATTGTTGTTTTAGTAGTGGCAGCAGATGATGGTGTAATGCCTCAAACTATTGAAGCTATTCAACACGCAAAAGCGGCAGGTGCGCCATTAGTTGTTGCAGTAAACAAGATTGATAAACCAGAAGCAAATCCTGATCGTGTTGAGCAAGAATTATTACAACACGAAGTCATTTCTGAGAAATTCGGTGGTGATGTGCAATTTGTGCCCGTTTCAGCGAAACAAGGTATGGGGATTGACGCACTACTAGAAGCGATTGTACTTCAATCGGAAGTGCTAGAATTAACGGCTGTAAAAGATGGTATGGCAAGTGGTGTAGTAATTGAATCTTACCTTGATAAAGGCCGTGGCCCAGTTGCAACTATTCTTGTTCAATCAGGTACGTTAAATAAGGGCGATATCGTTCTTTGTGGCTTTGAATATGGACGTGTTCGAGCAATGCGTGATGAAAATGGTAAGGATATTGATTCTGCAGGTCCATCAATTCCAGTTGAAGTATTAGGTCTTTCAGGCGTACCAGCAGCGGGTGATGAAGCAACGGTTGTGCGTGATGAGAAAAAAGCCCGAGAAGTAGCTTTATATCGTCAAGGTAAATTCCGTGAAGTAAAACTTGCTCGCCAACAAAAAGCGAAGCTGGAAAATATGTTCAGCAATATGGCAGCCGGTGATGTGGCAGAATTGAACATCATTGTGAAAGCAGATGTACAAGGTTCTGTTGAAGCTATTAGCCAATCATTAACAGAGCTTTCAACCGATGAAGTGAAAGTGAAAATTATTGGTTCTGGTGTGGGGGGCATTACTGAAACTGATGCAACCTTAGCTGCTGCCTCAAATGCGATTATGGTTGGCTTTAATGTTCGAGCGGATGCTTCTGCTCGTCGTGTGATTGAAGCAGAAAGTATTGACTTGCGTTATTACTCTATCATTTACGAACTGTTAAATGATGTGAAAGCCGCAATGACAGGTATGTTACAGCCTGAGTTTAAACAAGAAATTATTGGCTTGGCAGAAGTGCGTGATGTTTTCCGTCATCCGAAGTTTGGTGCAATTGCAGGTTGTATGGTAACGGAAGGCATCGTGAAACGTAACAACCCAATTCGTGTATTACGTGATAACGTGGTGATTTTTGAAGGCGAATTAGAATCTCTTCGTCGTTTCAAAGATGACGTAGGCGAGGTGCGTAACGGTATGGAATGTGGTATCGGTGTGAAAAACTACAACGATGTAAAAGTTGGTGACCAAATCGAAGTCTTTGAAATCGTTGAAATTAAACGTTCTATCTAATCATCAACAAGCGGTCTGATTTTACAAAAAATTTGTAAAAATTGACCGCTTGCGAGCTAACGGCACGGGTGTTTCTCACACCGTGCCTTTCCCTTTATAGGAAATAGAAAATGTCCAGAGAATTTAAACGCAGCGACCGCGTGGCTCAAGAGTTGCAAAAAGAGGTGGCGGTAATTTTACAGCGAGAAGTAAAAGATCCCCGTATTGGAATGGTAACGGTTTCAGATGTAGAAGTTTCAAGAGATTTAGCTTATGCCAAAATCTTTGTAACTTTCTTATTTGATAACGATCCGGATGCGATCTCACAAGGTATGAAGGGCTTGGAGAAAGCAAGTCCGTATATCCGTACTTTAGTCGGTAAGGCAATGCGTTTGCGAATTGTGCCTGAATTACGCTTTATTTATGATGAATCATTGGTAGAAGGTATGCGTATGTCTAACCTTGTCTCTACGGTGATTAAAAATGACGAAGAAAAGCATAAAGAGGACTAATTGTGTCTAGACCTCGTAAGCGTGGCCGTGATATTCACGGCGTTTTCTTATTAGATAAGCCGCAGGGAATGTCCTCAAATGATATTCTGCAAAAGGTAAAACGCATTTTTCAAGCGAATAAAGCTGGGCATACGGGGGCGTTAGATCCTCTAGCCACAGGTATGTTGCCAATTTGTTTGGGTGAAGCAACTAAATTTTCCCAATTTTTATTGGATTCCGATAAACGCTATTTGGTCACAGCTAAATTAGGTGAAAGAACGGATACTTCGGATGCTGAAGGGCAGATAGTTGAAACAAGAGAAGTGAAGGTGGCAGAAGCGGATATTTTAGCGAATTTAGATCAATTTCGTGGCGATATTTTGCAAGTACCGACGATGTTTTCTGCCTTAAAACATAACGGAAAACCTTTGTATGAATATGCAAGAGCAGGAATAACCGTTGAACGTGAAGCACGTCCTATTACTATTTTTGAGCTGAATTTTATTGAGTACAATGCACCATTTTTAACCCTTGAAGTGCATTGTTCAAAAGGCACTTATATTCGTACTCTGATTGATGATTTAGGTGAAGTGCTTGGTTGTGGTGCTCACGTGACGATGCTACGCCGTACTGCAGTAGCGAATTATCCTATTGATAAAATGATGAGCTATGTGGATTTGCAAAAGTTAGTCGAAAATCAACCGCTTGTAGAACTAGATAAGCATTTATTGGAAATGGATACGGCAGTTTCTTCACTAGCAAAAATCAATTTAACTGAACAGCAAACTAAAGCAGTTGGTTTTGGCCAAAGAGTGAGGTTTGATAACCCCGATAAAATTTATGGTTTGGTGCGTTTATATTCCGATGATAAGCAATTTCTGGGTATAGCTGAAATGACTCACGATAATGTAATCCGCCCTAGCCGAATGATTAACTTAACAGAATAAAAATGAAATCAATATTTTCTTTACCACTCGTGATTATTTCCTTAGCCCTTGCAGCTTGTTCAAGTGATAATTCAGAACATTACTCACGTTTAGACTTAGCGGCGAAATATGGCAAATCACGTACAATAGACCATTTTAATGAGTATGTGCATTTTTTGAAGCAGAAAGCCGCGGGTGCAGGCGTTTCAACAAAAACATTAAATGAACAGAAATTTATTCATTACAATGCAAGAGCAGTGCAATTAGATCAACAGCAAGCTGCTCGTAAGCGTAATCCAAATTTACCGCCTCCTCCGCCAAATCCAAATGGAGTAACGAATTATTTGAATAAAGTGCTTAATCAAGCCAAGGTGAACCAGGCGGTAGAACGTTGGTATAGTTATAGTGTAGATTTAAATCGTGCCAGCCAAAAATATGGGGTGCAAAAAGAGTATATTTTAGCATTATGGGGAATGGAAAGTAGTTTTGGTCGTCACCAAGGTCGTTTTGATGTACTTTCCGTATTGGCAACCCTTGCTTTTGATGGTCGTCGTGAAAAGCTCTTTACACAAGAATTTGTGAATGCAATGAAAATGCTCGACAACGGTACGATTAATCGTGATGAGCTATTAGGTTCTTGGGCAGGAGCAATGGGGCAGACTCAATTTATGCCAACCTCTTATTTAACCTATGCAGCCGATGGAGATAATGATGGCAAAAAAGATATTTGGAATAATAAGGCTGATGCTTTTGCTTCAATTGCTAATTATCTTTCAACGGTAGGTTGGGATAATCAACTACCTTGGGGTGTTGAAGTTAATTTATCCGCCCCAATTGATTTAAGTTTTTCAGGCATTGAACATAATAAAGCAAAAACGTTAGAAAATTGGCAAACATTAGGCGTTTATTTAGCTTATCCTAATCAACAAGAAGTGGCGAAAATGGCACGCTTAAATGGTAAAAAGTTATGGCTTATTCGTCCTGATAAAGAAGCAGGAAGAGCCTTTTTAGTTTCTAATAACTTTCGTACCTTAATGGATTGGAATAGATCAAACAACTTCGGTATAAGCATTGGTAAATTTGCAGACAGAATTCTAGCTTCAGTTGGGCAATAGAGGCGAAAAGCATAGTAAGAGGAATTCAAACTATGCTGCCCTCAAAATCTAAATGCGTGCTTTATTCAGAATGGTTTTAGAATTTTTAAACGGAGCTAATGCTATTATGGCTATGTATCATTGCGAATAGAAACCATCACCTGATCTATTTTAAAATTATCGGTATCAATAATTTCAAATTTATATTTATCCCATAATACAAAATCGGTTTTCTTAGGAATCTTACGCAATAGATACATCATAAAACCAGCGATAGTTTCATAATTCTCTGCATTAGGAAAATTTGTAATATCTAATGCTCGCATTACATCTTCTAATGGTGTTGCACCATCAATAAGCCAAGAGTGTTCATTACGTTGAACAATTTGTTCTTCTTCGTTAGACACTAATTCACCCATTACAATGCTCATTACATCATTGAGAGTAACAATACCTACTACTAATCCATATTCATTAACGATAACGGCAAAATCTTCTCCAGTTGATTTAAAGAGTTCCAATACTTCATATAAAGAGAGCGTGTCTGGAATAAATAGCGATTTACGTAATACGTTAGCTTCGGTTAGTTTTACCTGCTTTTCTTGCAGATAGAGTGTTAAAATATTATGGCTTTCTACGTAACCTAAAATTTTGTCGATCGACTTATCGCAAATCAATAGCTTAGAGTGAGGGTTTTCTTTAATGGTAGCTAGTACTTGATCTTGATTAAAACTCTGATCCAAGAAAATTATATTTTCGCGTGTTGTCATTGTGGAGGTAACGGTACGTTGCTGCATTTCAAAAATATTTTCAATTAAATATTGCTCTTGCTCTTTTAAAATACCTGCCTGAGTACCTGCATCTACTACTGCAAAAATATCCTCAGATGTCATATTATCTTCTCGAATAGTGGGTAATTTAAAAAGTTTAAAAATTGTGTTTGCAATAATGTCAAATGACCAAACTAATGGCTTAAATACAGTGATGAAAAATGTCATTATTCCTATAGTCTGTAAAGTAATTTTTTCTGGGTTAGCCATTGCCAGCCGTTTAGGAATGAGATCAGCAAATAAAATAAAGGTAAAGGTAACAAAAATAAAGGCTAACCAAGAACTGATGCTTTCTATCCAATCAGCTTGGCTATATTGAGAAAGTAGTGAATAGACAAAAGGACTAACAATACTCTCACCAATCACGCCACCTAAAATCGCAACCATATTGAGCCCAATTTGAACAACAGTAATGAAATGCCCAGGCTGTTCCTGTAATTTTAAGACTTGGCTGGCTTTTGTATTACCTTCATTTGCCAGTTGCTGTAATTTGATTTTACGAGCACCAGCCAGTGAAATTTCAGCGGAGGAAATGACCGCACTGATGATAACAAGTGCAACCAAAATTAAGATAGCTTCAAATAAATTCATAATGTATGGGGCTTAATTGTTAGAATAAAATTATTTTAATGGGATGTGTATATTAAAGTGAATAAATATAAAAAAATCTGCAACTTAATCAGTTGGCTTGATTTAACTTTCAGCGTGCAGAACAATGTTGAGTTTATTTAAAAATGCACCGATGATTAAAAAAGTTATCTATAAATCAATTAATTGCACTTTGAATTTATCACCAATCAAATTAAATTGTCAACATAAAAGGCAATTGGCATAATTTTGACCACCTTATTTTACAAACGCACGGTAGAGGAAAAAGCGATAACGATGGCTTTAACCTTAACTGGTGCAGGGGGGCATTACCTCTGGTGGGAATCTGGCAAAAGGCTACGGTAATGGCGAAAGTCAGGTTGGGCTAGCGCCAAGTTGGCTATAAAAATAGCACCCCGAAGAGTTTCGGGAGGATTAGCTGCAAGCGGTCGTTTTTACGTAGAATTTTGCATATAATGAGCGATATTTTTACTACTCAACGTATTCTAAATGACCAAATATAAACGTCCTACTTTGCAAGATATCGCTTCCTATCTCGGCATTACTAAAATGACCGTCAGCCGTTTTTTGCGTGATCCAAACATGGTAGCGAAAGAGACTGGTGAACGCATTGCACAAGCGATAGAACAGTTTGGTTATATTCCAAATCGTGCTCCTGATATTCTCTCTAACGCCAAAAGTAGAGCGATTGGCGTGCTTGTTCCTTCACTCACTAACCAAGTCTTTGCGGATGTGATCAAAGGCATTGAACAGATTACCGACCAAGCAGGTTATCAGACGATGCTCGCCCACTACGGTTATAGCGAAGAAAAGGAAGAGAAGAGGATTGAGTCGCTACTTTCTTATAACGTTGATGGAATTATTCTCTCTGAAAATCATCACTCCGCTCGCACACTGAAAATGCTGGAAGTGGCTCAAATTCCTGTGATTGAGATAATGGAGTGTGAAGGCGGCATTCAACAAGCGGTCGGATTTGACAACATTTCTGCAGCACAAGCGATGGTGGAAACGATGATCCAACGTGGTAGCCGCCATATTGCCTACTTTGGGGCGAGAATGGATAAACGCTCGCAACTTAAAATGCAGGGCTATGAACAGGCAATGCAAAAACACAGTTTGATACCGCTCAACATTACGACTGAACAACATTCTTCCTTTACGCTCGGAGCAGAGCAACTCCGCCAAGCTCTTGCTCAACAGCCACAACTAGATGGTGTATTCTGTACCAATGACGACTTAGCCATCGGAGCATTATTTGAGTGCCAACGTTTAGGCATTATCGTGCCAGAGCAGATCAAAATTGCTGGCTTTCACGGACACGATGTCGGACAATCTCTCACCCCACAGCTTGCCAGTGTGATTACCCCTCGCTTACAAATGGGCAGAGTAGCAGCACAAGAACTGCTCGACCGCATTCACGGCATACCGCAACAAAGCCCGATTATCAATTTAGGGTATCAGATACATTTGGGCGAGAGTGTGTAGCAAGCGGTTAGATTTGAAAACTTTTTTGTAATTTAGACCGCTTGTATCTTAAATCAAGGGTTTAACCGTCTCTACACATCTCTCCACTACTTCCTCAAAACTGCCATCAATATCAATGAAGAATACGCCAGGCTCATCAGCTTGTGGGATTTCTAGAGTATTGAACTGGCTTTGCAACATTTCAGGCTTCATAAAATGGCCTTTGCGTTGTTTCATTCGTTCCAGCACCAGCTCAAATGAGCCGTTTAGGAATAGGAATTTTACATCAGCATTGCCTGCTCGGATTTGATCACGGTATTTTTTCTTTAATGCCGAGCAGACAATAATTCCTTTTTCGCTTTTCTGTTCTAGGCTGAAAGCGGCATCGTTAATTCGCTCTAACCACGGGCGGCGGTCATCATCATTTAGAGGTGTACCGTTTGCCATTTTGAGAATATTCGCACGAGGGTGAAGATCGTCCCCATCAATCAATTTCAAGCCTAATTTCTGTGCAATAGCCGTACCAACAGAGGTTTTACCTGTGCTGGATACTCCCATTAAGATAAATGCTTTTCCTTGAGACATTTGTCTGCTCCTGTGTTATCGGTAACTTTTATTTGAGCTTAATTTAGCAGTTTAAAACGAAAAATCATCTGATATTTATGTAAAATTTGAAGTAGATCACAAATTTAAAATAAAAAATAACGAATTATTTACAAGTTTAGTTTTTATCGCTATGTTACCGATAACAATTTATTGTGGAGAAAATAGTATGTTACTTTTCATTATGTTTGCCGCAATTTTATTATTGCTGGTATTAATTATTAAATTTAAGCTTCACGCCTTTGTTGCTTTAATTATTGTGAGTTTACTCACAGCATTGGCTGTGGGTATTCCTGTTGATAAAATCTTGCCGACTTTATTAAATGGCTTTGGCGGTACGCTTGCTTCTGTTGCATTGTTGGTGGGATTGGGAGCAATGATTGGTCGTTTGCTCGAAATCACGGGTGGTGCAAAAGTATTAGCAGACACGCTTATCAATAAATTCGGTAAAGAGAAAACACCATTTGCGCTGGGTGTGGCATCATTGCTATTTGGTTTCCCTATTTTCTTTGATGCGGGTTTAGTCGTGATGTTGCCAATTATTTTCAGCGTAGCGAAACAGTTTGGCGGCTCAGTACTGCGTTATGCTTTCCCGTCTGCAGGGGCATTTGCGGTGATGCACGCTTTCCTTCCTCCGCACCCAGGGCCAGTTGCTTCTGGCGATTTACTTGGCGTAAATATGGGCTTATTAGTATTAGTGGGTTTAGTTTGTGCAATCCCAATTTGGTACATCGGAACTTATATGTTCAGTCAATTTATCAGTAAGCGCATTCACGTTGATTTACCAAAAGCATTTTTGAACGGCTTATCCGCAAATGAAATGGCGGTGCAAAATCCGCCGAGTTTCGGTAAAGTACTGACGGTACTATTACTTCCAATCATCTTAATTTTGTTTGATACAGGCTTAAATACGCTCGCTGTTACGAAAGTAGTGGATAGCGACGAACTTTGGGTACAAAGCTTGCGTTTAATTGGTAAAACACCAATAGCGTTATTGATTACTCTGATTGTGGCGATTATGCTTCTGCGTGATAACCGTAGTCTCGATCAAATTGAGAAAATTTGTAATAACGCACTAGGTCCAATTTGTTCTATCGTCCTGGTAACAGGGGCTGGAGGTATGTTTGGTGGCGTGTTACGTGCAAGCGGCATTGGCGATGTATTATCTGCAATGATGGCAGATACGGGCATGCCGATTGTTGTTGCAGCTTTTATTATTGCAACGGTTTTCCGTGTCGCACAAGGTTCTGCGACAGTTGCTTTAACCACAACCGCAGCGTTAATTGCCCCAATGGTGGCGGCTGCGCCAGATTTAAGCCAGTTTGATCTTTGCTTTATCGTGATTTCAATCGCTTCAGGTGCAACCGTTATTTCTCACGTAAACGATTCAGGCTTCTGGCTTATGAGCCGTTTCCTTGAAATGGACGAAAAAACTACGTTAAAAACTTGGACAATGCTTGAGACTTCAATTGGTTTAACTGGTTTTGCCTGTGCATTGATTGGTAGCTGGTTACTCTAATTTAACTCTTAAAAGCGGTCGATTTTCTTATCTATTATACAAAATTCTGAAGAAAATCGACCGCTTGTTTTTTATATGACTATTGAAATTTACTCTTTGATTTGAGTAGATTATAGAACTGAGTTCTATTCTTAATCACTTAATAGAATAGAGAGTATCTTGTCAAAATAAATGTAAAAAAAGTAGAGCCTTGTTTTACAAGGCTCTACCTAGATACTCTATGATTTATTTTGACAGTTTAGATATATACGTATCTCAGAACGGAATATCATCATCAAAATTGTTCATTGCAGGTTCAGCTTGTGGAGCAGGCTTAGATTGTGGTTGTGCTGAGTTTGAAGTTTGGCTATAGCTATAATTGCTATTACCTTGATTATAACTATTTCCTGCAGGTGCTGAATTACCCCAACCGCTTTGTGGTTGGTTGCTCATATCATTACCTTGGCGGCTACCGAGCATTTGTAATACATCACCTTGAATTTCAGTGGTGTAACGATCTTGTCCGTTTTGGTCTTGCCATTTACGGGTTCTTAAACGACCTTCCACATAAACTTGTGAACCTTTACGTAGATATTGCCCACATACTTCTGCTTGGCGACGATAAAATACAATACGATGCCATTCAGTAACCTCTCGACGTTCGCCTGTATTTTTATCCGTCCAGCTTTCAGATGTCGCTACACTAATATTTGCTACCGCTTCGCCATTTGGCATTGTACGCATTTCTGGGTCGTTACCTAAATTACCTACGATAATTACTTTATTGATACCAGCCATAAAACCTCTTTCTTTTACTGTGTCTTTATACAAAATTGTGGAATATTCTAACTGAAAATTAATGTATTGAACACAGAAAAACTGATATTTTGTACAGTTTTATTAAAATATGCGATAATGCTCGAAAATTTAGAAATAGCTGTGGATAGAAAAAAGATGCAATATATAGATATTCGTGGAGCGAGAACGCATAACTTAAAAAACATTAATTTAACTTTACCTAGAGATAAATTTATTGTGATTACTGGGCTTTCTGGTTCAGGAAAATCCTCTTTGGCTTTTGATACACTTTATGCTGAAGGGCAACGCCGTTATGTGGAATCGCTTTCTGCTTACGCTCGTCAATTCCTCTCTTTAATGGAAAAGCCCGATGTTGATCACATTGAAGGGCTTTCACCTGCGATTTCAATTGAGCAAAAATCAACGTCACATAACCCTCGTTCTACGGTGGGAACGGTGACGGAAATTCACGACTATCTGCGTTTACTATTTGCAAGGGTGGGTGAACCACGTTGCCCTGATCATGATGTTCCGTTAGCGGCTCAAACGATTTCACAAATGGTGGATAGAGTATTGGAAGAGCCGGAAGGTAAACGCCTAATGCTACTTGCTCCAGTTGTAAAAGATCGAAAAGGCGAACACGTAAAATTATTAGAAAATTTGACCGCTAGCGGTTATTTACGTGCCAGAATTGACGGTGAAATTTGCGATTTATCAGATCCTCCAACATTAGAACTTCAGAAAAAACATACGATTGAGGTTGTGGTAGATCGTTTTAAAGTAAGGTCTGATCTTGCAACACGTTTAGCGGAATCTTTTGAAACGGCATTAGATTTATCTGGCTCAACGGCAGTTATTGCGGACATGGACGATCCTCAGGCAGAAGAAATGGTATTTTCATCGAGTTTTGCTTGCCCACATTGTGGCTATTCATTACAAGAATTAGAGCCTCGTTTATTTTCATTTAATAACCCTGCTGGGGCTTGCCCGAGCTGTGATGGGCTCGGAGTAGAGCAGTTTTTTGATGAAAATAAAGTTGTTCAGAATGCTGATGTCTCATTAGCCTCAGGGGCAATTAAAGGCTGGGATCGTCGTAGTTTTTATTACTTTGGGCTACTAAAAGCAGTGGCGGAGCATTACGGTTTTGATCTGGAAACGCCATTTGGGCAGTTGCCTAAAAAATATCAAAATATTATTTTAAATGGCACAAAAGAAGAGATTGAGTTTGTTTATGTAAATGATAGGGGCGATAAAGTTAAGCGTAAACACGCTTTTGAGGGCGTTCTGAATAATATGGCTCGTCGCTATAAAGAAACGGAATCCAATTCAGTAAGAGATGAATTAGCGAAATATATCAACACTCGCCCTTGCATTGGTTGTCAAGGTTCTCGCTTGCGTCGTGAGGCTCGGTATGTTTTCTTAGATAAAACAAATTTACCGATGGTATCAGAAAAAAGTATTGGCGAAGCACTGGCGTTCTTTGAAGAGATTAAGTTATCAGGGCAAAGAGAGAAAATTGCAGAAAAGATCTTAAAAGAAATTCGTGAGCGTTTACAGTTTTTGGTTAATGTTGGCTTGAATTATCTTTCGCTTTCGCGTTCAGCTGAAACCTTGTCTGGAGGAGAGGCTCAGCGTATTCGCCTAGCGAGCCAAATTGGTGCTGGCTTAGTGGGTGTGATGTATGTGTTAGATGAGCCTTCAATTGGATTACATCAGCGTGATAATGAGCGTTTACTTAATACGTTGGTTCATTTGCGTAATTTAGGTAATACGGTGATTGTCGTTGAGCACGATGAAGATGCAATTCGGGCAGCAGATCATATTATTGATATTGGACCTGGGGCTGGTGTACATGGTGGACAAGTTATTGCACAGGGAAGCGCGTCAGAAATTATGCAGATTGAAGAATCTATTACTGGGCAATTCCTTTTGGGTAAACAAAAAATTGAAATTCCTGCTAAGCGAGTGACTTATGACCCTGCCAAAGTATTAACACTCTCAGGTGCAAGCGGTAATAATTTGAAAAAAGTGAAGTTAGAAATTCCAGTGGGTTTATTTACTTGTATTACAGGTGTTTCAGGTTCAGGCAAGTCAACATTGATTAATGATACACTTTTCCCTTTGGCTCAGAATGCGTTAAATCGTGCAGAAAATAGCGATGTTGCCCCTTATGAAGCTATTGATGGCTTAGCCCATTTTGATAAAGTGATAGATATCGATCAAAGCCCGATCGGGCGAACGCCACGCTCAAATCCTGCCACTTACACAGGGCTATTTACGCCAATTCGAGAGTTATTTGCAGGCACGCAAGAGGCTCGAGCAAGAGGCTATAACGTAGGGCGTTTTAGTTTCAATGTGCGTGGTGGGCGGTGCGAAGCTTGTCAAGGAGATGGGGTTATTAAGGTAGAAATGCACTTTTTACCCGATGTTTATGTACCTTGCGATCATTGTAAAGGTAAGCGTTATAACCGTGAAACACTTGAAATCCGTTATAAAGGTAAAACCATTCATCAAGTGTTAGAAATGACAGTGGAAGAGGCGAGAGAGTTTTTTGCTCCAGTGCCGATGATTGCTCGTAAGTTACAAACCTTGATGGATGTAGGATTATCTTATATCCGCTTAGGGCAATCTTCTACCACACTTTCAGGAGGAGAGGCTCAGCGTGTCAAGCTAGCCACTGAGTTGTCTAAACGAGACACCGGCAAAACCCTCTATATTTTAGATGAGCCAACTACAGGTTTGCATTTTGCAGATATTAAACAGTTACTCGGTGTATTACACCGCTTGCGTGATCAAGGCAATACGATTGTCGTGATTGAGCATAATTTAGATGTAATAAAAACCGCAGACTGGATTGTAGATCTCGGACCTGAAGGCGGTAGTGGCGGTGGCGAGATTATCGCAACGGGCACACCTGAACAGGTTGCTAAAGATAAACGCTCTCATACAGCAAGGTTTTTAAAAGAGATATTGGCTAAAGGCTAATATTGCATACAAGCGGTCATATTTTTACTCTTTTTTGCGATTGCAAAATGCAAAGGAAATATGACCGCTTGTGTTTTAGCTTTTTCTTTAGCCTTTGCAAGACAAATAAGTAGCTGATTTTTTCTTAAAAATAGCGTAAAATGCCTTCCAAATTTGTACTATTATAGTAGTGCATTTCTCAATCAATTAACCATAATAAAATGACCAATGGACGCGATTATTCATTTTTTAAGTTTCTTTTTAAGTAATATCACCTGGATTGGTGCCTTAGAGTTAGGCTTGATTTATGCCCTTGTTGCACTTGGCGTATTCATTTCTTATAAAATTCTGGATTTTCCTGATTTAACAGCAGATGGCAGTTTTCCACTAGGTGGTGCGGTGTGTGTCATTAGCATTTTAAATCAAGTTGATCCTTGGTTGGCAACGCTTTACGGCACATTAGCGGGTGCTGCTGCGGGCATTGTTACAGCCTGTCTGCATATCGGTTTTAAAATTGAGAAACTGCTTGCCAGTATCTTGATGATGATTGCCCTTTATTCGATTAATTTACGCATTATGGGAATGCCCAACATTGCGATTCTCGGCGAAACCACAATTTATGATGTGATGACTATTGAAAGCGATCTGCAATTAGCCTTAGTTCGGCTCGTGATGGCATTACTTGTTGTTGTTATCGTGAAATGCCTATTTGACCTCTTTTTTGCTACCGAAACCGGCTTAGCCATTCGAGCAACAGGCACAAATAGCCGTATGGCAAAGGCACAAGGCATTGCGATTAATAAAATGACGATTTTAGGTATGGCAATTTCTAATGCTTTAATTGCGTTAGGTGGAGCATTATATGTACAAAGTAATGGCGGGGTAGATATTTCTATTGGCGTAGGCACTATCGTGATAGGGTTAGCCGCGGTGATTATTGGTGAAGCGATTTTTTCGGCTAAACGTATTGTTTGGCTCACCTTTGCGGTCATTATCGGCTCAATTTTATATCGTTTCTTTATCGCTCTGGCATTAAATAACGAGACGCTCAATAGTATTGGTTTTGGTCCGCAAGATCTGAATTTAATTACAGCATTATTAGTGGTTATTGTATTAGCATTACCAAAAATCAAACAGAAATTGTTGGGTAAGAGAGGTTAAGATGATTGAATTAAATAACTTATTCATTACCTTCAATAAAGGCACCGCAATTGAAAATCCTGTATTGCGAGGCTTATCTCTTAAAGTAGAACAAGGTGAATTTGTTTCTGTGATTGGCAGTAACGGAGCAGGCAAATCCACTATGCTAAATGCAATTAGTGGCGATTGCCAAGTAGATAGTGGCGAGATTATTATTCAAGGTCATAAAGTTAATAACACAACAACGTGGCAAAGAGCGAATCAAGTCGCTCGAGTATTTCAAGACCCTATGGCGGGCACGTGTGAAAGTTTGACCATTGAAGAAAATATGGCACTCGCTTATCAACGTGGTGGAAAGCGAGGTTTAAGCTTTGCGATCAAACGCCAAATGCGAGCGCTTTTTAAAGAAAAACTGTCACTTTTAGGATTGGGCTTAGAAAACCGATTAACCGACCAAATGGGGCGATTATCAGGCGGACAGCGCCAAGCGGTGAGTCTTTTGATGGCATCGCTGAAGCCATCTAATATTCTATTACTAGATGAACACACTGCTGCTCTTGATCCTAAAACCACGGATTTTGTGCTGGAGCTAACCAACAAAATCGTGCGAGAACAAAAACTCACTACCCTAATGGTGACTCATTCAATGCGACAAGCCCTAGATTACGGCGACCGTACTGTGATGTTACACCAAGGACAAGTCGCGTTTGATGTGTTTGGCGAGCAGCGACAAAAAATGGATGTGCCAGATTTACTACAACTTTTCCAACAAAACCGCCGTGAACAGTTAAGTGATGACGGCTTGTTGTTGGGCGATTAATTTATGACAAAATACGACGATAAAATTCTTCACGCATTTAGCGATGATGGTCTATTGAGCCAAAATATTAATGGCTTTCGCCCACGAAAAGCCCAGCTTGCGATGGCACAAGCGGTCGGAAAATCCGTAAAATTTGCAACACCCGTGGTTGTTGAGGCTGGCACAGGAACAGGCAAAACATTTGCCTATTTAGTGCCAGCATTGCTTTCAGGTAAAAAAACGATTATTTCCACAGGTTCTAAAAACCTACAAGATCAACTCTTTAATCGAGATCTCCCGACCATTCAAAAAGCCCTCAAATATAAAGGTAAAATAGCGTTACTAAAAGGCAGAGCGAATTATCTCTGTTTAGAGAGATTAGAGCAAGTGACGGCAATGGGAGTGCTCGGCGATAAATCTGTATTATCAGATTTGAAAAAAATCAGCAAATGGCAAAATTCAAGTAAAACAGGTGATTTAAGTGAATGTATTACGATTGCGGAAGACAGCCCGATTTTACCGCAATTAGTGAGTACAACAGAGAGCTGCTTAGGCTCTGATTGCCCCCATTTTAAGGATTGCTATGTGGTACAGGCTCGCCGTAAGGCGATGGAAGCTGATGTGGTTGTGGTAAATCATCATCTATTTTGTGCAGATATGGCGGTAAAAGAAACGGGGTTTGGCGAGTTGATCCCAGAAGCTGAATTGGTGATTTTTGATGAAGCTCATCAACTTCCAGATATTGCTAGCCAATACTTTGGGCAATCCCTCTCTTCTCGCCAATTATTTGATCTTTGCAAAGATACCAACATCGTTTACCGTACAGAATTAAAAGATGTGGCACAATTAGGTAAAGCCTCCGATCATCTTATGAAAGTGGTGCAAGATTTTCGCTTATTAATGGGGGGAGAAGGGCAGATTAGAGGGAATTTACGGGATCTGTTTCGAGATAAAAAAGTGGTGGATGGCTTAGTAAAAGTATCTGAAAACATTGACTTTTTAAGTGAGGTAGTAAAAAAATCATTAGGTCGATCTGACACTTTAGATAAAATTTTTGAACGCTTAGCGGAAGTGAAAGTACAGCTTAAAAAATTAATGGATACTACGGTGACAGGATATTGCTATTGGTACGAAGCAAACGGTCGCTCTTTTGGCTTACACATCACGCCACTTATGGTGGCAGATAAGTTTGGCGAACAGCTAAAAAATCAGCAAATTGGTTGGGTGTTTACCTCCGCAACCCTGGAGGTTGGTGGTTCGTTTGAGCATTTCTGCCAACGATTAGGTATTGAAAATGCCGAACAACTGGTTTTGCAAAGCCCCTTCGATTATCAAAATCAATCGTTACTGTGCGTACCTCGTTATTTACCCGATACCAATAAGGCTCATACTTTAACGGCACTAGGACAACTATTAAAACCCGTTATTGAGGCGAACAAAGGGCGTTGTTTCTTGCTCTGTACCTCTTATTATATGATGCGAGGCCTAGCGGATTTCTTACGAGAACAGAGTTCGCTCAACGTATTATTACAAGGCGAGACAAGTAAAGGGCGTCTATTAGAGAAATTTGTCAAAGAAGATAACGCCGTACTGGTTGCTACCCAAAGTTTTTGGGAAGGTATTGATGTACGAGGCGATGCACTTTCCCTCGTGATTATTGATAAATTGCCTTTCACTTCACCAGATGAACCACTACTCAAGGCACGAATGGAGGATTGCAAATTGCAAGGCGGAGACCCGTTTAATGATATTCAAATTCCTGAAGCGGTGATCACACTAAAACAAGGTGTTGGGCGTTTAATTCGAGATGTCACGGATCGAGGTGTGGTGATTATCTGCGATTCGCGTTTGGTTATGCGTAATTATGGACAAACCTTCTTGAAAAGTTTACCCCCCTCTAAACGAACGAGAGATCTAGGTTCGGTTATTCAATTTTTAAAAGCGTAATACCAAAATAGACAAGCGGTCATATTTTGATTAAATTTTGCAAAATATTCACCAAAGATCACCGCTTGTTTAAACTGAGAAAGGTGTTATTTCTGATTAAAAATCAAACAAAAATAAAACCGATTTGGTTAGCCTTTGAAATCAAGGTACAATAGCCCGATTTTTCAATAAGCAAGAGTGATGTAAAAAAGTGAATTCAGAAAAAGATCTTTCCACGTTTAAAACCTTTAAACGTTTATGGCCAACAATCAGTCCTTTTAAAGCGGGCTTGATTGCAGGTGCAGTCGCTTTAGTACTAAATGCCTTAGTTGATTCAAGCCTCATTTATTTGCTTAAACCACTTTTAGATGAAGGGTTTGGGCAAGCAAACCATCATTTTCTTAAATTAATGGCAGCACTTGTCGTTGTATTTATTTTAGTGAGAGGAGTGACTAACTATATCGCTAGTTACTGCTTGGCGTGGGTTTCGGGCAAAGTGGTAATGACATTACGCCGCAATATTTTTCAGCACTTAATGTATATGCCTGTGAGTTATTTTGATAATAATCCAACTGGGCGTTTACTTTCACGTGTTACTTATGATACGGAGATGGTGGCAAGTTCCGCTTCGCATTCGTTAGTGACTATTGTGCGTGAAGGTGCATATTTGCTCTCTTTGTTTGTTGTGATGATTTACACTAGCTGGCAGCTTTCTATCGTGCTCTTTATTATGGCTCCGATTATTGGTCTGTTAATTGGTTTTATTTCTAAATATTTCCGCAAATTAAGCCGTAATATTCAACACTCAATGGGCGAACTGACAGTGACTACCGAGCAAATGCTAAAAGGGCATAAAGAAGTGCTTTCCTTTGGTGGGCAAAAAGTAGAGAAAGAACGCTTTGACCGTGTTAGCAATGATATGCGTCGTAAAGGAATGAAAGTGGTTTCAGCTGACGGTATTTCTGATGGCGTGGTACAACTTATCGCTTCATTTGCGTTATCTGCCGTACTTTATGTTGCTACCTTTCCTGAAGTAATGAGTGAGAATTTAACTGCGGGCTCATTTACCGTCGTCTTTTCTTCTATGATGGCAATGTTGCGTCCTTTAAAATCATTAACCAATGTAAATTCGCAATTCCAACGTGGTATGGCGGCTTGCCAAACATTATTTGAATTTTTAGATTTAAAAACTGAGGCAGATAATGGCACGGTTAATATGGAAAAAGTTGAAGGGAATGTTAAATTTAAAAATGTAAGCTTTAGTTATTTAGGCAAAGAGAATAAAGCGTTAAACAATATTTCTTTTGATATTCCTAAAGGTACAACCGTTGCATTAGTTGGGCGTTCTGGTTCAGGCAAATCAACGATTGCCAATTTACTTACTCGCTTTTATGATGTGGATGAAGGCGAGATTTTACTTGATGGCATAAATATTCAAGATTACACATTGAAAAATTTACGTGAGCAATGTTCTGTGGTTTCACAGCAGGTTCATTTATTTAATGATACGATTGCCAATAATATTGCTTATGCAGCAACAGATAAATATAGCCGAGATGAAATTATTGCAGCGGCAAAAGCCGCGCACGCAATGGAATTTATTGAAAAACTGGATAATGGTTTAGATACTGTGATTGGTGAAAATGGCGCGAGCTTATCGGGCGGGCAACGCCAACGTTTAGCGATTGCGCGTGCCTTGCTGCGAAACTCACCAGTATTAGTACTTGATGAGGCAACTTCTGCCTTAGATACAGAATCAGAAAGGGCGATTCAATCGGCTCTTGACGTGTTGCAAAAAGATCGCACTGTTTTGGTTATTGCTCACCGCTTATCGACGATAGAAAAAGCCGATGAAATTTTAGTCGTCGATCACGGAAATATTATTGAACGTGGTAATCATACAGAATTGTTGGCAAAAGGTGGGGCTTATAAACAGCTTCACAGCTTACAATTTAGCTAATTATAATAGGCAAGAAGGCGAGTAGTTTTCGCTTCTACAATTGATTTTAAAATATGAAAAAACGCATAAAAATTTTATCTCTGAGTGTATTGCTTGGCTTAATGGCTTGTAACTCCGTATTACAGGCTCCGACGGAAGTACCAAAGCCAACAGTACAAATTCCACACAATGATAGACAATGGCAACAACATTTAGGGCAATTAGCTAAAATTCAACGCTATAGCGCGACAGGTCAATTTGGTTACATTTCGCCAAAAGAGCGTTTTTCTTCCCATTTCAATTTGCAATACCATACGCCAACGCATTTTAGCTTAGAGCTTTCTTCTACTTTTTCCACTAAATCATTGAAATTGGAACGTAATGAGCGTGGTTTAACGGTTTCAGATAGTGAAGGCAGTAGCCGTTCTGATAGTGATATTGAAGCATTAATGAAAGAGATGATTGGTGTTTCATTCCCAATTGACCAGTTTGCTTATTGGGTAAAAGGGAAACCTGAAAAAGAAGGTAATTATATTGTGAATGAAAAACGCCAGCTTTCGCAATTTAGCTATCCACTCAATGGCACCATTTGGACATCAAGTTATGTAGAGTATCACGAAGATCGTGAGCCACATTTGCCCAAATTAATTGTGCTTGAAAATGGTTCGCAAACTTTAAAAATCCGCATTGAAAGATGGACTTATTAATGGAAAAAATGATTTTACCCAGTCCAGCTAAATTGAACCTGTTTTTGTATATTACCAACAAAAGGGAAGATGGCTATCACGAGTTACAAACACTGTTTCAGTTTTTAGACTTTTGCGATGAAATTGAGATTGAAATAATTGATAGCCCTGAAATTGAATTAACAAATCAATTAGAAGGGGTTGCCGTTGAAGATAACTTGATTTACCGAGCTGCTAAACTTTTGCAAAAAACAACCGCTTGCAACAAAGGGGCAAAAATTGGCATTACTAAAAATTTGCCGATGGGTGGTGGTGTTGGTGGTGGTTCATCAAATGCCGCTACGGTGTTAGTGGGTTTAAATCATTTATGGCAAACAGATCTTTCACTTGAACAACTTGCTGAATTAGGTTTAAGTTTAGGGGCTGATGTGCCCATTTTTGTAAGAGGTGTGTCAGCTTTTGCTGAAGGAGTCGGTGAAGTCTTCACACCTTGTGAGCCTGAAGAAAAATGGTATGTAGTGCTAAAACCTGAGGTTTCTATTTCAACGGCAATCGTTTTTAATGATCCGAATTTACCAAGAAACACACCAAAACGCGATTTGAGCAAATTATTATCGTCAAAATGGACAAATGATTGCGAAAAAGTTGTGCGAGAACGTTATTCAGCGGTTGAAGATCTTATGCAAGAATTGTTACAATATGCACCGTTTAAGCTAACAGGCACAGGTGCTTGTATTTTTGCTGAATTTAGTACACAAGCAGAAGCTGAACAAGTTTTTGCTTATAGGCCACCAGAGACATTTGGTTTTGTGGCGAAAGGGCAAAATATTTCGCCATTACATCAAACATTATTCCAAACTAACCACCACTAATCAAAGGGTCACTCCATGACAGATATTAAACTGTTTTCGGGCAATGCAACGCCAGAACTTGCTAATCGTATTGCAAAACATCTTTATACTTCATTAGGTAATGCAACTGTTGGTCGTTTTAGCGATGGTGAAATTCAAGTGCAAATCAATGAAAATGTGCGTGGAGGCGATATTTTCATTGTGCAATCAACTTGTGCACCAACGAATGATAATCTAATGGAATTGATTGTAATGGTTGATGCGTTGCGTCGTGCTTCTGCTGGTCGTATTACAGCCGTTATCCCATACTTTGGCTATGCTCGCCAAGATAGACGTGTGCGTTCAGCCCGTGTTCCCATTACTGCAAAAGTGGTCGCTGACTTTCTGTCAAGCGTTGGTGTAGATAGAGTATTAACGTGTGATTTACATGCGGAACAGATTCAAGGCTTCTTTGATGTGCCAGTAGATAATGTATTTGGTTCGCCTGTACTTATTGAAGATATTTTGAAAAAATCAGATTTAGTCAATCCTATTGTAGTTTCCCCTGATATTGGCGGGGTGGTGCGTGCAAGAGCGGTCGCTAAATTATTGAATGATACCGATATGGCAATTATTGATAAACGTCGCCCGAAAGCAAATGTATCGCAAGTTATGCATATTATTGGTGATGTCGCAGAGCGTGATTGTATTTTAGTTGATGATATGATAGATACTGGCGGTACCTTAGCTAAAGCCGCTGAAGCATTAAAAGAGCGTGGTGCACGTCGTGTATTTGCTTATGCAACCCATGCAGTATTCTCTGGAGCAGCAGCACAAAACCTAGCAAATACAGCGTTAGATGAAATTGTGGTAACAGATACTATTCCATTAACTAATGAAATTAAAGCACTTAATAAGGTGCGAGTTTTAACTTTATCTGGAATGCTTGCAGAAGCGATTCGTCGTATTAGCAATGAAGAGTCTATTTCTGCAATGTTTGATGCGTAATGATTTTATTGCCCGAATGCCCAATCTAATGATTGGGCTTTTTTATAACTATTTATCATTTGGGGAAAATACCTTTATGTATTCTCTTATTCGTCCATTTTTATTTTCGCTTGAGGCTGAAAATGCACATCAACTTTCTATTCAAGCTCTTGCATTAGTAGGGAAACTCCCTTTTTCACCTTTAGTTACGCCATCTAATCCGACAACAGTGATGGGGCTTAATTTTAAAAATCCGATTGGTTTGGCAGCTGGAGCAGATAAAAACGGCGAAGCGATAGATGGATTTGGCAAATTAGGCTTTGGTTTTATTGAAGTTGGTACAGTGACGCCTCTTGCACAAGATGGAAATCCTAAGCCAAGACAATTCCGAGTTTTAGAAGCTGAAGGCATTATTAACCGAAATGGGTTTAATAATAAAGGTGTTGATGTTCTGATTGAGAATGTGAAAAAAGCGAAATATGACGGCATTTTGGGGATTAATATTGGCAAAAATGCACTCACTCCGATTGAGCATAGCTTAGATGATTATCTGACTTGTTTACGGAAAGTGTATGAATATTGCGATTATGTCACAGTAAACATTTCATCGCCAAATACTAAAAATTTGCGTAGTCTGCAATATGGCGAGGCATTAGATGATTTATTGGTTAATTTAAAAAAAGAGCAGGCTCAACTTTTGCAAAAAATTGGTCAATATCGACCGCTTGTATTGAAAATTGCCCCTGATTTAACGGATGAGGAAATTGCTTCTGTGGCAGATAGCTTAGTTCGCCATCAGATTGATGGAGTCATTGCAGGAAATACGACACTTTCTCGTGAAAGTGTTGTGGGTTTAACACATTTTGAGCAGCAAGGTGGATTAAGCGGTAAGCCTCTGCATCAATTAAGCAGCCGATTGATTGCCCGATTATCTGTTGAATTAAATGGGCGTGTTCCTATCATTGGAAGCGGAGGAATTCATTCGTTAGAGAGTGGGCAAGAAAAGATTAATGCTGGTGCGAGCTTATTGCAAGTTTACTCTGCTATGATTTATCAAGGGCCATCACTTATCCAAAGGTTAGCTAAGCACGTGAAGTTGAAGTAAAGAGTAAGGATTAGGAATAGCTACAATATATACCTAATTTAGCGTTAAACATCAGGTTTTTTCTTATTTTTATAAGGTTTAATTAACATTAAGCGTGGTTTGTGTCTTGAACAAAATTAGACAACATCAGCGATTTTTGCTATCTTGCATTGCAAATTTATCTACAAAATTTAAACAAATTTTATAAAACACTATAAAAACGTTTAAAATCAAATAGATAATACTTTTATTTTGGGCTTTTCGACTTAAAGCTTAACTAAGGCTAAATTTAAAATAGCCGTTTGAGATGAATTTTTTCGATAAAAATTGGTCTAAAAATCATCAAATAAGCAAAATTTGTTAAGATTTTGTTATTTATTACTTCAATCATTAATTTAATAAGGAAGAATACTATGTCAGAGAACTTGAGAAATGACGTAGATCCAATCGAAACTCAAGATTGGTTGGCATCACTAGATTCGTTAATTCGTGAAGAAGGTTTAGAGCGAGCTCAATTTATCGTTGAACAAGTTATCAGCCAAGCACGTGCTGGCGGCGTGTCATTACCAACAGGTACGACAACGGATTATGTCAATACAATTCCAGTTTCTGAGCAACCAGCTTATCCAGGTGATCATAAAATCGAGCGTCGTATTCGTTCTGCCGTACGTTGGAACGCAATTGCTACTGTTTTGCGTAGCCAGAAAAAAGATCTTGACTTAGGTGGACACATCTCAACATTCCAATCTGCAGCAACAATGTATGAAGTTTGCTTTAACCACTTTTTTAAAGCACCAACGGATAAAAATGGTGGAGATTTAATCTTCTTCCAAGGCCACGCAGCACCAGGAATGTATGGTCGTGCTTTCTTAGAAGGTCGTATTACGGCTGAGCAAATGGACAACTTCCGCCAAGAAGCATTCACAGATGGTTTATCTTCTTACCCTCACCCTAAATTGATGCCTGAGTTTTGGCAATTCTCTACGGTATCGATGGGCTTAGGACCAGTGAATGCAATCTACCAAGCTCGTTTCTTAAAATATTTAGAACATCGTGGTTTAAAAGACACTGCTGATCAAAAAGTATATGCTTTCTTAGGCGATGGCGAGATGGATGAAATCGAATCTAAAGGTGCATTATCATTTGCAGGTCGTGAAAAATTAAACAACTTAATTTTTACTATTAGTTGTAACTTACAACGCTTAGATGGTCCAGTAAACGGTAACGGTAAAATTGTTCAAGAATTAGAGGGCGTATTTACTGGTGCAGGTTGGGAAGTGATTAAAGTATTATGGGGTAGCGAGTGGGATAAATTATTCGCTAAAGATACTTCAGGTAAATTAAGCCAATTAATGATGGAAGTGTTAGATGGTGACTATTTAACGTTCAAATCTAAAAATGGTGCTTACGTTCGTGAACACTTCTTCGGTCGCTATCCAGAAACTGCCGCACTCGTAGCGGATATGACAGATGATGAAATTTGGGCATTACGTCGTGGAGCTCATGATTCTGAAAAATTGTATGCGGCTTATGCAAAAGCACAGAAATCAGACAAACCAGTTGTGATATTAGCTCAACAAGTAAAAGGTTATCGTATTCCTGAGGCAGAAAGTAAAAATACGGCTCACCAATCGAAAAAAATGTCATTAGAGAGCTTAAAAGGCTTCCGTGATTACTTTGAGTTGCCGTTAACTGATGAGCAAGTTGAAAATCTAGAATATATCAAATTCGAAGAAGGTTCAGAAGAGTACAATTATTTACATGGTAAACGTAAAGATTTAAATGGTTTTGTTCCTGTGCGTAAGCCGAAATTTACCGTTGAGTTCAAAGTGCCTGAGTTATCTGAATTCCAAGCATTATTAGATGAGCAACCGCGTGGTATTTCAACTACGATGGCATTCTCTCGTGTGTTAAATACCTTATTGAAAGATAAAAATATCGGTCAGCAAATCGTGCCAATTATTGCGGACGAAGCACGTACTTTTGGTATGGAGGGTTTATTCCGTCAAATCGGTATTTATAATCCATTTGGTCAAAACTATGTGCCATCAGACCGTGATTTAGTGGCTTACTACCGTGAAGCAAAAGATGGCCAAGTATTACAAGAAGGTATCAATGAGTTGGGTGCAACTGCATCTTGGGTTGCTGCTGCAACATCATATTCTGTCAGCAATTTACCGATGATTCCATTCTTCATCTACTACTCAATGTTCGGCTTCCAACGTGTAGGCGATATGATGTGGTTAGCTGGCGACCAATTAGCTCGTGGCTTTATGATTGGGGGAACTTCAGGCCGTACAACCTTAAATGGAGAAGGTTTGCAACACGAAGATGGTCATAGCCATATTCAAGCGGGCGTAATTCCGAATTGTGTCACTTACGATCCAGCATTTGCATTTGAAGTAGCCGTCATTGTTCAAGATGGTATCCGCCGTATGTATGGCGAAGATCAAGAAGATATCTTCTACTACATTACCACATTAAATGAAATTACCGATCAACCAGCAATGCCTACAGGTGCTGAAGAGGGTATCCGTAAAGGTTTATATAAATTTGAAACGGTTGAAGGCAAAGGTAAAGGTCGTGTTCAATTATTAAGCTCGGGTGCAATTATGCGTCATGTTCGCTTAGCGGCTCAAATTCTTGCAAATGACTATGGTGTAACCGCAGATGTATTCTCAGCACCATCATTCAACGAATTAGGTCGTGACGGTGCAGATGTAGCTCGTTGGAACTTATTACACCCAACAGAAGAGCAGCGTATTCCTTATGTCGCACAAGTGTTAGCAGACTTACCAACAGTTGCCGCAACAGATTATATGAAACTATACGCTGAGCAAATTCGTGCGTATGTGCCAAGTAAACATTATCATGTGTTAGGTACAGATGGTTTCGGCCGCTCAGACAGCCGTGCAAACTTACGTGAGCACTTTGAAGTAGACGAGCGTTATGTCGTTGTTGCCGCTCTTGCTCAATTAGCGAAAGAAGGCACGGTAGAAACTAAAGTAGTTGCGGATGCCATTGCTAAATTTGGCTTGAATGTTGATCGCATTAACCCATTATATGCGTAATACAAGCGGTTAAATTTAACGAAAATTTTGCAAAATGGGGTGGGAAATGCCCACCCTAAATTTGTAAGGGTAAAATCAATTTATCCGTTTACAAAAGAAGGATTTTAAAATGTCAAAACAAATTAATGTGCCAGATATTGGTTCAGATGAAGTAAGTGTTACTGAAGTGATGGTAAAAGTTGGTGATACTATTTCAGTAGACCAATCAATTATTAGCGTAGAAGGTGATAAAGCCTCAATGGAAGTGCCTGCACCAGAAGCAGGTGTAGTAAAAGAAGTATTAGTGAAGGTAGGCGATAAAGTTTCAACTGGCTCTCCAATGTTAGTATTAGCCTCAGCTGATGCTGCCCCCGAGGCTGAAGCACCAAAAGCAGAAACTGCTCCTGCGTCTGTAGCAACAACTTCTGCAGTTGTTGAAGTAAATGTGCCAGATATTGGTAGCGATGAAGTAAATGTAACTGAAATTATGGTTAAAGTAGGTGATAGCGTTGAAATTGATCAATCAATCATTAGTGTTGAAGGTGATAAAGCGTCTATGGAAGTCCCTGCACCAGTTGCGGGCGTGGTAAAAGAAATTTTAATCAATGTGGGCGATAACGTTTCAACGGGTAAATTGATTATGAAATTTGAAACAGCATCATCTGCACCATCACAAGCAATTTCAGCAGCTGAAACTGCTGTCCCTGCACAGGCATCAGCAATTAAAGAGGTGAATGTACCAGATATCGGTGGCGATGAAGTAAACGTAACTGAAATTATGGTGAAAGTAGGCGATTCTGTATCAGAAGAGCAATCTTTAATTACCGTTGAAGGTGATAAAGCCTCAATGGAAGTACCTGCACCATTTGCGGGGGTGGTAAAAGAAATTCTAGTGAAATCTGGCGATAAAGTGTTAACTGGTTCATTAATTATGAAATTTGAAGTAACAGGTGCAGAACCTGTTGTGGCTCAAAATGCGTCAGCTCCAGCACCACAAGTAGCACCAGCGAAAACTGATACGGCCCCAGCCGCTCAAAACCAATCAGGTTTAAATCAAGAACAAGTAGTTTCTGCTGCTGGTTATGCACACGCAACACCAGTAATTCGTCGTTTGGCTCGTGAGTTCGGTGTCAATTTAGACAAAGTAAAAGGTACAGGTCGTAAAGGTCGTGTCGTTAAAGAAGATATTCAAGCATACGTCAAAACTGCAGTTCAAGTATTTGAAAAACAAGGCGGAACGGCATCTGCCGCAACTGGTGCAGCAAACGGTGCTGGTTTAGGCTTATTACCATGGCCGAAAGTGGATTTCAGCAAATTTGGTGAAGTAGAGGAAGTTGAGTTAAGCCGTATTAATAAGATTTCTGGTGCGAATTTACACCGCAACTGGGTAATGATTCCACATGTCACTCACTTTGACCGCACAGACATTACTGAGCTAGAAAATTTCCGTAAAGATCAAAATAAAGAAGCTGAAAAACGTAAGTTAGATGTGAAAATCACACCGGTAGTATTCATTATGAAAGCGGTAGCAAGTGCGTTAGAAGCATTTCCACGTTTCAATAGCTCAATTTCTGAAGATGCACAACGCCTCACGTTGAAAAAATATATCAACATCGGGGTTGCGGTTGATACACCAAATGGTTTAGTGGTTCCTGTATTTAAAAATGTGAACAAAAAAGGCATTATCGAACTTTCTCGTGAGTTAATGGAAGTATCGAAAAAAGCACGTGAAGGTAAATTAACGGCTTCAGATATGCAAGGCGGTTGCTTCACAATTTCAAGTTTAGGGGGCATTGGTACAACACACTTTACTCCAATTGTAAATGCACCTGAAGTAGCAATTTTAGGCGTATCTAAATCTGAAATGCAGCCAATTTGGAACGGTAAAGAGTTCGAGCCACGCTTAATGCTTCCATTATCCTTATCATTCGACCACCGCGTTATTGATGGGGCAGATGGCGCAAGATTCTTAAGCTATATTAACGGCGTATTAGCAGATATTCGTCGTTTAGTAATGTAATTTTAACAAGCGGTTGTTTTTGTAAAAAATTTTGCAAAATCGACCGCTTGTATCACAAATGAGGCAAATATGAGCAAAGAAATTAAAACGCAAGTCGTGGTACTTGGTGCAGGCCCAGCAGGTTATTCAGCTGCATTTCGCTGTGCCGACTTAGGTTTAGAAACCGTTATTGTTGAACGCTATTCAACCTTAGGTGGCGTATGTTTAAACGTAGGTTGTATTCCATCTAAAGCGTTATTACACGTCGCAAAAGTGATTGAAGAAGCAAAACACGCAGTACATAACGGTGTCACTTTCGGCGAACCCACTATTGATTTAGACCAAGTTCGTGCAGGTAAAGAGAGCGTAGTTTCAAAATTAACGGGCGGTTTAGCCGGTATGGCGAAAGCACGTAAAGTAACGGTGGTAGAAGGTTTAGCTGCATTTACTGGACCAAACACCTTAGTTGCTCGTGATCGTGACGGCAACCCAACCACGGTAACCTTTGATAATGCAATTATTGCAGCGGGTTCTCGCCCAATTCAATTACCATTCATTCCACACGAAGATCCACGTGTTTGGGATTCAACAGATGCACTTAAATTAAAAGAAGTGCCTAAGAAACTGTTAATTATGGGTGGTGGTATTATCGGTTTAGAAATGGGAACGGTTTACAATGCGTTAGGTTCGGAAGTGGAAGTGGTGGAAATGTTCGACCAAGTGATTCCAGCGGCAGACAAAGATATTGTGGCAATTTACACCAAGCAAATCGAGAAAAAATTCAAGTTAATGCTTGAAACTAAAGTGACCGCAGTTGAAGCAAAAGATGACGGTATTTATGTTTCAATGGAAGGCAAAGCGTGCAACGACACCAAACGTTATGATGCCGTATTAGTAGCAATTGGTCGTGTACCAAACGGCAAATTAATTGATGCAGGTAAAGCAGGCGTTCACGTTGATGAGCGTGGCTTCATTCCTGTCGATAAACAACTTCGCACTAACGTGCCACACATCTTTGCAATCGGCGACATCGTGGGTCAGCCAATGTTAGCACACAAAGGGGTTCACGAAGGTCACGTTGCGGCAGAAGTCATTGCAGGACAAAAACACTACTTCGATCCGAAAGTAATTCCATCTATTGCTTACACTGAGCCAGAAGTCGCTTGGGTAGGTAAAACCGAAAAAGAGTGCAAGCAAGAAGGCTTAAATTACGAAGTCGCGAAATTCCCTTGGGCAGCTTCAGGTCGAGCAATTGCCTCTGAATGTTCAGAAGGGATGACGAAGCTGATTTTTGACAAAGACACTCATCGCCTATTAGGCGGTGCGATTGTAGGTAGCAACGGTGGCGAATTATTAGGCGAAATCGGTCTTGCAATTGAAATGGGTTGTGATGCAGAAGATATTGCATTAACCATTCACGCACATCCAACTTTACACGAATCGGTAGGTTTAGCGGCAGAAGTATTTGAAGGCTCTATTACAGACTTACCAAATGCGAAAGCGAAAAAACGCTAATTGATAAGCTCTAGCAAGCGGTTGTTTTTTGTCAATTTTTTGCAAAAATCAACCGCTTGTTTGTTTTTAGATCTAAAATGGTGTGTGGTGAGTTTTTTTTCAGCACTTGATAAGTGTGTGTCAAATTTGTCATTGACATAAAACGATAAATCCGTAAAATGCAACTCGTTCTTTCACAGAATATTCAAATGCGGGAATAGCTCAGTTGGTAGAGCACGACCTTGCCAAGGTCGGGGTCGCGAGTTCGAGCCTCGTTTCCCGCTCCAATTTTCAAATCTTACGGCGTGTTAGCAAAGCGGTTATGCACTGGATTGCAAATCCATGTAGCTCGGTTCGACTCCGGGACACGCCTCCATCTTATTATCTAATAAACTATAAGTAACCCTGATAAACCCCAAAAATCTAGCATTTCAGTACTTTTGTGTAAAATTTAACTCCGAATAATTTGGGCAAAATCCGAATCTATCCAATTTTTTTAGTGGGTGTTTTGGAGGTGCTTTAATATGGCTAAAGTAATTAAGGCATTTCATAATTCAGGAAAAGCTCTCTAAAATGAGTTATAAAAAGACAACTGATTGATTTTAAAAGGATTAAATGGCACGCCCTAAAGGATTCGAACCTTTGACCCACGCCTTAGAAGGGCGTTGCTCTATCCAGCTGAGCTAAGGGCGCAATGAGAAAAAGAAGTGGTCGGCGAGATAGGATTTGAACCTACGACCCACTGGTCCCAAACCAGTTGCGCTACCAAGCTGCGCTACTCGCCGAAAAATGATGTAGTGATTATAAATTTCTTTACTCAACAGTCAATCTTTTTTTGTTAAAGTGTGATTAAATGATTGAAGTTTATCCGCTGTTAGTAAAATTAACTTATCAAAATAGGATTTTTTTGAGAAAATAGCAAACGTTTTCGCTAATTAATGTTTCGGGAGAGAAAAATGGCTGCACAGATTATATCGGGGAGTGAGATTGCCTCAAAAATAAAAAAAGATATTAGTGAGAAAATTACTCAATATATTGAACAAGGCAAGCGTAAGCCTGGGCTTGCGGTTATTTTAGTTGGGGCTGATCCTGCTTCTCAAGTTTATGTTGGAAGTAAACGTAAAAGTTGTGCAGAAATTGGCATTGAATCTAAATCTTATGATTTGCCTGTAGAAACAACCGAAGCGGAGCTGCTTTCGCTCATTGATAAGCTTAATCAAGATGATAGTATTGATGGTATTTTAGTGCAATTACCTTTACCAAAACAAATTGATTCAACTAAAGTGATAGAAGCAATTGCACCGCATAAAGATGTGGATGGATTTCACCCTTATAATGTAGGGCGTTTAGCTCAACGTATTCCACTTTTGCGTTCTTGTACTCCTTATGGTGTAATGAAATTACTTGAAGCAACGGGTGTGGATTTATATGGTCAGCACGCTGTGATTGTGGGGGCTTCTAATATTGTGGGGCGGCCAATGGCATTAGAATTGCTACTTGCAGGCTGTACCGTTACTGTAACCCATCGTTTTACAAAAGACTTAAAAAGCCATATACATCAAGCGGATATTCTAGTGGTGGCAGTTGGAAAGCCTGAGTTTATCCCTGGAGATTGGATTAAAGAAGGTGCGATAGTGATTGATGTTGGGATTAATCGTAGTGAAGGGGGCAAGCTAAAAGGTGATGTGGAATATTCTGTTGCCTCAAAAAAAGCGTCATTTATTACGCCTGTACCAGGTGGCGTTGGACCAATGACTGTAGCAATGTTAATGCAAAATACCTTGCAGGCTTACGAAAATCATTTACAAGCGGTCTAAAAAGTCAGATTTTTTGCAAATCCCCAGTCTATTTCTTAGATTGGGGATTTTCTTTTCTAGGATTTTGAGCCAGAAAAGACTAAAATAGCCCACCTTTTTATAGCGAATTATAGCGAACAGATTTTTATATGAAATTTATTATTAAATTTTTCCCTGAAATTATGATTAAAAGCGACTCAGTGCGTAGACGATTTATCAAAATTTTAACCTCAAATATCCGCAATGTCTTGTTAAAAGAAACCAAAAATATATCTGTTGTTCGTCATTGTGATTTTATTAAAGTGCGAGCAAAAGTCGAGGAAGAGGGGGCATTAGTGCTGGATTTGCTCAAGCGTACCCCTGGTATTCATCATATTTTGGAGGTTGAAGAAACGCCATTTACTGATATGCACGATATTTTTGAGCAAACCTATGCTGCGGTAAAAGATGAACTTGAAGATAAATCTTTTAGTGTGCGGGTTCGCCGTAAAGGCAAGCACGATTTCAGCTCACTGGATGTTGAACGTTATGTGGGTGGAGGGCTAAACCAACGGATTGAAAGTGCTAGAGTGAAATTAAAAAATCCTGATGTGACGGTTAGAATTGATATTGAACAAGACAAAATGTTGTTGATTAAAGCACGTTATGAGGGATTGGGTGGCTATCCTATTGGCACGCAAGAAGATGTTCTGTCTCTTATATCGGGTGGTTTTGATTCTGGTGTGTCAAGCTATATGCTGATTCGCCGTGGCTCTCGTGTACATTATTGCTTTTTCAATTTAGGTGGAGCAGCTCACGAACTTGGCGTTAAGCAGATGGCATATCATATTTGGAGCCGTTATAGCACTTCGCATAAAGTCCGTTTTGTGGCGATCAATTTTGAAAATGTAGTTGGCGAGATTTTAGAAAAGGTCGATAACGGACAAATGGGGGTGGTATTAAAACGTATGATGGTGCGTGCAGCAAGCAAAATTGCCGAGCGTTTTGGCATTCAAGCAATCGTAACAGGTGAGGCGTTAGGACAAGTTTCAAGCCAAACCTTAACCAATTTGCGTTTGATTGATAAGGCTTCTGACACTCTCGTTTTACGCCCGCTAATTACTCACGATAAAGAAAAAATTATTGCGATAGCAAAAGAGATTGGCACGGATGATATTGCTAAATCTATGCCAGAATTTTGCGGCGTGATTTCTAAAAATCCAACCGTAAAAGCGATTGAGAGTAAAATTGTGGAAGAAGAGGGGCGCTTTAATTTTGATGTGCTAGATCAAGCGATTAAAAATGCTGACTATTTGGATATTCGTGAAATCGCTCAGCAAGCAGAAAAAGAAGTTGTTTCGGTTGAAACAACAAGTGAATTATCAGAAAACGATATTATTTTAGATATTCGCAGCCCGGAGGAAGTAGATGAAAACCCTTTCCGATTACCGGGGGTTGAGGTAAAAGCATTACCATTTTATAAACTTTCTAGTCTGTTTAGTGAGTTAGATCAAGATAAAACTTACTTGCTGTATTGCCAGCGTGGAGTGATGAGTAAGTTGCAAGCGCTTTATTTAAAAGAGAGTGGTTATCGTAATGTGAAAGTATTTCAAGCGAAATAGGCATATTTGCAAACTTTTAAGCAAATTTAACCGCTTGTAAGAAAGGGCTAAATGAGTTTTCATTTAGCCCTGAATTTTATTTAAAAGGGAGCAGCATTAATGCTCATTTTTCTCTTTTAATTTAATTAATTGCCCTTCTAATTTTTTCTTTACATCGAAAATCGCATTATATAAATCTTCCTGCTCAGCTTTTGCAACCAAATCACCTAAAGGTGTGCCTATGGTTGCTTCTACTTGGAAGGTATTTGGTTGTTTAATCAGCATAAAATGCGGATTTATTAACTGGGTATGATATTTTTCTAACTTAGCTAAACGCTCCTCAATATGAGTACGGATTGCAGGGGTAATGTCCATTTGTTTGCTTGAAATATTGAGTGACATAACATTTTCCTCTTGTTTAGTTAAGGCTGTTGCCATTGATATCTGTAATCAAAATATGCGGTTCACCCTAAAAATTCAAGTTAAAAATAGAATAAGTTTTCAAAAATTTGATCTACTTAACACTTTTAACTGTTTTTGGCTATAATATCGCTAAATAGACAGCAGAGATTTGATAATGAACGATAAAAAAAAATTACCTCCGTTTCAAAAAGCGTTTTTACATCCTAAATATTGGGGATTATGGCTGGGATTAGGGATTTTCAAATTAATTCTCTGTTTACCCTACCCGATTTTAGTCAAAATTGGCTTGGGCCTTGGGAATTTGTTTACTCAGTTAGATTTTGGAAAACGCCGTATGCAAATTGCCCGCCGCAATTTGGAACTCTGTTTTCCACATTATTCAGCTGAGCAAATTACAGCGTTAGTTCAAGAAAATATGAAATCGGTAGGTATGGCGATTATTGAAACAGGTATGGCGTGGTTCTGGTCTGATGAGCGTATTCTGAAATGGTCTAAAATTGAAGGGGAAGAATATTTAAAGCAGAGTACAAGAAATAACCAAGGCATATTGCTAGTAGGTGTACATTTTTTAACTTTAGAACTTGGTGCAAGAATTGTTGGCTTACATCATCAAGGTATTGGCATTTATCGGCCAAATGATAATCCCCTGTTAGATTGGATACAATTTCGAGGTAGAATTCGCTCTAATAAAGGGATGCTCGATCGCAAAGATGTTCGAGGTATGATTCGAGTATTAAAAAACGGCGGAATGATTTGGTACGCTCCAGATCACGATTATGGTAGAAGAAACAGCGTTTTTGTGCCTTTTTTTGCAGTAGATGAAGCTTGTACTACAGCAGGTAGCTATATGTTACTTCGCTCTGCACCTAATACTGTGGTTATTCCATTTAGTCCGATTCGCAATGCGGATTATTCAGGCTACACGATTAAAATTAGTCCTCCAGTTGATTTTAGTGAATGTCAAGATGAAGTAGAGACAGCCATATTGATGAATAAGGTTGTTGAGCGGGAGATTATGAATGTACCCACGCAATATATGTGGCTACATCGACGTTTTAAAACCCGACCAAATGAAGAGGATAAGAGCCTTTATGATTAAATTTCAAATAATTATAAAAAAGTGCTTGCATATTTAAACTGAATTTTGCAATCTAGCAAAGAATATTAAACATAATAAAAAACAGGAGATGATTATGGCAAACCCTTTATTTCACGGTAGTATCGTGGCTTTAGTAACTCCAATGACGCACGGTGAAGTGGATTATCAAGATCTAAAAAAATTAGTAGACTACCACGTTCAAGCAGGTTCTCACGGTATTGTCTCTGTCGGGACAACAGGTGAATCAACAACGTTAAGCATTGATGAAAATGTGAAAGTCATTCAGAAAACGGTTGAGTTTGCTGACGGGCGTATTCCTGTTATTGCAGGAACAGGCTCAAATGCAACCAGTGAAGCAATTACTATGACTAAATTATTAGCAAATAGTGGCGTATCAGGTTGTTTAAGTGTTGTACCTTATTATAATAAGCCAACTCAAGAAGGTATGTATTTACACTATAAAGCGATTGCAGAAAGTACTGAACTGCCACAAATTCTCTACAATGTACCAGGGCGTACAGGCAGTGATTTAAAACCTGAAACAATTGGTCGCTTAGCAAAAATTGAAAATATTGTTGCGGTAAAAGAAGCCACAGGTGATTTAAGTCGATTACCGCTAATTAAGCAATTAGCAGGAGATGATTTCATCTTCTTAAGTGGTGACGATGCAACTGGGTTTGAGTCAATGAAACAAGGCGGTCAAGGCGTTATTTCAGTAACAAATAATGTTGCTGCTGCAGATATGGCAAAAATGTGTGAGTTAGCCTTATCAGGTAAATTTGATGAAGCAGAAGAAATTAACAACCGTTTAATGGCATTACACAAAGATCTATTTGTAGAATCAAACCCGATCCCCGTGAAATGGGCTGCTTATAAATTAGGATTAATTAGCGAGCCAAATTTACGTTTACCTTTAACTACGTTATCTGAATCGGCACAGCCTGCGGTATTGAAAGCATTGCAACAAGCGGTCTTAATTTAATTATTTTTTGCAAGAGTGTAGGGGCGAAAGATTTTCGCCCCTTTTCATATCAATATTTTATCAACATTTAAAAAATAAAGGGCGAATATAATATTCGCCCTGAATTGGGTTGTTTGGCTTAATGACGGAAATGACGCATACCTGTAAGCACCATTGCCATATTGTGTTCGTTAGCCGCATCAATCACTTCCTGATCACGCATAGAACCACCTGGGTGGATTACACAAGTGATACCGACTTTTGCCGCTGCATCAATACCATCACGGAATGGGAAGAAGGCATCAGATGCCATTACACAGCCTGCAACTTGTAACCCTTCATCTTCTGCTTTAATGCCTGCAATTTTTGCTGAATAAACACGGCTCATTTGCCCTGCACCAATACCAATAGTTTGACCGTCTTTCGCATACACAATGGCATTTGATTTCACATATTTCGCTACTTTCCAGCAGAATAGCAAATCGTTCAATTCCGCTTCGGTTGGTTTGCGTTCAGAGACCACTTGTAAATCATCTAAAGAAACAGAGCCTTGATCGGCATCTTGCACTAGCAATCCACCGTTTACTCGTTTGAAATCTAAGCGTTTTGACGCAGTTGAAAACTCGCCACATTCAAGCAATCGTACATTTTTCTTGCTCGCTAATACGGCTTTGGCTTTTGCGGAAATGGTTGGTGCAATAATTACTTCAACAAATTGACGATCTGCGATAGCTTGTGCCGTTTCACCATCTAATTCACGATTAAACGCAATAATGCCACCGAACGCAGAGGTTGGGTCGGTTTGGTAAGCACGGTTGTAGGCTTCTAAAATATCTTTGCCTAACGCCACGCCACAAGGGTTGGTGTGTTTTACGATCACACAAGCAGGCTCTGCGAATTCCTTCACACACTCCAGTGCAGCATCAGTATCAGCAATGTTATTATAAGAAAGTGACTTGCCTTGTAATTGTTTGGCTGTTGAAACAGAAGCTTCTGTTAGCTCATTTTCCACGTAGAAAGCCGCATTTTGATGTGAGTTTTCGCCATAACGCATTGTTTGTTTACGCACGAAATTCAAGTTTAACGTACGAGGGAATTGACCGCTTGGTTGAGTTAAGTCTTCTTCCTCAGCACCTTGATAAGGCGGTACTTTTTGACCGAAGTAGTTCGCAATCATCGAATCGTACTGTGCAGTGTGCTCAAACGCTTTAATGGCAAGGTTGAAGCGAGTTTCAAGGGTTAAGCAGTTTTGATGTTGATCCATCTCGTCAAGAATGGCATCAAAATCGTTATTATTGACAATAATTGCTACATCTTGATGATTTTTCGCAGCAGAACGCACCATTGTTGGCCCACCAATATCAATATTTTCTACTGCATCTTCAAGGCGACAATTTGGGTTAGCCACGGTTTGGGCAAAAGGATAGAGATTCACCACCACCATATCAATACGCTCAATGCTGTGCTGATTCATCACCTCATCATCTGTGCCACGGCGGCCTAAAATTCCGCCATGAATTTTAGGGTGAAGCGTTTTTACTCGGCCGTCCATCATTTCAGGAAAACCTGTGTAGTCTGAGACTTCCGTTACAGGCAAACCCGCATCAGCTAATAATTTTGCTGTTCCCCCTGTTGAAAGTAATTTTACACCGCGAGCAGATAGCCCTCGAGCAAATTCGACAATGCCTTTTTTATCAGACACACTTAATAACGCCTGCTGAATCGCCATTTTTTAAATTCCTTAAAAATGAAGTTAAAAGTTGAAATAAAATGGGCTTCATTATAAAGCAAACGTTTGCCTTTTTCATCTGCAAGCGGGCGAATTTGCAAAGTTTTTTGCAAAAATAACCGCTTGCAGTCAGCCCCAAACAGCGTAGAATGCACAAAAAAACGGAGGAATTATGATTAAACACAATCTAGATAATGTTGAATTTGAATATGTTGCAGAAAATGGCGTAAAAGTGGGCAGTCTGCGTTATCGCTACATAAAAGAAAATGTGATTGATGCTTACACCACCAAAGTTGATGAAGCTTTTCAAGGCAAGGGAATAGCAGGCGAGTTATATAATGCGTTAATTGCGTTTGCCCAAGAAAACCAGTTAAAAATCAAGCCAAGTTGTAGTTATATTGACGTGAAAATGCAGCGGAGCCATCGAGAATTAATTGTTTGAAATGAGCCTTTATCGTCTTAACTGTTTAAATATAAGAGCATTTTGGTTTCGTGAAGTCGCATAAAAATATCATTTTGATGTTGGATGATAATCTAATGATTGTTTAGGTTTTTAGCGATCGAATATGAAAAATTTATAGTAAAAGGACAGTTGAAATTTTCGCTGAGAAAATGAATAATAGCCCTTTCAATTTTATTCGTAAACCGATTATTTTTAGTAAGGAAACAGACTGAATGAAACAAATTCCTATGACTGTACGTGGTGCAGAGCAACTGCGTGAAGAGTTGGATTTTCTAAAAAACGTACGCCGTCCGCAAATTATTGATGCCATTGCTGAAGCTCGTGAACACGGCGATTTAAAAGAGAATGCAGAATATCACGCCGCTCGTGAGCAACAAGGGTTTTGTGAAGGGCGTATTCAAGAAATTGAAGGTAAATTAGGTAATGCTCAAATCATTGATGTAACGAAAATGACCAATAATGGGAAAGTGGTTTTCGGCACAACAGTTCAATTAGTGAATGCGGATACTGATGAAGAAGTGACTTATCGTATTGTAGGCGATGATGAAGCTAATATTAAAGAGGGGTTAATTTCAGTGAATTCGCCAATTGCACGTGGTTTAATTGGTAAAGAAGTAGATGATTCTGTAAGTATTAGCACGCCTGGTGGTCAAGTTGAATTTGATATTGTGGGTGTGGAATATATCTAATTTTCCCCAAAGTTAAAAGCCATTTGAGTCTGTTGCTCAAATGGCTTTTTGCTTTTAAACGATTTCACTCGGTACGAAGAAATAGGCAATTTCACGTTTTGCGGATGCTTCCGAGTCTGAGCCGTGAACAGAGTTTTCACGGTAGCTTAATGCAAATTTATCACGGATTGTGCCTTTTTCACGTTTTGCAGGATCCGTGGCTCCCATCAAATCACGGTAATGTTGTACGGCATTTTCACCTTCTAATACAGATACAACAATAGGTGCTGAGGTCATAAATGTTACTAAAGGCTCAAAAAAATCTTTGCCTTTATGTTCAGCATAAAAACCTTCTGCTTGTTCACGAGTAAGGTGTAGGCGTTTAATTGCTTTTATCGTCAACCCATTTGATTCTAAATGTGAGAGAATGTTGCCAATTAAATTACGGCGTGTTGCATCAGGCTTAATGATAGAAAGTGTTTGTTGAATCATACATATTCCCTTATTTCACTTGCATACCTGGGCGAATACCTTCATCACCAGACAGTAAGAATAAATCTGCACCACCTGTACCTGCGGATAAAATCATTCCTTCAGATACACCGAATTTCATTTTACGTGGAGCCAGATTTGCCACCATAATCACAAAGCGACCATTTAATTCTTCTGGATTATTATAAGCAGCTTTAATGCCTGAGAATACTTGGCGTTGGTGATCGCCTAAATCTAATTGAAATTTCAATAATTTATTGGATTCTGGCACCGCCTCACAACGTATGACTTTTGCAACACGCAAGTCGAGCTTCGCAAAATCATCAATCGTGATTTCAGGGGCAATTTGCTCAATTGCAGAATTTTCTTGATTTTCCACCGCTTGTTTTCCTTTTTTGTTCTCTGCTGCTTGGTTTTCGGCAAATAATGCTTTTGTTTCATCAATAACGGCATCAATTTGTTTTTTCTCAAGGCGTGAAAACAACGATTTAAATGGTGCAACGGTATGGTCTAATAATGGTGTTGCGATATTGTCCCAACCTAATTTGACTAGTAAGAAAGCCTCGGCACGTTCGGCTAGTTTTGGTAATACAGGTTTTAAATAGCTGATTAATACACGGAATAGCTCAATGCCCATTGAGCAAACTGCTTGTAACTCTGCCTCTTTGCCCTCTTCTTTAGCCAGTACCCAAGGTGCTTTATCATCAATGTATTTATTGGCTTTGTCGGTTAATTCCATAATGGTACGAACCGCTTTGTTAAATTCACGATTTTCATAGAAATTTGCAATGGTTTCCGCTTGAGCGGTAAATTCATTGAATAAGGTTTCGTCTTCTAATTTTTCAGCCAATTTGCCATCAAAACGTTTAGTAATAAATCCTGCATTACGAGAGGCAAGGTTTACTAATTTATTAACAATATCGCTATTTACACGTTGTACAAAATCTTCAAGATTGAAGTCTAAATCTTCAATGCGATCGTTTAACTTAGCAGCGTAGTAATAGCGTAAACATTCAGGGTCGATATGTTTTAAATAAGTGCTAGCTTGAATAAATGTGCCACGAGATTTTGACATTTTTGCCCCATCTACGGTTACATAGCCGTGTGCGAACACGTTTGTTGGTTTGCGATAGCCACTTCCTTCAAGCATAGCAGGCCAAAATAAGCTGTGGAAGTAAACAATATCTTTACCAATGAAATGATAAAGCTCAGCAGTAGAATCTTTTTTCCAGAAGGCATCAAAATCAATGCCTTTACGATCGCACAGGTTTTTAAATGACGCCATATAACCGATAGGTGCGTCTAACCAAACGTAGAAGAACTTGTTTTCCGCATCTGGAATTTCAAAACCAAAGTACGGAGCATCACGGCTGATATCCCATTGTTGTAACCCGCTTTCAAACCATTCTTGCATTTTATTGGCAATTTCTGACTGAAGCGAGCCAGAACGAGTCCACGCTTTTAACATACCTTCAAAACTGGGTAGGTCAAAGAAAAAATGTTCAGACTCTTTTACAACAGGCGTTGCTCCAGAAACGGCTGAACGTGGATTAATCAAATCCATCGGGCTATAAGTTGAAGCACACACTTCACAGTTGTCGCCATACTGATCTTCCGCTTTACATTTTGGGCAAGTGCCTTTGACGAAACGATCTGGCAAGAACATATTTTTTTCAGGGTCGAATAGCTGTGAAATCACTTTGCTTTTAATAAAACCATTTGCTTTTAAGGTTTTATAGATTTCAGTGGTAATTTGGCGGTTTTCTTCGCTATGGGTAGAGTGGTAGTTATCAAAACTAATATTAAAACCAGCGAAATCGGCTTCGTGATCAGCTTTCGCTTTTGTAATTAATTGTTCAGGCGTAATGCCTAATTTATCGGCGTTGAGCATAATGGGCGTGCCGTGTGCGTCATCTGCACAGACAAAGTGGACTTCATTGCCACGCATACGTTGAAAACGCACCCAAATATCCGCTTGAATATGCTCAAGCATATGACCTAAATGAATTGCACCGTTTGCATAAGGCAACGCACAAGTAACAAGCATTTTTCGTTTTTGGTTAGACATTCTATTTCTCGTTAAAATGAGGGAAAAATTGGGCATTATTCTAGCTGAAAATAGCGTGTTTTTCCAGTTGGCGTGAATTTATTAGGGCTTTATAAAAACAAGCGGTAGAATAATCGTAAAAATTTACCAATTTTAAGGAAGCTTATGAGAAAGGCGAATTTATATCGTTACCAGTTGCCCATTCAAACAGGCGTGGTATTACGAAAAAAAAAGCTACACGAACGTGCTGGGTTAGTCGTTTTTTTGCAAGAGCAAGAACAAGTTGGCTGGGGTGAAATTGCACCTTTACCTACTTTTAGTGAAGAGAGCTTATCACAAGCTGAAAGCCAAGCTAAAAATTGGTTAAAAGCCTGGCAAAATGGCGAGGAGAATTCGCTTGATGCACTTTTTCCCTCGGTTGCTTTTGGGCTAAGTTGTGCGTTGGCGGAATTGAGTGGCGAATTAGGCAAGCAGGGCAATTATCAATCCGCAACCTTGTGCTATGGCGATTTAACAAAATTTACGCCAATAAATAGCGTCGGCAAATTAAAAATTGGCGTAATGCCTGAAAAAGAAGGCGAACAGGCGAATTGGCTGCTCTCCACTTTCCCTACTTTACAGTTTAGGCTCGATGCCAATCGCCAATGGAGCTTACCACAAGCGGTCAAATTTGCCGAAAAAATTGCAAGTGCCAACAAACCGCGCATTCAATTTATCGAAGAGCCGTGCCATTCGCCTGAGCTTTCCCGTCAATTTGCCCAGCAAACAGGCATAGTGATTGCGTGGGACGAAACCGTTCGAGAGCCGAATTTTGTAGTAAAAAAAGAGCAAAATCTGACCGCTATTATCATCAAACCCACGCTAACAGGCTCGTTGCCAAAATGTGTAAAACTGATTGAGCAAGCCCATTCGTTAGGATTAAAGGCGGTTATTAGCTCAAGCCTTGAGAGCAGTTTAGGCTTAACACAATTAGCTCGCATTGCTTACCAATATACGCCAAACAGCCTTCCAGGATTGGATACGCTCAATTTAATGCAACATCAATTATTGCGAGCGTGGCAAGGTTCTAGCTTGCCTTTGGTTGAATTAGAGAGCGAATTTGTGCGTGAAGTAGTGCTATAATGTCCAATCTACAAGCGGTCAGAAAAATCAAGAAATTTACTCATCAAGAGAAACTATGCGTTTAGATAAATTTATTGCAGAAAATACAGGTTTAACTCGCTCACAAGCAGCGAAAGCACTCAAAAGTGGCATCGTTACCGTAAATGGCAACATTGAAAAAAGCGGTGCGGCAAAAATCAGCCAAGAAGATGACATTTATTACGAAGATCAGAAACTAGAGTGGGTGGAGGCTTGGCAGTATTTTATGCTCAATAAACCACAAGGCTATATTTGCTCGCACGATGATGGCGAATATCCAACCGTGTTCCAATTTTTCGATTATCCGCTAATGACCAAATTGCACACCGCAGGTAGGCTAGATGTTGATACGACAGGGCTTGTGCTATTAACCGATGACGGAAAATGGTCACACCGCATTACTTCGCCAAAACATCATTGTGAGAAAACCTATTTAGTTACCCTCGCCGATCCAGTGGAAGATTTTTATGCCGAAAAATTAGCCGAGGGCATTTTATTACGTGGCGAAAAAGAGCCAACTTTGCCGGCGAAACTTGAAATTTTAGACGATTACAATGTGAATTTAACCATTAGTGAAGGGCGTTATCATCAAGTCAAACGAATGTTCGCTGCACTTGGTAATAAAGTCGAAGCATTACACCGTTGGCGAATTGGCGATATTGTTTTAGATGATGATTTGGGAGAAGGCGAATTTCGTCCACTTACAATAGACGAGATAGAGCGATTTTAATGGAAAGTAAAAAACCAAGTGTGAGTTTTTTTCTCATTTTAGGAATGATGGGAATGCTACCGCCGCTAGCGATTGATATGTACTTGCCCTCATTTTTAGACATAGCCAAAGATTTAGCCATTTCGCAAGAAAAAGTGCAAATCACTTTGGCGGTATATGCATTCGGTTTTGGTTTTGGTCAGCTCTTTTGGGGGCCTATAGCAGACAGTTTTGGTCGAAAGATGATTATTCTAATTGGGCTAATCGGCTCGTCGATTGCCGCTTATTGTCTTACCCAAGTGGAAAATATCAACATTTTCTATTTGCTAAGGTTGATTCAAGGCTTATGTGCTGCTGCGCCTGCGGTGGTGCTTGGCGCATTGGTGCGAGACTTATTTGAGAAAAATCTATTTGCCCGTTTAATGTCTATCATTATGATTATTTCTATGCTCGCGCCGTTACTTGCGCCGATTATAGGTGGTTATATGGCGAAATATTTCCATTGGCATTCAATTTTTTATGTATTGATGACAATGGGATTGCTTTGTGTGGTATTAATCAGTTGGAAAATCCCTGAAACGCTACCAAAAGAAAAACGTTTACCGTTGAGTTTTGGTAAAAGTCTGAAAAACTTCTCTGAACTTTTATTGCATAAATCCACTTTGGGTTATGTGCTGATTGGTGGTTTAACCTTTGCGGGTATTTTTTGTTTTCTTACATCAGGCTCAATTGTTTATATTGGTATTTATGGCATTTCTCAGGAATATTTTGGCTATTTCTTTGGTTTGAATATGGTCGTGATGGTAATAATGACTACTATCAACACCAAAATGGTGGTCAAAGTCGGCTCGGAAAGAATGTTGCAAATTGCCTTAGCATTACAAGTATTAAGTGGTATTTGGCTTGCTTTGACGGCGATATTTGAGCTGGGTTTCTGGGCAATGGCATTAGGCGTGCCATTTTATATCGGAATGCTTTCCACTATTGGCAGCAATGCCTCAGCTGCGATTTTAGACCGTTACCCCCAAATGGCAGGCACAGCAAATGGTGTTGCCGGCACGGCTCGTTTTGGTATTGCTTCGTTGGTGGGGGCAGGGTTATCGCATATCACAATTATCAGTGCAGCCCCGATGCTTTATACAATGGCGTTGTGTACGATTACCGCAGGGGCGGTTTATTATTTTCTTTGTTATAAAAGTCTCTAATTATCTTTTAAAAACAACGAAATGGATTCTAAATGCCCTGTGTGGGGGAACATATCAATCATCGCCACTTTTTCTAAGCGGTAGCCACATTGCAGCAGTTTTTCTGCATCTCGCACGAGTGTGGCAGGGTTGCAAGATACATAAACAATTCGCTCGGGGTTGAGGGCGACAAGGTGATCTAAGCAGAACAATGCCCCGTTGCGAGCCGGGTCGAGCAGGACTTTATTAAAAGACTCTTTCGCCCAGGGTTTATCAGCAAAGGGTTCATCTAGGTTGGTTTGGTAAAATTCTACGTTTTTTAGACCGCTTGCAATTGCATTCGCACGAGCTTGTTCCACCATCGGCTCAACGCCTTCCACGCCAACAACCGATTTTACACGTTGGGCGATTGGAAGCGTAAAATTGCCCATTCCACAAAATAGATCTAACACACGATCATCATCGGAAAGCTCAAGCCATTCGAGGGCTTTCTCCACCATTTTTGTATTCAGCTCGGTATTGACTTGAATAAAATCTCGAACCGAAAAATGCAATTTTAAGCCTTGAATTTCATAATAAGGCAATTCGCCATAAAGATGGTCAATGTGATTTTCTTGATACATCAAAAAAGCAGAAAGGGCATTCTGTTTGGCAAACTGAAGAAAAATGTCACGATCTTGTGCCGATAATTGCCCTAAATGGCGTAAAAATAGGGCGGTAGTGTTATCTGCTTGCACCAATTCAATATGTCCGAGTTTTTTCTTGTTTTGCCAGCCTGCTACAAGGCATTGCAGTTTAGGTAAGAGATTGGAAAGCGGCTCAACCAATACTTCGCAATGTGCAAGCGGTATGATTTGATGAGAATTTTGCAAGCGAAAACCCATTACGGTTTTTCCATTTTGAATAGCAATACTGAGCTTTGTGCGGCGGCGATAGCCTTTATCCTTACCTACAATCATCGGCTGAAAATGAATCTTGTTGACTTGCAATTTCTGCAAGCGTTGAACCAAAGCGTTTTGTTTAGCCTCTCGTTGCAAATTAAGGGAAATATGCTGCATTTGGCAGCCTCCGCATTTGTTATAAAGCTCACAGCTTGGCGTTCTACGATCTGCCGATTTTTTGAAAAATTTCACCGCTTGCCCTCGCCCATACTGGCGTTTTTCCTCCAGCACTTTAAATTCGACTTGCTCGCCAGGTAAGGTATTTTCAATAAACCACGTTTTGCCATTAATTTTAGCAATGCCTAAGCCTTGATAGTCTAAAGCTTGAATTTGTGCAGTTTGGTAAGCGGTCGTTTTCTGTGATTTTTTTGCAGATTTATCGGAATAAAAAATAGCCATTGTTTTGATGCGAATTGTTGTGATATAAAGAGTGAAAATAACGGTATTATATAAGAAAAGTAGGTCGTGGAAAACGGAGGCAGTATGATTTCAGACGTTTGGACAGAACGTTATTTGGCAGACCAAAAGCGAGAGCAGGATCACCGCTCGCCTTTTCAGCGAGATAGAGCAAGATTGTTGCATTCTGAAGCATTTCGTTGTTTACAGGCGAAAACGCAAATTCACGCAGTGGGCGAGGACGATTTTTATCGTACTCGTTTGACTCACTCTCTTGAGGTGGCTCAGATAGGCAGTAGTTTGCGTGAGAAATTATTAGATGATAAAGCAGGCTTTCAAGCGGTTTGTTCTGATCAAAAATTTGCAAAAAATGAAGAAAATTTAACCGCTTTATTGCCTTCTCGTAGCTTGATTGAATCACTCTGCTTTGCTCACGATCTCGGGCATCCACCTTTCGGGCACGGCGGCGAGATGGCATTAAATTACAAAATGCGTGAATTGGGTGGTTTTGAAGGGAATGCACAATCTTTCCGCATTATGACTCAACTTGAGCCTTACACCGAAAATGCAGGTATGAATTTGACTCGCCGAACATTGCTTGGCGTGATGAAATATCCATCATTGTTATCCAAAAGCTCTCCTGTTGAACTTGTAGAAATAGAAGAAGCTCGTCATATCAATTTGCATTATTTTCCACAAAGCAAAGGGATTTTTGATGATGACAAACATTTTTTTGATTGGGTATTAGCCCCACTCAATGAAAAAGACCGATGCCAATTTTGTTCAGTGGAACAAAATGAAGATCCCAAAAAACCAAATAAAACCCGCTATAAATCGTTGGATTGCAGTATTATGGAGCTGGCAGATGATATTGCCTATGGTGTTCACGATTTAGAAGATGCGATAGTAGGCGGAATGGTGACGCTACAATCTTGGCAATATGCTGAAAAATTATTATCTGAATGTAGTTCGGATTGGATAAAAGAACGCTTGCCCGATATAAGCCAAAAATTATTTTCGCAGCACCGTTATGAACGTAAAGATGCAATAGGGGCTTTAGTCAATCACTTTATTACCAACGTGCGTTGGAAAGAACTCCCTGAATTTGATGAGCCGTTGCTACGTTACAACGCCTACTTGCCTGATAATGTGGATTGCGTGCTGAAAATTTTGAAAGATTTTGTGTATCAGTATGTGATTTGTGATGTGAAAACCCAGCGAGTTGAGCGAAAGGGGCAGCGTATTTTAATGGAGCTTTTTGATATTTTAAGTAGTGATCCAATACGATTATTACCGAACAATGTGCGTGAGCGTTGGCAACAGAGTACAGAAGAAAATAAACGAGCGAGAGTGATTTGCGATTACTTAGCTAGTATGTCAGATAGGCAGGCATTTAAACTTTTTAAAAGTTTTTTATAAATTAAATGAACTAAGTAAAAGGTGCTCTGTCACAATATTAAGTTGATAAATAATTCAACTTTTAACACAAGGGAATAGGAGATTCTTATGAAAAAAGTAAGTAAAGCATTATTAGTTCTAACCACTTTCGCTTCTGCAACTGCATTTGCTCAAGCTGTCGCTGTTCCTGAAGAAATTTATCAGCCACAGGGTGAGCTGATTAAATCAGAGCTTCAAGGTAAGAACGAATTTGAAGTGGAATATCACGTTAAAGGGACAGATGTGCGTGGTTTAGCAGAAAAAGCAATTGAACATGCTAAAAGCAAAGGCTTTGATTTAGTTAAATCAGAAATCAAAGATAAAGATGCAGATTTAAAATTTAAGCGTAATAAACAAGAATTAGATGTTGATATTGAATTAGAAGGCAAAGATCACATTGAATATAAAGCAGAATTAGATTTAGACAATAAATAATTTGTAGGATCTAATTTAAAAAAAGACCGCTTGTGTGTTTTAACCGCACAAGCGGTCTTTTTGTTAAGCTTTTTTGCAAAAATATTAAAGCAGACTAAGGAGAGAATTTGTTAAAATGTGACTTTATAAAAAGAATGAACTAATTTTTAGAGGAAAGTATGTTTTTAGTCGGTCAGCGTTGGCTAAGTGAATCGGAAAATAATTTAGGTTTAGGGATTGTGAAAGCGGTGGATCATCGCACGGTGACTATTCACTTTCCCGCAGCAGAAGAAGAGCGATTATATGCGATTTCAGCCGCACCTTTAGCTCGTGTACGATTTCAAGCAGGCGATAGAATTAGCAGCCTTGACGGTTGGCAGCTTGATGTCACAGAGGTTGTTGAAAATCAAGGCGTTGCTATTTATTTAGGAAAACGGCTAGATAATAACGAAGATGTTGTTTTGCCCGAGATGTTGCTCGATCACAAAATTAGCTTTAGCAAACCGCAAGATAAGCTTTTCTCAGCACAAATTGATCGCAGTGATCGTTTCGCGTTACGTTTTCGAGCGTTAGAACACCAACAGGCACAATATCAATCTCCGTTAAGAGGCTTACGAGGTGTTCGTGCAAGTCTTATCCCTCATCAATTACATATTGCTAAAGAAGTGGGGCAGCGTTTATCGCCCCGTGTTTTGCTTGCGGATGAAGTGGGTTTAGGAAAAACAATTGAAGCGGGAATGATATTACAGCAACAACTTTTTAGTGGCAGAGCTGAGCGTGTTTTAGTGCTGGTGCCAGAAAGTTTACAACATCAATGGTTAGTTGAAATGCTGCGTCGTTTTAATTTGAAATTCTCTTTATTTGATGAAGAACGCTGTGGAGATTTTGATCAGCAAGACGAAAACCACGATCACACAAACGAGAATCCATTTGAGAGTGAATCTTTAGTGATTACCTCACTGAACTGGTTAGAAACAGCCCCTCAACGAGCAAAGCAAGTGCTTGAGGCAAACTGGGATCTACTGATTGTTGATGAAGCACACCATCTGGAATGGTCGGAGGCACAAGCATCGGTAGGCTATCAATTTGTTGAGCAGTTGGCGAAACAAATTCCATCAGTACTCCTTTTAACTGCAACGCCTGAGCAGTTAGGACAAGAGAGCCATTTTGCCCGCTTAGCATTATTAGATTCAGATCGCTTTTATGATTACCATCGTTTTGTGGTGGAGCAAATGCAATATCAGCCCGTTGCGGATGCAGTTTCTACATTACTAAGCGATAAGCCTTTAACCAATGAGGAACAAAATACCATTGCGGAACTGTTAAGCGAGCAAGATACTGAGCCAATGTTTCGTGCGATCAATAGCAAAAAATCGGACGAAAATGACCGCTTGCAGGCACGACAAGAGCTAATTCGTGAGCTGATAGACAGACACGGCACTAGCCGAGTGCTATTTAGAAATACTCGTCAGGCGGTGAAAGGCTTCCCTCATCGTGAATACCATCAAATTAGTTTGGAAATGCCGAAGCAATACCAAAATGCTTTAAAAGTGATGGGAATGATGGGTAGCGTGAGCCAAACTGATTTACTTTATCCAGAGTATTTATTTCAGCGAATGAACCCAAATGCGAAGTGGACGGAATTTGATCCTCGCATTGAATGGCTGATAACTTTTTTGAAAAATCATCGAGAAGAAAAGGTGTTGGTGATTTGTAAACAAGCCGAGACCGCAATTGCTTTAGAGCAAGTGCTGCGTGAGCGTGAGGCGATTCGCTCTGCCGTTTTCCACGAAAAAATGTCGATTGTAGAGCGTGATAAAGCGGCTGCTTATTTTGCGCAACAAGAGGAAGGGGCACAAGTTCTGATTAGCTCAAGTATTGGTTCAGAAGGACGAAACTTCCAATTCGCTAAAGATTTAGTGTTGTTTAATTTACCAGATAGCCCTGATTTATTGGAGCAGAGCATTGGACGCTTAGACCGTATTGGGCAGAAAAATGATATCCAAATTTATGTGCCTTGTTTTAATTTATCGGCTCAACAGATGTTGGCACAATGGTATCATCAAGGTTTAAATGCCTTTGAAGAAACTTGCCCGATGGGAACCGCTATTTTCCGTGAGTTGAATGAAGCACTGCAACATTTCCTGAAAAATCCGCAACTTTTAGAACAATTTAACGACTTTTTGGCGAAAACCCGTAAACGCCAACAACAATTAAAAACAGAATTAGAAAAAGGGCGAGATAGATTATTAGAACTCAACTCTAATGGTGGAGAAGTTGCGGAGCAGCTCGCCAATGACATTATGAAGGAAGATAATAATCCTCATTTAGTGAATTTTGCTTTACAGTTATTTGATGTGATTGGTGTTGAGCAGGAAGATTTAGGCGAGCAGAGCATTGTGATTACGCCAACAGGGTATATGCTAGTGCCTGATTTTCCAGGTTTATCGGAAGAGGGAACAACAATTACCTTTGACCGTGAATTAGCTTTAATGCGTGAAGAGGTAGAATTTCTGACTTGGGATCACCCTATGATCCGAAATGGTATTGATTTAATTACCTCAGGCGATATTGGAAAATCAGCTATTTCATTGCTGATGAATAATAAATTACCCGCAGGCACCTTGCTGCTTGAGGCAATTTATATTGTGGAAACTCAAGCACCAAAAGGTTTGAATTTAGCTCGTTTCTTGCCACCCACACCCATTCGGATTTTAGTGGATAATAAAGGCAACAATATTGCCCCACAAGTGCCGTTTGCAGGACTTGAGCGTCAGTTAAAGCCTGTAAATAAACAGATGGCAAATAAAATTGCGAAAATGGCTCGAGCAGATATTGAAAAATTGATTAAAGCGAGCGAAAAAGCGGTGATTCCTCAAGTTAAAACGGTGATTGAAACGGCTAAATTTGAAGCAAATTACAAATTAAAAGCAGAATTACACCGCTTGGAATCGCTTAAAATGGTGAATAAAAACATTCGATCTGATGAAGTTGAGGCATTAGAGCAGCAATTAAATGACACATTAGTACAAATAGCACTGGCGAATTACCGCTTGGATTGCTTGCGTGTGATTGTAAGTAATAAAGAGTAAAAAAATGGCGTTAATTGAATACAACCCACCGCTAGAGCCTTTTTTAGATGAGGTTTATCGGGATAATTACATTTTAGTGATTAATAAACCAAGTGGTTTGCTTTCTGTGCCAGGTAGCCAACCTGAATATTATGACAGTGCGATGACCCGAGTGCAGAAAAAATATGGCTTTACCGAACCAGCTCATCGCCTTGATATGGCGACAAGCGGTATTCTTTTATTCGCCCTGAGCAAAACAGCGGAAAAAGAGCTAAAACGCCAATTTCGTGAACGTGAGCCGAAAAAGCACTATATTGCGTTACTTTGGGGAAAATTAGGTGAGAAAGTTGGCGATATAGGGGAAATGAGTTTTCCGCTGATTTGTGATTGGGAAAATCGCCCTCGTCAGAAAATTTGTTATGAACGGGGAAAGAAAGCAATTACGCATTACGAAGTGTTGGCTCATAATCAAAATAATACCACGAGAGTGAAACTCACGCCCATTACAGGTCGTTCGCACCAGTTAAGAGTACACAGTCTCGCATTAGGGCATCCGATTATTGGCGATAAATTTTATGCCAATCCGCTGGCGAAAAGTTTATCGCCTCGTTTATGTTTACACGCAGAATCATTAACTATTACTCACCCTATTACAGGGGAGCAAATGACCTTTACTGCTAAGCCTGAATTTTAAACTATTTCAAGAGGCTTCTGTAATATGCCCAATCAAAATATTGCCCTGGATCGATTTTTCGCCCCGGGGCAATATGACTATGCCCTGTTATTCTTTCATCCGTAATTTGTGGATAGCTTTGTTGAATAGCTTGCGTGAGTTTAGCTAAAGATTGATATTGTGCATTGGTAAATGGCTGATTATTACTGCCCTCAAGCTCAATGCCAATCGCATATTCATTACATTTATCTCGCCCCTCAAAACAAGAAACGCCTGCGTGCCACGCCATATCATTGAAATTGACATATTGAGTAATTTCGCCTTTGCGATTAATCAGGCAGTGGGCAGAAACACGTAGATCTTTAATCTCTTCAAAATAAGGGTGTAGAGTAGGATCCAGTTTTCCCTGAAAAAAGAGATCGATAAAATTACCCCCAAACTGTTCGGGTGGAAGGCTGATATAGTGAATGACTAACAGTGAAATGTCGTTTTCGTTGGGGCGAGGGCTAAAATAAGGCGAGGGTACTTGTTTTTGATGAACTAAACAGCCGTTCTGAATTTTCAATTTTTGCATAGTTTAAATAGGGTAAATACGGTAAAATTACGTCTAACTATATTTTACAAGAAAAGAGAAAATTATGCTCAGTTATCGCCACAGTTTCCACGCTGGCAACCACGCAGATGTGTTAAAACATATCGTTCAACTTTTGATTTTACGTTCATTAAAAGAGAAGGAAAAAGGCTTTTTATACATTGATACTCACTCAGGCGTTGGGCGTTACAGTTTGCTGAGTTTTGAATCAGAAAAAACAGGTGAATATTTAGAGGGCGTTGCACGCTTATGGGAGCGTGATGATTTACCTGAAGACGTGGCTATCTACATTGATGCTCTGAAAAAAATTAACCGTAGCGGAAAACTCAAATATTACGCGGGTTCACCACTTTTAGCGGTGCAACAGTTACGTGAACAAGACAGCGCAATTTTAACAGAACTCCACCCAAATGATTTCCCGCTATTACGTCAAGAATTTGCGAAAGTGAAAAATGTGCAAACTAAGCGTGAGAATGGTTTCCAGCAATTAAAATCTGCATTACCTCCAAAAGAACGTAGAGGCTTTGTGCTTATTGACCCACCATACGAACTAAAAGAAGATTATGAATTGGTAGTAAAAGCGATTGAAGAAGGTTACAAACGTTTTGCTACGGGCGTATATGCGATTTGGTATCCTGTTGTGCTTCGCCAACATACTAAACGCATTGTGCGTGGTTTAATTGATACAGGCATTCGTAAGATTCTGCAAATTGAATTAGCCGTTCGCCCCGATAGCGACCAGCGAGGTATGACCGCCAGTGGAATGATTGTGATCAACCCACCTTGGCAACTGGAAGCTCAGATGAAAAAAATTCTCCCGTACTTAACTAAAGTGCTTGTACCAGAAGGAACCGGCTCTTGGACAGTAGAATGGATTACACCTGAATAAGCAATTTGCAAAATATTGAGAAAAAATGACCGCTTGTAGAGAAGGAAAGCAAAATGCAACCATACAAACACGACTTTATTGAATTTGCCTTAAGCCGTAATGTGCTGAAGTTTGGTGAATTTGCTCTGAAATCAGGCAGAATAAGCCCCTATTTTTTTAACGCTGGCTTATTTAATACTGGGCGAGATTTAGCCAAATTAGGCGAATATTATGCTCAAGCAATCCAGGCCTCAGAAATTGAGTATGATGTGCTATTTGGACCCGCTTATAAAGGCATTCCAATTGCCACCACCGTTGCGGTAGCTCTTGCTAACAAGTTTGACGTGGATAAACCTTGCTGTTTTAATCGCAAAGAAACCAAAGAGCACGGCGAAGGCGGTAATTTAATCGGCTCATCGTTAAAGGGCAATATTTTATTAGTTGATGATGTGATTACCGCTGGCACAGCAATTCGTGAATCAATGGAAATTATCAATGCTAATCACGCAGAGTTAGCTGGCGTATTCATTGCCTTAAACCGTAAAGAAAAAGGCAAAGGTGAGCTTTCAGCAATCCAAGAGGTTGAGCGTGATTATGGTTGCCAAGTTTTCTCCATTGTGGATTTTGATGATTTAATCGCATTTATCGAAACATCGGAACAATACGTGCCTTATTTATCCAAAATGAGAGAATATCGTAAAAAATATGGTGTGTAAAAACACACACCATTAACCACGTTTTTGACAAAATTGAAAATAAGTTACTTGATTCGTTCAAACCCTTGTGTTAAATCGGCAATTAAATCTTCTACCGCCTCTAATCCAACGTGAATGCGAATTAATGTGCCAGTGAGGTTGCGGCTAATATTAGGACGAATGCTTGCAATCTCTTCTGGCTGGTTGGCAAGAATCAGCGATTCAAAACCACCCCAAGAGTATGCCATAGAAAATAATTCAAAATGTTCTAAGAAATTCGCTAATTTTTCTTGCGTGAGTTTTTCGTAAAGTTCAAAAGAAAATAGACCGCTTGCACCTAAAAAATCACGTTTGAAAAACGCATTACCTGGGCAGCTAGCAAGAGCAGGGTGATAAACGGCTTTTACTTCAGGGCGTTGTGCCAGCCAGTTTGCGATTTTAATACTGCTTTTTTCGTGCTGTGTTAGGCGAAGACTTAAAGTGCGTAAACCACGAGCAGTAGTATAGGCAGAGTCGGCATCAACCATTTGTCCCATTAGATAAGAGCCTTCACGTAATCTGTCCCAGCAGCGTTGGTTAGAAACAGCGGTACCAATCATTACATCAGAATGTCCGACTAAGTATTTTGTGCCAGCTTGAATGGAAATATCAATGCCATATTGCAGAGCTGGAAATAGCACGCCAGCAGACCAGGTGTTATCTATCATAATCACGATGTTAGGATTCACTTCACGTGCTACTCTTACCAATGTTGGAATATCGGGTACTTCCATTGTAAGTGAGCTTGGCGACTCTAAAAAAAGCACTTTAGTATTAGGTTGAAGAAGTGCTTTCAGACTTTCTCCAATCATCGGATCGTAATACGTAGTTGAAACGCCCATACGTTTTAATACGACATTACAGAAATCTTGCGTTGGCTCATAAGCGGCACCTGTCATTAAAACGTGATCGCCTTGTTCCACAAACGCTAAAATAGCATTTGTTACCGCTGCCGCTCCGCAGGGGTAGAGATAACACCCCGCACCGCCTTCTAATTCACACATCGCTTCTTGTAGTGAAAAATGGGTAAGTGTGCCACGTCGTCCATAAAATAAAGCACCTTTATAGCGATTTTGGGTGGCGTGTTTTTTTTCTTCTAATGTTTCAAAAACTAAGGATGAGGCACGCTGAATAACCGAATTAACAGCACCTTGTGTGTAACGTTTTTGGCGGCCTGTATGAACAAGTTTAGTGGATAGATTTTTATAGTTAGACATTCTTTTCTCCTAATAAATAAACAAGCGGTAAGATTTTACAAATTTTTTGCAAAATCTTACCGCTTGCAATCCGCCTTAACGGAAAATAAAACTATTTTTTTGTCGGTTGTGTTTAAATTGACTCATTAAAGTAATCACCGCAAAAACGAGGTAAACCGCAAACATAAAAATAAGCCATTGTGCCATTGAAAAACCAAACATTTCCCATTGGTTTTCGCTACAATTCACCGAACCAGGTGAAAAGAACTCAGGTAACCATTTATCAAGGGGTAAGGTTTGTGGAAAATCTACCTTAAACTCGCATTGATTCCAAGGTGATGGATTAATCTGATAATCTTGATGCTTAAGTGATAACATTAGACCTTTAAACGCACTGATAAGCCATATCAGAATTGCTAGCCAGCGAAGAATTGCATAGCGATTGCCAAAAAGACCTAAAATACTTGCAAATAAAATACCCAATAAAGCTATTCGCTCATAAATACACATTACACAAGGCACTAAACCCATTACGTGTTGAAAGTATAGAGCGACACCTTCTAGCATAATACAGCTTAATACCAGAAAAAACCACGCACCACGAGAGAGTGACAGATTTTTAAAATAATGGAGCATAATGATTCCTTATATTTATGAAGTTTTTTCATTCTACCTTATTTGGTATGGCTTATCTATATTAGATTAACGTGTGGCAAACAATCCCCAATCTATCATCAGTTCTGTCATAGCGGGCAGTAAGAATTCCAATGACAAGAAGCCAACAATAGAAAGAACGATAGTATAAGGTAGAGCCATATACACCATTTTGCCATAAGATAGCCTAATTAACGGCGCAAAAGAAGAGGTTAATAAAAACAAGAAAGCGGCTTGCCCGTTTGGTGTTGCAACAGAAGGAAGATTTGTGCCTGTATTAATGGCAACTGCAAGTAAATCAAATTGTGCTCGTTCTACAATCCCAGCATTTAATGCTGTTTTAGCCTCGTTAATATAAACGGTACCCACGAATACATTATCTGAAACCATTGAGAGTAATCCGTTGAAAATATAGAATAAGGACAGTTGATCGTGTGGCTCTGCAGATAATACAAATGAAATAATCGGTTCGAATAATTTTAAATCAATAATAACAGCAACGATTGAGAAGAACACTGTCAGCAATGCAGTAAAAGGCATTGACTCCTGAAATGATTTACCTAACGCGTGTTCATCGGTAATACCACAGAATGCAGTACAAATAATAATGATCGTTAAACCAATAATGCCTACATCGGCAAGGTGTAATGCTAAGCCAATAATTAACCAAATACCAGCAATAGCTTGTACAAGCATTTTTAGTTTATCTTGCTTAGTCATTTTTCGCTCTTTTAGTTGATTGTAACGAGCAAGTACAATCCATACTTTACGAGGTAGTTTATCGCCGTAACCGAATAATTTGAATTTTTCAACAATAAAACAGGTGGCAATACCACAAAGTAATACAGGTAAGCTAACAGGTAAAACGCGTAATAAAAATTCTGTAAATCCCCACTCTGCTTGTGATGCAATAATTAAGTTTTGTGGCTCACCCACCATGGTCATAACACCGCCTAACGCAGAACCGACACCAGCGTGCATTAACAGGCTTCTTAAAAAACCACGAAATTGTTCTAAAATCTCTTTGTGAATTAGAATTTTCTCATCATTGGTAATATCGGTTGAGTCATCAAAACTATTACCTGAAGCAACTTTATGATATACCCCATAGAAACCTGTTCCTACGCTGATGATAACAGCAATTACAGTTAGGGCATCAAGGAAAGCAGATAAGAATGCCGCACTTAAACAGAATGCCAGTGAGAGTGTATTTTTAGAGCGGATAACAACCAGCAGTTTAGTAAAAATATAAAGTAGCAGTTGCTTCATAAAATAAATGCCAGCGACCATAAACATGAGAAGTAAAATAACATCAAAATTCGCAATAATTTCATGTTTAATATGTGTAGGGCTAGTCATACCAATAATAACCGCCTCAATTGTAAGTAATCCACCTGGTTGTAAAGGATAACATTTTAATGCCATTGCAAGAGTAAAAATAAATTCAGCAACAAGAAACCAGCCAGCTGCAAAAGGGCTAATAAAGAAATAAACGAGAGGATTAATAATTAAAAATGCAATAATACAGAGTTTGTACCATTCAGGGCTTTTCCCTAAGAAACTTTTAAAAAAAACATCAAAATGACTCATAATAACCTCAAGCTTTGAAAATAATATTGCAATTGTAATCTAGTTTAGATTAAAGGATAATAGGGACAACTGAATTTTTATTTACAATAATTGATCATAAATAAAAACTGTGTTGAAACATATTGAGGAGCTAATGGAAAACACTAGCATTTTAAAAGCCCAAAGCCCAGCAGCTTTAGCAGAAGAATATCTTGTAAAAAGTATTTGGAATAATCATTTTCCAGCAGATTCTGATCTTCCTGCTGAAAGAGAACTAGCAGAACGAATTGGGGTAACAAGAACAACATTACGAGAAGTTTTACAACGCTTAGCTCGTGACGGATGGTTACATATTCAACATGGCAAGCCAACAAGAGTAAATAATATTTGGGAAACTGCTGGTCCAAATATAATCAGTACTATTATTAAGCTGGATAAAAATTATCTGCCTGTTGTCATTTCAAATGTAGTTTCATTACGCACTCGTATGGCAGAAGCCTATATTCCTGAAGCTGTTAAGTTTTCACCACAAGAGTGTGTAAAATTATTTGACGGATTAGAGAATCTAGAAAATACGGCAACTGCGTATGCGGAGTTTGATTATAAATTGTTCAGACAGTTTACTTTTTTAGCGAAAAAACCTGTTTATGCTTTGATTTTAAATAGTTTTAAATCTATGTATCATCAAGTCGCTAAAATTTTTTTTAATGATTCGAGTAATCGCCAATTAACCTTAAATTTTTACCGCTCGCTATTGGCTGCTTGTCTTACGGGAGATAGCCAAAAAGCGAGTATTTGTATGGCAAAAAACCGCCAATCTAGTGGCGAAATTTGGAAAAAATTATCCGTAAATGTTCACGAAACTTTAGGTGAACTTTAATAGAAGGTAACACGTTGAACGAAATTATTTTTAGTTTAGAGCCTCAAGATAATGCACGTTTGCAATCACTTTGCGGTGCATTTGATGGACATTTAGCCTTAATTGAGAAAAGTTTTAACTTGGTTATTTCTCGTCAAGGATTCAACTTTACTATTCAATCGGTAGATGAAAACCGCTATTGTGCAAGTCTGATTCAAAATAGCGTTAAGCTAATCAAACAACTCTACAACGAAACTGCACCAATTAAAGGCAAAATTAAAGAGTTAGATTTAGACGATGTTCATTTAGCGATTCAAGAAAGCCGAATGTTATTACAAAACCAGTGGCAAGCAAGTGCACAAGGTGAAATTGCGATTAAAACCAAACGTGGCGTGATTAAACCGCGAGGCGAACATCAACAAGCCTATCTCCGCAATATTTTAAGCTATGACATTAGTTTTGGTATTGGTCCTGCGGGTACGGGGAAAACATTTTTAGCCGTGGCGGCTGCAGTCGAATCGCTTGAACGCCAAGAAATTCGCCGAATTTTGCTCACTCGTCCAGCGGTTGAAGCGGGGGAAAAGTTAGGCTTTTTGCCTGGTGATTTAGGACAGAAAATTGAACCTTATTTACGTCCTTTATATGATGCTCTTTTTGAAATGCTTGGTTTTGAAAAAGCCCAAAAATTAATGGAGCGTGGAGTAATTGAAATTGCACCTCTGGCATATATGCGTGGACGAACGCTAAACGATGCCTTTATTATTCTAGATGAAAGCCAAAACACGACCACAGAGCAGATGAAAATGTTTTTAACTCGAATTGGTTTTAATTCCAAAGCGGTGATTACAGGCGATGTTACGCAAGTTGATTTGCCTCGTAGCCAAAGATCGGGTTTAAAACACGCAATGGAAGTGCTAAAAGAGGTACCAGAACTGAGCTTTAATTTCTTTGATAGCAAAGACATTGTTCGCCATCCAGTCGTGGCTAAGATTGTTCAAGCTTATGATGTTTGGGAAGCGATTGATGAAGAACGCAGAGAGCAGCACAAACTTGAAAAATTAGCACTTGAGCAAGAAAAAATCTTAGCACAAGCCCAAATATGATAAGTCAAGCGGTCATATTTACAAATTTTTTTGCAAATATGACCGCTTGCTTAATCTTTCAAATAACAAAAAAGCGGGAATTCAATTCCCGCTTTTATTTTTATCTCTGGATTATAAAATCTCTCTCGCCTTTGCAACTACGTTTTCAACGGTAAAGCCGAATAGTTTGAATAATTGATCTGCAGGCGCTGATTCACCAAAGCTATTCATACCTACAATACGCCCTTCAAAACCAACGTATTTATACCAGAAATCTGCTAATTGAGCTTCAATTGCTACACGCTTAGTTACTGAACGTGGTAGTACAGATTCGCGATATGCTTCGTCTTGTTTATCAAATACATTAGTGCTTGGCATTGATACGACGCGAACTTTTACACCTTCGCTGGCTAATACATCAGCGGCTTTCATTGCTAAGTCCACTTCAGAACCTGTTGCAATTAAGATTAAATCTGGGCAAGTGCCTTTTTCACAGCAATCACGCAAAATATAACCACCACGAGCTGCATTCGCTAGTTGCTCAGTTGTACGTTCTTGTTGAGCAAGGTTTTGACGTGTAAAGATTAATGCTGTTGGACCATCTTTACGCTCCACCGCTGCTTTCCAAGCAATCGCTGATTCTACTTGGTCTGCTGGTCTCCACGTTTCTAAGTTTGGAATTTGACGTAGTGATGCTGTTTGTTCTACAGGCTGGTGTGTTGGACCATCTTCTCCTAAACCGATTGAGTCATGAGTGTAAACGAATAAGACACGTTGTTTCATTAATGAGGCCATACGCACTGCGTTGTGAGCGTATTCATAGAACATTAAAAATGTTGCACCGTAAGGAATAAATCCGCCGTGTAAGGCAATGCCGTTCATAATTGCTGACATACCAAACTCACGTACACCGTAGTTGATATAGTTACCATCTACATTGTGTTCCGCACGGATTGGTTTTGAGCCAGACCATAATGTTAAGTTAGAGCTTGCAAGGTCTGCTGAACCACCTAGGAATTCAGGTAACGTTGGTGCGTATGCTTCGATAGCATTTTGAGATGCTTTACGGCTTGCAATGTTCGCTGGATTTGCCTGTAGTTTTTCAATAAACGCTTTGCTTTCTGCTTCCCAATTTGCAGGTAATTCGCCTGCGTAGCGACGTTTAAATTCTGCTGCCAATTCTGGATATGCAGATTCGTAAGCAGCAAATTTTGCATTCCAGTCTTTCTCTGCTAGAGTGCCTTTTGCTTTTGCATCCCACTCTGAATAGATTTCTGCTGGAATTTCAAATGGAGCGTGTTCCCAACCTAAGAATTCACGAGCGGCTGCAATTTCAGCATCGCCTAATGGTGCTCCGTGGCAATCGTGAGACGCTGATTTATTTGGTGAACCATAGCCGATAATTGTTTTACAGATGATTAGGGTTGGGCGTTCTGTTTCTGCTTTTGCATTTTCAATCGCAAATTTGATTTGTTCAGCGTTATGACCATCAACGTTACGAATGACTTGCCAGCCGTAAGACTCAAAGCGCTGAGCTGTATCATCAGTAAACCAACCATCAACGTGACCATCAATAGAAATATTGTTGTCATCATAGAATGCAATTAATTTACCTAAACCTAAGGTGCCTGCTAATGAACAAGCTTCGTGAGAGATCCCTTCCATTAAACAACCATCGCCTAAGAATGCGTAGGTGTAGTGATCGACAATATTATGACCTTCGCGGTTAAACTGTGCAGCAAGCGTTTTTTCCGCAATTGCCATACCTACCGCATTGGTAATACCTTGACCTAAAGGACCCGTAGTAGTTTCAACACCTGGTGCATAACCATATTCAGGGTGACCTGGTGTTTTAGAATGTAGTTGGCGGAACTGTTTTAAATCTTCAATAGAAAGATCATAGCCTGTTAAATGAAGCAAGCTATAAATTAACATTGAACCGTGACCATTTGACAGAACGAAGCGGTCGCGATCTGCCCATTTAGGATTGGTTGGATTATGTTTTAAAAAATCACGCCATAAAACTTCTGCAATATCCGCCATACCCATTGGTGCACCTGGGTGACCTGAGTTAGCTTTTTGCACAGCATCCATACTTAAAAAACGAATTGCATTCGCAAGCACTTTACGTTCTGCCATTGTGTTACTCCTAATTGAGATGTTATATGAGTTATATATGAAAGGGTGTAGATTTGGATTCTACACTATTTTTTATGAAAAATTCAAAAATATCATATTTAAAATATGATTCTTTATGATTTAATTTGATTTAACAGAAAATAGGATTTTATTTGGCTACAGCCTATTTTAGTGGTTGATCTCAACTATAAATTTATCTAAAATACGCACTCTTTTTAGGCGTTGAGTATGTACTCAACATTTTATTAATCACATATGGTACTTATCAGCGGTAGAAATTCTAACAAGATAAGTGGCGATATGGTCTCGTTAGAGGTTCCCCATAATGAAACAAGGTATTCACCCAGAATATAAAGAAATTACTGCAACTTGCTCTTGTGGTAATGTAGTTAAAACCCGCTCAACAGTAGGTAAAGATTTAAACTTAGACGTATGTGGCAACTGCCACCCGTTCTACACTGGTAAACAACGTGTTGTTGATACTGGTGGACGTGTTGAACGCTTTAACAAACGTTTCAGCATTCCAAGTTCAAAATAATTTAATTATTGCAAACCCCGCAAATGCGGGGTTTTGTTTATGCAAAATAGGTATTTTTCGTATGTTAAGTAAAATTGAAAAACTGATTGATGAAATTAATAAAGTTCATCTAGCTTTCTCACAAGATTACTTTGAAACCAGTAAAATTGAGAAAGTAAACCTTAAACATACTCTTTCTAAAGTACCTATTGAGCATATTCTGGCTTATCGACTAAATCTACATGAGTCAATCAATGATTATTTATATCGTGCAGATTTATATGACATATCTTATTTTTATCGTGTAAAAACATCAGAATCTATTGTTTATAAGATAGAGCGTTTTAATCAACGTAGTGAAGGTTATCCTGTAAATAGTATTCTAAATGATATTTTTGGTGCGAGAGTCATTGTTGATACGGAAACCATCGAAAAAATAATGGAAAGTTTAGATGAATGGAAAGAAAAGTATGGTCTAAAAAATTGGTATTTGCGAGATAAAGAAGAGTATATTGGTATTCATATCTATTTTAAAAATGCAAGCAACTTTTACTATCCTTGGGAATTGCAAGTGTGGGATAAAAAAGATGCGGAGAAAAATATTCAAAGCCATAGAAAATATAAGCGTGATTTTGTAAAAAACTAGACCAATTCTAATTACATCAGCAAACCAAGTATTATTGACGACAGTAGTGAGCAGTTCGATAAATTTTAAAACTAAGTAATGATCGTATTGCTATCAAGCTAATTATTTAATGAGACTATCAATGAAAATATTATTTCTACATAAGTGGTTAGTTATGGGAGGAATAGAGCGAATTTTAGTAAATTATCTCTCTATTTTACAGTATGAAGAAGAAATTTATATAGATGTTCTGATTGATTATGATACAGAAAAAAATGTATTCCATCATTTAATACCTAAGAATATTAGTGTCAAATATTTATTTGATGAGCATTATTATTCATATAAAGAGAATTTATATTCTGAAAGAAATATAAGTTGGATAAAAAAACTTAACTATAAACTTCTTAATATAAAGGAAAAGAAAAATAAGAAGAAATGGCTTATGGATCATATTTTAAAAGGAAAATATGATGTTGTGATTAATTTTAGTAACCATTTCGATCCATATATTGATTTTAATAGATTAAGATGCCCTATTATTAGATGGCAACACTTGGCAATAGATAAAATTAGAGACAAAGATATAAACCTGTTGGGAAAATATAGTAAGATTGTTACTATTTGTGAAGATATGAGGCTACAGTTGCTAAATTATGTATCCCCAGACAAGCTAGAAGTATTATTTAACCCGATGGAAACACAGAAGGTTTTGGCACTTTCTAAAGAAAGTGTTCCAAATGAATATGATTGTGGTTATTTGATACAAGTAGCTAGACTAGATAAAATAAAAAGACATTCTGATTTAATTAGCATTTTTCATCAATTAGTTAAGAAAGGTAGAAAAGAGAAATTATTGATTATTGGAGATGGGGCGGAATTAAGAAATCTAAAAAATTTAATTAATGAGCTAGGTTTACAAGAAAATTGTTTTCTACTTGGTGAAATAGAAAACCCATATCCGTATATAAAGAATGCCAAATTATTTCTCCATACCTCTGAAAGAGAGGGGCTGCCGACTGTTTTGCTTGAGAGTATGATCTTAAATACACCTGTCATTGCTATGGATTGCCCTACTGGCCCAAGAGAAATTTTAGATAATGGCAGATGTGGTGAGCTTGTTGAAATGGGAAATCAAGAAAAATTTGTTTCTAAAACATTAGACTTATTAGAATCACCCCAAAAAATGGAACTTTATAAATATAATATGAAAGTTCATATTAAAAAATTCAGTGAAGTTGAAATAAAGAAACAGTTTATTTCACTTATTAAGGGTATAACAGGATTAAACAATGAAAAAATTTAAAATTGCACTACTTATTACTGATATGACACGCATTTTATCTGAAACAGTGAAGAAGGATTAGTATTATGTATAATCATCCTCCTATTTTTATTATTAGCTTAAAAGACTCTACTCGCAGAAAAGAAATTTCAGCACGGTTAAATAGCTTGGAGCTTGACTTTCAGTTCGTTGATGCAGTTTATGGTAAAGAGCTTACTCAAGAGCAGCGAAAACAAATTGATTTTGAATATTATCCCCAAAAATATGCAGCAAAAAAGCCATTAACATTAGGTGAAATAGGCTGTGCATTAAGCCATATAAAAATGTATGAGCATATTGTTGCTAATAACATTCCTGAAGCAATTATTTTGGAAGATGATGCAATTGTTTCTCTTTATTTTAAGCAAATTTTAAAAGATGTATTAAGAAAGGTTCCTGCTCGCAGAGAAATCATTTTCTTTGATCACGGAAAAGCAAAAGTATTTCCGATTATGCGTAATTTAGTAGAGCGTTATCGTTTAGCTAGATATTTAAAGCCCTCAAAAAATTCTAAACGTTCTATTATTAGAACAACAGCTTATTTAATTACGCAAGATGGGGCGAAAAAGTTACTCAAATGTGCTTATCCTGTCAGATTACCATCTGATTTCTTGACTGGGTTACTTCAAATGACTGATATTCACGCTTATGGTGTAGAGCCTGCTTGTGTTTTTGGTGGGCATATCTCAGAAATTGATGAGATTGAGGATAGATATAAATAAATTGGTATTAAGCTCAATGAAGATCTTCAAAAAATTAATGCTTTTTTTATTAGAGAAAAGAAATATTCTTGATGATAAAATATTGTATACTACAGAAATCAATTCTATTCTCATACGTCCACTTGGTTGGGCGATTGGTGATGCTGTAGTTCACACAGCACATATAAAGCAACTAAAAAAACGCTATCCTAATGCAAAAATTGGTGTTGTTGTAGCATCTGCTAATAAAGTAATCTATGAAAATTCTCAGCTGGTTGATAGTTATGTGTATAGAAATTTTTTAGATTACATTCGAAATTATAAAAAATGGGATTTGGTTATTGATTTTGAAAATAACTTCAATTCCTCTTCGTTATTAATGGATAGGATTATTAATCCAAAATATATTGTCATTTTTCGGAAGTATCATAAAAAATATTATAATCTTGAAACTATTCAGAATTATAATTTTCATTATCCGCAAGAGGCTAGTGATAAATTAAGTCATTATTTGTTAAATTCGGGATTTAACGCTAATAATCGTTTATCTATTGAATATAGTGTGCTAAATACTGAGCCAGAATATGATCTAAAAGCATCTCAGATATGGAGGGAGAAAACATTTAGAATACTATTATCTCCTTATGGAAGTAAACGATATATTCCTGTTAGAGAATTAGCAGAATTACTTAATCAATCTGTAACAGACAATATAGAATACATTGATATTATTCTAAGCAATACAGAATTAGCTCAAGAGTATTATCAAAATCTTCAACAATATTGCCCACATCTGAATATTCGATTATCCCCTAAGCAGTCATTGAGTGAATATATCTCTTTAGTGGCGAGTGCAGATTTTGTTATTGCGGTAGATGGTGGTGCTCTACATATTGCGTGTGCTTTTCAAAAGCCGTTATTAAGCTTCTTTGCTAAGAGTATGCCTAATATGGGGGCTTGGGAACCATTATTATTACCTACTACACCTCATTTTAGGGTACTCACAAAAAATGATGTAGGGACAAATTCAAATTTAACAGAAGATTTTGAAATTGCTCAGGCAATTATTTGGTTTAAGAATTATTTAATAGAAAATATAAACTAATATGAAATTAAAAGCTACTCTACAAAAACTCCGTTTATCACTGGGTAAAAAACTGATTGATATAGAGAAATCAAAAGATTCTTCGTTGAGATTACTGAATAAGATTCTTTTCCTTCGTCAAGATGGGAAGATCGGCGACTATATCGTCAGTTCCTTCGTATTTAGAGAACTCAAAAAGTATAATCCTAATCTAAAAATTGGGGTGGTTTGTGATAAAAAGCAAGCCTATTTATTTGAGCAAAATCCCTATATTGATCAATGTTATCGAGTTAAACGGAAAGATATTTTAGATTATATTCAATGTGGAAAAAATCTATGTCAAGAACAATATGATGTGGTGATTGACCCTACAGTTATGCTAAGAAATCGAGATCTATTGTTACTCCGATTGATCAATGCTAAAAGCTATATTGGTTACAAAAAATCTGATTATCAAATTTTTAATATCAGCTTGGAGCAAGAATGTCATTTTTCTGAACTTTATCAACAAGCATTAGAAAAATTGGGCATTGTGGTTGAAAATATGCAATATGATATTCCTTATCATTCAACTGCAAATGCAGAAATTTGTGATTTCTTAGACCAAAAACAACTAAAAGATTATATTGCCATCAACTTTTTTGGTGCTTCAAGCTCTCGTAAAATCAATGATGAAAATATGGGAAAATATATTTCCCATTTGCAAAAAATTGTTCCAAATAGACCGCTTATATTGCTAAGTTATCCTGATGTGTTGGAAAAATTGAAAGCAATTTCAAAACAATTTGACCAAGTTTTTGTGTTTGATACCAAACATATTTTCCACACGATTGAGCTTATTCGTTATGCGGATTGGTTAATTTCACCAGACACTTCAACCGTCCATATCGCTTCAGGCTTAAATAAAAAAATCATTGCATTATATGGAGATGGACAAGAAAACTGGACACATTGGAAGCCTATGAGCAAAGCAGAAACTCATATTCTATTTTATAAAGAAAATATTAATGAAATTTCACCAGAGCAGATTAAACCTGAATGGCTAAATTAAATGGACTTTCAAAGCCTTAAGCTGTTTCTAGACATCGCCCAAAGCCGTAGTTTTATCCGCAGTGCGGATAAAAATTATATGACTGCCTCAACCCTTACTCGCCATATTCAGCGTATGGAAGAAGAGCTGGGGCAGCCTTTGTTTTTGCGGGATAATAGACAGGTTCATTTGACTGAAGCGGGTGAAAAATTCTTAGAATTTGCAAAACAAGGTTGGACAGAGTGGCAACAGCTCCAGCACAAGCTTTCTCCTTTACACGGGGAGTTGGAGGGGGAGCTAAAAGTATTTTGTTCTGTCACTGCTTCTTATAGTCATTTGCCACCTATTTTATCGCATTTTAGGCAAAAGTATCCGAAGGTGGATATTAAGCTAACCACAGGCGATCCAGCACAAGCACTACACGAAGTGCAATCGCTGACTGCCGATATTGCCATTGCAGGCAAGCCAGAATTGCTACCGAATAATATTATCTTTCATTATATTGATGATATCGCACTTTCCATTATTGCTCCTCGTGTTGCTTGCCAAGCTACACAGTTTCTACAACAATCGCCGATTGATTGGAAAAAGATTCCCTTTATTCTTCCAGCGAATGGACCAGTCAGAAAACGTATTGACCGCTGGTTTAAAGAGCAAAAAATTAAAGAGCCGAGAATTTATGCCACCGTAACAGGGCACGAGGCAATATTGCCGATGGTTGCACTTGGTTTTGGTGTGGCGTTGTTGCCTGATGTGGTGATTAAGCATAGCCCAATGAATAATCAAGTGTCTTATCTGAATTTACCCTCGCCTATTACACCTTTTGAACTTGGAGTCTGTGTTCAGCAAAAGCGTCTGCAAGAACCGATTATTCAGGCATTTTGGGCACTTTTGTCTAAAACCACATAATAACAAGCGGTCAGATTTTTATAAAAATTTGCAAAATAGATCAAAAATTAGACCGCTTGTATAAAAAATAAAGGTGCATTTCTGCACCTTTCGTTATTATTGGACGGTTGCTTTCGCGCGTGTTTTTTTCACTTTGATGTCCGTTTTGGATAACAGCTCAATACCCATTGGTGGGTTTTCAAGAGCAATTGCCAGTACTTCATCAATGGTTTCCACTGCGTGAATGCTTAATGCAGCTTTGGCATTTTCTGGGATTTCCTCTAAGTCTTTTTCATTCTCTTTTGGAATAATAACGGTTGTAATGCCCCCTCGATGAGCAGCCAGTAATTTCTCTTTTAATCCGCCGATTGGTAACACTTTACCCCGTAAGCTGATTTCACCCGTCATCGCCACTTCTTTGCGAACAGGATTGCCTGTTAGGCTTGAAATTAGTGCGGTACACATTGCAATACCTGCACTTGGTCCATCTTTCGGTGTTGCTCCATCTGGCACGTGCACGTGAATGTCTCGTTTTTCGTAGAAATCTTCTGCAATGCCTAATTTTTCTGCTCGAGAACGCACAACTACCATTGCTGCTTGAATAGACTCTTTCATTACATCGCCTAGTGAGCCGGTGTAAGAGAATTTGCCTTTACCAGCAACCGAAGCGGTTTCAATGGTAAGTAAATCACCGCCAACTTCGGTCCACGCTAAGCCTGTGACCTCGCCAATGCGGTTTTGATTATCCATTTTGCCGTAATCAAAACGTTTTACCCCTAAATAATCTTCGATATTGTTCTCAGAAATTGTAATTGATTTTAATTTTTTATCTAATACTAAGGCTTTTACGGCTTTACGGCAGATTTTAGCAATTTCACGCTCAAGCCCACGCACGCCTGCTTCACGTGTGTAGTAGCGGATAATGCTTAAAATTGCACTATCTTCAACTGTGAGCTCGCCCTCTTTTAGTCCGTTATTTTCTTGCTGTTTAGCCAATAAGTGATCACGGGCAATGTGCATTTTTTCATCTTCGGTATAGCCTGAAAGACGAATCACTTCCATACGGTCTAGCAACGCTGGCGGAATATTCATTGAGTTTGAAGTTGCTACAAACATTACATCAGATAAATCATAATCTACTTCTAAATAGTGATCGTTAAAGGCTTTATTCTGCTCTGGATCTAGCACTTCAAGTAACGCTGATGCTGGGTCTCCACGCATATCCTGTGCCATTTTGTCTATTTCATCTAATAAGAATAGTGGATTACGCACGCCAACTTTCGCCATTTTCATCATTAGGCTACCTGGCATTGAGCCAATGTAAGTGCGGCGATGTCCTCGAATTTCCGCTTCATCACGCACACCACCTAACGCCATACGCACATATTTACGGCCTGTTGCATTCGCAATAGATTGTCCAAGCGAGGTTTTACCTACGCCTGGCGGGCCAACTAAGCAAAGAATTGGGCCTTTTAATTTATTTAAACGGCTTTGTACCGCAAGATATTCCACAATGCGATCTTTCACTCGTTCTAAACCGTAGTGGTCTTTGTCTAGCACTTCCTGAGCTTGTGCTAAATCTTTTTTTACGGCGGATTTTTTATGCCAAGGCATTTGTAAAATCCAGTCGATATAAGTACGCACAACCGTCGCTTCAGAAGAGTTTTGTGGCATAGCTTTTAGTTTTCTAAATTCACCATCAAGTTTGTCTTTAACTTCTGTGGGTAATTTAGTCGCATCAATTTTCTCTTTGAGCTTATCTAATTCGCTTTGCTCAACGTCATCGCCATTACCCAGCTCTTTTTGAATTGCTTTGATTTGTTCATTGAGATAGTAATCACGTTGGTTTTTCTCCATTTGCTGCTTCACACGGTTACGGATACGGGTTTCAGTTTCAAGCGTGTCCATTTCCGTTGCCATTGCAATTAATAAGGTTTCAAAACGAGCGACCAGATTGAGTTGCTCTAGCAGTTCCTGTTTTTTCTTTACAGGGGAAATTAAGTTAGAGGCTATAGTATCGGCTAAACGGTCTTCATGCGTAATTTTTTGCAGTTTAGGAATAATTTCCGCTGGAATTTTTTTATTGTTTTTAACGTAATTTTCAAATTCGGTCAGAGTTGTTTTGGCAATCGCTTTTAATTCTTCATTATCTTCATCATATTCAGAATAAAGCGGTTGAATGGCTGCCCAAAAACCATTTTCATCATCATAGATTTGTTCGATTTTTGCCCGAGTTTGCCCTTCAACTAACACCTTCACAGTGCCGTCTGGCAAGTTTAACATTTGAATGATATTCGCTGTTATGCCAACCGAGTACATATCATCTTTACTCGGTTCTTCTTTATTCGGATCTTGTTGGGTAACTAAAAACAGTTGTTTATTTGAATCCATCGCCGAGCGTAGGGCTTGAATTGATTTTTCACGACCTACAAATAACGGCATCACCATATAAGGGAAAACCACCACATCACGCAATGGAAGTAGTGGTAATTCAATCGCTTTCTTTTTTCTTGGTGCCATAAATTTGCTCTCTCCTAAAATCTCGTTATCCCATTATGAGGATGAATTTAGGAAAAACAAGGGAAAATTTGATTTATATTAAAAAAACTCAACATACCAAAACAGTAGGTTCTAGCAATTTAATCAATCGTTAAATTCAGCAGAGTTTGCCCTAATTCTTGCTTGACATTAAATGGGAATGCAAGCAGAATTCTCGCAAATTTTAATCTTCAGGGCAGGGTGAAATTCCCGATCGGCGGTAAAGTCCGCGAGCGAAACGAAAAAGGTTTGGCAGGAACTGGTGAAACTCCAGTACCGACAGTATAGTCTGGATGGAAGAAGAGGTTATTATGTGGAAAGCACGGCGCAAGCGGTGGTTTTTCATTCCTTTTTTGCAAGCCTTGAGATCGTGGGATTTCAAGGCTTCGTTACTTTTAGCACAAGTAAAATTTTTATGAAATTTAACCGCTTGTGGTTAAAAGTGATCTATTCATCACGCCCTCCATTTATCAAAATACTATATGAAAGACGCACAATATATGGCTTATGCCATTGAACTTGCCAAGAAAGCAAAAGGCTGGACGAACCCAAATCCTTTAGTGGGTTGTGTGATTGTGAAAGATGGCAAAATTGTTGCTAGTGGCTATCACGAAAAGTATGGTGAGTGGCATGCCGAACGTAATGCGATTTTACGCTCCGAGCAAGATTTAAACGGAACAACAGCTTATATTACCCTTGAGCCTTGCTGCCATCACGGACGAACGCCACCTTGTTCTAATTTATTGATTGAGCGAGGAATTAAAAAGGTGTTTATCGGGTCTCGTGATCCGAATCCTCTTGTTTCAGGTAAAGGCATTGAGCAGTTAAAAGCGGCTGGGATAGAAGTAATTGAAGATTTTATGCGTGCGGAGTGTGATGAGCTAAATCCCATTTTCTTTCACTACATTCAAACTAAACGCCCTTATGTGTTGTTGAAATATGCAATGACGGCAGACGGCAAAATTGCTACCTACACGGGCGAATCAAAATGGATTACGAGCGAACAAGCACGAGCGAAAGTGCAAGAAACTCGCCATCAGTACAGTGCGATTATGGTTGGTGTAGAAACGGTGTTGGCGGATGACCCGATGTTAAATAGCAGAATGCCTAATGCAAAACAACCCGTCAGAATTGTCTGCGATAGTCAGTTAAGAACGCCACTAGATTGCAAATTGGTACAAACCGCCAAAGCATACCGCACAATCATTGCGACAACCAATAATAATGCGGAAGCTCACAACGCATACCAACAATACGGTGTGGAAATTGTGGTAACAAAAGCTGATAACAAGCGGGTAGATTTGCTTAATCTTTTGCAAAAACTAGGCGAAATGCAAATTGATAGCTTGTTGATTGAAGGCGGCTCAAGCTTGAATTTTAGTGCATTAAAAGCAGGTTGTGTAAACCGAGTGCATTGCTATATTGCCCCCAAATTGCTTGGTGGAAGAGATGCTAAAACGCCGATTGGGGGCGAGGGGATTGGCAATTTAGCTCAAGCAGTAAAATTAGAATTGAAATCTACAGAGCAGGTTGGTGAAGATCTTTTATTGGATTATGTGGTTAAGTAGGGAAGAAAAATGTTCACAGGCATTATCGAAGAAGTTGGTCAAATCGTGCAAATTAAAAAACAGGGTGAGTTTGCCGTGGTTGCGGTAAAAGCTAAAAAAGTGCTTACGGATGTGCAATTAGGCGATAGTATTGCGGTAAATGGTATTTGTTTGACGGTCACTTCTTTTACGAAAGAACAATTTACCGCCGATGTGATGTCAGAAACGCTAAAACGCACATCGCTTGGTGAGTTGGGCATCAATAGCCCAGTCAATCTTGAGCGTGCAATGGCGGCAAATAGGCGTTTTGGTGGGCATATTGTATCGGGGCATATTGATGGTATTGGCTCAGTTGTCGAAATTACTCCAGTAGATAATGCTATCTGGTATCGCATCAAAACCGCACCGAAATTAATGCGTTATATTATTGAAAAAGGCTCAATTACTATTGATGGAATTAGTTTAACAGTAGTTGATGTGAATGACGAATCATTTCGTGTATCGATTATTCCGCATACGATTAAAGAAACAAATTTAGGCTCGAAAAAAATCGGTAGCCTTGTGAATTTAGAAAACGATATTGTCGGTAAATATATCGAACAGTTTTTATTGAAAAAAGAACCTGAAAACCCACCGAGTAAACTAACGATTGATTTTCTAAAAAATGCAGGATTTTAAAAGGATAAATAATGTTTAAATTTTCAACTGTAGAAGAAGCTATTCAAGCAATTGCCGCAGGTAAAATTATTTTAGTCAGTGATGATGCAGATAGAGAAAACGAGGGTGATTTTATCTGTGCGGCGGAGTTTGCTACGTCAGAAAATATTAATTTTATGGCGAAATATGGTAAAGGATTGATCTGCACGCCGATTTCTTCAGAGATTGCTGAGAGATTGGATTTTCACCCAATGGTGGTGATAAATAAAGATAATCATCAAACAGCGTTTACAGTTTCTGTCGATCATATTGAAACAGGTACTGGTATTTCGGCTTTTGAGCGTTCTTTAACGTGTATGAAGATGTTAGATGAACATTCAAAAGCAGAAGATTTCCGCCGTCCAGGACACGTTTTCCCTTTAGTGGCAAGAGAGGGCGGCGTATTAGTGCGTAATGGGCACACGGAAGCAACGGTAGATTTAGCTCGCCTTGCAGGCTTAAAACCAGCAGGGCTTTGTTGTGAAATTATGTCAAAAGATGGCTCGATGATGCAAATGCCCGAACTCCAAGCCTTTGCGAAAGAGCATAATATGCCGTTTATTACCATTCAGCAGTTGCAGGAGTATCGTAGAAAACACGATAGTCTAGTTGATGAGGTCTCGGTTGTGAATATGCCGACTAAATATGGTGAATTTAAAGCCCATAGCTTTGTGGAAACTTTATCTGGCAAAGAACACGTCGCTTTAGTAAAAGGTGATATTGGCAATGGCGAAAATGTGTTATGCCGTATTCATTCAGAATGTTTAACAGGCGATGCGTTTGGCTCACAACGTTGCGATTGTGGACAACAATTTGCCGCCGCGATGAATCAAATAGAAGCAGAAGGCAGAGGTATCGTACTTTATTTACGTCAAGAAGGGCGAGGTATTGGCTTAATCAACAAACTGCGTGCTTATGAATTGCAAGACAGAGGAATGGATACGGTGGAGGCCAATCTTGCACTAGGCTTTAAAGATGATGAGCGTGAATACTACATTGCGGCTCAAATGTTTGAAAAACTGGGTGTGAAATCTATTCGTTTATTAACTAATAACCCAGCAAAAATTGAAGGGTTAATTGAGCAGGGCTTAAATGTAGTCGCCCGTGAGCCAATTATGGTTGAACCAAACAAACATGATTTAGAATACCTCAAAGTAAAACAGCATAAAATGCGACATATGTTTAATTTTTAATGAAAATTCTCTGGTACAAGGGTAATTTGCAAACATTTAGTGAAAAATGACCGCTTGTCGCTCTTAATTGAAATATCAAATTTATTTTTAAAGTAAGGAAAACAAACAATGGCAACATTTCAAGGTAACTATATTGCAACAGGCTTAAAATTTGGTATCGTGGCAACTAATTGGCATAAAATTTTTATCGATCAGCTATTAAATGGTGCGATTGATAAGCTATTGCGTCACGGTGTAGAGGCAGAAAACATTGACACCGTTTGGGTGCCAGGGGCATTAGAGATTTCGATTGCGGCGAAAAAAATGGCACAAAGTGGTAAATATGATGCGATTATCTGTTTAGGTGCGGTGGTGCGTGGTGCAACTAGCCATTATGATGTGGTGGTAAATGAATCTGCAAAGGGGATCAGCACTACGGCATTAGAAACGGGCGTGCCAATTATCAACGGTATTTTAACGGTAGAAAATCTAGAGCAAGCGATTGAACGTTCAGGCACTAAAGCAGGCAATAAAGGCGAAGAGTGTGCAATGGTTGCGATCGAAATGGCTAACCTATTAAAGGCATTATAGTTTGATTGCTTAAAAAATCCCCTTAGAATGCTAAATTCTAAGGGGATTTTTTATTTCTTTCTCAACAGTAAGCTGCCGATAAAACAGAGCAGACTTAGCCCATAAATCAACCAAGTGCCAAATTGTTTGAAAGGCGTATCGCCTTTGGTTGGCTGAATGGTTGCAGTAAGTACATCAGCAGTGAATTGCGGTAGTTGATGTACCACTTTCCCTTTCGGATCAACAACTGCAGTAATGCCAGTATTTGCCGCACGTAAAAGCGGTTTGCCTAGTTCTAAAGCTCGCATTCTTGCTATTTGGAAATGTTGCCAAGGACCGATACTTGAACCGAACCAGGCATCATTTGTAATGGTTAATAGATAATCCGCATTCTGGCTTTTTTGGTTTTGTTGAACTTGATGACCAAAAATAATTTCATAGCAGATTGCCAGATTAAAACGATGATTTTTAGCAATAATGGGGTTTTGAATAAAATGACCTTGCGAAAGATTGATCGGCAGAATAAAGACTTCTCGCATCCAATTTAATATGGAGCCGAATGGCACATATTCGCCAAATGGGACGAGATGATGCTTGTTATAACGTTCATTTTTGTGTAAATCATAAGGCTTATCTTGCCCCAATAGCACCGCACTGTTAAATAATTCTTGTTTTTCATTTTCATAGAGTGTGCCGATGATAATCTCGCTATTGTTTTGATAAGAGAGATTATCCCAGGCCTCTAAAATGCCAACAATTTGATTTTCAAGAGAAGGAATCGCAGATTCAGGCAGAATAATGACATCGCTGTTGTCTAAATGGGGCAGAATTAATTGTTCGTAGGTTTGAAGGCTATGGTTAAAATGCTTCGGATCCCATTTCATTTTCTGCTCAATATTGCCTTGCACTAGACTTATGACAAGCGGTTGTTTTTCTTCATTAATTTGCACAAAGTTGAGAAAACGAGTGGCAACGCTTATCGAAAGAATGACCGCTAGTATGGCAAAGGACGAAGCAATGCGACACTCTTTTTTCACTATATTGACTAAATAGCTACTTGTTACTATGACAAGGAAAGTTAATCCCTCTACCCCGAAAATGGGGGCTATACCAGCAAATGGGCTATCAATCAAACTATAACCAAATTGTAACCAAGGAAAGCCAGTAAATACCGCGCCACGTAAATATTCGGTGAAAGTGAAAATGGCCGCAAGAGCAAACGGATTATTTAGCTTGAGTTTGTATGAGAGAAAGCTAAAGAGCAAATTATAAATGGCTAAATAGCAAGCCAGTAGCAAAACAGCGAGATAGCTTAGCGTAACTGGTATGCCACCAAATTGAGTCATACTCACGGACACCCAGTTCACACCAGTGCAGAAATAACCGATAGACCAAGCAAATGTTGCCCATAATGCTGTTTTTTTGTGTTCAAGTGTGGCTGCCCACATTAAGCCAGTACTTGAAACAAAAGCAATGATCCAAATATCAAAAGGGGAGTAGGCAAGAGTACCTAATGCCCCTAGCAACAGAGCCGTAATACAAGCGGTTAAAATTGGGGGATTTTTTGCAAAATTCATCATCTAGTTAAGTAAATAAGAGGGCACGTCTAAAGGTGCCTTTTTAAATTATCGATTATTCTTCTTCGCTTGGCGAACGTTGTTCCATTTTCTCTAAGTGTTCATCGGAAAAGGTCACTCGTAGCTGAATTAACTGGCGGCTATTTGCAGAAGTCACCTTAAATTCTAGCCCGTCTAACTCAATTTGTTCGCCTTGTTTAGGGAAGTAGCCAAAGGCTTTCATTACAAGCCCACCAATGGTGTCTGCCTCTTCATCGTTAAAGTGAGTAGCGAAAAACTCATTGAATCTCTTAATATCAGTGAGGGGCAACACGGCATAAGTGTGTCTTGAAAGTTGGCGAATGGGTGTCACTTCTTCTTCGTCGAACTCATCATCAATATCACCAACAATTTGTTCAAGGATGTCTTCAATCGTCACTAAACCTGATACTGCTCCAAATTCATCTACGACGATTGCCATATGAAAACGCTCAGAGCGGAATTCTTTTAACATCCTGTCTAATCGTTTACTTTCTGGCACAATAACGGCAGGGCGAAGGATTTCTTGCAGATTAAATGGCTCAGAATCAGAGCGTAGGAATTTGAGTAAATCTTTTGAGTGGAGAATGCCTTCGATTGTATCTTTCTCGTCACGCACAACAGGGAAGCGAGAGTGTGCAGACTCAACAATCACATCAATAAAGGTTTCTAAAGGCTCATTAGCATCAATAAATACAATTTGTGAGCGGGGAATCATAATATCGCGAACACGCAATTCAGAGATCTCCATTACACCTTCAAGCATCTCTTTGGTTGCACTGTCAATTAGCTCGTTTTCGACAGAATCTCGGATTACCTCAACTAAATCTTCACGGTTTTTAGGCTCATTTTGAAAAAGATTACCAAATAGCGTGTGTAAAATGGATTTTTTTTCTGATTTTTCCGTTGTATTGATATTTACACTTTGCTGTTCATCACTCATAGTTTTGTTCCAGTTAAATAAATTACGCCTATAATAAGCAAATTCAATAACAAATCAAATAAAACATTGCTATTTCTATTCAAATTAGCATAGGATAGGCACGATTTATTATGTTAGGAGTTTGAAATGAAATTAACCAAAATGGCATTAGCGATCGCGACTTTAGCGGTAAGTTCTATCGGGGTAGCGGGTACATTAAGTTCCTCACCAATGGTAGAAATTTTAGCGTTGGATGGAAAAAAGATGAAAGTAGGCACTACTTCAGTACAAATAAGTGAAAATAAAACTCACCAAGTGGTAGTGGAAGTGGCTGGAACAATTGGCGACGATTTCTTTACGTCAGAGCAAATTATTTTGACCTTTCAAGGAACAGCAGAAAATGCCAAGATTGAAATACCAAGATTGAGCTCAAAGTTGGATCTTCGCAAATTCCAAGAGAATCAAGCAATCACCATTAAAACAGATTCTGGAAAAGTGATTTCCCATAAGCAAGACTTGTTAAAAGGTGAAGGCTTTTTAGCAAAAACCAGAGTGGAAGAAAATCTAAGCAAATATAATTTAGCTAAAAAAGTAGCGTCTGTTAAAACGTTTGCGACTGCACCACTTGAAGCAAAAGGACAAATTGTTGTAGATACAAACAAAGTTTCAGAATCTGAATTACAGCTTTTATTCCAAAAAGCAGATAAACAAACGCAAAAACGTTTCCTAGATTGGGTGGAAAAAAACGTAAAATAATTCTATTCTAATCAACAAGCGGTCATTTTTAGTTAATTTTTTGCAAAAAATGACCGCTTGTACGCTCAGACTTACCAGCAATAATAGCAGTAAGGTATGCCCCAATATCGCTCTCTATCATAATTCCAACGTATTTCTTCCAGCTCTAATTGTGACTTATAGTTTTGCCAAGCCATTTTGTAACAAGCTTGAAACATCGGATCATTCACTGCTTTAGCATAACGTTTTTTAAATGCCGCTTCTTCTTTCTCTGTTTGGCTTAGGGGTGGATTAAATTGTTGATATAGGAGCTCCGCCGTTTCTGCATCACACTTTTTTGCCAGTTGCACCTGTAAATCTTGTTCTGCTCGTATTTGTTTTGCTCGGCGTTCAGCTTGTTGTTCAGGTGTGAATATACACGCAGTTAATATGAATGAAAGCGAGAGCGGTAAACTCAATTTTACTATGTTCATATCCAAATCCTCTAATTGAAGTGGTTGTTTATTATACTGATTCTTGCTCGCATTCTTCAAGCTCATCGGCCATTGCACTTAGGGCATCACGAGATAATTGCGCAAGTGCCTTATAAAATCCGCTATCAAAGGCTTCAACTTTGCCTAAGAACTGACTGATACAAGGGAGTAAAAATTGCTCAAACAATGCTTTTTGTGCGAGGGTAGAATCTAGATTATCTTCAATCCACGAAGCGGTTAAAAGTAATAATGCAATATGATCTGCCTTTTCTAATTCAGGCATTGCTCGTTCTTGACGAAATGCGACAAAATCTGCAACGGATAAACCATAGGCTGAAATTGTTGTAGCAATAGCCCCATTTTCTGCAAAAAGTGCTTGATAGCTTGTTTCTAATTGCGTAGGGTTAGCACTCTTTTGCAACATATTCAATGCATTTTCGCTTTGTGCATCGGTGCTTAATGCCCAGTGTTGTTGTAATCCGCCTTGAGCAAGCCAGTTAAATGTGCCTGCTAGAATGGGATCTGTTGGGTTACGGTAAAATAAATTGCCGAACAGGCGGCAAAGTAGTGAAAAATCGTTAATGGTTATTTCGCTCATAGTTTTAGATTGAGAATTAAAGTGCTATTAGTATAGCAGAACATAAGAGAGGACAGAATGAAATATATTGGTGCACACGTGAGTGCTTCAGGTGGTGTAGAAAAGGCAGTTCTTCGTTCAGTAGAAATTGAAGCAAACGCCTTTGCATTATTTACTAAAAACCAACGTCAGTGGCAAGCGCCACCACTTAATGCCGATACGATTGAAAAATTTAAGCGGTTTTGTGCAGCACACCATTTTTCAGCAGAACAGATTTTACCACACGATAGCTATTTGATTAATTTAGGTAGCCCAGAAGCAGAGGCATTAGAAAAGTCTCGCACTGCATTTATTGATGAGATGGCAAGAGCTAATCAGCTTGGTTTAAAATTACTGAACTTCCATCCAGGCTCACACCTAAAGAAAATTTCAGAATTGGATTGTTTGGCTAGAATTGCAGAATCTATCAATATTGCAGTGGAGGCTGTGCCAAATGTTATTGCCGTAATTGAAAATACGGCAGGGCAGGGTTCTAATTTGGGGTGGCATTTTGACCATTTAGCAAAAATTATTGAACAAATAGAAGATAAAAGCCGAGTCGGGGTATGTTTAGATACCTGTCATTTATTTTCTGCGGGTTATGATATTAGTTCGTACGAAAGAAGTGAAAACGTATTTAACGATTTTAACCAAACAGTTGGTTTTGATTATTTAAGAGGTATGCACTTAAATGGCTCAAAAACGTCATTAGGTAGCCGAGTGGATAGGCATCATACTTTAAGAGAAGGCACAATTGGTACAGAAGTATTTGCATTTATTATGCAAAACCCAAATTTCGATCGCATTCCACTTATTTTAGAGACAACTTCGCCTGAAATTTGGGCAGATGAAATAAAATTTCTTCGCACCTTAGAACTAAAATAGGTTGTATAGGTCAGATTAGTCTGTCTAGAGCAATCCAGACATTTGTTTTTTATATTGTTCTAGCGAGATGAGATATTAATTATGAAGAGCCCCCTTTTTGTCACAATTATAAAACCGTTATTGATTATTTTCATTTTTGCTTTTGGGGGCATTTATTCTTCCACTGCCGTCGCTAGTTTAAGCACAAAGAAAGCCATACCAAATAAAATTATTGCAAGTAAGGCAGAAAGATTATCTCAGCATTCTATCTCAAAAAAACTCCCTAAGAATTCCCCTCGTTTAGAACAGCCTTCTAACAGTGTAAGTCGTATTAATTATGTTTATCGTAATTGGGCTAGTACACGTTATCGTATGGGCGGCACAACTAAAGCAGGTATTGATTGCTCTGCGTTTGTCCGTGAAGTAATGGACAAAGCCTTCAATAAATATGTACCCCGAACAACTGCAGAGCAACGTAGCCTTGGTCGTTCAATTTCAAAATCAGATTTACGTCCAGGCGATTTAGTTTTCTTTCGTAAAAATAACCACGTTGGTGTTTATATTGGTCACGGTAAATTTGTTCACGCCAGTTCTAGCCGTGGTGTGACTACCAGTTCATTATCAGAAAGCTACTGGTCAAGAACTTACACTCAGTCTCGCCGAATAATTTAATCTTTACTTTATAATTATAAGAACAAGGCTAAATTTAAATGAAGTGCCTTTTTCGTTTATTCTTTAGGCTGCAGGTAGCTTAGTCTGTGTAAATGTTCCACGAGTACGCATTTGATGCACAACATTTGTGATTACACCAGAGATGCTCACTTCGCTCCAATCTGTAATTCTCAGGTTTTTCTCGCTGATATCTAATGAAAATAATATTTTTTCATTAATATTTTGTTCGTTCTTAATTTCATTAAAGAATTGGTAGAATTTGTATTCACCATTTTTCTCAAGAACTAATAAATCATTAACTAAATATTGATCGGTCTTTTCGACAATGAGTAAATCATCAAGCTCAATTCCCCAAGCAATTAAATTTGGATTTTTAATATGAATAAAAAATGTATCTGTCGGACGTTTAATACATAATGAATTAAGATCGAGTTTTACAGAACGGTTGCTATTAAAGTCCCGATAAAGTGGAATAGCTTGGTGTGATAACGCTTGAGTTGAAATTTGTTTTAATGAAGCCATTGCAGAATCCTTTTTCTGTATTTTTATACAGGTGTATTTTACTGGGTAAAAAAACAGTGTCAATAATTTATTTAAAAATTTTTGTAAATTTAACGGCTATTTTGACCGCTTGTAAGGCTTTGTATAAGCATAAAAAAAAGCACCCAGTGTGGGTGCTTCTTAGCGTTAAAAGCTGTTATTATAGGCTTTCAGTGAAAGTACGGGTAATAACATCGCGTTGCTGTTCAGGTGTTAATGAATTGAAACGAACGGCATAACCTGAAACACGAATCGTTAATTGAGGATATTTTTCAGGGTTTTGGATGGCATCTTCTAATGTTTCACGGCGTAAAACATTTACGTTTAAGTGCTGACCGCCTTCTACTTTAATGGTTGGAGCGACATTCACAGGAACTTCACGATATGCAATGTCGCCTAATTCGCTGATGGCAACGATTTGATCTTCTTGGTAGCCTGCTTTAGCTGCTAAGCAGCGAGCTTCATTTTTAGCTTCATCTAATAACCAAAAAGAGTTTAGTAAGTTGCTGTTTGCTGATTCGGTGATTTGTACGCCTTTGATCATTTTAGTTCTCCTATAGAGTGAAATTAAAAATTACGAAAAAATTTTAAAAATTCAAATTTATTTGAAAATCATTGTACCTTTTTTGAGATAAAAAGCGATAAAAATTTAACCATTTTTCGCTTAAATTATTTTACTTGTATGAAATATAATCAAATGTGAGCATTTTTATGAAAACTTGGACTGAAGCCTTAGGTGAAGAAAAGCAAAAAAACTATTTCCAGCAGATTTTGAAATATGTTCATAATGAACGATTGCTAGGAAAAACTATATATCCTCCTCAGCGTGAGGTATTTAGTGCATTTGCCTTAACTGAGTTTAGTGATGTAAAAGTGGTGATTTTGGGACAAGATCCATATCACGGACCAAATCAAGCACACGGATTAGCATTTTCGGTGAAACCACCAGTCGCACCGCCGCCTTCGTTAGTCAATATGTATAAAGAATTAGCGGACGATATTGCAGGCTTCCAAATTCCTCATCACGGTTATTTGGTAGAATGGGCGAAGCAAGGCGTGTTTATGCTTAACACCAGTTTAACGGTAGAACAGGGCAGAGCAGGCTCGCATTCACAAATTGGTTGGGAAATGTTTACCGATAAAGTGATTGCACAATTAAATGAACATCGTGATAATTTGGTATTTATTTTATGGGGCAGCCACGCCCAAAAAAAAGGGCAGTTTATTGACCGTAACCGCCATTTCGTGCTGACTTCACCACACCCTTCGCCACTTTCGGCCTATCGTGGTTTTTTTGGTTGTAAACATTTCTCAAAAGCAAATAATTACTTGATTTCAAAAGAAATATCCCCAATTAATTGGCAACTACCTATTGAAATTTAATTGTTTATTTAAAGGAGAAAAAGATGGAATTTGATTTACCGATTTTAGGTGCTGCATTTGCAATATTGGTGTTGGTAGCATTAAGTTCAACCATCAAAATTGTGCCACAAGGTTATCATTGGACAATCGAACGTTTTGGACGTTACACCAAAACCCTTACACCGGGACTAAATATTGTTTTACCTTTTATTGATAGAGTTGGACGAAAAATCAATATGATGGAACAGGTATTAGATATTCCATCGCAAGAAGTTATTTCTCGTGATAATGCCAGTGTGTCTATTGATGCAGTCTGCTTTGTTCAAACCATTGATGCTCGTCGGGCAGCTTATGAAGTGAATAATTTAGAACAGGCGATTGTAAATTTAACAATGACAAATATGCGTACTGTGTTAGGTTCGATGGATTTAGATGATATGCTTTCACAACGTGATGTCATTAATAGTCGCTTGCTCTCGATTGTTGATGAGGCAACCAATATTTGGGGCGTAAAAGTAACTAGAATTGAAATTCGTGATGTTCGTCCGCCAAAAGAATTAGTGGCTGCGATGAACGCTCAAATGAAAGCTGAACGCAATAAACGTGCAGATATTTTGGAAGCAGAAGGTATCCGACAAGCTGAAATTCTACGTGCAGAAGGTGAAAAGCAATCTCGTATTTTAAAAGCTGAAGGGGAACGCCAAGAAGCATTCTTACAAGCGGAAGCTCGTGAACGTGCAGCGGAAGCGGAGGCAAAAGCAACTCAAATGGTATCTGACGCTATTGCAAAAGGGGATACTACCGCAATTAATTATTTCATTGCTCAAAAATACACTGATGCATTAAAAGATATTGGTTCGGCAGAAAACAGTAAAGTAGTGTTAATGCCTCTCGAAGCGGGCAATTTAATTGGTTCTGTTGCAGGTATTGCTGAATTATTAAAAAACACTAAAAATAGCAGTAAGTAGTTCTGCTTTTAGCAAGGAGAAAATATGGATTGGCTATTTAACTGGAGTAGTTGGTTAATTTTAGGCTTTGTATTGCTTGCTTTAGAATTAATTATTCCAGGCGTATTGATTATGTGGTGGGGATTTTCTGCCATTTTGCTGGCAATACTGGTTTGGCTATTGCCTGATTTATCTGTGAGTATTCAAATTAGTGGCTTCGCTATTCTAGCCATTGTCTTTAGCTTGATTTGGTGGAAATATCAACATACTAAAGATAAACAAGATGATAAATCTACATCGCTCAATTCAAGAGAGCAATCAATGATTGGTATGCAAGGTATAATTGTTGAAATACTGGAAAATGGCGTTGCTAGAGGTAAGTTTGGCGATACCACTTGGCGAGTGATGGGAATAGGGTTTAATTTAGGTGATAAAGTACAGGTTCAACGTGTTGATGGGATTACGTTGTATGTAACTAAAATGGTAGAATAATTTAATACAAGCGGTTATTTTTTATATTATTTTTGCTCTTTTAAAATAAAACCTTGAATTTATTCAAGGTTTTATTCTTATAAAAACAAGTAGGATAATTTTATTGAAAATTATGTCATATTTTATTTGTTTACCATAGCTCTTTCAGTTCTTGTTCTATCTTTTCAAATAGTTCATAGCGTTTTTTATACATCGAGCGTTTTTTACTCGGAATTGTGCTTAATTCTTTTATCTCAACTATAGTCGGTAATCGCCAATAATTATTAGAATTTAAAGTTCCTCCATTTTCTTGCCAAAATAGATTATAATTAAACAATAATTTAGAGTGATCATTCCAGCGATATTTTGCTTGGTTGTTATGATGAATGCCTAAAAGTTCTAAATTTAAGTATTGAGCTATCAGCTTAAATATATTTACTAGCATAAACATTGGACGAACACCATATAATTGTTTAGTTGCAGATTTAATTAATGACTGGGAGAATTCAGTATTGGGTCCTTGAATAGATGAAATCAAGAGTTGATCTTTACTTAAAAAAGTAAAAGATGAATCATAAATATGTTCTTTTTGGTTGTTTTGAATATTTAGTGAAAAAAAGCCTTCTAGCGGATCTATTTGGTTAATACTAAGGTAGATGCTTACTTCATCATTCAGTTTAATTAAACATATTTCTCTATCTTCTACTAACTGATTACAATAGGCTGAACCAAATAGCTTTTCTGCACAATTAAAGTGAGTGATAATTGCATTTAATCGTTCTTTCTTATTAAATTTTTTATTACAATAGGTTTCTAGTAATGTATTAAATCGATATAAATCTTGTTTGAATAATCTCGCCCACAAAGGGTTGTTAGCAAGATAGTCATTTAGTCCATAACATTCAGAAGAACACCATATTTTATGAAGGTGATAACGTAAATATTCTCTCAATACTTTTGTAAATCTTTTCTCATTTGGGAATAATTCACTAAATGTTGGGGTGTTAAAGGTATTTTTCATATGATATTCACAATTCAGTTTTATCGTTATTCTATAATGCTATATAAATTGAGGAAGAAATATTTAGTTATATTATGATATAACTAAATATTTTTAAGTGAGATTTATAAATTCAATCCTCTGTATGGTTTTTATTCTGATTTTTTTGACTATATTCAAACCGAACAAAGTCTAATTTATCAAAAAACAATTTTTATATTGTAATTTGATTATGTAAGCGATTTTATTTTCTGTCTTTACAGTTGAAGTCTAGCTTCAAAGGTAGGTAGCGATATTTTATCATAAAGACTTAAAGTTTTACTACCTATTTTAGTGAATTTAAATTGGTTGGAGAAATTATTTACCCAATAGGGTAAAATTAACCCTTTCATCGCTTAAAATGGCATATGTTTACTAAGTGATTTTTCTATATTTAGAGGTAGGTGGCTATACTATCAGCACCTATTTCTTCACCTAAGTTGGTTTTTATAGCCAATATAGTATCTTTAATATTACAAATAATACTCATATGATTTTAATGAAGACAGAAGTGCTGTAATAGTAGTTATTTTGCATATTTTTTTGCAATCAAAATGTAGTAGATGTGCTTTTTAGGATTGCAATTAAATATAAAACAAGGGGAAATTTGCTACTGACAAATTCCCCCATAGATAATAGGATATCTATTTTATATCATTAATCGTATTCAAAATCCGTTTATCCGAAATTGGGTATTTTGTGCCTAACTGTTGAGCAAATAAGCTCACCCTTAACTCTTCAATCATATAGCGAATTTCCAGCACTTCATCTGGAATCGCCTTAGATTTTGGTAATTTGTTTAAGAGCTGTTTATAGGCTTCTTGTACCTGTTCGATTCGCAGCATTTTGGCTCTGTCTGCGTTGCTATCTATCACAAGCTTGTCTAGACGGCGTGCAATTGCAGTCAAATAGCGGTGTAGATCGTTTAGCCGTTGATAGCCAGTTTGGGTGACAAATTCAGGGTAAATTAGCCTATCAATTTGTGATTTAATATCACTTAATGCAAACGCCATCGTGAAATCAAGTTTGCCTTTTAAGCGTTTATGTAGCTCATAGGCTAGTGTTAAGCATTTCTCGACCTGTTTTGCAATATCGACTGTGGTGGTGTTGAGGTTAGCTCGCACATATTCTTTTAGGGCGTTAAATTTCTCTTCGTTCCAGACAAATCCACCAAAATCTTCAATCAACTTATCTACTGCACAGGCTATGCAGTCATCAATCAGTTCGAGTACTTTACCAAATGGGGCGAAATACAAACCTAGCTTCGCTTTGTTTGGCAATTTTTCGTGCAGATATTTAATTGGCGAAGGCACATTTAACAGCAACAAACGACGAAGCCCAGCTTGCATCGCTCTTGTTTGTTCAAATTCGGTTTCAAATAATTTCACGCCAACTGTCGTTTGTTCATCAACAATTGCAGGGTAGGCTTTAACACTGAAATGGGCTTTTTTCTGTTCGTAGAATTGTGGAAGTTCAGCAAAATTCCAGATATGCAAACCGCTTTGTTCAATGCCATCATCAGCGACGTTAGAAAGGGTATTTTGCACCTCATCTTTGAGGTCAAATTTCAGCTCATCTAAATTTTCGCTCTCTTGCAACTTTTTGCCTTTGCCATCAATTACACGAAATGTTATCCGCAAATGTGGTGGTAATTGGCTAATATCCCACTGTTCAGGCTCAACGAATACGCCTGTCATTTTGCGAAGCTCAACACTTAGACTTTCCAGCAATGGCTTTTTAAATGGCTCAACTCGGCCTAGAAAAGCCTCAGCATAGTTTGGTGCAGGCACAAAATTTCGTCTTAGTGATTTGGGTAAGCTCTTGATTAGAGAGACGACTAATTCGTGGCGGAGCCCCGGAATTTGCCAGTCGAAGCCCTCAGGCTCGACTTGGTTGAGCAGTGGTAGCGGAATATGCACGGTGACACCATCGTGATCTTTGCCAACTTCAAATTGATAGCTCAGCTTGAGTTTTAATGCTTTTTGATGCCAGAAATTCGGGAAATCCAGCTCGCTTACTTGGTTCGCATTGTCGTTAATCAGGAAGGATTTTTCAAAATTGAGCAGATCAGGATCGTTTTTGGCGACTTTTTTCCACCAAGTCTCAAAGTGTTTAGCCGAAACCACCTCTGTACCCACTCGTTGATCGTAAAATTCAAACAGAACTTGTTCGTCCACTAAAATATCACGGCGGCGAGATTTGTGTTCCATTGCTTCTACTTCACGGATCAAGCGGTTATTTTCTTTGAAAAATTTGTAATTGTTGTGCCATTCGCCCTCAACTAGTGCTGAGCGGATAAAAATTTCACGGCTAACGCTAGGATCCACTAAACCGTAATTGATAGGGCGACTTGCTACAATTGGAATGCCGAATAGTGAGACTTTTTCTGATGCCATTACCGCCCCTTTGGATTTTGCCCAATGAGGTTCGCTATAATTTGATTTCGTTAAATGCACGGCGAGTGGCTCAATCCATTCTGGCTCAATTCGAGCGACCATTCTCCCCCAGAGTTTAGTGGTTTCTACCAGCTCAGCTGCCATCACCCATTTTGGCTGTTTTTTAAAGAGTACTGAGTTCGGAAATAGGAAGAAGTGTGCATTTCTTGCCCCTAAATAGTGCATTTTTTCGTTATCTTTCACGCCGATATGCGACAATAAACCCGTTAAAAGTGCAGTATGAATCGGTTGATAAGTAGCAGGCTCTGAGTTAATTTTTAGCCCCATTTCACGCACGGCAAGGCGTAGTTGGTGATAAATATCCTGCCACTCTCGCACACGGTTATAGTTAAGGTAATCCTTACGGCAGAGATGGCGAAATTGGTTTTTCGACAGCTCTTTTTGCTGGCTTTGGATAAAATGCCATAGGTTCACAAATGCTAAGAAATCGCTCTCTTTATCGGCAAAACGGCGATGTTTATCGTCTGCCGATTGCTGTTTTTCCTGTGGACGCTCACGGGGATCTTGAATTGACAGAGCCGAGACAATCATCATTACTTCGTGTAACGATCCATTTTTTGCTGCCTCAACAATCATTCTACCTAAGCGGGGGTCAACAGGCAGTTGAGCGAGTTGGCGACCAATAGGCGTTAAAATCCAATTTGATTTGTTGATGCGATCCTTTTCTTTTGTATTTTTAGATTTTGGACCTGCGTTGAGGTTTGCTCTATCATTTTTATGGCGTAATCTAATCGCCTGCAATTCCTCTAATAACCGAATTCCATCTTGAATTTGGCGACTATCGGGAGCATCTACAAAAGGGAATGAGGCAATATCACTTAGCCCAAGTGAAGTCATTTGTAAAATAACCGAAGCAAGGTTAGTTCGCAAAATTTCGGGATCAGTAAATTGTGGGCGGCTGTTAAAATCCTCCTCAGAATAGAGGCGGATACAAATTCCCTCAGAAACCCGCCCGCAACGCCCTTTCCGTTGGTTGGCGGAGGCTTGGGAAATTGGCTCAATGGGTAGTCGTTGCACTTTGGTTCTGTAACTATACCGTGAGATGCGAGCAGTACCCGTATCGATCACATATTTTATATTGGGGATTGTGAGCGAGGTTTCCGCAACATTGGTCGCTAAAATAATCCGATTTAAACCACCGCTTGGCTGGAAAATCCGTTGCTGTTCGGCCACAGACAGTCGGGCATAAAGTGGCAGGATCTCAGTATGACGAAGTTCCTGCTTTTGTAACGCTTCAGCAGTATCACGAATTTCCCGTTCTCCGTTCATAAAAATCAGAATATCGCCACGTCCTTCGGCTTGCAATTCATCAACGGCATTTAAAATCCCTTGCAGCTGGTCTTGCTCCTTTTCCTCTACAATCGGACGATAACGCACCTCAACTGGGAAAGTTCGTCCAGAAACTTCAATAATTGGAGCATTATTAAAATGCTTAGAGAAGCGTTCTACATCAATGGTTGCCGAGGTGATGATTACTTTCAGATCGGGGCGTTTATGCAGAATTTGCTTCAAATAACCTAAGATAAAATCGTTGTTTAGGCTCCGCTCGTGGGCTTCGTCAATAATTAACGTGTCATATTGGTTAAGATATCTGTCGTGCTGAATTTCAGCAAGTAAAATCCCATCTGTCATCAGTTTGACTAAACTATGTTCATTTACTTGATCGTTAAAACGGACTTTGTAGCCGACAGTATTACCCAGTTCTGATTTTAGCTCTTCGGCTATGCGAGTGGCTACCGAGCGAGCTGCAATTCGGCGTGGTTGAGTATGCCCAATTAATCCTTTCACGCCACGCCCAAGTTCTAAGCACATTTTAGGCAATTGAGTCGTTTTGCCCGAGCCAGTTTCTCCAGCAATGACTACCACCTGATTTTCACGGATCAGTGTTAAAATTTCCTCACGGCGAGCGGAAACGGGTAGATCAGGGTAATCTATTTTGAGGTTTCTAGAATGTGCTTGGCGAGCGAGAAAGCGAGCTTGACAGGCATTTAAATCTTGCAATATTTCATCTAAAACAGACCGCTTGTGTGCTTCTTTTTTAATATTTTCAGCCCCTTTTAACCGACTAAGCAGACGTCTAAAATCGGTTGTTGTGATATTTTCTAATTTTATAAGCGGTTGTTTATGTGTGTTTTTGGGTAATTTTTCTTTCATTACGCTTTTCCTATCACTAACGACAAAATGCCTGCGGCAATCAGAGGCCCTACTGGCACACCTTTAAACAGAGCAACACCAATAACTGTGCCAATTAATAATCCAGTGACTAATACTGGCTGATTGCCCATTAAATTGACGCCCCGTCCACCAAGCCAAGCAACGACAATACCAGCTACAATTGAGAAGATCATTTTCCAGTTCAGTAATTCGGCTAGATTGGGGAGGATTATTCGCCCTGAAACCAATGGGCTAAGTACGCCAATTGTCAGAATAATGATCCCAATTTTTAAGCCATATTGATCGACAAAGGGAATATATTTAGAAAGTAAAGTTTGTTGCATAATCAGCAATACAGCAGCGGAAATAGTTACCGCACTGTTTTGGCTGATTAGACCTAGCACAATTAGCATCACAAGCAGTAATGCAACGGAGTTTATTTGTAAAGACATCGTAATTAAAAAATGTAAAAACCCTTACTTCTGAGAAGTAAGGGAATATTAAAGGGATTAAGGATTAGTTGATAAATCTCATTAACGTCATTATTAAGCCAACATTTGCTACCATCAAGCCTACGATTTTAGGCGATTGATTGGCTTTTTGCGGAGCTTTTGTCAAACACAATTTATCAAATCGTAGACTCATTTGTGATCTTCTTCCTAAATTTGAAGTTAGTTCGCCACCATTACCATCGCAGGACGAATGACACGACCGTGTAGCGTGTAACCTTTTTGTAGTACGGAGCTAATATGATTAGATTCAATCCCTTCAGCTGGTTGCATTGAAATTGCTTCGTGCAATTCTGGGTTAAATGCTTCGCCTATTTCGCCAATCGCGACAACGCCAAATTTAGCTAAGGTATTAACAAATTCTTTATGAGTCATTTCAACACCATCAACTAATGCTTGAGTTGTTTCATCAGTAACGGCTTTATCTAAAGCATCTAAACCACGCTCTAGGTTATCAACTACGTTTAATAATTCTTTAGAGAATTTTTCCAACGCGAATTTATGTGCTTTTTCTACATCTTGTTCTGTACGGCGGCGGATATTTTGGATTTCTGCTTGTGCACGTAATTGAATATCTTGCTCACGTTTATCGGCATCTGCAATATAAGCTTCTAATTCAGTAACTCGAGCTTGAGCGAGTGCTAATGGATCGGCTTGTTGTTTAGTTTGTTCTTCATGTTGAGTTTCTTCATTTACAACTTCAGGTTGCAGTTCTTCCGTTACGTCTGTGTGTAAATTTTCGTTTTGTGTAGTCATTTTAATCCTCTTAAAGCCTATTTTAGAAATTATAAACGCTATTTAATATAAAGATAAATTAAGGGATTTCAAGCTCATCATACAGTTTTTTTGCTAAAATATTCTGCTTTTAGTCAGAAAAGGCTTGCAAAATCTAGGGGGTAGCTTAAAATCCCCTAGTCTTTTACGCCCTTAGGCAAGGCTATATTTTTTAATCACTTTTCTTTAACTTAACGGAGAAAACTTAAATGAAAAAATTAGCGGGTTTATTCGCAGCGGGTTTAGCAACAGTTGCATTAACAGCGTGTAATGAAGAAAAAGCAGAAGATAAAACTGCGGCAGAAGCAAAACCTCAAGCAACAAATCAGACAGTTCATCTTTATACTTGGACTGAATATGTGCCTGAAGGCTTGTTAGATGAATTTACCAAAGAAACGGGCATTAAAGTAGAAGTTTCAAGTCTTGAATCTAATGAAACAATGTATGCTAAATTAAAATTACAAGGTAAAGATGGTGGTTATGATGTTATTGCACCAACTAACTACTTTGTTTCTAAAATGGCTCGTGAAGGGATGTTAGCGGAGTTAGACCATGCTCAACTTCCTGTCATTAAAGAATTAAACCAAGATTGGTTAAATAAACCTTACGATCAAGGTAATAAATATTCACTACCTCAACTATTAGGTGCACCAGGTATTGCATTTAGCACAGCTGATTATAAAGGCGATACTTTCACTTCTTGGGGAGATTTATGGAAACCTGAGTTTGCGAATAAAATTCAATTATTAGATGATGCACGTGAAGTATTTAATCTAGCACTCTTAAAATTAGGTAAAAGCCCTAATACAACTGATCCAGAAGAAATTAAAGCGGCTTATGAAGAATTATTGAAGCTTCGTCCAAATATTCTGGCGTTTAACTCGGATAACCCTGCAAACGCATTTATTTCAGGTGAAGTATCTGTAGGTCAGTTATGGAATGGTTCTGTGCGTATTGCTAAGAAAGAAAATGCACCAATTGATATGGTGTTCCCAAAAGAAGGTCCAGTTCTTTGGGTGGATACTTTAGCCATTCCGGCAAATGCGAAAAACAAAGAAAACGCACATAAATTAATCAACTACTTATTAAGTGCAAAAGTAGCTGAAAAATTAACATTAGAAATCGGGTACCCAACTTCAAACGTTGAGGCATTGAAAGTATTACCAAAAGAAATTACTGAAGATCCATCAATTTACCCAACAACTGAGGTATTACAAAAAGCACAATGGCAAGATGATGTAGGTGATGCAGTAGAGCTTTATGAAAAATACTACCAAGAATTAAAAGCAGTAAAAAATTAATCGCTGATTAATTCTTGAGCCTCTAGTGAGCAATCTCTAGAGGCTTTTTCTTCGTTACTGAAGTTGCAAAACGTTTGAAAAAAACGACCGCTTTCTAAGGAATAATAACGTTCACCTAGATTTTAGGAGGTTACTATGAATTTAAGATGGCAAGAATATTCACAAAATGCCCGTAAGTTATTTAAATTATCATTGCCAATTTTTATTTCTCAACTTTCCGCTTCTGGAATGGGCTTAGCTGATATTGTGATGGCAGGCTTAGTGAGTGATGATGATGTTTCTGCAATTGCTGTAAGCAATTCTATCTATTTTCCGCTTTTCCTATTTGTATTAGGACTTTTAAATGCGATTACGCCTACTGTTTCTTATTTAAACGGATCGGGTAACCGACACTTAATCGCACACCAAGTTAGGCAAAGTTATTGGATTGTATTTGCAATGGCGATTCCGTTGATTGCAATTTTCCTGAATAGTCATTTGATTTTAGACTTGATGAAAACGCCAGCTGAATTTTCAGTGAAATCGCAACAATATTTAGTTTTAATGGCAATTGGGGTAGTTCCTGCCTTACTTAGCGTAACTTTACGCTGTATGAACGACGGGCTATCTAACCCTAAACCGGCTATGAGAATTACGTTTTTCGGTCTATTACTTAATATTCCACTCAACTATATTTTTATTTTTGGGAAGTTTGGTTTGCCAGAAATGGGCGCAGAGGGTTGCGGTGTGGCAACGGCGATTGTGAATTGGGTGATGTTCTTAATGTTGTTACATTATTGCTATACTAATCCGCCACAAAGAGATATTCGCTTATTTGAAAAATGGCTTGAAGCCCCAAGCGGTCAAATTTTGCTTAAACTTTGCAAATTAGGTTTGCCGATTGCCTTTGCGATTTTTACTGAGGTGATGCTATTTTCAACTTCCTCTCTTTTTCTCTCACCGCTTGGCTCACAGGTTGTGGCAAGCCATCAAGCGGCACTGCAAACCAGTTCGTTGTTTTTTATGATTCCAATGTCATTTGGTATTGCCACTACGATTATGATTGGGCAAACCCTTGGGGAGAAAAATATAGAAGGTGCAAAAATGCTCAGTTATCACGCGTTGATAACTGCAACTATGTTAGCAATTATTGCTGCAATAATGATTATTACACTTAAAAATGTCATTCCGCTTGCATTTACTAGCAACCCTGTTTCCATTGCGATGACCGCAAATTTATTGATTTTTGCCGCGATTTATCAAATTCCTGATGCGATTCAAGCGGTAACAAATGGTATTTTGCGTGGTTATAAACATACTCAACCAATTTTATATGTCACAATTTTTTGCTATTGGATGGTGAGTATGCCGCTAGGCTATATTTTGGCAAGAACGGATTGGATTGTACAACCGATGGAGGCACAGGGCTTCTGGCTTGTATTCTGTATTGGTTTAAGTTTAGCGGGTGGTTTATTGCTTTGGCAAATGCGAAAAATTCAATCTATACCAGAAGAAGAGCTTATTGCGAAATTAGAAAGGGTGAAGTAATTTTGATAGGCAATTTGCAAGCGGTCAAATTATGAGGAAATCTTGCAAATGTATTGTACTTAAAAAATTGCCAATCTTTAATGAAAAAAGCCACTCTTTCGAGTGGCTAAAATACTAAGGTAAATTAATGGTGAGATTAGAATTTGATGATTGTACCAACAGCAACTTTGCTATTTCTCTCAACAGTTTTGCCTGCTTGTTTGGTTCTACCTTTACCACCCTCAACATATACGGTAACGAATTTGTTGAATTGGTGATCTGCACCTAATCTCCAACCTAAGTTTTTCGCTTTTTGTTCGCCAGCATTTTGTCCAGTACCGAATAACACGCTACCATAGATGTTATTTTGTGGCGTTAATGCAACTTTCACACCTGCATCAAAGCGGTTGATTTTTTCGAATTTTTTCACGCCAAATGTTTGGAATGTCTGTGCTGCTTGACCTTTTGGTGATTTCGCATACGCCCAGTCAAGACCCCAAGTTACATCGCCGTAATTTACATCAAAACCTACGCCTGCAAATTTACGTTTGAATTCTTCTGATTTATCGTAAGTAACTTCTTCGTAAACACATTTAGCTGGATTTACCGTTGAGTAAACATGACATACTGTATTTTTTTTGCCTGCTTTAGCTGCAGTTACTTCACCAAAGCCTGAACCGATACGTACTTTTGCATCGCCTAATTGACCATCATAGAATAAACCGAATTGGAAACCGTTGCCTGAATTTACTTCTTGTTTATTTGAGTTACCCACATAGTAGTCTGCTGCTACACGAACGCCATTAAATTTAGCAGACATAAAATGTAATGCTTTACCGTGAGAGTCTAAGAATACGTTTCCGCCCATATTATTTGTGTAGTTTGCTTTAGGAATATGATCCCCTGCTACTAATTGCTTACCAAAGGTTAAAGAACCGATATCGTTGTGTTTTACTCCAGCAAATAAACGGTGTGCACGAATGTCGTTACCAAAACCATCTTTATTAGAAAAGCGTAATTCAGCAACAGCTAACGCTTCATAACCATTATTAAGCTCTTGGAACGCACGGAAGCGAAGGCGTGAGCCGTTATCAATTACATCTGTACGTTTATTGTCAAATTTTTGAATTTCTAATGCAACACGACCGTCCACATCAACTTTAGTACCGTCTTTTTGATAGATAACGTTTGCGTTTGCCCCACTTGCAGCCATTGCCGCAACTGCTAATGCAAGAAGTGTTTTTTTCATAATGTTTTCCCTTATAGTAGTTAGTGTTTTTAACAAGCTAGTTACCCAGCCAATAAGAACTGAAAATTTATTTAAACAACGTGTTTTTTGTCGTGGTGAAATTTACCTAAATAAAATTTTTTCGTCAAATACTCTAAATTTAAGCGATTTTTTATAATCATTTTAAAATCAATAAGTTATGAACTTTTTATAAAAATAGGGCTGACTTAAAAATGAGGCGTAGATCACATTTTTAATAATTCTTTTGGAGTGAAATTTCAAAGAAAATATGTAACTTTTTGATTTTTAAGCATATTTTTTGAAATTAGATAAAGTCAGATTTTATGTATTTATAAAAAAGCAAAAAATTCAAAATTTTGTTCAAATTTGTGATCTTGATCACAAAATAAATGAAGAATGATAGAAATGAAAAAAATATGGGGTGTTTTACTTCAGTATCCGACTGAAATTTCTTGAGTATTCAGTGCTAGTTATTTTCTTTATTTGTCGATAAAATCTTTCCATTCTTTTTGTTGATTAACCAGTTATGCAAAACTTAAATCCTATTGAATTACCACTTAATCAATCTGTGCTAATTGAAGCCTCTGCAGGCACGGGCAAAACTTTCACTATTGCGAATATCTATCTGCGTTTATTGTTGGGCGTGGGGTGTATGCCACTTACGGTTGAGCAGATTTTAGTCGTCACTTATACGAAAGCGGCAACGGAAGAGCTGAAAAACCGTATTCGCAAAAATATTCAGCAATGTGCCGAATTTTTAAGAGATAAAGTTAATGGGGAAAGCATTGATGGTAAGCCTTATGCCAATAATCTTGAATTTTTAGTTCAACTTTATTCGCAAATGAATGATATTCACGAGGCATTATTGCGTTTAAGCATTGCTGAACGAGAAATTGATATTTCTAGCGTGTTCACCATTCACGGGTTTTGTCAAAAAATGTTAGTGCAATTTGCGTTTGAATCTGGCGTAAGGTTTGATTTAGATTTACAGCCAAATCAACGGGATTTACTTAAAAAATTAAGCGAAGAGGTGTGGCGAGAGCAATTTTATCCGAAAGGGATAACAGAATGTGAAATTATTTCGACTGAATTAGCTACACCAGAAAATGCGTTAAATGCCGTGAGAAACTATTTGGCAAGCGAATTGCCAGAGCCGAAAGCGTTTTTAAATCAGGATTTTTCTGAATATTTAGTAAAATATAAGCAATTTATTGATGAAGTTAAGAAAGAATGGATAAAAAATGGTAAAGAATTAGCTACTTTAATTCGAGAGGATTTAGCTGCGAAGAAATCTTTACACGGCAATAAATATCGAGCAAATAAGTTTGAAGATATTGTTATCGAAATGAACGTTTGGGTAAATACTGCCTCATTAGTATTGCCGAAAGAATTTCACCGATTAACGGAAAATATGATAGTTGCTTCAACAAAAGACAAGTGCGAACCGATAAATTCTCCCCAACTTGCAAGAAATCAGGCATTTTTGACCGCTTACAAAGAGCAGTTTGAAAATAGTTTGAAAGCGATTTTGCTCTATCAATTTTTAATAGGCTTAAAAACGAAGCTGGCAGACTATAAGCAATCACACCCAGAGCGTGGTTTTGATGATTTGTTGGTAATGTTAAATCAAGCTTTGAAAAATCCGCAAACGGGTAAAGCATTAGCACAAAAAATTCGATCTATTTATCCTTTTGCAATGATTGATGAGTTTCAAGATACCGATCTTATCCAATATGAAATTTTCAGCCAAATTTTTATGGCAGGGCAGAGCGATAACGGTTTTATTATGATTGGCGATCCGAAGCAGTCTATTTATAAGTTCCGTGGGGCAGATATTTTCACTTATTTGAGAGCAGCGAAGCAGGCTGATGAGCAATTTACTTTGGGTAAAAACTGGCGTTCTTTGCCCGAGGTGGTGCAAGCGGTCAATAATTTGTTTCATTTTGCAAATAGCGAGAAGTCTCCGTTTCTTTATGAGGACATCGGTTTTTATCCTGTTCAAGCAGATAGTCGCAAAGGTAAATTAATAAGTGAGCAGGGGCATTTTGTTTGTTATACCAGTGATAAAACTAATCAAGATGATGTGGCGGAAATTTGTGCGTATCAAATTCATCAACAGCTTAATGCAATGCGTGCGGGCAAATTGGGTATTGAAAAAAGCGGTGAGTTTAACCCTTTTGAGCCAAAAGATATTGCGATTTTAGTGAGAAAAGGCTCAGAGGCAAAACGGATTAAAAAAGCCTTGACTGGACGAAATATCAAATCGGTTTATTTAGCAGAATCTGCTAGCGTGTTTGCTTCAGAAATTGCCTCTGAGCTCTGTTGGCTTTTACAAGCAGGGCTGAATCCATATCACTACAAAGCCTTATTGTCAGCCTTAGGCTCAACCCTTTGGGGGCTAAGTGCGGCAGAGATTTATCGCTATAAAGAAAACGAAATGTTGTGGGATTTAAAGGTAAATCAGTTCGTTGAATATAGCAGAATTTGGAAAGAGCAAGGCATTTTACCGATGTTGCATAAAATCTATTTAGAGCAAGGTATTATTGAACGCTTGAAAGGTTTAGCGAATGCAGATCGTTTAATTACGGATTTATTGCATTTAACTGAAATTTTGCAAGAAATGTCGCAAGCATTCGAATCAGAGGCGGAGCAGGTGCGTTGGTATGAAAAACAAATTAGCTCGCCCGATTTTAATGATGAACAGCCTCTGCGTTTGGAAAGCGAGGAAGAGTTGATCAAAATTGTGACTATTCACGGCTCGAAAGGCTTGCAGTATCCGATTGTTTGGCTGCCATTTGCAGCAGAAAAAAGCGAGAACGATACTAAGGCAAATTTGGGCTTATACCGCAATGCACAAGGTGAATTGGATTGGTATTTAGGCGAAGAAGAGGTAAAAGCACAAATCCAAAATGAAGCTTATGCGGAAGATCTTCGTCTGTTTTATGTGGCACTCACCCGTGCAGAATCGCAGATCAATTTAGTGTTGCCAAAAATGATTTCGCTCTGGAGCCCATTACATTATTTATTGGCAGAGGGGCAGTTACCAAAAGATAAAGTAAGTGTGGCGGGCTATTTTGAGCAAAAACAGATTTCAGCCAAGATTGTCGAAGTCGCAGAGCATTTACCTTTTAGCCGTTGGGAAAGCGATAAAACAGAAGAGGATTATCAAGCTAAAACCTTTAGTGGCAATATTCGGGTAGTAGGGCAGATTACAAGCTTCACTTCACTTTATGCACAACACGAGCGTTTTAGTGAGGGTAAAGCAGACAGAGTGGTAGATTTAGCCCAAGACAGAGATGTGCATATTGAAACCATTGAGCCAGATTACGCGATTGAAACCGATGCCTTTTCACCATATCAATTTCCGCACGGTATTCGAGTTGGAACGGTGTTACACAGCTTTTTTGAGCATTGCCGATTTGGTGAGCAAATTGATAAAGAACGTGTTGCGAAAGTGTGTGAACAATTAGGTTTAAGCGAGGAATGGATAGAGCCAACATTGCTTTGGTTTGATCGTATTTTTTCTACCCCTTTGGCAGAGGCAAATTTTTGTTTAAAAGAGATTGATGAAACTAAACGGTTAAACGAATGGCAATTCTATTTACGTTTAAAAAATAATAAAGCCTTACACCAATTGAATGCGTTATTAAAGCAATATAGTCCATTAGCGAAAACATTGCCAGAGTTACAGCTGCCACAATTAGAAGGGTTCGTACGTGGTTTTGTTGATTGCATTGTGCAGATAAATGGAAAATTCTATTTAATTGACTATAAATCCAACTTCTTAGGCTATTTACCACAAAATTATTCTACAGAAAGCATTCAAAGAGAAATGGGGAGACAGCGTTATGATTTACAATATTTGCTTTATACCCTTGCAATACACCGCTATTTACTCTCTCGTTTAGGCGAATCTTACGATTATGATCGAGATTTTGGTGGTGTAGCTTATCTATTTTTACGTGCAATGAATGGCGAAAGCGGTAATGGTGTCTATTTTGATAAACCAAATAAAAAATTGATTGAAGAAATGGACTTGTTATTTGGGTAGATGTTATGCCTATTGTCGGGGAGAAATATTTCCCCCATTTTGTTACCCTTTTTCATACCAAATTTTATTGATATAAAGCAAAACGTTACCAGCAGGTGTCTCTACCCGAATTTCATCATCAATCTGTTTGCCGATTAACGCACGGGCGACCGGAGAGTCTATAGAAATCCAGTTTTTTGCCGGGTCAAATTCATCACAGCCAACAATACGATATTGTTTGGCTTCTCCCTCTTCATTTTCAAGTTCTACCCAAGCACCAAAAAAGACTTTGCCTTCTTGTTTTGGATGATAATCTACAATTTGGAGCACTTCTAGGCGTTTTGAGAGAAAACGCACGCGACGATCAATTTCTCTTAAACGGCGTTTACCATAGATGTATTCGGCATTTTCACTGCGATCGCCAAGTGCTGCGGCATCAGAAACGGCTTGCGTAACCTTTGGGCGTTCTTCTCGCCATAGGAATTTTAATTCTTGATCAAGAGCTTGCCAGCCTGATCGAGTAATGTAATGAGATTTAGCCACGATTATTCCTTTAGAGAATAAACAAGCGGTTAAATTTTCTCTGAAATTTACCGTTTTTCAATGAAAAATGACCGCTTGCAGTATAGAAAATTATTTAGAAAGTAATAAATTTGCGATTGTTTTCATACCTAAACCAGTCGCACCTGCTGCCCATAAATCATTGCCCGTTTTGCGAAACGTAGCAGAGGCATCAATGTGTAACCAATTTTGTTGATAATTTTCAACGAAATAAGATAAAAATGCGGTAGCGGTACTTGCTCCAGCACCTACTGGCACAGAGCCGATATTTGCAATATCGGCAAAAGATGAGCTAATTTGATCTCGATGTAGCTCTTCAAATGGTAAACGCCAGAAAGGCTCATTTTCTTTTTTAGCAGAGTTGAATAGGGTTTCAATTAAGCTGTCATCCATTGAAAGGATGGCGTGGTAATCATTACCTACCGCTACTTTTGCCGCACCCGTTAAGGTTGCGGCGTCAATAATAAATTCTGGTTTTTGCTTAGTGGCATCAATTAAGCCATCGGCTAATACCAAGCGTCCTTCTGCATCAGTATTGAGTACTTCAACGGTCACGCCATTGCGGTAAGTGATAATATCGCCCAATTTGAATGCGTTATGGCTCACCATATTTTCTGCACAGCAGAGATAGAGTTTAACGCGTTTATTTAAACCTCGTGCAATCGCGAAGGCTAAGGCACCACTTAAAAGTGCCGCACCGCCCATATCGGTACGCATTGTACTCATTCCATCACTTGGTTTAAGGCTATAACCACCAGTGTCAAACGTAATTCCTTTACCAACTAAGCAAGCAAAAACGGGGGCGTTTTCATCACATTGGGGATTGAAATCGAGCGTTAATAGTGCCGCAGGATTGCTTGAGCCTTTCCCCACCGTCCAAATGCCGTGGTAGCCTTGTGATTGTAAGTTTTCACCTTGAATAATGTCATAAGAAACGGTATTGGGTTTTGCCATATGTTGAATAAATTCGACCGCTTGTTGTGCTAATTTTACAGGCGTGAGCCTATCTGAAGGTGCATTGATTAATTCGCGTATAAAAGTGGCACATTTCAAGCGGTTGTCAAATTCGGATTGCTGTTCGCCCAAATCAGGATATTGTACCGAGCCTTTATTTTTAACTGAGTTAAAGCCTTGATGGAAAGCCCAACACTCCTCTAAACCCCAGTTATTACCCACTAATTTAACATTCAAAATGCCTTGGTTTTTAATTTTGCGTGCGGCTTTTTGAACAGTTAGTAAGTTATGTTGCAGATTGTGGACGGTAAAGCCTAAATCGTTGGCAGACAGAATAGCCTTTTCTCCCCAAATTTCAGGTGCCGCTTGTTGAGAAAGGGTGATGTTCATTGCAGTCATTATTCGTTCCTTGTTTTTTATGGTTTCGGGCGGAGATGAAGCCCGATTATCCTAGCAAACTTTTGCAAATTTTTATAGAAAAACGACCGCTTGTTATGCGGTGAGGCATCTACAAGCGGTCATTTTAGGTGTTTTTACGAAGCTTTTGTGAATTATTGACCATTCCACGCTTTAATTGCATTGTGGCGAATGTTAATGCGGCTTTCTGCATTGCCTTTGTAATAGTCTTTATCTAACGCACCTTCCCAGTCGCCATACGTTGGGTTTGGTAAGATGATGAATTTACTACCGAATAATTTGCTGTTCTCAGCAACAAATGCACGACGTTCCGTGTTAGATTTGCGGTAGGTGGCATCGCCAAAATCATTTAAATTATCGCCTAAATAAAGCACAATCTCATAGCCTTGTTTTTCTATTTCTTCAAAACGAGGCGTTTTATTTGATTTATCTTTTTTTAGGAATAACGTTTGTTCACTCACGCCATTAAAGCCAAGTTTTTTCATATTGTCGATAGTGGCGATTTTTTCATTACTGTCTTTACGGTTTGAAACATAGAACACGGTGCCTTTATGGCTGTTTACATAGTTGTTAAATTCAACGGCTCCAGCAATTGCTCCCGTTTGACGAGCATTTACCCAGCGTGTCCAGCTTTCACTATCAAACGGTTTATGATTTTTTACTTGCCAGCCTGCGTATGGGCTGTTATCTACCATCGTTTCATCTAAATCAACAACAACGGCTTTTTTCTTGCCTTTTTTCACTTTTGCCTGATCAAAAGCGACTTTTGCTGTATTAAATGCTTGGTATGCTAATGCTTGATATTCGCCCGATTGTTGTACCCAATTTACGCCTAAGGTTGCTTGTTCTTGCAATACCATTTGGTGGTGTTGCTCATTATTTTTTTGACCAGTGTGAGTACAAGCCGTTAGAACGAATAAGGCGGTTAGGCTTATTGCTGAATATTTTAAGTGTTTCATAAAGTTGTCCTTAATTTTTTTGTTGATAAGCGAAATTATTATACCTAAAGAGAGGTTGATTACTATAAATTTTATAATTTTATTACGGCTATTCACTTTTAATTAAAACTAAGATAGCCTATCAACCTTTTTATAACATAAAAATAGAGGCTATATGCAAACATTATTAAAATTTACACAATTTGTGAGTAAAACCTTTGCCATTTGGGTGGTTGTTTTTGCTTACATTGCAGCACAATTTCCAGATTTGTTTAAACAATTCGTGCCTTGGATTCCTTACCTATTAGGTATCGTTATGCTTGGAATGGGGTTAACCTTAACCTTCAAAGATTTTGCGGAAGTAACGAAAAATCCAAAATCAGTTATTATTGGTGTGATTGCACAATTTGTTGTTATGCCAAGCGTTGCTTATGGATTAGCAAAAGCATTTAATTTGCCACCTGATCTAGCTATTGGCGTGATTCTAGTGGGTTGTTGCCCTGGGGGAACATCTTCAAATGTAATGACTTATTTAGCACGCGGTAATACTGCGTTATCTGTCGCTTGCACCACCATTTCAACCTTGTTAGCCCCAGTATTAACGCCAGCTATTTTCTATTTATTTGCAAGCCAATGGTTAGAAATTAATGCAACGGCAATGTTTATCTCTGTACTACAAATAGTGTTATTACCTATTTTTGTTGGAGTGGTTATTCGTACTGTCTTCAAGCAAAAAGTAGAACAATTTAGCCAAACGATGCCGTTAATTTCAGTTATTGCGATTGTATTAATTGTGACCGCGGTGGTGTCAGTAAGTCGTGATCGTATTATTGAATCAGGATTGTTGATATTTGCGGTTGTGGCATTACACAATGGTTTAGGTTATTTAATTGGTTATTTAGCCAGTCGTTTATTCAAGCTAGCGATTGCGGATAGCAAAGCGGTTGCAATTGAAGTGGGAATGCAAAACTCTGGTTTAGGGGCAGCCCTTGCGGCATTACATTTTAAAGCTAATCCTGTGATTGCTGTACCAAGTGCAGTATTTAGTTTCTGGCATAATATTTCAGGCCCGATTTTAGCGATGATTTTTGCAAAGATGAAAAACGATAATCATAAATAAACAGTCGTTTTTTAAGATAAAATTTGGATTGGGTGAATAGCTCGGACAATCTACACAAAACCAGCAACGGGTTGAAGCGTATCCAACGTGGGCAAATTGGCTGGCTCAGGAAATGGGTTTGCAAGCCTTAGTTTGCCAAGGTTCAGACCTACTTTCGCCTTACGTGGGGAAACCGAGCAAAATATCACCTGTGTTTTCAAAGAAGCGAAGGCAAATAATAAAGTGCTGATTTTTGTCGAAAAATTTGCCAATTTTGGGGGGGGGACAAAATTGAGTCTGATTTCCTGGTGGGTCAGCCATAGTGGACATTTTTGAGTCTGCTATGGCTTTATTTTTAACTCTTCCGACAGATAAAATCCTTTATAAACATCATCTTATGTTCATCTGTTAGTCCCTGATGTGAGGCTAATTTGGCTTTCATTTGCCTAAAAAATGACTCAACGAAGTTGGTCGTATGAGCAATGTTTAATTCGGGATGTGCTTGATAGGTAAATAGATAATTTATGCTATGTTTTAAGCTCCAATACGCGCTCCGTAACCGCTTATGTTTAAATCGTTTTGAGTCTGTTTTAGAACGTTCATTAAAGTAATCTTTATGTTCATTTAACCATTCAGATAACGCGAGAGTGAGAGTTTCTTGCGTTTGAAATTTAAGGGAGTAATAGAGGGATAATAGTGCTTTTCCCGCCTCAGATTTAGGCGATTTTGTTAGATAAAATATGCCTCGTCCGATTTGATGAAAATGGCATATTTGAGTAGAAATATGAGGGTAAGCGTTTAATGGCCCTCTTCGCCCATCGCAGGTAATAGGTTGAGTTTTAACGCCTTTTTCCATGAGTTCTGAGATTGCTTCAAAATAATATCGATTTTTCTCAGCTGGAATAAAGCGAAAATAAATCGGTTTTGATGATGAGGAATCCATTAGGACGAGTACCGAAAATCGTTGTTTAAAGTGAGTGGTATCCATCACGATACTCGCTGTTTGAGGAAGTGCTTTTTGCTCTGCTTTTAGGGCTTTCTCAAGATGCCTTCTAATCGTTCTTTCAGAACATTGATATTCCAAAGAAAGCTGTTGAATAGTCTGTTTTTGTGAGGTGTACTTAAACCAAATTTCTTCGGAATTAAGCCGCTTGGATACGAAAAAGTTACGGCTGCAATCAAGGCATTTATAGCGTTGAATACCATGAATTTTGCCATACTTTTTAAGGTTAAAAGATGAGCAGAAAATGCAATTTTTTAGGCATTTTTATAAAAAGTAGGTTAAAGCCTTATATTACAAGGTTTTAACCTACTTTGCAGACTCAATTTTGTCCACTATGCCAACATTTCCAAATGAGGGCTATGTTGATAGATGAGCAATCGCAAACGGTGAAAGCAATAGGCTGCGGTGGTTTTGTTTACATTTACCAACTCAGCCGCTGTTCGAGCAGTTACGCCCGCTAACAGCCCAATGAGTTTATGTTGTTTGTACTGACTTAGACGACTTTTTCTCATTCGGTTATCTTAACCTAAATGAGAGTTTTAGTCGTTATTTAGGACAGCTCCAAAATTAAAGTAGATTTAAATTATAAGATAAAATCTGATGTATATTCTGCCGCAACAATAGGATCAAGGCTATAAATAATATTGCCACCTTCTAAAGACGCAGTTAATGCAACCTCCTTGGTTTTTGATCCACCTTTAGAGTTTTGACTTTCAATGGTGACTGCAATAGAGGAGAATACTTCCTGAATATTGATTTTATTTAAGAAATCGGGAATAGCATTCGCATTAAGGGGATCCGATTTGAGCTGAGCTTCTAATTTATCACTAAATCCATCTCCATCGCTGTCTGTCTCGTTTCGTTTTGTACCTAATCGAGCTTCTTGTTGGTCTGTTAAGCCATCATTATCCGAATCTTTATCAGTATAGTGCGTATCAATTCGGTATCCGCGTGAAAAGACACTTTCTAATTGTGGATTATCCGCATAGAATTGATTCATTTTATGTTTATCTTTTGAACTTCCTGTACCGTTAAAAAACGTTGTGTTTTCATAAGAACCTAATTTTCCAATCTTTATTCCGAGAAAGCTATATCCGCTACTCACAAATTCTCCATTGATTACATACGAATCTGTTTTGTGCAAACTTACTGGATTAGTTAAATCACTTTCGTCTGTAATAGTTTGTTTTACAAATTCATCTGCTTTGGCTCTAGCCTGTTTTAAATCGTCGGGGCTTCCTGAATCTGTTTTTAATACAGCAGGGTTAAATAAACTACTATGACGGAAAATTGAAGCAAGTTTTGGGTTATTTTGTATCGTATAAGATACAAAATATTGAGCAAGATAACCTCCTAATGAATTTCCCGTTGCATAGAGATTTTCAGGATTATATTTCGCGACATATTCAGCTGCTTGATCGATGTAGTTTAACTGAGGGTGTTTTTTCCCAGATAGGATATTTAAATTCCCTTGCCAGTCTGAGCTACTATTTGAACCTCTAAATGCGATCGCTACATTTTGATAAGAACCATCTGCATTTTTGCCATTACCATAAATAAAATATTGTAAATCCTTACCTGTAGAAACGTATTTTAATATTTCCCACTGTTTATTAATTTCACGAATATCTGCTCCATTACTCATTCGTTGCTTATTAAATTCATCAATACCAGTATCTTTATAACGCTCAAATATATTTCTATTTACATTCTCACTACTATGTGCAGCGGTTGCAAAGAAACGTAGATCCCTTTCCGAAACATTCCACATTTTCGGATTTTTATCGTGAATATCAATAATCCCATCGCCATCAGAATCTACTTTGTAAGAGTCAGTAATATTTTTCGCGGCTATATCAGGATTGGCTTCAACATATTTCTCTAAAGCAGTAATTACTTTAGCTTTGGCTTCACTATTTTGTAATATATAAGCCTGAGGATCTAATTTATATTTTAAGGTACTAAAATCAAATGGTTTGTTAGATTCATACGATAAAACATTATTTGGATAAGTTACCTTAGTGGAATAAACAGGTAATACCTGATAATCGTGAGTGGCAACTGCAGAGGCTTTATTACCAGCAATATCAGTTGTGGTTAAACTTGCAGTAATTTTGCTATTTTTTGCCAAAATTTGACCGCTTGTCGTCACGCTAAAGCGTTCACCAACAACTTCCGTTGTTAAAGTTTGATCGCCGATTTTAATCGTGATGGCATCTTTATCTCTAGAATGTTTAACTGTGCCAGTAATATTAATGTGGGATAATTTAGTTTCATCTAGATTGATAGTGTTGTGATCTGTTACTTTATCAAAAGTAATCACTGGTTCTGCAATCTCGGTTACCACATCATAACGATGTGTTTTCGTCGCAGACTTCTCATTTCCTGCACTATCACGTGTCGTAATCGATGCCTCAATTTGACGGTTTGCAGCTAATATCGCTCCCGTGGTCGTCACCGCAAAACGCCCATCTGCTTGTATTGGCGTAGTTAACGTGGTATCGCCTACTTTTAACGTCAATACATCATTTATATTCGCATTCTTAACGCTGCCTGAAATCGTCACGCTATTTTGCGTCGCTTCAGCACCATTAATCACATTATCTTCTGCGACTTTATTAAACGTAATCACTGGCTCTGCAATCTCGGTTACCACATCATAACGATGTGTTTTCGTCGCAGACTTCTCATTTCCTGCACTATCACGTGTCGTAATCGATGCCTCAATTTGACGGTTTGCAGCTAATATCGCTCCCGTGGTTGTCACCGCAAAACGCCCATCTGCTTGTATTGGCGTGGTTAACGTGGTATCGCCTACTTTTAACGTCAATACATCATTTATATTCGCATTCTTAACGCTGCCTGAAATCGTCACGCTATTTTGCGTTGCTTCAGTACCATTAATCACATTGTCTTCTGCGACTTTATTAAACGTAATCACTGGCTCTGCAATCTCGGTTACCACATCATAACGATGTGTTTTCGTCGCAGACTTCTCATTTCCTGCACTATCACGTGTCGTAATCGATGCCTCAATTTGACGGTTTGCAGCTAATATCGCTCCCGTGGTTGTCACCGCAAAACGCCCATCTGCTTGTATTGGCGTGGTTAACGTGGTATCGCCTACTTTTAACGTCAATACATCATTTATATTCGCATTCTTAACGCTGCCTGAAATCGTCACGCTATTTTGCGTTGCTTCAGTACCATTAATCACATTGTCTTCTGCGACTTTATTAAACGTAATCACTGGCTCTGCAATCTCGGTTACCACATCATAACGATGTGTTTTCGTCGCAGACTTCTCATTTCCTGCACTATCACGTGTCGTAATCGATGCCTCAATTTGACGGTTTGCAGCTAATATCGCTCCCGTGGTTGTCACCGCAAAACGCCCATCTGCTTGTATTGGCGTGGTTAACGTGGTATCGCCTACTTTTAACGTCAATACATCATTTATATTCGCATTCTTAACGCTGCCTGAAATCGTCACGCTATTTTGCGTTGCTTCAGTACCATTAATCACATTGTCTTCTGCGACTTTATTAAACGTAATCACTGGCTCTGCAATCTCGGTTACCACATCATAACGATGTGTTTTCGTCGCAGACTTCTCATTTCCTGCACTATCACGTGTCGTAATCGATGCCTCAATTTGACGGTTTGCAGCTAATATCGCTCCCGTGGTTGTCACCGCAAAACGCCCATCTGCTTGTATTGGCGTGGTTAACGTGGTATCGCCTACTTTTAACGTCAATACATCATTTATATTCGCATTCTTAACGCTGCCTGAAATCGTCACGCTATTTTGCGTTGCTTCAGTACCATTAATCACATTGTCTTCTGCGACTTTATTAAACGTAATCACTGGCTCTGCAATCTCGGTTACCACATCATAACGATGTGTTTTCGTCGCAGACTTCTCATTTCCTGCACTATCACGTGTCGTAATCGATGCCTCAATTTGACGGTTTGCAGCTAATATCGCCCCCGTGGTTGTCACCGCAAAACGCCCATCTGCTTGTATTTGCGTGGTTAACGTGGTATCGCCTACTTTTAACGTCAATACATCATTTATATTCGCATTCTTAACGCTGCCTGAAATCGTCACGCTATTTCGCGTCGCTTCAGCACCATTAATCACATTGTCTTCTGCGACTTTATTAAACATAATCACTGGCAATATTGGCTTTGTTACTACAACATTTTCATTAGTATTAGTATTAGTATTAGTATTAGTATTAGTATTAGTATTAGTATTAGTATTAGTATTAGTATTAGTATTAGTATTAGTATTAGTATTAGTATTAGTATTAGTATTAGTATTAGTATTAGTATTAGTATTTGAGTTCACGGAGGGATTATTCTCAATAGTTTTATTGCCATTGGTAGAGCTATTTGTAATAGCAGGATTTACTATTATCGTTTTTTCAGGTTGAGTACTTTGAGTTGCATCAGCCTTAAATTTTATGATTTCAGAATGAGGGGATTTTCTCTCTTCATTTGCTTTAGTATGAGAAAAACGGTCTGTAAAAAACCAGCCTGACAATCCAATACCACCTAGTGTAGATAATATGCTTGTGCCTGAAATATTCGATGGCTCAAAACCTATTTTTTGTATTTGCCACTCAGTTTGCTCTGGCAAAGAATATGGACTGTCTGTCGTATTTGTAGCACTATTGCTAGCCTCTTCAACTGCAATCTCTTTATCATAAGCAACTTTTTCAAGCACTATCCTTTCAATTTTCCAATTTTCCTGGTTATCAAGTTGCTGATTGTCCCCATTTAATGCTTTAGTTATCAATGTATCATCAATAATATATTGCTTAGCATTCTTTTTGCTATTTTGTGTAAAAGAGACAGGGAGCGATATTTTTTTTATTACTATCATTAGTATGCGTTACCTTAAAAAATTGAAGAGCTTCGCTTAGGTTTATTGTAGACTCTAAGCCAAAATTGTTTTTATATTAACTTTTCTAGGTGGTTTTTTCTAGTTTTTCCTGTGTAATGAAACTTAAAAAGTGTAAAATTTTTTGTCATTTTGACCGCTTGTTAGCGTACAATAAGCACAATTTTGATTGATTATGGAGGCGGAATGTCTGAACCGATTAGATTAACCCAGTTCAGCCACGGGGCGGGTTGAGGCTGTAAAATTTCTCCTAAGGTGTTAGGGACGATTTTACAAACGCAACGTGAGAAATTTGTTGATCCAAATTTGTTGGTGGGCAACGAAACGGCGGACGATGCGGCGGTGTATGATCTTGGCAATGGTCAGGCAATCATCAGCACCACGGATTTCTTTATGCCGATTGTAGATGATCCATTTGACTTCGGGCGGATTGCCTCTGCGAATGCAATTAGCGATATTTATGCAATGGGGGGCAAGCCGCTGATGGCCATTGCGATTCTTGGTTTCCCTGTAAACAAATTACCAGCGGAAGTAGCTCAGCAAATAGTGGATGGCGGTCGTTTTGCATGTCAGCAGGCTGGTATTGCATTGGCTGGTGGCCATTCAATTGATTCTCCAGAGCCAATTTTTGGCTTAGCCGTAACAGGCATTGTGCCGACTGAACGTGTGAAACGTAATGCCTCTGCTGTCGCTGGTTGCGAGTTATATCTCACCAAACCGCTTGGTATTGGTATTTTAACCACAGCGGAGAAAAAAGGTTTATTGAAACCTGAACATCAAAATTTGGCAAGCGAGGTGATGTGTCAACTCAATGTGATCGGGGCGAAATTCTCTGAGCTTTCTGAAGTGATGGCGATGACAGACGTGACGGGCTTCGGATTGTTAGGGCATTTAAGCGAAGTGTGTCAAGGCTCGAATTTACGGGCGGAAGTCGATTTTTCTGATATTCAAACCCTAGACGGTACGAGAGAATACATTGCGTTGGGAGCCGTTCCTGGTGGTACAAATCGTAATTTTGAAAGCTACGGGCATTTGATTTCGTCAATGACGGAGGAGCAAAAAGCGATTTTGTGCGATCCGCAAACCTCGGGCGGATTATTGGTTGCCGCATTGCCACAAGCGGTCGAAAAATTACAACATTTTGCAAAAGAGGCGAATGTGCCGCTATTCCACGTCGGGCGATTGCTTGAAATGGACAAGGAAAAGCCACTGATTGAGGTTATTTAATGTTTAAACCCCATGTGACCCTTGCCTGCGTGGTACATTGCAAGGGCAAATTTTTATTTGTGGAAGAGATTGAATATGGCAAACGTACACTCAACCAACCTGCAGGGCATTTAGAAAAAGATGAAACCTTGCTGGAGGGTGCGAGCCGTGAACTGTTTGAAGAAACAGGGATTCAAGCAGAAATGGCAAGTCTGGTGAAAATTTACCAATGGCAAGCCCCACAAACCCAAACTGATTATCTCCGTTTTCTGTTTGCGGTGGAGCTGGCGGAATGGCTAGAGCCTAACCCGCAAGATGCTGAGATAACTCAGGCTCTTTGGTTGAGCGAGGCGGAATTTCAACACTATATCCAGCAAGAAGGGCAATGTGAACGCAGTCCGCTTGTGAGGCAATCGCTGAAAGATTATTTGAGCGGTGAGCGTTATCCGCTCTCGTTGCTGAATGCGTTTGAGTGGGGGCACTAATGCAACAAATCAAGCAATTTGATGTGGTGATTGTAGGCGGGGCGGTAACGGGGGCAGTGCTGGCATTAGCATTGAGCAGTTTTAGCCAGCACAAAATATCGATTGCGATTATTGAAAAATCGCTCCCAGACTATGAACAACAAGGCGGTTTTGATGCTCGGAGCATTGCCTTGGCTTTTGGTAGTTTGCAAAAAATGCGACAAATCATACCGCTTGTAGGCAATAATTTAGGCACAGAAATTGAGAAAATTGCCACGCCGATTAAGCAAATTCAAGTGGCGGATAAAGGGCATTTTGGTAAAGCCACTTTGAAAGCCAGTGAGCAGAATTTGCCACAACTTGGGGCGGTGGTGGAATTAGCAAAATTAGGCAAAAAATTAACCGCTTGTCTTGAACAGCACGCCAATATCCAGCTTTTTTGCCCTAACGAAGTCATTGAGGTTCAACGCTCAATAGACGCCTGCAAACTGACGTTAAACAATGGCGAACAGCTGAACTGTACCTTGCTGGTTGGGGCTGACGGTATTCAATCTAAGATTGCAAGCCAGTGTGGTGTGGAAACTCTCGAAAGGCGAAATTATCAGCAATTTGCAATTATTGCCAACGTGGAGTTAAGCAAACCGCATCAAAACCAAGCTTTTGAATATTTTACAGAACAAGGCCCTTTTGCTTTATTACCGCTAAATGGGAATAGGATGTCGCTGGTGTGGTGCGTGAAAAATGTTGATGGGCTACAACTGCCTGACAGCGAATTTTTGGATCGCTTACAACAGCAATTCGGCTGGAAATTAGGGCAGTTTTTGCGAGTCAGTAAGCGGTTTATTTATCCCCTTATTTTGCAAAAATCCGAGAGCCATATTCACCATCGTTTAGCGGTTGTTGGTAACGCAGCACAAATGTTACACCCCGTTGCAGGGCAAGGCTTTAACCTCGGTTTGCGAGATTTACATACGCTCGCAGAATTGGTTGCTCAAGCCTTTAATCAAGGTAAGGATATTGGTGAATTTTCGCTCTTATCCGAATTTGAATGCCAGCGTTCTCAAGATCAAGCCAAAATGATGAACGCGACAAGCGGTCTGATTTCGATTTTTTCTTGCGAAATGTTGCCTGTACAAGTGATGCGGAACTTGGGTTTATTTATGGTTTCACATTCAAAATGCGCTCGAGATTTTGTGATAAATCAAGCATTGGGGTGGTAATAAAATGAGTTGTTTTATCCTATTTCTAGGGGCAAATGGTTATTTGCCCTTACATTAATTTATTTTAACCACTTTTCCACCAATTCATTGGTGGTTTCTTTGTGTAGCCACATACTGCCAAGTTCTGGGTGGGGGAATTTAGTGTGGTTGTAGCCGATAAATTGGCGGAAATCAAAGACAGCGTGTGGGTAGCCGTTGATGAGCAAAAAGGCTTGATAGCCATCTTCACTCCAGCAGATTTCCACACGGCGTGGTTCGTGGAGTGAGTTTTGTTCAATATCGCTAATGCGGAAAACGAAAAGACTGTCCACCACAGGTTGCTCGGTTTGGTGTAGATCCATTGCATAAAAATAGCCTGTTTCTTCGTCAATTTCAAACATCACCACTAAATGTTCGTGCTGAGTAGAGTGAGCTCCGTTGCGGTAAGGCTCGTTGAGTAGAATGTGATCGGTTAAAACAGAGTAGAGCATTTGATTATCCTTATAAGCAAAATGCCACCGATTTCTCAGTGGCATTTAAATGTTTAATTAGCGATTACGCTTGACCTTTGATCTCTTTACGACCATTGAACGCCGCTGGTGTGCCAGCACGCTCTAATGCTTCTTCGATACGAATTAATTGGTTGTATTTTGCTACACGGTCTGAACGGCTCATCGAACCCGTTTTGATTTGACCTGCCGCAGTACCAACTGCTAAATCTGCAATCGTTGCATCTTCGGTTTCGCCTGAGCGGTGAGAAATAACGGCGGTGTAACCTGCGTCTTTAGCCATTTTGATTGCAGCTAAGGTTTCAGTTAATGAACCGATTTGGTTGAATTTGATTAAGATTGAGTTTGCAATACCATTTTCGATACCACGAGCTAAGATCTTAGTATTGGTTACGAATAAGTCGTCACCCACTAATTGTACTTTGTCGCCTAATACTTTAGTTTGGTATGCGAAACCTTCCCAGTCTGATTCATCTTGACCGTCTTCGATAGATACGATTGGGTACTCTTTGCATAAGCCTTCTAAGTAGTGAGTGAACTCTTGTGAAGTGAAGGTTTTGCCTTCGCCTTTCATATCGTACACATTACGCTCTTTATCATAGAACTCAGAAGAAGCACAGTCCATCGCTAAAGTAATATCTTTACCTAATACATAACCTGCTTTTTCTACCGCTTCTTTAATGCACGCTAAAGCGTCTGCGTTTGAAGCTAGGTTTGGTGCGAAACCACCTTCATCACCTACTGCTGTATTTAAGCCTTTCGCTTTGAGTACTTTAGCAAGATTGTGGAACACTTCTGCACCAATGCGTAACGCTTCTTTTAAGGTTGAAGCACCCACTGGTTGGATCATAAATTCTTGAATATCGACATTGTTGTCTGCGTGTTCTCCACCGTTGATGATGTTCATCATTGGTAATGGCATAGAGTAAACGCCAGGAGTGCCGTTTAATTCAGCAATGTAAGCATAAAGTGGTAAACCTTTTGATGCTGCTGCTGCTTTAGCCGTTGCTAAAGAAACCGCTAAGATAGCATTTGCACCAAATTTAGATTTGTTTTCAGTGCCGTCTAAGTCGATCATAATTTGGTCGATTTCAGCTTGTGCTGTTCCTTCTTTGCCTTCTAATGCTTTAGCAATTTCGTTGTTTACCGCAGAAACCGCTTTTAATACACCTTTACCTAAAAAACGTGATTTATCGCCATCGCGTAATTCTAATGCTTCACGAGAACCTGTAGAAGCACCTGATGGAGCAGCTGCTAAACCTACGAAGCCACCTTCTAAGTGAACTTCTGCTTCTACTGTTGGGTTACCACGAGAGTCGATGATTTCACGACCGATTACTTTAACAATTTTAGCCATTGTTGAGTTCCTCTAATTGAGAGTTAGTTAATAGAAAAAGAATAGGTATATAGTAAAACGATTTTACGCTTTTGTCTTTGAAAAACTGTGATGAGAGTTCGAGAATTTATCACTAATTTGATTAAGACTATATTATTCGCTCCAGAGTATAGCAATTTTTGCAAAAAACGGCAAAAACTTGACCACTTGTATGCTTATTTTTTGATTAACAGCGTCAGCGTTTCATAGTGTGAAGTATGTGCAAACATATCAAATAACTGCACTTTGCATAATTCGTAATGAGTTAAGGATTCAAAATCTTTTGCCATAGATTGGGCATTGCAGCTGGAATAGATTAAATAAGTTGAGCCCAAATTGTTTAAAAATTCTGCTAAAGATTGACCAATGCCTCTACGAGGTGGGTTTACAATCACCAAATCAGGTGGTGTGCCGTTTTCATTTAAGGCAAATTTTGCAGAATCGAGCGAGATAAATCTTACTCTTTCTAAGGCTAATGTTGCCGCTGATTTTGTGGCACTTTCAATTGCGGATGCTGAAATTTCAATGCCAGTTAATTCAACATCAATCCCTTTTTTTTGTAATGCTTTTGTACAATGTAAACCAAAACCGCCTACGCCACAAAACAGATCCCAACACTTTTTTATTGGTAAATTTTCAACCCATTGTTGAGCTGTCAAGTAAAGCTGGCTGGCTACAGTTGGATTTGTTTGGAAAAAGCCTTGTGGGCGAATAAATAGCGGTACGCTATTGAAATTTTCCTCGATCACTTTTCGTTCGGTTAAGAAAATCTCCGTTTCACCTTCTAAAACAGCGGCGTGTTGCGGTTGAATATTTAGGCTCACCACCGAATTAGGCGGTAATTTTTCTAACAGATGGGGTAATTCTCGCTCCACCAATGCTCGCTTTGATTCGCTTCGCACCACAAAACGGAGCATTAACGATTGGTTATATTGGCTTTCAGTGATTAGGATATATTTCAGCTCGCCTTTTTTCTTTTTGATGTTGTAGGGCACAAGGCCTGTTCGGCCAATAAAATCTTTAAGAATGGGGAATAAGCTATAAAAAGAAGCTGGGTAAAGTAGGCAGTCGGTTAAATCTACCCCACTTTGCGGGTCGTGTTGATCTTTTAAAATGCCTAAAATCGGGCGTTCCACACTACCTGAAACCACCATTTTCGCTTTATTGCGAAAATGTGAAATGGGGGATGCTACAAGCGGTAAGATTTCCGTTTTATTTTGCAAAATAAATGGAGAAATTAACCGCTTGAGGTCGGCTTCTTTATCGGCTAATTGGCTCTGGTATGGTTTTTCAAGCCATTGGCAGGAGGTGCAATCACCACATTTAAAATGTGAGCAGTTAGCTAGATTAGGCATTTGTTTCTTTCCAGGCTAGCCAGTGATTTTGTAAAGCGGTCAGCCTAGCTTGAGCTTGCTGATAAGCTTTACTGTTTTCTAGCTCACGCCAAGTGACAGTTTTACGCTTCATTAATGATAAATGACGCGCTTTTTGAATTTGAGTAGGCTGATATTTCAAGCCATCTAAAACTTGAACGACGCCCTCTGGCTGATTGCAAAGCAGCAATAAATCGCAGCCAGCTTGAATGGCTTTTTCGGTGCGTTCCACAAAATTACCCATAAAGCTAGCACCTTGCATACCCAAATCATCAGAGAAAATGACACCATTGAAATTGAGTTGTTTGCGTAAAACGTTTTTTAACCAGTAAATTGAACCGCTTGCAGGCTGGCTATCACATTCGGTATAAACAACGTGAGCTGGCATAATAGCGGAGAGTTTGCCTTTACTAATAAGTTGTTTGAAGGGAAGAATATCGTGATTAAATATCACCTCTTTTGCTCTATCATCAAAAGGCGTTTCTAAATGTGAATCAGCCAAAACATATCCGTGACCAGGAAAATGCTTGCCCGTAGTTGCCATTCCCATTTCCAACATTCCGTCAATAAAGGCTTCAGCAATTGGCAAAATCGTGTATGGATCTTTCCCAAATGATCGATCGCCAATTGCCTTGCATTCGTGTCCTAAATCTAAAACAGGGGCAAAACTTAAATCAATATCCAATGCAAACATTTCAGCCGCCATTAACCAGCCTGTTTCTCTCGCGAGTTGCAATGCGTGGTCTTGGGTTTGAGCTAGCAGGCTAAAAGACTGCATTGCAGGCAATTTTGTAAAGCCTTCACGGAAGCGTTGTACTCTCCCCCCTTCTTGATCTACAGTGATTAGCAAAGGTTTTTTCACACGTTGACGGATATCTTTTACTAAGCCTTGAATTTGTTGTTTGTCATAAAAATTGCGGCTAAATAAAATTAAACCTGAAATCAGCGGGTGGGATAATATTTCCACTTCTTCTTGGGCAAGTTCTTTGTCTTTAATATCAATGAGTAGCATACGTTTTAAATGTAGTTAATTTGCAAAAAAGAGAAAAATTTCAACCGCTTGTATTGTACGTTGAAAAGCCCTTGATTTTCATCAAGGGCTATGAATGGATTAGGAATGATATTTCTGTACTTTCATTTGATTGCGACGCATTTTGATATTAAGCATTTCAACCACAACAGAAAAGCCCATTGCAGTATAAACAGCTACTTTTGGAATATGGAAATTAAATGCCTCACCTACTAATACTACGCCAATCAAAATTAAGAAAGCTAATGCAAGATTTTTAATAGTTGGGTTATTATCAACAAAATTCCCAATGCCTCTTGCTGCTAACATCATCACTCCGATTGCGATCATAATGGCAATCACCATAACAGGAATATCATCTGCCATTGCAACGGCAGTAATTACAGAGTCAAGTGAAAAAATCACGTCAAAAATAGCGATTTGTGTGAGCACCATCAGAAAGCTGGCTTTTTTAGCCGAGGTGGCTTGTTCTTCGTGCGAATTTGCAGCAACAGATTCTTTCAATTCCATCAAACTTTTTATAATCAGAAAAAGTCCTCCGATAAGTAGAATTAAGTCTCTGCCTGAAATCGGATGGCTTGCGATATAGAACAGCGGTGTAACTAATTTTATTAACCAAGCAAGTGAAAGTAGTAATAAAATACGTGTTCCCATTGCGAGTGCTAAACCAATAATGCGTGCGGATTGACGTTGTTCAATAGGTAGGCGAGAAACTAAAATGCTGATAACAATAATGTTATCAATGCCTAATACAATTTCAAGCCCGGTGAGTGTAATCAGTGCTAACCAAGCTTCAGGATTTGCTATCCAATCAAACATAAAAATGTCCTTTTAAAATTAGGGATATAATTGCTTTCTTCTATAAAAGAAAGCGGGCATTCTATAGAGAATGTATGCAAAATTAAAGAGGAGAATGTAAAAAGTTTTGTAAAATTTCTGTGGTGAATTGCTTGCGTAAATAAAACCCTAAAGGTAAAGATTGAACTGGCTCACCGTGGGCATTGATAGCAGAAGTGAGCGAGCGATTATTTCTCCCTTTCGGTCTAAGTTGTAAGACTTCACCACATTTTGCATTAATGGTATGGAGCTGACCTAAAACGATCATTTCCATTAACTCTTCCCAATCTCGTCTTAATTGAAATTCTTGTTCAGGCGTAGGCGACCATAAAATAGCTTGTCCGATATGGCGTTGATAAAGTGGAATATTACGCTCACCTTCAACAGGAACCCATAATACGTGAGAAAGTTTATGCTTAACATGAGAACTTTCCCAAGTGATACCATTGTTGTGAGTTAAGGGGGCAAGGCTAACGAAAGTGGTTTCTAATGGCAAGCCTTTTTGATTAATAGGAATAGTTTTAAGCTCAATACCTAAATTAGAAAAATCTTGCACGGCTTTGTTACCTGCCTTTGCACCAAGAGCCATTTCAATTAATGTTCCGACCCAGCCTTTATCTCGCTTTAAATCAGATGGAACAGTGACATTGAGCATCTCCGCTACTTCACCCAAGGTAAAACCTGCTAGCCATTGTGCTCTGGCTAGCAATTCTTGTTCTGTTTGGGGAATACTGGTAAGAGAATTATGGTTCATAGGCACTATTGTTTTTGTTTTTCATAGATCATAGACAAGCGGTTATTTTTTTATCATTTTTTGCAGCTATGGAGCGATTTTTTACTCGCAGCCTACGAATATTACATCCAAGCATTACTACGGATAACACCAACGGCAATCCCTTCAATCTCAATATATTCTTGGCTTGGATTGACCTTAATTGGCTTTAACTCGTCATTTTCGGGATGTAAATAAATTAATTCGCCCTTTTTCTCTAAACGTTTTACGGTTACTTCATCATTTACACGAGCAACTACAACTTGACCATTACGAGCGGTATTCGTTTTGTGAACAGCTAATAAATCGCCGTCTAAAATACCAATTTTCTCCATTGAGTTACCTTTTACTTTGAGTAAATAATCAGCAGTTGGATTAAACATCGTGCCATTAATAGGATAGTGATTTTCAACGTGTTCCAATGCTAAGATTGGCGTGCCAGCAGCGACTTTACCTATTAGGGGTAATCCTTCATTTTCATCGTTGGCGGCTTCGTTTTCGTCTTCAACTAAAATACGAATGCCACGAGATGTACCAGAGAGCATTTCAATATAGCCTTTACGTGCTAAGGCTTTTAGGTGCTCTTCTGCAGCGTTAGGAGATTTAAAACCGATTTCACGTGCAATTTCTACACGAGTGGGGGGCATACCAGTTGTTTCAATATGATTTTTTACGAAATCAAAGATTTCTTGCTGACGAGCAGTTAAATGTTTACGCATTTGAGTTGAACCTCACTGTCTTTATATACAGAAAATATTGATAGTATATACAGTATTTTTTGTTTTGTAACTAATAATTTCACAAAATTCTGGAAAAAATTATGGTAGAATGAGGCAAATTAGAGGTTAGACCTCCGCTAATAACAATTCTTAAGGGTATTGATATGTCTGGCTTATTAAATTTATACCGTACTTTCTTAAATTTACCACTTTCACTTTTGGTAAAGTCTCGTGCTATTCCAACTGATCCTGTGAGTGAGTTAGCGCTAAATCTGGCACAACCTATCGTCTATGTATTGCCTTATACATCGCAAACTGATTTACTTATTTTGCAAAAAAACTGCTCAGCGTTAAATTTACCTGATCCATTGCAAGATAATGTAATTGATGGGCAGACTTTGCCCCGTTTTGTCTTTTTAGATAAGGGAAGACGTTTTTTTAAATCAAAAGGGGTGAAAAGTGAGACTGAATCTATTTTTTATCGTTATTTGGATTTACATCGTGAAAAGGGCGATTTAGATGTTCAACTTATCCCCGTTTCTGTGCTGTGGGGGCGAGCTCCAGGCAAAGAAGATGCAAGGCACCTACAGGTTTTGACCTCATTACAACGTTTTATGTCAATGGTTTGGTTTGGTCGTGATAACTTTGTGCGTTTCTCACCAGCAGTATCATTACGCCATATGATAGCTGAACACGGTGCAGATGAAAAAATTGCTCAAAAAATTGCACGTGTAGCAAAAATGCACTTTGCTAAATTGCGTTACTCTGCAATGGGGCCTCGTTTGCCAAACCGTGAGGCAATGTTTAATAAAATTCTCAATTCAGAGGTTATTCAAGCAGCAATTGCTGAAGAAGCAAAAAAATCTTCGCCAGAAAAGGCACGTAAAGAAGCAGAGAAAATTATTAATGAAATTGCGGCTGATGTAAAACACGAAAGTTTACGTGTTGCAGATCGCGTTTTAAGTTGGCTTTGGAATAAATTATATCAGGGTATTAATGTACAAAATGCTGATCGTGTGCGTAAGTTGGCGTTAGAAGGGCATGAAATTGTTTATGTGCCTTGCCATCGTAGTCATATGGATTATTTACTCTTATCTTACATACTTTATCATCATGGTGTTGTACCACCACATATTGCAGCAGGGATTAATCTGAATTTCTGGCCAGCTGGTTCAATTTTCCGCAGTTGGGGGGCATTTTTCATTCGCCGTACTTTTAATAACCGCCTATATTCCACTATTTTCCGTGAATATTTGGCTGAGCTATTCTATCGGGGTTATTCGGTAGAGTATTTCATTGAGGGTGGGCGTTCTCGTACTGGGCGTTTGTTAGAACCCAAAACGGGAATGGTGTCAATGACTTTACAAGCACTTCAACGGGGCTTAAATCGCCCATTGAGTATTGTACCGGTCTATATTGGCTATGAGCACGTTCTTGAGGTAGATACTTATGCTAAAGAGCTAAGAGGTGCTGCAAAAGAGAAAGAAAATGCAGGTTTAGTATTAAGAGTACTTAAAAAGTTGAAAAATTTAGGTCAAGGCTATGTAAATTTTGGTGAGCCGATTCAGATAAATAATTACCTAAATCAGCATTTCCCTGAGTGGAAGGAGCAAGCTGAAGATGGCCGTCCTAAGTGGTTAAATGAGGCTGTTAATAAGGTTGCAAATCAGATTATGATCAATATTAATAAAGCAGCTGCAGTAAATGCGAAAAATTTGGTTGGTTCTGCATTATTGGCTTCACGCCAAAGAGCTTTAACTCGTGAGCAATTAATTGAACAACTTGAAAGTTATGTTCAATTATTCCGTTATGTGCCTTATTCTAAAGATATGACCTTGCCCGAAGAAAGTGCAGATGAGATGCTAAACCGTGTTATCAATCTGCCTCGTTCAGGGGGAGCAATAGAAAAAGATGATTTCGGTGAGTTAATTCGTTTAGAACGTGAAGCTGCGGTATTAATGACCTATTATCGTAATAATGTGCAACATTTATTTGTATTACCCTCATTGGTTGCAAGCATTGTGCTACACCACGAGGCTATTTCAAAAGATCTTGTTATTCAATCGGTTAATCGAATTTATCCGTTCTTACAAACAGAGCTATTTTTACACTTTAAAGAAGATCAAGTGGCGGAGTATATTGAGGCGATTATTAAGGAGTTTATTCGTCAAAATGTGATTAAAAATGAAAGCGATATGTTGATGATTAACCGACCACATATTCGTACATTGCAATTACATTCGGCTGGCGTGCGTGAAATATTACAACGTTACTATATCAGTTTAAGTTTATTGCTAGAACAGCCTGATATTAGTCGCGTAGCTTTAGAGAAAGAAAGTAGTTCGGTTGCACAGCGTCTATCAGTATTACACGGCATTAATGCTCCAGAATTTTTTGATAAAGCGATTTTCTCAATCTTCATAAATAGCTTAAAAGAACAGGGTTATTTTGATAGCGAAGATAATTTAGTTATCGAAAAAGTTCAAGAAACCGAAGCATTACTAAGAAGTTTGATTTCTATTGAAGTCCAGCAAACTATTCAAGGTGCAATAGCAAAGGTTTGTATCGAAAAGCAGGTCTAGCAAATAAAAATGAGTAGAGAAGAGAGCTAACAAGCGGTTATTTTCTTATCATTTTTTGCAAATTAAAAGGCGGTATATAGTCAATTGATTATATGCCGCCTTTTAATATTTAGATAACGATTATTTTGGTTCACCGATTGGTAGAATAGTTCTACCAAAACTTTCGTTAATAATATCCGCTGCGGCTAAGTAGAATGCGCAGAATGCGGTGATTAAACCGAAGTTACCGCCAATATTTGTAATCGTGCTGTTATGAGTAAAATCGCCAGCTGCTAATACATAGAAAGTGACTGTTAGGAAGAAGAAAATGGCTTGTAATGCTCGTGCTTTAGCAAGTGTACCGATGAACATCATTAATGTGAATGTGCCCCAAGCCACTAAGTACCAACCGATAAACTCAGGCGATACGCTGGAAACAAAGAATAGTTTAAATAAGGCAAAAGACCACCAGAAAGCACCGTAGCTAGTAAATGCAGTAAAGCCGAAGGTGTTACCTTTAGCAAATTCAAACATACCTGCGATCATCTGAGCCGTACCACCAAAGGCAAAGCCCATTGCTAATACTAAGCCAACGTTATCGCCACTGAATGTTCCGTTGTTGATTAAACTTAATAAAAATGTAGTAAGTGCAAAGCCGCATAAACCGAGCGGAGCTGGGTTAGTTCCTGAATTTGGAGCTGACATTGAAAACCTCTATTACTTTGTTTACGCTACGTATTTGTAGCAAATTATTCTATTTTGCTTCTATTAAAATGAGAAGCTGTCTTACCTAAAATTTAAGGCGGTAAAGTATAACGATTTTATATACTATTGACTAGTAATTTCCTTACAAGCGGCCAGATCTTCGCAAAATTTTGCAAAAGCTGCTAATTTATCATTTGGTATTTAGTTTGCGGTACTGGCTTGGTGTCACAGCATATTGCCTTTTAAAGGCAGTAATAAAGTGCGGTTCAGATTGAAAGCCACAGGTAAGGGCAATGCTTAATACAGAATCTGCTTGGCTTTTCAATAACATCGCTGCTTTTTGCAATCGCATTTTATGCACGAAAGCGTGTGGGCTAATAGATAAATGCTGATTAAATAACCGAATAAGTTGTGAGCGAGAAAGATGTACTGTTGCAGCCATTTTATCAACTGTCCAATCTTTTTCTGGATTAAGCAAGATGGCTTTAAGTAATGGGCGTAATCGTAGTTCCTGCCATCCTTTTAAAACGCCACATAGCTTGTGATTATGATTAGCAAGGTGCTGCCTTAATATCATAGTTAAAATAACTAAAGCTAATGAATTAACCAGCGATTTTGTGGCTAAATGGGAAGCGGTTGCCTCTGTTCTGAGCAGATCTAACATCATTTGTAATGGTGTTTCAGCAATTTGGAAAAGGATCATTTCTGGCAACGTATCCATTAATTCAGATTGAGAGTCATAGTGATAATGCAGGCAGAACATATCGCAATTGTACTGTGCTTTCCCAGTTTTTACTGAGGTAAAAGCCCCTAAAGACTCGAGGCTTAATAGGGTTTTCGTTGCCAATGGTTGTATTTGACTACGTAAAGTATGGCTGGAAAACTTAGGGAAAAATGCAATATCCCCTTGTTTTAGTAAATGAACTTGCCCATTATGTTCTAGATAGGCACAACCAGCACTAATAATGTGTGCAACTGCTAGCCCACTTTGATGTGGGTTATCTAATTCCCAATTACCTTGTAGTTGGCACTTTACGCTAATACCTGCTGATAGTTGGGCAAAATCAAGTAATTTATCTAATATATCCATTTCTTTTCCTTAATTTGCGATTATTTCATTATAAAATGAACTTATTTGATAATAAAGTTTATTAAATAAACGCAATAATGCCACTGTTTTTTTATCATATCCCATAAAGGAGGAAATCAATATGTCTTCATTTCAAAATTGGTCAGAACACACGGCACATGTGAAACAATCTTTCGGTAAATTAGGGCAAAAGCACCCTAAAATGTTGGAAGCTTATAAAGCACTAGGTACTGCTGCAGCGGCTGAAGCTTTAGATCATAAAACGAGAGAATTAATTGCTTTAGCGGTTGCGATTACTACACGTTGTGAAAGTTGTATCAGCGTTCATGCAGAAGAAGCCGCAAAAGCTGGAGCTACAGAAAGTGAAATTGCAGGGGCATTGGCAACCGCAATTGCACTAAATGCAGGTGCTGCATACACTTATGCTCTACGTGCCTTGGAAGCAGTTGAAACACAAAAATAGGAGAGGCTAAGATGAAAAGGTTAGGTTGGATCTTAGGACTAATAATGGCAACACCAATAATGGTGAATGCTCAAGAAACGGTCGTTAAGCAAGTACAGCTTGAAAAAGCACCAGGTGTTTGGATTGATGTTCGTTCTGCTGAAGAATTTCAGCAAGGGCATTTAAGGGGTGCAATCAATTTAACACATATTGAAATTGCCGAACGAATTTCGGAAGTTGTGCCAGATAAAGACCAGCCAATTCATCTTTATTGCCGATCAGGGCGTAGAGCAGAAGTGGCAATGAGTGAGTTGAAGAAATTAGGCTATACTAATGTAACCAATCACGGTGGTTATGATGATTTAGTGAAATCTGGATTTAATTAAGCTCTTCTGAGCTAAATAAAATGAGTTTATAACATAAGGGCTATTTGATAGCCCTTATATTTTTTATAGCACAATATTTCTAATGCCTATAAGTGATAAGCAGCTTATGGATATTTGCAAAAAATATTCTAAATGAGACCGCTTGTTGTTCATTTACTTCTTACTTCTTAATAGCTATAAATAAAAAAGGACACCCTAAGGTGTCCTAGTATTGATTTTTTAATTAAAGAGCAGATTTTGCTTTTTCAACTAAAGCTGCAAAAGCAACTTTATCGAATACTGCGATATCAGCTAAGATCTTACGATCGATTTCAACAGAGGCTTTTTTCAAGCCGTTGATGAATTTGCTGTAAGATAAACCGTTTTGACGTGCTGCAGCATTGATACGAGCAATCCATAATTGGCGGAATTGACGTTTACGCTGACGACGGTCACGGTAAGCATATTGACCAGCTTTAATTACAGCTTGGAACGCAACGCGATAAACACGTGAACGCGCACCATAATAACCTTTAGCAGCCTTAAGAACTTTCTTATGGCGTGCTCTTGCAATAACACCACGTTTTACACGAGCCATTATTTAATCTCCTAAATTGTCTATTTTGATTTGGTAGACGAAATTTCGTCTCTAAGAATTACTATTCGTACGTTTGTGTTTTACGCTTATGCGTATGGTAAACACGCTACTACTAAAACTTGGTCAGCTTTCGCTACCATTGATTTATGACGTAAGTGACGTTTACGTTTAGTGGTTTTCTTAGTCAAAATATGACGTAAGTGAGATTGTTTACGTTTGAAACCGCCAGAAGCTGTCTTTTTGAAACGCTTAGCAGCACCACGTACTGTTTTAATTTTAGGCATTGTTAAAATAACTCCGCATTGTTTTGGTTAAATATTGGTAATTAGGCGGATTTCAGGTAGGGAAATTGTGTTTACTCCTACAGAAATCACTTGATGGCTCTTATTACCGTCCTCTGCAATTTACATTGCATTCATAAAAGCAAAATCAGGCTGCTGAGTATGCCTGTTTGCTTTGGTTTTTCAAATTGAAAAACGGACAGATTTTATAGGAACTGCCCGTGTTATGCAAGAACAAATTGAGTAAGTAAATTATTTTTTCTTCGGTGCAATCACCATTACCGCTTGGCGACCTTCCAATTTACCTGGTGCGGATTCCACCATTGCAATTTCAGCAGTATCGGCTTTCACTCGCTCTAATACTTCCATACCGATCTCCTGGTGAGCCATCTCACGTCCGCGGAAACGTACGGTAATTTTCACTTTATCGCCGTCTTCCAAGAATCGTACGATACTACGCATTTTAACGTTATAGTCGCCATCATCCGTACCTGGACGGAATTTGATTTCCTTGATTTGCACGACTTTTTGTTTTTTCTTCTGTTCTTTTGCGGCTTTTTCTTTTTCGTAGATAAATTTACCGTAGTTCATAATACGGCAAACTGGAGGCTCAGCATTTGGGCTGATTTCCACTAAGTCTAATGCCGCTTCTTCAGCACGACTTAATGCTTCTTGAATAGATACGATACCAACTTGTTCGCCATTTTCATCAGTTAAGCGAACTTCTTTCACTCCACGAATTTCATCATTAAGACGATGGGCGCGATTTGTTTGAACACGTTTTACAGGTTTAATAGCCTTATTCCTTCTGTTAAATTTATTTACAATCTTGAGATATTGGCTTACATCAGCGTCATTAGCAAAACCAATATGCAAAAAATATTGCTTTTTTGACCGCTTGTAAAGCGGATAAATAGTTTTTCATAGTGTCTGTTTTTGCAGTACAAAAAACAGATAAGCGTGCAAATTCTATAGCATTTTCAATGCGTATGCAATAATAAACGCTGACTTAGTGCCTATTTTCGGTTGTTTTGATGTTCTTTGATTAATGCCATAAATGCTTGGCCAAATCGTTCAAATTTTCGTTCTCCAACGCCATTTATTTCAAGCATCTCGATTTTTGAGGCGGGTAAAAATTCCGCCATTTCCTGTAGTGTCGCATCATTAAAGACAATATAAGGCGGAATATTTTCTTTATCGGCAATCTGTTTACGCAAGAAACGAAGACGAGCGAAAAGATCTTTGTCATAACGGTGACTAGCTTGTTTTTGCATAAATGTAGTGGTTGAAATACCCAGACGTGGTAATGCGAGTTGTAATGTTTTTTCACCACGTAAGAAAGGTCTGGCGCTTTCGGTTAATTGGAGAGCCGAATGGTTCGCAATATTTTGATAAATCAGCCCTAAGTGAATCAGTTGTCGTACCACATTTTGCCAATAGTGCTGGCTTTGCTCTTTTCCGATACCATAAACTGAAAGTTGTTCGTGGTTGTGTTCACGAATTTTCAGATTATTCATTCCTCGCAATACGGCAATAATATGGTGTTGACCAAAGATTTGTCCTGTTCGGTAAATCACCGACATTACTTTTTGGGCATCAAGTAATCCATCATATTTTTGAGGCGGATCTAGGCAAATATCACAGTTTTTACAATCTTCTTGTTTGTGTTCGCCAAAATAATTAAGCAAGACTAATCGGCGACAGGTTTGCGATTCGGCAAATTCTCCGATAGCTTGTAATTTATGCTGTTTAATATCTCGTTGTTCGCTCTCAGGCTCTTCTAAGAGGATTTTTTGTAACCAGCTATAATCGCTTGGATCGTAAAAAAGCATAGCTTCGGAAGGGAGATCATCTCGTCCAGCTCTGCCTGTTTCTTGATAATAAGATTCAATCGATCGAGGTAAATCAAAATGTATGACAAAACGCACATTCGATTTATTAATTCCCATACCAAAGGCGATAGTTGCGACTACAATTTGAATATCATCTCGTTGGAAGGCATTCTGTACGAATTCTCGCTGCTCAAAACTCATTCCTGCGTGATAACCCATAACACTGATATTTCGTGAGGAGAGTTTTTCCGTAATCTCTTCCACTTTTTTACGGCTATTACAATAAATAATGCCACTTTTTCCTTGCTGTTTATTGATAAATTTTAGTAGTTGTTCAAGGGGCTTAAATTTTTCTTGTACCGTATAGCGAATATTGGGGCGATCAAAGCTGCCTAGATAGATATGAGGAGAATGTAGGCGTAAATGGTATAGAATATCTGCTCGTGTTGTTGGGTCAGCCGTTGCAGTTAATGCCATTAATGGCACGCTAGGAAACGTATTTCTCAATCTGCCAAGTAGTGTGTATTCAGGACGAAAATCGTGCCCCCATTGAGAAACGCAATGGGCTTCATCTACCGCAATAAAACTAATTTTACAGAGTGAAATAAAGTGGAAAAAGCCTTGAGTCATCACTTTTTCAGGAGAAAGATAAAGCAATTTTAACTGTCCCGATAGGGCTTTTTGTTCTACTAATTGCTGCTCTTCAAGCATTTGAGTGGAATTTAGATAAGCTGCTTCAATGCCGTGAGTAATCAGTTGATCCACTTGGTCTTTCATTAAAGAAATCAGTGGTGAAATAACAAGAGTAATCCCTTCCAAACAAAGTGCAGGTACTTGATAGCAAAGGGATTTTCCACCGCCAGTTGTCATAATCACAAGGCAATCACGATTTTCCAAGACAGCATTAATCACTTCTTCTTGCCCGTCTCGGAATTTTTGATAGCCAAAGACATTATTTAAAACAGAAATTGCGGTAGTGTTCATTATTTTATTATATGCAAGAAGCACAGCGTGTGCCTGCAAGCGGTTTATTTTGAGGAAAAATTTGCAAGTATTGTTAGCAAATGTGATTAAAAGGATGCAGGTGGTGCATCCTAAATTCAGTTATTAGAAAGAAACGGTTTCGCCATGTCGAATAAAAGCCTCTTCTAAATGTTGCCAGAAAGTATTTCCTTCATCGGTTACCCATTCGCCATCAACATTTTTAAAGTGAATACCACCTAATTTACTGGCAAGCCATAACTCTAGCATAGCCTCTTGTTTATTGATAATGATCTGTGATTTATCATCAAAAGTTAAAGTACAAACGGCACCTTGAATCTCGGTATCAATCGATAAACCTTCATCATCAATTTTCTCTTCAATTTGTTGCCAAACGTGCTCTACGGCTTGATGGAATTGTGCTATGTTCATTTTCTGTCCTTAAATCTTAATGTAGGTTATTGAAAGTCATCAATTTTATGATAGGGTTATCTAATATTCATATGTTGCAAGCGGTCAGATTTCTTTAAATTTTTGAAAAAGTTTAAAGAAATCTGACCGCTTGAAGTCTATTTCATTCTGGGTAGTTCTGTCATTGGCCAGCGTGGTTTTACGCTAATACTTAAATCAGTGCGTTCACCACTTTTTAAACGTAAAAAACCTGTGTAGGCAATCATTGCACCATTATCAGTACAAAACTGCGGGCGAGGATAAAAAACTTCGCCTTTTAGTTTTTTCATCATATCAGCCATATCAGCTCGAAGCTGTTTATTAGCACTTACGCCACCAGCCATTACTAGGCGTTTATAACCAGTTTGCTCTAATGCTCGTTTGCATTTGATTAAAATAGTATCCACAACTGCTTGTTGGAATGCGTGAGCAATATCACAACGAGTTTGTTCTTCTAACTCGCCATTTTTATTGAGATTTGCCCTAATAGTATTGGCGGCAAATGTTTTTAAACCTGAGAAGCTAAAATCTAAGCCTGGTCTATCTGTCATTGGGCGTGGAAATTTAAAACGATTAGGGGTAGCAGACTCGGCAAGCTTAGATAGTGCTACTCCAGCAGGGTAATCTAAGCCTAATAATTTACCTGTTTTATCAAAGGCTTCGCCTGCCGCATCATCAATCGATTCGCCTAAAAGTTCATATTGACCTACGCCTTCAACTTTGACTAATTGAGTATGCCCACCAGAAATAAGCAATGCTATAAAAGGGAATTGGGGGGCATTTTCTTCTAACATTGGGGCGAGCAAATGCCCCTCCATATGATGTACACCAAGGGCTGGCACATTCCAGGCATAAGCTAGAGAGCGAGCAATAGTTGAACCTACTAATAATGCACCAACTAAACCAGGACCTGCCGTATAGGCAATACCGTCAATATCACAAGGCTGAAGATTGGCTTCTTTTAAAGCTGCTTGGATTAACGGAAGTGTTTTGCGTATATGATCCCGAGAGGCAAGTTCGGGCACAACACCACCGTAATCAGCGTGCAGATCAATTTGGCTATAAAGCTGGTTTGCTACTAAGCCTTTTTTTCCATCATAAATAGCAACGCCAGTTTCATCACAAGAGGTTTCAATACCTAAAATTCGCATAATTTCCTAGTAAGCTTAAATAAGTCAGAAAGCCAAAAGGGGCGAACTCGCCCCTAATATTCTATTATTTTTAATTAGAATTGTTCGCCATATTCAGGTTTTGTCGGGATTGGTAGCGTTTTATTCTCGTATTCTTTAATTAATAGCTCCGTTTTTTGCTGAGAATCTTGAATACCTATTTGTCCAAATGCTTCTTTTAAATAAGGGAGTGCATTTTTAGTTGCTTCAGTATTTGGGTAGAAACGTAACATTTCTTCTACGCGGTTTACGACAGCAACATAAGCTTTTCGTTTGTTGTAGAATTTCACAATAGATAATTCGTGTTCTGCTAAACGGTTGAATAAATAGTTCATCCAGTTTTGGGCATCTTGTGCGTATTGGCTTTGTGGATAGTGTTTAACGATAGTTTGGAAATTGCCGTAAGCATTACGGACATTCACTACCGCACGAGAGGCTCTGTTTACCTTAAAGAAATCTTGCATAAAATTGTCACCTAAACGTGCATTTGAAAGGCCTGCAAGATAAAATACATAATCCATATTCGCCGCATTTGGATAAGTGCGAGCAAAACGTTCTGCAGCATCTAACGCTTTATAATATTCGCCGACTTTATACTGTGCATAAATTAAACTTAATTGAGCTTGTTCACCCAAGCCTGAATATTGAAAACCTTTAGCCCCCATTCCTTCTAAATAACGAATAGCAGAATTATAATCGCCATTTTGTAAATAGGTTTGCCCTTTGTTATAAAGATCTTGAGCACTGGATTGTTCGATGTCTTTATTAGAACTTGAGCAGCCCACAACAAGTCCTGCTAATGCTAATGTGGCAAGAGTTTTAAATTTACGCATATGTTTTACCTATAATGAAGTGTCTGAAACAAAAAGTTAATGTACAATAGCCTCAGACTAAGAATAACTTATGAAGTTCATCTCGCTATTTTATATAACATCACGCAAGTAAGCAAATGACTAATTAGGATTTATATTTTAATGACTACTCAACAAAAGATTTTGACAGCAGAAATTACTGCAGATTTATTAGGTGCTCGTTTAGATCAAGCGTTAGCACAACTTTTTTCAGACTATTCACGCTCACGCATTAAAGTATGGATTGAAAGTGATTTAGTTAAGGTAAACGGCAATATTGTCAATAAGGCACGAGAGAAGGTATTTGGTGGTGAAACTGTTGAAATCAGTGCGGAAATTGAGGAAGAAATTCGCTTTGAGCCACAAGATATTCCACTCAATATTGTATATGAAGATGACGATATTATTGTCATCAATAAACCGAAAGAGTTGGTGGTTCACCCAGGAGCTGGCAATCCAGATGGAACCGTATTGAATGCGTTGTTACATTATTATCCACCTATTGCTGAAGTGCCACGAGCAGGTATTGTGCATCGTTTAGATAAAGATACAACAGGTTTAATGGTGGTGGCAAAAAATATCCCAGCTCAAACGCATTTAGTTACAGCATTGCAAAAACGCCGTATTACTCGTGAGTATGAAGCAGTGGCAAGTGGTATTATGACTCAAGGTGGTAAAGTAGATGAGCCAATGGCTCGTCATTCTACAAAACGCATAGCAATGGCGGTACATCCAATGGGGAAGCCTGCGGTAACGCATTATCGTATTATGGAGCGTTTTCGTAACTACACTCGGCTGCGTTTACGCTTAGAAACAGGGCGTACTCACCAAATTCGTGTCCATATGGCTCATATTGCTCACCCATTATTAGGCGATCAACTATATGGTGGCAGACCTCGCCCACCGAAAGGAGCAAGTGAGGCATTTTTAGCGACTTTACGCAGTTTTCAACGCCAAGCATTACACGCGATTATGTTACGCTTAGAGCACCCAATTACAGGTGAATTAATGGAATGGCACGCTCCGTTACCAGATGATTTTGTTGAATTACTTCAAGTATTAAAAGAGGATTATAAGCTTTATAAAGATGAATTAGATTATTAATTTAGAGTGTTGCTTTTGTAATTTAAAATTGTTATATTGAAGCCGTTTTCATAACAAACAAAAAAATAAGGAGCGTTTTATGAAAAAATTAGTATTAGCAATTTTAGCAAGTGCAACTTTTTTAACAGCATGTAATACAGTTGATGGTGTTGGCAAGGACGTTGAGAAAGCTGGCGATAAAATCCAACAAGCTGCACAATAAGAATAATAAAAAAACCTCTGGAAGAACCCAGAGGTTTTTTTATAGGTTAAATTATAATATTAAAGCAATGAAAAAAATCAGCATAACAGGAAATTCTAACATTCCAATTTGTTTTACGTTTAACCCTAAACTTGGCACAATAATGGCACGAACAGTTGCAATTAAATAAGCAAAAAAGAGCGCTTGTAGTGAGACTAGGCTATAAGTTATCGCTAACAATAAGTGTGTTGCAATGCTGATCTCCATATAAATCGGGTTTTTACGCTCTCGTACCATACTTTTTACATAGAAAGTGGTGGCTATAAAAAAGAGTGTAGGGTGGAGTAAAACCTCAATGTGATATTGCGACGTCACAAGATAAGACGCTGCCATTCCTATTACCCCAAAGATTAAAATTCCTGCAATATCATTCCATAAATTCCGTTCATCTTTTTGTTTTGCAAAGTAAACTTGAATCAATCCAAGCGGTAGAATTATGATTAAAAATTGCAAAATAGCAGGTTGTTGATAAATCACAGGCAGAGCAAAGAATAAGCTTAAAGCAAAATAAATTTTTGCCCATTTTTTATTGCGTTCAGTGGTTTTTTTGCTAAATAGAGAAAGAAATGGGTAAGAGAAAAAATAGAGTGATAACCAAGAAAGTCCAAAGAATATGTGTAAAGTCATAAAACCATTTTTTATTACGGCATAAAGAAAAGGCAAAATAGCCATTGCTAATGCACCATGTTGGTTGGATATCACGGGTTTATCTTTTAACATCATTAATCCTTACATTTGAATATAAAAAGGCGACCATTTTAGTTTTAGTCGCCTTTAAAATTTTAAGGAGTGTTAGAATAATTTTCTAGAGGTCTCGTATAATTCCTCTTTAAACGGACGACGCATATTATTAATCGCATCAATAATATCGTGGTGAACTAATTGTTCATTTTGGATACCCACGCAGTGGCCACCAAAACCTTGAAGCAATAATTCTACGGCATAAACGCCCATACGGGAGGCTAAAATACGGTCGAATGCACAAGGTGTGCCACCACGTTGAATATGGCCTAACACCGTTGCTCGGGTTTCATTACCAAAGCGAGCTTCGATCTCTTTTGCCAGTGCGTGAACATCCGTCATTAATTCAGTAATTGCAATAATAGAGTGGCGTTTTCCTTTGCGGAACCCATCTTCAATGCTTTTCATTAATGCATCTTTGTCTAGCCCTTTTTCTGGTACGATCACATATTCACAACCACCAGCAAGTGCCGCACTCAGGGTTAAATCACCGCAATGGCGGCCCATAATTTCTACAATTGAAATACGTTGATGAGAGCTTGATGTATCACGCAGGCGGTCAATTGCAGCTAATGCGGTTTCTAATGCGGTTTGATAACCAATCGTATAGTCGGTACCCACAATATCATTATCAATTGTACCTGGAATCCCAATACACGGATAACCAAACTCTTCAGTTAAGAGTTTCGCGCCCATATAAGAGCCATCGCCGCCAATGACCACTAATGCATCAATATTATATTTTTTTAATGTTTCAACACATTTTTTACGAACTTCGGGGCGTTTGAAATCAGGAAAGCGTGCTGAACCTAAAAATGTACCGCCACGGTTAATCGTTTCTGACACGGAGTGTCTATCAAGTGGAAGGACTTTATCGTGATAAAGCCCGTAGTAACCATCTTGAATACCACAAACAGTTAAGCCTTCATTTAACGCTGAACGCACCACGCCACGAATGGCAGCATTCATTCCTGGTGCATCTCCGCCACTGGTTAATACCGCGATTTTTTTGATTTTTTTACTCATTTAAAAACACCTTGTTGATAAATTAAATTTAAAATGAAAACTGAGGTAAAGATTACAATATTCAGCCTTTTCATTCTACTAAAAAATGTGTATTTTTTGATTTAGCTTAGCTTTATTGTAAAATTTCCAACGCTAAATCTAAAGCGTTGAAAAAATGCTCAATATCTTCTTTTGTATTGTAATGAGCCAGAGAAAGGCGAAGCGTGCCACTTTCTTGTAAATAACGCAAATAAGGTTTCGCACAATGTTCACCTTGGCGGATAGCAATCCGACGTTGAGTAAGAAAAGCGGCAATATCAGCAGGGTGCTGATTTTCAATGATAAAGCTAATGGTTGGCGTATTTTGTTGCCCGATAATTTGCACATTTTGATAAGAATTTAACCGCTTGCGGGTGTATTCCGCTAACGCATAAAGCGGATTATTGAGCCTTGAAAGATCGAAATTTTGCAACCAAGCCAGCACTTGTCCAAAACCAATAATGCCCGCAATATTTGGCGTGCCAGCCTCTAAACGATAAGGCAAATCTGCCACAATCAGCTCATCTTCCGTAATGTTTTTCAACATTTTTCCGCCAAATACAAGCGGTCGAATTTGCTCCAAACTTTGCAATTTACCTGTTAGTACGCCCACACCGTTTGGTCCATACATTTTGTGTGCGGAAAAGGCGTAAAAATCAGCACCAAGTTTTTGCACATCAACTTGTTCGCAGCACACCGCTTGAGCTATATCCAACATAACTTTAGCGGAAGAATATTGGCGAATCATCGGAATAAGTTGCTCTGCCGCTTGGCGAACGCCTGTAACATTGGAAACCAAATTAAAGGCAACGATTTTGGTTTTTTTCGATAACGCATTTTTAAGTGCTTCAGGCTCAATTTGATATTTGTCATTAAGCGGTAACACAATAAGTTTTGCCCTGGTACGTTCTGCCAGTTGCTGCCAAGGAATAAAATTGGCGTGATGTTCTGCCACCGAAATCACAATTTCATCACCTTGCTTAATTCGATGTTCTAAGCCATAAGCGACTATATTGATACTTTGGGTTGTGCCACTCGTCCAAATCACTGCTTCACAAGTTTCTACATTGAAGCGTTTTGCAACTAAATCACGAGCCAGTTCATATTGTTCCGTTTGTGGTAAATCGTACTGACTGCGATGCACTGAACCCGCAGAGGAGTAAAACTCACTTGTTGCTTGAATAAGTACATTAGGCTTTAGGGTTGTGGCGGCAGAGTCTAAATATGTCCAACCATCCGATTTTTCAAAAAAGGGGAAGTGGGTACGGAATAGGGCGTTAGGCATAAGTTAATTCCTAGGATTTTTTTGAAAATTTAGTTAACAAGAAAGCACTTATTATAAAGAAATGTTTTGAGATAAGAAGCATTTCAAGAAATAAAAGGATTTATTTTGTTAACTTCCTGTTAAATTGTTGTTGACTAATAAAATTGTTTTTATAAAATCCATATAAAAAATATGGTCTATTTGGAGGGGTAAAAAATAAACGTTACTAACGTATGAAAAGAATAAGATAATCTATATTTTTTTAGAATGCTCTGAAATATATTCTATTTATTTTAACCTAAGGGAGGTTATATGAAACCTTTTTTTAAATAATAAAATCATAAATATATTTTTGTTTTATATTTTTATATATTGTATATCTTTAATAATATCATCATTTTTAATGTGCATGTTGCTTATTTTTATTTTGGAATATTATTTTTTAATTATTTTAAGAAAATAGTCACTTTTTTGTTAAAAGTGTGACGTTTATTTTAGCTGAGTTTTTAGTTTTATATTTAATGCTGTAATATGTTTGTATGTGAGGTTTTTATGTATCTTAAAGTATTGTTTTTTACATCAAGTATTTTGCTTCCTTTTGTATATAAGGATATTTGTATGTCAGCAAATAATAGTCTTTATTTTTTTATGAAAAAAACTATATGGAAGGTTTTGTTTTTTTTGATGCTGTCTAATTTTTTCTTTTTTATAAAAGATGGATATATGAAGGAACTTAATGTTTTATATATTGTGGAAGATGTTGTAAGTATAGTATTATTTTTAGAATTATTTTTAATATTGGTTTTTGTGATCAGAATTAGATTAAAGGGAGAATGAAATGAAAGAACTATCAATTTTACAATTAAGCTTAGTAGTTGGAGGGAATTCTGAAAATAAGGCTAATCAACCAGATCTTGTATCTTATGGCGTTGCTTTTGCTACAGGGTTTGCAAGAGGGGGGCTTTAGGCGGTTTATCAAGTACTTCTGTTAATTTAGCCCTTGATTTAGCGAGGAGCCTACCTATTACAATACATGAAAATTCTTTACCTAGCGGTGTAAAAGAATTAATTCCATCATCTTTACCAATAAAGCCTACGTTTGGAGTTCCAGGTAGAACGAATAATAACCAATCTGGCTCAAACTACGATTGTGGTGATGGTACAGATTATCAAGGCTAGTGGAGATGAAAATGAAAATTCAATTTCCAATTTCTTATCAAGAATTTCGTGAAAACTATTTTGAGAAAAAACGTTTTTAATTAAAGGTGCTATAGAGAGGCAAGATTTGCTTTCTTGGAGGGCTATCAATGAAGTATTACTTCGTTGTGATTTACTTTCTGAAGATGCAATTAAAGTAATGTATAAAGTAGGTTGAAATACTTTAATGGAGAGAGTATGGTGGATTTTTCTATTTTGATATTAGTTATAGTATTGCCTGTTATTTTTGTGAAAGTTGTAGATGTACTGTTGCTTAGTAAGTTAGATATGAGTAAGGAAAAAAATGACAAATGCCAAATAATAATATATTTATTTATAATAATTTTACTTGGGACATATAAGAGCTATTTTATTTAAAAATAAATAAGAGGAGAGAAAATGAAAGATCTTAGTATTAAGGATTGTGAAATAATATATGGAGGCATAGCCCCTTTTTTGTGGTGGGCTGGTGCTGGTATTGCATCATATGTGGGAACTAAATTATACCACCCTACCACTAGTATTTTAGTTTATACGGCTAGATAAATATGATTTTTGAAAAAATATTACTTATATTGATTATCCCATTCATATTATCAAGAATTGTGTCTATTCTTCTTGTAAAGAAGATTGTAAAAAATAAAAATGTACAAGATGTTATTGAGGCTATAGTTCTAATAGTATTTGTTGTAATTATAAACATTATAGAGGAATATCTCTTATGAAAGAGTTAAAAATTGAGGATTGCCAATTTGTTTCGGCAGGCTTTGCACCTGTTATTGTAGGAGCTGTTGCTGGAGCTGCATATTATGTTGGGAATAGTATGATTTCTGGGGAAAAAATGACTTGGGAGAGTTTGGGAGCATCAGCTATAGGTGGGGCTATTGGTGGCGGTATTGGAGCAACAATGAAAGCTGGTGCGGTGACAGTGTCAACCTTATCTGCTTTAGGTGGTGGTATGGGGGAGGGCTTGTATAAAAGTACTTCTCAAGGTATCAAAAATAGTATTGGTATAAAGGCGAGTTGCAATCAATCAGGTTCGGATTATGGTGATGGATGTGATTATCAATAAGAGAGTATATTATGAAAATTCAATTTCCAATTTCTTATCAAGAATTTCGTGAAAACTATTTTGAGAAAAAACCACTTTTAATGAAAGGAGCAATATCTCAGAAAGATTTACTTTCTTGGAAGTCAATAAATGAAATATTACCTCGCTGTGATTTAATTTCTGAGGATGCAATTAAGGTAATGCATAAAGGGAAAAGGGCTCATAAAAAAGATTATTTAGAAGAATATAATGATCTAGGTACTATTCGTTATAAATTTCAAGAGGAAAATTTATATAGTTTTTTAAGAGATGGAGCAACATTAGTCGCAAATGGTATTGTAAATGAACCAAGTGTTGATTGCTTCTCTCAAGAGATAGCTCAATTTACAGGCTGTCATATTTTTTCAAGTTTATATATTGCGTTTAATACTCAAAGATCTTTTAAAAGCCATTGGATAGTCGTGATATTTTTGCAGTTCAAATGCAGGGTAAAAAGCGTTGGATTATTCACACTCCAACATTTAAAAAACCATTGTTTATGCATCGTAGTAAAGATATGCCTGAATATGCTCCTAATCTTGATGATGTATATATGGATATTGTATTAGAAGCTGGAGATGTTCTTTATTTACCTCGTGGCTGGTGGCACGATCCTATTCCTGTTGGAGAAGAAACTGTGCATTTAGCTGTAGGCATTTTTCCTGCTTATACTCATAACTATCTGACTTGGGTATCTCAAAATATGGTTGAGAAAGAAATTGCCCGAGCTTCTTTATCGCATTATGAGTCAGATAAAGAGTTGATAGCACAGCTGGCAGAACACACAGCAGAATATATTAAAGATAAAGAGAATTATCGCAAATTTATTGAGAATTTTTATGATCAGAAGCGGATTGAAAAGCCACTTAATTTGGAAACTTTAGGAAATTATCAATATAACTCTATTTCGGAAAATCAAAAAATTTCATTTAAAACCAAAAATCATTACTTTGGTTATGAAAATAAGATAATTTCAAATGGATATGGTATTTCTCTTGACGAAGAGTTTGGAGATGTTATTAAATCTCTTAAACAGGGTTCGGAAGTTTCATTAAATGATATTTTAGAAAAAGTATCAGAAGATAAAAGAGAGAAGATTTCCCAGCTTATTTGGCAGTTATCTTATATTGGTGTGCTAAAATTAAGTTAAATGTGTGGGAATTTACATATATGGTTATTTTGTTAGCCTCTAATAGAGGCTAATATTAAAATAATTTATTAGGTTAAGCTATTTGTTCTCTATTTTTAATTATAAATATAGGTTATAAGTGAATGGGATGTTATTATTGATTCTTAGGGCGTTATTACCTTTAAATGTTATCTGCTTGTGTTAACTGTCAAGAATATGAGAAAAAGGATGGTGAATGTTATTATTTTTCCTATGGAAGTGGAAAGGCAAAAGATTCTGTTAGGAAAGGAATAGAGTATAATAGATTTTTAAGAGAGAATAAGCCTTATTTCATAAGTGGCAATCATTGAATAATATATCTTGTCTGTATAGATGTAAGATTAATTAATGTATGTAACTAAATTTTATTGCGAGTGTTTTATGAGATTTGTTACTGTAATTTATATTGCGTTTATTTATTTTATGATTTACCGATTTGTTTATCCATTGTTACCATTCGAGTGTGGAGTGGCTATTTATGACATTGTGTTTTTTTTCTTTCTGATTGCCTATTGTTTTCTTCAAAAACGATTGTGATATATTTTAGACTGGTAGTGTTTAAATTTTTAATATGATTATTTTATTAACTTTATATTTTTTATAAAATTATATCTTTATGTATATAGAAATAAGAATGATAATGTAGTTGTATAAATTGGTATTATATGTTCAGAAAATAAGCTATTGCATATCAGTCAAAAAAATGGAAAAGCACTGCGGTACTATTTAGCAGAATTCCTGCTTGGTTTGTCTTTTTCATTTCTTTCTTTATTTTTGCTGCATTTATTTTATTTATTGTTTTTGGCAGTTATACCCGCCGTGAAACTGTTGTTGGTGAGTTAGTAATGCAAGCTCATCCAATTATTCTTTCTGCTCCTAAATCCGGTTATATATCCGAAAATTATATTCAGCCTCATCACAAGTGAAAAAAGGTGATCCTTTGTTTAAAATTACCTTAGACAGAATTACCCATAGTGGCAATATTAATGTGAATTCTATTCTTTCTCTGAAATCACAAATTCAAGCAACAGAACAAGCGATCACAGCTTTAAATAAGAATAAGTTAGAAACCATTAATAGCCTTGAAAATCAGATCAAAAACAATCAAAAAATTTATCAAGATAAACAGGTTTATTTAGTTGAAGTTGAAAAAACAATGAATGACTATGCCGATTTAGTAAAGCGTTATGAGAAATTATTAAAAGCAGGGCATTCCAGCTATGATGAAGTAAATATTCAGAAGAGTCGATATTTTCAACAAAAATCCCTCTTTAATGAATTAAAGCAAGAATTAATTCAATTAAAATCCACCCAACTTAGCTTGGAAAATGAAATTGAAACCCGTAAAACCGAATTTAATAATCAGATTATTCGCTATGAAATGCAAAAAAGCGATTTAAACATTCGTTTAATGGAATTTGAATCTGTTTCAGATATTATTGTGAATGCTTCAGTTGATGGAAAAATTGAAAGCATTAGCGTTACCGTTGGGCAAATTATTAAAGAAAATGACCCGCTTGCACAAATTCTGCCACAGAATAAAGGAAATTATCAGCTAGTAATGTGGGTACCAAATAGTGCCATTTCATTTATTAAACAAGGCGATGAGGTGAATATTCGCTATGAGGCTTTTCCGTTTGAAAAATTCGGGCAGTTTAAGGGCAAAATCACCTCAATTTCTACTTTACCCGCCTCTCTTCAAGAGCTGAGTTTTTATAAAAATCTCCCTGCAAATTTAGAGCAAGGTATTCCGCTTTATAAAATTTTAATTGAGCTTGCCGACCAAAGCGTAAAATATCACGATACCACCCTCTATTTTATGAGTGGAATGAAAGCCGAAGCCACGCTGTTTTTAGAAAAACGCAAGCTTTATGAGTGGATTCTGTTCCCTATGTACCAACTAAGCAAGAATATGGAGCAATAATGAAAGGCATTGAACAGTTAAAATTCGGCTTTCGGCGAAAAATGCCTGTCATTTTACAAACCGAAACGGCAGAATGCGGTTTAGCTTGCTTGGCAATGATGTTGGGGTATTACGATAAAAGTACCAATCTCTTTGAGCTGCGTAGCCAATATGGGACTTCCTCTCGTGGCGTCACGCTACATACTTTAATTTCTATTGCTAATGATTGTGGCTTTGTTACCCGCCCTCTTTCATTGGAATTAGATGAAGTACCGCAACTTCGTCTACCTTGTATTCTACATTGGGATTTTAATCACTTTGTTGTACTCACCCACGTAACGGAAACCCATTTCACGGTTCACGACCCGGCTTTCGGTAAACGAAAATTATCCCGTGCCGAATTTTCCAACCACTTTACTGGTGTGGCATTAGAAGTGTGGTCGGAAGTGAAATTTGAAAAGCAGAAAAATGAAAATACAATTAGCCTCTATGAAACATTCAAAGGTATTTCTGGTATTAAAGGGGCATTAGTTAAAATTTTTGCTCTTTCTATGCTGATTGAACTGATCGCATTACTTATGCCGATAGGTACACAGTTAGTGATGGATCATGTGATGCACGCTAAAGATCAGTCACTATTGCTGATTATCTGTATCGGCTTGTTTTTATTTACTTTCTTCAGAACTGCCGTCAGTATGTTTAGGGCTTGGATTTCGTTGAAAATGAACTACTTAATTGATTTTCAGTGGACATCAAGCTTCTTTTCCCATTTATTAAAATTACCGCTTGATTTCTTTGAAAAACGCCAAGTGGGTGATATTCACTCCCGATTTAGTTCATTAAAAACGATTCAGAAAACCTTAACTTCGAGCATTATTGCTACAATTATTGATACCATTATGATTATCAGCCTAATTATTATGATGGTGCTATATGGTGGTTGGCTGTTTTGGGTAGTGCTAGCCTTTTCCTTTATCTATTTTATTCTCCGAATGGTTACTTATTTGATTTACCGCCAACTGAATGAAGAACAGATTATTAAAGGAGCAAAAGCACATTCTCATTTTATGGAAACCTTATATGGTATCACCACCTTAAAATCACTAGGGTTAGAAAATAAACGCCAAGAGCAATGGATGTCGCTCAATGCCGATGAGTTTAATACCTCTATCAAAGTTACTAAATTTAATATGCTGTTTTCAGGTATTCATACCTTTATTTCCACCATTGAGCAAATTCTGATTTTATGGATTGGAGCTACTATGGTAATTGAAAATGTGATGACGCTAGGTATGTTTGTGGCTTTTAATGCTTATAGAGGTTCTTTCTCTTCCCGAATGGGAAATTTGATTGATATTATCTTTAATTTAAAAATCCTTTCACTTCATCGGGAACGAATTGCTGATATTGCTTTAAATGAGGTTGAAGATAGCAGCAAATATCAAATGGATTTAGACGAACATCAACAAGCTAAATTGGAAATTAAAGATCTCTGCTTTAAATATGACCCTTTTGCAAAAAATGTGATTGAAAATTTGAATTTAACAAAAAATGTGATTGAAAATTTGAATTTAACAATAAATAGTGGTGAAAGTGTGGCAATTACCGCTCCATCAGGTTATGGAAAAACCACACTATTAAAATTGATGGCAGGCTTATTAAAACCGACTTCAGGTATGCTTTTATTTAACGATATGGATATTCACCAAATGGGTTCAAACCGTTACCGAACACACATTGCCTGTGTATTACAGGAAGATAAATTCTTTTCAGGCTCTATTTTGGAAAATATTGTTAGCTTTGAAAATCACTATGACAGAGAATGGGCGATGGAATGTGCTAAACTGGCGAATATTCACGAGGATATTATGGCAATGCCGATGAGCTATGAAACGCTGTTGGGGGAGCTAGGAAATAACCTCTCTGGAGGACAACGCCAGCGGCTTTTTATTGCCCGAGCCTTATATAAAAAGCCAAAAATTCTATTGATGGATGAAGCCACCAGCCATTTAGATGAAGAGAATGAGAAGCTTGTTAATCAAGCTATTTCACAAATTAATATAACAAGGATTGTTATTGCTCATAGACAATCTACCATTCAATCAACAGATAGAATTATTGCGTTGAATGAATGTTAAATTAATGTTTACGTTTTGATTTCCAATAAAGTGTATTGCACGGAATGCCGTCATTGTTACCGTCTAGTGCTTTCCAGCCACATTGTTGAAAGTAACATTTAGCAAGCTCATAATTGTTAATTTCATTACACTTTAGTTTCTTATGGCAGTTGATAGCTTTAGGTAGATTTGCAAAATTTTTACGATTTTTGACCGCTTGTTGAGGCACGTTTTGTTTTCGCCATTCGCTTGGTGGAACGGGAGAGCTGTCTTGCCATAAGCCAACTCTCGCTGTTTTTGCCCGTTGTTGTGCTTGCTCATATTGAGGTTTGGATGATTGATATGCCCACGCCATTCCCATTTCCACTAACTTCAAATTAACATTTTGCCCATTATGCAAATAAACTTCTGCTAAGATGCGTTGATAGTGGTCGTGGCCTTTTACCACAATTGTTACTTTTTTGCGAAACACCAATTTTAACAAGGCTTGTTTCGCACTATTGCCGTAGGGCTGAGGCTGTTCGGGAGCGTCAATATGCACCAAGCGGACCTTGAGCTTGCTTTTATTTAAAAGACAAGTTAAGGTGTCGCCGTCACTAATTCCCACTACTTTACACTGCAAGTAGCGGTCGGCTGCGTGGGCGCTTGATAGCAATAAAGCAAAAATCAGTGTGTAGAAAAATTTCATAAATAAAAAATAGAGGCAGAACACCCTCTATTTTATCCGTTTTTTTAGTTTATTTCTCTTTTTTCAGCCTAGAGAAGAAATTTTTTGTTTCCGCCAAAATCACTTTGCGTAGAGCAAGCAGGGCAATCAGGTTTGGGAATGCCATTAGGCCGTTGAGAATATCGGCGATCGTCCAAATGGTATCCAATTTTAAAAATGGGGCAGTGGCAATCAAACCGATAAACAGCAAACGGTAGAACTTCAGAAATTGGGTTTTGCCTTTGGTTAAGTAAACAAAGCAGCGTTCGCCGTAGTAGCACCAACCGAGAATGGTGGTGAATGCGAAAAATACTAATGCAAGCGTGACAATCACTGCACCAAACGAGCTATCTAAGCCTTGCGTGAAGGCAGTGGTGGTTAAAACCGCCCCTTTTACATCTGTTGTCCACGCCCCTGAAATCACAATCACTAAGCCTGTCATTGTACAGACGATAATGGTGTCTAAAAACGTGCCAGTCATTGAAATTAAGCCTTGTCGCACAGGCTCTTTGGTTTGGGCTGCTGCGGCAGCGATAGGTGCTGAGCCCAGGCCTGATTCGTTTGAGAAAATACCTCGGGCAACACCATATTGAATCGCTTGCATTACGGTAAAGCCGAACGCTCCACCAAGTGCGGCTTGCGGATTGAACGCCGCGTGAATAATGGTGGTAATTGCCGCTGGTACTTTCTCGGCGTGGATTAAAATCACACAGAGTGACGCAACCACATAGCCAATCGCCATAAATGGTACGATAATTGTTGCAATTTTAGAGATGCGTTTCACGCCGCCTAAAATAATTACCGCAACCACTAAGGTTAAAATAATGGCACTGAAAATAATCGGCACATCAAAGGTAGATTCCAAAGAGGCGGTAATGCCGTTTACCTGTGGGAATGTTCCTACGCCGAGTAGGGCAACCAGTACACCGAAAAAGGCAAAGGCTTTAGCAAGCCAACGCCATTTTTTGCCCATTCCTAATTCAATATAGTACATCGGCCCACCTGCTACAAAGCCTGCTTTATCTTTAGTACGATATTTAATCGCAAGCAAGCCTTCAGCGTATTTAGTTGCCATACCAAATAGTGCAATAAGCCACATCCAAAATAATGCACCAGGTCCGCCCGAATGAATAGCGGTAGCTACACCGACAATGTTCCCCGTCCCGATAGTTGCGGCAAGTGCGGTAGAAAGCGCTGCAAAAGCTGAAATATCCCCTGATTGCCCTTTTCCTTTTTCAGGCTTGAACATATAAACAAAAGCTCGTCCAAGTTGACTTAATTGAATGCCTTTGAGTGAAAGTGTGAAGTATAACCCTACGCCTGATATTAAAATCAGTAGTGGAGCTCCCCAAATAATATTGTTGATTTGATTAAGAATTGCGTCTAATGACATTAAATACTCCTCGTAAAAATAGCTTACAAGGAAAGAAAAGCAGGAATTAGAATACAAGCGGTCAAAATCAAGCCATTTTTTGCAAATGTAAAAATGCTGTACCACTAAATAGATTTTACTTTTCTCCCCTGTCCTTTTGCCTGAGCGTTTCACACATTATTGTATTTTCGCCTTCGGCGGCTGATATTTAATCAGCTCTCTCCAAGGGTTCGTCCAGTAACTGTCCTCGCAGCTCAAAATTAAAGCTGCACCTGAAAGAGTTTACCTCGTCGGTGAAATGTTAATTCATTTCTCTCCAGCTACCTTCATCCGAACAATCTTATTTATTTAATTTTAGAAATAAAAAAGAGTGGCAGATTTTAGCAACTCTTTTTTTCGCGTCAAGCAAATTTAGCGGTATTTTTTGCCTCTTGGTACTTCTTCTAAATCACTGAATAATACCGCATATTTTTTTGTGCTTTTGTTTGACTCTAATGCTACTTTACAAGCCATTGTTAAAGGAACAGAAAGTAGCATTCCTACCGCCCCAAGCAGCCAACCCCAAAACAGTAGTGAAAGGAATACCACGAGAGTTGAAAGCCCTAATTTTTTGCCCATTAAGCGAGGCTCTAGGGCATTGCCTATAATCATATTAATTGTAACAATCCCGATTAATGTACCAAGCCCTATTGAAAGACCGTTAAGTAAAAACGCTTGAATAATAATTGGAATGCCTGCTAAAACGGAACCTATATTAGGAACATAGTTAAGTAGGAAGCTAAACATTGCCCATAAAATTGCGTATTGTACGTCTAATATTTCTAATAAAATCCATACTAAAAGACCTGTCAGCAAGCTTAAAAATGTTTTAACTCCAAGGTAGCCAATCACACCTTCTAGCACCTGATTGATATACTCTTTTTCATTGCGTAAATCATCATCGTCACTCAAGGCTAAAGCCAGTTTGTATTTAGCCACGGGCATTTCCATTAGCATAAAGATCACAATTAAAAACACCACAAAAATATTCGATAATGTGCCAGAAAGCCCAAACAGTAAAGAGCTCACCAAATTCATAATTGAGCTTGGATCAAATTTACTCATCAGTTCTTCTTGTGAAATATGAATAGGCAAATTCCATTCTTGAGCAAATACTAAAAGCGAACGAACTCGGGTTGATAGCTGTGTTTTGTATTGCGGTATTGAGCTAGTAAACTCTTGCAATGAGCTATTAATAATGCCTGCAAAAAAGGTAAAGCCTAATAGAATAACAACGAGCAAGAGCGTAATTGCTAACCACAGTGGAATTTTCCGCTTCATCATAAAATTAATCATTGGCGAGCAAATTATCGCAATGAAAAGAGCGAGCAGAAACGGTATGACAATTTCGCTAGATAATTTAATACCCGCTAAAATAATAATGCTTGCAGCAATTGAAACTAAGCTGCGACTAGATGAAAATATCATAAATATCCTTTTACAAGCGGTTAAAAATGGTAATTTTTTTGCAAATTACTGATTTTCAAACCAACTTTCTAAAATTAAACAAGCGGAAATAGAATCCACTTTGCCCTTTTTTAATGCTTTGTAGCCACCTCGAGAAAAAATTTCAGCTCTTGCCTCAACCGTGGTTAAGCGTTCGTCTTGTAATTCAACAGGCAAATTAAAGCGTCCATTTAAACGGTTGGCAAATTTCCTCGCACGTTGAGTTAAAGGCTGTTCTGTTCCATCCATATTTAACGGTAAACCAACGACTAATCTATCGGGCTTCCATTCTTGCAAGAGTTTACCGATTTCTTCCCATTTTGGAATGCCATCTTGGGCTTTGAATGCACCCAAACTTTGAGCAGTGCCAGTAATGTTTTGCCCGACTGCACACCCAATGCTATTTGTACCGAAATCAAATGCAATTAATATTTCAGACATTAGGCTCTTCCCGCTCTAGCTGGTAGACCTGAAATGCCCATCATTTCATAGGCGGTTGACCACCGCTCTAAATAGCCTGTTTCAAACAACGTTTTTTCATTCGCCTCAGACACAATCCAATAATTTTGAGCAATTTCGTGCTCAAGTTGGTTAGCCTTCCACGTTGAACAGCCTAAACAAACAATAAATTTTTCTGGCGATTCTGGCGTACCGAAAGCGTTTAATACATCGCCTGATGTGGTGAGTGTAATTTTATCCGTGATTGGATAAGTATGGATAAAATCATTTTCCGTCTTGGTGTGGATAATAAAACCACGATCTTGATTGACAGGCCCGCCGCTTAACACCATTTGATCTTTATTATAATCACGCTGATTTGCCATCTGGAAATCCATACGGGTAATCAATTCTAGCACTGAAAGATCCGTGGGGGTATTGATGACAACACCCATTGCCCCTTGCTGATTATGTTCACAAATATAGATAACGGTGCGTTCAAAATAATCATCATCCATTTCTGGTGTGGCAATTAAAAATTTACCTTGTAGATTTTCTAGCATGAGTATTAAATGTCTCCAAAACAAACTTGCAGGGCGGTGATTGCAGCAAGTGAGGCAGTTTCTGTGCGTAATATACGTTTACCTAACAGAACTTCAGTAAAGCCCTCATTTTCTGTCATCATAATTTCTTTAGCAGATAATCCCCCTTCTGAGCCAATCAATAAACGAACTCCCGAACTTGGCACATTTGACAGTTCGCGAATGGTATATTTTGCTCTTGGGTGAAGATTGAGTTTCAGCATTCCATCTTGCTCTTTGCACCAATCGGTGAGTTTCATCATCGGGCGAATTTCAGGAATTTCGTTTCGCCCACATTGCTCGCAAGCTGCAATCGCAATTTTTTGCCATTGTTGCAGTTTTTTATCTTGTCGCTCATCATTGAGCTTCACGCCACAACGCTCTGACCAAAGTGGAGTAATTATTTTTACGCCCAATTCTACTGATTTTTGAATGGTAAATTCCATTCTATCGCCTCGAGAGATGACTTGCCCTAAATGAATTGGCAAATTGGATTCCCTATTATCTAATTCACTGGAAGAGATTTTTGCAATAATTTGCTTTTTTTCGACCGCTTGTAAAGTCGCATTAAATATATGGTTTGAACCATCAAATAAAATAATTTGCTCCCCAGCTTTCATTCGCAACACTCGTCCAATATGATTGAGTGCATCTTCACTTAACATACAAGTTTGCTGATTTGCTAACGGCTCTGGGTGGTAAATTCTTGGGATTCTCATTTTTATATCTATATAAAATATCCAAGGCATATTCATTTTTTTACGATTGTATTAAATGGAAATGCCCGAATAGTAAATTAAATTTTGTAGGCGATGTTTAGCTTCTCAAAACAAGTGGTTAAATTCCCTCAATTTTACAAAAAACTAAGGGAATTTAACCGCTTACAAAATAACTTATTTGAATTGATGAATTGCAGCGGCGATTTCATTGTCGTTATAAATCGCTTTCACAACGTCAGAATAGGCTTGATCTAAGACTTTTTTGATTTCATCATTATTTGCATTAAATACAGATTCATAACCACGTGTTGCGTTGAAGTTTTTGCTGAAATTTCCTTTTGGTCCTTGAACTGTGACTTCAACACCGACTTGTGCATCCGCTTTGTAGCGTAGATTACCTTGTTCAATAGTGGCAAAGAATCGGCGAATATTAACCGTTACATTGGCATTTGCTGCACCTTGCACAATTTGGAATCCTTTTGCGTTAAGGTCTTGTTGCACCGCTTGTTGGAACATTGCGGCTACTTCAGGCACAGCGGTTAAACGAATAAGTTCGCCATTTTTGATATAGCTTGCAATTTCGCGAGAAGTGCGTAAGTCTTGTGTCATTACATTCACGGCAGCAGTTTGATTATTTGTATTAAACACAGCGGTTGGCGTTGGTGTTGCAAAAGTTAAAATATTTGATTGGCTTTGACAGCCTGCTAATAAAGCAGCTGCAAAGGTAGTTGTGAAAACTAAGGTTTTTTTAGATAATTTCATAATAAATCCTTCTATTTACTAAATTATGGGAAAATTTTTCCTAGTATAGTATCATTTAGCCATTAATTTTCAATGAAAGAGAAAAAAATGTTAATAGAACAAACCATTATTGAGAAAATCAACAAAGATTTTTCGCCAATTCTGTTAAATATCGAAAATGAAAGCTATATGCACAGTTCAGGTAGAGGCGCTGAATCTCATTTTAAGCTCACTTTAGTCTCGGATAAATTTGAAGGCAAGAGAGCAGTAGCTCGTCATCAAGCAGTTTATGCTTGTTTGAACGAAGAATTAAAAAATGGCGTTCACGCATTAGCACTGCATTTATACACCAAAAGTGAATGGGCTGAAATAGGCGGTGTTGTGCCGAAATCACCGAATTGTTTAGGTGTTGGACACTAATTATCTCAAAATTGATTTAATTTATTTTGTAAAGAAAATACTTGAAATTATATAGCAATATTGCTATATTTACGCCCTCTTTATGTTGTTAGGTGAGATGTCCGAGTGGTTGAAGGAGCACGCCTGGAAAGCGTGTATATGGGAAACTGTATCGGGGGTTCGAATCCCCCTCTCACCGCCATTAACAGTGAAAGACTCCTTACTGTTTTCATAGATATTTCCTTGATTAAATAAGAAAGTAGAATGCTTTTTTATTTTGAGATTCTCCCCAAGTATATTCACTTGGGGATTTTTTATACTTAATGGCTAGAAATAATAAAGAGATTCTTAAGAATCTCTTTATTAGTAGAATGCGTTAACGGATCTTGTTCAATTTATAATTGTTTGTATTTTTTACCGTATTACCGTTTGGATCGCAAAGCTCTACATACCTATCTGATATTTGGAATGCTAGGCCACCAGAGGTTTGTTCTAAACGGATAACATTTGATTTGTTTGGTTCCCAGATGTATGTGCCTTTATCACGATAAACATATTCTTTTTTGTTTTTGAAATAGATGGTGTCGTATTGATAAGTTCTATCAGCATTTAAGGTGAGCTGCGCTTGGATTTTCTCGCAGTCGGCACAAGGAAATTCGCCCGCATAGGTGCCCATTACACTTTTTTGTGGTAATGATGAACATCCAGCTAATATCGTCGTAGTAAACCCAATTAATGCGATTTTTTTCATATCATTTTCCTTAATTATCTAACGCTTGGATTCACTCTAAATTCAAGCAGGGTTATTTCAGGTAAGTCATTTTGTATTTGTGCTAACAGGGCGGTTTGTTGTAACAATAAACCTTGTCTTACAGTGGCACTTTGTACATTAATAATGAGCTGATTATCAACTAAATTTGCCACACGGTAAAGCCCACGATAGGATTCTGGCAATATTTTCCGAATTTTTTGATTTAACTCATTAATAAAATTGGCTTTTTCGACAATTTTACTTAATGTCGAGTGCTGTAAAATGTCATTAATCTTTTTGGGTGCTGAATTTTTCATCTATTTATTCACTTTATCTAAATTTTTATACTTGATTTTAGGTTACTTGACCCAATTTTTTAAATTTAGCGTATAATTACCAAAATTTACTTAACCTGAACTTGATGAGCTTATTTTTTAAACACTTTCATAAAACACCTTTTTGGTCGCAACTTTTTTTTGGAATGGTTGCGATGCTTGCTTTACCTGAAGTTCAAGTGATCAACGCTAATGAAAGTGAACAAGAAGCTGTCATCAATCAATCTTTTCTTCAGTACGTTCAATTCACAAATGAGGTAGAGCAACAATCGCTTTTTGTTGCACAATTGAACCATAACATAGTGGAAATTAAACCACAAGCGGTGCATTTTTGCGAATTTTTTACTAAATCCTACCGCTTGGAACAGAAAAATATTTACCCAATCCGAGCAGGTCCTTACGCCTAACTATAACGTTTAAAATCAAACAATTAACATTTATATTTAGGAAAATACAATGATTTCAAAATTACTTACCTCTATTTTTGGCTCAAGCAATGACCGTGCGTTAAAACGTTTAAGAAAACGTGTGGCACAAATTAATAAACTGGAGCCAGTATTTGAACAATTATCAGATGAAGAATTAAAAGCAAAAACGGCTGAATTTAGACTCCGTTTAGCAGACGGTGCCACCTTAGAAAGTGTATTGCCTGAAGCGTTTGCAACGGTTCGCGAAGCAAGTAAGCGTGTGTTAGGGATGCGTCCATTTGATGTACAGCTCATTGGCGGTATGACTTTAACAGGGCGTAATATTGCCGAAATGCGTACTGGTGAAGGGAAAACATTAACGGCAACTTTCCCTTGCTATTTGAATGCTTTAACAGGTAAAGGGGTTCACGTTGTAACTGTGAATGATTACCTTGCCCGCCGTGATGCGGAAACTAACCGTCCATTATTTGAATTTTTAGGCTTAACCGTTGGTGTGAATATTCCAGGTTTAGCACCAGAAGTCAAACGTGCCGCATACCAAGCAGATATTACTTATTCTACCAACAGCGAATTAGGCTTTGATTACTTGCGTGATAACTTGGCTCACGACAAAAATGAGCGTTTTCAACGTGAATTACACTACGCCTTAGTGGATGAAGTAGACTCTATCTTAATTGATGAAGCCCGTACGCCATTAATTATTTCGGGCCCTGCAGAAGATGCAACACAAATTTATCAAGCCGTAGATCAAATTATTCCACATTTGATTGCACAAGATAAAGAAGATACCGAAGAATACACCGGCGAGGGAGATTTCACTTTAGATCTCAAAAATAAACAGGCTCACTTAACCGAGCGAGGTATGGTAAAAGTGGAAGCTTTCTTGACTGAAATGGGGTTAATGGAAGAGGGAGAGAGTTTATATCATCCAGCTCGTATTTCACTTTTACATCACGTCAGTGCAGCATTACGTGCACATAAATTATTTGAACGTAATGTGGACTACATCGTAAAAGATGGCGAAATTGTAATTATTGACGAGCATACTGGCCGTACAATGGCAGGTCGTCGCTGGTCTGACGGTTTACATCAAGCGATTGAAGCTAAAGAGCGTGTGAATATTCAAGGCGAAAATCAAACTGTGGCTTCGATTACCTATCAAAATTATTTCCGCTTATACGAAAAATTAGCGGGTATGACAGGTACCGCAGATACTGAAGCTTTTGAGTTCCAGCAAATTTATGGCTTAAATACGGTTGTCATACCAACTAATAAACCGATTATTCGTGTTGATCATACCGATTTAATGTACAAAAGCGAAGTAGAAAAATTTGCTGCAATTATTACGGAAATTAAAGATTGTATGGAGCGCCAGCAACCTGTGTTAGTTGGTACAGCCTCGGTAGAAAAATCAGAATTGTTATCCGCAGAATTAACCAAAGTGGGTATTCCACACAATGTATTAAATGCAAAATTTCATGCTCAAGAGGCTGAAATTGTTGCAAGAGCGGGTATGCCTGGTGCTGTAACTATTGCAACTAATATGGCAGGTCGTGGTACAGACATCGTGCTTGGTGGTAACTGGAGAATGGAAATTGCCAAACTTGAAAACCCCACTCAAGAGCAAATTGATGAAATTAAAGCTGCGTGGCAGGAACGCTATAATATCGTAATGCAAGCAGGTGGTTTACATATTATAGGAACAGAACGCCACGAATCTCGCCGTATTGATAACCAGTTACGTGGACGCTCTGGTCGTCAAGGTGATCCTGGTTCATCTCGCTTCTATTTATCGTTAGATGATGCGTTAATGCGAATTTATCTCAATGAAGGTAAGTTAAATATGATGCGTAAAGCCTTTACTCAAGAAGGTGAAGCGATGGAATCCAAACTTTTGACTAAAGTAATTGCATCGGCACAAGCAAAAGTAGAGGCCTATAACTTTGATGGTCGTAAAAACCTTCTACAATATGATGATGTAGCAAATGAACAACGTAAAGTTATTTACGAGCAACGTAATCATTTATTAGATACAGATGACATTTCGCCAATGATCGAAGCGATTCGCCAAGATGTATTTGAGACGACTATCAGCGAATATATTCCACCGCAATCTATTGAGGAAATGTGGGACATTACAGGTTTAGAAGAGCGTTTACGCCGTGAGTTTAGTCTAGATTTACCGATTTCTCACTGGCTAGAAACCGAAAAAGATCTATATGAAGAAACCTTGCGTGAGCGTATTCTCAATATTGCTATTGAAGAGTATAAAGCCAAAGAAGAAAAAGTGAGTGCAGAAGTAATGCGTAACTTTGAAAAAGGTGTAATGTTACAAAACCTAGATGAGTTATGGAAAGATCATTTATCTTCAATGGACTACTTACGCAAGGGGATTCACCTACGCGGTTACGCCCAAAAAGATCCGAAGCAAGAGTACAAAAAAGAGTCTTTTGCAATGTTTACCAATATGCTCAACACCTTGAAATTCAATGTGATCAGCATTCTAAGTCGTATTCAAGTACGTAGCCAAGAAGAGATGGAAGAAGCCCAACGCTTGCAAGCAGAAACGGAAGCAAAAGCTAGCGAGCAAATGCAAACTAATGAGCCAGAACAGCAAGCGGATCTTGAAAGTTTAAGCGATGAAGAGTTAGCCAACTTAAATATTGGTCGTAACGACTCTTGTCCTTGTGGTTCAGGCAAAAAATATAAACATTGCCACGGCAACAAAGCGAAATACGCATAATGATACAAGCGGTTATTTTTAGATAGAAATTTGCAAATTATCGTCTAAATTTAACCGCTTGAATTGGAGAAGAGTAAAGGAAACTTATGTCAAAACCAATTATTCAAGTCTCAGCTGGAATTATCCGTAACGAATTTGGACAAATTTATTTAACTCAACGCTTAGAAGGGCAGGATTTTGCTCAATCGCTAGAATTTCCAGGTGGAAAAGTTGATGCTGGTGAAACCCCCGAAGAAGCACTAAAGCGTGAGTTGGAGGAGGAAATTGGCATTCAAGTGCTAAGTGCTTTTCCTTATGAAAATTTTAGCTTTGAGTACCCAAACAAGATTATTGAATTTTTCTTCTACTTAGTGGAAGAATGGATAAATAAACCTTTTGGACGAGAGGGGCAAGAGGGCTTTTGGGTTGCTCAATCTGATTTAGACGAGGGAGCTTTTCCACCAGCAAATAAAGAGCTGATTAAACGTTTAAAAGCAGAAACGGAAAATATAGCGTAGAAATGGGTAGGAGATTCTTTGGCTAAAGCAATTTAGAATGAAAAAACCAAAATAGAGGCGAACAATTTGTTCGCCTCTATTTTGGTTTAAGCTTTTAGTTCTACTCTTAATTTTTTAGTGACTTTCATCATCACTTCAAGTTGTTCTAAGGTCTCTTTCCAGCCACGGGTTTTTAAACCGCAGTCTGGATTTACCCAAAGGCGTTCTTTAGGTACAACTTTTAACGCTTTTTGCAATAAATGTGCAATTTCCTCTTCGGTAGGTACTCGTGGCGAGTGAATATCATACACGCCTGGTCCGATGTCATTCGGGTAGTGGAAATCAATAAAAGCATTTAAGAGTTCCATATCTGAACGTGAAGTTTCAATTGTGATCACATCCGCATCAAGTGCGGCAATTGCGGGTAGAATATCATTAAATTCTGAATAACACATATGAGTATGAATTTGTGTATCATCTTGCACTCCCATTGAGCTTAAACGGAATGATTCGCCTGCCCATTGCAAATAATTTCCCCAATCTGACCGCTTGAGTGGCAAGCCTTCGCGAATAGCGGGTTCATCAATTTGAATGACTTTGATACCTGCTCTCTCTAAATCCAACACTTCGTCTGAAAGTGCTACACCAATTTGTTTACATACGGTTGAACGTGGAATATCGTTACGTACGAATGACCATTGTAAAATAGTAACTGGACCAGTAAGCATACCTTTCATTACTTTGCTGGTAAGGCTTTGGGCATATTGCGACCAGCGTACAGTCATTGGTTTGGGGCGGGTTACATCGCCATAAATTACTGGTGGTTTTACGCAACGAGAGCCATAACTTTGCACCCATCCGAATTTGGTAAAGGCAAAACCGTCTAATAATTCTCCGAAGTATTCTACCATATCGTTACGTTCTGCCTCACCGTGTACTAATACATCTAAATCAAGTTTTTCTTGTTCACGCACTACAAGCTCAATCTCTTTTTTCATTGCATTTTCGTAATCTTCTAAACTTAATGCCCCTTTTTTGAATGCAGCACGAGCTTGGCGGATTTCATTGGTTTGTGGGAACGAGCCAATAGTGGTCGTCGGCAATAATGGTAAATTTAACCACGCATTTTGTTTTACAATACGTTCTGCAAATGGTGATTGACGCTGGTCTGCATTTGCAGGTAGGTTAGCCAAACGTTCGGTTACTTCAGCTTTATGAATAACCTTACTGTTAGCACGAGATTCCGCCGCTTTATTACTTTCTTCTAACTGAGCATTCACGCTTGCTCTACAATTGGTTAATGCTTGTTTAAGAATATTGAGTTCTTCCACTTTTTGGCATGTGAACGCCAGCCAGCTATATAAATCAGGTTTGTTCTCTTTTAGCTGGGTTTCAATATTTAAATCAAAAGGTGTGTGGAGCAGTGAACAACTTGGCGCAATCCACAAGCGTTCGCCTAATTTTTCTTTAAGTGGTTCGAGAACATCTAAAATTTGAGTCAAGTTAGCTCGCCAGATATTACGCCCTTCAATCACGCCTGCTGAAAGTACTTTGTGATAATCTGTAAAGGAAGCTAGTTGTTCTGGTGACCGTACTAAATCTAAATGTAAGCCATCAACAGGTAGCGCTTTTAACAAGGGGGCATGCTCAGCAACGGAGCCAAAATAAGTAGCAAGTAAGATTTTTAAATTGATTGACGATAATTTGCTATAAACGGTTTCAAATGCAGCTAACCATTCAGGGGCTAAATCTAAGGCTAAGATCGGTTCATCAATTTGAACCCACTCTACGCCTTCTGCAGAGATAGCGATTAAAATCTCTTGGTAAACGGGTAATAATTGAGGTAATAAATCCAAGCGAGTGTTCGTCGATTTTTGTGAAATAGCTTGGATAGCTAATTTTGCAGTAGTCGCTTTGTCGTTAGCTTTTTCAGCAGATGAGATTGCCCAATTTCCTTTTTCTTTCCCTAAAAATAAGAAAGTGAGGGGCCCTACAATCACTGGTTTTACGGTATGGCCAGCTGCTTTAGCTTCACGAATTTGGTTGACGTAGTGCGTTGCATTTGCTTTAAATTCAGTATTTGGATGAAACTCGGGTACTAAATAATGGTAGTTGGTATCAAACCATTTTGTCATTTCAATCGCAAATTGATCTTTATTACCACGGGCAAGTTGGAAATATTGATCTAGCGTTAAATTTTGGCTATCAAAACCAAAACGAGCGGGAATAGCACCTGTAGCTACTTGCAGATCTAAAATATGATCATAGAAGGTAAAATCACCGACTGATACGAAATCAGCATTTGCCTGTGATTGATATTGCCAATTTTTCTCACGTAGCGTTTTTGCTAGATCTAGTAATTCTTGTTCGGTGATTTCTTTACGCCAGTAGCGTTCTTCTGCGAATTTTAATTCACGTTTCGCTCCAACACGTGGAAAACCTAAAATATGTGATGTTGTCATAGAAAATCCCTCATTTTGTAAAATATTAGTCAATCAAACAGAGATTAAAAGTCTCTTATCTATAGAATGAAATAAACGTTATTATTAATCAATATCATAATTTTCAATCTTATTATGAATAAAATTAATGTTTATTGGGGGTATTAACAAATATGAGGTTTGCAAAATTTTTTATAAATTTTACCGCTTGCTCTTGAAAGTCTAAAATCTGCCTTTATATTGTTATGCGTTACGCTTTTTGCGTGGATTATCAATCATTAATTTATAAGAGGAACAGAATATGGCACTTCGTCCATTACACGATAAAGTTATTTTAAAACGTGAAGAAGTTGAAACAAAATCAGCAGGTGGCATTGTTTTAACAGGTTCGGCAGCAACAAAATCAACCCGTGGTAAAGTGATTGCAGTAGGTTCAGGACGTGTTTTAGATAATGGTTCTGTTCAACCTTTAGCGGTTAAAGTGGGCGATTTGGTCATTTTTAATGAAGGTTACGGTGTAAAAGCAGAAAAAATTGATGGCGAAGAAGTGTTAATTCTTGCCGAACACGATATTTTAGCTATCGTAGAGTAATGTTTTCCGCAACAAGCGGTCGGATTAGTCAAATTTTTTACAAGTTAAAAAGCAAAAAGGATGTATAAAATGGCAGCAAAAGACGTTAAATTTGGTAATGATTCACGCGTAAAAATGTTAAAAGGTGTGAATATTTTAGCTGATGCAGTAAAAGTAACTTTAGGTCCAAAAGGGCGTAATGTAGTTTTAGATCGTGCTTATGGTGCACCAACTATCACTAAAGATGGGGTTTCGGTTGCTCGTGAAATCGAATTAGAAGATAAATTTGAAAATATGGGTGCACAAATGGTGAAAGAGGTTGCCTCTAAAGCCAATGATGCAGCGGGTGACGGTACAACCACCGCAACCGTACTTGCTCAGGCTATCGTAAACGAAGGTTTAAAAGCGGTTGCAGCAGGTATGAATCCAATGGATTTAAAACGCGGCATCGATAAAGCAGTTGCTGCAGTAGTTGATGAGTTAAAAGCAATTTCAAAACCGTGTGAAACCTCAAAAGAGATCGAACAAGTCGGTACAATTTCTGCCAACTCAGATTCAACCGTAGGTCAGCTAATTGCTCAAGCAATGGAAAAAGTAGGCAAAGAAGGCGTGATTACTGTTGAAGACGGTACTGGTTTAGAAGATGCGTTAGATGTAGTTGAAGGTATGCAGTTTGACCGTGGTTATTTATCGCCATATTTCATTAATAAGCCAGAATCTGGAACGGTTGAATTAGAAAATCCATACATTCTTTTAGTGGATAAAAAGGTCTCTAATATTCGTGAATTACTTCCTGTGTTAGAGGGGGTAGCGAAGGCTGGTAAGCCATTATTAATTATAGCAGAAGATATTGAAGGCGAAGCATTAGCAACTTTAGTAGTAAACACAATGCGTGGTATCGTGAAAGTTGCTGCGGTAAAAGCCCCAGGCTTTGGCGATCGCCGTAAAGCGATGTTGCAAGATATTGCGATCTTAACTGCGGGTACGGTTATTTCTGAAGAAATTGGTATGGAGCTTGAAAAAGCAACGCTTGAAGAGCTTGGTCAAGCAAAACGTGTGGTTATCACAAAAGATAACACAACTATTATTGATGGCATTGGCGACGAGGCACAAATTAAAGGTCGTGTGGCTCAAATTCGTCAGCAAATTGAAGATTCAACTTCAGATTACGATAAAGAAAAACTGCAAGAGCGTGTAGCTAAACTTGCTGGAGGTGTGGCAGTAATTAAAGTGGGTGCAGCTACCGAAGTAGCAATGAAAGAGAAAAAAGATCGTGTTGATGATGCACTTCACGCAACTCGTGCTGCAGTTGAAGAAGGTATCGTACCAGGAGGCGGCGTAGCATTAGTGCGTGCTGCAACCAAAGTAGCGTCAACTTTAAAAGGCGATAACGAAGAACAAAATGTGGGGATTAAACTTGCATTGCGTGCAATGGAAGCGCCATTACGCCAAATTGTAGCGAATGCTGGTGAAGAGTCCTCAGTGGTTGCTCGTAACGTGAAAGAAGGCTCTGGCAATTACGGCTATAACGCAGGGACAGAAGAGTACGGCGATATGCTTGAAATGGGGATTTTAGATCCAACTAAAGTTACCCGTTCGGCACTTCAATTCGCAGCTTCTATAGCAGGTTTGATGATTACAACAGAATGTATGATCACAGATTTACCTAAAGAAGAAAAATTAGATCCAGCTGCAATGGGCGGTATGGGTGGAATGGGCGGTATGATGTAATCTGATCCCCAAAAGTTAGACTCTTATTTAAAGGACTGATGTCGATATTGTATCGGCTCAGTCCTTTTAGTTTTAGTTGAATACCTTGGGCTAATGTAATATTAGATTTACATTTTTTGGAAGCTTTGCGACCGCTTGTAATAAGATTTTAGTCATAAAAAAATCTGCACCTTAATAGTTGAACGATTAGTCTAACTTTGGGGGGCAGATCAGAAATTCTATTTTATTTATTATATGTGGATTATTTGAGTTAGTAAGAATATAGACTTTTTACAAGCGGTGATTTTCTTATAAAAATTTGTAAAAAATAAGGTTTAGATTAGCTTTATTATTGATGTTTTTGTCTTAGGTTATTTAATACGGTTAAACCTTTTTCACAACTTTTTTGCTGTAGAGCCGTATCCATTTTTAGGATTTGTTGCTTTGTTGAAGAGAGCTTATTTTTCATTTTAGCGAGTTGAGTATGAGTACCGGGTTGTTTTTCTGCATCAGAAACTAATTTATTTGCAGTATTAAACATTTTCTCACATTCTGTAGGGAGGGTTTTACTTAAAGTAGGTTTTGCAACGGTGAGTGATGAGGTCTTAACACTTGCCAGAGCTGCTGTTGAAGCAATAATCGTAAAAAGTGTAATTCCTAAAATTCTGCCAAGCATAGGTTTCTCCAAACATTTAAGTCTTATTAAATTCAATCTTTTACTGATAAAAGCGAGCAGATACTAGCAGAAGTTTTAGTGAAAGTCATCTACAAATTTGATCTTTATTTGATAAAAGAGCTACTTATCTTTATATTTATTAAAATAGTAAATTATTTGTTATAAGTTTGTAAATATAACTAAGTTATTCAGTTGGTTATATAGGTTGTATTAATAAATAAACCAATTTTGTGAAGAATATAACAAAATTACTATTTTTTAATTAGCTATTTACAGGTAGAATATTCGCCAGCACTTTATTATAAATGTAACCAATTTGGGTTGTTATTAAAATTAAGTGAAAATTTGTGGGGGATTACTTTTGGGTAATCTATTTGTCAAATTATTATATTAATAAATAAGAGGTTTGAGATGTTAGACGTAGTTGAACTCTCACGTTTGCAGTTTGCTTTAACTGCACTCTATCACTTCTTATTCGTACCGCTTACTTTAGGTCTTTCTTTCGTACTTGTTGTGATGGAAACGCTTTATGTAACTACGGGTAAAGAAGTATATAAAGATATGACTAAATTCTGGGGTAAGTTATTTGGTATTAACTTTGCTCTAGGTGTAACAACTGGTATTACAATGGAATTCCAGTTTGGTATGAACTGGTCATATTATTCTCATTATGTAGGTGATATTTTTGGTGCTCCATTAGCAATTGAAGGTTTAATGGCGTTCTTTTTAGAATCTACATTTGTGGGATTGTTCTTTTTTGGTTGGGAACGTTTATCAAAAGCTAAACACTTATTAACGACTTACTGTGTTGCATTTGGTTCTAACTTATCTGCATTATGGATTTTAGTAGCTAATGGTTGGATGCAAAACCCAGTTGCTTCAGAGTTTAATTTTGAAACTATGCGTATGGAGCTTTCAAGCTTCTCTGAATTGTTATTAAACCCAGTTACACAATCTAAATTTTTACACACTGTAACAGCAGGTTATGTTTGTGGTTCTATTTTCGTATTAGGTATTAGTGCATACTATATCTTAAAAGGTCGTGATTTAGGATTTGCTAAACGTTCATTCTCTGTAGCTGCAAGCTTTGGTTTATTTGCTATTATTGCAGTTATTATTGCTGGTGATGAGTCTGGTTATGAAATAGGTAAAGCTCAGCCAACTAAATTAGCAGCAATGGAAGGTGAATTTGAAACTCATCCAGCACCAGCAGCTTGGAATGCTGTCGTGATTCCAAATACAGCAGAAATGAAAAATGAAGTGTCAATATCTATTCCATATGCTGCAGGTATTATTGCAACACGCTCTTTAGATACTGAAATTACAGGGTTAAAAGATATTCGCATAATTAACGAACAACGTGTTCGTAACGGCATTGTAGCTTATGGTTTATTAGAAAAATTACGTTCTGGTAACTACACAGAAGCTGATAAAGAAGCGTTTAAAGCAGCACAAAAAGATTTAGGCTTTGGTTTATTGTTAAAACAATATACAGATAATATTATTGATGCAACAGAAGAGCAAATTAAGCAAGCAGCAGATAAAACGATTCCAAATGTAGGTCCTACATTCTGGGCATTCCGTGTGATGATGCTTGCGGGTGGGATTATGTTATTGTTAATCATCTCTGCATTTGTTCAAAATATGCGTGGTAGAGTTGGACAAAGCCGTTTCCTATTAAGAGCCTTATTATGTGGTATTCCATTACCATGGATTGCAATTGAATCTGGCTGGTTCTTAGCTGAATACGGTCGCCAACCTTGGGCTGTATATGAAATGTTACCCGTTGGTGTGGCAAACTCAGCATTAACAACGGGCGATTTATGGTTTACTATCGGTTTGTTATGTGGTTTGTATACGCTGTTTTTAATTATAGAAATGTACTTAATGTTCAAATACGGACGACTTGGACCAAGTTCATTAAAAACAGGTCGTTATTACTTTGAACAATCAGCTAAATAATAGGAGTTAAAAATGCTCGATTATGAATTTCTCCGCTTTATTTGGTGGATTTTAATCATAGTATTATTAATTGGTTTTGCCATTACTGATGGCTTTACTATGGGTGTCTTGAATCTTTTACCTGTTATTGGTAAAAGTAACGTTGAACGCCGCATTATGATCAACACAGTTGCTCCTCACTGGGACGGTAACCAAGTATGGTTATTAACCGCAGGTGGTGCGTTATTTGCAGCGTGGCCAACAGTATATGCAACCTCGTTCTCAGGTTTCTATATTGCAATGGTTCTAGTATTAGCAGCGTTATTCTTCCGCCCTGTTGGTTTTGAGTATCGTGCCAAAATTGATAGTCCAAAATGGCGTAATGCTTGGGACTGGGGGCTATTAATCGGTGGTTTTGTGCCGTCATTAGTATTTGGTGTTGCATTTGGTAATTTATTACAAGGTGTGCCGTTTGAATTTAACAATATCAACCAATCACAATACACGGGTACGTTCTTTGGTTTATTAAATCCATTTGCATTATTATGTGGTGTGATTAGTTTAATGATGCTAACTACACAAGGTGCAACTTGGTTACAAATGAAAACTACAGATGAACTTCATAACAATGCAAGAAAAGTAGCACAGGTTACCGCGGCTGTTGTGTTAGTTGCGTTTGTACTTGCTGGTGTGTGGTTATATTTCAAAGATGGTTTTGTTGTAACAAGCCAGTTAGATCATAACGCTCAATCTATCTTTACTAATAAAACAGTAGCCGTTGAGGCAGGTGCGTGGTTTAGAAACTATGCAATAATGCCAGTATTATGGATCATTCCCGCATTAGCAGTGATTGGTGCATTACTTACTATTGTGGCATCAAGAGCGAATCGTTCTGGTTTTGCATTCTTCTCATCATCAATTATGCTTGTTGGGGTAATTACAACGGCGGCAGTTTCAATGTTCCCATTTGTAATGCCATCAATTACTCACCCTAATATGAGCTTAACAATGTGGGATGCAACAGCAAGCCAAACAACATTAACCGTAATGTTAGTGGTAGCATGTATCTTTGTACCAACAGTATTAGGCTATACTATTTGGTCATACATTAAAATGTATGGTCGCTTAGATGCGAGTTACTTAGAACAAAATAAATCAGCTTACTAATAGGAGAGTACATTATGTTTTATGTAACTTGGGTGTTAGGTGTAATGCTTGCAATTTTATTTGCAACAGTCATTACCATTAGTATTGAAAAAACAGGTAAGTTTGACGAGTAATGATTAATACTCTTTATAACTTAACAGCAAAGGGCTTGTTAAAAGCCCTTTCATTTATTTTAGCTACCCTATTATGTGCAATTATTTTGCTAAATTCGACCGCTTTCGCTCTTATTTTTGGCGGAAAAACACCGTATTTAGTTATTCTTGTTTTTTATGGTATGGCGATTTTATGGATACACGGGGTTGGATTTGAAATTCGTTCAACGATTTGGAAAGCAATTTTTTTACCCGTAATAGGGTACCTTATTGTCATTCCATCTTTATGTATTTTATTGATTAAATAGAGGCATTTCTATGCCTCTATTGTTTTTGATAGGTAAAAATATTTTTACGATTAAACACAAAATATACTTGCACAACGATTTGTCTATCTCTACAATAGCACTCAATTTTCCGCCTAAATTTTGGGCGTTTTTTCATTTTGAAAGAAGAGAAATGGCGTTATGGATTTTATGATTCGAGTTTATTACGAAGATACCGATGCTGGAGGGGTAGTTTATCACGCTAACTATCTTAACTTTTTTGAAAGAGCTAGAACGGAATTTTTAAGACAATGCAATTTCTCACAGCAGGCACTTTTGGCTCAATCTCTCGCTTTTGTAGTTAAAAAAATTGAGATAGAGTATAAATTACCTGCTCGTTTAGATGATTTATTAAATGTAGAAACAACTATTTCAGAGTTTAAAAAAGCAACTATGGTGTTTAAGCAAACATTGTGGAAACAAAATGTTTGTTTAAGTGTGGCAACGGTTACTATTGCCAGTGTTGATCTCGTTAAAATGAAACCAGTTGCAATTCCTGATGATATTCATCAAGCATTACAAAAAATTAATTTTTCTATTTAAAAAAATATTCGGAGAGTTTTATTAATGCAAGCTGAATTTAGCCTTCTATCGTTATTTTTAGAAGCAAGTATAGTTGTAAAGATCGTAATGTTGATCCTGATTATATTTTCAATTTTATCTTGGGCGGTCATTATTCAACGCAGTAAGGTATTAACAAAAGCAAGAAAAGATTCGTTGTCGTTTGAAGATCGTTTTTGGTCTGGCGAAGATTTAAATCGTTTGCATCAAGGTTTAGAAAATCGTCGTGATGCTTTAACAGGCTCAGAACAAATTTTCTATGTTGGATTTAAAGAGTTTAACCGCTTACAGCAAGCAAATCCTGATGCACCAGAATCTATTATTCAAGGTTCTACTCGTGCAATGAACCTAGCTTTAAACCGTGAAATGGAAAGTCTAGAAAACTATATTCCATTTTTAGGTACAGTTGGTTCAATCAGCCCATATATTGGTTTATTTGGCACGGTATGGGGGATTATGCACTCATTTATGGGCTTAAGTGCAGTAAAACAAGCAACACTACAATCTGTTGCCCCAGGTATTGCAGAGGCATTAATTGCAACTGCGATTGGTTTGTTCGCTGCAATTCCAGCTGTTATGGCATATAACCGTTTAAATTTACGTTTAGGTAAAGTTGAGCAAGGTTATGTGAATTTTATTGACGAGTTTACAACTTTATTACACCGTCAAGCATTTTCGAAAAGATAAGCTACAAAGCTACAAAGCTACAAAGCTACAAGCGGTCATTTTTTTAATGAAATTTGCAAAATATTGCAAAAATTAGACCGCTTGTCAGTAATAATGTGTAGCTAAAATCTAGGTTACATAAAATTAATGATGGAATTTACATCTTAAAGAGGGAAATATGTCGGTTCGTCGTTTAAAACGTAATGACATTAAATCGGAAATTAATATCGTACCATTTCTAGATGTGCTGTTAGTGCTTTTACTCATTTTTATGGCAACAGCACCAATTATCAGCCAAAGCGTAGAAGTTAATTTACCTGAAGATACACATAGTCAATCTGTATCAAATGAAGATAAAACCCCTGTGATTTTAGAAGTAGCAGGTGTTGGTGCATATAAGTTAAAAATTGATGGTAACTATGTGCAAAACAACGGGCAAGATAATATCTCTGAAACAGAAGTGATTGCCTATGCAGGGGAGCAATTCCAAAAAGACAATAAGACGTTATTTTTAGTTGCTGGTGATAAAGTAGTACCTTATGAGGAAATTATGAAAGGTATCACATTACTTAAAGATGCAGGGGTTAAATCAGTAGGTTTAATGACTGAAGGCAAATAATCAGCAGGGATAAAGTGTGAAATATCAACAAGATAGACTAGAGCTTGCAGTTATTATTTCGATCTTATTGCATATATTATTGATTGGATTATTATTGCTTGGGTCTCTTTTCACCAAAACGGAATTCGCTGCCGGTGGTAGCGGTGGTGATAGCGACAGCTTTGAGGCAGTAATGGTTGATACTGGGCAAGTAGCAGCTGAGTATGGGCAATTAATTGCACAGAAAAAAGGCTCAAAATCTGCAAAATCAACAGTAGAACCTAAGGAAGAACCAAGAGAAGAGGCTAAAGAAACTGTTGAAAAAGTTGAGGATGATCCAACGCCAGAAGAAATCAAGCAGCAAAATCAAGCTGAATTAGCTGTAATGCAAGAAAAGCAACGCCAGCAAGAAATGGAACATCAGCAAAAATTACAAGAACAACAGAGACTTCAAGAGCAGGCTAAACAAGCAGAAATTAAAAAGCAACAAGCAGAAGAGGCTACGCGTAAAAAAGTAGCTGAAGCCGCTAAATTGAAAGCAGATGCTGAAGCCAAACGTTTAGAAGCTGCGGCAAAACAAGCTGAAGAAGAAAAAAAAGCTCAAGAAGCTCTTGAGAAGAAGCTAGAGCAGCAAAAAAAAGCTCAGGCGGAAAAAGTGAAAGAGCAGAAAGAAAAGCAAGCTAAAGAGAAATTAGAAAAAGAAGCAAAGGAAAAAGCCGAGAAAGATAAAGCACAGGCAGAAATGGAAGCTAAGGAGAAAGCTGAGAAAGAGGCTAAAGCACAGGCGGAAAGAGAGGCAAAGGAAAAGGCTGAAAAAGAAGCAAAGGCGAGAGCTGAAAAAGCAGCTAAAGCAAAAGCTGAAAAGGAGGCTAAAGAAAAAGCGGCAGCCCAAGCGAAAGAGACCCAAGCTAAGAATAATAAAGCCCTTGATGATTTCCTAAGTGGAGGAGATATTAGCGGTGGTTCAACCAAAGGCGGTAATAAAAATTCATCGGGATCTCAAGGCTCTGGCGGCACAAGAGGTCTTGGTCAGGGGGCAAATGTGGATGGTAGTGCATACGGCCAGCGTATTAAGAAATTAATTCAATCTAAATATCGTGTTGATCCAAGCTTTGCAGGAAAACAGTGTGATGTTAGGGTATCTTTAAGTCGAGATGGCACAATCACTCATTATGACGTAGTAGGTGGCGATAAAGCAGTATGTGATGCAGCGGTAAGTGCAATTATGGCAACGAAAAAAGTGCCTCCAGCACCATCAGATGCAGTTTATAATATGTTTAAATCTCCAACTCTTGATTTTAGTTTAAAAGTTAAATAACTTTAGAGGGTTAAAAATGAAATTATTCTCTCGTATATCGAGTGTAATAGCGATAGTTTCTACATTGGTGGCAAGCCAAGTTATGGCAGATTCTGATGTTCGGATTTCTATTGATGAAGGTGTGAGTATGGCTCAACCGATAGCTGTTGTTCCATTTAAATCAAATGGTGTGCCAGCTGATGTTGCACAAATAATCTCTGATGATTTGCAAAATAGCGGTAAATTTACACCGCTTGAACGCGCTCGGATGCCTGCTCAACCGAGTTCTGCGGGTGAAGTTATGGCAGAACAATGGAGTGCTATTGGTATTGATAATATTGTAGTCGGGCAAGTGAGTAGTGTGAGCGGTGGTTATAATATAGCCTATCAATTAATTGATACACTTGGTACTTCTGGTGCTGCTGGTAATGTTATTGCTCAGGGTTCATTCATAGTTCCTGAGGCGCATTTTCGTCAAGGTGGACATACAGTTAGCGACCAAGTCTTTGAAAAATTAACTCAAATTCGTGGTGCGTTTAGAACAAAAATTGCTTATGTTGTACAGCGTGGCGTGTCATCTTATGAATTACGTGTGTCTGATTATGATGGTTTTAATGCCTTTACGATTACAACAAGTAAAGAACCGCTAATGTCTCCAGAGTGGTCTCCAGAGGGGAGTAAATTAGCTTATGTAACATTTGAGAACAAAAAAGCACAAATCGTTGTGCACGATATTCGTTCAGGTGCTCGTCGCGTAGTCGCTGCATTACAAGGACATAATGGTGCACCTGCGTTTTCACCCGATGGTTCTCGTATTGCATTTGCCTCTAATCAAGATGGTGAGTTAAATATTTATGTTGTAGGCAGTGGAGGGGGAGAGCCAAGTAAATTAACCTCAAATGCAGGTAATAATACAGAGCCAAGCTGGTCTCCAGATGGAAGTACGATTTACTTTACTTCTGACCGTGCAGGTGCTCCACAAGTTTATAGAATGAATTCATCAGGTGGTGCGGCAAGCCCAATGGGCGGGCGTGGCAGTTATAATGCGAAAGTATCATCTGATGGTAAGAATCTAATCATGATTGCTGGTGATAGAGTGGTGAAACGCGATCTCGCTTCAGGTAGCACGGAAGTATTGAGTTCAACTTTCTTAGACGAAAGTCCAAGTATTTCACCAAATGGGATTATGGTTATTTACAGCTCTACCAAAGGTACGAGCAAAGTGCTACAATTGGTGTCTGCAGATGGGCGTTTCAAAGCTAATTTGCCAGGAGCAGGTGGGCATTATAAATTCCCTGCGTGGTCACCGTACTTAATTAACTAAAATATAATATTTCTCTAATTAGGAGTAAAAAATGAAAAAATTTGCTAAAGTTTTAATGATTGCAGTACCTGCTTTCGCATTAGCAGCATGTAGCAGCTCATCAGATAACAAAGCAACTAATGCATCAGTAAATGCAGTAGGTGAATTCGGTGGTTTAACAGCTGAACAATTAAAAGCACAATACAACACGGTATACTTTGGCTTTGACAGCTATGCAGTTGAAGGTGAGTACCGTCAATTATTAGACGCTCACGCTCAATTATTAGCTCAAACTCAAGGTAAGGTAACTATTGCTGGCCACGCTGATGAACGTGGTACCCCAGAGTACAACATCGCATTAGGTCAACGCCGTGCAGATGCGGTTAAAAGCTACTTATCAGCTAAAGGTGCTAACAACACTTCAACTGTTTCTTACGGTGAAGAAAAACCAGCTGTGTTAGGTCACACTGAATCTGACTACGCGAAAAACCGTCGTGCAGTATTAGAATACTAATTCTTAGTTGATTCTAAAGTGAAGCCCTGAAAAGTCAGGGCTTTATTTTTTTGTTTATTATTGACTTGATATTATTACCTTTTGTCGCCATTGATTATGGTACAACTAACTGCTGTAGAGGTAATTTATTTAGTTCAGTGCAGTTTTAGGATTAATCCAATACACTGACAGGTGAATTTTATACTATTATGTATGAGAGGTTGTTATGTTTGTTTTAACGAAAAAGTAGGCAGAGTGAAATCGTTAATCTTTGTAGCAAATTTTGTTAGAATAGTGCCATTTACTCTATAAAAGGATAAAAAATGCAATTTATTGGAAAAATAATTGGTTTTATTGTGGGCTACCAAATCTTTCACGGGCTCTTTGGTGGTTTATTAGGAGCATTTATCGGGCATTTAGCAGATAAAAAACTCTATGCTTTAGGCTCAGTTCGCTCAAGTATTTTTGGTAAAAATCTCACTCGCCAATCGCTTTTCACTCAAACAACTTTCGCAGTTTTCGGGCATATTGCAAAAGCAAAAGGCCGTGTAACTGAAGCAGATATTGAATTAGCTCGTGCATTAATGGCTCGTTTAAAATTAGACGGAGCAGCTCAGCAGTTAGCTCAAGAGGCTTTCACATTAGGTAAAGAACCTCATTTTCCGTTGCGTCAGGTAATTCAAGAGTTTCGTGAAGCCTGTGGTGCAAGAACGGATCTGTTACGTTTCTTTGTTGAAGTACAAATGCAGGCGGCATTACAAGATGGCGAGTTAGATGCAAACGAGCAACAAATTCTATTTACGATTGCAGAAATAATGGGGATGTCTCGTTTCCAATTTGAGCAAATGATTGCGATGATTATGGCAGCTCAACAATTCCGCTCTGGTGGTTATTACCAACAAGAGGGACGCTATCATCAATCGCAGGGCGGATATAGCCATTCTCAAAGTGGTGGATATGGTTATCAACAGCCCGCAAAACCTAGCATTGAAGCGGCTTATACGGTATTAGGCGTAACGGCACAAGATGATCAAAATACAGTTAAACGTGCTTATCGCAAGCTAATGAACGAGCATCACCCTGACAAATTGGCAGCAAAAGGCTTGCCAGATGAAATGATGGAGCTGGCAAAAGAGAAAGCACAGCAAATTCAATCGGCGTATGATTTAATTTGCAAAGTGAAAGGTTGGAAATAATGGATTCACGTTCGCATATCATTCCACTGTTTTTAGCGATAGTCATTACTGTAATTGCTGTTTGGTCTGGTTTTAATCCAACAGATAGAGCGGTGTGGTATGCGGAAGTTGCCCCCATTTTTGTCGTATTTGGCTTGCTGATTATCACTTACCCAAAATTTCAGTTTAGCAGCTTAGCTTATTTTCTAATGTCGCTTTGGCTGATTATGCACTTAATTGGTGCAAAATATACTTTCGCTAATGTACCTTTTGATTGGGCAAACAAATTTCTTACCCCGTTCTTAGGAGAAGATCGCAACCATTTTGACCGTGTGGCACACTATATTATCGGTTTTTATAGCTACCCAATGGCAGAATGGCTATTGCGTAAACGTAAATGTACCTTTGGCGTTGCTCTCTTTTTCTCGCTATTTTTTATTATGTCAGTTGCGGCAGCCTATGAAATTATTGAGTGGCAATATGCGGTGATAGAAGGTGGCAATGCAGGTATTGAGTTTTTAGGCTCGCAAGGCGATATTTGGGATGCACAAAAAGATATGTTAGCCGATACCTTAGGAGCAATTACCGCTTTGATAATTTATGTGATTACTCGCCCTGATTTGCGTATTCACGATAGACATTTTTAACGTTCAAGCGTTTGAATTTACGCATTTTTTGCAAAATTTTTATAAAATTCAACCGCTTGCCATTTTATTTTAACTAATGAACTCAATTCCAAAAGTTATTCTTGCCCCAATGCAAGGGGTGTTAGATCCCTTCGTTCGTAACCTTTTAACCTCTGTGAATGAATACGATCTCTGTATTTCCGAATTTGTGCGGGTAGTGGACCAAAAATTACCGAAAAAAGCCTTTTACCGCTTAGCACCGGAGCTTTATCAAGGCGGATTAACAGATTCTGGCACACCTGTTCGAGTACAAATTTTAGGGCAACACCCAGAGTGGCTTGCTGAGAATGCGGCACTTGCGATTGAGCTGGGTTCGCACGGAGTAGATCTGAACTGTGGTTGCCCCTCTAAAACGGTGAATGGCAGCAATGGTGGGGCATCGCTACTTAAAGATCCGGATTTAATTTACCGAGCGACAAAAGCAATGCGGGAAGCAGTGCCAAATGAACAGATTGTGTCTGTCAAAGTGCGTTTAGGCTGGGATTCTGCCGAACAATGTTTTGAAATTGCCGATGCTGTTCAACAAGGTGGAGCAAATGAAATTACCGTGCACGGGCGAACCAAATCAGACGGTTATCGTGCCGAACGTATTAATTGGCAAGCGATTGGCGAAATTCAAAAGCGTTTAACTATTCCTGTAACTGCCAATGGTGAAATTTGGGATTTTGAATCTGCAAAAAATTGCCAAAAAACGACCGCTTGTCATACGTTGATGATTGGACGAGGGGCATTGAATACGCCAAATTTAAGTAAAGTCGTGAAATATAATGAGCCAAAAATGGCGTGGAGTGAGGTTTTGCAACTATTGTTTAAGTATGTTCAGATGGAAAATCAGTTTGACACAGGTTTTTACCACGTCGCCCGTATTAAGCAATGGTTGCGTTATCTGTATAAAGAATATCCTCAAGCCGTAGAATTATTTGAAATTTTGAAAACCGAACACGGATATGACGGTCTAAAAAGACATATTGAACAAGCGGTGGGCAACAATGAATAAACAGATTTTTAGTGAAGAAGCGGTGGCTGAAACAACCTATCAGCCAAAACAAGAGTTTGATTTGGAAAATGTGATTGTTGAAGAAGAAGCTAAAGCGGTGGAAGCAGAGCTGATTATTGAAGAAAGCCTAAAACCCTCTCGCTTTTGGTTTCGGGTGTTACTTGGCGTGCTTGCGTTGTTTGGTATGGCGGTGATTGCCCAAAGTGTGCAATGGCTTATCGACTCTTTTCAGCAAAAAGAGTGGATTTATTTCGCCTTTTCTATCGTGTTTTTCATCATCAGTTTAACTGGTGTAGGGGCGGTGATTTCTGAATGGCGGAAATTGGTCTATTTACGCAAGCATCAGCAAAATCAGCAGATGAGCAGCCAGCTTTTGTTGGAAAAGTTGCCTTCTCACCAAGGGGAACAAGCGGTCAAATTTTGTGAAGATATTGCAAATAATCTCAACCACTTACCAATGGTTGTACAAGCCGAACAACGCTGGAAGAGCCAACTCAATGAGGCTTACAATGCCAAAGAGGTGCTATATCTCTTTAGCGAAAATGTATTGAAGCCGATTGATAAACAGGTTAAGCAGATGATTTCTCGAAATGCGGCAGAAAATGCAATCATTGTAGCCCTTAGCCCACTTGCGATAGTGGATGTGCTATTAATGTCTGTTAGAAATATTGCCTTAGTAAATAAAATTACTAAAGCGTATGGTATGGAGCTGGGCTACATCAGCCGCTTAAAACTATTTAAAATGATATTAAAAAATATGATATTTGCTGGGGCAACAGAAATTGCTACTGATGTGGGAATGGATTTTTTCTCACAAAATCTCACAGCAAAAGTTTCACTCCGAGCAGCACAAGGAATTGGCGTGGGCTTACTCACGGCAAGATTAGGCATTAAAGCAATGGAATTTTGCCGCCCGATTGCCTTCCAAGCTAACGAACGCCCGAAAATTTCAGCTATTCGTCAAGAGCTATTAACTTCAGTTAAAAATACCGTATTGGCTAAAACGCAAGTAAAAGAAAACGTGTTTCGTGATTAGCGTGGTAGGTTCGTTAGTTTTTTATACTTATGCTAGCCTTTGTATTGATCATTTGGCATATTATCCAAATGGTTAGTATTGTTAAATTCTAGTACGGTAATTCTTCCATTATCCACTTCCACTTTAGTGATAGCTGTATTTATTACAAAGCTATGTTTTTCTTCATTACGGAAATCTTGCCACGCAATGCCTTTCAGTACTGCGGTAAGTAGCGTTAAGGTCATTCCGTGTGAAACAATTAAAACGTTGCCTGCATTTTTATGGAGCTCAGCAATCTGATTGAACACTTGGGTCACACGTTGGTAAAGTTGCTCAAATCGTTCGCCGCCGTTGCTTTTCGCTTCATATTCCGCTGGCGTGCGTTTCATTACCGCATATTCTTCATTCTCTTGTAAATCAAGAGATTTCATACCTTCCCAGCTGCCAAAATCAAATTCATTTAGCCCTTTATGATGGAAATGGGGAATATTATTCAATTCATTTTCTGCTAGGATATAGCTTGCAGTATCTTGAGCCCGTTTTTGCATACTTGAATAAGCTGCGATAAAGGGGACATTTTTTAACGCAATGCCTGTTTTTTTCGCCCCGATAATGCCTTCTTCCACCAAGGCAGAGTCGCCCGAGCCTTGTAATCTGCCTTCAATATTCCAAACGGTTCTGCCGTGTCGAACTAAATAAATAGTAACTGCCATCGTGTTTCCTTGCTAAAATAGTCAAAAATTTGAGAGATTATAGCAAAATGACCTTCACATTGCCTATTTGTTATCAACACCCCGATTTTATTATTATCAATAAGCCCGATGGTTTGAGCGTTCACAAAGATGATGCGAAAATCGGCTTAACTGAAATAATGGCTCGCCAGCTCAATGTTGAGCAGGTTTGGCTGGTGCATCGCCTTGATAAAATGACCTCAGGTTTATTGATTCTCGCACTGAACAAAGAGGTGGCGGTGACGTTTTATCATTTGTTTGAACAGCGTAAAATTCAAAAAACTTACTGGGCGTTGAGCGATAGAAAACCGAAGAAAAAGCAGGGGAAAATTGTGGGCGATATGGAAAAAAGCCGTAACGGAGCGTGGAAATTATGTCACAATAAAGAGAACCCAGCGGTAACACAATTTAACGCTAATTTGCTTGAGCCATCACTTCGCCATTTTATTTTGCAGCCGAAAACAGGTAAAACCCACCAACTCAGAGTGGCAATGAAAAGTTTGGGTAGCCCAATTTTAGGCGATAAACTTTATACAGGCTCAGCGGCAGATAGAGTTTATCTACACGCCTACCAGCTGGAATTTGAATACGAAAATGAGCAAATCTGCGTGCAAGCGGAGCCTACAAGCGGTCATTTTTGGCAGAAAATTGGCTAATTTATATCACAAAAAATGGAGAACATTATGAAACTTTGGTACTCAACTACAAGCCCTTTTGCTCGGAAAGCGATTGCAGTAATTAAGCATCACCAATTAGATGAAAAAGTTGAAATGCTACGTATTACCGCCGCAATTGATCCGAATTCGCCACATAACCAAGACAATCCATTAGGGCGAATTCCGGCTTTACAACGTAATTGCGGACGCTGGCTGTTCGGCAGTTTACTTATCAGTGAATATCTCGATCAAAAAGGCAGCAACAGCCCACTTTTACCGAAAGAGGGCAAAGCCCGCTGGGCAGTGCTGGCATTGCATAATTTAGTTGATGGCATTATGGAAAATACAATGCCAACTTTGTTACAAGAGCGAATGAATCGTCCTGAAAATGAGTGGTGGAAAAGCCGCCACGAACAATTAATGGAAAGAAATGTCCGCACTTTCCAACAGTTGGAAGAGGCTTTGCAAGAATTTGGCACAGAGCTGAATTTAGGCACATTAACTGCGGTGACATTAATTGATTGGTGGGCATTCCGCCTCCAACATTTAGGCTACGATCTTGCAAAAGATCACCCAAATTTAACCGCTTGGGCAGAAGAAATGAATAATAAATACAGTATTTTGGCTGAAACCAAGCCGAGAGTGTAATAGATTATTGAACTTAATAATCAAAGAACGAAACAGGACGCGAGATTCGCGTCCATTAAAGATTATATTTATGAGGGGTAATATTAAGCTGACAGCGAGTGACTCTACATTTTAACTCAGTATTCCCTCTAGCTCCTCTTGTGCCTCCAACCACTGCATTTCAATGTCTTCAACGTGTTTTTTTGCCTCGAGCTGTTTAGCGAGGGTTTCTGTGAGCTTGGCTTTATTTTCTGCCTCGTAAATATCGCTTTCGGCAAGCATTGCTTCCAGTTGATTTAGTTTTTCTGTGGTTTTTTCCAAATCTTTTTCTAACTGCGTGATTTTTTTACGCAGAGGTGCGGTTTGTTGGCGGCGTTCGGCTTCTAAACGCTTTTGCTCTTTGCGGTTGGCGGCACTGTTTTCGTTGGCTGATAGCTCACAAGCGGCCACATTTTCTGAATTTTTTGCAAGTATTGATTTCGACTCATTCGCTAAAGCATTTTGCTCATTCAGCCATTTTTGATAATCATCTAAATCGCCTTTAAACTCTTCCACTTTGTGATTATGCACCAAATAAAATTCGTTTACGGTGCTACGGAGCAAATGGCGATCGTGCGACACCACCACAAGCGAGCCTTCATAATACGTTAACGCATCAACAAGGGCTTGTCGCATATCTAAATCCAAATGGTTGGTCGGTTCGTCTAACAACAGCAAATTCGGACGTTGCCACACAATTAAGGCAAGCACAAGGCGAGCTTTTTCACCGCCCGAAAAAGAGTGCACTTGTTGTACTACTTTGTCGCCTTTGAAATCAAAACCGCCTAGATAATTACGCAGCTCTTGCTCGGTTTTTTCAGGGGCGATTTTCTGCAAATGCCAGAGTGGGCTTTCATCAAATCGTAAAGTATCTACTTGATGTTGGGCAAAATAGCCAAGCTGTACGCCTTTTGCTAGCTGAATTGAGCCATTTAGTGGCGGAAGTTCGCCTGCTAATAATTTAATTAAAGTAGATTTACCTGCTCCATTTCGCCCAAGTAAGCCAATGCGAGAGCCAGGGACTAAATTGAGCTTGACAGATTCCAAGACGGCTTTGTTTGCATAACCAGCACTCACTTTTTCCATCATCAACAACGGACTCGGTAAGGCAAGCGGTGGACGAAATTCAAATTCAAACGGTGAATCGGCATAGGCAGGGGCGATAAGCTCCATTTTCTCCAACGCTTTAATGCGGCTTTGAGCCTGTTTAGCCTTGGTGGCTTTGGCTTTGAAGCGGTCGATAAAGCTTTGTAAATGGGCAACTTTGCGTTGTTGCTGTTGATACGCAGCATTTTGTTGTGAAATTTTAGTTGCTCGTTGAATTTCAAACGAGGTGTAATTGCCTGTATATTCGTTGAGTTTTTGATGTTCAATATGAATGATATGGTCAATAATTGGATCTAAAAAATCACGGTCGTGAGAAATCAGTAGTAATGTGCCACGATAGTTGGTGAGCCAACGCTCTAGCCAAATCACCGCATCTAAATCTAAGTGGTTGGTTGGTTCGTCAAGTAGTAATAGATCAGAGCGACAAATTAGGGCTTGTGCTAAATTCAGTCGCATACGCCAACCACCCGAAAATGATTTTACTGGCAGTTGGAGTTCTTCGGTGCTAAAACCTAAACCGTTCAGCAAGGTAGAGGCTCGGGCTTGAATTGTCCAAGCATCAATCGTATCTAAATGAGCGTGAATGGTCGCAATGCGATTACCATCATTTTTCGTATTAGCGTCATCTAATTCTGCCATTAATTTTGTGTATTCTCTATCGCCTTGAATCACGTAATCAAGAGCGGGAATATCCAACGCTGGCGTTTCTTGACTTACCCAAGAAATTGCCCAATTTTGGGGGAGTGAAACATCGCCCCCTTCAGGCTGTAATTCATTTTTAAGCAGAGCAAAAAGCGAAGATTTTCCACAGCCATTTTTGCCTACTAAGCCTACTTTCTGCCCAGTGTGGATAGTCGCAGAGCTGTTATCAATTAGGACAGAATGCCCACGTTTTAAAATTAAGTTTGTAAAAAAGATCATTGCAAGCGGTCTATTTTGTTGAAAATTTTGCGTATTTTAACATAAGGGAAGTATTGTTGATCTATCTAAAATAAGTTTATACTTAATTGTAATTATTGATAGTAAGCTTAGTTAAACAATTCACAGAAATTATGGCAGAAGCGTCCTGCAAGCGGTGAATCTATGCTAAAATTTTGCAATCTAATAAATTTATATAACAGGGAGAGAAAATATGTTTGATTCATTAGCGGTGCAATTTGTGGTTTTGTGGGCAGTGATTGACCCGATTGGTTCTGTTCCTGTTTATTTAGCGAAAACGATTGGTTTGCCGATTGAGGCTCGTCGTAAAATGGCATTAAATGCAGTATTGATTGCAGCAGGAATTCTCATTTTCTTCCTTATCGGTGGACAGGTTCTTTTAGAATCTATGCAAATTCCCTTACCAGCTTTCCAGGCAGCAGGGGGCTTAGTGCTTTTATTATTCGCTCTGACGATGATTTTTGGGGAAAGTAAGCCAGAGCAAGAAATTAGGATTAATAGCAGTTTAAGTGAATTAGCCGTTTATCCATTAGCTGTTCCGTCTATTGCTTCGCCAGGGGCAATGATGGCGATTGTTTTATTAACAGATAATCATCGTTTTAGTATTAGTGACCAATTTATTACAGCTAGCATTATGGCACTTGTTTTAGCAATTACGTATTTATTATTGTTAGCGGCAAATAAAATTCAGCATTTAATTGGTAATGCTGGTGCGGCAATCATTAGCCGTGTAATGGGGTTAATTTTGGCAGCAATTGCGGTAAATAATTTGCTTATTGGTGTACGTGATTTCTTTGTACAAGTGAGTTAATTTTATAATTAAGCGTAGGATAGATTTATGACACTTTTAGCACTTTCTGATGCGTTGGATAATCTGTTTTCTCGTTTGCCATCACCAACCGTTATTGAGTATTTACCATTAAATGAGTGTGCAAACCGAGTGTTAGCAGAAGATGTCTTTTCACCAGTTAATGTTCCGAGTTTTCATAATTCAGGAATGGACGGTTATGCGGTGAGAATTGCGGATTTAGAGCAACATTTAACTTTGAAAGTGGCTGGTAAAGCCTTTGCAGGAACGCCATTTAGTGGTGAAGTAAATACAGGCGAATGTATCCGCATTATGACAGGGGCTTTAGTGCCAAACGCTGTGGATGCCGTTGTAATGCAAGAGGAAACAACGTTAAATCCCGATGGTTCTGTTACCTTTCAACATATACCAAAGTTAGGTAGCAATATTCGCCGAATTGGCGAAGATGTCAAGCAAGGTGCATTGGTATTAAAAAAAGGCTCATTGCTCAATGTAGCCGGTTTGCCTTTATTAGCTTCACTTGGTATTGCGTCTGTGCCTGTGTTTGCAAAATTAAAAGTAGCCATTTTGTCTACTGGTGATGAATTAACCTCGGTTGGAGAGCCTTTGAAAGAAGGAAAAATTTACGATACCAACCGTTTTGCTATCCGTTTGATGTTGGAAAAATTAAATTGTGAGATTTTAGATTACGGTATTTTGTCAGATGATCGTGCTTTATTTGAACAAACATTTATTCAAGCTCAGCAGCAAGCTGATATTGTCATCACCAGCGGTGGCGTATCTGTTGGCGAGGCAGATTTTACCAAAGAGGTATTGGAAAAATTAGGCGAAATTGGTTTTTGGAAAATTGCAATGAAACCAGGTAAACCATTTGCATTCGGTAAGTTGGAAAATGCGTGGTTCTTTGGTTTACCAGGTAACCCTGTATCTGCATTGGTCACATTCTATCAATTAGTACAGCCAGCGTTAGCGAAATTATCAGGCTTATCCGCAGACAATATTGCAAAAATTACCCAAAATTTAACCGCTTGTAGTGCTGAGAAATTGAAAAAAGCGGAAGGTCGGCAAGACTTTCAGCGTGGTTATTATTATGCGAATGAAAAAGGTGAGTTAGAAGTTCGACCAATTGGCACACAAGGATCACATATTTTTAGTGCCTTTAATGAAAGTAACTGCTTTATTGTATTGGAAGCTGAGCGTACCGATGTGGAAGCTGGGGAAAAGGTAACAATTCAGCCGTTTAATTCGTTACTCAGTTAGTTGAGAGAAAGTATGGAACTCACTGATCACGAAATTCTTCGTTATAACCGCCAAATTATTCTCAAAAGTGTCGATTTTGGCGGGCAGGAGAAATTGAAATCCAGCCACGTGTTGGTTGTGGGATTGGGGGGCTTGGGCTGTGCGGCTGCACAATATCTTGCTTGTGCTGGCGTTGGATGTTTAACCTTAGTCGATTTTGATACGGTTTCGCTTTCTAATCTTCAACGTCAAATTTTGCATTCGGATGAAACCATTGGGCAACCCAAAGTGGAATCGGCTAAAACTCGTTTGCAAGCGATTAACCCCAATATTCAAATTGAAGCAATAAACCAAAAATGCAATGATGAACACTGGGCTGCGTTAATTGCTAAAGCAGATTTAGTGCTGGATTGCACAGATAATGTGATGGCTCGCAATCAACTTAATTTGCAATGTTTTAAGCAAAAACGACCGCTTGTATCAGGCTCAGCAATCCGTTTCGAAGGGCAAATTAGCGTGTTTAGCTATCAAGAAAACGAACCTTGTTACCAGTGTTTGAGTCGTTTATTTGGTGATGGCACATTAAGCTGCGTAGAGGCTGGTGTGATGGCACCTATTGTAGGCGTAATCGGTAGCCTTCAAGCGTTGGAAGCAATAAAAGTGTTGCTTGGTATTGGCAAAACCTTATCAGGAAAATTACTGATGATTGATGGCTTACATTTTTCAGTACGAGAAATGGCATTACCTAAGCAAAAAAATTGCTCTGTTTGTAATACTTGATGAAGTATTCGTGTGTGAATAATGAACAGAAATTGATTATTTTCTTGAAAGCTAAAACGTTTTAGTTTAATATTTATTTCATAAATTCCTCCTTAGTTCAGTTGGTAGAACGGTGGACTGTTAATCCATATGTCGCAGGTTCGAGTCCCGCAGGAGGAGCCAAGGTTTTTCTTTTGTTCTTGTTTTATTTGTCTCCTTTTATAAAACAGTAATTCAACATTCCAGAATTAGAACAAAAGTTTTGCTCCGCTCACTTATTGAGTGGAGTTTTTTTTAGCGTGATTAAAGTTGATCAAAGTATTCATTTCCCCACGTTTCTTCTGCCAATTTCAGTAAATTTGCAAAATCTTGGAAAGAAGGTACCGCTTGTTTTTCTTCAAGTTTGACTTGAGCGGTAATCAGTTTTTGCCTGATCGATTCATACCATTCTAATAATGATAATGGAAGTGGTGATCTTGCACGTTTACCTAGCCAATAAAGCCCTTGAAAGGGGATAGATATTGCAAAAATTGCGGTAATAACAGCATTTGCTAGCACAGATTGGGTGGGGTCAGTAAAAAAGTATTGCCACACTAAAGCAAAGCACGCAAAAGCGGGCATCACTTTGGATGAAAACTTAACGAGGCGAATAATGTGATAATCAGGCATAAAATTCGCCAGTTTTTTCTGATTAGGTAGGGTGTTTAGATAGCGTTGCCCCGCTTCAAATAGGCTGAACATAGTATTTCTCTTCTCAGTTTTTCTTTTATTTTAGCTAAGTTGCTAAAATCTACAATAGGCTAATGCAGTTTCGGCTAACACTTGCTATACTTTACAACAAAATGTTTACAACGTATTGAAGGATTTTTTTATGCCAATTAAATTTGTAGATTTATTTCAGCAAAGTTGGAATTTTATGCGTAATCAGCAATCTTTTACGCTGTTTGCAATAGTCACTATTGTCGTTGTGCAAATGGCATTTATTTTACTCTTGCCAGCTTCGCCAGAAATCCTAGCGGATACGCAGCCACAACAAATTCAAATTGATAGTGAGAAATTGTTATCTGTGCTAATGCCAACAATTTTATTAGGTGTGGCAAATTTGTTTCTTACGGTATTAATGATTTTAAATATTCAATCTATCAATAATGGCAATTATCAGCACTTTTTTAAAAATGTAGGTAGTGCATTAATGAATTTTTTACCGGTTTTAATTTTGCAATTTATTATGGTACTGCCCCTTTCACTTGGTGCTTCTTTTCTTATGGCATCGCCAGAAAGTGTGATGATTGCGTTGCCTGTGCTTGTTATGGGGCTTTATTTCTGTATTAAATTATCAATTGTTATTTATGCTTATTTACTGGAAAGCCCTCGGAAAACGTTATTAGGAAGTATTAAATTTACCTTTCAATTATCGCGTGGAAAAATTTTTCCCCTTATTTTATTCTGTGTGATTTCTTACTTATTGCCAGGAATGTTGTCTCGTTTACTTGCCGTTTTGGGTAATGATGTGATGGGGGCATTCATCACGGTAGTTTGTAGTGCAGTGATCAATGTTTTTATGCTAATTTTCAGCTTCCGCTTTTACCAAGTTTATCGTCAAATGCCTGCAAATTAATGGAGATTAAATGAAACAGTTACTTGAATTTATTCCACTGATTCTGTTTTTTGTCGCTTATAAAATGGGTGGCATTCAAATAGCTTCTATTGTACTTGTGGTTGCTACTGTTGTGCAGATGATTACTTTAAAAGTGCTTTACGGCAAAATTGAAAAACAGCAAGTGATTATGGGCGGATCTGTAATTTTCTTCGGTTTACTGAGTGCTTATTTCAACGAAGTAAAATATCTGCAATGGAAAGTTACCATCGTGTATTCTCTTTTTGCGTTAGTTTTGTTAGTAAGCCAATTTGTGTTTAACGCTCCTCTGATAAAAAAATTATTAGGTAAAGAAATTCATTTGCCTGAGCAAGTTTGGAACAAAATCAACTTAGGCTGGGCAATTTTCTTTATTATTTGTATGTTGCTCAATATTTATATTAGCCAATATTTATCAGAAGATATTTGGGTTGACTTTAAATCCTTTGGTATTATTGGCTTAACTTTAATTGCAATAGTCATCACCAGTTTTGTACTTTACCCTTACCTTAAAAATGCTGAAAATCAGGACAAACAAAATGAAAAATAAACCCTATGAAAAAGCTCCCGAAGGTAAATTGATTTTAAGAACACTCGCAATGCCTTCAGACACCAATGCCAATGGCGATATTTTTGGTGGCTGGATTATGTCGCAAATGGATTTAGGTGGGGCAATTTTAGCGAAAGAATTAGCAAAAGGCAGAGTGGTTACGGTTACGGTTGATAAAATGATCTTCCATAGACCGATTTCTGTTGGTGATGTTGTCTGCTGCTATGGCAAACTTATGCACATAGGGCGTTCTTCTATGCAAGTGAAAGTAGAAGTGTTTATCAAACAAGTTTATGAAGGCACACGTGAACGTTTTCTAGTAACAGAAGCTTTATTTACCTATGTCGCTATTGATAAAGCAGGTAAACCTCGTGTGGTGCCGAGAGAGAATAATCCTGAATTAGACGAAGCTTTATCATTAATTACCTCAACTACAGTTGAGTAAGGAGAATAGTATGTATTATATCATTTTTGCGCAAGATAATCCGAATACGTTGGAAAAACGTTTAGAAGTGCGTCCTGCTCATTTAGCCCGTTTAGAAAAATTACAGGCGGAAGATCGTTTATTAATTGCAGGCCCTAACCCAACGGAAGAGGGGACAGGTGTAACAGGTTCTACGGTAATTGCAGAATTTAATTCGCTTGAAGACGCACAAAAATGGGCGAGCGAAGATCCGTACGTTGATGCGGGAGTTTATGGTGATGTAATTATTAAACCGTTTAAGAGAGTGTTTTAACAAGCGGTCAAATTTTACTTATTTTTTGTAAATTTTGTGGGGAAAGGTGTATGCCTTTCCTCACCCTTAAGAAGCTTATTTTATGCTCACCACGCTACTTTCGCAGTCTCAATTCGATTTACCAGCCGATTTGCAAAATTCAACGCAAATTCAACCGCTTGTTGTTGCTATAGCAATGTCTAATCTGTTTAAACAGACCGTACAAACACAACCCAATTTATTGGCACAGTGGATTAATTCGCCTCCAACACCAAATGATTGTAGCAATTATGCTGTTCGTTTAAATGAGCTTTTAGCAAAGGTTGAAGATGAAGAGCAACTTAGTCAAACATTGCGTTTATTTCGTTATTGTGAGTTGGCTCGGATTAGTTTTATTCAATCAAACAAACTTGCAACAGTGGAGTTTGTGTTTCAATGCTTATCTGATTTAGCCGAGAGCTTGATTTTGGCGGCTCGAGATTGGCTATTTGAAAAATGTTGCGCTGAATATGGCACACCAATTAATAGCTTAGGAGAAAAGCAGGAGCTGCTGATTTTAGGAATGGGAAAACTTGGTGGCGGAGAGCTAAATTTTTCTTCTGATATTGATCTCATTTTTACTTACCCCGATGTAGGCGAAACCGTAGGTGGGCGTAAACCGATTGAAAATAGTAAGTTCTTTACCAGGCTCGGACAGCGTTTAATTAAAGCTTTAGATGATATTACCGCTGATGGATTAGTGTATCGCACTGATATGCGGCTTCGCCCTTTTGGCGATAATGGTGCGTTAGTGCTCAGTTTTGCGGCAATGGAAGATTATTATCAAGAGCAAGGGCGAGATTGGGAACGCTATGCGATGATAAAAGCGAAAATTTTAGGTGAAGAGAGAGAAAATATTAACCATTGCTACTTAAAGCAGATGCTCAGACCCTTTATTTATCGTCGTTACTTAGATTTTTCAGCAATCCAATCGCTACGTGAAATGAAGCAAAAAATCAGCCGAGAGGTCGTTCGACGTAACTTAACCGATAATATAAAACTTGGTGCAGGCGGAATTCGGGAAGTTGAATTTATTGTGCAAACTTTCCAGATGGTTCGTGGTGGGCGAGATAAAATTTTACAAGAACGTAGTTTGTTAAAAGTACTTCCTCGCTTAAGCGAGCTTAATTTATTAACGCAGGCACAGGTAGAAAAACTGCACAATGCCTATATTTTTTATCGCCAAGTAGAGAATGTGCTACAAGCGATAGATGATAAACAAACGCAAACTTTACCGGTAGATTCTGACTATCAAGCTCGTCTGATCTTTGCTTGCCAAAGCTATTGGCAACAAGCCTTAAAGAGTGAAAATGCTATTTTTATAGAGCATTCTTTTAGTGATTGGGCTGGATTTTTAACCGTTTTAAATGGTTACCAACAAGAAGTTCGCCACATTTTTAATGAGTTGATCGGCGAGGAAGAAAGTGAAGACCAAAGCAGTCCATTAAATGAAAAATTAGCAGAATGGAAAGATATTTTAAATTATAGTATTTCGTATGAAGATTTATCTGCCGTACTCAAAGGCTATCCTCAAGTTGCAGAAAGCGATTATGAGGAGATTTTCCGTTATTTTTATACCACTTTTCAAGAGTGGGTGAAACGTCCAATCGGCTTACGTGGGCGAGAAGTGTTACGCAATTTAATGCCGAAAATAGCAGGCAGTCTTTTTGAGCGTGACGATTATTTGTTACTTTTACCTCGTTTGTTGAATATTGTAGATAAAATTACTACACGCACAACTTATCTTGAATTGATGGTAGAAAGGGAGCAGATCTTGCCCCAGCTTTTAACGCTATGCAGTAAATCGGTGATGATTGCGGAACAGATAGCTCGACATCCAATGCTACTTGATGAGCTTATGAGCCATAGAGGCTTAACCGACGTGCTGGCTTTTGAACAATATCAATTTGCCTTGCAGGATTATTTGATTCGCATTCCTGAAGAAGATGAAGAAGCGTTAATTGATGGTTTGCGTCAGTTTAAACAAACACAAATTTTACGAATTGCGGCAGCGGATATTTTAGGTGTATTGCCAGTAATGAAAATTAGCGATCACTTAACTTACCTTGCAGAAGCGATTATCAACTCGGTAGTCAATATAGCTTGGAAGCAAGTCAGCCAACGTTTTGGAAAACCAGAGCATTTAGAAGAGGATGAAAAAGGCTTTGCGGTTATTGGTTATGGCAAATTAGGTGGAATTGAACTCGGTTATAATTCAGATCTGGATCTTGTTTTTTTGCACAATGCCCCTGATGGCGGCCAGACCGTGGGGGGTAAAAAAGAGATTTCAAGTCATCAATTTTACTTAAAGTTAGCACAAAAAATCACTTCTATTTTTAGTCTTAACACCAGTACTGGCGTGCTTTATGACGTAGATATGCGACTTCGCCCTTCGGGTGAAGCAGGACTTTTAGTCAGTACGTTTAAAGCGTATGAACATTATCAAAAAAATGAGGCTTGGACGTGGGAGAGCCAAGCTTTAGTACGAGCAAGATGCGTATTTGGTGCAGCACATTTAAAGCAAGAGTTTGAACGCATTCGCCAAAGCTCCCTTGCATTACCTCGTACAAGCGGTCAATTACGTCAAGAAATTTGCAAAATGCGGGAGAAGATGTATCAGCATCTTAGCTTGCATTCAATCGATAAATTCCATATCAAAACTGATTTAGGCGGCATTACTGATATTGAATTTATCGCTCAATATTTGGTATTAGCTCACAGTAATGAAAAATCGGATATGGCGGTATGGTCTGATAATGTTCGTATTTTCGACAGTTCGGTTGAATGTGGCATTTTAAGTTTAAAAGAAAGCGAACAGCTCAAACATTGTTATACTTCACTTCGCAATCAAATTCACCATTTAAACTTACTCCGAAAAGACAGCGTGGTAGATACCAATGAATTTGTTGAAGAGAGGGCATTTGTGCGTGGAATGTGGCAAAGATTATTAAACTAAATGGTAAAATTTTTCCAAAAAATAACCGCTTGTTAGGCTATAATAGCGATTAAAAGGAGAATGTGTATGGAATATCAATTTACCCATAGTATTCACGGCGTTGTGGCAAAATGTTCAATGGATCACGAAGCATTTGCCCGCTGGTTGAATACGGAAATTACGGGCAATCCGAAAGAGCTAGAAGCTATTTTTGTTGAAATTGAAAAATGTAGAGCCGCTTTTCCTAATCATTATGAATGTATATTTGAAGGTCGTGAGTACAGCCTCTATTTTGATTATGATGAGGTGATGGCAAAAGCGAATAATTTAGATACCGCTTTTGACGAGAATGAAATGGAAGATGGCTTTCAATTTTATAATGAGGAAAGTATTGCTTTTTGTGGCTTAGATGATTTTGAAAAACTGTTAAAAGCCTACCAGTACTTTGTGCAAACTTATCATTGATGGGAATGCTGAATTAAAACGATACTATTAAGGGAACCTAATTCCCTGTAGAATAGTGATTTATTAAAATTTTATTAATCGATTAAAGAATTATGAGCCGTACTAAAAAAACACGCCGCATTACTGATATTATGCCAGCAAGAAAAGCCGATAAACCAGCGAAGCCAACACCTAAATTAGGTGGCGGCAAAAAATTGAAACTCACTCGTTATGAGTTAGATGTGTTAGCCCGTGAGGAAAAACGTAAACGTAAGCATAAGGGTTTGCCAACAGGTTCTCGTAATGTGGATTCTACAGAGCAGAAAAAAGCGGTAGTGAAAGAGGTAAAAGATCCACGTATTGGTAGTCGTAAAAAAGTGCCATTAATGGTGGAATTTGTAAATCAACCAGAGAAAGGGCGTACTATTAAGCCTGTGCCTGTAGAGGCGGTAAAACCAGTTCTTTCACCAGAGCAAGAGTTGGAGCAATTAGAAAATAACGAGTGTTTAAATCAATTATTAGATGATTTAGAAGCAGGTAAAACGTTATCTTCTGAAGATCAGAAATTTATGAATGAGTGTCTAGATCGTATCGATGAGTTGATGACGGAGCTTGGCATTGAATTTGAAAATGAAGAGAGTGATAACGGTGATGCGTTATTACGCCAATTCGAAACTATGGATATTAATAAATTCCGTTAATGGATAGCAATTATGATGCTAAAAATATTCTTGATTGTGCTTGCGGCCCTCATTTTGATTTCAATGGCAGGCTATGCTATTCACTTAATGATGAAAGTGAAGAGACAAAAAAGGCGTGAGCAAGCGTTGATTGAAAAAGCGAAACAATCACAAAAAGAGCGTTACCTTCGTATTTTAGAGAGCATTGATATTATTAGCAGAGCAATGATTTCTGAACAATGTGATCTTTCTGAAGGGGTTTTACGTTTAAAGCCATTATTAGATGTACTAGGCAAAAAATTAAGCTACTATAATGCGATGTGGTCGTTATATCAAGTGGTTGAAAATATGCCGATTTTAGAAGAACGCAAAAATTTAAAACGTAATGAACGAATGAAACTTGATTTAGAGCGAGAAGTAAAAGAAGCTGAGCTTGAAACAGAAATTAAAATCGAGAGTGAGCAATTATTAAAAAATGTGGAAGCAATGAGAAAGGCAGTCTAATGTCAGAAATTATTTGGGATTTAGCCCTTATCCAAAAATATAACCATTCAGGCCCTCGTTATACCTCTTATCCAACCGCATTGGAGTTTAACGAACATTATACTAATGATGATTTTATTGCGGCGGCAGCTCGTTATCCTGAGCGACCGCTTTCGCTATATGTGCATATTCCGTTTTGTCATAAGCTATGCTATTTCTGTGGCTGTAATAAGATAATTACCCGCCATCGCCATAAGGTTGAAATCTATTTAGATTATTTAGAGCGTGAAATTAAAACCCGTGCACCATTATTTACTCACCGTTTGGTGACGCAAATTCACTGGGGTGGCGGTACACCCACTTATTTAGATGAAGATCAATCAGCACGTCTGATGCAGATGTTACGATCTCATTTTGAAATTAGCGAAGATGCTGAAATTAGTATTGAGATGGACCCGCGTGAAATTGAACTGAATATGTTGGATCACCTTCAAGCTATCGGTTTTAACCGAATCAGTATGGGAATTCAAGATTTCGACAAAGAAGTTCAAGCTTTAGTCAATCGTGAGCAAGATGAAGAGTTTATTTTTGCTTTAATGAAACGAGCAAAGGAGTTAGGATTTATTTCCACGAATGTGGATTTAATTTATGGCTTGCCAAAGCAAAATGTAGAAAGTTTTATGTACACACTACAACGTGTGGTGGAACTAAATCCAGATCGTATGAGTGTGTTTAACTATGCACATTTGCCAAGTCGCTTTGCTGCTCAAGTGAAAATTAAAGAAGACTTATTGCCAGCAGCAGAAACAAAATTAACGATTTTACAAAAATCGATCGAATTTTTAGGTGAAAATGGCTATAAATTTATCGGTATGGATCATTTCGCTAAACCAAATGATGAATTAGCCATTGCCCAAGACAAAGGTATTTTACACCGTAATTTTCAAGGCTACACCACACAAGAAGAGTGCGATTTATTAGGCATAGGCGTTTCGGCAATTAGCTTATTGGGCGATACCTACGCCCAAAACCGCAAAGAGTTACAACAATATTATGCAGATATTGAAACCAACGGTATTGCGTTGCATAAAGGCATTGCCCTTACGCAAGATGACTGTATTCGTCGTGATGTGATTAAAGCCTTGATTTGTAACTTCAAATTAGATTTTGCAATCATTGAAACGCAGTACGGCATTGATTTTAATACTTATTTTGCTGAAGATTTTGCTTTCTTAAAACCGTTAGCTGAAGATGAATTATTAGTGATTAATGATGATGGTATTGTGGTGTTACCACGAGGACGTTTATTAATCCGCAACATTTGTTTATGTTTTGATGTTTATTCAAGACAATTAGCGAGAAGACAGCAGTTCTCCCGTATTATTTAATAAACAAGCGGTCATTTTTTTGTGAAAATTTGCAAAAAGCACCTACTTTACTTTGAACGTTGGCTTTACCCACGGCTAAGTGAGATGCCGTGTTGCAAGTGAAAAATCATTTAAAAAATGACCGCTTGTTCCCATTCAGAAAGGAAAAATAATGAAACAGCGTTATAGCTTACTTTCTTTTGCTGTAATAGCAGCTTGTTACAGCAATTATGCAGTGGCTGATTTAAAGCAACAATGTTTGCTTGGTGTACCTCAATTTAAAGGAGAAGTGGTTGAGGGCGATCAGCTTAAAATGCCTGTTACTATTGAATCAGATAGTGCTGCGATTAATCAGCCTCGTGATGCGACCTATACTGGTAACGTAACGATCAAACAGGGCAATCGTTCGATTTGGGCAGATCAAGTTCGAGTTGAACAAGATGGCGAAAATGCTCGTATGGCATATTTGCAAGGTAACTTTAATTATCAAGATAATTTGATTCAAGCCACAGGAACGGATGCCAGCATTTATCTTTTATCAAAAGATGCGAGATTAAGTAATGCGAACTATCAATTAGTAGGCAGACAAGGTCGAGGTACAGCGGAATATGGTGAGTTTGGTAACAATAAACGTACGCTAAAAAATGCGAGTTTTACCTCTTGTTTACCAGATGATAATGCTTGGAAAATTGAAGCTAATGAGATGATTCAATATGTGGAAGAGGAATACGCAGAAATGTGGCACGCTCGTTTTAAAGTGCTTGGCGTGCCTGTTTTTTATTCGCCTTACCTGCAATTCCCGATTGGCGATCGCCGTCGCTCAGGTTTACTCGTTCCAAGTTTTGAGCGTTCAAATAAAAACGGTTGGACTTATTCACAACCATTTTATTGGAATATTGCATCGAATATGGATGCAACTATTACACCAACATATTACTCTCGTCGTGGCTGGCAAATTAGTCCAGCGTTTCGCTATTTAAGCCGAATGGGTCAAGGCTTAGTCGCAACAGAGTATATGGCAAAGGATAGTTTAACTGAATACCAGCCAGAAAATAATGATCGTAAGCGTTATTTACTTCATTGGCGTCATATAATCGATTTATTAACGAATTGGCGTTTCTCTGTAGATTATACCAAAGTAAGTGATAGGCGTTATTTCTCTGATTTTGATTCTGCTTATGGTAGAAGTACAGATGGTTATGCAACTCAGAATTTTACATTAGGGTATTATCTGCCAAACTATAATTTGTCGATTTCAGGAAAAAAATTCCAAACGTTTGATGAATTAAATATTGCACCTTACCGTGTGCTTCCACAAGTTGACTTTAACTACTATAAGCATAATGTCATTAAAGATGGTAATGTGACATTTTTCGCTCAAGCAGCTCGTTTTGAAAATAATAGTAAACTTATGCCAAAAGCGTGGCGTTTCCATGCTGAGCCAGCGTTGAGTTTCCCATTAGCTAATCGCTATGGTAGTTTGAATTCAGAAACAAAGTTGTATGCAACGCACTATTTGCAAACTAAAGGGAGTGAAAGCACGGAGGATGTTAAGAAGCGTGTAAGCCGTGTAATCCCTCAAATTAAATTAGATTTCAAAACTATTTTAGAATCAGATAAACCGTTTTTCTCTGGCTTTAATCAAACGGTTGAGCCAAGATTGCAATATATTTACCGTCCATATAAAGACCAAAGTGGTATTGGCTCTAAAGACCAGAGAAGTGTGAGTTTAGGTTATGATTCCGCTATGTTGCAAAATGATTATTTCTCGCTGTTTAACGATCGTCGCTATAGTGGTTTAGATCGAATTTCTTCGGCAAATTTAATTACAGCTGGTGGAACAACTCGATTCTTTAATAATGAAACGGCTGAAGAAGTGTTTAACTTGAGTGTCGGTCAAACATATTATTTAAGCCCATCAAAAATTGGCGATACATCAGATAACAGCATTGCAAAACGTTCTTCTTCATGGGCTGCGGAATCTAACTGGAAGTTCCATAAAAAATGGAACTGGCATGGTAGTTATCAATACGACACCCGCTTAAACCAAACTGCTTTGGCGAATATGTCATTACAACATAAGCCTCAATTAGATAAATTGATTCAGCTTAACTATCGTTATGCAAGCAAGGATTACATCAATCAAAACTTAAATACGAATAGATATGATCAATCTATCAAACAAGTTGGTGCAGTATTGGGCTGGGCGGTCACGGATAAAGTGTCAGTAATGACGAGCTATTATCATGATCTTGCATTGAAGAAACCTGTTGAAGGGCAATTTTCTTTAAATTATAACACTTGCTGTTGGGCTGCGAATGTGTATGTTGCTCGCCGTTTAGTATCAACACCAGTTGGTTTGCCTGATACCATTAATAATTTCTACTACGATAATAAATTTGGCATTAACTTTGAGTTACGCTTTGGCACAAACTATAGTAACGGTGTTTCAAGAATGTTAAAACGTGGAATAATTCCTTACACCGAGCCTTACGGTATTAACTAAGTAAAAAGAGAGAAAAGCGATCTGCTCCCCAAAAGTTGGACTAAATAACCCGCTGATTAAGGCGCAGATTTTTTTATGGTTAAATATAATCAATCTTTCAAACTACAAGCGGTCGGATTTAGTCAGAATTTTGCAGATTTTTGACTAAATCAGACCGCTTGTCATATAACTAACCGGTATTACGCATACCAGCTGCGATACCTGTGATCGTAATCATTAGAGCTTGTTCTAATTCAGGATCGGCATTTTCCCCTTGACTACGAATACGGTGTAAAAGTTCCACCTGGAGTAAGTTAAGCGGGTCAGTATAAACATTACGCAGTGCGATAGATTCGGCAATCCAAGGCAGATCTGCCATTAATTGACCGTCGTGAGCAAGTGCTAATACGGTTTTAAGATCAGCTTGTAATTGTGTACGAAGCATATTACCTAAACGGTGCAGGTTTGGATCGACTAAGCGTTGATCGTAATATTCAGCTAACCAAACATCAGCTTTACTAAAGACCATTTCTAGCATTCCGATACGCGTTGAGAAGAATGGCCATTCGTTACACATCTCTTTTAACAGCTTTTCATTGCCATCATTAATCAGTTGTTGCAATGCTTGTCCTGCGCCTAACCAAGCAGGAAGCATTAAGCGGTTTTGCATCCAAGCAAAAATCCAAGGAATAGCTCTTAAACTTTCTACGCCGCCTTTAGGATTACGTTTTGCAGGGCGTGAGCCAAGCGGTAAGCGAGAGAGTTCTTGCTCTGGGGTCGCCGCTCGGAAATAAGGTACGAAATCTTCCTCGCCACGCACCATATTACGGTAAATTTGACAAGAAATATTAGACGCTTTGGCTAATACATCTCGCCATTCTTGTTTTGGCTCAGGCGGTGGGAAAATATTAGCTTCTAAAATAGCACTAGCGTAAAGTTCTAAACTTTCAAGTGCAACCGCAGGCAAGCCTAATTTAAAGCGAATCATCTCACCTTGTTCGGTTACTCGTAAACCATTTTTGAGTGATCGAGGAGGTTGAGAGAGTAGGGCTGCGTGAGCTGGGGCGCCGCCACGTCCAATCGTTCCGCCTCGACCGTGAAACAGTGTAAGCTCAATATTGTATTTCTCACATAAATTGACCAGTGCTTCTTGTGCGCGATATTGTGCCCAGCCTGCGGCTAACATACCCGCATCTTTTGCAGAATCTGAGTAGCCTATCATAATCATCTGGTAATTATTAATCACACCACGATACCAACCAATATTAAATAAATCGGTCATCACTTTTTCACTGTGATCCAAATCCCCTAATGTTTCAAACAACGGAGCAACTGGAATGGTAAATTTACAGCCTGCTTCTTTCAATAGAAGATGGACAGCTAAGACATCCGATGCTTCACGTGCCATTGAAATGACATAAGCAGAAATTACACCTTGTGGCTGTTCAGCGACAATTTTACAAGTATCTAACACTTCTTTTGTTTCGGCACTTGGTGTCCAATTATGTGGAATAAGCGGACGACGAGAGTTTAGCTCACGCACTAAGAAAGCCTGTTTATCATCTTCTGTCCAATGCGAATAATCGCCTAATCCGATATAGCGAGTAATTTCTGCAATCGCCATTTCGTGACGGGTGCTTTCTTGGCGGATATCTAAACGAGATAGATTTAAACCAAAGCAACTTATGCGACGTAAACAGTCTAATAATGCACCATTTGCAATAATTCGCATACCACAAGCTTGTAGAGATTCATAGCAGTCAAATAGAGGCTGCCAAAGTTGATCGTCTGACGTTAAAATATCATCTTCATCGATGGTAGAAATTCTATCTTCTAAGAGTTCTGCATAATAAATTTCAGTATTGGCTAATTTTTGGCGTAACTCTTTTAACACGACACGATAAGGTTCTAAATGATCGCCATATTTAGTACGAAATTCAGGTGTACATTGTGTAATAGATAATTCTTCGTTGAGATGTTTAATATCTGCTAAGAATAACTCTGCGGCTTTCCAACGATTCATTCTTAATACGTGGCGAGTAGTTTCAGCTGTCACAAATGGGTTGCCATCACGGTCGCCACCCATCCAAGAGGAAAATCGAACAGGTGCTAGGCTTACTGGATATTGCACATTGAAATGTTTCTCTAAATAAAAATTAAGCTGGCGACAGAACTCAGGTACAGCCGTCCATAAGCTATTTTCAATCACTGCCATACCGCCTTTTGCTTCATCAATAGGCGTAGGACGTTGAGTTCTGATCTCATTAGTATGCCACGCAAGAGCGATAAGCTGCATTAAACGGCGTTTAATTTTATAGCTCTCCGATTCGGTTAAATCATCGTGTTCTAACAAGTCTAAACATTTATTAATTTCAACGTGCTTATGCCCTAAGGAGCGACGAGTTACTTCTGTTGGATGGGCGGTTAAAACTAAATCAATCAGCAGGCTTTCAACGGTTTTAATTACTTTTTCAACTGGAATATTTTGCGATTTTAAGCGAAGAAAAAGTGAATCTAATGAACGGCTTCCTAATAATTTATTGGTATGATGGCGTGAAACCGTTTGATGTTGTTCAGCAATATTAGTGAGGTTTAAAAAATGGCTAAAAGCACGAGCAACAGGCAGAACATCATCATTAGAAATATTGGCTAATTTGTCTAATAATTGCTCACGGGCAGTTTCATCGCCAGAGCGAGAGTCTCTGGATAACACACGAATACTCTCAATTAAATCAAGAATATAATCGCCTTGAGCATCACGGATAGTTTGACCTAAGAAGTCACCTAATATCTGAATGTTATTGTGTATACTGGAATATTGCTGACTCATAAAAATTTCCTATTATTAATATAAATTAAACTAATTCTAAATATGCCTAAAATAGGTAGAAATAGCAAATATATTTAATTAAAAATTTGGATTAAATGATAAAAATTTGTTGTTTTATCTTAGTGCTTGCTTGGCGAAGCAATTTAACATTACAACCAATGGGCATTTTTAAATATGGGTATAATGCAAGCGGTCTAATTTCCTAAATATTTTGCCAAAGCAAGCATTCTCAAAATTTGACCGCTTGAATGTGAGTTTGGAGAAATTACCAGCTTCCGCCAGCACCACCACCGCCTGATGAACCGCCCCCAAAACTATCGCCACTGCCGAAGCTGCTGCCAAACCCTCCTGAATGTCTGCCGAAACCACCATTTCTATGTTGGCTTTCTCTTAACACTCTTCCTAGTTGATCCATTGAGCTTGGGCTAATGTAGGTATGATTGCGTGGGCGGAATATGAGGAAAATCACCATTGCGGCAAACAGGAAGAAAAATAGCCCATCAAATTCTTGTGCTTCGTTCTCGTCGCTGGCGTAAGGTGAATATTCGTCGTTAATGGCTGCCATAATGGCGGATAATCCGCGAGCAATTCCAGCAGCATATTGCTCTTGCTTGAAAAATGGCGTGATTTCATTACGGATAATGCTTGATGCGATAGCATCAGGTAACGCACCTTCTAAACCTCTCCCTGTCGCAATAAAGAGCTTGCGGTCGTTTTTGGCAATCAGTAACAAAATACCATTGTTTTCGTTATTTTGGCTACGCCCAATTCCCCATTTGTTGAATAATGTGTGAGCATAGGTAGAAACGGCTTCTCCTTCTGTGCTTGGCACAATCACTACTGCAATTTGTGAGCTGGTGTTGGCTCGGTTTGCAATTAACGCATCTTCCAAGATTCGCCATTCTTGCTGGCTTAGCGTATTTTTTGTGTAATCCGTAATGTAATAAAACGGATCGGGTGGATCAGGGTAGGTTACCGCCACTGCATTTATGCTAAATGCTGTCAGTAGAATAAATAACAAGCGGTTGAATTGGGTAAAAATGTTGCAAATGGATTTCATCATTTAATCACCACCTCATTAGACAGCTCGTTTTTATCATCTTCTTGATAAGGAAAATAGTAGGCTAAAGGCTCTTCCACACTTTTAATAGCGTCATAAATGGCTTGAGTATAATGTTGGTTTTGGCAATGAATGCACATTGCCTGATAAATTTTTTGCCAGAAATCATCCCCCACTTTTTGATGAATGCCTTCATCGCCAATGACCGCAACATAATGGGGTTTAAATGAGAGATAAATCAGCACTCCATTACGCTGTGCGGTCTCTCGCATATTCAATTCATCAAACAGTTGATTTGCTCGCACAATAGCAGCATTTTGCATCTTCTTGATTTTGGCTTTTCGCTCTACCACAACACGCAATTCTGCAGAAGTATGCTGCTCTAAATGAGTGATAGCCTGTTTGATAAGATGAGTATCAATAGGCAATTGATTAGAAAGAAAAGAAAGTAGTCCCATTTCGTCCCCTTAAAAATAAAGCAATAAGCACCGAATTTAAAAGCGCTTATTGCTTTAAAATATAGCTAAATTAATATCACTTAGTTAAAGTTTACTGTTGGTGCTTTATCTGAACCCGCTTCAGATTTGAATTGTGGTTTGGTTTTAAATCCCATCATCATCGCGGCTAATTTAGTTGGGAACTCACGCACCTTTTTGTTGTATTCTTTCACTTTTTCATTAAAGTTATTACGTTCAACATTAATGCGGTTTTCAGTACCTTCTAATTGTGCTTGAAGATTTAAAAATGCATCGTGAGCTTTTAATTCAGGGTATCTTTCTACTGAAACTAATAAACGAGATAGCGCTGAGTTTACGCCTTGTTGAGCTTCTTGGAATTTTGCCATTTGCTCTTCGGTGGCATTGCTTGGATCAATTGTTACAGCGGTTGCTTTTGCACGAGCTTCAATCACAGAAGTTAATGTTTCTTTCTCAAAGTTAGCTTGACCTTTTACTGTGTTGACTAAGTTCGGAATTAAATCAGCACGGCGTTGGTAAGCTGATTCCACATTCCCCCATACAGAGTTAATGTCTTCTTCCGCACGCATTAATTCGTTATATTTTGTTAATGAATAACCACCCACTGCAAGCACTGCGATCAATAAAATCCAAAAAATCTTTTTCATTATTAAGTCCTATAAAATAAAAGAGTGTGAAAAATTATACACATTGTATAGAGAAAAAACCAAGATAGCTAGATGACTGACCAATTTTAATCTTCATAAACTTTATACGGCTTATTTAGTTTGCTTTTTCAACGGCGGTTAGCATTCCTCTTAGTAAATTTACTTCATTCGTTTCCAATTCTGCTCGCTGATATAATCGGCGAAGTTTCAGCATAACCGCTTCATTGCGGATAAAACCTAATTTTTTATATAACCGCTCGGTGTGAGCAAAAAAATGCTCTAACGCTTCTGCTGTAGGATATTCTTTTGCCTCTACAAGCGGTTGTTTTTCTGCTGTTTTTTGCAAATACGCCATACGGATTTCGTAGCTTGCTAGTTGTACCGCCATTGCTAAATTGAGTGAGCCGTAATCAGGATTAGTCGGGAAATTGAGGTGATATTGGCATTTCAGCAACTCTTCATTAGTTAGCCCAACACGTTCTCGCCCAAATACTATCGCAACTTTACCAACGCTGACTCGGTTTATCACTAATTCACCACAATCTCTTGGTTCAACTAAGGTATTTTGTAAATGACGGAGTCTGGCACTGGTGCCAATAACGAGTTGGCAATCTGCAATCGCATCATCAAACGTAGCATAAGTTTGGGCGTTATCTAATACCTCTTTTGCGCCCGCGGCAAGCGATCTGGCTTGTTCATCAATAGGCTGTTTGGGTGAGACTAAACGTAAATGAGATAAACCCATTGTTTTCATTGCACGTGCAGCAGAGCCTATGTTGGCTGGGAGTGAGGGTTCGACTAGAATAATCTGAATGTGATTGAAAATTTTCATTGGATTGTGTCTTTTTTGGTTAAATCTTTCTTACGCGAACAGTTTATCAAAATTTTTGTTAGCTTAAAATTTGAAAAAACATCAAATAATCCTTTTAAATAGTAAGATTTTTTTACAAATTTACTCTATTTAGTGGTACATTTAACGTGTTTTTAACTTGAGCCGGCTATTTATTTAGCTTTGAATAATAACAACCATACAGGAGTCTTTATGCTTATTGGTATACCAAAAGAGCTGCTAGACGGTGAAACTCGTGTGGCGGCAACGCCTAAAACCGTTGAGCAGATTAAAAAATTAGGCTTTGATGTCCTCATTGAACAAAATGCAGGCTTTAAGGCGAGCTTTGAAGACAATGCATTTTTAAATGCAGGTGCAAATATCGGCACTCAACAAGACGTTTGGAACTCAGACATTATCTTTAAAGTTAATGCACCAACAGAGTCTGAAATTGAATTAATTAAAGAAGGTGCCACCTTAGTGAGCTTTATTTGGCCTGCACAAAATCCAGAATTAATGGAAAAATTGCAGTCTAAAAAAATCAATGTACTCGCAATGGATGCTGTACCACGTATTTCTCGTGCACAAGCATTAGATGCGTTAAGTTCAATGGCAAATATTTCAGGTTATCGTGCAGTAATTGAAGCCGCTAATTCATTTGGTAGTTTCTTCACAGGTCAAATTACCGCTGCAGGTAAAGTGCCGCCAGCAAAAGTACTGGTGATTGGTGCGGGAGTAGCAGGTTTGGCCGCAATTGGTGCAGCAAATAGTTTAGGTGCTATTGTACGAGCTTTTGACTCTCGCCCAGAAGTAAAAGAACAAGTTCAATCAATGGGGGCTGACTTCTTAGAAATTGATTTTGAAGAAGAAGGTGGCTCGGGTGATGGCTACGCAAAAGTGATGTCGGAAGAGTTCAACCGCCGTGCAATGGAGCTTTATGCAGCTCAAGCAAAAGAAGTGGATATTATCATTACCACTGCGGCTATTCCAGGCAAACCAGCACCTCGCTTAATCACAAAAGAAATGGTGGATTCAATGAAGCCAGGTTCGGTGATTGTAGATTTAGCCGCTGCAACGGGTGGTAACTGCGAATATACCAAAGCAGGTGAAGTTGTAGTGACAGATAACCAAGTGAAAGTGATCGGTTATACTGACTTCCCAGCGCGCTTGCCAACGCAATCTTCCCAACTTTACGGCACTAATTTAGTGAATTTGTTGAAATTATTAGCACCGAATAAAGATGGCCAAATTGAGATTAATTTTGATGATGTGGTGCTACGCGGTGTAACGGTTGTGCGTGAGGGCGAATTAACGTGGCCAGCTCCACCAATTCAGGTTTCAGCTCAACCACAAAAACAAACGGCAGCGTCACAACAAGCGGTCAAAAAAGAGGAAAAATCTGTAAATCCTCGTGTGAAATATGGCGTAATGGCAGGCGTGGGGGCGTTATTTTTATGGATTTCTTCTGTTGCTCCAGCGGCATTTTTATCGCATTTTACCGTGTTTGTACTCGCTTGCGTGGTAGGTTATTATGTCGTTTGGAACGTAAGTCACGCATTACACACGCCACTTATGGCAGTAACTAATGCGATTTCAGGTATTATCATCGTGGGGGCGGTATTACAAATTGCTCAACCAGTGGGTAATTTCTTTATTGATATTTTAGCCTTTATTGCGATTTTAGTTGCCAGCATCAACATTTTTGGTGGCTTTAAAGTTACGCAACGAATGCTAGCAATGTTTAGAAAAGGTTAAGGAGAACGAACTATGTCTTTTGGATTTGTTACTGCCGCATATATTATTGCCACGCTTCTCTTTATTATGAGTCTGGCGGGGCTTTCTAAACACGAAACGGCAAAAGCAGGTTGCTGGTACGGTATTGTTGGTATGGGAATTGCATTAGTCGCGACAATTTTTGGACCTCAATCTCACGGTACCATTTGGATTTTAATTGCAATGGCTGCAGGTGGGTTCATCGGTGTTAAAAAAGCAATTAAAGTAGAAATGACGGAAATGCCTGAGCTTGTGGCTATTCTTCATAGTTTTGTAGGTTTAGCCGCGGTATTAGTTGGTTTTAATAGCTATGGTTTACATACTGAAACCCTAATGCCAGCAAATTTAGATACAGCAGCACAAGCCGCATTTTTAGCAGAACAAGCAACGCTTACTAACATTCATAATGTGGAAGTGTTCTTAGGAATTTTCATTGGTGCGGTAACCTTCTCGGGGTCATTAGTGGCTTTTGGGAAATTAAGCGGTAAATTGTTTGGGCGTAAAGTTTCTTCTGCAGCGTTAAATATTCCGCATAAACACAAATGGAATTTAGCAGCGATTGTTGTTTCGATCTTCCTAATGATTGTCTTTTTAAATCATCCAGAAAATATTTTCCCTGTGTTAATTATGACAGTCATTGCCTTAGCATTCGGCTGGCATTTAGTATCCTCAATTGGTGGGGCAGATATGCCTGTTGTGGTATCAATGCTGAATTCTTATTCAGGTTGGGCAGCAGCTGCAGCAGGTTTTATGCTGAGCAACGATTTATTAATCGTAACAGGTGCGTTGGTTGGTTCTTCTGGTGCAATCCTTTCTTACATTATGTGTAAAGCGATGAATCGTTCATTTATCAGTGTCATTGCTGGCGGTTTTGGTAATGACGTTCAATCTGGTTCAGGCGATACTGAATATGGCGAACATCGTGAAACTAACGCAGAAGAAGTGGCAGAAATGTTGAAAAATGCAAGCTCTGTTATCATCACTCCAGGCTACGGTATGGCTGTAGCACAAGCACAATATCCAGTAGCAGAAATTACAGCAAAATTACGTGAAAAAGGTGTGAATGTCCGTTTTGGTATTCATCCTGTGGCAGGGCGTTTACCAGGTCATATGAACGTGTTATTAGCAGAAGCAAAAGTACCTTATGATGTGGTGTTAGAAATGGATGAAATCAATGATGATTTTAAAGATACTGATGTTGTATTGGTGATTGGTGCAAATGATACCGTAAATCCAGCTGCATTAGATGATCCATCTAGCCCAATTGCAGGAATGCCAGTACTTGAAGTATGGAAAGCACAGAATGTTGTTGTATTTAAACGCTCAATGGCAGTAGGTTATGCTGGTGTGCAAAATCCACTCTTCTTTAAAGAGAACACCCAAATGTTGTTTGGTGATGCGAAAGAACGAGTAGATGATATTTTAAGAGCACTAAATAGCTAGAAATGAAAAAAGCGAACATTTTGGGATGAAACATCAAAAATGTTCGCTTTTTTATTACAAATAAAGCACGCTTAATCTTGATTGATCCGACTAAAAATAGCACTTTGTTGATTTTTATATTTTGCGTCTTTACGTGCATTATATGGTTTTTGAGCTTCTCCACTTAATACTTCAAAACTTAATGCACCAATAGCCATATTAGGGCGTAGAGCAAGGGGTAGTTTGCCTGCATTGAAAAATTCTAAGACGATTTTCCCTTCCCAGCCTGGATCGATTCGGTGAGCAGTAACGTGAACCATTAAGCCCAATCTTGCTAGCGAAGAACGCCCATCTAACCAACCAACAATATTTGCAGGTAAGGTAACCGATTCAAGTGTGGTTGCAAGAGCTAACTCTCCAGGGTGTAAGAAAAAAGCTTCGTCATCACTGATGATAATTTCATCACTCATCACGTTATTTAACTGAGCGGTAACTTCTTCACGAGGGCCGCTTAAATCAATATAAGGCGTATTATGTTCACGAAAGACTCGGAATGAACTACCCAGGCGAACATCGGCTGTGGCTCCTGAGATCTTTTCGTCAGAAGGACGAGGGGTAATCGTGATGATGCCTTTATCTAAATAATCTTTAATATCTTTGTCACATAAACGCATATTGAATTCCTATTTGAGTAATTGCTTAATTTGTGCTTTTAGAATATCAATGGCAATACGATTTTTACCGCCTTTGGGCACGATAATATCAGCATATTGCTTGGAAGGTTCGATAAATTGCAAGAACATTGGGCGAACGGTTTTACGATATTGGCTAATAACGGATTCCATTGATCTTCCTCGCTCAACCATATCTCGTCGTAAACGGCGGATAAAGCAAATATCTAATGGAGCGTCAACGAAGATTGATACATTGAGCTGATTGCGGATGTTTTCATCGGTAAGGAGCAAAATGCCCTCTAAAATAATGATTTTTTTCGGCTCGAAGTGTTGAGTAGTGGTTTTACGATTATGCTCAGTATAGTCATATTCGGGGATTTCGATTGCTTCTCCCTGTTTTAATTGGCATAGATGGTGAACTAATAAATGATGATCCATTGAATTAGGGTGATCGTAGTTGGTTTTGATTCGTTCTTCCATTGTTAAATGGGATTGATCTCGATAATAAGCATCTTCGGAAATAATACCGATATTATCCGTTCCTAATTCATATTGTAGTTCTTTATATATTGTTGAGGCAATCAGGCTTTTCCCTGATGCAGAAGCTCCCGCAATAGCAATTACAACACAAGATGGTTGCGAGACAGTATCATTCATAAAATTTTCCTTCAGCTAGAATATTGCGTGAATTATACCTAATTTTTGCAAAATTTTCTGTATAATCGACCGCTTGTAGTTTATTTAGGAGACAAAATGAATATTTTTATTCAAGGTTTTATTGTTTGTTTTGGGCTGATTGTATCAATCGGGGCACAAAATGCCTTTGTGCTAAAACAAGGGATACTCAAACAACACGTTTTTGGGGTTATTCTTATCTGCTTTTTAGGCGATGTATTTCTAATGACTATCGGCGTATTAGGATTAGGCACATTGATTTCAGAATTACCGATTGTTAGTTTAGTTATCTCTCTCTTAGGTGCAATTTTTCTATTTACTTATGGAAGTCGCTCATTTATTAGCGTATTTAAAAGCGGAGATTATCTTGTTGCATGTGGTGAAAATGCTTCAAGCCTGCAAAAAGCCTTAATGGTTACCTTGGCGATTACATTTTTAAATCCTCATGTTTATATTGACACCGTTGTGATTGTAGGCAGCATTGGTGGAAAATTAGATTTTAGTGGCAAGATGTATTTCTTAGCGGGAGCATTACTTTGTTCATTTTTGTGGTTTTTTGGATTAGGCTACGGGGCAAGATTACTTTCTTCTTATTTTGCTAAGCGTAGAACTTGGCAAATTTTAGATGCAATCACGGGATTGATTATGTATTTCATCGCTTTTAGTTTGCTGATTTATGCTTATCAACTTATAAAGCAAATTTTCTAACAGCCCAAATTTTTCATTGCTGAATACTGCTATTTTTTGCTATATTAGCGGCAATATTTGCACAAATATAGTGCCTTATTTATTTAATAATTTTATTGACGGATTCTTTTATGTTTAAAAAATTTTTAGGATTATTCTCAAATGATCTTTCTATCGATCTCGGCACAGCCAATACCTTAGTTTATGTTAAAGGGCAGGGGATTGTCTTAGATGAGCCTTCGGTAGTTGCGGTTAGGCAAGATCGTATGGGATCGGTAAAAAGCATTGCTGCAGTAGGAACTCACGCAAAATTAATGCTAGGTCGTACACCAAAAAGTATTATGGCAATCCGTCCAATGAAAGATGGTGTTATTGCAGATTTCTTTGTAACAGAAAAAATGTTGCAACACTTTATCAAACAAGTGCATAGCAATAACTTTATGCGTCCAAGCCCACGTGTATTAGTTTGTGTGCCAGCGGGAGCAACTCAAGTAGAACGTCGTGCAATTAAAGAATCAGCTATTGGGGCTGGTGCTCGTGAAGTATATTTGATTGAAGAGCCAATGGCAGCTGCTATTGGGGCAGGTTTACCTGTTCACGAAGCAATGGGATCGATGGTGATTGATATTGGTGGTGGTACAACTGAAGTTGCGGTATTGTCTTTAAATGGTATTGTTTATTCGACTTCTGTGCGTATTGGTGGTGATAAATTAGATGAAGCAATTATTGCTTATGTTCGTCGCCATTTTGGATCTGCAATCGGTGAAGCCACTGCTGAGCGTATTAAACAAGAAATTGCAACAGCTAAAATTGAATCTGATGATGATATTAAAATAATGGAAGTTCATGGTCATAATTTAGCAGAAGGTGCACCACGTACTTTTGAGTTGAATTCAAAACATATATTAGAAGCAATTGAACAACCCTTAAATGGTATTGTTGAAGCAGTTAAAGCTGTATTAGAGCAATGTCCACCAGAATTAGCTGCTGATATTTTTGAACGTGGTATGGTACTAACGGGGGGCGGAGCATTATTACATAACTTAGATCGCCTACTGTCTGATTCAACCGGTGTTCAAGTGGTTGTTGCAGAAGATCCATTAACTTGTGTAGCTCGTGGTGGTGGTAAAGCACTAGAAATGATAGATATGCACGGTGGAGACGTATTTAGTCCAGATGAATAATCCTCGCTTTTCTTGCTAAGTATTGAATTGGAAGTTGACAATAGATTGAATCTATTGTCAACTTTCGTTATATATTCCGATAAATTTTACATTATACTTCTCTGATGAAACCAATTTTTGCTAAAACGCCGTCTTTAGGAATGCGTCTGATTATTGCCATAATATTATCTATTATCTTGATTATTTCTGATGGTCGAAGCTCATTGATGATTCAAGCTCGAAATATGTTAGAAACAGCAGTGAGTGGATTATATTATTTTGCGAATACGCCTCGCTCAATCTTAGATGGTGTGAGTGGTAATTTTATTGATAACAATAAATTACAAATGGAGAATAACTCTTTAAAAGAGCAATTAAGAGAAAAAAGTGCAGATTTATTACTGCTTGATCAGTTAAAAGTAGAAAATCAACGTTTAAGATTGTTGCTTAGTTCCCCGCTTCGCCAAGATGAATACAAAAAAATTGGAGAAGTTTTGGCAGCAGAAATGGATACCTACCGTCAGCAAGTTGTTATTAATCAAGGTCGGTTAGATGGTGCTTTTGTTGGACAGCCAGTGATTGATGAAAGAGGCGTTGTAGGACAAATTATTTCCGTAGGAGAAAAATCCAGTCGTGTTCTACTTTTAACCGATATTACTCATGCCACCCCAGTTCAGGTGCTACGTAACGATGTTCGTGGAATTGTTAATGGTACAGGTTTAAACAAAGAATTGGTCGTTGATAATCTACCTCGTTCTATTGATGTAGTAAAAGGAGATGTGTTAGTTACATCAGGCCTAGGTGGTCGTTTTCCAGAAGGTTATCCAGTTGCGATTGTAGAAACGGTAGAAAATGATACAAAAAGTCAGTTTGCTAGAATTGTTGCTCGCCCGTTAGCTTCATTTGATCGCCTGCGTTATTTATTATTGCTTTGGCCAATAGCGGAAGAGAAAAATTACAGTCAAAGTTTATCGCCTGAACAAGTGCGTGAAATTGTTGAAGAAAGGCGTAATAGCGTAAATCCGTTTGAGCGATTAAAACAGATGTCAAATAAGAAAACAGAGGTTCAGTTAGAGACTAAAGAAGAGCAAGATGTAGAAGAAATAGATGAAAATCCAGCATCACAACCTGATATTGAAAGCCACGAAGAGAATCACATAGAACAAGGAGCTGAATAATGAGAACAAATCCAATTTTTCAGATTCTAGTTATGCTTGCAATTTTTATAGTTGCTTTTGTGCTGGAAATAATGCCTTGGCCAATTGGATTTCAAGGATTACGTCCAACTTGGATTGTATTAGTACTCATTTATTGGGCATTAGCCCTACCAGATAAAATCAGTATTGGCACTGCTTTTTTAGCAGGTATCGTGTGGGATCTCATTTTGGGCTCAATTTTAGGCATTCATACTTTAGTGCTATCCGTTGCCATTTATTTTGTAGCAAAATATCATCTTATTTTACGTAACTTATCTCTTTGGTTACAAAGTTTATTGGTGATGGCATATATTGTGTTGATTCGTTTTGCTATTTTTGTCGTTGAATTTGTTTTACACAGTGCAGAATTTAACGCTCAACAAATCTTAGGTGCAGCGATTAGCGGTGTGCTTTGGCCTTGGATTTTCCTACTCATGCGTCATATCCGCCGTCAACTTCGTTTACGCTAAGAGCCAATATGAACAGTTTATCTTTTGATTTTGCTGAAGATTTCCGACCGCTAGCGGCAAGAATGCGTCCTCAAAATTTGAGCGAATATGTAGGGCAATCTCATCTCATTGGCGAAGGAAAATCATTGCGTAGAGCGATTGAAGCAAGGCTTATCCATTCAATGATTTTTTGGGGGCCTCCAGGAACGGGTAAAACGACATTAGCTGAAATTATTGCACATCATTTTGATGCAGAAGTAGAACGCATTTCAGCTGTCACCAGTGGCGTGAAAGAGATTCGAGAAGCCATTGAGCAGGCAAAATTAAACCGACAAGCGGGAAGACGAACACTGATTTTTGTTGATGAAGTTCATCGCTTCAATAAAAGCCAGCAAGATGCGTTTTTACCTCATATTGAAGATGGCACAATCATTTTTATTGGTGCGACGACTGAAAATCCTTCGTTTGAGCTAAATAATGCTTTACTCTCTCGTGCCAAAATTTATATTTTAAAGCCATTACAAGCGGTCGAAATTTTAGAAATTTTGCAAATGGCGGTGGCAGATAAAGAGCGTGGGCTCGGTAATGAAAAATTATTAATTGAAGATGATGTGCTGAAATTGCTTGCCGATTATGTGAATGGTGATGCTCGCTTTGCCTTAAATTGCCTCGAATTAATGGTAGATATGGCAGAAAATTCCCCTCATAAAGTGTTAAATAAAATATTGCTTAGCGATGTATTGGGCGAGAGACAAGCACGTTTTGATAAGGGCGGAGATCGTTATTACGATCTCATTTCGGCACTTCATAAATCTATTCGAGGTTCATCGCCAGATGGTGCTTTATATTGGTATGCTAGAATTTTAACCGCTGGCGGTGATCCGCTTTATGTAGCAAGACGCTTATTGGCTATCGCTTCAGAAGATGTAGGCAATGCCGACCCACGTGCTATGCAAATTGCTATAGCCGCTTGGGACTGTTTTACTCGAGTTGGCGCTTATGAAGGTGAAAGAGCCATAGCTCAAGCCATTATTTATCTTGCGGTTGCGCCTAAAAGCAATGCAGTTTATCAGGCCTTTAATGAAGCAAAACGCTTAGCAAAAGAAGCGAAAGATTACGATGTGCCAGAGCATTTGCGAAATGCACCAACAAATTTAATGAAATCGTTAGGCTATGGCGAAGGATACCGCTACGCCCATCACGAACCGAATGCTTATGCCGCAGGAGAAAATTATTTTCCTCCTGAACTTAAAGATACCCAATTGTATTTCCCGACAGAACGAGGAATGGAAAAACAGATTAAAGAAAAAATAGCGTGGCTGAAATCACAAGATGAATTGAGTGAAATAAAACGATATAAATAATATTCATAAAATTTGCAAAATTTTATGAAAAATCAACCGCTTGTTATTTGGAATAGATATGTTTGATATTTTACTGCCTGCGTGGCTCGCAGGTGTTTTGCTAGCCTTTATTACTGCACCGCTCGGTGCTTTTGTGGTTTGGCGAAAAATGGCCTATTTTGGCGATACGCTTTCCCATTCCGCCTTATTGGGCGTAGCTCTTGGTATTTTTTTACAAATTGATCCTTATATTGCCGTGATTGCAATGACGATTATGTTAGCAATATTGTTGGTTTGGCTTGAGCATAAAACGAACTACTCGGTTGATACGGTATTAGGCATTATTGCCCACACTAGCCTCTCTTTGGGTGTGATTACTATTAGCTTGCTTGATAATGTAAGAGTAGATTTAATGTCTTATCTCTTTGGTGATCTGCTTGCAATTAGTTTTTCTGATGTGATTTTTATTGGGATAGGGGCAATTTTGATCTTATCTGTGTTAATGAAATTTTGGAAACAGTTATTGTCCATAACGATTAGCCCAGAGCTGGCTCAAATTGAGGGATTAGATGTGGCTCGCTTACGTTTATTGCTTATGCTTTTGACTGCATTAACCATTGCATTAAGTATGAAATTTGTTGGGGCATTAATTATTACTTCATTATTGATTATTCCCTCTGCAACGGCACGGCGTTTTGCTCAAACGCCAGAAAAAATGGTGTTGATTGCAGCCTTGTTTAGCATTATTGCATTAACTGGAGGTTTACTGCTATCAGCTTGGAAAGATACCCCAGCAGGTCCATCGGTGGTTGTTTTTGCTGGAATGCTTTTTTTAATTTCGCTGTTTAAAAAAGAATACAACTAAAAAGTATAAAAAAGCTATAAATTATAAAAATAAGGAATAAGATTTCTATAGAAATCCCATTGAAATTTTCTATCAATCTGTTTAAATATCACTATGAGTTTTTTATAGTAAGTTATTGAGAGCTAACGAATTAAATTATGTGTCAATTACTTGGAATGAACTGCAATACGCCAACCGACATTACGTTTTCTTTTGACGGTTTTCGTCGCCGTGGAGGATTAAGTGATCATCACACGGACGGTTTCGGGATCGCATTTTTTGAAGGTAAAGGCGTGCGTGTTTTCAGAGATAATCGCCCAGGTGCTTCGTCACCTATGGCAGAATCTATCGGTCAATATCAAATTAAATCATTAAATGTGATTGCACATATTCGTAAAGCCACTCGTGGCGATGTGAATTTGGAAAATACACACCCTTTTATTCGTGAATTATGGGGAGAAAATTGGGTATTTGCACATAATGGCACGGTAGAAGGGATTGAAGTGTGCAAAGAGTGCCATTATCAACCGATAGGCACAACGGATTCCGAAGTCGCATTTTGCCGAATGGTATCCCAATTAAAAGAGAAATATCCAGATAAACCAAGCGAAAAAGAGATCTTTGATGCAGTAGTAGAAATAACCTCAACAATCGCTGAACACGGAGTATTTAACTTTATTTTATCGAACGGAGATTGGATGATTGCTCGCTGCACAACTAACCTTCATTATGTGTGCCGTAAAGCCCCATTTGGTAAAGCGTTGCGTGATGATGATGTGTCGATTGATTTCAGTCAATATACCCAAATTACCGATAAAGTAACCATTATTACAACTCAACCATTAACGAAAAATGAGAACTGGACTAAAATGAAAAACGGTGGCTACGTTTTCTTTAAAGATGGCGATGTAATTTATGAAATAGAAGGCACGCTACCAGAAGCGAAGCCTCACGTATAAAGGCTATAAAAAAGCTATTAAAAACCTAGCAAATGCTAGGTTTTTTTAGTTTTCACGTTTAACAATAAAGTGAGCTAATTCTTTTAATTCCGTGGTATCGAAAGGCAGTTGCTCAAGAGCTGTAAGCGCGATTTGATATAGCATTTCAGCTTTTTGTTTCGCACCTTCTAGCCCTAATAGTTTAGGGTAGGTACTTTTATTTAAGTTTTCATCGGAGCCAACCGTTTTACCAATTTTATCGGTTTCGCCAATCACATCTAAAATATCATCTTGTACCTGAAAGGCTAAACCAATTGCTTTAGCATAATTTACAAGCGGTTGTTTTATGGACAAATTTTGCGAATGTTCGGAAAGGTTAAAGCCCATCATCACGGATGAGAGAATTAACGCCCCCGTTTTATTATGATGAATAAGTTCCAATTCTGCTAAATCTACCGATTTATTTTCTGCAATTAAATCTAAGCTTTGCCCTAAACACATTCCTTTTGCACCAGAGGCAACCGCTAATTCTGTGACTTGAGCCACTTTTTCTTTATCATTAAGATGTGGATCGGTTACGATTAACTCAAAGGCGAGGCTTTGTAAGGCATCGCCTGCTAAAATGGCGGTGGATTCATCAAAGGCAATATGGCAAGTGGGTTTGCCACGACGTAATTTATCATCGTCCATTGCGGGTAAATCATCGTGAACCAGTGAATAAGCGTGAATGGATTCCATCGCACCTGCACTATGATCTAATTTTTCAAGCGATACGCCTAACATTTTGCCTGTTGTATAGATTAAAAATGGGCGAACACGTTTTCCGCCCAATAATACCGCGTATTCCATCGCCTTAATTAAAGGGGAATTAAAGGATTCGTATTGGCTTAATTTTTCAGCTAAAAAATGATTAATACGTTTTTGTTGAGTGTTAAGATCGGCAGCTAAGGAATAGCTCATTTTATTCTTCTCTTTTTATTCTTTAACGTAGTCGCTAAGTTCTGCTGAATCGTTTTTATTTAATAGAATCTGGATTCGTTGCTCTGCTTTTTGTAAGCGTTCTTGCCCTTGTTGTACTAATTTAATTGCTGCTTCAAATTCATTAAGTGCTTCTTCTAGAGGTAAATCGCCAGTTTCTAAATGAGTGACAATTGCTTCTAATTCTTTCAGCGTAGTTTCAAAATCTTGAGTTGGTTTTTTTGCCATTTTATTTGACCTATAGCTCATTAAAGTTTTGCAAGTTTACCGTTCTACAAAGGGATTTGCAAATTCCTTTTACTTTTTGACCGCTTGTAGTATTGTATCTTGACTGATATAAAGAGGATTTTCTATGCAAGTAACAGAATTGAATATTTACCCGATAAAATCAACTCAGCCAACCCAAGTTTCTCAAGCCTTTGTTGAACCGAAAGGATTAAATTTTGACCGTGAATTTATGATAACTGAACCTGATGGTAAATTTATTACTGCCCGTAAAGAGGCGGAACTATACCGCCTAACGGCTTTTCCGATTGCTACAGGGCTTGTGATTACTCATACAAGCGGTCAAAAATGTTTGGCACTTTACCAAGACTTCATTGAGGAGCAATCAAGCGAAGTGTGGGGAACACATTTTAATACTAAAGTGGCTGATAAGAAGGTGAATCAGTGGTTAAGTGGAATGCTAGGTAGAGAAGTGCAATTGCGTTGGCTGGGTAGCAAAAGCCAACGTAAGGTTGAAAACTTTGGTGAGAATCCGCTGAGTTTTGCAGACAGCAATCCTGTTACGTTAATGTCATTAAAATCGCTTGAGCAAGTCCAACAATGGTCGCCTATTCCAATCGAAATGGCTCGTTTTCGTCCAAATATCGTGATTGATGGAAATATTGCCTTTGAAGAAGAGCGGTGGGAACAAATTCAAGTTGGAGAAGTCTTATTCACCAAGTCAGCCCTCTGTACTCGATGTGTGCTGATTACTCGCAATTTATCTACGTTAGAATTAGACCCTCAAGCAGAGCCTTTCCGAACGTTGAAACAAAAGCATACTAATGATAAGGGCAAGCCGATTTTTGGTATTCATCTTGTGCCACAAAATAGTGGAGTAATAAGAGTCGGCGATCCTGTCATTATTAAATAATGATAATAATTCAATATTTTTAAAAGGAGATTCAAATGCACCAACGCAGTCCATCAAGAACTGTGCTATTCCCGATCCTACTGTTTATTGGGATGAATTTATTTATCTTAACGTTATCTCGTTTAGCTTTAGGTATCTGGCAAATTGAGAGAGTATCAGCCGTTGATGGCTGGATACCATTAATGTTGCAAGGCATTCGTATTGATATATCCGCATTATGTTGGCTGTTTGGTTTGCCTGCACTATTTAGCGTACTTTTCTTCCATAAAAATAAGCTTGGATCAATTTGGCAGACGGTTTTGAGAGTTTGGCTAACTGTCGGTAGCGTATTTATTCTTTTTATGGAAGTGGTAACGCCAAATTTTATTGAGACCTTTGATCTCCGGCCTAATCGTCTTTTCATTGAGTATTTGGTTCATCCTAAAGAAGTTTTCACTATGTTGATGAATGGGCATTTATTGACTGTAATTATTGGTATATTAGCAGCAATTGTGTCCTGTTTTATTTATTGGAAATTATCGGGCTGGGCAACACGAAATTTACGTTTTCCAAATTGGAAAATGCGTCCATTATTAGCTTTATTAGTAGCTGTAGCGGTTTTTATTGGCGGGCGTTCAAGTTTAGCTCATCGTGGAATAAATCCTGCGATGGTTGCATTTTCAAGCGACCCTCTGGTCAATTCACTGGTACTAAACTCAGGCTATTCCGTACTTTATGCGGTACAGCAGTTGAAAGATGAAGAGCGATCTTCAGAACAATATGGAAAAATGTCGGTTGAGGAAATGTTAACGATTGTTAAACAAGCTCGAAACCGTCCTGATTCAGATTATATCTCAGATGAAATTCCAACACTGACTGAAAATAAAGCGACTTATCAAGGTAAGCCTAAAAATATCGTAGTGCTTTTGGAAGAAAGCTTGGGAGCTCAATTTGTTGGCTCATTAGGTGGGAAAAATCTCACACCAAATTTAGATAAGCTCTCGAAAGAAGGCTGGTATTTTACTAATCTCTATGCAACAGGTACTCGTTCAGTTAGAGGGATTGAAGCGGTCACAACAGGTTTTACACCTACGCCAGCAAGAGCGGTAGTGAAATTGACGAAAAGTCAAAATAACTTTTTTAGTATTGCAGAATTGTTAAAGCATCAAGGCTACCATACTTCTTTTATTTATGGTGGCGAGAAGCACTTTGATAATATGGCAAGTTTCTTTTATGGTAATGGTTTTCAGCAAATTATTGATGAAAAAGATTATCAAGATCCCAAATTTACTGCCACTTGGGGAGTGAGCGATGAAGATCTCTTCGATAAGGCAAATGAAACTTTCACTCAGCTCTATAAAGAGGGAAAGCCATTTTTTAGCTTAGTATTTAGTTCGAGTAATCACGATCCATTTGAATTTCCAGACGGTAAAATTGAATTATACGAACAACCAAAGCAGACTCGTCATAATGCGGCAAAATATGCGGATTATGCGATCGGACATTTTTTTGAGTTAGCGAAAAAATCAGATTATTGGAAAGATACGGTATTTTTAATTATTGCGGATCATGATTCTCGAGCGGTTGGCGAGCATTTAGTGCCAGTTCAACATTTTCATATACCCGCGTTATTGTTAGGGGAAAATATTGAACCAAGAGCAGATCATCGTTTAGTTAGCCAGTTAGATATGCCAACAACATTACTCTCTGTGGCAGGAATAAGTGGGCAATATCCAATGATTGGTTATGATTTAACGCAAAATATAGACCCCAATCGAGCCTTTATGCAATATGATGCCACACAAGCAATGATGAAAGGTAGCGATGTGGTTGTAATGCGACCAAACTTACCGATTGAAGGTTTTGTGTATGATAAGTCAACTTTTAGCCTAACCCCTAAAGCACAACCAGAATCTTTTAAGAAAGAGGCATTGGCTCACGCATTACTTGGCAGCTATTTATATAAAAATCAGTTGTATAAATTACCGTCAGAAACTAAGCAGTAGAGAAAACTAAAAGAGAGAGGGTTGCAATATTTTCATTAAAAATGACCGCTTGCCCTCTCTCACCAGATTATTTTAAAAATAATGCAGCCGCACCTCGTGTGCCACCCGAATCGCCGTGAATGGCTTTTTTAATTACGGGTACTTTGGCTGAACGCATAAGATGCTTTGGTAGAGCTTTTGGTAAAGCCTCATAAATATGATCGAAATTTGATAATCCGCCACCAAATACAATCATATCGGGATCTAAAATAGTAATGAGATTGCTAATGCTAATTGCCATTAACGCAATATACTTCTCAACAAATTCAACCGCTTTCTGCTCCTTATTGTAAAAACGTTCAATGATCTCTTTAGCTGATATTTTCTCGCCCACTAAATCGTTAAACAGGAGCTCAAAACCACGACCAGAAATATAGGTATCTAAACAAGCTTGATTGCCACAACCACATTCATAAATCGGGGCTTTATCCCAGCCTAATAATTTTAAGGCGTGATAATTTAACTGCATATGGCCAACCTCACCTGCCATACCAATTTTGCCAGAATGCACTTTGCCATCAAATACCAATCCGCCGCCAAAACCTGTACCGATAATTAAGCCAAGCACTGTTGAAAAATATTGATTACTTTCGTCCCACGCTTCAGAAAGGGCGAAACAGTTAGCATCATTTTCAGCACGCACTTCACGTCCTAACCGCTCGCTTAAATCTTTAATAATGGCTTTGCCATCGGCAACACGAATATTGGTAATTTCCGCAATATTTGTTTCACGGTTTACAAAACCAGGTAAGCCTAAGCCAACAAATCCTTGCTCGCCAAATTTAGCATCTGCATTATTGACTAAATTTTCAATCGTTGTTAGCCAATCTTCATAATTCGTTTGTGGAGTAGGAACCCGCTCGCTGTGTAATTTTTCTAATTTATTATTAAATGCAGCCAACTCAATTTTTGTGCCACCAATATCTAAGCCATAATAAATTGCCATCATTAAATTCTCTTATGAAATAAATTAAATGGATTCGTCTTTTGTAACCAAGGCACAAACCATACAAAGAGTGCTAGGTTTGTTGCAAATGCAAGTAAGCTACTAATAAATAAATCAATTGGGTAGTGCATACCTAATCTTAAACGACTAATGAGCATTAATGCAGCCCAAGTAATTGCAAAAATATGCGCAAAAATGACCGCTTGTCTCTGTATATTAATGCAAAATCCTACCACTAAAAGCAACCAAGAAACGGCAAAGATCGTATGACCAGATGGGAAAGAGTAGCCTACCTCTTTAGCTTGATGGATAGTCACAAAATTTTGTTGAGTCCCCACTTTTTCGGTAACGGCTAAGCCTCTCTGCTCGCGTGTTAATTGATAAAAATCGACAGACTTATCTTCAAACAGTGCAGAAACAAAAGGTCTTGGTTCTTGAAAGGTAGATTTCATCGCTGTTTTGATAATTTGAGTTGTGACCATTGAAGAAGCACAAACTGTAATAACAAAAACGAAGGCATAATGCTTTTTGACTACCCATGCCAGTAATAAGGTAAAAATAACGCAAGTAGCGATAGCGTAAGGCATAGATCCAGTTTCGGTAATTAAAAATAAGAAATAGTCAAAACTATATTCAGAATATTGAATCGCTAAAGACCATTGCCAGTTAGAAAGCCAGGTTACGATAGGAATCAGCAGCATTGCCAGCGTATAAAGAGAGAATTTTTTAAACATAGATATTCCGTTAAAAAACCGCTTGAATACAAGCGGTTATATTTTTGAAAAATGTTGCATATTACCGTTAGATCGCTTTGGTAGCTCTCGGTAGCGTGATTTTTTTCTCTTCACTTTGTCGATAAAGTACCAAAATGTGACCGATAGCTTGCACTTCAGCTGCTTTGGTCTCACGCAAAATGGCATCAATAATTAGTTGCTTAGTGTCACGATCCGCACCAGCTACTTTGACTTTGATTAATTCGTGATGTGCTAATGCGTTATCGATCTCCGCTAAAACGCCTTCGGTTAAGCCGTTGCCTCCTAGCATCACAACAGGGCTTAAATGGTGTGCTAAGCCTTTTAAATATTGCTTTTGTTTGGTTGTTAATTTAATTGACATTTTTTATCCGCTATTGGTTTATGAAATAAAATTTGGCGTAGAAAATAGCACAAAAACAAGGATTTTTAAAGTACAATGCAATGAATTACAGAAATAAGAGAAAAGGATAAAGTATGCCAACATTAAGTGTTGCGATGATTGTAAAAAACGAAGCCCAAGATTTGGCAGCCTGTTTAGAAACAGTGAATGGATGGGTTGATGAAATTGTGATTTTAGATAGTGGCAGCACAGATACAACACCTCAAATTGCTGCAGAATATAATGCTAAATTCTATACCAATACGGATTGGCAAGGTTTCGGCAAGCAACGCCAACTCGCACAGCAATATGTTACAGGCGATTACGTCTTGTGGCTTGATGCAGATGAACGAGTTACCGAAGAGCTTAAGCAATCTATTTTACAAGCGGTCAAAAAAGAGGAAAAAAATACCGTGTATAAAATTAGCCGTTTAAGTGAGGTATTTGGTAAGCAAATTCGCCATTCGGGGTGGTATCCTGATTATGTGGTGAGATTGTATCGAACGGAATTTGCAGCCTATGGCGATGAATTAGTTCACGAAAAAGTGCATTACCCAAAAGAGGCGAAAGTAGAAAAGTTACAAGGCGATTTACTGCACTTCACTTATAAAGATATTCATCATTATTTAGTAAAATCTGCCAGTTATGCCAAAGCGTGGGCAATTCAGCGAGCGAGTGCAGGAAAAACGGCATCATTGCTTGATGGCATAACGCACGCCATAGGCTGTTTTGTGAAAATGTATTTCTTAAAAGCAGGTTTTTTAGATGGTAAGCAAGGATTCTTATTAGCTGTATTATCAGCTCATTCCACCTTTGTAAAATATGCGGATTTATGGAATAGAACAAGAAAATAGCCCGTAACTAACACACTCTCCCTTTAAAGGGAGAGCGATTGGTAGATAAAATCGCACTCGGTAATTTTATGAGAGAGAAGGCACATTCCATATTTTCCGCAGAAAGGGCAAAACGGTTTTCAACACGTCAGGAATCGAAATCAAGGTTAAATTCATCTGCGAGGCTTTGTCTGATGGCGGGCAGAATGCAATATGTTTGTCCGCATCATTAATGGGTTTCCAGCGACGAGGAATCGCAGAAAGCCGGCTTGGATAAAATCCAATGGTTGGAATATTCAATGCTCCGCTAATATGTAATGGACCAGTTGAGCCGGCAATAAATAAGTCTGCACAAGCAAGGGAGCAAGAGAAGTCTATTAGCCCATCGTTTTTATCATATACCACTACATTACTATTATTGACTTTCTGAGCTAGCCTATTTGCTTTCTCACTTTCGCCTTTCCCTGCTGTGAGGACAACATAGCACTTAAATTCAGCCAAAATACCTTGAATTAATTCTGCATATTGCTCAAGAGATAAATTATTAGCAGAACCGCCTGTCGAACTATGTACAAATAGCCATTTTTTATTGGTTGTGATGTTTAGCTGGTTACATAGTTTAGTTTTTTGTGCTTGGATAGTTGCCCCATCAAAAGCTAAATAAGGCGTTTTAGGCTCTACAATGTTAACGTTATGTTGAGCTAAAAATGCACGGGCTAAATCCAAATTGTATTCTGATTCCGCTTTTGCAGATTGAGAGCGGCGTTGCGTTAAGCGATGATTATATAAAAACTGAAATAACTTAGTGGCAGGGGCTAAGCGATATTTAATTCCACTATGCCAAGTGAGTTTTGCATTATACCAATCTGAGACGAAACAAATAACTGCATCAAATTGTTCATTTTTGACCGCTTGTAAAATACGATTAAATTCATTGTTATCTTTTTTGTTTGCTGTATCAATGATCACGTTATCAATAGCAGGGCAAAGCTCGGCAAGTGGTGCGGTATAGTTGGGCACAAGGGCGGTAATTGTTACTTCTGGCATAGACTGCTTCAACATCGCAAATGCAGGAAAGCAAACCATAAAATCACCGATTTTATCATTTCGGATCACGAGTAGTTTTTTCATTATTATTCTCTTTTTCTAACCAGTTTGCTAAATTATACCTTGATTTTATTATTTGAAGAAATCATTGAACAAAGTAGAAATGAAAAGGTCGATAAATCAATAAAATTAACTTTATTTTAGGGTCAATAATGCAAAACAGGTTAAAATTCGCATACTTATCGGTTTTTCTTTTCGGTTCTGTGTTGGCTTATGGGAATGTTTTGGTCGAAAATGCCAGAAAACAAATTGGCGTAACGGTGAGTTATGATCCTCAATATAGTAAAATTGATTTCCCGATGGGGGATGTGCCGGCAACAACCGGTGTTTGCACTGATGTGGTGATTCGGGCTTATCGTTTGCAAGGATTAGATTTGCAACAAGCGGTCAATAAAGATATGAAATCTGCGTGGGAGAAATACCCTAAGTTATGGGGCTTGAAAAATACGGATACAAATATCGATCATCGCCGTGTCCCTAATTTAGAAACTTTTTTCAGCCGTTATGGAAAAACATTATCATTAACCGATATCAATAGCTTCCAAGCAGGGGATATTGTAACTTGGCGGCTACCGAAGAATCTCCCACATATTGGTCTTGTCTCAGATAAAAAATCAGCTGATGGCACGCCGCTTATTATTCACAATATAGGCAGAGGTACAGTTGAAGAAGATATTTTATTTAAGTATAAAATAGTTGGGCACTATCGATTACCTGAAAACATTAAATTCAAATAGTGAGGAAAAAATGAGTAAATTAATTAAGATTGTGTTGTTTATAGGTGGGCTAATAGTTGCTATGGTATCAATCTGTTTATTAATACAGGCTAAGGAGATAAGTCGAATGATACCAAAACAATTACTTGAAGGTGAGATTGAGGCTGCACCAATGGTAAAAAATTTTGAATCTTTACCAGAAGGAATTGAAATTACTCGTTTGGTGGTACTCAAAGGACAACGTCAAATGTTTGCTTATAATGGGGATAAACTTATTAAAATTTATCCAATTTCTTTAGGTTTTAATCCAATAGGGCATAAACAATTTGAAGGCGATGGCAAAACCCCTGAGGGGATTTATACCATCAATGAACGAAACAAAAACAGCAGCTATCATAAAAATCTGGGTATTTCTTATCCTAACAGTCAAGACAAGGCATTCGCAGAGGCTCAAGGGAAATCAGCGGGCGGATTAATTAAAATTCACGGTTTACGCAATGGATTTGGCGATATCGGACGTAACCACTTACTGAAAGATTGGACACACGGTTGCATTGCTGTAACAAATGAGGAAATTGATGAGCTGTTTTTATCAGTTATACATCGGGCTGAAATTGAAATTAAGCCTTGATATTTTTAGCTACAAGCGGTCATTTTTCCTTGAAAGTTTGCAAATCACTGTCTAATCAACGGATACGGATTTATTGCTCCGCTTGGTGTATAAATACCATAATGCAAGTGTGGCGGCGTGCCTCTAGCATTACCACTGTCGCCTACTGTGCCAATGATTTCTCCTTGCTCAATCCATCGGTGGCGGGAAATATTGCCATAATCTTCTAAATGGGCGTGTAGTGTACTGTTCTACCTGTCATAACCGAAACTACTTTACCGCCTAGTCTGTTTGTGCCAATTCGCACTACAACCCCGCTCGTAGTGCTACGAATAGGTGTTCCTCTCGGTGCAAAAATATCTACACCTTCGTGTTTACGTCCTCCACTTCTTGGGCTGTGCCAACTGTCAATAAAGCGTTGCCCTGCAATAGGATTTGGCAAACTTTGTTTAGTTGGAATGCCTTGTTTTAATGTCGGTATCCAACGCAGATAATCATAGAGATAAGGTACTTTAAATTGCTCAATACCGATCAAAGTAATCAATAGTATAACAATCCCTATTAGGCATTTTTTTAACATATCTATCTCCTAAAGAACTTAATATGACAAGCGGTTATATTTTACGGAAAATGTGCAAATCTGATGTGTAAATTTTAGATGAATTTTTAACGCTTTTCAGCTAGAATATTTTCCTTGAATGCATACGCAAGCGTTTGCGTTTAATTGTTTTTTACTTTCAAAATTTATAGGAATTCGTATGTCAGCAACAATTTTAGAAGCTTTACCTTTAGGGCAGAAGGTTGGTATTGCCTTTTCAGGCGGTTTAGATACCTCAGCAGCATTACTTTGGATGCGTAAAAAAGGCGCCGTACCTTATGCGTATACCGCAAATTTAGGTCAGCCAGATGAAGATGACTATAATGCAATTCCGAAAAAAGCCATCGAATATGGTGCAGAAAATGCACGTTTAATTGATTGTCGCCAACAATTAGCCCACGAAGGCATTGCAGCAATCCAATGTGGTGCTTTCCATATTTCAACAGGCGGCATTCCTTATTTCAACACCACGCCTCTTGGTCGTGCGGTAACTGGTACGATGCTTGTTGCTGCGATGAAAGAAGATAATGTAAATATCTGGGGTGATGGCTCAACGTTTAAAGGCAATGATATTGAGCGTTTCTATCGCTATGGTTTACTCACTAACCCAAAATTAAAAATCTATAAACCGTGGTTAGATCAACTCTTTATTGATGAGCTTGGTGGTCGTTTAGAAATGTCAACATTCTTAATTGAAAATGGCTTTGACTACAAAATGTCAGTTGAAAAAGCGTATTCCACTGACTCAAATATGCTAGGCGCAACCCACGAAGCGAAAGATTTAGAAGAGTTAAGCACAGGAATGAAGATTGTAAAACCAATTATGGGCGTTGCTTTCTGGGACGAATCTGTTGAGATTAAAGCTGAAACGGTTTCTGTGACTTTTGAAGAAGGCGTGCCAGTTGCATTAAATGGTAAACGCATTGATGATGCGGTTGAATTAATTATGGAAGCGAACCGCATTGGTGGACGTCACGGTTTAGGAATGTCAGACCAAATCGAAAACCGTATTATCGAAGCAAAATCACGTGGTATTTACGAAGCACCAGGAATGGCGTTATTACATATCGCTTATGAGCGTTTGGTAACGGGTATTCACAATGAAGACACTATCGAACAATATCGTATCAACGGTTTACGTTTAGGTCGTTTATTATATCAAGGGCGTTGGTTTGATCCGCAAGCATTAATGCTGCGTGAAACGGCTCAACGCTGGGTGGCAAAAGCAATTACTGGAACCGTAACGCTTGAATTACGTCGTGGTAATGACTTCACGATTCTTAACACAGAATCGCCAAACTTAACTTACGAATCAGAGCGTTTAAGTATGGAAAAAGTGGAAGATGCACCGTTTACACCAGCTGATCGAATTGGTCAATTAACAATGCGTAACTTAGACATTGTGGATACTCGTGGTAAATTAGCGGTTTACACCGATGCTGGTTTATTAGCTGCAAATAATAGTGTCATTCCTCAGCTTGGAAAAAAATAATGAGCGGATCTCAATGTTGATAATTGAGTAAAATCTGCCCCAAAGTGAAGGCTTTGGGGTTTTTATTTTCAAAGATTAATGTGATGAAATTAGTTGAAATATTTACAGACGGTTCTTGTTTAGGCAACCCAGGTAAAGGCGGACTTGGCATTTTACTTCGCTATAACGGATATGAAAAAACGGTTAGCAAAGGTTATTTTCAAACCACTAATAATCGTATGGAATTACGTGCGGTAATTGATGCATTATCTATGTTGAAAGAACCTTGCAAGGTAAAACTTAGCAGCGACAGCCAATATATGAAAAACGGTATCCAAAAATGGATTTTTAATTGGAAGAAAAATGATTGGAAAACAAGCGATAAGAAACCTGTTAAAAATAAAGATTTATGGATAGCCTTAGATAACGAGATTCACCGTCATCAAATTGAGTGGGCGTGGGTTAAAGGGCATTCGGGGCACCGTGAAAATGAAATTTGTGATGAACTGGCAAAAAATGGGGCAAATAACCCGACTTTAGAGGATGTTGGCTATGTTGTAGAATAGCCGCTTTTGACAAGCGGTCAGATTTTGCCATTTTTTTGTCAAATACACCCGCTTGTTATTTTACGTAGATTATCAAATTTTTAACAAAATGGGGCTACGCAAACGTTTTCTTTTTTTGTAGAATAGGAGAGCTTTAAGCTTTTAAGGGTATTTATGGTTGATTTAGTTATTATCGGAATTATTACTTTTTCTGTACTCGTAAGTTTATGGCGAGGGTTTACTAATGAAGCGTTATCACTACTTGGTTGGGTAATTGCTTTTTTTGTGGCAAGTTCGTTTTATCCTTATTTGAGCGGTTATTTAACACAAATAAATTCAGTTTACCTACAAAACTCAGAATTTTTACGCAATGGGTTAGCCGCAGTTATTTTATTCATTTTAACTTTAATTGTGTGTGGCGTAATTAACGGTTTGTTAGGCAGAGTAATTGATTTAAGTGGTTTGTCTATTACTGATCGCATTTTAGGGGGAGCTTTTGGGGCATTGCGTGGCATTTTAATCGTTTCCGCCGTTTTATTCTTTTTAGATACTTTCACACAATCAAGTCAGACGGATTTATGGAAATCATCATTATTGATTCCGCACTTTGACTTTATTGTGAAATGGTTCTTTGAACAGTTACAAACAAATTCTACTTTTCTAAACTCGACTAAATAAAGAGGTTTTTCTATATGTGTGGCATTGTCGGTATTATTGGGCATTCTCCTGTTAATCAGGCGATTTATGATGGTTTGACATTACTACAACACCGAGGACAAGATGCCGCAGGTATCGTCACCATAGACGATGAAAGCCGTTTTCGCTTACGTAAAGCAAATGGTTTGGTAAGCGATGTTTTCCGGCAAGAACATATGTTACGTTTGCAAGGAAATGTAGGTATTGGTCACGTGCGTTATCCTACAGCAGGGAGTTCTAGTGTCTCAGAAGCTCAACCTTTCTATGTAAACTCGCCTTTTGGTATTACACTTGTGCATAATGGTAATTTAACTAATAATGCACAATTAAAAGAGCGTTTATTTAATGAGGCTCGCCGCCACGTTAACACCAATTCAGATTCAGAATCGCTACTCAATATTTTTGCCTATTTTTTAGATCTTTATCCAAACAAGCATTTAACATCAGCGAATATTTTTGAAACAGTACGCAAAACAAACGACAGTATTCGGGGTGCTTATGCGTGTATTGCGATGATTATCGGGCACGGTATGGTGGCATTTCGTGATCCTTTTGGTATTCGTCCGCTAGTACTTGGTAAGCGTGAAGTAGAAGGCAAAACCGAATATATGTTTGCCTCAGAAAGTGTAGCACTGGATGTTGTAGGCTTTGAATTTGTGCGAGATGTGTTACCAGGCGAAGCAATTTATATTACCTTTGAGGGTGAACTACATTCTCAAATCTGTGCAGATAGCCCAAAACTTAATCCTTGTATTTTTGAGTATGTTTACTTTGCTCGTCCTGATTCCGTGATTGATGGTGTTTCTGTCTATGCAGCCCGTGTGCATATGGGAGAATTACTCGGTGAAAAAATAAAACGAGAATGGGGGCGTATTGTAGATGATATTGATGTGGTTATTCCGATTCCAGAAACTTCCAATGATATCGCAGTGCGTATTGCAAATGTACTTTATAAACCATATAGACAAGGTTTTGTGAAAAATCGCTATGTGGCTCGTACCTTTATTATGCCAGGTCAAGCTCAACGTAAAAGTTCAGTTCGCCGCAAGCTAAATGCGATTGCCTCAGAGTTTAAAGGTAAAAGTGTATTATTAGTTGATGACTCTATTGTTCGAGGCACTACCTCAGAGCAAATTGTCGAAATGGCAAGAGCGGCAGGGGCAAAAAGAGTTTATTTTGCCTCTGCCGCACCAGAAATTCGTTATCCGAATGTTTATGGGATTGATATGCCAACTTGTGAAGAGCTGGTAGCCTATGATCGTTCAGTGGAAGACGTTGCTGAAATGATTGGTGTAGATAAGCTGATTTTCCAAGATTTAACAGCACTTTATAAATCAATTCAAATAGAAAATCCCTCTATTCACAACTTTGATGACTCCGTCTTTACTGGCGAATATATCACAGGTGATATTGATAAAGGCTATTTAGATGCAATTGCTAACGCTCGTAATGATAAAGCAAAGACAAATGCGGCAAAGCAAGCCACAAATCTAGAAATTCATAACGAAAGCTAAAAAGAAAACTCGCAGCGTAATAAACTGCGAGTTTTCTTTATTTCTTCTGTTTTGCTAAAGTACTGGTAAGCGGTCAAATTTTTCGAATGATTTGCAAATACAAACAATCGAACTATATTAAGACTTCTTTTAACATATTTTTCTTAGATTAATTTAACACCCAAACACGACCATAGTGCTTCATTAAGCCTGCAACGTGTCCTGCTTTATCACCCACACCTTGATATAGATCGAAGTGATGTCCTTTTACCGCACCGCCTACATCAAGTGCAACCATTAAACGCATTTCATGTTTACCAGTCCAATTACCATTGTTATCAATAAGTGGCATTTCTACCAATAATACACTGCCAGTAGGCACGATGCTACGATCGGATGCTACAGAAGCTAGCGGTACTAACGGCACGCCTGCTGAGCCTTTTACTTTACCATTAGGATCGTTTTGGAAAAAAACATAAGATGGGTTACGTTCTAACAAGCCTTGAACACGACTAGGATTGCGAGTTCCCCATTCACGAATAGCTTGAACTGACATCTTTTCTTTTGCAATTTCACCATCTTCAACTAATAAACGTCCAACGCTGGCATATTTAAAGCCATTTTGTCCTGCATAAGCAAGGTAATTCAAATGACCATCGCCAAAATCAATATAACCACTACCTTGCACGCCTAATAAGAAATTGTCTAACATTGAATCACTATAAGCTAATTCCAAACCTTTCCCCCGTAATGCACCAGCATAAATTTCCGCACGAGAAAAGCGTTTGTTTATTGGCATTGCATAAATTGGGTGCTGATATTGCCCTTGAGGCATACGACGAGCTTTAATCACAGGGGAGTAATAGCCCGTCATTAAAACATTCTGATAACCGTCTTCGCCCCGCATTAAACGGGTGCTGATGCCATATTTGGCAAGATCATTAATATTTGCACCTGATGAAATCCAGCGATTAATCTTGCCATACGCCAAAGCGTGAGTATTCGCTAGGCGACTATAAGTTAAAACATTGGAGAGCTGCTGTAAAAAATCTTTCTGATTAACTGGAGAGGCATTTAAACTTAAACGACCACTTTGAAAATGTATGCCATAAGAGATAAATTGGCGACCATTATATTTTGCACCAAATTTTGCTTTATCGACGTACGAAGTGGTGGCTTGCTCTTTTTTGACTGAAGACGAACAGCCCACTAAAATTGTTGCTATAATCGCAACGCTAGTAGCAGTGATTGATTTTTTATATGCTTTCCAATTCATTGAAAATCCTTTTATTGTTAATAAAATCTGAAAAATTATTTTGGAGAATAGCAAAAATACTATTAAAAATAAAACAATAATATATTCTGCTTGATTTTGAATCGATAAATGGATTTTTATACTATTTTTGTTGTAAATTACATCATTCAGTGCGGTTTTTTATGATTTTACTTGTCAATATGCCAGATTGATATATTATAGCGACATCTGACGCGGGGTGGAGCAGCTTGGTAGCTCGTCGGGCTCATAACCCGAAGGTCGTTGGTTCAAATCCAGCCCCCGCAACCAAATTTAAACCCTCGATTATATCGAGGGTTTTTCTTTATTTGCTTTCCTAAAAGCGAATTTGCAAAAAAATGTGTAAAAATGACCGCTTGCATTGACTGCACACTTCCTCTCTTTCTGATTTCTCGCTACACTAAACCAACCTTTCCTCATTTACTTGTGATGATTATGAGCAATATCTTAACTGTTACGCAACTTAACTATTCTGTCCGACATTTACTTGAAATGGAATTAAGCCAAGTTTGGCTAACAGGCGAAATTTCTAATTTTAGCCAGCCAGTATCTGGGCATTGGTATCTCACGCTAAAAGATGACAAGGCACAAGTTCGAGCGGCTATGTTTAAAATGAAAAATATTAAAGTGAATTTTCGTCCGCAAAATGGTATGCAAGTTCTGGTTAGAGCAAGTGTCACACTCTATGAGCCAAGAGGTGATTACCAACTTATCATTGAAAATATGCAGCCAGCTGGAGAGGGTTTATTGCAACAGCAATTTGAACAGCTCAAAAACAAATTAGCAGATCAAGGTCTATTTGCTCAAGAACATAAAAAGTACATTCCACAATGTGTAAAAAAAGTAGGGATAATTACTTCATCAACAGGTGCGGCATTGCAAGATATCCTACATATTTTACAACGCCGAGATCCGAGTTTGTCAGTCGTGATTTACCCTACCTTAGTGCAAGGTAAGGAAGCTGCTCAAGACATTGTAAATATGATTAAATTAGCAAATCAGCGTAATGAATGCGATGTGTTGATTATTGGACGGGGCGGTGGTTCGTTAGAAGATTTATGGTGTTTTAATGAAGAAGAAGTGGCTTATGCGATTTATCATTCCAATATTCCAATTATTAGTGCGGTAGGACACGAAACTGATGTTACGATTGCCGATTTTGTTGCAGATTTAAGAGCGCCAACGCCTTCAGCAGCAGCGGAATTAGTTAGCCGTGATCAAAAAGAGCTACAACGCCAGCTACAGCATCAGCTTGATAAAGTAAGCTTAGCCTTTGACAGATGCTGGACTGCAAAAATGGCCCATTTCCAACAACTTCATCTACGTTTAAACGCTCAGCATCCAATTAAACTTATTGAAATACGACAACAAAAGTTTGATTATATGGAATACAGACTTGAGCAAGCGGTTTATAAATTACTTTCAGAGAAAATACAACAAATCAAAGATCTTGATTTGAGTTTGAAAAATCAACATCCCAAAAAGCAAATTGAGAGACAAAGCCTGCGATTAGCACAAATTCAACAAACACTTCACTGGCAGATAACACAGCAATTAAGTAAAAAACAGCAACAGTGGAAAACAGTCACTCAATGTTTGGAACGAAATCCACTACCTTATCAAATTAATCAGCAGCAAATGTTGTTGGCAAAATTTTCTCAACGCTTAAATTACACAATCGAAAAAATGATACTAAAAGAGAATCAGTATTTTCAGGAACTTTGTACAAAATTAGACGGACTAAGCCCATTAAAAATTCTAACCAGAGGTTACTCAATTACCCAAACAGAAGAGGGGAAAATGCTTGTTTCAAGCAATGATGTTAAGTATGGGGAAATGATCATCACACAACTAAAAACAGGAAAAATAAGAAGTCAAGTAGTGGGTTTTTTGTAGGGGAATTTTTGAACGCCTCTGATTTGAAAAATTAAATATATGAAAATCAGTAGGTTAAATGTTTATAAGCAGGCTTTTTCACTTACTTATCCACAGAACGTGTGCATAACTATTTTTGTAAAGATGAATCGAATGCTGGTTTTTAAATCAACCGATTTTTAAGACGTTTTTAACACTTGCGAAAGCGGTCATATTTTTCTATAATTCGGCAGAAATTTAAACCAGAGCTAGAAAAATAGTGAATGGTTCTAATCTGTACTCTTTACATTAAGAGTAATCAAATCAAAAACACACTCTCAGCCTGAGTGACGAAATTGGTAGACGTAGCGGATTCAAAATCCGCCGGTGAATAACCGTGTCGGTTCGAGTCCGACCTCAGGCACCATTTAACTAAAGTTAGCTCAACGAAGTTAAACAAAAAGATTTGAAAGCCTGTAAATTAACGTTTACAGGCTTTTTGCTATCTTGCAATTAACAATATTCGTTTTCATTCAATAGCAGAATATAACCATAATAAATACCAAAAAGCGTATCTATTCCTGAAGAATGTCCGATATTTTCAAATAGTTTACTAAGTTTTTCTATCTCTGCATTTTGTTTATTAATATTTTTAAAGAAAGCTAGCACAGGTAAAGAAAATTGTTGTTGTAATGCACATTCTAAAAATCGGCTACTGATGAGATTGGTGTTAGTCAAATTTTGTTTAATTTGCTGAGAAAGTCTTTGGTAAAAATGGGACTGTGTTGCATTAGAATGTTGGAGTGTTGCAAGCAAACCACAGAGAAAATCATCGCCACTTGGTGTAAGCCCTATTCCTAAGCCAATTAATTTACTCAACATATTACAGGCGTTTTCCTCATCATTCATATAATAAAAGTGTTTAGCTTTAATTAAATATTGCTTGAAAGCAGATAATATTAAGTCATCATTTTGCTTGTGAAAGAGTAGATTCAATCCTTTTTTATCTGACTGCTGTAAGATTTTTTTAGATAGTGAGGCATAACGGCTCAGTTGGTGGGTTAAAGAGGATGTACAAGCGGTCAATTTTGTACAAAAAGTTGTACAATCTTGATAATTAAAATGAAACGGATAAGTTCGATGAGGTTGTAATCTGAGTTGTTGAAATTGAGCGCGTGTTGTGATTAAGCTAATTGGCGATAGATGGCTTTCTTTAGGTTGTAGTGAGAAAAGTTGATTATTTATCAATAGGTTAATTGTGTTGTTGTAAATAGAATGAATGGTTGCTACACAGTTGCAACCTATAGACAGTTGAGCATATTGGCTGATTTTTAACAGGGAAATATGTATTGTTTGCTCTTTTTCAGTCATATTGTAAAATACCTATTGCTTTTTAATCGCTATTGATTAGTATAATGCTTCCTATTTTCCTTTCAAACCGTTAAAAGTCAATAAAAAGAAGGTTTATTATGTATGATTTAATTATTAAAAACGGTCAGTTAGTTACGCCTGATAGAATTTATTTTGCAACTATTGCGGTAAAGGAAGGCAAATTTGCTGGTTTTTTAGCACCAGAGGTCGAAGTTCAAGCAAAAGAAGTGGTTGATGCAAAAGGCAATTTGGTTTATCCAGGGATTATTGATTGCCACGCTCATCTAAACGAGCCAGGTTTTGATTACCGTGAAGACTTTGAAACAGGCTCCCGTGCTGCAGTGGCTGCAGGTTGTACAACCTTAATTGATATGCCACTTAATAATGATCCTTCTTTAATTAACAAAGACGTTTTTAAACTTAAACACGACAATGTGAGTAAGCATTCCTTTATTGATTTTGCTCTTTGGGGCGGAATTGTGGGTGATTATGATGATAGCCCGAACTCCATTAAAAGTAATTCCGCTGATCTTGTTGAGCTTGAAGCTTGTGGCGTAGCTGCTTTTAAAGGATTTACCTGCCCGAATGGGGATTTATTTCCAACGGTTAATTTAGGGAACGTACGTAAAGCGTTAGAAATCTTAAAGCCGTTTAATGCGTTATCGGGCTTTCACTGTGAAGAATATGGCCAAGTAAAAGAGCGTGTGAAAGAGGCGAAAGCGAAAACTGGCTTAACCAATCAAGAAAAAATCCGTGAATTTTTAGATGCTCACGATGTGTGGGTGGAATATGTGGCGACAAAAAATATTATTGATATGTCTCGAGCAACAGGTGGTCGTGTGCATATTTGCCACGTGACACACCCTATGGTGGCTCAGCTCGTTAAAGATGCCATTTATGAAGGTCTGCCAGTTTCCGGCGAAACTTGTCCACATTACTTAGGTTTTACCGAAGATTTTGTATTTGAAAAAGGGGGGCCTGCCAAATGTACGCCGCCGCTTCGTAAAAAAGAGGATATGGAAAAACTTTGGGATTATGTGATTGATGGTACGCTTTCTTGCGTGGGTAGCGATCACTCTCCAGCAGCCGATGAAGAAAAAAATAATGAAACTCACGATATTTGGGAGGCTTGGGGTGGTTTAAATGGTATTCAGTTTTTCCTGCCGATGATGTTTGATATGGTCGTGCATCAACGTAAACTCAGTCCAAGTTTAATTGCCAAAGTAATGGGTGTGAATCCAGCAAAACTATTTGGTTTATATGGTCGTAAAGGGGCGTTTGAAATTGGTTTTGATGCGGATATTGTGATTGTTGATCCAGAAAAACCGTGGAAAGTAGAACAAGAAAAACTCTTTACCAAGGGGCACGTTACCTGCTTCAACGGCTTAGAGGGCAAAGGTGCGGCAACGCATACTTTCATTCGTGGTCGTTTAGTTGCGGAAAACGGTATGTACAAACAAGATGCGATGGGCTATGGAGAGTTTATTCGCCCAGTCAAACGCTAGAATTTAAGTGCGGTCAATTTTTCAAAAATATCTGAAAAAATGACCGCACTTTTATTATCATAAAAATAAAACAATGTTATTACAGGAGAGACACAATGTCTGAAAATACCAACTTACAACCAATTCTGGCAAATAAGCGGATTATGGATTTACTTTCTTATCTCTTTCTTTGGCTAGGGGGCTGTGTATCTATTGGCACCTTTGCCCTCGGTTCAGGACAATTAGAGAAAGGGCTGAACTTAACCCAAGCTTTTGTTGCAATGCTAATTGGTTCATTGTTGTTGATTATTTGTTTATGTTTAAACGACCAAATGAGCTATAAAAGCGGTGTACCTTATGCGGTACAACTGAAAAGTGCATTCGGTACGAAGGGGGCTATTTTACCAGCAATGTTGCGTGGCTTGCCTGCGATTGTATGGTACGGCGTGCAAAGCTGGTTAGGCGGTTCGGCAATCAACCAAATTTCTATTTTATTAGTTGGTTATGACAATATCGTGCTTTACTTCTTGCTATTCCAAGCACTGCAAATTTGGATTTCTACCACTGGCTTCCACGGCTTGAAATGGTTGGAAAACATTGGTGCTGTAGTGATTATTGCCTCTCTTGCTTATATGTTTTACGTTTGTATGACCAAATTCGGTGGGCGTATTGAAGAAAACCTTATTAATAAAGAAGGTACATGGGGCTTGCCGTTTGTGAGTGCGATTGTGGCATTCTTTGGTGTGAATGTGTTGGTAATGCTGAACGTGGGTGACTATGTACGCGAATTAAAACCAGGCTATTCCACGACTAAACGTGGCGTGGTTTATTTTTTAGCAATGGTACCTGCTACTGTATTTATGGGTGTGATTGGTTTGATGATTTCATCTGCAACTGGTTTAGGCAATCCAATCAATGCGTTCGCACAAGCGGCGGATAATAAATTCTTAGTGGTTATTACGTTAGTATTTATCTTATTCGCTCAAATGACGACCAACCTGGCAAGTAACGTAGTGCCACCAGCCTATGCGTTAATGGATGCGTTCAAAATCAAACATAAAACTTCGGTAATCATCATCGGTTTAGTTGCGATTGCCACCTGTCCGTGGTTAATTACCTCAGATTCTTCATCAAGAGGTGTAGATATTTTCGTTTTAACCTACACCGTATTCTTTGGTCCGATTTTCTCCGTCTTATTGGTGGATTACTACATTCTCCATAAAGGCAAGATTAATGTTGCCGAGCTTTATGATGAAAATGGTAACCGCAAAGGCGTGAACTGGGCTGCAATCATTGCTATTTCTGTTGGGGCATTAATTGGTTTATTTAATGCGGATATATCATTCCTAACGGCTACCATTCCAACTGCCTTAGTTTATTACTTTGCGATGAAATATATGGCATCAAGTGCACGTTTCAGAAAAGGCACAATTTTGGAAAAATAATAACAACCCCATACGAGCCGTATGGGGTTCAATAAGCTGAGCACACGCTGTGACTTTGTAAAATCCCAGAGGGACTTATTATGTAACCTAGCACTTCTTGTGCTAGGTGCTTTGAATAAATTTTATCGTCGCTTGAATCAATTCCTCTGTATCTTTCGATTGTTCATCTCGGTCGAAATCGTGTAATTCGGCGGCGATGACAAATTTGGTTGGGTTGAATTTTTCGCACAGGGCTTGAAACTCTGCAAACGGCACATCAGGGTCGTTTGTGGCGTGAGCAGCGAAAATCGGTAGATTTAATTCTGCCAAACGTAAGCTGTAATCGAGGTAGAAAAATTTATCTCTGCCCTGATAAATTAATGATTTCCACTTGCCAGTTTGGCGAGCGTGAACATAACAACTGAAATGTGTGTTTAAATCAGCTTCTTGGCTTGGAGTGGCTATTAGTGATTGAACGGTATTTTCAATGACTAATGGTAATTTTAAATAGTGTGGGCTTGGGCTATCAAACCAACCATCTTTCAAAAAGCCATAACCATAATAAGAGATAACACCTTGTGGCTTTTCAATTTCTATTTGCTGGCTAAGTCTGACAGCAGTCAGTAATGCAAGATAAGCTCCAGCAGAACGCCCGAATAAAAAATAAGGGAGTTCTAGGTGTAGTTGGTTCTGTAAATGTTTTATAGATTGTTGAATGGAGCTTATAATTTCCTCAATCTGAGCCTGTGGTGCAAGCGGGTAATTTATTGCAAAAATTTGCAAACCAGCTTGAGTAAATGTTTCAAGATGTCGTTGAGGCAAATCCTCTTTTGTACCATAAAGTAGGCCGCCGCCGTGTAGATAAATAAGATTCGCTTTAGGTGCGATATTATCATCTAGATAATGGGTTGCTTCAATTACAAGAGCTGTGTCTTGGACTTGAACCGTATTTAATGTGATTTGTGTTGCTTTTAGCATAATGAACCTCTATTTTTGTATTATTATAGTACAAAATAATTCAACTTAACTTATATAAAAAGAAGGAGAATATTATGGGATATTTGAATGGTCAAACAGGTTATCGACAAGGATTACTTGAAACACGTTCGGTAATTCGTAAGCATAATTTTGTGATTTTGGAAACAGATGGTTTAGTGAGAAATAGTATTCCAAATTACCATAACTGCGATATTAGTATTTTATCCTCTCCTGCACTCGGTGCATCTTTTGTTGATTATATTGCTACAGTTCACCCGAATGGTGGCTGCACACAATTAGGTGGTAACGGTATTGAGGTTTTTGTTTATTTGATTAGCGGGCAGCTCGCTGTTAACAATGGTGATACTGATGTGGTTCTAGAAAGCGGTGGTTATATCTTTTCGCCTGCCGATCAAGTGCTGAGTTTTATCAATAAATCGGAACACGCTACTAAAATCTATATTCACCGTCGCCGTTATACCGCGTTAGAAGGTCACCAGGCAATCACTTATGTAGGTAATGTGAATGAAATCGACTATGTTGAATATGAAGGAATGAAAACCTGTTTAATTAAAGATTTACTTCCTTCTGCAACTGATTTTGGCTTTGATATGAATATGCACATTTTGTTATTTAAGCCTGGTGCGTCGCATGGTTATATTGAAACGCACTTCCAAGAACACGGAATGCTGTTTCTTTCAGGTAAAGGAATGTACCGTTTAGATGATGAATGGATTCCTGTGAAAAAAGATGATTATGTTTTTATGGATTCCTACTGCCCACAAGCCTGTTATGCGGTAGGTGATGAGGATTTTGTCTATATCTACTCGAAAGAGTGTAACCGTGATGTAGAACTTTAATTTAACGTTGAGGAATTGACAATGAAACTATCAAGAGAAGAATTAAAAGGCTTAATGAAAGCTAAATTAATGAAAGCGGGTTTAAACGATCAGCACGCAGATATTACAGCAGAAATTCTGACGTGGTCTGATGAACGTGGCTACCACTCTCACGGTGCCGTTCGTATGGAGTATTATTGCGAGCGTATTTTTAAAGGTGGCATCACACATAATCCTAAATTTGAATGGAAAGAAACAGGGCCTGCCTCAGCGATTTTTGAAGGCGATAACGGCTGTGGTTATGTCGCTGCAACCTTTGCGATGGAAAAAGCGATTGAAATGGCGAAAAAATCGGGCATTGCAATTGTAGGTATCCGTAACATTTCTCATAGTGGTGCGATAGGATATTACACAGAAATGGCAGCGAAAGAAGGCTTGTTATCTATTTCATTTTGTCAATCAGATCCTATGGCGGTGCCTTATGGCGGTTCTGAACCTTATTACGGCACAAACCCAATTTCTTTTGCAGCACCTGCAGATGAAGGCAGAAATGTCGTGTTTGATATGGCAACGACCGTTCAAGCTTGGGGTAAAATTTTAGATAAGCGTTCTCGTGGCGAATCTATTCCACCAGATTGGGCAGTTGATGTTGATGGCAATCCTGTAACCGATCCGAACAAAGTGAATGCTCTAGTACCAATTTCTGGAGCGAAAGGTTATGGTTTAATGATGATGGTAGATATTTTCTCAGGTATTTTATTAGGGGTACCATTTGGCAAACACGTTTCTTCAATGTACCACGATTTATCGGAAGGTCGTCGTTTAGGTCAAATGCATATTGTGATTGATCCTGCTCGTTTCTGTGGTGCAGAACAATTCCGTGAAAATATGGCACAATCAATTAATGAGCTAAATGAAATGTCTCCAGCACCAGGTAACGATAAGGTGTATTACCCAGGGCAACGTGCTGAAATGCGTCGTGATAAATACGCTGCAACAGGTGGTATTGAAATTGTGGATAAAGTCTATGAATACTTAATCAGTGACGATATTCATTTTGACCGCTACGATCATAAAAACCGTTTTGCGGACTAATCTTATCATATAGCCATAGTGTGGCTGAATTCAAAGAACCCTATACAGCTTGTATAGGGTTATAAAATTAGGAAGAATAATATGTTAAAAACAGTAGTAAAAAAAGGCAGCTACCAAGACTCGGTAGTGTTAATGTTGCTCACTAATGCCATTTCAGGCTTAGAAGGGGTAAATAAAGTATCTGTAATGATGGCAACCCCAGCCAACAAAGATATTTTTGCTCAAAGTGGTTTAGACACCGCGGAATTATTAGAAGCGACTGCCAACGATATGGTGGTGGTCGCAGATGTTGATCAAGAAGATGTGATCAATGTGGTAATGGAAAAAGTTGAAGCATTTTTAAAACAGAAATCTCAAGCAAGCTCGGCTCAAAGCGGTACGGAAGTGGTGAAATCTTGGAATAAAGCGACCGCTTCTCTGCCAGATGCAAACTTGGCAGTGATTTCAATTCCTGGTGCTTATGCTGCATTGGAAGCGAACCGTGCGTTGGATGAGGGATTAAACGTTTTTATGTTCAGCGATAACGTAAGTGTGGAAGATGAGAAAGCGTTAAAAGAAAAAGCTCATAGCAAAGGTTTAGTGGTAATGGGGCCAGATTGTGGAACAGGCATTATCCAAGGTGTACCGATTGCATTTACTAACAGCGTAACGCCAGGCTCAATCGGTATTATTGGTGCGTCTGGTACAGGTATCCAAGAATTAACCACGATTATCGACCGCTTAGGCGAAGGCGTGGAAAATGCGATTGGTACGGGGGGGCGTGATTTATACGAAGACATCGGTGGTATCACAATGTTAGATGCCATTGAAGCGATGGAACAAAACGACAAAGTGAAAGTGCTGATCGTGATCTCCAAACCACCAGCAAAAGCGGTACGTGAGAAAATCTCTGCTCGCTTAAGCCGTTATAGCAAGCCTGTTATTACCTTATTTTTGGGCGAAAAACCAACATTCCACGAAGAAGATTTCTATCACGCTTACACCCTAGATGAAGCGGCTCGTTTAGCGGTGGCATTAGTGCGTCAAGAGCCAATTCCAACATTTGCAAAAAATTCGACAAATTCGACCGCTTGCGGTAAAACCTTAAAAGCCTACTATTCGGGCGGCACACTGGCTGGCGAAGCGGCAATGTTGCTGAAAGATGCGTTACGCATTGAAGGTAGCGGCTCAAAAGCCGATGGGTTTATGTTCAAACAAGATGGACACATCGTGGTGGATTTAGGCGATGATATTTATACTCAAGGCAAACCGCACCCGATGATTGACCCCGCCAAGCGTATTGAATCTATGCGTGATGCGGTTGATGATGCGACTACTGGCGTGATTTTATTCGACATTGTGTTAGGCTACGGCTCGCACGAAGATATGGCAACAGCCTTAATTCCGACCATTCAAGAACTGCAACAAAAAGCCAAAGCTAAAAGCCGTGATGTTGCTTTTGTGGCAACCGTATGCGGTACTCGCAGCGATTACCAAGGCTATGATGAAACCGTGCGTAAATTGGTAGAAGCAGGCGTTGAAGTATGCGAAACCAATAAAGCTGCAGTAGAAAAATCATTAGATTTATTAGGTTTACAATTTGATGAACCAACCAAACCAATCCAGCTGAAAACCGTAGTGCAAGGCGAAAATAGCCCAGCTTCTGAGCAGTTATTACGCTTATTATCTGAAAAACCTAAAATCATTAATATTGGTTTGAAAAGTTTTGCAGATGTAGCAGAAAAATTTGGTTGCCAAGTAGTGCAATTTAACTGGCAACCTCCAGCAGGTGGTAATATTCAGTTGATCAAAGCACTGAATTTCTTAAACGAATATGAAGCGGTGGATATTGATGAGGCAAATCGTAAAGTGATTGCTAAGGTTGTGGCAGCCACACCAATTATTCGTGATAACGTGTTGGCAAAAACGGTGATCAAAGAGCTAAACGATGGCAAAGTGATCTTACACGCTGGTCCACCAATTCAATACAAAGATATGCCGAACACGGTGCAAGGTTCTTGCGTTGGGGCAGTATTATTTGAAAAATGGGCGACAGATGAAGCCTCGGCTCGTGCTTTATTAGAAAACGGCGACATTACATTTTTGCCGTGCCACCATGTGAATGCGGTGGGTCCGATGGGCGGAATCACGACAGCAAATATGCCTGTTTGGGTAGTAGAAAATGCTACAGATGGCAATTTCGCTTACTGTACAATGAATGAAGGTATCGGTAAGGTATTGCGTTTTGGTGCGTATTCAGATGAAGTGGTGAAACGTTTAGAATGGATGCGTGATGTATTAGGTCCAACACTTGGCAAGGCAATCCGTTCAATGGAAAACGGTTTGGCAGTCAATCCACTGGTGGCGAAAGCGATTGCGATGGGGGATGAGTTCCACCAAAGAAATATTGCAGCCTCAATGTCTTTCTTCAAAGAAGTGGCTCCACGCATTACTGCAATGAGTGATTTGGCAGAAAATGATAAATACGATGTGATTAAATTTTTAGCGGATACCGATCAATTCTTCTTAAACATTATGATGGCAAGCTGTAAAGCGATTATGGACGGGGCGAGAACCATTACAGAGGGTACGGTTGTGACTGCAATGTGTCGCAATGGGGTGCATTTTGGTATTCGTATTGCGGGTATGGGCGATGAATGGTTTGTAGGTCCAGTCAATACACCACAAGGCTTGTATTTTACTGGCTATGACGGCGAAGATGCTTGCCCTGACATTGGCGACTCAGCAATTACCGAAACCCTTGGTGTAGGTGGCTTAGCGATGATTGCAGCACCAGCGGTAACTCGTTTTGTGGGAGCGGGTGGTTATGAAGATGCTCTTCGCACTAGCAATGATATGATGGAAATTTGTATCGATCGTAACCCGAACTATGTGGTGCCAAACTGGAATTTCCAAGGGGCTTGCTTAGGTGTTGATGCTTGTTTAGTGGTAGAAAAAGGCATTACGCCAGTTATCAATACGGGTATCGCTCATAAAGTGGCAGGTTTTGGGCAGATTGGTGCTGGTACCGTTCGCCCACCGCTTGCCTGCTTTGAAAAAGCTGTGCTTGCGTATGCGAGAAAGTTAGGGTTTAACGAGTAAAATCCTGCATTAACCTAGCCAAGGCGTGCTAGGTTGAATAAACTAAGTCCTAGGGCTTTATGAGCCACGGCGTGGTTGAAATAATAGAACCCCATACGGCTCGTATGGGGTTGTAGTTCGGATAATTTTTAAGGATAGATAATGTCAAAACAAACCATCGTTTTAGCTTTGGGCGGCAATGCTCTTGGCAATAATTTAACAGAACAGCGTGACGCGGTTGCAAAAACAGGGAAAGTGATTGTGGATATTTTGCAACAAGGTAAAAATATCGTTATTACTCACGGAAATGGACCGCAAGTGGGAATGATCCAACGAGCAATGGACGATTTTGCTAAAACTTCAGGCGATGAAATTCCATTACCAACTTGTGTAGCAATGAGTCAGGGCTATATCGGGATTGATTTGCAAAATGCGATTAAATATGAACTGGTTGCTCGTGGCATTCAGAATAAAGTGAGTACAATTTTATCGCAAATTGCAGTTGATCCGAAAGATCCTGCATTCCAAAATCCAGATAAGCCGATTGGTAGATTCTTAACTAAAGAAGAAGCCGAAGAATTAGAGACAAAAGGTATTTGTACAATGGAAGATGCAGGACGTGGTTATCGTATTGTTGTGCCTTCTCCTAAACCACTACGGATTTGTGAATTAGAAACGATTAAAACGCTAGTAGAAGCAGGGCATATTGTTATTGCGTGTGGCGGTGGTGGTATTCCTGTTATTGATGATGAGCAAGGGCGTTTAGTCTGTGTAGATGCGGTTATTGATAAAGATAATGCCAGTTCGTTATTAGCTGAAAAGCTCAATGCAGACTATTTAGTTATCTTAACAGCAGTAGAAAAGGTTGCCATTAACTGGGGTAAGCCTAACCAAGAGTGGCTTTCTGAATTAAGCACAGAACAGGCTCGCCAATATATTGCCGAAGAGCAATTTGCAAAAGGATCAATGCTGCCGAAAGTAGAGGCTGCGTTAAAATTTGCAGAAAGTGGTGAGGCACGTAGAGCATTAATCACCTTGCTAGATAAGGCTGCAGAAGGCATTGCAGGCGAAACAGGTACGGTAATTTATTCGTAAAATATCTAGCACAAGCGGTCATTTTTCTTCATTTTTTCAATTAGGTTGTTTAAACGAAAATGGATATTCCAGTTAATTTTTTTATGTGGTTTATGGCGTCATTGCCGATTATCACCTTAGTTATTTTAATGGTTAAATTCCAATGGGGGGCGACTGAAGCTGCTCCTGTTGGATTATTAATTACCATTATTTCAGGCATTTTTTTATACAAAGCAGATATTACATTAATTGCAATTGAATCAGCAAAAGGGATTTGGTATGCATTAATTATTTTGTTAATTGTTTGGACTGCGGTATTAATGTATCAAGTCAGTGACGCTGCAAAAGCCTTTTTAGTCATTCGTTCGGAAATGAGTAAATTATTCCCGAACGAATTATTACTGGTATTGGCAATGGGCTGGATTTTTGAAAGTTTCTTACAAGGTATTACTGGCTTTGGTGTGCCAGTAGCAGTGGGCGCCCCGCTTTTAATTGGCATTGGGGTTCGCCCATTATGGGCAGTTGTTTTGCCATTGTTAGGTCAGGCTTGGGGAAATACTTTTGGTACATTAGCGGCTGCTTGGGATGCTTTAGCAGGCTCAGCTGGGCTTGAAATTGGTAATGAAAAATACTTTTTAACAGCACTTTGGTCTTCTGCATTCTTATGGTTTTGGATTGTCATTACAGGCTTAGCGATTGCGTGGTTTTATGGTAGAGGCAAAGCAGTTAAAAAAGGCTTAGTTGCAACCTTAATTATTGCGACTATTCAAGGCGGTGGCGAATTATTACTTAGCCAGGTAAATACAACAATTTCAGCGTTTATTCCTGCTTGTTTGTCAATTTTAGCGATTGTGCTTATCAGCAAAATGAGTATGTATAAAGAAGTTTGGCGTGTGGAAGAGAGTCCAATTATGGATAGAACTAAAACCACCGAAACGGAAGAAGCATTGCCGAATATGAATTTGTTACAAGCCTTTATTCCTTATATTGTGCTTTCAGTGATGACGCTTGCAATTCTTGTCATTACGCCAATCAACCAATTCTTATCGCAATTTAAGTTCGGCTTTGCATTCCCTGAAACGATAACAGGCTATGGCTTTTTGAATAAGGCTTATACCTCTTATTCGCCTATTGCCATTTTTACTCACGCAAGTATGTTCTTATTTATCTCTTCAATTATTGGCTTGATTTATTACCAACGCAAAGGCTGGATTGCGAAAGGAGAATCAAAAACGATTTTTGCTAAATCTATTTCAATGACAACGCCGTCTGGTATTGCAGTAGTAGGGCTTGTGATTATGTCGAAAATTATGGGGGGGACAGGGCAAACCGCCGTGTTGGCTGAAGGAATGGCTACGGTATTAGGTAAAACGTATGTGATTTTATCACCATTTATTGGTTTGTTAGGTACTTTTATGACGGGGAGCAATATGAGCTCTAATATTTTATTTGGTGACTTTCAAATGACGACCTCTAAACTCCTGAATGCGAATTCAGCTGCTGTGCTTGGTGCCCAAACTGCAGGCGGCGCTATTGGCAGTGCAATTAGCCCAAGTAAGATAATTTTAGGTACGACAACGGCTAATATTTTAGGTAAAGAAGGCGATGTGTTAAAAACAATTATTTGGATAACGTTACTTCCTATTTTATTAATTGGCGTTGTGGCTTATTTTGCTTCACTTTAGGAGGAGTTTATGACAGTAAAATCTACATTAGAAAGTAGTTTTTTTAAAACTAAAGCAGGCAAAATGACTCTTGCTTTCATTGTGATTATGTTAGCGTTTGCATTGATTATGCTTGGCATTTATCAAGTGAATAATGTCTTTATTCATATAGGATTTGTGCTAATGTTGGTGGCAATGTTATATTCGCCAGTTGATGTATTTATTCTAAATCGTAAGAAAAATTAACGTATGGCGAAATATTTTCGTTTATAAAAAGGAATAAAAAAATGGAACGAATTACTCAGCGTATTACGCAAAATTTAGAAACTTTAAAACAATTTACCGCGACACCAGGTAATGGTTGTACACGTTTACCGTTCTCACCAGAGGCGAGGAGTGCGGTAAATTATTTAAGAGATTTAATCGTGGAAGTTGGTCTTCGTGTGAAAGAAGATGAAGCTGGAAATATTTTCGGTATTTTAGAAGGCGAAGAGCCCAATTTACCCTGTGTGATGTCTGGTTCTCACTATGACAGTGTGCTTCATGGTGGCGATTATGATGGTATCGCAGGCGTGATTACGGCACTGGAAACGGCTCGTTTATTGAAAGAAAGCGGAAAAAAATTTAAACGTAGCTTTGTCGTTGCAGGCTTTAATGACGAAGAAGGTATGCGTTTTGGCACAGGTTATTTTGGATCGGGTGCAATGTTAGGGCTTCGTGATGCAGAGTATTGCAAAAAATTCTTAGATAAAGATGGCATTTCCATTTATGAAGCAATGCGTAATTATGGTTTAGATCCAGAAAAAGTTCAAAATGCAAAATGGGAAGAGGGCTCAATTGGCCACTTTATTGAAACCCATATTGAGCAAGGACCGGTGTTAGAAAATCAAGGGCTTGAAATTGGTTTAGTAACGGGTATTGTTGGCTTACATCGTCATATGTTTACGGTTCATGGGCGAGCAGATCATGCAGGCACAACCCCAATGGATATGCGTTTAGATGCCGTTGATGTGGCAACTAAAGTGATTGCTAAAATTGCAGACTGGGCAAGAGAGAAAAATGATGGCACTGTAGCGACGGTTGGCTATATGAATGTTCTACCTGGTGGGATTAACATTGTGGCAGAAAAAGTGATCTTTAGTGTTGATATTCGTTCTTTAAATATGGCAAATATTGAAGATATTACGGCAAAAATTGATGTAGCATTAGCGGAGGAAACTAAAAAAATTGGTTCGAGATTTGATAAAGAGACAAAATTGGTTATTCAACCCGTTAAGCTATCTGAAAAAATGTTAAACATTTTAGAAGAGGCTACTAAAGCTCACCAATTCAGCTATAAACGTTTGCCAAGTGGAGCAGGACACGATTCATTAGAAATTGGGCAAAAAATTCCAACTGTGATGATTTTTGTTCCAAGTAAAGAGGGGCGTAGCCATACTCCAGTAGAGTTTACTGAGTATCACTATTTCTCAAAAGCAGCGGTATTACAACAAGAATTAGCTGAGCAATTATTAGACGAATAATATTCAAATGAGGGGATTTGCAAAGTTTTTTTAAAATTTGACCGCTTGTAAATTGCCTATAAATTTTAATACAAACACAACTATAAGGAGTATTTGACTATGTATGATCTCATCATAAAAAATGGGAAGATAGTCTTATCCGATACCGTTTTCAACGGTAATATTGCCGTTAATTCAGGTAAGATTGCTGCTATTTTAGAAGAAGGCACAGAGCCAGATGCAAAAGACGTTATTGATGTTAAAGGAAATTATGTTTTTCCAGGGGCAATAGATACTCACACCCATCTTAATGACCCAGGTTATGAATGGCGTGAAGATTATGCACACGGTACAGCCGCCGCCGCAGTTGGCGGATATACCACCATTATTGATATGCCTTTGCAAAATGAGCCTGCTTTAACTAATGGCAAAATATTTGATGCCAAAATGGCTAAAGTATCGCCAAATGCGTATGTCGATTACTGTTTCTGGGGTGGTTTAGTACCAAGTAATTTTGAGCATTTAAGTGAATTAAATGATAAAGGCTGTGTCGCGTTAAAGTCCTTTATTGGGCCTGTTTCTCCTGATTATGCTTCACTTAACTATGGTCAAACTGTTGAGGCAATGGAAATTATCCAAAAATTTGGTGGTCGTGCTGGCTTCCATTGTGAAGATTTTTCCACCATCAAATGGCAAGAGCAAAGAATGAAAAACGAAGGGCGTTTAGACTGGAGAGCATTTCTAGATTCCCGTCCGCTTATTGCAGAAATGCTTGCCACCATTAATATTATTGAAATTGCTAAAGCGACGGGCTGTAAGGCGCATATTTGCCATGTTAGCCATCCTGATGTAGCTCAAAAAATTAAAGAAGCTCAACAAGAGGGCTATGATATTACCGCTGAAACCTGTGCACATTATCTCTGCTTTAGTGAAGATGATGTGATTGAAAAAGGGGCGTTGTTCAAATGTGCTCCGCCACTTCGCTCAAAATCTGATGTTGATCGTCTATGGAATTATGTGGTAGATGGGACATTTAGCGGCATTAGTAGCGACCATTCTCCTTGTTCTTATGATGAAAAGTACAATAAAATTTTAGGTCAAAAAATTAACAATGTATTTGATGTATGGGGCGGGATTAGTGGCATTCAAAGTTGTGTACAAGTGGCTTTCTATGAGGGTTGTATAAAGCGTGGAATATCTCCAACTGTATTGGCAAATGTAATGGCAAAATTACCAGCTAAAGCGTTCGGTATTTATGGGCAGAAAGGCGATATTCAAGTTGGATTTGATGCAGATTTTACGATTATTGACCCAAACAAGCAGTGGGAAATTAAAGCGGAAGATCTGCAATATGTGAATAAAATCTCCGCTTATGTGGGCAAAAAAGGTCAAGGTTTACCAGTTTGCACCATCGTACGTGGTAAAGTGATTGCTCAAGATGGGAAACTCACCGACAGTAAAGGTTTTGGAAAATTTATTACTAAAACAAAACAAGGAGCATAACAATGCAACACAACACACAACTTAACCCTGAGTTAGCAAAAGAAGTAAATGTTGACTTACAGCCAACCAAAGAACGCATTATGGATAACTTTTCCTATTGGGCAAGTTTTTTAGGTGGCTGTGTTTCTATTGGTACATTTTCTATGGGGGCAAGCCTGATTGGAGCGTTAACGATAACACAAGCGATTATTGCAATGTCGTTTGGTTGTATTGTGATTGCTATCGGCCTTGTGCTAATTGGCAATGGCGGGCATAAATATGGTATTCCGTTCCCAATCCAACTACGAAGCTCTTTTGGTACAACAGGTGTAAAAATTCCTGGTATTTTACGTGGTGTCCCTGCAATCGTTTGGTTTGGATTCCAAAGTTGGGTGGGGGCAGGTGCTATCAATATGTGTTTAAAACTGTTGTTCGGTTTTGATAACTTGCCTGTTGTTTATGTGCTATTCACTGTTCTTCAAGTTGGCTTATCCATTAATGGTTTTAAAGGTATTAAATGGTTGGAAAATGTTTCTTGTGTGTTCCTCATCGGTATTCTTGCTTATATGCTTTATGTTGTGAATACAAAATTCTCTGTAGAAATAGGCGAGCGCTTTGCCAATATTGAAGGCACTTGGGGAATGCCATTCTGGGCTGCAACTACAGCATTCTTGGGTATTTATTCAACAATGATTTTAAATGCTTCCGATTATTCTCGCCACGTTAAAAAAGGAACAACCCCAACAGCAACAGGTGTGATTTATGTATTATCAATCCTCCCTGTAACCTTATTTATGGGGTTAATAGGGTTGTTAGTTACGGCAGCTACAGGCAATAGTGACCCAATTGAAGTATTTGCAACTGCAATGGATAATAAATTTTTAACTGTAATAACGTTATTATTCATAGCTTTTGCACAGGTTACGACAAACGTGTTGAATAATATTGTTCCGCCATCTTACATTTTAATGGATTCATTTAAAATGAAATGGTCACATGCCACCATTTTAGTGGGCATTCTTTCTATATGTGTAATGCCTTGGAAATTGGTAACTGCTGAATCAGCAGATGGATTATCTTTGTTTATTAAAATTTACTCGGCATTCTTAGGCCCTATTTTTGCGGTAATGGTCGTCGATTACTACATCTTAAGAAAACGTACTTTAAACGTAAATGACTTATATAATAAAGAAGGTATTTTCAAAGGGATTAACTGGGCTGCAATCATAGCTATTACAATTGGTTCACTTTGCTCATTGATTGTGGTTGATCTTTCTTGGTATGTGAGTTTAATTCCTTCTGGTTTAAGCTACTACTTTCTTATGAAAGTATTGAAAAGTTCAGCATCTTTCCGTAAAGGGACGATTTTAGAATAAACCAAAGGAAAGGCCTTTATCTCTTGAATGTAGCGGCAGGTTAAACCTGCCGCTATATAAATTTGTGGATTTGCTCTTGTCATATCGAACATATACGAGATGACATCGTATTTTATTATTTAAACTCTTTCATTAATTTTTCTACTGTTTGGCAATTCTTCTGAAAACTACGGCAATGAGAGCACATCATTAAGTGAACTTCGAGCTGTAATTTCTGTTTAAACATCAATTTTTGTTCACAAGAGAAGGAAATTAACTCGGTATATTTCTTACAATTAAACATATTATTCTCCAAACCATTTTTGTGTTAGGCAAACTTGTAGCTGTAATCTTGCCCGATAAAGTAGTGTATGCAGATTTGCAGTGGAAATATCACATTCTCTGCAAATTTCATCGCTTTGCATTTCCAAGTGGCTTCGCATCATAAATACTCGAGCTTGGCTTGGCGGTAAATGATTCAGGCAAAGGTCAAATACTTGCCAAAACTGATCGGAATAAGCTTGGCTATCCGTGCTTTTCCATTCGGAGGATTGATAAACATCACTATCCCACATCCCGTTTTCGTGGAATAATTTCTCGCTGAGATCTTTTTCGTCTTGTTCGACTAATTCGGATATAGCTACCATTTTGCTCTTAGTCTTGAGTAGATCAACGAGCTTATTTTTTAAAATTGCAAATAACCAAGTTTTTAATGCACTTTTACCTTTAAAACTATCAGCATATTTATATGCACTGACAAAGGCTTCTTGTACCGCATCTTCGGCAAGATCTCTATTTTTTAAATGTAAAATGGCAAATTTCACCATTTGCAGTCGGATTTCTTCTAGCTGCTGAGGGGAAATTTGTCGTAGGATTGGAGTATTCATCTATATTCTATGGATAACGTTGTTTATTTGATTCTTCATTCTCTCTTTTCTTTTTTGTTAAAAAGAAAGTCATACTATACGGGATAAATCACGTCTGCATTTACCCATTTTACCCAAATCTGCTGTAATACGGCTTTCAAATTTGTGTTTTGGTCGAGAAATTCACTGAGTTCTTCAAATAAGCCATTGAGTGAATTTGCCCCTTCCTGTAATGAGCTGAGCAAGAAAAAATCGAGTTCCTCAAGCGTATTATGATAAATACCAAATTCAGCATCTCGCCAAACTAACGCATTACTGGGTTCTTGTTCAAACTGCTTGAAGTTACTACGTAGAAAGTGAGTTTCATATTGACGCAGCTCAGCTGCACCAGAAAATTGCATTATAGTATCGTTATCCCATTCAAATTCTGATGGTACGGTTGTCATTGATACCTCAGCCAGTAATTGAGCATTTTCAAAGTCCATCAACTCAAGCAAGTGTGGTGGCATACAGCCATTTTCTCGGCAAAAATTGAGAAATTCGCCAGCAATATCTTGGAAAAAGGGCGAGTGAGCCTTACCTTCTCGTATAAATTTTTCTTTGACTGCAAGCCATTCTTCAGGACTTAGATGTTGAGGGAGCTGTACATAACAACGGTCGATAAAACCGAGAGTATTATTGCGAACCAAGCGAGAATAGACGCCAAGCCGCTGTGGAGAGATATTACCACTCATCAGCTTTACATCGTTATGGCGAATTGCATTCGTAAACTCGGCTTGAATCTCTTTGAGTGAAGGTTTGTGTTCTTCAACGAGTTTAAGCGGCATTTTTTAGCCTCGTTTTTGCATATTTTTTCTGTAAGCTCATAATGTGCTGTACTTCACTAATCAGTTCTTGAAACGGTGGGAAGTTGAAATCCCGTTCTAACAGTGTTGGTGGAATATGCGGTAGGCGTTCATAGGTGTACTCTAGTAAATCCCACACGGTTTTTTGTACCGCTTCTCCGTGGGTATCGACCAATAAAGTTGGCAGATGACGCAATTCGCCTTTCACCATATTAAATGATTCGCCCTCGGTCATTTTAACTTCTTCCGCCGCACCGTGATCTTCATCGTGGCCTGCAATATGAATATAATTGACACGAGATTTATCCACTTGATCAATAAATACAAATGGATCAAGCAAGCCGTGATTTACGCCATTAACATAAATATTATTCACATCAAGGTGAATGCCACAATCCGCTTCTTGGGCAATTGCATTGAGAAACTCTACCTCATTCATCGTACTGGTTGGTGAATGCAGATAGTAGGACGTATTTTCAAGGGAAATTTGCATACCTAAATAATCTTGCACTTGTTTAATGCGATTTGCCACGTGATGTACGGCTTCATCGGTAAACGGCATTGGCAGCAGGTCATATAAATGCCCTTCACATTCGCAATAGCTTAAATGATCAGAGAAGAAAAAGGAGTTATACTGCTGCTGCATATTCTTGATCCCTTTTAGTAGCGTCATATCTAAAGGCGCTTGCCCGCCGAGAGAGAGGGATAAACCGTGAATAATAACAGGGATTTTTTCAGCGACTTTATCGAAGTTATACCGAGCCTGACCGCCCATTTTCAGCCAGTTTTCTGGGGCTACTTCCATAAAATTAATTATATTGTTATCTGTGAGAGATAAAAATCCGTCCGCTAGATCACGGCGATAGCCTAGACCGGCACCAGTAAATTTTAGCATCGTCTTGTTCCTTTAATTTGCAAAAAATCAGCGGAATTTAACCGCTTGTAGATTGTGTTTATAAGAGGTTAGGTGCGTTTAGAAAACGCACCTTCGCTACTTATTTAGAGGCTCCACACTTGCCTTCACCGCATTTACCTTCTGCCGCTTTTGGTGCCGTTGCTCCACATTTCCCTTCGCCGCATTTACCTTCGGTTGCTTTTGGCTCAGAAGAGGTTGCTCCGCATTTGCCTTCGCCACATTTACCTTCTGTAGCTTTGGTTTTTACACATTTGCCATCTTTTACTTCCATACAAGCATCTGCTTTCACTGATTTAGTTTCAGCGTTTACAGTTGCGGTTGCCATAGTTAATGCACCAGCTAATGCCATTAAAGTTGCTTTTTTCATTAAAAAATTCTCCATAAATTAAGGGATTAAAGGAATTTCAACCAGCGTTTGGTTGGGGATTTTTTCTGTAACAGAAAATCGAGAGAGAGTGAGCCAGCACCTTGTAGTAAAAGTGGTACTAACATCACTAAATAAATGAGTGCCATTTTATAGCCATTGTTGCAGACATTGTAGCCATTGCCAGCGTGAACAGCATACCACGCTACCGCTGTTAAGATCATTAATCCTAACGCACTGAAGCGGGTGAACAGACCTAAAGCGAGTAAAATAGGCAGTAAGATTTCCGCTCCGCTAGCAATAGCCCAGCTAAGATCGGCTGGTAGTACGTTAAAGGGGAATGGGAAGCTCTCTTGAATTGAGGCAAACCAATTTTCACCGTTTAGTTTTGATAACCCTGCTTCAAAAAATTCATAAGCAAGAAATAGACGTAATACAAGAAAGCCCAAGCCGTTTTTACAAGCTGTCATTGAGCAAGCTGACTGGGTTGAAAATGATGACATAAAAATGCTCCTAACTAAAAATGTGACTATTAGACAGAATAAGTATACGTTTATTACAAAAAATGTGTGAAAAATTATAACCTATTTTTATAGGTAAATAAAAATAGGTTAAATTCAGTGCAGAATTTAACCTATTTGTTTTTTAGCAAGGGTATTTAATTAGCTTTAGCTAGTTTATATTGCTGTTTATCAGGCGCTGTAATTAAAATTTCCTTCGGCGGTGTTTTCTGACGATGTAAAATTCCAACTACGTTACCTACGATAGCGATATCCTGAAATTGACCTTCAACTTTATATTTACTCATATCAATGCCATCTTTAAAAATTAAGAAGGTACTGATTTTAGTACTACGGATATTTTCTAACCCTAATGCGTGTTGGTTAACCACATTATAGGTAGGCACTTTTCGTTTAGCATATTGACTAATTAATTTCGTATTTTGACTCAATGCTAAAATATCACCGAGCTTTTTTTCTTCAGCACTGCTAACCTCGCTATATGATCCTTTATTTGATTGAGGAGGTACTGATATATTCTCAATAAGTTTTTTTGAGGAGTCATCTTCTGATTTCTCACTTTCTTTCTCAGTAGGATCTGAAACTATGGGTACAGAGATAATATTACGCTCTTCCTCTTCTTGAACTAGAGCTTTATTATCATAGACCACATCCCCAATAAATTGAGTTGGAGCTAAACTGACATTGTTGCCAACTAAAGCCAACACTACTTTATCATCTAGCATATCAAAGCGTAATTGCTGGTTACTATTTTGCTGTTTAAGTTGCTGGTTTATTTGATCGAGCAAATGTTGCAAGGTGTCGTTATCGGTCTGTTTCAACTTTACTTGAATAGATGAATTATGCTGTGTGGCATAATAACCAATTCCTAACTTCTCAGCGAGTTGTTGAGAGAGATCACCAACGTTACCTTTATAAGTTACCGCAATACGTGCTTGCTGGTATTTTGTTAAGCTCGCCTCATCAGCATAAGAGAAACCTAATGGAGCTAAAAGTAACATAGCAGCAAGTATTTTGTTTGCCTTTACAAAATGAGCATTCATTTTTTTAGTCATACAATACATTATGTTTCCTTACCATGAGAAACCAATACCAGCACCAACCGCAAAATTACTGTTTTGCGATACAGATGTGCCTAGCTTGTAAGATATTCTACCGTTATCACTAAGGCCATTTAAACCTACTGCAACTGAAGTGGTACCAAGGGTATGGCCTGTAGCGACAGAGAGTTGACGTTTTCCTGGTACAGATACTTGAGGTAAGCTTGCTATTGCGATAGCATTTGATACCGAACCTTTCACGTTTTTTACCTCTTTTTCTACATTACCGACCCTGTTTTCTACACCACCAACTCTGTTTTCTACACCACCGACTCTGTTGACTACATTACCGACTCTGTTTTCTACATCACCAACTCTGTTTTCTACACCACCGACTCTGTTGACTACATTACCGACTTTGTTTTCTACATCACCAACTCTGTTTTCTACACCACCGACTCTGTTTTCTACACCACCGACTCTGTTTTCTACACCACCGACTCTGTTTTCTACACCACCGACTCTGTTTTCTACACCACCGACTCTGTTGACTACATTACCGACTTTGTTTTCTACATTACCGACTCTGTTTTCTACATTACCGACTCTGTTTTCTACACCACCGACTCTGTTTTCTACATTACCGACTCTGTTGACTACATTACCGACTTTGTTTTCTACATTACCGACTCTGTTTTCTACGTTACCGACTCTGTTTTCTACGTTACCGACTCTGTTTACTACATCACCGACTCTGCTAACTACATTACCGACTTTGTTTTCTACACCACTGATTTTGTTATTTACTACACCTATTTCACGATCAAGTTGTGCTTTATTTACCGCATCTGTTGGTGCAAGACCTTCAGAAAGTCCAGTTAAGAGACGAGTATTGCCAGACTTATTGCTGATATTGACTTCATTACCATCTAAATGGTTAGCAATCCCTACTACACCTGTAGTTGTATATCTTACAACACCGATTTTACCTTCATTGGCTGCTGTAGTTAGAGTATCTAATCCACTATCAAGCTGTGCTTTATTTACCGCATCTGTTGGTGCAAGACCTTCAGAAACGCCAGTTAAGCGACGAGCCGTGCCAGAGCTATTTTGGATATTAACTTCATCACCACCTAAATGAGTGGCAATCTCTACTACACCTTTAGTGCCCGTAGCAGTTTCGGTCGTTTTATATTTTACTGCACCGATTTTACCTTCATTAGCTGCTGTGGTTAGAGTATCTAATCCACTCTCAAGTTGTTGTTTATTTACCGCATCTGTTGGTGCAAGACCTTCAGAAACGCCAGTTAGGCGACGAGCCGTGCCAGAGCTATTTTGGATATTAACTTCATCACCACCTAAATGGGTAGCAATCTCTACTGTACCTTTAGTACCCGTAGCAGTTTCAGTCGTTTTATATTTTACCGCACCGAGTTTACCTTCATTAGCTGCTTTGGCTACGGCATATAATTGGCTACCATTTACTGCATCAGTACTGGTTTCAGAAACTAAACCAGCCGCAACATTTTGAACACGACGCTCTTTACCTTTTGCCCCAACAGTCACGACTCCAGCAGGCTCTGAGGCGGCAAATTTATAGATCTCACCTAAAATCTCGGCATGTGCGTATTGCGTTGTGCCAGCCGTTTCAGGTGTCAGTTTTACGGTTGTTGCGGATTCATTGCCTAAATTTACTGAGTTTTCAGCTGTTTGGGTAATATTTGAACCAATAACTACTGCATTTTTATGCACAACGATATTATCTGCACCAATACTTACTGCACCATCGCCGAATACAATAGAATTTGAACCAATACCTACGGCTTTTTCACCAGAAACACCTACATTATCACCAATCGCAATAGCAGATGCCCCGTTGGCAATGGCATTTTCGCCTAAAGCAAGGGCTTTTTCTTTTAATGCTTGTGCACCTTTACCAATTGCAATCGCACTTTCTGCGTTTGCTTTTGAATTTGCACCTAGTGCGATAGCATTATTACCCGTAGCTTGTGAATCCGTGCCGAATGCGATGGCATTCTCACCAGAAGCAAAGGCATTCGTGCCTTCTGCAAGTGCATTTTTACCTTTTTTACCCAGTGGTGAGTTATCTAATTGGTTATTTAGCCCTAGTAATTCATCACGCTTTTCTTTGAGCGTTTGCTGGTTTTTTGCTAAGGCTGCTTTAGCCTCATCAAGCTTTGAGGTTAAATCATTTTTCACATCTTCCGCAAGTTTTTCTTCACCAGTTAAAGCTAAAGCATTAATTTGGTTTTCAAGTCTCTCGATCTCCCTTTCTTTATCACCAACCTCTCGTGCTTTAGTAGCTATTTCAGCCGTTTTTTTCTTGATTTCATCTTGTATAGCACTAGATACTGTATTTTCTTTGTATGGTTTTAATGTTGTTTTGGCTTCCTCTTCATATTTTAACCATAGATTTTTGGATTTTGTCATTTGATCTTTAATTTCAGGAATCCAATCGGTAGGTACAAATCCATTAATATAACTTTTAGGATTTTTTGCTTGTTGATTGAGATATGTTCTTAATTTAACGACTTCAGCTGTTTTGGTTGCACGTTCCTCTACACCTAAGTTATTGCTAGATAAAGCTCTTAATGTTACAGTAAATTCCTCTACCTTATTCATAAAAGGAATTACATTATCATTCATATAAGTGCGATATTCTTCTTTATCAAAGATCCACGCATCGCTATTATAATCAATTAAATCTCTGAAGTTATTGAACTTTTCTACAGTTTTTTCTAAATCAACAATTTGTTCTTCAGTAATGTTTGATGTGGTCCGTGCAATAGCGTAGTTGGTAACATTAAATTTCCAAGACAGATCGCTAGGGAATGACATTTCTGCTTGGTTTTTTAAACTTCTTTTAAGCGCAGGTGCTGTTAAGAATTCAAATGAATTTCCAGTGTAATTGCTTGAATTATATCCACCTATTAAGAATTCACCATCGGTTCCATATAGATTTTTCAGTTTATTAAATGTAGAGTCGAGTTTATTGGATAATTCTTTTTTCAGGTTTTCATAGGACATTTTCGCAACTACAAGATGGTAATTGTTAGCCATCCCATGATAATTTCTTGTTCTGAAAGAATCACTTAGAGCATAAATAGTGTCAGTAGCTCTTTGACTCATAAATGCTCGCATGAGTTCTGTTGAAGTTAGATTATCATCATAATAAATTCCATTTAGTGTTCGAAAGTTAAAATTAGAATGCCCCCACTCCTTAATACCACTGGGATGATAAGTAAGGTAGTAACCATATGTTTCTTCCTTTATAGCAAAATCATCATTAACTCTATTCAGGAAGTTAGGAATGGCATTTACTAAGTTACCTTGAATATTGCGATAACCTTCAATGAGATCTTTATATTTGTCATTTGAAAGATTAATATTAGGGAAATCAGTTTCAATTTTAGTTTTTAAGTCTGTTGCTAATTGATCTACCCCATTAGTTTTTGATAATTTACTCCAGTCTAATGATTCTATTACTGTAGTAAAATTTTGATATATTTCTTGTTTATTTTTTCCTGGTAAAAAACTAGTATTAAAATTATTTTGCAATTCTAGTAACTGGTTTCTTCTATTAACTAATTCTTTCCGAATTGGTATAACTCTATTGGCTAATGTTACTTGTTGTGCTTGTTTTTCACGTACACGCTCTAAAATAGTGTCATATTGAGCAATCTGACTCTTTAAAGCATCTTGTAATTGTTGATTAACAGAGCCTTGTTTTTCTTGTTCAGCAATTTGAGTACGTAACTCTTCAATTTGATTAACTAAATCACGGAAGTTTTCTAACTCCGCATTGAATTCTTTGGGGGAGATATTACCACCGGTTGCAATGGCATTCTTGCCGACTGCTTGAGAACCTGTGCCTGACGCGAAACTACCTTCACCTACAGCAAGGTTATTGGTGCCAGCGGTGTTGCCTAAAGGAAGTGGATTGGCATAAGAGACTTGGCTAAGCCCTATCAGAGCGGTAAGCAAGGTAACAGCAGGGAGCTCTTTTGTGTGTTTTTTATACAGGCGGGGGGGGGGGGGAGGTAAAACTAAAGTTTGGCATATCAAAATTTCCTCATTAAAATTTTTACTTTTCATTCTTAAAAAAAGAAATGCTCCGTATCATAATATTTAATTTGATTAAATAAAATAGGAAAAGATTAAATTTGTGAAAATATTTTGAGTTTCTGCGGTTTTACTGTGGATAAATATCCACAGTATTAATTATTAGTGAGTTGTATTGTAAATTTAGGAAGGTGGTTATTTATCAGCCTCTTTATAGACTGCCAAGGCAGCTGCAACCGCATCGCCTGAAGGCACTTTTACTTTATGGCTTAAAAGTACGGCTTCTAACGCACCTAAGGTTAAAAGTACGTTACGTTTTTGGCTTGAGAAACCCATATTACCGATACGGATTACTTTTCCATCTAAGGGGCCGAATGAGGTGGCTAATTCAATACCGAAGTGGTTTAAAATATCGCTACGCAAAGCAGGGCCACTAATACCTTCTGGAATGTGGAATGCCGTTACAACGGGGGCTTTGTGTTTGCGATCGCCAAAAATTTTCAAACCCATTGCTTCTAAACCAGCACATAATGCTTTGTCGTTTAAAATATGGCGAGCAAAACGAGCTTCTAAGCCTTCTTGTAAAATAATGCGTAACGCTTCGTGTACACCATATTGTGCAGAAGTGGCTTCTGTGTGGTGATTTAAACGGCGTGGGCTCCAGTAATCTTGTAGCTGTGCCAAGTCTAAGTAGTTACTTGGAATTGGCGGTAATGTGCCATCTACATCAGACTCTGCACGAATGCCTTTTTCCACACGTTTACGTTTTGCAATAATCTCTTCAATCCGTTTGTTATAAGTGATTAAAGCTGTGCCTGATGGGGCGGAAATACATTTTTGTGTACCGCCGATACAAGCATCAATGCCCCATTCATCCACACGAATATCTACACCGCCTAAGGTTGCAACGGTATCTACAATTAACATGGCATCATATTGTTTACAGATTTTGCCGATCTCTTCTAACGGTTGCATCATAGAGGTTGAGGTTTCGCCGTGAATAATTGCAACGGCTTTGTAGCCACCTTTTTTCAACTCTGCTTCAATTTCTTCTGGTTCAAATACGGTTCCCCACTCTCTTTCGATAATGGTAATATCTGCACCGCTACGAGCTAAAATTTCATTTAATAAATAACCAAAACGACCAAATGCAGGAATTAACACTTTATCGCCTGGGCAAATCGCTGCGGTTAGAACAGTTTCTAAGCCACCACGAGAGGTGGAGTTGACTACATAAGTTTGCTCATTTTTCGTTTGGAATAAGCGGCGTTCCATTTCCATTGTTTCGTTCATTAATGAGGTAAACTCTGGATCAAATTGACCTAAAATGGGTGCAGACATTGCACGCAAAACACGTGGGTCAGCATCTGTTGGGCCAGGGCACATTAATAAACGTGGGGAAGGGTTGATTTCTCTGAATTGCATTATAATTTCCTACCTGTGTAATATGAATTAAAAAAACTTATGGATTTTACAATAAAAATTTGTGATTGCTCAATATTTTTTATATTTACGGGAAATTATTTGCAATTAGGGTGAGTGCAAGCGGTCATTTTTCTCAAGAAATTTGCACATTTTTAGGAAAAAATAACCGCTTATTGCTATTTGTTTTCTTTGCAAAACCTTGTATTTCAAGTACAATTCCCCGATTAATTTTTGATAAACAAATAACAAAACAGGACATTAACTGCCCGATGAAAATGCAAAATATTCGTAACTTTTCGATTATCGCTCATATCGATCACGGCAAATCGACTTTATCTGACCGCTTAATTCAAACTTGTGGCGGCTTATCAGACCGTGAAATGGAGGCTCAAGTATTAGATTCAATGGATCTTGAGCGTGAGCGTGGAATTACTATTAAAGCACAAAGTGTAACCCTAAACTATAAAGCGAAAGATGGCGAAACTTACCAGCTGAATTTTATTGATACGCCAGGGCACGTGGATTTCTCATATGAAGTTTCTCGCTCGCTTGCTGCTTGTGAAGGTGCTTTATTAGTGGTTGATGCAGGCCAAGGCGTGGAAGCACAGACGTTGGCGAATTGTTATACCGCAATTGAAATGGATTTAGAGGTTGTGCCGATTTTAAATAAAATCGATTTACCAGCCGCCGAGCCTGAGCGTGTGGCAGAAGAGATTGAAGATATTGTCGGTATTGATGCGATTGATGCAGTGCGTTGTTCAGCAAAAACAGGATTAGGCATTGAAGATGTTTTAGAAGATATTGTCAAAAAAATTCCAGCCCCAGAAGGTGAGCCTGACGCACCGTTACAAGCGTTAATTATCGACTCTTGGTTTGACAACTATTTAGGCGTTGTTTCTTTAGTGCGTGTGAAAAACGGTGTGCTGAAAAAAGGCGATAAAATCAAAGTGATGAGTACAGGTCAGTCTTACAACGTCGATCGCCTTGGTATTTTTACACCAAAACAAGTGGATACCGCAGAACTTAAAACTGGCGAGGTAGGCTGGGTCGTTTGTGCGATTAAAGATATTTTAGGCGCTCCAGTGGGTGATACTTTAACTCATCATCACAACGCAGCAACTGAAGTATTACCTGGCTTTAAGAAGGTAAAACCACAGGTTTACGCAGGTTTATTTCCGATTAGTTCGGACGATTATGAAGCCTTCCGTGATGCCTTAGGCAAATTAAGCCTAAATGATGCATCCCTTTTCTACGAGCCTGAAACCTCAAGTGCGTTGGGCTTTGGCTTCCGGTGTGGCTTCTTAGGCTTGTTGCATATGGAGATCATTCAAGAGCGTTTAGAGCGTGAATACGATCTTGATTTGATTACTACCGCGCCAACCGTAGTTTACGAAGTGGTAGAAACCAGTGGCGAAACCATTTATGTCGATAGCCCATCTAAATTACCTGCCATTAATAATATTGCGGAAATTCGTGAGCCGATTGCAGAATGTAATATGCTTGTGCCGCAAGAGTTCTTAGGCAACGTGATTACCCTGTGTGTGGAAAAGCGAGGCGTGCAAACCAATATGGTGTATCACGGCAACCAAATCGCGTTAACTTATGAGATCCCGATGGGCGAAGTAGTGTTAGATTTCTTCGATCGTTTAAAATCCACCTCGCGTGGCTATGCTTCACTTGATTATGGTTTCAAACGTTTCCAAACTGCCGATATGGTGCGTGTGGATATTATGATTAACGGAGAGCGTGTTGATGCGTTGGCGATTATCGTTCACCGTGCAAATGCGGCTTATCGTGGGCGTGAATTAGTAGAAAAAATGCGTGAGCTGATTCCTCGTCAGCAATTTGATATTGCGATTCAAGCGGCTATCGGCAACCACGTTATTGCCCGTTCTACGGTAAAACAGCTACGCAAAAACGTACTGGCGAAATGTTACGGTGGTGATGTAAGTCGTAAGAAGAAACTGCTACAAAAACAAAAAGAGGGTAAAAAACGAATGAAATCTCTCGGTAACGTAGAAGTGCCACAAGAAGCATTTTTGGCAATTCTTCATGTGGGTAAGGATTAATTGTCAATATTCGTGTAAAATACGACCTCTTGCAAGCGGTCATATTTTGAGAAAACTTTGCAATTTTGAATAAAAAGGAGCATTCAGTGGCACAATTTATGCCAATTATTTTTCTAGGTATTATTTATGGTATTTGGCAATGGCTTGATTCAATGCAACTGCCAAATACTATTTCCATTATTTTAGTTGCCTTGGTTATTATTTGTGGTGGATTTTGGGCGTTTTACAAATTCAGTGCTGACCCAAGACGTAAACAGGCGATTGCTCTACAACAAAAACGTTTAGGCAGAGAATTAACCGCTGAAGAAATAGCGGAAATTCAACCTAAATCCGCAGTAGGCGAATTTTTTGCCTCACTTTTCGGCATTTTATTCTTTGTTACAGTACTTCGCTCGTTCTTATTTGAACCATTTCAAATTCCAAGTGGTTCAATGGAGCCAACATTGCGTGTGGGCGATTTTTTAGTGGTGAACAAATTTAGTTACGGTATTAAAGATCCAATTTGGCAAAATACTTTAATTGAAACAGGTAAGCCTGAACGTGGCGATGTGATTGTGTTTAAAGCACCTGCACAACCACACATTGATTATATTAAGCGTGTGGTGGCAGTAGGTGGTGATAAGCTTAAATATGATTTTGCAACTCAGCAATTAACAATAACTAAAATTAATGGTGAAGCCAATGTGTTTGAATACAGTGAAGGCAAGCCAAATCCTGAGTTTTTTTATCATGGTGAAATGCAAATCGAACGCACCGAAAAAGGTAATGTAACTCATCAAATTTTAAATCATCCAATGGCATTTAACTATGCACCTTATTTCTACCAACAAGAAGGGCAAGTAGAGGGTGAATGGATTGTGCCACAAGGACACTATTTTGTGATGGGCGATAACCGTGATAACAGTGAAGATAGCCGCTTCTGGGGCTTTGTGCCTGAGAGAAACATCGTTGGTAAAGCCACTTTTATTTGGTTAAGTTTAGATAAAAAAGCAAATGAATTCCCAACGGGGCTTCGTTTTTCTAGAATGTTTACCTCAATCAATTAATCTTAACAGGGGCGTATGAGATACGCCCCTTTATTCACATAAACTATGCAACTAGAACGATTACAGAAAAAATTAGGTTATCAATTTCATAACCTTGATTACCTCATTCAGGCCTTAACACACCGCAGTGCGGCAACCAAAAACAATGAGCGTCTTGAATTTCTAGGCGATTCAATTTTAAATTTTACTATTGGTAAAGTATTATACGACAAATTTCCAAAAGCGAATGAAGGTGAGCTTAGCCGTATGAGAGCAACTCTTGTGCGTGAGCAAACTCTAGCGATTATTGCTCGCAAATTTGATTTAGGCGACTACCTAAAATTAGGTCCAGGAGAGCTAAAAAGTGGTGGTTTTCGCCGAGAATCGATTTTATCGGACTGTGTTGAAGCGATTATTGCGGCCATTTATCTCGATCAAGATATGGCAAAAGCAATGGAAAAGGTGGAAGATTGGTATTCAGATTTGCTTAAAGACATCAGTCCAGGCGATTCACAAAAAGATCCGAAAACACGCCTGCAAGAGTTTTTACAAGGTAGAAAATTGCCATTGCCTGAATATGATGTATTAGATATTAAAGGCGAAGCTCATAACCAAACTTTCCGTGTAACCTGTAAAGTGATTAATATTGAGGAAATCTTTATCGGAACAGGCACAAGCCGCCGTAAAGCAGAGCAGAATGCGGCGGAGAAAGTGTTAGAATCGATTAAAATGAAGAAGTAAGCACTCTCTCCCCTTGTGGGAGAGAGACCGCGTATGAGCGTTCAGCGAAATAAGCAGAGAGAGGGGGCTTATGGGTATGATATTAGATTCCCCCCTCTCCCTGATTTTTATTCTGAATGAATAAAAATCTGTCCCTCTCCCACAAGGGGAGAGGGTTATAAATAAAAGGAATACAAAATGACAGAACAAACAGCCAAAACCTACTGCGGTTTTATTGCGATTGTTGGTCGCCCAAATGTAGGGAAATCAACATTATTAAATAAGATTTTAGGACAAAAAATTTCCATTACCTCACGCAAAGCTCAAACGACTCGCCATCGTATTGTTGGCATTCACACTGAAGATCAATACCAAGCGATTTATGTAGATACCCCGGGCTTACACATAGAAGAAAAACGTGCGATTAATCGTTTAATGAACCGTGCAGCAAGTTCTGCTATTGGCGATGTAGATCTCATCATCTTTGTTGTGGAAGGCACAAAATGGACAGAAGATGATGAAATGGTGTTAAACAAATTGCGTTCGGCAAAAGCCCCTGTTTTATTGGCAATCAATAAAATTGATAACATCAAGGAAAAAGAAGAACTTCTGCCGCATATTACCGAGCTTTCACAAAAATTTGATTTTGCTGAAATTCTGCCAATTTCGGCACAACGGGGTAAAAATGTGCATATTTTACAGAAATTTGTGCGTCAATCACTGCGTCAAGGTGAGCACCACTTTCCTGAAGAGTATGTGACAGACCGCTCTCAACGCTTTATGGCATCAGAAATTATTCGTGAAAAACTAATGCGTTTTACAGGTGAAGAGTTACCTTATTCGGTAACGGTAGAAATCGAACAATTTAAAATGAATGAGCGTGGGGTGTATGAAATCAATGGCTTGATTTTAGTAGAACGAGATGGTCAGAAAAAAATGGTTATTGGTGCGGGGGGGCAAAAAATCAAAACCATCGGCATTGAAGCTCGAAAAGATATGGAACGCCTATTTGACAACCAAGTGCACCTTGAGCTTTGGGTGAAAGTAAAAGCTGGTTGGGCGGATGATGAAAGAGCATTGAGAAGTTTAGGGTATATGGATGAGTAGTTTTTTTGTCACTTTTCTTTACTTGTGCAAAGAAAAGTAACCAAAAGAAAGCACACCCTGCTTCGTTGCTATCCTCACTTGGTTGAAATTTTCTTAACGAAAAATAACCCTGATGTTCGCTTCGCTCTCGCTCGGGTTATTTTCCTAAAAATTTCAAGTCGTTCGGGCAACTCAGAAGGGAACCGATCCGACCATACAAGCGGTGATTTTTTTGAAAAATTTTGCAAAATGATGCTCTGCCGAGTTCCCTTCTGAACCGCCTGAGCGACTTTGAATTTGTAGGAAAAATTCCTTGTTTGAGCAGCGAAGCGGCGAGTTTGGAATTTTTTCGTTAAGCAAATTCAAACCAAGCGAAGACAGCGGTGAAGTAGGGTCGCCTTTCTTTGGTTACTTTCTTTGGCGAAGCAAAGAAAGTGACATATAGTCGGGATTAATTATGACCACAGATCAATGGCAACGAGCCTTTGTACTCCATCGCAGAGAATACAGCGAAAGCAGTTTATTAGTGGAGTTTTTTACCGAACATCACGGGCGGATTACTTTACTTGCTAAAGGTGCAAGGCGGGCTCGCTCGCCGTTGAAAGCCGTGCTTCAGCCTTTTACACCCTTGTTAGTGCGTTGGTCTGGCAAGGGTGATTTAAAAACACTCACAAAGGCAGAGCCTGCTGCTCTTACTTTACCAATGGAAACGGCTGCACTTTATAGCGGTTTTTATATCAATGAGGTGCTTGCAAGAGTGTTAGAAAATCAGACCGCTTACCCTGAATTATTTCAACATTATTTGCGTTGTATGACGGAGCTGGCTACTCAACACCAAATTGAGCCGATTTTGCGTACTTTTGAATTTCATACATTAAAAGCATTAGGCTATGGCGTAGATTTTACCCATTGTACGGCAACAGGTTTGCCAATTGATCCGAAAATGAGTTACCAATTTAGAGAAAGTGAAGGCTTTATTGCCTCATTATTACAAAATAACAATAGCTTTTTAGGCTGTGATTTATTGGCGTTTGCTCAATTAGATTTTTCAGAAAAACAAACACAACAAGCTGCCAAACGATTTACCCGAATTGCATTGAAGCCTTATTTAGGTTCTCAGCCACTAAAAAGCCGAGAACTTTTTCAATCTATCTTGCCTAATAAAGTGAAAAGCGGTTAGTTTTGTTAAATTTTTTTGCAAATTTTAATTAAAATATAACCGCTTGTAGCAATAACAAATATCTCAAGGAAATATTATGTCAAATCATCTTACCGAACACCGTTTTATTGACTTCCCCATTCACACAAATGTACTCAATGCGTTGAATAGTAAAGGCTTCGAGTACTGTACACCTATCCAAGCAAAAACTTTCCCGATTACGCTTAACGGAAATGATATTGCAGGACAGGCTCAAACAGGCACAGGTAAAACGCTTGCTTTTTTAATTGCCACGTTCAACCATTTATTAAATAACGAAATTGAGACAGCAAAAAATCAGCCAAGAGCATTAATTCTTGCACCAACTCGTGAGCTGGCGGTACAAATCGGGGCAGATGCACAGCTTTTTTTACCACATTGCGATCTTAAACTTGCCCTTGCTTATGGTGGAGATGGTTACGACAAGCAAATACAAGCCATAGAAAAAGGGGTAGATATTTTAGTTGGAACCACAGGGCGTGTGATCGATTATGTTAAGCAAGGGATTATTCATTTAGATAAAATCCAAGTGATTGTGCTAGATGAAGCTGATCGTATGTTTGATCTCGGTTTTATTAAAGATATTCGTTATTTAATGAGAAAAGCTCCCGTGCCTACTGAGCGTTTAACGTTGCTCTTTTCAGCAACTTTATCCGCTAAAGTACGTGAGCTTGCTTATGAAGATATGGATAATGCTGAATATATTGAGATTGAACCGCTACAACGTACAGGGCATCGTATAAAAGAAGAGTTATTTTATCCGTCTAATGAAGACAAAATGGCACTTTTATTGACGTTATTGGAGGAAGAATGGCCAGACCGCTGTATGATTTTTGCCAATACTAAGCATAAATGTGAGGAAATTTGGCAATATTTAGCAGCCGATGGTCATCGGATTGGAATGCTAACAGGTGATATTCCACAGAAAAAACGCCTATCTCTGTTAGATAATTTTACCAAAGGTAATTTAGATATTTTAGTCGTGACTGATGTGGCAGCACGTGGATTACATATTCCAGATGTTACGCATGTGTTTAATTATGATTTGCCCGATGATAAAGAGGATTATGTTCATCGTATTGGTAGAACGGGTCGGGCAGGGGAGAGCGGCCATTCAATTAGTTTTGCTTGCGAGCGTTATGCGGTTAATTTGCCTGCAATTGAAGAGTATATTGGGCATCAGATTCCAGTGAGTCAATACGACAAGGAATCCTTACTGACTTTACCGAAAGTGAACCGCTCAAGAAGTAAAAAAACGTTCTTGGCAAAAACGAAAAAGAATAGCCGTAATTAAGTGATAAATTTTTATATGATGAGAACAAAAAATTAATTTACCTTTAAGAGAATGAAAGATGAGTTTGTATCAAATTGCTCAAACAGAAACAGGCAAAGTTATTTCGCTTAATGCCAAAATGGCAAATCGGCACGGTTTAATTGCTGGGGCTACGGGTACAGGTAAAACGGTTACTTTACGCAAATTGGCAGAATCTTTGAGTGATGATGGCGTGCCAGTATTTTTAGTAGATGTAAAAGGTGATCTTTCGGGCTTGGTACAAGCGGGTAATTTTTCAGGAAAAATTGCAGAACGCATTTTACAGTTTAATTTAGGGGGAGAAGATTACTTAAAGGGCTATCCAGTTTCGTTTTGGGACGTATTTGGTACATCGGGTATCCCACTTCGAACCACTATTTCCGAAATGGGACCGATGTTACTTTCTCGTTTACTCAATTTAAACGATACCCAAGAAGGCTTGTTAAATCTCGTTTTTCGTGTGGCAGATGACAGAGGTTTATTGCTAATTGATTTAAAAGATTTGCGTGCGTTGCTTAAATTTGTCGCAGATAATGCGAAAGAATTCCAACTGGAATATGGGCATATTTCTGCAGCAAGCGTCGGAGCTATTCAGCGTGCGTTATTAAGGCTTGAAAATGAAGGGGCAGATAATTTATTTGGTGAGCCCGCATTAGATTTGCACGATTGGATCCAAACCCGTAATGGGCGTGGTGTAATCAATATGTTGAATGCAGAAAAATTAATTAACTCACCAAGAGTGTACAGTGCATTCCTGCTTTGGTTTATGGCAGAGCTCTTTGAGAATTTGCCAGAAGTTGGCGACCCTGAAAAACCGACGTTTGTTTTATTCTTTGATGAAGCTCATTTATTGTTTGACGATGCCCCTAAGGCATTGGTGGATAAAATTGAACAGGTGGTTCGTTTAATTCGCTCAAAAGGGGTGGGTGTTTATTTTGTTACGCAAAATCCGCTGGACATACCTGATTCAGTATTAGGGCAGCTTGGCAATCGTATCCAACACGCTTTGCGTGCTTTCACGCCACGTGATCAAAAAGCGGTAAAATCAGCAGCGGAAACCTTCCGAGCCAATAAAGATGTGGATGTGGTGGAGGCCATCACCCAGCTAGGTGTGGGGCAGGCTTTGGTTTCGGTGCTAGATGAAAAAGGGATGCCAACTCCGGTGGAAATTGCCTATATCTATCCGCCAAAAAGCCAATTAGCACCATTAGCGACGGGCGAGCGTGATGCTATAGTGAAACAAGATGAGTTATATCATCACTACAGCCAATATGTGAATAATCAATCTGCCTTTGAATTACTCAATGCGAAAGCAGAAGCGATTAAAGCTGAGCAAGTCGCTGCGAAAGAGGCAAATAATGATTTCTTTGGCGGTATTCTTTCTTCGATTTTTGGCTCGAAGAAGAAAAAAGATCAATCTATTACTGAACAAGTGGTGAGCCAAGTGGCACATTCAGTTGGTAGAAATTTACGCAACCAAGTAACCAAGCAAATTATGCGTGGCATTTTAGGGGCGATCACAAAAAAATAAATTGCAAATGTTAAGAAGAATTAGACCGCTTGTAATGAATACAAGCGGTCTTTTTTTAGATTATTTTTGCAATGCTTGTTTGATAGCATCTAGCAACACCTTTGGCGGTTGAGCTCCTGACACACCGAGTTTTTCATTGATCACAAAAAACGGTACGCTGTGAATGCCATATTTGTGAGCGACTCGCTCATCTTCACGGACTTCGTGCCCGAAATCATCACCTGTGAGCAGTTGAGCGACTTCATCACGCTCTAAGCCAATGTCTAAGGCTAAACTGATAAGCTCTGTGCGTTTAGCTAGAATAGTGTTATCGGTAAAATAGGCTTTGAATAAACGTTCAACCATTGCTTCGCCTAAGTCTTTACTTTCCGCAAATTTTGCCAAGCGATGAGCCTCAAAGGTGCGAGTGTATTGTGTGGTGCGGTAGCGTAAATCTAGCCCGGCTTGTTTTCCAGCTTCCTCCACATAGTTAATCATTTCATCAGCCTGTTCAGCCGTTTTTTGATATTTCTGCATTAAGCGTTGCTGAATATCACCTTCTGGTTCACCATTTGCGTGTGGGTCAAGCTCAAAGGCTCGGAAAATCACTTCAACCTCACCCTCAAATTGAGCTAAGGCTTGCTCTAAATGGCGTTTGCCGATGTAACAAAACGGGCAGGCAAAGTCTGACCAAACTTCAATTTTCATATTCTCTCTCTGTTTAAAATAGGATAAATTCTCTCACTTGGAAGCCAACTTCCACTTGTTCGCCAATTTTCAGCTCTTGGGATTGGTAAGTTACAATCTCAATGCCTTTAATTTCAACTTGATAGCGGTAGTATAAGCCTAAAAACAGTTTGCCTACCACTTTACCTAAGCCTAGCTCATTGGGTTTTAAGATAATCTGTTCTGGGCGAAGAAGCCAGCGGTAACGCCCTTTCTGAACGTCCATTTCAGGGAAGAGTCGGAACTCACCAATCGGGCTACATAGCACTTTATCTTCCGTTACATTACAGTTAAGATAGTTTGTACCACCTAAAAAATCCGCTACAAATGGATTAACTGGAGAATGGTATAGCTCGTTTGGCTTACCAAATTGAATAATTTTCCCTTGATCCATCACCGCAATTTTATCGGCAAATGCAAAGGCTTCTTCTTTGCTATGGGTTACAAAAATAGCGGGCACATTTTGGCTTTTTAAGATTTGCTTGATCTCTTGAATCATTGCATAGCGAGTTTGGCTGTCAATATTGGAAAACGGCTCATCTAACAGTAGCAATTCTGGCTGGCAGGCTAATGCTCGGGCAATAGCGACACGCTGTTGTTGCCCGCCCGAAAGTTCGTGTGGAAAACGGCTTTCAAAGCCTTGTAAATGCACAACTGAAAGCATTTTTTCGGTAATTGCTTTTTGTTGTACTTTTGGCAATTTAGATAAACCAAATTGGATATTTTCTGCCACGGTTAGGTGTGGAAAAAGAGCATAATCTTGGAAAATCAGCCCGATTTTACGTTCTTCTACCGCTTTGCTTTTTAAGCATTGCCCAGCTAAATGAATATCGCCTTGTTCAATTGGTAACAAGCCTGCGATCGCTTTCAGTAAGGTTGTTTTACCGCAGCCGCTTGCACCAAGCAGGCAGATAATTTCATTTTGGTTTACCGCCAGATGGAGATGTTGTAAAACCGTTGTGCTGCCAAAATTAAGATTCAGATTATAGATAGTTAAAACAGACATAAAATTCCTTTATCTTTCCTTTTCAGACTGCGAAATAAGGGATCGGGTAAGCCAAATAACAGGCAGTAAACCGACTAACACCAGTACAATGGCAGGTAATGCTGCACGCTCAAGCTGCTCGTCTGATGTAAAGGTAAACACATAGGTTGCGAGTGTATCAAAATTAAATGGGCGAAGTAGCAGAGAAGCATTTAGCTCTTTCATACTCTCAATAAAGACCATTAATCCTGCAGTTAAAATACCTTTATAAATTAAAGGGATATGAATTTTTACTAACATTGCTGAGCCATTTTTACCAAGCGTTTGGCTTGCCATATCCAATGAAGGTGAAATTTTATTGAGCGAAGTTTCAAGACTTCCGATTGCCATTGCTAAAAATCGGATGGTATAAGCTAATACTAATGCAAAGAGTGAGCCTGAAAAAATCAATCCAACGGGTGATAATTCAAGGCTTTTTAGCCAAGCATGGAGTTGATGATCGGCAAATGTTAAAGGCGAAAGTAAACCGATCGCTAATACTGTGCCAGGAACCGCATAGCCCAGTGAGGCAAGTTGTAATGACAAGCGGTCATTTTTGACTAAAATTTTGCGGGTATTCAAACGTTTAGAAAAATGCAGAAGTAGAGCAATCAGTACCGTTATCACGGAGGCGATGATCGATACTTTCAAACTATTAAGCGAAAATTGGACAAAGTCTAAATTCCACGCTTGCTCGAAATAGTCGTATGCCCAATAGAGCAACCTGCCAAACGGAATGAAAAAGGCTAACGCCAATAAACCCCAGCACCAAGCAAGGGCTAATGCTAATTTCCAACCAGTTAAAAATTTAAAGGCTGATTTCTTTTCATAGCCACGTTGATAGCTTTTTTGTTTACGGCGACTATATTGTTCTAAACTTAAAAACAGGAAAATCATTAGCAACATAAAGATCGCAATCTGGCTGGCAGTACCAAGATCGTGATAGCCTAGCCACGAATCATAAATTGCCGTAGTCAGTGTTGGCACGGCAAAATAGGCCACAGTACCGAAATCGCCAAGCGTTTCCATTGCGACTAATGCGATACCAACTGCGATAGAAGGTCGAATTAATGGTAATGTAATACGGCGAAAAAGTTGAGCAGGAGATGCACCAAGCATTTTTGCACTCTGTGTTAAGTTTTCAGACTGTTCTAATAATGCCACTCGCACTAATAAAAAAATGTATGGATACAGTCCTAACGCAAGCACAAAGCAAGCACCATACAATGTACGAATTTGAGGAAACCAGTAATCTTGTGGATGAGTCCAGCCAAAAATACTACGCAGCCAGCCTTGAAAAGCACCTGAGTAATCTAATAAATCGGTATATAAATAGGCAATTAAATAAGCAGGCATAGCGAGGGGCAAACAAAGTAACCATTGTAAGGTTCTTTGCCCCCAAAAACGGTAATTTGCCACAATCCAAGCGGTAGGTAGAGCAAAAATCAGTGCAAGGAAAACGGTTCCTAATACTAATAAAGTTGAGTTTTTAAGATAGATTGGCAACATTGTTTGCCAAAGGTGAGCAAGGTTTTCATTATCCCCTTGCAATGCGTGATAGCAAATTGCAATAAGAGGAAGCAAAACGATAAAAGTTGTTAGGGCAGCAATACTTTTCCAGCAAAATTGTGATCGCATTTTTCTTTAAGCCTGTTATTCCATAAAAAATAAAAGGACGCAAAATGCGTCCTTTTGCAAGCGGTTGTATTTTAACAAAATTTTGCAAATTTTTGTGGAAAAATGACCGCTTATTGGTTGATTATTTTTTCTCAGAGAAATCGTCAAATTTCACTTCATCAACTAATTTTAATGCGGCTTCGTAATTTTTTGCGATATCTTCAAGTTTGATGGTATCTGATTTGAACGTACCCCAACCTTTTACGATTGCTGATGGCTCGATGCCTTCTTTTACTGGATATTCGTGGTTAAGTTCAGCATATAAACCTTGTGCTTTTTCGCCACTTAGGTATTCAATTAATTTCACCGCGTTTGCTTTATTTGGTGAGTGTTTTGCAATAACTACGCCGCTGATGTTTTTGTGCGTGCCGTGTTCACCACTCGGGAAATTAATAATCGCTGCTTCAGCCCACGATTTTTGTTTCTCATCATCTAACATTTTGCCGTAGTAGTAGCTGTTACCGATAGAGTAATCACAGATGCCTTCTTTAATTGCTTTTACTTGATCACGGTCACCACCTTGTGGTTTTTGTGCTAAGTTCGCTTTTAAGCCTTCTAAGAATGCTTTGGTTTTTTCAATGCCGTAATGTTCGATCATCGCCGCGAATAGTGAGACATTGTAAGAGTTTTTGCCTGAACGCACGCAGACTTTACCTTTATACTCTGGTTTAGCTAAATCTAGGTAGTCAAAGCCTGCTGGTAATTTACCTACACGATCTTTTGACGTGTAGATAACACGAGCACGTGTGGTTAAACCAAACCATTGGTCGTTAGAGTCACGGAATTGTGCAGGAATATTTTTTTCTAACACTTTAGAGTCAATTTTTTGTGCAAGATCAGCGTTAACAATTTCCATTACGCGTGAAATATCTACTGTTAAAAGCACATCAGCAGGACTTAATTCACCTTCTTGTTTTACACGATCAACCAACCCTTTATCAGCGAAGATGATGTTTACTTTAATGCCAGTATCTTTTTCAAAGTTTTTTAGCATTGGCTCAATTAAGTAAGGCTGGCGGTAAGAATAAACATTCACTTCATTTGCAGCAAGCGTTGAAGTTGATGTAAAAGTGGCTGCAGCAATAGCAAGTGCAGAAAGTGTTTTTTTCATGATTGTCTCCTTCAGACAGGTTTTCATAACAGAATGAAAGACATTCTAAACCTCCCCATTTTTTTAGTCAATAATGAGAACGGTTTTTGTTATTGATTTTTAAATGATGGCTTTTAGCATTTCTTAAAATGATAAGCTCGCAAAATGGAGAAAATATTTGGCAAACTGTTTGTTTTTTGGCATAATACACGCCGTTTTTTGTCTTCGTTAAGATAGAAAACATAAACATTTATTTTTTAACACTAAAACACACACATATTGCAAGCTAGGAATTGGGGTGTCTTTATAAAAAGATCGATTTTCTAGGATATGTGGAGGCTAAACCCCGTCTTGCCTTACATAAGTGGTAAGACAAACAACTTTGAAGGAAAATTCTTATGGCACAAGTTTCTATGCGCGATATGCTTAACGCAGGCGTTCACTATGGTCACCAAACTCGTTATTGGAACCCAAAAATGAAACCATTCATTTTCGGTGCTCGTAATGGTGTTCACGTGATTAACTTAGAAAAAACATTACCTTTATTTAACGAAGCATTAGCGGAATTAACTCGTATTGCCTCTAACAACGGTAAAGTTTTATTCGTAGGTACAAAACGTGCAGCGTCAGAAGCAGTTAAGCTAGCTGCTGTAGATAGCCAACAATTCTACGTTAATCACCGTTGGTTAGGTGGTATGTTGACTAACTGGAAAACAGTTCGTCAATCAATCAAGCGTTTAAAAGATTTAGAAACTCAAACTCAAGACGGTACTTTTGACAAAATCACTAAAAAAGAAGCGTTAATGCGTACGCGTGAGTTAGAGAAATTAGAGTTAAGCTTAGGCGGCATTAAAGATATGAACGGTTTACCAGATGCAATCTTTGTTATCGGTGCAGACCACGAACATATCGCAATCAAAGAAGCAAATAACTTAGGTATTCCAGTATTTGCGATTGTTGATACTAACTCAACTCCAGATGGCGTTAATTACATCATTCCAGGTAACGATGACGCAACACGTGCAATTCAACTTTACTTAGATTCAGCCGTTGCTGCTATTAAAGAAGGCCGTGGCGTTGAAGCGAAAGAAGTTGCAGCTGAAGAAGCAGCAGAATAATCGTATTAGGCAAACGATAAGGCGTAGCCCTTAATCATTTGATTATCATTTGATTATCATTTGATTATCATTTGAGAGCAGGGGTGAAAGGCTCTGCTTTTATCGTATTAAAAATCATCTTAGAGGAATAGTAAAATGGCTGAAATTACAGCATCATTAGTTAAAGAACTTCGTGAACGTACTGGTGCAGGTATGATGGAATGTAAAAAAGCATTAGTAGAAGCGAACGGTGATATTGAATTAGCGATCGACAATATGCGTAAATCTGGTCAAGCAAAAGCGGCTAAAAAAGCAGGTCGAGTAGCGGCTGAAGGTGTAATCCTTGCGCGTGTTGCATCAGGCTTTGGTGTATTAGTTGAAATGAACTGTGAAACTGACTTCGTTGCAAAAGATGCAGGTTTCTTAGAGCTAGCAAATGAAGTTGCAGATTTTGCGGCAGCGAATAAAGATACAACTATCGAAGCATTGCAAGCACAATTTGAAGAGAAGCGTGCTGCATTAGTTGCAAAAATTGGCGAAAATATGAATATTCGCCGTGTCCAATACTTAGAAGGTGAAGTAATTGCTCAGTACTTACACGGTGCGAAAATTGGTGTATTAGTAGCAGGTACAGGTTCTGAAGATGAACTTAAAAAAGTAGCTATGCACGTTGCTGCAAGCAAACCTGAATTTGTAAACCCAGAAGATGTTTCTGCTGATGTAGTTGCTAAAGAGCGTGAAATCCAAATCGAGATCGCAATGAATTCTGGCAAACCAAAAGAAATTGCAGAGAAAATGGTTGAAGGTCGTATGGCTAAATTCACTGGAGAAGTTTCATTAACTGGTCAGCCGTTTGTAATGGACCCATCAGCTTCTGTAGGTCAATTCTTAAAATCAGTAGGTGCTTCTGTTTCTAACTTTATCCGTTTAGAAGTGGGTGAAGGTATTGAGAAAGTGGAAGAGGATTTCGCAGCAGAAGTCGCTAAAATCACAGGTGGCAATGCTTAATTTTAGTTGAATGATGATATAAAGCAGGCTTATCGCCTGCTTTTTTTCTGTCTGGAATTTACTATTAGATAATCGTATAGGAAAGTTATAAGTGAATAGCAATTTTTTCGAAAAAAAAGTTATAAGTGAATAGCAATTTTTTCGAAAAAAATGACCGCTATACAACAAATTGGCTTATCCAAACTGAAAGTATAATTAATGAGTAGCAGACAGCGTTGCTAGTAAAGCGAATAATGATGCTGAAATTTGTTTTTTCTCATTTTTGTTAAAATTTTTCGGTTTATCGTTGGGTTGGATTGTTCTATAATAGCGTAATTTTGTGTTTACCCGATACAGTTAAGAGGCAAATAAAATGAGCAAACCTATTTACCAACGAATTCTACTCAAATTAAGCGGTGAGGCCTTACAAGGCAATGAAAGCTTTGGTATTGACCCATCTATTTTAGATCGTATGGCGTTAGAAATTAAAGAACTACTTGCAGAAGGCGTGGAAGTTGGTGTTGTACTTGGTGGCGGTAATTTATTTCGTGGAGCGAAGTTAGCAAAAGCAGGTATGAACCGCGTAGTTGGTGATCATATGGGAATGTTAGCAACGGTAATGAATGGTTTGGCAATGCGTGATGCACTGCACCGTGCTGAAGTGAATGCAAAATTAATGTCTGCATTCCAATTAAATGGTATTTGTGACACATACAACTGGTCTGAAGCAATTAAAATGTTGCGTGAAAAACGTGTGGTGATCTTCTCTGCTGGTACAGGTAGCCCATTTTTTACTACCGATTCTGCAGCTTGCTTACGCGGTATTGAAATTGAAGCTGATGTGGTATTAAAAGCCACAAAAGTGGATGGTGTTTATGATAAAGATCCTGCAAAATATGCGGATGCAAAACTTTACAGCCAATTAACGTATGCACAAGTAATTGATGAAGAGTTACAAGTAATGGATTTAGCGGCATTTACTCTTGCACGCGATCATGGAATGCCAATTCGTGTATTCAATATGGGTAAGCCAGGTGCATTGCGTAATGTTGTATTTGGTACAGAAGAAGGCACTACTATTTCTGAATAATTTATTTCTCGGTTTTAAACTCTCTGTTTTAAGTAAAAGGATAAAAAATCAATGATTAATGAAATCAAAAAAGATACACAAGATCGTATGGAAAAAAGCTTAGATGCTTTAAAAGGTCATATTGCAAAAATTCGTACAGGTCGTGCACAACCTTCTTTATTAGACGGTATTCAAGTCGAATATTACGGCTCCGCCACGCCTTTACGCCAAGTTGCTAACGTAGTAGCAGAAGATGCTCGTACATTAGCGGTAAACGTATTTGATAAATCGCTAATTTCTGCGGTCGAAAAAGCCATTTTGACCTCAGATTTAGGTTTAAATCCATCATCTGCGGGCACTACAATACGTGTTCCACTTCCACCATTAACAGAGGAACGCCGTCGAGATTTAATTAAAATCGTAAAATCTGAAGGTGAACAAGGTAAAGTGGCAATCCGCAACGTACGCCGCGATGCTAATGACCAAATCAAAGCGTTACTAAAAGATAAAGAAATCAGCGAAAATGAACAACATAAAGCTGAAGAAGATATCCAAAAAATTACCGATACTTACATAAAAAAAGTAGATGAAGTGCTAGCGGCAAAAGAAAAAGAACTGTTAGATTTCTAATTTGCAAAAAATAGGTAAAAATAAACCGCTTGTAGCAATACAAGCGGTTTATTTTTATAAAAACTTTACTATTATAAGTAACGTTTGCTGATTACTTTTAAGTTATCATCTAACTCATACACTAATGGCTGACCAGTTGGGATTTCTAAATCCATAATGTCCGCATCAGAAATGCCTTCAATGTGTTTTGCTAACGCACGAAGTGAGTTACCGTGTGCGGTAACTAGTACGGTTTTACCTGAAATTAACGCAGGGGCAATTTGATCTTCCCAGAATGGTAATACACGCTCAAGCGTGATTTTCAAGTTTTCTGCGTTTGGAATTAAATCTTTCGGTAAGTTTGCATAACGGCGGTCGTTATGAGCAGAGTTGGGATCTTGTGGGTCTAAATCTGGTGGTGAAATATCGTAAGAACGACGCCAAATATGAACTTGTTCATCGCCATATTTTTCAGCGGTTTCTTTTTTGTCTAAACCTTGTAATGCACCGTAATGACGCTCGTTTAAACGCCAATTCTTGATTTGTGGAACCCATAATTGGCTAGATTCTTCTAATACAATATTACAAGTTTTAATTGCACGGGTTAAAACGGAAGTGAAGGCAATATCAAATTCAAAGCCTGCCTCTTTTAATTTTTGACCAGCAGATTTCGCTTCTTCAATACCACGCTCTGTTAAATTCACATCACGCCAACCAGTAAATAAATTTTTAGCATTCCATTCACTAAAACCGTGGCGGATAAAGACTAATTTCATAACAACTCCTTACATTGAGTAAAATTAATGGGTGTAAACTGTGCTATTTATAACAAAATTTGTTAGATTTTTAAATAGATAGTTAAATTCTTTCACTAAAAAGCTGATCTTGAGCAAATAACCGACTAGAATATAGCCTCGTAATGTTTTGGATTAAAAGGTATATTTGTGAAACGAATAAATTCTTACACTTGGGCTGCCATTTTAGGCGGGGCAATGAGCATTTCTGTATCGTTTTCTTTTGCGAATAATCTAAATCAAATTCAGCAAAAAATTCAACAGCAAGCTTCAAAAATTAATGAGCAGAAGCAAAAACGTAACGAATTGCAATCCACACTTAAAACTCAAGAGGTAGAAATGGGAAAAGTGCTGGATAAGTTGCAACAAACTCAGATGTCGTTAAGTGAAGTGAGCAGAACCATTAAAGCAACTGAGGCGGAAATCACTCGTTTAGAAAATCAAGAAAAAGAGCAAAAAGAGCGATTAAAAGAGCAGTTAGATTCGGCGTATCGTTCAGGGGTAAATCCATCGGTTCTAGCACGTTTAATGTCTGAAGAGACAAAAAATGTGGAAAGAATGACCGCTTATTATGAGCATATGAATAATATTCGTATTGATGCTATTGTTGATATTCGCAAAACGCAAGCAGATTTAAAAGCCAGAAATGATGAGTTGAAAGGACAGCAGAAAGATCACCAGGCTCAGCTAAGCGAGCAGAAGAAGCAAGAAAGAAATTTAAAGAAAGTACAGAGCCAACGTGAAAGCACATTACGTTCGCTTAATAAAACCTTGGAAAAAGAGGAAAGCCGTTTAGAAAACTTACGTAATAATGAAATAGCATTAAGAGAACAATTAGAAAAGGCACAGAGAGAATCACAACAAGCACAAAATAGAGAAGCGAAGGAACAGGCTAAATCCTCTAAAAATGCAAATAAAATAGATACACTAATTACGTCAGGCAGATATATTATGCCAGTTTCGGGGAATATCATAACTAAATTTGGCAATAATTGGCATGGTGTTGTGATTGGTGCGGCTGCGGGGACGTCTGTAAAAGCAATGGCAAGCGGCAGAGTAATTATGGTAGAATGGCTCGCTGGCTATGGCAATATGGTGGCAATTGATCACGGTAATGGTGACATTTCCCTTTATGGTTATAACCAATCTATTTTAGTAAATAAAGGTAGCCGAGTAAATGCGGGGCAAATTATTGCAAAAGTGGGAAATACAGGCGGTCAAAGTAGCTCTGCACTCTATTTTGGAATAACTCGTAAAGGCAGACCGATTAACCCCCTAAATTTGGTGAAATAGATGCTAAAACAGATTTACAAGCGGTTAAATTTTAAGAATTTTTTGCAAATTTTTCTACTTTTTTCACCGCTTGCACAAGCCGCAAAGTTAGCGATTGTAATTGATGATGTGGGCTATCGCGTTAAAGGCGATCTTGAAATCTTATCACTTCCCAAAGAAGTGAGCGTTGCGATTATTCCTGCAGCTCCTTATGCTGAAGAACGGGCTACCGATGCTTATGTTCAAAAGCGTGATATTTTAATCCATTTGCCGATGGAGCCGAAATCTAAAGAATTCATTGAAGTCGGTGTTAAAATTGGCGATAGCGAAGAAAAAATTCGTAAACTTGTTGAGTCTGCTCGTAGCCGAGTGCCTTATGCGATTGGTTTAAATAACCATATGGGCAGTGGTGCAACGTCAGATTTGGCAACAATGCAACATTTAATGAACGTATTGAAAGAAAATGCCCTGTTTTTTTTAGATAGTAAAACGATTGGCAGTAGTGTTGCTGCCAAAACAGCTCGTGAATTTGGCGTGAAAACGTTAGAGCGAGATATTTTTTTAGATGATAGCGATCTACTTTCTGATGTACAAAAACAATTTGCATTGGCAATTCAATATGCCCGAAAAAATGGCGTAGCCGTGGTAATTGGGCATCCTCGCAAGAATACAATTAGTGTACTTAAACAAAATTTAGCTCAGTTGCCTAAAGATATTGAATTAATTGGGGTAGGAGCATTATGGCGAAATGAAAAAGTTGTGCCAGAAAAACCGTTCATGATGATATTTGAGCAAGAGCCTGCACTAACTTCTGTGCCACCTTATGAAAGCGTGCCGCTGTTACGCGGTATTCCAAAATAATAAAAGGTTACCAATGAATACAAAATTACATTTTTTAACATTCTGTTGCTTAGTTGTCTTTACTTCAATGGCTCAGGCTAATCAACAACATAGAATTACAGATGTTGATGCCAAGAGGATTAGATCGTTAGAAGACAAACTCACAGACGAACCTAATGAAAAAGAAAAGGTTGAAGCATTAGTAACTTTAGAAGTGAAAGGTATTCACGATAAAGAAGCGAAAAAAAACGTTGATTTGTATTTAGGTCAACTTGCCAATCAGTATGCAGATGGTTCTAAACGCCATCAATATTTAGTGCAAACTGCTGTGGATAAAGCGTTACGTGCCTTGGGTTACTACAATAGCGAATATCAATTTATGCAAGTTCCACAACAAGGCAAAAAGCCTTCGTTAGTGCTAAATGTGCAGTTAGATAAAGAAGTAGTTAAAATTGATGAAACGGATATCTTGTTACAAGGTGAGGCAAGAAATGATGGGGATTTTGCTCATCTTATCAAAAAAGTGCCGAAGCAAGGTTCTCGCTTAAACCATAAAACTTATGAAAGCTTTAAAAGTAGTATTGAAAGTAAGGCATTTAGTAAAGGCTATTTTGATGGGCATTGGCTTTATCATCGTTTAGAAGTTTATCCAACGGATCATAAAGCTGATTGGCGTTTAGGTTACGATAGCGGTATTCGCTATCGCTACGGGAAAATTCGCTTTGTAGATAGCCAAATTAAGGAAGAGTATTTGCAAAATATTCTACGAATACGTTCAGGCGAACCTTATTTTGCTAACGAGCTTTCTATTTTAACTCAAGATTATTTATCTAGTAACTGGTTCTCGTCGGTTATTGTTGAGCCACATTTAAATGAGCAAGCTAAAATTGTTGATTTAAATATTCTTTTTCAACCGAAGAAGAAAAATGAGGTTGAAGTTGGTATCGGTTATGAAACTCAGATTGGACCACGTTTACAATTTAACTGGAAAAAGCCTTGGCGAAACAAGCGAGGGCACAGCATTGAGACTCGAACTTATCTTTCTACTCCTGAGCAGAGATTTGAGTTTGGTTATAACGTTCCACTAAAAGAAGATCCGCTGCATTACTATTACCAATTTTCGGGTACATTTGAAAATGAAGATCAAAAAGATACTAAATCAACAGCAGCAACTTTGGGATTAAAACGCTATTGGACGCATACCACTGGTTGGTCGTTTTCAGCAGGTGTCAAAGCTCGTTATGATTCTTTTACTCAAGCACGTGATAAATTTAAAACCTTACTGATTTACCCAACTGCTTCGTTAAACCGCACTCGTACAGATGGTAAACCTTATCCATTATGGGGGGATAGCCAGAGGCTAACAGTGAATTGGGGGAGTAAAGCGTTCGGTTCGGATGTGAATTTTTATAGTTATAAAGCATCTACATCTTTTGTGAGAACTTATATTAATAACCATCGTTTCTATCTAAGAGCAGAATTAGGGTATTTGAAAGCTAACCAGTTTGAACGTATTCCTCCTTCATTACGTTTTTTTGCTGGGGGAGATATGAGTGTGCGTGGTTTTGGTTATAAAGAGATTTCGCCACGTGATCCCGCTACAGGAAAACGAGTAGGCAGTTCGCATTTAGCGACAGGGACAGTAGAATATCAATATCAAGTTTACCCAAATTGGTGGGGAGCAATGTTTTATGATGTGGGTTTAGCTTCAAATAAGTTTAAAACAAAAGCACTACATCATGGCTCTGGGCTAGGGGTTCGTTGGGTTTCTCCTGTCGGTGCTATTAAATTTGATGTTGGCGCACCAGTAAAATCGCCTGAAGGTAAACGTGGTGTCCAAATTTACATCGGTTTAGGCTCAGATATTTAATACAAGCAGTATTATTTTACTCAGTATTTACTTTTATCACACTACTATTAAGTATTTAAAATGATGAATGAAGAAAAACAACAAATAACTGATAATACAGAAGCACAGTCGCAACATAAAGTGCCTAAGAATAAGTCAAAATGGCGTTTCTTAAAATGGGGGATTTGCATTATTTTAGCACTTCTCTTTTCCCTCATTTTATTTTTATCTACGGGCTTTGGACAACGTAAAACAGTACAATGGGTGGCTGAAATTATTGAACCTTTAGAAATTGGTAAAGTAGAAGGCAGTATTCAAGATGGATTAGTCCTTTCCGATACTCAATTTGTCATAGATGGTGTGAATGTACAACTAGGTAAATCGAATTTACATATTGATTTTAACTGCTTGATTAAGTACGAGGTTTGTTTAAATGATTTTAATGTGAAAGATGCTAAAGTTGCTATTGATACGACTAAATTACCTCGTTCTCCAGAAAAAGAAAATAAGCCGTTTACTGAGTTAAATTTACCACTGGGCATTTCAGCGAAAAATATTACATTAGAGAATATTGAGGTTAGTGTTGATGATATGGATATTCATCTCAATCACTTAAATACCTCAATTTCTGGCAAAGACCGTGAAGTTATTATTCACCCAACAAGATTAGATGGCTTAAATCTGCTATTAGCTGCAAAAAAAGTAGATGCGTCAGAGACACAAGCGGTCGATTTTAAGTCAGAAAATGCAACAGTCACGGTAGAAAAAAATCCAACGAATGCACAAGAAATCGCAGAGCAGGTGATTCAAGATGCAGTCGAGAAAACAGATGAAAAATTAGCTGAAGGCTTCCAGCAATTGCAGGGAAAAACTATAGCAGAAACACAATCTCATCATAAAAATAAAATAGATTGGGCCGCAATTAGAACCCAATTAGAACAACCAATTCTGAATAAAAATATTCGCCTTTCTTTACCGCTAGATTTAACTATTGAGCAAATTGATATTACGAATGTTTCAGTCGCTCAAAAATCGCAAGCCGACCAAGATCATTGGGCTGATTCGATTCCGTTGCTCAATGTAGAGTCTTTACAAATTGAGGCACAAGCAAAAGATCAGCTTGTTAGCTTACAGCGTTTGGACTTAAAAAGTGATCTAGGTGATCTAAGTGCAACAGGTACGCTCTCACTTAAAGATAATTATCCATTAAATTGGCAGTTAGAAGGCATAGCGGCAAAACAGGCAAATGTGACGTTGCCATTTAGTTATATCAATGCCAATCTTTCTGGAGCGCTCTATGATAAAACGACTATTAACCTAAAAACAGAGGGTGCGATTAATGCTAGGTTAGATGGTCATATTGAACTTGCTACTGAAAAAACACCTTTTGACATAGTGCTTAAAAGTGAATCGGTGAAGTATCCTTTTACATCACAAAAAGACGATGAAAAGCTGGTTTTAGAGCATATCGACATTCGTTTAAACGGCAATCTCTTTGCCTATAATCTGGCAGCAAAAATGAGAGCTAAAGGAATGGGCATTCCTCCAAGTTTCGCTGATTTAACAGGAAATGGGACATTAACGCATTTTAATATTGATGATTTAAACTTAAATACGTTAGACGGCAACGTACAACTTGTTGGTTTAATTGACTGGACAGAAGGCGTAGAGTGGAACTCAACGCTTAAGCTGAGCAATATTAATACAAAAACGTTAGCGGGTGATTGGAATGCAGTATTATCAGGCTCTTTATCTTCTCAAGGTTATGTAGGACGTGGCAACAAGGGCAATGATTGGAAAGCGGATATTTCAAATATTGATATTAACGGTGCGTTAAACAACAAAAATCTTCAATTAAAGGGAAATCTAAATGCGAACAATCAGCAACTTTTAGATGTTCCAAGTCTATCTCTTATTTATGGTGAAAATAATATTGATCTGAAAGGCATTTTAGGTGAAGAGTCAGATTTTTATGCTGACATTAAAGCCCCTAATCTGCAAGGTTTAGTGCCGAATTTAAAAGCAAGTGTAAATGGTAAGGTGAAGTTATCAGGCAAGCTTACTGAGCCAAATCTGGATTTAGATTTAGTTGCCTCAAATGTGAGCTATGAACAATTCAAGCTGCAAAGTTTAATCGCAAAAGGCAACATTATTACCGAAAAAGCTAGCCAAGGTAATTTATCATTAGAGCTCCGTCAATTTGCCTATAATGATATTAAAGTAGATAGTGCCACTTTATTGGCAAAAGGCAATGAAGCTAACCATACCTTAACATTTACCTCAAAAGGTAATCCAGTTGGGGTGGATTTGCAAATTTCTGGAAAATTTGACCGCTTGCAACAAATTTGGGAAGGGCAATTAAGCCAAGTAGTCATTCAATCTGCTGAGTTTGGCAAACTGCAAACAGACAAAGCAGTAAATATAAAATATGACAATAAGGCGGTTAATGCGAATGTGTCTGCTCATTGCTGGCATAATCCGAAAGTTCATATCTGCTTCCCTACCGCGTTTAATGCAGGACAAGAGGGTAAAGTACCGTTTGATATCCGCAAGTTTGATTTGGCAATATTACAAAATTATCTTGATAACGCCAGTCAAATTTCAGGTATCGTGAATGCTAAAGGTGATGTTGCTTGGTTTAAAGATAAACAACCACAGGTTAATTTGGATGTAATGTCCAACTCAATAAAACTTGTGCAAAAAATAGAAGGAGGCCGTACTTTCCCTCTCACTATTTCGCCATTAAAAATGAATTTGAAAATGGCGGATAACAATTTAACCTTGAAATCTAAGTTAAAGGTTGAAAATAACGGCACACTTTCAAGCGATTTAGTGATTCGAGATCTGACCAATACTAGAACTTTATCGGGTAATATCAATATTGATCAATTAACCTTAAAGCTTGTTCAGCCACTGCTTGATCGAGGTGATTTTGTTGATGGAAGTATTAATGCTCGCTTAAAAGTAAGTGGTAAAGCGACCTCGCCATTGCTATACGGTAATCTAAATTTAACTGATCTAAAAGTTCGCTCTGTGACTATGCCATTTGATATAACAGGCGGTAATTTAGCGATGAACTTTCAGGGGGCAACCTCTACATTAAGTGGGAGAGTAAAAACGAAAGAAAGTGATTTGCTCTTAGAAGGTGATGCAGATTGGCGAAATATCAATGCTTGGAGAACGAGAATTCACGCACAAGCAGACCGCTTTAAAGTGGATATTCCAAACTTGGCGAGAGTAGAAGTTAGCCCTGATATTCAAGTAGTTGCGACACCAACGTTATTAACCTTAAGCGGTAATATTGATATACCTTGGGCAAGAATTGAAGTAGAAGAGTTGCCAGAACAAGCGATTAAAGTAAGTAATGATGAAGTTATTATGGATGGCTCAGCAATAAAAAAAGTGCCATTTAATCAACAGACTATTCCGAATAAAACGGCTGGAGGAATGGAGATTAATGCAGATATTAACATTAACATTGGCAATGATGTAAAAGTTAAAGCCTATGGTTTAAATAGTAATTTAAATGGATCGCTCTCAGTTCGCCGTGGTAAACAAGGTTTAGGGCTTTATGGACAGGTTCGCTTAGATGAAGGCCGTTTTGCTGCTTATGGACAAGACTTGCTGATTCAAAAAGGAAATATTAGTTTTGCTGGCTCACCATCGCAGCCTTACTTAGATATTGAAGCAATTAGGAATCCAGATGTAATGGAAGATCCTAATATTACCGCGGGTGTGCGCGTGACGGGGTTAGCGGATAATCCAACAGTGAAAGTATTCTCCAATCCTGCAATGTCGCAAAATGAAGCACTTTCTTATGTGTTGACAGGGCGTTCATTAGACAGTAGCGGCGATCCTGGTTCAAGTAATGAAATGGCGGCAGCCTTGCTGAGTATGAGTTTATCAAAAAGCAGTAAATTACTCGGCGATGTGGGTAGTGCTTTTGGCTTAAAAGATTTAAGTGTAAGTACTGCTGGTATCGGTGACAAAACCAGAGTAGAAGTGAGTGCTAGCCTGTCGCCTCGCTTCCGTGTGAAATATGGTTTTGGCTTATTTGTTCCTTTAACCGAACTCACATTAAGATACAACTTAACCAGAAGACTTTATTTGCAATGGGTTTCTAATGTAAACCAAGCGGTTGATTTAATGTACCGCTTCCAATTTGATAAATTGTTCTAATCTAAAGGTTGTTAATGTGGCACATTAACAACCTTTTTTCTTTATATTTATAGTAAAATGGCACCTCTATACAAGCGGTCGAAAAAGTAAAAAATTACACATTATGGAAAAACAACGCCAACACGAATTGCAAAAATGGCTTAAAAGTCAGCAGAAAGTCATTAAAAAATATATACACTTAAATGTACTGTTAGGGATATTCAGTAGTTTATGTATGATTGGGCAGATGTGGTTGCTAGCCACAATGCTTCAAAAAATGATTGTGGAGAAACTATCTCCGAACACTTTTATTAACGAGATCATTTTATTATTTGGCTGTTTCATCGCTAGAGCATTATTGATTTTTTTGCGTGAGCGTGTTGGCTTTAAAGCAGGGCAAACGTTACGTTTGCATCTTCGTAAACAAATTTTGGCGAAGTTGGAAGCGGTTGGGCCGATGAGCATTCAGCAAAAGCCAGCGGGTAGCTGGGCAATTTTAATGTTAGAGCAGGTAGAAAATCTGCATAATTTCTATGCTCGTTATTTACCTCAGCAATTTTTATCGCTAATTATACCGCTTGTAATCCTATGTTTTGTTTTCCCAATTAACTGGGCGGCGGGTGTGATTCTGTTTGCTACAATGCCGCTATTGCCACTATTTATGATTTTAGCTGGAATGAAAGCCGTTGAGGCAAATCAGCGTAATATCGGTATCCTTTCTCGTATTAGCGGTCAATTTCTAGATAAATTAAAAGGCCTTGAAACTATTCGTCTATTCGGGCAATCTGAAAAACAGACCCATCAAATCCACCAAAGTACGGAAGATTTCCGCACCAGCACTATGGACGTTTTAAAAATGGCATTTTTATCGTCAGCAGTATTGGAGTTTTTTACCTCTATTTCGATTGCGGTGATGGCAGTTTATTTTGGTTTTATCTTCTTAGGGGAGCTTGATTTCGGCTACTACAACACGGGCGTTACATTGTTTATTGGCTTTTTCTGCTTAATGTTAGCGCCTGAATTCTATCAGCCTATGCGTGAATTGGGCGTTTTTTATCACGATAAAGCGGCAGCGATTGGGGCGGCGGATAGTATCGAAAAGTTTTTAAACGAAGAAGTTAAAACGCAAAGTGGCAATTTGCAAAAATCAATGGAAAATCGACCGCTTGTGATTGAGGCAAACGCGTGTATTATCCTTTCACCCCAAGGCAAGGCTTTAACAAAACCGTTGAATTTTAAGATAAATGCCAATAAACACATTGCCTTAGTTGGGCAAAGTGGGGCAGGTAAGAGTTCGTTAATGAATATGTTACTTGGCTTTTTGCCTTATGAAGGGTCAGTTAGTATTAATGGTACAGAATTACGTGAGCTGAATTTAAACGAATGGCGAGCAAAATTAGCGTGGGTGGGGCAAAATCCGCAATTAATGCGTGGTAGCTTAAAAGAGAATATTTTGCTTGGTAATTCAGCCGCGACAGACAATGACATTGCACAAGCATTACGTTTAGCTAAAGCGGATGAATTTGTCTCACGCTTAGGGTTAGAGCATCAAGTACAAGATAGCAATATCGGCATTTCGGGTGGGCAAGCTCAGCGTATTGCGATTGCTAGAGCCTTGCTACGCCGTTATGAATTATTGTTACTTGATGAACCAACGGCAAGTCTAGATATAGACTCTGAGCAGCAAGTATTAGACGCATTACATCATTTAAGCCGTGAGCAAACTACGTTGATGATTACCCACCGTGTAGAAGATTTAACACAATGCGATGAAATTTGGGTAATGAAACAGGGGCAAATTATCCAACAAGGTAATTTTGCTGAATTAGAGCATACAGGCTTTTTTGCTGAATTATTGCGTAATGAATTAGTTCATCAGGGAGAAATCTAATGAAATCGTTATTCCCATTCTTTTCTCTCTACCAAACCCATTTCGGGCGTTTATTGTTAGGGATTGTACTGGCAATTGTTGGATTGGCGGCTAGTATTGGTTTATTAAGCCTATCAGGTTGGTTTTTAGCTGCCTCATTTTTAGCGGGTAATGCAATTATTTTTAACTTTTTTTACCCAGCTTCAGGCGTGAGAGGGCTGGCGATTTTTCGTACCGTATCACGCTATTTTGAAAAATTAGTTACCCATGATGCGACCTTCCGTGTATTGGCGAACTTGCGTGTCAGTGTGTTCAAAAAACTCATTCCACTTAGTCCAAGCGGTCTAAATCGTTTTAGAAATAGCGAATTGTTAAACCGTTTAGTGGCGGACGTTGATACTTTAGATACGCTATATCTTAACCTCATTTCGCCATTTATGAGTGCAATAATGATTATTTTGTTTATGGCAATTGGGTTATCGTTCGTTTCTGTTTCATTAATGCTGATCATTTGTGGCACACTTTTAGCATTATTAATTATTGTGCCAACGGTGTTTTACCATTTAGGGCTGAATTTGGGGCGAAATGCAATACAAAATCGAGCGAATTACCGTAGCCAATTTATTGAATGGATTCAACTAAATGCGGAATTTTTATTGTTTGGCAACTTAAACCAAGTAACTAAAAGGCTACAAAATACAGAACGTCAATGGCTCAACGCACAAAGTAAAGAAAGCCAACTTTCGGGTTTGTCGAATGCTTTGCTAATGCTCTCAAATGGCATTTTAACTTGTGTTGTGATCTACTTGGTTTCTACTGCAATTAATGTACCAACAGCGGAATACCCCGAAGCTTTAATTGCATTAGTGGTGTTTTGCGTAATGGCATCAGCTGAAATACTTAGCCCGATTGGCATCTCATTTTTACATTTAGGGCAGGTGATTACTGCTGCCGAACGTATTAACGAAATTACGGAACAGCAGCCGAATGTGCAATTTAATGGCAGAGCAGAATGGCAAAATTTGAGCCTGAATCAACCGCTTGTACGTTTTGAAAATGTTAATTTTGCGTATTGGAATGGCGAGCAACAGGTATTAAATGATCTTTCATTTGACGTGTTTAAAGGACAAAAAGTCGCAATTTTAGGTAAAACAGGCAGCGGAAAATCGACGATTTTCCAATTGTTAAACCGTAATTATGATCCAACAAGCGGTCAAATTTGGCTAAATAATTGCAAAATTGAAGATTTCTCAGAGCAAACATTACGCTCAAAATTAGTCACGCTTAGCCAACGCGTGCATATTTTCAGCCAAACTCTGCGTGATAATTTATTAATGGGGAACTCAGCAGCAACTGATGAACAGATGATTGAGGTGATAAAAAAAGTAGGTCTAGGCTACTTACTAGAAACGGAAAGTTTAATGCTTTGGTTAGGCGAAGGTGGAAGACCGCTTTCAGGTGGCGAACAACGACGATTAGGGCTTGCTCGTTTGCTGCTAAGTTCAGCTGAGTTAGTACTACTAGACGAACCAACCGAAGGGCTAGATCGTGAAACCGAACAGCACATCTTAAATCTGATTTTAACGCATTGTGCAAACAGAACATTATTGATGATTACCCATAGACAAAGTGGATTAGACAGATTTGATGTCATTTACCGAATGGATAATGGAAAGCTATTAGGATAATTTTATAAAGTTACTCAAAAACGTATCTATTATCGATTAACACATTTATCAGATAAATACCTTTTGCCATTCAAAAGAATGGTAAAAAATGCTATATTCGCCACTGATTTTTAACCATACTGAACTTTAGAAAAATGGCAGATTATTACGATATTACAATTTCCTATGCTGGAATATGCCAAGCGGCGAATTTAGTGCAACAATTTGCACATAAAGGCACGGCAGATAGAGAAGCATTTAGACAATCTATCCGTAGCTTATTAGTGACGCAGCCTGAGTCCACGCTAAGTGTATTTGGCCATGATCTTTCTCATCTAAAAATAGGGTTGGAAACGGCGATGTCTCAAACAGGTGGTGGCAATGGTAAGTTAGATACTGAAGTGGGGCGTTATTGGGTAAGCTTGATTGCACTTAGTCAGAAATTAAATAAAAATCTTGAAGCGAAGCAGCAGCTCTCTCAACGTTTGCAACAGATTGAACGTCAGTTACCACTTTATGAAGATAATATTTTAGCAGATCAAATGATTGTGAATTTGGCCTCAATTTATAGCGATATTATCAGCCCATTAGGCACCAAAATTCACGTGATGGGTATGCAGGATTATTTAATTCGCCCTGATATTCAACATAAAATTCGTGCATCACTTCTTGCAGGTATTCGTGCTGCTATTTTATGGCAACAAGTAGGTGGTAGCCGCTGGCAGTTTTTATTTTCACGCAAGAAAATTTTCGAACAGGCACAGCAGCTTTATCGTCAAATCTAACCGAACATTTATTATTTTGGAGAACATAAAACAATGGAACTTACTGCTCTAACAGCGTTATCCCCAATTGACGGGCGTTATCAAGATAAGGTTGCTTGCCTTCGTCCTATTTTTAGTGAATTTGGTTTATTAAAATTTCGCGTAGAAGTTGAGGTCCGCTGGTTACAAAAATTGGCGTCTCACCCACAACTTAATGAAGTTCCTGCTTTTTCAGAAATAGCAAACGATTACCTAAATCAAATTGTAGCAAATTTCTCGTTAGAGGATGCCAATCGTATCAAAACGATTGAACGTACGACCAACCACGATGTAAAAGCGGTGGAGTATTTCTTAAAAGAAAAGTGTGAGGTGTTGCCTGAATTACAAGCGGTGAATGAATTTATCCATTTTGCCTGTACTTCAGAAGATATTAATAATACTTCACACGCCTTAATGCTAAAAAAGGCACGTGAAGATGTGTTATTGCCTGAATGGAAAAAAGTGATTGATTCAGTAGTAGCGATTGCAAAATGTTATCAAAACATTCCATTGCTTTCTCGTACGCACGGTCAGCCCGCTAGTCCAACCACAATGGGGAAAGAGATGGCAAATGTTGCTTATCGTTTAAAGCGACAATGTAAACAGCTGGAAAATTTGGAGATTTTAGCGAAAATTAATGGTGCAGTAGGGAACTATAATGCACATTTATCGGCGTATCCTGAAATTGATTGGCATAATTTCAGCCAAGAGTTTGTGGAATCTCTAGGGGTCACGTGGAATCCGTACACTACGCAAATTGAACCGCACGATTACATTGCGGAATTTTTTGATTGCGTGGCTCGTTTTAATACCATTTTGATCGACTTTGACCGTGATATGTGGGGTTATATTGCATTAAATCATTTTAAACAACGCACTATTGCAGGCGAAATTGGATCAAGTACAATGCCGCATAAAGTGAATCCAATTGACTTTGAGAACTCTGAGGGAAATTTAGGTTTAGCGAATGCGGTTATGGCTCATTTAGGGCAAAAATTACCTATCTCTCGTTGGCAGCGTGATTTAACCGATTCAACTGTGCTGCGTAATTTAGGCGTAGGTTTAGGTTATGCGTTAATTGCTTATGCTTCAACTTTAAAAGGCATTAGCAAATTAGAAGTGAATGAGCAGCATTTACGTGATGAGCTTAATCAAAACTGGGAAGTGTTAGCTGAGCCAATTCAAACCGTAATGCGTCGTTATGGCATTGAAAAACCATACGAAAAGCTGAAAGAATTAACGCGTGGTAAACGTGTTGATGAAGTAGCAATGCATGAGTTCATCGAGAAGCTGGACATTCCTGAAAATGAGAAAGCCCGCTTAAAAGAGATGACACCAGCGACTTACATCGGCTATGCTGTCGAGCTCGTTGATAAATTGTAAAATATAACGCAAAAAAGACCGCTTGCAAGCGGTCTTTTTCTACCCAATTTTTGCAAAAGGAATGATATGAAGCAAGCAAATAGACATAAAAAAATTATTGAATTAGTCAATCAGCTAGGTTATGTCAGCACTGAAGAGTTAGTGGCTCAGATGAAAGTGAGTCCACAAACTATTCGGCGTGATTTAAATGAGATGGCGGAGAACAATCTTATTCGTCGTCATCATGGTGGAGCGGCAGCACCTTCTAACACGGAAAATAGTGATTATACGCACCGTAAGCAATTTTTCTCGCAAGAGAAAAATGCGATAGCTCAGCAAGTGGCAAAATTAATACCGAATGGATCGTCGATCTTTTTAGATATTGGTACAACCTCTGAGGCTGTGGCATTAGCGTTGCTTTCACATAAAAATTTAAAAGTAGTAACAAATAATTTAAATGCTGCTCATATTTTAATGAAAAATCCAGAGTGCCAAATTACGGTAGCGGGCGGTAATTTAAGAAGCGATGGTGGATTAATTGGCGAAGAAACGGTTCGTTTTATTAATCAGTTTCGTTTGGATTTTTGTATTTTGGGTATTAGTGCGGTGGATTTAGACGGCTCAATGTTGGATTATGATTATCACGAAGTTCAGGTAAAAAGAGCGTTAATGGAATGTGCTAGACAAGTGGTGTTGGTCGCCGATCACTCAAAATTCAGTCGCAATGCTATTGTTCGTTTAGGAAATATTAAAGAAGTAAATTATTTGTTTACAGATACTGATTTGCCGCTAGAATTACAACATCATTTAAGTCAATCAGACGTTATTGTTAAAGTTTGTAATGAATAAAGAAAGCCTTTTCTCTAAACAAAAATGGATTGCTTACGCTCAATTAATGCGATTCGATAAGCCAATTGGTACCTTGCTATTACTTCATCCGACATTATGGGCGTTATTTATAGCAGCAGATGGAATGCCACCCCTTTCTATTTTGCTTATTTTTACTCTTGGCGTAATTGTAATGCGAGCCGCTGGTTGTGTGATTAATGATTATGCAGATAGAGAAATTGATAGGTACGTTAAGCGTACCTCACAACGCCCGTTAGCAACAGGCAGGGTTACCATTACAGAGGCTAAAATCATTTTTGTGATATTGCTATTGTTTGCTTTTATGCTCAATTTAATGCTCAACCGATACACCTTTTTGCTTTCATTTGTAGCCGTATTTTTAGCGGTTATTTATCCTTTTATGAAACGTTTTACCCATTTACCGCAAGTGGTGCTTGGAGTGGCATTTGGCTGGTCAATTCCAATGGCTTTTGGGGCGGTAAGTGAAGCTCTGCCACTTGAATGTTGGCTACTTTTCTTTGCCAATCTTGCGTGGACGGTGGCTTATGACACCCAATATGCGATGGTTGATCGTGATGATGATTTGCGTATTGGGGTAAAATCCACCGCAATTTTATTTGCTCAATATGACAATAAAATTATTGCGTTATTGCAATTGATCACCTTGATATTATTAACCTTAGTGGGCATCGTACAAGAGTATAATATTGGCTATTTCATTGTTTTGGCGTTAAGTGCAACGCTATTTATTTATCAATGTTGGCTAACGAGAAAACGAGAGCGTAGCGATTGCTTTAACGCATTTTTGAACAATCATTACGTTGGCTTAGGTGTCTTTTTTGCGATTTTAGTTGGGGTTTATTTCTGATGGCAGTAAGGGCTAAAAATTTAGCCCTTATTTATTCTCTACAAGCGGTTAAATTTATTGGAAAATTTGCAAATTCCAATAGAAATTTAACCGCTTGTTTTACGATACATTTTGGCATTTTTCTGCTATAATTCACGCAATTTTTTCGATTTTAAATTAGTAGGAATAACAATGTCTGAACAAACTCAACCAACAAGTTATGATTCTTCAAGTATTAAGGTTTTACGCGGCTTGGATGCGGTGCGTAAGCGTCCAGGAATGTATATTGGTGATACCGATGACGGAACGGGTTTGCACCATATGGTATTTGAAGTGGTAGATAACGCCATTGATGAGGCATTAGCAGGACATTGTAAAGATATTATCGTGACCATTCACTCTGATAATTCAGTTTCCGTGCAAGATGATGGACGTGGTATTCCTGTTGGCATTCATCCAGAAGAAGGCGTTTCTGCAGCGGAAGTGATTATGACGGTTCTTCACGCAGGCGGTAAGTTTGATGATAATTCCTATAAAGTATCGGGTGGTTTACATGGTGTAGGCGTGTCGGTAGTAAATGCACTTTCTTCAAAATTACAACTTACTATTCGCCGTGAGGGGCACGTTCACGAACAGTTCTATAGTTTAGGCGAGCCTGATGCACCATTAACGATTATTGGTAATACCGATAAAACAGGCACATCTGTTCGTTTCTGGCCAAGTTTAGATATTTTTAAAAACAAAACCGAATTTGAATATAAAATTTTATCAAAGCGTTTGCGTGAATTGTCTTTTTTGAACTCAGGGGTTTCGATTAAATTAGTTGATGAGCGTGATGGCAAAGAAGAACACTTCAAATACGAAGGGGGCATCAAAGCCTACGTCGAATATTTAAACGAAGGCAAAACGCATATTCACAATACCCCTTTCTATTTGACGACTGAAAAAGACAGTATTGGCGTAGAGATTTCTCTGCAATGGAATGATAGTTACAACGAAAGCGTTTATTGCTTTACTAATAATATTCCACAACGTGATGGTGGTACGCATTTAGCCGGCTTTCGAGGGGCTTTAACCCGTGCATTGAAAAATTATATGGATAACAGCGGTGTGTTGAAAAAAGCGGATGCGAATATTGATGCTTCAGGTGACGATGCACGTGAAGGCTTAGTCGCCGTGATTTCGGTAAAAGTGCCTGATCCAAAATTCTCCTCACAAACAAAAGATAAATTAGTTTCCTCTGAAGTGCGTAGTGCGGTTGAAAGCTCAATGAATGAAGCATTATCAGACTATTTAGCTGAAAACCCAGATGACGCAAAAAATATCGTGACTAAAATTATTGATGCTGCACGTGCAAGAGAGGCTGCTCGTAAAGCTCGTGAAATGACACGTCGAAAAGGGGCGCTGGACTTGGGCGGTCTGCCAGGCAAATTAGCAGATTGCCAAGAGAAAGATCCTGCATTGTCTGAGCTTTATTTAGTTGAGGGCGATTCTGCAGGCGGATCGGCGAAACAAGGGCGTGACCGTAAAAACCAAGCGATTTTACCGTTAAAAGGTAAAATTCTAAATGTAGAAAAAGCGCGTTTTGACAAAATGCTTTCTTCACAAGAAGTGGCAACCTTAATTACCGCGTTAGGCACAGGGATTGGGCGTGATGACTACAATATTGAGAAATTACGTTACCATAAAATCATTATTATGACTGATGCAGATGTGGACGGTGCCCATATTCGCACGCTTTTATTAACTTTCTTTTATCGTCAAATGCCAGAGTTGATTGAAAATGGCTATATTTATATCGCTCAGCCACCGCTTTATAAGGTGAAAAAGGGCAAACAAGAGCGTTATATTCAAGATAATGATGAAATGGCACAATATGAAATTGACATTGCCCTTGAAGGCGCAGGTTTATATGTAAGCAAAGATGCACCTGCATTAAGTGGTGTGGCATTAGAGAATTTAATTTCGCAATATAATCACGTGCAAAAACTCATTGGGCGTTTAAGTAGACGTTATCCAATATTGTTATTAAATGAATTAATTTACTCAAAACCGCTTTCAGTTGAATTTGCAAAAAATGAAGCAAATATGACCGCTTGGAGCGAGGCTTTTGTGGCTAATTTAATGGAGAAAGAAGTAGGCGGTAGTTTCTATCGTATTCATACGGTGTTTAACGAAGAACGTCAAATTCACGAGCCACACATTATTGTGACCACTCATGGTATGGATACGACTTATCGCTTGGATTATAACTTTATCAATGGTAATGAATACGCCCACATTGTGGCATTGGGTAATGAATTGAATGATTTATTTTCTGATTCAGCCTACGTTGTGCGTGGTGAGCGTCGTCAAGATATCAGTAGCTTCGCTGAAGCATTAGATTGGTTGGTGAAAGAGTCTCGTAAAGGTTTAACTATTCAACGTTATAAAGGATTAGGCGAGATGAACCCAGAGCAATTATGGGAAACTACAATGGATCCAGTAGCTCGTAAAATGTTGCAAGTCAATATTAGCGATGCAATTGCAGCAGATAAGCTCTTCAGTACGCTAATGGGCGATGAAGTTGAACCAAGACGTGATTTTATAGAAACCAACGCATTATATGCTCAGATTGATGTCTAATTAACTGTAGAAGAACAGACTTGATCTGACAATTCACTCTAAAAATTGAGAGTTTACCGTTTAGAATATGAGTTTCCAAATTCAATCTAAACAAAAAAGGAAACTCTCATGTTTTATTACTAACTAAAAACCACCTTCTATGAAGGTGGTCATCGCCTTAAAAGGCTTTTGCCTGAATAAAAAAACTCATAGAGAATTTTCCAAGAAAGTTATCCCCATAACCAACATAAGGAAAAAACCTATGAGTCGATTTACAAAATCATCGCACGTTATCTGGCATTGTCAATATCAATATCATTTAATTTGGACACCCAAATGGCTGTTATAGAATACTAAAAGGAAACGTCGGGAAGGAAGTCTACGTTCAGCTGAGGATTTTATGTGAGCAGTTGAAAGTAGAGGTAGTGGAATTAAATGTCCAAATAGATCACATTCATTTATTGGTAAAAATTCCCCCGAAATTATCTGTATCAGAGGTAATGGGACATTTAAAAGGTCGAACAGCAATAAGATTGTTCAATAAGTTTCCCTATTTACGTAGGCATAAATTGTGGGGTAACCACTTTTGGGCAAGAGGTTATTGCGTAGACACCGTAGGTGTCAATGCGGAAATGATAAGGAAGTATGTGAAATATCAGGAAAAGCACGAATTAGAAGATAAGCAACTTCGTTTATCAGATATATAAAAATTCGGGTTCTATGAATTCGAATTTTAATTGCCCCCTTCTAGGGGGCTTTAGCAAATCCACCTTCTATGAAGGTGGATTTTTACTCCTAAATCCGTCACCGCCTGCGATACACGCCGTGAGCCATAGGTTTCACCGCTTGCCTCAAAGGCGGATAGCAACGTTTCCTGCAAGCTCATCAACGTTTGATTAGGCGACGATTTTTCTCAACGATGGCTGGTAGAACGGTTCAACGAAAAACAACGGGACAGTTGTGAGTGGGAAATGCCTTCTCGCAAACGCTGAATTCCCCGCTGCTCGGCGAGAAATTGCCGCTTCTAACGATTCAAGCAACGATTTAGGGCAGATTGGCTGACTCGCATCATTTTACACACTTGACTGACGCTATGTTTGCCGTCTAACACCATTTCAACACATTGCTTTTTATACTCAGGGGTAAAAAGTTTAACCATTTTGCTGTTCTCCATTTTGAGAGAGTTTATCAAAAATAGTCTTTGGTTTGTTGCTATGGGTTAGACCATTACATCCTGAATTTTCACGATTTACCGAACCAGTGTTTCAACTCACAGCTACGAGTAGGTAGCTGCCTTTCAACAGTTACATCAATGCTATTTAATTTAAGTTTCAACTCACAGCTACGTGTAGGTAGCTGCAGCGATAATAGAATCGCATTGTGCTAATCCCTCGTGTTTCAACTCACAGCTACGTGTAGGTAGCTGCAATGCTCCGTATTTTAAAAAATCTCGTTTGGGGAGTTTCAACTCACAGCTACGTGTAGGTAGCTGCATCTAACACTTGCACGATAGGGCGGCTTGCCAAGCAGTTTCAACTCACAGCTACGTGTAGGTAGCTGCTATAAACAGTCTCAAATTTACCTCCTAATTGTATTGTTTCAACTCACAGCTACGTGTAGGTAGCTGCATACTTCTCATTACGCTTTTTTGCAGCGATTAGATGTTTCAACTGACAGCTACGTGTAGGTAGCTGCATGAAGAATATGTCATTCTATCACCAACGGAATTTGTTTCAACTCACAGCTACGTGTAGGTAGCTGCAATATGACGGAGAAGCAGCACCTGCTTTAACTGGTTTCAACTCACAGCTACGTGTAGGTAGCTGCATAAAATTGTAGGCTATCTACAAGGACAAATCACCGTTTCAACTCACAGCTACGTGTAGGTAGCTGCTGATTCAGGTCAGTTTTTCTCCCTTGATAAAGCGGTTTCAACTCACAGCTACGTGTAGGTAGCTGCTAAGGTGTATCATTGCCTTAGCCTAAACAAAAAGTTTCAACTCACAGCTACGTGTAGGTAGCTGCCTTCGTCATTTCAGACAACATTCCATCAATGCCTTTGTTTCAACTCACAGCTACGTGTAGGTAGCTGCCTAATAATTGAACCTCCGCAGCGTACTTAGGGCGTTTCAACTCACAGCTACGTGTAGGTAGCTGCCTTGCGAATATGGCTTCAGTTGCTGCAGCTGGTGCGTTTCAACTCACAGCTACGTGTAGGTAGCTGCTGAAATAGTTAAAATATTATTACAACTTAACAATGTTTCAACTCACAGCTACGTGTAGGTAGCTGCCTCACAATCTGACTTTTGAGGAAATTTGCCAAAATGTTTCAACTCACAGCTACGTGTAGGTAGCTGCGCTTTTGTAAAATTCTGAGCAAAAGCGACCGCATTGTTTCAACTCACAGCTACGTGTAGGTAGCTGCAATAATTTAGCATCAGCTGTCCTAGTAGTTGATGCGTTTCAACTCACAGCTACGTGTAGGTAGCTGCTACCGACTCCAAAATATCTTGATGGTTCTGTGATGTTTCAACTCACAGCTACGTGTAGGTAGCTGCATTCCCCAAAATCAACTAATTAAATTAGCCGTTGAGTTTCAACTCACAGCTACGTGTAGGTAGCTGCCTCCTAACACGTCTTCCATACCACCGAAATCACTAGTTTCAACTCACAGCTACGTGTAGGTAGCTGCGGTCAGTGAAACCGCAGAATCAAATGCCCCTTGTGGTTTCAACTCACAGCTACGTGTAGGTAGCTGCCATCTTTCTGCAGTTGTTCCGCCTGCATCAATCGGTTTCAACTCACAGCTACGTGTAGGTAGCTGCAACAGGAGCTACTTATGATTTTTACTGTCGGTCTTGTTTCAACTCACAGCTACGTGTAGGTAGCTGCCCGAAGATGAAAACCCATATTAAATACTTGCTAGTTTCAACTCACAGCTACGTGTAGGTAGCTGCGTGGCTTCTTGGCTTTTATTTAGCGGTCAGCAAATGTTTCAACTCACAGCTACGTGTAGGTAGCTGCAACTGTCTGATGTATGTCCTGTTTTAGGCACAATCAGTTTCAACTCACAGCTACGTGTAGGTAGCTGCTTAATAGAAGAACACTAACAGTTGTAAAAGAAAATGTTTCAACTCACAGCTACGTGTAGGTAGCTGCCCCCTATATCAAAATACGTTATGCTATCAGGTTGTATTACCTGATTTTCGCTAAAGCAGTCGTTACAGGGGGTGATTTGAGTATAGCACATTCAGTAATATGCTATAAAAATTTTTAACTAATTAATTATTAAAGAACTTTTAAAATCGCTAGCCTCCCTATATATTGATGAGAACAAGTAGCTAGCGATAACAGAAAATCTATAAAATTAGAACATCTTTGAACATATCCACCGCTTTTTTTGCTCCGTGGTGCTCCACTTTGTTTCTCCATTTGCTTCCGAGATGATAGAAACGTAAACTATCCGTTTCCGGATTATAGGTGGAGAGTAATTTCTGTTTGAGTTTAACCCATTGGTCGGGTGTGACATCGCATTCAAATACAGAATATTGAACCCTGATGCCGTAATCTAAACAGTATTTGGCAATATGCCTCAGGCGCTTCTGCCCTTCTGGGTGGTCAAAAGAAATATCGTAAGTAATTAACATCATCATAATTCTATCCCTATACTTACTACAAGCGGTTAGTTTTTTCAGATTTTTTGTAACATTATCGCATTAAAAATGGGGGATACTCTGCCAAATCACCTCGTAGATGGCGAGCTAATAACATTGCTTGAATATAAGGCAATAAACCAATTTCTACCTCTTCTTGTAGAAACGGGTGCATAATCTTTTCTTGCTTTTTAGCTTGTAGCGTTTGGAAAACCACCTTTCGGGCTTCTGGTTTAAGAATCACAGCGCCACTCGCTTCGTTCACAAAATCAGACAATTTAATTTGCCCTCGGTTAATCAGCGATAGTACCATTCTGTCTACCCACCATGCACGGAACTCCTCCAAAATATCAAGTGCTAAGCTATCTCTCCCAGGTCGAACTGCATGCATAAAGCCAACCTGCGGATCTAATCCTACTCCTTGCAATGCTCCGCTAATATCCTTGCTCAATACACTGTATAAAAACGAGAGCAAAGCGTTGACGCCATCTCTTGGAGGGCGACGATTGCGTCCGTTAAATTGAAATTCACATTTTTCACTTAATAAATATGATAAAACACCAAAATAGCGAGAAGCAGCTTCGCCCTCAATACCTCGAATTAAATCTAAATTATCCGCTTTCTGTAGCTGTCTGAGGCTAATGTTCAGAGCGCTTATCGCCGACTCTACAGGCGCACAATCTCCGTGATTTCGCAACCTCCGCTGTAATACACGTTTAGAGGCTTGAATTTTCACCGCGATAATATTTTTAGCAATCGGCATAGGGTTTTCTTCCGAGCGTTTATATTGAGCCCTTCGGAGCAACACATTACCGCTCTGCCGCCCTTGCAAGCGGGCTAAAAATCGTCCATTTTCGCTAAAAAAGGCGACATTAACATTATTCTCCCCACAAAACCCTAGCAAAAACGGCGAAACCAACACATTACCAAAACAGAAAATATGTCCGATGGAATGAATCGGCAACTGTGCCACTTTCTTTCGTTCTTGCTCCACCACTAAGGTTTCACGTTCTTTGTGCAAATAACTGCCTTGGGTGGTGATGTAGAGGGTGTTTTGAAGTTTTCGCATTTAGAGAATTCCCTTGGTTTTAGTCGCACTTTTATATAACAACTGCCCTAATTCGGGCAGTGATGCTTTACAACAGCTCACAAAAAACCATTAATATTTCAACTCACAGGCATTAAATGACTGACAATCGATCTTCCTTTAAGAAACAATATCCTAAGATATTAGAAAGGAAGCTTTCCTGAAATCAATAAGCTAACGCTTATAACAGATATTATAAAATATATTAGCTTTCCTATATTTCCCTCCAAAAGAAATAAGAATTTATTTTCCTGTCTATAAATCAAGCAACGCAGATAATTTCTAACTTTCATATTCACCTCTCAATTATTGATTAAAAATGCAATTATGATAAGACGAGCTAATGAACAGGTCAATAATGATTACTAAAATAAACCGTTAATGAAATATTAAATATCACTAGGAACTAAAAACATTTCTCATATACTTAAATATTATTTAGACGTCTTCACCAAATAATCCTCCCACATACACTACCGACCTATCCCTGCCCAATAACTTTGGCTGACAAACCTCCACCAACGAGCAAGCTTTGCAATGTTTGCCGTATTCAGGTGCAGGCGTTTTTCCACTGATAAACAATTTACGGACTTGGGCTATAGTATCCTGTGTTGTCTGTCTAAGACTGTCTGAAAATACTACCAACACACGATGCCGGGTTTGTTGATACCACAATGCCCCTTCCTCAATCCGCTGCCCCGTCATTTCTTCCAAACAGAGGGCTTGGGCGCAGAGTTGGATTTCATCCATGGCGGTCGGTTTTGGTTTGCCGTGTTTGTATTCGACAGGTTTGAACTTGCCGCTTGCCAGTTCATATTCCACCATATCCGCAATGCCGGTTAAGCCAAGCTGCTCAGCACAAAGATGTACGGTGCGTTCAAAACGCACGCCTTTGCGGGTTTCTGGCTCGCCGCTATCCACCCGTTCGTGTAATACGCGACCTTGGGCGGTGAGATAATTTTCTGCCCACGCCTGTTCATTGTGGATCAACGCACATTGTCTTGGGCAAAAAGCGTAGTGTTGCAGGGCAGAAAGAGGAATAAGCAACGTTTCTTTATTGCTTTCCTGCCCTGTAAGCGGTCGGATTTGCTCGGAATTTTGCAAAACCGTTGGCATATTAGAAACCGTCAATTTCTTGTGGTTTCAAGCCTTCGAGCTGGCTTAATGTGTAACTGCCATCTGCACTCACGTTCAAGCTACCATGCACTTTCGCTGAGGAATACTGCCCCGTTTTGCAGTTATGCTCCCACCAAATCAATTTCAGCACCTGCATTGAGCCTTCCGGGCGAGCGGAAGAGGCATCGCCTTCAAACAATTTGGTAAGAACAGATTTGATTTTGTCTGCATCGTTATCAGAGAAACCCGTACGTTCGGCAAGTTGCGGCGACATTGCCCCATATGCCACATAAATACCGCCATCAACACGGTGTTTCATTCCCATAGTGTCGGAAGATTTTTTGCTGCCGTCACCTTCGCCACTCACGCTTTTAGTGATTTGCGTGCTGGTAATCAACACCGGCTCAACACTAAATGCCGATTGAATGGTTACCGGCCCACGCACGGCAATCGACACGCCGGCACCGTCATCACTTTTACCAAAAGCGAATACTTGCCCGAAGCTCCGTACATCAAGCCATTTTTCACAGGATTTTTTCGCCGTTTCATCACGGTTGGATTTTTTCGCGTTGAATGCCTCATTACCCAAACCTACATCCTTATCTTTCGCACGGTTGGCAAGGCTGGTCATTCCGTCAGTTTTCTTTTCGTCAGATTGCACAAAAATGCTCTCGCCGTCATCTTGCAAGCGGTCACGAATTTTGCGTTTTAAGCAAACATCGGTGATTTCGCCGAAGCCTTCAAAATCGGTACGAGGACGGTTGCCGTTTAATGGGTCACCGTTTGGATTAGCATTTTTTACTTGGATAATTAAGGCAAAGTCGATTTTTTTGGTTAAAGACATACTATTTTCCTTCTATAAAATTATTCTTCAGTTGATTTAGCACTTTTCGCTTTTAATTCAGCAACTTGGCGAGCAATTTCCATTTTTTGGCAATGGTAACCTAATAAAAATTCGCCACTTAATTTGCCATCATTGATAAAATCATTATGCTCAAAGAGATCGGTTATCTCACTAATGGCCTGCATTCCCGTATCTTTGCCATTATTTTTCAGGCGTTCTTGGTAAGGCTGTAAGGCTAATTCAAGATTACGCCAAGTATAATAAGGGCGATCAGCAAACTGCTGCATATAGCGTTCTGCATTGGTTGAGCGTTTTTCGCCGGCGAGATAGAGTGCGTAAGATTCAATATTTTCTGCAACAGCCAAGAGTCTGCCGTACAGATAATCCCGTGAGCGATTTTTGATGTCTAAGCTCATATCGTAAGTTCTCCTTTCTGATTCTTTGTGATGACGAGCGCACCAGCCTCGATATAGGCCGCAAGCTACGCCGATATTGCGTTGCCACTCCCAAGTATCGCAGCCGTTTGGATTACAGGCGACTTGGAAACTTTTTTGCACCAAATCGTAGGGAATTGGCACACTTTTCCCACCAGCAATCACGGGGAGCAAGCGGGCATAAAGTTGTTTTTTTAACTTATCATTTAACGATTTGCCATACACGGCTTGCGCAATCGCAAAAGGGGATGGCGGAAGCTCGAACCACAAGGTGCGTTTTTCGTTTTTCTTACCGCCTTTTACCTCAAAAGTGTGGCGTTGGAACCAAGTAAAATCGTCCAACCACGCTTCTAAATTGGCAAAATAATCCTTTGGCAAAAATTCTTGATAATAGGTTAATGCCATTCGCCCCGGTGTGGCAGAATCTAACATCAGCAGCGAAATTTGCTCGTGATGATCCAATTTCGCTTTATAGCCGTGATATTTCTTTTTGATGAGGTTGGCTGCCTCTTTGCCGATATTCTCTGACCAGTCCAGCTTCGTTTCCGAATCTGCCGATGTTTGAAATTCAGCGTTATTTTCGATCGCACTGGTATCCGCATTATCAAAATCGAAGTTTTGAAACGGATCTTGTAATGGCGAAGGCACTTCTTTACCACTAATCGCCCAAGCCACGGTGACTTGATCGCCATTGCGAATGCCCTGGCGGGCAATCAACCAACGCAATGCACTATGGGCTTTGGCTGAAACCTCGGCTGAAATCGTCGCTGCTTCATCTGCCGTTTCAAACCGGCCACGGAAGGTATAACCGCCAGTGTCATTTGATGAAATCAGCTTAGCTTTATCGCCTGTATGACGTAACTTCGCAGGGTGCATCGTAGAAATAGCTGCCTCCTCGCCTTTTACCAAGCAGAAGCCTTTGTTGCTGTCGGCAGAAGCTAAGTAATCAGCCCAAGATTGTTGCACGCTGCTATCCGTCCAAGTATCAGACTGCGGATCATTGGGTATTTCCACACACCAACACACTAAGGCAGAACCAAACTCAATTTCGCCTTTGGTTTTTGGCAAGGTTGAAAAAATAGCCGGGGCTTCACTGTCATTTTCCCATTTATTCAGCACCTTACCATTCGCATCAAGCGGCAAAACAGCAGCTCGGGCTAAATCTGCAATCACCTGCCCTTTTTTAACATAATGGAGAACGGCTAACACTTTTGGGTGTTGAAAAGATGAATCACACCAAGCCTGTAATTGGGTTAAATAGCCCTCAAAATAAGCTTTTTTCTCGCCACCGAAATCGACATAATCTTTCGCGACATATTGTAGTTTGTCCGCCAGCGGATGAGGGGCTTCACCGCTTGTGCGGTTTTCCGAGGATTCTGTCGCCGGTAACATAATCGCCGTTTTCGGCGGCATCACTCTTGCGGTTTGAAACTCACTATCTCCATTCAAGACAATCACAATATGGGCATTTTGTAGTGTATGCCCTATCGGTGTTAAAGGATCGCCATCAAGTTTATCCGAACGAGCTAAAACCGCTTCATAAGTCCGATAAAGTTTCTGCATCCAGCTCATAATTCAAGCTCCTTTTCCTCGTCTTCCACCAGTTTCACATTTTCGCCGCGTTTAAAAGGTTTAAACGGTTTCATTTCACGAATAAAACGTTTTTTTAAACGACCGGATTGATCATTGACGCTTGGAAATTCAATCACGCCATTTTGCATCGTGGCATTCCAAAAACGGCTAATCAGTTCGTGTTTGCCGGTTTCTTCCGGATAGCCAAAACTGTGGAACATTAAACCAAAATCCAACTCGCCTGTTCCATCATAAAAACTCTCGCCCGCTCCAAACTGACAAGGCTCAACATAACCTTGGCAATCTCTTGTGCCAAGGAAAATATCTTGTCGTCCGCCTCGGGCTAACATTCGTTCGGCAATCGCCATATGTTTTCCTGGATTACGATCACCGGCTAATTCGTCCCAATGTTCGTTCCAAGTAAAATGGGCTTCCACTTGATATTCAACCTCTTGCAAGAAAGTATAAATGGCTAAGGTATTGCCGCCATTCCAATCCAAGGGTTTGGTGGATTTAGTTTGAGTACGAATTTGCTTCATAATCCGCACGCGGTCGATATGCCAAATCAAGGTCGGCTTCCAATAAATGCTTCTTAAAATACCTTTTAAGGCTTCACAAGTCGGCACCGGATAGCTAAATTTTTCACCGCCAATTTTAGTGACAGGATCAGTAAAAAGTGCTTGCCTACCCCATACGCGAAAACTAATTTTATTATTCATATCGCTCCTTTTTCACAACTTAAAAATCATAGCAAGTCATATTGCCTGCACGATCTGTACATAAACCATATTCTTCCAAATAATGCCGTTCATCTAAATAGTAGATTCCCGACCCTGCCTGCGTTTCTTGTAAGGCCTCTGCCTCCACCAATTTTCGCCACACCTTGGGGAAAACATTCACGCTATATCGTTGGGCTTTGGCAAGAGCTTCATATTTCTCCTTGTTATCTTCCACGCTACATAATGTCGTAATTATCTCTTTTCCCTCACCATAAGGCACAATGATCGCTTGGGTTGGGGCGTCAATCATTTGAAATTCCCTCCCCGTACTTTTAAAGGATTGCATCAATAACGGGAAAGGCCGGGTTCTTCGATCATTTTTCGGGGCATAAACATTGTGGCAATTATCCGACAACCAATCCAGCAAGGATCCCGATGTACTATTTTTGAGCGGATAAACCATTTCATCACTGCGATCGTGGAAATAATACTTGAAATATTGCGTCATTGCCGCCGGTTGTAAAATATCTTGCCCTTCATATTCACCAAATACCCGAGCCGCTTTATCTTGCCCGATTGTAATATCCGACAAGACTTCTTCTAAATTGGGTTCTTTCAGATTTATCACATAAACTTGCCCTTTGCCCTCTTTTTCACCGTGGCGATTACAACGCCCTGCCGCCTGAGCAATGCTATCCAAACCGCCTAAGGCTCGAATGACACACGCCATAGAAATATCTACACCCGCTTCAATAAGCTGAGTACTGATACAAATCACCGGCTCTTTATTTTTCAATCGAGTTTTAATTTGCTCAAAAATCACTTTTCGATGAGCAGAACATTGGTTGGTACTTAAATGAAAAAGGGCATCTTGGGGAATATGGTGATCCTGACAGTAACGATATAAATCCTGAGCCCATTTTTTGGTATTCACAATAAATAAACAGCTAGAATGTAATTTGAACTGTTCTAGCAAAAACTCACCTGCATTTTCTAGCGAAAATCCGCCCACTTGCGAGCGATAGTGGATTTCCACACGGGAGAGATCATCAAAAAGTGCGGTTAAATTCTGTTGATTTCCCATTAACTCCGCGTTTTCCGCTAATTTCACTTGCCCTAATTCCGGCTTTTTGAGCTGATTTAATAAAGGTTGTGTCGCGGTACATAAAACGGCGGTACTTTTACCAAATTGGGCAAGCCAATTTAATACATTGGAAAACAGATGAACGCATTTAATCGGCAGGGTTTGAATTTCATCAAAAATCAAAACGCTTCTTGTCATGGCGTGAATATGACGAACACCACGCGTGCCACCGCCAAACCAAGCATCAAGAAATTGCACCATTGTCGTGAAAATAATCGGCTTATCCCAGTTCTCAGATAACACTTTATTTTGCCAAGTCTGTTTTTCCGGCTCAATGTTGGAATGATGCTCTAACACCCAATCATCGCCTAGAATCTCTCTCACATTCTGAGCATTTTGATCGATAATTGATGTGTAGGGAATAATGTAAATAATGCGATCAAGTTGGTGTGTTTGAGCGTGATGTAACGCATAACGCAAAGTGGCAAGGGTCTTACCTCCGCCAGTTGGCACGGTAAGAGAATAAATACCTTGTTTATCACAGGCTCGCGTTAAGCAATCGTTGGAAATATTACGGCGAATTTGGTCAATCGGATATTTAATTTCAAAACGAGATAAATAGTTTTCTAATGTATCAATCGCCTGTTGCCAGTTTGGTTTTTCGTTGAAATGGCGAATCTCTTTTTGTTCTTCCCGCTCGAAATCAGCACTATTTATACGGTCGGCATCAATCAAACAACTAAATAAAAAACGGGTTAAACAGGCTAAATAAAGCTCTTTAATTTTAAAGGGAACATCTTGCTGACTTAAAATTGCGGCAATCGGTTTTTGAAGGGATTGAATGAGGGATTCAGAAGCTAATTGCTCTGCACGTTCAAGAATAGATTTATCCACCTTTTGCTCACATTCGCTAAGATGGGCGTCTTTATCCTCCTTATTAAAACGGTCTCGCCAAACCGCCTTACCTTCCGGACTTAAACAGTCAATCAAGCCTGCACCGTGGTGAGAGGCAATGCATAGTCCTAAAATTTGCCCACAAAGCTCGCCAATACCGTTCGAACCATATTTTATCAAACGGCGATAAATCCACTGAGCCCCTGCGGTGGAATGGTCGCCGCCGTTGGTTTCATCTTCGCTGTCTAAATCCGCTTGATTTAACATACTGGTCACTCGGCGAATATATTTCTGGAATTTCTCGGAATATTTGCCGAAATCGTGCATTAAACCAAGTAATTCTCCCGCCTCAGCTAAATCTAACTTCGTTGCCAAAATGCGAGCAATTTGAGCGGTTTCCAAAAGATGGGTTAGAACAGATTGAATCACCCCATCAGATTTTCTAATGTGTGCAAAGTATTCATTTTTCATATTTATATAAATCCCTATCTATATTCTCTAGTACTATAATTTATTATAAATAGAATAACAATAATGTGGCGTATATTCACATTAAAGTATAAATTTCTCCAAATTCTATTGATTAAACTTCCCCACTTTATATCCATTTTTTAGTATAATAATTAGCTTACTAAATCATATTAAAGGCCTCTATGTCAGAACAAACTTTTATTACCGGTAAAGATGCTGCTCTTGAAGAGAGTATTTCTACCTTTCAACACAAATTAAAAAACCTTGGCTTTAATATTGAAGAAGCCTCTTGGTTAAATCCCGTTCCAAACGTGTGGTCTGTACATATTCGTGATGCAGATTGCCCGCAATGTTTCTCAAATGGTAAAGGGGCAAGCAAAAAAGCAGCGTTAGCTTCTGCATTAGGCGAATATTTTGAGCGTTTATCCACTAACTATTTCTGGGCAGATTTCTACTTAGGGCAAGAAATTGCTAACAGCGCTTTCGTGCATTATCCAAGCGAAAAATGGTTCCTGATTGAAGATGAAGATGTGCCACCACCAGAAATGATGGATGATTTCTTATGGGAATATTTCGACCCGAATGGTGAACTTACCCCTGAATTATTAGTGGATTTACAATCGGGCAACTATGATAGAGGCATCGTTGCTTTACCTTATATTCGCCAATCTGATAATCAAACCGTCTATATTCCGCAAAGCATTATCGGTAACTTATTCGTATCAAACGGTATGTCTGCAGGTAACACCAAAAACGAAGCTCGTGTGCAAGGTTTATCCGAAGTGTTCGAGCGTTTCGTAAAACATCGCATTATCACTGAAGCGATCAGCTTGCCTGAAATTCCGCAATCGGTGATTGATGGCTATCCAACGATTAAGGCTTCTATCGAAAAATTAGAGCAAGAAGGCTTCCCGATTCTTTGCTACGATGCCTCATTAGGTGGCGAATTCCCTGTAATTTGTGTGATTTTACTCAATCCACAAAACGGCACTTGTTTCGCCTCTTTCGGTGCACACCCAAATTTCCAAGTCGCATTTGAGCGTACTGTCACCGAGCTTCTGCAAGGTCGCAGCCTCAAAGATTTAGATGTGTTTGCACCGCCGTCTTTCAATAATGAAGATGTAGCCGATCACGCGAATATGGAAACCCATTTTATTGATTCAAGCGGTCTTATTTCTTGGGATCTTTTCAAACGTGATGCAGATTATCCATTCGTGCATTGGGATTTCTCTGGTACAACCGAGCAAGAATTTAATAATATGATGGCGATTTTCAACAAGCACAATCAGCCAGTTTATATTATGGATTACGAGCATTTAGGTGTGTACTCTTGCCGTATTTTAGCACCAGGAATGTCAAATATTTACCCAAGCGATGATCTCATCTACGCTAACAATAATATGGGATTAGATTGGCGTGAAATTTTGTTGGACCTGCCACACTTCCATCACGATGCAGACACTTATCAAGAATTGCTTGATGAATTAGACGAGCAAAGCATTGATGATTTAACCCGTGTGCGTGAGTTTATCGGCGTGGTAGCAGAAAAAGAATCTGCAATGCAAACCTTGCGTATCGGTGAGTTAAAATCAATGTTGCATTTAGCACTCGGAAATTTAGAGCAAGCCTTAGATTGGGCAAACTGGACGGCAAATATGAACGCCAGCGTCTTCTCAGCAGAGCGTAACAATTATTATCGCTGCTTAATCAGCACGCTTGAATTATTTCTAGATCAAAACCGTGAACCGGCTCAATATCGTTCTGTATTCGAGAAAATGTACGGCGTGGAAGCGGTGGAATTCGCTTGGAATGCGGTGCAAGGCGGTAATCCGTTCCACGGTTTAACCGCTTCTGACGAAACGTTGGAAAATATGATCGCTCATCAGAAATTACTCAACGCTTACCGCAAAGTACAGAAAGCGAAAGTTAATCCGATTGTGAGATAATCCAATTTAATTTGTGGGGCAGGCACTTAGGCTCGCCCTTACAAAATTCAATATTTTATTATTAAAACCCCTGAATATATGATCGACTTCCGTCCTTTTTATCAACAAATTGCAACTACGCCACTTTCTGATTGGCTTGAAACCTTGCCTTTGCAGTTAAAGCAATGGGAAAAAACCACTCACGCCGATTATGCAAAATGGGCAAAAGTTGCAAATTTTTTACCAAATTCGACCGCTTGTATTAACCTAAAAGACAAAGTGGAATCAATTCCAAGTGAAGTGTTGTCTGAAGGTGAGATAAAGCAAATCACCCATCATTTAAGACAACTTATGCCTTGGCGTAAAGGCCCTTATCACTTACACGGCATTCATATTGATACCGAATGGCGTTCCGATTTTAAATGGGATCGTGTGTTGCCACACTTATCTCCGCTTGAAGGAAAAACCATTTTAGACGTTGGCTGTGGCAGCGGTTATCATATGTGGCGAATGGTCGGTGAAGGGGCAAAAATGGTGGTAGGAATTGATCCCACCGAGCTTTTTCTTTGTCAATTTGAGGCAGTCAGAAAATTATTAGGCAATGACAGACGAGCCAATCTTATCCCACTTGGGATTGAGCAAATGCAACCGCTGGCGGCTTTTGATACGGTTTTTTCAATGGGCGTGCTTTATCACCGTAAATCACCTATCGATCATCTTTCTCAGCTCAAAGCACAATTAGTAAAAGGCGGGGAATTAGTGCTGGAAACTCTCGTCATTGATGGTGATATCAATGATACACTTATGCCAACGGATCGCTACGCTAAAATGAAAAATGTCTATTTTATTCCGTCCGTGCCTGCATTAATTAACTGGTTGAAAAAAGTCGGCTTTAAGAATGTACGTTGTGTTGATGAAGGAATCACCACCCTTGAGGAACAACGTAAAACCGATTGGTTAGAAAATGAAAGTTTGGTAGATTTTCTAGATCCAGCCGATCGCAATAAAACCATTGAAGGCTACCCAGCCCCTAAGCGTGCGGTTATTTTGGCTAATAATTAAAAACTCAAATACTGTAAATTATTACACTATTTTATTGACATAAAAATCCTCACTCATTATACTGTATGTAAAATCAGTAACCAAAGTGAGGATATAATGAAAACACTTGATATACGTTTTGTAATGGTCTAACCCACTGCAATAAACCAAAGACTATTTTTGATAAACTCTCTCAAAATGGAGAACAGCAAAATGGTTAAACTTTTTACCTCCTGAGTATAAAAAGCAATGTGTTGAAATGGTGTTAGACGGCAAACATAGCGTCAGTCAAGTGTACAAAATGATGCGAGTCAGCCAATCTGCCTTGAATCGTTGGAAGCAGCAATTTCTCGCCGAGCAGCGGGAAATTCAGCGTTTACGGGCGGAGAATGAGCCGTTGCGTAGCGACAATGCCTTACTAAAAAAGGTGTCCGCCTTCTTGCTCGAGAAGTCTTGAAATCCTGTGTGGTGGATTTACGGCGAGAAGGCATTTCCCCCGCACAACTGTCCCGTTGTTTTTCGTTGAATCGCTCCACCAGCCATCGTTGGGAAAAATCGTCACCGAATCAAACGTTGATGAGCTTGCAGGAAACGTTGCTATCTGTCTTTGAGGCAAGCGGTGAAACCTATGGCTCACGGCGTTTATCACAGGCGGTGACGGATTTAGGGATAAAAATCGGGCGGTTTAAAGCTCGCCGTTTAATGCGGGAGCTCGAGATAAAAGCCAAGTGCCCGAAAGCTAAAGTTTGGCGAAAACAAGCGGTCGATTTTGCGGAAAATAGTGCAAATGGGCAGTGTGCAATGATGCCCGACACCATTTGGGCAGAATTGTCGGCTGGTCGGTATCGGATACGCCGGACAGCCGCTTATGCGTTCAAGCCTTGCGACTTGCCATTCACCGCCGCAAGCCCCCTGCGGACGTTATTTTCCACTCAGACCGCGGCTCCCAATACAGCAGCCAAGCCTTTCGGAATGTGCTGACAGAAGCGAAAATGGTGCATAGCCAAAGTAGGGCGGGGGAAATGTACGGACAATGCGGTAACAGAGCGTTTTTTCCGCAGTTTAAAGACGGAGAAACTCAACGGCTACCGATTTAAGACACGCGAGCAGGCATTGCTTTGTGTGGCGGAATACATTGAAGATTTTTACAATCCGAGACGACTGCATTCTGCATTAGGAAATCGCTCCCCAATGCAGTTTGAAATGGATTGTTTAAGGATTTAAATGTGGTTGTGTCTTTGGAATGTTGCAAGGAATTGAACTATTACAGTTTGTGCAGTACGATTTATCATTCTTTCTTTTGCAGCTACCATACAAATATACATACTATACTAAGGTTTTGTTTTCTTAATGATGAAATGGTAAACTTTAGAGTAGTTTACAAATATAGAGAAAAAAATGAGTGGGACAGAATTATTAGTTAATGTAACTCCAAGTGAAACTCGGGTAGCATTAGTTGAAAACGGATTGTTAAGAGAGCTACACATTGAACGTGAAGCTAAGCGTGGTATTGTCGGTAATATTTACAAAGGACGAGTAACCCGGGTGTTGCCAGGAATGCAGTCTGCTTTTGTGGATATTGGGTTAGAAAAAGCGGCTTTTCTACATGCCTCTGATATTGTTTCACATACAGAATGTGTTGATGAAAATGAGAAGAAGCAGTTTGTAGTAAAAGATATTGCCGAGCTAGTGCGTGAGGGGCAGGATATTGTTGTGCAAGTAGTTAAAGATCCGATTGGTACCAAAGGGGCTCGTTTAACGACTGATATTACGTTACCTTCTCGCTATTTAGTTTTTATGCCAGAAAATAGTCACGTTGGGGTCTCGCAAAGAATTGAAAGTGAGGAGGAGCGTGAGCGTTTAAAAAGATTGGTTGAGCCTTATTGTGATGAATTGGGTGGATTTATTGTTCGTACTGCGGCTGAAGAAGCAAATGAAGAAAGCTTAAAGCAAGATGCTGCTTTTTTGAAAAGATTATGGCGAAAAGTGTTAGAGCGGAAAACAAAATATCCAGCTAAGTCAATGCTTTATGGAGAGCTTGCGTTGGCTCAACGTGTGCTAAGAGATTTTATTGGCACGCATATTAATGCAGTCTGGATTGATTCAAAAACAACTTGTGAGCAAGTCAAAGAGTTCTTAACTGAGTTTATGCCTGAGCTAACAAATTCTGTAAGTTTGTATATGGGGGCTAAAACATTATTTGACGCTTACGGTGTTGAGGAAGCTATTCAAAAAGCACTCGATAAGAGGGTAAATCTGAAATCAGGCGGTTATCTGATTATTGAACAAACAGAATCTATGACAACAATTGACATCAATACAGGTGCATTTGTTGGGCATCGAAATCTTGCACACACCATCTTTAATACGAATATTGAAGCAACGCAGGCAATTGCACACCAACTTCAATTACGTAATTTAGGCGGTATTATTATTATTGATTTTATTGATATGCAAGAAGTAGAGCATCGCAACTTAGTTTTACAATCGTTACAAGAAGCGTTAAAAGGTGATCGAGTAAAAACTAACGTAAATGGCTTTACTCAACTTGGTTTGGTTGAAATGACACGCAAGCGTACGCGTGAGAGTTTAGAACGCATTCTTTGCTGCGATTGCTCGGCTTGTCAGGGGCGTGGTACGGTAAAAACAGTTGAAACCGTCAGCTATGAAATTATGCGTGAAATTGTGCGTGTACATCATCTATTTAAAACAGAAAAAATGCATGTTTATGCGTCTAAAGAAGTGGCAGAATACTTGATTAATGAAGAAAGCCACGCATTACTAGCTGAATTGCAGGCCTTTATCGGACAAAAAATAGAGATAAAATTAGAACCGTATTATCATCGGGATCAATTTGATGTTGTTGTAATGTAATGTATAACGGATTGGAGTTAAGTGATTTAGCTTCAATCCTGCCTATTTGCAAAATTTATTGAAAATCTTACCGCTTGTTTCCTACCAAAATTCCTGAAAATAACGTATAATCGCCCAGTTTTATTTATCCAAATTTTGAAAATCTAAAGGTAATTTAATGTCTGAAGTAGAAAATCAAGAATTAGATCTTAATGGAGAAATGTTAGCTCGTCGTGAAAAGTTAAATAAAATTCGTGAGCAGGGTAACGCTTTTCCAAATACTTTTCGTCGTGATGTGTTAGCAAAAGATTTACATACTAGGTATGATGAAGTCGAAGGCGAAGTATTAAAAGAGCAACATATTCAAGCTAAAGTAGCGGGCCGTATTATGCTAAAACGTGTAATGGGCAAGGCATCTTTTTTTACCATTCAAGATGTGAGTGGTGCCATCCAACTTTATGTGGCACGTGATAATTTGAGCGAAAGTGTTTACGAAGAAAACGTAAGTCTTTGGGATCTTGGTGATATTGTTGGTGTTGAGGGAACTTTATTTAAAACTAAAACAGGCGAATTAACTATTCGTTGTTCTGAAGTTCAACTTTTAACAAAAGCGTTACGCCCATTACCCGATAAACATCACGGCTTAACGGATTTGGAAACTCGTTATCGCCAACGTTATTTAGATCTTATTTCTAATGAAGAATCTCGCCGTACTTTTATGATTCGTTCGCAAGTAGTATCAGGCATTCGTAAATTCTTCTTAGATAGAGATTTTATTGAAGTTGAAACTCCGATGTTACAAGTAATCCCAGGTGGAGCAGCAGCGAAGCCTTTTGTTACACACCATAATGCGTTAGATATGGATATGTATTTGCGTATTGCGCCAGAACTTTACTTAAAGCGTTTAGTCGTTGGTGGCTTTGAACGTGTATTTGAGTTAAACCGTAACTTCCGTAACGAGGGGGTGTCTGTTCGTCATAATCCAGAATTTACAATGATTGAGTATTATCAAGCCTATGCAGATTATCACGATTTAATGGATAACACCGAAGAATTGTTAAGACAATTATCATTGGATATTCTTGGCACGACAGATGTACCTTATGGCGAATATGTGTTTGATTTTGGTAAGCCATTTGAGCGTATTACAATGCACGATGCTATCGTGAAATATGGTAATGGTATTTCTCGTTCCGATTTAGATAACATTGAGAAAGCCGTTGAAATTGCAAAAGGTTTAGGCATTGAAATTCAAAAATCATGGGGATTAGGCTCTGTAGTGAATGCAATTTTTGAAGAAGTCGCAGAACATCAATTAATTCAGCCGACTTTCTTAATGGCACATCCTGCAGAAATTTCACCGCTTGCACGCCGTAATGATGAAAATCCAGAGGTGACCGATCGTTTTGAGCTCTTTATCGGTGGTCGTGAAATTGGTAATGGTTTCTCTGAATTAAATGATGCGGAAGATCAAGCTGAGCGTTTTGATGCACAAGTTGTCGCGAAAGATGCAGGTGATGATGAAGCGATGTTTAAAGATGAAGACTTTATTGTAGCATTGGAACACGGTTTACCACCAACAGCAGGTGAAGGTTTAGGTATCGACCGTTTAGCCATGATTTTTGCAAATGCACAGTCAATTCGTGATGTGATTTTATTCCCTGCAATGCGTTTGAAATAATCAGTAAAATAGTGAAAGCACACCAAGGTGTGCTTTTTTCTTGATGACAAGCGGTCAAATTTCGCTAAAAAAATGTAAATTTACTTTTCTAAGCCTTTTTTAATCATCGGTTCAAAGAAATCATAATCCACCAAGAATGAGTCGTGTCCAAAATCGGAATGAAACTCGTGGAATTCTAAATTCACCCCAGCTTGCTCTAATTTCTGTTTGCTTTTATATACATCAATTTGTTTGAAAAGCTGATCGCTAGTGACCGCAACAAATGTATAGTTAGCTTTAATGCGTTTTAACGCCATTTCTTCGTTTTCATAACCAAGGGCGGGATCGTATAAATCCAGCGCTCTTAATAAATGAATATAGGTATTTGCATCAAAACGCCCCAGAAATTTTGTGCCTTGATAGCTTAGATAAGATTCCACTTGGAAATATTCACCCCAAATTTTGCCTTGCTGTTTTGTTTCTCGTCCGAACGCTTTAGCTAACTGAATATCGGTACGGTAAGTGAGCATTCCTAACATTCGAGCTATTGTTAAGCCGTTATCTGGTGCTATGCCATCATAATAATCTCCACCATTAAAATGTGGATCGTGAATAATGGCTTGACGCATAATATGGTTAAAACCTATCGCTTCAGCACTTAAGGTAAGCGATGAGCAGAGGTTAATAATGTTACGCACTTGGTCTGGATAACTAATTCCCCATTGTGTTGCTTGCATTCCACCAAAAGAGCCGCCCACTACTGTATGAAGTCTTGGGATTTCTAGATAATCAATCAAGGCTTTTTGTACATTCACAATATCTTGTACCGTAATAATGGGGAATTGGCTACCGTAAGGTCTATTCGTTTTAGGGTTGATAGAAGCGGGACCTGTCGTACCTTTACAACCACCCAACACATTACTACAAATAAAGAAGTATTTTTCGGTATCAAAAGCTAGCCCTTTTCCCATAAAATCTTGCCACCAACCTTTTTCAGTTGCTGTATCGTAATAAGGCTCAGCATCGCCAGTAAGGGCGTGGCAGATTAAAACTGCATTACTTTTATCTGCATTTAAGACGCCGTAAGTTTGATAAGCGACAGTAATAGGGGAAAGTTCACCGCCTAATGAAAGTGGCAGGGGCGTTTCCTCAAAAAGCGTGATGTGCTGAGCCATAGAATCCTTATTTGCAAAAAATTGTGTTTTTTTGACCGCTTGTAGTTGTAATAATATGGCTAAATTAGCGGTGTTGCGGTGAATTGTCAAGGATTTTTAGACGTCTAAACGTCTGGATTTTTAAACGGCTAAAAAATTTAAGTTTATTTTGTTTTTTAATCTATTTATTGGAAATTAGAACTTAGAGGCCTAGATCGGGGAAAGATTTATAGCGATTATGAAAGGGCATTATTTTATTGCTGAGTTTAGAATATTGATGCAATTAAATAGAGAGAAGCTGGTTATTAAGATGAACCAGCTTTTTATTTTGGTTATAGAATAATCGTCTTATTTTTATAGACAAAAATTTTATCGGTAAGCACTAATTCTAATGCTTGGCTTAGAACTGTTTTCTCTACATCTCGCCCTGCACGCATCATTGCTTCTGCGGTATAGGTGTGATCGACGTTGATCACATTTTGCATAATAATTGGGCCTTCATCTAATTCATCATTTACGAAATGTGCAGTTGCTCCAATAATTTTTACCCCACGCTCATAAGCTCTTTGATATGGCTTAGCCCCAATAAAAGCAGGTAAAAAAGAATGATGAATATTTACGACTCGGTTTGGATAACGAGCAACAAATTCAGGATTTAAAACCCGCATATATTTAGCTAGAACAATATAGTCAGGTGAGTATTCGTCAATTTTTTCAGCAAGCATTTTGTCGTGCTCAATACGAGTTAGGTTTTCGTGGCTGATTAAATGAAATGGCACATCAAAGCGTTCAACTAAGCCTTTTAGCGTATCGTGGTTGCCAATTACAGCAGCAATTTCTACATCTAATCCACCATAATAGTTTTTCATTAATAAATCGCCTAAACAATGAGCCTCTTTTGTTACTAAAATAACAATACGCTTTCTCTGTTTTGGTAATAATTTATAAATAGAACCTTCTGGTAAAGTAAATTCCAGATCTGCTAATAAGGTTTTATCGTTAAAAATACCATTTAATTCAGTACGCATAAAAAAACGTTTGGTTTCGTTATCTACAAATTCCGAGTTTTTAATAATATTTAATTGGTGTTTGTAACAAATATTAGTAATTTTGGCGACTAATCCTGTGTCATCAGGGCATTCGGTTAATAATATTTTGTGTTCAAGCATAGCATTTCCTGTTATAAAAATAAGAGAACTCAATAGAGTTCTCTCTTATATTTAATGTTATTTAATATATTAAATAGCGAAATCTTCTAACTTTTTACCTTTATCTAGTGCTTGTTGCAATGCTTTTGGTGTTCTGCCTTGACCTGTCCACGTTTTTTCATTGCCTTTAGCATCAATAAATTTATATTTAGCAGGGCGAGGAGAAGCTGATTTGCGTGCTTTAAGTGTTTTACGGCCTTTAATCATTTTATCTGCTAATAATTGTGCCAATTCATCAATAGAGAGCCCGTCTTGTTTAAGCATTTCGGTATATTTTTTCAAGCTTTCTAATTGTTTTGCTTTTTCCTGCTCTTCTTTTCTAATTTCTTCTTCTTTTTCAGCAATAATAGTATCTAGTTTTTGAGCAATTGATTTTAATTGCTCAAGAGCTAAATCTTTAGCGAATGCTCTTAAACTACGAATATTTAAAAGACTTTTTAAATCTGACATTTTTTACTCCTTATTTTATTAGTAGTAACGAAAAGTTAAAGTTATTGCTATTTATCATATATTAAAAGATATTTAAGGTAAATAAAAAAGAGATACTTTATATCTTAAGATATTCGTGGTATCTTACGACCTCCTACAAAATGTAGAGGTGCAAATTCAATAAGTATTTTTTCTGAGTGGAAAACGATGAAGAAAAAGGAAAGGTGAGTTTGCCGAAATCAATTAAGCGTCATCTTAATTGGTTGGGGTCGTTATCGAAAGAAACGACACTGTCGTAGTTAATGCTACGGAGTGCTACTGTTAGGGTGGGTTTTAGGCTTTCATATTTCCTTCCTTTATATTTATTTTATAAATATCTCAGTACATCTCTTGTTTGGCTGTTATCCTTAATTATACAAAGTCATTTTAGAGGTTTTATGAATCTAGTTGATTATTCTACATCGCTTTGGTCTGTGTTGCCTGCATTGATTGCATTAATGTTAGCAATAATTACGCGCAAAGTGATTATTTCATTAAGTATCGGAATTATATTTGGTGCATTTATGCTAACTAATAGTAATTTTCTTGATGCACTTACCTATATTAAAAATAGTGTTGTTTCTTTAGTCTATAAAGGTGCTGGGGAAGGTTTAAATGCTAATAATGTCAATATTATTTTATTTTTGGTTTTATTAGGCGTGTTAACTTCTTTATTAAGTATTTCTGGCAGTAATCAAGCCTTCGCTAATTGGGCACAAAATAAAGTAAAAGGTAAACGTGGTGCAAAATTAATGGCAGCTGGTTTAGTATTTTTTACTTTTATTGATGATTATTTTCATAGTTTAGCTGTAGGGGCTATTGCTCGTCCAGTTACGGATAAATTTCGTGTTTCTCGTGCAAAATTAGCTTATATTCTAGATTCAACTGCTGCCCCAATGTGCGTATTAATGCCTATTTCAAGCTGGGGGGCTTACATCATCACTTTAATCGCAGGTTTATTAGCGACGCATTCTATTAGTGGCTATTCGCCACTTGGTGCATTTATGACAATGAGTATGATGAATTTTTATGCGATTTTTTCAATGATTATGGTATTCGTTGTCGCTTATTTCTCATTTGATATTGGCTCAATGGCTCGTTTTGAACGCCATACAGAAGCGTTAGATTCATTAGAGGAAGAGCAAGTAGAGACAAAAGGACAAGTTCGTGATCTGATTTTACCAATTGCTACTTTAATTTTTACAACTGTTACAATGATGATAAAAACGGGGGCAGATGCTTTAGCTGACGCTGGTACACCATTCTCTATTTTAGGGGCGTTTGAAAATACCACCGTAGGTATTTCGTTGGTTGTCGGTGGGCTTGCTGCACTTATTGTCGCAACGATTTGTATTGTAACAAGCGGTCATATTTCGCTAAAAAATTACTTCCGTGCTTATGGATTAGGCGTAAAAATGATGTCTGGTGCAATTACTATTTTATTCTTCGCCTGGACAATCAATGGCGTAGTAAGTGATATGCAAACGGGTAAATATTTATCTGGTTTAGTTGGTGAGCATATTGCAGCGGGTTTCTTACCTGCGATTTTATTTGTATTAGCGGCGGCAATGGCATTCTCAACAGGTACAAGTTGGGGAACCTTTGGTATTATGCTGCCAATTGGTGCAGCAATGGCTGTACATTCTGACCCTTCATTAATTATTCCTTGTTTATCGGCAGTAATGGCGGGCGCAGTATGTGGAGACCACTGCTCACCTATTTCTGATACAACTATTCTATCTTCAACAGGGGCTCAATGTAACCATATGGATCACGTTATTTCTCAATTACCTTATGCGTTATTAGTGGCAGTAGCATCTATTGTTGGTTATTTGTTTGTGGGCTTCACACAATCAGCCTTATTAGGATTTGTATCAACTGCTGTAGTAATGGCACTATTGATTTTAATCTTTAAAGCGAAAAAAACAGAAAAATAAGGTTAATTTCTAAAAATGTGAAGACAATCACAGAATTAAAGGGATTTATGGTATAGAATGCAACTCAAGATATGGATATCGAATGTTGTGTTATATAAAATTATAAGATCCTCCTATGTATTTAGCGTACCTTTTGGTACGCTTTTTTTCTCTTCTGATATATATTCCTTGCAATTTTGTTCTTTTTGTACTACTTTGATAGTACATTTTAATTTTGAGAGTAAAAAAATGAAAACTGCATTAGTAACAGGCGTAACCGCTGGTTTTGGTTTAGCCATTTGTAAATTACTGCTTCAATCAGGCTATAAAGTGATTGGTACGGGCAGACGAGCGGAGCGTTTAAACGAGCTACATTTGCAATTTGGCGATCAATTTTTACCGCTTGTATTTGATATTCAGCAACCAGAAAAAGTGGAAGAAGCATTAAACAGTCGTCCTCAAGGTTGGCGAAAAATAGATGTATTAGTTAATAATGCGGGGCTAGCCCTTGGATTAGAGCCTGCCTATAAATCTGATTTAAATGATTGGTATCAAATGATCGATACTAATATTAAAGGCTTAGTCACAATAACGCGTATAGTACTACCTGAAATGGTTGAGCATAATTCAGGCCATATTATTAATATTGGCTCAATTGCAGGCACTTACCCTTATCCTGGCGGGCATATTTATGGTGGGACAAAAGCTTTTGTAAAACAGTTTAGTTTAAATTTACGTGCAGATTTAGCAGGCACAAAAGTACGAGTGTCGAATGTTGAGCCAGGCTTATGTGGTGGAACCGAATTTTCTCATATTCGTTTTAAAGGCGATGATGAAAAAGTAGCAAAAATTTATGAAAATGTGGAATTTATTCGCCCAGAAGATGTTGCCAACATTGTGTTATGGTTAAATCAACAACCAGAACACGTGAATATAAATCGTATTGAAGTAATGCCAGTTGCACAAACTTCATCAGCTTTGAATGTGGCACGCAGTCTTTAGCGAATTAAATTTAGAAAAGGAAAAATTATGTCAGATACACTTCTTAATCCTTATTTTGGCGAATTTGGCGGTATGTATGTGCCAGAAATTTTAGTGCCCGTACTCAAAGAATTAGAGCAAGCTTTTGTTGAAGTGCAGCAAGATCCAGCTTTTCAAGCGGAATTTGCTGATTTATTAAAAAATTACGCAGGTCGTCCAACGGCATTAACTCTTTGCCGTAACTTAACAAAAGGTTCAAAAACGAAGCTTTATTTAAAACGTGAAGATTTATTGCACGGCGGAGCACATAAAACTAACCAAGTGTTAGGACAAATCTTACTAGCAAAACGTATGGGCAAAACGCGGATCATTGCTGAAACTGGAGCAGGGCAACACGGTGTTGCAACAGCTCTTGCTTGTGCAATGCTTGGAATGCCTTGTGTGGTGTATATGGGTGCAAAAGATGTTGAGCGTCAATCGCCTAATGTATTTCGTATGCATCTAATGGGAGCAGAGGTCATTTCGGTGCAGAAAGGCTCTTGCTCATTAAAAGATGCCTGTTGTGAGGCAATGCGTGATTGGGCAGCGAATTACGATACAACCCACTATTTAATAGGCACGGCAGCAGGCCCACACCCTTTTCCAACAATGGTGCGTGAATTTCAAAAAATGATTGGCGAAGAGACTAAATGCCAAATTTTAGAAAAAGAAGACCGCTTGCCAGATGCAGTGATTGCATCAGTTGGCGGAGGCTCTAATGCGATTGGTATGTTTGCGGACTTTATTGAAGAAAAAACGGTTAAATTAATCGGTATAGAGCCTGCGGGCAAGGGGATTGAAACAGGTGAACACGGTGCACCGCTTAAACACGGTACAACAGGAATTTACTTTGGTATGAAATCCCCAATTATGCAAGATAAAGATGGGCAAATTGAAGAGTCTTACTCCGTTTCAGCTGGCTTAGATTTTCCATCGGTTGGTCCACAGCACGCTTATTTAAATGCAACAGGGCGAGCAGAGTATGTTTCAATTACAGATCAAGAAGCACTAGATGCTTTCCAAGCCTTAGCGAAGTATGAAGGAATTATTCCAGCACTAGAATCTTCCCACGCTCTTGCTTATGCGTTAAAACTAATTCACCAAAACCCTGAGAAAGAACAATTGCTCGTCGTCAATCTATCAGGACGAGGCGATAAAGATATTTTCACGGTCGATAAAATTTTAAATGGAGGAAAGTAAGATGAGTCGCTTTGATACTTTATTTAATAGCTTAAAGGCAAAAAATGAAGGGGCTTTTGTTCCATTTGTTACTTTATGTGATCCTGATTTTAATCGCAGTGTTGAAATTATCGAAACAATGATTGCAAAGGGGGCAGATGCTTTAGAGCTTGGCTTACCATTTTCTGATCCTCTATTAGATGGACCCGTTATTCAAGCGGCTAATAAACGTGCATTAGATGCAGGTTACAGTACGAATGCGTGTTTTGAATTAATTGCACAAATCCGTAATAAATATCCAGAGATTCCAATTGGTTTATTGCTTTGTGCAAACTTAATTTTTGTACCAAGTGCAGAGACATTCTTCCATCGCTGCCAACAAGCAGGTGTTGATGCTGTCTTAATTGCAGATTTGCCCGTTTTAGCGGCTGAAGAATTTACTCCTGTGGCTAAAAAATATGGTATTCAGCCTGTCTTTATTTGCCCACCCAATGCAGATGAAAATACGATTCAACGCATTGTACAATTGACCGAGGGCTATACTTATTTGGTTTCTCGTGCAGGGGTCACTAGTGCAGAAAATCAGGCTCACGCAAGTAATCTGGATTCTTTAGTAGAGAGCTTAAAAAAAGCAAATTCAGCCCCTATCTTGCAAGGCTTTGGTATTGCTACACCTGAACAAGTTAGAGAAGCGTTACGATTAGGGGCAGATGGAGCTATTTCAGGTTCGGCAATTGTGAAAATCATTGAGCGTAATTTAGATGATCAAGCAAATTTGCTTAAAGAGCTAGCGGAATTTGTCGCTTCAATGAAGTCAGCAACTAAAAGTAAGTAGCAAGCGGTTATTTTTTTGAAATAATTTGCGTATAATATGGCAGGCAATGTTCGCCCAATAGCGTTTAGTGCAAATAAACTGAGCGTTTTTTAAGTTGAAGAAATTTAAAAAACGATGATCTAAACGACAGAAATAACTATTTTAAATAAAAGGAAACACAATGAAATTAAGCAAAATTACACTTTCAGTCGTTGCTGTAATTGGTGTAGTGGCAGTTGGTGGCAGCTGGTATACAGGTAAACAAGTCGAAGAAAAATATCAAGAATTAGTTACGCAAGCCAATCATCAATTTAAACAATTGAGTGGTGAATTGGGTGCAAATATTGCGTTTAAAGATGTGCAGATTGAACGCCACTTCTTCAGTTCTGAAGCGAAATATCGATTAGAGGTAGATTTAGGTGATGGTGAAAAATTAGACTTTATTGGTAATGATAAAATTCATCACGGCCCATTGCCACTTAACCGTTTAGCGAAGTTTAATTTCCTACCTGTTATGATGAGTACTGAAAGCGAACTTCAAGCACCAACGCAGTTTAAAAAATTCGTTGGAGAAAATATTGGTTCGGGGGTGGCTAATATCAGTTATTCGGGTGATATAAAAGGAAATTTTGAGGTATCTCCGATTAAATATGGTGATGAAGCTGGCTTTGTTGAAGCAACACCCATTAAGTTAGAATATAGTTACCAGAATGCAAAGGCAATAGATGGCACGGTTGAATTAGATGCCTTTAAGGTAATGGATAAAGAGCTTGATTTCCAAGTGCAAGGTGTGTCTTATGAGATGCAAGCAGAGGTTAATGGCGATTATCCGAATCTCACCTTTGGAGTAGGAAGTGCGAAAGTTAAAGATATTGAATTTAAGTCTAAAAGTGGCAAGTTATCACAAATTAAAGATATTGTGGTTAAAGGTGATAATCTGTTAAAAGGCGAGCGTTTAGTTTCTACAGGTAGTTTGACTGCTGAATCTTTCAACCTTGAAGGGGTTGAAATGGGAAAATTAAAAATGGATATGGCATACGATTTAGATGCTAAATTAACTAACGATATTAAGCCATTATTGTCTAATCCTGAAGCTATCGAAAATCAGCAGACAACCGAACTCTTATTGAAATTACTGGAAAAATCAGCCAAGTTCCACATTAATAATTTCTCTTTTGAAAATAGCAAAGGAAAAGTGGATTTAGCCTTAATACTAAATATGGCTCAAGTTAATTTACAAGATCTTGGTAATATTCAAGAGGTATTAAAAGCCCTCTCAACCAGTAAATTTACTTCAAATATCAACCGTGAATATGCAGAAGATCTTATTCGCCAAATCTCAATGGCAACAGAGAAGTTAAGCGAAGAAGAAGCAAAAGCGTTTGCCAAACAACAAGTCGATGCTATTTTTCTCAATGCCGACGTTGGACACTACGGATTAAGAAAAGTAGATGAAAACAACGTGAAGATGGAATTATCGGTTGAAAATGAGAAATTAATCGTCAATGGACGTGAATTAACCGAAGATGAAATTCAAATGGCGTTATTTATGATTATGATGGGAGCAAGTTCGCTCGGTCAATAATCGTAACCACTTGAAAAAGCGTATTTTGGCTATGGCTGAAATACGCTTTTTTATCCCTTTCTTTTACGATTCTTGTATAATAACGCCAATATTTATTTGATTTTCAAGAGATTTTTTATGGCAACTATCGCAAAAAATCCACTGGTGCTAGTGGACGGTTCTTCTTATTTATATCGAGCATTTCACGCATTCCCTTCGCTAACTAATCAAAATGGAGATCCAACAGGGGCAATGTATGGTGTATTGAATATGTTAAAAAGCCTGATCGCACAAGTAGAACCCAGCCACATTGCCGTTGTGTTTGACGCGAAAGGAAAAACGTTTCGTGATGAATTGTTTGAGCAATATAAATCGCACCGTCCGCCAATGCCAGATGAGTTGCGTGCTCAAATTCAACCGTTACACGCTATTATTAAAGCGTTAGGTATTCCACTGATTTCGATTGAAGGGGTAGAGGCAGATGATGTTATTGGCACATTAGCTGTGCAAGCAGCTAAAGATGGCAAAGATGTGTTAATTAGCACTGGCGATAAAGATATGGCACAACTGGTGAACGATCACATTATGTTGATTAACACAATGAATAACACCGTGCTTGATCGGGAAGGTGTTATTGAAAAATATGGTATTCCACCTGAGTTGATCATCGACTTTTTAGCCCTAATGGGAGATTCAGCAGATAATATTCCTGGCGTTAAAGGCGTTGGTGAAAAAACCGCACTCGCTTTATTGCAAGGAATTGGATCACTTAAACAGATTTATGATAATTTAGATAAAATTGCCTCACTTTCGTTTCGTGGAGCAAAAAGTTTCGCCCCAAAATTAGCCGCTGAAAAAGAGAATGCTGATTTATCTTATCTGCTGGCAACGATTAAAACCGATGTGGAATTAGATGTTACTCATCATCAGCTTTTAACCCAAGCACAAAATCGTGCGGAACTGACGACTTTATTTGAATATTATGAATTCAAACGTTGGCTGAATGAGGTAAATAATAACGCCAATCCGCTTACTCGCATATCTGCAGAGAAAGTGCCCAATCATTACCAAGTGACACAAGCGGTTAAAAAAGAGGAAAATGTTGCAGATCCTATCGTGATTGACCGCAGTAAATATGAAACGGTGGACACACAAGAAAAATTGGCGGCTTGGATCGGCAAATTGAATTCAGCCAAGATGGTTGCAGTGGATACTGAAACGGATAATTTAGATTCAATGTCAGCCAATTTAGTGGGGATTTCATTTGCGCTTGAAAATGGCGAAGCGTGCTATATTCCACTTGGGCATAAGCAAAAAGCGGAGCAAAAACAAGTAGATATGTTTGGTGAGCTTGGCGATACAGATAATGAAAATAGTGATGAATTGGTAAAAAATCAGCTAAATTTGACCGCTTGTTTAACGCAACTCAAACCAATTTTAGAACATTGTGGCATAAAAAAAATTGGGCAGAACATCAAATATGATTTAACCATTTTTTCTCACTATGGCATTGAGTTACAAGGCGTTGAGTTTGATACGATGATAGAATCGTACACCTTAAATAGTACAGGTCGCCATAATATGGATGAGTTGGCTTACCGTTATTTAGGGCATAAGACTATTCCATTTGAAGAGTTGGCGGGTAAAGGCAAAAATCAGCTTACTTTCGATAAAATTGAGATTCCTAAAGCCGCAGAATATGCCGCCGAAGATGCTGATGTCACAATGAAGTTACACCAAGTGTTATGGCAAAAATTATCATCAGAGCCTGAGTTGGTGAAATTGTTTAACGAAATTGAAATGCCATTGGTGAGCGTGCTTTCTCGTATTGAACGCAATGGTGTGTTAATTGACCAAAAAAAATTATTAACACAATCGGCAGAAATTGAAAAACGTTTAAGTGAAATCGAGCAGCTAGTTCACGCGGAAGCAGGACAGACGTTTAATTTAGCTTCAACCAAGCAGTTACAAGACATTCTATTTGGCAAATTAGGCTTACCAGTTTTGAAAAAAACGCCCAAAGGTGCACCCTCGACGAACGAGGAAGTGTTAGATGAATTGGCACAGCGAGGGCATATCGTCCCGAAATTATTAATGGAGCATCGTGGATTAAGTAAATTGAAATCAACATATACTGATAAACTTCCACAATTAATTAATAAAAAAACAGGGCGAGTACATACCTCATATAACCAAGCGGTAACTGCAACAGGGCGACTTTCTTCTAGTGATCCAAATTTACAGAATATTCCTATCCGCAACGAAGAGGGCAGACGAATCCGTCAGGCATTCGTTGCAAGAGAAGGCTATAAAATTGTTGCCGCCGACTATTCCCAAATTGAACTACGGATTATGGCGCATTTGGCCAATGATGAAGGGATGATCGCTGCGTTTGTGGAAGGAAAAGATATTCACCGAGCAACCGCCGCAGAAATTTTCAGTGTTGCATTAGAAGAGGTTACCAGCGAGCAACGCCGCAGTGCGAAAGTGATTAACTTTGGATTGATTTATGGAATGTCATCATTTGGGCTTTCAAACCAACTCGGTATTGGACGAGCAGAAGCCCAAAAATATATGGAGCTCTATTTTAAACGCTATCCAGCCGTGCAGCAGTTTATGACAGATATTCGTGAAGTTGCCGCAGAAAAAGGCTATGTGGAAACTTTGTTTGGTCGCCGTTTATATTTGCCCGATATTAAATCAAGCAACGCTATTTTGCGTAAAGCAGCGGAGCGAGTGGCAATTAATGCCCCAATGCAAGGCACGGCGGCAGATATTATCAAAGTTGCAATGATCGGTATTGATAAAGCGATTCGTGGTAATCACGAGATTAAAATGATTATGCAAGTTCACGATGAATTAGTGTTTGAAGTGAAAGCAGATAAGCTAGAACAATACAGCCAGCTCATTAAAGCTGAAATGGAAAAAGCCATTTCGCTTAACGTACCACTGATTGCAGAGGTCGGAATTGGCGATAATTGGGACGAGGCTCATTAATCTAACGCTATACAATGGCGAACTTTTATTGTATCGTTGTAGCAGTTCATTAATATGAAGCGTTTAATTGGTTCGTTGCCAAAGAGGTAAAAATTCTTTGAATAGTAAGGAAAATAAATGAAAAAATTACTCAAAAAATCCGTATTAAGTTTCGCCTTATTAGGCTTAGCAGGCACGGCATTTGCTGATGCTCAATCAGTTGCTGAATTACAACGCCGTTTAATGCAAGTTAGCCAATATAGTGCAGATTTCGATCAAGTTGTACGTTCAAGCAAAGGCAAAGAAATTCAAAAAGGTAAAGGAAAATTCCAAGTAAAACGCCCTAATTTATTTAGAATGGAGACTAAATCACCACAAGAAAATTTGATTGTTTCTGATGGTGAAAATTTATGGTTTTATGATCCTTTTGTGTCACAAGTGACCGTAAATAATGTGCAAGATGCGGTTAATAATACGCCATTTGTATTATTAACCAGCAATGATAAGAATCATTGGGCGCAATACGATGTAACCCAAAATGCGGATACTTTTGTATTAAAGCCAAAATCCAATAAAAGTAACTTAAAACAGTTTGATGTACGTATTGAGAAAAGCGGTTTATTAAAAGGATTCAGCACCATTGAGCGTGATGGGCAAAGCAATTTATATGTATTACGCAACATTACCACAGGCGGTGTTTCAAGCGAGTTATTCAAATTCAGAGTACCCAAAGAGGCTGAGTTAGATGATCAGCGTGCTAGTAAAAAATAGAAAATAATATAGTGACAAGCGGTTATAAAAAGTGAGATTTTTGCAAAATTTCTGACAAAAATGACCGCTTGTATATTGAGGAAATAAAATGAAAACGCTTTATAACCAACGAGATCCAAAAGAATGGGAGCAATTTTTAGTGTTGCTTAAACAAGCTGTGACGGAAGATAAATTAGCACTTTTTTTCTCAATGTTTTTAACTGCAGATGAGAGAGAGTCTTTAGGGCTGCGGGTGAAAATTGTACAAGCCTTGTTAGAGGGTAAAGATTCGCAACGTGAAATTCAACAAAATTTGAATACCAGTGCGGCAACTATTACACGTGGCTCAAATATGCTAAAAACCTTAGATCAAGATTTTCTGCAATGGGTGAATGGCAAGCTCAATGGTAAATCGTAAATGGCAACGCGTAAGAACTGTTTGTTAAGCTCTCTTTTGAAGAAAATAGGGCTTTTTTTTATTCCTCGAAAAATAGGAACGATATTTGGCTGGCTTTGGTTTGGTTTTAGTCGGTTATTTACTTTTTGGAGTGGTTTTTTCTTAATCGCTATTTTAGTTTTTTCTGTGCTGCCTGTCCCTTACTCTGCGTATATGGTGCAGAAAAAAGTCGAAAATATGTTACAAGATAAAACTTACGCTATTAAGAAAGATTGGGTAAGTCTTGATGCGATTTCTTGGCAGGTGAAAATGGCTGTTATTGCTTCTGAAGATCAAAAATTTGAAAGCCATTTTGGCTTAGATCTTGCTGCTATTGAATCCGCGTTGAAATTCAATGCGAAATCGAAAAAAATTCGAGGCGGCTCAACGATTTCCCAGCAAACCGTGAAAAATCTATTTTTATGGCATAGGCAGAGTTGGATAAGAAAAGGCATTGAGGCACTATTGACTCTTTTAGTTGAGAATATATGGACAAAATCCCGAATTTTAGAGGTTTATCTCAATATTGCTGAGTTTGGCGATGGTATTTTCGGCGTTGAAGCTGCAGCCCAACATTTTTTCAAAAAATCAGCTAAGCACTTGAATTTACAAGAATCAGCATTATTGGCGGCCTCTCTACCAAATCCAATTGTGTTTAAGGTGGATAAACCTAGCTTAAGTATGCGAAAACGCCAAGCGTGGATTATACGTCAAGTCAGCTTGCTTGATGGTAAACATTATTTAGACAAACTATAGAAAAATAACGATGACAATACAAAGCACACTAGCTTCACATTTAAACCATTTACAATCCGTTGCAGAGCGAGATTTAACTCAATATCAACCTTTTGATGCGGCAGAATGTGCAAAATATAATGAAAATTTGACCGCTTGCGTTACCCAAGAAGGATCGTAAAAATGAGATGGTTAATGTTATGTCGTGAACCTCGTCTCTATAGTTGCAAACGCATTAAAAATGCGTGCATCAAAAGAGGCATTGAATTAGATATTTTAGATCCAAATAAAATGTTACTGATGCTAAATAATGGAAAATTTGAGGTTTTTTATCAACAAGAAAGAGAGCATTATGCTAAAAGCTATTCAGAGGCTGTGCTATTAAAGGATTATGATGGCATTTTACCCCGTTTTGGAACAAGCAGTACCGAAATGGGCTGCACAGTGTTACGCCATTTTGAAGCAAAAGGTATTCCTGTTTTAAATAACGCTCAAGCTTTTGCCTTAGCGCGCAATAAATGGCAATCTTTGCAAAGGCTAGTAGAATATGGTTTACCTGTCCCGAAGACTAATTTGGCAGGGGATTTAGTTTCAGTGAAATCGCAACTAAATCATTTCTCTTTTCCGCTTATTGCAAAAGTCCTGAATGGCTCGCAAGGCAATGGCGTAATGCTGTTTGAAAATAGGCATAATGCCGAATCGGTACTCTCAACTTTTAGGCAAGTAGAGGAAGCTTATCTGTGCCAAGAGTTCGTTACCGAATCGAAAGGGCGTGATATTCGAGTTTTTGTGATTGGTGATAAAGTTGTAGCTGCGATGAGTAGAACCAGTGCAGCAGGAGACTTTCGAGCCAATCTCCATCAAGGCGGAATAGCAGAAAGTATTGAATTAACTGAAGAAGAAAAAATATTAGCGATTAAGGCAACTCAAGTAATTGGGCTTGAGGTAGCTGGAGTAGATTTCTTTCGTACGGCAAATGGAGTGGTTGTTCTAGAAGTCAATGCAAGTCCTGGATTTGAAGGCATAGAACAAATAAATGAGATAGATATTGCCCTAGAAATTGTGGATTATTTCATCAGGAAAATAAGCAAATTATCTTAATTTACGTTGCATTTTTCGCCATCTTCAGTAAAATACGCACTCAGCCTACCATAACCATAGTAGGCTGAAGTTTTTTCACAAACAGCTGGGTCGCCTGCTGTTTTTTCTATCAACGGGGTCATTCCCATTTTTAAGAGAATTAAACAATGTCATTCAAATTTGAAGCTGAAGTTCGTTCAACGCAAGGTAAGGGTGCGAGCCGCCGCCTGCGTCATAATGGTCAAGTTCCTGCCATCATTTATGGTGGTAGTGCAGAACCTGTATCAATCATCTTAAACCACGATGATGTAAATAACGCACAAGTACACGATGCGTTCTACAACGAAGTTTTAACTATCGTTGTAGGTGGTAAAGAAGAGCAAGTTAAAGTACAAGCAATTCAACGCCACCCAACTAAACCAAAATTAGTTCACTTGGACTTCAAGCGTGTTTAATTTGCGGTAAGTGAATAACAAAAAATCTGCACCCCAAAAGTTGGGTTAAACAACCAACTGATTAAGGTGCAGATTTTTTATAACTAAATACAGCCTATCTTTCAAACAGCAAATCATTGTTTCTTCAACGGTAAAAATGGCTCACTGAGCCGTTGGGATTTTTAGCTTGCAAAAACAACACTAAAACGTTGGATTAAACAGTATAATCATTTGGCATCAATAGATGAGTGTCCTTAGAAAAAGCGGATTTACTCGTTTGAATTTAAATGAGTAGCCCTTAAATCAAGGTACGTCATTTAGTGCATTCGGGTTTTTATTAATAAACATAGCGTCACCGTAACTGAAGAAGCGATATTTCGCTTCAACCGCGTGGGCATAGGCATTCATCGTATTTTTATAACCAGCGAAAGCGGAAACTAGCATAATTAACGTCGATTCAGGTAAATGGAAGTTGGTAATTAACGCATCAACTATTTTGAACTGCTTGCCTGGATAGAGAAAAATCGTGGTGTCAGAGAAAAATGGAGCAATGAGTTTACCTTCTTTTTCTGCTGCCAAAGCGGCACTTTCTACTGAGCGAACAGACGTTGTGCCAACTGCAATCACTCGCTTTCCTAGCGCTTTGGTGGCTAAAATTTTATCTACAACCTCTTGGCTTACTTCGGCATATTCTGCGTGCATTTTATGTTCTTCAATAGTATCGACTCGCACAGGCTGGAATGTACCCGCACCAACGTGAAGGGTGACAAAAGCCGTATCTACCCCTTTTGCTTTTAGTTTTTCAAGCATCGCATTATCAAAATGTAAGCCCGCAGTGGGGGCGGCTACGGCACCTAACACTTTGCTATAAACGGTTTGATAACGTTCTTGGTCAGTATATTCATCAGGGCGGTTGATATAAGGTGGCAGAGGTATATGTCCGGCTTGTTGTAATAAATCAAATAACGGTTGATTTTCACAAAACACTAATTCAAATAAAGTCTCGTGGCGAGCAATCATTGTGGCGGTAAAACCGTTTCCTTCGCCTAATTTATCTTCTCCGAAAATTAATTTTGCCCCTTCTTTGGGGGCTTTTGAGGATTTAACGTGTGCCAAACATCGGTGTTCATCTAATACGCGTTCCACTAATGCCTCAACTTTTCCACCACTTGGTTTACGGCCGTAGAGTCGAGCAGGAATCACTCGAGTATTATTGAAGATTAAAAGATCACCTTCATTAATGTGATCGTATAAATCAATAAATTGCTGATCAGCAAACTTGCCTGTTTCGCCGTTTAAATGAAGTAGTCGGCTGGCAGAACGCTCGGCAGTTGGGTAGCGAGCAATTAGCTCATCGGGCAAGTCAAAATAAAAATCTGAAACTAACACGGTTATTCTGTTCTCTCTAGTAAAAAATGGCAGAAATAATAGCATAAAAAAAAGCACAAGTCAGAAACCTGTACTTCTTGAAATGAGCAAATTTTTCTTAAAATTTAACCGCTTGTCTTAACTTCTCAATGGTCCAATCCAATCCTGAATAGAAATCATCAGTTAAAGTAGGTTTTAATTGTTCAAGTAAATTAATCAGCTCATTTTTATCTGGATGAGTAAGGTTGATGTGCCCTACTTTTCTGCCTGCTCTAACATCTTTACCGTACCAATGGAGCTGGCTAAATGGAAGGTTAAGCCATTGGTTGGTGTGTTCAATGCCGATTAAATTCACCATTACACTAGGTGCAATTTGCTTAAGCTCTGGTGTTGGTAAATCAAGTAAAGCTCTTAAATGAAGCTCAAATTGGCTGATAGAACATCCAAGTTGTGTCCAGTGTCCGCTGTTGTGAACACGAGGAGCAAGTTCGTTAATTAATAAATGCTCTCCCACGACAAAGCATTCCATTGCCATTACGCCGATGTAATCTAATTCTTGCATTACCGCACTGAGCATTTGTTCAGCTTGTTGTTGGTAAATAGCTTGGTTAGGTAAATTTATATCTGACACCGAATAACGCAAAATACCATTTTGTTGGAGGTTGTGAGAAATTGGATAGAAACGGGTTGAGCCATTTCTAAATCTTGCTCCAATAATCGAAATTTCGCCGTCAAATGGAATAAATTTTTCGGCAATCACCTCTCCGAATAAAGAGGCTGGAATTTGGTCTATCGAGTCTGGGGTAATAATCCATTGCCCTCGTCCGTCATAACCGCCAGTACGGCGTTTAACCACTATTTTTTCTCCAATATGTTGAAAAATAGACTTTAATTTCTCCGCATTTTCTACTAATTGCCAAGTTGATGTGGCAAGGTTAAGTTCATCAAGTAGCGATTTTTGCGTGAAGCGATCAGCTAATCGTCCAAATACGTTGAGATTCACAAAATTTTTATGATTACCGAGTAGTTGCGTTAGGGGGGTATCTGACCAACGTTCAATTTCGGCGGTAATAATGCTATTTGGATTAATATCAAAAATCGGGGCATCGAAGGCAAGTGGCTTGACCTCAATATCAAGCGGTGCTCCTGCATAACGCAACATTCTGCCCAATTGACCATTGCCTAATACATAAACAGGAGGGTAGATTGTACTTTTTTGCATAGTAATGTTCTCAAATAAATAATTTGGTCGTGAGGATAATTAAATAATAGTAAAGCCATATTTTGCAAATACTCGCAAGCGGTCAATTTTTGAGAAAAAATTACCGATTTTTCTTCACTCATTTGCAAGAGTTAGGCAAATGCTATTCCATGCGGGGATCTGGATTATCTAACACCACTTTAGTTTGATTTTGGCGGAAAGCGTGTAACTTTTCTGCAATTTCAGGATTGAAAGCAGCTAGAATTTGAGCGGCTAATAAGCCTGCATTTGCTGCACCTGCTGGGCCAATAGCAAGTGTACCAACAGGAATGCCTTTTGGCATTTGTACGATAGAGTAAAGGCTATCTACACCGCTTAACATTGAGCTTTTCACTGGTACGCCTAGCACAGGTACAATAGTTTTGGCTGCAATCATACCAGGTAAATGGGCTGCACCACCTGCTCCAGCAATAATGACTTTATAGCCTTGAGCTTGGGCGGATTCAGCAAAAGAGAAAAGTTTATCGGGTGTACGGTGAGCAGAGACGACCTCAACGTGGTAGTTCAAACCAAATTGATCTAAAATTTGTGCGGCTTCAGACATTGTAGCCCAATCACTTTTAGATCCCATAACAATAGCAATTTCCGCGTTCTTTGACATTTTAAATCCTTATGTGCTATGTAAAATGGCGTCATCATACCACACAAAGCAATCGTTTGCTTGGCTATTTCATACCATAAAGCCAAATTTGGGGGCTATTATCTATTAGTTGAAATATGATATAATTAGCGACCAATTTTAGTTAAATGTAATCATCGGAGATATAAATGACGAGTAGTATAAATAAACGTTCAGTAATGACGCTTTTTTCGGATAAAAATGATATTTATAGCCATCAAGTACGTATCGTATTAGCAGAAAAAGGGGTTCCTTATGAAATTGAGAACGTTACGCTAGGTAGTATTTCTGAAGATTTATTAGAATTAAACTCTTATGGTAATATTCCGACCTTAGTTGATCGTGAGTTGGTGTTATTTAACCCTCGCATCATTATGGAGTATTTAGATGAGCGTTTTCCACATCCTCCATTAATGCCCGTTTATCCTGTTTCTCGTGGGCAATGTCGCTTGAATATTTATCGTATTGAACAAGATTGGTATGCACAAATTGATTTAGTGAATAAAGATCCTGAATCGGCAGAAGGCAAAAAAGCATTAGCACAGTTAAAAGAAGATATTTTGGCATTAGCTCCCGTTTTTTCTGCTAAACCTTATTTTATGAGTGATGATTTTAGTCTTGTTGACTGTTATATCGCACCATTATTATGGCGTATGCAGATTTTAGGCGTGAAATTTACTGGCTCTACAGCAAAACCAATTAATACTTATATGACCAGAGTATTCCAACGAGATAGTTTTATTCAATCTGTTGGTGGTGAAGCACCTAAACACTTAATGGATGATAAAGATTAATGAAACCGTTAAGACCTTATCTTTACAATGCGTATTACAACTGGATTATTGATAACGACAATACGCCTTATTTATTAGTAAATTCAGAGTATCCAGATGTTGATGTGCCAGTAGAATTTGTCAAAGAAGGAAAAATTATCTTAAATATTTCTTCTCGTTCTATTGGACAATATATTGCAACCGAAGAATATATTGGCTTTAGTGCACGTTTTCAGGGAATGTTAAGAGATATTCACATTCCTTTTGGCGCAATGGAAGCTATTTATGCTCAAGAAACAGGTGATGGTATTATGTTTCAAGAGGAAGAGTATTATAGCGTGGAGGCTTATCAAGCCCGCTTGGGTACTGAAAAAATTCAGAATCCTAAAGTGAAAAAAGCATCAACTTTAAAATTAGTCAAATAGCACAGTAAAATTAAGCCCTGTATTACAACAGGGCTTAATTTTTTTAATTATAGTGAGATAAAAACTTATTTCACACGAGAAACATATTCACCAGAACGTGTATCTACGCGAATTACTTCGCCAATTTGTACGAATAGCGGTACGCTAACAACCGCACCTGTGCTTAGTGTTGCTGGTTTACCGCCTGTACCTGCGGTATCGCCTTTTAAGCCTGGATCAGTTTCAACAATCTCTAACTCAACAAAGTTTGGTGGCGTTACGGCAATGGCAGAGCCATTCCATAATGTCACGATACATTCTGCATTATCAACTAACCATTTTACGTTATCGCCTAATGCTTTTTCATCAACAGAAATTTGCTCAAACGTTTCTGGGTGCATAAAGTACCAGAAATCGCCATCGTTGTATGAGTAGTTGTAATTAGAATCAACAACATCGGCTGCTTCAACAGAAGAGCCTGATTTGAAGTTGATCTCTAATACTTTGCCAGAAATTAATTTACGAATTTTAGTACGTGTAAATGCTTGACCTTTACCTGGTTTTACAAATTCGTTTTCAACAATTACACAAGGCTCACCATCTTGGATAAATTTTAAACCTTTTTTAAAGTCATTAGTGCTGTAACTAGCCATTATTTCCTCAATTATTCAAAAAATAACAATAAATTAACGTATTTTGAACCGAACCCTCTTGGGGTTTCCAAAAAGAGCTATATAATAACCTAAATTCATAAAATTAGCGAAAGATCTCTAAAATTTTTTGCTATACTTTTTACTTTTAATGAGGAATACGAATGAAAAAATTAATTACTCTTTCTGCTATTTTAGCGGTTTCTGTTGCCACAGTTGCAGAGGCAAAACGAGGTGGTGGTTTCCGTTCAATGAGTTCATCAAAAGCGATTTCGACTAAACCTGTAACTAAAAAACCAACTCAACAGCAAAGAGACGCAACATTTGCAAATACGCCAAATAACACAGCAACTCAACCGCAAGTTCGCCAAAGTAGCACAATGGCCAATGTCGCAATAGGGGCGGCGGCAGGCTATATTTTGGGTGATATGATGTCATCAAATGCACACGCAAACCAACCAGCAGAGGTAAATGCACAACAAGCGGTTAATTCTGCGCAAAATATTGCAAATGGTGCGATTGCAGAATTTAAGAGCATTGGTGGACAAATTGATCCTTTCTTAGTTGAGAAAACAGATGGCTACCGTCGTTACTGTATTTCTGGGGTGCAGTATTTGGTGGCAGCACAAGGTGCTCAAGCTTCGCCTGTGGTAATGGTAAATCCAAATGGTACACCATTACAATGTAACTTAATTCCTTAGCTTCTTGTCATTTTTTACTCTCGTTCTTTATGGAGCGGGAGTATTTTTGTTTATGCAACCAATTCAAATTAAACCACATTGGCTTACTGAACTTGCTCAGGCCTTTAATAATCCTATTGATTTACTGGAATTTTTATCGCTTAATCCTGCAGATTTTGAGGCAGATATTGCTGCTCGAAAATTATTTGCCCTCAGAGTACCAAAAGCATTTGCAGAGAAAATGGAAAAAGGGAACCCCAAAGATCCGCTTTTTCTGCAGGCGATGTCATTGCAAGAGGAATTTATTGAGCAGAAGGGATTTATCGCTGACCCTTTAGAAGAGCAGAAAAGTCCAGCACCGAATATTTTGCACAAATATCATAACCGTTTATTATTTATGATAAAAAATAGTTGTGCGATTAATTGTCGATACTGTTTTCGCCGTCATTTTCCTTACGATGAAGTGAAAAGTGGTAAAGCGGTCTGGCAAGAAAGTTTAGACTACATTGCACAACATACTGAGCTGGAAGAGGTTATTTTTTCAGGCGGTGATCCGCTAATGGCAAAAGATCAAGAATTACACTGGCTGTTAGATAAACTTGAGCAGATTCCACATATCAAAACGTTGCGTATTCACTCACGGCTTCCTGTTGTTATCCCAAATCGGATTACTTTTGAATTATGTGAACGGTTATCAGAATCTCATTTGAATATAGTTCTGGTTACACATATTAATCACGCTAATGAAATTGATGAAATTTTTGCTGAAAAAATGAGAATGCTTACAAAAGCAGGCGTAGTATTACTTAATCAATCGGTAATGTTAAAAGAGGTAAATGATAATCCTCAAACCTTAAAAGCATTAAGCGATAAATTATTTGAGTGCCGTATTTTGCCTTATTATTTGCATTTGTTTGATAAAGTAGCGGGGGCAAGTCATTTTTATATTGAAGATGAAAAAGCGATTAAGATTTATCGAGAATTACAAAAAATAACTTCAGGTTACCTTGTTCCCAAACTGGCAAGGGAAATTGCAAAAGAGCCGAATAAAATATTAAAAGGCTAGTAACGATATGTAAAAAAGGCGAAATGTAAAATTTTCGCCTTTTTTGATCGCTTGCAAGCGGTCGTTTTTATTCGATTTTTTGCAAATTAGAAGCTTGCATTGCGTGGAGAGCGAGGGAATGGGATCACATCACGAATGTTTTGTAAACCTGTTACATAAACAATTAAACGCTCAAACCCTAACCCGAAACCTGAATGTGGCACTGTACCGTACTTACGTAAATCACGGTACCACCAGTAATCCTCAGGATTTAAGCCCATTTCATTCATACGTTTATCTAATACATCTAAACGCTCTTCACGCTGTGAACCACCGATAATTTCACCAATTCCTGGTGCCAAAACATCCATAGCCGCAACGGTTTTCCCATCATCATTTAAACGCATATAGAACGCTTTAATATCTTTCGGATAGTTTTTCACCACCACGGGTGATTTAAAATGTTCCTCTGCTAAATAGCGTTCGTGTTCAGAAGACAAATCAATTCCCCATTCTACTGGGAACTCAAATTCCTTGCCTGATTTTAATAAAATCTCAATAGCATCAGTGTAGTCTACCTGAGCAAAAGGTGCATTAATAAAGTTTTCTAAACGGTTGATTGCCTCTTTATCAACGTGTTTAACAAAGAATTGCATATCGTCTTTACGTTCTGCGAGCACGGCACGGAAAACGTATTTCAACATATCTTCCGCTAATTTTGCATTATCATTTAGGTCTGCAAATGCAATTTCAGGCTCCATCATCCAAAACTCCGCTAAGTGACGAGTTGTGTTTGAATTTTCAGCACGGAAAGTGGGACCGAAAGTGTAAACTTTGCTTAATGCACAAGCATAAGTTTCCGCATTTAATTGACCTGATACGGTTAAGAAAGATTCTTTACCGAAGAAATCTTGGTTGAAATCTACTTTACCACTTTCGCCGCGTGGTAAATTTTCTAAATCTAATGTTGAAACACGGAACATTTCCCCTGCACCTTCAGTATCTGAAGCAGTAATCACAGGGGTTGCAACCCAGTAGAAACCTTGCTCGTGAAAGAAACGATGAATAGCTTGTGCTAAACAGTGACGAACACGTGCTACGGCACCAATTAAGTTTGTACGAGGGCGTAAGTGGGCGACTTCACGTAAATATTCGACAGAGTGGCGTTTTGCTGCCATCGGATAGGTATCGGGATCTTCAACCCAGCCAACAACTTCTACGTTTGTTGCTTGCAACTCAACAGCTTGCCCTTCAGCAGGTGATTCAACCACTTTACCGGTTACAATCACAGAGCAGCCAGCAGTTAATCGTAATACTTCATCATTATAATTTGTTAAATTGTTATTGATGATTGCTTGGATTGGATCAAAACAAGAGCCGTCATAAACGGCTAAGAAAGATAAACCTGCTTTTGAGTCACGGCGGGTACGAACCCAGCCTCGCACGACAACTTCTTCACCTACTGCAATTTTGCCAAATAGGATATCCGAAACGGTTGGAAATTTAGACATTTAATACCTCAAATTTTTCTTGTGAGTTCTTTTTATAAATAATGTGGAATATTCTACAAGAAAATGGGGGGAATTATAATAAGTTTACGGAATTATTTGAAAATTTGTTGGTCAATAAACATTGTAAGCAGTTAAATCTGGAAACTGGATTTACGGGTGGTTAAAAAATTTTTTGTTTTTAATGAACTTTTTATTTAATCAGCTGGTCTTAATATCCGTATAACCGATTTATGCAAGTTTTTTCATTTTTCATTTTTCCTTTTCCTTAGGTAAGACCTCCGCCCCTTTTCGATATTTGATTAGGGGCTTTTTTTATTTAAACATTTGCACATTTTTATTGAAAAATAACCGCTTGTATTTCTGCCACTCTTTTACACTAGATATGATACAATCTCTGCAATTTTTATAATTTCTGGATAACGAAAACTAATGAGCAAATCCTTTTCTTTTTTCTTTTATGACTATGAAAGTTTTGGTGTAAGCCCATCTCACGATAGGCCAGCACAGTTTGCAGGCATTCGTACCGATGAGGATTTTAATATCATCGATGATCCAGTGATGTTTTATTGCAAGCAAACACCAGACTATTTGCCTAGCCCTGAAGCCGTTATAGTTACAGGCATTACACCGCAACAATGTAACGATAAGGGTTTGTCTGAGCCTGAATTTACAGCCAGGATTCACGCAGAATTTAGCCAAGCAAATACTTGTACTATTGGTTATAACAATATCCGTTATGATGATGAAATGACACGTTATACTTTTTTCCGCAATTTTTACGATCCGTACGAATACAGCTGGAAAAATGGCAATTCTCGTTGGGATTTATTGGATTTAGTGCGTGCGTGCTATGCTTTACGCCCCGAAGGTATTGAGTGGCCCAAAGATGAAAACGGTATGCCGAGCTTTAAGTTAGAAAATTTAACGAAGGCAAATGGCATTTCTCACGAAAACGCACACGATGCAATGTCGGATGTTTATGCCACCATTGCGATGGCGAAATTGATTAAAGAAAAACAGCCGAAGTTATTTCAATTTTTCTTTAATTTACGGATTAAAAAAGAGGTGAAAATGCTTATTGATACAGGCGAGATGACTCCGCTTGTACACGTTTCAGGAATGTTGGGCAATTATCGTGGTAATACGGCTTGGGTAGTGCCGTTAGAATGGCATCCAACTAATCCCAATGCAGTGATTGTGTGCGATTTATCGGGCGATGTGAATGGTTTACTGAACGAAAATGCAGAAACCTTACACCAACGTTTATATACCAAACGTGAAGCATTAACTGAAAATGATCTCCCTGTGCCACTAAAATTGGTGCACATTAATAAATGTCCAATTTTAGCACCAGCAAAAACCTTGTTACCTGAAAATGCAGAGCGATTAGGTATTGATAGGGCGTTATGTTTAGCAAATTTGCAGGCATTAAAAGCACAAAAATCGCTTGTGCGAGAAAAAGTACTGGAAATTTTTAATGACAAACGAGTTTTTGAGTTGTCGCCTAATGTAGAAACAACCTTGTATGATGGTTTTTTCTCAACATCAGATAAAAATAATATGGCAATTTTACGTACGTTATTACCTGAACATTTAGCTAATCACGGTTTGAAATTTGAAGATCCTCGTGTAGAGAAATTGTTATTCCATTATCGAGCAAGGCATTATCCACAAACGCTGACGAGGGCTGAACAGATAAAGTGGCAGAAATACTGCCATCAGCAAATTGATGCAAAAGCAGAGCAGTTTGCGAAGTCTATTGATGAGTTATACCAACAATATAATGATAACCCTGGAATAGTAAAATTATTGGAAAATTTGACCGCTTACGCAGAACAAATATCACAAAAACAAACGGCGGTTTACACAAAAAATAACGAAGATGGAAAATTAATCAGTGATTTAAATAAGGCTGCAGAGCAACAGTTAAATAAGGCTGAAAAATTGAAATTATTAAAGGAATTGATCAAATAATGCCAATACCTGAATTAGAACATCATCCTTTTGAGCCAGTTCTGCCAGAACAATCTATCGTTATGATGATGGGAACTTTTCCGCCAACATCAGAAAAACGTTGTATGGAATTTCATTATCCTAATTTTCAAAATGATATGTGGCGAATAATGGGAAAAGTGTTTTTTGATGATATAAACTATTTTCGAGTAAAGGATGAAAAACGATTTGATCCTATTCAAATTGAAGCCTTTTTACAAGAAAAACAGATCGCACTTTGCTCATCTGCCAAAACAGCCATTCGTTTGAAAGGGAATGCGGCAGATAAAGATTTGCAAATTGTGGAGCCTGTAGATATGGACGAGCTTTTAATCCAACTACCAAAAATGAAATGGATTTTTACTACAGGTGGTTTGGCAACAGAGACTTTATTAGCACTTTTGCCAGAAAAAATTAAAGCACCCAAAACAAATGAATGGGTGAACTATCCGTATTTGAAATCAAGAGAGCTATATTTATATCGTTTGCCTTCTACTTCAAGGGCTTATCCATTAAGTTTGGAGAAAAAGATTGAGGCCTATCGCCAATTTTTCATTCAAGCGGGGTTAATTAAGGATTAATAATGAAATACGATTTACATTCACACAGCACGGCTTCTGATGGAATGCTTTCCCCAACCGAATTAGTTCAAAGAGCAGTTGATCAAGGCGTTGATATGTTAGCTTTAACTGATCACGATACTATTTCAGGTATTCGTGAGGCAAAAAGATTCGCGCAAACTCAACCAATCACTTTTATTTCTGGTGTAGAAATTTCGATTTTGTGGCAGGATAAAAGTATCCATCTAGCGGCACTCAATATTGATGACAAGAACGAAGAAATGATCCAGTTTCTTGATAATCAAGCACTATTACGTGAAGAGCGAGCGGTCGAAATTGGCGAAAAATTAGCAAAAGAGGGGATTGCAAATGCCTATGAAGGTGCAAAGGCTTTAGCAAGTGGCGAAGTAACCCGAGCACATTATGGGCGTTTCTTGTATGAACAGGGATATGTCCGTAACATTGAACACGCTTTCAAACGTTATTTAGGTATGGGAAAGCCAGCCTATGTAAAACCTCGGTGGAGTAGTTTGGAGGAAGCCGTTCGGACAACACACAACGCAGGCGGCGTGATTAATATTGCCCACCCATTACGTTATAAAATGACAGCGCGTTGGATTCGCCGTTTAATTAGTGATTTCAAATTAGCTGGGGGAGATGGCATAGAAGTTTCAGGATGTGGGCAAACCCTAGACCAACGTCAACTACTCACTCGCTGGGCGAAAGAGTTTGATTTATATGGCTCAGTAGGTTCTGATTTCCATCACCCGACAGGTTGGATTGAACTCGGTAAAAGTTTAGAGCTACCAAGAGAGTGCAAGCCAATTTGGGAGCTATTTTAGATTATAGGAGCAATAGTGATTTGCTCCTATGTTTTATAAGTACAGAATAAAATGAACTAAATTAGTAACCATTTTTATTCCTTTAAATCAAATCAAATAAGGCTTTCCCCAAATAATCATTTTCATCTTTCACACCTGCAAAACAGGCAAATAAACCACTGCCAATGTGGGTAATATATTCATTCATTTTATCAATATTACCCAGTGAGTTTTGAATTTGGATAAATTGCTCAGGGCTTTGTTGAAACGAGATAAATAACAAACCAGCATCAAACTGCCCCTTGTCATCAATACCGTTTGAGTAAGAAAAGGAGCGGCGAAGTATTTGTAAGCCTGTTTTATTTGCAAGATGTGTATGGGACATTTCAGGAATAGCAGTATGACCTTTTTCGTCTTTTTTTGCCAAATTCAATGTATCAAATTCGTGTTGGTGCCTGAGCCCTACACCAGAATCTCGATGGCGACCAAAAGTTTCTTCTTGAGAGTGGAGATGGGTGCGATCCCAGGTTTCTAAAAACATCTTAATGCGACGAACTGCTAAATAAGAACCGCCTTTCAGCCAGCCATCTTTAACCCAAATGGTATTATCTTGTTCTTTTAAGCTACGGGCATTGGCAGTACCATCTTTAAATCCGAATAGATTGCGAGGGGTTCGCTCATCAATAAAAGAGTTAAAGCCCATTTGTGACCACCTCATTTTAACTTCACCTCGTGCTGCACGAACCAAATTGCGTATGGCATGAAAAGCCACTTGTGGATCATCAGCACAAGCCTGAATACAAATATCACCAGCAGTATATTCGGTTTGAAGCTGATCACGAGGAAAGCGTGGGAGGTTATTGAGTTGGGTAGGTTTCAGTTTTTCAATGCCTAATTTACTGAAAAAACTGTGGCTAATACCAAAAGTTAGCGTAAGACCTTGTGGCGACAAGCTATCTGCTTCCCCAGTATCATTAGGCGGAAGGAAATTATTCGTACTATAAGGCTTTACATTTTTGCCCTGCGTGAGGTTATTACTGTAAGCCGTCCATTTCTGAAAAATGGTTTTTACTTTATTAATATCGTTGGTATCTAAATCAAGCACCAAAAAATAGATATGTTTTTGTGCCGCAGTAACGATACCAGCTTGGTGTGTGCCAAAAAATGAATGTTGATTTTCTGCGTTTTGAGGAATTTGTCGTGATTCTAAACTAAAAGCAGGAGCAGACAATAAACCTGCTCCCATCAATGTAGAGTTTTTTAAGAAATCACGGCGAGAACGATTTTCTGCCATAATTGTTACTCCCATTATTTATTTAACAGCACACCTAATTGAGCTAATGGTTCGCCAAGTTGATTCACTGCTTCTGCAAGGGATTTGATATCTCCTTTTGAAAGTGCATCGTAACTTATGTAATCATAACCACCTGTTTTTGATTTATTATGCTTTTCTAATAATGCATTCACAGTAATAAAACGGCTAGCAATCTCAGCGGAAAGCTTTGCATCTACTTTTTCAAGCTGAGGTTTGAAAATCTCATAGATTTTCTCAGCCCCTTCAATATTGGCTTTAAAATCGTACAGGTCAGTTTTTGAGAAGATCTCTTCTTCGCCCATTACCTTAGTGGTAGAAACTTCATTTAATAAATCCACGGCACCAGTAATCATTAGCTCGGGCGTGACTTCTGCAGTTGGAATTTTAGCACGTAGCTCTTTCACGTCTTTAAGTAATTGCTCAGCGATTTCTTTTGTGCTTTCAGTCGTATTTTTCTCCCACAGTGTTTTTTCAATTTTATGGAAACCAGACCAGTCTTTTTCGGTTTTGCCTTCTTCTACTAAATCAACAAGGCGAGCATCAATACGAGGGTCTAAATCGTCAAAGCTCTCTGCAATTGGCTCAGAACGTTCAAAATACATTCGAGCAAGCGGGTAAATTTCTTTCGCTTTTTGCACATCTCCTTTAGCTAAGTAACTGACAAATTTTTCTGTACTAGCCACTAATTGGTCTATCTCTTCAATGACAAATTGCTTATATGCCTCAGTTTCTTTGGTTAAATCTAATGCAAAAGCTTGAGTTGCTACAAAAAAGCTAGAGATGGCAAAAGTAAGTTTAGTTAAACGCATAATTTCTCCTTAGTAATGGTAAACTTATATATCATATTGATATTACGAATTATTATCAAGATGACTATGATTTAATTTATATAATAATTTGCAAATTATTATCAAAAAAACACCGCTTGTTTATTCCAGTTATAAAGAAGAATATAAATAGGCAAAACAACAGCTTACATCCCTAATATTAGGGGATTTCTAATGAAATTATGCGATCAATTATTAACTTATGCTAAAATCCTGCGAACATTTTTCAGGATTTTTATTTTATGAGCAAACAGCACAAACCTTTTATTCTTCACGCCCCATTTAGCCCCTCTGGTGATCAGCCAACTGCTATTGCAAAGCTAGTCGAAGGCTTAAATGACGGACTTGCTCATCAAACATTATTGGGTGTAACAGGATCGGGGAAAACATTCACTATTGCAAATGTGATTGCTACGCTTAATCGTCCTGCTATGTTGCTTGCCCCGAATAAAACCCTTGCGGCTCAGCTCTATGCGGAAATGAAAAGCTTTTTCCCTGAAAATGCGGTGGAATATTTTGTCTCCTACTATGATTACTACCAACCCGAAGCCTATGTTCCAGCAAGCGATACCTTTATTGAGAAAGATGCCTCAATTAACGAGCAAATTGAGCAGATGCGACTTTCTGCTACTAAATCGTTCTTGGAGAGACGAGATACCATAGTAGTGGCCTCTGTTTCCGCTATCTACGGTTTAGGCGATGTTGATGCCTATATGCAAATGATGCTGCATTTACAAGTAGGAGCGATGATTGGACAACGGGAAATTCTCTCTCGTCTTGCGGAGCTGCAATACACTCGCAACGATCAGGCATTTCAACGTTCAACTTTCCGTGTACGGGGCGATGTGATTGATATTTACCCCGCAGAAAGTGATGAAGTGGCATTGCGTGTTGAGTTGTTTGATGATGAAATCGAAAACCTCTCATTGTTCGACCCGCTCACGGGGCATAATTTAGGCAAAGTGCCACGCTACACGATTTACCCGAAAACGCACTATGTCACGCCACGAGAACGAATTCTAGAAGCCATTGAGCAAATTAAATCGGAGCTGGTCGAACGCCGCACCTACTTTATTCAGGAAAATAAACTGCTGGAAGAACAGCGGATCGCTCAACGCACGCAATTTGATATTGAGATGATGAATGAGCTAGGTTACTGCTCGGGCATTGAAAATTATTCACGCTATCTTTCGGGGAGAAAAGAGGGAGAGGCACCGCCCACCTTGTTTGATTATATGCCTGCAGACGGTATTTTAGTGATTGATGAAAGCCATGTTACCGTACCACAAATCGGCGGTATGTATCGGGGAGACCGCTCAAGAAAAGAAACACTGGTGCAATATGGCTTTCGACTGCCGTCTGCACTTGATAACCGTCCGCTTAAATTTGAGGAGTTTGAACGCCTATCACCACAAACAATTTATGTATCTGCCACACCTGGGGCGTATGAGTTAGAGAAAAATCCCGAGGTGGTCGATCAAGTTGTTCGTCCAACAGGTTTGCTTGACCCCATTATTGAAGTCCGCCCAGTGGCTACGCAGGTGGACGATTTATTGTCGGAAATTCACAAACGAGTAGCGGTAAACGAGCGTGTGTTGGTTACTACGCTTACTAAAAAAATGGCGGAAGATCTCACGGATTATCTAGATGAACACGGCGTTCGGGTTCGCTACTTACATAGCGATATCGATACGGTAGAACGGGTCGAGATTATTCACGACTTGCGTATGGGAATGTTTGATGTACTGGTAGGAATTAACTTGCTCCGTGAAGGTTTAGATATGCCTGAGGTCTCACTGGTAGCGATTTTAGATGCAGACAAAGAGGGTTTTCTCCGTTCTGAACGATCGCTGATTCAGACCATTGGGCGAGCTGCCCGAAACCTTAACGGCAAGGCAATTTTATATGGCGATCGTATTACGAACTCAATGCAGAAAGCGATTTTTGAGACCGAACGTCGTCGTGAAAAGCAGATAAAATATAACGAAGAAAAAGGCATTGTGCCACAAGCATTAAATAAAAAAGTCGGTGAGCTACTCGATATAGGACAATCCGACAAACCAAAACGTGGCAAACAAGCGGTCAAAAAAGCTGAAAATTCTGCAAATGAATACAAACCGAAATCCCGCAAAGAGTTGGAAAAAGAGCTGAAAGTGTTAGAACAACAAATGCGAGATTTTGCCGCCAACTTAGAGTTTGAAAAAGCGGCTGCAACAAGGGATAAACTGCAGCAATTGAAGGCGGTTTTATTGGAAGTCTAAAAATGCTTTTCGATACCCATATCCATCTTGATCAATTTTCAGATCAAGAAATAGCAGACATTTTACAGCAACCTAATTTACAAAGTGTGCTGGCGGTTGCAACAGATTTAGCCAGTTGTGAAAGGTTATTGGCATTAAAAGAGCAATATTCTAAGCTTTATATTGCCGCAGGTTTTCACCCAGAACAGGCGTTACTTTCGGAAAATGAGATCGAAAAACTCTTCGATTTTATTGCAAAAAATCATCAAAAATTGACCGCTTGTGGGGAGGTTGGCTTGCCGCATTACCGAAAGCGGGAAAATCCAGTATTAGATTATCAGCCTTATATTGATTTGTTAGAGCGTTTTATCATAACGAGCAAGCGGTATAATTTGCCGTTAAATTTGCATATTGTGTATGATGATACAAATATTGCCCTTGAACTACTGGCAAAACATCAAATTCAACAAGCCCATTTTCATTGGTTTAAGGCAAGTGATGAGACGCTGGAAAAATTGCTTTTAACCCCTTATTTTGTTAGTCTTACGCCCGATATTTTGACTAACCCGAAAACGCAAAACGTTGCTCAGATTTTTCCGTTAGCACGGCTTTTAATTGAAACCGATGCCCCTTGGCAACACGAGGGCTTTGAGCCTGTCGAAATTACTCAGCAACTTTCCGCCGTAATTAAAAAACTGGCAGAAATTAAGCAGTTGCCTGAAATAGCTGTTACAGTGCAGATTAAGCAAAACACGCAGTCATTTTATCTCATTTAATATCATCTTTTAGCTTAACGTATTTTATTAGAACCTATGAAAAATCATCAACCGATTAAAGGGGCAATTGCAATTATTACCGCAGGGGTATTGTTTGCCTGTATTAATACACTTATTCCGAAACTCACGTCCATTTCGCCCATTGATTCTAGTGTGATTGCATTGGTGCAATATCTTATTGCATTCGTGTTCCTTGTGCCAAGTATGAATAATGTTGGTTTTTTTTCTTCGCTGAAAACCGCCCATTTTGGACAACATTGTTTTCGCATTTTTCTTTCAGCTATTGGTATTCAATGCTGGACAATGGCATTGGCTAATCAATTACCTATTTGGCAGGGTATTGCGTTATTGATGACATCGCCATTATTTGTCACTATTGGTTCTGGCATATTTTTGAAAGAACAAATTGGAAAACGGCGTTGGATTGCTACCGCACTGGGTTTTATTGGTGCGATGATTATTTTAGAGCCTTGGAGTGATGATTTTAATCTTATTGCTTTACTACCCCTTGCTGCTGCTTTTTTCTGGGCAGGCTATTCATTGATGGTTAAAAAACTTTCTCGCTATGATAGCCCAACCACAATGGTTGCCTATTTATTTATTTTAATTACGCCATTTAACGTGCTGATTGCTTTAACTAACCTAAGTCCAAGCGGATTTAGCCTGCCTTCTTGGAGTGATTTCGGCTTTTTAATTTTGCTTGGTTTTTTAACAGCACTGGCTCAATTAGCGGTTGCAAAAGCTTATAACTTAGCGGATGCTTCTTATATTCAACCGTTCGATTTTATTAAATTACCACTCAATGTATTAGCTGGTTGGCTCGTTTTTAACTGGGTTCCACCAGGTAAATTATGGTTAGGGGCGGCGATTATTATTGCTGCAACAGTTTACATTACCTATGCAGAAGGAAAAGTAAGTAAGCGGACAAGCGGTTAAATTTGGCTGATTTTTTGCAATAATCTAACACCTTTTAAAAGGCGGGCGTTTCCGCCTTTTGCTTTAAACGCTGCGGAATAATTTATTATGCAGGGTTATTAATATCAATGAATTCCACGTCTAAGCCGTACTGTTGAGCCAGCCATTCACCGAGGGCTTTTACACCGTCTCGCTCTGTGGCGTGGTGTCCGCAGGCAAAGTAGTAAATGCCTTGTTCACGTGCTGAGTGAGTAGTTTGTTCAGAAATTTCACCACTAATAAAGGCATCACAACCTTTTTCAAAAGCTAAATCAATATAGCCTTGTCCGCCACCAGAGCAAATGCCGATTTTTTTAATCATTTTTTGTGGGGTAGAAACAAATTCATCACACAAAATCACCGTGCGTTGTAACGTTTTTTCAAGCGTTTGTTTTAGATCTTCGGCAGAAATTGGGCTGTCTAATTCGCCGTACATTGGAATTGAGTTTGGGCTATCTTCAAGACCTCTAAAATTAAGCAGCCCTAAATGTTTTGCCAATTGTGCGTTGTTGCCTAGTTCTGAGTGGATATCAAGCGGTAAATGGTAGCCGAAAAGATTAATATCATTCACTAAAAGTTGTTTGATGCGTTTGCCTTTCATACCACGAATACACGGGTTTTCGCTTTTCCAAAAATAACCGTGGTGAACTAAAATCGCATCAGCATTTTTCTCAATTGCTTTTTCAATCAGTGGCAGAGATGCTGTTACGCCTGTAATAATTTTACGAATCTCTTTTTTGCCTTCAACCTGTAAGCCGTTTGGGGCGTAGTCGTTAATGGCAGAACTATTTAGTTTAGTATTGAGAATTTGCTCGAGTTCAATATTGGTTATGGTCATTTTGTTTTCCTTATAAACAAGCGGTCGTTTTTCTTATCATTTTTACAAATTATGAATATGGTTTCCAAAGCGGAATTTCTAATTCCGCTCTTAGACCACCCAGATCACTTTTTGTTAAGTGGATATTGCCTTGATGCTGCTGTGCGGCATTATGCACAATAGAAAGCCCTAAGCCTGAGCCACCCGTTTCTCTTGTTCTGGCTTCATCTATACGGTAAAAAGGTTTTAAAATATTTTCATATTCATTTTCTGGAATGCCTTCTCCGTTATCTTCAACCACTAAAATCAATTTTTCCTCTTTAATTTCCATTGAAATAGAAATGATTTTATTCGAATATTTTTGTGCATTGCGAATTAAATTTTCCAATGCACTGGTGAGTGTGCTTACTGAACCATTAATAGAATATAATTCAGGGTTGGAGATATTTTGTTTGATGATGAGTATAATATTATTTTGAGCTGTTTCAAATTGTGCATCTTCAATGACATCGTGCCAAATTTCATTAATTTTAAATATTTTCTTATGAATCTGATAATTTAGTTTTTGCTGTGAGATAACCAATAAACCTTTAACCATCTGATCAAGTTTTCTGATTTCCGTTTCAATACGATGAATTTCAGCAGATTCGCCCATTTTTCGGCGTGAAATCGCGGTTGCCAGTTGTAATCTTGCCAACGGTGTTTTTAGTTCGTGAGAAATATCAGAAATCATTCTTCTTTGCTGTTCGGTTAAGTCTTTTAAACTTTTTACCATATGATTAAAACTTTTGCCGACTTCTCTGATTTCATAAATATCTTCTTTTTCAAGTTTAGGATTTATTTCTAGGTGCCCTGTTGCGATAGCATTTGCAGAGGCTGTTAAACTTTGAACAGGTTTTGTGATTTTAAATGATAACCATAATAGTAATGGCATACCTGAGAGCATCAGGATGAATATCATCAGAAATGGTGAATCCAAAATTGTATCAAACCATTCTTCTTGTGCATCAACTGCTTTAATAAAATATTGGTTATAAGTACGTATTGGAGATTTAACGACAAAAGGTCCGTATATTTCAATATTTTCAAAACGGCGTTGGTATGGCATTTTCGCTTGTTGTGATTGGTAAATAAAAAATTGTAACGATTTAATATTACTTTGGTTTACACCACTTAAATTTCCAGTAGTGTTGTCTTCTAAAATAACATCATAGCCGTTAGCTGTTTCAACGGATAAATTCCGTTCGAATACGTCATCTAAATTTAAATTTTTTTCTGTTTCAACACTTTCGTTTCTAAAATAAGATTGGTCTTTTTGTGAAAGCGGTGAGAATTTTCTGGCATCAAACTTATCTAAATTAAAGGTAATAGTAATAAATAAGATAAGCAATAAACCATAATATTTAACAAGTTTATAAGCTAAACGTTTTCTAAGTTGGGAAATTCTTTTAAATAAGTTTGACATAATAATAGAATGTAAAAATCCCTAATCACGTTAGGGATCTGAAAGAGTATTTTATTTTTCAGTGACTAATAAGTAACCTTTGCCTCTTAAGGCTTTAAACCAAGGTGAGCCATCATTTTTTTCAGGTAATTTTCTACGAAGATTAGATATGTGCATATCAATTGCACGATCGTAAGGGGTTAATGGTTTGCCTAATATCTCTAAACTTAATGATTCTCTAGTGATAACCTCACCAGGATTACGCACGAACAATTGTAATAGTGCAAATTCAGTGGCTGTTAAATCTAAATTGTTACCTTGGTAAAATGCTTGTTGGCGACCTGAATGTAATTCTATACCTGTAAATTGAAATAATTTGCTATTATGTATTTCAACTGGAGCATTTTTTTCTTGTTCTGGTAATGACACGGGAGCAGTACGTCTTAAAATAGCTCTCATTCTAGCGACTAATTCTCGGTCATTAAAAGGTTTTGGGAGATAATCATCAGCCCCTAATTCTAACCCTAAAATACGATCAATTTCATCATCTCTTGCACTCAACATTAAAACAGGCAATACATATTTTTGCCTTATTCGTTTTAATGTTTCTGTGCCATTTAATACAGGCATCATCACATCAAGTAGTATTAAATCATATTGATTAGCTTCTAATTCATTTAAGCCTTCTTGACCATTATGAGCGACAGTGACTTGAAACCCTTCTAATACAAGCAGTTCAGTTAATAATTCGGTCAATTCAATATCATCATCTATTAATAAGATTTTTGACATAAGATATTTCCTATAAAATATGAATGCTATATTTTTATAGCTAAAAATAGGGGGGCTAAAATATTAAATTTGCCTTATTATAACAAGCAAGATGAATTATTCTACCCTTTTTATTTCGTGCCAAATAGCATCTAATTCAGCTAAACTACAGGCTTTTACAGATTTTCCTGCATTTTTAACCGCTTGTTCTACTTTTCTAAAGCGTTGTTCAAATTTAAGATTTGCATTCCGTAAATTTTCTTCAGCATCGGTATGATAATGACGACATAAATTCACCGTGGCAAATAATAAGTCACCTAATTCTTCGGCCAGCTCTGCAGAGCGATTAGGGTATTCGGCAATTTCGACTTTTACTTCGTGAAGCTCTTCTTCTACTTTTGCAAGCACATCTTTAGGATCATCCCAATCAAAACCAACTTTCGAACAACGTTTTTGCAATTTATTAGCACGAGTCAGTGCGGGTAAAGCAAAGGGTAAATCATCTAAAATAGATTTTTGCTTTTTATGCTTAGCATCATTGGCTTTTTGTGTTTCCCAATTTTTTAATGCCTCTTCACTATTTCCTGCTTTTTCATCACCAAAAACGTGAGGGTGTCGGTAAATTAGCTTATCGTGAATGTCGCTGACAACATCATCAAAAGTAAAAGCCCCTTCTTCTTTTGCTAATTGGCTTAAAAACACAACCTGAAGTAATAAATCGCCCAGCTCCTCCCGGAGTGCTGTGCGATCATTGGTGTGAATTGCTTCTGCAACTTCGTAGGTTTCTTCTAGTAAATGGGGGAGCATAGTGTTAAAGTTTTGTTTTAAATCCCACGGGCAGCCGTGTTCTGGATGACGAAGTTGATTTACCACTTCAAGAAATTGTTCAATAGTTGCCATATTTTCCCTCACGACAAGCGGTTGTTTTTGCTTAAAATTTTGCAAATTCTAGCATAATAATACTCTTTTCGCTTATAATACGGCATTCTTAGCAAAACAGGAGAGAAAATGGCAGCAGAAAAATTAACTAAACAACGTTTAATTCAAATTGTGATTATGTTAGTCATTCTTCTGATTGCGTTTTTTTATCGAACTTATACGCACGCTTAGTGATCTGATATGTCAATAAAACATATCACAAAAGCGTAAATTGTGCTTTAATAGCAAAAATTTGTTTATATCCCAAAACTCAATCCAAAAGGAATAATAATGAGCTGGTTAGAAAGAATTTTAGGTAGAGACTCATCATCAAGTGCAGCAAAATCAAAAATCCCAGAAGGCGTTTGGACAAAATGTACAAGCTGTGAACAGGTGCTCTATAGCGAAGAATTGCAACGCAATCAACACGTTTGCCCTAAATGTGAGCACCATATGCGTATTGATGCTCGTACTCGTTTACTCAACTTATTAGACAATGATTCAGCAGTTGAAATTGCCGCAGACCTAGAGCCTCAAGATGTGCTGAAATTTAAAGATTTAAAGAAATATAAAGATCGTTTGACCGCTGCACAAAAGCAAACGGGCGAAAAAGATTCCTTCATCGTGTTATCGGGTAAACTTTATGGTATGCCAGTAGTGACCGCTTCATTTAACTTTGAGTTTATGGGCGGTTCAATGGGATCTGTGGTAGGGGCAAAATTTGTAAAAGCGGCAGAGAAAGCCTTAGCAGAAAGCATTCCGTTTATCTGTTTCTCTGCATCGGGCGGTGCACGTATGCAAGAGGCATTATTCTCATTAATGCAAATGGCGAAAACCAGTGCCATTTTAGCAAGAATGAAAGAGCAGGGCGTGCCATTTATTTCTGTATTAACTGATCCAACTTTAGGCGGTGTTTCAGCCAGCCTTGCAATGTTAGGTGATGTCAATATTGCTGAACCAAAAGCATTGATAGGCTTTGCAGGCCCTCGAGTTATTGAGCAAACGGTGCGTGAAAAATTACCAGAAGGTTTCCAGCGAGCAGAGTTTTTATTAGAACACGGTGCTATTGATATGATCGTTCCCCGTAAAGAGATGCGTGATACGCTTGCCCGACTTTGTGCTAAATTAACCAATCAACCAACGCCATTTAAAGTGGCTGAATTGATTGTTGAAAACATAGAATAAATGAATAGATTAATGACTCCTAAAGCCACGGATTCTTTGGAAACGTGGCTTTCCTATTTAGAACAAGCTCATACAAAAGCGATTGATATGGGCTTAGAGCGTATTACAACTGTGGCAAAAGAGTTGGATTTACTGAATCCTGCTCCTTATGTGATTACCGTTGCAGGTACAAATGGCAAAGGTTCTACTTGCCGACTTTTAGAAGTAACATTATTAAAAGCGGGGTTTCGTGTAGGGGTTTACTCTTCACCGCATTTAATTCATTACAATGAACGAGTAAGGATTAATGGTGAGGTTTTAGTCGATGACGATCACGTTCGTGCATTTGCAAAAATTAATGAAAAAAAGACCGCTTCACTCACTTATTTTGAGTTCAGCACACTCTCGGCTTTTGAATTATTTAAGCAACATAAACTAGATATTGTGATTTTAGAAGTCGGTTTAGGCGGGCGGTTAGATGCAACGAATATTGTTGATCCGAACCTTGCGATTATTACGTCTATTGATATCGACCACGTCACATTTTTGGGTGATAATCGAGAAGATATTGGGCGTGAAAAAGCGGGAATTTTCCGTGAAAATATTCCAGTGATTATTGGCGAGCCAGATTGCCCGAACTCGATTAAAGAAATTGCAAAATCGTTAAGTTGTCACGCTTTTTATCGAGATAAGGATTGGCAGTTTGACATTAAAAACAATCTATTTCATTGGACTTCTAAAGAAAAATCCTTTAAAGATTTACCTTTGCCATTAATTCCTATCCCAAATGCAGGTACGGCACTTGCGGCATTAATGCAATTACCCTTTGAAATTGATGAGCAAATTATTCGCGAAGCCGTTCTTGAAGCTCAAATGACAGGGCGTTTCCAAATGCTGACGGATAAGGATTTTGAGAAATTCTCAGGACGAAAACCAGTTGCAAAAGTGATTATTGATGTAGGGCATAATCCACACGCTGCTCGTTATTTGGCAGATAAACTTGCAGAGTTAAAACAAGCAAATCAAAAAATCTATGCGGTATTTAGTGCATTGGAAGATAAAGACTTATCGGGTATTGTTGAGCCGTTAGAACATTTGATTGATGAATGGTATTGTGCCAGTTTAGATTGCTGGCGAGGGCAAAGTGGTGAAGCTGTGTTGAGTAAACTGGTAAACGTGTTACCGAATTCGATCGCTTTTAGTTATGAGACGGTTGGTCAAGCAAGCCTAGCATTATTCAAAAAAGCCACAGCACAAGATATTGTGTTGGTGTTTGGTTCATTCCATACTGTAGCAGATTTTATGCTTTGGTTGGAAAAATAGCAGAAAATGATGGCGAAAGCAGTATATGCTACGCCATCTACATTTTAATTAAAGCACGTTGACAATGGCATCAGCAAGTACATCAATGTTTTTGCTGGTAATTCCTGCAACATTAATTCGGCCTGAACGCACCGCATAAATGGCGAAATCATCTTTTAATTTATCGACTTGCTCAGGCGTTAAGCCACTAAATGAGAACATACCATTTTGCTCAGTAATGAAAGAGAAGTCTTTATTTGCCCCTTTTTCTTTTAATTTTTGTACTAATTGAGTACGCATATCTTTAATGCGGTTACGCATTTCGTCTAATTCGTCAATCCATAATGCTTTCAGTTCAGGATCAGCTAATGCCACTGCTACCGCACTTGCACCGTGGGCAGATGGGTTAGAATAAAGCACACGAATAATCGATTTAATTTGTGTGAATGCACGGTTTGCATCCTCTGCGTTATCGGCAATTAACGTAAATGCCCCAACACGCTCATTATATAAACCGAAGTTTTTCGAGAATGAGCTGGCAACTAATAATTCACGGTTGTTTTTAGCGAAAGTACGTAAACCGTAAGCATCTTCTTCTAAACCGTTCGCGAAACCTTGATAAGCAAAATCGAATAACGGTAACCAGCCTTTTTCTGCGGATAATGCTGCAAGTTGTTCCCACTGTGATGGCGTTGGGTCAATCCCTGTTGGGTTATGACAGCAACCGTGGAGTAACACCACATCGCCAGCCTCAGCTTGGCTTAGGTCTGCAATTAAATTGTCCCAATCTAAACCATTGGTGTCTTTATTATAGTAGCGATAACCTTTTACATTCACACCAACCGCATCAAAAATACCGTTGTGGTTTGGCCAAGTTGGGGTAGAAATCCACACATTTTTCGCATTAGTATGGCGTTTAATAAATTCTGCTGCAATACGCAACGCCCCTGTGCCACCTAAGCTTTGAGCCGTTTTTGCACGCCCTGAGGTAATCACTTCAGCCCCTTCGCCAAATAATAAAGCTTGAGTTGCTGCATTGAAGGCTTGAACACCATCAATAGTGAGGTAGTTTTTACTGGTTTCGGTATCTAGTAAGCGTTTTTCTGCTTCTTTTACCGCTTTAACGATAGGGGTTTTGCCCTCATCTGTCATATAAACGCCAATACCAAGATTAATTTTACCTTCACGGGTATCGGCTTTGAACGCTTCGCCTAAACCTAAAATCGGGTCGGCAGGGGCGGCTTGAATATGGCTAAACATTGGCATAAGAAATACTCCTAAAATTTAAAAAATAAACGTTGAATTTATACGGCTAAATGGAAAATTTAGCAAGAGGGAAAGCATAAAAAAATTAAGTTAATCCATAAATTATTTTAATGATTTACACTTTTTAAGTATGTTTTCACAATTTCCCGATACTTTTCAATTTCTACTTTTGAATATTTTTGCTGATGTTCGTTAAAAACAGCAAGTGAGTTCAGCGTTTGCGGAGCAGATAAATATAAACGTTTTAAACTAATATAAACAGCAGGCAAGGCTCGCTTTCCATTTGCAAATGCGGTTAAATTTTGCCAATCACGCTCATCTAAAGAGATTTCTACAAGCGGTTGAAATTGCTCGAAATTTTGCAATTCCTCACAAATTTCCGTGAAAAACGGTTGAAGAGCGAAATCTCTGACAAAAGCTTGGGTAGCTTGTTGGCTAAATTGTTTACCTTGTTCTGAAATTGGGTAAATCATCATCGCACTGCGGTAGCCGCTACTGGCTTCTTTGTTGGGGGTAATTTGCACCAGTTCAAAACCGCAATTTGCCCAAAATTGATAGAGCGGAGCTGTGAGCCCAAAGCTGACAGAAATAAAATCAAGCGGTTGTTTTTGTTGAATATTTTGCAAAATAAATTGAGAAATTAACCGCTTGCCAATACCTTGATTTTGCTTTTCAGGCAGAACCGCAATGCGAGAAATACGAACCGAATGCAATTTACAAGCTTCTGGTAAATTGCCTTGAAAGCAGAGATATTGAGCCACTAAATTACCCTGCGGGCGGCGTTCGCCACGCCAAATTGCTTGAGTTAATTCGTCACTAAAGCCACCTTCTAACATTGCCCAAATACCGCCAATTAGTTTTTCATTCTCTGTTTTATGTAGAAAAATTTGCCTCTCGCCGTCAAACAAGCGGCGTAAATCGGTTGGCGTGGTTTTGTAATGGGCGGAGGCAAGCAGATGATAGAAGGAACTTTTTTCCTGTAAATGCTTGTTTGAATAAATTATATTCTTCGATAATTGCTTCTGCCAAATCTCCCCCTGCCCCTCTTTGTTAAAGAGGGGGGCTTTTTCTTCGGAAAGTAAAAGCAAATCTGTAATAAATCTCTCAAGGGGATCATTCTCCCCCCAGCGTAACGGTTCAGATAACGTCCAATGTTTGAATGGCTTATTTAACATCTTCGGTAATTTCAGCTCAAACCCTCGCCCCGTGCCTTCGTAATTTTGCGTGGTGGTGGTTAAAACCACTTTGTCAAAATGCTCACAACATTGCTGCAACATCGGCAACGGCAAGCTCGCTGCTTCATCAATAAACAGCCACGTTTTTGCAAAATTTTCACCATTTCCCACCGCTTGTATCAACCGATCTGGAGCAAAAAAACGGACTTTCTCACCCTCCACCTGCTTCCAAAAATTCGGCAGAGCAGAGTGGGAACGAGCGGTAATTACAACAGGATTTTCTTGAGAAATGGTTTCCGCTAATTTGCCTGCAAGGGTGGATTTCCCTCGTCCACGAGGGGCAGTAATTAAATGAATATCAGCATTATCAAGCGGTAGATTTTGTAGAATTTTTTGCTGTTGCTCGGTTAAATTGCAAAATTTTGTTGAAATTTGACCGCTTGTTACAGGGAGTTTAGGCAGATCTGGCTTGATTTCAAAACCAAATTTGGCGACTAATTGCTTGAAATGCTGATAAAAATTAGGACAGGCAATTGCGTGATTAGCGTTCCAACGTAACGCATCATAATCTAATTCGTTTTCTAAATTATGCCACTGAGGACAAAGCAAAAATAGAGTACCGTTTTCTTGAATAGTGCCAGCAAGAATAGAAAATGCCTCAAGATGAAAATTTATACCATTTTCTGCTTGCATATTATAGAGCGCAAAAGGATGTTCTTGCCCTAAAATAGTTTTGGCGTTGGAAAAAGGAATAGCCTTGAGGGTATGGTTTTCAGAAATGTAAAAATAGCCTTGCTTAGCAAGGCTAAAGGTATTTTGATTTGTTATAATGACTAGCGAACGCATTGTTTTATTTACATTTTCTCACTCAAATACGGATCGTCATAGCCTAAACTTTGCATAATTTCCGTTTCCAGACTTTCCATTTCCTCTGCATCCTTTTCTTCGATGTGGTCGTAGCCAAGCAGATGGAGTGTGCCGTGAACGCTTAAATGAGCCCAATGGCTTTCTTCGCTGATTTGCTGTTCCTTGGCTTCTTTTTCCATCACTTGACGGCAGATAACTAAATCTCCCAATAGCGGCATTTCAATGCCTTCTGGTACTTCAAATGGGAAAGAAAGCACGTTGGTCGGTTTATCTTTGCCTCGATAAGTGAGATTGAGTTCGTGGCTTTCGGCTTCATCCACAATTCGAATAGTGATTTCACTTTCGGGGAAATTTTCCGTTTTTGCTTCAATGGATAAAGCTTTGTGAACCCAGGTGTAAAATTGTTGTTCGCTTGGTAAGTTTTCGGTATTTTCACAGGCGATCTGTAAATCAATATATAAATTTTCCATTCGTATTACCTTTGCAAATTATAGCCATTTTTCGACCGCTTGTTGATCGCTCTCACGCCCTTCAATCCAACGTTCTCCTTCTTGAGTTTGCTCACGCTTCCAAAAAGGGGCTTTGGTTTTGAGGTAATCCATAATAAATTCATTGGCATGGTAGGCATCGCCTCGATGAGCTGAACTGACTCCAACTAATACAATTTCATCGCCTGTGTGAAGCTGCCCAATTCGATGAACAACGGCAACGCGTTGTAAATCCCAACGTTGGCGTGCTTCATCAACAATTTCTTGCAGGGCTTTTTTCGTCATTGCAGGGTAGTGCTCAAGAAATAAACCCGACACATTATCGCCTAAATTCATTTCACGCACTTTGCCGATAAAAAGCGTAGTTGCCCCAACACTATTGTATTCACTGAGCCAACGATAGATTTTGTTTTGGTCAAATTCAGCTTCTTGTACTTCAATCAATGTAGCGTGCATTTTAACCCCCTGTTACTGGTGGGAAAAATGCGACTTCATCACCATCTTTGATGGCTGTCTCAAACGGACAGATGGTTTGGTTAATTGCTACTAAAAGTTTGCCTTTTTCTAACGCTAACTGCCATTTTTTCCCTTGTTGGCTTAAATGCTCACGCAGCTCTTCTGCGGTATTAAATGTGGGGTCAATTTCTAACATATCTGTTGCCACAAGTTCACGTACTTGGGCGAAAAAAAGCACTTTAATCAATGTTGAAGTCTCCTGATTTTCCGCCACTTTTGTGTAGCAGGCGGACATTTTCAATAATCATATCTTTTTGCACCGCTTTGCACATATCGTAAATTGTTAGTGCAGCAACACTTGCAGCCGTGAGGGCTTCCATTTCTACACCTGTTTTACCTGTGAGTTTGCAAAGAGATTCAATACGAACTTGGTTAGTCTCAGGCAAGGCTTCAAGCTGTACTTCTATTTTAGAAAGTAGTAATGGGTGGCATAGTGGAATAAGCTCCCAAGTTCTTTTTGCTGCCTGAATACCTGCAATGCGAGCGGTGGCAAAAACATCGCCTTTATGATGATTACCGCTGACAATCATTTGTAGCGTTTCCGCATTCATTCGTACAAAGGCTTCGGCACGAGCAATGCGTACCGTTTCTTGTTTCATCGAAACATCGACCATATTCGCTTCGCCGCGTTGGTTGATATGAGTGAAGGTTGTCATTTATTTTATCTCTTTCTTTATTTGTGCCAAAAAGTAAATTCTAGATGGTGATTTAACCGCCTATGCTTGATAAATTATTCCTTACGCCACTATCCCCAATATGTAAATAGTGGTGTTCTCTCTTGCCTTGTAATGCTGATTTTAAACGAGTTTCTAGTTGTAATTGCTGTTCGTCTCGTTCAAGTAAATCACGAAGATCTATTCCTTCTTCGCCAAATAAACAGAGATGAAGTTTACCAAGTGCGGAAACACGCAAGCGATTACAAGAGGCACAGAAATTCTTTTCATAAGGCATAATTAAACCGATTTCCCCTTGGTAATCGGGGTGGGATAGCACTTTTGCTGGCCCGTCTGATATTGCTTTCGGTTGTAATTGCCAGCCTTCATTTAGCAAGCGATTTATAACAAACTGGCCAGAAAGGTGCTGCTGTTTGAAAAAACTATCCATTTCCCCTGTTTCCATTAGCTCAATAAAACGCATTTGAATAGGCTTATCTTTGATCCAAGCAAGGAAATTATCTAACTCGTGCGCGGTGTACTGCTTCATTAAAACGGCATTGACCTTGATTTTTTTGTAGCCAATTTCAAAGGCTTTATTAATGCCGTTTAAAATCGATTGTAATTTATTTTCGCCCGTGATTAGTTGAAATTGTCGTGTATCTAAACTATCTACGCTCACATTAATATCCGTAATACCAGCTTGTTGCCAAAGAGCAACGTCACGTTCCATTCGGTAGCCGTTGGTGGTTAAGGCGACTTTGTGGATGCCAGCAGTTTGTGAAAGAGTATGAGCAATTTCGGCAAAATCTTTGCGTAAAGTCGGCTCGCCACCAGTGATACGGATTTTCTCTGTACCTAGATTAGCAAAGGCTTTAGCGATTCGTTGAATTTCATCAACGGTGAGAAATGTTTGTTTATGCGAAGGTGGTCTATAGCCATTAGGTAAACAGTAGTTACAACGGAAGTTACAGACATCAGTAATAGAAAGTCGTAAGTAAGTATATTGACGCTGAAAACGATCAACAAGCCCAGAAATATCATTACCCACGTTTTTAATTGGAATAATAGATTGCATTTGACACCTTTCTAAATACGAGAGGACAACTCATTTCTAAGTTATCCTTTGAACAGCTAAGCTGTTACTGGCATAAATTCCATATCAAAAAATGTGCTTTAATTTTTAGAGTTAGGAAATAATGCTCGGAGTCTTAAATAAAATTGGTTTTATTGTAGGGGGAGAATGCGGATTAAGCAAGGGTATATCACGTTATATTTTGATAAGTAGCCATCACTAAATCAGGTTGGTTTGATTTATATCATTTTTTTGAATAGGTAATTTTGTTATTTTAGTGTTGCAATTTTTTATTTAGGAAACGGAATGAGTGAAAATAATCGATGGTCTTGCTTGATTAATAAGCAGGGTGATGTTTTAGAGTGGGAAAATAAAGCAGGGGTGCAATATTTTACGCAGTTAGAACAACTCTGCTGCTATGCTCAAGCGTTACTTTATTCTAATCAAACTTCGCTGTCTTTCTTTTATTGTCTGCCGAATCAATATTGGCTTAAAGTGTTGTTGAATCGCCATCAAGATTTTACGTTAATACAAGCAGAGCAAACTGAATTGCCTTTTGACATCAGTAAAAGGGAAATTGAACTATTAACTTTAATTAGCAGTGGGCTTAGCAATGAAGAAATTGCACATACATTGAACATCAGTAAGCGTACTGTGGGTAAACATATTGAACATATTTTTGCTAAAACAAATACCGAGAGCCGAACACTATTAGCGGTGTTTGCCATTACCGAGCATTTAATTTGCTTGCCAACCCCAGGTAATCTAGAAAAGTCTATTCTTGCTACCTTTAAAATTGAACAACTAGCTTTGCAATTTAAAAGCAAAAAACGACCGCTTGTAATAGATGAGCCTGCCGCTTTTTCGATTAATTGCTACAGTCATCGCCCAATTATGCTTGGCGTACCTTACGTAGAGCAAGGTATTGGTCAAATTGATACAAGAGAATTACTAAATGGCACACAACTTGCGGTAGAAAATATCAACCGACAAGGGGGGATTAATGGGCGAGAAGTACAGATTGCTACTGCAGGTTTTTGTGTAGAGAATAAATCCAGTATTCTTAATGCTTATAACACGTTGTTGGAACAAGACGTTGATGCAATTTCTACCGCCTATGCTTGTTATTTGCCCGAAGTTCACGAACTTATTGCAACGGAAGGTATTCCCTATTTGCATATTGCAACGCATAGTGGCTCTAATAAACTTGCTCAGAATTTGCCGAATAAACGAATTGAGAATATGTTCCAAGTTTGTGCAAGCGATGTCACTTATAGCTTGGGTATTCTAAATTTTCTGCAATATTACCGTTATTATTATGCAGATTTTATTCAAAACAAAACCGTCATAGTTGTTAGTGTAAAATGGCAAAAAGTCGATATTGGTATAGATAATTTATCAATCAATTTACGTAAACAAGGCTGGCATATTGAATATGTGGAGTTAGAACAGGCTAATACGGCTTATCAAGATTTGATGAAGAAAATTCACGATACGGCTCCATCTATGATTGTGCTTGCTTCCTATTTTGCAGAAGATATTGTCCATTTTCATCAAGCCTTTATTGAAAATCCGACTAATGCAATTATTTACAGTATTTATGCACCTTCTGCTTTTTTACCTCACGAGCAACCTTGTGAAGGGGTATTATGGAGCACTAACAGTGGATTAAGCGATAACTATTTAGGCAGACAGTTCTGCCAATCCTATGAACAACTATTCGAACGAAAACCCACCTATTCGCAGGCAAGCATTGCCTATGATCAAGCAAATATTTTAGTAAATGCTTGGAAACAAAGCGTTTCCCCTCGTCATTTTAAAGCGGTTTCGAATATTATTCGCCAGCAACCACATTATGGCGTGAATGGCACCTATTATTTTAATACCGATAGTCAAATTGGTTTAACTTATCCAGAAACGAAAGATTTATCTATTAGCTTGCCACAATTAATTTATCAAATTCAGCAAGGTAGAAGTGCTGTTATTGCTCCAGCCCTATTTGCTGATTCACAGTTCATATTACCAAACTGGTTTTCTTATAAATAAATATGATTGAGGAAGCATTTTCTCATTTTTATTTACTATTTTTGCCTTAGATCAAACTTTATTAACTCTTTTGAGTTAATACGTATTTTTACTTATTGCAGATACCTCTAATGAGTTAATAAAATATGCCCGTCTTTAATTTTTAGTTAGTGGGAGAGTTATGTCTAAAGCGAAAAAAATAGTGGCTTTTATTGGTGTGATGGGGTTAGGAGCCATTTTGTTAGGTGGTTCTCAATATGCAATGAAAGCCACTAATTCAACAGAATTTTGCGTAAGTTGCCATTCAATGAGTCACCCTCAAGCAGAGTGGGAAGGGAGCGTACATTTTTCTAACCGTAAAGGCATTCGAGCAGAATGTTCGGATTGCCACGTTCCACAAGATACCTTGCATTATGTAAAAGCAAAAGTAATAGCATTAAAAGATGTGTGGCACACTTTTGTGACTAACAAATTACCCGATCAGGAAGCGTATGAAGCTCATCGTCTGGAAATGGCTCAACGAGTGTGGGAAGAGATGAAAGCAAATGATTCTATGACTTGCAGAAGTTGCCATAGTTTTGATGCTATGGTGTTGTCAGATCAAAAAGAATCTGCTCAGAAGATGCACAAACTTGCACAAGAAACTAACCAAACTTGTATTGATTGCCATAAAGGTGTTGCTCATTTTATGCCAGATATTCAATTAGATAATGTCGCAGCAGCAGGAGAATTATCAAAACACGGTGCAGAATTTACTACCAGTGATAAAACGCTTTACACGCTTGCGATGACCACGGCTCAACTTCCACAAGGAGGAGAAGTTCGGTTATTGCCTTATGCTGAATTACATCAGTGGAAAGAAGAAGGGGAGCAAGTAAAAGCGACAATTAAGGGCTGGCAACAAGAAGGAGCAGAATCTGTTGTATATATGGATTTAGGTAAACGCATTATGGTGGCGTTATTACCTGATGAGACTCAAAGTAAAGTGAATATCGTAAACACGGTTTTTGATAATGTGACTAACTCGAATTGGAAAGAAATTAATGTTGAGATTATTGCGCCTAAAACTGCAGTAACCGCAAATATTATGGCATTAAATCAATTTGGAGATAATTTGAACCAAACCCATTGTAGCGGTTGCCATGCACCAATCGGAGCAGATCATTACACGGCTAATCAGTGGATTGGGGTAGTAAATTCAATGAAAGATAGAACATCAATGTCTGCAGATGATGTCAGAGCGGTCACTATTTATTTACAACGTAACGCTAAAGATATTGCAGGTAGTTCACATTAATTTTTAACTTAGAGGATACCGAGCTTGTGAACCTAAGTCTCTATGTGGGATATGGTAGCAAGCCGTAAAGATGCAAAACAAGCGGTCGTTTTTTGCGAAAATTTTGCAAAAAGATCTAGCAACTTTACCAATGGATAAGCGAGAAATGGCTTATCCACTCGACTTCAGAAAGGTGTCTATTTTTAACTTAACTTCAAATGAGGTTTATTATGAAAAAGCAAGACAATATTGACGTAAGTCGTCGTGGTTTTCTAAAAAAATCATCACTTAGCTTAGCTGCGGGTGCAGGTTTCGCAACCAGTACTACTGGCGTAGTAGGTGCATTAGCATCAACGAGTGCAAAAGCGGCTGAAATGAATGCGGTGCTAACGGCCGCCCATTGGGGGCCATTAGCCGTTGTGGTTGAAAACGGTAAAGTTGTGAAATCCGATTCTGCTATTGATATTTCTGTGCCAAATGAATTACAGCACGTTGTGGCTGATCAAGTTCACGGTGAAGCTCGTGTGAAATATCCAATGGTGCGTAAAGGCTACTTAGAAGGTAATAAAGATACCACCTTACGTGGGCGTGATGAATGGGTTCAAGTTTCTTGGGAAAAAGCCTTTGAATTGGTTCACGCAGGGATAAAATCTGCTCGTGATACATACGGTGCAACCAGTATTTTTGCAGGCTCTTATGGTTGGTATAGCTCAGGCTCATTACACGCTGCCCGTACATTATTACACCGCTATATGAACTTAACGGGTGGATTTGTTGGGGTAAAAGGTGATTATTCGACTGGTGCGGCTCAAGTTATTATGCCGCACGTGCTGGGTACTATTGAGGTTTATGAACAACAAACCAGCTGGGAGGTTTTACTTGAAAGTAGCGATATTATCGTGCTTTGGTCAGCAAATCCATTAACGACTTTACGTAATGCTTGGACATCAACCGATCAACAAGGTATTGAATATTTCAAAAAATTCAAAGAAACAGGTAAACGTATTATCTGTATTACGCCTGAACGTAATGAGTCAGCGGAATATCTCAATGCAGAATGGGTGCCTGTGAATACTGGGACAGATGTGGCATTAATGTTAGGTATCGCACATACTTTAGTGAGTGAAGATAAGCACGATAAAGCGTTTTTGAAAAAATATACGGCAGGCTATGATAAATTTGAAGAATACCTATTAGGCAAAACGGATAATCAGCCAAAAGATGCCGCGTGGGCAGCGAAAATTTGTGGTGTGCCAGCAGAAAAAATTAAGCAATTAGCCGCTGATTTTTCATCAAAACGCACGATGTTAATGGGGGGCTGGGGTATGCAACGCCAACGCCACGGTGAACAAACTCACTGGATGTTAGTTACCCTTGCTTCAATGTTAGGTCAAATTGGATTGCCAGGTGGAGGGTTTGGGTTAAGTTATCATTATGCAAATGGTGGTGCACCAACTGCAACTGGCGGGATTGTTGGTGCAATATCGGCAAATACAAGTGGTGATGTAGGCGAAAAAACGTGGTTAGATGATACGTCAAAAGCGTCATTCCCATTAGCCCGTATTTCAGATGCGTTACTCAATCCAGGTAAAACTATTCAATATAACGGAACAGAAATTACCTATCCAGATATCAAAGTGATTTATTGGGCAGGCGGTAATCCATTAGTGCATCATCAAGATACTAACACAATGGTAAAAGCCTGGCAAAAACCAGATTTAATTGTGGTGAACGAATGTTATTGGACGCCAACCGCTCGTATGGCAGATATATTATTACCAGCAACAACCAGTTATGAGCGTAATGACTTAACAATGTCGGGTGATTATTCAATGATGAATATTTTCCCAATGAAACAAGTTGTTGAGCCACAATTTGAAGCGAAAAGCGATTACGATATTTTTGCTGAGCTTTCTAAACGTGCTGGCGTAGAAGATAAGTTTACTGAGGGGAAATCAGAAATGGATTGGATCAAGGGCTTCTATCAATCCGCTTTTGATGCAGCACGTAAAAACAGAGTTATTATGCCGAATTTCGATAAGTTCTGGGCAGAAAATAAACCAATTACATTTAAAGTAAGTGATAAAGCGAAAAAATGGGTGCGTTATGAAGAGTTCCGTAATGATCCATTGCTCAATCCATTAGGTACGCCATCGGGAAAAATTGAAATATTTTCAGATGTGATTGCTAAAATGAATTATGATGACTGTCAAGGCTATCCAAGTTGGATGGAACCAGAAGAGTATGCGGGTAATGCAACGGCTGAAGCACCATTGGCTTTAGTTACCCCTCATCCTTACTATCGCTTACATAGCCAGTTAGCACATACTTCATTGCGTAACAAATATACCGTAAAAGATCGTGAACCTATGTTAATTCACAAAGATGATGCCGCTGCTCGTGGTATTGCTGATGGTGACATTGTTCGCGTGTTTAATACCCGTGGTCAAATTCTAGCAGGTGCAGTTGTTACAGAGGGCATTATTAAAGGCACTGTCGCTATTCACGAGGGGGCTTGGTATGATCCAGCAGATGCAGATCAAAGTGAAAAACCACTGTGTAAATTTGGTTGCCCGAATGTGTTAACACGTGATGAAGGCACATCAAAATTAGCACAAGGTAACTCACCAAATACGGCAGTAGTACAAGTTGAGAAATTTACAGGACAAGCACCAGAAGTAACGGTCTTTAAAGAGCCTAAATATACGAAAGCTTAATTGATTGCATAAAAGCACCACGTTTTGTCTGCACCCCAAAAGTTGGAGTAAATAACCAACTGATTAAGGTGCAGATTTTTAATGTGGGATCAACCAATAATCATAATGAAATCAATCGGTACTGTTCTTGGTAAGAGGCAAACTTGCTCTCCTGAACTTAAATTACTTGTCATACAAGCGGTCAAAAACGGCAAATATTTTGCAACTTAAGCACAGGGGATTTTCATTTATATTAGAATCAGATAGCTGTTTTAAACAGATAGAGGTTATAGCCAATATACGCGGAGAAAAGTAACAGACCTTCTATGCGGTTAATTCTCCCACCTTCTGGTCGGCGATAAATATTGATACCATAAATAAAGAGTAAGAAAGTTAAAGCGGACATCGTAATAATATCACGATAGAATATTTCTGCTGTGACTTGCATTGACTCAATTGTCCCTGCAATCCCTACAACGGCAAGGGTATTGAATAAATTAGAACCGATAATATTACCTAATGCTAAATCTACTTCGCCTTTACGGGCTGCAGCAATTGATGAGGCAAGCTCTGGTAAAGAGGTGCCTATAGCGACAATGGTTAACCCGATAACTAAGTCGCTTACACCGAAGAATTTGGCTACTTCAACCGCTCCCCAAACTAAAAATTGAGAACTCACCACTAAAAGTACTAACCCAATAATGAGCCATAGAATCGATTTTTTTAAGCTCATTGCTGAACTATCAGCTAATTGTGCATCAACATCTATTGCTAACGCATCATTTTTATTTCTCATAGAGATAATAATTGTCCAGACCATATAAGCCAAAAATATAGCAAGTAAAATAATCGCATCTAAGAGAGTAACATTCGCATCGTAAAGTAAATAAGCAGAAAGTAGAGTCACTGCCATTAAAATGGGTAACTCTTTTTTCAACACGTCAGAGTTTACCCGTAGCGGTTTAATTATGGCGGTTAAACCTAAAATAAGGGCAATATTAGTAATATTTGAGCCATACGCATTACCGAGAGCAATACCAGGTACGCCATTTAACGCCGATGAAGCTGAAACAATCATCTCGGGTGCGGATGTACCAAAGCCAATTACGACAATCCCGATGAGTAACGGAGCCATACCAAAATGGCGAGCTACTGAGGCAGCACCATCAACAAATCGATCGGCACTCCAAACTAGCACAAGTAAGCCGCCAATAATGGCTATAAGAGCAAAAGTCATAAATTATCCTTCTATGTACAAAGAAATGGCATTATAGCTTGTTGCCTAAAAATAAATATAGGCAAAGCAAAATAAATCGCCTATTATTTTGAAAAACTTGGACAAATAAACAATGAAAGATAACGAATTAAAAACGCTTTTAGCTGAATTTACGCAACAGCAGAAAGCTGCATTTTCAAACACGGATGTACTAGAATTAATTGCCGAACGTAGTCGCTTTTATGATGAAATTTTGCATACACTTTGGCAAGAATATGGATTAGAAAAACGTGAAGATCTTGCTTTATTAGCCGTTGGCGGATATGGGCGGGAAGAAATGTTTCCGCTCTCTGATCTGGATATTTTAGTGCTAACTGAAAAGCCGTTAGATGAAAGCACTCAACACGTGTTGAATGAATTATTTAATGTACTTTGGGATAGCAAATTACAACTTGGCTCAAGTATCCGAACTATTGAGGAATGTATTGAAATTGGCAGGGCTGAAATTTCGGTTGCGACTAATATGCTTGAGGGCCGTTTTTTATTCGGCAATCATCAGCTCTGGCTCAATTTAAAAGAAGCAATATACCAACCCGATTTTTGGGACATTCAGGCATTTTTTAAAGCTAAAATGGACGAAAAAAACGCTCGTTATGTCCGCTATCATAATACCAGCTACAATCTTGAGCCTGACTTAAAACATAGCCCTGGCGGGTTAAGAGATCTCAATTTGATCTCGTGGATTATGTTACGCCAATACGGCGTGCATTCATTTTTAGATTTGCTCAATAAAGGCTTGCTCTATTACGAAGAATATAAGGAATTAACCGCAGCACAAGCGGTGCTTTTTCGGATGCGTTTTGCACTTCATTTACAACTCAAACGTTATGATAACCGCCTGAGATTTGATAGACAGCTCCAATTAAGTGCATTTTTAGGCTATCAAGGTGAGGGAAACCAAGCGGTTGAAATGATGATGAGAGATTATTTCCAATCGACAAAATCCATTTCTCAACTTAGCCAATTACTGCTTAATAGTTTTGAGCAAGCCCATTTATTGAATTTGCAAAAAATGGGGCAAAAACAACCGCTTGATCGGCATTTTTATCAACAAAATCAGATGTTGTTTGTTGAAGATCGCCGCATTTTCAGAAATCAGCCAACGACCATATTGGATCTTTTTTTCCATATGACGCATTTTCCGCAATTAAATGCGAGTGCTGATACGTTAAGACAATTACGTTTATCTCTCCAGCAGCAAGAGCAACCACTTTGTGAAGATCGGGAAATGCGAGAAAAGTTTGTTCAGCTTTTTAATCAGCCTAAAGTGGTATCTAGAGCTATTTTACCTATGCACCAATTAGGTTTCTTGGCGGCCTATTTGCCACAATGGAAAGGGATTGAAGGATTGATGCAGTTCGATCTTTTCCATATTTACACGGTAGATGAACACACCATTCGAGTTATGCTGAATTTGGAGCATTTTACTGAAAATGCTAAAAATTCGGCTTTTCCGCTCTGCCATACATTATTTTCACAGTTATCGAATAACCACGCATTGATTTATATTGCCGCACTTTTCCACGATATTGCGAAGGGAAGAGAGGGTGATCACGCTAAGGTAGGGGCTGGTGATATGAGTGCGTTTGCCGAATTACATCACTTTAATCAAGAGCAAACCGACTATATGGTATGGCTGGTGGAAGAGCATTTAACAATGTCGATTACTGCTCAACGGCGTGATATTCACGACCCTGAAGTTGTGCGTACATTTGCAAAAAAAGTGAAAAATCAGACCGCTTTATCTTCACTACTTTGTTTGACCGTTGCTGATATTTGTGCAACGAGTGGAAGTTTATGGAATGATTGGAAAGCCTCACTCTTTACGCAACTATACCAATTCACCTTAAAACAACTCGCTGAAAATTTAGACTACGAAGCAGTAGCGAACGAGCATCGCTTACAAGCTTTAGAGCTAATGAAGTTTATGCTTTCGCCGAATGAGCGTAAAATCTTAGCTGAATTTTGGCAGCCTTGCCCACAAAGCTATTTTTTACGCCATACCCCGACTCAGTTGGTCTGGCATACCTTAAGTTATATCAAAAATCAAAAATTGCCAATGGCATTGATAAGTAATGAATGTGCAAGAGGGGGGACAGAAATTTTTGTGTGTTGCCAAGATCAACCCCAGCTTTTTGCTCGTATAGCACAGTTATTAAGCCAAAAGAAAATCAGTATTCACGATGCACAAATTATTACTAGCGAAAATGGATTAGTGTTGGATAGCTTTATTGTCACCGAACGTAATGGAGCGGACTTAACGAATGAAAGAAGTCTGCAAATTCAGCGATCGCTCATTAAAATGTTAGGAATGCCGCATCATCACGTTAAATTTATTAAAAAGCCCGTTAAACATTCATCATTTAAACGCAAAACTAGACTACGTTTTCTTCCAGCAACATCAAAAAAACAAACTGAATTTGAACTATTTACGCTTGATAGAGAAGGCTTATTAGCACAAATTGGTTATATTTTTAATCGCCTTAATTTGAATTTGCTAAATGCGAAAATTACTACAATTGGAGAGAGAGTAGAAGATTTCTTTGTCGTAAATAATGCTAAAGGGCAGGCGTTATCCGAGCAAGAGCAATTTGCACTTCAAGAAACAATAATCAGCGAATTAGAGAGTGAATAGAAAAACCGCTTGCCGTTAATAACTACAAGCGGTTATTTTTTCTATAAATTTTACGATTTAAGTAAACCAGATGAGCCTTCAGAATAATCTCGTGGCTGATCTTCGTCTGTCTTTTTAGGCTGAGTAGGCAATTGGGTTTGTTGGAAAAAGGGAATGTTTTTGGCATTTTCAGGCAATAGTTTTTCAGAACTTTGGGCTAAGTGTGCATAAAGTTTTTTATAATCTGTTGCTAAAGTGGAAAGTAACTGAGCGGATTGTTCAAAATGTTTCTCAAGTTGTTGATTTTTTTCATTAATATCTGCTTTTGCCAGTTTAAGTGTTTGCTCTAATTCGTGTTGTTTCTTAACATTACTATTAAATGCACGTACTAGAATAGCACCTAGTACAGCACCAACAATAAATGCAGCAGCAATTGCCGTCCAAATATCGCTTGCCCATTGTTCCATCATAAGCTCCTCATATTTTAAGTAGTAAAATTTATGACTGTCTTTTTAACACTTCCGATTTTATTTGAAAAGCAGCAAATGATTAAAATGTGATATAGGCTTAATTTTAACGAATAAGTCTAAAAAATATTAGATTTTGGTATAAAAAATCTGTATAATCGTGCCACCCTGTTTTGCTTGGTTTTCCCGCCAAGTAGTTTGGTCAGAACTGACTCGAAGGGGTTAGATTCTACCGTCATAGGTAATTCCTTTTTAGGAATTGGGTTATAAACTTTAAATTTTGGTATTTAATTAATGAAAACTTTTGTAGCAAAACCAGAAACCGTTCAACGTGACTGGTATGTAGTAGATGCGACAGGTAAAACTTTAGGTCGTTTAGCTACTGAATTAGCACGCCGTTTACGCGGTAAACATAAAGCTGAATATACTCCGCACGTAGATACAGGTGATTACATCATCGTGATTAACGCAGAGAAAGTAGCAGTAACTGGCAAAAAAGAAACTGATAAAATCTACTACTGGCACACTGGCTACGTAGGTGGTATCAAAGATGCAACCTTCAAAGAAATGATTGCACGTCGTCCAGAAGCAGTGATCGAGATCGCAGTTAAAGGTATGTTACCTAAAGGTCCTTTAGGTCGTGAAATGTTCCGTAAATTAAAAGTTTACGCAGGCAACGAACATAACCACGCTGCACAACAACCACAAGTTTTAGACATCTAATCACGGAGCAGAAAAATGACAGTAGCAAATCAAAACTATGGCACAGGTCGCCGCAAAAGCTCTTCAGCTCGTGTATTTATCAAACCGGGCAATGGTAACATTACCATTAACCAACGTTCTTTAGAGGTTTACTTCGGTCGTGAAACTTCACGAATGATCGTTCGTCAACCATTAGAATTAGTTGAATTAACAGATAAATTAGACCTATACATCACAGTAACTGGTGGTGGTATTTCTGGTCAAGCAGGTGCTATCCGTCACGGTATCACCCGTGCATTAATGGAATATGATGAAACTTTACGCCCAGCACTTCGAGCAGCAGGCTTTGTTACTCGTGATGCTCGTCGCGTTGAACGTAAAAAAGTGGGTTTACACAAAGCACGTCGTCGTCCACAATACTCAAAACGTTAATTATATTTTCGTTTTCAAAAAAGGGCAGGGTTTCCTGCCTTTTTTTATTGCAATTTGAAGTTATTTTTTATAGATATATTTTACAATTAATAATGCTGTTCCTGCACCAATCAGATCAGCCACTCCATCTAACCAAGAGCCTTGTCGGGTTTCAGTAAAATTAGCTTGTCCCCATTCTGTTCCAAAAGCGTAAATGAATGCAAAAATTATCAACCCTAAATAGGGTACGGCTTTACTGGATTGAATAAATGCTCTCGCCGCCAACCAAATTTGTATAAAGAAAATAGCGAAATGCCCTATTTTGTCAATATGTGGAAAAGGTGGTGGGTTGCCCCCATTTTCACGAAAAATCAGCGCATAGATACTAACAACAAGCCAAATTATGGCTAATAGAGTATATTTATTCATCTTTAAATTTAAATGTATTTTAGAAAGGATAGGCGAACAAGCGGTCGTTTTTAGCAAAAAATTTACTAAAAATAACCGCTTGCAGTGTAGATTGATTACTCAAACAAGTTTTTGTGTAATGCACGAACAGCATCGTCAGCTTCACTATTTTTGATAAGCATACAGATATTGTTACTGCTTGCACCATAGCTGATTAAGCGAATATTATAATTCTCAAGAGTATGGAATAATTTTTTTGCTACGCCTGATTGGTGGTGTAAGTTATTACCAATAATGGCGACTAATGCTAAATCATTTTCAACTTGAACATTGCAATAAGCATTGAGCTCATCAAGTAATTCGGCAGATAACATTTCTGTGCCAGAAGAGGCTGATCCTGTTTTGTCTAGTGTGAGAGATACGCTTACTTCTGAAGTAGTAATGACATCAACCGAAATTTTATGTTTTGTTAAAATAGTAAATAGATTTGCTAAGAAACCTTGTGCGTGTAGCATTGAAAGGCTTGAAAGTGTTAATAAAGTTTGGTTACGACGTAGCGCTATTGCTCGGAAAGTCGGGCGGGGTTGAGGATCACGTGTTACCCAAGTCCCATTTTGTTCAGGGGCTTTGCTTGACCCCACGTAAACAGGAATATTGCTACGTACGGCTGGTAGTAATGTGGCTGGGTGAAGTACTTTTGCTCCAAAGGTTGCCATTTCTGCTGCTTCGTTAAATGCCATAGTATCAATACGTTGTGCATTCGGTACAACACGTGGATCAGTAGTATAGATGCCGGGAACGTCTGTCCAAATTAAAACATCATTTGCATTTAATACCTCAGCTAATAATGCGGCAGAGTAGTCTGAGCCTCCACGCCCTAAAGTAGTGGTTTTACCTTCATCATCACGGCCAATAAAGCCTTGTGTAATTACAATTTTGCCAGATTCGATAAGCGGTTTGATTATCTTGTCAGATTGCTGTTGGGTTTTTTCGTCATTTGGTGTGGCTTTGCCGTAGAAATTATTTGTCGCCACAACGTCACGCACATCTACCCATAATGCTGGGTGTCCACGTTCAATTAATAATTGAGTGAATATTTTTGTGGACATCATCTCACCGTGACTAATTAATTCATCACTTAATGCGGCAGAAGTAGCAAGGCTTGCTGATTCGGCTAATGCTTCTATATGCTCTAATAACTCGTTAATTTCAGCACGTACGTTATCTTGCTGTTGTAATTTTTCAATAATATTGTATTGAATTTGGCGTACTGCTTTTATGATTTCATCACGTTTTTCTTTTTCACAACCATTTGCGAGTTCAACTAAATAGTTTGTAACTCCCGCAGAAGCAGAAAGAACGACCACCCGAGTGTTTGCATCAGCAATCACGATATTAGCAGACAAAGTCATTGCATCAAAATTGGCAACACTTGTACCACCGAATTTAGCCACAGAAAGATGAGACATAAAAATTTCCTTAAATAGATTGAGATAATATTGTGTTAGGGGATATTCGGAAAGGAAATTTGAGCAGATTATACGGTTTGATTGATTGAACCAAGTAATCAGAGCACTCCATTTAATATATGATATTAAATGACAGCTGATAGGATTCAACCTACGCAGCCGATGTTAATTCCATTCTAGTGAATTCACACCTCGGCAAGCACTCCCATCACTTAATTTTCAAACGGTCCTAGTTACCTCAAATTAAGTTGCCTGAGTGTTGCACCTCTCCCACAATGGTAAAGCCATTGTTATTTTTCCAGCACAATGGAAAAACGGTATAGAAATACCTTTTTATCATAGTTTTGTCAATGAATATTTGTTATCTAGGGCTTGGGTGCCGTATTGAAATAAAATTTCAAAGATATTTTTTGAAATGGATCACAAAACTCAATTTATCTAGTTGTAGTTTTCTTGAGTTAATTTTATTCTCATTTCCTCATAAGGTAACTTTGGAGATCATATATTATGAGTGCATTAACATATTTACAAAAAATCGGGCGTGCCTTAATGGTGCCTGTTGCTGCATTACCAGCAGCAGCGTTACTAATGGGTATTGGTTATTGGGTTGACCCAGAGGGTTGGGGGGCAAATAGTCAGTTTGCGGCATTACTCATCAAATCGGGTGCGGCAATTATTGATAATATGTCTATTCTATTTGCAGTAGGGGTTGCATTTGGAATGTCAAAAGAAAAAGATGGTGCAGCAGCATTATCAGGTCTAGTGGGGTATTTAGTCCTAACAACCTTACTTGCTCCAGGGGCGGTGGCTCAATTATTAGGTGTAGCGGCAGATCAAGTGCCTGCGGCGTTTGGTAAAATCAATAATCAATTTATTGGTATTTTAGTCGGTGTTATTTCTGCAGAGCTTTATAACCGCTTCTATCAAGTGGAATTATCGAAAGCATTATCATTTTTTAGTGGTAAACGTTTAGTACCGATTGTTGTTTCTGTTGTGATGATTGTGGTCGCATTTATCTTACTTTATGTATGGCCTGTTATTTTCGGTGGTTTAGTCTCTTTTGGTGAATCAATTAAAGATATGGGTTCAATCGGTGCAGGTATTTATGCTTTCTTCAACCGCTTACTCATTCCTGTTGGTTTACACCACGCATTAAACTCAGTATTCTGGTTTGATGTGGCAGGTATTAATGATATTCCAAACTTCTTAGGTGGTGCGAAATCATTGGCTGAAGGCAACGCAGTTGTTGGCGTGACAGGTATGTATCAAGCAGGCTTTTTCCCAGTAATGATGTTCGGTTTACCAGCCGCAGCATTAGCGATTTATCATAGTGCAAAACCAGCTAAGAAAGCACAAGTTGCATCAATTATGTTTGCTGCTAGCTTGGCTTCATTCTTTACGGGTATTACAGAACCACTTGAATTTGCATTTATGTTTGTCGCACCCGTACTTTATGTTGTACACGCATTATTAACGGGGCTTTCTGTTTATATTGCAGCTTCAATGGAGTGGATTGCAGGTTTCGGTTTTAGTGCTGGCTTAGTGGATTTAGTCTTGTCTAGTCGAAACCCACTTGCGGTTCAATGGTATATGCTTATCGTACAAGGCCTAGTTTTTGCAGTGATTTACTATGCGTTATTCCGTATTGTCATTCGTGTTTTCAACTTAAAAACGCCAGGTCGTGAAGATGAGGTGGATGCACAAACAATCAATGCAACTTCTCGTAGTGAACAAGCCTCAAAATTTATTGCAGCATTAGGTGGTAAAGGGAATATTACCAGCATTGATGCCTGTATCACACGCTTACGTTTAACCTTAAACGATACGAACAAAGTAAATGAGGCAAAATTAAAAGTATTAGGCTCAAAAGGTAATATCAAATTAGGCAATAACGGCTACCAAGTTATTCTTGGACCTGAAGCTGAATTTGTTGCTGATGCAATGAAGAAACTTTAAATCAGCTATTAAAGTGTTCTGATAAAATAAACAAGCGGTCATATTCTGTAAAATTTTTGAAAAATATGACCGCTTGTTTTTAATTTTTGTATTAGGCTTTCTTATTGGTTGGCGCCTGTTTGTGAGAAGCCATTTTTTGACGAATCTCACGGCGTTGCTTAGAAAGTTCAGCATTGCGGATCATATAATCATCAACGCGGTTTTCGTAGTCATCACGCATATTCGCTATAATTGCTCGGACATCGTCTATCGACATTTCATCTGAGATGTATTGTGTTAAGTTATCTAGTAGGAGTACTCGTTTTTGGTTATCACGAATCTTGCGATCATTATCAGCAGTTTCTCGATGTAATTTATTTTTTAAACGATAAAGATGTACATACTCTAACATATCGTGGAATGATTTATTTACTTCAGACATAGACAAAGCCTCTTGGTTGAGTTGATTAAAAGTAAGTAGATAAATCCTATTCTTTTTCGAACGATTCGTCAAAAATTTTTGTGTGAATTCTATGATTTAAATCGGTAATTAAAAAGATCATTAAATTTGTCGTGCTATTTAGTTTAAAATGGTAATATCTCATCATTTTAGTTTATATAGTACAGGGTTTAATAATGTCATCAAATATTGCTCCTCGTGAATTTGCTGCGATTGATTTAGGGTCAAACAGCTTTCATATGATCGTAGCCCGTATTGTGAATGGCTCAATTCAAATCCTTTCTCGTCTTAAACGCCGTGTACGTTTAGCTGATGGGCTTGATGAAAACTTAGTGTTAAGCCAAGAGGCTATTGATAGAGGCGTTGATTGCTTAGCATTATTTGCTAAGCGTTTGCACGGTTTCTCAGCAGATGATGTAAAAGTTGTCGGTACTTATACGCTACGCAGAGCTGTGAATAAGCAGGATTTTCTTCATCAAGCAAAAGCAGTTTTTCCTTATCCGATTTCAATTATTTCTGGGCAGGAAGAAGCCAAATTAATTTATTCGGGTGTTAGTCATACTCAACCCGAAACAGGTAGAAAGTTAGTATTGGATATTGGTGGGGGGTCAACTGAAATTACGATTGGCGAGAATTTTAATCCCATTCGAGCAGAAAGCCGTCATATGGGCTGTGTAAGTTTTGCGAAGCGTTTTTTCCCAAAAGGGGAATTAACTCTCGAAAATTTTGATAGAGCTTATCAGCTTGCAATGGAAAAAATTGAAGATCTGATGTGGGAATACCAAGAATTAGGCTGGGAGCAAGCACTCGGTTCGTCAGGCACAATAAAAACCGTTCATAGAGTGCTAATTGCTAATGGCTATCGAGATGGCTTGATTACTGAACCCCGACTACAAAAAATTATTGATTTGTGCTTAGAATTTAAATCGTTGCAAGATATAAAAATGAGGGGACTATTAGAAGATCGGGCAGATGTATTAGTGCCTGGTTTAGCCATTTTATTAGCCCTTTTCCATACGTTCAAAATTGAAACGCTACGCTATTCTAACGGTGCATTGCGAGAGGGCGTGATGTATGGCTTAGAAAAAAGTTTTCAGGTGAGTGATATTCGTCAACGCACAGCACAAGCATTAGTGGAGCAGTTTGATTTAGATAAGAAACAATCTGCAAGAGTAGAAAAAACAGCTTTTATGCTTTTTGAACAAGTGAATATTTGGAAAAATCGCCGTCACGTTGAAGATTTGCATTCTATGTTGAAATGGGCAAGTTTATTACACGAAATTGGTATCGTGGTGAATCATCATGATGTTCATCGTCATTCGGCATATTTGATTTCAAACCGAGATTTACCAGGGTTTGATTTTGAACAACAGACATTGCTAACAGTGTTAATTCGATACCACCTCAAAGGATTTAAACGATCAGATATTCGCAGTATTAATCGCTATCAATATCGCGATATATTAACTTTAGTCCGCTTATTTAGATTAGCCGTATTGCTTAATCGTTCCCGTCAAGCGACTATTGAGCCAAAGAATGTTACACTGACTATTGAAAATAATGATTGGCATTTAGTATTTGATGAGGGCTTTTTAAGCCAAAATCCATTAGTGTTAGCAGATTTGCAAGAGGAGCAAAAGACGTTGTCTAAGGCGGACTTTCGTTTAACAGTGTCTTAACCTATACACATTTCTCTTCGTTTTCATTAACGCTATGAGAGGCATTAATGATTTCTTCAGCTTTAAAGTTTGATCTACTTCGCATTTTTGGAATTTTCTTATTGAGATTATATTTTTAAACTATTATTCTTCCATTGGAGTATATCTTCATAAATATATATTTATGGAGTGATACATCAAATTATATTGTTGATTAAATTAAGGAAACATCTATGTTATTAGCAGATTTATCAAGAGACGATTATGCAAAATCTCTCCCTCCTGTATTTGCACGCCTTTGTGGGAAATTAAAGGCATTAGATTTAGCAAATTTAGCATTAGGCTGGCAAGATTTAGAAGAGGGTATTCGTATGAATGTGATGTCATTTGAAACTAGTCCAGCTGAAGGTAAAAAAGCAGAAATGCATCGCAAATTTGTAGATATTCAACTGCTTATTGAAGGCGAAGAAATGATCGAATATGGTTTAAGTCAGCCTAATTTATCAAAATACGATGAATACAGAGATGAAGATGACTATCAATTAACTGATGAAATTGATGATAAAAACGAAGTCATACTTAAACCCAATATGTTTGCTATTTTCTTACCTTATGAACCACATAAGCCAGGTAATACAGTGAATGAGAACAAAACATTAAAAAAATTAGTAGTAAAAGTACCTGTGGAATTACTATAGGAGGCGGGAATGTCTGCTAGAGGAAAAATTCTCAATACAATTAGCTCTCTACAAAATAGTTTGACAAAAACAGAAAAAAAAATAGCAACTGTTATTTTGTCTCAACCAGAATTGCTTAGCCAATGTTCTTTATCTGATGTAGCAAAATATTTAGATGTTGGCGAGGCAACGTTTATTCGTTTTTGTCGAACATTAGGCTTTAAAGGCTATACTGATTTCAAGTTGGAATTAGCGATAGAATTGGCTACTCAACATCAAGATAAACAAGTGCTATTGGATACAGATGTATCTGAAGCGGATACATCTAAAGATATTGCCAATAAGGTGAAAAATAGCTTAGACAGCGTGATTAGCGAAACGATTAACTTACTGGATTTTGATGTGTTAGAAAAAGTGGTGCAGGAGTTAAGGCAAGCAAAAAGAATATTTTTATTTGGTGTGGGCTCTTCGGGTTTAACGGCAGAAGATGCAAAACATAAATTGATGCGTATTGGGCTACAAACCGATTCTGTAACCAATAACCACTTTATGTATATGCAAGCAGCTCTTGTACAAGAAGGTGATTTAGTTATTGGCATTAGCCATTCTGGCTATTCTGAAGAGGTGGTAAAATCCCTTCGTTTTTCTCGAGCAAATAAAGCGAAAACTGTTGCTATTACCCATAATTTACGATCTCCTGTAACGGAAGAAGCGAATTATGTGTTAATTAATGGTAATCGGCAAGGTCATATGCAAGGGGATTCTATTGGTACGAAAATGTCGCAACTTTTTGTACTAGATTTAATTTACACCTTGTTAGTAAAAGCTGAGCCTGAAAATGCGTTAAAACAGAAACAAAAAACGCTGAATGTGATTTTAGAGCAAAGAATTAAAAGCTAGATAGTTCGAGCAAGAAAAAACCTTTGGTTAATTTGATCAGCCAAAGGTTTTTTATTACAAGCGGTCTATTTTCTCTTAAATTTTACCAATTCAAACAAAGGCTAAGCCACCTACGAGAAATCTCAAGCCATTATTATTGAGCGGATCGAAATGTAGGCTCAAAAATCGTAATAATACAATGTTTAAACCAATAAAACATAGAGCAAATGAGTGAGAATTAGCTGATGAGAAAGAGGCATAAAAATACATATAGCTCGGTTTAAAACCGAGCAAAGCATAAAGAATGTGTGTGGAATAGCAAGAAAAGTTATTATTTTACAGTAGATTATGAGGTTTTATCATCAAGTGGGGCAATGTTGGTAGCGGATGCTCCTCGATCGCTTTGTACTAATTCAAATTGTACTTTTTGCCCTACTTTTAATAAGCGATAGCCTTCTGTTTTGATTTCAGAGAAGTACACAAAAATATCACCCTCGCATACATCCGATGTAATAAAACCAAATCCTTTTACATTGTTAAACCATTTAACAACACCGATTTCCATTTAAATCTCCCCAATAATTAAATAATATTCGGATTGTAAATAAAATGTTTAAAAGCTCAACTGCCAAAGTGTAGAAATTAGACAGAGATCACAAAATTTTTAAAAAATGGAGGTTTCTAATCGGATGTTACCCTCTTCAACTACTATTGCTTTACCAAATTTTTTTATCATTGCTTCTTTCGTTTTATTTTCATCTAAAGTGTAAACTGGCGTATTGTTTAAAAAGCTAGCTAACCCTTCTGCAAGCATCGGTAAGAACATCTGAAGTTCAGATTGATATTTTGTTGGTGTAGCAGACCAACTTAGTAATCGCACATTTTTGAGGAACAATGCGCCTTTTTGTGGATCGTAATAGGGTGTAGTATCCATATTTAAATGGACTGAAGCATCATATTTTTTGCCTCTGGCTTTTAAAATGCCGTCAACTGCACCTGAAATGGCAACTTTTTTGTCTTCGGTTCTGCCAATTTTGCTAGTCAGTGAATGAAGGCGATAATCCAATTCAAATAACTGAGGAATGCCGACTTTATCTTGTAGTGGCACTTTTTCATTTAATTTAGTCGATAAATAATCGTTAATTTCTTTTTCACTAATGCGAAGCATATTCGCATTCGCTGAAAACATTGCTGTTGAAGCAACAAATAAAGCGGTAAATTGGCGTAAAATTTTCATAATTTGCTCTTTTAAATTAGGTTTAATCGTTTAAACAAGGTAAAATGCACTCGGACTATCATCCACTTTCCATTTAGGACATATAAAAAATGAAAAAATTCTTATTATGCTTTAGCATTTTAACAATAGTGGCTTGTTCATCAACAGGTGTTGATGGAAGCATAGGAGCTGGCGGTGGCTCAAATGGAGTTGGAATCGGCTTGGGCGTTGGCACAGGTCTGAGATTCTAATATTTAAATTGTAAATTTTTAGCGGTTTTTGACCGCTTTCACGAACTGTTTATTTGTGGATAGAAATGAAGTACGAATTAAAGAAAACCAGCGGTAACGCACGTCGTGGGCGTTTAACATTCAATCGCCCGAAAGGGGAGTTTCACGTTGAAACCCCTGCATTTATGCCTGTAGGAACATACGGCACAGTAAAAGGAATGACGCCTGAAGAAGTGGCTGCAACAGGCGCTCAAATTCTGTTGGGTAACACTTTTCACCTTTGGCTGCGTCCAGGTCAAGAAATTATGAAAATGCATGGTGATTTACACGACTTTATGCAATGGCACGGACCGATTCTAACCGATTCAGGGGGGTTCCAAGTATTTAGTTTAGGTAAATTGCGTAAAATAAAAGAAGAAGGCGTGACTTTCCAAAATCCAATTAGTGGCGAGAAAATTTTTCTTTCTCCAGAGAAATCAATGGAGATTCAATACGATCTTGGCTCGGATATTGTTATGATTTTTGATGAGTGTACGCCTTACCCGGCGACCTTTGATTACGCAAAGCAATCAATGGAAATGTCGCTACGTTGGGCAAAACGCAGTCGTAATCGTTTCGATGAATTAGAAAATCCAAATGCACTCTTTGGTATTATTCAAGGTGGTGTGTATGAGGAATTGCGTAAAGTCTCAGTGGAAAAATTAGTCGAAATCGGTTTTGATGGTTATGCAGTAGGTGGGTTGGCAGTTGGTGAGCCAAAAGAAGATATGCACCGCATTTTAGAATATGTTTGCCCACAAATTCCTGCAGATAAACCCCGCTATTTAATGGGGGTGGGAAAGCCTGAAGATTTAGTAGAAGGCGTTCGCCGTGGTATTGATATGTTTGATTGCGTAATGCCAACCCGTAATGCTCGTAATGGTCATTTATTTGTAACGAATGGTATTGTGAAAATCCGTAATGCGAAATATCGTGAAGATACTACACCACTTGACGCTGAATGTGATTGCTACACTTGTAAGAATTATACTAAAGCCTATTTATATCATTTAGATAAATGTGGTGAAATTTTAGGTGCAAGATTAAATACCATTCATAATTTACGTTATTATCAACGTTTAATGGCGGAAATTCGCCAAGCGATTGAAGATGATCGCTTTGATGATTTTGTGATTGAATTTTATGCTCGAATAGGTAAAGAAGTACCCCCTTTACAATCTGAAGTAAACAATCAGAAATAATCAGGAGTTTTATATGCAACAACTTGAACCACAAGAGTTTGAAAGCTGGGCTGAACCTATTGATATGTTATATGCCTGTCATAGAAAAGTGAAAAACTTTTGCAAACAGTTACAAATTTTGCCAGATTACCTTGAAAAGAATGGCATCAATCAGGCAGTAAAAAATGATGTTCAGCAGATTTTAAATTATTTCAATATTTCAGCTCCACTTCATCACCAAGATGAAGAAGATGATTTCTTTCCAGAGTTGATTAAAGTGCAGCCGCAAGCACAAGCTAATGTTGATGAACTAGAGAGCCAGCACCTTCATTTGCATAAGAATTGGGACGATTTATCTGTACAGCTAGAAGATTTACTTAAAGGCAAACGAGAGAATGTTGATAGAGATCTTATTAAGGCTTTTGTGGCAGGCTATGATGTGCATATTGCCATTGAAGAGCCGCTTTTTGAGTTAGGGCGAGAGCATTTAGCAGAAGAAAAGCTATCAGCAATGGGTAAGATTATGGCGGATCGCCGTAAATTATAATTTCAACGAATAAGGCGAACTTTAAGTTCGCCTTTTGTGTATCAATGCAATGAAATATTCTTTAGATTTAACAGGCTATAGCTGCCCGTTACCTTTGTTTATGGCTAAAAAAGCGATGACCGATCTTAAAAAGGGCGATTACTTAACAATTTTACTCAACAAGCAGAGTAGTCTTGCTGATTTTGAACTGCTTGCCCAGGAGCAAAGTTGGATTGTAGAGATTATTAAGCAAGCGGTCGAAAACCGAGTAAATTTTACCAAATAAGTTTGATTTATTCTTTTTCCCAAATAGTCTTTTTCGCAAAGATTACTTTATTATCTGTGTGCTTGATTGTGCTAAAGCCTATTTCCCATACATCACTCGGTTTAAACCGTGCAAGCGGGTGTTTTTCGTAATAAATTTGTAAAGCGATTTTTTTGGCTGCTTTGTCTTCTAAACATTTCGCAGTTGCAGAAAATTGCACGCCCTCAATATCTTTTATTTTTTCAGTTTGCCCACAAATAGTCCCAACAATCTGTGGATTTTCTAGCATAATTTGTGCGTGTCTGGTTTTTTTTGCGGTTAAGATAATTAAACGAGCATTTTCTTCATCAAAGGCATAAAAACAATTTGCTGCCCAGAAATCATCTTGAGTATGAGTAGCAAAACTCACAACGTGATTTGAGCGGATAAAATCGGCGATCTCTTGGGGAATTAGCGAATTCATTTTTATAACTTATTCGCCCCAATGAGGTATATTGGGAATTTCAATATCCAGTAATGAAAGGGCGTGAGCAACGCTATGGGTTACCATTTCATCAAGGCTGGTTGGTTTTTGATAAAAAGCGGGAATCGGGGGGAAAATAATGCCGCCCATTTCAGTTACTTTCCGCATATTATCAATGTGTACAAGATTAAAAGGGGCTTCTCTTACCATCAGTACCAATTTTCGGCGTTCTTTTAATACCACATCAGCGGCTCGAGTAAGAAGATTATCGCTAAACCCATTGGCAATAGAGGCCAGCGTTCGCATTGAGCAAGGTGCAACAATCATTCCTATGGTTTTAAACGAACCACTTGCAATACTCGCCCCCACGTTTTGAATGGCGTGTATTTCATCAGCTAAGTGGTGTAGAGCTTCTCGCTCATAATTTGTTTCAAGTGTTCGAGTAAGCTCTGCCCCTTTTGTGATGACTAAGTGGGTTTCTATGTCTTCAAAAGGGTGGAGTAACTCAAGCACTTTATAACCATATTGAAAACCACTTGCACCACTAATACCAACAATAATACGTTTTTTCATCATTAACTTACCTAAAATTGTTGTGCTACCTTAAATGATCATCATTCTATTTAAAGCTTGCGATAAGCATAATCATCATAAATGAGAAAACTGAAAGCAAATAGAACTTTAATGAAAATGGATGCCCTTTTTTGAAGGCTTTGGTTGCAAAAATAATGTATAACACTAAAAATAATATTTTAGGCAACAACCAGCTAAATTGGGCTAAGGTAAAAAATTCATACGAGAGGAAAATAATAACCGCTGCAATCCCCGTTATTAATAAAATTGTATCTACAATATGTGGTGCAATACGTAATATTGTGTATTGTCTCCAATTAACCGCCTTTGCTGCTAAAAAACCACGCACTAATAAGAGCACTAAGCTAATGTAGGCTAATCCAAAGTGAGCTTTAAGTATTATTGATAGATATTCCATTTTAATTACTCCGCAATTTCAGCTTTTAAATATTGATAAATTTCACGATAATTTTTTGCTGGTTTATTCGCTTCACGCTCTTTAATTGCGCCACGAATTAAATTACGTAAATGTTGGCGATCTAAATGAGGGTATTCATTTAACAGATTATCTAGCGAAGGATCGCCCATTGCAATTAGCTGATCACGCACCAGTTCTAATTTATGCAACAATGCCTGTTGCTGGTTATGGCGATTTTTTACTTTGTCTAATGCTTCTTGAATGGGGTTAGGATCTTGATTTCGCAATAACTTTCCAATAAATTGAATTTGACGACGGCGTGCTTCCATTTTAAAGCTTTGAGCTTGGCGAATGGCTTCTTTAAGTGTGTCATCAAGCGGGATTTTTTCTAGATTTTGTGGTGTTAATTCAATTAATTCTGCCCCAATTTTTTTTAAATGCTCGGAATCTCGTTTAATTTCACTTTTACTGACCCAGATAATCTCTTCTTCGTCATCTGTCCAATCAATCTCATTTTTGCTACGTTTTCTAGCCATTGTGCGTCCTTTTTCGTGCAAACTATAAAAAATGCCGTATTCTAACAGAAATTTGAGTTAGAATATATGAATCGTTGAAATCAATAAGATGGAACAAGAATGTCGATTACAGATAAACAAATTTTACAACAGCAAGAGCAAGAACTACGACAAGCGGTTGAATTTGCATTAAATTTTGCAAAAAAGGCAGGAGCAGAAGCGGAAGTTGGCGTGACTAAAGTGATGGGGCTTTCGGTTTCAAGCCGATTAGAGCAGGTTGAAAATATAGAATTTAATAATGATGGATCTCTTGGTATTTCTGTATATTTAGGAAAACGAAAAGGCAATGCCTCAACCTCTGATTTACAATACGCCTCTATCCAAAAAACCGTAGAAGCAGCATTAGCTATTGCAAAATATACCTCCGAAGATGATTGCACAGGGCTGGCAGATAAAGAAATGTTAGCATTTGAAGCCCCTGATCTCGAACTTTATCATCAAGCGGATATTTCCGTTGATCAAGCAATAGCATTAGCGATTGAGGCGGAACATTATGGTTTAAACGCCGATGATAAAATTGTAAATAGCGAGGGAGCAGCGTTTAATTCGCATAGCGGTGTGAGGGTTTATGGCAACACGCACGGAATGTTGCAAAGTTATCTATCTAGCCGTTATTCGCTTTCTTGTAGTCTGATTTCAGCTTATGAAGACCAACTTGAGCGTGATTATGAATACACTATTTCTCGTGAGTTTGATAAATTGCAGCCTGCAAAATGGGTAGGTAAACAAGCAGCAATGAAGGCGGTAGATAGAATTAACCCTCAGCGTATTAAAACGGCAGAAATGCCCGTGATTTTCTATAATGATGTTGCTACAGGTTTAATCGGACACCTCGCGGGTGCTATTAGTGGCGGGGCATTATACCGTAAATCAAGTTTTTTATTAGATAAATTAGGCGAGCAAATTCTACCCGAATGGTTTGCTATTTCAGAGCGCCCCCATTTATTACGCCAGTTAGCCTCTTCTGCTTTTGATAGCGAGGGAGTCATTACGCAAAACCGTGAAATCATTACTGAAGGGGTGTTACAAACCTATTTAATGACAAGTTATTCAGGGAGAAAAATGGGGCTAAAAAGCACAGGGCACGCAGGTGGCATTCATAATTGGCTGGTTAAACCAAACCGTCAAGGTGGATTGAAGACTTTGTTAAAGGAGATGGATACTGGCTTATTGGTTACTGAAATGCTTGGCTCAGCAATTAATAACGTAACTGGCGAATACTCACGCGGAGCTGCCGGTTTTTGGGTAGAAAATGGTGAAATTCAATATCCTGTGGCAGAAATTACCATTGCAGGACAGCTACAAGATATGTATAAGAACTTGATTGCTGTTGGTGATGATATTGAGCATCGCTCAAATATCCAAACAGGTTCAATTTTATTGGAAAAAATGACAGTATCTGGCGAATAATTTGCAAAATTTTTACAAAATATAACCGCTTGTCATCAAATCAAATTTACTTGGAGAAATCAATGCAAAATCATCATATCGAAACGTTATATTCAAAAGAGGATGTGCTAGCAAGAATCAATGAGCTGGCAAAACAAATCAACCAGCACTACCAACAAAAACAGTGTCAAAATTTGGTTATTGTTGGATTGTTGCGTGGTTCATTTATGTTTATGGCAGATTTAGTTAGGCGGTTAGATCTACCTGTAGAAGTGGATTTTTTAACCGCTTCCAGTTATGGAAACAGTACAGAATCTAGCCGTGATGTCAAAATTCTCAAAGATTTAGATGGTGAAATTCAAGGTAAAGATGTATTGATTGTAGAAGATATTATTGATACTGGCTTCACCTTAAGCAAGGTAGGGGAGATTCTCAAATTACGTGAGCCAAATTCACTTGCTATTTGTACTTTATTAGATAAACCTTGCCGCCGCGAAGTTGATGTGCCCGTAAAATGGGTGGGATTTGAGATCCCCGATGAATTTGTGGTGGGTTATGGGATTGATTATGCCCAAAAATATCGTCATTTAGATTATATTGCTAAAGTAGTGATTGAATAAAAATTCAATCACTACTTAGATTTTCACGACTAATTACATTCTCGATTAAGGTTGAAATATAAAATATTCTTATCGAGAAAGAAAAATTAAAAGACTGAGCTCTATGGAATATAGAACTCAGTCTTGAGCTAGTCTAACTTTTAAATCGTAATCAGTTTACGGTATTACCAGTTATAACTCACATTTAGACCGAAATTACTTTCAGTAGTTTGAGAACCATAACGATGTAATTTGAAATCAGCCCCTAATGCCACACCATTTGCAAAGCGTTTTTTCAACCCTGTCGTGACAGAATACACGTTACTTTTATCCTTTATTTTGTATGTGTTTGTCATATCATTAGATTGAGATAAAGTTATATCACCATTGACAAACCCTATACTTGGACGAATATAAGCATCAATATCATTTAGCTTATAATGGATATTCAATCCTACATCACTTGCATAGACCGTGCGGCTATTAATCGCAAGATCTTCATCTATTAATGAGCGAGAAGAACGTGAAACGTAAGCACCAACTGATGGGCTAATGCTTAATTTATCATCTAATTGAATACGATAAGCATAATTGAGGTAGCCATCAACATTGTTATTACGTGCTATGTTTTACGCCACGATAGCGTAAGAAGCCAGAAAGTTGGTGATTATCCATTTCATATTTAGCTCTTGCACCAATTTGTACGCTATTACGATTTTTATTACTGTATTCAAAGAATAAGCCACCACGTAAATTCGCACTTAATTTTGTATTCAAGCCTAAGGATAGATTATTGTGTTTTACACCTGTGTCGTAATGGGCAAAGAAATTATCAAAGCTACGATATAAAATATCCGTGTTATATTCATTGAACTTTCTCGCTTTTTGGATGTAGCGAGTGAAGTCTAATTTAGTATTTAAAGCCAAATAGCTTTCATATAAATTAGCATACGTATCCATAATACCATTATAATTTAAATAAGTGGTATCCGCTGTATTGGTGACTTTATTCACATAAGCTAAGGCTCTTTGATAAATATTCTGTTGAGACGGCAGTGCTTTAGTAATATTTTTTGCCAATTTATCCAGCTCATCACTATTGTTTTTCAGATTATACATTTCTTTGTTAATCACAAAAGATTGTGCAATCGCAGTATCATTAGCACGACGCATTTTTTCGACTAGTGTCTCTTTTTGAGCTTTATTGAGATAAGGCAGTGCATTGATTTTATCCAAAGCAGGAGTAAGTTCATCTGGTAATCCCCATTCGATAGCTTTTGCTTCCATTTCAGCAATATGTTCAGTTAAATTTTTTACTGAAATATCACCATCGTTTTCAAAAGCAACAAATAAATTCCCTTCTTTATAGGCTAAAGAGGAATAACCAGCACCAGCGGCATTACCTGAACCTGGACGAATAATATGCACCTTGTGTTTGTGCGATGGATCTTTTGCATCTAGCATCCAAAGTGTAATATCACCCCTTTTCCACCCATCATTCTTTCCATCTGGTTTAGAGATTAGTAGCACTTTTCGACCATTTGGTAGTGTTACATAGATAGAAGAGCCTTGAGTTGGTTGTGAGCTAGTTGGTAATAATCCATTAGTTGGAGTAAATAATTCCCAGGTTTTACCCATATCAGTAGAAGAGTATGCCCAGCGACTGTTTCCTCGTCCAGTCATCACCAACTTACCAGGTTCGAGTTCAAACACCATATTTTCTAAAGAACTTTGGTTCGGTGCAACTGGGTTGTCAATTTCTGGCATATCCCAAGTTTTCCCATTATCTTTAGAATACATAATAGTGGTCGCAATACCATTTTGATGTGCGGTTTGAATTGGGAAAACCAACGTACCATCTTGCATTACAATTCCAGATCCGACCCCGCCTAAAAAGCCTAAGGTAGGTTTTCCATTTTTGGTGACTTTAGAAAATACGTCTAAATTGCTGAATTTACTAAACTCAGTATTTTTCTCCCAATTTAAACCGCCATCAGTAGATTTATAAATGGTAGCTGCCCAGCTGCCACTATTAAAGTGAGGAACACGCCCACCATACCATTGTTGATCCGACATAGACCAAGTTCCGTGCATGACATATAAACTATTATCAATAGGATTATGTAATAAAGTTGGATCCATTGAACGACGTGCTGGGTGATTAGTTCTATCAAAAGACCAAGCGGTTTTCTTCGTCCAAGTATGGCCACCATCGGAAGAAATCGCAATACCAGGATCAATACGATCTTGGTCATACGCACGATTCCAGCGTAAATCAAACATAACAACTAATTTATTATCTTCGGTAACTTGCATAGCTGGAATACGGCTATAATATAATGGCGCAGTACCTGCAGCTTCACCATTTGGACCAATACCAGCCCAAGGCTCGCCAGCTACTGGAGTGGTAAAGTTATCGACTCCGACACGCTTGGTAATATTTGTGAGATTAAAATTAAGGTCGCTTTTCCAAAAATCAGAGTTAGCGGAAGCAGGCAAAATACTTAGGAAAAAGTATGGGGATATGATTAACTGATTGATTTTTCTCATCATTTTCTCCATTAGGGGGATAAAGTGCAAAAACTAATTTTTAGCTGAACAGCTATTATATGGTTCAATCTTATGTATAAAATACCAGCTAGCAAGTAATTGTAACGGCATTTTATGATTAAGATTTAAGCACAAAAAAATAAAAAAATCTGAGAGATTTGTCACAATTATTGAAAAAAGTGATATTTTTTAAATATCACCGAAGCCCAAGCTTTGTATCAAGGTTTCATCTTAATGTTAGTGATAAAAGTGACTTTTTTCTGAACTTTGGTGTAAAAAATATAAGAGCTGTAACAAAAAGGCCGCCAGGCAATAACCTAACGGCATTACAAGCGGTCATATTTGGCGGAAAATTTGCTAGGCTACTTAAAATTTGCGATATGAAACGTTTAGTGCCATTGAGCAAACAACAAAAAAGCCTGTAAACGTTGTGATCTGCCCCCAAAAAGTTAGACTGTTATTTTAAAGGACTGATGTCGATATTGTATCGGACTCAGTCCTTTTAGTTTTAGTTGGATTCGTTCTTCATTATAGTAACGAACATATTCATTGATGACTTGTTCCAGTTCATCAATCACTTTAAATTCGGTCATGTCTGTCAGCCATTTCTCATTCGGCTTAGTTGCACTAAAGTTTCTTTGTAACAGATTTGGCGCGATTTTGCCTGGTTCTCCTTTATAAGCGTTATATTTACGTTGTTTCTTCGACCTAACTTGTCAGCCCATTACTTGAATCAAGCGTTGAACTCGTTTGTGATTCACATCGCCTAATTTTGCGGTGACTCGGCGATAACCATAGTGAGGCTCTTTCTGCTTAATTTCACAAATCCGTTTTTTGAGCTCACTGTCTTTGTCTAATTTAGGGGGTTGATGATAAAAGAATGTACTTCGAGCCAGCTTTGCTATTCGCAGAAGAATAGCTAACGGATAGTGTTCTCTTAACTTTTGGATTGTTTCTGCCGTTTGGCTTCGCCCCTTTTGATTATCTCGTCTAACTTTTTTAGATAGGCTACCTCTGCTTCTAGTTCTAAAATACGCAAGCGTAGGCGGTCTTCTTCTGTTTTAGGCGGTGGCGGCATTTTCGCATAGTGAGGCTTCATACTCGGGCGACCTTTGGATTTTGGTTGGAGTCCATTTATACCGCTTTTCCGAAAGGCTTTCAACCATTGGCTGATTACCCCGCTATTGGAAATACCAAAATGAAGAGTCGCCTCTTCAGCAGAAAATAAACCATCAAGGATTGATTTAATCGCCTGAAACTTAAATTCTGGAGAGTAAGCTCTTTTACAATGGAGGACAGCTAACCCATTGATACCTGAATATTTATATTGAGCAATCCAACGTCTCACTGTTTTACTAGATAAATCAAAATGATGAAGTGTTATAGGAAGATTTTCGTGATGTTCAACATAGAAATCCACAACTTGTTGTTTAAAAATTTGGGTGTATTTAGTCATAAAAAATCTGCACCTTAATCAGTTGGAAAGTGAGTCCAACTTTTGGGGGGCAGATCATTGATTTTACAGGCTTTCTAAGTTTTTTTGTTTAGCTCCGTTGAGCTAAATTTAGTCAAATGGTGCCTGGGCGAGACTTGGAATAATTGATTAACTTATTGATTTTTAAAGGTATTAGTTATTGTGTTGTTTATTGTGGTTACAATTTTGGTTACATCAGGAAAATAGTGTAATTCTCATATGTTTTAATAGTATATCAATCTATTTTTGCTTAAAGGAAATTATTTTATAAAACAAGTCATCACCTCATCACTAAATTGAAATAAACCCTTATATATCAATATATTAATATAGTGATGACTTCTTTTTAAGTCATCACTAAGTCATCACAGTCATCACTTCTATAAAATTATTCGTTTATTTCCTTCCATTTTGTCTTTTGTTGAATAAAAAATAATCATTTAAAAATTATCCTCTTAACGTGTTCAAACGTAGCTAAACGATTAAATTTTACCCTATTTACTCCGTTGAAATTATGCCTATATTGTTCTATGGCTAATTGTAGCCTTCTTAATTAAGAGGACTTTTTTATGATTTCTAACGAAGCAATCCGCCAAGAAGTTATCGACTTATTACAAGGTAACATTCAAGGCATTCAACATTTCCATAACGGCAGAGCCGTGTTCACCGATGTAGAAAATGAATTACCGGCTATCGCCGTATTCATTGATGAAGCAGAATATAGCCAACTCACGCTTTGCGATGGCGAATGCAACGCCTATTTGAAAATCGGCATTTACCTACCAATGTTTTCAACGGAAAACGACCTTGATTTAGTGGCTCAAAAAATCAGTGATGTAATGAATGAAGCTACATTCCGCAGTATGGACGAATGTGTGCTTGCTAAATACAGCTATGACTATGATGCTAACGAATCAGCGTGGAAAACAGCCACAATTCATTACAACATCAATTATTTGAATTAAGGACAAAGCAATGTTTAAAAAACTTTTAGAACTCCGCCAACAAAAAGCGGCTATTGAAGCAGAAATGCGTTCAATTTTAACCAAAGCAGATGAAGAAAAACGTTCTACTACTGAAGCTGAAGGGGCTAAGTTTGATGAACTCCGCTCACAAGCTGAAAACCTAGTGAAAGAAATTTCACGCTATGAAGCGATTACTGATGAACAGCGTAACCAGCCGGGGCAACAAGTCGAAACCGCAGCCGTAAAAGTCAGTGATGACGAACTCCGCCACTGGATTAAAACAGGTGAATTGCGTTCACTTGCTACAAATACGAATGGCGGTGCAGACGGTGGCTATTCTGTAATCCCTGAACTTGATAAGCAAGTGATGAAACGCCTAACAGATGATTCCGTAATGCGACAAATTGCTAACGTGGTAAAACTCACTCAAGGCAAAGAATATAAAAAATTAGTATCGGCAGGCGGTGCGGTAGTAAATCATATCGGTGAAGGCGAAGCACGCACCGAAACCACAACCCCGAAAATGAACGAAGTAACGATTGCCGTTCATAATATTTACGCTTACCCGAAAACAACGCAAGAGATTTTAGACTTTGGCGGCGTTGATATTCTAGGCTGGCTGACGGAAGAAATTTCAGAATCCTTTGTGGAAACTGAAGAAACCGATTTAACCAACGGTACAGGCACAAAACAGGCTAGAGGCTTCTTAGCTTATCCACGAGCAACCGACAACGATAAAACCCGACCATTCGGCACGCTGCAAAAAATGGAAGTGCAACCAGCGAAACTTGACGCAGATGTATTGATTGACTTGTTATTCTCTCTTCATAGTAAATACCGTAAAAATGCGGTGTGGGTAATGAACTCTCAAACGGCTGCAACGCTACAGAAAATCAAAAATAAAAATGGCGATTATATCTGGCGTGATGGTTTACAAGCTGGCAGTCCTAGCACGCTTTTAGGTTTACCAGTTTACTACTTAGAAACAATGCCAAATGCGACAGAAACTAATCCATTCTTAGCGGTGGGCGATTTCAAACGTGGTTATACCATTGTAGATCATACAACAGGCACACGCACCAAACCGGATTCAATCACCGAACCGGGCTTCTATAAGGTTCACACTGATAAATACCTTGGCGGTGGCGTTGTAGATTCTAACGCTATCAAAGTGCTTGAAGCGAAAGCCTAAGCAATAAAACATAAGGGGCAGCATTCGCCCCTTTTGTTGTTTTAAAGGTGGAAATAATGACAGATTTAGAAATTCGATCCGCCACACTCTCCGCAGATAAAGAAAGTCAAAAATTAGTCGGTTATGTGGTGCAATGGAACAAAGATAGCGAAATTTTATGGGGAGAGTATATAGAACGGTTCGCCCCAAATGCGTTCGCTGAATCGTTAAAAAGTGGGAAAGATGTAAGGGCGTTATTTGAACACGACCACACGAAACTGTTAGGCAGAACCTCAAGCGGTACACTTACGCTTGAAGAAGATAATATTGGCTTACGTTTTGAATTATTACCGCCTGATACTCAAACAGGGCGAGATTTATTAGTTAGTGTAGAGCGTGGCGATATTAGCGGAATGTCTTTTGGATTCCGTACTATTAAGAACGAATGGGATTTTAGTGTTGAGCCAAATACTAGAACAGTATTACAAGCGGAGCTGGTTGAAATTACAGTTACAAGCATTCCTGCTTACCCTGATTCTAGCCTAGAAATTTTAAAACGTTCACAAGCGGTAGCAAAAGGTAAAGATTCTTCAAATTGGCAAGATGATAACCGCCATAAATGGCTTCATATTTTGGGGGCTTAAATGTTCGGACTATTTAAAAAGAAATCTGAGACCCGAAGCCTGACCATTGATGACTTGATCGCCAATATGGGAGTAGCTAACACAGGAGCGGGCGAATATGTTAGCCCTTACAATGCGGAATCATTGCCAGCCGTCCTTAATGCCGTGAATGTGATTGCTCAAGCGGTGGCGGCTATGCCTTGCTATCTGTTTGAGGTTAATGCGGAAGGGCGTAAACGCATTGAGAATCACAGCGTTGAATACTTGCTTAATGAAATGCCTAACCGAAATCAAACCCCTTACCAATTCAAAGAAGTGATGATGAGGCACGTTCTCTTAAATGGCAATGCGTATGCGGTGATTGGTTGGAATAGCAAGGGGCAACCCGAAACTTTAACCCCTTATCCGCCTTATGCGGTAAATGTTCAAAGAACCGTTACAGGGGATTATTTTTATCAAATTACCGACTTAAACGGCAAAGTAAGAAACTACTTTCAAGATGAAATTCTACACTTGAGACATGCTTCAAACGATGGCTTTATGGGGCGTTCGCCTATTACGGTGTGCCGTGAAGCGGTGGGGCTGGGATTGGCTCAACAGAAACACGGATCAAGCGTAATGAAAAACGGCTTGATGGCTGGCGGTATTGTTACAACTGCAGAATGGTTCGACCAAAGCAAAGGACAAAAGGCGATGGAAGCCTTAAAACGCTATCAAGGTGCTAAGAATGCGGGCAAAACACCGATTTTAGAAGGTGGAATGGAATATAAACAGCTAGGAATGAGCAATCAAGATGCGGAATGGTTAGCAAGCCGTAAATTCACGATTGAAGATATAGCACGCATTTTTAATATCAGCCCGATCTTCCTACAGGATTATAGCCATTCAAGCTATGCGAACTTTAGTGAAGCAAGCCGAGCATTTTTGGGGCAAACCCTACGCCCTCACTTAGTCAATTTTGAACAGCAGCTAAAAGATGCCTTGATGATTGACTTAACCAGCAACAGCAAAAAGCGTTATGTGGTGGAATTTGACACCAGTGATTTATTACGCACAAATCAGCAAGAACGCTTTAGTAGCTATGATGTGGCGATTAAGTGCGGAATCCTTAGCCCAAATGAAGCCCGGAAGCGTGAAGGCTTACCGCCTTATGTTGGCGGTGATGAATTTAGTCAAGCGTGGAAGCAAACCGTTGAAGTTAAGAAAGGCAACTCAAAAGGGGGCAATGATGGCAAGAATGGTTAGAGCCGGAAAATTCGATAAGGTTATCACTATTCAAAAGCCTGTGATTGGCTCAAATAATTACGGTTCAGTTAAGCGTGAATGGCAAGATGTGAAAACGATAAGAGCCAGTATCGAACCTTTACAAGGGCGAGAATATTTTAGTGGCCCTTTCCAGCTTGGTGAAAATATCACACGCATTCGCATACGTTACCAGCCTGATTTACAGGTTGATCGCAAAATGCGGATTAAGTACGGCGATAAATTATTTGATGTGTATTCTGTTATTGATAGCAAAGAACGACACGAGGAAATTCAAATAATGTGTAAAGAGGGAGAAGCCCATAATGGCTAGAATCGAGTTAGAAGAAATCAAGCAACACTTACGCATAGATCACAATTTAGATGATGAACTACTAGAGCTCTATTCTACTGCAGCACTGGAGGCGGCAGAGAACCATATAGGGAAAACGTTTGGCAGCGATAACAGTAGCGATACAGTGAAATTCACACAGGGGATCAAGGTGGGCTGCTTAATGTTTATCGGTCATTTATATGCTAACCGTGAAACCGTGAGTGATGTTCAATTATATGAAGTACCTATGGCGGTGAAGTCTTTATGGAATCCATACAGAGAACCGGCAATTTATTAAGGGAGAATTATGCCAACACAACCGCTAAGGCGTTGCACTTTCCCTGGTTGTCGTAATCGTGTGAAGGCTGGACGATGTGAAGAACATAAACCAAAGGACACCCGAGAGAGTGCAGCTAAACGAGGTTACGACCACAGATGGACGAAATACCGTAAAGGCTACTTAGCACAAAATCCCCTTTGTGTGATGTGCTTAGCAAAAGGAATTTATACACCAGCAACGGTTATAGACCATATCAAACCAGTAGAAAACGGACAAGCCGATCCACTCTTTTGGGTGCAATCTAATCATCAAGCCTTATGCCGTGATTGCCACAGCTACAAGACAAGAGAGATAGACAAACGAGGATATGGAGCGAAGAAATAGAGTATTCGCATCATACGAACATTTAGTCAGATGTGTATATATGTACACAACTAACCAAACCAAACTTGGTTAGGTTCAAAAAATGAACGGAACTCAAATTTGAGTTTTGCGGAAAATTTGGACAGGTTGAGGCAGTGGGGGGAGTTTTGAAAAGAAAAGCCAAAACGCTAAGAACCGCCCCCTAATCAAATTTTTACGCACGGCAATTTTTTAGAAAATATAGGTGGACGCAGTTTTGCGTTTACCATCTCCCCAAATTTGGAGAGATTAACCAGCTGAAAATTCAGCAGATTGAGCGAACGCAATTTTGCGTTTGTTAGTCTCCTCAATTTTGAGGAGAACATCCCCGAAATTATGGGCGAGTACGCTCCTGAAGTTTTAGGAACGTTCCCGAAAAATGGGGAGCGTTCAATCTCCCGAATTTTCGGGAAATTACCACAACAACAATTTAAGGACTAAACGAATGACAAAAAAGAAGTTACCAAAAGCACCCGATTATTTAGACGAAATCGCTAAGAGCCAATGGAAAAGCAAAATCAATATGTTGGCGGAGCGTGGCGATATTACAGGCGAGGACTACACCAACTTAGAACTTTATTGCGTGAATTATTCGCTTTACCGGCAAGCGGTTCAAAATATCGCAGAACGTGGCTTTAGCATTACCAACAGTCAAGGCACAGAAGCACGCAATCCGGCACTTACTGCCAAAAGCGAAGCTGAAAAAATCATTATTAAAATGTCGTCCTTACTAGGCTTTGATCCGGTAAGCAGACGAAAAACCCCGATTGACACCGAAGAAACAGACGTACTAGATGAACTATGACACCGTGGCACACTTACGCAGAACAAGTACAAAATGGCGAAATCATCGCTTGTAAACGCATAAAGCAAGCGGTAGAGCGTTATTTTTCAGACCTAAACAACCACGAATACTATTTTGATGAAGAAATTGTAACGAAATTTATCAAGTTTTCAGCCTTATGCCCTCACGTTAAGGGGTATTTATACGGCAAACCGATAGAGCTCTCAGACTGGCAAATATTCTTATTTGCGAACATTTTAGGCTTTAAATACCGTGAAAGTGGCTTGCGAAAATACAGATCCGCTTACGTTCAAGTTGCCCGGAAGAACGCCAAAAGCACGGTAGCGGCAATATTGGCGAACTGGTGGCTTGTAATGGAAAAAGGGCAACAGGATATTTACACTGCAGCAGTAAGCCGAGATCAAGCCCGAATTGTATTTGATGATGCCAAGAAAATGGCAACCTTAAGCAAGCCATTAAGCAAACGCCTCACAATCCAACAGCACAAAATGCTATACACGCAAAAAAACAGCCTAATGCGACCGCTTGCGGCTAAATCTTCCACTATTGAGGGAACTAACCCTAGCCTTGCGATTGTGGACGAATACCACTTACACCCCGATAACAGCGTATATAGTGCGTTAGAGTTAGGACAAGGGGCAAGACCTGAAGGGCTTTTATTTGCGATCACGACTGCCGGCAGTAACACCATTTCAGCTTGTAAACAGCACTATGATTACTGCTGCCAAATTTTAGACGGCACGGAAAAAAACGAATCTATTTTCATTCTGATTTTTGAGTTAGACGATGAAAACGAAATTGAAGATCCGCAAAATTGGATAAAAGCCAACCCCAACATAGGAAAATCCATTCCTTACAAAGATTTTGAAAATACCATAGCCAAAGCAAGGGGGATTCCGTCCGAGTGGGTAGAAATGCTTACCAAACGCTTTAATGTATGGTGCAACGGCTCTACACCGTGGCTAGGCGAAGGGGGCTGGAAAGCGTGCGAGCGGCAATACAACGAAGAAGAATTACAGGGTAAAGCGTGCTATATGGGGCTTGATTTATCTAGTACAAACGACTTAACAAGCCTTTGCTATGTGTTCCCGGTGGAACAAAACAAAGTACGAATAATCACCCGGCACTACATACCCGAATACCAACTTGCGAATGTGGCCAACAAAAATAGAGCGATGTATCGCAACTGGGAGCGTATGGGCTGGCTACGCATTACCAAGGGCGACTGTATCGACTACGACCGAATCCGAGATGATATTTTCAAAGACGCAGAAAAATTTGAAATCAAAATGACCGGCTTTGACGTATGGAACGCCACACACCTACGCACGCAGTTACAAGGCTATGGGTTGGAGGTTGAACCCTTTCCGCAAACCTATCAACGCTATAGCCCGGTGGCGAAGTCTGCCGAAGTGCTCATTAATCGCCAAATGATAGAACACAATGGCGACCCTATTTTAGCGTGGGCTTTATCAAATGTCGTAATGGAATCAGACGCCAATGCCAACATTAAGCCGAATAAGAAGAAATCAGCGAACAAAATCGACCCGGCAATCGCCTTTTTAATGGCGTTAGGCACTTATCAACTTGAATATGGTGATCTTGCTTTCGAGATGACAGAAGAACAACGTAAAACCCTAGAAAACTTCACAGGAGTGGATATTTAATGAAATGCGAATTTGCGAAAACTAACCCGCTAATCATCAAGCAAGCGATGGAGTTTTACCTAAAAAATAAAAATGGCTTATTTACTTTTGTTAGCCTATGGAATGATGAAGAACCATTCCCAAAAGATGAACTATTAATCTGTTTAGATGTGTGGATTAAGCAGCTAAAAGAGCTACATTCAACCACACCGACTATAGAAACTGAACTAACCCTTAAAAACCTATTAGAGAAACGGAGAAAGCTAAAATGAGTGTAAAAATCACAGGACTAAAAGAACTACAGCAAGCCTTGAAGAAGAAAGAGAAAGAAATTCAGAGCAAAGCGAAAAAAGCCATCAGAAAATCACTTAATGCTGGAGCAAAAGAGGCGAAAAGCATTATGAAGCCTTATATTCCCGTTTTAGGCTCAAGCACCAATTTTAGACAAAAAGGCACGGTAAAAAACAACCTCCGACACCGCACGCATATAGCCCGAGACGGATTAAGCGGAACAACCATAATCAGAATTAGACGAGCTGGTGGAAAACGTATGGCAAGAGTAGGTGAAAATACGAGAGACCGCACCGACCCTTTCTACTGGTTTATGCTTGACCGAGGCACAAGCAAGATGACCGGCACACACTTTTTTGAGAAAGGAGCAAAGGCAGCAGAGGAAAGAGCCTTAAGGACGGTAAAAAACACTTTTGAAAAAGAAATGAAAGATGTCATAAAATAGGCTTGAAAAAATGCTAAAACACCCACAAAATAAGGGAAACGGTTATTTCTACTAAGGGGGTGTTTTATGAAAGACTACGATCCACTCTTCCCGAACAGAGAGGAGGAAAGCGGCACACTTTCAAGCGTAATAAGCAGCTTTTTTGATGTAATTCGTGCGGCTATTCCAACCAAAGATAATCCACTCAAAGCAGAAATTACTTACACAACCCCGAAAGGAGAAGATTTTAGTATTAATCTACAAATTAAGGGCAAAGAATAACCTAATATAATGCACCTAGGCTGATCCCCGAAAGCAAGAAACCTTATCTTGTTGGTGCATTCCCTCTATAAGGACTAAATGCGAAAGGGGCGTTTATATGATATTTTCTAAAGATTTCTATTCTATAGAAAATGCGGTTCATTTATTAAATGAATTATTTAAAACTAACTCTTTTACCCAAAGAGATATTATAGATTTCTATTTGTCTGATTATTTCAGATTCTGCTTGCGTGTTAAAAATATAAATGAAAGAGAAATAGATTTATTTACTTTCAAAAAATCAATAAAATCACACCCAATAGATTTATTTTCTAATCCAGTAAATAATGCCTTTTTATCTATTATAGGAGATGACGAAAATAATCTATATATAACAAGAGAAAATATAAGTGGAAATGGTTATTTTCAAATACCTAAAGAGCTTGTGGAAATATCAGAGGATTTTAAAATATATGGTTTGAAAGTTTTAGCTGATAATTCTTTACACATTGAATCCATTAAGGAATTAATAGAAGATGAATTAATAGAAGAAGATGAAGATACCTTTAAAACTGAAAATTTAATCATTTATTTTGAACAAGGCTTGTTATTGCCAAGAGATGAGATTTTAATATCTAAAGACGGATTATTGAATGCTATAGATATTATAAAAGAGCAGCACGCTAATGCTTTAGAGCAAATATCGCCTAAAGATGAAATAGCTAAAAAATCCGAAACCGCTTACTTAAACATCATTGGAGCATTACTTGAAACTAGTTTACAAAGTGATAAATTTGAAAACCAAAACGCCTTAATTGAATACTTATCAAACCATTATCAAGGCTATTCAGGTTTATCTGAAAGAAATCTCAAAGGCAAATTTGCCGCCGCAAAAAACTCTCTTCAAAATGTATAGGTGCAAATGCACCACCCAAAAGTGTAAATGCACCGACCCGCCGCCTTGGCGGGTTTATTATTCCTCCCGTTCGAACAACTCAACGAAACGCCACAGCGTTTTAAATAACTGAACGAATGAAGAGGAATTTTTATGACCCAATCACAAACCCAATCAAAAAAACTAATTAGCGGAAAAGAAGTAACCGCCATTGTTGGCTTTGGCAGAACAAAACTAAATTTGCTGGTAAAAGCCAATCAATTTCCACAACCGATCCGATTTTCTGAAAACTTTATCCGCTGGGATTTAGCAGAAGTGAATAGCTGGATTGAAGAACAGAAAGCAGCACGAGCTTAAGGTGGCGGAAGATGGAAAAAGCAAGAAAACCAACCCAATTTTTAAAAGTCCTTCATCGCCTAATCGTGGCAAGTGTTAGCGGTATTGATGGCTATGCGATGAATATGACTTCCGCCCGGAACTATATTAGCGAACTTGAACGCAACCACTTAACCGAAAAAGTAAAACGTACACGAGAAAGCACAAAAGACGGTGCGGGGCAGTATTACCGCTATGAAATTGCCAATCTTAAGCAATTAAAGCAAGTGATTGCGATTTATACGGCAAAAGGCGGGGAGCTGGCGGCAGAAGAACAACAACGGGCTTATTCTCGATTCCAATCTACAGCAGTTAAACAGAAGGAGGCAGAATGATTACATTCACAAGCATAGCCAAAGAGTTAGACAACCTTTTAACTTATATTGACAGCGTAAGAAATGGTAAGCCTATTTACTGGACTAATACCGCAACTGGCGAACGTAAACAAGCAACCGCAGACGAAAATTTATCTTACATTGAAGATCAAGTTTTATTAGTGGCGGCAGATGTGAATATTCTGAAAGAGGAGCTGAAAAAACAAGTAGGCAAATTTACGGATTAGGAGGAGCGAAAAATGCGACTAATTCCACCGCCACCAATTTTGCTTTTAGGAATTGTGCTGGCATATCTCTCAATCGCTGGGGGATAAATGATTTTTAAAATATCAAAGGAGTTTAATCAAATGTTAGAACTAATGGATAAATCAGCAACAGTTAAGCGGTTTATATGGTTCCTAGTGTTATGCGGAATGTTCGCTTTAATTCTCTTTAAATTACCTGAAATAGGCGAATTTATTGTAACCATTAAAAACAGCTAAAAAACAACTCCAAGCCTCACGACTTGGAGCTATTTAATCAATACCAATACGAACAAGATCAAAATCAGTGGACGTGGCACACAGTAACACTGGTTTTCAATTAAAGGACTTCACGAATATGCCTGTATTCATAAAGCAATGCTATTTTAGCAAAATTAATACAAAAATCAATAAACTTGAAATTATTTCATTTTCAAAAAGTAAAAATTCGATTTATTCTATCCTCGCAGTCACAAAATCGGCTGTCGAGCCTGAGAACTCGAATAATCAAACTTTGGCGGACAGTAGCACGCCTTTAAACCGTGCTTTTTTTGTTCGTGGCACACGCACACCTAAAGAACACCTAGAAACCCTTAGAGGTTCAGAGTGTCTTTATGAATTAGGTATGTCGGTTTTTGGACACACCCAAATTCTATCAATGGTAGCGTGTAGCGGGAAAGGTTCGCCCTTTGCTGTGTTCCAAAGTTCGCAGTTTCTCAGCCCGTTACACGTTACCGCCCAAACCCTGAGAAGTTTAGCGGTAGCCCCTCAAAATTTAACTTTGGAGCTATCAGCGATGATCTACAAATTCCTTTTACTAGGCTCAAAACGCCTGAAAATTACCGTACACGCCAACAACAAAGCCGAAGCCTTAAGCCGTGTTCAATTTGCCTCTAAACCGCTTCTAGTGGCACGTTTACGCAATCCGCTTGTAAATAATTCACAAAATCCGACCGCTTGCGATACTGAACAAAATAACAGCTTGCCAAATGTGGGGAGTTGCGGTCATAATGACCTCACTACTACATACGACGCTAACCGCAAGCGTGATACAAGCGGTCTTTTTTTACCTAAAATTCACCAATATCACGGGCTTACTACACCCAAGATCTATTCAGAATTAGCGGTAAGGGCGACACCCCGAAATAAGGCTTTAAGCACGAATAAGGGGGGCTATTCGTATGTAGCAGTTGAACCCTTATCGCACCTTTCACAAAGCGATAAGTCATTTTATTCACTAACTAAAACATACGACACTATGAACAAACCAACCCTATTTTACAAAGCCTTAATTGGCACAACTTCCGCCATTGTATCTTCTCCACGTTTTGAGGGGGGGCAATATGCGTAATCAACAAAAACAATTCAACAAAGGCATTGCTAAATGCTGGCAAGCGGCAACCATTCTTCAAGCAATGTCAAAATCACGCCTTCAAGAAATGGACGGCGTAGATATATCGCTGGCCTTAGAAGGCGTTTATAGCATTTTACATTCTGCTTTATGTGATATGGAAGATTTAGATTTCAATCAAGAGGGAGGTAAAAATGCGTAATCGAGCTATTCCTACCCATATCGCTTTAACTCAAGAACAGGCGGGCAAAATTGACTGGTCACTAAATTACGCCAAGGCGATTTTAACGCTAATCCAAAACGACAGCCCGAACAACGAGAGCGATGAACCCGAAGAGTTTTTCACGAGTACAAGCACTATCAAAACCGCTATTTCAGCCGTTCAGCATTTCTTAGAGGTGGCGGAAGAGAACCGCAAGAGTGGTATTTATTGCAACATTGAGCTTGAAAGGGTATCAGGCAATGCCGCACACCCTCAAACAACAGGGGGCAACGATGACTAAACTAAGAAACGCTCCTTTTGTAGATAAACAACCGAAAGGCAAGCCATACGAAGCCTATATTATTGCCGGTGGCAATGCGTGGAATAAAACCAAACAGCAAACCGTGCTAGAGTGGACGAAAGCCGAAGCGAATTATCAGCCTATCATTCTAGGTAGTAAAGAATTGCGAGAAATTGACCGCTTGAAGTTGGCGTTAGAGGTCGGCAATGTGGCAATATACCGTGCCGGTACACTCACAGAGGCGGAGAAATCCGCCATCTGTCAAAATCTCGCTAAGTATTCCGCCGCTGAAACGGTCGTATTCTATGACGAAGCTCTACAGCTTGAAGAAAATGCGAGCGGCTATATCGCCCGATTGCGTACTGAAAATGGCGGAAGTGTGGCGGAAAAACCGAAGATAAAGGAAAGCGACCGAACCAACGATAAAGCCCGAGCCTTTCAAAAATGGCTAGGTTTAGATCTTGCTTTTCAATGTGGTAGCCGTGAAATACACGCATATAACGGCAAAATATGGGAAAAAGTAGAACGAGAGCAGATAAACCGAAGTGTAGTTACCTTTTTGGAAGAGAACGAGATAGGATATAGTAAAAAATCGGTGAATGCTTTGTTGGAAACGATGGAAATTCAACTGCCATTAATGGGGGAAGTTGCTGGTGATTTAATTGCTTTTGATAATGGCGTATTAAATCGGAATACATTGTTATTTGAACCTCATAACCGCCAAAACTGGCTAACGGCTTATATTCCACATAGCTATGACGAGAACGTAGCCGAAACACCACACTTTGATCAATGGCTTAACTTTGTATCAGACGGCAAGCAAGACAAGGCGAAGAACATTCTAGCCGCTCTCTATGCGATTTTAACAAACCGCTACAACTGGCAAGTATTCTTCCAAGTAACAGGGAAAGGCGGAAGCGGTAAATCGGTATTTGCTGGCATTGCGACACTATTAGCTGGAGAAAAGAACACAGCTTCAGCAAGGCTAGAAAACTTTGATGATGAACGCAAAATCGCAGGGCTGGAAGATAAAAAGCTGATTATCTGTTCCGAGCAAACGAAATACGCTGGAGATGGTGGCGGATTGAAAGCGATTACTGGCGGTGATATGGTGCGAGTCGATCCGAAGAACAAGCACCCATTTAACGCAAGAATTGCGGCAATGATTATGATCGTCAATAACGACCCTTGTAAATGGACAGAACGGAATGGCGGTATAGATAGGCGGATTGTCAATTTCCGTTTTAATAAAAGACCGCCTGAAAATGAACGTGATCCGTATTTTATGGATAAAATTACATTAGAGATAGGGGGCATTATCCGTAAAGTGCTTGATACCTTCCCTGACCCACTCGAAGCTAAAAGAGCCTTAGAGGAGCAAAAAGAGAGCCTAGAGGCGTTGGAGATTAAAAAGCAGTCTGACCCATTAACGGATTTTTTCGAGTATCTATATACAACAGAAAATACAGACGGGCTTTATATCGGAACTGGCAACACGCTTGGACACGACAAAATAAGAACGCACCTTTATCCGGCATATTTAGCCTTTGTTAAGGCTAAGAATGTGCTAGAACTAGGCTTAAATACTTTTGTAGTAGGTATTGAGCAAGCAGTAAAGCAACACGGCAATAAGCACGATTTCACAAAACGAAAGACGAATAAAGGGCAACGAACAAACGTTCATTTCAAAAATTTTGATGACTTTCAAAGTGATATTTTGAATTAGCAAAGAGGGGGAAACCCCTCTTTTTTTCTAGGTCATCACCTTTTTGTGATGACTTAATGATGACTTTAAAACCAGTCATCACCACTTAACTATTTGATTTTAAAGGAGAAGGTGGGGAAAGTGATGACGTGACGACTAAAATCATATATTTTACCTCCCTAACCCCGAACTAACTCTAAATTCATTCCGCACTGTTCGCAATAATCACCTAAAAGCTGCATTACTGGCACACGCTCTTCTAAAAAATCATATCGGTTGTATGTGTTTTCTAAATCATCTCCACCTTCTAATAAATGGGATAATATACTTTCGGAAACGTGGCGATCTACTTTGCGAGAAGATAGAAATGTTTTCACAAATGCCCGAATACCGTGTGCGGTTAGTCTATCTTTATATCCATTCCTTTTTAATGTTGAATTTACCGTTGCGTTGCTCATTGGTTTACTATTTGATGAACGACCTGGAAAAACAAAAGGACTAGAATTAGAGTACATTTTCATCATCTCTAATATCTTTAACGCTTGGGAGGATAACGGCACAGCGTGAGGGCGTTTTTTATCTGCTTTTCCTTTCATTTTCTCTTTAGGGATATTCCATAGCTTTTTCTCAAAGTCTATTTCTTTCCATTCAGCATTAACGGCTTCATTTGGGCGTAGAGCAGTCAAGAACGACCAACAAACAAGGGCGTAAGTTTGTTTTGATAACTTAGCATTATTTAAATCAGTAAATAGCTGCGGTAATTCTTCAGGCTTAATCGTTGGATTGGGGCTAGACGGCTTGATATAAAAGTTTTTAATGGCTAATCGGCAGTTATGGCTTTCTATAATGCCTTGCGTAATGGCGTGATCCATTACAGCAGATACAAGCTGATGAAGTTTTTTTAATGTGTTGCTTCTATCTGCTACTTTGGCATAAATATCAACAAGGGCTTTTACTTTGATTTCTTCAACGTGTTTATCGCCAATATAGGGGAATATATGATTTTCTAGCCTTATCCAATTCTTTTCACGGGTAAGCGGATTTTTCGCTTTCTCTTTGTAAATGCCATTGAAATAGCTTTCGGCAACATTGCGGAAGGTGTCGTTTACTCGATTTTCGGCTTCTTGTTGGATTCTCTCTTGCTCTTTCTGTGGATCTATCCCTTTTGCTAATAAAGCACGGTATTCATCACGAATAGCACGAGCTTCCGCAAGTGAAATATCAGGGAATAAACCAAGTGAGATTTTAGTCCTTTTCTTTGTAATGGGGCGTACATAATTAAACCGCCAACTTTTAGAGCCGCTAGGCAAGATCAATAAAAATAGGTTATCGCCATCTGATAAAGAGTATTCTTTATCTTTAGGCTTTGCGTTTTTTATTTGGGTAGGGGTAAGCGGTTTGATAACTTTAGCCATAATGTAGTAACCATAAAAAGAGACTCGATGTAACCATTATAAATCGTGGTTACAATTTTGGTTACAATAATTTGCGATTAGAAGCGTTTAGTTGCGTTTAGCTAAGATAACAAAAAAGCCTGTAAACGTTGATTTTACAGGCTTTCTAAGGCTTTTTAGTTTAGCTTCGTTGAGCTAAATTTAGTTAAATGGTGCTCTGGGCGAGACTTGAACTCGCACGGACTGTGTCCACCACCCCCTCAAGATGGCGTGTCTACCAATTCCACCACCAGAGCTTTATTCTTTTTAATGTTAAGCGATTATTGAGGGATATCGCTATTTTCTATTTTTACAGGTTCTACTTGCTTTTGTTCAACATTACTTAAGTCTTCAAATTGACTTGTTGGTGCTTTAGTATGTGAACTTAAGTTGCCTATTGCTAAGCTAATAGCGAAGAAAATAGTTGCTAATAAAGCAGTTGTTCTTGATAAGAAATTAGCTGAACCAGCTGAACCAAAAACAGTTGCTGAAGCACCTGCACCAAAAGAGGCTCCTGCATCAGCACCTTTACCTTGTTGCATTAATACGAATGCGATGAGTAAAACAGCAACAACAAGATAAATAATGGTTAGTACATTAATTAACATTAATTTATTCTCTATATTATTCTTTATGCGAAAATTGCAATGGCGTGAATAATATAGAATTTACTTCTCTTTGACAAGAGGCAAACGTTGATTTTTAAACGCTTGATTTAATTTTCAGCAATTTTTATGATCTTTTGGAATATTTTTTCTTAGACTGAGTTGCAAGCGGTGTGATTTTTGCCAAATTTTGTAAAATTTGACGATTTGGGCTTTGCAATAAATGGGGGAGTTGTTGATTTAATTCAAACATAAATTTCTGATAGCTTGTCTCTTTTTTACTGATTTGGTTCAACCGCATTTCCCAATGAGCGGTCATATCAGGTTGGGTAGCGGAGTCAGGTAAGGCATTGATAAGCGTTCTGCCAGCTTCTGTACTGTGAATATTTTTACCTTTACGGGTTAAAAAACCTCGTTTAAATAGTAATTCAATAATCCCTGCACGAGTTGCTTCTGTGCCTAAACCGTCAGTTTCTCTTAGTACTTTTTTCAATTCTTTATCTTGTACAAAACGAGCAATTCCCGTCATTGCAGAAAGTAAACTGCGGTCAGTAAAATGGCGAGGTGGTTGTGTTTTTTTACTCATAATTTCGCCATTTTCGCAGTGTAAAACTTGTCCTTTTTTCACGATTGGTAGAGCTGGTTGAGCGTCATCAAAATTATCTTCTTTCCCTAATAGGGTTTTCCAACCTGCAACCGATAAATGGCGAGCTTGTGCGGTAAATTTGCCTCCTGCAATTTCAAGATCAATTTTGCTTTTGCGATATTCGGCATCAGGGCAAAATTGAATTAAATATTGGCGAGCAATCAGCTTATAAATGCGTTTTTCGTTTTCGGTTAAATGTATTGTGCCTTGTCTAGCCGTAGGAATTATTGCGTGGTGTGCTTCTACCTCTTTGTCATTCCAACAACGATTACGGCGGTTAGAATCAATGACATCGGGCTTGTCTTGGTATTCAGCTAAATGATGGATGATAGCAGCCATCACTTTAAATCTGTCGTTAAAATGCTCAGTGGGTAAATAGCGATTATCGGAACGTGGGTAAGTAATCAGCTTATGCGTTTCGTATAATTTTTGGCAAATATCTAGCACAGCTTGTGCAGACAATCCATATTTTCCCGCTGCATCCATTTGCAAAACAGAAAGTGAATAGGGTAAAGGAGCCGCTTCTTTTTCAATTTTGTCTTGATAGTCAGTAACATTGGCAGGCTGATTGGTTATGCGTTTTACCACATTTTCGGCAAGTGGAAGTGATAGCACACGCCCATCTTCATCCTGATAATCTTCGCAGGCTTTACTTGGTTGCCATTGCGCTTTAAATTTTTCTTGGGTTTCAGGCACAAGAAGGTGGGCAAATACCTCAAAATAATCTTTCGGGATAAAATTCTCAATCTCAAGATCTCGTCTAACGATCAGCCCTAACACAGGGGTTTGCACTCGCCCAACTGATAATACGCCTTTGTAGCCTGCCCAGCGACCTTGAAGGGTGTAAGCACGGGTCATATTGATTCCATAGAGCCAATCGGCTCTAGCACGGGCAAGGGCAGAGGTTGCAAGCGGTATAAAATCACTATTTTTTTGCAATTTTTGAATTGCTCGGCTTACCGCAGTTGGATTGAGATCGCTTACTAGGCAACGCTGAATTTGGCTTTTACGTTCTGGCGGTAAGTTGAGATAGCCAAACACTTCATCTACTAGAAGTTGCCCCTCACGATCCGGGTCGCCCGCATTCACTAAAATATCTGCTTTTTTAATGAGTTTTTCGACCACTTTAAATTGCTTTAATGTCTCTTTTTTAGGAGTGAGTTTCCATTGTTCAGGCACGATGGGGAGGTGTTCCATTCGCCATATTTTGAAACGTTCGTCATACGCATCGGGTTCGGCTTGTTCTAATAAATGACCGATACACCAAGTGACGGTATCGTGTTCTCCGCATTGAATAAAGCCATCTCCGCGTGTATGCGGTTTTGGTAATACATCAGCAATTGCTCTAGCGAGGCTTGGTTTTTCGGCTACAAATAAACGCATAGTTGTTAATTTTTAAAGAAAATTAACCGCTTGTACAAGCGGTTAGAAATAACGATTTTTTGGCAAATTAGTTTAAACCTTGTTCAGAAAGTATCATCTGACATTGAACAGGCGGAGTTGGTAATGTTTTTGTCGCTGGAGTGCCTGTATCTGGTTTCGGCTCGAACCAGGAGTAAAGTTCCTTGCCACAACCATCGCCTGCTGGAATAGGTGCTTGGTTTTCGCAACTTGTAGCATCAGCAGGGCAAGTTAAGCGAATGTGGAAATGGGCATCGTGTCCATACCAAGGGCGGATTTTAGCTAACCAAGCACGATCATTTCCTGCTGTTTGACAGAGTTTTACTTTAATAGCGGGGTTTACAAAAATGCGGTTTACTCGATTGTCTGAGGCGGCAAGTTTAATTAAGTCGGTATGTTGTTGCTGCCATAAATTGTCATAAACTCGTTGTGTATTTCGGTTAACCATAATAGTTGCAAGCCCTGCTGGGTTGCGTGCAGTTTGGTTGTCCATCGGTCCGAATCTTAACCAAATATCGGCATCAAGCCCTGTTTGATGAGAGGCGTGACCTGAGGCAAAACGCCCGCCAGCAGGCATTCCCATATCGCCAATTAAAATAGTTGGAATGCCTGCCGCTTTTGTTTTTTTGCCTAAGTTAATGAGGTAATCCAGTAATTCTGGGTGCCCATAGTAACGATTTCTCGCTGAGCGTATTACTTGGTAGCCTTCACCTTGTAAGGCTAAAGGTTTTGCTCCAATAATACAGCCGTTACTATATCCGCCAATAGATTGGGCTTTTCCTCGTATGGGTGTTTTGATTTTTTCCCATAGTGTTGCGTTAGTTTGAGTGCTTGTGAGAGCAACGGTTGTGATAAAAAGGAGTTTGAAGAATATTTTCATTTTTTCTAATCTATTTAGCGGAAATATTTTATCCTGTAATGTCATTAGGCATTATCGACATTGTGCTTTAAATCTTAGCATATGATCTAATAACACAATGGCGACCATTGCTTCTGCAATGGGCACAGCACGAATACCCACACAAGGGTCGTGTCTGCCTTTGGTAATGACTTCAACAGGCTCATTGTTTTTATTCACACTTTTTCCTGGAATCGTAATACTGGATGTTGGTTTTAACGCAATGTGAGCAAGAATTGGTTGACCAGAACTAATACCGCCTAAAATCCCCCCAGCGTGGTTAGACAGAAATGCCTCTGGAGTGATTTCATCACGGTGTTCACTGCCTCGTTGTTCGACAACAGCAAAACCATCGCCAATTTCAACCGCTTTTACCGCATTAATTGACATTAAGGCATGTGCTAGATCAGCATCTAAGCGGTCAAAAACTGGCTCACCTAATCCAACGGGTACATTTTCTGCGATTACTGTGAGTTTTGCCCCCACAGAATCGCCCTCTTTTTTCAGTTCACGAATTAAAGTATCAAAGCCCTGAATGGCGATAGGATCGGGGCAGAAAAACGGATTACTGTTTACTGCTTGCCAGTCGATTTGCTCAATATTTTCAACGGTTTTTGGGGATATTTTAATATTGCCGATTTGAGAAAGATATCCGCGTACTTGAATGCCGAATTTTTCACGTAAATATTTTTTGGCAATTGCACCTGCTGCAACACGCATTGCGGTTTCACGAGCAGAGGAGCGGCCGCCTCCACGATAATCACGAATGCCGTATTTATATTCATAGGTATAATCAGCGTGCCCAGGGCGGAATTTTTCTGCAATGTCGCTATAATCTTGTGAGCGTTGATCCCCATTTTTGATAATTAAACCAATGCTAGTTCCTGTTGTTTTACCTTCAAACACACCAGATAAAATTTGCACTTTATCGTCTTCACGGCGAGGTGTTGCGTAGCGTGATGTACCTGGTTTGCGGCGATCTAAGTCAGGTTGTAAATCTGCCTCACTGAGTTCCATATTAGGCGGTACACCATCTACAATGCAGCCTAATGCTATACCGTGTGATTCACCAAAAGTGGTAACCTTAAATAATTGTCCAATGCTGTTGCCTGCCATTTTTATTCCTTATTTATTTTGTGTTTGTGTGAGGTCAAAATCAAAGCGTTTTGAGCTTACCTTGACTTCATCTTGCGTATCATTATTTCTAAGATATACATCTAATTGGTTAAATGCAATCTCCACATTATGTTCCTTAAATAGCTGATGAACTCGGCTATTTAATTCATCTATTACAGGGTTTCTATCTGCAATATCATTTACATAAACACGTAACTCATATTCAAGGCTACTTGTACCTATATTCAAGAGAAATACAATTGGGCTCGGTGTTTTTAATACTTTAGGATTTTCTTCTGCAGATTGTAATAATAGAGATTTCACCAACTCTAAATTAGAGCAGTGTGCAACACCTACTTTAATGATGATTCGAGTGGATGTACTACTTAATGCCCAGTTTACTAATCGTTCAGTTACGAAAGCCTTGTTTGGTACAATAACTTCTTTTCCATCAAAGTCAACAAGGGTGGTTGCACGAATACGAATTTTAGATACAGTACCACTGAATATATCAATTGTAATCGTATCACCAATACGTATAGGACGTTCGAATAGAATAATGATCCCTGAAACAAAGTTTGCAAAGATTTCTTGCATACCAAATCCTAAGCCAACCGATAAAGCGGTTAATAACCATTGTAGTTTTGTCCAAGATACGCCTAATATAGAGAACGCTGATATTGATCCAAACGCAATAATGATATAGGTTAGTAATGTTGTGATTGTATATGGCGTACCTTGTGATAATTTAATGTGTGAGAAGATAAGCGTTTCAAGCAAACCACTTAAATTACGAATTAACATAACCATGACTACAATGATCAAAATAGCGGTGAGTAAATTCAAGAGCGTGATAGACTCCATCACAATACCCGCTTCTGTTGTTGCACTTTGTTGCCATAATGTTACGCCATCTAGATAGAGTGCCACAGTAATCAAATCTGACCATACCCAATAAAGCAACACAAATAACCCAATCCAAAGAACAAAATCGGTTAATTTCAACATTTGGTTTTTGACTTCGCTTACGGCAATTGAGTCTTCTTTTAATTCAAATGGAATTTCAACACCATCTTGATTTTCATTACTCTGTTCAGCTTTAGCTCTAGCCTTGGCTTCGGCAGTTTCTCTTTTCTCTTGTAAACGTCGATAAACGAGACGGCGTGCAGAGATGGAGAATGCTCGATAAATAACATTATGTATAATAATCCAGGTGATAATTGCAAAGTAAGAGGCAATTAAATGTTCGATAATGACTAAAGCGGTATAGTAGTAGCCCAATACGATTAGAATAATCAAAGTAACAGGGGCAATCAGCAATACTAATTTAACGATAGTGAGAAGAATACTGTTCGATTCTTTATTTTTTTCATAAGCAACATTTTCATAAGTGGAAATTGCTCGTCTAAATGCAGGAACGATCATCCAAATCATTAAAATAAGAATGAGGATTACCATAGTTTGACCCAGCACATCATAAGAAACATCGGTCTCTACGTTAGTAAAAATAGAGGTGCTAAGCAACAAGGTAATTATTAATACTGAACGTTTTAAAATATTACGGAAAATTTCATTACTTTTTTGTGGCATATTAAAATGAACGTGCCCAATGCCATGAGGACGTAGCATAGCCACTAAAAAAGCAAAGTAAAGCCAGTAAATTGCTATTTTTAATCCCCAAGGCCAAACTTGTTGCGGATGTTCAAATGAAATATAGGTTACGGCAATAAATCCAGCCAAGAAGATTAACATTCTAGGTAAACAAAGGACTAATGTCCAAAAAATAGCAAGAGGGGTATTCCATTGGCTATCTGTGGCTACAATTTTTAACCGGTTATTGATTTGGTTTAGTCTTTGTTTAATCTTATTTTTTTGGCGATTAATAAAAGCTGCAACTAGCAATAAAAGTGTAACCAAGACAGTTGTTGGTACGATATTATCACGCCAGTTTGAAAAATTGAGCTTTTCACCGATATTAATAATTTGGTAGTGGGCTATATCAAAAAATCGGCTAAACCACTCTAAATCCATAGGACTATTACTTTTTACCCAGAAACTTTGTTGTTGCAGTTTTTGTTGTAACGAGTCGCTGATTGTTTGAACCTGTTGTTGGTTAAGTTCAATATTAATTAATAAATTAAGCTGATTATTCAATGATTTAATCATTTCAGTTAAAGTGGTTAAACGCTTTTGAATAATGTCGGTTAATTGTTGTTTCTCCTTGTCGGTAAAGCTCTCTTTTTGCTCTTGCTCCAATTTGCTAATATAGGCATTTATATTAGAAAAAGAGTCCTTAAACTCAGTCATATCAAAAACACGTACACGTAGTTCGGTAATTTGCTTAGAAATACCAGAAATGATTTCATCTTGTGGTAACGATTGTTTTTGTTTATTGATGATGCGAGAAAGCACTAATGTGCCTTGTAATGAGCTAATTTGTTCTTCAATATTACGCTGCGTTTGTTGCAAATTATTAAGCACGTTTTTAATTCGCAAATTATCTTGTGATAACTGCGTCATATCTTTGGTTTGCTCAAGTAACTCTTGCGTTATTTGGGTGTTTAGATCTAACTCACGCAAAATAACAGGATTAGTCCTTGCATTATTTTGCTGATTTTGAACCGCTTGTGCTTGCTTTAACTTATTTTTGGATTCTTCTACAACCTGATTATTAATAGCGGTTTGTAAGTGACTAATTTTAGCTTGTAGGTTTTGCTGTTCTTGTCTTTTTTCCTCTAGTTGTGATGAATAAAGAGCTGATAAGTTATCGCTGCCATTAAGTAAAATTTGGTTATAAGTATTTTTTAGTTCAATGAGTTCAAGTTCTACTTCTAATTTGGTTTGTAGCTCGTTTTTGATATTATTAGCAGATGAAAGTTGAGTATTAATTTCCTGCTTACGTTTAATCATTTCAGTTAATGTCGCCTGAGCTTTATCTGGCACGGTATTTTGAGCAACTAAATTGTTATTAATCAGACTTAAATCTTGTTGTACGGTTTCAAGTTTAGATTGTGCTGCGGTTAATTCCTTTTGCAAATCAGTTGTTGATTTTTGCATTAAAGCTTCAAGACTTGGTGCGATAGTTGCTTTTAATTCTTCAATATTGTGTTGGCTAGCTTTCAAGGCTTTTTGGGAGTCTTGAATGGATTGATTTAATGCTTGATTATCTGCCTTTTGCTTCTCAATTTGGGCTAAGAGGGAAAAGGTGTCTTCAAGTGTTTGGACTAAGGCTTTATTATTTGTATCCGTTTGATCGAGTTTTTTTGCACTTTCTAATTGATCCTGAATCAATAGTTGAAGCGGAATTTGAGATAAGGCATAGCTATTAGTGACAAATAGAAGCCCTAAACTGAGAAAAGCGGTTTTTAACATCGGTTTAAACATAGATTTCCTCTAATATTTTATATTGTATATCGTGTTGTAATTGTTTTCGTGAAATTTTGATTGCACCTTGTATTTGATATTTTTCAATATCCAACAAGTAATAAGCAACGGGATGCTTGAATTTTTCTAATTTATCAGACAGCCAAATTTTTAATTTATGCATTTCTTGTTCAAAATGAGGCTGTTTGAATTTTATGGCGGCAATGGGGCGTTGCCCAAACTCGCTATCATTTATTGGTAGAATAAATACTTGTTCTACTAGGTTGGAGTGAAAAATAATCTGTTCAATTTCTTCAGGTTGAATATTTTCTCCACCTGAAATAAACATATTATCTAATCGCCCTTTTATTACAAGTTGTTTTTTGCTGTTCCATTCGCCTCTATCTTTGGTAGCAAGCCAACCGTGTTGATTAACAAGCGGTCGAATTTCTTTATTTTTTTGCCAAAAGCCTAAAGCAAGAGGCTTACCTTTTACCCAAATCTCGCCATTTTCTAGTTTGACTTCTCGATGTTTTAATGGATAACCGACATTATCTAATTCATTTTCTATGCCACAAATAGTCGAAGCCATTTCCGTCATTCCATAACTAGAAAAGGGCGTAATGCCGTGTTGTTGTGCTTGAGTGACTAATTCTGATGGAATAGTTGTTCCGCCTAATAAACATTTTTGATTCATACAACAGTCTAACTTGTCTAAATAGCGTTGTAATTGGGTTGGCACTAATGATGTGTGGCTTACTTGTTTAAGCCAAACAAAAAAAGTCTCTTTAGTTTCATTAACATAAAGCGTTGCCCCTTTAAGTAGCCAACGCCAAATAATGCCTTGCCCTGAAACGTGAAATAATGGCAGGCTAAGTAACCACGAATGTGATTTTTCAAACTGCATCAACTCACACACACCTTCGGCACTGTATAAATGAGCAGAAATAGAATGAACAACTGCTTTCGGTGAACCTGTTGATCCTGATGTTAATGTCAGCGTAGCAGCTCTTTCAATATCAAGGCGGGCTGAATAACAAGCGGTGATTTTTTCCGAAAAATTTGCAAATATATCATCGCTAATAAAAACATCGGCTCCCACTTCTTCTAAAATCATTTTTTGTTGTTCTTCGCTATAAGCTGGATTAAGCATTAAGATCTTTGCCCCAAGCCAGAGTGTGGTGCAGTAGGCGAGTAATCCACAAAAACGGTTAGTGCCACAATAAGCAACTAAGCATTCAGAATGAATGCCCTTTGCTTTTAAAATCACACCAATTTGCTGAATAAGTTGCTGAAATTCCTGCCAATTAAGTTGGGAAGGAAGAGTTGGAAAATAATCAACCTTTCCCTTTTCTCGGACAATAGCAATATCTTGCTCTGTCTTTTCCGCCCAAAATTGAGTAGGAAATAGAGAAGAATGAAGTATCATACGATGTGTTATACAAAAAGGACTTGAATTCGCTCAACTAGTTTAGATGGTATTTGCATAGATTCCATTACGCCTTTTAGAATAAGCCCTTTGCGAGCCGTATTATTGTTAGTAATAACCCAAAATGGCGAATCTGGGATCTGTTTTGCTTTCACGCCACTGCCTGTAGCTAAAATTTCTTCTTCACTTTGAGAAAAATAAATACGCTCATTACCACGCACATTTTCGGTTGCTTTAGCAAAGGCGTCAGGGTTAGAACGGTAGAGTGCTGCCAATAGCATAATAAAACGCACGACATTTTTATTTTCATTCATAAAATGTTCTGAGTTTAAAATATCTTCCAATTTGGCTACCGTTTTTTCAGTCTTGGATTCATCTTTTCTCGCGGTAGCACGCGATGGCGTTTTAACCAGCTCTTTGAGCTCATTGATCATATGCTCTTGTACTAATACAAAAGGTTGAGGCGATTGCGGTAATCTTAGTAAACGACGTAAGATATCTGATGCCGTTTCACCAATAGATTGTGTACGACTGGCAATATATTGATATAATTCATCATCAATTTCGATTCGTTTCATCGGGATCCTCATTCTTTTTGAACATAAAATAGCATTAGTTAGGGTGCTATTATACGCATTTATTTGCTTTTTTATAGAGGATCTTGATTGAAAATTTATGCTAAAAAAGACATTTATATGACAAAAAAATTAGGTTTAAATTTTCTTTATCAGCCAGCTAAACATAATCCAAATGCCCAAACAATGGTGTTTTTACACGGGTTATTTGGCGATATGAATAATTTAGGTATTATTGCCAAATCGTTTGAAGAAGATTACTCCGTGCTGAGAGTGGATCTGAGAAATCACGGAAGATCTTTTCATTCCGTAGAAATGAATTATTCGTTGATTGCTCAAGATTTAAAAGCGTTATTCGTTGAACAAAATATTCAAAATGCTATTGTGGTGGGGCATTCAATGGGCGGTAAGAGTGCGATGGCATTAGCGAACCTCGCCCCAGAATTGGTGGATAAATTAATTGTGATTGATATTGCTCCTGTAACCTATACGCAAAGTCGCCATAAACAGATTTTTGAAGGTCTATTTGCAGTAAAAATGGCTAAGCCCGAGACTCGCCAACACGCAAAAACAGTGATGGCAGAGTATATTCCTGATCAAGGTATTCAACAATTTATGTTGAAATCCTTCGATGCACAAAGCGAACAATTATTCCGATTTAATTTAACGGCGTTGCATCAAAATTACCAAAATCTAATGGATTGGAATGAGGTGTTTGTCAATATCCCCACTCTTTTTATTAAAGGGGCATTATCCGATTATATTCAATCAGCACATACAGAAACCATATTAAAACAGTTTCCACACGCGAAATCCTTTATTGTGGCAAATGCTGATCACTGGGTTCACGCTGAAAAACCAGAGACAGTTGTACGAGCAATTAAAAAATTTTTAGAGAAATAAAAAATGCAAAGAGATACTCTATTTTCAGCCCCGATTGAAAAATTAGGCGATTTTACTTTTGATGAATCGGTAGCGGAAGTCTTTCCAGATATGATCCAACGATCTGTGCCAGGCTATTCTAATATTATTACGGCAATCGGTATGTTGGCGGAACGGTTTGTCACAGATAATTCAAATGTTTATGATTTGGGCTGCTCAAGGGGGGCGGGTATTTTATCTATCCGCCGTAATGTAAGAGCCCAAAATGTACAGATTATCGGTGTGGATAATTCTCAACCAATGGTTGAACGTTGCAAAACACATTTGAATGCTTACCACTCTGATATTCCCGTTGAAATTTTATTAGATGATATTCGCCAAGTTGAAATCAAGAATGCTTCAATGGTGGTGTTAAACTTCACGCTACAATTTTTACCGAGAGAAGATCGTCTTTCGTTACTACAAAAAATTTATCACGGATTAAATTTAAATGGTATTTTAATCTTATCGGAAAAATTTACCTTTGAAAGTGAAATGATGAATGAATTGTTAATCGATCTTCACCATACTTTTAAACGAGCGAATGGCTACAGCGAATTAGAAGTAAGCCAAAAACGCAATGCGTTAGAAAATGTAATGCGAACAGATAATATTGAAACCCATAAAAAGCGTTTAAAAGAGGCGGGATTTAAGCAAATAGAACTCTGGTTTCAATGCTTTAATTTTGGTTCCGTGATTGCAATTAAATCTTAACAAGCGGTTATTTTTTGCAAATTTTTGAACAAAAACAACCGCTTGTACTTCATTTATTCTTTATAACCCAAAATTAGGTAGAATCAGTTATAATGCACAGTGACTTATTTTTGAGGAAAATGGTATGGCAACAATAAAAGATGTCGCTAAACAGGCTGGTGTTTCAACTACGACTGTATCACACGTAATTAATAAAACCCGTTTTGTTGCAGAAGATACAACTAAAGCTGTTTGGGATGCAATCAAAACATTAAATTATTCTCCTAGTGCGGTTGCTCGTAGCTTAAAAGTGAATACGACTAAATCAATTGGTATGATTATTACAACTAGTGAATCTCCATTTTTTGCAGAAATTGTATTAGCAGTAGAGGAATTTTGCTACAGTAAGGGGTATTCACTATTTTTATGTAATACTCAAAATAAATTAGAAAAAATCGAAAACCATTTAGACATGCTAATTAAAAAACGAGTTGATGGTATTTTAGTAATGTGCTCTGAATATGCGGGTAATTCATTCGAGATTTTTGAAAATACCAATATTCCAATGGTTATTATGGATTGGGGAATGAGTGATGGGCGAGCTGATGTGATTTTAGATCACGGTTTTGATGGCGGTTATTTAGCTACGCAACATTTAATAGAAAATGGGCATAAAGAAATTGCAGTTATTACTGGCAACCTAGATAAAGAGATTGCACGCACGCGTTTTGAAGGCGTTAAAAAAGCATTATCAGATGCTAGCTTATCACTTAGAGATGGATGGGTTCAAGAAGGTGATTTCGAGCCAGAGGGCGGTTATGAGTGTATGAATAACTTACTCAAAAACAAAGAGTTACCAACAGCCGTATTTTGTTTTAATGATGTAATGGCATTAGGTGCCATTTCAGCTATTACTGAAAAGGGCTTAAATGTGCCACAAGATATTTCTGTGATCGGGTATGATAATGTACATAGCTCACGTTTTTATGCTCCGCCACTTACCACAGTACACCAATCAAAATCACGCCTAGGAGCAGCCGCTTTAGAATTATTACTAGAACGAATTGAGAATAATGAAAAGGCGAAAGAGCCTAAAGTTTTGGAATTTTTCCCTGAATTAGTAAAACGCAAATCGGTTAGAAATTTAACCATTAAGGAGTAATATGGAAACATTAATTGAATTTTTTAGTAGCTATGGATACTGGGCGGTATTTTTTGTATTACTTGCTTGCGGATTTGGTTTACCTATTCCGGAAGATATAACGTTAGTTTCAGGTGGGGTAATTTCAGGGCTAGGTTATACTAATGTGCATTGGATGCTCGTTATAAGTATGCTAGGTGTACTCATAGGCGATAGTACTATGTACTGGTTAGGCAGAATTTACGGCGAAAAAATTCTAAGATTTCCGCTCATAAAACGTATAGCCACACCTGAACGCTTTGCAATGGTGCAAGAACGTTTTGAAAAGCAAGGTTGGAAATTACTATTTATGGCACGTTTCCTACCAGGACTACGAGCAGTAATTTACCTTGTTTCAGGTATTACTCAAAAAGTGAACTTTGGCACATTTTTACTCGTAGACTTTTTTGCTGCAATTATTTCTGTACCAATTTGGGTTTATTTAGGGGATTACGGTGCTTCAAATCTAGATTGGTTGAAAGAACAAGTGACCAACGGTCAGCATATTATTTTTGCTATTTTAGGTGCGGTAATCTTATTTTTCGGTTGGAAATGGTATAGAAATAAAAAAGCTAAATAGACATACAATAATAATGCTGAAGTCACAAAGCCTATCAATCTTTTTGATAGGCTTTTGTTTTGAGACTTATCGCTGTTATTAACTTACAATCATAAGTGGTTACAAAGATGGTTACATAAAAAAGAGATTAAATGCGTTTTAATGCGTTGAGTTATGTTGAGAATAAGCAATAAAAAAGCCTTTCGTACTAGGCTTTACAAGGGATTTGCGAGCAGTTACGAAAGGCTACTATAGGGATAATGGTGCGACTAGCTCGCACCAATAGGCATTATTTATCAGTAAGTTATGGTCATCAGTGAGCAGTGTTTGGATATAACATTTAGGTATAAGAGATTTTATTTATATGGTAATATTTTTGCGTTTAGGTGCGTAAATTTGCGTAAAAAGATCGAAGTGAAAAGATCGCACTATTGCCATATATAGCTTGTAAGGATCGGATTTTGCATTTGCGTAGAAATCGACACTTTAAGTGTGCGGGCGTGGCGAGGATACGAGCGGACGGGCAGGGGCGGACGAAGAAAGTTATTGAAAAACAAGGGAAAATTTATTTTTGAAGTGTCTTTTACTCGTGATTTTGGTATAATAAATTGCCCAAGTCTATTATCTAATCGGTAAAAATTTTGTTTTAAGAATAACAAAAAGCCCCAATCTAGGGGGCTATGTTTGAGCTTGTAAGGATCTATTTTATTGTGGTCGTTGCAATAATTTGGACGGTTTAAATTTGATAACCTCTTGACCTAACCACTGGTTAAACTCTTTCAATCGCTCTTGCAATGGTTCAATCTCAGTTATAAAAAACACCTCGGCTGCATCAGCCACGTTGCCAAAACCACCGGTATTGTTTGGGATAATCCCCATCAGTTGCGGTGGCACACGGTGAGCGGCTAACACATCATCACGGCTCACGTTCTTGATATTAAAAAACTCATCTTTGGCTGATACATCAGCAATCGGAATAATCTGTATTCCATCTTTCTTGCCGTTTGGTGCGTGGACGAACAAGTTTTTAAAATTCCCCACCCCTTTTGACTGCTTGAGCTGCTGGCGAATATTATCAATATCTTCTTGTTTTTGAGCAGCATCAGTCATATAAAACACAAAGCCGGCGTGAGCTCCATTTAAAAAATACTTACGGCGAAACAGAGTAGCACTCTCATTTAACCACGCAGATTGCAGGGCCGAAAGATATTGTGGCAAGCCGTAAATATCTTGATTAATATCAGGCTCAAGCAAGTGATAGATTGAGCCTTTGGCAAATTCGTGCTCTTGGTGATCGAATCGTTGTGGCACATAGTAAAATTGCCCAGCCTCTACACCCTTTCGCACATATTTTGCCAAAGGTGATTCGATTCGCTGTACCTGCCCAAGGCGATTTCGCACCACCTCAAAATAGGCGTTACCGAATACTAAATAATCTTTAACAAACGATGACAAATCACGGCGTGATAAATAACGGCTATCAATCTCACAAGTTGAGAGCAAAATATTTGCTTTGGTGATGATCGCACTTTCGTGGTGTGTTGATGACCTTAACGATTTCGCCAAGCCGTCAAAGCTCATCGGTGGGTTATACCATTTATCAAACATCGCTGTACACTCTAAATAGTTGAGAATATCGGCACGGTCTAACACAGGGATTGGGTCGCCAAAGCTAAAGATTTCAGTCTGTGCTTGCAAGCGGTCATTTTTGGTTAAATTTTTGCGAAATTGTTTCTTCATTTTTTATCCTAATCATCTAAAAAATCTACTGTGCCGGTCGTTTCTTCCAGTTTCCCATCAAACGGCTCATTAATAAATACCTGCAAGCAGGCCCACGCAAGGTCGGCGTGGCTTGCCTCTTCCGAACGGTCGGCGACGTAGGTCACTTGTCGGCCGCTATTGGTGATCTGTTTTTTGATTGCCATAAAACTTGCACCAACCTCAACCGCGTGCATTGAGTCAAATTCAAATCGTCCTTTGCTGATAATATCTAAGCCTTTCAGCACCATTTTAGATTTCAGCTCCACGTTGTAAGTAAGAGCCACCGCATCGGGGCGTTCTTTTTTCACGATTTCATACACACCAACGCCAAGCCCTGTGGTATCAATCGCTAGCCGTGTCACGTTATATTTTGCACAAATAGCGACAATTTCTGCCGCTTGTTCGGCAAAGTCGGCACCTTTAAAAGTGCGATACTCTAATAGTCGGAATTTCCCATCGTCCACTTTCGGTGGGGCAATCACCACCAATGCCGAACGGTCGCCTGTGTAGGAAGGGTCATAGCCCACCCATACCTCTTTATTGCCGAATGGGCGTTGATAGCCATCGGTAAAGACATAATCTCGCCACACCTCCATCGAATCCACAAGGCAACGTTGCATCATCGTGAATTTAAATACAGACTGGTTATCATCAATAAACTCACACATAAAGAGCTGCTCGAACTCATCGGGTGAGTTCTCAAGTTTTAATTGCTCAATATCAAACAGGTTACAGCCACCTGCCTCGGCATCGTAGATATTCACGATTTGTCGCCATTGCCCGTCTCCGCACTTTTTGCCGTTTTTCAAATTAGCGTGCGAAATATCAATTTCCACCTGTTCCGCTTTCGGACGTTTGCGGTTAAACAGCTTGCCTGACCAAAGCAGATAGGCAGAATGAGTAATTGATGACGGCGTGGAAAAGTAAGTAATCCGATATTGCTTTTGGCTCGCCATACCCGCTGCCACTTTGCGGATTTCTTCAAAGCGGTTTACCCAAAAGATTTCATCAAAATAGAGGTTGCCGTGATAGGACTGAGCCGTTTTCGAGTTCGTGCCTAAGAAAATCAACTGTGCACCGTTCGGCAAGGTAATGGTTTCGCCTTTTAAGTCCACATCGGCGACACGTTTTGCATAATCAACAATATAGGCACGGAACTGCAATGCCTGTTTTTTCGAGGCGGAAATAAAAATCTGATTTCGTCCGGTTACTAACGCATCAATTAATGCCTCGTGAGCAAAGTAATAAGTCGCTCCAATTTGGCGACTTTTTAAAATATTGCGGATTCGGTGAGTCAGCCCAGCTTCGTGCCATTTTTTCTGATAATGGAACATTCCGTCTAAAAAGCCGTTTATCAGCAGTTCGGCTTGTTCTTCGGAAATGGCATTTTGCTCCGGCTTTTTGCGTTCGCCTTTATTTCGGCTTTTGATGTTCGGGTTTAAATCCGCCTCGTTGCCCCCGCCGTTGGAGTATTTCTTGATTCGTGCCACGCTCTCCATTTGTCGGCGTAGTAAATCAATCTCCTTAAAATCTTTGCCCGATTTGTCCTCTTTAAGAATAAGTAGATTGTAGCGAGCTTCGATTGTTGCTTCGACACGCCCAATCGGGCTAATTTCGTCCCATTTTTCTCGCTTTTTCCAACTTGCAATGGTAGAGACCGGAATATTTAGCTGGCGTGAAATTTCGGTCACGATATAGCCAGCCCAGTACATCAACTGAGCTTGGCGTTTATCGTGAATCGGGTTAGAGGCTAAAACCTCATATTCGGTGATGCTATCTTCATTTTTCATAGGTGCGATTATCAAAAATCCACCTTGTTTAAGCATTTGCTTACGCCTGTTAAACCGCATTTCACACTTGCCAAAAATTGCAACTACGTGCACAAAACCAGATCATAAATCCGATTTTTACCTATCCCTTTTCAGCAACAAGGACAACACGCAATGACACAAAAATCGAAATGGTTTGTAGTGGCAACGGAAGGTGCAACCACAGACGGTCGCAAAATCAGCCGTGAATGGCTCTCGCAAATCACACAAAACTACGACCCGAAAAAATATGGTGCAAGAGTAAATCTTGAGCATTTCCGCTGGCGTTATTTTGACCCAAACGATGCCCATTCTTTTAGCTATGGCGATGTATTAGCGGTTAAAACCGAAGAAAACGCAGACGGCAAACTCCAGCTTTTAGCCCAAGTTGAGCCAACAGAAGCCTTAGTGAAGTTAGTAAAAGACAAGCAAAAAGTTTATACCTCTGTGGAAATTGACCTTAATTTTGCGGACACCGGCGAGGCGTATTTAGTTGGTTTAGCGGTGACTGATACACCGGCAAGCCTCGGCACGGAATATTTAAAATTCTGTGCAAAAGTAGAACATTCCCCGCTTTCAGACCGCAAGCAAAAGCCGGAAAACCTTGTGAGTGAGGCGGTAGAGGCGAATTTAGAATTTACGGCTGAACCTGAAAAAGGTGCGTGGCTGGAGAAATTCAAGGCGATGTTTACCAAAACCAAAACCGACAATGACGGCAAATTTGCCGAACACGAAAAGGCAATGGAATTGTTAGCAGAGCAGTTTAGCAAAGTTTCGGCAGAAAACGACCGCTTGCAAGCCGGACTAGGCACATTGCGAACCGAATTTACCGAATTGCAAAAACAAGCGGGCGAATTTGCCGAAAAATTTGCAAAACTGGAACAAGAACCGTCTGCCAATTACACCCCACGCCCGAAAGCGACAGGTGGTAACAGCAAAGACGAACAAAGCGATTTCTAACCAAAGGAAACACGAATGAAACAATTGACGATTGAAAAATACCAAGCTTACCTTGAACGCCAAGCAGAGTTAAATAATATCCCTTACAACGTGCTGGCCGATGGTGTGAAATACACCGTTACTCCCTCTGTACAGCAAAAACTCTATGAAAAGGTGCGTGAAAGCTCAGAGTTTTTAAAACTCATCAAATTCAACTTCGTTGAAGAGCAAATGGGCGAAACGCTTGGATTAGACTCATCGCACACGGTGGCAAGCACCACCGACACCAGTGGTGATGGAGAGCGTAAAACGACTGATATTGCTAAGCTGGTCAAGCAGACCTACCACTGTCAACAAATCAACTTCGACACCCACGTTCGCTATGCACAATTAGATGCTTGGGCAAAATTCCCTGATTTCCAAAAACGCCTTGCCAATGTGGCTGTAAAACAGCGTCAGCGTGATTTGCTGATGGTTGGTTTCAACGGAACTAGCCGTGCGGCAACCAGTGATCGCAACAGCAACCCGTTATTGCAAGACGTGGCAAAAGGCTGGTTGCAAAAAATCCGAGACAATGCCCCAGAGCGTGTAATGCAGGGCGAAAGTAGCGGCAATCAAGTGTTAGTTGGCAAGGGTCAAGATTACACCAACCTTGATGCACTGGTGATGGACGCCACCGAAGAGATGATCGCTGAATGGCATCGTGACGACACCGATTTAGTGGCGATTGTAGGCCGTAAACTGCTTGCAGATAAATACTTCCCGATTGTCAATAAAGACAATGCACCGACCGAGCAACTGGCAGCGGATTTGGTGATCTCGCAAAAACGGATTGGTGGCTTAAAAGCGGTGCGAGCCTCTTTCTTCCCAGCGAATGCGATTTTAATCACTAAGCTGGAAAACTTGGCTATTTATATCCAAGAAGGTTCGACCCGTAAGCTACCGATCAACAACCCGAAAAAAGACCGCATCGAAACCTACGAAAGTGAAAATATCGACTACATCGTAGAAGAGTACGAGTGCGCAGCGCTGATTGAAAACATCACCCTCAAAGATAAAGAGTAAGGTGGCACTATGCGAATGAGTCCGGCACGGGCTCATTTTTTGCGGAAAACCGCAGAAAGTGAGTCTGCAACCCCCAACCGAGAAAACCTTGAAGGCTTACAAGGCTATGACTTAGTCCTAGCCCAACTTAAAGCCCATCAACGCCAATTAAAGCAAATTCAGTCGATTGAGCGAAAGATTGAGTTTAAACGCAACAATTTTGATCAATACCGCCCGTGGGTGGAAGGCTCGCTTGCCAAAGGCTCCGGTGTGCAAGACACGGTTATCACCACAATGCTCATTTGGGCGATTGACATCGGTGACTACCCAACCGCCCTTGAGATTGCCCAATATGTGCTAATGCACGATTTGGCAATGCCAGAGCAGTTCCAACGCACCGCCTCAACCGCATTAGTAGAGGAGTTAGCCGAGGCTGCGAAAAAGGCAAGAGACCAAAAACAGCCCTTTGAGGTGGATGTGCTAAAACAAGCCAATCAGCTCACTGCCGAATCAGATATGCCCGACCCTGTGCGAGCCAAGCTCTTACGAGAGCTAGGCGAGCTAATCCAAGAAACCGAACCACAAACCGCACTAGAGCATTACAACCGAGCTATCCAGCTTGATAGCCAATGCGGTGCAAAAGGCTTGCGTGATAAGTTGGAAAAACAACTTACCAAACAAGCCGAACAACCGAACGAGTAGGTGAAAGCCGAAACAGAGCGTATCACGCCAACCAAGGGGCGGATTTTAAACGGTGATTTATTCCTTTTACACCGTTTTAAAATCCCCACCCCTTACTTTGGAACGCAATATGGAACAACGAAATACCGTTATCAGCATACCAAAAGTGCAAGGCTATGAATCCAGTAAAAATGCGATTAAGCCCACGGCTGAACCTGACGAGACCATTACCAATAATGGCTTTTTCCCCAATATTGATTTGCTTGAAGTTCGCAATGCAATGCGGATAGATGGCACGGTTATCAATGAGCGGTTAAAACAAGCGGTGATTGAGGCAATAGCAACGGTAAATGCTGATCTAAAAAGTTACCGCTTAAACGCCCAAAAAACAGAAAAGGCAAGCTTAAAAGCCTGTGATGACGAGCAAATTAACGGCGAAAGTGTGCTGGTATACAAATACAAAAGAGCCGTGTATTGCCTTGCGGTTGCGAATCTCTATGAGCGTTACCGCAGTTACGACAGCACCAAAGACGGACACGACAAAGCGGATGAGCTAGACACCACTGCAGGTGATTTAAAGCGAGATTATCATTTTGCAGTGCGTGATATTTTGGGCGAAAACCGAATGATTAGTGAATTAATTTAATGAATACCTTTATTGCACGCCAAGACGAAACCTTAGACGAGCTGATTTTTCGCCACTACGGACAAACCGCAGGATTGGTAGAAATAGCATTGGAATACAACCCCAAGCTTGCCTATTTGCCCCGTTTGCCAATGGGGACAGTAGTCACAATGCCAGAGATTGAAAGCAGTTTTATCACCGTTTCAAAATCCACCGTGCAACTTTGGGATTAAATGCGTAAGTGCAGGATTAATATGCAAAAAACGGAACAAGCCACGATTTTAGCGGCAATTTGCAATTTATTTAATAGTTTAACACTCTCTGACATTGGCGTACTTGTCAGTATTTTAGTCACGCTCTTAACGCTTTTTCTGAATTGGTCTTACAAAGCCAAAGAGCACAAACTAAAAGAACGAGAGTTAGAACTTAAACTAAAACAATACAAGGAAAAATTTTGATGAGCAAAAGCGTAAAAATTGGGGCGTTTGTCTGCTCCGTTGCGGCTGTAATCGGGGCGGTGATGACAAATTACAGCGATAAAATCCGCACCACAGAAACAGGTTTAGCCATTATTGGCAATGCCGAAGGGTGCAGACGTGATCCGTATAAATGCCCTGCCGATGTATTAACCGTAGGCATTGGCTCAACCGAGGCAAGCGGTCAAAAAATCGAAAAAAATCACAAATACAGCGATTTGGAAATTGCCGAGCGTTGGGTGAAAGATATTCAAATTGCGGAAAACTGCGTAAACCTCTACGGCAACGGCAGAAATCTACCACAAGGAGCATTTGAAGCAATGACTTCCATCACCTTTAACGTAGGCTGCGGCAAAATGAAAAAATCCACCCTGTTTAAAATGGCAAACCGAGGCTATAGTCCTGAAATGTGCCAACAGTTTGAGCGTTGGGTGTACGCTGGTGGCAAAAAGTTAAACGGCTTAGCCACAAGGCGAGAACAAGAACGCCGATTGTGTTTAGGAGGTTAAGATGATTGCGAAAATCTGCCAATTAACCAACAAACATTTCAGCCCCTTAATGATTTTTCTGGTATTAAGTGGAGTAGTCGCAAATTTTGTTTTATTTCAGAACAACATAAGCCTAAAAGCCGAGCTACAAGCTAAAACAACAGAAATTGAGCTTACTCAAGCCGATAACCTTAATTTAGCCAATCAGCTCGAAAATAGCCAAATTCAGCTTGAGGCATACCAAAAGCAAGTCGATAACCTCAACAACAAAGTCTTAGCCAAAATGAAACAAGCGGAGCAACGAAGCAATGACATCCTCCACGAACTGGAAAAACACAAAAAATGGGCTGATTCTGCCGTGCCTCATACTGTTGGCAAGTTGCTCAACCAGCGAAAAGGTACGCTATCAAATCATCAAGCCCAACCCGATAATCTGCCCGAAAAGGCTGGAGTGCCAAACACTGGCAACCGAAATTAACACCAACGGCGATCTTGTCAAAGCACTAGACAAAAGCCTCAACACCATTGAGGTGTGCCAAGTCATCATCGAATCGTTCGAGCATTGCATCGAGCAATACAACAAAATCAACCAAGGCGAGTGATCGCCTTTTTTAATAAGGACGACTATGTCAGACCAAATCGACCGAGCCAACGAATTAGCCGAAAAAGCCCGAGAGGCGGCACTTGCAAAAATTTTGCAAAATCAGACCGCTTGCACTAGCCTTTTAGAATGCGAAGAGTGCGGTGAGCCCATTCCCGAAAAACGCCGAGAAATGGTAATCGGCTGCACACGTTGTTTTGATTGCCAAATGATTCACGAACACAAACAAAAAGGCTACCGCAAATGATAAAACCTGACCGCTTGCGAGAGCTACTCACACAAACCATAGATACCTTTAAAACCAACCCCGAAAAACTGATTTTGCAGTACGACAAAGGCAACATTAAAAGCAGGGGCAGTAAAACGCCCTCTTTTGAGTACCACTACGATTTAGAAATTATCGTGGTGGATTTCCCCTACCACCCCGATGTGCTATTTGTGCCTGTGCTGACCTTTATTCGCAACGAACAATGGGAGCTACTGCAACACCCAGACCTACAAAACAAAATCGAGTTCGAGATTGACCGCAACAACCACGACAGCTACGACATCTATATCCGCATTCCGCTCACCGAAAGGGTGATCGTGAAAGAGGAAAATGGGCATTTTACGGCAACCCACGCCGCCGAGCCGAACCTTGCCGATGTAGCTGGATTTACCCACCTCACCGAATACGAGGTCTATTTGCAAAACGAGCTGATTTATCAATGGGTAAAAGGTAATGAGTGAGGCTATTGAGCAAGTTAAAACCGCCTTTGACCACTTGCTGAATAACGTCAGCAAACCACGCAGACGGCTAATGTATCAACAAATCGGGCGAGAGCTGGCTAGAAGCCAACGCAGACGAATTAAAGCCCAACAAAACCCAGACGGCACAGCCTACGAACCCCGTAAAACGCCGAAGAAAAAGGTTAAGGGCAAAATCAAGTCGGGCAAGATGTTTAATAAAATCACGAAGCCAAGTTTTATGCGATTACGGCTGGAAAATGAAGGTATTAGCCTAGGCTATGAAGGTGGAAATGCTGTGATTGCCAGAATCCACCAAGAGGGCTTAACCGCCCGAGTGCGGAAAGATTGGCATTTAAAGGTGAAATACGCCAGCCGTGAGTTATTGGGTTTTACCGATGAAGACAGGCAGATGATAGAGGATTATGTGGTAAGGGCGGTAAGTGGTTCGGAGTATTAAAAAAGCGGTCAGATTTGACCGCTTCGATTACGAATTAACACGTTTTGTTTCTGAATAATACCAACAGAGGAAGCCTAAAATGCTTATAAAAATTAATGCAGTGAGCAAAAAGATATTTAATGGCAATAAGGCATAGAGAGAAACGAGAATAATTGTAATCGAAAGCCCGATTGAGCTTGCCAAAAATGAAAGCAGAGCTAAAAAAGCCGTCATTACAAGACTAAATAGGGTTGCAAAGGCGGTAAATCCCACAGCTAACAATGCACTAAAACCAATTAAACCAAGCAAAATAAATAAGAGTTCCATACAAACTCCTTTGTAAAAGTCCCTAAAAATCATTAAGGTCATAATATGAGCCAAAATCTAAAAATTCAAGTAGTTTTATCAGCGATTGATAAATTAACTGCACCTTTTAAAAGTGCAACAGCTCAAATAGATAAACTAAGTAAGAGTATTAATCAATCAAAAAGCAAATTGAAAGAGCTAGAAAGAACTCAAAACTTAGTTAATGCTTTTAAAACCACAAAAGCAGCTATTCAAGCTAATAATCAAGCGATTATCGAAGCTAAAAATAAAGCTCAAGAATTGGGTAGGCAATTAAATTCGGTTGCTAGTCCAACTCAAAAAATGAAAAGGGAATTTGAACAAGCTCGCAATGCAGTAAAAAAACTTGAAACAACACAAAATCAGCAAATCCAAAAATTACGAACTCAACGAGCAGAATTAAATAATAACGGCATTAATACTCGCAAATTAGTACAGGCTCAACGTCATCTAAAAGAGCAGATGGAACAGGCAAATAAAAGTATTGACCAACAAAAAGCAAAATTAGAAAAATTAAATGCTGCAAAAGCTCGGAATGCAAAATACCGTGCAACGGTTGAAAAGGTAAAAAATACGAGCGAAAGATTACATAATTTAGGGCAACGCTCAATGATTAGCGGTGCTGCAATCGCAGCCCCTGTTGTTGGAATGGGTAAGGGTGTTGTAGGAATGGCACAGACTGCAGGGAAGTTTGAACAGTTTAATGCTATTTTAGAAATTACAGAAGGAAGTGCTGAAAAAGCAAAAGAAAGTTTTGACTGGGTAAAAAAATTCGCCGTAGATACTCCCTCAAATCTTGATGAGGCAATGGAGGCATTTGTTAAATTAAGAGCTTACGGACTCGATCCTACAAATGGTTTATTACAAACCTTAGGTGATACAGGTGCTGCAATGGGTAAACCTGTAATGCAAGCTGTTGAGGCAATAGCTGACGCATTAACAGGCGAAAATGAGCGATTGAAAGAGTTTGGTATTAAAGGCAGTGTTGTTAAAGGTACAAATATTATTGAGTATGCTTATACCGATAAATTGGGTAAACAACAAGTTGCCAAAGTAAACAAAAATAACCGAAAAGAAATTGAAGAAACCCTAACCCGTATTTTTAATGAAAAATATGCAGGAGCAATGGGAAAACAAGCTAAAACTTTAGTAGGGATTTGGGCTAAAATTGGCGATTATTGGACAAATTTTCAAATGCAAGTAATGGAAACAGGAGCATTTGACTGGATTAAAAATAAGTTGCAATGGGTCTTAGACAGTCTCGATAAAATGGCTGAAAATGGAGAATTGCAAAAATGGGCAGAAGATATTGGTGCAATTATTCAAGAAACTGTGCAGGGCTTGTGGGAATTTGGCGAAAAAATCTTTGCTGCGATTAAATGGATTGCTGAACTTGCTAGAGAAAATAAAGGCCTGATAGCAACATTTGTTAAATGGTCGGCTATACTTGGCTCTAGTTTAATGGTGCTTGGTGCTTTTGCAATGGTAGCAAGTTTTGCATTATATCCTGTCGCAAGAATAGCTCTGGGAATTGGTAAATTTACAGGTGCGACTAGCTTGCTGAATAAGGCTCTATTTAATAGTGACAACAAATTTAGATTATTTAATAAATCGCTATATTCAGCAGGTACAACAGCTAATTTTGTAAAAGCTAAATTTAGCCAACTAATGACTTTACCTACTATTGCTGGTGGCTTTGGGAAATTAGGTCATAGTATCAAAATGCTGATTCCACAACTGAAAACAAAAGTATTTTGGTGGAATTTATTAAAAGGTGCTTTTTTTAAGTTGCTTGGCATCATCCGTTTTATGTTTTCGCCGTTAAAATTATTACTTGGTATTTTCTCGCCGATTGGATTAGCGATTACAACCATTACGATAGCTGGGACTGCATTGTATGCAAACTGGGAACGAATCAAAGCCTTTTTCTCCGGTTTTTTCGAGGGCTTTAGTACGGCGGCTGAACCGATTAAACAAGCATTTGCCCCAATTAGTCCGTTATTTGATGCCATTGCAAGTGCAGTATCGGGTGTATTTAACTGGATTAAGCAGTTACTCTCTCCAACCCAAGAATCAGCGACAACGCTGGAAACTGCGGCAAGCTGGGGCAAGAAGTTTGGCGAATGGACGGCTGCGGCGTTAAACCTTGCTCTTGCTCCGCTTTCTGCACTCATTGATGGCGTAAGTTGGCTGATTAACAATATCAGCAATATTTCCTTTGATGGGGTGAAAAATAAGCTCAGTGAGATCGGTAGCAGTTTTACCGATAAAGTTGGGACAGCTTGGGATAAAACCAAAGCATTTTTCAGCGGCGAAGATCCAAAACCGCAAATGGCTCAAACCTCAAGCGTTGTCGGTATGGTGGCAGGCATTACCCAAAACCTCCCGAAAAAGCAGTTTTCCGTAGGCGGCTACACTGGCAACGGAGGCAAATATGACCCTGCAGGGATTGTACACCGTGGCGAATATGTAATGACCAAAGAGGCAACGGCACGCTTAGGGGTGGCGAACCTCAACCGCTTAAACTATAGCAAAACAGAAACAAGCCCTAACTTGCCGTTACCAAGCCCAAGCCTAATAACCCAAAATACCGTGAATAATATGGTCACGCACCTACCCAAACCAGATATTATTGAGCAAAAATGGGTTGGTGACTTAGTTAGCAATAGTAAAGGCTTTGCACAAGGCGGCTACACTGGCAACGGGGGCAAATATGACCCTGCAGGGATTGTACACCGTGGCGAATATGTAATGACCAAAGAGGCAACCGCACGCTTAGGGGTGGCGAACCTTAACCGCTTAAATTATGGTGGAGTAGCAGGGCTTGCGGCTCTCGCCTCAAGTGTTGCGTTGGCTCAACCTATGCCAATGGTAAAAGTGGATAGCCGACCACCGCTCACGGCAAGCCAACCAAGCCAAACGGTCGCCCCTGTTTCGCAAAATATCCAGATTACCATCAATGCCACAAGCGGACAAAATCCGCAAGAAATTGCCCGAATGGTTACGGCAGAGTTAGATAGACGAGAACGCCAAAAACAGGCAAGAGCGAGATCGTCTTTAAGGGATAGAGGATAAAATTTCACTAAAAGCCTGTTGATTTCAATAGGCTTTTTTATTATGATGAATTCAAGGTCTCAAAAGCCTTATAAACAGCGGTAATTCACCCCGTCAGCGTGATTTTTTTGTATCCGTCATTTAGTGGTTTAAGTCTTACCATTACTTAGCCCATTACAAGCGGTCAAAAAACAACAAATTTTTACCAATGGTCGGCAGTGCGAAGAATACAACACCGTAAGGGAATAATTCCGCCTGACTGTTTACAGGTTTTGAGCTGCCGACCGCCCGATTTTCGGGATTTCCATCAAAAGGAATGCGTCTTGCCTATCAAAATGCGAAAAGCAATAATGTTTAAATCCCACTTTACACAGTGGGATTTTTCATTTAGTATTCACCCCATAGGCGTAGAAACCTAAACAAACAGCGGCAATCCGCACCCGTCAGACAAGCGGTTTTTTTGTGTCTAAATTTTGCGATCTTTTTCCAGCCATTAGAAAAGGATTGCACAGGCTCAATGTCGAGAGGGCGGAGAATACAATACCCTTCGGGGGAATAATCCCGACCGTCTGTTTGCGGTTTTCTAACCTCTCGGCACCCTATCAAATAGGGTAAAACTTAGAAAAAAACAAACAGGAGCAGACTTATGTCTAATCAAATTACTACTCAAACTCAACTTTCTACATTTAATTTTGAAACTCATTCTATTCGTGTAATTGCAATCAATAATGAACCTTGGTTCTTATCGGTGGATATTTGTAATGCGTTAAATATCGCAAATTCTCGTGATGCGATCAGCAAATTAGACGAAGATGAGTATCAAACATTAAATTTAAAAGATACCGTCGGTTTAACCGACAGTATCGCAAATCAAGTGCAATCAGTCGGGATTGTCAGCGAAAGCGGAATGTACACCCTAATTCTCCGTTGTCGTGAAGCCGTGAAAAAAGGTTCAGTGCCACATCGTTTCAGAAAATGGGTAACGGCTGACGTGTTGCCTCAAATTCGTAAAACAGGGCTGTATTCGCAAAAATTACCGCAAAAACAACCGCTTGAAGAGCAAGCCAAAGCATTAAGTGTGATAATGGATTTATACAGTTTCGGCACACAGGCGTTTGAAATGGCACATCAATTAGAGCGTTCTCCGTTAAGAGGTAGCATAAATCATCAAATTGGTGGGCATTATTTGCATAATTTGCAGTATCCTCTAAAAAATGCCCTAGACCGAGCCAAAGCCTTTATTCAAGGGGATAATGAACGCATTATGTTTGTGAAAGGGGCGTTGAGTTTGCTAGAAAAATAAGTACTCAATTTGACAACGTAAACCTAAAAGCGGACAATGCCCTAAATTGTCCGTTTTTTATGGGAGCAAGTTATGTTTAAAGAAAAAGGCTATGATGAGTTTTTGGCTGAACAGATTCGTATTGGCAGAGAACAAGCTAGAGCCGGGCAAGGAATCCCGCTTGAGGTTGCTAAAAAACAAATTCAAGCTCGATTAGAGCAGAAAATTCAAGAAATGGAACTAAGCCGAAACAGAGATGTTGTCTATGGCTAATCTGATTTTAACCCCACGAGCTCGCAGTAATATTGATGAGATTTTAGAAAATGTTATTGAGTTTACAGGTTATGAACAAAGCGGTCTTAAACTCTATGATGACATTGTTAAGAAATTAGAATTACTGGCTTTTATGCCAACAATCGGGCTAGTTCGAGATGATGGCACACGAGAAACCTTTGTGAGAAATTATCGCATTGTGTATGAAATTATCGAGGAAGATGTGTTTATCATCACAATTATTCATACACGCCGACTTTACCCAAGCCTTTCTAATTAATCGAGTAAGCGACTTTTAAAGTCGCTTTTTCTTTGCTTGTTAAACCCCATTTCACATCGCACACCGATACCCAAACGCCGCCCCCTTTTGCAAAATATCCTCATTTTTAAACCGCTTGTAATGAAAATGAGTGAACCCAACCAAACCGACCAACTCCGCCGTTTAGATAACGTAATAAGGCTAGGCACAATTGCCGAAGTGGATTTAGCCACAGCCACCGCACGGGTTAATTCGGGCGGCATTACCACTGATTTTCTGCCGTGGCTGACTTTTCGTGCTGGCACATCACAAACGTGGTCTGCTCCGACAATCGGTGAGCAGTGCGTAGTACTTAGCGTAAGTGGTGAATTTACTGCAGGCGTTATTTTGTTTGGGCTTTACACCCAAAACGCCCCGAGCCAATCTGAGTATGAGCATCTATTTAGATTTTCAGACGGTGCAGAAATCAGCTACAACACCGCAAGCGGTCAATTAACTGTAAAAAATTGCAAAGTGGTGATAGTCCAAGCAAGTGAGAAAATTGAGCTCCAAACGCCCCTAGTGATAGCCACGCAAAATGTTGAAGTCGGCGGTAATTTATCGGTGCAAGGAACAGTTACCGCACAAGGTGATGTGTTAGGTGGTGGAATTAGCTTGCAATCGCACCACCACATCGAACAAGGTGATGGCAGACCAACCAGCGGAGCGAAAGCGTAATGAACCGAGAAACAGGTGAACAGCTTGATGATGAAGTAGAGCACATCAAGCAATCCATCAAAGATATTTTACTCACGGCAAAAGGTAGCCGTGTAATGCGGAGAACCTACGGGAGTAATCTTGACAGACTGATAGATAAGCCGATTGCCGCCGTGTTATTTATGCAGCTCTCCGCTGCTTGCGTGATGGCATTACAACAGTGGGAACACCGCATCACCATTACCCGATTTAAAGTGGAATTTGCACAAGATAACCAAAGCAGGCTTATCTGCACTTTAGATTTTACAATTAAAAAACGCAAAATCTCGATTAAAGGAATGAGTTTAAAACTATGAGCGAAATTGTCGATTTATCCAAACTCCCTGCCCCGAAAGTGCTGGAAGATCTAGATTACGAAACCTTACTGACCGAACGCAAGGCAAAATTTTTATCGCTCTACACAGACGAAAGCGAAAGAGCCGTAATGGCAACAAGGCTAACCCTGAAATCGGAACCAATCACAAAACTGCTTGAGGAAAACTGCTATTTACAACTCCTTGAGCGACAACGCATTAATAATGCTGCACAGGCAACAATGCTTGCGTATGCCACTGGCACAGATTTAGATGTGATAGGCGCGAATTACAATGTTGGCCGTAAAGTTATCCAAACCGAAGATTTAACCACCAACCCACCGACACTAGAAGTTTTAGAAGCAGACGATGATTATCGGGTGAGAATCCAACTGGCTTTTGAGGGGCTATCGGTTGCGGGTCCTTGTAATGCGTATATTTTCCACGCCCTTTCCGCTCACGAAAAAGTTGCGGACGTATCGGTAAGCTCCCCAAGTCCTGCAAGCGTATTAGTGACGGTGATGAGCAGTGATAATAACGGCATACCAACTACAGAAATATTACAGGCAGTCAGAAACAAGCTAAACGATGACGACATACGCCCGATTGGCGACCGCGTAACGGTGCAAGCCTGCACAAATACAACTTATGAGATACAGGCAAAATTACACGTGTATCAAGGTCCAGAAATCGAACCCATTAAACAAGCCGCGGTTAAAAATCTTGAAAAGTACACCAAAGAGAAGAGACGATTAGGTAGAGATATATCGCTATCGGGTATTTATGCCGTGTTACACATCGAAGGTGTGCAACGGGTCGAGCTGCTACAACCTAGAGCAGATATAGTGCTAAATCATAGTCAAACAGGATTATGCACTCGCATTAATATTGAAACGGTAATAAGCAATGATTACTAAACATTTACTGCCTACTAACTCAAGCAAGCTGGAAAAGCGTGCGGCAGAATGCCTGCGTGAAGCGGTCAAAAATCCTATATTTATTGCAGATTTAATCAACCCGAAAAAATGCCCAGCTCATTTATTACCTTATCTTGCTTGGGCGTTATCGGTAGATAAATGGGACGAAGCTTGGAGCGAAGAAGTTAAGCGGCTAAGCATCGAACAATCGTTTTTAATCCATAAACAAAAAGGCACAATCACCGCAATTAAAAGAGTGATTGAGCCAATAGGCTATTTAATCGATCTGAAAGAGTGGTTTAACACCAGCACAATGCAAGCAGGTGAATTTAGCCTCACAGTAGAAGTGCCGGAAATCGGGTTAAATGAAGAAACCTATAACGAACTTGTTAGGTTGGTGGATGATGCAAAACCTGTATCACGTCATTTAAAACAACTGGCGATCTCAATCTCACCAACGGGCAAACTGAATTTTTTTATCGGGCAATATAGCACTGATGTAATGACAATTTACCCTCCCAACAAGGTATAAAATGACAAGTCCAAAATTTTATTCAGTCCTCACAAATTACGGTGTAACGGCTTTTGCTCAAGCTATTAGCCATAAACAACCATTAAATATTGTCAAAATGGCTATTGGTGATGGTAATGGGCAACCTATTACCCCACAAGCCACTCAACAATCTTTAGCAAGAGAGGTTTATAAGGCAAATCTCTCATCAATAAAATTAGATGTCAGAAATAATAAACAGGTTATTTTTGAATTAATTATCCCCGAAGATATAGGCGGATTTTACATTCGCGAGATCGGCATTTTTGATAATAATGATAGATTAGTCGCGATTGCTAACACGCCTGAAAGCTATAAGCCACAATTAGCTGATGGGAGTGGCAAAATACAAGTAATCCGTATGATTTTATTAGTTAGCTCAAGCGATAGCGTGACACTGACGGTAGATAATTCAATGCTTTGGGCGAAACGTACCGAGCTTACGCCTAAAGATTTAGACGAAAACAGTGAATCTCTGATTGCAGATGACGGCCATTCTCACCGCTTACCTCAAGCTAACCTAACAAGTAAAGGCATCGTCGGACTAGGCAACGAGATAAACTCAAACGCCGAAGATAAAGCTGCCACATTAAAAGCAGTCAAAACCGCCTACGACAAAGGCGTGGAAGCTAAAAATAAAGCAGACGAGGCACTCGGGGTGGCCAATACTAAACAATCCCCAGCTACGACGCTTGCAGGTTATGGTATCACGGACTTTGTAGTGCAATCTGCAACAGGCGATCTCAATACCTATCGCACGGATGGGATTTACAGCTTTAACTCACGCAGCACAACCACCAATGCCCCACCAAATAAAACAGGGCATCTGATTGTGATAGCAGGTGGACCAGGTAATGAGCGTTGGAGTAGGCAACTATTTAAGGTGCATTATACAGGCGAGACCTACGAGCGTTGGCAAACCAGCGGCAGTGATGACAACTGGTCTGATTGGCAGCGTACCGACATAACGCTAACGCTTAATAATACGCTTACCAGCACCGCAACCGACCAAGCCTTGACCGCCGCACAAGGTAAAGTACTCAAAGACCTCATCGACGCCGTGCAAGGTATCGCTAATGGTAATGCAGGTGCGGGTCATCTACACGTGATTGCTGATATCACAGGCTTGCAAAATGCCCTAAATGGCAAAGCAAACAGTAGCCATAATCATGGTATTGGCGAGATTACAGGCTTGCAAAATGCCTTAAATAACAAAGCCAATGATAGACATAATCACGGTATTAGCGAGATTACAGGCTTGCAAAATGCCTTAAATAACAAAGCCAATGATAGACATAATCACGGTATTAGTGAGATAACAGGACTACAAAATGCCTTAAATAACAAAGCCAATGATAGACATAATCACGGTATTAGCGAGATTACAGGCTTGCAAAATGCCTTAAATAACAAAGCCAATGATAGACATAATCACGGTATTAGCGAGATTGCAGGCTTGCAAAATGCCCTAAACGGCAAAGCAAACAGTAGTACCACCTTTGCAGGGTACGGCATTACAAACAGCCAGCAACTCAACGGGGATTTACGCTTAAAAAGCGGCGATTACTCATCAATCCAGCTCGAAAATAATTCGAGACGCTATGTGCAAATTGAGTCACAACCAGATAACAGCGGCGATATCGCCCACATTATCTACAAAACGCCGATAGGGGATAACCTCAAACGAGTCAAAATAAAAAAACAAAACGGGACAATGCTACTTGATAGCGATTTAAGTAGCTCCGTTACCTCCAATTCGGACACCGAGCCAGCTAGTGTGGCAGGGGTAAAAATTGCTTATGACAAAGGCGTGGAGGCTAAAAATAGAGCGGATGAGATAATTGCATCTTTTGTCGGTTCGGTTGCTTACTTTGCAACTGATACCGCCCCGAATGGCTGGCTAAAAGCCAATGGTGCGGCGGTCTCTCGTACAACCTATGCGGAACTATTTGCCAAAATTGGGACAACATTTGGTGCGGGTAATGGGTATAGCACATTTAATCTGCCTGATTTGCGAGGTGAATTTTTACGTGGCTTGGATGATGGGCGTAATGTGGATGCGGGCAGACGTTTGGGGAGTACGCAGGGAGACGCTATCCGCAACATCACAGGTGAGGTCTGGGCTGGGATCGAGGAGACGCAAGGTAATGGAGTAGGTGCCTTTAGAATAAAAAACTTTGGCAGACGAGGTGGTAGTGGCAGTCATTGGGATGATGGCTTTACCTTTGACGCATCGCGTGTTGTACCAACGGCCGATGAAAACCGCCCCCGCAACGTGGCATTATTAGCCTGCATAAAATATTAGGAGTAAAAATGGATTATCCACAAACAAAAACCGTCTGCCAGCTTGATGCACAAGGTGTTTACCTTGGTCAAGCCCAAGCGGATTTATCGCCTCTTGAATCGGAACAAGGTGTATATCTTTTACCTGCCAACTGTATTGATACGTCACCGCCCGAAATAAGAGAGGGCTATATGGCACAATGGCAAGATGGTACGTGGCATTATGTGGCACTAAAGCAGCCCAGCCCAAGCAATTACCACACTTGGGACGGCGAGACTTGGGTCATTACCCCCGAGCAACAAGCGGTCAAAAACGCCGCAGAAATTGCAAAAGTAAGAGAGGCAATCAACGCCTTACGAGACCGCAAGATTAACGGAGGCGTATATGTTGAGCCACTCGACAAATGGCTGGATACCGACGCCACCGCTGAGCGTAATTTGCTCAGTGCCAAAAGTAGTTTTGACCTGTTTGGCGATGCGGTGGGCGAGATTGCTTGGACGTGTGCAGACAACTCAATATTAATGCTCAACAAAGCCAAGCTGATAGTAATTTGGCAAGCGTTGATGGCTGCAAAAACAGGCAACCACGCTAACGCATTACGCCACAAAACAGTGGTTGAGCAAGCAGAAAATCCGCTGGAATATGACTATTCGGACGGTTGGACTAAGACGTATGAGGAGTATCTCAATGAGCAAAATCAATAAAATTAAATTATGGGGCTACCACGTTTTAATCGCCATCGACCAACTCTTCAACGCCTTAACAGGCGGAGCAGCGGATGAAACTTTTTCTAGTCGTTGTTATCGTGGGGCGAGTAAACCGAACCCTAAAAAGCGTTGGCGTTTCTGGTTTTGGTTAGTTAATAGTCTGTTTTTTGACAAAAATCACTGTAAGCAAGCCTATGAAAGCGAGGTAAGTCGCAAGCAATATCCCCCCGAATTTACGCAAATTGATTGATTCTGTTAAACCCCATTTCACACCGCTAACCGCTCGCAGTTTGAGCGGTTATTTTTTAAAGTTTACCTCAACATTCAACCCTAACCTTTCCCAAAAATAGGATTACTATGTCAATTTTAGATACTTACTTACACGGCGTTGAGGTCGTTGAGGTTAATGCTGGAGGTGTAACTATTTCAACAGCGGCTACTGCCGTTATTGGGGTAGTCTGCACAGGCGACCAAGCAGATACAGCCACCTTTCCGCTCAACACGCCAGTGTTAATTACTAACCCACTTAATTACCTCGAAAAAGCGGGTAAATCAGGCACATTACGCCGCACCTTAAATTCAATTGGCTCAATCGTCAAAACCCCGACTGTTGTCGTGCGTGTGGCAGAATCGGAAGAGACAGACACCTTAACGGCAAATATTGTCGGCACGCAAGAAGGCGGTAAATTCACAGGCTTAAAAGCCTTATTAACGGCTCAATCTACCGTTTTTGTTAAGCCGAAACTGCTTGCCGTGCCGAAACACGATAATCAAGCAGTAGCTACAGAACTATTAGCAATTGCAAAAAAACTCAATGCCTTTGCCTTTATTTCTGATAATGGAGCAACCACCAAAGAACAAGCTTATGCCTACCGTCAAAACTTCTCACAACGCGAAGGGATGATGATTTTCGGCGACTGGCAGTCATTTAACACCGATACCAAAGCCTACGATACGGATTACGCCGTGGTTCGTGCCTGTGCAACTCAAGCGTGGATTGATAAAAATATTGGCTGGCATAAAAACATCTCTAACGTTGAGGTTCCGGGTGTAACCGGTATCACTAAACCGGTAGAGTTTGATATTAACGAGAGCTCAACCGAAGCCAACTATCTGAACGAAAAAGGCATTACCATTTGCTTAAACCACAACGGTTTCCGCTATTGGGGCTCACGCACACTTGCTACTGATACCCGCTGGGCGTTCCAGCAGTCGGTGCGGACGGCTCAAATCATTAAAGAGACGATTGGTGCAGGCTTAACGTGGGCGGTGGATATGCCACTCACGCCGCTGCGTGTCAAAACAATGCTGGAGGCAATTAACAACAAACTCCGCTCTTGGGCCTCAGGCGATGACCCACGCATTTTAGGGGCGCGTGTTTGGGTGTCTGAAGAGATCACCGCAGATATTATCAAATCAGGCAAATTCATCATTAAATACGACTACCACTGGATTCCGTCGCTTGAAAGTCTAGGCTTAGAGCAACGTGTAAACGATGAGTATGTGGTGGACTTAGTCAATACGCTTAAGGCGTTATAGAGGTAAAAAATGGGATTACCAGCAAAACTCAAGAATTTTAATTTTTCGCTAGACGGCACAAGCTATTTAGGCGAAACCACCGAAGTTACACCGCCTAAATTGGCAATGCAGCTTGAAGACTACCGTGCAGGTGGAATGATTGCCCCTGTTGGTATTAATATGGGCTTAGAAAAACTGGAGCTCGAATTTAAAATCGGCGGCCACGAAGAAGATTTAATCAAGCTATTTGGTGGCACGATTAGCGGTAACGTATTCCGTTTTAACGGAGCATACCAACACGACGATGATGATTCGGTTGATGCCGTAGAGTTAGTTTGTCGTGGACGCATTACAGAAATTGACGAAGGCTCAAGTAAAGCAGGTGATGATACCGAGCACACCTACAAAGCCTCGTTGACTTACTACAAAAAAACCGTGAACGGTATCGACATTGTCGAAATCGACACACTCAATCAAATCTACATTGTAGGTGGCAAAGACCGCCTAGCGGAAATCCGCAAAGCAATGGGGATTTAATATTAAGTTATCGCTCGTCGTTGACGAGTGATAAATTTTAACCAAAAACCAAAGGACGAAACCCAATGCAAAAAGTAACTTTAAAACAAGGCATTCTCCGTGGCGACAACCGCATTACCGACATTAGCGTGAAAAAGCCCCTTACCAAACAACTGCGTGGCACAAATTTAACCTCATTAATGCAACTGAACGTGGACGAATGGTGCGTGGTGTTGCCTCGCATTACCACACCAAAACTGGATAAAGCCGATTTCGCCACAATGAACGCAGGCGATTTACTCAAACTCTCGGGCAAGGCGTTAGAGTTGATGGGTGAAGACTTTGACGAAGTGGACGAAGAAGAAACTGAATCGGGAAAGGGCGAAATCAAAGCCTAATTCCGCAATTTGTTGATGATGCCATTGCCGATATTGCCACCGTGTTTCATTGGACACCAAACGCTTTCGATGAAATGACGATAGTGGAACTCGGGCAGTGGCGAGAAAAAGCCCGCTTAAGAAGTGGGGTAGAAAATTAATGACAAGCGGTCGGATTTTGTAAATTTTTTGCAGAAAACGACCGCTTGAACGTAGAGAAATCAGATGTTCCAACAATTCGCAATGATGTCGCTAGGCTATTTTGTCTTTATGCGATCTACCATTCCATATCAAGACACCAGCCGAGAAGTTAGCTGGTCGCACGTGCAAAATGACGTGGTTGGGGCAATGCCCAAAAGCCAATTTACAGGAAAAGCAGGGGAAACGGTGGAGATTTCAGGCGAGCTACGCCCAGAAATCACAGGCGGTAAATCTTCAATCCTTGCTCTTGAGGTGATGGCAGAGCAGGGTAATGCTTATCCGCTCATCAGTGGCTCGACCTTTATGGTGCTAGGCTGGTTTGTGATTGAGCAAATCAGCGTGCAGGAAACCACTTTTTTTGCAGACGGCACGGCTAGGGCGATTAGCTTTTCAATGTCGCTCAAGCGTGTTGATGACAGCTTATTAAATAACATTGTAGATGACGTAACAGGGTTTATTTAATGGATATTCTTAACCAACTCAGCCAACACAACCACCGCACGCCAGCCGTATCGGTTACGGTTCGCCCCAAAGCAGACAAGCAAGGCAAAGGCAAGGATATTTCCACGCTGATTACCCACCGCTTAATTCAGCTTACCCTCACCGACAGCAGAGGCTTTGAGGCAGACCAATTAGATTTAGTGCTAGATGACACAGACGGCTTACTAGAGCTGCCGAGCCGTGGGGCGGTATTATCTATTGGTTTGGGTTGGCAAGATACCGCCTTAACTCACAAAGGCGAATACACCGTGGACGAGCTCACCCACGATGGCCCGCCCGATAAGGTCACTATTCTGGCAAGAAGTGCCGACTTGCGAGGCTCATTGATGAACCGACACGAGCGGAGCTTTCACCGCACTACCATTGGCAAAATCGTGAAACAGATCGCTGATGAAAACAAACTCAAAGCGATGGTGGGCAAAGAATTTGAGAACTATGAAATTAAGCATATCGACCAAACAAATGAAAGCTCAATTAACCTGTTACAACGTTTAGCGGAACAGTTTGATGCCATCGCCACCGTTAAAAACGGCAGTTTGTTATTTATTAAAGCAGGCAATGCCACCACCGCAAGCGGAAAGCCTTTACCGCTATTTATGATCACTCGCAGTTCGGGCGACGCCCACAGCTTTTCCATTGCCGAAGGGGATAATTACAAGGCAGTAAAGGCTTACTGGCACAACACCAGCACTGGCAAACGTGGCGAGGTAGTGTGGGACGAAAACAGCCAAGTGAAAAAAGTCACCAAGCCCACAATGCGGAAAAAGACCAAAGTCAAACGAGGGAAAGACGGCAAGCCGATAAAAGGCAAAGACGGCAAAAGCATTAAAGAAACCGTATTTGTACAAGGCAAAGGCAGAAAGGTCAACCAAGTGGTGCAAAGCAAGCCGATTGAGAGCGACAGCGAAAAAATAAAAACCTTACGCCATACCTATGCCACCGAGCAATCAGCCACTGAAGCCTGTAAACGAGCCTTTAGTAAATTAGCCCGAGGCGTTGCCACCTTTAGCCTTACCCTTGCCGAGGGCAATGCGGAATTAATCCCCGAATTACCGGTACAGGTTTCGGGCTTTAAGGCGGAGATTGATAGCAACGAGTGGATAATTTCGCAGGTTACGCACAGTTTAAGCAAGGGTGGAGGGTTTACCACTGCGTTAGAAATGGAGTTAAAGCCAAAAGAGGAGAAAGAGTAATGACGCAAAATATTCCCTACGGAAACTCAAACAATCTTTATGACGGCAACCAAAAATGGGAAGGCAGAATGAGCGTGAAAAAAGGTAAGGTTTACATCTACCTCAAGCACGATATTCGCCAACCGTTTTATGTGTTACACGGTGCTTGCTGTGGATATTTTGAATGCACTGGAATGATTGAGGACTGGTATATTTACAGCCCTGTTGAATGGGAACCGCTTGCTAACCTATGCCAAGAAATTTCTTCAAACCAGCGGCAACTATGGATTTCAGGGCTTCTTCAGGTAGAACCTTCAAAACCGTGTGAAGAGAAGATTTATCGGATTGCAGTGCATTTAGTGCATCTACAAGGCGAGAATATTCCAAGCCTTTAAGTTCAGCAGTTAAACCGCCCTCTTCCAATAAATCATAGCCATTGTTATCTAGCAAATAATCGCCATTGACAAATCGAATAATGGCGTTATTTTTTAGCCTTTCTAATTCAATCTTTAAGCGTTTTTCCACCGTTCTATCTTTGAGTTTATTAATTAAATTGAATTTTACGTTTTTCTAACTTTTCAATCGTCAGAAATGCCATACCGCCTAGGCTAGGGTGCACTTTTAGTTTGAGGGTTAAACCATCAACTACGGCAACCTCTTCAATTTTATCGGCTTTTTTCAATTTTTTAGCCGCTTTTTCCATCATTGTTTTTACAGCACTAAATGATTTGTCAGGGTTCGGTGTAGCTAACATTGCAGCACCAATACCACCAAGAGAATGAACAATCATTTGCTGATCGTTGCTAAATACAAATTGTACTGCTACTTGTCTAATCGTTTTGGCTTGGTCTTTATCGCCAATAGCATAGACTTTCACATAGTCGCTAATCGGCGTGGAATATTCTATTCTTCCGTCTGCAAGTTCTCTTCTGTCATTATCGAAAAGCGATAAATCGAACACCTGTTTTAATTTTACTTGTATTTTCGTAAAGTCCACATCAAGCGGCAACTGCACTTCTTCTTCCGGAATCTCGACTTTCCCGGTTTTTAATGCTTTGGCAATTTGAGGGCGTAAATTTGTCGTGTTAAATTTATCAAAGGCTTTTGATTTGTCTAACCCAATCACTGTATATTCTGCATTTTCATCAAAGCTGACCGTATCATCAAAAGATGTCATCGCACTAAAGGCTTGTAGAATTTCTAAGGCTTTTTCTCGATTCAGTTTGGCTTTTTGTGTGATTTTGGCAAGTTGTTTGGTAGTCTTTTCTGTTTTTGCATCAACCGGAATAACCTCTAAGGTAAACTCATTTACAGCGGTATGGCTAAATACCTTATAAATATCCCTGATTAATTTATATTGCAGCTCATCAATAACATCAGCATTATCACCTGCTACACGTTCAAAAATTTGGATATGTAGCGGATTTTGTGAAACGATTTTAAGGTCTTTATCTTCAAGAGAGTAGTCTCCCATATATTCAAATAAATCAACGACCTTTTCAAAAATAACCGTGCCTTTCTCATTTTTTGTAAAAGCAAAGCCATCATCTTTTAACGCATCTTCAGGCAGAGTCGCTTTTATTTTCTTTTCTGTCTTTTCTACAGGTTGGGATTGTTCTGTGGTTTGTGTGGTAGCTTGATTTTCCGTTGTTGCAGGCGTTTCATCTCCACAGCTTGCTAGGAATAGGGTAATTAAGGTTGCAGATAGTAGTTGTTTTTTCATTGGGTTTCCTTATGTGCCTTGCATTTTTATTTTTTAGACTTAGTTGATTTTGATTTTTTTGATTTAGAGGCTGGCTTTTTACCTACTTTTGCTGATTTGCCTTTCTTGCCACAAACATTTTCGCAAGGTATGCCGTCGTTATCCCTGTCTAAGCGATCTGCATCGCATTTTTCTAAATAGAACTTTGCTTGCTCACAAGATGGCATTTCTTTGCAGTAAGGGATAGGATCATTGCAACTATAAGCCAATAATACAGGCGAGGAGAATAACAAAGCGGAAAAAATAACTAGTTTTTTCATTTTTTCACTCAAGGTAAGACTACGGTAAATCCACTCCACCATTAGGATATTTACAACGCTTAAGGCGATTTAATGCCATTTTCCAACCTTTCCAAAAGCCGTATTTTTGTAAAGCAAGAAGGGCATAATTAGAACAAGTCGGCTCAAAACGGCAACCTTCACGTATCTTGGATGGAGCAGTTTTTTGATAAAATTGAATAAATAAAATACTCAATTTCACAGCGTAATTAAGCTTTTTCACGGCGGAAAGTAATTACTTTATAAAAATAAGTTTGAGTTTTACCACCAGATAAACAGCCAAGCTTTTCTTCTGTGTTAAAGTCATCAATGCGGAAAAATTCCCAACCTTCCGAAGCGTGCTCATTTACCACACCTTGTAAATAGTCTGCGGCTGCAGTCTGAATATTTTTGCGAACTGCCATAATATTAGGCGGTACTTGAACCATTTTATATTCATATTTCATAAGTATGACCTCTATTGTTGATGATTGATTTGAGTTTTCTAAACCCTTCTAATATGCCCTTGCATAAATTCCACTTTGCCGTGAATTTTGAATTTATGCTCGTTTTCTTTTTTGATTTCCCACTCTTTATAGCGTGGGTTATCTGAAATCACTAACAACACATCGCCGGCAAACTGCAGGCGTTTTACATATAAGTTTTCGCCGTAGCTAAACACATACACGCCATCGCCTTGATAAGCGGCTTTTGTGGTATCTACGAATAATAAGTCGCCATTGCCGATGGTTGGTTCCATTGAGTCGCCATCTACATTGATAATGGATAGCCCTTTTGCATTCGCACGCTGAAAGACTTGAGCAAAATAGGCATTTTCAAATTCTACGGCGTGCGTGTATGAAGTTAAATCGCCGGTCACAAAACTGCCATTGCCGGCAGAGGCATATACATCTAACACTTCAAGGCGAAGCATTGGCTTTTCATCTTCGTAAGCGGTCGGATTCTCTTCTAATTTTGCAAAATCAAAACCTAAAGCTTTTTGAATGTCTAGAGGCATATCGGCAATTCGATATTCATAGATTTTACCCTTTACACCTTCAATCCGTCTTCTTTCCCAATTTGCTTTTTTGGCTTTTTGGGTTAAACCTTGTATGGATATGTCTAAATTTAGTTCTTCAATAATTGTTTTTAACTCAATCCACTCACGCATAATTTACTCCTAAATTCAAGTAGTTACATTGCATAGTTAAGAAAAGTATTAAATTTTAGATTTAAATATATTGATTTAAATCTAAATTAGATTTAAACTTGATTTAAACAATGTAAACAAACAAGCTAAACTATGACCAACAAACCATTTTTACAAGACATACTTCTTATTGCTCAATTAAGCATTTTATTGCACCGATTACACCAACAGGAAAAAACCTTAGGAAAATTAGGTATAGCTGAGTTGGTTAATCAGGAGTTACAACGACAACGTCAAAAATTGCGTGCTCGTAGTTCGCTTTCAAATCCTCTAAATGAGCCAACTCATTTGCATACAGGCGATGAAGTTCATCAAGATAGACTGAAGGCTCTTGAGGTAGCTCAGAAAGAAACTCACGAGTTGATTCAACTCTTAGTGCAACAATTTTCAGATATTTACGAAGAGCTTCGCCACCATCTTGAGCTCCCGACAGAAAAAGAGCCGTTTGTTGCTCGGATTGATGAAGTTCTGAAACGTAATGCTCGTTTAATTGATGATAGAAATCGTCAGTTGGGTTCATAAATACTCCAAGATGAAATAAGTCTTAGTATAACAAAGTAAACATAAACAACAAGAGGAAGCAATGGCAAATCCAGAAAAACCAAAAAAAGAGTTGAAAACTGAAGTTATCGCTTTTCGGATAACCTCAAGTTTTAAAGAAAAATTGATTAACGCAGCCGGTGCGGAAAAACGTGAACTACACGATTTTATCCGCTTGAAATTGGAAGAATGTGTGGCGTAAGTCAGCCTACAGTTCTGAAATGGCTAAACGGCGGCGGAATTTCCGCTGAATATTTACTAAAAATCGAATCAGCCACAAACGGGCAAGTCACGATTCGGGAAATTTGTGAGGAGTTGGAAAATGGAACAGCAAAATAAAAGCCCTGAATTATCAGAGCTGAGACGATTAGCTGATTTAGGAGATTATGAGCAGTTTAAGGCTTGCGAGCAGTTTGGAGGAAATTTAATAGCTCACCGAGCAGCAATTCAAGCGAATCAAGGGCGTTATCCTGTTCACAAACCTCTATCTGCTGAGCAACAGATTTTGCGTAAGCGTTCAATGCAGCGTGCTGCTGCGGCTCGATTAGCTTGGCAAACTCGTCAAGCAGTTTGATGTATTTTTGTTCTAGATTATCCAGTTGCTGAACTTCCGGTTTATCCCAAGGCTTAAAAACAGCAACTAAAGTTTCTCGACTTAGCGGCAACTTCCGTGGGTCAAAAGCAAGGCGGCTTTTTAATGTGGTGAGCTGGGCTTTAGTGAGTAATTTCACGATTGCATCAGCAAGTTTGCGGTAAGCATTCAGCGAGCTAAATTCATCGCTGGTTAAAATGTCGATTTCGTTCATAAGATTTCCTTTTGGAGGGTTAAACAATATGTAAAACATAATCAAAATTCAACCGCTTGTCTATGGGGATAGATAAGCCGTAACAACCGTAAAAACGCAAAGAATGTTAATTAGCCTTGGGGAAGGCGTAAGGGAAAATATGAATTTAGACCACATCTGCACAAACTGCAACAGTAAAAATCTGCGAGTGCGTACATCGGGCAAAATCGGAATGCTGGTAATTGAAGCCATTGTTTATTGTAATAATTGTGGCACAGAGCACACCATTCAAAGCCAAATTATTCGTGTGCGTACGCCAACCTATAACGAAAGACCAGAGGCAATGCGTGTTAATAAATGCTTAATGGAAGCCGATTTAAATACGCCTGATTTGTTCGATGGTGTTGTAGCAGAACAGCCTAAGCAAGACTAATCCCAATTTTAATCAACCGTAAAAATAAGCCTTATTTTGCATAGGGCGAGATTTTTACACCCTAAATTTAGGAAATTGAGCAATGAATAGACAATTACACCAAGTCCACAAAGCACGCTGGAATCGATTTAAAAAAATGAATAAACGCCGTGTAAATCAGTTTCAGTTAGAAAAACGAGTGGCAAATTTGGAAAGCAAATTAGCTGATGAAGCAGAGCTGGCAAAGCTGAATAGTGAGCAGATTAATGATTTGCTCACAGCGTTAGAAAGAAAGGTAGCACGCCTGCTTCGCCAGCAAGATAAGTTAAAAGCACGCATTATTCAGTTAGAGAAAAAGCCAACACCAACACAGAAAGAAAGCTTATTTGCTCTGTTTAAAAAAGTGTTGTGTAGCAAGGGTAATCCTGAGTAAGAGGTGGCTATGGATTTTGTGGCAACGTTTCAAAAAATACGAATTAACAGCCATCACAAGCAATTTACTTGTGATCACTTAGGCGAGATTTGGGGACAAGACAACGAAGATTTTAAACGCTTTTTATTGCGTGTTGCATTTTTGCAAGATAACCCCGAGCTGAAGCCTTGGGGAGCGTATTCGCCACAAGAAAAACGCCTTTTACACAGTTTTAGCTTGTGGTTAGAGCAGATAGCCGATTTTCAGCGAGTAATGAAAAGAGAATCAAAATTGCGTGAACAACGCATTAATGAACCAGATTAAGGAAGAAATGATGAGCCGTAACCGTGAATTATGTGAGCTGTTTCACAAGCTATGGTGTAAGTGGGGCAACCACTACGCTTACCGACAATATCAGGCGTTTTCAAAGCGTTATCAGCAGGAAGTGGCAAGATGATTTGGAGCGGCAGATTTGAGATTACTGAGATTACCGAAGAATATGATTGCTACTGTTTGTATCGGTTGGTGAGAAATTCAAGCGGTGATGTGATTAAAAAAGTGTTGGTGATGAATACGGCAGATTTAACAAAGGCGATCATCAAAATGGTGGAGCAAATGAGGCAAAGGAAAAATGAGCAACGTCATTAAATGTGCTTACACCCACATACACCCCAGCTGGCAAGCCCCAAGCGGTAAAACCTACCACATTGAGCGGTATGAATTAAAAAGGCGTTACGCCTTGTTCTGCGAGGGTGAGATAGTTGTTTTATATCAAGACCGAAAACAACCAAACAAGAACGTAGAGAGCCATATAGAAAGCGATGTATTGTTGCTCTGGCTACTGAAAAACGAATTAGGCTGGAGTGGTGAGCTTAAAAAGCCGTTCAGCCTGCAAGATGTTGAGAATATCCGCTTGCTCGAGCAAGCATTTTGTTTAACTTACTTAGGTACTTTCATTAAATGAATTATCAGAATGAGATTCTTACAGCGACAGAGGCGTTCGCAATGGGTGTTTCACTCCCACCTGTTGCGGAGGCTTTTGCACTACCTGTAGCGGTAGAGTCTCATTCTGATCGTTTATATCAAGCATTCAAACAGCCTTACACGTCAATGGTTCAGCAGGAGTTATTTCATTTAGACCCTGTTCACGAGCCATTACGCCAATCTTATTTTGAGCGTTTGCCTCGAGCATTAGCGGAATATTTCGGCAGAAAATACCACGAAAAACTAGCAAAACAAAAACTTAGCCAAGTTGAAACTGCTGATTGGTTCAAAGCGGAAATGGTTCGCAAGTTGCCACGCATTGAGGCGGTGATTAGCCAATATTGTGATGTGTTCGAGTTTATCAAGCAGTCCCACCAAGACTTAGATTTTTTAGCTGAATTAGACAGCAATATCTATTTCGGTGCGGGTGTTGATACGCAACAAGCGGTTAAAAAAATCAAACAAGATGCAGAGGCGAAAGGCATTCAACTGCCCATGCACGTTTGTCGATTAGAGGCGAGTTCTCGCTACTTAAAAGCTCAAGGCATTCGCCCTATTGCCTACCAAACAGAGGAGCAAATCAAACAGCTTGCCTTAAGCATTGCCTACCGTATTCGCCAAATTCAGCAAGATAGCATTGAACAGAATATGCACAAAGCCACAGATGGCGACACCGCCTATAGTGTGTTGCTTGAGTGTTATCGGGCAATGATGACAGAGGTGAATAAGCTCAAGATTGATTCGCCGTATCAGAAAAAAGCGAGAAAGGGCAGATTAACCAAAGAGGAGATCACCACAGGCTTTTTAAAAATGACCTGTGAAAAATGGTGGACGAGAAAGCTATCCATAATCGCAAAGCAGATGAAAGAGCATTTAGCCATAGCCTGCGGTATGGTGAATATGCTTTCGCCTTATTGCTCGAATGTTTGTTTGAAAGCATTTGAAGCTCAACGTAAGGCAAATATTGACTATTTGCGTTCGATGATCATTTCAAATATCGCCGAGCCTGAAGAGCAGCTTTCACTTTTTGAAACGTGGTTGAAGTCTGCCTCTAACCCGAAAATCAAGCGTCTTGAATTGCTTAATCGTATGAATGGTTTTGAGCGTTATGCGGATAAGCAAGGGCACGAGGGCTGGTTTATTACCTTAACTGCTCCGTCTAAGTACCACGCAATGCTTTCAAAGACCAGTAGCGTGAACCCGAAATGGAATGGGGCAAGCCCTGCCGAAACACAAGCTTACCTTGTAAACACTTGGGCGAAGATTAGAGCGAAATTAAACCGTGAAGGTGTGATGACTTACGGTTTCCGTGTGGCTGAACCGCACGCAGACGCGACACCTCACTGGCATTTGATTTTATTCACTCGCCCTGAAGATATGGAAAAGATCCGCCGTGTGATTTTGAGCTATGCCCTTGAAGTTGATGGCACAGAGGCTGGTGCGAAGAAATACCGTTGCAAATTCAAGCGTATTGAGAAAGAGAAAGGCACGGCAACGGGTTATTTAGTGAAATACGTATCCAAAAACATTGACGGTTTTGGAATGGAAGATGAGCTTTCGGACGAGGCGAACATCAAGGCGAAAGAGAACGCTGAGCGTGTGGGAGCTTGGTCTAGCGTTTGGCGTATTCGCCAGTTTCAGCAGTTGGGCAATATTCCGATCAGCTTATGGCGTGAATTACGTCGTTTAGGGGACGTAGAACAAGAAGATGAAACCTTAGAGAAACTCCGTGTGATTGCAGACAGCGGAGAGTGGGACGTTTTCACGGAAGAATTAGGCGGTGCCTTGGTTAAACGTGCTGATCTTGTGGCACGCCTAACTTACACCGAACGCAAAAGCGAAAGCGGTGAGGCGTTATACACAATGTATCAAGAGCCATCATTAAAAGTGAGCGGCATTATTAACACTAAGAATGGTGTGCAAATTAATACACGCCCGAAAGAGTGGGCGATTAGCTTAAAACCTGAAAATTGGGAGGAAAAACAACTACAGAAGAAATTAGCACAAGCAACAGCATTAGAGCGAGAAGAAATTGAGCGTAAACACCTTGAGAAGTTAGGGTTTAACGCTGAGGCTATCGCTTTATTAGGGGAGCTTGCTCCCCCTTGGACTTGTGTCAGTAACTGTACGGGGTTAAAAAATAACCAAATTAGCGAAGATGCTCGAAGTTGTTTAAGAAATGAGCTAATCACGATGAAAGGACGAGTTACTGAACACCAAATTGATGATTTATTGAACGGTAAGCGGTTAAAAATCTGGGCTAATTCGCAAAAAACAATTTTTGTGAGTTATAGCCGTGGGCATTTAATTGAGCATATTGTTGATAATTATGAGAGTTTTTTGAATTAGGGGTAGATATGGTTCATTTAGTGCCTAAAAAATTAAGAGATAAGTACAAAAGAAAGATCATTCAAATTGTATCTTCGGGGGGAGGTGAGCTAGTAGCTCTATGCAATGACGGCACCGTTTGGATTTATGATTTGAGTAGGTGGATTAAATGTGAGGATATTCCGCAAGGTAATGGGGAGTTAGCAGAATGAATTTAGTTACATTAATCGGTCGATTGGGGCAAGACCCTGATATTAGAACAATGCAAAACGGTGAGAAAGTTGCGGTTTTATCGGTAGCAACAACAGAAAAATGGACGGATAAGCAAACTGGCGTGAAGAAAGAAAGCACCGAATGGCATAGGGTGGTGCTTTATCGCCGATTAGCTGAAATTGCCGAATTGTATGTAAAAAAAGGGCATTTGGTATCAATTATCGGGAAAATTAAAACCCGAAAATGGACGGATAGCAACGGTGTTGAGCGGAGTATTACAGAGATTATTGCCGAGCAGATGCAAATGCTAAGTAGTGGTGAGAAAAATACGCCAAATAAGGCAGAAAATAAACCGCAACCAAAGCAGAAAAATCAAGACGTGATGACTGCGGACGAGCAGAAAGATATTCCTCAGTTTGATGATGATATATGCAAACAACCTTTTTAGGGGGTGAATAATGAGAGAATGGGGAAAACAAATGCCATTTAGTGCAAATTTACATATAAGACCTGCAGGAAAATTTGAAGTGAAAAATGTAAACATAGAACAAATAATAGAAGAACGAGGCAAAAACTACGGTAGTTTTGATGATGTTGCCACAATGAGCCAGCAGTTAAAAGCAGTGTTACTGGATACTAATACTCAACTTAAACCACATCAAAAAGAGGCAGGCGAGATGATCTGCTTGAAACTGGCTCGCATTTTTGCTGGTCGTAATCCGGATTATGAGGATAACTGGCGAGATATTGCCGGTTATGCGGTGTTGGGAGGACAGTTAAATGAGAAATAAAATGGCGAGTAAATTTATACGAGTCAGAGTTGAGCATCCACAGCCGAAAAAAGAAGATATTGAGCTTATGCAGGATGTGATTGCTTATCATATTTTTAATCTTTTTAAATTTGAGGAAAATGGGTTAAGAGGGTTTAGTCAGTATGATTTGGAAATTGATGTGAAAGTTAAGCCAGTGTTAGAACAAAAAGAAATACCTGTAACGGTTTGGATTGATGATTTAGGTGGTAAAAATGGAACAATTACAAGCGGTCAGTAATGAGCAAGTTTTTGCAAAATTGTGTGAGGTAGAGCAGCTTTTAAAAGTGAAAGGCGTGAATGAACATAGCCGTGAAGTATGGGGGTTAGAAGAAGTCGCTGCCTATTTTGGTTATAGCAAAGAACATACGAGCAGAAGTATTACATCAAGCCCCCATTTTCCTAAACCGATTGCCATTGACGGCTTGCGAGGCAAGGGAAGAGCCTATAAAAAATGGGTTTCGGGGGAAGTGGTGCAGTTTTGTTTAAGATGGAAAGTGAAATAATGGAGAGTAGCAAAGACAATTTTTGGGGAATAATTGGTGCAATATTCAATCTTGGTGAGGCTTTGGGGTATAAAGAGGCAGATATGAATATATCATCTTGGGACGACACGCAAGAAGATTGCATAAAAGTAACATTTGAGCTAGGTAATAGTGGGAAATCATTGGATTTTGTTTTTCCAAGACCTAAAGAATAAGTAGATAAAGGCGTATTAACACGCCTTTATTTTTTACTGATTTTGCTTGAATAGCTGAACAGCCTGAATAATTAGCTGATTTTGTGGAATATTGAGTTTTTGGCTAAGTGCTTCGATTTCTGCGATCACCTCAAGCGGTAGTTTAAAGGATTTTTGCTTTATTCCTCGTTTTGCCTCGCTTTTAGCTTGGATTTCATTTCTTGACATTGCCATAATTTATCCCTATTATAAATTTGTTTGAAGAGCTGGGAGCTTTCGCCCCCAGCGAGTTGCTTCAAATTAGTAAGCTGGGGAGCTAAGGACTAATAAGAAGACAACTAGGATAATGTATTTAAACATTTTCTTATCCTTCTTCGTTTTGTAAGGTTTAAGCCTTACTCTCACTTTCAAGCTATCCGTTGAAAGTGAGGTTATTATAATATAGGGAATCCTATATCTCAACTAATAAATGCAAAAAAAGCCGATAAATTTTCGTTTATCGGCTTTTGTTTTTATTGCAACTTGCTGACAAGCTCTGATATATCGGGGTTATAGTAGGTGTTTTGCAGAATACTTAAATCTCGGTGGCCCGATACTTTGGCAAGCTCCATTACCGTGAGATATTTCGATAAGCGTGTGAGGGCTTCTCGCCGAGTGTCGTGGAAATGGAGATCGCTTTCGTGTAAATTCGCTTTGCGTTTGAGCTTGCGGAATATCGCATCAAGGCTTCTGCTTGAGAGCTGGAAAACGCTGTTTTCTTTGTCTACTTCCAACTCTGCAAGGTGTTTTAGTATTTCCACTGCTTTTGTTGACAAAGGCACGGTGCGTGCGTAGCCGTTTTTAGTTTGTGGCAAGTAAGCGGTGCGTTGTGTTACGTTAATATGCTCCCATTTTAAGCTCGTGATTTCGCCTGCTCGCATTGCGGTTTCTATCGCAAATAATATAGCTGCTCCCACCCTGTTTTGCATTGTTAGTGGTGGTTGGTTAGAGGTATAGCCCGAAACGAAGATCAGCATTTCTATTTCTTCATCGCTATAGCGACGTGTGCGTGGTGGTGGAGTTTTCATTTTTTCTAGCGTTTTTAATGGATTTTCTTTTAAATAATCCCATTCCATTGCTTTTGTGATTACCGCTGATAGCGTGGCTCTCTCCCTTGCGACAGATACAGGCTTCACTTCTTGCAAGCGTTGGTTCTGCCATTTTCTAAAGTGTTCTTTCGTTAAAGTTGGTAGTGGTACGTTGCCTAAATCGCTCCGTGCAATTCGGAGTAAGCGGAAACGCTCTTCTCTTTTTCCTCGCTTGGTTGGGGTAACTTCTTTGAGGTATTTGTCTATCAACTCGCAAAAAAGAATATTTGGGGTAGTGTTGTATTCCCCAGAATCAATTTGTGCTTCCAGTAGGTAAGCCCATCTATTTGCTTCGTTTTTTGTGCTAAAAGTAGCTGTTTTGCAAATGCCTTTTTTGCGAACTTGAGCACGGTATTTGTTACCGTTCTTGATGATTGTCGCCATTTTTTATTCCTTTGAATGTGTGCAGTTTGTGTGTGCAAATGTGTGCAAAGGAATGTTAATAGAGATCATAAACGATCAATAAATATTAAGTTTTCATAAGAAAAACACTTGATTTATTGACATTATGCTACACTCGGGGAAGTGATATAAATCAATAAGTTATTGATTTATTAAGGATTTTTTTAGGAAAAAGCACGAATGGGGATTTTCGTGCTTAAAAATAATGGTGCGACTAGCTGGACTCGAACCAGTGACCCCCACCATGTCAAGGTGGTGCTCTAACCAACTGAGCTATAGTCGCATTAATGGGGTGCATTCTATTGGAAAAAACGCATCTATGCAATATACTTTTTCTTGAATGCTTTTATTTTAAACGCTTTTGCGTGAAAATTTGTTTATCTTCCCAGCGAAGCATTGTTAAATCGTTACCCCAAGCACAGCCTGTGTCCAAAGCATAAATATTAGGAATGGGGCATTTACCCATTAAGCTTGCCCAATGCCCGAAAATAATGTTCTGTTCTTTATATAACGGATTATCTGATTCAAACCAAGCAATCAGCTCTTTTGGTGCTTCTTCAATCGGTAATTTACACTCGAAATCTAACCGCTTGTCGGTATAGCAAAAACGCATTCGTGTAAATACATTAATAATATAACGCCAACGCTCAATACCTTGCAAATCGTCAGACCAGCGTTGAGGGCTATTTTCATACATTTGGGCGATATAATTAGCATATTCTGAACTTTGTAATACCGCTTCGGCTTCTTTGGCACAATGTAATGTTGTAGATAAACTCCATTCTGGGCTGATGCCTGCGTGAACCAGCAGAAACTTATAGGTTGGGTGTTGTATGACAAGCGGTTGATTTCTTAGCCAATTTTGCAATTCAAGACAATCTTCAGATTGAAAAATAGGTTCAACTTTATCATTCGGCTTAATTCGCTTTATGCCAAGTAGGGTGGACAGTAAATGTAAATCGTGGTTGCCTAAAACCATTTTAGTATTATTTGTGGGGTCTTTTACAAAACGAAGACAGGCTAGTGAATCTTTACCACGAGCGACTAAATCGCCTGTTACAAAGAGTTCATCTTGTTTAGGATCGTAGTTCCCTTTTTTTAATAAAAGTTGAAATTCGTCAAAGCAGCCGTGTAGGTCGCCTACAATATAGGTTGCCATTTCTTCTCCTTTTAATTTAATAAGCAAGCGGTTATTTTTTGAAAAAAATTTGCAAAAGATAACCGCTTACCATTAAATGATTTGCCCTACAATTGAACGCGTTTCTAACCGCACTTCTGTTAGTTTTACGCGTACGGATTGTCCTATTTGATAAGCTTTTTCACCTTTAATGTAAATGGCGAGTTCTTCTTGGCGGTATTCCATTTCATCTTTATTATTGTGTAAAGTTGAAAAGGGGACGAAAATTTGTGCACCATTTTGAATTATTTTTGCACGTAAACCGCCTCGGGAGACATCTGCAATTTCACATTCAAATTCGACCGCTTGTGCGACCATTGGGAAAAGATAACGTGCATAAAGCCAGTCGGCAATATCGCGTTCTACTAATCGATTTTGTCGTCGGGCTTCTTGTAGGCGAATTAAAACAGATTCATCAACTGCGGTTACCTCTTGGTTTAATAAGACTTGTTTGATTAAACGATGATTTACCATATCACCATATTTACGAATGGGTGATGTCCAGGTTGCATAGTGGCTGATACCCAAACCAAAATGGGGAGCAACATCTGATTTAAATTCAGCAAAATTTAAATAGCGACGTAACCGAAGTTCTAAAAACTTCTCTGGAAAATCTTGAATATCACGTTGCATTTGACAATAGCCGTCCAATGTCGCTAAGCGTTCAGCAGAATAGCGTTCTTCCAGTTCATTACGGTTTTCGTCTGTGGCTAAGGTTTGTAGTAAGAATGATTTAACCAACTCGTAGTTTTTCGGAACAAATCCTGAATTTGTGTTGAATATGCCTGTTTTTGCATATTTGCTTAAGAATTGAGCACAGCTGATGTTGGCAATAATCATTGATTCTTCGATCATTTGATTTGAGATTCGGCGATATTCAATATGAATATCTTTCACCGAACCATCTTCATTTAATTCAAATGCGTAATCCCCCTGCTCTTTAAATAAAAGTGCATTGTTTGCACGCCATTTTATACGAGCTTGGGTAAATTGATGTAACCAATCAATTTGCTGTTTCGTTTTTTCTGAGGTAGGCTGCCACGCATTTACGGAGCCTTCAAGGTAATCAGACACATCATCATAAGCTAGCTTTTCTTTAGATTCTACCCAAGCTAAAGTGAATTTTGCTTCTTTAGTTAAGTTACCTTCTAAATCGGTCTCAATAAAAGCGACTAAGGCAGGTCGTTTTTCATTCGGTACGAGTGAGCAGAGATCATCAGACAACTCGCGTGGTAACATTGGAATATTAAAACCAGGTAAATAGTTAGTAAAACAACGTTGGCGAGCAGCTTTTTCAATCTCGGAATCTTCAGGAATATAAGCGGTTGGATCGGCAATTGCCACGGCTAAACACCAGCCAATTTGTGCGTTATTTTCTTTGATGGGTTCGATGAATAAAGCATCGTCCATATCTTGTGTGCTTGGGCTATCAATCGTGGTGAAATAAAGGTGAGTTAAATCTTCACGTTCTAATTCATCGTGCAATTCATAACTTTTTTCATTAGCAACAGGTTCACAAGGCTGCTCGTGGCGAGCAAGCGTTACCCACCACGGGGCAAAGTTATCATTTTCTTTACAAATAAATTGAGTTACTTGAGCAAAGAAAAAGCGATCATCACGCAAGGGGTGCGTTTTTAGTTGGGCAACAACCCAATCACCATTTTCTAATTTTTCAGTCACTTTTTTGTGTGTGTTGGCAGGAATATGTTGCTTAATGCTTGGATGATCGACCGATAATTGCAATTTTCCTTCTTTATTTAAATGCACCTGAGCAATAAATCTGTTGAGCATTGGCTCAAGTAGAGTATCAATTTCTACTTGTTCTTTATCACCCTCACGTTTTACCACAGCTTTAACTAAATCACCGTGCATTACTTTTTTCATTTCCATTGGTGGAATGAAATAGCTTTTCTTATCACATTCTAAAAAACCAAATGCTTTTTCTGAGGCTTTAACAAAGCCTTCTACATATTCTTTGCTTGCCTCAATTTGTTGTTTGAGTTGAGCTAAAAGGGGGTTATCTTGAAACATATAATGACATCTTTAAAAATAAATAAACCCTCTTTCGGATCGGCCAGAAAGAGGGACTAGCGGTTAAATTTTCATAAAATTTTGCAATTACTTGAGAAATTACTCTTCTTCGCCTAATTCACCCATTGCCATTACGCTAAAGCCTGCATCAACGTGTAATACTTCGCCTGTTACACCTGAAGCTAAGTCTGAACATAAGAACGCAGCTGAATTACCCACATCGTCAATAGTAACAGTACGGCGTAGTGCGGCAGTTTTCTCAAATGTTGAAAGCATTTTCTTGAAGTTTTTGATGCCTGAGGCGGCTAATGTACGGATTGGACCAGCTGAAATAGCATTGACACGAATGCCGTCTTTACCTAAATCGGCTGCCATTACACGAGTGGCTGCTTCTAGCGATGCTTTTGCTAAACACATTACATTGTAGTTAGGAATGGCACGTTCAGCACCTAAATAGCTCAATGTTAAAAGTGACGCATTTTCATTTAAGAACGGGCGAGCGGCTTGTGCCATTGCAACAAAGCTATAAGCACTGATATCGTGTGCAATACGGTATCCTTCACGAGTTGCTGCGTTTACATAATCGCCATCTAATTGATCACCTGGTGCAAATGCAATTGCGTGAACGAAACCATCAAATTTTTCCCAATGTTGGCTTAATGCCTGAAAGCACTCTGTAATGCTTTCATCTGTTGAAACATCTAATGGGAGAATAATGTCTGAACCAAATTCTTTAGCAAACTCTTCAACACGAGGTTTTAATTTATCATTTAAGTAGGTGAAAGCTAATTCTGCACCTTGTTGTTTCATTGCATTTGCAATACCGTAAGCAATTGAACGGTTACTTGCTAAACCTGTTACTAAGATACGTTTGCCAGTTAAAATACCCATAAAAATTCCTCTATTTGTATTAATTGGGGGTCAAAATTTTGTCGATTATAGCGGATATAGTGAATATCGGCAAATGGAGTTGATGGCTCATCGGATCAGAAATCCCTTCTTTAAAAATCAAGAAGGGATTTTTCAAACGTTACGCTGTTGTTTGGGTAATAATATTTTGTTGGGGTTTGATTGCACCAGCTAATTTAGCCAATTCTTCCATACAGTTAATATGAATATATTTTCCCTGTACGGATATCATACCACTTTTTTGGAAGCGACCAAGTAAGCGGCTAATCGTTTCAATAGTAAGCCCTAAATAATTGCCAATATCGCCACGAGTCATAGTTAAGCGAAATTCTTTGGCTGAAAATCCGCGAGCAGAATAACGTTGGGAAAGATTATATAGGAAAGCGGCCAGCTTTTCTTCCGCATTCATTTTAGAGAGTAACAAGATCATTTCTTGATCGCTTTTAATTTCATTACTCATTAAACGCATAATTTGGTGACGGATTTTGGGCATTTTGCCTGCGAGATCATCTAAAATTTCAAACGGAATTTCGCAGATCATTGAAGTTTCTAAGGCTTGAGCATAGCCTTCGTGCTGCATATTGATAATGGCATCAAAACCAATTAAGTCTCCAGGCAGATGAAAGCCTGTAATTTGTTCCTCACCACTTTCACTTAATGTGTAGGCTTTTAATGTGCCAGAACGAATTGCATAAAGAGAGCGAAGTTCATCGCCAGATTTGAATATTACTTGGGATTTTTGGACTGGTTTTTTACGCTCAATAATATTATCAAGCTGTGTTAGCTCACTTTCATTTAGTGTAAAAGGTAAGCATAGCTGACTGATGCTACAATTCTGACAATGAATTGTGCAAGTATGGCGTCCGCTAATCTTCGATTCTGATACAATTTTCATATATTCAACCTTAGAAGATTAGAAAAATTTTTCTAAAATTTGATTTAGAGCAAAGTCTATCATCAAATTTAGAATGAAGCAAAGTTATAGTTTATTAGAAGAAAAGTTTAGCAACTTGAAACGTAGTAAAAAGAAAATATTGGTACATTTTCAATTTTGCGATCTACTTCAAATTTTTATTTTGAACGGTATGTTAGTATAACTTAAACTTTTAAGACAAGTCTAAAAGGAGATGATTATGTATAAACATATTTTAGTGGCCGTTGATCTTTCAGAAGAAAGTTTGGTATTAGTTCGAAAAGGTGCAGGATTAGCCGAAAAATGCGGAGCTAAATTATCACTTATTCACGTTGATGTTAATTTTGCTGACTTATATACAGGGTTGATTGATATTAATATGTCTTCTGTACAAGATGGCACGATGGCAGAAACGAATTCCGCATTGGCAGAATTAGCAACTAAAGTGGATTATCCTGTATCAGATTGTTTAAATGGCACTGGCGATTTTAGCCAAGTGCTGGAAGAAGCGGTAGAAAAACATAATGTAGATTTATTGATCACAGGTCACCATCAAGATTTTTGGAGCAAATTTATGTCCTCAACTCGTCAAGTAATGAATAATATTACGGTTGATATGTTAGTTGTTCCATTAGCCGATGAATAAATAGTGTAAATTTTTGCATAAAATGAACCGCTTGAAGGTTTGCCTTCTCTACAAGCGGTCATTTTTTAGCAAAATTTTGCAAAAATCCTTTAATTATCAAAAAATAAGCCGAACTTAACTAACAAAATAATATAAAAAATGTGTAAAATAGAGATAAATCAACGTTTATCTTCTATTTAAAAAGAGTATTTTAATGAAAACAACTTCAGAAATCAGACAATCTTTTTTAGCGTTTTTCGAAACTAAAGGACATACCATTGTACCTAGTAGCTCTCTTGTGCCTGAAAATGACCCAACATTGTTATTTACCAACGCAGGAATGAATCAATTCAAAGATGTTTTTCTTGGTTTAGAAAAACGTCCTTATACCCGAGCAACCACAGCTCAACGCTGTGTGCGTGCTGGCGGTAAACATAATGACTTAGAAAATGTAGGTTATACCGCTCGCCATCATACTTTCTTTGAGATGATGGGAAATTTCAGTTTTGGTGACTATTTCAAACAAGATGCAATCAAATTTGGCTGGGAATATTTAACGTCGCCACAATGGCTAGGTTTACCGAAAGAAAAATTGTACGTTACGGTTTATGAAACTGACGACGAAGCATACGATATTTGGCACAAAGAAGTTGGTGTTCCAACAGATCATATTATTCGTATTGGCGACAATAAAGGAGCGCCTTACGCTTCTGATAATTTCTGGGCAATGGGTGATACAGGTCCTTGCGGACCTTGTACCGAAATTTTCTACGATCACGGTCCAGAACATTGGGGTGGTTTGCCAGGCACGCCAGAAGAGGATGGTGATCGCTATATTGAAGTTTGGAATATCGTATTTATGCAGTTTAACCGTTTAGCAGATGGCACAATGGAAAAATTACCAAAGCCATCGGTAGATACAGGTATGGGCTTAGAGCGTATGACGGCGGTAATGCAACACGTAAACTCTAACTATGAAACCGATATTTTCCAAACGCTGATTAAAGAAACGGCAAATTTATTAAATGTACAAGATTTAGATAATAAATCACTACGTGTGATTGCCGACCATATTCGTGCTTGTTCATACTTAGTTGCTGATGGCGTTTTGCCATCTAACGAAGGGCGTGGTTATGTGTTACGCCGTATTATTCGCAGAGCAGTACGCCATGGTAATTTATTAGGTGCTAAATCAGCATTCTTCTATCAATTAGTACCAATTTTAGCAAAAGTGATGGGAGATGCTGGTGAAGTTGTTGCACAAAAACTAGACCTTGTTCAAAAAGCCCTAAAAACGGAAGAAGAACAATTTGCACGTACATTAGAGCGTGGCTTAACGCTGTTAGAAGAGGCGTTAGCAAAAGTGGAAAATAACACACTTTCTGGTGATGTTGCATTTAAACTTTATGATACTTACGGATTTCCACTAGATTTAACGGCTGATGTTTGTCGTGAGCGAAATATTACTATTGATGAAAAAGGCTTTGAAGCGGAAATGACCGCTCAGCGTGAGCGTGCAAAAGCTAACAGTAATTTTGGCGTAGATTATAATAATGTCATCAAAATAGATGGCCAAACGAAGTTCTTAGGTTATGAACAAACAGCACATAATGCAAAAGTAGTGGGGCTATTCTGTAATGGAGTTGCCGTAGAAAAAATTGAATCAGGCGATGATGCGGTGGTGATTTTAGACCAAACGCCGTTTTATGCAGAATCAGGCGGTCAAATCGGCGATGCGGGTGAGATTAGCTCACCTCTCGGTTTATTCCAAGTGAATGACACTCAAAAATATGGACAGGTTTGGGGACATATCGGGAAGCTTAATGGCGGTGTTTTAGCGATTGGTGATGTGGTTTCTGCTTTAGTAAATGTTGAACGCCGTCAAGCTATTAGCTCAAACCATAGTGCTACCCACTTGCTTCATTCGGCACTTCGCCAAGTATTAGGGGAACACGTAGCACAAAAAGGATCGCTGGTATCTGATAGTAGCCTGCGTTTTGACTTCTCCCAGCCAGAGGCGATAACTAAAGCGGACTTAGAAGAAATAGAGCGTATTGTGAATGCGAAAATACGTGAAAATATTCAAGTTCAAATTGAAACAATGGGCATTGAACAAGCGAAAGAAAAAGGGGCAATGGCATTATTTGGCGAAAAATACGGCGATGTAGTGCGTGTAGTCGAAATGGGACCATTCTCAATTGAGTTATGTGGCGGCATACATATAAGACAAACAGGTGATATAGGCTTGTTCAAATTTGTCTCTGAAGGGGCTGTTGCGGCAGGTATTCGTCGTGTAGAAGCCGTAACAGGGGAAAATGCAATTATGTTACTGCACAGCCAGCAACAAGTATTAAACCAAATTGCTGATCTTCTTAAAGCAGATCAAGCCTCTATTGTTGAAAAAGTTCAACAACTACAAGATAAAGTCAAAAAAGCGGAGAAAGAGCTACAAAACTTAAAAGAAAAGCAAGCAACGCAAGCGGGTGGAGAATTGGCAAAATCTGCAAAACAGATCAATGGCGTAAATGTCATTGTTGAAAAATTGAATAATGTAGATAGCAAAGCACTCCGTATCATCGTAGATGACTTGAAAAATCAACTTGGTTCTGGCGTTATTGCTTTTGTAACCGAGGTAGAAGGTAAAGTAAATTTGATTGTAGGTGTAACTAAAGATTTAACCGCTAAACTGAATGCTGGAGAATTAGTTGGTTTAATGGCGGTTGAAGTTGGAGGAAAAGGTGGTGGCAGGGCAGATATGGCTATGGCAGGCGGCACTGAAACACAAAATATTCCTCAAGCACTAAAAGTTGCCCAAGAGTGGATTGCTCAAAAACTTTAAAAAAATAATAACAAGGCGAGATAAATTCGCCTTTAAACTTTACTCTAATGGAGTGATAACTTAGTAAGGAGACAATTATGCTTATTCTAACTCGTAAAATTGGGGAAGTTTTGCTCGTAGGGGATGATGTTGAGATTACGGTACTCAGCATACGAGGAAACCAAGTGAAGCTGGGTGTGAATGCACCGAAAGAGATTTCAGTACATCGCCAAGAAATTTATGAAAGGATTAAAGCCTCAAAAGAGGATAAATTTTAATTCATTAATTATAAGGATTTAAAATGAAAGTGATAATTCCTGTTGCAGGTCTTGGTACTCGTATGTTACCTGCAACAAAAGCAATTCCCAAAGAAATGCTTACCCTTGCCGACAAGCCGTTAATTCAATATATCATTAATGAATGTGTGGCAGCAGATTTTAAAGAAATTGTTCTAGTCACGCATTCCTCTAAGAACGCTATTGAAAACCACTTTGATACTTCTTTTGAATTAGAAACTATGCTTGAAAAGCGTGTTAAACGCCAGTTATTAGATGAAGTTCGTTCGATTATTCCAAAAGATGTGCGATTAATTCACGTTCGTCAAGGTCAAGCTAAAGGGTTAGGTCACGCTGTTTTATGTGGACGAGCGGTAGTGGGTAATGAGCCTTTTGCTGTTGTTTTGCCTGATGTTTTATTAGGTGATTTTACAGCTAACCAAAAAACAGAAAACTTAGCGGCTATGGTTAAACGTTTCAAGGAAACTGGCCATAGTCAGATTATGGTTGCACCTGTGCCAATTGAAAATGTAAGCAGTTACGGTGTGGCGGACTGTAATGGAATCAATATCCCGTTAGGCGGATCGGCACCTATTGCGAAAATGGTAGAAAAACCGAATGTGGAAGAAGCCCCGTCTAACTTAGCCGTTGTAGGACGTTATGTTTTCTCAGCCAATATTTGGGATTTATTAGAGCGAACACCTGTAGGCGTTGGTGATGAAATTCAGCTAACCGATGCGATTGATATGCTTATTCAGCAAGAAACGGTGGAGGCTTTCAATATGACAGGTCGTTCTTTTGACTGTGGTGATAAAGTAGGTTATATGCAAGCCTTTGTGGAGTACAGTTTAAACCACGATAAGTGCGGGAAAGCGTTTAAAACTTTTATTAAAGATTTAGCAAAATCACTGTAACTAAAAATTACTATGAATAATAGGCAGCATAGTGCTGTCTATTTTATTTGAATAATAATTCTTGCTCTAAATCTTCAATTGCTTTTATACATTTCATTTTTCGATATTCTGTTTCCACAATTTGATTTTGCAACGCCTGCCTCAAAATTTCACTGTCCTCATTATAATTTTTCTCCACTAACCAGCTCATTTTTTCATTCAATGCTCGTAATGCTTTGCGATATTCCTTCAAGCGGTTATGTGGTGAAAGACGATGAATGTTGGGCGAAAATTGAAAAGAAGGGCGGAATTTTGCAGCTTTTTTTTGTTCTGGCATTTTTTCAATCGCATTATTTAGGGTATCAAATTGCTTAATCAATTTATCAGCATAAAATTCACTGTATGAAATATCGTTTTGACCTAATAATAGTTCGGCTGTTTGTTCAATTTCAGTAAGAAAAAAGCTGACTAAGCCTGATTGTTTAGAGAAATAGGCAGAATTAAGGGTAATTTTTTGTTCAGAAAATGATGCCAAGACAGCTAAATTTTTTTTTATTTGAGCAAGGAAAAGGTGTTTTTGCATAGTTATAACTTTATCATCAATAGAGGCTATGCCATTTTATATTAACTTGCTACAAAAGCAATGCTGGGTTACAAGCGGTGGAAATTTTCTCATTTTTTGCAAATTGAGCAAAAAACAAGCGAAAGGTTCTATTTTTGATTAAAATACAATCAGAATTGTAAAATGAATGAACTTTTTATGCATTTTATAATGCACAAAATAGAATTATAAAAAAGCCTTATTTTTCAATGAATTACGAAATTTTAAAATATGGAGTGATAATGAAGAAATTCTCTAAATGAAAAATTAGCCATTTAACTTATTGATTTATAAAGGGTATTTCTATGTATGGAAAAGGAACTAATCTATTGACATCAACTTTTGTTTTTGAGATTATGCTCACGCAAATAGTATGAGCCATTATAGCGAATACATTGTGATTTAGGGTGTTGCTCTATACCTTAAAGAGAGTAATAGCTTGTCTATACAACATATAAAAATCTAAGGTGAAAATTATGAAAAAAACATTAGTTGCATTAGCAGTAACTGCATTCGCAGCGTCTGCATCTGCGGTAACAGTTTATGAAGCAGAAGGTTCAAAAATTGATTTCTATGGTTCTGCTCGTGTTCTTGTAGAGAAGAAAACACAAAAAGTAGAAAAAGTAGATGGCGTAAAAAAGGGTAATGATAACACAAAATTACGCAATCAAGGCACTCGTTTTGGTGTAAAAGTAAAGCACGCACTAAGTGATGATGGTTTTTACGCATTAGGTGAAGTGCAAGTTCGCTTCAAAAACAACCAAAACTCTGGCTTCGGTGATGCTTATGCACATAAAGCTTATGTAGGTTTAGGTCAAAAAGAGTTTGGTCAAGTTACTTTCGGTAAACAATCTGTGATTGCTGATGACGTAGGTTTAGCAAATGACTACGTATATGGTTTATTACGTGACTATGTACCAACTTCTAGCACCAGTGCAATTCGTTATGACTATCAAGGCATTGAAGGTTTAACATTAAGTGCTAACTACAACTTTGCTCAAAGCGAAGAAAATGACGGTGAAGCATTAGAAAAAATTAAAAACGGCTACGGTTTTGGTGCAGTTTACGAAGTAAATAACTGGATTTTCCAAGGTGCTTTCGGTCGCACACATTTCAAATCAAACTCAGCGGATAAAATTCGTGCAAACGCTTTTGATGCAGCAATCGGCTACAATGCAAGTGATGTGGTATTAGTAGGTGTTGATGGCGGTTACGAAGTGAAGAAAACGGGTTTAGCTAAAAACAGACAATACTACGTTGGCCCAATGGTTAAAGTTGACTTAACAGATAAATCATCTGTTTACGCTAACTATAGATATGGTAGTGCTAAAGATAACAGTAACAAGAAAACCAAATCTCACGGTTTCTTAGCAGGGACTGATTACAAATTCCACAAAAACGTAGTGGCTTTCGTTGAAGGTAAATATTCGACAGAAAGAGATCATTTTTCAGATGGTACTCGTTCAGGTAAAACAACAGAGAAAGCGATTGGTGTAGGTTTACGTGTAAACTGGTAATCGCTGATTGTAATATTGAACCCCTAACAACTAAAATTGTTAGGGGTTTTATTTTGCCAATTTTTAAGAAAAAATGACCGCTTGTAAGAAAAAGAATTTCTTAATCGTTCTAGTATTTCATTATTTTTCGGATAGAATATAACCATTATTTTTAATATAAGAGGTGAAAAATGACAAAGGTGTATAACTTCAGTGCAGGGCCGGCAATGATGCCGAAAAAAGTGTTAGAAAAAGCACAAGAAGAATTATTAAATTGGCTGGAGCAAGGCACATCGGTAATGGAAGTGAGCCATCGTGGTAAATTATTTGTGGAATTGGCTGCCCAGTCTGAAGCTGATTTACGTAAACTTTATAATGTGCCCGAAAATTACCGTATTCTATTTTTACAGGGCGGAGCAAGAGGGCAATTTGCCGCTATTCCAATGAATCTTATTGGACAAAAAGGTAAAGCACTTTATTTAAACTCAGGGCATTGGTCGGCAACTGCTGCGAAAGAAGCTCGTCATTTTGCTGAAATTGATGAAATTAATATTTTAGAGACTGAACCACAATTAAAAGTAAATCGTTTAGATTTTAGCGATATTAGCGAACAATACGACTATGTGCATTACTGCACAAACGAAACCATTAGTGGTGTGGAAATTTTTGATATTCCCAATGTGGGTAACACGCCACTAGTGGCGGATATGTCATCAAATATTCTAGCCCGTGGCATTGATATCAGTAAGTTTGGCATAATCTATGCAGGTGCGCAGAAAAACCTAGGGCCAGCAGGGATTACGATTGTTATTATCCGTGATGATTTAATAGGTAAGGCACGTAAAGACACCCCATCTATTTGGAATTATGCAATACAGCGTGACGCTGATTCGATGATTAATACGCCACCTACATTTGCGTGGTATTTATGTTCATTGGTATTTAAACACTTATTGGCAGAGGGTGGATTAGAAGCAACTGAAGAGCGTAATTTAGCTAAAGCATCGCTATTGTATGATTATTTGGATAGCTCAACATTCTATTACAACACGGTAGCGAAAGAAAACCGTTCTTGGATGAATGTGACTTTCACTACAGGCAACGATGAGCTAAATGCAAAATTTGTGAGTGAAGCAACCGCTTGTGGCTTACAAGCGTTGAAAGGGCATAAAGTGCTAGGGGGAATGAGAGCCTCAATTTATAACGCAATGCCAATTGAAGGCGTTAAAGCATTGATTGAATTTATGAAAGCGTTTGAACAGCGTAATGCTTAAGCTGTTTACAAGCGGTTAAATTTATTTAATTTTTTGCAAAACTTTCTATTTTTTTAACCGCTTGTTGGGGTAGCTCAACAAGCGGTTAAAATTTTTCAATTTTTTGCAAATCTTATGATTTATCCATCGACTCAAAATCACGTTCGGTATGCCCTGTGTAGATCTGGCGAGGACGAACGATTTTGATATTGCCTTGTAGATACATCTCTTTCCAGTGTGCAATCCAGCCAACCGTTCTTGCTAAAGCAAACATTACCGTGAACATTGAAGTTGGAATACCAATCGCTTTTAATACGATACCAGAGTAGAAATCTACATTTGGATAAAGTTTATGCTCAATGAAGTAAGGATCGTTTAGTGCGATTTTTTCTAGCTCTAGTGCAACTTCAAATAATGGATTATCAATATTCAGCTCTTTTAATACTTCGTGGCAGGTTTCACGCATTACTTTCGCACGAGGATCGTAATTTTTATAGACGCGATGTCCAAAGCCCATCAAACGGAATGGGTCATTTTTATCTTTGGCTCGAGCGATAAATTCAGGAATCCTATCTACAGTACCAATTTCTTCTAACATATTAATACAAGCTTCGTTTGCACCGCCGTGTGCAGGCCCCCAAAGAGAGGCAATCCCTGCTGCAATACAGGCAAAAGGATTCGCACCAGAAGAGGCTGCCGTACGCACTGTTGAAGTAGAGGCATTTTGTTCGTGGTCGGCGTGTAAAATGAAAATTCTATCTAATGCACGTTCTAATACTGGATTGACTTCATAAGGCTCACAAGGGGTTGCAAACATCATATATAAGAAATTACCTGCATAAGATAAATTATTTTGTGGGAACATAAACGGCTGACCGATGGAGTATTTGTAACACATCGCAGCGAGAGTTGGAATTTTAGCTAATAATCGAATTGCAGTAAGTTCACGGTGCGCTTGGTTATTAACATCAATGGAGTCGTGATAGAAAGCCGCTAATGCACCACTTACACCACACATTACCGCCATAGGGTGAGAATCTCGGCGGAAACCAGAGAAGAACTTAGTGAGCTGTTCGTGTACTAACGTGTGTTTTTTGATAAGCTGAATAAAGTCATTATATTCTTCTTTGGTAGGGCGTTCCCCAAATAAGAGCATATAGCTTACTTCTAAGTAGTCAGAATTTTTTGCCAGTTGATTAATCGGGTAGCCGCGATAGAGTAAAACACCTTTGTCGCCATCTACATAAGTAATGCTTGATTCACAAACGGCCGTTGAAACTAAGCCAGGGTCGTAAGCGAACAATTTATGTTTTGAAAAAGGTTTAATATCAACGTTTTGATACCCTAGTGAGCCTTTTTTCATAGCAAGTTCAATTTTTTCACCTGTTTCTAGTGTTAATGTTACTGCTGACATACATACTCCTTTTCTAATTTTAGCTTCCCAATAAACTAGATTATTTTTAACAGAATAACAATATTTTTTTATAATTCATTTACAAAATGTGCGATGGATCACAAATCTTTTCTTAGAGAACTTTCTTTATTTACATTTACAGATTTCCTGTTTATAGTTGATTTGTTATTCAATCATAAACATTTATTTTTCGTCACGACAAGGGGGAGAAAATGCAAACACAAGTCCAAATTCCACAAGGCGAAACCATTCAACTAAATCAAGACGGCTCATTGCAAGTGCCTGATAATCCTATTATCCCATTCATTGAAGGTGATGGTATCGGTGTTGATGTCACCCCTGCAATGAAAGCAGTATTAGATGCTGCCGTTGAAAAAGCTTATCAAGGCAAGCGTAAAATTGCTTGGATGGAAATTTATGCTGGTGAGAAAGCAAATGAACGCTATGGTGAAAATACTTGGCTTCCAGATGAAACACTCGATCTCATTCGTCAATATCACGTTGCAATTAAAGGCCCTTTAATGACACCTGTCGGCGGTGGTATTCGTTCTTTAAATGTAGCAATGCGTCAAGGGTTAGATTTATATAACTGCTTACGCCCAATTCGTTATTACGACGGTACACCTAGCCCAGTTAAACAGCCTGAATTAATTGATATGGTGATTTTTCGTGAAAATTCTGAAGATATTTACGCTGGTGTAGAGTGGGTGGCAGGCTCCCCTGAAGCGAATAAAGTGATTGAATTTTTACAACAAGAAATGGGCGTAAAAAAAATCCGCTTTACTGAAGATTGCGGTATCGGCATTAAACCTGTTTCTAAGCAAGGTACGCAACGCTTAGTGCGTGCAGCATTGCAATATGTGATTGATAATAATCGTAAATCACTTACCCTTGTGCATAAAGGTAATATTATGAAATTTACCGAAGGGGCATTTAAAGAGTGGGGCTATCAAGTGGCGGAAGAATTTGGTGCAAAATTAATTGATAAAGGCCCTTGGATGAGTTTAGCTCACCCCAAAACTGGCGAGGAAATCATTATTAAAGACTGCATTGCTGACGCATTCTTACAAGAAATTTTATTACACCCAGCAGAATATGATGTAATCGCAACCCTTAACTTAAATGGTGACTATATTTCTGATGCATTAGCGGCTCAAGTTGGCGGCATTGGTATTTCTCCAGGAGCGAATATTGGTTTTGATAGTGCAATTTTTGAAGCTACGCACGGCACCGCTCCCAAAATTGCAGGGCATAATAAAGGTAACCCAGGGTCATTAATTTTAAGTGGTGAAATGATGTTACGCCATTTAGGCTGGGTTGAAGCAGCAGATTTAGTCGTTAAAGCTGTCTCTAAAACGATTATGGATAAAACCGTTACCTTTGATTTTGCAGAAATGTTAGAGGGTGCAACATTACGCTCAACATCAGAGTTTGCACAAGATATTATTGCAAATATGTAATTCAAGGAAGGATAAGGAGTAATTTATGGCAAATTTTATAGAAAACTATCAACAGCAGGTTGATGAGCGTGCAAAGTTGGGGGTTGTGCCACAGCCATTAACGGCAGAGCAAACCGCACAGTTAGTTGAGCTGCTTAAAAATCCACCAGAGGAACAAGCGGTCTTTTTATTGGAACTTTTTGAAAATCGTATTCCAGCGGGTGTTGATGAAGCCGCTTATGTTAAAGCGGCATTTCTAGCTGATCTTGTAAAGGGCACCACTTCATCGCCACTTATTTCGCCCACTCACGCCGTGAAATTATTAGGCACAATGCAGGGAGGATATAATATTGAAACCTTGCTTTTAGCATTAGATAAACCTGAACTAGCCTCTGTTGCGGTAGAGGCTTTATCTAAAACTTTATTGATGTTTGATAATTTCCATGATGTGCAGGAAAAAGCAGAACGTGGCAATGCATTTGCAAAACAAGTTTTAGCATCGTGGGCAAATGCAGATTGGTTTACCTCTCGCCCTAAACTTGCTGAAAAATTGACTGTGACGGTGTTTAAGGTAACAGGTGAAACAAATACAGACGATCTTTCTCCAGCCCAAGATGCTTGGTCTCGCCCTGATATTCCACTTCACGCTCAAGCAATGCTTAAAAATGAACGTGATGGTATTTTCCCTGATGATAATGGGCAAGTTGGTCCAGTAAAACAGTTAGAAGCATTGAAGGAAAAAGGTTTTCCACTGGCTTATGTAGGGGATGTTGTAGGCACTGGCTCATCTCGCAAATCTGCGACTAACTCTGTTCTTTGGTTTATGGGGGAAGATATTCCGTATATCCCCAATAAACGTGCAGGTGGTATCGTATTAGGTGGTAAAATTGCCCCGATTTTCTTTAATACACTTGAAGACGCTGGTTCTTTACCTATCGAGGTGGATGTTACGCAACTTAATATGGGTGATGTGATCGATATTTACCCTTACGAGGGTAAAATTTGTAAGCACAATTCTGATGAGGTATTGGCTGAGTTTGAATTAAAAACCGATGTATTATTGGATGAAGTCCGTGCAGGCGGTCGAATTCCACTCATTATTGGACGAGGTTTAACCCACAAAGCAAGAGTGGCTCTTGGTCTGCCCGAAAGTGAGATATTTATCAAACCGCAAGCTGTTTCAGACAGCGATAAAGGCTATACACTTGCCCAGAAAATGGTTGGGCGTGCTTGTGGGGTTGAGGGGGTTCGCCCTGGTCAATATTGTGAACCAAGAATGACCTCTGTTGGCTCTCAAGATACCACAGGTCCAATGACAAGAGATGAGTTAAAAGATTTAGCTTGCTTAGGCTTCTCGGCTGATTTAGTTATGCAGTCATTTTGCCATACCGCGGCTTATCCAAAACCAGTTGATGTAGTCACACACCATACATTACCTGATTTTATTATGAATCGTGGTGGCGTTTCACTTCGTCCAGGCGATGGTGTTATCCACTCTTGGTTAAACCGTATGTTATTGCCTGATACGGTTGGTACAGGTGGCGATTCTCATACTCGTTTCCCAATCGGGATTTCATTCCCTGCAGGTTCTGGTTTAGTCGCATTTGCAGCCGCAACTGGCGTGATGCCGTTAGATATGCCAGAATCCGTTTTAGTCCGTTTTTCAGGCACAATGCAACCAGGTATTACACTACGCGATTTAGTTCACGCGATTCCCTATTATGCAATTAAGCAAGGGTTATTAACCGTTGAGAAAAAAGGTAAGAAAAACATTTTCTCTGGGCGTATTCTTGAAATCGAGGGTTTAGAAGATTTAAAAATCGAACAAGCCTTTGAGCTATCCGACGCTTCTGCAGAGCGTTCTGCAGCAGCTTGTACTATCAAACTGAATAAAGAACCCATCATTGAATATCTAAACTCTAACATTACGCTATTAAAATGGATGATCGCAGAAGGTTATGATGATAAACGTACTCTTGAGCGTCGTATTGCTAATATGCAAGCGTGGTTAGATAATCCGCTGTTATTAGAAGCGGATGAAAATGCAGAATATGCGGCAATTATTGATATCAACCTAGATGAAATTAACGAGCCGATTGTATGTGTGCCAAATGATCCAGATGATGCTCGCCTGCTTTCTGAAGTGCAAGGCGATACCATTGATGAAGTCTTTATCGGTTCTTGTATGACCAATATCGGACATTTCCGTGCGGCAGGTAAATTGCTAAGCCAAGAGAAAGGGGAGTTACCGACTAAACTCTGGATTGCACCGCCAACGAAAATGGACGCCGCTTTATTGACCGAGGAAGGTTATTACAGTATCTATGGTAAAAGTGGGGCAAGGGTTGAAATGCCAGGCTGCTCGCTCTGTATGGGCAACCAAGCCCGCGTTGCGAATAATGCAAATGTGGTTTCAACCTCAACCCGAAACTTCCCGAACCGTTTAGGGCAAGGTGCAAATGTGTATTTAGCCTCAGCGGAATTGGCGGCAGTTTCTGCCTTGTTAGGTAAATTACCTACACCAGAAGAGTATCTTGGTTATGTAAACGGTCTGCAAAAAGACAAAGACGACATCTATCGCTATATGAACTTTGACCAAATCAGCAGTTATGTGAAAAAAGCGGATAATGTGATTGTGCAAGTAGCTGTTTAATTATACAAACAGAACCTTTGCTTTTTTAATCAGCACGTTATTTTTTGAAATAAGATAATGTGCTGATTTTTTATGCGCCATTTACAAGCGGTCTAAATGTCTTTATTTTTTGCAAATTTCAATAAAAAAACAACCGCTTGCAGTTGCAACTTTCCACTTAATCCAGTAAATTCCAAACAATTTTTACCTTTAAAAGGCACATTAAATGAATACAGCATTAGAAAAAGGCAAATTTGTTTACCTCGATAAACCCCAAAATACGATTACCACTGCAGCCCACTGGGGGGCGTTGAATGTGACGGTGGAAAATGGAAAAGTGATTAAATCGGAGGGCAGTTTAGCGAAAAATCATCAAAATGAACTGCAAGATGTAGTCGCTGATCAACTTTATAGCCCTGTGCGTGTGAAATATCCGATGGTGCGTAAAGGTTACTTGGATGGCACCCCAGACACCACTTTGCGTGGACGTGATGAATGGGTTAGAGTCTCTTGGGATAAAGCCTTTGAGCTGATTTCAACCGAGATCGAACGTGTACGGCGAGATTATGGTAGCGAATCCATTTTTGGTGGTTCTTACGGTTGGTATAGTTGTGGGGCATTACACGCCTCTCGCACGCTATTACAGCGTTATTTAAATGTAACTGGCGGTTTTATCAACACCAAAGGGGATTATTCTACAGGTGCCGTTCAAGTAATTATGCCTTATGTGTTGGGCAATATTGAAGTTTACGCCCAGCAAACCAGCTGGCACACTATTGTTGAAAATACGGAATTATTGGTCATTTGGTCATCGAATCCACTCAATACGCTACGCATTGCGTGGACTTCCGCTGAGCCCGAAGGAATTGATTATCTGGCTAAATTAAAAGCAAAAGGCAAGCGAATTATCTGTATTGACCCAGTAAAAAGTGAAACCTGCCAATTTTTAAATGCCGAATGGTTGCCAATTAACACAGGAACGGATGTTGCTTTAATGTTGGGCATCGCTCATACCTTAATCACTGAAAACAAGCACGATCACGACTTTTTAACCAAATATACCGTAGGTTTCGAGCCATTTAGCGACTATGTACTTGGTAAAACGGACAATCATCCTAAAACGGCTCAATGGGCAAGCCAAATTTGTGGCATTCCTGCAGACACAATCCAAGCATTAGCCCACGCTTTTGTTGAAAACCGCACGATGCTGATGGCGGGTTGGGGCTTGCAACGCCTACAGCACGGCGAGCAAAGTCATTGGGCGTTAGTGACATTAGCCGCAATGCTTGGACAAATCGGCTTACCTGGTGGTGGCTTCGGGCTGAATTATCGCTATTCAACAGACGGTTTAAACACCCATTCAGGTGTGCGGATTGGTTCGATTAACGCAGGCAAACCAAACCCAGCAATGCCATTTTTCCCTGTTGCTCGCATTGCCGATGCGTTGCTCAAGCCAAATCAACCCTTTGAGTACAATGGACAAACATTTCATTACCCAAATATCAAATTAGTCTATTGGGCAGGAGGCAATCCATTTGTTCATCATCCGGACACCAACTATTTAGTGAAAGCGTGGCAACAGCCTGAAACGGTGATTGTAAATGAATGCTATTGGACGCCAACGGCCCGAATGGCAGATATTGTGTTGCCTGCCACCACGAGTTACGAACGCAACGACGTCACGGTTTCTGGTGATTATGTGGTGAAAAATATCATTCCGATGAAGCAAGTTGTGCCACCGCAATTTGAAGCGAAAAACGACTATGATATTTTTGCAGAACTAGCGAAACGAGCAGGCAAAGAAGCTGAATTTACCGAAGGTAAAAGCGAAATGGAGTGGCTGCAAGCGTTCTACCAAATTGCCTTTGAAGCAGCAGAAAAAATGAATAATCCCTTACCAACATTTGATGAATTTTGGGCAGAGAACAAAGTGCTCAGTTTTGATACTGAAAATAAAAATAGCTTTGTTCGCTATCAAGATTATCGTCACGACCCGATTAAGCACAAACTCGCCACGCCATCAGGCAAAATTGAGATTTTTTCTGAAACTGTCGCAAAAATGAATTATGACGATTGCAAAGGGCATCCAACGTGGTTTGAACATCAAGAATATTCAGGCAAAACCACGACAGCAGAACCGCTGGCGTTAGTCACACCACACATTAAATATCGTCTGCATAGCCAGCTTGCGTACTCTTCTCTCCGCCAATATTACGAAGTCAATGGCAGAGAACCCTTGCTTATTCATACCCAAGATGCCGCTGCACGAGGCATTACAAGCGGTGATATTGTGCGAATTTTTAACAAACGAGGGCAAGTACTGGCTGGAGCGGTGGTAACAGATGGCATTATGCCAGGCACGGTTGCTCTTTACGAAGGCGGTTGGTACGACCCACAAGATCTTGGCTCAACATCACCACTTTGCAAAAACGGCAACCCGAATGTGCTGACTAGAAACGACGGTTCGTCCAAGCTCGGGCAGGGCAACGCCCCAAACACCACCACGGTGCAAGTCGAGAAGTTTGAGGGAGAAGCCCCGAAAGTGACGGTGTTTGAAGCACCTAGCTTTATTACGCTCTAAATAACCTACAAGCGGTGATTTTTTGTAAAATTTTTGCAAAATTTCACCGCTTGTAAGCTCTCACAATATGATATAGTAAATTATTTATCACTCTCTCTATTTAAATTTATGAAAAACAAATTTATTACCCTTGCTGCATTAAGCGGTTTATTTACCGTGGCGTTTGGGGCTATTGCCAGCCACGCATTATCAGCCCAATTAGTAGAACCCAAAGCATTAGGTTGGATTGATACAGGCATTAAATACCAAATGTTCCACACTCTTGCCATTTTTGCCTTGGGCTTATTCCAAATTGCCAATGCTTCGCAAAATTCGCCCGCTTGTAGAGCAAAAGCCTTTAATATAATTGGCGATAGTTGGGCGTTAGGAATTTTATTATTTAGCGGAAACCTCTATCTATTAGCCTTGGGAATACCAACAATCCATTGGCTAACGCCAATTGGTGGGCTGAGCTTTATGCTTGGCTGGGTGGTGTTAATTTATATCAGCGTGAGACGTCGAAATGTTCAATAAATTAGCCCTATATTGCCGTGCTGGTTTTGAAAAAGAAGTGGCTGGAGAAATTAGCGATAAAGCCGCTCAACTTGGCATTTTTGGTTTTGCTAACCTCAAAGAAAACAGCGGTTATGTGATTTTTGAATGCTACCAAGCAGGGGAGGCGGATAAATTAGCTCAACAGTTAAAATTCGAGCAATTGATCTTTATTCGCCAAATGGTCGTGGTGGGGGATTTGCTGCAAAACTTACCCGAAAATGATCGAATTTCGCCGATCTTGGCACAATATGCAGAGTTAAATCCTCGCAACAGTTCGGACGTTTTAGTGGAAACGCCAGACACCAATGAAGCCAAAGAATTATTAACGTTCTGCCGAAAATTCACCGTACCGTTGCGTTCTGCATTGAAAAAACAAGGCTGGCTTGGCAAAGCTGAAACGGCAAAGGGTAGTGTCAGCTTGCATATTCTGTTTGTTCGCTCAGGAGCTTGTTATGTGGGATATGCTTATAATCACAATAAATCGCCGTTTTTTATGGGCATTCCTCGCTTAAAATTTCCTGTCGATGCACCGAGCCGCTCAACACTGAAATTGGAAGAAGCTATCTTAACGTTTATCCCACCAGCGGAAGAGAAAAAACGTTTTAATGATACGATGACAGGAGTAGATCTTGGTGCTTGCCCAGGCGGTTGGACGTATCAACTGGTGAAGCGTGGTGTATTTGTGTATGCGGTCGATCACGGCAAAATGGCAGCCAGTTTGCACGATACAGGACGAATTGAACATTGCCCTGAAGATGGTTTTAAATTCCAGCCACCAAAACGTAAATCTGTAGATTGGCTAGTTTGCGATATGGTCGAACAACCGATTCGGATTGCTAAATTAATCGCAAAATGGCTAATTAACGGCTGGTGTCGAGAAACCATTTTTAATCTAAAACTGCCGATGAAAAAGCGTTATCAAGAAGTGCAGCTGTGCCTAAATTTTTTGGAAGAGGAACTCACAAAGCAAGGGTTTTGGTTCAGCATTCAAGCAAAGCATTTATACCACGATAGAGAAGAAATCACCGTACACATTGCGGTGCTAGGAAAATCGGAAAGGCATCATTAGAAAAATAACCTACAAGCGGTAAAATTTACACAATTTTTTGCAAATTTCTTGTAAAATCAGACCGCTTATTATTGTCGTACACACATAACAAAAAAGGAAAAAAGATGGCATTAAAAATTGGAATCGTAGGGGCTGGTGGCAGAATGGGACGCCAATTAATTCAAGCCGTTCATAATGCAGAGGACGTTGAATTAGGTGCTGCTTTTGAGCGTAAAGGCTCATCATTAGTTGGTAGCGATGCAGGTGAACTAGCTGGTGTTGGTGCGTTAGGCATTATGGTGTCTGACGATGTAGCAAAAAACGTAGCGAATTTCGATTTGTTAATTGATTTTACCCGCCCTGAAGGAACCTTAGAACACATCGCAATTTGCGTTGAAAATAAAAAGCAGATGGTGATTGGTACAACAGGTTTTGATGATGCAGGCAAAGAGGCAATTAAAGCGGTGTCTAACAAAATCGGTATCGTGTTTGCTTCAAACTACAGCGTGGGCGTAAATTTAGTGTTCAAACTGTTAGAAAAAGCAGCGAAAGTAATGGGGGATTATTGCGACATCGAAGTGATTGAAGCGCATCATCGCCACAAAGTGGACGCTCCATCTGGCACGGCATTATCAATGGGGGAACATATTGCGAAAACCCTTGGGCGTGATTTAAAAACGCACGGCGTTTTTGAGCGTAATGGTATTACTGAACGTAAACGTGATGAAATTGGCTTTGCCACCATTCGTGCAGGCGATGTAGTGGGCGAGCATAGCGTTTGGTTTGCTGATGAGGGAGAGCGTGTAGAGATTGCCCATAAAGCCTCTAGCCGTATGACATTTGCTAATGGTGCAGTGCGTGCTGCAAAATGGTTAAGCACCAAACAAAATGGCTTATTTGATATGACCGATGTACTTGATTTAAACAATTTATAATTGAAGGATAATAAAAATGACAACGTTCAATAATATTGAAACCACATTAGTACAAATTGGTAACCGCACCGACCCAAGAACAGGGGCGGTTGCAATGCCAATTATTTTATCGACTGCTTATGGGCGTGATGGGCTAGGCGAATCAACGGGCTGGGATTACACACGCACCAAAAACCCAACCCGTGCCGTGTTAGAGCAGGGTATCGCTGATTTAGAAGGTGGCGATGCAGGCTTTGCAATGGCATCGGGAATGGCAGCAATTCAGCTAATTATGTCTTTATTTAAAGGCTCTGATGAATGGATTATTTCAAGCGATGTATATGGTGGATCATACCGCTTGTTCGATTTTAGCCATAAAAATCACCATACATTAAAGCCTGTTTATGTAAACACCGCAGATTTAGCCGCGATTGAAGCCGCAATTACACCCAATACCAAAGCGATTTTTGTTGAAACGCCATCTAATCCATTAATGGAAGAGTGTGATGTTGCTGCAATTTCTAAAATTGCAAAAAAACACAATTTAATGTTAATTGTAGATAATACATTTTTAACACCCGTATTGTTCCGCCCAATTGAATATGGTGCTGATATTGTTGTGCATAGTGCAACCAAATATCTTTCTGGCCACAATGATGTATTAGCGGGTTTAATTGTGGCAAAAGACTCTGAAGCCACTAAAGTAAATGGTCAAAACTTAACAGAGCGTTTATTCTATTTCCAAAACTGTGCAGGTGCGGTGCTTTCGCCATTTGATTCATACCTTGCGGTGCGTGGAATGAAAACTTTGGCATTACGAATGGAGCGTCATCAAGCTAATGCAACAGAATTAGCCGCATTTTTAGCCGAGCAACCTGAAATTGACAGCGTATTATATTCAGGTAAAAGCGGTATGTTATCTTTCCGCTTACAAAAAGAAGAATGGGTACCTAAATTCCTTAAAGCAATTAAATTAATCACTTTTGCGGAAAGTTTAGGCGGTGCAGAGAGTTTCATTACTTATCCAGCAACCCAAACCCATATGGATATTCCAGAATCAGAACGTATTGCTCGTGGCATTACCAACACCTTATTGCGTTTCTCCGTTGGTTTAGAACATATTGAAGATATTAAAATGGATTTACTACAAGCATTTAAGCAATTAAGCTAAATCCCAACAAAAAATACAAGCGGTCATTTTTGTAAAAATATGTGCAAATATGATCGTTTTTTAGAACTATAAATAAAAGGAAGGTAGTTAGTAGTTAGTAGTTAGTAGTTAGTAGTTTTTATAGAATAATTCGTTACCTTTATTATTTATTTAACATAATGTTGATTATGCGAAATTATTAGAGTGGTAAAAAACATTAATCAAGCTATCATTATCTAGATACAGCCTCAGTTTTGTTGTACTCGCAAGCTCCGTGCTACTTTTTACTTGGTGATTTTTTGAAGTCGTGCTGGGCTTCTTGTAGTCTTTTTTGAACTTCATTATAATGATTTCTTGTAGAAAGAGCATAAAATGCTCTAACTGTTCTAACCTCTTATCTGTTTCCTCTTTTGACTCAAAACGCTTTTGCTTAAAACGAACTTCTATTGAATCTACACCAATATAGATTCTATGTTCCTGCATTTTAAGTAGTCGGACAGTTTCAAAAAAATGTTGGGGAGTGATGTGGGAAAGGGTTATATCTGCCATAGTTTTGCTTGAAAACATTATTTGGTATTTGTTTTAGCAACATACAAGAAATGTATTTTTAAAGCCTCTAGCATTTCTGAATTAGGCTCTTTAGGATTTTCTAAACACTCAAGAATTCGCATTCGATCTTCAAGAGAAAGATTTAGAACAAGATTCGAACTCTTCTCTACTTTTTCCATTTTAATTATCTCATTAGATGACTTTCGCATAACCTGTAGGCCATTATGCGAATTTTTATTGAGGGTTATTATTTTGGGTTTATTCTCATTTTGTAATAAACACTTTCCATTTTAAACTAAGTTATGTTAGGCTTTAGCAACTTAAAATGACATAAGGAATTTGCCAAATGAATAGCATATTAGATAAAAAAATCAAATCTACTGCAATCCCATCATTATTATGTGATTTTTACAAAACCTTGCACAGAATACAATATCCAGAAGGTTCACAATTTTTATATAGCACCTTTACACCTCGTAGTAATGCAAAGGCTCCATTTCTGCATCGTATTGTTTCATTTGGTTTTCAAGCCTTTATTATGAAATACTTAATTCATTATTTTAATGATAATTTTTTCTCTCGTTCAGAATCTGAAGTTGTGACTGAATACACGAAATTTATTGCAGATACATTACACATTGAAGATTCTGGCGAACATATCGCACAATTACATCAATTAGGTTATTTGCCAATTAGAATTAAAGCTATTCCTGAAGGTAAATCAGTGGCAATTAAAGTGCCGATGATGACTATTGAAAACACGCATCCTGATTTCTTTTGGCTTACCAATTATTTGGAAACGTTGATTAATGTTTCGTTATGGCAGCCGATAACATCAGCCTCTATTGCTTTTGCTTATCGTAAAACATTAATGCAGTTTTCCGAGCAAACCTGCGATGATCATCGCCATCTACCCTTCCAATCGCACGATTTTTCAATGCGTGGAATGAGTTCATTAGAATCAGCTGAAACCTCTGGAGCTGGGCATTTAACCTCATTTTTAGGTACAGATACCATTCCTGCCATTTCATTTGTGGAAGCCTATTATGGCTCTAAAAATTTAATCGGTACATCAATTCCAGCTTCCGAGCATTCTGTAATGAGTTCGCACGGGGTTGATGAATTGCCAACCTTCCGCTATTTAATGAATAAATATCCGAATAATATGCTCTCTATTGTAGCGGATACTACCGATTTTTGGCATAACATCACGGTAAATCTGCCATTACTCAAAGAGGAAATTTTAGCTCGTCCAGAATCAGCAAAAGTTGTTATTCGCCCTGATAGTGGCGACTTTTTTACCATTATTTGTGGCGATGTTACCGCCGGAACCGAACACGAACGCAAAGGATTAATTGAGTGTTTATGGGATATTTTCGGTGGAACAATCAATAACAAAGGCTATAAAGTGCTTAATTCGCATATTGGGGCTATTTATGGCGATGGTGTAACCTATGAAAAAATGGTTAAAATTTTGGAGGGATTGGAAGCGAAAGGTTTTGCTTCAAGCAATATTGTATTTGGTGTTGGGGCTCAAACCTATCAACGCAATACAAGAGATACGCTTGGTTTTGCGATTAAAGCGACTTCCATCACCATTAATGGCGCTGAGAAAGCTATTTTCAAAGCTCCAAAAACCGATGATGGCTTGAAAAAATCGCAAAAAGGCCGAGTAAAGGTAACGACTTTAGAGAGTTATATCGATGGTTTAACTGCCCTAGATGATTGTTCTGATGATCTTTTAGAAGTGATTTTTGAAAATGGTAAATTGGTTAAAGAAACTAATTTTGATGAAATTCGTCAAAATATTGCTGAACAGTTCTAGTTAAAATAAGCGGTTGAATTTTATAAAAATTTTGCCAAAAATTTAGAAAATCCAACCGCTTGTTATTTTATATTACTTCGTTAAATCAATACGATACACCGCAAAGCCTGTTTCATCGTTTTCGACATATTCCATCGGATATTGTGCATTCTCTTTAATAAAGGCTTTTGCTTTTTCCGTCGGCGAGGTTTCAACGCGGATATCGAGTTTTACGGTTGAGTTGATGGATGCAATTCGCCAGTTGTTATCGGCTTTTGGACTTACTTGTCCGTGAGCTTTACTTTCAGAAGTAATGTAGTTTGCTAGCACTTGGCGGTTTTCATCAGGGGCTGCAAAAACAATATGTTTTTCACCCGTCCCTGGGAATTTAGCACCATAAGCTCGGTAGTTGTTTGTGGCAATTAAGAACTCTTGGTTTGGGGCAACCGGTTTACCTTCAAAAGTTAGATTAATTACACGGTGAGCGTTTTCATTAATTAACTTGCAATCGCCGTCATAACGGGCTGGTTGCGTTAAGTCAAATTGATAATTTACGCCATCAATCACATCAAAATTGTAGGTGCGGAAGCCTGTCCAATCTAGTAGATGTTGTGGTTTATCGCTCGTGGTATCAATTTGTTTGAACATACCTGCACTACATTCTAACCACTCTTTTAATTCTGCGCCGCTTACTTTAACAACCACTAACGTATTTGGATAAAGGTATAAATCTGCCGCATTACGGAAAGTTAATTTGCCTTTATCAACTTCGGTATAGCCCGTTGGATCATTTTTACGACCACCCGCTTTAAATGGTGCGCCTGCACTTAAAACGGCTAATCCTGCAAGTTCAGGTAAGCCTTTAACGACATTTTCTACATAAGCTTTTTGTGCTTGGTTTACAATTTGGATTGTTGGATCATCTTGAATTAAGGCGAGGTAGCTGTACATATTATCTGTGGCTGTACCAATCGGCTGAGCAACAAATTTACGGGTCTCTTCGTGTGTTTCTTTTAATAACGCCGCAATTTCTGGGTGATTTTCAACCGTAGATTTTTTCGCTTCAGCATCATAAATTGGACGTAGTTCTGCCCTGCCATCTACAACGCTCCATTTACCATTGTGTTGAGCTAAACTTAAATCAATCACGCTGATATTATTTGCCCAATAACCAGCCATACTTTGTGCTACACCTTTCATTGTGCCTTTTGCAATATCAGCATTTGGTGATGTGGCAAATTCTTTATTTGGGAACAGGCGGTGTGCGTGTCCAAAAATCACTGCATCAATACCTTTTACATCAGCAAGGTAAAAGGCGGCATTTTCTGCACCTTCTTGATAAGGTTCGTCAGATGGGCCTGTGTGAGCAAGGGCAACAATCACATCAGCACCCGCCTCTTTGAGAAGAGGAATATATTTTTGTGCTGTTTTGACAATATCTCGTGCTTCTACTTTGCCTTCAAGATTCGCTTTATCCCAAATCATTATTTGCGGTGGTACAAAGCCAATGTAGCCGATTTTGATCGTTTGCTCCATACCCTTTTCGTCAATGACTTTTTTCTCTTGAATATCATAAGGCTTGAAAAAAGGTTCATCTGTTCCAGGTTTAACAATGTTTGCATTAACAATGGGGAATTTTGCTTGTTTGATGGCATTGTCTAAATAAGCTAAACCATAGTTAAATTCGTGATTACCTAATGTGCCTGCATCATATTGCATCGCATTTAATGCCATAATTGAAGGCTCTGCTCTGCCCTCTTTTGAACCTTTGCTAGATTGGTAATCTGCAATTGGATTGCCTTGAATTAAATCACCATTATCAACTAGAATGCTGTTTTTCACTTCCTCTCTTGCTTGTTTGATTAGCGTTGCTGCACGAGTAAAGCCAAATTTTTCAGTTGGGGCGTCTTTGTAATAGTCAAAGTCTGTTAAATAACTGTGAATATCTGTTGTTGCAATGACACGTAATGCTGCTTTGCGTTGGGCATTTGCAAAAGCAGAGGGGGTTGTAGCTAATACGAATATTGCACTTGTACCGAGTTGAATAAACTTGCGTCTTTTAAGCATAAATAAATCTCCGAATGAAATAAAATTGTCAGTTGCAATATATTCTAGAAAAATAACCGCTTGTTTACTATATTTTTTTGTATTTATACTCTGTTATATCAAATTTTAAACACATTTTTGCCTTTCTTTTCACTTCAAGGATTTATTTTAGCTGCTGAAAGGTGTATCCTTTGTGGCTGAATGTACAAATAGAAATTTTTGTATTTTATTCAAAGTCATTTCATAAAATAAGGTAATTTCACCATGTCTAAAAACTTAATCTTAATCCTTAACTGTGGTAGTTCATCTCTTAAATTCGCTATTTTAGATCCTAAAACGGGTGATGAGAAATTATCAGGCCTTGCTGAGGCATTTAATTTAGACGATGCTCGTATCAAGTGGAAGTTAAATGGAGAGAAAGGTAACGCTGATTTAGGTGCAGGTGCAGCACATAGTGAAGCACTTACATTTATTGCTGAAAAATTATTATCTGATGAATTAAAAGCAAACATTGGCGCAATTGGTCATCGCATTGTTCACGGTGGCGAGAAATTTACTTCTTCTGTTTTAATTACCGATGAAGTCATTAAAGGTATTGAAGAGGCTGTTCAATTTGCTCCATTACATAACCCGGCTCATTTAATCGGTATTGAAGAATCTTTTCGTATTTTCCCTGAATTAAAAGATAAGAATGTGGCTGTTTTTGATACTGCTTTCCATCAAACTATGCCTGAGCACGCTTTCTTATATGCCCTTCCATATAAATTCTATAAAGAAAATGGTATCCGTCGCTACGGCTTTCACGGCACAAGCCATTTCTACATTACCTTACAAGTGGCTGAGATGGTAGGTAAATCAGTTGAGCAAACCAACGCCATTATTTGTCATTTAGGCAACGGCGGTTCTGTTTCTGTGGTGCGTAACGGTCAATGTATTGATACCTCAATGGGGTTAACGCCGCTGGAAGGTTTAGTAATGGGGACACGTTCAGGTGATATCGATCCCGCCATTATTTCTTTCTTATACAATAACTTAGGTATGTCAATGGAAGAAATTGATACTACTCTAGTTAAAAAATCAGGGCTTTTAGGTTTAACTGAGGTAACAAGTGACTGTCGTTATGCTGAAGATAATTATGATGATGCAAGCAAACCAGAAGCGAAACGAGCGTTAGATGTGTTCAGCTACCGTTTAGCAAAATATATTGGTTCATATATGGCAATTTTAGGTGCAGAGCACTTAGATGCTATCGCATTTACAGGCGGTATTGGCGAGAATTCAGGCTTAGTGCGTGAATTAACGTTAAATCATTTAAAATTATTCGGTATTAAGTTAGATAATGAAAGTAATCTTGCTGCTCGCTTTGGTAAAGAAGGCGTAATTACAAGCGATGACTCAGCATTTAAGGCTGTTGTTATCCCAACTAACGAAGAGTTAGTGATTGCACAAGATACTGCTAAATTAGCACTATAATGATTTACAGGGGCAGATATTCTGCCCTTTCAATTTCTAAAACTGGAAATAATTATGTCTAGAACAATTATTCTTATCCCTGTTTCAACAGGTGTTGGTTTAACCAGTGTAAGCTTAGGCTTAGTTCATGCACTAGAACAAAAAGGTGCTAAAGTCGGATTTTTAAAACCTATTGCTCAACCTATTAGCGGTGAAGATACTTTAGACCGCTCCACAACCATTATTCGAGCAGATCAAACTACTGAAGTTGGTGAGCCATTTATGTTAAGTGAAGCAGAGTCATTAATTGGTCAAAACCAAACTGATGTATTATTAGAAAAAGTGGTAGAACGCCATCAAAAACTGTCTAAAAATAATGAAATTATCATTATTGAAGGTTTAATTCCAACTCGTAAAAATTCTTATGCAAATAGCATTAACTATGAGATAGCTCAATCTCTTGATGCTGAAATTATCTTAGTTGCAACACCTGCTTCAGATACCTCAAGCCAATTAAAAGAACGTATTGAAGCCGCCGCATCACTGTTTGGAGGTCGCCATAATCCGAATTTATTAGGTGTAATCATCAACAAATTCAATGCACCTGTTGATGATTCAGGCAGAACTCGTCCAGACTTAACTGAAATCTTTGATTCATTCCAACACTCTAATAACAGTGTCTCTGAAATAGAAAATCTTTTTGCGAAAAGTCCAATTAAGTTGTTAGGCTGTATTGCTTGGAAAGCAGAGCTCATTGCAACTCGATCCATTGATGTTGCTAAACATTTAGGTGCTGCTATTATTAATGAAGGGGAACTTAAAACTCGCCGTATTCGTGGTGTAACCTTTTGTGCTCGTAGTTTGCCACATATGGTGGATCATTTTAAAGCTGGTAGCTTATTAGTCACCTCTGCTGATCGTCCAGAAGTGTTAGTGGCTGCCTCATTAGCAGTGATGAACGGTGTGAAAATTGGTGCGATTTTATTAACTGGTGGTTATAAAATCGATAGCATTATTGGGAAATTATGCCAACAAGCCTTTGAAACCGGTGTGCCTGTATTCCGTATTGAAGGAAACACTTGGCAGACTGCATTAAGCTTACAAAGCTTTAGCCTAGAAGTGCCTGTAGATGATAAAGAGCGTATTGCTGCGATTAAAGAATATATGGCGAGTCAATTTAATGCTAATTTCATTGATGATATGTCTAAAGCAGGCACGCGTACTCGTCGTCTTTCTCCTGCTGCATTCCGTTATCAATTAACTGAATATGCTCGTCAAGCGAAAAAACGCATTGTTTTACCAGAAGGCGATGAACCTCGTACAGTAAAAGCCGCCGCATTATGTGCTGAACGTGGTATTGCAGAATGTGTACTATTAGCATCACCTACAGAAGTAGAGCGTGTAGCTGAAGCACAAGGTGTAACCTTAGGCAAAGGCATTACGATTGTTGAGCCTGCCTCTGTTCGTGAAAATTATGTTGCTCGATTAGTTGAATTGCGTAAAGCAAAAGGTATGACAGAAGTAGTTGCTCGTGAGCAATTATTAGATAACGTAGTATTAGGTACTATGATGCTTGAAGCAAATGAAGTGGATGGCTTAGTATCAGGGGCTGTACACACTACCGCTAATACTATTCGTCCGCCAATGCAAATTATTAAAACCGCACCAGGCAGTTCTATTGTTTCTTCAATCTTCTTTATGCTTTTACCTGATCAAGTATTAGTATATGGTGATTGTGCGGTAAACCCAGATCCAACCGCAGAGCAATTAGCAGAAATTGCGATTCAATCTGCTGAATCGGCGAAAGCATTTGGTATTGAACCTCGTGTTGCGATGATTTCTTACTCAACAGGTACATCAGGTTCTGGTGCAGATGTTGAGAAGGTGAAAGAAGCAACTCGTATTGCACAAGAAAAACGCCCAGACTTAATTATTGATGGTCCGTTACAATATGATGCTGCAATTATGGAAGATGTTGCTCGTTCTAAAGCACCAAACTCTCCAGTAGCGGGTAAAGCAACGGTATTTGTATTCCCAGACTTAAACACGGGCAATACCACATATAAAGCGGTACAACGTTCTGCAGATCTCGTCTCTATCGGTCCAATGTTACAAGGTATGCGTAAACCAGTAAATGACTTGTCTCGTGGGGCTTTAGTTGATGATATCGTCTATACTATTGCACTCACTGCTATTCAGGCGACTCAATAATTCGCTTTCAATCGATCAATAAATGCCCAGAGTTAAGGGCATTTTTTATTTTCACCTACCCGACTATTTAATTTAGTCATATAATCTCAGCTGGCTAAAATAGCATATTAAAAGGAGAATTTATGGAAAAAATTGAACGCCTATTTACGAATAATTATACTTGGGCAACTCAGATGAAAGATGAAAACTCTGATTACTTTAAAAAGTTAGCAGAGCATCAAAAGCCAACTTATCTATGGATTGGCTGTTCTGATAGCCGCGTACCCGCTGAAAAATTAACAGGATTAGAACCTGGTGAGTTATTTGTTCATCGAAATGTTGCCAATATGGTTATTCATACCGATTTTAACTGTTTATCTGTGGTGCAATATGCGGTAGATGTATTGGAAATTGAGCATATTATCATCTGCGGACACACAAACTGTGGGGGTATTAATGCCGCAATGATACAAAATGATCTTGGGTTAATTAATAACTGGTTATTACATCTGCGTGATATCTGGTTTAAACACAGCCATTTATTAGGTAACCTTCCCTATGAAGAAAGAGCAAATGTGCTAACTAGATTGAATGTGGCTGAACAAGTTTATAACTTAGGACAATCAGCGATTGTCAGATCCGCTTGGGAACGAGGTAAATCCCTCTCTCTGCACGGGTGGGTTTATGATGTCAAAGATGGCTTCTTACTCGATCAGGGGGTAATCGCAACAAGCCGAGAAAGCCTAGAAATTACTTACCGCAATGCAATTGCGAAAATTACTACAGATGCCAATGAAAAATTAACGTTAATTGATGAAGCCTAATGTTACAAGCGGTCATATTCTGTTATTTTTTTGCAAAATTTAAAATTATTAAAATGGCTATTTTTTACCCGAAAAACAATTTTAGCAATAAAAGTTTTAAATTTTGACAAAAGTATAAAATATAGAATATAAAATCAAAAACCCAAATTTAATTTAAATTATCTTTATAAAAATCTAAATTTTTTATATTTTTAGAAAATAAAACCATATTAGTTTAAGCTTGATTCAAAAAACACCACTAGACAGCCATAAAAAATTCCTGCACAATCCAACCAATTAAACAGCATTTTTTGGTTGGAGGATTTAATGAAAAAACTTTCTGGTGCAGAAATGGTTGTACAGTCCCTTAAAGATGAAGGCGTTGAATACGTTTTCGGTTATCCAGGTGGATCTGTATTAGATATTTATGATGCTATTCATACACTTGGCTTAAACCACGTTTTAGTTCGACACGAACAAGCCGCTGTGCATATGGCAGATGGCTATGCTCGTTCTACGGGTAAAGTTGGTTGTGTATTAGTGACTTCAGGACCTGGAGCAACAAATACCATTACTGGTATCTTAACAGCTTATACTGATTCTATCCCAATGGTGATTTTATCAGGGCAAGTTCCATCAAGTCTTATTGGCAGCGATGCTTTCCAAGAGAGTGATATGATAGGTATCTCTCGCCCTGTGGTAAAACACAGCTTCTTGGTAAAAAATACCGAAGATATTCCACACATCATCAAAAAAGCATTCTATATTGCTTCAAGTGGCCGCCCTGGCCCAGTGGTTATTGATATTCCAAAAGATATGGTCAATCCATTAAATAAATATCCGTATGAATATCCCAAAACCGTCGCAATGCGTTCATACAATCCAACAGTACAAGGTCATAAAGGGCAAATTAAAAAAGCATTAAAAGCCTTGTTAGTAGCCAAAAAGCCTATTCTCTATATCGGTGGTGGCGTGATTAATGCTGAGTGTTCTGCGGAATTAACTGAATTTGCTCAAAAATTAAATCTTCCTGTTACGACTTCATTGATGGGATTGGGGGCCTATCCTGCTTCTGATAAGCAATTTTTAGGAATGCTGGGTATGCACGGAACTTATGAAGCCAATAATGCTATGCACGAAAGTGATTTGATTTTAGGCATTGGTGTTCGTTTTGATGATCGTACAACAAATAATTTAGCCAAATACTGCCCGAATGCTAAAGTTATTCACGTTGATATTGATCCTGCTTCTATTTCTAAAACCGTCGCAGCTTATATTCCAATTGTAGGCAGTGCAAAAAATGTGATGGATGAGTTTTTATCGTTACTTGGCGATGAAAGCCTTACAAAAAGTCAGACAGATTTGACCGCTTGGTGGCAACAAATTGATGAGTGGAAAGCCCGTAATTGCTTAGCTTTTGAAGAAAGCTCAGAAGTGATCAAGCCACAACAAGTTATTAAGATGATCCACAAGCTCACTAATGGCGAGGCTTATGTTGCTTCAGACGTTGGACAACATCAAATGTTTGCGGCACTACATTATGGTTTTGACAAGCCACGCCGTTGGATCAACTCAGGCGGTGCTGGCACAATGGGCTTTGGATTACCCGCAGCAATGGGGGTGAAATTTGCTCACCCAGAAGCAACGGTTGTGTGTGTAACAGGTGATGGCAGTATTCAAATGAATATCCAAGAGCTTTCTACCGCAAAACAATATGATACGCCAGTTGTGATTATAAGCCTTAATAACCGTTTCTTAGGTATGGTGAAACAGTGGCAAGACATTATCTACTCTGGCCGCCATTCACAGGTGTATATGAATTCACTACCAAACTTCGCTAAATTAGCTGAAGCTTATGGCCATATTGGCATTCAAATTGATCACCCTTCCGAGCTTGAAGCAAAATTAACAGAAGCCTTTTCTATCAAAGATAAATTAGTTTTTGTCGATGTATTAATTGACGAAACGGAGCACGTTTACCCAATGCAAATTCGTGGCGGTGCAATGAATGAAATGATGTTAAGTAAAACGGAGAGAACAGATGCGTAGAACATTAGCAGTATTATTAGAGAATGAGTCAGGTGCTTTATCTCGTGTGGTTGCCCTTTTCTCACAACGTGGCTTTAACATTGAAAGTTTAACCGTTGCCCCCACTGATGACCCAAGCCTTTCAAGAATGACGATTGTTGCTCAAGGTGAAGAGCAAGTTTTAGAACAAATAGAAAAGCAATTACACAAATTAGTTGATGTGTTTAAAGTGAGTAACCTAAGTGCTTACGAACACGTTGAACGTGAGGTGCTGTTAGTAAAAGTGCGTGCAACAGGCTCATCTCGTGATGAATTAAAACGTATGGTAGATATTTACCGTGGGCAAATTGTGGATTTAACGCCGAAGCTCTACACCATTCAATTAGCTGGCTCAAGCGAGAAACTGAATGCCTTCATTGAAGCGGTGAAAGAAGAAACATCTATCGTTGAAATCGTCCGCTCAGGTGTAATTAGCCTCTCTCGTGGTGAGAAAAACGCCTTGTAAGCGGTTAAATTTCCGCTAAAAATTGCAAATCCGCCTCTTTTAAAAAAGGCGGATTTTTTTACCCATTATTTCATAAGACAAAGTTACAACGCGATTAGAGTGTCAAAATCAACACTTTGGAACGGCGTTGGTAGTTATAATTTTCTCGCTTATAACGTGGTAGATCTTGGGCGTCTGCCAATCTAAAGCCACGCTCTTGGAACCATTGCGTGGTTCGGGTGGTTAGCACAAAGAGTTTTTCCACGCCTAACTGCTCTGCTCGTTTGCAAATGTTTTCGAGCAAGACATCGCCTCTTGAGGAATCCCGATAATCAGGATGCACTGCCACACACGCCATTTCCGCCATTTTTTCTTCTGGATAGACATTTAATGCCGCACACGCAATCACCACGCCATCACGCTCAATAATCGTATAATTGGCAATTTCCATTTCTAATTGTTCACGAGAACGTTTAACTAGAATACCTTGTTGTTCAAGTGGGTGAATTAAATCAAGTAATCCTGGAATATCGCTTGAGTTAGCAATACGAATATTTTCTGAGTTTTCCATAGAGAACTGTGTACCAATACCATCACGAGAGAATAATTCTTGCAGGAGCGAACCATCTTCTTTGTAACTTAGCAAATGTGAACGTTTTATCCCTTCTCTACAGACACTAATCGCTGCCTGTAAAAAACGGGCTTTTGAAGTGTGGTACTGCCCTTGCTCAATTAAATTATTTAGCACTTTTTGAGCTTCTTGCGGAAAAATATCGGAAATCACATTACCAGCTTCATCTAAAATACCTTGCTCTTCACAAAACCCGATTAATTTATCTGCTCTTAGCTTAATCGCAACTTGAGTAGCAATATCTTCAAACGGTAAATTAAACATTTCCCCTGTTACGGAAGGGGCAATAGGCCCAAGTAATACTATTGAATTTTGTGAAAGTTGCTGCTTGATACTTTCTACATTAATGCGGCGAATTTTACCGCTTAAGGCATAATCCACGCCATCAACTACGCCTATTGGCTGGGCTAAAATCATATTACCACTCACTACATTAATCACATCTGAATGCGGTAAACGCAGTGAAAGGCGAGCAAACAAATCATAATGAACCTTCCCCACCGCTTGTTTCACATAATCTAGTGATTGTGGGTTTGTGATCCGAATATTGTTGTAATATTCAGGCTCAATACTATTTTGTTTTAAAAGCATATTAATTTGTGGTCTTGCACCAAATACAATCACTAACTTAATATTTAAACTATGTAATAGACTAATATCATTAATAATGTTGATAAAGTTTGGACTTTCTATCACATCGCCATCAAGCATAATAACAAAGGTTTTCCCTCTGTGCATATTCACATAGGGCGTAGATTGTCTAAACCATTGGGCTAAAGCTAATTCTGTGTTACGCATAATTCCCTCTTAATAATATCAATTATATTAGCTTTTTTAGAAAAATCCGCAACCATTAAATTGCATAATTAATCATATTTTCTGCATAAAACAAAAACCATTTGTTAATATCAGGGCTTTACTTACTTTAACTTGTTACTCTCAGGCTTAAGCAAATTAAGAAGAATATCAAACAAGCGGTTATTTTTTAAAATAATATTGCAAATTTATGATTGCATCAGCTGCTCAATATCAGCAATGTCTTTTGGACAGCCACTGGTTAGATTTTTATTACCATATTCGGTAATCAGCAAGTTATCCTCAATTCGGATACCAATGCCCTTATACTGTTCGGGGACATCTGCTTCTGTTGAAATATAAATGCCAGGCTCAACTGTAAGCACCATACCAATTTGCAATGGGCGATTACGCTCTGCACCATAATCTCCAACATCATGCACATCTAGCCCTAACCAATGACCTAAACCGTGCATATAAAATTGACGATACGCTTTTTGTTCAATCAGATCCGTCACATTGCCTTTTAGAATGCCTAAACGCACCAGACCTTCGGTTAGAATCTGTACCGCTTTGTCATTCGCTGCTTTAATAGAACTTTGTGGTACAAGTAGCTTTGTAGCCTCTTGTAACATCATCAAAGTTAATTCATATAGTTCTTTTTGTGGTTCAGAAAATTGACCACTTATCGGAAAGGTTCGAGTAATATCGCCTGCATAATAGGCAAATTCTGCACCTGCATCAATCAGCAATAAATCTCCATTTTTTAGTATGCCATCATTTTCATTATAATGCAGAATACAAGCATTTTCTCCGCTTGCAACAATGGGGTTATAAGCAGGAAATCTTGCCCCAAAGCGAGTAAATTCGTGCAACATCTCACCTTCAATTTCCAACTCATAACGATTAGGGCGAGTTTGCTTCATCGCTCGAATATGTGCCATTGAAGAAATATGACAAGCCTGTTGAATAAGTGCAATTTCAAATTCTGACTTAATTAATCGCATTTCAGATAATATTGGTTGCCAATCAATCAAAGTCGGTATTTTATGATTATTTGCTGCAATTTCATCTAATACATCATCTCCCCACTTCTGCAAGTCTCTTACGTAATAACAAGCGGTCAAATTGGCTAATTTTTTTGCAAGAACAGTTTTAATTTCTTCTATATCAAATGCTTCGTTAAACTGTAACGTTTTAGGGGCATCTTCAACACCTAATCGTTTTCCATTCCACGTTTCCATTAATGGATCTTTTTTACGAACAAAAATAATACTTTCTGTTTTATTTGTTTGTTTCACCAATAATATTGCTGATTGAGGTTCTGCAAATCCTGTTAAATACCAGAAATAACTATCAGGTCTGAATAAATAATCACAATCACTATTACGGCGTTTTTCTGATTCCGTAAAAATTAACAACGCTGAATTATCTTGCATTTGCTCTAAAATACGCTCACGACGAGCCGTAAATTCTTCTTGTGGCATTTTTGCCAAATAGGAGAGATCCATACATTATCCTGTTTATTTTCTTTTAGTATTTCATATTTTAACACAAGCGATGCGATATTTTTAATTGGCTTCAATCTTTACAAAGTTTATAATTGACACCACCACATCTTATAAAAATAAAATTTAGCTCACATACGAACAATAAAAATAAAATAAACCACAAATGACCTTAAACATCAAAACAAACAGAAAAATAAGCCAAAAACAAACCATCAAGATTACAAAGGAAAAATAATGAAACTTTCAGTAGAATTACAAAATCAAATTAACCAGTTAAACCAATTAAGAAAACAAGCATTAAAGCAAGAGCAAGAAGAGCAGAAATTATTTGAAAAGAATAAAATTAATGATTTGGTCGATTTCGGGAAGCAATTAAATGCTCAAAGAAAATTATTAGGGATTGAGCTTATTACACTTGAAATGCAAACAGGGGTTTCTAGCTCTACCCTTAAACGTTTATTTAAAGATCCAAGCCAAGTCAAATTTCAGACGGTTTACGTGGTAGCGGAAACATTAGGATTTAATTTATGTGCAATTAATACTCATAAATCAGAAGAATCGTGACGCTGTAGTGAAAGTAAAATCGGGCATTGCCCGATTTGATAGAAAAGTTTATAAATCCATTAATGAAAGTAATTCATTATCTTTACGATCAATATAATGATGAGATTGAATTCTACGGATAGTTCTTGATTTACCGCGAATTAACAAAGTTTCTGTGCTGGCAATATTGCTTCTACGTTTAATACCGTTGAGTAAATCGCCAGATGTGATTCCCGTTGCAACAAAAACGATATTATCATCACGCACCAACTCTTCTAATTTTAGTACCGTGTTAATTGGCACATTCATTTCTTTACAGCGAGAAATCTCTTTTTCAGTCGCTGTTAAATGCTCAGGACTATTCCCTTTTACTTGATTACGAGGAATCAGTTTTGCATTCATATCACCGCCTAATGCCCGAATGGCTGCACCTGCTACAACCCCTTCAGGTGCTCCACCGATACCGTAAAGCAAATCAAGTTCGTTATCGGGTAAACAACATTGCACGGCTGCTGCAACATCACCATCTGGAATTGCTATCACTCTAACCCCGAGCTTTTGTACGTCCGCAATAATCTGCTCGTGTCGAGGTTTAGCTAAAATAGCAATCGTTAATTGAGAAAGTAGTTTTCCTTTTTTAGAAGCAATTCGACGAAGGTTTTGTTCCAGTGGCAAATTTAAATCAATCATTCCTTTACATTCAGGACCAACGACTAATTTTTCCATATACATATCAGGGGCTTTTAAGAATGTTTCTTTCCCTCCTGCCGCAAGAACAGAAAGTGCATTCGCCTGCCCCATTGCAGTCATTCGTGTACCATCAATCGGATCAACTGCAATACTGATTTCATCATCTTCAAGACGAGATAAACCAATTTTTTCGCCAATATACAGCATTGGTGCTTCATCAATTTCTCCCTCACCAATCACGACTTCGCCTCGTATTGCCATTTGATTAAGCATAAAACGCATAGCTTTAACTGCCGCTTCATCTGCCGAATGTTTATTACCACGCCCAAGCCAAGAATATGCCGCAAGTGCAGCAGCTTCTGTTACACGAGAAAATTCAAAAGAAAGAGTTCGTTTCATTTTATTCCTTAGTTTCTTGAAAGAAAAACTTTAAAAGAAGAGAAGCTGTATTTTATCAGCAACTAAGAAGCGATGTTACTAAAAAATCATCATTTGAATAGAAATTCATAAATAGGCAAACTTTTTTATAAAAATAAGGTCAGATTTAGAGTATAATCTTCGCAATTTTAAATATTTTAGAGGGAATTTATTATGTCATTATCGGTTTTAGATCAATTAGAAGAGAAAATTAAACAAGCTGTTGAAACAATTCAATTACTTCAATTAGAAGTAGAAGAATTAAAAGGCAAAAATGATGCGGCTAAGCAAGAAAACGAAACATTACGTCACGAATACGAGCAATTAAAAGTTGAACAGCAAAACTTCCAAGAGCGTTTACGTTCACTTCTAGGTCAAATTGATAACGTTTAATTTTTAATCCGCGAACGGCTAAATTGTTAGCCGTTTTTTTATTGTTTTATATATTATGGCAAAGCTCTATTTTTACTACTCATCAATGAATGCAGGAAAATCAACCACGCTACTTCAATCTTCTTATAATTACCAAGAGCGCGGTATGAATACGTTAGTTTATACTGCTGCAATTGATGACCGTTTTGGTGTCGGAAAAGTCAGCTCACGCATCGGCATTTCACAAGAAGCCACATTATTTAATGTTGAAACGAATTTATTTACAGAAATTAAACAATCTTGTAGCAATCAAACGTTACACTGTATCTTAATTGATGAGGCACAATTTTTAACAAAGGCCCAAGTTTACCAATTAGGTGATGTGGTTGATAAATTAAACATTCCTGTACTCTGCTACGGGCTACGCACCGATTTCCAAGCTGAATTATTTGAAGGCAGTAAATACTTATTGGCGTGGGCAGATGAATTAGAAGAACTTAAAACCATCTGTGATTGTGGCAAAAAAGCCCATTTTGTTATTCGCTTAAATGAGAAAGGCGATGCAATTAAAGAAGGCGAGCAAATCCAAATTGGTGGTAATGATAAATATCTCTCGGTTTGTCGTTATCACTACAAGCAAAAATTGGGTAAATTATAGTAGATAAACAAGCGGTTAAAAATTTCTCTGAAAATTTGCAAATTGCAAAAAAATGTAGAAATTTAACCGCTTGTCATTATCGTTTATTGGGTAATTTTTCCCAAGTTACTTCATTTCTTAAATAAACAGGCTCTATTTCTAGGGCAGATTGTATATTTCCTTGCTGAATTTCAGTTTGTGCAAGAGATAACATATATTCGCTAGAAGGTAAGGTAATTTCACTGACTACAAGCGGTAGATTTTTCTCGGAAAATTGCGAATAAGCCGCCCAGCCTGTGCCTACGACAAGGGTATTTTCAGTTATTTGAAATTGTTGAATTGCCGCTTCTGGCGAGCAGACTTGTTCTGTGACGATTTCAGTCCACTTGTCGCCATTTCTTGAAAATTGAGCAAAATAAACTTCATTCATTCGAGCATCAATTAAGGCAATGACGTTTTCTGCCCCCAGTTTTTGGTAAGCTTCTTCTGCCATTGCTTTTAAATTGGAAATAGCAATGACCGGCAAGTTTGCCCCCATTGCCAAGCCTTGGGCAACACTTACGCCTACTCTTACCCCAGTAAAACTACCTGGACCACGCCCAAATACTAAATAATTCACGTCTTTAATTTGAATATTAGCTTGAGTGAGTAACTCATCCACCATGGGTAAAATACGTTGCGTGTGGGAGCGAGGGCTGATTTCATCAAGTGTGAACACTTTTTCATTATGAAGTAAGGCAACCGAACAGGCTTCTGTTGCAGTATCTAAAGCAAGAATTGTTGTCATAATCTCTCTAAAAATAAAAGGCATACGTTTAAACGTACGCCATTATATAAAAATTAGATGAAAATTGAAATTTTATGGGCGATTTTTACGGCGTTGTTCTACCGCTTCGGCTAAGGCAAATAGAGCTTTTTCGCTATCTTCCCAACCAATACAACCATCGGTAATGCTTTGCCCGTAAACTAACGCCTCTAAACCTTTTCCTTCAATTAAATCTTGACGACCTTCAACTAAATGGCTTTCAATCATCACCCCAGAAATAAATTCTGAACCGTCTGAAATTTGTTTACAGATATCTTCACATACGTCCATTTGGCGTTTAAATTGTTTTTGGCTATTAGCGTGACTAAAATCAACCATTACGTGTGGGCATCCTCCTGATTTTTCGATAGCAACACAAGCCTCTTGAATAGAGGTTGCATCGTAGTTAGTGCCCTTATCTCCGCCACGTAAAATAATATGGCAATCTGGGTTACCTGCGGTAGTTACAATAGCAGAATGCCCGAATTTATTAACAGATAAGAAATGGTGTGGTGATTTTGCTGAAGAAATGGCATCTAGTGCAATTTTTACGCTACCATTTGTGCCATTTTTAAAACCAACTGCACAAGATAAACCAGAAGCAAGTTCACGGTGAACTTGTGATTCTGTTGTTCTTGCTCCAATTGCTCCCCAACTCATAAAATCTGCCATATATTGTGGAGTGATCATATCTAAAAACTCGCCAGCAGCGGGGACGGTTAAATCATTAATATCAGATAAAACTTTACGAGCAATGCGTAACCCATCATTTAACGAATATGTTTCATTCAAATATGGGTCATTGATTAAGCCTTTCCAGCCTACCGTCGTACGCGGTTTTTCAAAATAGACACGCATTACTACTTCTAAATGTTGATTAATTTTAGGATTTGCACGTATCTCTTTAATTTTCTGTGCATATTCCAATGCAGCATTTGGATCGTGAATGGAGCAAGGTCCGATGACAACCAATAAGCGGTCATCTGCACCGTGTAAAATTTTATGGATTGCCTTGCGAGTTTGCTCAACGGTTGCTGCGGCTATATCACTGGCAGGATAACGCTCTAATAATGCAACTGGCGGTAATAATTCCTCAATATGGGTAATTCTCACATCGTCATTTTTGGTATCTGTATAAGCCATTTTTTTACTCTCTAATTTCTATATTTACAACAAAACCGCACTATCATAATAGTGCATTAGTATTTTTGCAAATGTATTTTTATATTTTTTTAAACGTATTACAAACTGACGGATTACCTGTTGTTAATCCTTTTTTAAACCAGGCTAGACGCTGGGCGGATGAACCGTGTGTAAAGCTATCAGGCACAACATAGCCTCTACTTTGCTGTTGTAATCTATCATCGCCTACTGCTTGTGCTGCATTAAAGGCATCTTCAATATCGCTTTGCTCTAGCCTGTTTTGCTGAGTCAGTTGATGACCCCAAACACCCGCAAAACAGTCTGCTTGTAATTCCACATTTACTGAAATTTGGTTAGCCGCCGCTTTAGATGTTGCTCTCATCTGTTCACGTTGTGTTTTACTTGTGATACCTAATAAATTCTGAACGTGGTGACCTACTTCGTGTGCAATCACATAAGAAAAAGCAAATTCGCCTGATGCTTTAAGTCTTTTACGCATATCATCATAAAATGATAAATCTATATAGACTTTTTGATCTACAGGGCAGTAAAAAGGCCCCATCGCAGATTGACCTGTACCGCAAGCAGTTTGAGTTGCCCCACGGTAAAGTACTAAAGTGGGCTCTTTGTAAGCCATACCATTTTGTTTGAAGTATTCACCCCAAATATCTTCTGTGCTGGCTAATACTTTAGAAGATAGCTCTTCTAAGTGTGCTTCTTCACTACTCTCCAACTTTGAAGTTTGTTGATAGCTCTCTTGCCCGCTCATTAATCCACTTAAATCCACGCCATAATAAGCCCCAACTAGTACAATAATAAAGGTAAGAATACCGCCTTTACCTCGCCCAACAGACATTCGCCCTGAGCCACTCGCTCGTCTGTCTTCCACATTTTTACTGCGTCTTAAATCACCTAATCGCATAATTTTCCCCAATTTCAACATAAAATTAGATTGATTTTAGCTCAACAGCACTTTTTATACTACGGTTTATTTTAGTGAAATAAAAAACAAGCGGTCAGATTTTGGTTAAAAGTTGCAAACTTTTGATGAAATCTAACCGCTTGTTATTGATTATCTTGCAAGCACTTCTCGTTTTCCGCCTTTGCCAGGTTCAGATACAATCCCTTGTGCTTCCATCTGATCTACAATTCTGGCTGCTCGGTTAAAACCAACTGCGAATCGGCGTTGAATATTGCTGATAGAGACAGAACCCGTTTCGATAATATATTCGACTACCTCATCAAATAGCGGATCTAAATCGCCCCCAGAATTATCATTTTTTGTATCGTTATCATCTGATTTTGATTCCACGATGCTATCTAAATAATTTGGCTTGCCTCTGGCACGCCAGTTATCTGCTATACGTTGTACTTCATCATCTTTCATAAACGCACCGTGTACTCGAATAATATCTGGGCTGCCTGCACCAGAGTACAGCATATCGCCTCGTCCTAATAATGCTTCAGCCCCGCCAGAATCTAAAATCGTTCTCGAGTCTATTTGGCTAGCGACGGTAAAGGCGATACGGCTTGGAATATTTGCTTTGATTACGCCTGTAATCACATCAGTTGAAGGACGCTGTGTTGCAAGAATTAAATGAAGGCCCACTGCTCTTGCTTTTTGTGCAATACGCATAATGTACTCTTCTACTTCCTTACCAGCAGACATCATTAAATCGGCGAACTCATCAACAATTAAGACAATATAGCTCAATTTTTGTAATGATGGAGGCAAACTATCCATTGAATCACCAGGTCGCCACGTTGGATCGGGAATTGGCAAGTTCATTGTTGCTGCTTGATCTATTTTAGCATTGTAACCTTCTATATTACGCACCTGCAAATGGCTAACTAAAATATAACGGCGTTCCATTTCCTCAACTGCCCAACGTAACGCATTTGCTGCCTTTTTCATATCGGTTACCACTGGCGTTAATAAGTGAGGAATATCATTGTAAATTGAAAGTTCCACCACTTTAGGATCAATCATAATAAAGCGAACTTGTTCTGGAGAAAGTTTAAACAAGAGGCTTAAAATCATCGTATTTACCCCCACCGATTTTCCACCACCTGTTTGCCCTGCAACTAATAAATGTGGCATTTTCGCCATATCTACCACGACAGGGTTACCGCTAATATCTTTACCGAGTGCCATTGGTAGGGTTGCGGTAGTATGACGGAATTCATCGCTATCTAACACATCACGCAACCAAACCGTTTCACGGTATTTGTTTGGCGTTTCAATGCCCATATAAGGTTTATTCGGAATAACTTCTGTGATACGAATTGCTTTAAACATTAAAGCACGAGCAATATCACTAGCTAAATTTGTGATCTTGGCAGCTTTAACGCCTGCTGCAGGTTGAATTTCATAGCGAGTCACTACTGGCCCAACCAATACATCTTCTACGGTTGCTTTTACACCAAAATTGGCTAATTCCGATTCTAAACGCACGGAAATATCACGAATTTCTTGCTCGGTAATTTGTTGTGTTTGAATCGGTGCTTTATCTAGCAAATCTAATGTAGGTAATGGTGTTGTTGGTTTTTCTATGTTTACTTTTCGTTGTAACAGTGGGTGAATTAAGGTTTCGCCATAGCCTTTGGGATAATTCGTCTGCTCGGCAACCTCTTTCATCATTTTAGGTGGCGTAACCATAAATGCAGGCGTCATTTCATGGGTATCATTAATGTCATCTTCAACGGCATACTCTTCCTCAAGACTATTTTCAGCATAAATTTGAGCACGCGTAGTTTCATTTGACGCTTTATTTATAAGCGTTATCGTTGGCTCTATTTCATTTTCAACTATTTTATTTAAACGAACCGTTGGCATTTCAACGTCGTCCATCTGAATACGTTGGGTGCGATAATCCATCGCTTCAGCCTGTTCTTCAACAATTTCATTTGTGGTTTCAAACTGAGCGTTGATATTAATTGTTGGTAGCTCTAAATCTCGCTCAATATTATACATTTCACTATCATTAGGTGTTTCCGCCATAGTTTGTCTTAAACCACTAATATTTGGCCGAGTGAAAGCAGAAATATCCGTAAATTGTGGCTGTTTTTCTTCCTCAATTTCAGCCGTGGCTTGCTCTTTATCTGCTACAAGCGGTTGATTTTGCTCTGCGTTTTGCAAATTATGCGTTATTTCATCAAAGTGTTGCTCTTCTTTCTTTGCCATTACCCAATCATAGAATTGCGATAAGATAGGTAATAGCGATTGAACTGAACAGAAATATAAACCTATGACGGTACAAATCATCGCAATCAGCAATGAGGCAAATTGTCCTAAGGTTTCAGAAAGTAGAGAATGCCAAATACCACCAACAAATCCACCAGAAAGATAATAAGTACTATTTGAGAAAAGCACACTAAATAATGCTGAAAGCCCTACTAATAGTAAGAGAAAACTTACTAATCGTAAGAAAACGATTTTCCATTTCATTTCCCCACTTAAGCCCATACCTAAAATATAAATTGATGAAATAATTAATGCAAAAGGTATTAATACCGTTACCTTGCCAAACATAGCATAAAGCATATCAATGCTCCAGGCACCGAAACTACCTGCTTTATTTAAAGTAGTCGGAGTAAAGGTACTTGCTGTAGACCAAGCATTATCCAATGGGCTATAACTTACCCATGCAATAAGTAAATAAATACCAAGTACGCAAGCTAATAAAAGCACTAATTTCATCAGTATAGCTTTACCTTTTAAGTGTGGTTTGAGTTGCTCAATCACTCAATTCTCCTTACTTTAACAACAAATAGTTGGTTTGTTTCACTTCTTCCATTACCACATAGGTTCTGGTGTCGTTTACACCTGGCAAGCGTAATAAAGTTGTACCGAGTAATTTGCGGTAGGCGGCCATATCAGCCACACGGGTTTTTAATAAATAATCGAAATCGCCCGAAACTAAATGGCATTCTTGAATTTCATCTAGTTGCTGAATCGCTTTATTAAATTCCTCAAATACATCTGGCTTACCACGCACAAGCGTGATCTCTACGATAACCAATAAAGGGGCATCTAATAACTCTGGGTTCAATAAGGCTTTGTAACCTGTAATCACATTGTTTTTTTCAAGGCGTTTTACTCGCTCTAAACAAGGCGTAGGCGAAAGCCCTACACGTTTAGATAACTCAATGTTTGATATTTTTCCGTTACGCTGTAATTCGTTTAATATTCTTAAATCAATAGCATCTAGTGCTTTAGGTAGTTTTTTATGTTCCATATTTACTCCTTTTTAGGCAATTATACTTTGCCAAATACAAATAGTCCTAATAATTTTGCGATAAAACGGATAATAGTTGCTCGCCAAACGGCGTTCGCCAACCCACTAACAGCTCTGGCATTTTGTTTTGTGGCTTTCCATCAATAAACCATTTGAAGAGTTGGTTTAATTGACGTTTACTCGCAATCAACTCTGGGGCAAGATCAAGCGGTCGAATTTCGGCTAATTTTTGCAACATTGCCTGCATATTATATTTGTAGCCTTTTTCGTCCACTAAACGTTTGATCGGTTGAGGATAATCATCAGGTTTAACCGCCTTACCCTGTTCGACTAACCATAGAATTTTTTTACCGTGAATTCTAACCTCATTTGGGTGCATAAATTCTAATAATTGGGACGTATGTTTTGGTTGTATCTTCGCAATTTGAAATAGATTTACTTCCTTAACCACAAAATTTAATGCAAGGTTGCGTTTTTGAGCTTCCTCAATTCGCCATTTTGCTAAAATCTGCAAAATCGCTAATTCTTGCTGATTTAATCGCCACGCATTAGCAATATTTTTATACGCTTTCGTTTTATCTTCAAATCGCGTAATTTTAGCTGAGATTGCACTACATTCCTCTACTACCGCGTTTAACCAATTACCTTTGGCTAAAGTGTCAGTCAGCCTTTGATAAATCGGTAATAAGTACCACACATCTGCTGCGGCATATTGCAATTGCTCATCAGTTAAAGGGCGGGCAAGCCAATCTGTGCGAGAAGCTGCTTTATCCAGTTCAATATTTAAATAATGAGAAACCAATTTTGCAAAACCGATTGATATTCCAACCCCCGCAAAACCAGCCATAATTTGTGTATCCAGTATGGGCTCAGGGAGTTGTTTGAATTGATGATTAAAAACCTCTAAGTCTTCACTACAGGCGTGCAGCACTTTTACTGTATTTTTATCTGCCAATAAGGATACAAAGGGTGAAAAATCAGAAATCGTAGTTGGATCAATTAGGCTAAGGTGTTTGCCATCATATAACTGAATTAAACCTAATATGGGGTAATAGGTGCGAGTGCGGATAAATTCTGTGTCAAGTGCTACGGCATCTGCTTTTTTAGCCTCTTCGCAGACTTTCGTTAGTTGTTCGTTTGTTTCAACCCAGTTATAGCGAATTAAAGATTTCATATTCGTTTTCCGTCATTTTTAAGAATAAAATAATTATGTGATCTGCTTCTCATTATAAACAAAAAAAGATTGTTATTTTTTTCAGATCAAAAAATAATTGCCAGCATCAAAATGAAAAGGGATTTTTTAGATGTTTTCGGATAACAAAGCGCTGCATTTAGGTAAGATTTATCGCCTTATTGAGCAATTTGAATTAATTTCAAGGACAGATCTGGCGAAGCTCTCTGGCTTAGCTCCAGCCTCTGTGACTAACCTTACTAAGATCTTAATAGACAACCATTTTATTTTAGAAAGAATAGTGCAAAACACGCCATCTCGAGGTCGCCCTTCTGTTGGCTTAGCCGTTTCCAATTTCTTCTGGCAATTATTCTGTATAACCGTTTCACCACATCAGGTAGAAATTTCGCTCTGTCAATTAAACGGCAAGCAGATTCATCATCAAGATTATACAATCTCGCCGCAAAATTATGCTCAATTAGACGATAACATTTTGAAATTTATTGAAAACTTCCAACAAATTCATACCATAAAAAAAGAGCGACTACTTGCAGTTTCTGTCAGTGTGGTTGGTAAAATTAATACAGAAAAAGAGAGTATTACGCACTTAGGCAATATGGAGATTCACTCCAACATTACATCCACTATCTCTCCATTATTTAATTGCCCAATTTTATTAATGGAGCATTTTCAGCTATGGCTATTAGCAGAATCTACCGTAGGTTCTTTAATCAGCCAGAACAATGTTATTTTTCTTGAATTAAATGATACGCTGAATGTGAACGTGCTACTAGGCGGCAAGTTGCTTTATAAACAATCGAAGATGAATATTGATAATATTGCTATGCCCAAATTCAGCCCATTAAGTGACGACATTTTCCCCGAGTTAGCAGACATTGATCGTTATAAGCTGATTAATCAAGTTACTTTCCCTGCTATTGTGAAATTAATCGATAAATATTTACCCAATAATTTCGCAAAACCAGAGCAAAAAATCCGTTTACTTTGTCAAAAAATAGTACAAAATCAACCGCTTGCACTTAAAATCCTGGCACATATTACTGATAATTTAGCCTATGCGTTAATGAATTTAGTCAATATTTTCTCTAGTGAGAAAATTATGTTTAACTCACCACTACTCCAGATAAAAGATCCATTATTTAACCAACTTTCGGCAAAACTACATAAAAATTTACTAAAGCACGATTTAAACATCGATTTAGTTACTAGCCAATATGAATGGAATAGCCCACTAATTGCTTGTTCGGCAATAAAACAGGGAATTTATAACGGAAATTTGATCAAAGACAGTATAAATTAATTATTTCTTAGTTAAACTACAAGGTATAAACTTTTATTAAAGGAATTTGTAATGCCCTCATTATTTATTACTGGAACAGATACTAGTGTAGGGAAAACTGTGGTCACTCGTGCAATTATACAGACATTAGCAGGACACAATTTTCCCGTTGTTGGCTATAAGCCTATTGCCTGTGGTGGCGATGATTCATTACCCACCGAACCCACTCAATATGATTATGCAACGGAAGATAACCCTGATGTTTTAACTATCTTAGATAGCTGTCCTAATAAAGTAAATTATCGCGATATTAATAGTTATACTTTTATCCACTCTAGCACTCCCGTCTTTGCTGCGTTGGATGCGGTGCATCATATTCAATTAGAAAAATTGAATAGCGATTTAGCTCGCTTGGAAGAAAAATTCCCTAATGTGGTCGTTGAAGGCACTTATGGCTGGCTGACTCCGATTAATAAAAATTACTGCTTTGCGGATTGGGTCGAACAAAATAATATGCCCGTATTGTTAGTTGTTGGCATTAAAGAGGGTTGCGTAAATCACGCACTACTGACTGCCAATCAAATTTTGCAACGTGGTGTTAAATTAGTAGGCTGGATAGCAAATCGGGTCAATCCAGGGCTTCGCCACTACCACGAATTAATTGAGTTATTAACGCAAAAAATTGATGCTCCTCTGCTTGGGCAAATTCCCTATATGGGACATCCTGAGCGTAAAGATTTATCCCCTTTTATTCAAAACCCAACGCCATTATTTGAATATTTCAAGCAAAGCTAAAAGTCAAAACAAGCGGTCAAAAAATACCAAAATTTTGCAAATTATACATAGCAATAGAAATATAATGCCACCTTTGCTGGTATAGTATTTAAAAATAGAAACCCCATTTAAAAAGACACTTAAGCATATTTTTAAATGGGGTTTCACCTTTTCCATAAGACACATTTTTATGTTTTTCTTGGCGTCGGTAACTGCCCTTTCCTTTACGATTTCGCTCAATTTTATGACTAAAAAGCGGATCAGTTACCAATGCTTTCACCGCACTCTCTTTAATTTTTCCTCGTTGATGAGCGTAATGCTCGTTTTGTTTTTTCATTCGCTTTCCTCTTATTAAAAACAAGAGGCATTCTGTCAAAATCTGGCTCTGTTGTATATAAGAAAATGAAAAAATTGAGTATAATTGCAAACATTTCAATAATATAAAAGAATAGGAAGTTGAGCATTTCCAAGTACAAAAGCAAATGCAACAAGGCTCCCATTTCATAAGGTAATAAGAAATATGTTTCAAATGTTGCAAGAATGGTATCAAAGAAGATTTTCCGATCCACAAATAGTTGTTCTACTGAGCATTTTGTTAATTGGCTTCGGCATTATTTATTTTTTCAGTGATTTATTGATGCCCCTGCTGGTTGCCCTTGTATTTGCCTATTTGTTGGAATGGCCTACACGCTTTTTATCCGTTAAATTAAGTTTACCCAGAACACTTAGCGTTATTTTAATTCTAGGGAGTTTTATCGCCTCATTATCGTTTTTAGGCGTAGTTTTACTCCCTACACTTTGGAATCAAGCGGTAACCTTTATACAAGATTTACCCTCAATGTTTAACTTGCTGAATGCTTGGTGGCAAGGCCTGCCAGAACATTATCCAGATTTAATTGATTATGCCACTATTGATTCAATTATGAATACCGCCAAGAGCAATATTTTGAGTATGGGAGAATCGCTTTTAACCCTTTCTATCAATTCAATTATCAGCTTGGTTGGATTAGGTATTTATACTTTTTTAGTCCCCTTAATGGTGTTTTTTTTATTGAAAGACAAGCTAGTCTTAATGCGTTCATTTAGCAAAATGCTACCACAAAACCGCCGCTTAGCGACACACGTTTGGTTTGAAATGCAACAACAAATTGCTAACTATATTCGGGGTAAATTTTTGGAAATTATTATTGTGGGCGTTGTAACCTACATCATTTTCCTCTTTTTTAATTTACGTTATCCTCTGCTTCTTTCCGTTGCAGTGGGAATCTCAGTATTAATTCCATACATTGGTGCTGTGTTGGTCAGTATTCCTGTGATGCTCATCGCCTTATTCCAATTTGGCTTCTCCTCCGATTTTTATTATTTAATGCTTGCTTTTGTTATTAGCCAATTGTTGGACGGAAACTTACTTGTGCCCTATTTATTTTCTGAAGCCGTTAATCTCCATCCGCTGATAATCATCATCTCAGTGCTGATTTTTGGCGGTCTATGGGGATTTTGGGGCGTATTCTTTGCTATTCCTCTAGCAACGCTGGTTAAAGCAGTTGTTCAAGCAATACCGCCTAGCCATTCGGAAGCGATTATTTTAAATAAATAATACTCAAATGAAAAAGGACTAAGCCTGTGCAATACAGAACTTAGTCCTTGAATTAAGAGAGCCAATAAACCTCAGCGTTTACCATTTGCAAAAGTGTAACGAAACTTAACCGCTTGTAGATCTCTTCACAGATTATTTAGCACGCTCTACCCATTTACCATCAACGTAATCAACAGCCCATTTAGTCACTTTACCATTTTTCTCTGAAGTCACATATTGACGCTTCTCTTTACGACTAAAGCGAATAATCGCCTCATTGCCTTCAGGATCTGTCTGTGGCGCATCAGCAAGATATTGCAATTTTTCAGGCAATCTATCACGATATTTCGCAAGCTCCGCCACTTTTGGTGCTCGGCTTTCGCGTACTTTCGGGAAGTTGTGGGCAGACATAAATACGCCACTTGCCCCATCTCTTAAAACAAAATACGCATCTGCTTTTTCACATTTTAATTCAGGGAAGGCAACAGGATCCTCTCGTGGTGGTGCAACTTCACCATTTTTCAATACTTTACGGGTATTATCACAACTCGTACAGCCCATATATTTGCCAAATCGACCTAATTTTAGGTGCATATCTGCACCACATTTATCACATTCTACAACAGGCCCATCATAACCCTTAATTTTAAATGAACCTTGCTCAACAATATGTCCATCGCAATTCGGATTATTACCACAAACGTGCAATTTACGCTCAATATCAATTACATAGCTATCCATCGCAGCATCACATTTCGGGCAACGCTTGCGAGCCATTAATGCTTTAGCTTCTGAATCAGCATCTAATACATTTAGAAACTCAGCCTCTGGAATTAAATTCATTGTCGTTTTACAACGCTCTTTCGGTGGCAAGGCATAGCCTGTACAACCTAAAAAAACACCTGTAGAGGCAGTACGAATTGCCATTTTTCTAGCACAGGTCGGACAATCAATTTCAGTTGGAACGAGACTATTTGGTTTCATTCCACCTTCTAGCTCATCTAATTCAGCCTGTGTTAGCTCTTCGGAAAAATGTTTAAAGAACGTATTTAATTCCTCTTTCCAATTCTTGTTCCCTTCTGCAATTTGGTCGAGCACTTCTTCCATATTGGCAGTAAAATCGTAATTCATTAAATCTTTAAAGGATTGATTTAAACGATCTGTTACCACTTCACCAATTTTCTCCACATAAAAACGCTTGTTTTCGGTACGAACATAGCCACGTTCTTGAATAGTTGAGATAATTGAGGCGTAAGTTGAAGGGCGGCCAATTTTGCGTTCTTCAAGCTCTGCTACCAATGAAGCCTCATTAAAACGTGCTGGCGGTTTAGTGAAATGCTGAGTTGGTACAACCTCATCAAGTTTTAATTTTTGATTTATTTCTACTGCGGGTAATTCTTGATCTTCAGGATTTTTACCTTGCACTGGTAATATTTTTGTCCAGCCATCAAAACGCATAACACGCCCATTCGCTTTTAATTCATAATCACCCGCACGAACGGTTAGTGAGGTAGAATCATAACGAGCAGGTAACATTTGACAAGCTAAAAAACGACGCCAAATTAAATCATATAAACGCTCAGCATCCTTATCCATTCCTTTCAAATCTGCCATATTTACATTCACATCAGACGGACGAATTGCCTCGTGTGCTTCTTGTGCATTGCCTTTGCTACGATACACATTAGCTTTTTCAGGCAAGTAATTTGCACCAAAATTCTCTTGAATGTAGTGACGAGCCATTGCCAACGCTTCACCGCTTAAGTTTGTAGAGTCAGTACGCATATAAGTAATATAACCAGCTTCATACAAACGTTGCGCTAACATCATAGTTTTCTTTACTCCAAAGCCTAAACGTGTACTTGCGGCACGTTGTAACGATGACGTAATGAATGGTGCAGAAGCTCGAGAGCTCGTTTCTTTTGATTCAATGTTAGAAACAATAAAATCACTTTGCTCTAAAGCGTGGGCTGCAATATTTGCTTCTTTTTCATTCTCAGCTGAGAACTTTTTACCTTTATAAGAGGTTAATTCAAGCGGTAATTTTTTACGATTAATTTGCGTATTGGCTAAAATTGTCCAAAACTCTTCGCTTTGAAATGCCTTAATTTCACGCTCACGCTCAACAAGAAGTTTCACTGCAACAGATTGCACACGCCCTGCTGATAAGCCACGAGCAACTTTTTTCCACAATAACGGAGAAACCATAAAACCCACGACACGATCTAAAAATCGGCGAGTTTGTTGAGAATTGACGCGATCAATATTGAGTGGTTGCGGAGCTTCAAAAGCTTTTTTAATCGCGTCCTTCGTTATCTCATTAAATACCACACGGCTAAAACGGCTATCCTCTCCACCAATGATCTCACGTAAATGCCAAGCAATCGCCTCTCCTTCTCTATCCAAATCGGTTGCCAGATAGATATGATCGGCTTTTTTCGCCAGCGATTTTAATTCAGAAACAACCTTCTCTTTATCTGGCATAATTTGATAATTCGCTTTCCAGCCGTTATATGGATCAATTCCCATACGCTTTACTAAGGCTGTACGTTCTTTTTCTGCCTTTACTTTTGCTTTTTCTTCTGCACTTAAACCTTTGATTGAAATCGGTTTTGCTTTTTCTGATTTTTCATCACTGCCGCTTTTCGGTAAATCACGGATATGCCCTACGCTTGATTTTACGACGTAGTTGCTACCAAGATATTGATTAATTTTTTTCGCTTTCGCTGGAGATTCCACAATAACGAGTGATTTTCCCATAGTTTATTACCTAATTTTTAATAATTATTTCTTTTAATTGATTTTCAATATACTATTTTACGATAGCAAGCCTCAACAGAAATTACAATATAAAGAAGAGAGAAAATGGATAAACTAAACGCAATCAGTTTAGTTTGTAAATTTAAAAAAACAAAACGGGCAGTTATTTTTATAACTACCCGCTTTTAACTTTTATATTAATTAAAAATGCTTAATTTTCTTAAAATAAAAATTAACAATGCCGCACCTAACACACCGAAAAAGATGCCAACTACGTTAAAATCGCCTGCGTTATACGCAGAACCAATTCCTAATACGTCACCAAATAACCAACGTCCTAAAGATGAACCTACAATACCTACAATGATATTTTTACAAAGACCACCTTCACTTTTCATTACAATGGATGCTAACCAACCAATAATAGCACCGACAATAATTGCAGCAATCCAGCCCATAACATACTCCTTATATTATTTTAAATTGTACTGATAATAACCATACAAAAGTTATTATTTAATATGATTAAAAGGTTTCTTTTGCTTCTTTTAATAAATTGTGCGGCAAGCTAATACCTAGCTCTTTCGCTGTATTTGTATTAATAGAAAGCTCTAATTGATTCACTTCTTGTGTTGGAATTGAACCTGGTTTCTCGCCTCTTAATATACGTGCTGCACTTTTACCCGTTGCAACACCAATATCATACTGGTTTACAGCATACGCTGCAAGTGCTCCACGCTTAACGGTATCACGGTCTGAGGCAATCACAGGAATTTTAGCCTCTAAAGCCGCTTTATGTAACGCCTCATAAGCAGAAACGACACCATTGTCTTCTGAAATATAAATTGCTTGTACTTTACCGTTCAAGCTGCGAGCGGCGGTGCCAATATCTGCACTACGTTGAACTGCAACAGCTATAACATTAAATTCTTGTTTTTTAGCCTCTTCTTTTAGCTCTTCCAATACAATTGTAGAATTAACTTCTCCTGCACTATAAACATAGCCGACTGACTTTAATTCCGGCACTAAAGTTTTAATTAATTTCACTTGTGGTGCAATAGGCTTGTGATCTGAAATTCCTGTTACATTCGTACCTGAAGGTTCCCACGATTTCACTAATTTTGCTGAAACAGGATCAGTTACACCAGAGAACACAATTGAAATAGAACGAGTTGCTGCCACTACAGGCTGTGCTGAAGGTGTAGTAATAGGAATAATGATATCGGCTTTATCACCTACAAATTTACGTGCAATTTGAGCGGCTGTTGCAGTGCTACCTTGTGCTGATTGATAGTCAATTTTTATATTTTTGCCATCAACAAAACCTTCACGCTCAAGTTCTTCAATGATTCCTTTACGAATAGAATCTAATGCAGGATGCTCCACAATCGCAGTAATAGCAACATTTTGAATTTTATCTTGACTAAATGCAGCGACAGAAAATGCACTTAATGCGGCAACTAATAATATTTTACGAAATTTCATACACACTCCTTCAATAATTATGTTTTCGTACTATCACAATAGTACACTTCCATTTAAGATAAGTAATTTTAGAAATTTGTGCAAGCAGAATTTCTGATTTTTTTATAGACACCTTTTAACTGGTTAGATATTACACTGCTAACAGATATTAATTCAGACCCTGCAAGGTCTTTTCGATTATCGCAATAACGTGTAGAATAAACCGTTATTTTAATTGAGAAAATTAGAGAGAACTATGAGCGAAGAAATTTTAACGGCTGAAACAGAAACTCGAGCCAATTTTATTACCCATATTATTGATGAAGACTTAGCAAGCGGTAAACATAACAATGTTTACACTCGCTTCCCTCCTGAACCGAACGGCTATTTACATATTGGTCACGCCAAATCCATCTGCTTAAACTTTGGTATCGCTCAAGAGTATAACGGCAAATGTAACCTGCGTTTTGATGACACAAATCCAGTTAAAGAAGATGTTGAATATGTAGATTCCATCAAGCGAGATGTCGAATGGTTAGGCTTTAAATGGGAAGGCGAGCCACGTTATGCGTCAGATTATTTTGACCAACTTTATGGTTATGCTATTGAGTTAATCAATAAAGGGTTAGCTTATGTGTGCGAATTATCACCCGAGGAAATGCGTGAATATCGTGGTACGTTAACCGAGCCAGGTAAAAATAGCCCATATCGTGATCGTTCTGTAGAAGAAAACTTGGCATTATTTGAAAAAATGAAAAATGGTGAATTTGCAGAAGGTAAAGCAAGCCTACGAGCAAAAATTGATATGGCATCACCATTCATTGTAATGCGTGACCCTGTGCTTTATCGTGTAAAATTTGCTTCACATCATCAAACAGGCGATAAATGGTGCATTTACCCTATGTATGATTTCACCCACTGTATCTCTGATGCCATTGAGCGAATTACTCACTCAATTTGTACATTAGAGTTCCAAGATAATCGCCGTTTGTATGATTGGATATTAGAAAATATCAGCATTCAACGTCCATTACCGCATCAGTATGAATTTTCACGTTTAAATTTAGAAAGCACATTAACCTCTAAGCGTAAATTGTTAAAATTAGTTACAGATGGGATTGTTGATGGTTGGAATGACCCTCGTATGCCAACCATTTCAGGCTTACGCCGCCGTGGTTACACCCCTGCTGCTCTGCGTGAATTTTGCCGCCGCATTGGTGTGACTAAGCAAGATAACGTGGTGGAATATTCAGCACTTGAGGCTTGTATCCGTGAAGATTTAAATGAAAATGCACCTCGGGCAATGGCTGTGATCAACCCTGTACGCGTGGTCATTGAAAACTTTGGCGAAAAAGAGATCTTAAAAGCACCGAATCACCCTAACCGTCCAGAGTTAGGCGAGCGTGATTTACCCTTTACTCGAGAGATTTATATTGATGAAGCCGATTTTCGTGAAGAAGCAAATAAGCAATACAAACGTTTAGTATTGGGTAAAGAAGTGCGTTTACGTAATGCCTATGTGATTAAAGCGGAACGTGTGGAAAAAGATGCAAGCGGTCAAATTACTACCATTTTTTGCACATACGATTCTGAAACATTGGGTAAAAATCCTAGTGATGGACGTAAAGTAAAAGGTGTAATTCACTGGGTTTCCGCAGAAGATAATAAACCTGCCGAATTCCGTATTTATGACCGTTTATTTACCGTTGCAAATCCAAGTGCAGCAGAGGATCTTAATGAAGTGCTAAATCCACAATCTTTAGTAGTAAAACACGGTTTTGTTGAGCCAAGTTTAGCGAATGCGAAAGCGGAACAAGGCTATCAATTTGAGCGTGAAGGTTATTTCTGTTTAGATAGTAAATATGGCTCAAAAGATAATTTAGTCTTTAATCTAACAGTAAACTTAAAAGAAAGCGTAGCGTTTTAGATTAGTTCAAATGAAAAAGCCCTCAAATAATGAGGGCTAGTATAAAATGAGCAATTAGACGATACCTTGATCTAACATTGCATTTGCCACTTTTTTGAAGCCTGCGATGTTTGCACCGTTTACATAGTTAATAAATCCATCTGATTCTGTACCATTTTCTACACAGTTTTCATGAATAGATTTCATAATGTTGAATAAGCGTTCATCTACTTCTTCACGGCTCCACGATAAGCGAATTGCATTTTGACTCATTTCTAAGCCTGAAGTTGCTACACCACCCGCGTTAGCTGCTTTACCTGGAGCATAAAGGATTTTAGCACCAATAAAGACTTCAACACCACCTAATGTAGTTGGCATATTTGCACCTTCTGCCACGCATACACAACCGTTTTTCACCAATTCTTTAGCATCTTCTGTATCTAATTCATTTTGTGTTGCACAAGGTAATGCAATTTCACATTTTACTCCCCACGGTTTTTGACCTTCGAAGTATGTTAAGCCTTGTTCTTGAGCGTAAACAGATAGACGCTCACGACGTTCATTTTTAAGCTCTAATAATGCCGATAATTGAGCTTCTGTCATACCAGATTCTGGGAATAATACATAGCCGTTTGAATCTGATACGGTTAACACTTTACCGCCTTTTTGAATCACTTTTTCTGCCGCATACTGTGCTACGTTACCAGAGCCTGAAATAACCACTCGTTTTCCATCAATTTCTTGACCTCGAGTGGCTAACATTGATTCAGCAAAATAAACTGCACCGTAACCAGTTGCTTCTGGACGAATTAAGCTACCGCCCCAAGTTAATGATTTACCGGTTAAAACAGAAGTGAATTCGTTAGTTAATTTTTTGTATTGGCCGAACATATAGCCGATTTCACGACCACCTACACCAATATCACCTGCTGGTACGTCAGTATCCGCACCAATATGGCGGAATAATTCACTCATAAATGCTTGGCAAAAACGCATTACTTCAGCGTCAGATTTTCCTTTAGGATCAAAATCAGAACCACCTTTACCGCCACCCATCGGTAATGTTGTTAAAGCATTTTTGAATACTTGTTCAAAAGCCAAGAATTTTAATACACCTAAATCTACAGTTGGATGGAAGCGAATACCACCTTTATAGGGACCAATCGCCGAGCTCATTTGTACACGATATCCACGATTTACTTGAACTTGACCTTTATCATCGACCCAAGTTACACGGAAGCTGATTACACGCTCGGGCTCAACAATACGCTCTAATAATCCTTGTTGAGTATATTTTGGGTTTTTGGCTAGGAATGGCGCAAGACTACCAAACACTTCTTCAACTGCTTGATGGAAAGGTGCTTGGTTAGGATCGCGTTGTTTAATTTTTTGGAAAAGGCAATTTAAATCACTCATTTGATACTCCCGAATTTTAATTTTGATGTTGTGTATAAGATGAGTGCAGTCTAACAAGCAAATGTCTATTTGAAAAGAGTGATTAGAAAAATTTATCATTAAAATAAGAAAAATTAAGTCTAAATGCTTATTTTTCATTCAAAAAGAAAGAAGCCCATCTTGTGATCTGCACCCCAAAAGTTGGACTAACTTTCCAACTGATTAAGTGTAATGGCCTAACCCACTGCAATAAACCAAAGACTATTTTTGATAAACTCTCTCAAAATGGAGAATAGAAAATGGTTAAACTTTTTACCCCCTGAGTATAAAAAGCAATGTGTTGAAATGGTGTTAGACGGCAAACATAGCGTCAGTCAAGTGTGCAAAATGATGCGAGTCAGCCAATCTGCCTTGAATCGTTGGAAGCAGCAATTTCTCGCCGAGCAGCAAGGCATTACCCCTAAAGCTCCGGCGATTTCTGCCGAGCAGCCGGAAATTCAGCGTTTACGGGCGGAGAATGAGCCGTTGCGTAGCGACAATGCCTTACTAAAAAAGGTGCTCGAGAAGTCTTGAAATCCTATGTGGTGGATTTAAGGCGAGAAGGCATTTCCCCCGCACAACTGTCCCGTTGTTTTTCGTTGAATCGCTCCACCAGCCATCGTTGGGAAAAATCGCCACCTAATCAAACGTTGATGAGCTTGCAGGAAACGTTGTTATCTGTCTTTGAGGCAAGCGGTGAAACCTATGGCTCAC